>NZ_JBFNXO010000005.1:0-1075 GCF_040812255.1 Bacteroides sp. L008 | reverse complement strand
GTTAATTCAGAAATTGTATATACTGGTTACACTGTAATTGGCCTGTCTTATGGAACCTTCCAAAACTGTGTAAACCTAGAAAGTATAACATTGATGCCCAATATTAAACATCTTGAAGGTGTCGTGTTTGCAGGATGCATATCTCTCAAACATGTAACAATACCAAACACAATTGAAAAAATAAATAATTCTATTTTTGACGGCTGCACATCTTTATTAACGGTAGAACTTCCATCCACATATATGCCAGAGGAATTCCCTGCTGGATTGTTTAAGGGTTGTTCTTCACTGACATCATTAATAGAAATACCAAACACTGTAACATCAATTGGACAGGCTGCCTTTATGAATTGCCATTCATTAAAAGGTGTAAAAATGAAGGGAACTACCCCTCCGACACTTGGATATGGCGTATTTAATGATACGACATTCCCAATATATGTCCCAGGAGGAGCAGTTGATGCATATAAGTCTGCATCTGGTTGGACTTCTTTAGCATCCAGAATTATTGAATATTGACCATTTGATGTTTTCATATTATATAATTGGTAGAAAATTAGTATCCTACAATCCTAGAAGATACAGAGGTCCACCCGGAAGCTGATTTATATGTATTAACAGCTTCTTGGGGGACGTATATCGGAAAAGTTGCACCTTCAAATACAGCATAATCAAGTGTAGGTGGAATAGTTCCCAACATCTTTACACCAGCCAATGAACGGCAATTCATGAATGCCCTCATACCAATGGATGTGATTTTTTCAAGAATTACTATCAATGATGTTAGGGACACACAATTATTGAATATATCTGAAGGAAATTTAGTAATGGTTAAGCCTGACGGGATATTAACTGTTTTTAGTGATGTACAATTATAAAACAGATTATTATTTATTACTTCTATTGAACTGGGTATCGTCATGTGTTTGAGAGATATACATCCGGCAAAGACAGCTCCTTCAAGATGCTTAATGTTGGGCATTAATGTTACATTTTCTAGGTTAGTACAATCAGCAAAAGCTCCATAAGGCAATCCAATAGAATTTGGATCATTAGGGATTGCTTTTGAACCAGT
>NZ_JBFNXO010000004.1:0-1109 GCF_040812255.1 Bacteroides sp. L008 | reverse complement strand
TAGATAGACTCTATGAAAACATAGATGGTCAGCCCTGTTTATATGGTGACTTGTTGACGGTTGTCAATGAAAAAAATAAGATGATGGAATACTCAAATATCTTGTCCGCAAGTCAAGAATTTGGTATGATTGAACGTAACGATTTGAATATTGACATCAAGTACGAAAAAAACGCAATCACTGGCTATAAAATAGTTCGAGAAGGTGATTATATAGTGCATCTTCGCTCATTTCAAGGTGGTATGGCTTTTTCTCAAATGGTTGGGGTATGTAGTCCTGCTTATATCATTTTGCGCCCTAACGATAGATTAAGCTATGGATATTTGGCACCTTATTTCACATCAACTTCGTTCATTAACTCTCTTAGATTGGTGACTTATGGCATAAGAGATGGTCGTTCTATCAATGTTGACGAATGGCTTAATATGAAAGTTTGCATTCCTTCTTTAGAAGTGCAACGGCATATTTTATCCATCATAAAGAGCATTGAATGTAAGCTACTTAATGAGATAAAAATAGCGGACAATCTATTAAAGCAACGAAGCTATCTGCTCTCGCAGATGTTTATATAAACATTTGCGAGAGTAAATACTGTTTCTGCATCGAATAGACATTGAGCAAGCTATTATGCATAGCTAATAGTTCTTGTAACTTTCTGAAAACAATGGATATTCTTTTTTGCTCTTCTAAATTTGGTAGGCGTATTTGAATATTTCCCATTGTGTTGTTCATAAGTTTGGGATTAGCTAAATTTATCGAGACATATTTCTTGGTTGCTTCAGCCAAAACCAATGAAACAAAATGAGCATCAAAACCTTTCCTAAGTTTTAACAAACCACAGACATTGGTGCAATTAAACTTTCCATTACGATAAAATACAGTTCCTGCATTTGCACCGTCTGTTGTCCAACTGACGTATTCACCCTCAAACATATAATCGTCAAGGTACCCCATGATACCCTCGTTTGATGTTTGAGAGGAATATACTGGATATGTGGGATTCACTTGCTGGCTAATTTCTACGGAACTAATAACTCTGCCGCGTCCTATAGTTGCTATATCTTTGATTTTGAATTGTTCCCAACTACAAGAGTGAAGCATTTTCAAAC
>NZ_JBFNXO010000003.1:0-63374 GCF_040812255.1 Bacteroides sp. L008 | reverse complement strand
AAAGTATTTAAGTTCATCAAAGGACGTAATAACCGAGTTCCCTTTGGACTTGGTAATAAAATGTAAATTAAAATAAAATGGAACAAAGAAGAATTTTCATAGGAGACAATATTCCTAGTTTTCACTTGATCGCTTCGGAAGGAAAAGTCCTGCAGCGAGTATCTGATGGCAATATTTTTGGCCCTGAAATATATTTAGGGTACACTTATTATCTTGATGGAGAAAGGCTTGCAGAGCCATTATTAGAGTTGCCGGAACATTATATTGAGATAAATGCTCCAGAGGAATATATAAATGAGGTCATCAGTTAATCCATATTGTATTCGGATTACCTGATATTAGATTCTTCAAAACATAACATAAAATTGGAAAATAAGCCGCAAAATCTGCGGCTTATTTTCCAATTTTAACCGCAACTTTGTCTATAACTCCAATTAAATAGCTATTTTTGTGGAAAGAACCAATGATCTGTTTATTCATGAAATAGAAAATTGGACGTCGTTCAGATGGAATGCTGCTTGTTTGTCGGAGCCGATAGCTCGGACAAACAAAGCTATCGGATATCTTTCTGTGTCATCTTCAGAAATAGAGGGAATCATATTAAATACTGCGGAAGTACGTTCTTCCGTCGCACGGAAATTAGGTGTAGCTGTACCTGATACAAAAGAACCGACACATTGTATTGACGGATTTCCACTATATATAGAGGACAAAAGACAATAGAAGAAAGAATATCTTCATTGGACAAAATACGTTTTGAACAAAATGAAATGTCGATTGAAGATATTGTATATAAGTATTTTGCATATCTCATTGAATAATTATTTTATGATATAAAGAAACCCATGTTGAAAATATTAGTAACCTACGCCGTCCAAGGCGAATTTGTAGAGATTAAATGGCCGGATGTAGAACCTTATTACATTCGTACAGGTATTGGAAAAGTAAAATCAGCTTTTCATCTGGCAGAAGCAATCCGCCAGGTACAACCAGACTTAGTACTCAATATCGGAAGTGCCGGAACAGTCAACCATCAGGTAGGAGATATCTTTGTCTGCCGTAAGTTCGTAGACCGTGATATGCAGAAAATGAAAGAGTTCGGATTGGAGTGTGAGATTGATTCATCGGCCTTGCTCGAAGAAAAAGGTTATTGCAAGCACTGGACGGAAGAAGGAATCTGTAATACGGGAGATGGCTTCCTCACCGAGTTGACCCATGTTAGCGGAGATGTCGTAGACATGGAAGCCTATGCACAGGCATTCGTTTGCCGTTCGAAAGAAATTCCGTTTATTTCCGTGAAATATGTGACTGACATTATTGGTCAGAACTCCGTGAAACATTGGGAAGATAAACTTGCCGATGCCCGACAGGGACTATCACATTACTTCAATGTCTTGAAAGAAAGAATATGATAAGTGACTCCTGCGGCAATCAGTCCCAGGAGAATCTTTACCCATATCAGAGGAATCAGGAAGAAAATGCAATAAAGCATAGTTCCCCACATCAGCACGAGCGAGATTACTTTGGCTCGAAGAGGGATCGCCTTGTTTTCGCGGTAATTGCGGATATAAGGACCGAAGTGCCGATGATTGAGCAGCCAGTTATATAGTCGGGGAGACCCTTTGAAATAAAGGGCAGCGGTGAGTAACAGAAAAGGGGTAGTAGGCAGTAACGGCAGAAAGATGCCGAGAATGCCGAGTGCAAGGGAGATACTACCTAAAACAATATACAGAGTTTTCATGCGGCAAAGATAGTGCAAAAAAAGGGAAAAAATAACACTCTTTGCTGAATGAAAACTCTATTTTATATTACCTTTGTCGTTGCATCGAGGTGACATTAGATGCGTGTAACTATTAAAATACATACACCCATGTTTACAGTAATCAAACGCATGGAGATCTCGGCTTCTCATAAGCTGGTACTCCCGTATCGCAGTAAATGCGCCAGTTTACACGGTCACAACTGGATTATTACCGTCTATTGCCGTTCTATGCGGCTCAACTCCGAAGGAATGGTGGTAGATTTCACTCGTATCAAAGAAGTGGTCATGGAAAAACTCGACCATCAAAATCTGAATGAAGTACTTCCGTTCAATCCCACAGCAGAGAATATCGCCCGGTGGGTGTGCAAACAGATTCCCCAATGCTATAAGGTAGAGGTGCAGGAATCGGAAGGAAACATAGTCATCTATGAGAAAGATTCCGCCAGCGCAGAAGGACAAGAGTAGCAAATTAAACAAGTATGACGATGAGAAAGATTAATGAAATCTTTTACAGTTTGCAGGGCGAAGGTTACCACACCGGAACTCCGGCCATCTTCGTGCGTTTCTCCGGCTGCAACCTGAAATGTGACTTTTGCGACACACAACACGAAGAAGGGACCATGATGACCGATGAAGAAATTATCACCGAAGTGAAAAAATATCCAGCCGTTACCGTTGTCCTCACAGGTGGCGAACCTTCCTTATGGATAGACGACCAATTGATCGACCTTTTGCATCAGGCCGGTAAATATGTGACCATCGAAACCAACGGTACACACCCCTTACCGGCATCTATCGACTGGGTGACCTGCTCACCCAAACAAGGGGCAAAACTGGCAATCGACCGGATGGACGAAGTGAAAGTTGTCTATGAAGGACAAGATATAAGTATTTTTGAACTACTTCCTGCCGAACATTTTTTCCTCCAGCCTTGTTCTTGTAATAACACTGCTTTGACAGTGGACTGTGTAATGCGACATCCCAAATGGAGACTCAGCCTGCAAACACACAAATTAATCGACATCCGTTGAACAAAATAAACGGGTGATACGGAGGAAGCTTAAATTATTACATAATATAGTTATGAAAGTAGGTTTGTTTATTCCTTGTTATATCAATGCTATTTATCCCAATGTGGGAGTGGCATCGTATAAGTTATTGAAAAGTTTGGGAGTAGACGTCGATTATCCGTTGGATCAGACCTGTTGCGGACAACCGATGGCAAATGCCGGTTTTGAAGACGAATCGATGAAATTGGCACTCCGTTTTGACGATTTGTTCCGGAAGTATGATTACATAGTCGGTCCTTCCGCCAGTTGTGTGGCCTTTGTGAAAGAGAATCATCCGGGCATCTTAGAGAAAGAAGGACACGCTTGTCAGAGCGCGGGAAAGATTTATGACATTTGTGATTTTATTCATGATGTACTGAAGCCTTCCAAGATTCCTGCACGCTTTCCCCATAAGGTTAGTATTCACAATAGTTGTCATGGGGTGCGTGAATTGTTAATTTCGGCTCCCTCCGAACTGAATATTCCTTATTACAATAAATTGCGTGATTTGCTCGATCTGGTTGAAGGAATCGAAGTTTTCGAACCCAGCCATATTGACGAGTGTTGCGGCTTTGGCGGAATGTTTGCCGTGGAAGAGCAGGCAGTCTCCGTCTGCATGGGGCGTGATAAGGTGAAAGACCACATGGCCACCGGAGCCGAATATATTGTCGGAGCGGACAGTTCCTGCCTGATGCACATGCAAGGTGTTATCAAACGGGAGCATCTGCCTATTCAGATTATCCATATTGTAGAAATTCTAGCGTCGCAATCATGAGTACAAAACATTCAAAGGCTGCCGAGAAGTTCTTGCAGGACAGCAAGATGGCAGCATGGCATAATGAGACCCTTTGGATGGTCCGTGCCAAAAGGGATAAGATGAGCAAGGAAGTTCCCGAATGGGAAGAGTTGCGCAACAAGGCTTGCGAACTGAAACTATATTCCAACAGCCACCTCGAAGAACTTCTGCTGGAGTTCGAGAAGAACGCTACCGCCAACGGTGCCATTGTGCATTGGGCAAAAGATGCCGATGAATACTGCGCCATTGTCTATGAGATATTGAATGAACATAATGTGCATCATTTCATCAAGAGTAAATCCATGCTTGCCGAAGAGTGCGGACTGAATCCTTTCCTGATGGAGCGGGGCATTGATGTCGTAGAGTCCGATTTGGGCGAACGCATCCTGCAACTGATGCATCTCGAACCGAGTCACATCGTACTGCCTGCCATCCACATCAAACGGGAACAGGTAGGCGAACTTTTCGAAAAGGAGATGGGAACCGAGGAAGGAAACTTCGACCCTACCTACCTGACTCATGCGGCACGTAAGAACCTGCGACCTCTCTTCCTGAATGCCGAAGCCGCTATGACAGGGGCCAACTTTGCCGTAGCTTCAACCGGTGACATCGTAGTCTGCACGAATGAGGGAAACGCTGATATGGGTACTTCCTATCCGAAATTGAACATCGCCGCTTTCGGTATGGAAAAGATTGTTCCGGATTTGGATGCACTGGGCGTATTCACTCGATTGCTTGCCCGTTCGGCTACCGGACAACCGGTGACCACCTACACTTCCCATTACCGCCGTCCCCGCGAAGGCGGTGAATATCATATCATCATTGTAGATAACGGCCGAAGTACATTGCTTTCCAAGCCCGATCATATCAAGACACTGAATTGCATCCGTTGTGGTGCGTGTATGAATACCTGCCCGGTATATCGCCGGAGTGGGGGATACTCTTATACCTATTTCATTCCCGGACCTATCGGTATCAATCTGGGCATGGCTCACGATCCGGAGAAATATTATGATAATCTTTCTGCCTGCTCCCTGTGTATGTCCTGCTCTGATGTTTGTCCGGTGAAAGTTGATTTGGCCGAACAGATTTACAAGTGGCGTCAGGATTTGGACGGACTGGGAAAAGCCAATACAGGAAAGAAGATCATGTCCGGCGGCATGAAGTTCCTGATGGAACGTCCGGCATTGTTCAATGCTGCTTTGTGGGCGGCTCCGGTAGTAAACGGTCTGCCCCGTTTTATGAAATACAACGATCTCGACGATTGGGGAAAAGGGCGTGAACTGCCGGAATTTGCCAAAGAGTCGTTCAATGAAATGTGGAAGAAAAACAAAGTACAGGGAAAGGAGGAATCCAAATGAGCAGCAGAGAAGAGATATTAGCCAGTATTCGCAAGAATACGCAAACTCGTTATGATAAACCGGATATTGCGGATATGAAACGATTGTCGTATCCTGATAAGATAGAACAATTTTGTGCAATCAGTCGTGCGGTGGGTGGCACAGCAGTGGTATTGGGCGAAGGAGAAGATGTGAATGCGGTCATACGTCGGACTTATCCGGATGCTATGCGCATTGCTTCCGTCTTACCGGATATTTCCTGCGCGACATTCAATCCTGACAATCTGGATGATCCGAAAGAGTTGGATGGCACCGATGTAGCCGTAGTGAAAGGAGAAATAGGAGTTGCCGAGAACGGAGCTATTTGGATACCGCAGACGGTGAAATATAAAGCTATTTATTTTATCTCGGAGAAGCTGGTTATCCTGCTCGACCGGAATAAAATAGTGGATACCATGTATGATGCCTACCGCGAACTGGATGGACAGGAATATCAATTCGGAACATTCATCTCCGGTCCTTCAAAGACTGCCGACATTGAGCAGGCATTGGTGATGGGAGCACATGGGGCACGGGACGTATTAGTGATATTAATCTAGTGTTTTAAAACAGAGGCTCTATTGGTAGGAAGTAGAGCCTCTGTTCGGTATAAACAGAACTTCTGTTTATTGTAAATAGAGCCTCTGTTCCGGTCCGTTCATAGAAGAGTAGTCAAATGTTTAAATTTAAATGATATGTATGCCAATAAAGTAAAGAAAATAGCCGCCGTTCATGACCTTTCGGGAATGGGACGCGTGTCTCTCACTGTCGTTATTCCTATTCTTTCATCCATGGGCTTTCAGGTTTGTCCGCTTCCTACGGCTGTATTATCCAACCATACGCAATATCCCGGTTTCTCCTTCCTCGACCTGACGGACGAAATGCCGAAGATTATTGCCCAGTGGAAGAAACTGGAGGTGAAGTTTGATGCTATCTACACCGGATATCTGGGCTCTCCGAAACAGATTCAGATTGTTTCTGATTTTATCAAGGACTTTCGCCAGCCGGATAGCCTGATAGTTGCCGATCCGGTGTTGGGAGATAACGGCCGGCTGTACACTAACTTTGATAGGAAGATGGTGAAAGAAATGCGCCACCTGATAACCAAAGCAGATGTGATTACTCCCAATCTGACGGAATTATTTTATTTATTGGATGAACCCTATAAAGCAGACAACACGGATGAAGAGCTGAAAGAATATCTTCGCCTTTTGTCTGATAAAGGTCCGCAAGTGGTTATCATAACCAGTGTCCCCGTGCATGATGAACCCCATAAAACGTCTGTCTACGCTTATAACCGTCAGGGAAACCGCTACTGGAAAGTGACCTGTCCTTATCTGCCTGCACATTATCCCGGTACGGGAGATACTTTTACAAGTGTCATAACCGGCTCTTTGATGCAGGGAGACAGCTTGCCGATGGCATTAGACCGTGCCACTCAATTTATCCTGCAAGGAATCCGTGCCACTTTCGGGTATGAATATGACAATCGGGAGGGTATTCTGTTGGAGAAAGTACTTCACAATCTGGATATGCCGATACAGATGGCCAGTTATGAATTGATTTAATCTTTTACATTCACAAATTTTTGTCCTATTCGAATTTGACGGTTATTTCCACTGATTTATTGCCATAAATCCAGTCCGGACCTTCCTGAATCAGGCGGATGGCTTCCTTGTCGGAAGATTCGCAGAGGCTCTCTTTTACTTTGATGTAGAAGGGACGCCCTTCCTTGTTAACTAGGAAAGTTAATACCACTTTCCCTTTCACTTGTGCGCATTTTTCATCCGTCGGACGAACCAGATTCTCCTTCAGGTACTTCTGATATTTGCGTTTACCAATCACGGGTTGCGGAGTAATATCTTTGTCTGCCTGCTCCTTAGCCGTCACGACAGTTGTCGACTTCTTATTTTTATTTGTTCCGTATCCCACTACCACCACTTCGTTAAGCGTTTGTTTGTTTTCGTTCATGGCAATGAGCATTGTCTGGCTGGTATCTACCGGAATTTCTACCGGATCATATCCGATGAACTGCGCTGTCAACTGTTTTTTACCTTCCTTTTTAACCAGCGAAAACTCTCCGTTCATATTCGTAATGGTTCCGATATTTGTCCCTTTATATGCCACACTGGCCCCGATGATCGGTTCTCCTTTTTCATTGGTCACTTTTCCCTGAATAATGTTACTGTTGGGAATAGTCACCACTTTAGCCATTCTCATTTTCTTGTCGGAAGCGGACTCGGAAGTATCCATTGTTGCTGCTACCTCTTGCAATTCAGCAGTCTGCTCCAAGGCTTCCTCCATCATCGGTTCTATTACTGCGGATGCACTCATCTCTTTCTTGTCCGCTTGTTTCACAGCAATTCCGGAAATAGGGGTAGAATCCGTTTTGACCTTTGTGGCAGCCAGCGCGATTTCCTTTCGCGGGGTTACAGGAGCTGCCGGAGTCGCCGGATTTGTAGGAGTTGCCGGTATTGCAGCTTCAGGCAACTTTGCAGGAACAGACTCTTCAGCGATAAACACTTCATCTGTCATGCTCTTTTTCAGGAACAGGAAATAACTGCTGATACCGAATCCGATAACCAGACATGCAGCGATGCTCCAGGTGATAGCATAAGTGTTCTTTTTCTTTGCCGAATGAGCAGAAACCTGCATCCGCAGTTTCTCGATCCGTTGTTCGTGATTTCCCTCCACCTGGTTGTATCCATCCATAGCATCAGCCAGGAAAGGGTCCTGCATCGACTCTTTTTCCAGCCGGTGTGCCTCTTTTCCTTTGCGGAGTCCTCGTATGTAGTCCAATAGTTTCATAGGGCTTGTTTCTTAATACAAATTTTCAAGTTTCGCTTTCCGTTTTGGATATAGCTTTTCACATTGTTCAGAGTAAATCCGGTCTGTTCCACAATGTCGGCATACGACATTTCCTCTAAAAAGAAACGCGTAATGCTGGTCCGTTGTTCTTCGGGCAACTTTTCGAGACAGTGATGTAATGCCTTTAGTTGTTCCTCTGAACTTTCCTCCTCACTTAATAGATGCAGAAATTCGTCGGATTCCATAACATTAACGGTATAATCTAACGTAATTTCTTTATTTTCCTTTCGTAAAAGTTGCAGGCAATGATTCTTTGCCACCCGGTAGAGCCATGGCTTGAACACTTTTATCTCATAATTTCCCAGTTTAGGCAATAAATCTTCAAACAACTGCATGACCGCCTCCTGTGCCCGGTCTTCATCATGCAGATATTTCAGGCAAAGTCCGTATAGTAACGGGATATATCGGTTATATAATTCGCCGAAATATTCCGTATCGCCGGACTTCGTATAATGTATTAGTAATTCCTCGTCCGATAGTTTTAATATTTTTCTTTTGAAAAACAACATCTATTGATTGCCAAAGATAGGGATTGAGACTAAAAATAACAACTGTAAGACTAAAAATAAAAAAAAAGTTTGATGCCTTTATGGAATCTGTGTGAAATGTGCATCTCTATAATAAAAGCGAACTAATAGTAACATTTTAAAATAAGAAGTTATGAAAACAAATCAATTCAGAGCGATGATGCTCGTACTGCTAATGGCGGTTATTTCTTTAGGTAGGATGAATGCGCAAGTTATTACTGTGTCGGGTACGGTGACGGATGCAAAGGATGGAAATCCGCTTGTAGGTTGTTCGGTACAGATCAAGGGTACTTCGAAGGGGGCAATAACGAATATGAAGGGCCAGTACACAATTCAGGCCAAGAAGGGGGAGACGTTGTTGTTTCAGTATATCGGGTATAAGCAAGAGAGAAGGGTGGTGAAATCGGCTACGCTGGATGTGAAGATGAAAGCTGATGATGTGGTATTGGAAGAATGTGTAGTGGTAGGATACGGGCATGAGCTAAAGGCTACTAAATCGGTGTCTGCTGCTTATATGGCGGTATGTCCGACACCGGGAATCATGTATGATGCTGTAAATGCGGAAGAATACGGGCAGATTCAGGAGAATGGATTTAAGAGTGTGTCGGATGCTCCGCTTTCTACTTTCTCTATTGATGTAGATGCTGCTTCTTATAGTAATATGCGTCGTTTTATCAATAAAGGGGAATTGCCTCCTGTAGATGCTATCCGTACAGAAGAATTAGTGAACTACTTTTCCTATGATTATCCGAGACCGACAGGAAGTGATCCTGTGAAAATCACGATGGAAGCCGGAGCATGTCCCTGGAATGCGGATCACCGTCTTGTGCGTATCGGCTTGAAAGCTAGAGAAATTCCGACGGATAATTTGCCTGCATCTAACCTGGTGTTTCTGATTGACGTCTCCGGCTCTATGTGGGGAGCCAACCGGTTGGATTTGGTGAAATCATCTCTCAAATTGTTGGTAAACAACTTACGGGATAAAGATAAAGTAGCTATCGTGACTTATGCAGGCAGTGCCGGTGTGAAACTGGAGGCCACTCCGGGTAGTGACAAACAGAAGATTCGTGAAGCGATAGATGAATTGACGGCAGGTGGTTCTACGGCAGGTGGTGCGGGTATCCTGTTGGCGTATAAAATAGCCAAGAAGAATTTTATCTCTAATGGCAACAATCGTATCATACTTTGCTCCGACGGTGATTTTAATGTGGGTGTTTCTTCCGCCGAAGGATTGGAACAATTGATTGAAAAAGAATGTAAGAGTGGAGTGTTCCTTACCGTATTAGGTTATGGTATGGGTAATTATAAAGATAAGAAGATTCAGGTGTTGGCAGAAAAGGGAAACGGTAATCATGCTTATATAGATAACTTGCAGGAAGCCAACCGTGTTTTAGTAGGCGAATTCGGTGCTACATTGCATACGGTGGCGAAAGACGTCAAACTGCAAGTGGAATTTAATCCTTCCCAAGTGCAGGCGTATCGTTTGATTGGTTACGAAAGCCGTCTGTTGAAAGACGAAGACTTTAATAATGATGCTAAAGATGCCGGAGATATGGGTGCGGGACATACGGTAACTGCTTTTTACGAAGTGATTCCTACCGGTGCAAAGAATGAATATGTGGGTAAAATAGACGATCTGAAATATCAGAAGAAAGAGAAAGTGGCAGTGAAACCGACAGGCTCTAATGATCTCCTGACTGTGAAACTGCGTTATAAAGCTCCGGATAAAGATGTCAGCAAGAAAATGGAACTTTCTTTCGTTGATAATAAAGATAATAATGTTTCTTCCGATTTCCGCTTTGCTTCTGCAGTGGCTATGTTCGGACAGCTGCTTCGGGACTCTGATTTCAAAGGAAATGCCAGTTACGATAAAGTGATTAATCTGGCCAAACAGGGACTGAATAATGATGATAAAGGATATAGAAGAGAATTCATTCGTCTGGTTGAGGCTGCCAAGGGATTGGAAAGAACGAATAAGAACTAGGAAATCGTGTAGGAGTCATTGTGAGTGTACGCTATGTGACTATGCGTAAGATTCGCAGATATGAATGAACGTAGAATTCCAGATGGATAATCGTAGAAAATGATAGTGACGGTATATGTTCGGGATAGTGACGCTATCGCTGTTGTATACCGTCACTATCTTTGTCGGATGGCGTCACTATCATTTCTTTCGTCCGAATTTCGTCCGACCTGAAACGAAAAATAGCCGTAAACTTATCGTTTACAGCTATTTAACTCTGCACGGGAGGAGAGGCTCGAACTCCCGACACCCGGTTTTGGAGACCGGTGCTCTACCAACTGAGCTACTCCCGTGTTTGCGGCTGCAAAGGTAGTAGAAACTTCTGAATCTCCAAACATTCGGGTAAATAAGTTTTGAATTATTTTAATTTTTCCCACTCATCGGGCTTAAAACCGACCAGAACGAAGCTGTCTGTCACTACCAATGGGCGTTTCACCAATTTACCGTTAGTTGCCAATAGTGCTATCTGTTCTTCCTCACTCATTGTAGGTAACTTCTCGCTTAGTTTCAGCTCTTTATATACTAATCCGCTCGTGTTGAAGAATTTCTTCACCGGCAGACCGCTGCGCGGAATCCATGCCTTTAATTCTTCCACCGTAGGATTTTCTTCTACGATTAAGCGGTTGGTAAACTCAATGTTATTTTCTGTTAACCATTTCTTGGCTTTTTGGCATGTGCTGCATGCCGGGTACTGCAAAAATAATGTTGCCATATTCATTTATAATTTAATATTTGATATTTTATACTTAATACTTGAACTTCACTTCAATATCTGTAAATCCTGAAACATAATCCGGTAAGCGGCCGCTTTCTTGTCCAATGCTAATGGATACGCCCTTGATGATGAGGGCATCCGGAAAAGCCGCATGGCACGTCCTTCGAAAACAAATTCGGAGTAATCACCTACTTTGGGCTCTTCTATGTCGAATTGCTGTCGAAGAGTGTCCGTTGCTTTTTGGCCTGTGGTGACGATTGCTTTGCATTCGGGAAGTTGCCGCAGTAATGCTGCAACATCGGTAGCTTCCACTACTTCAAGAAACTTGTCCGATGCATTATCCTGCAACCGGCGAATGGATGAAGCGGTATCAAATAGGGCAATCCCCTTTTCGTTCAAAAAGTCTATGATTTGCTCGCGACAGAACGATTTTAGTGTCGAATTTAGAAAGTGATTCTTATCATTAAAGAATAAAATCCCATATATACGCCACATGTCGTTGTTTAGGTTCGGGTAGTAAAACTCCATAGACCAACGTTTTTTCTGTGGCGGAAAACTTCCTAGCATCAGAAGTTTTGATTTCGCTGGGAGAAACGGTTCTAGCGGATGTGTTTCGATTTCCATAATTCCTTTCATTTTAATTTCGTACAAAAATAGTGATAATGTTTATTTCCCTCAAAATCAATGAGAAAAAATGCTAGATTTAAAATAATTAGTTATTTTTGCGGCGTGATGAACAAACAATATTTTATTATATCATTGAAAAAAGAAGTTTTTGTGAGTTGCTTCTTAATAGGCCTATTTTTCCTGGCGGGAGGAAATTGTTATGCTTCGGAGCAACAAGCGTTAAGAGGGACGATAGAAGTTCCTTCTGATCATAATACCGTGAGAGGGCGTGTAATTGATATCTATGGTGAACCACTGATCGGTGCTACAATACGCGAAAGGGGGGGAACCAATGGTACTGTGACCGATATTGATGGAAAGTTCTTTTTATCTGTGCCGGATAGTGCTGTCTTACAGGTTTCTTTTGTGGGTTACAAGACTGTAGATGTCAATGTGACAGGTCGGAATGTGCTTGAAATACGTCTTCAGGAAGATGCGGTGATGCTTGATCATGTCATTGTAACGGCCTTGGGACTTGAAAAGGATGAAGCTTCATTAGCTTATTCTGTGCAGAAAATCAAGGGAGAGGAACTGAATCGGGTGAAAGAAATAAATATGATTACTGCCTTAGCGGGAAAAGCTGCCGGTGTACAAATCAATAAGAATTCTTCCGGTATGGGTGGTTCCGCAAAAGTCAGTCTCCGGGGAATCCGTTCGGTATCCGGTGATAATCAACCGCTTTATGTAATAGATGGAGTACCGATGTCGAACACCTCTTCCGAACAGGCTTATTCGGCTATTGGGGGGACGGCTAATGCAGGAAATCGTGATGGGGGAGACGGAATCTCTAACCTGAATCCGGAAGATGTGGAAAGCATCAGTATTCTGAAAGGTGCTCCTGCTGCGGCTTTATATGGTAGCATGGCTGCTAACGGAGTGATTCTTATTACGACTAAAAAAGGAAACTCTGTCGGACAAAGGAATATTAATTTTTCTACGGGACTCACTTTCGAGAAAGCATTCAGTATGCCTAAAATGCAGAATCGTTATGGTGTCAGTGATGTGGTAGACAGTTGGGGCGAGAAAGAGAATCTGATGGCTTATGATAATCTGAATGACTTTTTCCGTACCGGATTGACTTCGATGACTTCCGTATCTATCAGTTATGGAAATGAAAACCTGCAAACTTATTTCTCCTATGCCAATACTACCGGAAAGGGGATTATCGACAAGAATAAACTGAAAAAGCATAATATAAACTTGCGTGAGACGGCTACCATGTTCGACAAACGTCTGAAACTGGATGGTAGTGTAAATGTCATGAAACAGACCGTCGAGAATAAGCCGGTATCGGGAGGTTTCTATATGAATCCATTGGTAGGGCTTTATCGTTTCCCTCGTGGGGAGGATCTGTCTTATTATAAAGATCATTTTGAAACCTATGACGAAGAACGGAAACTGGGTGTGCAGAATTGGCATACGTTTACCGAAGACTTCGAACAGAATCCATACTGGATAACGAACCGTATACAAAGTAAAGAAACACGTACGCGCGTTATCCTTTCTCTTTCAGCAAACTTTAAAGTTAATGAATGGCTGACGATTCAAGCCCGTGGCAACATGGATTACTGGGCGGACAAGTTACGCCAAAAATTCTATGCGTCTACCGCCACCGCTCTGTGTGGAGCGAACGGACGATATGTTGAGATGGATTATCAGGAAACGCAGATGTATGGTGATGTCATGGCGATGGTGAAGAAAATCTGGGGGGATTTTACACTGGATGCGGCGATTGGTGGTAGTATAAATGACCGAATCAGAAATTCTACCCGTTATGATTCGAAGAATGCTTCTTTGAAATTTGCTAATGTGTTTAATATTGCCAATATCGTTATGAACAGTTCTGCCAGTATTGACCAGAAAATAGATGAGCATCGTCAGTTGCAATCTATATTCGGTACGGCACAGATCGGTTATAAGGAGAAATTGTTCCTTGATTTGACGGCCCGTAATGACTGGGCGTCAACCTTGTCTTATACCAGCCATGAAAAAACCGGATTCGCTTATCCTTCTGTAGGGCTCTCCATACTACTTGATAAATGGGTGAAGTTACCCGAATGGGTTTCTTTCGCTAAATTGCGTGGCGCTTACAGTAAAGTCGGAAATGATATTCCTCCGCATATCACTAATCCCTCTTCGCAGATTAATGCCGGTGGCGAGATACAGGCGAATGATGCCGCACCTTTCAAGGAAATGGAGCCGGAAATGACTCATGCAATGGAATTTGGAACAGAATGGAGATTCTTCCAACACCGTTTGGGTATTAATCTGACTTATTATCGTACCAATACTTACAATCAGTTTTTCAAACTGTCTGCACTTGCAGGGGATAAGTATGCTTATCGATATGTAAATGCAGGAAATATTCAGAATCGGGGATGGGAAGTGACGTTGAATGGGACTCCCATATTAACTCCTAGTTTTACTTGGAAAACTTCCGTAAACTTCTCTACCAACAAGAATAAGATAGTGAAATTGCACGATGAGCTGAAAGAATTAGTCTACGGACCTACGAGCTTTTCTTCCAGTTATGCTATGAAACTTATTAAAGGCGGTTCTATCGGTGATATTTATGGTAAGGCCTTTGTGCGTGATGATGCAGGCAATATTGTCTACGAAACAGAGGGTGATAATAAAGGACTTCCATTAGTGGAGGGCGATGGGAATACGGTGAAAGTGGGAAATGCCAACCCTGTCTTTATGATGGGATGGGATCATACGTTCTCTTACAAAGGCTTCACCCTTTATTTTCTGCTTGATTGGCGTTATGGAGGCAAAGTCCTTTCGCAGACGCAGGCGGAAATGGATCTTTATGGAGTATCTGAAATAACGGCTGATGCGCGTGACAGGGGATATGTAATGCTCGACGGTCAGCGTATAGACGATGTGAAAGGATTCTATAAAATAGTAGGCGGGCGTGCCGGGGTGACGGAGTATTATATGTATGATGCTACCAACTTGCGGTTGCGTGAAGTATCTTTGAGCTATAATTTCTCCAAGAAGTGGATACAGAAAACGAAGGTGCTGAAAGATGTTCAGCTTTCGTTTGTAGCCCGCAATCTATGTTTCTTGTATAAGAAAGCTCCTTTTGATCCGGATCTGGTACTTTCTACCGGAAATGATAATCAAGGAATTGAAGTGTTCGGAATGCCTACGACCCGTAGTCTGGGCTTTACTCTGAAATGTGAATTTTAAAGGTAAGAGAGAGAAATGAAGAGAAAATCTGTATATCTATATTTGTTGGGGTTATTGCTGTTTTCCGTAGCTTGTACCGGTAACTTCCGTGATTACAATACCGATTTGTCCGGTATCACGGATGATGACTTGATTATTGATGACAATGGCTATGGAATCCGTTTGGGAATTATTCAGCAAGGTATTTATTTTAATTACGATTACGGAAAAGGAAAGAACTGGCCTTTCCAGCTGATACAGAATCTGAACGCGGATATGTTCAGTGGGTATATGCATGACGGCAAACCGCTGAACGGGGGCTCGCATAACTCCGATTATAATATGCAGGATGGCTGGAATAGCGCCATGTGGACACACATGTATTCTTATATTTTCCCACAGATATATCAGTCGGAGAATGCTACCCGGAATACACATCCTGCTCTGTTCGGGATAACGAAAATATTAAAGGTGGAAGCGATGCACCGTGTGACGGATTATTATGGTCCTATCATTTATAAGAATTTTGCTAATGCCGAAAAACATTACCGTCCGGATAAACAAGAGGATGTCTATTATGAGTTTTTCAATGAACTCGATTCTGCTGTAGTTGCTCTCACCAACTATATAGATGAGAAACCGGAATCCAATGGATTTGCACGTTTTGATATTTTGTTGGACGGGAAATATCCTTCCTGGGTAAAGTTTGCCAATTCCCTGCGTTTGCGTCTGGCAATGCGCCTTGCTTCTGTTGCTCCTGATAAGGCGCGTTCTGAAATACAGAAAATAAAGGAAAACGGTTACGGCTTCTTTGAAGCGGAAACAGGAGGAGTGTTTGTTTCTACCAAATCCGGGTATACCAATCCATTGGGAGAACTTAACCGTGTCTGGAATGAAACTTACATGAGTGCTAACATGGAATCAATTTTGACCGGATATAACGATCCCCGTTTGGAAATTTATTTTGAACCCTGTACGGATGAGGCCCTTAAAGGACAGTATCGTGGAATTCGCCAGGGAACCTGCTTTGCTCATAGTCATTATTCGGGATTGTCAAAGCTGTTTGTCAAGCAGGATACCGATACACCTCTGATGACTGCTTCGGAAGTCTGGTTTCTGCGTGCCGAAGCTGCTTTGCGCGGATGGACGGATGAAGATGAAGAAGCTTGTTACCGGAACGGTGTAACTACCTCTTTTCATCAATGGGGAATTTATGGGGTGGAGGATTACCTGAAAAGTGAGCTGACAGCTTCCGACTTTATAGACACTTATGATGAAGAAAATAATATAGAGGCCCGTTGTAAAGTCACTCCCAAATGGAATCCGCAGGATGATAAGGAGACCAAACTGGAGAAGATTATCACGCAGAAATGGATTGCCATGTTCCCGGAAGGTTGCGAAGCCTGGACCGAACAAAGACGGACGGGATATCCCCGTTTATTTCCCGTTCGATTCAATCATAGTAGGAGCGGATGCATCGACACGGAGATCATGGTGCGCCGTCTTAATTTCCCAGGTACATTGCAGACAGAAGACTCGGAGCAATATTCTGCTCTTGTCGAGGCTTTAGGCGGAGATGACCATGGAGGTACAAGACTCTGGTGGGATACGGGAAATAATAACCTGGAATAAAAAAAGACAGAAGTAATGTGTTTATATGTGTAGCTTTAACTATTTTTGCATCTTCATTTAAACACATTTACTTATGAAACAAATTATCTCTGCTCTTTTCCTCTGTATGTTGCTCTCTGCCGTACCGGGATTGCAGGCGCAAAACATTCAGCTACATTATGATTTCGGACGTTCTTTGTACGATAAAGATTTGCAAGGTCGCCCGCTGCTCACCTCCACAGTGGAGAAGTTTCAGCCTGATACTTGGGGAAGCACTTATTTCTTTGTCGATATGGATTACACTTCCGAAGGTGTCGCTTCCGCTTATTGGGAAATAGCGCGTGAACTGAAATTCTGGAAAGGTCCTTTTTCTGCACATCTTGAATATAACGGTGGATTATCGAAAGGCATGTCTTATAAAAATGCTTATCTGGCAGGAGCTACCTACACTTTTAATAATGCTTCCTTTTCCAAAGGCTTCACGCTGACTGCTATGTATAAGTATATTCAGAAACACCAATCACCCAACAACTTCCAGCTGACAGGTACGTGGTACGTAAATTTCTGCCGCAATCTGCTCACTTTCTCCGGCTTTGCCGACTGGTGGCGTGAAGAAACCAACTACGGAAAGACTATCTTCCTCTCCGAACCACAATTCTGGGTGAACCTGAACAAAATCAAAGGAGTAAATAAAAATTTCAATCTTAGTGTTGGCTCCGAAGTCGAATTGAGTAATAACTTTGGCGGTCGTGATGGCTTTTATGTTATCCCGACACTCGCCCTCAAATGGACACTGAACTAAGAAAACCTAAATTCCGGAAGAATCTCTGTCTATCCCTCTGCGGAAGTTAAAAATATATAGAACACCTGTTAAATGAAAACTGATTTAATCTACGGCGTAGAAGACCGTCCCCCTTTTAAAGACGCCTTGTTTGCGGCTTTACAACATCTCCTGGCTATTTTCGTAGCAATTATTACACCCCCGCTAATCATCGCGAGTGCCCTGAAACTGGATGTGGAAAAGACAAGCTTTCTGGTTTCCATGTCTCTTTTTGCTTCGGGAGTATCTACTTTCATACAATGCCGTCGTTTGGGTGCGATAGGAGCAAAGTTACTCTGCATTCAGGGAACCAGTTTTTCTTTTATCGGCCCTATCATCGCCACCGGATTGGTGGGTGGTTTGCCCTTGATATTCGGTTCCTGTATGGCTGCCGCACCTATCGAGATGATTGTCAGCCGCACATTCAAGTATCTGCGCAATATCATTACTCCGTTGGTATCCGGTATTGTTGTACTATTGATCGGATTAAGCCTGATAAAGGTCGGTATTGTATCTTGCGGAGGCGGATATGCGGCTATGGATAACGGTACATTTGCTACTTGGGAAAATCTGTCCATTGCAGCACTGGTGCTGCTTAGCGTCTTGTTTTTTAACCGTTGCCGGAATAAATACCTGCGTATGAGTTCCATTGTGCTCGGACTTTGTCTTGGTTATGCCTTGGCATTTGTCTTAGGAAAAGTGGATATGAGTTCGTTAAATATGGAAATGCTGATGAGCTTTAATATTCCCCAACCTTTCAAATACGGTGTTGATTTCAATGTATCTTCTTTCATAGCCATTGGCTTGGTTTATCTAATCACAGCCATCGAAGCAACAGGTGATGTAACTGCCAACTCTATGATTTCCGGACTTCCCATTGAAGGAGATTCCTATTTGAAACGAGTTTCCGGTGGAGTAATGGCGGATGGATTCAACTCCTTTCTCGCCGGTGTATTCAACTCTTTTCCAAACTCCATCTTTGCACAAAACAACGGTATTATTCAACTGACCGGAGTAGCCAGCCGCTATGTCGGCTATTATATTGCAGCAATGCTCGTTCTTTTAGGTTTATTCCCCATTGTCGGTGCCGTATTTTCTTTAATGCCCGATCCTGTATTAGGCGGTGCCACTTTATTGATGTTCGGCACAGTAGCCGCTGCAGGAATCCGTATTGTCTCCTCACAAGAAATAGGACGTAAAGAGACTTTAGTATTAGCAGTCAGCCTTTCTTTAGGCTTGGGTGTAGAATTAATGCCGGATGTATTACAACAAACTCCGGAAGCAATTCGAAGTATCTTCTCTTCAGGAATCACCACCGGAGGCTTAACTGCAATTATTGCAAATATAGTAATACGGGTAAAAGAATGAAAAATAAGTATTAAGTATTAGGTATTAAGTATTACCACCGAAGCAGCTGGTTTACGCTTGATATTTGTCGATTAATACTTAATACTTATTTCTTATTCCTTAATACTTAAATTACTCATTTTATCTGTTGTACGGAAGGGGAAATCAGGATACTCGTAAAGGCTGAAACGAGGTTCGGTTTCTCCTTTCGTATAATTCCAGATAGAAGCATAGTCTTCCGGATCTTCTCCCATCTTGGCTAACTGGCGCAGGTAAGCAGCTAGCGATTTATTCTCTACGATATAAATCTGCCCCATCTGATCGATAATCGGGCTATGATGACGAGTGCCGTCATGTTCGAAGCGTAGAATTCGTTTTCCTTCTTCTGTTAGTCCCACCAACTGGAAAGTCATGCTCTTACCGATAGCCGGTAAATTCAGTACACTGCGATCTGTAGCAAGGAAAGGCAAATGATGTTTTCTCATGAAGCGTCTTAATTGCTTGGCAACATCTTCTTTGGGCTCCTTTTCCGCTCCGACTTTCGTTTCTAATATCTTATATAATTCCTCTTCCTGTTCCTGTGTCATCCAGCCATAAATCTTTTCCTCCTGTTGTTCCTGCATCGAACGACTGTTGGGTGCAAATACCGCATAATTCTCATTGAATCCCTTTACCGAGAAAGTGTAATAACACACCACCCCCAATGAATTGAGCACCTGGCGAAGCCGGGTCGTATGCCCTCGACGTGAAGCAGCTACTGTATATACTAGTTGGTTTGTAATAATCCATCCTGCAGAAAGAATCTTCCGAATCGCTTCTTTAGCTTCAGGAGTAACCTCCAGCGGTGTCTGGAAATGAGTCTGAATAATAAACTGTTTCACACCGATGGTCGATGCCTTCTCCTTGAATTCTCGCAGAATATCAATCAGTCCGTCATTGATACGCATCGGCAAGTAAGCCAACAGGCGTGATCCCAACCGTACCCGTTGCAATTCCGCATATTTCTCTCCATCCTTACGTTCAAGATTCGCCCTTTGTTTGCGTGCCGCCATCCGGTACACCGCATCCAGAATGTTCTGAAGTGTTTTATTCTGACTCATCAGCGCATCGCCCCCTGTAATCAGAATATCCCGCAACTGCGTATCCTCTTCAAAATAAGTCATCAACCGGCGCAACTTACGATCCCATGACTCTTTCGGGCGTAAAGACTCAAACTCGAAATTCAACCGCTCGCTCTGGAAATCATACATACGTTGACAAGAAGCACAAAGTCCTCCGCAAGCCCGTCCCATAGTATCAGGAATGAGGATAGCTACCTCCGGATACCGACGATGAATATTATGTCCGTCCGGCAAAAGCCATCCCGCAGCATTAGGCTTCCCGGCCTCTACAATATCCTCCTTTTCCCACGCACGAATATTTCCATACGTCTCCACCAAACGTGGAGAATACAGAATATAACTCCGGATAGCCTCGTCATTATACCCATATCCCGTTACATTAAGTAACGATAAATAATAAGGAGTCGCAAAAAACGGCATTCCTTTCTTCCGGGCACGATAAAGCAAATACATAGTCTCTGAAGAAAGTGAATTTCCCAAGAACCGGTTCAACTCACTCGGACTTTTCACAGCCATCGTCAAATGAAAGCGGAAATCATTCCACCATTCACTTACCAACCTGTACTTTTCTTCATAACTCATTCCCTCCTCAAAATGAAAACGCACCGAAGGCTTCGATTTCCTGTTCTCAATCTTCTGAATCAGCAAGTGCAACATCCTTTCCTTATTCTCATCACGCATCTCACATACCTCTTCATCCAATCCCGTTTCCCACCGGTCATTCCGACTTTTGATACGTTGCGGCGATGGCAAAGGCACAACCTCTCCCTTTAACCGTTTAAACATCTGGAAAATTTCAATAAACAAATCCGTCGGCATCTCCATATTTTCCAACGTCCCCGTCAGAAACTCATAAAGTAGCCTGATAGTCTGTACTGGCATATCCTGTCCTGTAGACAGTTCATGGACATTCTGCCCATCATAATGGAGTAAGAGTCGAATTTGCTCCCTCGCCTCCTCCGCAGCCTCATTTTCTATCCCGCAAACTTCCAAAAACCGCAGCATCCCAGCCTTGAACTCTTCCACAGAAGAGCTCTTATCAGCCATCTCCACCACCTCCGGAATTTCTTGATTATAGATTTGTTTCAACTGTGAAAAAGTAAGTGTAAGCATTTTCTTTTGTTTCATAAGCAATCTCTCTATTTAAAAATTATTATCATACATTATTCACGCCGCACGGTCCCTTCGGCCTCGTCTGCATGGCGTCAAGTAGCCGGGCAGGCGCGGCCTTGATTTTTTCTTTTTGGTACTTTTTCTTTTGTATCAAGACAAAAGAAAAAAGTACATAAAGATAACAAAAAAAGCGGAGGTATAAAACCCCCGCTTTTTCTATCCTATTAATCTTTACGCTTTTCTAACATTTAAAGCGACTTGTTATTTCGTTTCCGTGTCATCATTCTTCCTTTTTGGTTCCTTCTTGGCAAGGAGAACAATATTATACACATAATCCGTCATCCACTGTTCCGAATATCCCAAACGCTCTTTGTATTGGCGGACAGCCGCAGCTGTTTTGTGCACATCATCAGCTTTCCACACGGTCTTGGTACAAACATCATGTACCGTTTTCTGTGTCATACCATACAAAGCCTTCTTGAAGATCGACGGCATACGGAACTTCCACTGCATCAGATTTCCCATCAACATCATCAGATCATTGGAAAATCCCTGATACATGAACAAATAAGATTGAATATCATTTTGAGTGCGGCAGTTCCGTTTCACGGAAGAGTCGATTTCCTTAAAGAAGTTCTCGTTCAACCCATAATCCTGCATCAGCATTTTGCGTGCAGCAGACTTTTCGGCCAATCCCAGTTTACCGTTTTGAGTAGGAACTTTAAACAAACGTTTGAAGTTAGCTACGTCCGGCAAGAAGCGGATATTAGTGATACCGAGGTTTGTGGCGATAACTGACTGGAAATATACCCGGGTCAGTGATATGAAATCTTCTACATTGCCGACTTTCGTTTCATCGGATTTTTTCTTGAATAAACCAAATAAGCCCATTGTTATCTCTACAATTTTATTATTTACAATTTACTATTTGAGCGTGTGGGAGGTATATAACATAACTACCATTTGTCAATTTGCGTGCAAAGGTACAAAAACAGTTGGTTTTCACCAACATTCCAAGTCCTTTTCGATGTCCGGCATTGTCTCTTTCTTAAAAACAGGGCTTTGGATGCCAACTTTCTTTTGCGCCCGGTAATCATTTAACAGACGGATAGCATATTTTCCGAGGAAAAGGATAGCGATCAGATTGCAGATAGCCATTAACGCCATCGTGACATCTGCCAGGCTCCATACCATATCCAATGTGGCAAGTGAACCGAAGAGCACCATACCACCCACCAATATCCTGTAACCATGAAGTACCCACTTCCGGTGAGTGATAAAGCGGATATTAGCCTCACCGTAATAATAATTTCCCAGAATACTGCTGAAAGCAAAAAAGAAAAGAGCAATGGCAACGAAGATACTGCCGGAAGAACCGATTTCGTTTGTCAACGCCTGTTGAGTCAGCTGCACTCCATTAGCCGAACCATCCAGAGGAGCACCACTAAAGAGGATGATAAAAGCCGTACAAGTACATATCAATAATGTATCTGTAAATACCGCCAAAGTCTGTATCAACCCTTGTTTTACGGGATGGCTGACATGAGCCGTAGCAGCCGCATTCGGAGCCGAACCCATACCGGCCTCATTACTGAAAAGTCCTCTCTTGATACCTTGCATTAATGCCATACCAACTCCTCCTGCCAATGCCTGCTCCCAACCGAAAGCATGGCTGACAATCAGTGCGATAACACCCGGTAAATGAGTGATATTGAGTACGACAATAACCAGTGCCAGCCCTACATATCCCAATGCCATAACAGGCACGATAATACTACTGACGCGGGCAATGCGTTGAATACCTCCAAAGATGATAAGCAATGTCAGCAAAGTCAGCACACCTCCCAATATAATATGATTGAATCCAAAGGCATGCTCTGCGGCGGCACAGATCGTATTACTCTGTACAGAATTGAAAGCAAACCCGAAAGTAATGCTTATTAATACGGCAAAAAGCATTCCCATCCACGGTTGTTTCAACCCTTTTTTCATATAATAAGCAGGTCCTCCAATGAATGAATCCTTTCCACGTATTTTGTATAATTGTCCCAAAGTAGACTCAATGAAAGCACTCGAAGCCCCTAACAGTGCGATGACCCACATCCAGAAAATAGCTCCGGGACCTCCGATGGCAATGGCAGTAGCCACTCCCGCAAGATTCCCCGTACCCACGCGACTGGCGATGGAAATAGCGAATGCCTGAAAAGAAGATACATGTTTCTCTCCCTGTTTTCCTTTGCCGGCGGATTCGCTTAACAGCACGATCATTTCCCGGATCATACGAAATTGCACAAAACGTGTCCGTATGCTGAACCAGACTGCACATCCTAATAACATGATAATTAGAATATACGTCCAAAGTATGTCGTTAATCTCGTTGATAAAAGTCATAGTTAAGTATTAAGTATAAAGTATTAAGTATTGGGGTTGTTTGTGGTTATTCGTCTTTTATTCGGAAGTAGAATTTATGATTTTCGAATACAGGTTCCACAATATCATAACGAACAAATTTGGCGAGCAGATGTTCAGCGGCACGTCGTGAAAGTCCGGTTTGGCGACAGTAACGGTTGAGTGAGAGTAAAGTTCCGTGTTCCAGTTGGTCGAGCAGGAGCTGTTCACGTTCGGTGTAGCGGATGAGTTCTCCACGGGGACTATCGCTCTGTTGCCATATGCGGAGATGTATGGGAGTTGCCAGAATATTTTCGTCCTTGATGCGGAGATAGGCTAGGGGCTTTCCGGCTTCGTCCTTGGCATAAACCGGTTTATGTGGAGTCTCTTCGATGGTTGCCACTAACACTTGCCGTCCTTCCACAATGTATGTTTGCAGAGAATATTCCACTTCCGGCACGCAATAAAGTTGTGCTGCGGCTTCAATCATATATTTTTCTTCTTCGGAGCGTACTCCTGCAATTTTACCATTGTCTTTAACGCCAATAAGTAATCGTCCTCCGTCCGTGTTGGCAAAAGCCGAAAGTGTTTTGGCAATTTTGCGTGCGTCGGAAATTTCGAATTTAAAATCCTGTTGCTGGTGCTCTCCTTCAGCAATCAGTGCATGTATATAATCGGTATCAGTAAGCGGTTTCATGGCTACAAAGGTAGGTAAAATTGATAAAAAGTCCTTTTTTTAGATATTTTTCGAAGATTATTTCAAAAAAAATATTGATTTTATGCTTTTATTTCGGGAAACAGTGTATTTTTGCGGCACATTATTAACGAAAAAAATAAAAGGATTATGAAAGAATTGGTAGAAAAGGTAGCAGCTCTTTATGCTGACTTCTCAAAAGATGCTAACGCACAGATCGAAAACGGTAACAAAGCAGCAGGAACTCGTGCTCGTAAGGCTTCTTTGGAAATCGAAAAAGCAATGAAAGAATTCCGTAAAGCATCTTTGGAAGCTTCTAAGAAATAATAGTTAGAAGACTACTAAGATATCAGAAAAAAGAGAGGGCATATCGTGAAGCGATATGCCCTCTTTTTGGTTTAATGTGGAATGAGTTTTAATTGTTTTAGTACAGATAGTGACAATTGTTTAAGTAGAAAGGGGTATCTTTGTATGTAGCAATTCATTGCATGACTCGTGAAGAAACGACTGATAAGGTTTTAATATAGTATTGATTCATATTGAATATCTATCTCAAATTAAATCGTATATTTGCGAAAAGAATCAAGATTGGGAATGATGAACGAAAACGTCTTAGCTAAACTGAAGATACTTGCAGAATCTGCCAAATACGATGTTTCCTGTTCTTCCAGTGGTACGGTGCGTTCCAATAAGCCGGGAACGCTGGGAAACACTGTGGGAGGATGGGGGATATGCCATAGTTTTGCCGAGGACGGGCGGTGTATCTCGCTATTGAAAATCATGCTTACCAATTATTGCATTTACGATTGTGCCTATTGCGTCAACCGCCGTAGCAACGATCTTCCCCGCGCTACTTTTTCCGTTTCGGAGTTGGTGGAGCTGACGATGGAATTCTACCGTCGTAATTATATCGAAGGGTTGTTTCTTAGTTCCGGAGTGGTCCGTAATCCGGACTATACCATGGAGAGACTTGTGCGTGTAGCCAAAGATTTGCGGCAAGTGTACCGTTTTAACGGTTATATCCATCTCAAGAGTATTCCCGGAGCCAGTCGCGAATTGGTGAATGAAGCCGGGTTGTATGCCGATCGCCTTAGTGTCAACGTCGAAATTCCCAAAGAAGAAAACCTGAAACTTCTGGCGCCGGAGAAGGATCACAAAAGCGTATTTGCTCCGATGAAATACATTCAACAAGGCGTGTTGGAGAGCAAAGAAGAACGGCAGAAGTTTCGCCACGCACCCCGTTTCGCACCTGCAGGACAAAGTACCCAAGTGATTGTGGGAGCTACCTCCGAATCAGATAAAGATATTCTTTTTCTTTCGTCGGCACTTTACGGGCGCCCTACCATGAAACGTGTCTATTACTCGGGCTACGTCTCTGTGAATACGTATGATAAGCGCCTTCCGGCATTGAAACAGCCGCCTTTAGTACGTGAAAACCGGCTCTATCAGGCTGACTGGTTATTGCGTTTTTATCAATTCAAGGTAGATGAAATTGTGGATGATTCCTATCCGGATCTCGATCTCGAGATAGACCCGAAACTCTCGTGGGCTTTGCGCCATCCCGAACAGTTCCCTGTCGACATTAATAAGGCGGACTACGAAATGTTGCTCCGTGTGCCGGGAGTAGGGGTGAAGTCTGCGAAACTAATTGTTGCTTCCCGTCGTTTTTCGCGGCTGGGATTTTATGAACTGAAGAAGATAGGAGTAGTAATGAAGAAAGCGCAATATTTCATCACTTGCAAAGAACTGCCTCTCCAGATGCAGACGGTGAACGAACTTTCTCCGCAACGGGTACGCAGTCTGTTGTTGCCGAAACCGAAAAAGAAAGTGGATGAGCGGCAGTTGTTGCTTGATTTTGGCGAATAAGAATAATTTACTATTAGACGATTTACTATTTACTATTTAAGTTAGCATTGTAAAATATCATGTATGCATCGGACGTTAATGATTTCAAAAGTGATACCAAGCGTAGATCGTCTAATAGTAACTTAAATAGTAAATTGTGAATTGTCTAATAGTAAATATGTTTAGTGTTTATATTTATGATAAAACCTTTGATGGGCTGCTGACGGCCGTGTTCGACGCCTATTTCCGCAAGACCTTTCCCGATGCTTTGCTGTCGGAAGGAGATGCTTTGCCTTTATTTTGTGATGAGCTGCATACGGTAGTGACCGATGAAGAAAAGGCCGGGCGTGTGTGGCGGGGATTGCAGAAGAAAGTTTCCTCTTCTGCTTTGGGTTGCCTCACGCAAAGTTGGCTGTCGGAACTTCCGGAAATAGGAATACTTATTTTTCGATATATCCGTAAAGCAATTGATGCACCCCGCTCTATTGAAACCAACTTTGGTGATCCGGATGTTTTGCAATTAGCGCAAATATGGAAAAAAGTGGATGGCGAACGTGTGCACTTGATGCAGTTTGTCCGTTTTCAGAAAGCTGCCGACGGTACATTCTTTGCCGCTTTCGAACCGCAGTATAATGCGCTCCCGCTGACCGTTCACCATTTCAAAGATCGTTTTGCCGATCAGAAGTGGATTATTTACGACATGAAACGCCGTTACGGATTTTATTATGATTTGCAGGAGGTGACGACTATCTCGTTTGATGATGACAGCCGTGAATCCCATTTGATTACGGGGATGCTGGACGAAAGCCTGATGGACAAGGATGAGAAGCTTTTCCAACAACTTTGGAAGACATATTTCAAGGCCATTTGTATCAAAGAACGCATGAATCCGAGAAAGCACAGGCAGGATATGCCTGTACGTTATTGGAAGTATTTGACGGAAAAGCAGAAGTAGATTTCCATTTTGGGAGAGGAGCGAAAGTCTGACTATTCAATTCGCTGCACCGTTACATCCGGAAATTCCTGTATCAGCGAAAGCAGATGCCCTTCATCATTATTTCGCTTCGACTTGATAACCATCGTAACCTGATAATATTCTGTTTCACCCGTGTGTTGCGTTTCCATCTCGTAAGAGACTATCAGGTAGTCTTTAGAGTTGAATCTGTCCGCTATCTGTTTCAGTATGTCTTTGTTGGGAGTTGAGAAAGAAACCATTGAGCTTTTCATTCCGATGCTTTTAAATAGATAGCTAAGTAGTTCCAGTCCGACGAGGGTCAATATCGTGGCGGCAATGCTGATGGTGTACATTCCTGCACCTACCGCCAGGCCGATACCTGCTGTTGCCCAGATCCCTGCGGCGGTAGTCAGTCCGCGTACAATCTGTTTTTGAAAGATGATGGTTCCTGCACCGATAAACCCGATACCGCTGACAACCTGTGCCGCCACCCGACTGGGATCAAGTGTGACACTACTTTCTTTTATAATTTCCTGAAATCCGTATTGGGAAACGATCATAATCAAAGCACTACCTAGCGACACGAGAAAATGAGTGCGATATCCGGCTTCTTTGGCACGGTATTCACGATCCAGTCCGATGATGGCTCCCAGTATTCCGGCAACCAATAAACGGATTACAAAATCCATATTCAACATCATGTGTTCAATCTCCTTTCTGTTTTTTATTGTTTGTGGAAAAATGCTTAGGACTATAAATATACAATTATTTCCCCTTTTTGTATCAATCATTTAGCAATATTTGAACGTATCCAATTCATTTTATCGTATATTCGCAGATTCAAATAAATGTTTAATCCCGCGACCGAGCAAATAATGAAGAAAAGATTTTTTTATATAATCAGCTTTCTGGTGATCTTCTGTATTGAGGTGTTGATAGCTTTGTATGTGCGCGACCGTTTCATACGTCCCTATGTCGGAGATATGCTGGTTGTAGTGCTGGTATATAGCTTTGTACGTATCTTTCTACCGACGGGGATTCCGCGGATGCCGTTTTATGTCTTTCTTTTTGCCTGTTTCGTAGAAGTGTTGCAATACTTCCAACTGGTGGAAACATTGGGCGTTACGAACCGTGTAGCCCGAATTGTGCTGGGTTCTACGTTCGATTGGGGAGATATTGCCTGCTATGCTGTGGGATGCGTTTTCATTGTCTTATTCGAGCATTTCGTCCGGCGTAGATCATAGAGGACTTATTTCTCTTCCGCTTTGGTTTCGGATGGGTCCAGGCTGTGGCCGCAATATTTGCAAAACTCTGCATTATCTTCGTGTCCGGAGCGATGGCAGTTGGGACATTCTTTGTCTCTCCTGCGTTTATACTCTTTCATCATGGAGGCAGATACGATACCTGTGGGTACGGCGATAATCGTGTAACCGATTAGCATGACACAGGCGGAAAGGAATTTTCCGAGGCCGGTGGCGGGAGTAATATCTCCATAACCTACGGTAGTCATGGTGACGATAGCCCAATAGATGCTGTTCGGGATATTGTTGAACTGGGAGTTGGGTTGCGTTCCTTCAATCATATACATTAGCGTTCCGATGGAAGTCACCAGAATGACGACAAACAAGAAGAACACTGCAATCTTCTTACTACTTTCACGCAAGGCAGTGAGCAGCCGTTCCCCCTCATTCAGAAAGTTGAAAAGCTTGAAGACGCGGAACACACGTATCAGGCGGAAGGCGCGGATGATGAGTAGATAGCGGGCGCCCGGAAAAAGCAGACCGATGTAAAGAGGCAACGTGGCCAATAGGTCTACGATACCGAAAAAGCTGAATACGTATTTCCGGGGACGGGGTGAACAGTAAATCCTCGTCAGATATTCGAAAGTAAAAAAGCCGGTGAAAAGGAACTCCATAATGACGAACGGAGTCGTCAGATAGGTGGGAAGTCCTTTCAGGCTTTCGATGATGACGAGCAATACGCTGACCAGAATACAGCCGATAAGAATCACGTCGAACAATTTCCCGGCAGGGGTGTCCGATTCGAAGATGATGACGTACAACTTTCGTTTCAGTTTCTCGTCATGCAAAAAAAAATGGATTCTTTCTTTCAGTTTCATATCAATAGTGTTTGGCCGGAATTAAAGAAAAAGCCTTTTTAGTCGATGACCCACTGTTTATTATAGGCAACGGTTTTTTGCGGGTTGTAATACATTCCCTCTTGTGTAGGAATATAGAGAATGTATGTCTTTCCGGTCTTGTTTTTCAATGAAGTGTCGCGCAGCCAGGGATTGGCATCACGGAGTTGGGCATAGGTGATTCCCTGTGACTTTGCGTAGTCGTTCAGATCGTCGATAGAAGTGTTGACGGTTACCTCTTTATAAGGAATAGGCGGATAGAGATGTTCCCGTTTCAAGAGGAATCCGTAACGTTGCGGGTTATTGAATATCTCTTTGGCTGCCAGCAGGCGAAACATATAGCGGGAAGTTTCCTCTACCAGCCATAAGTCCATGGCATGATTTGCCAACTGCTTTTCGAGTTGGGAGGAGATACGTCCCTGTCCGGCGTTATAGGCAGCGGAGACAGCCATCCAGTCGCCATATTTGGCATACGCTTGTTTGAAGTATTTGCAGGCGGCAACGGTTGCTTTTTCAATATGGTAACGCTCGTCTACGTTATCGTTCACTTCCAGCCCGAATTCCCGTCCGGTGGCAGGCATAAATTGCCACAGACCCGCTGCTCCTGCCGGAGAGCGTGCAATGTTGTTCAGGTTGCTTTCGATGACCATCAGGTATTTGAAGTCATCAGGAATGCCGTTTGCTTTCAGTATCGGTTCCACGATGGGGAAGTAACGGTTGGCACGCTTTATCAATAGCATGGTGGTGGAATGCATATAGGTGAAGGCCATCATCTCGCGGTCCATCCGTTCGCGGCGGTCGTAGCGCCGGAGATCAATCGTTTCCCCGTCGAAGGTGACTTGTGTGGGAACGGTAGGCGGAGTAACGCAATACGGCACTTCCGATTTAGCGGAATGTTGTTCGTTCACTTGGCTGCTGCCTGTCAATACAGGGATGGAAGCACCGATGCAAAATACTAATATAAGTGTAAGAATATAGTTGATTTTCATTCGTCTTTTCATTTTATAACCTTTTTGGATGCTTCAATGTTTAAGTCTACCTTGCAAAGATAACCTCATTTTGCCTTTTTCAAAGAACTTTTCTTGCATTTTATACGTTTTTCTAATAGAGTTAAATAAACAATGAATCAAGATGAATATAGCAATGACCGGAGCTACCGGATATATCGGTAAACATCTTTCTAATTATCTCACAGAAAAGGGCGGACACCGGATCATTCCTCTGGGAAGGTCGATGTTTCGCGAAGGTATGTCCGGTTATTTGATTCAGACATTGACCCATTGCGATGTTGTCATCAATCTGGCAGGTGCACCTATCAATAAGCGTTGGACACCGGAATATAAACAGGAGCTTTTCAATAGTCGTATTGTCGTAACCAATCGTATTATCCGCGCTTTGAACGCAGTCAAGACGAAACCGAAACTGATGATTTCGGCTTCCGCCGTAGGCTATTATCCTTCGGAAGCGGAGGTAGACGAATATACCCGTACCCGTGGAGAAGGCTTTCTGTCCGATCTTTGCTATGCGTGGGAAAAGGAAGCGAAACACTGTCCCGAACCTACCAGGCTCGTTATTACACGCTTCGGCGTAGTGCTTTCTCCGGACGGGGGAGCGATGCAGCAGATGCTTCGTCCTTTACAGGCCACAAAGATAGCCACCGCCATTGGTCCCGGTACGCAAGCTTTTCCATGGATATCGATACACGACCTTTGTCGTGCAATGGAATTCTTTATCACTCACGAAGAAACACGTGGTGTATACAACTTGGTTGCCCCGCAACAGATCTCGCAAAATGCTTTCACCCATGCGATGGGAAAGGCTTATCAGGCATGGACAACGATTGTGGTTCCTCAAAAAGTTTTCCGAATCTTATATGGTGAAGCTGCCTCTTTCCTGACTGCCGGTCAGAGAGTCCGCCCTACGCGTCTGACGGAAGCGGGATTTCATTTCTCCATTTCCAATGTCGAACGTCTTTTCAGAGGTACGGATCACAGTACGGTTACCTCTCTCGACCTGCACCGGTATATGGGACTCTGGTATGAAATAGCCCGTTACGAGAACCGTTTTGAACATGGACTTGTAGACGTCACGGCTACTTACACGCTTCGTCCCGACGGCATGATTCGTGTAGAGAACCGGGGATGCAAACGTAATTCTCCTTACGACATCTGCAAGACTGCCAACGGACACGCCAAGATACCCGATCCCGCACAGCCGGGTAAACTGAAAGTGTCTTTCTTCCTTAGCTTCTATTCTGACTATTACGTCTTGGAGCTGGATGAAGAGAATTATAACTATGCTTTGGTAGGTAGTAGTACCGATAAATATCTCTGGATACTAAGCCGTACACCTCAACTGCCGGAAGCAATCAAGAAGAAACTCGTCACCGTTGCCGAACGCCGTGGATATGATACGAGTCAGTTGAAGTGGATTGACCAACTCTAATCCCAATCCCTGCTAATAACCCAAGATTATTTTGCAAGAGTACTCAACGAACAATAAGCCAACTTTAAAGTAACAGAAATTATGGATTACGAAATTATTCATCAGCCCGAACAAAAATTGTTCAAGACAGAAGTAGACGGTCGCACCGCCTTTGTAGAATATCGCCTGATAGGTGATTCTCTTGATATTATCCATACAATTGTACCCCGTCCGGTAGAAGGCCGCGGAATAGCTGCTGCACTGGTGAAAGCTGCTTACGGCTACGCATTGGCCAACGGGATGAAACCGAAAGCAACCTGCTCGTATGCGGTGAAATGGTTAGAACGCCATCCGGAACTGGTATAAACCGTTGTCCGGATGACGTTATCAGAATTGTTTGTGCTTTACTAATATTTGGTAGAAAAAAGTTCTAATAGTTGGCTTTTGTTTAATGGTTTTGTGAGGAATGCATTACAACCTGCCTCCATGGCACTCGCTCTGTCAGAATCGAATGCGTAAGCTGTCAAGGCGATAATCGGAATTTTGGTATTGAATTCCCTGATTTTCCGTACCGCTTCGAGTCCTCCCATGATCGGCATCTTCATATCCATGAGGATGATGTCATACTGTTCGTTACGTATCTTCTCAAGAGCTTCCACTCCATTTTTTACTCGTGTAAGATTATACTTGAAGAGAATGTGCTGCACTAAAGAAAAGTTGCTGTCATTGTCTTCGGCAATCAGTACTTTGAAAACCTTCTTATTGATATCGCTCAATGAAGGAAGTGGCGGAACGGAAACCGACGGTCCGGATATTTTTTTGTTTTCCTGGGCCATGTCAGTCCCCTGTGTATCTGTAGTACAAGGAACCCATGCCCAAAAAGTGGAACCGATACCGGGCTTGGAAGTGAACCCGATCTTTCCTCCTGCACCTTCTATGATTGCTCTGGAAATGGCCAGGCCGAGTCCTGTGCCTTGCGCAAATTCGTTAAGCTTCTGAAAACGTCCGAACACCCTGTCCTGCACTTCTATCGGAATACCGACACCCGAGTCCTGCACGTAGAAACGGATTCCTTCGTTTTCTATGCTATATCCCATTTTGATGAATCCCTCTTGAGTGCACTTCACCGCATTGGTGAGGAAATTCATCCATACCTGTTTAAGACGGTTGGCATCCAGAAATATCCAGCAGTCCGCATAAGGATTATCTACGAAGACCTTTACGTCAGGATTGGTGATTTTCTGTTGAATCATCATGTATAGTTCATTGCAGGTCTTGGACAGATTGAATTTCTCTCTCTTACGTTCGAGGATGCCTGATTCAATTTTGGAAAGGTCGAGAATATCATTAATGAGCCGCAACAATAATTCATTGTTGGATTCGATGATATTCATGTATTCTTCTTTTTCTTCCGGATTATCGCAATGCACCATTAAGCCGGAGAAGCCGACAATGGCATTCAGGGGTGTACGTATTTCATGGCTCATGTTGGCAAGGAATGCTGATTTGAGCCGGTCGGAAAGTTCTGCCTTCTCTTTCAGCTCTTTCAGTTCCTGTGCCATCTTTTCCCACTTCGTGTTGTTGAACTTTATGCCGGTGTAGCGGGTGACGTTTCCTTTCTTGTCTCTTTCAACCGGAATACCGGTTACTATCAGAGTTTGCCACTCTACATCCCATTTACTTTTGGAGCGGTACTGGAAACTGAACTCTTTATCTGTCCGTTGGAGCATATGCTCGATGTATTTGCCGATACAGTCCAAGTCCTCCGGGTGAGCCACTTCCATGTAATCGTTCGGGGTGATGGCTCTTTCCGGATGATAATCGTTTACCGGGTCATTGAATGCTTTGAACTGTCTGGTCATGACATCGAAATCCCAGTAAGACATTCCGATAGTCTTGAAAGTAAGTTCCATTTTGTAATTTCGTTCCTTTACTTCCTCGTCCAGTTGGTGAAGTTTGGATATATTTTGCCGGAATCCCGTGAAACGTATGTTATTGCCGTATTCGTCTTTCTCGAACGGTACGCCCAGAATATTGCAATATTGCCATGAATTATCATATTTAGTTTGCATGCGACAGGTGAAATTGATGGTCACTTCTTTTCCCGAAAGCATGGATTGCATAGCGTCGTAGACAACAGACCGGTCGTCGGGGTGTATGACTTCCAGATACTCTGTAATGGTGAGAAGTTTGTCGCTTGCATAATCATTGATAGGATCGTGGTAAGATTCGAACTTACAGGTACGTACATCGAAATCCCAGTGAACGATATTGCTCACCTGCATGGCAAGTTCGCGTTTGGCTATCAGTTCCTGTGTTTTCTTTACCATTTCCAGTTTCTCGGTAATGTCCAATTGCGTTCCGATAATCAATAACTTCCCCATATGTTCGGAGGACAGGCGCATTCTGCTCTCATAGTGGCGATATTGTTTTTCGGCCTCATTGTAGGCGCGTAATGTGATTTGTCCGTTTTCGATCTCCTTATTTATTAGCTGTGAGAACACGACTCTCAACTGGTCACGGTCTTGCGGATGCAATATATTTAATACTTCCTCCAGAGTCATTCCTTTTTTGACAATGGATGTTCCATACAATGAGTTGAATGTTTTTTTGCGGACATCGTATACCCAGGAAGACATATTGGCGGCTTCCATTGCCATTTCCAGATTTTTCTTGTTTTCTTCTGTCCGGAATTCTGTTTCTCTGACCGCTGTCTTGTCATTGGAGAGCAGCATATGTCCGATGATATCTCCCGCTTTATTCCGTAAAGGAACTAACTGGACTTCGAAGATCATGCTATTTTTGTTGTAAGTAGCAAAATACTCGTCTTCATTGATGCGGTTGAAATCATATTCAAATTCCAGCGTCATGTTTTCCTCACCGCTTTGTATTCTGGCTTTGAGCTGGTCATCCATGTAAGGGCTGGAAAACAGGTTGACGACACCTACGACTGCACTCCGGTCGCTGACTCCGTACATTTTCAATGCGTGATCATTGATGAAACGTAAAATTCCGTCTGTATCATACATTTCTATGCTTATCGGTATATGGGCATATATACCTTCCGCAAACAGAATTTGTTCGTGCATCAATTCAGTTATTCCTTGTTCAAAGATTGTCTGGCTGTTTTCACTGGGAAGAATCTCCTTTTCATTCATTTTTATTGTTATTTATTTTTGTCTGTCGAATCAAATGGGTAATTGGGTTGTAGAGTGTATGTACATCGTTTCTTAACCACCGTAGCATGCTTCTATATACAAATGTAATAAAAATAATAAGAAAAAAGGAATTAATGAACGGAAAAGCTGAAGTTATGAACGATTGCGTTTGTGCCCAATTTTATAGATATATTTCCTGTTTACTAACATATCTCTTGGATTACGGTATAATTGTGGAAAAAAGAAAGGGAATCTGCCGCTTAGTGTTTTTTATGAATGATATTTTTTTGTGGATAATTTTAGAATTTAGGCTTGTATGCAGATAGTACGCACGTTGATACGTACATGAAATATAGAATTTGAAAGAATTTGTTTATAGCGGGGGAGAGAATGGTTGTACATGGTTTTATATAAACTTTCAGAGATAAATGTATCTCTGAAAGTTTATATTTATTACATTTTATTTCCACCTCTTCAACTGTGGAAAGTACTCTTTCATCGCTTTCCGTGCTTCCTCCACCGTGTATTTTACTTTCGAATCTTTATTGAACTCGTTAAGAAAATTTAGATTATGTTCGATCATCTCGTCCATGGTGCACTCTTTCGTGAAATGTCCGTCCGCATAGCAATAGTGGCAATAATCTTCGTTCTTGCTACCATTTGCTTCTTTTCCAAAAGTTGAGTCGTCTATCGGCATACCGCAACTTTGACAAAATTTTTGTTCCATTTTTTAGTTAGATTATAAGTTTATGTTACAGGCAATCGTTTCCACATCCAACGGGGAATCATTTTCCAGAAAAAGACCAGTATCCGGTAGCGCCAGTCGATCACCACTATCCGTTGTTTCCGCTCCAGTGACCAGGCAATGTGGCGTCCCACTTTGGCTGCGTCCATCAACATCGGATAATGTTTTCCGTCATTCAGCAAATCGGTGGCAACAAATCCGGGACGGATATCGGTAAAACGGATATTTAGTTTTTGTAAATATGAAAGTTGTTCGAGAGCATCTATGTAAGTGTTCTGGAAACGTTTGGTGGCAGAGTAGGCAGGAGCCACCCCAAGCCCTTTCGTTCCCGCGATGGAGCTGATGACTGCCAGGTGGCCGCCTCCGTTTTTCCTGAAATAGATGAAAGCGGTATCCACCATGCGGATAAATCCCTCAACATTGGTGTATGCCGTGTTCAGTTCCACCTCCATATTTAGCTCCGTATTTTGGAAACCGATGCCCGAACTAAGAAGAAACAAATCCATGCCGCCCACCTTGTCGATGAGCATATTCAATTTCTCGCCTGCATCTTCCTGTGTTACGTCCAACGCTTGAATCTGAATCTGATCCGGTGCTGCCCGTTGCAGGTTTTCGAGAGCGGATTGCCGTCTGCCGGCTACTCCGATTTGCCATCCATCCAGTAACAGACATTTTGCAACTTCTTGTCCGATGCCGGAGGTAGCGCCAATGATAATGGCTTTTTTCATTACTGATTTTTTTTAGTAAGTTATAGGTTCAATAAATGTCGTATGGCCTGCCAGGGTGCATAAAGCAACATCCTCGGTCCGGAGAAACGCATCACTTGCCGCATTCGTTCGCGCATGGCAGGCTTGTAGCAATGTACGGTGCATTCCTTGCATGCCCCCTTTTTCTCTCCAAACGGACAATGGTCGAGACGGGCATGGGCATAGCGAAGCAACTCTTCACAGTCGGCACAAAGAACTGTATTTTTTTCTTTTTTCCGGCAATAGAGGCGGATCATCAATTCTACTGTTTTCTTTTCACGTTCAATGTGTGATGCTGTCATCTCTTTCTTTTTACACTTTGAAGTGACAAAGATAGCGAAGATTATGCAGAAATACAGGCGTATTCTGTTAAAATACACCTTCTTCTTTTTTCTAATTTGAAAATCACCCTTTCATTTTGGTAGGGTATTTAGAGATTACTTTTTCATAATGAAAAAAATATTGCATTGATTATAAGCGAATTATCTGCATCCTTTTCATTTTGGCATACTCTTGGCTATGAGGGGAGCATACAAGATAATTCATGAGTTATGGAAGAGTACATTTCAGATAACAGTCTGTATATTCGGAGTAAGAATAATAGCATGATCAACCGGAAGATGATAGGGCGTGTGCTGGGTATGTTGCTATTCATCGAATTGGGGATGTTTTTACTTTGTGCCGGAGTGTCGGCCGGTTACGGGGAAAGTGATTATAAATACTTTCTTTATACCTGTGTCATCAATGCTGTGGTAGGCGGATTGTTACTGCTCTACGGACGGGGAGCGGAGAATAAGATGAGCCGGAGAGACGGATATTGTGTAGTCACTCTTTCATGGGTGTTTTTTACCTCTTTCGGCATGCTTCCTTTTTATTTCAGCGGAAGCATTGATACGATAACCAATGCCTTTTTCGAAACCATGTCCGGGTTTACCACCACAGGAGCCACCATTCTCGATGATATTGAATCCCTTTCCCACGGTATGCTTTTCTGGCGAAGCCTGACGCAATGGATCGGTGGTTTGGGGATTGTGTTTTTCACGATTGCCATTCTTCCTATCTTTACCACCGGAGGAGTGCAACTCTTCTCTGCTGAATCTACGGGAGTGACACACGATCGTACCCATCCGAAAATCAATGTTATGGCCAAGTGGTTATGGACCATTTATCTGGTACTGACTATTTCGGAAACTGTTTTATTGATGTTTGGGGGCATGAGCTTGTTTGATGCCATTTGCCAGTCGTTTGCCACTACTGCTACGGGTGGATATTCTACGAAGCAGAACAGTATTTCTTACTGGAATTCTCCGTATATAGAATATGTGGTGGCTATCTTTATGATTGTTTCCAGTATCAACTTCTCTTTGTTTCTGATGTGTTTGAAAGGAAAAGTCAGTCGTTTGTTCAAAGATGAAGAGTTGCACTGGTTCCTGGCGTCGGTGGGTATTTTGACTTTCCTTATCACATTGGCACTTGTCTTTCAAAATCATTACGACTGGGAGCAGGCTTTCCGGAAAGCATTGTTCCAAGTGTCTACGGTGCATACTTCCTGCGGTTTTGCCACGGACGATTATAATATGTGGCCTCCTTTCACGTGGTTGTTATTGTTTATTGCGATGCTTTCGGGGGGATGTACGGGGTCTACCAGTGGAGGTATCAAGAATATGCGGTTGCTGATTGTGGCACGTGCCATCCGGAATGAGTTCAAGCATCTGCTCCATCCGAATGCCGTGCTTCCCGTTCGTATTAATAAGCAGACGGTGTCTTCTTCTATCGTAACTACCGTACTGATTTTCTTTGCTTTTTATTTGGTCCTGATTCTGATTGGGTGGACGGTTCTCTTGTTTTTGGGAGTTGGCTTTACCGAGTCCGTCAGTACGGTTATTTCGAGTATAGGCAATGTCGGTCCGGGATTGGGAACTTGCGGACCTGCATTTTCATGGAATTCTTTACCTGATCCGGCAAAGTGGATACTCTCTTTTCTGATGCTGGTGGGACGTCTGGAGCTGTTTAGCGTACTCCTGTTGTTTTATCCGGGATTCTGGAAGAATAGATAAACAGTAAATCATGAGCGGGCTTCTTAAACTTCTTAGAAAGAGCTTGTTGTTGACGGAAACAATCTGTATCTTTGCGGCATGAAAAAGTTATTGTGTCCGCAATGCAAGATTGCAGCTATGTATGTGAAGAATGGACAAGGTGAAAGGCTGCTGGTTTATGTGCTCGAAGATGGTGAAGTGGTTCCCAAATATCCGGAAGATTCGGTGGAGGGGTTCGATTTGACAGAAGTCTTCTGCTTGGGATGCTCGTGGCATGGTTCACCTAAACGGTTGGTGAAACGATAGACCGGGGTATTCATACTCTCATACTCATTTATTGATTTATGTCAACTAAAAGAGGAACGCAAATCGAGAACTAATTCCTTGAATTTTCCGTATCTTTGCGCCCAATTTTGGAACATAGACGTATGGCAACTTCTAAAGAAATGACGGCAGGGCCGGCATTACCTCTCATTTTAAAGTTCACATTGCCGCTTTTACTCGGCAATCTCTTACAACAAACGTATTCGCTTGTTGATGCTGCAATTGTAGGAAAGTTTTTGGGAATTAACGCGTTAGCTTCTGTGGGAGCCAGTACATCGGTTGTTTTCCTGATTCTCGGATTCTGTAATGGATGTTGCGGAGGTTTCGGGATTCCCGTTGCGCAGAAGTTTGGTGCACGAGATTACAGTACGATGCGCAGTTACGTTTCCGTCAGTTTGAAGCTGGCAGCAGGGATGTCTGTGGTCATTGCTCTTGTTACCAGTCTCTTTTGTGCGGACATACTCCGAATCATGCGCACACCGGAGAATATTTTCGAAGGAGCTTATGCTTATTTGCTTGTAACGTTTATCGGTGTTCCTTTCACTTTCTTCTATAATCTTCTTTCAAGCATCATCCGTGCGTTGGGAGACAGTAAGACGCCTTTCTGGTTTTTGCTGTTCGCTGCTGTTCTGAATATCATTCTCGACTTGTTCTGTATTCTGGTACTCGGCTGGGGAGTGGCGGGAGCTGCCATTGCTACTGTCTTTTCGCAGGGGCTGTCGGCTGTCCTTTGTTATATTTATATGTACCGGAAGTTTGAAATATTGCAGGGTAGTCCGAAAGAACGCCGGTTTCAGGCGAAACTGGCAAAGACATTGCTTTACATCGGTGTGCCTATGGGATTACAGTTCTCTATCACGGCTATCGGCAGTATCATGCTTCAGAGTGCGAATAATGCGTTGGGAACGGCGTGTGTGGCTGCTTTTACATCTGCCATGCGAATCAAAATGTTCTTTATCTGTACGTTCGAAAGTCTGGGAATTGCGATGGCTACATATAGCGGACAGAATTATGGGGCGGGGAAACCGGAACGTATCTGGTTGGGAATCAAGGCGAGTGCTTTGATGATGATCGTTTATGCGGCATTTACGTTCGTTCTTCTGATGGTGGGAGCCAGATATTTCGCGTTGATCTTTGTAGATCCGTCAGAAACGGAAATTCTGTTGGATACCGAGCTATTCCTGCATATCTCCTGTATGTTCTTCCCGATGCTTGGATTGTTGTGCATCCTGCGCTACACGATTCAGGGAGTGGGATATACCAATCTTGCCATGTTTTCGGGAGTGGCGGAGATGATTGCGCGTATTCTTGTCAGCATTTACGCTGTGCCTGCATTCGGCTTTGTTGCTGTCTGCTACGGTGATCCGATGGCTTGGATAGCGGCAGACTTGTTCCTCGTGCCGGCATTTATCTACGTTTATCGCAGGTTGAAAAAGCAGGTGTTCACAAGCACGGTTGCAGCTTAGAAGTCGTCCTCTTTCTGTATGCATAGAATCTTTCCGCTGATGGGATGACGGAATTCTATATATTCGGCGTGGAGGTATAACCTGTCCGCTTTCTTTCCATAAAGTTCATCCCCAAGAATGGGGCAACCCAATCCCTCCGGATGGGCGGCGTGTACCCGTAATTGGTGTGTTCGTCCGGTCAACGGATAGAAAGTAATCCGGGTATATTTTTCGGATTCACTGATGATCCGGTATTCTGTAATCGCTTCTTTCCCATGTTCTCTACTGACGATTTGCCGGGGGCGGTCGAGGGGATTCAAACAGAGAGGAAGGTTGATTCTTCCTGCTCTTCCAAATGGTAGTGTTGTCTTTTCCGTTGATACTGTCTTCTCTGTTCTTGCTGTTACCCCATCCAATACAGCGGTATAGCGTTTCTTGATACTTCTGTCAGCAAATTGTGCTTGTAAATGTTGATGTACCTCTTTCGTTTTCGCTACGAGCAATAATCCGGAAGTTGCCATATCGAGGCGATGTACAATCATAGGTCCGGTGGCATCGGGATACTTCTTTTTCAGGCGATGATAGACTGAATCTCTGTCCTCCGCCTTTCCCGGAACGGATAACATTCCTGCCGGTTTATTGACTACTACTAGCCATTCATCTTCATATACGATTTCCAGTTCTTCATCCTCATGGATGGAGTTTAGCAGCGGATTCTCGTCTACTTCCAGTCCTTGCAACATGTGCAGCAAAATAGGTTCACACTTTCCTTTGCAGGAAGGATAATAATATCCGTGATGCCGGATTTCGTTTTTAGGAGAGTCTCCCCACCAAAATTCGGCCATAGCCAATGGCTTTAATTGATGAAGATACGCATATTGCAACAATTTAGGCAAAGCACATTCACCCGCACCGGCAGGAGGAACTTTCTGAACTGTCTGTTCGAAGATAGTGTATAGGTCTTTCACTTCTCCTCTGGCATTCAGCATCCGGAACTGCTCGAACAACTTTCTTTGCAAGGCTGCCGAACGTTCCTTCCGTTCGGTTTTCAGTTGTTCTATTTCAGTCTCGAAGTGTCTTGTTTCCGTTTCGAGTTCTTCCAATCGTTTCTTCCATTCTTTTTCCAGTCGTTTGTATTCCGCTTTCTGGTATTGGCTTTCCCGGATCAGGGAGGCTTGTTCCTCTTCGGAAAGGGCGGAGGATGATTGGCGGCGAATCTCTCTCGCCTCCTTTGCTGCTTTGAGTGCTGCTTTGGCCTGATTCAAAATAGCTTTAGCCTGTTCTGTTCCCGTCTTCCACTTTTCTTTTGAATCGAGATAAGAACGACTGTTTTCTAATTCACGAATACGGATATTGATGGAAGATATTTGTTCTTCTTCCATTTTGAAGAATCCTTCCGGTTGCAATAAGTCGTAGACAGGAGGGACAAAATAAGGATGCAGATTCTTCCCTGCCAGATTGCCGGAGAAAGCAGCGAGATAACCAATTTCATTGACCGCTTCTTTTTTTGTAGTCTCTTGCTTATTCTCTTTTTGTACAATCAACACCCCGAACATTTTTCCGAAAGCTAACTCTTCTTTCCATTCTTCTCGGCTCGCGATATATTCTTTCACTTCTTCCGCTGCCAACACGCACAATGGATGAGGCGTATAGTGGAAAGGATAAGTGAATTTATCCGGTAACTCAAGGTGAGAAATAGGTTGCTTGAAAAAATGTATCATCGGTTTATATATATGAATGAATGTGATTACCTTTGCAAAAGTAAAGTAAATCCGTGAATTATTGAATGAAGTAACATGAATAGAATGGGAGAGAAACCTAAATTTGCCTTTCTTGGCAACAGTCACATGGCATTTTGGGCATTGGATGTCTACTTTCCTTCATGGGAATGTCTGAACTATGGTGCTCCCGGTGAAGGACTGGCTTATGTGGAGTCTTTTACCGTAGACACTTCCGATTGCCAAGTCGTCATTCAATTCGGAACCAATGATATTTATCGGTTGAATGATGAAAATATGGACGATTATGTGGAACGTTATGTAAAAGCGGTTCTTGCCATCCCTTCACTGAAAACATATCTTTTCTGTATTTTTCCACGTAATGATTACGATGATTACAGTACGGCTGTGAATCAATTCATTCGTGTCCTTAACCAGAAGATATACGAGAAATTGCAGGGGACGGACATTGTCTATCTCGATGTTTTCGACCGTTTGTTGCTGGATGGCAGGCTGAATCCGGAGTTGACTCTCGACGATTTACATTTGAATGGCAAGGGTTACAGTATTTTGTCAGAAGCACTGAAACGGGCTTCCGGTTTGTAAAACATACCTAAATACTTCATTCCTTGCTTTTATTTATAAATTTGGTGGCATATCAGTTTATTTTTCCTATTTTTGTCCCCAATTTAATAGTAAATAACCCCCATAAAAACGATAAGACTTATGGAAAAAGTAATTATCAATTCGTATGAAGAATTTGAAAAACTAGTAGGCCAACAGATAGGTGTTTCCGATTATGTGGAACTCTCGCAGGAACGTATTAATCTTTTTGCTGATGCAACGCTGGATCATCAATGGATTCATGTAGATACGGAACGTGCGAAAGTAGACAGCCCTTATCATAGCACGATTGCTCATGGCTACCTGACATTGTCTATGCTTCCTTATCTGTGGAATCAGATTATACAGGTAAATAACCTGAAGATGATGATTAACTACGGTATGGATAAGATGAAATTCGGTCAGGCTGTATTGTCAGGACAGAGCGTGCGTCTGGTGACTACTTTGCACTCACTGACCAATCTGCGTGGTGTGGCAAAAGCAGAAATTAAGTTTGCTATCGAAATAAAAGACCAACCGAAGAAGGCGCTGGAAGGAATTGCTGTATTCCTTTATTATTTCAATTAATGGCAAGCTGTTAAAGAAACAGATTTTATCCCCGGAAATGATCGAAATACGTCTCAAGAGTTAGATACAAAAACTTTTTGGGTGTGCTTCAGACGGATCGTTTCCGGGGATAATTTTATCCTTTTACTCCCATAAATCTGAACGGCTGTGCCGGTTGAAACTCTTTCGTTGCATTTCCATGATAAGTTTCACCGTTGGCGATAGACAATTTGAGTACCGGAGCTCCTTCCGACAAGTCTGTTTCCCGCAGATTTACCCAGAATGTATTAGGTGTCAGACTTGATTCGAAGAAGTAGAGCAGATTCTTACTATCCGATACCGTTCTCCATTGTGTGGTGGAAATTTCCGGAAATTCGGGAGTGGATATGCCATAAGGAACAGAAGTATTACGGATAACGCTGAATACACTTGCCACGGCTATCCTCACATCATCTGTTGGGGGCAGGGCATTGATATAAAAACTGGCTCTTGCAAAACGGTCGGACGGTCGGTTGGTTCCGGGCAGGAAGCTCAATCCTCCTATTGATTTCCAGTATTCGTTTAGTGCCAGTTGTTTGTTGTAGGTAGGGGAGTTGGTCATCACTTTGTACTCCTTGCTGTGGTAGACAGTCAGCTTTCCGCCCGTATATTCGAATATCGCACAATCACTTGTTGCATCGGAAATTGATAAATGCAAGGTTGCCAGGCGGGAACCATCCGGCATCATGTCCGATACCACTTGGAAAGTATTCTCATCGATGAAAGCGACGGCCTCTTCTACGTTGGCGAAGTTATCCAGCATATATTGTACCCATGCGGTAATGGCAAGTCCCGGTTTAGTTTGATCTCTGACCGGATACTCCGTTTCGGGCAGCCACAGCAGATTGGCAACCAACCCTTTTTCATTCATCCCATCTGTACTGGCAATCTCGAAAGCCGAAGTTACCACACTGCCATACTTGGAAGTCCATTTCAGGGAGTTGGCTCCCGTTTCTCCATTTCTTTCCATACCTTTGGGAAATACCCAAAGATTACTGTGCATTTCTGTTTTCCAATCCATAGACCGGCCGGTTGCCACCATTCCATTTTTTCCCGAATAAACGACTCTTGTACACATAATTTTAATTTCTAGTTAAAGGTTTATTATAAGCTGCTTTCACGAGGAATTCAACCGATGCGGATTCCTTTCGCAAAAGCATATTCTCAAAACAATAACGTTCCATTTATGTTTTAGATACATCTCAGATATTAATAAAGTATCAAAAAACAGGTATTATGTCATTAAGCAATCTTCTAATCATATTTTCGTCATCGTTTATGGCACTGTTTCCGGTGATAAATCCTTTGGGAAATGGTTTTGTCGTTAATGGATTCTTTACAGACCTCGATCCTCAACAACGGAAAGCAGCTATTCAGAAACTGACACTCAATTTTATAATGATCGGTGTAGGGACATTGGTGATAGGGCATTTGTTTCTGTTGATTTTCGGTCTGGCTATTCCTGTTATTCAGTTGGGAGGTGGAATACTGATTTGCAAGACGGCAATGGAGCTGTTGGGGGATTCGGGTTCGTCTGATAAAGAAGAAGCCAGCAAGAATGTAGACGGTTTCAGATGGAAAAACATCGAGCAGAAGATATTTTATCCCATCACGTTTCCTATCAGTATCGGGCCGGGCAGTATATCGGTTATCTTTACTTTGATGGCGTCTGCAAGTGTTAAAGGCAAGTTGCTGCAAACCGGAATTAATTATTTGGTCATTGCACTTGTCATTATTTGTATGGCAGCCATCTTTTACGTTTTCCTTTCACAGGGACAGAGGTTTATTCAGAGGTTGGGACCGGTGGGAAATCAAATCATTAATAAGCTTGTTGCTTTTTTCACTTTCTGCATCGGTATTCAGATTTCGGTGACGGGTATATCCCAGATCTTCCATCTGGATATACTCTGATCAAACGATGAAAAAAAGGTGATGAAAACAATCAGCTTTTCTTTGCTTGTATGGCTTTCAGCGTGTTTCTTCGCACAGCACGGATAGCGGGAACCAATAAGTCGGGTTCCATGATTTCCAACATGGTGCGTAGTTCCTGTTGCAGTTCCGGTATGGAGCGTGTCAGTTGATAAGCCAGTTTCATACAGAGCGACTGTACGCCCGGTGGTTCCTCACGGGAGATCATACGTTCCATGCAGAAATCGAGGAAATCCACTCGTGGCGGGTCGGCGGCAGGTTGCTGGCATATCAGGTTCAGAATCATTCTCCGTTTTCCAGAGTGTGGGCAGGTCATGGCAGCGTCAATCAATACGTCTTGTTTCCCGCTTAACCATTCTACATCTGCCTTTGAGAAATGAGTACATACCCACAATGCCTGATAGGAGACGATAGCATCTTCGTCGAATATCAGTTGGTAGATTTCTTCTCTAAGCCGTTCATCATCCTGTATAAAGTGGAGTACCTCTCTGATGTCTTCAATGTGTACTCGTTCGGATAATCTTGCACGTAGGTTCATGTAACTTTCGTGTTTTGGGGAATTAATCTCTATTATCGGAATCAGCTTCCGGCAGTTGTAAATGAAGAATGGGGAAAGGTTTGCCCATGCTGTCCGTTTCATCTCTGCCGATGACTTGGAATCCTAAATGGAGATAGAATTGGAGTGCCTTTTCATTCTGCTCGTTTACATCTACTTTATCCATATATTTTTTATCTTTTGCGTATTCTATTAATCGTTTGCCATATCCTTTTCCTTGTTCGTCGGGATGTACGAACAACATTTCGATCAGTTCATCGCTCAGTCCCATAAAGGCGGCAATCTTTCCGCTGACATTCCGGATCACGAAAAGTTCAACGGCAGGTAAATAATGATCCCGCACCAGTGGTTTATAAAACTGGATATGTTCTTCCGTCAGGAAATCATGTGTGTGGCGAACGGACATTTCCCATACATCGAGGATTTCATCATAATCTTCCGGGGTAGGTTGGGAGATGCCGGGCAGATAGTAACACTGGTGGTCGTAGATGTTTCCGTTGTAAGTCAGTTCTGCCTGATGAAGTGTACCTTCGTAGATGAAACCGTTCTTTTTCAGTACTTTCTGCGAACGTTTATTGTGCGGGTAACAAGTAGCTGTGATGAGGCTAAGCCGCAATTCTTCAAAGCCATAGTTGAGGACGGCTTGCACTGCTTCGGTCATATATCCTTTGCCCCAATAAGTCTCGCCGAGCCAGTAACCCAACATTCTCACTTGTGGATTTTCCCGTTTGGGGTCGGGAATAATACCAACGGAACCGATCAGTTGTTTCGTGTCTTTTAGCATCACCGCCCATATACCCTCCTGATTGATAAATGTGGAATGAAGGATCTGGCGGGATTCATCCAATGTACGGTGAGGCGGCCATCCGGCGTTGTTCCCCAGATTCGGGTTCTGGCAACAAGCGAAAAACGCTTCTGCATCTCTCTCTTCGAAGGGGCGGAGAAATAAACGTTCTGTATGGAGCGTTACGGGGGGAATACTTTCAATTTCAGTTTTCGGCTCAATTTCAGTCTCCTCTCCAACTTTAGTTTCCGGTTCGATTGCTGTTTTCCGGTATACACATTCGATCCGGTTTCCATCAGGATCGAGGACTACACTTTCAAAGTATCCGTCTCCCGAAGTACGCGGTTCGCCGGCGATGGTATATCCTTCCGAACGCATTTGTTCGGTGAAGCGTAATACTTCTTCCTGGCTGGGGAAGGTGAAAGCGAAATGTGTCAGTCCAACCCTGTTTTCTTCAATGGGAGTGTTCTGTACATCTGTACGACTCATCAGTTCCAAGTCTGTTCCCTCTCCAAAGGAGATAAAATAGGACTCGAATCCTTTCTTGGGATTGATATATTTTTCGTTGCTTTTTCCTCCGAAGAAGCGGACATAGAACTCTTTTAATTCTTCCAGACGAAAAGTCCAGATAGCGATATGATGTAGTTTCATATAAATGAATTTTCTAATTTCTATTACTTTGTTTCAATCTTCATTCGTACCGAACGTACTTTGTCTCCATTTTAATGCTGCATTACATATTCGTAAACGATACGGGAAATATCTGCGATAATCTTACTGTTCGCCTGATTGTTTTCTTCAGAATCCTTCACGAAGACAGCTATGCTGTAACTACGTCCACCGGGCAAAAGAACGAAACCGATGTCATTACAGCCGATTTGTTGTCCTTTCGCATTAAGATCTCCCGTTCCGGTTTTATGGCCTACGGTTACTTTTTTGTCGAGCAATGGAGCGACCAGACGGTCTTGTCCGGTTTGACATTCCACCATTGTTTGAAATATGAAGTCTTTGTACACTTTGGGAAACAATGGCTTCTTACGGAATATTTCCACTAATTCGGCTGCGGCTAACGGAGTAGTCCAGTTTTCATAACATAGGTTCAAGTCTTCGTGCATGGCAGTTTCCGTTCCGATAATGACACATTCCCGGATTCCTAGTGAATGGATATACTTGTTTACGGCATCCGGACCTCCCTGATAATCAAAAAGAATATCGCAGGCATTGTTGTCGCTCTGTTGAAGTGTATATTTTAGCAGGTCGGCAATACTCATTTCAATTCCTCCCTGCGGATATTTATCCCGTAGCGGACTGTAAGTATCCGGCTTTAAATCCGATTTTTTAATGGGTAACCGGGTTTCCAGCGATCGCTTCTGTTTTCCCATATAATCTGCCAATGCTAATGCCTGATGAAACTTGAATACGCTCATCAGTGGATAGTGAATATCATTATTGACAGTTATCGTATCTTTCCCATCAATGATGACGGCTATTCCTATTTCGGCCTTCTTTCCCTTGATGGCTTCTTTCAACTGTGTCTCCAGTTGAGTTTGTCGGGCAAACAGGAGGGTGGGGACTAAACAAAGAAATAGGATGAATGAACGCATAATCAATTTCTCTTTTAACGGGTTACTAATTCTCTAGTGAAATCATATTCTCTATTGAAGTCACAAAGGTATAAATAGTAATTGCCTTTGCAAATTCTTACTTGAAATTTATAGTTGTATAATGAATATGTAGAGTTAGTTTCTCAATTTTTGTAGTAATGAAAATATTGATACAGAAATTAGGTTTACTATTTCATTTATGTTATTTTTGTGATATCTTATTACTGAAATATATACTATGTAAATATTTGGAAGTAGTAAACATCATTAAAAGACAAAACTAATATGAGCACTTTTCGTTCTATAGAAGAACTTGTCAAAAGTCTGGACAGGGAGAAAGAACTTCTGAAAGAAATGTTTGCCAAACGGAAGTCTCTTTCGTTCCGCTACGATTATGCGCTTGAAATGACAGAGTACAAAGAAGAGCGTATCCGTTATCTGATTGACTATGGGGTTATCCGGGATACTGGTGACTTTCTGGAAATGGAAGATATCTATCTGAAATTCTTTGAAGATGTGCTCGAAGTAAATGAAGAAATCAATGTTTCTTTCGTGCAGGATTACCTGACGCGACTGAATGAAAATATTGACTATTATCTGAAAGAGAATAACGAGCAACGTAAATACAACTACCAGCGTGAAGTGAAACGCTGTCTAAAAAACATCGCTCTGACTACAGTCCGCAATGTGATGGACTTGAAAAGGAACATGGATAATACTTATAAGAACGAACCGAATTATAAGATAAAGAAAACCAAACTCGTCCGGCTTGATGAGAAACGGAACAATATTGCTCTGCTGATCCGTAAAAGTGAGGAATTGATAGACTACGGACAGCCTATTTTCTTCCGAGTGGCGATGGACGTACAGATGCGGAATGTAGTAAGTGATGTAAAACTTCAGCTAAATGACTCGTACCATAACCTGATTGAAATCCAGAAACAAATCATCCATTATCTGAATCTGATAGATTATCAGAACCGCATCTTTGAGAAAGTAAAGAAGTTGAAGTACCTGAAAGACCAGTTCTTGTTGGAAGAACATACAAGTATCCGTTCTGTTGCCGCACAAAAAAATCCTGTCTGGATGGAGCCGCAGGTCGGTTATCGCATCAAGCTTTCCATTGATAATCTACGGACTTCCGATGAGGCTTTTCAGATTTTGAAGAAACTTGTCGCGCGGCAGAGAAATTCTCCGAAAGGAATGAAACAACTGGCAGATGCCATTCCGGAAGGATACCTGGATGGGCAGTCGCAAATGATAGATACCGTAAACTTGCAGGAAGTGCATAATTCATTTATGGCGTCCAGCACCCACCTGTTCTCTTTTGTGATGAACTATCGCTACCGGAAAGAGGTGACACGTGGAGAGAAATTAATCTTTTTCTGCCAACTGGCATCACAGTATGCCGACGAACTTCGCTTTACGGATACTTATGAAATCTCCGATGAAGTGGAATACCCTTTAATATATGCCAAATGATGTATGCTGAATGTTAAAAACAGATGACCATGAAATACACTGAAGAAATATTTAATATACTTAGCAAAGGGGGATTCATTTCTTCCAATAGTGTCTCTACCCAAGTGAAACGCTTGTATGATGCCATTGAGGAAGATTTGCCCGATTATTATGATTACTATAAAGGTATCGGTTTCTATTTGGAAGGCGGTGACGGTTATTACTACTTTACTCGCAAGGAATCGAAAGTCGATTTGGAACGTAAACTGGAAGCGATTCAGAAGTGGATTGATTACCTGAGTTTCCTAAAAACCTATCATTCGGCATTCGGCCCGGGCTTTCTGTTCCGTGCTGCTGATATTGAAATTCAGATAGGATGCGATATCGAATTGAAAGAAAAGGCAACCAAACTGTTTTCGGATAAGAAGAAATATGATGAAGTTGTCGGCAAACTGTTGAAAGAATTGGAGAGTATAGGACTGATAGAGAAAGAAAACGAACTCGATGGGACATATAAAGTATTGTCGGCTTTCCATTATATGGAGGACTTGGTTGATTGTATCACAATTTCAGAGGAGGTGCAAGATGAGATACCTGAATAAGATTATTTTTCTGAACAGTGCCCATATTCCATATGCGGAAGTGAAGTTGGATGGGAACGTACATTTTATAGGTACGCAAGGTGTTGGTAAGAGTACACTGCTCCGTGCCATCCTATTCTTTTATAATGCTGACAAACTAAGACTGGGCATTCCGAAAGAGAAGAAAAGCTTCGATGCTTTTTACTTTCCTTATGCCAATTCTTACATTATCTATGAGGTGATGCGGGAGAATGGGGCATATTGTGTGGTAGCTGCCAAATCCCAGGGACGGGTGTTTTTCCGTTTTATTGATGCGCCATTCCAACAGGACTGGTTCATTGACGAACATAATGTGGTACATTCTGAATGGGGACGTATCCGAGAACATATCGGTTCGAAGATTCAGATTACTGCACAAGTGACTAGCTATGAAATGTATCGGGACATTATTTTCGGTAATAACCGCAAGCATGAAATGATACCTTACCGCAAGTTTGCCATTGTGGAAAGTGCAAAATATCAGAATATTCCGCGGACGATACAGAATGTCTTTTTAAATTCCAAACTGGATGCTGATTTTATAAAAGATACCATTATCCGTTCGATGAGTGATGAGGATATCTCTGTCGATTTGGACTTCTATCGTAGCCAGATAAAGGAATTCGAGCAGGAATACAGGGACGTGATGCTTTGGTTTACAAAGAACAAGAATGGAGAAGTGCCTGTCCGGAAGATGGCGGAGAAAGTAATGAACGCCTATCGTGACTTGATTTATACCCAAAAGCAGATTGGTGAAGGGCGTGCGGAGCTTAACTTTGCGGAGAAACGGGCTTTGCGTGAGATTCCGTTAGTGAAGGAAGAACAGGCTAAAGCGGAGACGGAACGTGAACGGTTGCTACGGCTTATGGGTGAACTGCAACAAAAGTACACCAATGAACGTGATGGTTTGATTAGGGATATAGGTATAATAAACGATTTGCTCAAAAAGATACGTGAGAAACGTCTGCATTACGAGCAGATGCAGATTGAAGAAATCATCAAACGGGTATCTTGCGAAGAACTACTGATTCAGGAACTTGAACAAGTCCGGAATATGAAATCGGAACTGACAAGAGCTTATGAGGATGTATTGAGTAAGTACCGATTGCTGTTTGAGAAACTGGAAGCTGATTTCCGTACTTTTGAGAATAGTCAGCAAGCACGGATAAATGCTCGGAATGCGGAGATTGCCGGCAAACAGGAGGAATTGATGCAACAACTTCGTGTGGAAGAAGAGAGAGTAAGAGCAACGCAAGAAGAGAAAGTGCAGACTGTGGATAATCGTATCCGGCAGTTGCGCGATGAACAGGCAAAGTGTAACCTGAAACTTCAAAAGGTGAAATACGAACATCTCCATCAAAAGGAAATGTCCGATTGTGAAGACGGGATTAACGAATTGCGCAAAAAGGACAAGGAGTTGGAGCTTAATATTCGTCAGCAACAAGGAGAAATAAAGCAGTTGAGACAGGAGTGTGAATGGAAAGTGAAAGAATTGAAATGGGAATTTCAGGCAAAGATGGAGATTGTTCGCAAAGAGCGGAGTGCGATTGAAGAACAGTTACAAACATTGGACGCCTTGATTGAGAAACGAAAAGGTTCTTTGTGTGAATGGTTGGAGAAGAACAAACCGGATTGGCAGGAGACGATAGGCAAGGTGGCGGATGAGGAACTGGTGTTGTACAACAATGAACTGCAACCTCAATTAGTGAATAAGGAAGCTACTTTGTTCGGCGTTTCACTCAATCTGACAGCAATCGAGCGTTCTGTCCGCACTCCCGAGGAAATGAAGCAGGAGCGTGACAGGCAGCAAGCAGCCCGGCAACTTTGTACCGACCGTCTCACCCGACTGACGGAAGAAGAGGCGGAAGCTGTTTCTTCTTTGGAGAAGAAGTATTCGAAGCAAATACATAGTATTTTGGAAGAACAACATCTGATGGAAGCCGAGCGAATGCAGATTCCTGCAAAATTGAAGAATTTGCAGGCTGATTACGCCTCATGGAAGACGAAGGAAGAGGAATGGAAAAGAGGGTGTACCGAAGAATTGCAGGCGCAACTGAATGAAGTCGGCCATCGTCTTTATGTGGCGGAAGGAGAGAAGGAAAAGCATTTGGCGGAACGGGAAAAACTGTTGAAAGCCTGCCGGAAAGTGTATAATGACAGCAGGACGGAACTCCGGAAGGAACTGGAGGAGTTTATTGCCGGTGTTCAGCAAGAGATAGAGCGGATGAAACAGCAAACTGAGGAGCGGAAAAAGGAATTGAAGCAGGCGCAGGAGAATGAATTGAATGGAAAGGGTGCTGATACGGTCACTATCCGCAAGTATGATGACAGGCTTGCCGGAATAAATAAAGAATTGGATTATATAGGTAGATCCCGCCCGCAAGTTCTTTATTATGAAAGAGACAAGGAGGAACTGTTTGATAAAGAACCTGCTACGCGAAGTCGGAAGAAAGAACAGGATGCGAAGCTAGTTGCATTGGACGAACGTTTCGCTCTGAAAAAGGAGAAGTTGCAGATTCAGAAAAAAGGGGCGGACGAGCATCTTGAGCGGATTAGCAAAGAATTGCACTTATTGGAGGACGGGTTGAATAAAGTGGATATGTTCCGGAAAGATGAAACTTTTTGTCCGTCTTCTGTGACAGAAATAGGAGAGAAGCCTACCCGGAAAAATTGCGATGTTATTGTGGAAGAGTTGAAGTCGCTCATCGTATCCACTATCAGAAAAACAGAAGAATTCAAGAAAGCAGTGACGCAGTTCAATGGAAACTTCTCGTCAAAAAACACGTTTCATTTCCGTACGGAACTGGTTGGAGAACAGGATTACTACGATTTCGCTTCCAATCTGTGCGAGTTTGTGGATAATGATAAGATTTCCGACTATCAGAAACATATCAGTGAACGGTATACGGATATAATCCGCCGGATTTCGCAGGAAGTGGGAGGGCTGACCCGTAATGAAAGCGAGATACACAGAACAATAAAGGATATCAACGACGATTTTGTCAAGCGGAATTTTGCCGGAGTAATAAAGGAAATAGCTCTTCGCCCGCTTCAGAGCAGTGATAAACAGATGCAGCTATTGCTGGAGATTAAACGGTTTAGTGATGAGAACCAATATAATATGGGAAAGGTTGACTTGTTCTCGCAGGATTCCCGTGAAGATGTCAATGCGGTGGCTGTCCGGCATTTGTTGTCGTTTATGAAATTCCTGCTTGACGAGCCGGGACGCAGACGGTTGGCGCTTGCCGATACATTCAAACTGGAGTTCCGTGTGAAAGAGAATGATAACGATACGGGATGGGTGGAGAAGATAGCCAATGTAGGTTCTGACGGTACGGACATTCTGGTGAAAGCAATGGTCAATATCATGCTGATTAATGTATTCAAAGAAAAGGCGTCACGTAAGTTTGGTGACTTTAAAATCCATTGTATGATGGATGAAATAGGCAAGTTACACCCCAACAATGTAAAAGGTATTTTGGACTTTGCCAATTGCCGGAATATATTGTTGGTAAACAGTTCTCCCACTACTTACAATGTGGAAGATTATCGTTATACCTATTTATTGAGTAAAGACGGGCGGTCAAATACACAGGTTGTCCCATTGTTAACCTATAATAAGATAGAAAAATGAGTGGCAGTTTATTTACATTGGCAATGGCGAGGCTGGTTCTGAAAATGCTGGGCGGCGAGCTCATACCTTACACAAAGTTTGATGGACTGATAGCAAATAGATTAATGGATGAGGGAATCATCACTATTGTTCCCCGAGGGAGTAAGCGTAGTTTTCGTATGATTGACCCGGAAGGATGTCGTATCTACATCTCCCAGAATTATACTTCCGGTATGGAGCTGGAAGATTGGATTGAGATGAAGAACTATCCGGATGAAGTGTCACGTTCGGAGCAAGTGGCGAAGGCGGGGGACTCTAAATTGCGATATACCCGTACGTTCAAAGGTTTTCTCCTCAATTGTTATACGCCTATAGAAGCTACTTTTCATGGCAAACCATGCGTTCTTTCTCCCTTGCAAGGCACTTCCATCTTCATGCAGGATTACGAATATTTCCGTATTCCTGAAGATGTTGTAGTAGTAGGTATAGAGAATGGAGAGAATTTCCAGCATATCCGTGCCCAAAAGTACTTGTTTGAAAGAATGAAAGTTCTTTTCGTGTCCCGTTATCCGCAATCGAAGGATTTGTGTAACTGGCTAAAGATAATTCCCAATCGCTATATTCATTTCGGAGACATTGATTTGGCGGGAGTCTTCATCTTTCTGAATGAATTTTATGCTAAATTGGGTAATCGTGCGGAGTTTTTCATTCCTGCGGATGTGGAGAAGCGTCTCAAGACCGGAAACCGTCAGCTTTATGATAACCAGTATTTGCGTTATAGAGGTATGCTTGTTTCTGATGAGCGTATAAGACCATTGGTGACAATGATTCATAAATATGGGAAAGCGTATGAACAAGAAGGATATATAAAGTATTAAATTAGTCATATGATTACACTGGATAATTTTGAGGACTTTGTCCCCTATAAGATATTGATACGCGGGGAAGAGTATTATGATACAGATGTCGTTTCCGAACTGGAAGAAACCTCACCCGGTGAATGGACTGCAATCGTAGAGGGAACGGACGATTATAATGTAGAAATATCTATGAACGGAAAGGAAGTAGAATCCTGGTACTGTGATTGTCCGTATGATGGAGAAATCTGCAAGCATGTCGTGGCAGTACTTTTGGCAATTCGTGATAATAATAAACGGGTGAGTCGTAGTGCATTTTCAAAAATGAGAATAGTTACAAAGGAAGAAGAGGTTGTACAGCCCGATGTGGACATCAAACAATTGCTGTCATTCATTAATCCGCAGGAACTTTCTACATTTATCAGTGAGTATGCCTCAATGAATCCGGAATTTAAGGCAGCGTTTTTGAAGCGTTTTATATTCAAGGAATCGTCTTCGACATCAAAGGGAAAAGATTATAGAACGGAAATCCAAAAGATTTTTAATAGTTTCGGTGACAGTAAAAAATCTCGTTGTCATAATCGTTATAATGATTACAGTCGTGATTGGGAAACTGTTTTCAATCGAATGGATGTTTTTCTGAAGAAAGCAGACTTCTTTTTGAGTCTGGGAGATATGGATAGTACTATTGCCATAGCTCTTCAAACACTTCGTTCTATCGGTGAGAATTATGAGGATGAATTACTATATATTGACGATGATGATGACTTTGGCACTTCTCTTTATTGTGAGCATGCAGGAGGTTTACTCATGAAAGTGGTTGGACATCCTAAAACAACTCAGAAACAAAAGACGGATATTCTACAGGAATTACGTCAGATTGCTGAAATATCTACTTATCGAAATTACGGAATCTATGATATAGATGAACTTATGATGCAAATCAATCTTTCGATTCAGCCGACAGAAAAAGCTTTGGAATTGATTGATGGACTTCTTGAAACAAGAAAGGACACTCATGATTTATATCAGTTAGTTCTTCGCAAAGTCAACTTATTATTGGAGCAGAATGAAGAGCAAAAAGCGAATGAAACGATCCGCCAATATCTTTATCTGACTGAAATACGGGAGATGGAGGTTGAAAAATTGATTGTCCGTTGCCAATACGATGAAGCCATCCGTTTGCTGGATGAAGGAATAGAGATTGCGAAAGAAGAGATATATCCCGGTACCGATAGTAAATGGTTGGAAATAAAACTGAAGATTTACGAGACGACCAACCGGACTTCCGAAGTAATTGATACATGTCGTCTATTGTTTGTGACAGGCAGGGATAAACTGACATATTACAATAAACTCAAAACTCTGATTCCGAAAGAACAATGGAAGAGTTTTTTGGATACGATGATGAAAGAAACAGAATTTAGTAACTATTTTTCTTTCGGTGGAAGTGCTGAAGCTGATATCTATGTGAAAGAACAGGATAATGAGCGTCTGTTCACCTTGTTGTCATCAACTAGATATGATCAACTGGAAGCATTGATGCGGTATGCTCATTATTTGAAGGATACTCATTCGGAACAGCTGATTGCTATGTATACTTCTTCATTGAATGACTATGCCGAACGGAAAATGGGACGGAGGAATTATGAATTTATCGCACAAGTGTTACCGTGCATACATAAACTAAAGGGAGGACAGACTGCGGTGAAAAACATAGTAGCGGAATTTCGGATAAAATATAAACGTCGTCCGGCAATGATGGAAGTGTTGAAGGATTTTTGAAAAGATTTTATTATAAGTTTTTTCCATCTCTGTAGTTTAGGGATGATAAAGTTCGTACCTTTGTAAAGTTACAAATAAGAATGATAATGAAGAAGTCTATAAAACGTTTACCCAAACGTACACAGGAAGAATTGACAGTCTTGCTGGATTTAGTGTGTAAAAACATCGAGAATTGTCAGATGGTTATCCTGTTCGGAAGTTATGCAAGGGGAAACTATGTTTTATGGGACAGTAATATAGAATTTGGTGTTCATACTTCTTATCAGAGTGATTACGATATTCTTGTCGTCGTGACCGGACAGACTAAATATGTGGAAAGAAAATTGCACCGTATTACGAATAAATATCATGATTCGTTTGCTGATCGTCGTCATGCTTTTCCACAATTTGTTGTAGAACATATTAATATCGTAAATCGTAATCTGGAAATCAGCCAATATTTCTTTACGGATATAGTAAAGGAGGGTATTATGCTTTATAATAGTGGCAAACATGAATTGGCTAAACCACGGAAGTTGAGTTTTAGGGAGATTCGGGATATTGCACAAAAAGAATTTGATGGGTTGTATCCTTATGCGTGTAATTTTTTTGACTTAGTGAAAATATGTTTGTCCAAAGGACAAAACAAAGAAGCTGCCTTTTTACTTCATCAAGTCTGTGAGAAACTTTATAATTGTATCTTGATGGTTTTTACAAATTATCGTCCTAAGAATCACAGAATTCAAGACCTTCGGGGAATGGTAAAACGCTTTTCGATGGAATTGGCAGCAGTCTTTCCTCAAAATACGGATGTTGAGAAAGTCTGTTTTGATTTATTGTGCCGTTCATACATCGAGGCTCGTTATAATAATGATTTCAGTATTTCACAAGAACAACTGGAATACCTTATTTCCCGCGTAGATATTCTGAAAAATATTACTGAACGCTTGTGCAAAGAGAAAATCGCGGAATATGATACGATGATGGAATAATTGTCCCCTGTGAAATTACACAGCCCCCCTATGAAATGAAAAACAAAATATATCCGTCATCTGTCACAGATTATAATCTAACTTGCAGAGTATAAGTACTTAATGCTGTGACAGCACATGGTGACAGCAGTGTGATAGTAATAATGCTGTCACCCCCAAAAAACAAAAAAAATCAAAGATACTGTTTGGAAATTGATAGTATCAGTCATAGAAAGATAAGTCGTTCAATTTATTATCCCCGTACTTATGAGTTGTGTCCTGCCTTTAAACTAACTGTTTCAAGGCGTGAAACTGTTGGTTCTGCGGTTTGAAACTTTAGTTTCATAGGCTTGAAACTCTAGTTCCAATTACTTGAAACCATTGGTTTCTTACCGATGAAACTAGAGTTTCTCCTAGCTGAAACTTTAGTTTCAAGCAGAGAAAACTAACTTGAACCGTAATTGGGTGATAACGATCCCGTTTCTTTTGGCTAAATAGACATTTGATATATCAATAATTTTCTATATTAAAATCTTGTTTTTCTTGTCGGTCCCGAATAATATGAGTAATTTAGCAGTCTCAACGATCACAAAGGCGCTGACAAAACAATTTATTATCAAATTAATGAAAATTACTCAATTTCGTAAGAACGAAGATACGATAGCGCTTAGCGTAATGGATCTTGATATACTGGTAAATAAGATAAAGACAGAAATAAAATCCCGTCCTGTTTCTACATTCAGAGAGCATTTGCGATATACCCTTCCCGATGAACGATGTATGTTTACCAATAAACTTCCCAAAATAATTCCTGCTGCCGAATTCCGAAGAGTAAACGGTCAGAAACAGATGAAAAACTACAACGGTATTGTAGAACTGACCATCGGTCCCTTGTCCAATAAGTCGGAAATCGCTTTAGTGAAACAAAAAGCCTGCGAGCAACCGCAAACCCGTTGTGTTTTTATGAGTTCAAGTGGCAAAACAGTGAAAATATGGACTACCTTTACCCGACCGGACAACTCGCTTCCCAATACACGGGAAGAAGCGGAATTATTCCACGCCCATGCTTATCGATTGGCTGTGAAATGTTATCAGCCCCAGATTCCTCGATATACTTCCCAAAGAACCGACTTTGGAACAATATTCACGCTTATCCCACGATCCGGACATCATATATCGTCCGGATTCAGTCCAATTTTATCTCTCTCAACCATCATCAATGCCCGAAGAAACCACTTTCCGTGAAGCGGTTCAGGCGGAGAAATCTCCATTGACTCGTGCCGTACCGGGATATGATGCGGAAAATGCATTTCTGATGCTTTTCGAAGCCGCTTTTCGGAAAGCTTATGCCGATCTTAGGGAAGCGGGGCTCGAATTGTGCGAAGACACATGGCATCCTTTAGTTGTCCAACTGGCTAAAAACTGTTTTGCTTCGGGACTTCCGCAAGAAGAAGTTGTGAAACGTACCATTTTCCACTTCTATATGTATAAACAGGAAGAGCTTATCCGGCAAATGATTGGCAATATATATACCGAGTGCAAAGGCTTTGGTAAGAATATTAGCCTGACTAAAGAGCAGCAACTCGCCTTGCAGACAGAAGAATTCATGAAACGTCGCTATGAATTTCGCCATAACACCCAAATTGGCGAGGTAGAATATCGTGAAAGGCTTTCTTTCCGTTTCCGCTTCAATCCTCTCGACAAACGTGCGCTGAACAGCATTGCTCTGGATGCGCAAATGGAAGGCATCCCGTTGTGGGACAGGGATATTAGTCGTTATATTTACTCCAATCGCGTACCTGTATTCAACCCGTTGGAAGATTTTCTCTACCGGCTTCCTGCGTGGGACGGCAAAGACCGTATCCGTGCATTGGCAGCCACCGTCCCTTGTAAGAATCCGTATTGGATGGATTTGTTCCACCGTTGGTTTCTCAATATGGTTTCTCATTGGAAAGGAAGTAATAAAAAGTATGCAAACAGTGTTTCTCCCTTACTTGTCGGACCGCAAGGGACACGTAAATCCACCTTTTGCCGGAGCATAATGCCCCCTACCGAGCGTTCCTACTATACCGACAGTATTGATTTCTCCCGAAAGAAAGATGCAGAACTTTACCTCAATCGTTTTGCGCTTATCAATATCGATGAATTTGACCAGGTGAGTTCGACACAACAAGGCTTTCTGAAACATATTCTGCAAAAGCCTGTACTGAATGTGAAGAAACCTTATGGCAGTGCCGTGCTTGAAATGCGCCGTTACGCCTCATTCATAGCTACGAGTAACCAAAAAGACCTGTTGACCGACCCTTCCGGCAGTCGTCGTTTTATTTGTATCGAAGTGACTGGAGTGATTGACACCAACCGTCCGATAGACTATGAGCAGCTTTACGCACAAGCTATGTATGAACTGGAACATGGCGAACGTTACTGGTTCGACCAGGAGGAGGAAAAGATCATGGTGGAAAACAACCGTGAATTTGAACAAGTCCCGCCGGAAGAGCAACTTTTCTTCCGTTATTTTCGTGCCGCGCAGCCTGAAGAAGGGGAGTGGCTGTCTCCAGCAGAGATTATGGAAGATATTCAAAAAGGCAGTTCAATCCCGATGTCTGTCAAGAGGGTTAATTCCTTCGGAAGAATACTGAAAAAGCAAGAAATCCCTTCCAAACATACGCGTAGCGGTACACTCTATCATGTTGTAAGACTAGTAAATCGGTGACGGCAAAAATGCCATCACCCTGCCGTCACCTCTTGCTGTCACAGTCTTATCGGTTCATTACTAAACTATTAACCCCTAACCTGTGACAGATGACAGCAACTTACCAAATATATTCTTCTGTGTAGCGTTGGTAAGTTGGTTCTTCTTTTATCCCTTTATTACGGAATAGTTGTTTTATATAGGCTTGGTCTTTAGGCATAAGCCCCCGTTCTCCGCGATAGAACCGATAATATCCCGTTTTCCCGTAGTGTCCCACTAATTGTATTCTGATACTGACTGCATCCTCATAAGGGATTCTGTCAAGCAATCGTTTTAGTCCCCATGCCACATGGACTTTGACGGCAGTTTTAAAACATTCGCATTGGTTTCCATCCGCAGGATAACGTGCCGGATTAACGATGGAGATATAAAGGTTGTCAGTTGTATCAAGTTGTGTAGCTATGTGGCGCAGGCATTTTGAGGCTTGTGGACATTGATCGTTGAAGCAACGGGCAAAATTGTAAGGGACAGACAGGCTGTCGGGTTCTTCTTTCATCTTGTTAGGTTTATTTTATTTGTGAAATACTGTTGTAAATAGAGCAAACAGAATTCTCCACAAAAGTAGGACTTTATTTTGGGAATGGGAAGCGTTGGGTAGTGTTTTATTTGTATGTAATGGGGATTTCTTATCAACATTTGATAATTAGGGATACTCAATACATATCCCTAATTATTTGCAACAAGGTTTCTCTTTCTTGTCTAAGGTTCTTTATCTCTATTTTTAGCCAATCAATTTCTTTGTTCTTTGAGGAAATCAATTCAACTACAACTTCCTTAGGAAAATAATTGTTATAAACGAAGTTGAGTGTTTTATAAAGGTCGTCTATTTCTCTTTTTTTAGGCTCTCAAATTGTTCTTTCTGTTTCTCTAACAGTTTCTCAAAGAGTTCAATCGTTTGTTCTATGGGAAAATTATTGAATGTTTGGTTATTACCAATTGCATTTTTTACACCGCAATTCTCGTAAAAATTATTTGTGTTATATAAAACAGTTTCTTCGTTATACTCTTTCAATCCGTCGGTGGTAACATTTGAGGATTCATACAATATGTTAATTGTGGGTAGTTAATGCGCCTTTGACAGCCTTGTTAATTTTCGGTTAACTAACTATTTCTTGTATCATTAATTATTATTTAAGCCAAAAGCTAGAGTACCTAATTTTTGCTTATAGCATTTTTCGATATTTATGGCTTCATAACTACTAATGCTAATAGATAATGTTTCAAGGATAGACCAAGAGAAATTATTAGGATAGCTATTGTCTTGATCGTATAACTTTTGTAAGGTTACATTGTTTCCGTGTCCTCCAGTTTTGGCATATTCTTTCCATCTACCCCAAATACCTTCTTTCCCATATGTTGAACCTATATAATTTTTTCCAGTTTTTTTGTCCGTTATTATATAAATACAGTTTACAGCAGAAAGCATTTTTTTCCATTCAGGATATTCTTTTTCTAATATTATATTTTTTAGTTGTGCGAGGGTTAGAGCTATTTTCTCATATCCGGGGAAAATATGGTCAAATCCTGGAGTAATTTCAATAATCTCTTTGTCATTTTTATCATTAAGCCATTGATGCCAAGATATGGCTGAAGGCCCCCAGTCTATAATGATACGTTCTTTTAGTTCATCAAAGCCTTCTACTTCAGTCATTTTATAGCAATATTTATTAGTGTTGCGTTCGTTGTCAGGGCCTTCAATCTTGTAAATACCGATAAAACGGGCAATAGTGCCGTTTTCTCCAATAAAGGAAACAATATAATCGACATTTTTAAATACATCCCTATGTTGCTCACTTTGATATGCTATAAATTTATCTTTATCATTTCTATACCAGTCATACGGGTTACCTTCTACTTCTACTCCATTTATGAATTGTTTTTGGCGTGCGTCTTTATGCCGTACTAACTTGATTCTTTTATTTGTATCTAACCCTTTAAGTTTTAATAGTTCTCCAATTTTGATGATTGCCATAGTAATTTGTTATTAAAATTAGTAGGTTTTAGGATAGGGATAGGCTTTCCGGTTTGGATAGCTTGAGTACAAATATATGAAGAAAAAGTTATAAAGGGAAAAAGAAATAGACTTTTCCCCTTTACGTGGATTATTTTAATCCTTTAATCATTCTATCTATACATTTTTTCTTTTGTTCCATATTGGGGTGAACGTAAAGATCAAGTGTTGTACTGATATTAGAATGGCCTAAAATAACACTTACAGTTTTGTAGTCGCAGTTGCTTTCTATGCAACGTGTAGCAAAGCTATGACGAAGACCATGAAATTTTAGTTCTGGAATATTTAGATCTTTCATTAGTTTCTTGTAATAATTGCGATATGTTCTAGGTTCTGTAGGCTTTTCTTCATTTGTTAGAATGTAATAGTTACCGTTCACTATCTTTTTCAATGGCTTTAAAATTCTGATTAATTCTTTTGTAATTGGGATCTCACGAATGGAATTTTTAGTTTTTGGAGTGTTGATAATAAGTTCTGTATGTCTCTTCTCTCCATCAATGATATAGATGCGTTCAATTGTTCTTTTAATAGAAATTATTCCTAATTCTATGTTTATATCATCCCACGTTAAAGCACATACTTCTCCTATTCGTAGTCCGGTGCTAAGGCAAATATAAATTCCTAAATTTTTGAATGTGAAATGCTCTTGGATAAAACCCATGATTCTTTTTTGATGTGAGATACTAAGAACTTCTAAATGTTGTTTCTCATCTTCCGTTGGAAATCTGATTTCCCATTCTTTATAATCTAGGAATCCATGTTTTACTCCGAATTTTAATATCATTTTCAATACAATTAAAATATCCTTAATGGATTTTTTACTTAACCCATTATTAATCTTCTGAAGAGCAAATTCCTGCACCTTATTTTCTTCTAACTCATACATTTCTCCAAATGTCGGATAAATGTGATTTTCAAGAATTAGTACATACGCAGCAAATGTCGATTGTTTTACATATTGCTTTTTGTCCTCTTTCCAAAGTACGGAAATTTCTTTGATAGTTTTTTTTTGAATCATACTTTTATATTTTTAGTTATACAAAACAGGGTAAAGCTACGCGAATTGAGGATATAATTGCTATAATGTTCCTCATTTGAGATTCCCAGAGTTTACGAATGAATGGGAGAAATGTCCGTTAGGTCTGATTGCAGATATTACGAAAGGAAACGGCATCTCAAAGGAACAGTTATCAGCTCAAGGTATCCCATGTATTTTATATGGCGAACTATACACTAAATATAAGTCTGAGATAATTACTGAAATTTACAGTAAAACAGCTTTAAATCCTTCTGTATTAGTAAAAAGCCAAGCAAATGATGTTATAATACCTTGTTCTGGAGAAACTGCTATTGACATTTCAACTGCTCGATGTGTGCCATATAACAACATCTTGTTAGGTGGAGATTTGAATATTATTCGACTTAAATCACAAGATGGTGGATTCTTTGCCTATCAGTTAAATGGTGTACGCAAGCATGATATTGCCCGTATTGCTCAAGGTGTTTCGGTTGTTCACTTATATGGAGAGAATCTCAAAAGAATCAAAGTTTGTTATCCATCTATTGAAGAGCAGCGAAAGATAACATCTTTACTATCCCTCATTGATGAACGTATCGCTACCCAAAACAAAATCATTGAGGACTTGAAGAAACTAAA
>NZ_JBFNXO010000002.1:0-1265126 GCF_040812255.1 Bacteroides sp. L008 | reverse complement strand
AAAGTATTTAAGTTCATCAAAGGACGTAATAACCGAGTTCCCTTTGAACTTAGTACCTAAATTGGTTACCGAAGCAGCTTGTTCGACAGTTAACTCACCATTGCTACCCCAACTAGCTACACACATATTCTTTACAGTGGAATCTTTGAAATCAATATATGCCTTTCCGGTCATATTAAATAATATATTTGGATAATAGCTTTTTAAGCTATAAAGTTTATCCGGAGAATAATTAGCAGAACAATGCAATTCTCCTGCTAGAACAGGGATGATACTGTCATCTCTATTTCCTTCTTGATTAATCCCATGATAATCATTTTCTGCAAATGCAACAAGAGTGTTTAGAATCGAACCATCTCCATAAAAATTCTCTTCAAAACCTATCGCTCTAATATATCGAAGTGCATGACCACTTTTTGAATAAATTGAATCCAATGTTGAAAGCGTATGCCTGTTTTTATCACAGTTCTCCACCCAAAAATCTATTATTTCATCTTCGTTATTTATTTTCAATACGGCCTTAGAATACCCAACCATTCTTATTTTACTGGAACCACTATTATAAGTTACGCTTTCAAGATTATCAGTAGGGTCCGGCATTGCTTCAATTATGTCATCGGAGTCAATAATCAGATTTGTAATATACGAGCAGTCTGATAAATCTAAAACAATACTACTTCCTGTAAAAGCAGATGTCGCTAATATCTTCAATGTATCAGGAAGAGTTATGGTGTCTAACCTGGAACATCCTATAAACTCGTTAGTCAAAGAAGTAATTTTAGATAATACAAGTTCATTGAAAGACTTAATTTCTTTTCCCACAAAAACATTTCCCAATTCAGTAACCTCTCCCATTTGTCTCTCGCTTGTACCTATCCCATCACCAAAATGTGCCGCACATAATGATTGTACTAAATTGTCCATAAAACGGGTATAAAAGTCTCCAGATATGTTCAAGGCTAGTTTCTTGAACGTTTCCCGCAAAGATTCAACCGTATCTTTATATGCACTCGCATTGATATTAAGTGTGCCGTCAAGCACCGGAAGGTCATCCTCACCGGACAATCCCTCACTGCTCAAACCGCTATATGTACCATCCGACAAATCCACCAGTTTTTCTAGTATCAATGAATCTTCATACGATTCCTCGAAACCGACAGCTCTAATACGTTTAAGGGCATGGGCGGTACCTTGCTCTGCCTGTGCATCCATAATGCTGACAAGTAATTCCATCGGTCGCATTTGGATACAGTCAACAATGAAGAAGTCGCTAAGAACCGGTTTGCATAATTCTATTTTAACCCCGTCGTTTGTAAGAAGGGGGTAATTGGATAATAATAGATATTGGTTATGCGCACTGAACTCAATCAATTCAAGACCACCACCATTAGGCAGCTTAATTTGAGATAAAGAGGTTCCATCAGCATATACTTCCTTCAGATGTGTACAAGCCGACAAATTTAAGTTTCCGCTAAGAGTTGCAATATTAGATAATATCAACTTTTGTAATGATACGCAGTTCGAAATGGTTAAAGACGAAATGCTGATAACAACAGGCTCTGTTTTATGCCCCAAGCGTATATCACGAAGCATACGTCCCTGGATAATCATGGAGCCGGTTACATTCTTATTGTGCCAGTCTCCTATATCTTGCAAATAAGAAGCTCCCTGTATCGCATTTTGTTGGTCACCGGAGCCGGACAGTTCTATTTCCATTTCGCATACTTCACCCGCTTTCGTTCTTTCTCCTCGGATAATAGATGTACCGTTAGCAATTGCCGGATACATATCCATTGCAGGAGTCAGCTGATACGTTATAGTATTTCCAGCTGCACGAACTGTAATGGTGTCCGTTCCATTCGCGGAGAATAACCCGAACGAATATTTTGACATCATATATAAGATACGCTTCGTGACCCATCGCTGTTCAGCAAGATAATGATCGCCCAATGATTGTGTGATCGGGTCCGTATCATTTGAATATCGTCCTTCATTGTATGCTAGTTTACCATATTCATAACAGTACTTCGCATCAGCATTGAAGGCATTTGCAGGAAAGTATTCCTGTGCCTGGTCGAAAAAGTACTTTTGATAAAATGCGTAAATTTTTTCAAGGTCATTACCAGATTTCAATCCTCCTAAAGCTTGCATACCCGTCATAGACTTGCGCATACTGGCAATCTTCTCTTCCGGGAAAGCGAGTTCCATCAAGTTAAAGAAATTGTTCGTCTCGCCATTCCATATTGCAGCTCCGGTTTCATCCAAGTCGTGCGTTTCAACGCTATATTTTTTATCAGGAAGACCGCGATTCGTTGTATCGAAACGAGTATCCGCATCGTCTACACGCCATCGCCACTTGGAAGTTATGGTACCGAAACAGTAGGGGTACGTATTTTTTGCACGTTCGTCAGTACCGGCATTGAACTCTACATTATTCATGAAAAACAAGCAGTCGTCAATCTCCCAATACAAAGGAGCTTCCAATCGGAATTTGGATATACGAGCGTTAATAAACAGGGCGTTCAGCTCGTCATTGCTCTTTCCTGTAAGATCGGACGCGGATAAGCCGTAACCATTACCCGCCAGTTGAGTGACTAAGTTTATTTGCCCTTCTCCGATATCAGAAGGCATAAATCTACCTTCTGCCGACTCAAAGTAGTAAACGTTGTATTGATTAATGTCATCCTGTTTAGCAATCCAGAATTCATAAGGCTCATTCTTGTAATCGGCAAGTCGGGCGTTCAGTTCTTCCAGCGTTCCATTGAAGGGACGCAACCTCGGGGAACACTGATATACAATGTTGTATGCCGGAATGAATCGTGAGATGTTTTCGGTTGTTCCTGCCGCAAAATTCCATGAATTCGCACCGTTGTATTGCCAGGCTTCTTTATCTTCATTATAAACGATATAAGGCTTATCCGGATTCCAGGGAACGCGGAAAAGAGTGCATAATGGAGAGTTGTCCGAACCTTCGATACTTATCATATCAGGGTATGTATCCGTATTATAGCCGAAAGTGTCCGCATCTCCCTTATCAGGACCGAACGTATACAAACCACGGAAGATATATACTATTTCCCCTTCATCGTTAGTTTGTTTTTCAAAGCAGACAAAAGGTGCCTCCCATACTGATACACGAACTTTCTCATCGTTCTGCATCGCTTCATTAAGAATACCGACTTCGCGTACTAAATCAGTGTAAGAGTTAACAGCACCGATTTTATGAGACTGCATAGAGGAAGCGTAATTTTTCTTGGCAGTAAATTTGCGCCCTGCCGGGAGATTCGGTGTCATTGACCATTTGGCACCGGCTTTTGAAGTTGTGCCGTCAGCATAGATTATAACGGACAGTTTCTTGTCAAGCTGATAGCGGGTATTCCATATCCAGTATTTCATGGATGATGTACCCTGACCTTTGCCGGTTACGTTACTGATTGTGACATTCCATTCCGGGTGGTCATAGAAAAGAACTTCAAGATTACCGATACGTTGTGTCTGGTCGGCCATAGATGGAATTGCATTGTCAAACACCAATACATTGAATTGATCCTTCGTGTTCTCAAAGTCTATTTCTGAACCATGTGAGTCAAGAATGTCATTATCTTCCGTTTCCTGTAATTTTGAATCAGTGGTGACCAGCCAGTTGATGAGATTTCTTAGAACACCCTGTGATGTCAGACCTAAATTATATTCGCGGATACCATAAACATCCACATCGGCATAATCCGATCCTATTACAATATTGCCGGAATGGGCAAAGTAATCGTTATCCTCGTAGGTAAATTCGCGATTCTTTCTGCCATTAATATACAAGATACAAAGGTTTAGTTCACTATGACCATAGGCGTTTGGTAGAACAGTCAATGTCAACCGTGTACGTTTCCCCTCGAAGGTATGCAGGCTCTGTACGCTATCCTCCTTTAAAGATTGAGTATGCATAATGATATCGTCCGCATAAATATTAAGTCCGACAAATGAATCTCCGGAAGGACTGGAGATGGTAATGACAGGTTCGGAATAATCGGTTACATTGTCAATCTTATAATCTATTTCAAATGTTTTTCCAGTACGGGCACACTCTGCAGAAAAAGGGGCATAGTTTATCTCCAGCAATGAACCTGCCATTAACCGAAGCGCTTTGTTCCCGTCTTCGTCCGACTGCCATCCGTCATTACCCCAGTTCATGTTCTCCCAAAGACCATCGATTACAGTACCGTCGATTTCATTGACAATCTCTTGCCTGTTTCCCTGCCGGTTAGAACGAGTTTTGGGATTCATATAAAATACGGCTCCGGCAGTTGCGGAATATCCCAGAGAGTTGTTGACCGGAAAAGTGATGGAAGATGTTAATTCTGTTCCGTTATCGTTATGAATGTGCGTAACTATTTCAAAATCGGAATTATCCATAGTCTCAATTTCCATAGGGAATGAAAACGTATGTTTGGTTGAGCAGGCAATAGAATCTTCATTGGAAGTAAATACGCTTTCATCATTTTGTGTAATAATGAAATGGGCGGAAGTGTTAACATTGTCCCCATTGTACATAGAATAGTCAAATAAGATATTCTCGGTCCAGTTAGTAGCCTTCTGGAGGACATTATTTATTGCAATAAGTTTAGCTTGTTCTCCGGCCACTGCACAGATTACGTTGAATGAGACAGTCTTTGTTTTAATTGTCCCGTCCGAGTTGGAAATATATGCGGATATATTATATACTCCCGTAGCTCCCGGATGGACAACGGAGTAATTATATGCGGTTTCAGTATATACAGACGTGCCCAGGGAAACCTGATAAGATTCATTATAGCCGTTTCCTGTAACGTTGACATATAAAGTTTTAGCAATGTTACCGCCAATGTTTAATGGTAAAGTGATATCACCGGTATAAGCGGTCCACCATTTAAAGTTATCAGCACTTATGGATAGTGAAGTAAGTTGAACTGTATATACAAAAGCCGGGGTTGATTCCTCTGTCACTTCTCCGGTAACCTTCACCATGACGTTATTTGCACCCGAAGACAAATACTCTGCAATGTCAACCTTAATCGAAACGGCAGAAGGTATATACATCTCCTTGACTACTACGTACTCGGAATTTACTGTATTTTTAACAGATATTTGTAACAGCCCTCTCTCCCCCGTATTTTCGTAAGGGTCACTAATACTATATCGTTCCTGAGATACGAATGTTAAATCTAAAATACATGGATCTCCTTTACTGGCAGACAGGTTTTTTGAGTCCAAGTTATTTACCACACGAATATTACGTTGCACCTTATCACCTCCTGACATGGAAACAATAAAGCCAACTAAATCATCAAATGTCTTAATAGCAGTACCGTCTGTCATTTCTCCAGTGGGAATAAACATCTCCGATGCGGGAATCCACCTATCATCCTGCTTCACTAAGACAGAACCATTCCGGGGATCTTCTGTAAATTCAACATCCTCCAATTCGCTCAATTTAGCTACTCCTTTGGACTCTTCCCATTCACCATCACCTTTATAATGATACTCTTTACCCTCTGATACTACATACACTTTACAACCTACGCGAAGACGCTCTTCAGGAAGAGAATCACGTTCTTCCAACGTTGAGACTTCCTTATATCCTCCCTTACCATATTTACTATCATGGGTTGGATATTTATCTTCATCAGTGCCCGGAACAATAGGAGCATATATATTTGTTCCTTTCAATTCTTCACTCATATCTACTACATTTTTAAGTTTTTCAATTTCACTATCACAATTATAATCATCACCAACATGGCAGTACCTCCAAAATCCAGTTTGAACTGTTGCCATTTAGACAGTTGCTTCTCCACCGGATAAGGAATCTGTATCGAATCTACCTTCATTAAAGTATCTGTTCTGTTTACGTACTGATATCTATACAAATACTTGTATTTATACTCACATACAGTATCTCCTTTCACCATCACATATACACTGTCACGATGATATATGCTGTCATATCGGATACTATCACGAGCCCGGTATTCGGTTCTTATCGTCTCGACAGGAATATATTGGGTTCTACAAGAGCTCAACCATCCCCCCAACGTGATAAGAATAAACAATATGCATGGAAGTAGCTTCATCTCTTATTTTTTTTCAAGTAATCTATTATTCCATCCACATGAATTTGTGTAACCATTAGTTTACCTTCATCAGATAATAAATATTCGACATCCTCCTTATTATCTTGAAAGAAGTTCTCCGTCAGTATAGCCGGACAAACTGTATCCCGACATATAGCAAGATTTTGCATCCAGAATAATTGCCCGGGCATTGGCTGACGAACAAAAACATCTTTTTTAATAGCTGTTTCCCCTAAACATACAGCCAAGCTCTTGCTATTCACTGATGCATTATTAGATACAAATACACTCCATCCATGCGCAGACAGCCAATCTGAACCGGAACCGGCAGCATTGCAATGGATAGAAACTAATATAGCATTACCTCCGGTTTCTCTATAAATCGTATTTGCACGCCTACATCGTACAGATAAAGGTATATCTACCATTTCTTTAACGATCCTTTCGGCATCTATCCCTTTATTTCTCAATCCGATTATTACCATACCAGCAATCCTTCTTGTATATTCCCATTCTCTCAATCTTCCATCCGGTGAACGCTTACCGGGAGTATTCTCACCATGTCCGTTATCAATCAATACTTTCATTGTTGCACCTCCTTTATTCTATTTTTAAATTTAGGTGGAATTCTTTTCAGACATTCCCATAAATCGCATCTACTCAATTCTGCTTCTTTAAGTTGCAATTCTGCCACATATCTTTTATGTATATCTTCCAAATGAGCAGATTGCTCCTCTCGAAGTTCAACATAAATAGCATCAATCTTCGCATCCCGTTGAGCAATACGTTCCTCCAACCAGGCAACTTGATTACGTTCATTCTCATTCTCTGCCGCATCTGCCGCTGCATCCTCTTTCCTTGCGTCAGTCTTCCGATTAACGTAAAAGTTAACCATCCACTTGATTGCTTCCAAACCTCCTAAAGCTCCGAGTATAGTTAGCCAGTCGTTTAGTTCCATATATACTCTACTAATCTTGCCTGTTTAGTACATCGTACCGAAATCCATCATATTTACTAATAAGAAGCGTAAGAGTATCTCCTTTAACCATTGTTACATTAATCAAATTCGCATTCCAATCATATACGTTATTAATTGTTATGTCATAGGACCAAGGTCTTATATGAAGAGTGAACATTACTGAAAAATCACCAGGGAGTGATGTTAAACCAAAATAAGATGCGACGGTTGATTCGGTTGGAAGGTTTAAACTCATATTGCGATTAGATGCAAGTAAATAAACGCTGTATTTTGAAAAATCAAAATCCTTACCATCGTCAGAGCTGCCATTTATCCAATATATGGGTCTGGCTATTTTCATTCCAATGCACGAAGTAGCAACTATGGGCGCATCTGATTTGATCCCATAATTTCTTTTCGCTCCGCTCACATTTATCATCATACCATAATTAGCACCATTGTATGAATCATTTTTAGTATTATTAGTGAACCTGCACGTTGAAGTGTAAGCTCCACCCGCTGTACCAGGAATTGTATCACCTCCTAATAACGAATAACTATCACTGTTTCCTACACGAATAAGGTTATTATATATCGCAAGCTGTCCGCCGCCATATTCTGTATTCACTTCAGAACCTATGCGACCACTTGTAATTTCAAAACCACCAATAGAGCCTTTTTCCGCAATTATCGTCCCTTTAAAAGTGCCTTTATCAGCATTCACTGTCCCATTAAAAGTTCCGCTATCCGCAATTACCTCTCCCTTAAACTTATACTTCTTATTTATCGGGTCAAGTTCAAAAACGATTTCATCATCCACTAAAGCAAAAATTCCAGAATGTTTATTTCCTTCTTTATCTATAAGACAGTCTTTGCCTTGTACAATGCCAGTCAATTTTCTATCAGAAGAACGTACCCCACTAAACATTTTAGGAGTTACAATATAATCTTCCCCTAACTCTGTTGCATAGCCGTTCCATTTCTCAATCCACGAAAGAAGATTTGCATCCTTTCCAGGCTCCCCTTTAATTTTTATAGCTTCTCCCCATTCTCCATCAGTAACATTCTTCGCTACTTTCTGCGAAATCCAAATAACAGACGCAGTTGCATTGGTATGCCAACCTTCTGTTGTGCCGTCTCCAACTGGTTTTGCCGGTTCCTTTTCACTGTCATTATAGGTTATGTATACCCTCATTCCATCTTCACCGTCCGCACCAGGTTCACCATTCGTACCATCCACCCCGTCGTTGCCATCTGTAACCATTAAAGCCCATACTGCACCAGTATAGATATAAACCTGACCATTATCCGTATCCCGATATGCCCAGTTCTTTTGAGGATTGGCAGGAGGAGTTGAAGAGTCTCCTTTCCAAACAATATCAAGACCATCTTTACCCGGCTCTCCTTTTAGATTTTCTTTTGCATCATTATCCAGATTGTCCCAAGTAAGTACAACACCTTTCATTGTACAAACGTATTCCAGTTCCTCCTCATTCAATTCCCAAGCAATTGCTCCTCCAGCAATATATCCAGACTTATTTGGTTTGAACAAAGCTGATTTATCTCCCAATTCAGCAGTACCATCCGGATATAAGCAATAAGTAGTATGTCCTGATTTATCAATTCCCTTTATCATTCCATTCACACTATAAAATCCTCTCGCTCCATCACCACCTGGAATATCTCCTCCCAAACGAACTTTCAAGCAATCTGACCAATCTTTTGAATAAATTTCATCCAACACATCAATAGCCGGTTGCAATCCTTCGTTAGCATGCATATAAATAGCAGAATGGCGACCTACATATTTCTCATCGTGCGAACTATTACCGAATTGCACAATATCATCTCCCGGAGCCGGTGGGTTCAGCACTATCCCCTCTTCATCCAAATCAAATTCAGATAAAGGAACCCGAATGATTCCATCTGCTACTGATTCTATCTCAACATGATAAACCTTCTGACTTCCGGTAAACTCCTGACAACGGATAAAGTCATGTTCCATAAAACTCATATCAGCATCTTCCAGTGTGATAAGATAAGCAGTTCCATCTTTCGATAATTCAACAGCCTTTACCTTCCCACAACCTTGTGTTATAGCTTGTGCGCCAATAATAGCCCTCACTTTACTGATCAGCATTTCGAATACAGTAAACTGTCCGCGAACACGAATCGAGTCTATTTCCAACATCCATTTGCCTTTGGCATATTCCCATATCTTCCACCCATGCCCTGCAAATCCTGACACAAAATCTTCCACATATTCTTTCACTCCATTTGCTAGTTTCTGCCCGGTTTCTTTAGCAGAACAAAGGAAGCCATAAAACTTACCGTTACTCAATATTGCCATTATTTTATTTCTATATTTAATACACCCGTCTGGATGCTGTTTAACCTAAAAACTGTATAACTCTCCGTATATCCATAAGCATTAGTAATCTCCCGAATCTCCTCTATCCAATCAGAATTACGCAATCCTCCAATCCAAAACTGAATGCCAGCTACCATCGATGTAGGTAAAATGTAATAAGGATATTTACCACCTGTACAATCAAACACAGTAGAAGCTTGCGCACGCCCCGCCCATAGACTGGATAAAGCCAATACTTCTTCATCAGTAAGCATTTCACGAACAGAAACTCCATAATACTTTTTCAATCTAAATTCAACAGAAGTCGATTTCGTATAAGTTTGTCCATCAAATATAGCCGACAAAATATAAGTTGTATCAGTAACAATACCTTCATATTGCTTTGTACGCATATTAACCGCAATCGTTTCTCGATTAATTGATTGAGATATTATATCCCGATCATAACTCCAAGAAAGATTTATCGTTTGCATGCTACCTTTCTCATACGTAGCTCCCCCAGTGAAAGTCATAGTAAATGGAAAGACCTCATCCATCAATTTCGAAACATTTGAAAATAATGTTGTGTTAACCGTCCACTCTGAAGCTCCTGAAAGACGAACTATCAAGTCATTTGTTTCCGATATTTCATCTGCTTCTTTACTCACATTAGTTATTTCCCCAAGAGTCGTAATATCACTCCTTATTGATAATTCTTCTACCAGAGCATCATCTTCTTCCACTAAAGCCATTGGAGAAACTTCTATAATTTCCTGTTTACGAACAACAAGACCGTTGTTAGCTTCTATCAGTTCTTCAGAAATTAATCCTTTAGAAAAACTAATTAACCCGGTAGCTTCATCGTCATTAATTTTACTTAAAGCACGCTCCCCGATCTCATTAATAATTCTTTTTGAAGAAAATGTATTTCTATCTGATGGCAAAGTTTTATCGTTTACTCCAATCACGTAGACACTAGTTCCACCTCCTCCATTTACACTAATTCCACTATATGTCTGTCCTTTATAAGTCAAAGAATCCACTTTACTTTCAATTGCTCCCAAACGAGAATAGGCAGCAGTCTCACCAACTGTATAAATTGGGTGATCGTAAGGAATATCCAAAGGCCATTCAAATCCGATAACACGGGATTGACGACCATCCTTAAAATATGCCTTATTGATAAGGTTCACTTTGTCTCCAACCTCAAATGTACGGAGATTACCGTTGTTGTAGATAAATTCCGGAACCATCTCACAATTATAAGTAGACGGATCAATCATCGACTTTTTTATATACTTTTTTGCCGTTTCAAACAACCTTTGTTCTGAATTAGGTAGCATCTGTTCAGAAATAAACGCAGTATCAAAGCCACTAAGAATATAGGTATCAGCCGGGACATCTTTTCCGTTTTCAAGATGAATCGCTTGAGGAAAAAGCGTATCATCTGGAAGATAGCGCCCGTAATTATCATTGCGGATAATTTTAAAAGTCGTTCCAGTAGCATCACTTTCTTCGATATTAATCACAAATTCAAGACCTGAAAGTTTACCTGTCTGAAATATTAGTGTAAGGTCTTTGCCCTTAAGTTTAAAGTCATATGTAAATTTCTTAAGTTCTGTATCCTTAAATGTGTAAACTGGATATTTGTTTTCGGTAGACTCCTTAGTTTCTTCATCTTTTTCCTCTATCCATTCAGGGTCAGGAACAACATTGGTATTACCTACATATTTAGGATATTCATCCTCAAAAGTAACAATCTCTTCAACTACTTCTTCTTTTGGCATTTCAACGTTATCCGAATCGTCATAACGTTCATCATCAATGTCCATACGTTCCCCTGTTGGACTATAACGATAGGCGTCAACATAAGGAATCCCTTCTGGTAACATTAATCGTTTCTGAACAATTCCATTTAAGGTCATTTCTTTATCGTCCTTGCTGAAATAACTATCAGGGACTTTGCCTTTGATGATGTTGTTGATGGTATATCTGTCACCTAAGGAAGCCGTTACTCCTTCGGGAAGACGGATAACATTTGAATTATCTCCTGTTAGCAAATCTGGGTTATAAACAGCATAGAATATCTGTCCAACGTTTGAACCGGAAAGGAATGTCACCGAAGTATTGGTTGAAATTGCTTTATTTTCCAATATTAAATTAAATGAAATACGTGCAGAAACACCACGAGGAGCTATATCAGTTTGTGCATTCACTGTCAGTACTGCTTCCAAACTATCAGCATCTTCCTCTATATCAATAGAAGAGGGAAGATTAAGTGTATCCTTGAAGCCATTTACTGTATTATCAACAATATAGTGCTCTCCACTGATACTATACATAGTATGAGATGTACCAGATTTTATATAACATAAATCCAGCTGATAATTATACGTTCCTTTAGGGGGATAATACGCAGTTGAACCTGTACCAGTTATTCCACTAATCATAAACGGAATAGATGTCGTTAATACTGAATAAGCTCCTTTAGTTAATGAACTTATCACAGTATATTTAAATTGTTGACTTCCATTAGTGATAACTTTATCAATATCAATTTTCCCTTCTACAGTCTTTTTAGGGATTAAATCACGTGACGGAAAAAAAAATATATCAAGCGCTCTTTCTGTATCAGATATATCCCGTCCATTAACCTTCTTCACGTCAAATATCAGACTTTTCCGATAGCTAGCGGGAATATTACGTGTAGAACCAAAAGCGTAAATACGAGTCGCATAAGTTGTCTGGCTGTCACTGCGTGTCATGCTGTTGACATTCACATTCTCGGTATCCGTCAGGTTGCCAGCCTTAAAATCAACAGGAGAACTATATTCACAACGCCCGAAACAAATCTCATGATTTTCTATCCACCATTCACACTCCCATGTCTCCGCCATTTGGGTAAGTGCGTCAATCAGATTCGTATTATCATAAGATACGAGTTTGGAAGATTGCTCTACTGTATCATCTATTTTAGAAATAAACTCCTGATCCCTGAATTTATAGCCAAGAGCATTCAAGTTGTCAATAAATACTTTTAAATGAGTTTCAAGAGTAGCTGTCATGTTCCATCCAGCTTCTCTTCCTGTATTCTTTGGAGTATAGAAAAACTTTTTATTCTTCCATTTCCAATAATAAGCATCAAGACGCAGTTCGTAATCATACCCTCCTGTTTCTGCATTATAAACAGGTTTGTAAAGATCTATAAGTTCAAATATCCCCAATTCATTATCTATTCCATCTCCTAAATTGAAATAAACAGGATTATCCAAAGAGAACTTTAAAGTTATATAGTCTTCTTGCATCAACGTGAATTTACGCTTTGATCCCTTGTTTATTGGAGTAGAAAAACGAATATTTCCGGTTACATCTTTAATATCTACTATCATATTGTTCTATCATTAGGATTTGGTTCATAAAGTTTAAGAGTGAACTTGCCAATACCACGCATAAACTGACTAAACTGGCTACACGATTGATATATTGTCCTGTACACAACATTCGGTTGATACTTAGTTCTAACTTCAAGCATTCCTGTAGCCAATTCTTCACAAAAGCTATTGTACCTTTCAAAAAACTGCTGTTCATTGGAAGCTACCAAGTTTATGTTAAGAGTCAAGTTTCTTGTATCCAGTTTAGATTTCGTCACAATAACTTGTTTTCCGTGTTCTAATCTACTTTCATTCTCAATAAACACTTTATTAGAAACAGGTGTCATTAATTCTGACAATGAGGTATCATCCATACTAATTCCCCAAGTAGTGTAGGCATCTTTGCCGTTAAGGTATAATTCATCTTTCATATCTTTATATTTTTTGTGTATTTCTATCTATATTATCCAATTTCTCTCCAAACCCTAGCATCACTTTAGTATATTTTGCAATATCCTCCAAATGCCCATTAGACATGACTGCCAAATTTCTCATTTCCATTAAAAGAATATTTCCATCAGAAGCAGTCGTGCACAAAGAAGATAAACTACCCAAAACAAACAACATCGAATTTTTAATTTCTTCATTTGAAATTTGTAAAGCAGTAAAGCGTCCGTTCAATTCTTCCCCTGTATCCTGTGACATAGCAGCAAAGCCTGTTTGGCTAGAAGATTGCGAAGACGAACTTTCAGAAGCCCAATCAAATTGCTCCATTAAAGCATTGCGTTCAGCCATAGCATCTGAAACGATAGCATTCCAATCACGCTGCAAATTTTCATATTCCGTAGTAGTTATCCCCGCATCATCATCATTAGCTTTAGCAAATGCTTCATACCATGCATTAATTCTAGATTTATACTTATCGACAAGCATCGAATTCAAAATGGCTTTCTGCATATATTTCTCAAAATTATCCGCAAATTCTTCAGAAGAGGTTCCCATATCAGAAAGAGCATCAAGAAAACTACTATAAACATCATCAAAAGACGTTTGTGTCAACGATTGGTTCAACAGATCATGCATTTCTTCGGTCTTATCATTACAAGCAATTATTTGTTCCAAGTAATCACTCACATCCCCATCTAACTTAGCCCAGAATGTTGGAGCTTCCATCTGAAGCTTCTCCAATTGTTCAACAGAGAGATCAAACAATCCGGTCATACGTCCATCCCTTATCTGATTATATGCACTCGTACCAATGGCTTTCTCCGCTTCATTCCATCCCTCTCTGGACATACCATCTTTTATGCGAACCCCAATAGAATGTGAACCGGCACTTGCACCTGCATTCAGACGTTCTTTACCAAGTGTCCGCGCGGCATTTGCCTGTTTCTCTATTAATCCTAATGCACTTTGCGAGGCCTCAACAGCAGCTTTCCCCGTCAATGTTTCTAGTAATTCCTTTTGTTTACCAATAACAACATCAAGGACTTTCACATAATTCTCATAATTCTCTTTTGCTGCATTATAATCAGAGTAATCGGCACCAAACATATTTGCAATCTTCGTAGCTATCTGCAACGCAGCTCCGATTATAGCTAAAATTACAGAAGCCTTCTCTACTGTTTGTATAGATTTCGATGCAGCTTGTGAAGTACTACTCATAGCAGACGCAGATCCTGTTGCCAAAGTCACTATTCCATCTATCATTTGGAGAGTAGATGATGTAATACCACCTGCAGCAGATATAATCTCTCCGGCTGTACCACCAACAGCAGCACCTATTTCATCAAATTCTCTCTCTACCTTACTTAGTGTTTGATATAGATTTTGCCATTCTTCTATACTTCGTTTTCCTGGAGAGGGTTTCGTCTCCCTTTCTCTCTCATTAACTTCATTTTTTAACGAAGTTATCTTTGATCGTTGAACAGCTAAATTGGGATCATTAGGATGTAAAAATTGAGATCGTTGAAGTTCTTGCTCGGCTTGAAACAATGATTTTTTCAGTTCCTCCAAACTGAGATTTGCGATATTATCAGTCCAAGCCTTAAAAGAATCTTCGCGCATTGCAAATTCACTATCAACAGCTTTTAAAGCCTCTTCTTTCTGATAATCATGTTCTCCCAAAGTTTCTTTTGAAGCTCCAGCTTTAACCAGCGAATCTCTTTCTTTCTTGAATTTATCTTCTATAGTCAGACGTTTCTCCGCATAACCTTGATATTTTGACAACAAATCTTTATAATACAAAGAAGTTTCATTTCCTTGTTTTTTTATAGTTTGGTTCTCTAAATTATTAAACATCCTTTCTTCTTCTTGATTCAAAGATATTTTCGACGAATCAAAAGATTGACCTTTATTCTTCTCTGGATTAGCCTCAAATATCGCCTTTTCCGTATCTATTTTCTTTTGAAGATAGTCTGCTTTAAATTTTTTAAGTTCATCTATTTCTTTTTGATGATTAAATTTTAGCTGAGCCAGTTTCTTTTCTTCCCCTTCATCCATAGCATCAATTTCGGCTTGGGCATTTCTATTCTTCATATCCTCCATGAAATTAACTTCATCCAAAGTTTGCTGTTCTCGTATTCGCTTTATTTTACCTTCATTATCATCCGATTGAAAATTCTGATTATATTTCTGTTCATAATCAAAACCTGTTTTAATCCTATAAGATTCTTTTAGTTCACCTAATTCTGTTATTCTCTCTTTCAAACTATTATCATCACCAACTCCCTTTTGAGCATTTTTTCGGAGCTCCATAATACTTTTTTCAGTCGTTCGTATATTCCTTATTAGTTCATCAAGTGATTTATTTTTTTCTACTTCTTTTTTATTTGATTTATCGAATAATATTTGAGTTACTTCTTCATCTGTTATTTTAAACTTATCCTTATATTCATCAAGAATTACCTCTGTAGCCTTTGTTTCCTTTTTTATCTCTGAACGTAAATTGAACACATTGTTTTTGAAATCAACAATTCCATCTTCAGCATTATTTCCCCATTTTATCTCCCAAAAAGTTGCCTTTCTTAACTCCTCTGATACATCCGATGACAAAGCAGTTCCATGCATAGTACTATCAAAGAATTGATCATAAAGATTAACTCCTTTAGTTTTACCATACTTTTCAACCAACGTTTCATATGCTTTCTCTAACTTTCCGCTGACAATTATATCTAATGAATCTTGTTCTGCTTTAAAAAAGGATTCAAACTTTCGCTGTCCAATAGATAAACGCATATTTTCCACCAATTGAGAATATACAGTTGAAAGATTACCTACACGCTCTATTTCTTCATCAAGGCCCTTATAATATTGTCCATAATTATCTACTATAGTTTTTTTTATATTATTATATGCCTCAGAGCCTTTTTTCACTTCTACTAATTTCTTCTCCAAAGATGACAATTTTGACATTTCTGAAGAAAGACCTTTTTCTACATTTGTATTAGCATTTCCTAATCTTTTATGTGCTTTTTCCAATTCCGTTTCAGCAGTTGTTACTTTGTAAATTGAGTAACTCAATCCAACAATAGCAGCAGCTACAAATACATAAGGATTCTTTAAAAGTGCCGCTGTATTAGACTTTATAGCCCCTGTGAACAATTTAGTTCCTGCTGCAGACATCGCCTGTGACTTAGTCAGAATCTCTCCTGATCTTGCTGCTAGCACCATCTCTAACCTAGCTTGCTCTACCACAGTTTTATGTAACTTTTCCAATGCAGTTAGAGATATAAGTACCGCTTTATAAGTACCATATACTCCTGCTAACTCTAAGACTGTTCGCCCCAATTGCTCATAATTCTCTAATACATATTTAACTCCATCCAAAGAATTATTAATAACATCTTCTTGTGATTTTCCTACCGTATTGAGCATCGCATCCCATGCACTACTCACACTGTTTAGTTTTCCCGCAATCGTTTTTGATTGTTCATCCACTAATCCATAGAATTGCCCTCCTCCATTCGTTAAAATTTCTACAACTTTTTGTACTTCTGGAAAACCTATTTTTCCAATAGAAACCATTTCGTCTATTTGCTCTATCGTAACTCCTAATATGCTTGCCAAACTTTCAAGCATCGGGATACCCGCCCCTGCAAATTGATTAAGATCGTCACTATATAAATGCCCTTGTTCCACAACCATCCCATAAAGTCCAGCCAAGCGCTCCAATGGAATTCCTACCCCCAATGCAATATCACCTAATCGGAGCAAAGTTTCATTAACCTGCTCAGTCGCAACACCACTTTCAATTAACTGCTTTGCTCCAGCAGACAATGTTTTTAATTCAAATGGAGATTGCGCTGCAACAGCTATCATTTGAGATACCAAAATATCTGCCTTTTCTTTACTTTGCAGTAAACTTGCAAAAGAAATTTCAAGTTGCTGAATTTCAGAGCGTACACGAATTACATCGTCAGCAAAACCTTTTAATGTTTCCATTCCACCTATAACATCAAAAGCTTTTTTCATAGTATTTGTCCATCCATTACTTACGTCACTCGCCTTTTTTGTCTCCGTTGTTATAGCATCAATAGAATTACGCATTTGTTCCGCCTTTTGAATAAAAACAAAACTATTTCCTTCAATATTAAAACTTAAATTTTCCATATTTATTATTTTTCAAATTATTACTAAACAAAATTATGGTAAAGTCTGAATATTATTAAATGAAATCATCATCTATTCATGACTAATCTCTAATAGTCACAGTATTTATCTTTTTACAGATAATTCTCTTATTTCACGACCTCCCAATCATCCATTTCAAAATATATTCCGTACATTTGCAACAAATTCATAAATAAAACAACTATATGAAAAAAATAGCAACAGTACTTATACTTATATTGCTTATAATTAGCTGCAATCATAAAAATAAAGGACTAATAAATCCTCAAGATTCAGATTCTATTATAAGAGTGGAAAAAAGAAATCAAGAAATACAAGACTCGCTGAACCAAATCAGAACTGACTCCTTGTCGTTAATAGCATGGGGAGACGCTAAATTCGGAATGAGCATTAAAGAAGTTTTAGCAACAGAATCTTTCAAAAACGGATACAAATATTCCTCCAAGGACTTTAATTCAATTTCTATGGATTTTGATAAAATATGGAAGCTAAAAGAAATCTTCAATTTAAATCTATCAGTAGGCCAATTAGAGGCTTATTTTCAAGAAGACGAATTGACTAAAATAGAAATTGAATCATACAAATTAACAGCTGATAAAATTAAGGAGTTAGTAGCAGATTGTGATATTTTCATTAATAATTTCACTAATAAATACGGGAATCCATCTTATCAATGCAGCAGAGTCAATATTTTAAATTTCGAAGCTGGCACAGTATTTACATATGCAAGATTCCGAATAGGGAGCAAAAGTATTACTATTAAACTAGGAGAAAGAAGTTCTGGGCATAAATATTATTACATCATATATATAGAAAATGATAAATTCCCCAAAAAGAAACACATTCAAACAGAGAAAGAAAAAAGGGAAGAACAAAAACGTATGGAAGAAACTGAAAAAATAAGAAATAATTCATTCTAAATAAAGTATTAGAAAAACAAAAGAACAATTATGTTTCAATATTGGTCATATGTTGTTCTTATTTAATAATGAAATCATGAAAAAAATATTATTACTACTTACAACGATACTACTAACAATTGGTTGTAACCAAAAGCAAAAAGAACAAGTAGTATCTCAAGAATCAAATCCACAGCTCACAGCAGCAGAAATAAGGAATCAAGAAATACAAGACTCTTTAAAGAAAGTAAGAAACGACTCGCTTGCCCTAATTGCATGGGGAGATGCTAAATTTGGGATGAGCATGAAAGAGGTATTAGCTACTGAAACGTTTAAAGGGGGAAAAAAATACGATGACAGTATTGCAATGGAATTCAGTCGCGAACAAAATTTTAAAAAAGCTTTTGGATTAGAAAATCCTTCAGGTGTTTGGGCTGAATTCAAGGATAAGGAATTATACAGAATATATATCAAATCAAAATATCTAACAGCGAGTAGAATTGATGATTTAGTGAAGGATTGTGATATATTTATCAAAAAGTTCACAGAAAAGTATGGAGCTCCTTCATATAAAAATAGTAAGATTGATATCTCTGAATTCAATCCCGAAGAAAATTTTGTATATGCTAAATTTCAAATAGGAGATAAGATGATAGCAATAGAATTAGGAGAACTAAGAAGTGACGTCAGATTCTATTACCATATATATATAGACAATAGCAAGTTCCCCAAAAAGAAGCATGTTATGACAGAGAAAGAAAAAAGAGAAGAACAAAAACAAAAAGAAGAAACTGAAAAAATAAGAAATAATTCATTCTAAATAAAGTATTAGAAAAACAAAAGAACAATCATGATTATACTCCATTATTATAACTATAAATAAATAATTCCATGAAAAAAGTATCATTATTGCTTTTAACAATATTACTAACAATCGGTTGTAACCAAAAACCAAAAGAACAAGTAGTATCTCAAGAATCAAATCCACAGCTCACAGCAGCAGAAATAAGGAATAAAGAAATACAAGACTCTTTAAAGAAAGTAAGAAACGACTCAATTGCTCTAATTGCGTGGGGAGATGCTAAATTTGGAATGAGCATGAAAGAGGTATTAGCCACCGAAACATTCAAAGGCGGAGATAAATATTATGACAGCATTACTATGGAATTCGAACGCAAACGAAATTTTAAAAGAGCGTTTGGATTAAATAACCTGGCTGCTTTTGAGGCTGAATTCAAAGAAAATGAATTATATAGAATATATATCGAATCAAATTATCTGACAGCAAATGGTATTAATGATCTAGTGAGTGATTGTGATATATTTATTAAAAATTTCACAGAAAAATATGGAGAACCTTCATATAAAAAAAGTAAAGTCAATATCTCCGAATTTAATTCCGGTGAAGAGTTTGAATACGCTAAATTTCAAATAGGAGATAAGACGATAACAATAGCATTAGGAGAATTAAGCGGTGAAGTCAAATTCTACTACCATGTATATATAGATAATAACAGATTCCCCCAAAAGAAGCATGTTATGACAGAGAAAGAAATTAAAGAAGTACGAAAACAAATGGAAGATACTGAAAAAATAAGAAATAATTCATTCTAAATAAAGTATTATAAAAACAAAAGAACAATTATGTGTATGTCTCATCACCATAACTCTGAAAATAAATAATTCCATGAAAAAAGTATTTTTTCTTCTATTTATAGCTACTATAGTCTCTTTAGTTGGCAATGCCCAAAGCAGAACTAATAGTGATCCTACAGCGCTATCTTATAAATCTAAAGAAATAAAATCTGCCCTATATTGGCAACAAAACAGTAAAACGGGACGCTGGGAAAGTCGCAAAAACACAAAACGCATATATCTTGGCGAAGGAGTAGCTATCGAAAATTTCAACAGCATATTCATAGGAGAATATAATAATAAGCGTTATCTTTTTTTGGACTTTTATAGATATTCTTGGCGCTATCCTGCATTGAAAAAAGAATGGATGTATTCACGAACAATAATGGCAGCATTACTTTCTGATGATGATTATAGCCATTTATCATCGCTTGCTACCAATCAGACACTCTCAATTATACCACGCTTCTACCATAGTATGTATAAAGGACACGCAGAATACTCATTTCCATTCTTTTTGAGTTTAGGAGAAACGCTTCTCTCTGCCACAGAAACACTATATAAATCCAATAAAAGAGCATACGGAGAAGAATATGCTAACAAAGAATGGAAAAAAGACTATCCACCTATTAATTTTATAGTTTTGAAACGTATCACAGATTCTGACGGTCAGGACGTTGTACGATTCATTTTATATCCTAAGGCCTTACCAGAGCTAATAGACTACACATATTTCGAAGTTGATTATTCCGTTTATAAGAACCTACTCACAAAGGACAAGAAGGTAAGCTACAAGTAAAAACAAATAAGACAAACGAAATCGATAAAATAACTAAAAGTTATGGCATCAATCTATTTAGAAAGCACTGTTCATAATTTTGTGTAAATGAAAAACAGGATTCTGATATTTTGGGGACTATCCATTACATCATTAACTTTGAACATACTGCGCATATATGTCCAACGTATTGGACATATATATCCAGCACGTTGTGTATATATAGCCAATATCTTGGACATATATACACAACAAACACCTATCACTTATACAAAAGTGGAAGATTTAATATATTTTTTTTCAATAACGACTAAATTAGAAAATATATCACTACCTTTGTCTCAGGAAATAATTACATAATTATTAATACAATAAAACAAACAGATTTATACTCCAAAACTAAAAAAAATATTACTCAAACAAAACTAATTTCAAATATAAAACAATGAAAAAAGAACTCTTCCTATTGGCTCTATTGCCTATATTGATAACTAATTATTCAAAAGATGACGAATTAACTAAATAAAAAAATCACGTAAACATGTACACTAAATGGAAAAATTACGAAAAAGAAATATCAAAATAAGCTTTGTATATATCTTCGTGAATGAAAACAAGAGTATCGACAATAGCAAAAGTGCTGAATCTGTTACAGATGACGGAGTAATCACTTACACGGATGGCAATAAATCTTCAAAGCCTAAATATGGAAGAAGCTGTAAAATGGATTTGTTAGTAATGAATCTGATATAACTTCTTTATATAGAATCGTTTTAATAAAATTATTATTTACAAATAAAAACATAAAAACATGAGAAAAGTATTATTTTTATTACCTGTATTGGCATTTCTGTTCTTGTATGGATGTAGCAGCGATGATGATAACGCTAAACTATCATTGAACAAATCCACTGTCACACTGAATTATAAAACAACTGAACAGCTAAAAGCATCAGGGAAAGTTGAATGGACTTCAGAAAATGATTTTGTTGCCAGCGTAAATGAAAATGGAGTAATTGAAGGGAAGCATGTAGGAAAAACATTTATTGTAGCTTCTAACGGTACTGAAGAAGTAAAATGTGCAGTAGAAGTTGCTCCTAAATATAACACCTATAGCGAACCCATTTTAGATTTCGGAATAACAAAAGCAGAATTAAAAGGAAGAGAAAATAGAGAATTACTATCCGAAACAAGCACAACAATCAAATATCGTGGTAATAGCGGAAGCGCAGCAAGCGAAATAGCATATGCTTTCAAGGATGGCAAAATGAACGGAGCTGGAGCATTAGTGAAATCCTCATACAGTTCTGTTATTATGGATTTTTTGATAGAAAGATACCAGGCTGCATTTCAAAAGGAAGATGTTTTCTATTTTATTGATGGAAATAGCAGCAATTATAATAAATTTGTTTCATTATCAATCGGAGCGTCTGGCATTATCATAATGTATACACCGAAAAACTAAAAATGCATATAATCTACATCTCAAGTATTAATACTCAATGTGTAGACTATTAATACTTGAGATGTAGGCTATAATATCCAAGACATCATTCACTAATCATCTTCCTAATCAAATCCCTATTCTTAGGATCATCTGCATCAACCATTCTCCCATCACCACGTCCCAGTTTTTTTCGTTCTTCATCACTTAGATACACGGTGGTGATAGCATCTGCAAACAGCATATTTAGATTCACATAACTAATTCCCCAAAGCACATAATCCATTGTCCAGCCATAACGCTGGCAAGCAAAGTCAATTAATAGTCCATAGATACTTTTTCCTCCGAAAGTGATACTACTACCTTCCCCTTTAATCCGACTGATTTGAGTCTTCATTTCCCGGTCGGCATCTATCCCAAAATACTGAATAAACTCTTCAATCTTGTCATTTGAAAGAATAATAGTCAGAATCGTAGCCATGTCCTCCACCGATATATTATCCTCAAAAAACTTGGCACGATGAAGAATTTTCTCTATATCTAAAACACTTTTCTTACCATCGGACGTAGAATAAGCTATAATTTGACAAACTATATCTGATTTCTCCGTACAGACTCTCAACGTTTCAGCCAATGGATTAATTGACAAAAGCTTCATATTCACATCCATAGAAAAATACAGATTCTTCAATATTTGCATCTTTCCAAGCGTGGGCGGATAAAGGCATAATTTAGACTTGCCAACACTAAAACGAATAGGTTTCTCAATAATAGCATCGGATATACTTAATTCCATCTCTTTATTAAAACTCATAGCAATATATTTATATAAGAAGAGCGCTGTGGCCAGCACTAGCGCTCTTCGTTAACAAAAAAAATAAAATTACTTTCCTTCTTCAGCAGAAGGTGTGTAAGGTTTCACCTGATCGCCTTCGTTAGGTTTCAACACGTCTACGGTATATTTCCATTTCTTACCCTCGGCAGTGTCATAAGATTCCTCGAGAGAAACTACAGAGCGCTCTATCAGAATACCTTCGCAAGTTGCATCTTCCGGAGTAAGGCGGAAAGCGTATTCGCCCTCAACTACTCCATCTGAATCTTCGATCGGTTTCTGACGGCCTTTCGCTGCACGGATTTCAAACTCGAATGCATAGGTGTTTCTTGCATACTTAACAGCTTCATTTTCGCCTCCTTCTACTTTAGCTTCTTTCTTTTCGCCTTTAGTAGGAGTAAGTTTGGTTGAACTTTCAACCGGATCGTACGCAAGTTTTGTCCATGTTGTAGGTGCAGCTCCGTTAGCTCCACATTTTCCAAACTCAATGGTGGGTTTTCCCCAAGATAATTGTGCCATAATTCAAATTGTTTAAATTTTTAATTAATAATTTATATATAAAAAAAGCTAGCTTTTGATTTTTTCTTTTTTGCAGTTTCTACAGAAATCTTGTTTTCTAATTCGATGGTAAAAGTACTGCCATTATTAACAACGGAGCTATTTTCAGTCCTCCTAGCCGTGACATCTCAACAAAAGTCACAAAATAAGAATGTAAGGCAACATTCCCCGATCTTCTAAACGACTCCGTATACTGGCATAAAGAAGATCTACCTCTTCTCTAAACATTCTATAATTATCATAAGTGGGTACCAGATTTTTTAAATGATTGGACACTGCGGACTTAGACTTATAACCTAATAATTCCGTCAATATATCCCGGATGCCATTTGGTATTCTATGCCCGGTCAAGCTAATAGGGGAATAAAAGAACATAATGATAATAAGAAATTGCATTTTTCTATCAGTATTAAGTTTACCTCCATCTCCACTATCACCAGATAATTCGCAGAACCATTCGAATATCTGCGGAATATGTTCCAAGTCAGTAAGCATTGGAGTAGCCAGCTCTGCTTCTTTCCTCTCTAATTCAGATTTCTGTATATGTACAGATATCAATTCTCCTATTCTAAAAAAGTCATTAATCATCATATTAGTTTTTAGTGTTATTACTTCATTAACTTGTCATTTTGCAGGGCTTCTTTTTCTTTCTCTTCAATACGTTTGCCCCAACCCCACATCATAGCAGAATAAATCGCAGTCGTGTACAAATGCAATTCTCTTCCATTTGTTATAAAATCAACCCGAAATGCCGCGTTTCTCGCTATTGCCCATATTTTTTCATTGTTTGCCATAATTCAATCATTTCTATTTTTTAATATTAAATTTCGCTCATCACATTCTTCCATTAGATTAGCTTTTATTCCGCCAATCCACACATGTATAGATTATTCAATGAAAGTACTACGAATATTTATGATTAAGAGGAATCTATCTGATCAAGACTTGACATTAGAGAGAAAGTCACAAAATTGACAAAACAATTATAAGAATGACACTTATTATGAAGAGTATTGTTTAAAAATATAATGAAGATATAGACAATGGTACTATTCTTGATGACAGAAAATGTGAAAACGAGATAGATAGGAAGAGGACATAAATTAGCATATCCCTCTAAAAAGAGTATAATAATATAATCTGCATATTTCTTACGAATGAAGAACAATATTGTTTGTATTTCTTATATTATCTACTAATATATAAATTTCTATACTTCTTTAAATAGAATAAACATTATTATCCCTATCTTTGTACTGTCTTAATCGACAAGATGTTTTTACCAATTCATAAGGAAGATGTAATTAGTTCTACTCGATATATTAATAATTCCCCCTTATCTTTTAGCAAATTCATCCGCATGAATTAATCTGTTGCACTTGAGCAACCATTCAGCTATACTTGTGCAACCACCCAGTTACACAAGTCCATTTCTGGATTTACTCAACTGCAATACATAATAGTCATCTAAAAGAAATTAGATTTATGAGCATACTTTATAAAACCACTCGTTTTGCGGATACTTTTACCGGCGACAAAGAAACGAATGTACGGGTACAACTATTATCATGGGACACTTTGGATACCAAAGCTTTTGTTGAATACTTAGCTGACAAAAACAATATCACCAAAGGCGACGCATACAAAAATCTAAGTATGGTACTGGAGGGAATAGAGGCCATTCTGAAAGATGGAAATATTGTCAATCTGGATGATTTCGGCAGTTTTTCTCTGAACGGCAGTTTCTGCGAAGACAAAGAACCAGGTGAACACCACCGTGCAGAATCCATAGAGGTGAAGAATGTTGTATTCAAAGCCGAAAAACGTTTGAAAAAAGCGATAACAGCAGCCGGATTCGAGAAATATAATCCGGAAAGACACAACAAACGAAAATACTAAAACAACATGGAATACGATAGAATCTACTCCATCCGAAAAGGTGAATACTTTGCGGATGCATTGAAACGTGCCGGCAAAGACTTCATCCCGACCAATTGTATCATTAATAAACTCCTTCCCGGATTGGGAGCTACACACTGCGAATTGACGGCACCCCGAAAGTCTATCATTATTGAGCCCAACGTACCTGTTATTGAGTCTAAAGCAAAGGTACACAAAAATTCATTGGCTATCTATAAAGGAGTCAGCGTCCGGCAAATCACAGACTTTCTGGAGAAGAACCAAGACAAACATTACAAACTGTTGACTACTCCCGAAGGCTTCACCAAAATCAAAGAAGCCATGCTGGCTGTAAATATAGATATGTATACAGAGTGTTTCATCTTGTTTGATGAATGTGAAAAGCTAGTGCAGGACGTGCATTACCGTGATTCTATCCGCGAACCGATGAATGATTTTTTCCATTTTCAGCATAAGGCATTGATTTCGGCCACTCCCATCGTACCCGAAAAAGACAATCGCTTCGACAGTTTCATGCGGGTACTGATTCAGCCGGATTACGAATATCGTCAAAAGCTGAAACTAATCACTACCAACAATGTTCTGGAAACGTTGCAGGAGGTGATTGAAGCGAAACGCGGCACGGTCTGCATCTTCTGCAACAGTATCGATTCGATAGATAGTTTCTACCGATTGATTCCCGAATTGAACAATGCCTGCACTTTTTGTAGTGAAGACGGACAATACAAACTATGGAAAGGCAACCGACGCAAAAAATCAATGATGATTACCGAACTGGAACGTTACAACTTCTTCACTTCACGTTTCTACTCCGCGGTGGATATCTTATGTAAAAACCCGCCACATGTGATTCTCATCAGTGATTTGCATGGCGCAACCCAATCGGTTATCGATCCTACTACCGAAGCCATTCAAATCATCGGACGATTCCGAGGGGGAGTAAATACCGTGACACATATTGCTTCCATCCGCCCGGATCTGGAATGTATGTCAACCAATGAGATTGATAGTTGGATACAAGGCGCTTCCCATATCTTCAACGGATGGAAAACTCAACTGGCACAAACCTCCAATATTGGTGAACGTACTCTGTTGCAGGAAGCTATCGGAGAAAATTCATATCTCCCCTATCTGGATGCGAATGGAAAACCTGATCCGTTTCTAATAGCAAATTTATATGAGAAAGAGCAAGTGAAGCGACTATACACGTCCACCGATCTGCTTTGCAGTGCCTATCAACAGACCGATTATTTTATATTCTCTCATGAAGAACGTCTCATGCCGGTTTCGGATAATGAACGTATGGCAATCCAGCATCGCCTGGCAAAAAAGAAACGGGCAGAGTTGATCGTCCGTAAGCTGGAAGAAATGGAGAAGATGAGCCGCACTACTGACAAGAAAGTACAAAAACGCTACCAACGTATGCTGGGAAATCTGCTTACTACGACCAATGACAGGTATATATACGATTGTTTCTGCCGATTTGGAGGAGATTTCATTCGTGAATCTGACTATAATGAGAATAAATTACGGACTGCATTGAACGTAAGCAGTGAACATACGATTAAACAATCAGGACAGATGCGTAGCTCTATCCAACGTACTTTTCCCATAGGTTCGGAGCTTTCCGTTCAGGAAGTGAAAAGTATGCTGAAACAAGTATATAAAAAGATGGGACTGAATACGGGACGAGGGATCACAACCAAAGAACTGGAACAATATGCAGAAATAGAAAAAGGATGGAAACACGACAATAGAACAATCAAAATACTGAAATTCAAATAATTGGCAATAAAATGCAGTTTTCCTTCCGAAAAAAGCAGAAACTCCGTATATGTTTCCTGTAAACTTCTCTTATTTTCGGCTATTTTCAGAGATAAGTCATTGATTATATGATCTGCCACATTTTTGTTTCTCCCCGTATAATACTTAAAAGAAAGATGAAAATGTGGCAGAGAGTTTCTTTAAACGTCTGCGGGCAAACAACGCTAAAACAAGTACGAGACATACTCCCAATCCCCAGATCCACAACAAGAAATCTCCTCCTTCGGTTTTTCCATAAGAATGCAGACCGCTCAAATAGTAGTTCACTCCAAACCAAGTCATTATAACCGAAAGGACGGCAACAACGGAAAGCAGATTAAAACACCAGGTGGTCTTTCCTTTCAGGAGGGGAATAAAGCGGATATGAAGCACCAATGCATAGACAACGATTGAAATCAATGCCCAAGTTTCTTTAGGGTCCCATCCCCAATATCTACCCCAGGAGACATTTGCCCAGATAGCTCCAAGAAATGTTCCGGCAGTCATAAAGAACAGACCAAGAATCATTGCCATTTCATTCAGTAACGTCAGTTCACGGATGCGGAACAAGAGTTTCACCCGGTTGGTGGCGGAAAGTAAACTCATCAATACAAGATTAAACAACCCTGTCAGCGCACAAAGAGCAAAAAAGACGTAACCGATCATAATGATAGCGACATGAGACATCAGCCAATAAGATTGAAGTACCGGGACTAAAGGAGTAATTTCCGGATTCAGGTGATTAAGTCCTGCTACAAAAAGCATGATTCCGCCCAATAGTCCTGCCAATGCGGGAAGAATACGGAATCGGCGGGCAAACAGGAGTCCGCTACCTACCAGCATCCAGGAAGTACATATCATCGACTCGTAAGCATTTGCCCAAGGGGCATGTCCGCAAATATACCAACGTAACAAGACACCTGCCGTATGTGTGAGAAAAGCAATTGCCAGAAGAGCAATCAGAACACTGCTAATTTTTCTTCCCCATTTAAAGTCTGCAATAATCTCTCCACAGACAATGAAAAGTAGGATGCCACCCAAAATCAAGTAAGCCAGACGACACCAGAAAAATAAATCCAGTTGATTATAGAGAAGTTCGGCTTTCACTTTCCGGTTGTCAATAGCGGGAACTTTAGCCTTTGCTTGTTGGTAGACATTCATCATTTCAACTACCTTGTCTGCTTCCTTCCAGTTGTTAGAACGAACTCCATTTCCTAGCTCATAGATATACCAGTCCATGATTTTAGTTACAAATAGAGAATCTTTCCCATGAAAAGCACTCAAGTCATCACCCGGTGAATACCATTTTCCCTGCAAATCGTTTCCATCCGGAAAAAGCGGTAACAGTTGGTGTTGCATGATGCGATATACGATGTTTACCGATTCATCCAGTTTTAATAAATCCGAGTCCAAACGTTTTCGCTCCGCAGCCGGTTTAGCGTAAATTGTGTTCAGTTCATTCGTCAGGATATAGTTACCGTCTGCATCAAACACATCTTGCCAGGCAATGTATTTGCCATCTCTGCCGAAGCGTTGAAGAAGTTCTTTATTATCAACTTTGATAAAAGGAAAAGCTCCCCATTCATCGGGAAAAGAAAGTAGATTCAAAAAGAATTGATCTGAATTGATGCCATTCTGTTTATCGGCTCCATACAATTTGCGTAAAATGGCAGATGTATAACTGTTGACGGGTTCGAGGCGTCCGTTAGGGTTAAGCACTACCAGACTGCCAAACTTTTCGGCATGTGAGGAAGAAACACAAGGTAATTGCGAAACGAGGAGAGATTGTTGTGAAGAGGCAACCGGTTGTTGTGCAGACAATGCCTGCATATTGGAGATGCCGGATAAAGCCAGAAAGAGCAATAAGCAGAAAGGGGTATTCTTTTTCATTTCTCCCAATTCTCTGCGCAACCGCCCGAAACGGGATTTCTTACTGAACAATGTCAAGACAAAACCTACCAGTAAAAGGAAATATCCCGCATATGTAAGCTGCATACCGGGACGGTCATAGCTCACAGATAACACGGTACCTTGTTCGTCAGAATCGAATGAAGACTGAAACAGACGGTAACCATCCACATCAACCACTTTATTCATTCGTATGGTTGCCTGTAAAGGAGATTCATTTTCTCTCTTAATCACCAGGTCACTCTCATAAGACATCGGGCTATGAGAACCCGGATAGCGCTGCAACCGGAAATCATTCAGAGTTACAGAGAAAGGCAAGGAAGCATTTTCCATCCCTGTTCCTTCCTCTTTCATCATGCTATTTGCCGTTTCCCCTTCACGGATATGCATGATACCCGTCACCCCTACATAGTGAGTGACAGCAGCCCCCAACCAGATAAAAAGAAAAGCTCCATGAAAAATCAGACTGCCTTTACTAATTCTCTTAAAATAGTTTCCCTGAAGAAACATAGCCAATAAATTGACTGCCTGCAACAACTGCAACAGTATAAACCAGGGAGCATAATAAAAAGATTCACGGGCAACGGCAGGACCATAAGAGTTTTCCACCAAAGTGGCTACCGCCAATATCAGGGCATAAAGTCCCGCTAATATATACATCAATACCGGTGAAGCGATCAGTCGAATCAATTTCATCTGTTTTTCTTTTATAATAAACAATGCTTTTATAAATGAGGCAGTTATAAATAAGCAATTCCTTCAATTTCTACCAGCAATTCCTCTCTGCATACATCCGCATAAAGATATACGATAGGAATATCCGGGCAGAGTTTATCCAAGTCTGCTTTCACAGCTGGCGCATCCTCTTCATTCTTGAGATATACACGAAGAAGTCCCAACTTACCGGAATGTTCCGGTAGTTTCTCCCTACCCTCTTCCAAGCCGATCAAATGCTGGATATTTTCAAGAGTGATTTCCGTTTGAGAGAGAACATCTCCGGTCGTTACACTTTCCTCGCCACGGATAGCAGCTGTGCCGGAAATATAAATCACCTCCTGCCGACGGTCGGACAGCGACTTTCCTCTTTCAAATTTAGGAGTTCCCTTCTTCCCATCCGCCCGATGGCTAATCAACACCTCATCCGAATAGACATGAGCAGCCCGTTGCCAGTCGTTATCTAAAGGAGCAATATTCACTTCTCCACTGACAGCATTGAAATCAATCAGAACGCCGCCATGCTGTGTGCCAATCCCCGTTGCTGCCGGATAACCCAATTCCCATTCCGAAGAAGCATAGAACAGAGTACGCACATCATTGAAATCCTGATAACACTGATTGCCATGTGCAATATCCGTGATATTTTCCAGATAATTCCACTGACGGACAATGTCGCCAAAATTCATCTGTTCCGCCTTTAAGATCTCTTCTGCCTTCCTGAAAGCTTGTTCCGATTGTTCGCGAACAGGCAGATTCAAATCATCCGCGTAAAGTCCCCCCACTATTATTTCCCGATAGTGAGGAGTCATGATCCGCAGGTAGCGGACAGAGAAAGAACTAATTTGTTCCTCTATGGTGACTGCCTCATCCGTAATCTCCACCAACGAATGTACCTCCAATACCAAGTCTGCTACCAAAGGCTTTTGAGCCACCAGCGAAACCACCGGACGGGGAGAAACGAAATGCCGCTCCACCCATTGTTCCAGAAAGGAACGCTGAAACTTGTATTCCTGATTATCCGTACAGCGTGTAAAGAGTACAAGACGGAGCACCCTCTCTTCGCGGACAGCGGATGAAAGTAATTCCTCCGCCATCTGTTCCCAACTGTTTCCTGTCGTTTTATACAAATTACATGTGATTCGATGATACTTCATACTGCAAATTTCAATGTTTTTTCTGATGAACGATACTTATTAATGATAGGAGGTAACACCTGCCGGAACGTCCATGCTATAGACAGATGACATCGTTTTCAATCCCGGAGTATTCTCCAAAGAATAAAGCACTTTCTTTTGACGGTCTACCAACAACATGTGTACTTTCTCTTTCGGATTCACATGTCCCGTCCAGTTCGTTATCAGGATGCGTCCGTCGGAGAAATACTGAAAACCGCCCAGAAACTTCAACGGTTTTCCAGGGATATCCGCATTCGATAATTCCCAAACAGTCTTTCCGTCTGCCGTTACTTCGATAATTCTCGGATTCTGGTCTTTATCTGCTACGGCAATCAATGTATGCCCGTTGGGCAGACGAGTCAGAGAGTGTGGTCCGCCGGGAACATCCAGTTTCCACACCTCTTTGCCGTTCGTGTCATATTCCGTCACACATTGCGGTCCGTAATGTGCTACCAGAAAATGCCCGTTATCCAAGCGACGTGCATTACGCATAAACGCAAAACCTTTCTCTTTCACTCCCTCCGGCAGGATGCAGACTTCTTTCACAATCTTACCTTTAGGAGAGATTTCCAGCATACGTCCCGTGGTACATTCGCCCACAAACGTATTGCCGTTCTTCAACCGCTGACAGGCAAAAACCGGACTTTTAGACTCGTAATGGAAGATTGTATCATTCTGACGGGTCATTTCGAGTACCCCGTGCCCAGTGGTGAAAAGGATATTGCCATTAGGCAATACCCATAAATCATTAGAATCGGGAGCTTTGTGCTGCCATACAATCTGATTGTTTTCCATCACAAAGACGATTCCCTGTGAATAATCTGTTCCTGCAAACGTCCGGGTCTGTGCCAACAGGGATGCAGAGAACAGAAATGTCAGAATCACAACATATATTCTTGTCATAAATATAAATTCAAAAATAGTTTTATATAAAAGATTTTTCAGGCACGGATTACACGGATTACGCGGATTTTATTTTCTGAATCCAATGATAGTACAGCTTTTAAACCGTGAAATCCGTGTAATCCGTGCCTAAAATCATCAATGAAGTTCACTACAAAGACAATACGTATTCCTCCAACTCTTCCAGTTCTTTATCAGAAACAGGCTTATGAGGTCCGTGTACCTTTAACATATCTTTCATCGAATAGCTACGACCGTCATACAGATAAGGAGCCGTACGCCAACATTCATTCAGAGCAGGAACGTCCATAGCCAGTCCTTTATCAGATCCGGTAGTCCAATCCACTTTATATTGCTTCTGATCCGTATAGTATTCTCCGGAATGGCAACTCGCGCAGTTTTCTCCAAATATCTTCTTTCCTCTTTTCGCTTTCGCAGAAAGTTTACCATTCTCAAGATAAGGGCTTGGCAGAGGCTTCAGAGATTTCAAATATTCGTCGATAGATTCGTAGATCTCATCATCTCCCTCCATAAACAGGATATATTTCACTCCCGAACGAACGGCTACTTCGGCATTTTTACGAATACCGGTCGCCATACAAGGCGGAGTCTGATGGGAAAGCAAGAGTGTTTTCGTATTCTTCGGATTACCCATGCCATCATTCAGCAAGTCCCAGTTAAGCCCGTCCATGCGTGCATCATTCGGATGACAGGTTGCACAACTTTGCCAGTTCTGGAAACAAATGGTTGCATCATGGAAGTACATATCTCCCTTACCAACTTTAGTGAATGCCAATGGAACACCCAAAATCTGCTTCTGCACATTCTTACCGTTCAAATCCATAGACACCAATTCCGACGTATAATAGTTGGCAGTATAAATTTTACCTCCCGTAGCTACGACCGAACGCGGCCCTTTTCCCTGTGTAGGAATGAAGTCACGGATGCCATACAAGAATCCCGCATCATTAGGTATATTGCCCCACGCTTTCATGGAAGGAGTAACCATTTCCCCTTGTTTCGCTTTGCCAAGACGTTCATGCAAAGCAATGCGATCGATACGCACCAATTCCTGACTACCGGCAGCAGCTACTATGATCTGCTTATCATCCGGGGTAACAATTACCGACCACGGATTGGCTGCTCCTTTCTGTGGAGTGTCTAAGATGACGGAAGTGAGCCACTTTCTTGCCTTCAAATCAATGATGGATAATGTATTTGTAGCCATCCATCCTCTATCCAGCTGATTGGTAGGCAACTGATAGCGGGAGATTAAATGAGTGACATACGCAAAAGTATGATTCTTATCCACCGCTACCGACTTCACATCCGTAGAACCGTTCGGCAACATAACACGTCCTGAAACCTTTTTCGAAAGTACATCTACCATATCGAGCTGTACTGCAATCGGATAAGCCGTAGAAGGCATTTCCGGCAGATTATTGGCAATCAGCAGACAGGAATCACCTGCAAAAGCAGCCATCGACACCGGTTCGCGGCCGACAGCTATTTTAGTTTTCACCTTACGGGTGGCCGGATCAATCTCCCAAAGTTCGTTGTTGAACCGCTGCGTCACCCAAAGAGATTTAGACAACGGATTATACAGAATATCCGAAGGAGTAGCTCCGCTTTTTGTTTTGGATTGTACGGAAAGTTTCTTTCCATCCAGTTCGTACATGGTACCGTAGTTTCCGTCACATACCACCCAGAGTTTACCATTCGCATCCTGCGTCATGGCATTGACAGGGGACGAGAAAGAGACTTTCTTTTCCATTTTCTGTCCGTCGGACGACATCTTGATGAGTTCACAGCCTGCCCTGTTTGTTACAAACAAGGATTTCCCGTTGTCTGCCAGAAACAAACGGTCCGGTGAAACCGTCGTTTCCGCTTCTTGCCAAGACGCACAAAGAAATATGGCAGCCATACCAACAGGTATCAATATCTTCTTTTTCATTTTTTCTCTTGTTTAGTTTGAAGGGATTGAATGTATTGACGAATATTCTCCTGATCTTCCGCACGGGCTGCTTCCCGCTTCTTATCGTAATAGTTATAGAAGTCGAGATCCTTTTGCGACCAGTTGTTCGCTTCACGGTAGTCTCCGATAAAGGGCACAAGCAAGTCAATCCAGAGAGCTACTTTTCGTATTTCCTGAGGAGTCAGTTTGGTTCCTCCATGTCCGCTTTCCAGACGTTTAATCAGATTACTCTTGTTGGAACCTGCAAAATAAGGCGGCAGCAACGTAGGTTCGGACAAAGCGCTGATCCAGTTTACTTCCGGATGGTGTGCGTTGCCTCGCCATGCTCCTTCGTCTTTTTTCTTAGTGGCATGCGTCAGGCTCAAATAAGAATCGGTATATTTTCTTTTACTTTGTTTATCCATTACCTTCAATTCACCTTTCAGGCTCATCGGTTGCTTCACTCCATCGTGACAAGAGATACAATGTCTGTCCCAGATAGGTTGGATTTCTTTCAGGTAACTGAAATTGCGTTCGCCCATCTCATCTTCCGGAGCCAATACTTTGACACCTTTGTCCATTGCCATAGATACCGGATGCCCTGCTACGGGAACCGTGTTCTTATGTTCGTGGCATCCTACACAACTCTGCACTTCGTTCGGCTGCAAAGTAGACCAACTACGCATTGTTTGCACTACACGCCCGTTTTCGTCCAATGCCTGGAAATAAAGCGGCCGGCGTGCAGGAACTTTAAAGAATGCGGAACCGTCAGGATATACTTCCGTCACTCCCAACACTCTCTTCACATCCCAGGCGGCATTGCCCACTCCTACCGGAGAACTCATGATAGCTCCTCCACCTTTATCATTACCGTTCACTTCACCTACACCTGCTGCACGGAACTGGATTTCCACCACACGCAACTGTTTGATAGTTCCCGGTTTCACACCTTTCAATCCATTACCCTCGTAGATATTCTGCATATAATATACGCCTTCATTCTTTGTATAATCTACCGAAGATGAACGGCGGAACGGACGTTTACGGGGAGCGACCAACACAGGCTGGTTGCAGGATATACGCGCATCGGATACGAGTAATTCACGTTCTCCGTCCGCATTCATCCAATAAACGCCAAATTCCATCGGATGTCCGACGTAATAACCCAACGGAGTATACGATATTAAAAATTCCGTCTCGCTCAATGGAAAAGGATGCTGGAACTGGTCGGTAAACTTTCCATAACCGTCAATACGTTCCGGTTCCGGTTTGTGAACCGGAGCTACGAACATAACACCTTCATTCTCATCACGTCCGGCTTCAGGATCTATGATACCCAGTTTGCCATGTTGAGGAGTATGGTGCCCCATAAAAACTCCCATCAACTTACGAGTACCGGGAATCTGACGAATCTGTGCCACCGTTGTCGGAAACCAGCTATTCATTCCGTAATATTCAGCCTGTCCTGTTCCATCGGGATTCATTTGGAACAAAGGCTGCGCCCATATCTGGCCGCGGTCATTGTAATCCCAGCGAGTATAGACCACCCGACCGTCATCCAACAAAGTCGGTGTTACCGTATGCACCTGGTCGAAACCGACCTGACGCATATAACGCCCCTCCCTGTCGCAGAGATACATATTGCTGACTTCTGTAAACCAGCAGTCTACCGTACTTCCGCAACGGGTAGAGTTGAACAGGATATTGTCATCCGGCAAGTAAATGCCTTCAATGTCGGCATGTCCTTTTCCGAAAGTCAACTGCTTGATTTCCCGTGTCTTTAAATCCATTTCATACAGATGGAAGTCGTCTTCCTTGCGGGATTTCTTCCAGGAGAAAAGCAGATGCTGACCATCAAAATGAAGATTCGGATCACGCACTACTCCTTCTTCATCTGTCAGCATGGTTTCTACTTCCGCCCAAATTCCATTCATCTTCAATTTCGCCAACGCACCGCCCGCAATGTAGTTGCATTCAGCACGGGCATCCGACACTCCTTCGGTATAAGCAAAGAAAGAGGGACGCAACGTTCTGTACTTTGTAAAAACAATCTCCGGTTTATCTGCAGTGAAGGCTTCCAAACGCTTGATACGTCTTTGTTCACACGCTTTCAGATAAGACAGGAAAGCTGATTCGATGCTTTCCGGAGCATTAGTCACGGCAGCTTTGATGTTCAGCTTCTGTAAACGCACGGAAAGTTCCTGATTAAAACTCTTGTTAAACCAGTCTACATCACCCGTTGTTCCATCCTGTAGCCACCAATCGTAATAGACCGGATAGGCACGCGTCAATCTCCGGTGCACGGCTTTTATCTTGTTGTCTGTTTCTTCCTGATTACCTTTCTGTTTTATCGCCTGAATTTCCGCGTATTTCTTCTGAATCTCGACGATAAAACCTTTCGCATCGGTAGGCTGAAGGGAAGTGTCTTTCGTCTGCCATGCTACGATGGAGAGGAACACACAACATGCCATCCCACACTTCAACAGCTTCATTAATTTCGATCTTATCATTTTATCTTCTTATTTACCTTAAATTTACCTTCCTGAAAAGAGAACGATTACAAACCTTTCTTCAGTTCCTTATAGGATTCTATAATCTGAATACCGCTTGATGTACCGATACGGGTAGCGCCCGCCTGAATCAATGCCAACGCAGAATCCAGATCGCGAATACCACCTGCTGCTTTCACTCCGATAGTAGGTCCTACCACACGACGCATCAATGCTACATCCTGCACCGTTGCTCCTGCCGTACCAAATCCGGTAGAGGTTTTCACAAAATCCACTCCGGCTTCTTTAGCTATACGACATACGGTTTCTTTCTCTTCATCCGTCAGATAACAAGTTTCAAGAATGACTTTACAGATCACACCGGCAGGTTTGCAGATAGAAACCATGTCTTCAATCTCTTTCTTTACAATTTCAATCTGTCCTTTCTGTAAAGCACGAACATTGATGACTGTATCTATTTCAGTAGCACCTTTGGCAATGGCATCACGGGTTTCAAATGCTTTGCACTCTACTGTGTTCTGTCCCAACGGAAAACCGATAGCGGCTCCTACACGCACTCCCGATCCTTCAAGCAACTTCACACAAATTTCTACTTCCGCAGGATTGATGGCTACCATTGCAAACTGATACTGACGGGCTTCCGCACAAAGTTTCTCAATAGGTGATGCATCACCGAAAGGTTTCAGGAATGTATGGTCGATCATACCTGCCAACTGCTCTACTGATAATTCTGCAATCACTTCGTTTATATTCTTCTTTTCCATTATTTTGAGTCGTTTAATAAGTTATTATAAATATACAGTTTCTTAAAAAGTCAATACGCATTTCAATACTTCACCCCGCTTCACGGCAGCAAAGGCTTCTTCTATTTCTTCTATCGCAAAGCGATGCGTGATAAAGTCGGATGCAGAAAGTCTGCCCTCTTCAATCCATTGTGCCAATGTGGTCATTGCCGCCTTTTCTTCGGAACGGGTAGGCCATTGATGCATGTGCAGGTCGAAGTTATAAGGAGCTTTCGACAAGTCGAAGGTTGGATTCTTAGTCATAACGCCATAGACACACACATCTCCACCCATCTTCACCAATGGTAATACGGAATTTACGACTACATCCAGTCCTACCGCATCAATGACAGCATCATAAGAGCGATTAGCCGCGGCAATAAATTCCGGAGTACTGATTTCGGCGGGTGTATATCCGTTGTCTGCTCCCATCCGGCGGGCTACTTCCAGTTTAGCGGGAAGCATATCGACAATGTCAATCTGTCCCAGACCGAACAATTTACCCAACTTCACAAAGCTCAATCCTACAGGACCGGAGCCTACTACAATCACCTTTTTCCCCGGAGTCAGATTGAAATCCTTGAAAGCTCCCAACACTTCGCGCCAGGTACAAGAAATGACCGCTTCTTCCGGTTGCACATGAGAAGGAACTGTGTTCTGAATCTCAAAACTGTCCCAGCATCCCTGTTCGGGGGTAGCCAGTCCCTCTTCTTTCAGTACCTCAAAGTCGTTCACTACCACATATTCGCTGAAACCACCCCAGCCGCTATTGATACCTTGCGCGCCAAAATCGGAAATAAGACCGCCAATAGCACGGTCGCCTACCTTAAAGTTACGTACTTTTTCACCGACAGCCACTACAATTCCGGCATTTTCATGCCCCAAAGCCAATGGATAAGTATCCACTCCGGGGAATTTTCCGGCTATCAGTTTACTGTCAGTCGCATTACACAAAGCGACCATTTCCGTTTTCACCAATGCCTGATAAGCATTGATAACAGGAGTTTCCACCTGTCGTATTTCTATTTTGCCGGGAGCCGGCACTATTACTGTTTTCATTCGATTATTAGGTTTTATACAGATTATAATTCAGTTTTTGCAATTTCAGTATACATATCGCACAAGGCGTGATAAGCTTTATCAAAAACAGGCATCCAAGTCTCATACTTCTTCACGTTTTCCTGAATCGGCTGCACGGTCTGTTCGATACGGACAAAGCGGTCTATCACAGAGAAGTCTTTAAAGACTCCCGCACCGATACCTGCCAGAATAGCTGCTCCCATCGAAGTAGCCTCTTCCAGATAATTAGGTACACGGATTTCCGCCTGATAAATGTCTGCCATCATCTGACGCCATACAGGGTTTTGCGCACATCCTCCAATCACCGTCACCTGGTCGATGGGAACGTGTTTGCGGAAGATATTGACAATAAATCCCAGATTGAGAGTAATTCCCTCCATCACAGCACGTAGCATATCGCCATGTGTATGCCCCAGCGTCAGACCGATAAATGCTCCTTTGGCATCTACATTCCAACGGGGAGTACGTTCACCAAGCATATAAGGTAAGAATAGGAGTTTATTGGCTCCTATCGGAGAGGAAAGGATCTGTTCGTCAATCAGTTCGAACACGCTACGTCCGAGTTGAGCAGCCAATGCCTGCTCGTGCTGGCAGAGTTGGTTAATCATCCAGTTGTAGGAAGAGCCTGCCGCCTGCATCGTTCCCGACGGATGCAGCATGCCCGGCACTACGTGCGCCCAATTCATGGTGCGGCGTTGTTCGTCTACAATCGGCTTTTCTACTGTCAGAGCTACCCAAGAGGAAGACCCCAGATAGTTGTATGCGCTACCCGGAGCCACACAGCCGACGCCTACTCCGGCACAACTACCATCGCCTCCACCACAGATTACGGGTGTTCCGGCAAGCAGTCCTGTTTCACGGGCAACTTCGTTGGTCACTTCACCGATCACGTCAATAGACGAACGGACTTCCGGGAATAAGGAAAGATCGAGTCCGGCAGCTTCTATGATTTCTTCACTCCATTGCCAACGGTTCAGGTCGTATGCATTGGTACCCGAAGCATCCGAGGGATCTGTGGCTAGAGTGCCGCAGAGGCGGAAGTTGATATAATCCTTGGCATTCAATATCTTGGCTGTCTGTGCAAAGATTTCCGGTTCGTGCTTCTTTACCCACATCAGTTTCTCAATAGAATAGGAAGCGCTGATCCGGTGTCCCGTGATTTCATAGAAATGAAGCGGGTCTATCTTTTCGGAAAGAATAGTCTCTTCTTCCTGCGAACGCTGGTCGCAATAAAGCATGTGAGGACGAAGCGGGTGACCGTTTTTATCCACACAAAGACAACCCATCATTTGTCCGCTAAGTGCCACACCGGCAATATCATTGGGAGATACCAGTTGGAGAAGTGCCTGCGTGGTATCTACAATCGCTTTCCACCAATGGAGCGGATTCTGTTCCGCCCGGTTGCCGGAAGCGTAATCTGTAGGGTATGCGGCTGTACGTGAAGCAATCAACAATCCCGATTCGTCGAATAAGGTTGCTTTATTACCGCTGGTACCCAAGTCATGTGCTAATATATACATATATGTTCTTTCTTCTTTTCAGTTAATTAATTCAGAGTGCCGCATTCGTGTATCCGGTAAGTCCGACGAAAATACCACCGACGATACCGCCCAGGATAATCACCAGCCAACGGGGAAATGCTTCTTTCATTAGTCCCCCACGCGTGCCTTTCGGTGCGCAAAGTACATCGGCCAGAATGAAGCCCATCGCAATCGCCCATCCCATATCTACCCAGGGAGCACTGCCGCGATTTCCCTGATGAATCAAACTGAATTGCATCGGCAGACCTTCAGCATCATTTAAGAGTCCGGTGGAAAAACCAAATCCGGGCAGTTTGTGATTGACTATCCAAAAAGTACCGATAATAAGGGCGGCCGCCATAAATCCACCTATCGGACCAAAGTCCTTTACTAATTTAGGCCAACTCATCAACACGGTAAAGGTGACGGCAAAAGCTCCGAAAATAGATGTGATGATTCCGGCATGATACATGCCGAAGAATTCATTATAAGTCTGTAACCATTCGCTCATTGTTCTTTCCTCCTTAGTTTATCTTCCGGGCACAATCGCACGAACGGATTTTCCATACTAATATTCCTGCCAAGGCACCTCCTATCAGACAACAGATTAAGGTAGGCACTGCATAAAAGAAATTGGTGATGTCGCCTTGAAAGCGGACAATTCCCCAGGCAATCCCGGCAGAACCGATACACCAGCCCTGATCCAGCCATATTTTTCCCGGAGGATTCAGAATAGCTCCATGATAATGGTTCATATACCACATAATGCCGATAATCAGTGTGGCTGCCAACCAGCCTCCCATCAGACCGTATGTCTTCCAAAGTTCCGGCCAAATGCCAAATGCAAATCCGCCACAGATAGCAGAGCCGGCAAAGGTCGATAGATATTGTTTCATATAATTGATAATGTGTTTTTTAGGTTTATAATAGTAGTTCGGGGTTGTTTATTTATTCCAAAGACAACTTAGCCAGTGTGAAAGGCTTGTCGTGTTTCGTGTTTACCTTATCCGGTCCGGTCACCAAGTCGAAGCAAGATACAATCACCTGTCCGTTCCATACGATAGGTTCGCCCGGCTGATCCAGACCTCCGTCGCTTCCGTCACAGTCAGGACTTTGAGCAATACGCTGAATTTTTCCGTCTTTATCAATACATGCAACTGCATTTGCCGAGAAATCCGCTACCCAGATTTTACCTTTATCGTCTATACACATTCCGTCCGTGGTACGTAACTGGGTGGTATCTTGCGCCCATACATCATTACTAAGTACATTCCCTTCCACATCCATCTTTATGCGATGAACAGCTCCATCACCGAAGTTCCCTACAAAGAGGTCGCCCGCTTCGTTGAAAACAATTCCATCCAGTCCATATTGCACTTCCGGGTTCTTTGTGATAACGGTGGTAATAAGGTTTTTATCTTCTAATGTATTAGTCACTGCCACATCACGGTCATTCATATCAAAGCAATATACCCCGCTGACCAACAATCCCGAAGGATCTTTTATCTGTGATAATGAACTCTGGGTGACGTACAATTTCCCGTTACGGATACGCAGTCCGTTAGGATGCTCCATACCGGATGCCACAGTGATTGTTTCCTTTAATTGGTCGTTTTCAAACTTCAGACGAAGAACACGTCCTTTATTCTGTGCTTTCTCTGCTCCGCTCCAACCCTGATTGTCGCAAATAAACAGATCACCCTCTTCATTAAAGGCAATCCCCATCGGAGAAGCCCAGCCGGTTTCTTCCAACACCGGAACATCCATCCATTTCGCAATCTCGCCATTTTTAGTGATGCGCATCAGACAAGCAGGCTGCGTGATATCTGCAAAATTCGGACAGGCCAGAATCAAATCTCCATTAGGAGCGATAGCCATTCCATCCGGAGTCGGACAACAATCCGGTAATTTTGCAAACAATTCACTCTTCTGCGGAAGAGCATTCTCACCACTTTTTTGTTTCGGAGAAGTACATTGAATACAAGTTGCTCCCATCAAAGAAGCTGCCACAAGAGATAGTAAATAATACTTTTTCATGGTTAGATAATACAAATGTTTATGTTTATAATTTGAGCCCGTCAGTTCGGTACGCAAACATACTGGTATTTATCAGCAAAGAAGGAAAATGACAAATCAATAAAGGACAAAAATTGTTCAAAATGCTGGGAAAAGAGCCGGTTTGAGCTGTAAATAGAGAGATTACCAATCAATCTCTATTTTTTCAGGCACGGATAACACGGATTACACGGTCTTTAGTGTTGTCATTGCCGCGAAGCAACCGCGTTAATCCGTGTAATCCGTGCCTAAATTATTATATAGACTAATTATGAACACATACTTATATATACCTTATATTATAAAAGCAGTCGGCACTTACTTCCTATGCAATACTCTACTTTCCCCTCCGTTCATGGCTAATTTAGGCTAAAAAGAACATTTTCTCATAAAAAGTTTTTGTAATATCAGAGTTAATCGTATTTTTGTGTACAATTTTGGTGTAGTGATGACAGAAGAAGAAAAAAAGTTATTGAATTCCTTTGAAACGCAACTCCGGCATTTGATTTATTTACACGATGAACTAAAGCGTGAAAATGCCGAGTTGAAGAAGCTTCTCGATAATGAAAAGCTGAAAAACGAGAAGGTACAAGCTCAATACGATGAATTGGAAGTCAGCTATACAAACCTAAAAACAGCTACGGCAATCAGCCTTAACGGCAGCGACGTAAAAGAGACGAAGCTGCGATTGTCAAAATTAGTGCGTGAAGTCGATAAATGCATCGCTTTGTTGAATGAATAAGAAGAAGATGTATGAACGATAAAATAAAGATAAACCTGCAGATAGCAGATTCAAACTATCCGCTAACCATCAACCGTGAGGAAGAAGAAATGGTACGGGAAGCCGCCAAGCAGGTAAATATCAGGCTTAATAAGTATCGGGAGGTTTATAAGAACCTGGAACCGGAGAAAATTATTGCCATGGTAGCCTATCAGTTCTCGTTAGAGAGACTGCAATTGATGCAACGTAATGATACCAGCCCCTATGTGGAGAAGGTAAAAGAACTGACAGAATTGCTGGAGGATTATTTTAAGGAGGAATGAATCCTGACCGGCTATTCACTGATAAGAGATAAAACAACCACGCACTGCACAATATCCAAGCAAAAGTATATGCTTTGATATTTGGCGGTGCGTTTTTATTTATATACTTAAATTAAATGTAGAATGATAGCAATAATAGCAACAGCAATTGCCTGCTTCATCGTAGGAGGAATCCTTTCATATATACTATTCCGGTATGTACTGAAATCCAAATACGATAATGTCCTGAAAGAAGCGGAGACGGAAGCGGAAGTAATTAAGAAAAACAAGCTGCTTGAAGTAAAGGAGAAATTCCTGAATAAAAAAGCAGATCTTGAAAAGGAGGTAGCATTGCGGAATCAGAAGATTCAGCAGGCGGAAAACAAACTGAAACAACGTGAAATGGTTCTTAGCCAGCGTCAGGAAGAAATCCAACGCAAAAAGATGGAAGCCGAAGCTGTAAAAGAGAATCTGGAAGCGCAACTTGTCATTGTCGATAAGAAAAAAGATGAACTCGACAGACTGCAACAACAGGAAATCGAGAAACTGGAAGCAATCTCCGGATTGTCTGCCGAGGAAGCTAAAGAACGTTTGGTAGAATCACTGAAAGAAGAAGCTAAAACGCAGGCACAATCATTCATCAACGACATTATGGATGATGCCAAGTTAACTGCCAGCAAAGAAGCGAAACGGATCGTTATCCAGTCTATCCAACGGGTAGCTACGGAAACTGCCATCGAAAACTCTGTTACGGTATTCCATATTGAATCAGATGAAATCAAAGGACGTATTATCGGACGTGAAGGACGTAATATCCGTGCTTTGGAAGCTGCTACCGGCGTTGAAATCGTTGTTGACGACACTCCGGAAGCAATCGTTCTTTCTGCTTTCGACCCGGTTCGCCGTGAAATTGCCCGCTTGGCACTGCATCAGCTTGTGACCGACGGACGTATCCATCCGGCCCGTATCGAGGAAGTGGTAGCTAAAGTTCGCAAACAGGTGGAAGAAGAAATTATCGAAACCGGTAAACGCACAACCATCGACTTAGGTATCCACGGTCTGCATCCTGAATTGATCCGTATCATCGGTAAGATGAAATATCGTTCTTCTTATGGTCAGAACTTGTTGCAGCATGCACGTGAAACAGCCAATCTTTGTGCTGTGATGGCATCTGAACTGGGATTGAACCCGAAGAAAGCGAAACGTGCAGGTTTGCTGCATGATATCGGTAAAGTGCCTGATGAAGAACCGGAATTGCCGCACGCATTGCTGGGTATGAAACTTGCCGAGAAATACAAAGAAAAACCGGATATCTGCAACGCTATCGGTGCTCACCACGACGAGACGGAAATGACCAGCTTACTGGCTCCTATCGTACAGGTATGTGACGCCATCTCCGGTGCACGTCCGGGTGCACGTCGCGAAATCGTAGAGGCTTACATCAAGCGTCTGAACGATCTCGAACAATTGGCAATGGCTTATCCGGGTGTAACAAAGACTTATGCTATCCAGGCAGGGCGCGAACTCCGCGTGATCGTTGGTGCGGATAAGATTGACGACAAGCAGACAGAAAGCCTGTCAGGCGAAATCGCTAAGAAGATCCAGGATGAAATGACTTATCCGGGACAAGTGAAGATTACCGTCATTCGTGAAACACGTGCGGTTAGTTTCGCTAAATAAAGCAACTATTCAAAAGAAGATTCATATAAGGGCGAAGAAATTCGCCCTTTTTTAGTACACGACTATGGAAAAGTATCAAATTGAGATTTGTACCAATTCAGTGGAAAGCTGTCTGGCTGCACAGGAAGGTGGTGCCAACCGCGTGGAATTATGTGCCGGAATACCGGAAGGCGGGACAACCCCTTCCTATGGTGAAATAGCCATTGCAAGAGAAGTATTGGCTCATACCCGCCTGCATGTTATTATCCGGCCACGTGGAGGAGATTTTCTTTATTCGGAGATGGAAATCAGAACAATGCTGAAAGACATCGAAATCGCACGAAAATTGGGAGCGGACGGAGTTGTATTCGGTTGCCTGACAGCAGACGGCGAAGTAGACTTAACATCAATGCAAATTCTAATGGAAGCCTCTAAAGGGCTGTCAGTCACCTTCCACCGGGCATTCGACGTATGTCGTAATCCTCAAAAAGCATTGGAGGAGATCATCGAGCTGGGATGCAACCGTATTCTGACTTCCGGTCAGCAACCTACGGCTGAACAAGGTATCGGTCTTTTAAAAGAATTGCAAGGACTGGCTGCGGGAAAAATTACGTTACTTGCCGGCTGTGGAGTAAATGAAAATAATATTGCACGGATTGCGGCAGGAACCGGAATCAATGAGTTTCATTTCTCGGCACGCGAAAGTATTCAAAGTGAAATGAAATTCAGAAATGAAGTTGTCTCAATGGGAGGAACAGTACATATCAACGAGTACGAACGAAATGTGACTTCCGTGCGAAGAGTCAAAGAAACAGTGGAGGCTTTATATAAAGGAATGTAAGTGATCGCCTCTCTACTATATACTAAGAAATGGTGAACATACAGCTTTAAGCCTTTTGTTCACCATTTCTGTTTTGCATTACCACCAGCGGTATCAAGAAAAACTGCTATACCTTTATTTATAAATAAGGAATCACCGTAATATAAATACCTGTAATAATAGCCGAAGTAATTACTCCCGAGATATTAGCTCCCAAGGCATCTCCCAAGACGAATGAGTCCGGATTATCTTTGCTTACAATCTTTTGTGCAACCTTTGCGGTAGTCGGCACACAGCTAACTGCTGCAATACCGATGACCGGATTGTAATTACCCCGTTTAATAATATACATGATATATCCTCCGATTATTCCTCCGATACCGGAAAGTAATAATGCTACAATGCCTAATACTAATAGTTTCAATATCTTCGGATCGAGCAGCAGATGTGCATCACAAAGTACACCCAGCAACACGCCCAACATAAAAGTCGATCCATAAAGCAACGGACCGCTCACAAAATCATAGATGTGTTTCATACCCGACTCACGAACAGCAACCCCCAGGAACAAAGAGAAAAACAAAGGAGAAGCTACCGGGAATAAGAAACAGAGAATAGCACAAAGAACAGCAGAGAAAGCCAATTTTACTTTAGCATCGTAATTCTTCGGAGCTTTCTTTGTCACCATCTTAATAGCACGGAAACGTTTGGGAACCAACAGCTTCACAAGGTAAGGATAGCCTCCATATGTCAATCCTAAATAAAGATAGGCAACCACCGTAATAGGCACAAACAAATGCTTTGCCAATGCCAGTGAGGTAAACAAGACCATCGGTCCGTCTGCTCCACCTACCATCGCCACTGATGCACTTTCTTTGAGAGTCAGGCCGAAAGCGGAAGCAATAGGAACCGTCAGGAAAGTGCCCAGTTCTGCACACAGAGCAAGGAATATACTTGCAAATGGTTTCTGAAGCAGGAATCCGACATCCAAAAGTGCCCCGATACCCATAAAGACAAAGCAGGCTATGAGCCCATTACTAAACGTCAGAGTGTAAACAGGTTGCAGGAAATCTATCTGCATGGTATTCATTAATTGATCCGTATCTGAAAGCATCGGATCGAGAAAGAGGTTACCCAGTGTGCCGTCGGGCATCATCAGTGTTCCGCAGTTGATAGCCACCATTCCGAGTCCCATCGGAATCATCACCATAGGTTCGAGGATACCTTTCCAGCCCAAATAGATCAGTAACAGACCGAGAAGTACCAGAAAAACTCTTGCAGAAGCAAGCACCCATCCGCTTGCCATCATTGTACCAATACCTTGAAATAAGGTAGCAAAATCTATATTTTCCATAAATTAGTTTTCTTTTATTGTTTGTTGTTAGTCAGTTTCTTTGAGTTCTTCTTATTGGCATGTACCTGCTCTTCTTCCCGAAGAAAAAATTCACGGGTATCCTGCGAATAATAATAATTAACCAGATTATTTTCCGAAGCTCCCGGACTCACTCCATGATAATAGCCGGGATAACCAGTAAAGTTCCTGTCAATCCCCCTACTATAGTCTTCACGAGAATCTCCTAAAGCATCTTCATCTACAAGAGGTATCTGCCGGACTAATCTTTCCACCTTCTGCCGATGCTGCCGCCAGCGTCGTAGCCGGAGTAGCTCCAAACGGTGGGAACTATAAAAATCAAATGAATCAGCCGCATAGGCAATCAACTTGATGACCGCAGCGACAAAAAAACCGATGAGGAAAGTAAGCCCCATCATCGCAAGAGTAGATAGTAATAAATGAATCATAGTAATATAAAAAATTAGGTTGTACAATCATATTCAAAATAAAGAAGAGGCGCCCAATGGTGAAACCATTATAAAATTTAGACACACATGAAAGTTAATTCCATTGGGCATTCCTCATCACCATATAAAAACAATCGGCGGATATTATTTGCCTGAAATCACTTCGGTATATATCCTTGCTTTTATACAACGTAACTCCCGTTTCACAACGGAAAACACAATATTTTAATCCTTAAACACCTTATCATTAGTATTCAGGAGGTATATCATTCAACTGGGCTTTGGTAAATACGGGACCGTCTTTACAGACATACAACTTCCCGACATTACACCGTCCACATTTTCCAACACCACATTTCATCCGGTTCTCCAGGGTGGTATAAATATTCTCATCGGCAAAGCCTAACTTCTCCAATACAGGAAAAGTGAACTTTATCATCACCGGAGGTCCGCAAACTATTGCCACAGTATCTGCACTGGCAGGTGCAGCAGCCTCAAGCACCGAAGGTACAAAACCGACTTTTCCTGTCCAGTCGGGAGTCTCCCCCCCAGGATCAACCGTAGTTATCAGATTGACATCCGGACGGTTTTCCCATTCTTTCAGCTCTTCTTTATATACCAGGTCGTTAACAGACTTGGCTCCGTAAACAATCGTTATATCTTTAAAATCTTCCCGCCTGTCCAATGCATTCCAGATGACGCAACGCATCGGCGGAAGTGCTATACCACCTGCAACGAACAACAGATTCTTTCCTTTCCACTCGTCCAACGGAAATGTGTTTCCGAAAGGTCCGCGAAAACCGACGGTAGCTCCTTCTTCCAGTTTGGCAAGTCCGGTAGTCACCCGTCCTGCCTGGCGGAATGTACACTCGATATATCCTTTACGAGTAGGCGACGAAGCAATACAGAAAGTTGACTCTCCTTCACCAAACGCAGAGTATTCACCGAACTGTCCGGCTTTGAAGTGAAAGGCTTCTCCTTCCTTCTCGTCTTTAAATCTTAACCGGAAAGTCTTCACTCCCGGAGCTTCATGGGTTATCTTCTCAATCACCATCGGGTGCGGAAGATATATATTCGACTGCTCATTCATGGCTTGATATCGATATTAAGTGTTCAAGTATATTCATATCTACCGGGCAGGCACGCGAACAACGTCCGCATCCGGTACAACCGGTTTCCTGTATCCGTTCAGGCATATAGGAGAACTTATGCAAAATGCGCTGACGCCAACGGGCGCTTTGTGTCGGACGCGGATTATGTCCGGACGTATGGAGGGTAAACAGCGAAAAGCCGCAAGAATCCCAACAACGGACACGATGGCCGGACGAACCTTTGGCATCTTCCTGAATATCAAAACAGGCACAGGTTGGACAAACATAAGCGCATGCGCCACATCCCAAACAGCGTTCGGACTGTTGTTTCCAAACAGGACTGTCGAATGCTCCCGCCAACTTCTCCCGTACATTATCAACATTGAAACGAATGGGAACGGATGCCAGATATTGTTCCTTATCTATTTCTTCGGCAGGTGTATATTCTTTCACAAAGAATTTAACCAATGCTTTGCCTTTTGCTGTCAAGACTTCCACCAATGCACTCTGATCCGGCAACTCCGTAATCTGAATATCACTGCCGGCAGTATTACCGGGCCCCCCGTGAACGGAAGTACAGAAACATGATTCATCGCATTGTGCACAACTGAAGCTGATTAATGTCATTTTCTCCCGCCGGGCATTATATAGTTTATCTTTATAATCCCAATTAAAAATACCGGAAAGGGGTGCAACCCCTGCCGCATCACAAGGACGGATTTTCCAGAGAATCATTTCGGGAATTGCATTAATATCCGCTTCCTGCAAAGTAGCTTCTTTCCCGTCTTTCTGATAAGAGAACAGCACTTCTGTTTTCGGGAACGCAAATCGTTTAGCCGACTGGGTAGTCTGCACATAGTCCGTCGCTACCTCATCGTAAGAAGTCACTCTTTTGAAGTCTACTTTATCTCCTGAACGCACAGGAGCAAAAATATGCATTTCCTTTTTCACCATCTGGTGAAACCATTCTTGCAGACTGCTTTTACTGATATGTAGATTTTCCATTACTTTCTTTTAATGTATAAAGTTCTCTTTATCTTCTGCCTTGAAGGTAGAAAGTACATTTCCCGCAGGATTGATAGCACCGGGAGCAACCCCGAACTCGTCCTGAATGTCTTCCATCATACTTTGTGTCATCAAATGAAGAGGAATCCCCACCGGACAAGCTTGCTTACAAGCGCCACAACCGATACAGCGTCCTGCCATGTGCATCACGCGGTTAATCTGCCACTCCATATTTGTCAGCGGAGCAGACCAGGGTTGTACCCACTGCGGACAATTGACCTCCACAATACACCGGCTGCAATAACACAACGGACAGGCAGCCCGGCAAGCATAACATTTGATGCATTTCGACATTTCCCCCATCCAGTATTTCCACCGCTCTTCACGACTCATCTTTCTCAGACGATCAATCAGTTGAAGATTCTCCTCACTAATAGTCAAGGGAAAATCTGCCAGATATGTTTTTATTTCATCGAATCCTTTAAACTGGATAAGTTCTCCATGTCCGTCAACGGTCAGTACCAGAAGATTATCTTCTTTCAACTGGTTTTCGAATGCCAATTGAACAATCGTCCGTAATGCCGGAACCGTAGCTGTTATAGCCACTTTGCCTGTTCCTGTTAATTCCCGTTTTGTCAGATAGACTGCGATATTATTCGTGCAACGGTCGTCCAGTATCAGTCTGTCGGCATTTTCTGCCTGCCGGCAAAAGAGAGGACGTGTTCCGTGATTTCCTTCTTCATAGCCTATCACAAGATTCACTTCTCCTTCTTGTAACAAAGCAACTGCTTTTTCTGTCAGTTTACTCATAGATAGCCTCCTTTTCCAAATAGTCCGAAGCTTTCTGATACTCCAGATAAGGTCCCAGTTCACGGATTCCGGCAACTGTTTCATTCACCAGATCAGCCCACTTGGCTCCCTCCGCCGCCGACACCCATGAATAACGGATACGACGTACATCAATACCCAAGAAGTCGAGCAGTCCACGGAATACAATCCAACGACGACGTGCATGGAAGTTTCCGGATGTATAATGACAGTCATTCGGATGACAACCTGAAACGATAATTCCATCAGCACCTCCGGCAAAGGCTTTCAACAGTAACATAAAGTCAATTCTTCCTGTACAGGGGAAGCGGACAATTTCTACATTAGCCGCATACTTCAACCTGCTCGTACCTGTCAGGTCTGCCCCGGCATACGTGCACCAATTACAGACAAAAGCTACAATGCGCGGTTCAAATTCCTGATTATTCTCGATCTTATTTTCGTTCATAGCTTACTCTCTTTTTAATGGTTCAGCAATGCCATCACTTCGGCATAGACCTGTTCATTGGAATATCCTTGTATATCAATAGATTTGGAACGGCAGAAAGCAACACAAGTACCACAACCCTGACAAAGTCCGGGATTTACTTTAGCAACTGTCTTTATTACATTTCCATTCCTGTCTTTTATTTCTTCACGTTCGATGGCCTGATAAGGACAAGCTGTCTGACACATGAAGCATCCTACGCAAGTACTGAATAACGGAGGGGCAGTACGATTGACAACGGCTATCAACGGCTCACGAACCAGATTTGCCTGTGAAAACAATCCTGCTACTTTCACAGCGGCTCCCGAAGCCATTCCCACTGTTTCGGGAATATCTTTCGGCGCCTGACAGGCTCCTGCCAGATAGATTCCGGCTGTATTCGTTTCCACCGGTTTCAGTTTGGGGTGAGATTCGGCAAAGAACTGATAAGGGTCATAAGAAATGTGCATCTTCTGCGCCAGTTCTTCCGCTCCCTTGTTGGCGACTCCCGCTGTGGCAAGCACTACCATGTCAGCTTCTATCTCGACAGGTGATGCTCCCAACAGGGTGTCTACTCCTTTAACAATCAATTTACCGTTCTTCTCATATATGCGGGCGACGCGACCACGGACGTAATTCACTCCATCCTCTTCAATGGCACGGCGCACAAATTCTTCATAATTCTTTCCTCCGGCACGAATATCCATGTAGAACACGTACGATTCGCCACCATGTACCTTGTGCTGATAAAGCATCGCATGTTTGGCAGTGTACATACAGCATATCTTAGAGCAATAAGGAACTCCTTTGGCCGGATCACGGGAACCGGCACAGGCTACAAATACAATCTTTTGAGGAATCTGTCCGTCAGACGGACGGCGAATCTCTCCGAATGTAGGACCGGAAGCCGATGCCAGACGCTCAAACTGCAATCCGGTAATGACATCTTTGTATTTTCCATATCCATATTCGGGGAAGAAGTCGGTATTTAATACATTGAATCCCGTAGTCACTACAATTGCTCCGACTTCTTCAGTGATAATACGATCCTCCTGTCCGAAACGGATAGCCCCCGTAGGACATAGCTTTTCACAAACTCCGCATTTACCATTGCGATAATGGGTACAATGTTCTTTATCAATCACCGGTTTATTGGGCACTGCTTGCGGAAAAGGAACATAAATAGCTGTACGCATTCCCAAACCGGCATTAAATTCGCTCGGTATCTTCTTGTTGGGACATTTAGTCGTACAAAGTCCGCAACCGGTACATAATTTCTCATCAATGCTCTTCGCTTTCAGGCGTATACTGGCTTTAAAATTACCGATAAAGCCTTCCACATGCTCCAGTTCGGCATACGTATAAAGAGTGATATTCGGATGCTGCGCTACTTCCACCATTCGGGGAGTAAGAATACACTGCGAACAGTCTAATGTAGGAAAAGTTTCCGAAAGCTGTGACATATGTCCGCCGATAGACGGTTCTTTCTCTACCAGAATGACCTGATGTCCGCAATTGGCGATGTCCAGACTTGCCTGAATTCCGGCAATTCCTCCTCCAATCACCAGTGCTTTTTTGGTGATAGGAACCTGAATGGGGACCAAAGGATGATTCCGCTTTACTTTTTCAACCAGACTTTTGACAATATCGACAGCCTTACGGGTAGTTGCCTCCCCTTTCTCATGTACCCAAGAGCAATGCTCACGAATATTAGCTATCTCGCACAGATAAGGATTCAATCCGGCTTCCGCACATGCCCTCCGAAAGGTAGGTTCATGCATTCGCGGAGAACAGGCAGCAACGACAACGCCATCCAATCCATATTCTTTAATGGCGTTCTTAATCAATGTCTGTCCCGGATCGGAACACATATATTTATAATCGATGGCATAGGCAACGCCTTCCATTTCTTTTGCCGCCTCGGCCACTTTTTCGCAGTCGACAGTTGCACTGATATTTTCACCGCAATGGCAGATAAAAACTCCTATTTTAGACATACTTCCGCCTCCTTCAAATTTACAGCTACAAAATGACGTCCCAGTCCCAATTCCTTGGGAGTCAGTCCGACAGCCAGTCCGATAGCCTGTGTGATATAAAGAACCGGTATGGTAACAGGTTTTGCCAGATAGTGGTTGATAGCAGGGCGACGCATATCCAAATTAGAATGACACATCGGACAAGCCACAATCACGGCTTCCGCTCCCCGGTCGTCAGCATCTTTCAGAATATTTCCCGAGAGACGTCCTACAAGGTCTGTGCGAGAAACGGACAAGCCCGCACCGCAACACTCCGTTTTGAAAGCCCAGTCAATAGGAGTGGCACCAATCAGAGACATGATTTTGTCCATGCTTTGCGGATCTTCCAAACGGTCGAAGTTTAATATTTTATGGGGACGCACCAGCAAGCAGCCATAGTAACAAGCCACTTGATGAGCAAAAGGACGTACTATCTTCTCTTTTAATGTATCCAGCATATATTTCTCTATCATCTGGATGACATTCAATATTTTCACATGACCGAGGTAGCGCATTCCAACTGTAGTCAGTATTTCATCCTTCAATGCTTCATTGTGCATTAATTCGTATTGAGCCACACTCAACCGATTGTAACAGGAAGCGCAGGGGACAACGATCTCTTGAAATCCCTGTTGTTCTGCCAAAGCCAACACACGGGTAGGTAAGGCAAGAGACAATTGTTTGCTCATGGAGTGAGCAGCCGTTGCACCGCAACAGTTCCAGTCTTTCAACTCGATCAGTTCGAATCCCATCGCCTGTGCCAGTGCTTTGACTGATTCATTATATTCACGAGAAGTTCCGTTTAGCGAACATCCCGGATAGAAACCGATTCTCATAGTTACTTTTGAGTCTTTTCAATGGTTTGTGCAAATATCTTTTTGATCATATTCTCATCTTTTACCCGTTCCGGAAGAAGGTTGAGCTTCCCTTTGACGAACATAACAGGAGCCACATTCAAATCCTGTGTCAAACGTAAGGTACGGGCTTTAAAACCTGCCACCAATCCAACCTCGTAGAGTCTTCCTGTTCTTTTTACTGATTCGAGAAAAGCGGAATGGAAAGCTACAACAGGGCGTGACTCTTTACTAATGCATCCTTCTTGACGGGATTTCTCACGCAGATAGTCCATCACTTCAGGAATGTTTATTTCTTTGGGACACCGGGCAATACAGTTTTCGCAATTCAAGCAAATCCAAATGGCATTGGAACTTAACACGCGACGGTCATTTTGAGCATTTTTTGTCTGCAACAACCGGAGAATATAGCTGGGAGCATAATCCATCTCCTCTGATAACACACATCCGGCCGTACATTTGCCACACTGGTAGCAATAAGACACATCAATACCCGTCTTTTGTTCCAAGTCATAGGAAATACATTCTTTGTTTTCCATGTTGACATGAATAAAATAGATAATAATAAAAATAAAGGAAAGAGTGGCAGAGAGGTATCAGAATAAGACACACCTCACCCAACCAAAAGAAAAGAATATTGTCTAAATGAGAATATGCGCCAATGTGTAGACGTAATACTTACACGAATATTTAGTGTAATTGACATCAAGGTCGGTATGACCCAAACGGTTCTCCGGAAGCTGAACATTCAGAGAGCTCAATATCTGTATAATCACAGTATTTGTATTGAACTTCAAGTTCTTGAAAGGAACAATGCTTCTCGGAAAAGAGATATTATCAAAAATGCAGTCACTGACTTTACAATTGGATGTCTCATCAACAAACTGCGAATGCGATTTTTTACTTGACTTATCGAAGCCGGCAGAAGAGACACAACAACATGACTCTACTTTATATTGCATATCATTAACCCGGATTTCAGTTTCTTTCTGAAATCCCTGCAAATCTTTATCGGAAACATTACTAAATCCCAATACCAGAAATGCGCATGCTAATATGCAAAAAATATACTTAGTCATAATTTGCTGCAAACGTAATCATTCTTTTCCGAAAAAAGCATATTAAGAGCAAGAATTAACGATTATTCATACAGCCTCTTTCCTATAATCCATGTACAACTTTCATCAATTGTTCCCCTAAACCGATTGTATATCCTTGAGAAACAAAGACTATCCTATTAAATGTGTCGGCAATAATAAAGACCGGCAGGATGGAATTATTCAAGTTCATAGCTGCCACAATTTCTTTCCGAATGCTGTCATCAGTATCAATACCGTAAGTGATGGTAGACGGAAGTCCCTTGAATTCGTCAGCATTAAATTTCTTGTATTGTTCTTCCGAAGGGAAAAGAAAGACCATCTTACGCCCCCACTGTTCAAAATCATTGCCTAGAGCGGCTATGTCTCTTAACGCATGATTGGTAGGTTCCTGCCCTGCCCCGAGAACAGCCACCACAAAATAGCCACGACCGCAGGTTTGCAAAATACTTTGCAGCCCGGTGTCACCGACCGGCCGATAGATCGCTTCTGAATTAAAATTGCCGATCACCTGTACCTGATCTTTGCTTTCACGCATCACAAGATCAACTGTCGTTGTCTTACCCGGTTCTATCGTAAAAAACGTAATGTTGGAAAGCACCGCGCCACTTGCCAGACGGGTTCCGGTCACCATCATATAATAGCCTTCATCAAACTCTCTCCCATATCTTAATAAATTATGCCATGTAGTCCCATCCCCCATATCTGTCTCTCCTTCGTCATAATTCAACAACTGGAAGGTACCATCTTTAAACTTGGAAAGAGTGAAATGCGAATAATATTTAGGATTATCTAATGAACGGATAGGCGTATAGGTAGCTTTCAATACTCCTTTTTGGGACAATGCGGATTCTGCTGTCTCGAAATCGACATCTTCCGGAGCAAATTCTTTATTTAAGACCTGTACCTTTCCGGTCACTTCATCAATCCAGGCAGACGCCCATCCCATGCTCCGGCAAGCTGCTACAAAGAAAATATCACGTGACTTTTCATCAGCCACCCGTGCTTTCCACACACCCATCGGAGAGATCGGAATCTGTTGGGAATTCAATTCATTATTGATTTTAATTTCTTTTCTACACCATTCTATTAATACCTTAGGATCACGCTTCATGCTATCGGGAACAGACTGGTAAACAGTTTTTTCAATCGCTTCGCGAAGTACCTTTTTATAAGGAGTCAGCATTTCATTGGCTACACGAGGAGGATTGAGGTACATTCTTTTAAAACGTTCGGTATCTATCTTTTCCCAATCCGAAAGATTCGTTTGCAAATGATCATTCAATACATCCAGAGTTACATCACGGAGGTCTTTTGCCGAAAGACTCTCTAATATCCACATGGCACGTATTTCTTCCCATGAGACAGCATCTTTCTCTTTCCTGACAGGCAAAAGGAAGTCTTTCAATGTTTGGTAGTTTCCGCGCGAAGCAACCAGAAAGTCTGCCAGTTTTTCTTTCTTTTCCGATTGTAAAGCATTTCCATACAGCTTGTCTACCCACTCTTCGGCTTGTTTTTCCGTCATCATTGTTGCCACATACGCATTACGGATGGAGTCTTCTTGCGCCATTCGCCGATCATTCTCTGCACGCTGTTCGGGAGTGACTTCGGGGATATTCGCCCCTTCTACCGGAGGAATAAGATCCATTGGCAAGGAATAAGTTTCCCCTTCTTTCTTATCTAAAGAGAGATGCAATGCATTGTCTTTTCCAAAAGATAATTTAGCATAGCCAAATCGTCCGTCACGGGATGCCCAAACCAGCATATCTCCTTTACCGGCAGTCAGGCTGGCTTTCCCTTCTGCATCTGTATACTTCGTAGCTACTGTATAGAACTCTGCATAATTGTATATCTTAAATTCAACTTTAGCGTCTGCTACCGCTTGTCCTTCGGCATCCGTCACCGTCACGATAGCCTTAGCGGTAGGCGCATAATTATCAATCACATTGATTTCCGTATAATTCGGCGTTTCAAGCATCATTTCCTCCGGACCGTTATAACGCCCGAAGACTTTCGTATGCATCAACATTCCCCGACTGGCAGGAGCATTGAACCATCCCAGATTCAAAACCGGCTCCGGCTCACAGGCTCCGAAGAAATACCAATGTCCATCCGCCCATGCTTCCACCCAGGCATGATTATCATCCGTATGCGCCCAACGAGGCGTATACACCTGACGCGCCGGAATACCAACCGCCCGGAGAGCAGCTACCGTAAATGTAGACTCTTCACCACAACGCCCATACGCCGTCTTGACGGATGCCAATGGCGAACTGGTACGCGCATCACTCGGACGATAGACTACTTTCTCATGACACCAGTGATTCACCTCTAATATAGCCTCTTTCATCGGCAGTCCCTTCACCCTATCTTTCAGCTCGCCATAAAACACACGACGGGAATCGTCCAGATTCTCATTATTCACCCGGATCGGCAAAACAAAATGACGGAACACTTCATCGGGAATCTCCTTTCCCCAAGGCATTTCGCTACGCGTCTGCTTTGACAGCCGGACATTTTCCAGATAATAATCTCCTGAATAGTCCGTCACATCCCCTATCGGCATATAAGCATAGAGAAACATCAATGCTTCGCGCTCGTAGACTGATAAAACAGAATCGGCAAAGATCGCAAATAAATCTCCATGAGGAAGTGCCTGTTTTTTCAGTTCAAAGTCTTGAGCCACTTGATTCCGGTAGGCTTCTTCTTTGAGAAAATGAGCGTTGTTACAAGCAAACAGCACAATTGACAAAATCAGGATGCACAAAAGATGGGTGAATGTTTTCATACGAGTGTTTGGTTTATTCTAATAATAAGGTTGCTGACTGACAAAAATACAAGAATATTTTCTGAAAGCCTAGATAAGTACATAAAAATGTGATAGATAAGAATAATATTGTCATCAACGGAGAATTGCGGGCATTTTGTAACAGGTTTGTAACATGGACCGTGTTCGAACCCTTATAAAAAGAAAATTCAAATGAAAAAGAAGATTTTTATGTTTTACAGCATATAATTCAAAAACAATTCGTATCTTTGCAGTGTTATTAGAGAAAACAAGATGTAAAATCGCTCTTCAAAACGTGGAGGGCAAAAAAAGAGGAAACAAATTATGAAAAAGAATGCAAATGAAAAAATTATGATGTTACAGTACCGTATTAAACGCTATCAAGCAATGGGAAATGGTGCTATGTGTCAAACCTTGAACGGTAAACTTCAAAAACTGCTGTCACAGCAGGTTGTCATGTAAATAAACACACTAATTATAATAAATAGAGCGAGGAACTTTCGAGTATCCTCGCTTTTTTTATACATTTGCAGAAGAAAGATAATAAAACACATTATGAAAAAGCTATTTATGTCGGTTGCGCTGCTTTTACTAGCCGTAACCTCTTTTGCACAAACACCCGGTTATGAATTCACAACCGTTGTATCTCACAAAGCAACACCTGTCAAAGATCAGGGCTCCACAGGAACCTGCTGGTGCTTTGCCACCGCTTCTTTTATGGAATCGGAACTGCTCCGTATGGGAAAAGGAGAATATGATCTCTCGGAAATGTTTATCGTCCGCCAGAAGTACATGAATCAGATCGAAGATAATTATCTGCGTCGTGGTAAAGGAAGCATTGGGGAAGGAAGTTTGGCACACACTTTCAAGAATGCTTATAAGAAAGCGGGAATCGTTCCGGAAGAAGTATACACCGGACTGCTAAACGACAGCAAAGATCATAACCACGGAGCACTGTCACGTTACCTCAAAGCATTGGTGGATGCAAATATTGCTTCTAAAAAGCGTACTCCGGAATATGATGCGCTCATCAACAATCTGTTCGACATTTATTTGGGCAAGCTTCCTGAAAAGTTTACTTATAAAGGCAAGGAATATACGCCTCAATCTTTCACTGAAAGTTTGGGATTGAATATGGATGATTATATCGAGCTGACCAGTTTCACTCATAAACCTTATTATGAAACCTTCTCACCTGAAGTGCCTGACAACTGGGAGAATCAACCGATGTATAATCTTCCGCTGGACGAACTGATCGGGGCTATTGACTATGCATTGAACAAGGGATATACCGTATGTTGGGATGGTGATGTCAGCGAACAGGGTTTCTCTTTCAAGAACGGAATCGCCATCAATCCGCAAGTAGAGGACGTGAAAGATTACTCAACTACCGATCGTGCCCGTTTTGAAGCTATGCCTAAATATCAGCGTATGGATGAAGTGTTCAAGTTCGAGCATCCTTATCCGGAAATCAATGTTACATCGGAAATCCGTCAGGACGGTTATGAGAAGTTTGTAACGACCGATGACCACCTGATGCACATCACCGGCATTGTAAAAGACCAGAATGGTACTAAATATTATATTACCAAGAATTCCTGGGGAGCAGAAAGCAACAAATCCGGAGGTTATCTGAATATGTCTGAAAGTTATGTACGTGCCAAAACTATTTGTGTCATGGTTCATAAAGATTCTCTGCCAAAGGGTTTGAAGAAGAAACTCGGAATCCAATAAGCCGCTTGGTATCACCCTAAATAGAGGGTTGATTATTCTATGGATGTCTATATATTAAGTATGTGTTCTTAATAATTTAGGCACGGATTACACGGATTAACACGGTTACTTTGTAGCAATGACAATACTTAAGACCGTGAAATCCGTGTAATCCGTGCCTAAAAAAGATAGCAATTTATGAGTGACAGGCACTTACCCACCCTTAGTTTTTATTTTTTTCTCAATGTCACGTCGCTGATTTCTACAACGCCACCTTTGTTTTGTGAAAGAATAGCCAGATAGCAATCTTTCAGAATAGCAGCGTCATCATCCGTGTCAGATACTTCCAAGTCAGCATTTGCCTTCTTGCTGCTAATAGCATTAACCACTTGTCCCATATCATAATAAACCACTACTTTAGTCCATTTATCAGCATCTTTAATCTTAAAGTTATACTGTGCACCCGAAGCATTCGGTTGAGCATCCGCATCATAATCTCTACGCATGAAGAAAGTGGTATTGTACTTACCATTATCGTTCTTTTCTTCATTGGTCTGTTTGATGTATACACCTACCGGAGTACCAGCTTCTTTAGCTTTTGCATAGAAAGTAAGAACATAGATGCCTTTTTCCAAACCATCGGTAATACGTTGTCCCAGAAAAGCCTTGTACCAAGAGATATTTTTTTCGGCACCGGAATTATCAAATTTCATCGCATTCGGATATTTGGCATCTCCCGTTTGTTCCCAAGCAATAGTAGTTACTCCGTCAGCTTCATTATTCAAAATAAACCACTCTCCTGCGGCAGCTTTGTTAGCGTTAGTCACTTTAGTCTTTACTTCGGTAGCGAATTTTTCATTCTTTATCAGGTTCTGTGCACTTACACTTACTCCTGCAATGACCAAAAGGCCGGCAAATAAAACTTTTTTCATCTTACTGTGATTTAAATGTTTATACTTTATTTTTTCTTATTTAAAAGAATCTACTTCATCTTACTTCACTTGTTGGATCACAAATTCATATTTACCAGTCGCTTTCTTTTCTTCTGTCTTTAGTGTGATGCGGTAAATCTCCTTGCCCCATACGTTAGACAGGCGCGGATCATCTAATTTGATTGTTTCCAGTTCTGCTTTAAATTGTGACGGATAATGCATTTCCACCTTTTGTCCCTTCACTTCGATTCGGATTTTCCCTTCAGACGGGAAAGTAACATTGCCCCAAGTTAAGAAATTCAGTTGATTAGGAGCAACAACCTCATCCAATGTATAAGTATCGCCAATAGTTAATTTATTATTATCAAGTGCGTAAGAGCGAATCCAACTTTTCACTTTCGCCTCTGCCGGATAAGCAGTAGCTATATCAGTAGAGAATGTCCGTTTCTTCTCATTGCAAACTGTATTTGTCGCTTTATACTGCTGACCGAATTTTTGCGGTACTCCGTTAATCATCGGCAAGTTGTGATAATTGCTCTGCATGGTCCAGATAGTATAGCGGTCTTTACCGAACGTCTGTTTGGTATAGGTACCTACACCGGCATCAATAATCACGGGAATCGTATTCACGTATAGAGAGAAGGTCCCTACATCATTGTGATTATGACTTTCGTTATTAAATCCGCCTTTAGCGGCAACGAACATACCATTCTTGTTCTTCATATAGCAGAATTCCGTTTCGGGATACCAGGTAACATCCGGCATATCATGTTTCGGAGTTGCTTTTGCGAGTTCATTACAGCAAAGCAGAGACTGGAGCGAACGGAAAGCATCGTTGCCCATGGTGGCATACGGCTTTCTCCCATTCAGCAGGTAAGCGGCAAAATGCATCATTTCATCGCTGTTTACAGCTTTACCGAAACGATAGATTAATAAGGGATCACCTCCTCCTTGTGCCGATGCGTCAGCAAAGTTCACCACCCAGCCATTACCCACGTATGAGCGGGACATATATTCTCCCATCCGGCGAATCATCGGTTCATTGAACAGAGACAGTTTACCACCTGTACCATCGGAGAGTATCTGCAAATAATCATAGAGTTTTCCGGCAGCATGTCCCCAGTAGGATGTACCTTCTTCACAAGCACCGTCAGACTTCACGAAATTGATAAATTTGTCGACTGATTGCATGGAGCGGTAAACGGCTTTTGCCAACTTGTCTTTATTGTTCTCCATCAGGAAGAAACATTGCAGGGCATTTGAATTACACCAGGGATTCCAGTTGTTGATGATTTCCCCCGGTTTCCAGTTAAAAGCCATCCACCACATTTCATCGTCGTTCATATATGGATCGAGAATACGTTCTTTGATTGCTTTACGCATTTGTAAAGATACCACGGGATTGATTTTGTCGAATGGTTTACGGAAGAAATAGTGTACCCAAGCCATTAAAGCTCCATATCCGCCTGAACCGAGGTCAATAATCTGTTCACGGAAATCGGGCAGTGAACGTTTGCTGCTCTGGCGAGGCAAGTGTGCGGATAAAACCCATGAATTCATTTCACAGCTCATATATGCTCCGTTCAGTAGCTGGTCGATGAAGCGTCCTTTTCCTTCAGCCAGTTCGGCGAGCATCAGGGTGTTGAGTGCCTGACGGTTGGCGTCATAAGGAACTTCCATCACTTTCCGGTTACCGCTACGTTCGTACTCCAAATAAGCAGTGGCAGGTATCAGCTGCCATTTATAGTCGAGGAGTTTTTCACCGGCTTCGATGAGGCGTTGTTTGTTAGGACCCATCAACGAGTCCCAAGCGGCGCGATCTGTATAAGCAGGGTAAGGCACCCAAGCCTGTTTCATTACCAACACGTTTTTCAACGTAGTTTCGTCTGCCGCTTTCTGCAGCATATTGCGTTCGGTATATGCGTTTGCCTTGAAAGAAAGACTTCCCAAAGCTGCTACCAGAAAAACACAAAGCAAATGTTTCATTCGAGTCATGGTATTTTCATTCATTTAAGTATTGCAAAGATAGTGTATCTGATAAAAAATGAGGTGAGCAAATCATACGAACCTAATGACAAAAAAGTACATACTTCAAAATTTGTACTCATAATTGCTTCATTTTAAGCTTTTAGGTTATAGAATAATCGATTTCACTCATATTTAAACAGAGATTTCTTCTCAAAATACAGAGATTCCGTTCCAAGAAAACAGAGGTGCAATTTTAGCTAAACAGCGGCTCTGTCTTCCTTAAACAGAGCCGCTGTTTAGTCCAAATAAAGGCTCTATTTTGACATCCTGTTCTCTTCCCGTTTTTCATACCTTAATCCCAATCGCTAAATTCAAAACTCAACTGTTCCCAAACACCGTGTTGCTCATCGGCTTCTTCTTTCGGATTGGAGACAGAAAGCCCGATGAGACGGATTGGATGTTGTTCATATTCCACACTTTTAAGCAGTTCCTTGGCAAGCGGGAGTACCCGGTCTAAGGTAGTCAGTTCCTGCGATTGAGTAAGGCTTCGGGTGATCTGGCTAAAATCATGAAACTTAATTTTCAAGGTAAGCGTGTTTCCTTTGAAGTCTTTTCGCTGGAGACGTTCAATCAGTTCTACTGCAACGTGATATAATTCGATTATGACCGATGAACGGGCCGAAATGTCCCGTTCCAATGTACGTTCACAGCCGATAGATTTACGAATACGAATTGCTTCGACAGGGCGTTCGTCAATGCCTCGCGAACATTCATAATACAGCGTACCTGCTTTTCCAAAATGACCAGTCAGCATTTCAAGAGAACATTTCCGTAGTTGAAGTCCGTTGTGGATACCCAGCAAATGCATCTTCCTGGCAGTCACAGGTCCCACTCCCCAGAAAGATTCAATAGGAAGACAGGCGATAAAATCAAGAGCTTGTTCCGGGTGAATAGTACATAAGCCGTCCGGTTTGCGATAGTCCGAAGCTATTTTAGCTAAAAATTTATTATAAGATACTCCGGCAGAGGCAACAAGGTTGAGTTGCTCGCGAATCTTCAACTTTATTTCCTTGGCTATATCCACAGCCAGGGAAATATCTTTCTTGTTTTCAGTAACATCCAGAAAAGCCTCATCCAGAGACAGAGGTTCGATGAGGTCTGTATATTCGTGGAAAATCTCATGTATCTGACGGGAAACGGATTTATAAACATCCATCCTGCCGGGTACAAAGATGAGTTGGGGACAAAGGCGTTTCGCCTTTTGGGAGGACATGGCCGAACGGACACCATAACGCCGGGCTTCATAGCTGGCAGCAGCCACAACTCCCCTCTCTTCAGCATGACCTACTGCCAAAGGTTTGCCACGAAGTTCAGGATTATCACGCTGTTCTACAGAGGCATAGAAGGCATCCATGTCGATATGTATAATCTTTCTCTGCGTCATTCTTTAGGATTAGCAGAGCAAACTTACTACAAATTCCCGAATAATTCCCGCTTATCGGCTCAAGAAATAATACGCTTATGTTTTTTATAGATATAAATCAAAAAACATTTAATATCCTGTTTAATCTACTTCTTATAATGTTATATTTGCATATCGTCTATGAAAAGCATAGACATACCTGATAAGTTTATGCCACCATAGAATCATTTAAGATTATGAAAAACATACTTTTTGGCTTATTAATATCTTGCAGTGTTCCCATATTCGCTCAAAATGGAATCACCTTTAAAGTTGAAAAGCTTTCAAAGCCTGAAGAATTACTCCATTTGAATTCCCAAGACGACATTTATAAAAGTCTTATATTATCGTACATGAACATAGAGCCTTATGAAATAAAAAAGAAGCATATCGAAATTCCTTATCATATCATTGCAGAGAGCCAATCTCCTGACAGTCTGGTATCTTTTGGTCCTAATTCTTTTTTCAACGGTATGTATCAGGCTTATGCAGATCACAGGCCATTTGTTCTGTCCCCAGACATGATTTGGCTACTAATCAGCCAGGGATTTGCCCGGCATATAAATGCCAATCAGGAATCGATGAGAAATGATCTCGTTGACTCCTCCGGCAAACTGTCCTTAATTGTAAGAGCGGACAAGAAACTGGAAGACCCTACTTTTTCATGGGAAGAGATCTTTCCCCAATTCACAAAACAAATATCAGAACACGTCGGTAACCATCTGACTGAGTTGCTTACCTGTAATTTTTCAACAACCACCTCCTTAGAGAAAGTTGCTTCTGAAATAACAATCATGGAAGCTGTGAAGCCATACTTTGAGTTTATAATCATACGCATTGTCTGTGGAATACCTGAAATAACCCTCGAAGGAACTCCGGAGGACTGGGAGAAAGTTCTACAGAAAGCCAGAAGCCTGAAAGAATATAAACTTGAATGGTGGATTTCCGAACTGGAGCCTCTTCTGGAAGAATTTGTCAAAGCCTCCAAAGGCCAGGTGGACAAAAGCTTCTGGCGCAATATGTTCAAATATCATTCACAGAAGCAATACGGCGCTCCGAATATTATTGACGGATGGATTGTTAAATTTTTCCCGTATGACAAGAAAGGAAGAAGAAATAATCTGAAACAGCTTGAAGGCAGAAATTGTCTCCCCGATGAAATAGTGAAGGTAGATGTAAAGTATCAGGAAGTATATCCCGATGCTGTCAAAGAGACCCCATTGGAATTTTGGGCAGGTTTCATCGGACTGGAGCAAAATAGTAAGAATTTTGCTCTGCGACCACAAATAGGTTGGATGGTCAGAAAGAAAGACGTTAACAATGACGGATTAAAAAACAAGTTGAGTGCTGACGCCCAAAATGATGGCTGGGGCAGTGGTATTAACATTAGGGTAAAGAAGTTTCCTACTGTCTTGTTAGAACTGAAGGAGATAAAAAGACTGGATATCCAGTTTATCGATAAGATTGATATACCGGATGAAATATCAAAGATAAAAATCAAATCGTTGAACCTATATGGAAAGATAACCAAAGAGGGAATAGAGCACATTAAAAAGCTATTGCCTGATACGGATATAAAGATTAATGGCTCACGAGGGGGAATAAATTCATTGATAGCCCCATAGAAAAGAACACTCAATGTTACTTTTGCAACATTGAGTGTTCTTTTTATAGATACTAATGATCAGTACAAAGTGGAGCTGGAGGGACTTGTTCCCAATGCTCCAAATATAGTCATATCAGATAGTTGGCTATCGCCATTTTTTCTTTGAAACGATTTGGTGACAAATCTCAAATTGGTGTTCTTGCATTCCGCGACCCTGACTCCTCGGCGGTCTAACCGTATTGCGAATACGGTGAATTTCGGACACATACACAAGTCCGAGGGTTCATTTTAAGCTTTTATAACAAGCAGATACTTACTTTCATAACCCGAAATGTCGACGCAACTTATCTACACCATCTTTGTGCTTCTCTGGATTTTTCTTTTTCAGAGTACAGATGTTCTGTAGCTTCCATTTCACCGATGGATAGGCTTCAAGATTTCCGGCGCAGCATTTCGACCAATCCGGGTCCCCTTCCTCAAAGCCGATGAGGAATTGCTTGTCCCCCTCGGTAAGACCGCCGTTCACTATCGTAATGAGTTTTGTCCTTGCTTCTTCATAATCTTGGTAAGAGAATGGGGTGTCAGTCATTCCGTTAAACTGGTTTTCCATTGCTTCTGATTGGTCTATTGGATTCGGAGCGAAAGATTCCACTATCGGCTTGTCACTTCCGAGCAGACAAAGCATGAATCCTGATTTAACGGAGTCAAATTCCTCAGCTGTTATTCCGCGGCAATCAAAGAGGTCGCGTGGATGCTGGCGGCTAAGTGCCGCGCAAATCTTGCCTCCGAACAGCTGCCCCCATGACACGATGTTGGCATAGCAGTTGAGATGAAAAGTTTCCCTTGCAGTTTCGCATAGTTGCATGATTACTGGTGGCTCGATCACGCCACGCTTTGTGCCATTGACTTCCAATTTTATCTTTGTGCCTTCCTTGAAACATTCCAGTTTCCATACATTCGATTTATGGATAACATTGATTCCAGGCACAGCTTGCTCTATTTCCTTTTTCAATCGGGATAGATGGGTGTTAATTTCATTCAGGCTTTCTTCCCGTTCCTTCAGTGGTATATAAGTCAAGTCTATATCCACCGATAGCCGTTCAAGGTTTCGATAGAATAGGTTGATTGCCGTACCGCCATGCACCGCAAAATCTTTTATACGGAACACAATAGGCATTATACGAATCAGCAACGCCACTTGGCGGCGATAAACATCATTCATAGCTTTCCAATTCTTTAGGCACGGTTATACGATAGGTTGAATTATAGACACCCTCTTTGACAAGCTGCAACTTTGATGTCGTCAATCCGATTTTTTTCAAATCAAGCATCTCCACCCAATAATGGCCGGCTTTCGATGCCATATAAAGAAACATCCTCTTTATTTTCTGTGAAGAAGTATTTTCCAATGTCTGTTGCACTCTTTCGGGGTCAAGCGCCGTCAGTTGCTCCATTATATAGTATAAATCCATATAATTATAATATTTTGGAACAAGGTACAGGCATTCCATAAATGCGAGTTCAGGTGATGATACCGACACTTCCAACTCTCCTACTTTTACATCAACCGTCATCGGCGATTTGAATACCGTTGTTTTGAAATGTACCATATTCATGTCGAATCTATCGGAATTCATCCATTCCAACTTTCCTGATTCTGCTCCTGTAACCATAAGATTAGGTTTGCCCATAGGCACATAGTGGCTGAATCCCTGTAATTCAAGTGCTGAATGAGCAGCGATTCTTGCAGACTCTCCAAGCTGACGATTATATGAGCTGACAGCGGCGAATGCCGACAACTTCTCATTATGCCTATACATCACACCGGGTACAAGCATGTCGAGCCAACCCGAATCGCGATAGCTTTTCGTAAGTTGTGCTGAATAGTCATTCTTGGCCAACCATCCTGAAAAGAACAGCCCTCCGGGAGTATGCCCCGTCAACAATCGGTTGAGTTTTGATGCTATTTCTAAAGTCATACTATATTATTCTTCTAAAATATCAACCACAAAGTTACATGAAAGGTTTGATATAACCAAATTTACTGTTGAAATAATCTTGAAATAATATAGTGTTGCTGTATTATTAGAAATATTTATCAACTCTATCCGCTTGTCAAAAGTGGTGAGAGACGGAGCTGTCTTCCGTGTTCCTGAACGCAGCAACCTGTAAGGAACTTACGACCGCTCCGTCACTCTCCGCTTGTCAGCAGTCCACGGGTCGAGACAGTGCCGACTCCGTTGCTCTACATCGTCACAGACTCACCTTTACCGGGACTGAGCGATTCCATTTAAGGAATCCAGTAATAGGGATTCTTCTTTCGGTGTTCTTTTACCCAGTTTTCAAATTCAGGCATTGTTGTTATGCCGTCGGCGATGACGGCTTCATAGTATTCCACGCCATGATAATCCTTTTCTTCCGGGGTCTCAAACTTCAGACGGAGGATTAAATCCTTTTGCTCCTGCGTCATGACCTCGACAATTCTGTCGGCCATTCTCTCGAAGTAACCGTCATATTCAGTTCCCTCTTCGATATGGATAATGTCGAACTGCCATATTTCCCCATCATCAGCCTTGTAGAACACATGCCATGCTATGCAGTGTTCATCAGTATGCAGGGCATTGATGCACTTGATTTCAGTTACTTTCGGGTTTGTTGCAATCTTAGAGGCTATTGCGAAACTGCTGTCGGTGGTGATACCGGAAGTATAGACATGTAGGTCTATATCCCGATGAGAAGCGAGTAATCCCATCCTCAGTGAACCGATTAGATTTACCCGGCAACCTGCTTTTTCCCAGATTTCAGCGATGCCGGATTCTTCCAGTGTCTCACGGGCTTTCTTTTGATTGGCGAGAGCCAGATCATTGATTTGAATTTGATTCATCGTTGTTGCGATTTGCTAAATCTGCAAAGATAATTCTTTTTCATGGATTTCAGTACCAATATGTCGTGGTTCGTTTTCCCCGGGGCGTAAACTTAGCTCCAGTTTTATGCAGTCAGTACGGCTTAGGAAGCTCTGCTTGCTCGTAGTTGAGAACGTGCGGAGAAGGGATATTCTATATCCTTTCGGCGAAAAAATCTCCAGACCTCCCGTTGGTCAGCTCGTATTTTTTCACCGAAGGGTGAACATCCCTCTAATCTCTCCGCACGGGACGGTTTCAACGAGCAAGCAAAACTTCGATAGTCGATAGACGCATAAAAAAATGTCGCACAATGAAAACGAACTACAACATATCAAATTTCCGAGGCAGAGCATCCATCTCCAGTCTCAACCGCATAAAAAGGTTCGTCCTTTGGGTGGTGGCGATAGTTGGCGTAATCATCTATTGGGTGCTGATACGACCGATATTCCGAGGTGTCGGTTGGATAATATCAATACTCATAGCGATATTGACAATCTTTGGGTGAGGATATTCGTAATCCAAAAAACATCTGTCCCCAAGATCTCAAAGACGCCCACGATGTTATGACACGGCGTGTCAATGCCAAACGAGCAAAGGAAATCGCAGAGAGAAAGCGACAAAACGAAATAGAAAGGTGTGAACGAGAGCAACAGAGGTTACTCCAAGAAAAGGAAAATGAAGATAAATTCATTGCCCTAAAATCCAAGTTCTTGTTCCTGTAATTTAAGTTATTCAGATATAAAATAGTTTTTTATTGTAATAACTAAACAAATTTTTCTGTAGACGTTGGTAACCAAATATTTTATCAAAGCCTTGCTTTACTTGTTAGAATAGACCCACACGATCAAAACCATCTTTGATTATCTTGTTCTTAGTATTTTAATGATTAGTAAGTAGTGATAGTTTCTTTTTATTGGCTTAGTCTTTCCCGTTCACTATCAAATGACAGTGCATATTCAGTTCGTTATTAGAACGGTTATGGTTAGAATGAATCTTACCGTAAAACTTTATATCTTCAGCAGAAAGTTCTTAGCATATTTAGGAATCATATATATCGTTTCATAGTCTCGTCTTGCTCTCGTCTTGTATTACTCATCGTTCGAAGTTCATATTCGGACAGACTGCCATGAATAGCATAAAACTTAGCATCTGTTTTTTGTAGAGTCTCTTTTATTGAGGATGGGGGTGAAAGGGGTATGATATATTATGTTCTCTTTTTATCATGATATCGATTAAAAAAAACGATTTTATGATGCTAGTAAACTAATTGATAAGTTAAAGTAGCATAAATCTAAAGTTCTTTTAGTGGGGAATAGAATGGGGGAATAAAGAGATTGATAAAAAGAAAAAGCTCTGATAATCAGAGCTTTCATTTGTTTTAAAGTGGAGCTGGAGGGAATCGAACCCTCGTCCAAACGAGGAAATCATAAGCTTTCTACATGCTTATCTTTGCCTAAATTTTCGTGCAGGAACAGAACCAAAGCCATCAATTCCTGCCTTATCCTCTTAAGTTTCATCAAAGGTGCGAGGCCGCCTTTGACTATCCCCGATGTAACTGCACCACTGAACCGGAATGCTTCGGAGCAACAGCTTCCGAGTGATGTCTCGTCCTGGCACCTAGTGCCTGGATTAAGCTAATCTACTGTGATTCGATTAAGCAGCAAGAGCGTAATTAGTTTCGCCAGATAAAATTTTGATAACTGATATTTAAGTGGAAATTACCGACCCACTGCATGCTTACCTACCATTTCTGCCCGCTGTCAAATCCAGTCAACCCCAAATTCTTATTCGTACAGAATAGCGATTATTTAGAACGCTTTCCAAGGGTACAAAGATAGGAAATGTTTTCTAAATTACGAGAAGACGTTAGCAAATATTATATCAAAGCATTATCTTTACAGAGCTATTTTATACTTAAAATGAAAAAGCATCATGAAGAACCAACCAATAACATGCTACTTATGAAGAAGAGATTTTTATCTAAAGCATTTATATTCAAGTCATTCGCTGCTATTTGTCTATTCGGAATCAGTATCAGTAGCTGCACATCTAAAAAAAAGACTCATATGGAAACAACCGATACTACGGAAAATGAATTAACGATGTTAGTAGGTACTTACACTTCAGGAACCAGTAAAGGTATCTATAGCTTCCGCTTTAATGAAAAAGACGGAACTGCTGTCCCGTTGAGTGAAGTAGAAATAGAGAATCCTTCTTATCTTGTTCCATCCGCTGACGGAAAATTCGTTTATGCAGTCAGTGAATTTAATGATGAGCGGGCTACTGCCAATGCATTGGCTTTCGATAAAGAGAAAGGCACTTTCCAACTATTAAATTCACAGAAAACCGGAGGGGAAGACCCTTGCTATATTATCACTAATGGTAAGAATGTGGTGACTGCCAATTACAGTGGAGGCAGTATTTCTGTTTTTCCTATTGCTAAGGATGGCTCTCTCCTTCCTGCTTCCGATATCCTGAAGTTTGAAGGTTCGGGAGTAGACAAGGAACGGCAGGAAAAATCTCATTTGCACTGTATACGGATTACTCCGGATGGAAAATACCTGTTTGCTGATAATTTAGGAACAGACCAAATACATAAATATGTCATCAACCCGGATGCAGATATTGCCAACCAAGAGAGTTTCCTTAAAGAAGGACAACCAGCAGCCTACAAAGTAAAAGCCGGTTCAGGCCCCCGCCATCTGACATTTGCCCCGAACGGTAACTATGCTTATCTGATAAATGAGTTGTCGGGCACAGTCATTGCTTTTGAATATAAAGACGGAAACCTGAAAGAGATTCAAACGATAGCTGCTGATACTGTGGGAGCCAAAGGAAGTGCAGACATTCATATCAGCCCGGATGGAAAATTCTTATATGCCAGTAATCGCTTGAAAGCAGATGGCATCGCTATCTTCCGGATTCATCCGGATAATGGAATGTTGACGAAAACAAGCTATCAACTTACAGGGATTCATCCGCGTAATTTCATCATCACGCCTAACGGTAAATACCTGTTAGTCGCTTGCAGAGATAGCAATGTGATACAAGTTTATGAAAGAGATGCAGACACGGGATTGCTAACGGACGTGCACCGGGATATTAAAATAGACAAACCGGTTTGCATACGGTTTGTGCCATAATAGTTTACTTCTTATTCTGCGCAACCCGACTATCAGGAGTGTGAGTCTTCACAACGATTTTACCCCCATTCTTGGTACACTTGATACATTCTTTCCGCAATGTTCTCTCTTTCAGGTTGAAAATCAGATTCGGATTGAAGTGCTCTCCGTTGATACGGGTTTCGAAATGCACATGTTCGGTAGTGGCACGGCCAGTACGCCCGGTTAGTGCGATAGGCTGTCCGGCTTTTACGATATCACCGCTTTTAACCAGATTCTTGAAATTGTGGCTATAAAGAGTTTCCAATCCGTTAGCGTGACGGATAACGACTAGATTCCCGTAGGCATAATATGGTTTCGACATACGTACCACTCCATCAAAAGCAGCACGAATCGTATCTTTTGCACAAGTTTTAATGTCTGTTCCCGAATGTCCTCCACGAGTTCCATAGGCGGAGATTACTTTTCCTCCGGGTAATGGAAAAGCATATTCATGGTCTTTCAAGGAGTCCAAATGCAGATAGATGTGATTCCCTTTAGCAAATAGTCCGGGAGTAGCTACCCGGACATCGCTCACTTCCCGGGCAGAGAATGAAGGTTTATTCTGTCCGTTGACAGCCAGTGGCAATAATAAAACAGTCAGTAAAATAAGTATGTTTTTCATGTGTTTTTTCTTTTTCAAGCCGGAAAAAGGAGCCTCATTATTCAAAGAACATGATTTCGCCTCCATCCGATTCTGCATAGTTTCTTAATAAAGTCTGAATCATTTCAGCAGCTTCTTTCAAGCCTTCTTTCCCGTTATAACCGTTGACTATCGCTAAAATATGAGTAGTTCCGAGATCCATTTTCGTACGTTCGTGATCGCTTGTCGGGGTTCCGATTCCTCCGAATGAATCGCGATATACGGGTAATCCTTCAATATTCAACACACCGCGCCCGATGCCTTCAAACGGTTCTCCAGCTTTACCGATACCGAGTTCAAGGTGTGTACCTTGTATTTTATCCGCATCGAAGCCACCGATAGAATGTCCCGTACGAAGAGACACGAGGTTAATCAGGTCTACCAATGTATCAATCTGATATAATGGGATTCCGCGCATCAGGCGGCGGCGCAAAGCTTCGGCTGACGGACGATAACGTCCGGGGTCTTTGCCACAACGTTTATAAGCCTCACGGGTAGCAAAGATAACAGGTTGATGTTTGATGTCTTCCATCTGTGTTGTGGAAGTCAGTTGTTCGGTGAAAGCATTGATTTCGTGCCAAAGACCTTCGCTGTAAGCAGTATTCTTCACTGCAGCATACACGGCGGCTCCGGCGAAAACCGGGCATGCGTCTTTTATTTCTTTAGATACTTTTATTTCAAACATAACTTATCATAAACTAATCATCAGTGCTATACGGTTATAGGTACTGATTATTACTTTCTAATCATTATTCCCGACAAGATACGGCCGGAGTCTATACCCAGCCTACGTGCAGAGAAGAATTCATCATGATGAATATAGGTACAGATGCCAGCTACTTCTATCTGTTCTGCAGGCACTCCGGCATTCAGTAATTCAATCCGGTTTGCTTCCCACAGGTCGATATGATACTTTCCGGTTTTCCTCTTTTTAACAGAAATAAGGGACATATCGAAACCACTTTCTTTAAAAGCTTCGTAGACCTCATCGCCTACTTCAAATGATTCGAGCGAAATACTCGGTCCGATGCAAGCTACCACATCTTCGCCTTGCGTTCCGAACATCTCATTCATGTGTTCGAGTACATTGCTGACAATATGCTCCACCGTTCCTTTCCATCCGGCATGAATGGCAGCTACCACTTGCAACTTCTTGTCATACAACAATACGGGTACGCAATCCGCAGTCGTGACGCAAACGCAATACCCCGGTATATTGGTAATTAAAGCATCGGCACCTCTCAAAACATCCTGCCTCATTCCTTCCGGAGCATCAAAGTACCATTTATCAATCACTATGCTCACGGCACCGTGTCGCTGCTCTGCAAAGAATAATTCTTGTATTTCCCACTTCATCAATTGAAGCAACCGATGCCGGTTACGGACAAGATTCATACACGTGTCATTCGTATAAGGCGAGCAGTTGAAAGAGGCATAAGTCCCGGTACTAACACCTCCGTGACGTGTAGTTACGAAATGAGCTACTTCGGGATATGACATGAGTGACTTATATCCCTTCAACTCTTTATTTTTTGTAAGTGAAATCATTTTTCTTCCCAATCTTCTTCCTCATATTCATAGTCGATATCATCGTCGTCATCATCAACATTGTCATCATATTCATAAACGATGTCTTCATCTTCGCCCATGTCTTTGAGCTCCTGTTGCAGACGGGTCACGTCCTTCGGACGGTGAACGATGTTCTCTATCTTATTACTTTCCTTATTCAGTTCTTCCCAAAGAATGTCTTTCAACACCGAGATACCCAAACCGGAAACAGAAGATATGAATACGTGGGGAATGCCTTCCGGCAATGTAGGTTCTATTTCGTCCATCAATTCCTGATCGAGCATATCGCTCTTGGTGACAGCCAACACACGTTGCTTGTCCAACATTTCAGGATTGAAAGTACGCAGTTCGTTCAGCAAGACTTCGTATTCCTTACGAATGTCGTCACTGTCTGCCGGAACCATAAACAGCAGCAATGAATTGCGCTCGATATGACGCAGGAAACGCAGTCCCAAGCCTTTACCCTGACTGGCTCCCTCGATAATACCCGGTATGTCCGCCATTACGAAAGACTTTCCACCATGATAGGAAACGATACCCAGATTGGGTTCGAGCGTAGTAAACGGGTAATCAGCAATTTTCGGTTTGGCAGCTGAAATAGAAGAAAGCAAAGTTGACTTACCCGCATTCGGGAAACCTACCAGACCAACATCGGCAAGCAGTTTCAGCTCCATGATAACGGTCATTTCCTGCATCGGTTCTCCCGGCTGCGCAAAACGTGGAGCCTGACGGGTTGCCGTCTTGAAATGCCAGTTACCCTGACCACCGCGACCGCCTTTGAGCAAGATCACTTCCTGTCCGTCTTCTGTTACGTCACAAAGATATTCCCCGGTTTCGGCATTATAAACGACCGTTCCGCAGGGCACTTCTATTACTTTATCCGCACCGTCTTTTCCGAAACTACGTCCTTTGCTCCCCGATTCACCATGACCGGCCATTGCATGACGGTCATACTTCAAGTGCAGCAATGTCCAGTAATTACGGTTACCGCGCAAGATGATATGACCTCCTCTTCCACCATCGCCCCCATCGGGACCTCCGTTAGGACAATATTTCTCGCGCCTCATGTGCGTAGAGCCTCTTCCGCCCTTACCCGAGCGACAGTATATCTTTACGTAATCAACAAAATTCGATTCAGCCATATTCTTTTTAAGTAGTTAAAGTAGTCAGTAGTTAGAGTAGTTAAGTAGAATACTCCGGCCACTGACTGACTTATTCATTTATAATAGTGTATTGATAATTAGTAAGATTACTAAATTACAATTTATCTACTGCTTCGCAGATTTCAGCAAAGATACCTTCCATAGTACCCAAGCCGTTGATGTGTTGGTATTTCTTTTCGTTCTTGTACCAGTCGATCAGTGGGGCAGTCTGTGAATGATATACGTGCAGACGTTTTTTGATGGTCTCTTCATTATCATCAGCACGACCGGAATCCTTACCACGTTTAATCAGACGTACCATCAGTTCTTCCTCCGGAACATCCAGGTCAACCATTACAGAAACATCCTGTCCTCTTTCTGCCAACATTTTCTTTAATGCTTCAGCTTGTGCAATTGTTCTTGGGAAACCGTCGAAAATTACACCTTTGCTATCTTCGAAGCTGTCGAATACGCTTGCCAGAATATCAATCATTAATTCATCAGGAATCAATTGACCTTGGTCGATGTAACCTTTAGCTGTTTTACCCAGTTCTGTGCCATTCTTGATTTCAGCACGCAATACATCTCCTGTTGAGATGTGATTGATTCCATACTTTTCTACAATACGTTCGCTCTGTGTTCCTTTTCCTGAACCCGGAGCACCGAAAATTACGATGTTCAACATTTTGTTATTTACAATTTAACGATTTACTATTTACCATTTAAACTGGTACCTATTTAATATTAACTGTTTAATCTACTACTGTATAAATATCGGGATAGTTACGTCCGAAACCATCATAATCCAATCCGTAACCTACGATAAAGTCGTTCGGGATTTCCATTGCTACGTATTCGATGTTCAGATTGACCTTGAGTTTTTCAGGCTTCACTAGCAGAGAAGCAATATGGATTGCTTCAGGGTTGCGTGTACCCAGTGTATCCAACAGGCGTTGCATGGTCAGCCCGGTATCCACAATATCTTCCACAATAACTACTGTGCGTCCGGCAATGTCTTCATTCAGTCCGATCACTTCCTTAATCACTCCCGAGGAAGTCACTCCCTGATAAGAAGCCAGTTTCACAAACGAAATCTCGCAAGGGATGGTGATATGCTTCAACAAGTCGGCGGTAAACATAAATGAACCGTTCAACACACTAAGGAAGAGCGGATTCTTACCTGCCAAGTCGCGGTTGATTTCGTTCGCTACGCGAATCACTTCTTTCTGAATATCCTGTTCCTTAATAGAAACAGTGAACTGTTTGTCTTTTATCTGAATGGTATCCATAACCGGTAATTTTAAAAATAACCTTGCAAAAATACGATTTTTTATTCTACCCCGTGCATCATCTTCTGTAATTTCTTCGAGAGAAGGAACAGAATCAATGAAGCAACACCGGACATGACAACGAATACCATAAAGAAATCGTACATGGTAGCAATCTGATAACCAAAGATTGATTTCACTTTTCCGGCTTCCGGATAAAGTCCGCTCAGCATGCCTGCAAATTTATTGGCTGTGGCAGTAGACAGATACCAGATTCCCATCATCAAAGAGGCGAAGCGTAACGGACTCAACTTATTTACCATTGAAAGTCCGATAGGTGACAAGGCTATTTCACCCATTGTATGAATAAAGTAAAGTCCTGTCAGCCAAATCATACTTACCTTCACTCCGGGGATGGCATCTTTCACTCCGAAACAGATGAAAAGATAACCTAAAGAAAGCAGTAGCAAGCCAATCGCTTGTTTGGTAGGAGAAGCAGGTTCCATCTTTCGTTTGTTAAGGAAGCTCCACACACCCGGCATTATATATGCCAGAACAACAACAAACAGAGGATTGAAGGATTGAAACCACGAAGCCGGCATTTCCCAACCTAAAATATCGCGGTTGGTCTGTTCGGAGGCAAAAAGGGTTAAAGAGGCTCCTGCCTGTTCGTAAGCCGCCCAGAAGAAAATGACAAAGAAAGCTACTATATAGATAACAAAAATACGGCTACGTTCGATCTTAGTTAATGATCCGTCCAGCAGGATGAGGACAGGGAAAACAATGCAGGCGGTAAAAATACCGATGCTCACCCAATCACCCTCAAAAGCATAATTAAAGAAGGCTATTAAAGCAACTGTAAGAATAGTGATTACAAGGGTATTACGTATCTTGATACGCTTATCCATCTTCTGGTGTGAGATATGCTCGGCTATCTCCTCTTTCTTTTCACGTTTGGCATCGGGAATAATACCGATTGGTTCTCCGGAGGGAGAGAAAAGATATTTATTCTTTTGAGTTTCAAAAAGTACAACGGTGAACAGTGTCATGATTCCGGCTGCAAGAAATCCCCATTTAAAGTCGTGCGGATCACCGGTATCACCCAGATAACCACAAATCAAAGGGGCGGCAAAGGAACCGACATTCACTCCCATATAGAAAATGGTATATGCAGCATCCAGCCGTCTGTCTCCCGGTTCGTAGAGTTGCCCCACGAGAGAAGAAACGGTAGGTTTGAAACAACCATTTCCCAAGATCAGGAATCCGAGTCCGCCATACATCATCCAGTGAGCAAGTTCCGTATTATCCAAAGTAGAGGCACTCATGAACATCAGGAATTGTCCGACTGCCATCATCACTGCTCCCCAAAACACAGAGCGACGGATTCCCCAATATTTATCAGCAATGTATCCGCCAATCAAAGGAGTTAAATAGACTAATCCGGTATAGCTACCGTAAATGGATGCTGCCGCTTCTTTGTCAAACAATAATGCCTGCGTCAGGAAAAGAATAAAGATCGCGCGCATACCGTAGTAACTGAAACGCTCTGCCGTGCTTGTCGCGAAAATCAGATAAAGACCTTTCGGATGCCCTTTCAATGCACTCATAAATTTATGTGTTTAGTAGTTTATGGGGTGCAAAGGTACGAAAAATAGATTAAATGCTTTAAAAAAAGAAAGTTCTTATCAAACAGGAATACAGGGGAATAATAAAAATGAGCATAAAAAATCCTACCGGTCCACTTCATTATTTTTTCAGCTGTATAAATAACAAAATGGAGATCCATCTTACATGCAGGTTACTTACCACTTTAGCCAAAAGTAAATTCGACATTTTCGACACTGGCAAAAAGCATTCCTTCCCTCTTCCTCAAAAAGACTTTGCTTTCTCTAGCCAGCCAACCAATAGCAAGAGCTACGTCTTCGAACGTCAAACCTAATTCACGGCACAAATCGAACATGGAAAGTTCACCTTTTTCATTTAAGATGCGCCATACTTTCCCGGCATTCAAGCCAATCTTTGTCTTTTCCATCATGCAAACTTTAAAAGATTAAACAATCTATTATTTATAATCTTATTCATTGTGAGCATAGGAAAATGATGCAATACACATCACCTACCCCAAAGATAGTATTTTTATTGGAAACCGCAAATAATCAAACACTTAAATTGTTCAAAAGCAGATTTTTCCCCAAACCAAACAGACTATGTCCGATACATTTACAGATCATTCCCAATCTATTCATAACAAAGTTACTCTCTATCAATGATAAACTTACTAATGACTCATTGAAAAGTTCCTTTTCACTAACTAAAATCTATAAATGCAACTTGCATTTATAAAAACAAAGCTTGCGTTTATATAAATGAAAGCTTCATTTATATAATCAAAAGTTGCAATTATAGTTTTCTTCCTATACTCAAAAACTTTGCAACCTATAGAAAAGAACTTTGCTATGGGTCACGGACAACTTACTTCCCTATTCCCTGCAGCTCATCTCCTTATAATTAATAAGTTTTCTTCCCACAACAAACGGGAAAAGTCAGAAGAATCATGTACATTTGTAATCCGAAAACTAAAAGAACATCGCAATGAAAATATTTCCAAGCAGCAGTATCAAGAAATTGGACGCTTATACCATTGAGAACGAACCTATTGCATCAATCGACCTGATGGAACGTGCAGCAACTGCATTAACTAAAGCCATCACAGACAGATGGAATACGGAAACACCGGTCACCATCTTTGCCGGACCGGGAAATAATGGCGGAGACGCCCTTGCCGTAGCCCGCATGATGGCTGAAAAAGGGTATAAGCTCGAAGTATATCTCTTCAACCCAAAGGGAGAACTTTCACCTGACTGCCAGACCAACAAAGAACTGGTAGAAATGATGGAAGAAGTGGCATTCCATGAAATTAGTACCCAATTCGTCCCTCCTGTCCTGACACCCGATCATCTGGTTATTGATGGATTGTTCGGTTCCGGCCTGAACAAACCATTGAGCGGAGGATTCGCTGCCGTAGTGAAATACATTAATTCTTCCCCTGCCATGGTAGTAGCCATCGACATTCCTTCGGGATTAATGGGAGAAGAAAACACATTCAACGTAAAAACCAATATTATCCGTGCCGACGTTACTTTCAGTCTGCAACTGCCGAAGCTCGCCTTTTTGTTCGCAGAAAACACTGAATTTGTAGGAGAATGGGAATTACTGGATATCCAATTGAGCGAGGACGGCATTGAAGAAACGGAAACAAACTACGAGATGTTGGAAATAGAGGAGATCCGTTCACTCATCAAACCACGCAAACAGTTTGCCCACAAGGGAAACTTTGGTCATGCACTATTGATAGCCGGTTCAAAAGGAATGGCAGGAGCTTCTGCTCTCGCCGCCCGTGCCTGCCTCCGTTCGGGAGTAGGACTGCTGACCGTTCATGCACCAATGTGTAACAACGACATCTTGCAGACTTCCATACCTGAAGCAATCGTAGAAACCGACGCCAACGAGACCTGTTTTGCCGTACCCACCGACACAGATGATTATCAAGCAGTCGGCATCGGTCCGGGACTGGGACGAAATGAAGAAACGGAAGCTGCCCTACTGGAGCAACTGGAACACTGCCAAGCCCCTGTTGTAGTAGACGCCGATGCACTTAATATCCTTGCCAACCACCGCCACGCACTTACACATCTGCCGAAAGGCTCCATCCTCACCCCGCATCCGAAGGAGCTGGAACGTCTGACCGGCAAATGTCAGGATTCCTACGAACGTCTGATGAAGGCTTGCGAGTTGGCTCATGCCGCTCATGTCCACATTGTTTTAAAAGGAGCCTATTCCGCCATCATCACCCCCGAAGGCAAATGTTTCTTCAATCCGACCGGGAATCCCGGAATGGCAACCGGAGGTAGTGGTGACGTATTGACCGGAGTAATCCTGGCACTGCTCGCCCAAGGTTATCCAACCGAAGAAGCCGCTAAAATCGGCACTTACATTCACGGATTGGCGGGCGATGTCGCTCAAAAGAAGCAGGGAATGATCGGAATGATCGCAAGCGATATTATCACCTGTCTGCCGACAGCATGGCGACTTGTAAGCGAATAAAAGTTAAGAACTTACAGTTTTTTCAATAACTTCATTAACTTTGTTTTCAAAACCAGTTAAAAAGAACCGAATATGAAAAAGTTGATTATAGCAGCGGGACTACTGATGGCAACATCCGCCTATGCACAAACCGAAGTACTGACGGGAGTTACCCGGGGAAAAGATTACGGAGTAGTCTACAGCCTTCCCAAAACCCAAATAGAGCTTGAAATAAAAGCCAACAAAGTCAACTATACTCCAGGAGAATTCAGCAAATACGCTGATCGTTACTTGCGATTGGCCAACGTCTCCACCGAACCCGAAGAGTATTGGGAACTGGCTAGTGTGAAAGTGAAATCCGTAGGAGTACCCAACAGCGAAACTACTTACTTCGTAAAATTGAAGGATAAAACAGTAGCACCGCTTATGGAACTGACAGAGGACGGCATCGTGAAAACCATCAATGTGCCTTACAGCAAAAGCAGTTCAGACAAGAAAACAGCTCCTGCTCCCACTGTCCTCTCAAAAATAGCGAATCCCCGCGAATTCCTGACCGAAGAAATCCTGATGGCCAGCTCTACCGCGAAGATGGCTGAACTGGTAGCTAAAGAGATCTATAACATCCGCGAAAGCAAGAATGCCTTATTGCGCGGACAAGCTGACAATATGCCTTCAGACGGAGCACAGCTTAAAATTATGCTCGATAATCTGAATGCACAGGAAGAAGCCATGACTCAAATGTTCTCCGGCACTCGTGATAAGGAAGAGAAGACATTCACCGTCCGTCTTACTCCGGACAAGGAATTCAACAACGAAGTTGCTTTCCGCTTCTCCAAGAAGCTAGGCGTAGTTGCTAATAATGACCTGGCAGGAACTCCGTTTTATATCAGCTTGAAAGACCTGAAATCTGTCAAGATCCCACAGGAAGACGGTAAAAAGAAGAAAGATTTGGATGGAATCGCCTACAACGTGCCCGGACAAGCAATGGTTACATTGACCGACGGTAAAAAGAAACTTTACGAAGGTGAACTTCCTATAACTCAATTCGGTGTGATAGAATATCTGGCTCCTGTCTTATTCAATAAGAATTCTACAATCAAAGTTTATTTTGATCCGAATACGGGAGGATTGTTAAAAGTGGATAGAGAAGAAGGTAAATAGTAAAATTCTAAAAGACAAAGAATATGGGTGGTGAAGGACATATGCTCGACATGATACGCCGGCTTAGCGAAGGACGGGAGGCTTCCCGTCTACGCCGTGAACGTGCCAACAACAAACTGAAGCACTTAAACCGCACCAACGAGCCTTATCCACTGCCCAACACCACTCCCGAGGAAATGGGACGTATCATCCACGACTCGGAAAAAAAGAAAGAAAAGGACAGTAATTATTTCGTTTGGGGGACGCTTATTATCATGGGAGCCCTCATAGCAACTGCTGTCATATTCTGGGCAATCTTCCTTAATTAGATAATTTATGATGATAGATGATAGATGATAGGTGATAAATGATAGATGGGAGATGGGAGATGTTTCCTAAATGATAAGGGATATTTAGTAAATAAGAAATATAAGTAACTAAAGATATTCTCAAAATATTAAAAAGGCAACTAATTCGTAATGAATCAGTTGCCTTTTTTCATGTCTTTAAACGAGATATTTAATAAACCTCCTTAGGAGGGCTGTACTACGCATATAACCAGCTATTATGCCACATAGTAACTATCATTTATCATCTATCAACTATCATTTATCAACTATCTATCACCTATCATCTAATTAAGAAAAGTTTTATAAATCCATCTTTCTGCATTTGAGAAAGATAAGCCGATACACGAGACTCGTATCCCGCTTCATTTTGAAAATGCTCTGCGAGTTCTTCTATGATCTCACGAACAGTACGTTTTCCATCTATCAGTTCCCATACAGCCGTACCGTGTTCTTCCAATCGTACATGAAGTTCTTTCGACATTCCTGCCGGTACAAGGAAGCGTTGCATCCACGGATATTTAAAACGGGGAAAGGAGAGCACAATCGTCTCCCCTTCCCTTTCTGCTGTAATATGTTCACTGCGACAGGGAATAACCTCTAACAGGTTGGTTTTCTCTTTGGCAGCCATAGTTCTTATTTCTTATTTCAAAGCATTAATACTGATTCTCTTTTATTTCCGAACCTTATACTTTCGGATTTATAGCGTTACTTTGAATCACAACAGTTACTTCGAATTGTAGCAACTGTTACTTCTGGATATTTGCCTCTTCCAAACCGTATCCTTTCTTCTTGTTCTCTGCTTTCAACATCAAAGCAACAACCAGAGCAAGTACACCAAAGAGAGCAAAAATAGTCATCGGCAATGTGTAATCATAAGTCTGTGCACCGTCTACCACCGGACCTTTACAATAAGTATTCAATACCCATCCGATTAACAAAGGAACACCCATCAATCCCCAGTTCTGTACCCAGAAAATCAAAGCGTAAGCAGTACCCAACTGTTTTTCCGGAATAATCTTCGGAACAGAAGGCCACATAGCCGAAGGCACCAGTGAGAAAGCAAATCCCAATATAATCATTATAATAGTAGCAAACCACCATATATTCAATATAGGCAGGGCAAACATGGTATGTACAAAAATCAGCATCAATGATCCGATCACCATCAATGTGGCTCCCTTACCGATACGGTCATATAACGAACCGAACAACGGAGTCAGGATAATAGCACCAATCGGCAATAATCCGGGAATCGTTCCCGCCAGTTTCGGATCCACATTATATTTCTGCACCATCAAGTCGGCAGCATATTTGATAAAGGGGAACACGGCCGAGTAGAATAATACACACAGTAATGCAATCAACCAGAATCCTTTATTTGTGATGATATACACAATGTCTTTCATGCGGAACGGCTCTTCCGGTTCCAAGCCTTCTGCATCCAAAGAAGCATCCAATTTCTTATCGTAGAAAGTATAAAGGAAGAAAGCGATGGTACCTACACACAACATAATCAGACAAAACAGAATAGGAGCAGGAATATTGGTATGGAATGCACCACTCTCGTCCGTATATCCGAAGAAGTCTGCCAAAGGAACTGTCAACACCATCGCCAGAGTTGTTCCGATACGTGCCGTAGCCATTTCAAGTCCCATAGCCAATGCCATTTCCTTGCCCTTGAACCATTTCACTATAATCTTGGAAACAGTGATACCGGCAATCTCCACACCTACACCAAAAATAGCATATCCCAATGCAGCCAAAGTCACCTGTGTTTTGAATCCGAAGAGCATGGCACCTTCCGGAAAAGTAGTAGAAATCGCATAGTATTTCAATCCACAACCAAACACCATCAATAAACAAGCTCCCATTCCGGTGAAACGAACTCCCATCTTATCCAAAATGATACCACCGAAGATCAGCATCAACAAGAATACGTTAAACCAACCGTAAGCGCTTGTGAAGAATCCATAATCAAGACTATCCCATAGTAGTTCTTTCTCAAGCATGGGTTTTAGAGGAGACATTACGTCGGTGAGGAAATAGCCGCATAGCATAGTAAATGCGACCAATGCTAGAACACTCCATCGGAGTACGGCGGAGTCATTCAATTTCTGTTTCAAATGTTCTGTCATTGTTATATTCAAAAAGTAGTTAATAATCTTATACAGCCCACAAAGGTAGTTAAATCTCGTTTGTTTCTATCACAAAGAGATTGTTTTTACAAGAAAAAGTTAAGTGCGGATTACACTGACCACTCGGAACATTGAAAATCCGTGTAATCTGCGTAATCCGCACTTAAATATCAAAGAAATGCAGCATCCGTCTGCACCTTCCCTTAAATGGTTTTATCCCAAAGCCTTACCTGACGGCGGAGCAAATTACTCTGCTTTAGGAGCAGGAGTTTCAGCCGGTGCCGGAGTTTCTGTTGCAGGTGTATTGGTAGCAGGAGCATCAGTTTGCGGTGCAGCCGTACCTGCGGGTAAGTTATACGGGTTAGTCTGTTGTTCTTTCTGTGCCTGTTCCAACACTGCGTCTTTAGCAACTGCAGAACGAGGAACTACATAAGCAGTAGCAATGCTCATTACAACCATAAAGATGGCCAGGCCCCATGTTGCTTTTTCCAGAAAGTCTGTAGTCTTGCGCACGCCCATGATGGCGTTAGATGAAGAGAAACCAGAAGCAAGTCCGCCTCCTTTTGAGTTCTGAATCAGCACGATGAAACACATCAACAAGGCTGCAATAACCATTAAGATAACGAATAATAAGTACATTTTTAGTTATTTTGAATTAGCGTTAATAATCAATTTCTCCAAAAATCTGATTTGGTCTGCAAAGTAAGCATTTTTTTTTGGATATTTCAAGCTTAATTTTTTAATTATTTCAAGAGCTTTTGAATATCGTTGCTGTTTAACATAGATTTTTGCTAAAGTTTCCGTGAAACAGCTGTCGTCTTCCTCTTCTTCCTCCATCGTTTCTTCTTCGCATACCTCGTCCGAAGCAGCTACGGAAAATACCGCTTCTTCTCTTAACGGCTTCATGCAGAGGGGGGAGTCACTCTCACTCTTTTCTATAAAATCGTCAATCAGTTCGTATCCTTTGAGTTTGGGCGTTTCTTCCGATGGCTGTTCCGTAGCCGGAGTCTCCTCCAAAAGATAGGAAGTATAATCCATCGAATAGTCGAAGCCGGTCTGGGCCGCTACTTCTTCGGGGACTGTGGACAAGAAAGCGTCAATCAATGCCAATGTGCGGTCTACAGACGGCTCGTCTTTCAGTACCTCCGTGAGAGGTACTCCTTTTTTCCGCGCCTGCACATCATAGCGGTCACCTTCAATCAACTGGAACAACTGTCGTCTGTCTGCGATGTAAAGAACCGCTTTTCGCAGTTCCCCACCAAAACTAATATCATGGAGAACATACAGGTTTTTCAAATACAGCAGACGGAGCGACTGAAAATACGGATATCTCGCAAGAAGATTGCGCAGTTCGTATAAAGTATCCCTATTCAGCATCTCGGGATGCTGTATCCATTGTTGAAAGTTAACAGAAGTCATTTATATTACCAGTTTGCTACAGTTGCATTAAAAATTTGGTCGGTGATCTCTTTAGACATTTCAGCAATCAATCCGTCCTGTACGGCAGTCAGCAACTGGGTAGAGTCGTAGGTACGGAAAGCAGAAAACTGTTGTTCAAAGTCTTCGGCATGATTGGTATTGTTGACAAAGCGTACATTGACGGTGATAGTCAATTTTGTTTCCGAAGAGTAACCGTCGGCAGATACTGCCTGGTTATACTGATTGTATCCTGTGATTTCTCCGTCAATCTGCAAGTCGGCATTCTGATTCGGCTTGAGCAGTTGCAGACGGGTTTGCCGGATGAAGATATCTTTCAGGTCTTCATTGAACTTGGTCGCCAACGGAGCATACACATACTCCGACTTGATCGGGAAATCTGCTATCGAAATAGTCTTTACCTTATCATAATTGATAGACGATCCGTTAAACTTATAGGAGACAGTGCACGCAATGACTACCACCGGTAAAACGAACAGTACCAAAGGGCGTATTATTTTCTTAATCCAATTCATATTCTTTTATTTTTCTATAAAGTGTACGCTCGGAAATATTCAAGTCCTTAGCCGCACTTTTCCGCTTTCCATGATGCCTTTCAAGTGCTTTGCGTATCATTTCTTTTTCCACTTCGTCCAGTGACAAAGGAGGTTCTTCTACATATTCTTCCGTGTCTTGTATGTCATCATCATCCTTACAAACCGCAGGCTGCATGGTATGAATGATAGCAGGTACCGAAGGCTGGTGTGTCGTCACCACCGGGGTAGTAACCACCGTTCCCACTTGTCCTACCTGCCCCACCTGTCCGGCACGTTCAGCCATCAGGTTGTGTACCATCTTCTTCAACTCCGCTACCTCCTGGCGCATATCGAACAGAACGGAATAAAGAATCTCCCGTTCACTTTCAAAGCCTTTACTTTCGCGTGTTCCCATCAGTGCCGGAAGACGTTGTATATTTTGTGCGGGAAGATAATTCTGCAAGATGGCGGCAGTGATCTCCCTGTTTGTTTCAATGATGGATATTTGCTCGGTGATGTTCTTCAGCTGGCGCACGTTACCGGGCCACGGATAAGCCAGCAATTCTTTCTTGGCATCCTCCGTCAGCTGAATAGCGGGCATCCGGTATTTCTCTGCAAAGTCTGCGGAAAACTTACGGAACAACAGGAGCACATCGTCCCCACGTTCACGCAAAGGGGGAATCTGGATAGGTACCGTATTCAACCGGTAATATAAATCTTCACGGAAACGTCCTTCGGCAATCGCTTGTGTAAGATTGACATTGGTAGCTGCAACAATACGTACATCCGTCTTTTGTACTTTGGACGAACCTACTTTTATAAACTCGCCACTCTCCAACACACGAAGCAAACGTGCCTGGGTAGGCATCGGCAACTCCCCTACTTCGTCAAGGAAAATAGTACCACCGTCGGCTTCGCCAAAGTACCCTTTCCGTTCGCCAATCGCACCGGTAAACGCACCCTTCTCATGCCCGAACAGTTCGGAATCAATCGTACCTTCCGGAATAGCACCACAGTTGACAGCAATATACTGCCCGTGCTTCCTCCGGCTATATTGATGAATAATCTGCGGAAAACTTTCTTTTCCGACTCCACTTTCTCCGGTAATCAGCACAGACAAATCGGTAGGAGCTACCTGAATGGCAACATCTATGGCGCGCAACAATGCTTCGGTATTACCTATAATACCGAAACGTTGTTTCACTTGTTGTATCTCTGCTTTTGTCATCTATTTTAAGTATTAAGCCAGTATAAAGTATTAAGTATAAAGTATTAAGTATTAACCTTGCAAATGATCGACTGTGATAATACTTAATACTTTATACTTAATACTTATTCTTCGTCTACTGTATCCAGTTTCAGTTTATCACTATCATCACGTTTCTCGTAATACTGTTTACGCAACGGATTGGCACGAGCCACCTTTTCCCGCTGACGATTACGGAACACGTCGATGGCAACATAAATTGCCTGACGGAAAGAATCTTCACAAGCCACTCCCTTGCCTGCAATATCATAAGCAGTACCATGAGCCGGAGAAGTACGTACCACCGGCAGACCTGCCGTATAGTTCACTCCATCTTCCATAGCCAATGCTTTGAACGGAGCCAGCCCCTGATCGTGATACATTGCCAGGATACCGTCAAAATAAGTATAATTGCCTGAACCCATAAAGCCATCGGCCGCATAAGGACCGTAACTAAGGATTCCTTTCTCTTCCATTTCTTTCATGGCAGGAATAATCACTTCCTGTTCTTCCATTCCCAACAAACCACCATCTCCGGCGTGAGGGTTGAGAGAGAGTACCGCGATACGCGGAGCACCAATGCCGAAATCCTGTTTCAAGCAACGATGGAATATCATCAGCTTCTCCTGAATCAGTTCCTTGGTAATCGTAGTGGCAATCTCTCTGACAGGGATATGCGTCGTAACCAAAGCTACCCGGAAGTCATTCTTCATCAAAATCATCAATGATTTATTACCGTTACCCAGACGTTCTTCGATATATTCCGTATGTCCGGGGAATGAAAATTCTTCCGACTGAATCGTATGTTTGTTGATCGGAGCTGTCACGATGACGTCGATCAAACCTTCGCGATATTCTTCAATGGCACGTTCCAAGGCTCCCAACGCAGCTTTACCCGCTTCGGGATCGGGTTTGGAAAATTCCACTTTCACCTCATCATCCGTGCAGTTCACCACACTCAAGCGGTTGTATCCCGCTTCGGTAGCAGAGTTGACAATACTGAAATTCGTCTGTATGTCCAACGCTTTACGATGATAAGCCGCTACTTTTGGTGAACCGTAAATGATCGGAGTACATAGTTCCAACATTGTAGGGTCGGAAAATGTCTTCAGAATCACCTCATAGCCCACCCCGTTAATATCTCCCTGGGTGATACCTATTCTTATCTTGTTATCTTCCATGTTTTTATTTTTTAGTTTGTTCCGCTGCCTCCTTGGATACACCTCCCAATGGAATTTGATTCTGCTGAACTTCATTCGGAAGTTTCAGTGTATAAAGAGATGCTTCCATCTGGCGTACCAGGTTGCGTTTCATTTTATCAGGTGAATAAACAAATATTTCTGCTGTAATAATTCGTTGGTTTTTCTCGTCCAGGCGAGTGTGGGAAACGTATGGGCCACCCATAAAATCACCCTTCATACGCCACAAGCCGCGTGCTTCCATCGTGTAGCTGTTCTGTACATTGATGGGACGAACGTCAGTCAGCAAGCTGTCAGTCGACATATAAACGCCTTCTTTGAATCCGGGGATATTGGCTTGCATCACAGAGTCACGCTTATGCACAAAATATTCTTTCGTAAATGTATCCTTGTCAGTATAAGGATAAGAGTACATCACAAAATTACGGTCGGCAGTACCTGTGTTGGTAGAAGCCCAGAAAAAGTTCTCACCGGTTTTAGAATTGGTCAGTTCGGAAGGCAACCAGATATTGCAGCCGAACAGGCTATCCACTTTGTTGGAGATAAAGTTACTGTGTTTTTCTTCCAATAACGTAATCTGACGGTTCATTTCCGCACGGGTAAAGAAGTCGACAATCGTCTTTTTATTCTCTTCTACAAACTTTTCAAACTCTTCTTCGTTCGGAGCCTGGATAGTCAATATCATTTGCGGATTGGCATATACGTCTTTCGCATATTTGAAAGATGCTTTCGTATATATATCCTGTATATCTACAATAATAATGTTACGTATCAGCTTCAATGTAGAATCATAGTCTTTCGGTGAAGTATACATAATCCGGAAAGAAGGTTCCGACTGCGGCAAACCGGGCATATCGGAATCGAGCGCATCATGTAAAGCCCTTCCGGCAGCACGATCCCAAACACCGTGATCTACTACAACCAGAAGCTCATAGGCACGACCACTAGAGGTGTGATTTCCTTTCAGACCACAAGAAGCAACGACAAAGGCTACCAAAGCGATGCTTAAATAAAAAAAGTACTTTTTCATGATGTTCGGTTTTATATATTAACTCTCATTATTTTCTTCCTGTTTCGCTGTCGACAACATACCACAAGCTGCAAAAATATCTTCTCCTCTTGAAGAACGGATGGTGGTGAAAAGCCCGTGTGACGTCAGATAATCACGAAAACGGGTCATCGTTTCCATGTCCGCTCCTTCGAGGTCTACTCCCGGTATGGCATGAAAACGAATCAGATTCACCCTGCAATCCAGTCCGCGAAGAAGCTTCAGTAGCTCTTTGGCATAGACCTGCGAATCATTAAGCCCTTTAAAAACAATATATTCAAATGAAAGTCGACGTTGTTTGCTAAAATCATAGTTTTTTAACAGTTCCACCATCTCGGTGATCGAATATGCCCTTTCTGCCGGCATCAATTCGGAGCGTTGAGCTGTCAATGGAGAGTGAAGACTGATGGCGAGATGGCAATCGTTTTCTTCGATAAAACGCTGCAATCCTTTCCGTAGTCCGACTGTAGAAAGTGTGATACGCTTCGGGCTCCAAGCATAGCCATAGGTAGCGGTCAGTAGTTCCAATGCTTTCAGCACCTCATCCAAATTATCAAGCGGTTCGCCCATTCCCATCATCACGACATTGGTCAGTTTGTCGCGTTCCGGCAACGAATGAATCTGGTTGATGATCTGACTGGCGGTCAGGTTGGCGGTATAGCCTTGTTTACCCGTCATGCAGAACTTACAGTTCATCTTGCAACCTACTTGTGAAGACACACACAACGTTGCCCGGTCGTCATCCGGAATATAAACCGACTCAACAAAATGATTCTCACCAACTTTATAAAGATACTTCACCGTACCATCTACAGAGCGCATTTCATCTACCGGAGCAGCTGCTCCCACCTCATAGTTCTGCTTGAGCAACTCCCGGTGTTTCAACGACAAATTAGTCATTTCATCAATCGAGGCTACCTTCTTTTCGTAAAGCCATGATGCAATCTGTTTGGCAGCAAAGCCGGGCATACCCAGTCTTTTTGTCAATGATTGAAGCTCTACAAGAGTCATTCCTAAAAGGGGATATTTAGACATTCTTCTTTCTGTTGATGGTTTATATTTGCAAATGTAAGGAAATAAAGTCGATTTCTATATAGCGAGAATGCAAAAGTTAACAAAAAAGGGAAGTAGCCCCAAGTTATGAACGAACCACATCTATATATTGAAGCAGCTTTTTCGCCATTTCCGAGTCACTACCATTCCTTTTCACTTCATGATCGTACGCCTCACGAAAACAGGACAACGCATCTTCCCGTTCATTACAAAAACTGTGTAAAACCCCTAGATTTTGACAAGCCAGAATCGTATGATCATCCTCCCATCCCAAGTACTTCTTCCGTAGTTCAAACTCTTTTAAGAAAGCATCTTTCGCCATTGGATAATTTTCCATCTTTGCATAAGCTTGCGCTTCGTAGTAACAGACCTCACTAGAAACATCAGGATCAATATCCTCGTGAATATCTAAAGTCGTTGCAATACGAATTACGTTCCCATACTCCTTATTCTCGTAATATTGTCGCATAATATCACATCTCAATGCCTCGTAACGGACAGTTAATTCAGCCAGACGCGGCTTTTCACTGAAAAACTTTTCATGCAGAAGAGACTCACGAAAAAATAAAGTAGAACTTTGTTCATCTCCACGCTCCTTCATCACCCGTTTAAACTCTTTGCACAAATGATACAACTCTTTGTGACAAGCCACGATCTGTTTCCTATTATCTATCTGTATAGCAATACCCAACGCCTCATTCACCAAACTCCACGCTTCATCATATCGCTTAATATAATAAAGACATTTTCCCTGCATACGCAAACATTTAGCCACTCCACTCGACAGTCTGCCATTCAAAGATTCGTGCATTTCAGCCACTTTCCGGAATTTCTTGGCGGCACTCTCTTCCTCATCCCTATAATAATCACAATAAGCCAAAAATTCGGAAAGTTCAATAACTTCTGCCTGACTCTTCTCGTCAGTAGAAGCCGCATGATAATTAAGCGCCCTATTCAAATAAATCGCAGCCTCATTGTATTGCTCATTGTAGTAATATGCCAGAGCCAGATTCCGACAGGTATTGGCAATCTCCAATTCCGGAGTTGGTACAATACTTTCCTGCATCACCAATGCTTTCAAGAAACAGTCGCATGCCGTTTCGTATTCTTCATTGCGGGCGTACCGGCATCCTTCATTCATCTTTAATACCGACTTGGCAATTAACGGTATCGCTTCTCCTTCCATACTTTTCTCGCTCACCTCCATTGCCGCCTTCGTCAGATGGAAAGAGCTGCTTAAGAAAGTAGCCATGTCATTAGCAATGACAGGAATCAAAAAAGAGTCAATCTGACCAAAGTCCAATTCAGCATAGGCTGCAGGCGTAAGCGAAGGGTTATCGTTCATTATCGCCTTCCAACAATCTTCTAATAGAGAATAATTAGTGCGATACAGGATTTCGAAGGTTTCCGCATCACAAATCCAATCTCTTAAAAAGTCCCAATGTTGCATCTTATAACTTTGATAAGTAATTTCCACTTGATAGCGATAAGAATCATGGTAACAAAACTGCTTCATGCGATAGTTATAATCAGCAAAAGTCAAAGGATGCGAAAGAGTATCGCTATCATCCAGAAGAGCAACAATTATTTCCTTGCGACACTCGTCTATAGACACGTCATCTTGAGCAAAACACCGTTCAATCGCCTCTATCATTTGTGTATCACAAATGCAATATCGCCCCCCTTTGTTGGTGAGCCAACTACTCATTTCCACTCTCAACTGCGACCAAAGCAGCTGATTAATACCTGTCATACTCTTTACCTCATCTTCGGTAAATCCTTCTAAAGTAAGTGAAAGCATTAAAAGCGCTCTTCCAATCCTATCGAAACCATAATCAGACGACAAACGTCGGAGCACACTGTCGTAGAATTGGGCAATCTCGTTTATCTGACAATATCCACTCATATATTCACTAAGAGTATCATATTGACCAAACGAAACTAATTCATTGAGCAATACATTTAAGCAGCGCGGTTGTTTAGCCAGCCCCCATGAGCTAAGAATATCTTCTTGCTGTGCAGACAGAGCTTTAGAATAAGTAGACAAATATTGTTTTGAAAACGACTTTGCATCAGTCTGCGAAAAGCCATTCAACCGGTAATGAACGTACCCGTTCCGGACAAAAGGCAGATATGCAGTAGATGATGCAGCAAAACTTAACACGACCTTCACATTAGACGGTATAGATCCGAATAAAGAAAACAGAGATACTTCCGTTGAATTTAGATAACTGATATCATCAATCAATAAAATGATAGCATATTTTGATCTCCCCAGCGCAGCCCATAACTGACTGAACTTTTGAATAGAATTCAAATCTTCCTCAATTTCTTTAATGTTTCGAAGTGTGTTTTCTGAAAAACCGTCCAATACATTATTCCCAAACACCATTGATTCTCTCACAATATCCAGAATCGATCTGGCTGTACCTTGAGTTGAATCTGATTCCTTTGAAACTTCAGCGGTAAACAAATCTTCTTCACCTAAAGTCTGACATTTAAGTGCATTCTGACATTTGGCAGCTAATGCCCTCACCAAAGTCTCCGGATAAGAAGACAGCGTAGTATTGTCCAGTCGATGATATATGGGAATCATCTGCGTATCATTGTTCACCCAATCACTCCAATGAGCCAGCAGAGCACTCTTACCAAGACCACGATCACCCGTTACAACCAGACACCGTTGCTCATCCGCAGCTAAGAAATCGGAAAAAGCCTGATCCGCTTCAGGTATTGGATGATAATTAAATAAGAGTTCATTACGGGTTAACTGTTCTTGCAATGCCTGGTTATCTTCCACAGTCAATACACTAGGAAACTCTTGTTCGAGCAGTTCTGTGAAAGCAGATTCTACAAATTGACATAGCTGCTCGGGCGAATCATACTCTTGCACAGGATAGCGATCCTGCTGCAAAAGACACTCTTTAAGATGCTGCAGCTTATGAAGCTCCTCTTTAGGACAAGAGGGATCAGTAGCAGACTGTTTGATATAAAAATAGGCATGCAACGGATCGGGATTGCGCAGTACTCCAAACTGCATTTCCATCTCTGTCACACTCAAGTGGTTATTCAAATCATCTTCCACCCAACTATATTCCAGGCTATCACTGAAAGTCTGCGATATATCTTCATAACTGGGACACCATCCATAGCGTTCACCTACCATGCCAATGAAGAAAGGCCGGGAATGCACTATTTCTTTCAAACAGATTTCGACCACCTTGCCACTTTTTGCATCTTCTTCTGTGATGCCCCAACGCAGGTCGACCAATGAAATGGTAACACCACGGCTGGCAGCCTTCACTTGCAAGCCCTTAAAAAGTTTGACTAATGCAGAGCGTTCCATCTCCATGTCTCTGAACGTTGACGAAAGGAATACACGAATGATACGTGAATTTTCAGTGGGAACTGAATACTGGGCTAGTTGTTTGGTCATAATATAGATTCATATTAGTTAATGAAGTATTTCACAAAGCCAATTAAAGATTGGCAAGGTATGGAAAATTTATCAGATAACAAAGATCGTAAACGAAAATGAGAATAAAAAAGGCACGGATTACACGGATTTCGCGGTTCTCTCATAAGTTAAAACCGTGTAAATCCGTGTAATCCGTGCCTGAATATCTATTCCTATTACTTCTTTAGAAGAACAGGAAGCGTGTATCTTTTACGTTTGCTTTCAGATACAAGTCGTTCATCAGACGGCTGGCAAAACGTGCGTGCATGTTAGTCAGCGTAGCTTCTTCAGCTTTTGCGTCGAATGTTTCGTTCAACTTGTCTTTACCGTATACTTGCAATACAAATACTCCGGCGTTACCTTTAATAGGAGCACTCAACTGATTTTCCGGAGCAACAGAAGCATAAGCACCTACCAGCGGCTCGCTGCTGCGCAATGCTGATACATAAGCAGGGGCTGCAAAAGTAACCATCTTCAAAGAGTCGCTGACTGCATTAGCCATATCTTTGTACTGGTTGAATGAAGTTGCATTGGCAGCTTTCATGTCAGCCATGATCTTTTCAGCTTTCTTGTCTTTCACGATTTCAGCTCTCAACTGATCCTGTACAGCTTTCAACGGACGGTATCCTTCCGGTTTAATGCTTACCAGACCTACCACCATCAGGTGATCGCTTTCGCCACATTCGTACAAGCCGGAAACATCACCCGGTTTCGCTTTATCAAATGTCCATCTCAAAGCCTCTTTTGTACCTCTCACGCCACCGATGTTATGTTCTGAGCTGCTCAAATCCATTCTGTCGAGCAATCTGTAACCAGCTTCTTCAGCGTTAGCCACCATCTTTTCTACACTAGGGTTAGCAGCGATAAACTGGCTGAAATCATTATAAGCACGGTTGTAAGTTTCTTTGCTGAACTCTACTTCACGCTTGATAACAGCTACTTTATATTTATCTTTCACAGATTTCTTGTTAGTCACCTGAAGGATTACATTTGCTTGTCCCATCGGCAAGTTCACCAGTTCGTTCACACCTGCATTGTTGATAGCAGAGATGAATTTCAGGTTGTCACCATCTAGCTGTGCACCTTCATACTGTGCAGAAGTGATCCAGTTAGCATCACCAGTCTGGCCATATTTCTTTGCAACATCTGCAAAGTTAGCACCGCCTTTAATAGCGTTATAGATACTGTCAGCCAATGTCTTTGTCTTCACTGCATCTTCTGCGTATACCTGAATCTGACGGAATTCCACAGAGTCGGCAGCAGCAGCCTTAGCAACTACTTTAAAAGAATTGATTGTATTGTCGGCTCCGTTATAGTAAGGACCATAAATAGCACCAACAGAAGCAGAGTCCAAACGTGCAACTACATCTGACGGGAAAGCTGTCTTGTTATAGAACAAGTCTACATAAGGAGCTTCCGAGCCAACCGAACGGATAAAAGAAGTATAATCATCCGTAGTGGTAGCCAACTGTGCAGTAGCTTCGTCTACTTCTTTCTGGATAGCTGCTCTGTCTTCAGCACTTGCAGTTACCTGTACATCAATATATTTGACGTCACGAGTTTCCTGATATTGCTTGAATTGTTCTTTCTTCTTGTTATACAAATCTTTCAGTTCCGATTCTTTCACTACAATTGTAGAATCTACCACAGAAGAGTAAGGAATACCAGCCATCAACACATTGTACTGGTTTACTCTTGCATCGAAAGCATCCTGTGCTTCCACCGGATTAGAAAGAAGAGCTTTAGAAACCAATGCCTGGTATTTTTCAGCCAGACGGCTCTGAATCAACGTTTTCTGGATGAACGACCAGTATTTATACATATTGTTGTATTGTTCAGCATACTGTGCCGGCATCTGTGACTCGCTCATCTTGGCATATTCCACGAGGAACTTGTTCAACATATCCTTGTCGAAGTTGCCTGTTTGCGGATTCTGGAAAGGAGTTTGTCTCAACAAAGGATGAACGCCAGCTTTCAGGATGTCCTGAATTTCAGCAGCAGAAACAGTCAGTCCCAGTGCTTTTGCTTCTTTTTCAACCAGTTTATTGTTTACGTAGGAACGCCATACTTCATCGCGCACCTGATTGGTTTGTTCGTCATTCAAGGCGGTCACCCCACGCATGAGTTTCACCACTTCGGTATATTCTTCTACCAAATTCTGATACTCTTGAGCGGAAAGAGCGTCTCCGTTCACCTCACCTACGTCATGTGCCTGATGCGGCTGCATCACCTTCCATGCGTCACCCGCAATGAAAGCAAACAGCGCCAAGCCGATAACAATCACCAATAGAGGTCCTTTCGACCTAATGTTTTGTAACGTTGCCATTTTGATTAATACGATTTATGTTATTATTATTTCTTTCTTTTGTCGTTTTAGCGCACGAAGATACAAAAAATGCTAATATGCATCTATTTATTGGCTAAAAATTTCTTGATTATCGTCATTATTCCAAGACTTTTAATCGCACGAGTTCTATTTTTGTCGCTGTGACCTTAATTATCTTGAATTGATAACGTCCTACCCGCACCACTTCATGCAGCTTCGGGAAGCTCTGGTATTGGTTCAGAATCAGCCCTCCTACCGTCAGATAATCGTCCGATTCGGGCAAATCAAGTCCGAACGTCTCATTGACTTTTTCTATCTCCAAGCGGGCGGACAACACATACTCGCGTTCGTCGATCTGCTTGCTGATGTAGGAAGTATTATCGTGCTCATCCTCTATATCTCCAAAGATTTCTTCCACGAGGTCTTCCAGAGATACGATGCCGGATGTTCCGCCAAATTCATCCACCACTACGGCAATCGTTTTCTTTTGCTGCATGAAGAGTTTCATCAATTTATGGGCGGACATGGTTTCGGGTACAATCGGCACTTGCTTCACATTCTCATGCCAGTTTTTCGGAGCACGAAACATTTCTGACGAATGGATATAACCCACTACATTATCGATATTTCCATCATACACAATGATCTTGGAGATTCCGGATTCGATGAAGCGGCTTTTCAACTCGTCCAGTGAAGTTATCAGATCAACGGCCACCACTTCAGTACGGGGAACGATACAGTCACGGATTTTTATGCTCGAGAAATCCAAAGCGTTCTGGAAGATTTTCACTTCCGTATCCAGTTCTTCCTCATTCTCGGCATTATCAATACTGCTTTGCACGAAGTAATCCAAGTCTACTTTCCCAAACGCTCTATCGGACGCATCCTTGTTGACCTTCATTCCAAAGACACGAAGAAATAAGCAGGACAAACCGGAAGCCAGTTTGGAAATAGGATATAGAATGACATAACAAACAATAAGTGGAATGGCAAAAATATTCAATACCAGATTGGGATTGATTTTGAAAATAGTTTTCGGCAGAAACTCTCCGGTCACCAGAATGATAAGGGTAGAAATTATAGTCTGCGCCAGCACCATCAGAAAATGATTGTCAATGAATCCTGCCAGCAAATTATCACCGATAATCTGTGCCATCAGGATACCATAGATGACCAGGGCGATGTTATTCCCCACCAACATGGTAGAGATAAATTCATTCGGGTTCTTGAAGAAGATGGAGAGGATGCGGGACGTAATTCCCCCCTTACGTTCCATCTCAAAACGCAGTTTGTCTACCGACACAAAGGCGATCTCCATTCCTGAAAAGAAGGCGGAGAAGACCATGGTGATAATTAGAGAGATATAAATATTCATAAGTTCTGATTTACGATTAGACGATTTACGATGTACGATTGATAGTACTTCGCCTATTTCGCTGAATCTTTTTTCACTGAATCCGGCAGTGCTTTTGTTTCCGGTTGGGGCGGACCACCCGCTTCCTCATCCACATAGAAAATGCCTTCGATATTATGGATGGTATATATGGTCATTTGCTGGTTCGAGTCGAATCCATGCCCTGTAATAATTCTGTCCGGTTGTTGAATACGTATAAACTTGTCAGAATACACCTTCTGGGTAGCTTCGTTCCAGTACAGCAGTTCCGTATTAAAACGCTCTCCTTTCCGGTTCTGTATATCTACGTTCCCTATCAGCTTCCAAAGCCTTTCTTTGTCATAATAGTAGGCAGTATCCGCTTTGATACTGGCTTCTATATGAAAGATAGAGTCGAACTGTTCCAGATATACGCCTTTCTCAAAGGCCCAATAGGATGGTTTCTTACGGTCGTACACCGACCATTCTTCCGTATTCACTCTGTAGCGTGTCACTCCGGAATCGGAGATAAGGGTGGTGACTCCCAATGTTGTCATCATCGGAAGGGAATCACGTTCAGTGATGGCCTCACCCATAGCTTTCTTCTTTCCGCCACAGGAAGATAATAAAAGAAGCATAACAATCACCCCGAAGGTGATTGTTATGCTCATGCTTTTATGCAATAAACGGTTTCTTCGTTTTCGCAACATACATTTATCTAATCGTTGTAGTCTCTCCTATCCAACCGCCGATAGTGATGCGGTCGCCTTGCTTGTAACCTAACATAAATAGGTCTTTAGCTTGCGGAGTATGACCTGAATATCTACCGATCAATTTGTTAGCTTCTTCAGCTACGCTCGGATCCACTTGTTTTGCACGTTGCAGTTTATCGATCACTGCAAAGTAAGTACACTTGTTCAGAGCAGATTCGTCGCTCCAGTTAGGACTCATTGCATAAAGGTTAGCAATCAGGATATAAGGAGCACCATAATTCTCGTTGAAACCAATTGCTTTCTGGCAATAAGCTCTTGCTTGAGACAGTTTCTTGGCAGAAGCCAGTACTGCTGCAGCAGCGTATGCTTTTTCAGCCTTCTTCATATTGTCTGTTTCCAGATTCACTGCTTCATCGAAGAATTTCACCGCACCGTCAATATCACCTTTCTTAAATGCCTGATAAGCACATCCGGTAGCTGCTTCTGCAGTAGGTTCTATCTTATAAGAATAGAAAGAAGCCTGTTGATAAGCGTCACTTTCAGTACATTTCATCATTTTCATGATATCGATTACTTTCTTCAAGTAAGCCAAGTCTGTTTGGTTAGCTTCTACTTTCGGTCCATAGATGCTTTGCAATGATTCACAATCAGCTGTTCCACTGTTCACAAACAAAGCAACCAAGTTGTCTTTGATACCCAGCAAAGATTTCTTTTTAGCTTCACTAGCCTCGGCTGCAATAGCAGCATCTACATATTCAGAAGCAGCCAGATAATCCTGAATGAACTGTTCTTTATGATTCGGATCCGTTTTCAGTTTATCCAAAGACATTTGCAGGAAATAGAAGATAGTTGCACCTGCCGATTCACCTTTCACAGCGTTTACAGACTGGCTCAACCATTGATAGGCCTGATTCACATCAATCTTCGGAGCAAAAGCAATATAATCTACCGCTTTGATACCCAGAGCTTCATCAACAGAAGACACTTTTGTACCTTTAGACAAGAATTCATCCGTATATTTGATACGCAGGTCATGCGTATTCATCAGTTCATTAAAATATTTCTGATAATCCGCACTATTCCGGTCTTTAATTTGTCCCATCAAGCCTTTCAGAATTTTATATCCGTCAGTAAAGGTATAGAAACGAAGCGTCGGGCAGTTTTCCAACACAGCTTTCCAAGGAGTATACGCATCTTTAAAATTACCAGCACGCACAGCTTCATGCGAAATACTACTGTTTGAGTTACAGTTAGACGCATCCTGTGCTACCACAGTGGTTGCTCCTGCCGAAAGGAACAACATAGCCACAAGCGTTTTAATTTTCATTGTATCTAAATTTTAGTTGTTATTATATAGTCGTCTATTCTCTCTCACATCGATTCATCCCATTATTCCACTCTGCGTTTGAAGAACCAACGTTCGTTGAACGTCAATCCGATACTCACGCGGAAGATATTTTCATTTACAAAAGCCGCTTCCTGTCCACTGATGCGAACAAACTGCCCGCTAATGCTAAGAATGGAACGGGAACGGGGTACAGGCAGACCGAAACCAGCAGTTACGCCATATTCACGGGTAGCCTCTTTGCCGCCGACCTTATAATACGGAGTCGTATAATAAGCTCCCAAACGGTATTTTATATGGGATAAATAGGAACGTCCAATCAAATTAGGAATGTATTCCGCACCCACTGATATTTTATGACGGTCGCAATACGTGTATGTTTCTTTAAAGTCTTCACGTACAGCTTCATCTGGTGTATTTACGTCAAATTTCGTTTTTGACCATTGTTGCAAACTATAATCCAGACCAACTGTTAGGCGTTTGTCATAGTTATATGTAAATCCGACGCCAAATGTATTAGGAACTTCAAACGTTGCATCCGGTTTCAATGTTGTAGTAGAAACCGCTGTGCCCGTAGAATTTGAAACCATTTGTGTCGTTACACTATAGTCATTACCCAATTGCAACTTCGGAGAATATATAGCTCCAATTGTCACTGAATGTTTTTTATCAATATCCAATGTATATTGTGCTCCAAAATCTAGTTTATAACTCGATACTGATGCAACCGATTGGTGATTATAATTATAAGCACCTGATACACTGGGATAATAAACGACACGTGTACGGTTTATATCTCCCCAGAAATAAGACGCATTCACACCTACCGAAAGATTTTTAAGAACCTTCACACCCAAACCGGCATATAATTGATGCAAACCTCCATCGCCAGTATAACTTCTGGCATAATCAGCCGTAGCACCGGTACTCGGATCTGTTGCAGTCTGTGTATCCGACACAGAATACCCCACATTGGAGAACGGCAGCAATCCGACACTCATCGCTATCCTCGGATGCAAACGAAATTGCATAGCCAGATAGTCAAAACTGGAGTTTTTAGCGTTCAGTTTCACACCGCTACCGCTAATATTCATATTTTGCAGACTGACACCTCCTTCAAAGAGGAATGTCAATGAGTCAATGGCTGTATACGAAGCAGGATTCAGCGGATTGATCTGTGCTCCATCCCGAAGTCCAAAAGCAATTCCCCCCATCGCCTTGCTGTTACCGAAACTCTGATCGGACAAGTCGCCATAGCCATATCGTGTATAAGGAGAGTTTGTATTATTTTGAGCGATTGCCATTCCGGTAACCATCGTGAGCAAAAGCGCACAAAGTGTGTGTTTAAATCCTACCATTATTATAGTTTAAAATTCTATTTAATCCTTTCAACACTAAAAATCTATCTGCAAAGATGATACTTTTTACGCTGCTATCAAAAGAAAAATCATCTCCGCCCGTTAAAAAAACCAAAAGTTCAGGATATTTATGCTTCATAGACTCAATATAACCTGAAATTTCGTATTCCATCCCTTTCATCACTCCGGCACGTATAGCCGTTTCGGTGTCCCGTCCCATCGGGAGTTTGCGCCCGTTGGTGTCTACCAGAGGCAAACGTCCTGTAAACTGATGAAGTGCTTTGAAACGCATTTGCATACCGGGAGAAATATTACCGCCATGATACTGACCTTTTGAGTCAATAAACTCATAAGTAATGCAAGTTCCCGCATCAATCACCAATATATCCCGATGAGGAAACTGCTCATTAGCACCCACTACGGCAGCCATACGGTCATATCCCAATGTTTCGGGAGTTTCGTACAGGTTGACAACCGGAAGCGGAGTCTGATGATTGAGCCAAAGCAAAGGAAACGGCAAAGCTGCCAAATCAGCTAATACCTTTTCGCTTAAATCAATGACAGTAGCCACAATCCCCTGTTCAACCGGATATTGGGAACAAAAAGCCTTCAAGCAACCCAACGACTGATTGGATTCAGCTACTACATCCACGATTTCTCCGCCGTCGAAGAAAGCAATCTTTGCCTTTGTATTTCCTATGTCGATTATTAAATTCAAATCTTTTGATTCTTTAGTGGGCGCAAAGGTAAAGTAAAAAAAGAAAAGTTGAAGCATAGAAGAGGAATTATCTTCTTTTTTCATTTTAGAAATCCCCAAAAACAAAAAAAATCGAACTATCTATTTTTAAATAGATCAATTATCTTTTATTGTTTATTATGTATTCCACTTTGCGTTCGGCAGTCTTTTTTTATTACATCATAAACAGCTAATAAGCAATAGATTACAAGAGAAAAACAGTGTTCCAAAAAGTGTTCCACTATTTTGTAATCAATTTTCCGTTCAAGCAGAAACATTATTTCACCCCAACAGAGGCTCCATTTAAAGAAAACAGAGCCTTTGTTTAAGCCATATAAAGCTTCTGCTTGTATGAAACGGAGCCTCTATTCTGATAAAATAGAGGCTCCGTTTTCCCGAATCCAACTATTCTTCATATATTTGCCACCGAAATAAAACGAACCAGCTAATGAAACGGTTTTTCTCATGCATCATCCTCTCCTTCTTCCTGTTGCTTTTGCCCGCCGGACAAGCATCTGCCAACAACAACGACTCCATCCGTTTGAGCCTGTTGACTTGTGCCCCCGGAGAGGAAATATATTCCCTGTTCGGACACACTGCCATCCGTTACGAAAATCCTTCACAAGGGATTGACGTTGTATTCAACTACGGATTGTTCAGTTTCAACACTCCCAACTTCATCTTCCGCTTCTCGCTCGGAGAAACAGACTACCAACTGGGAGCAACGGATTATGAACGTTTTGCAGCTGAATACGCATTTTTCGGACGCAGCGTATGGCAGCAAACGCTGAATCTGACCGATGAAGAAAAGACAGAACTAATCCGGCTATTACAAGAAAATTACCGTCCGGAAAACCGGGTGTACCGTTATAATTTCTTTTACGATAATTGTGCTACCCGCCCCCGGGACAAGATAGAAGAAAGCATTGCAGGAAAAGTGATTTATCCCGCAGAACCGCAGGATGGCTCCCACACTTTCCGCGACATCGTACATCAGTATTGCAAAGGACATCCGTGGGCACGTTTCGGCATCGATCTCTGTATCGGAAGTGAAGCCGATCAGCCCATCACACAACGTCAGATGATGTTTGCCCCTTTCTACCTGATGGATGCTTTCGACGGTGCACAAATTAAAGGCGATTCTATCCAGCGTCCACTCATAACGGCCAACGAGCTGGTAGTCGATGCCACTCCCGAACCGGATGAAAGCAGCCGGATGCCTACTCCGCTTCAATGCTCCTTACTCTTATTTATACTGACAGCCGCCGCCACAATCTATGGAATCCGCCGGAGAACCGGATTATGGGGAATCGACCTCTTTCTTTTTGGTATGGCAGGCATTGTGGGATGCGTCCTCGCCTTCCTCGCACTCTTCTCCCAACACCCGGCAGTCAGCTCCAATTTCCTATTATTGGTATTCCATCCGGGGCAACTTTTTTTCTTGCCATACATTATATATTGTGTCCGAAAAGGAAAGAAATGTTGGTATTTAACCCTGAATCTGATGGTTTTAACACTTTTTATAGTGCTTTTTCCTGTAATTCCGCAAAGATTTGACTTTGCTGTTGTACCTTTGGCACTCGTTTTGCTGATACGTTCAGCGAGCAATCTGATTGTGACATCTAAAAAGAAATAATGAAAGGACTACTAACTTCCCTCATCACCGTACTGACTTTCACCGGGCTACAAGCCCAGTCACTGCCTGCCGCCCCTAAATTAGTAGTAGGGCTGACGATTGACCAATTACGTACGGACTATTTGGAGGCTTTTTCGTCACTCTACGGTGAGAAAGGCTTTAAACGTCTTTGGAAAGAGGGAAGAGTGTTCCATAACGCCGAATATACCTTCTGCGGTATAGACCGTGCTTCTGCCATAGCGGCTATTTATAGCGGTACGACGCCTTCCATGAACGGAATTATTTCTCAACGCTGGATGGATGCCTCTACCCTTCGCCCCGTCAACAGCACAGACGACACGGCATTTATGGGGTATTACACCGACCAGACTGTCGCCCCCACCAAACTACTGACTTCAACCATTGCCGACGAGCTTAAAATAGCGACACAAGGCAAAGGACTCGTATATGCCATTGCACCAGATTGCGATGCCGCACTTTTCGCAGCCGGACATGCCGGAAACGCTGCTTTCTGGATCAATCCCAACACCGGAAAATGGAGCGGAACCACCTATTACGGAGAGTTTCCGTGGTGGGCAAGCCAATATAACGACCGTCAAGCGATTGATTTCCGTATTGCCGGTATGACATGGGAACCTATATTTCCCCGGGGCATGTACACTTTCCTGCCAGATTGGCGGGATATGCTCTTCAAATATAAATTTGATGATGATCGCAATAACAAGTACCGCCGCTTCATCACCAGCCCTTTTGTAAACGATGAAGTGAATGCGCTTGCCGAAGAAGCATTAAACAAAAGTTCGATCGGCATGGATGACATTACTGACTTATTGGCACTCACTTACTATGCCGGAAACTATGCGCATAAATCCGTACAGGAATGTGCCATGGAAATACAAGACACCTATGTGCGTCTTGACCGCAGCATTGCCGACCTGCTCGAAGTTCTTGATAAGAAAGTAGGACTGCAAAACGTGCTTATTTTCGTCACTTCCACCGGATATATAGACAGCGAATCGCCCGATTCGGGATTGTACAAGATTCCTGGCGGAGAGTTTTATCTCAACCGTTGTGCGGCTCTATTGAATATGTACCTGATGGCTACGTATGGCGAAGGAAAGTATGTGGAAGCTCACCATAACCAGCAGATTTATCTGAATCATAAGTTATTGGAAAAAAAAGAACTGAATCTGGCAGAGATCCAACAAAAGTCAGCAGAATTCCTGATGCAGTTCAGCGGAGTGAACGAAGCCTATTCGGCTAACCGGCTATTACTGGGTTCATGGACTCCGGAAATCTACAAAATACGTAACGGCTACCACCGCAAACGTTCGGGTGACCTCGTAATCGACGTCCTCCCCGGATGGACGATCGTCAACGAGAACGGCGGCGACAACAAAGTGGTACGTCATTCTTATATTCCCTCACCGCTGATTTTCATGGGACATTCCGTGAAACCGGCCATTATCCAGACACCTGTAACCATTGACCATATTGCGCCTACACTGGCACATTTTATGCGCATCCGGGCTCCCAACGCCTGTACTTCTGCTCCTATTACCGACCTTCGGTAAAAATTTACTCACAAAAACAGGGAGCAAAACATAAATAAATCAGCATTTTAATGTAACTTTGCGGAGGTTTCTTGATATAAAGATTCCCCAACGCGGATTAACGCAGATTTATGCGGATTAAAAAAAATCCAATTTAATCTTTCCTTTAACCTGCGTAAATCTGCGTTAATCCGCGTTGAAATTGAAATAAATAATAAACTAAATAATATAACATGGGATTTAATGAATTTTTAAGCTCGATTTTCGGAAACAAATCCACACGAGACATGAAAGAAATCAAACCCTGGGTGGAAAAGATCAAAGCTGCTTACCCGGAGATTGAAAAACTAGACAACGACGCCCTCCGTGCCAAAACGGAAGAACTCAAAAAATATATCCATGAATCGGCTACCGCTGAACGTGCGAAAGTGGAAGAGTTGAAGGCAAGCATTGAAACTCTCGAACTGGAAGACCGCGAAGAAGTCTTCGCACAAATCGATAAGACAGAAAAAGAAATTCTGGAAAAATATGAAAAAGCACTGGACGAAGTACTACCTGTTGCTTTTTCTATCGTAAAGGCTACTGCCAAACGTTTTACTGAAAATGAAGAAATCGTTGTAACTGCTACGGACTTCGACCGTCAACTGGCTGCCACGAAAGATTTCGTACGTATCGAAGGTGACAAGGCCATCTATCAGAATCACTGGGTAGCCGGTGGTAATGATACTGTATGGAATATGGTTCACTATGACGTACAGCTCTTCGGTGGTGTCGTTCTGCACAAAGGTAAGATTGCGGAAATGGCAACTGGTGAAGGTAAAACACTGGTAGCCACGCTCCCGGTATTCCTCAACGCATTGACCGGAAACGGTGTACACGTAGTTACCGTGAATGATTACCTCGCCAAACGTGACTCCGAATGGATGGGTCCTCTTTATATGTTCCACGGTTTGAGCGTAGATTGTATCGACCGCCATCAGCCGAACTCCGACGCACGTCGTCAGGCATATCTGGCTGATATCACTTTCGGTACAAACAACGAATTCGGTTTCGACTACCTGCGTGACAACATGGCTATCAGCCCGAAAGACCTTGTACAACGTCAGCACAACTATGCCATCGTCGATGAGGTTGACTCGGTATTGATTGACGACGCACGTACTCCGTTGATTATCTCCGGTCCTGTACCTAAAGGCGATGACCAGTTGTTCGAGCAACTCCGTCCACTAGTGGAACGTCTGGTAGAAGCACAAAAGGTACTGGCTACCAAATATCTTTCCGAAGCAAAAAAACTGATCGCATCCAACGATAAGAAAGAGGTGGAAGAAGGATTCCTCGCTCTATACCGCAGTCACAAAGCATTGCCGAAAAACAAACCGTTGATTAAGTTCCTTAGTGAACAGGGAATCAAGGCCGGCATGCTCAAGACGGAAGAGATCTACATGGAACAGAACAACAAGCGTATGCATGAAGTGACTGATCCACTGTACTTCGTGATCGACGAAAAGTTGAATAGCGTAGACCTGACAGATAAGGGGGTAGACCTGATTACCGGTAACTCTGAAGATCCGACTTTATTCGTTCTTCCGGATATCGCCGGACAGCTTTCGGAACTGGAAAACATGAATCTGACCAACGAGCAACTGCTTGAAAAGAAGGATGAGTTGTTGACTAACTATGCCATCAAATCGGAACGTGTACACACCATCAATCAACTGTTGAAGGCTTACACAATGTTCGAAAAAGACGATGAATACGTAGTAATCGATGGTCAGGTGAAGATTGTAGACGAGCAGACCGGTCGTATTATGGAAGGTCGTCGTTACTCTGACGGATTGCACCAGGCTATCGAAGCCAAGGAACGTGTGAAAGTGGAAGCTGCTACACAGACCTTCGCTACCATTACTTTGCAGAACTACTTCCGTATGTATCACAAACTATCCGGTATGACCGGTACTGCTGAAACGGAAGCAGGCGAACTTTGGGACATCTATAAATTGGACGTAGTCGTTATCCCGACCAACCGTCCGATCTCCCGTAAGGATATGAACGACCGCGTTTACAAGACGAAGCGCGAAAAGTATAAAGCTGTTATTGAGGAAATCGAAAAATTGGTTCAAGCAGGACGTCCGGTACTGGTGGGTACTACTTCGGTAGAAATCTCCGAAATGTTAAGCAAAATGCTTACCATGCGTAAGATTGAGCACAAGGTATTGAATGCTAAGCTGCACCAGAAAGAAGCAGACATCGTTGCTACTGCCGGTTTGAGCGGCACGGTAACCATTGCTACCAATATGGCAGGTCGTGGTACCGACATCAAACTAAGTCCGGAAGTAAAAGCAGCGGGCGGTTTGGCAATCATCGGTACGGAACGTCACGAATCCCGTCGTGTAGACCGCCAGTTGCGTGGTCGTGCAGGACGTCAGGGCGACCCGGGTTCTTCTGTATTCTTCGTGTCATTGGAAGACGACCTGATGCGTCTGTTCTCTTCCGACCGCATTGCCAGTGTAATGGACAAGCTCGGTTTCCAAGAAGGCGAAATGATCGAACACAAGATGATTTCCAACTCCATCGAACGCGCACAGAAGAAAGTGGAAGAAAACAACTTCGGTATTCGTAAACGTCTGTTGGAATATGACGACGTAATGAACAAGCAACGTACGGTGGTTTATACGAAACGTCGTCACGCTTTGATGGGTGAACGTATCGGTATGGATATCGTGAACATGATTTGGGACCGTTGCGCCAACGCTATCGAGAACAACGATTATGAAGGTTGCCAGATGGAATTGCTCCAGACATTGGCCATGGAAACTCCGTTCACTGAAGAAGAATTCCGTAACGAGAAGAAAGATAAGTTGGCCGAAAAGACTTTCAATATTGCTATGGAGAATTTCAAACGCAAAACTGAACGTCTGGCACAGATCGCTAATCCGGTTATCAAACAGGTATATGAAAATCAGGGACACATGTACGAAAACATCCTGATTCCTATCACAGACGGTAAACGGATGTACAATATCTCTTGTAACCTGAAAGCGGCTTACGAATCGGAATCTAAAGAAGTGGTGAAATCGTTCGAGAAATCAATCTTGCTCCACGTAATCGACGAAGCATGGAAAGAAAACTTGCGCGAACTGGACGAACTGAAACATTCCGTACAGAATGCAAGCTACGAACAGAAAGACCCGCTATTGATCTATAAACTGGAATCCGTGACTTTATTTGACGCTATGGTGAACAAGATCAACAACCAGACTATATCTATCTTGATGCGCGGACAAATTCCTGTACAGGAAGCTCCGGATGAATCAGCTGCACGCCGTGTAGAAGTGCGTCAGGCTGCTCCTGAACAACGCCAGGATATGAGCAAGTATCGCGAAAACAAAGAAGATTTGAGTGATCCGAACCAGCAGGCTGCTGCAAGTCAGGATACTCGTGAACAGCAGAAACGTGAACCGATTCGTGCAGAGAAGACAGTAGGTCGTAACGATCCTTGTCCATGCGGAAGCGGCAAAAAGTATAAAAACTGCCACGGAAAGAACCTTTGATTAATTAATAATTAAAAATTATAAATTAAAGGTTGGAAATTGTAGGGTAATGTGCTTTATGGCATAGTCTCTCTATATTCAACTTATAAAAGAAAGTCTCAAACGGTTAAAAACTGTTTGAGACTTTCTTTTATTCTTCCAAAGTTGTACTTTTGTTCAAATTACTAAATAGAACAAAACTATGGCAAAATCTTATTCACTGGCTTTCATCGTTTTATTCCTGCTGACTCTGGGTAGCTGTCAGAGTCTGGAACAGATCCCCATTGATTATCTGCAACCTGCCGACTTGAGCTTTCTTCCGCAACTCCGGAAAGTAGCTATTGTGAATAACACCAGCGACGCCCCGGATAATAAACTGATAACAGAGACTGAAAAAATGAAAGAAGGTACACCATTGATAAGTCGTGCAACGGCTTATGCCAATGGAGATCCTAAGACGGCCACTGAATCACTGGCAGAAGAAATTGCACAGCAGAACTACTTCGATGAGGTGGTTATCTGTGATTCTGCCTTACGTGCCAATGATAAACTGGCCCGCGAAAGTACATTGAGCCAGGAGGAAGTGCGTCAACTGGCTTCTAACCTGGGAGTGGACTTTATTATTGCACTGGAAAACCTGCAACTCAAAGCAACAAAGACGGTCCGTTATCTGGATGAGTTCAACTGCTTTCAAGGAGCGGTAGACGTGAAAGTTTATCCCACGGTGAAAGTTTATCTTCCCGAACGTAGCAGGCCGATGACTACGCTCCATCCTACTGATAGCATTTTTTGGGAGGAGTTTGGAGTTACAGCCATAGAAGCTGCCACTCGCATGATTCCCGACAAGCAGATGCTGGAAGAAGCGGCAGCATTCGCAGGAACGGTTCCGGTGAAATATATTGTCCCTATTTGGAAAAAAGGAACACGGTATCTTTACACTGGCGGTTCGGTTCCCATGCGTGACGCTGCCATTTATGTACGCGAAAATTCATGGGACGACGCATACGAACTTTGGCGTCAGGCTTTCGAAGGAACCAAGAACCAAAAGAAAAAAATGCGGGCAGCTCTCAACATCGCTGTTTACTACGAAATGAAAGATAGTTTGGCTAAAGCGGAAGAATGGGCAGAAAAGGCCCAACAACTAGCCAAGAAAATAGATAAAAAGAACATCACAGATAGTCCTCAAGCTACCATTGATGACGTGCCGAATTATTATCTTACTACCTTGTATTTAGCTGAATTAAAGGAGAGAAATGCTCAATTACCCAAGTTAAAATTACAAATGAGCCGATTTAATGATGATTTTTAAGGAAATTGTGTATCAAATCTTATTTTTTTTATACCTTTGAACTTATAAAAAGAAGGAACCCATGAAATTGAGCCAACAATCATTATCTATTATCGAATCGGCTATCCAAAAGGTAGTCGCTAAATATGCATGTAACTGTGAACAAACAGTCGTAACCGATATCCATCTCCAACCGGATCAGGCATCGGGACAACTTAATATTTACAACGATGATGATGAAGAACTGGCAAACATCATGATCGAAGAATGGGCTACTTATGAAGGGGATGATTTCCTTGAAAACGTGGAACCTTCTCTTCGCAACATTCTTTGCAGAATGAAGGATGCCGGAGATTTCGACAAAGTGACTATTCTAAAACCTTATTCTTTCGTCTTGGTAGATGAAGAGAAAGAAACCGTAGCAGAATTGTTGTTGATTGATGACGACACCATACTGGTAAATGATGAATTGCTGAAAGGGTTGGATAAGGAGTTGGATGACTTCTTAAAGGATTTGTTGGAAAAATAAAGAAGAATTGTTGGAGAAATAAAATACCGTTCTTTTTTTAATAGAGATCTTCAAGATCCATATAAAAAGATAATCGGAAGCAATCAGGATATGTCCTTTATTGCTTCCAATTATTTTATATATATTCCCTATTGATTATTTGTTGTATTTGATTGAGATATTAGCAAGTCTAAGCGGCATGAAGCTGGATACCCCTGCCGGGAGTCTGACCGGTCGCAATCTGATGCAAATATTATCACGGTTCAATAAGGCATCCGGCAACTTAAAGTCATAGACTTTATAACCAGGAATATTCTTCTCCGTCTGTCCACCTGCAGCCGTTCTATCAAACTGTCCCAGAATGGTAAACTCAGAATTATCTACTTTAATCCATTCACCATTCATCGAATAAGCATATTCAACCACTGCAACAGGGCCACCTCCCCAACTTGCATTCATTTCAACCTGAAGAGACAAGGATGTAGAAATACCTACTGTCGATATTTTGTCTACGTAGAAATATGAACTTGTAGACCACGGTTTGCTATTAAAAGCACCGCCTCGCATACGACCATAGTATCCGTCGGTCGTGTTAAGGTTAACATCTCCTCTGAAATCGTCCTGGAATCCCAGAATGTAGTCTGCATAGGTTTGCTGGAAATATTTATTTCCGTCTTTGCTAAGAAGAGCATTCGCCTGCGATGCCTCGCCACCCGTAGGATGGTAATCCGTAAAAGTAGAAGAGCCTATTTCTTTCCAATCGGGTACATTACAATCCCATTCTACAAGCACATCAGTGATCTCGTTTATATCACTGATGTTAATATCTTCTCTGTTAAGCGGAAGAATACATAACCGGCTTTCAGAGATGTCGAAATTTGTAAGTTTCACTTTCGCCACCATTCCTGTTATGCTTCCCGAACCTTTAGGAAGTGTTTCGTGAGCATAAGGAGCTTCAAACGCAGTAAGCATATATGTATTAGAACCGTTTTTATCTCTTATACAGGTCGGATAGTATCTGTAATATGCAGGGAACTTTTCTACCCAATAGTTTTTATTAATCTTACGATCGGCAGCTCCCGGGTCAGTAGTCTTGAAATTAGTGAATGCACCTACCGGAGATGCAATCTCGACATCTTTCAGGGTCACAAGACTAAATACCATATTATCCGTAAGTTCAGCAATCGTTCTTTCAGGAATTGTGAAGGTAGAAAGTTCCGAGCTGATTACGTGGGCAGCAGTGATACCGCTAATCAGTCTATAAGTAAAGCTACCCTCTGATTCTTCTCTTATCATTCCATCTTTCAGACACAATGACACTTTGGCAAATTGTGCAAACGTAATTAAAGATTCGGACTCAAACACAACTGTCTCTCCTGCCTCATTCTGAATGACATAGCGATTGCTCGGGAAGTTCTTCGAAGTGCCATTGGCTACGATGGTTCCTTCAACATATACATTGTTAGTAATTCCACCGACAGCATAACCATGTACGGTTGGATAACTGACAAGTTCCGCATTCGCATATTCAGAATATGCTTGCGAGAGATTAATGGTAGTCGTGACCTTACGCTGGTACTGATCGTCATAACTCAACACAATACTTCCTGTACGGGGTGATTGCGAATTTGTTTCCGTATTAAAATAAAGCTTTCCATCACTTATCCGATACTCCTGCACCCAGTCCACCGTTGGCGTAATAACGATATCCGTTTCGGGCACATTGGTAGAGATCTCCATTTCATATTCACCTCCTTTGGTAAACAGCTCCATCTTATCACTGGCAGGAACAATAAATGGATAACGGGATAATTGTTTTATCTTGATTACATCCGCAGTCTTACCATCTTTCGTAAATACACGAATATCACAGAAACGTTCGGAATCACTGATATTCTCATCAAAAGTCACAGTGAAATAAGTTCTTGATGACTGGGCTCCACGTATATCCGTAGAAAACCAGGTTGATTCTGCAAAATCAATGCGCCACTCGGTATTGGACTTTACCTCCACCTGAACCGGATCACCTTCCGCCTGAAGAATAATCTCATTATTTGTTATTTCCAATATGCCGGCTTCATTTTCGTCAGAGCATGACGGAAACATTATGATTGCCATCACAGCCAGAAAAGCTGTCCAGGCTATTGAATCTTTAATTTTCATGTTCATCAATTATTAGATTTAATCTCACCTGTTTTATATAGTATCTCATAAGCTTCATTCCGATCATTTAATACAAAGATCTGAAACTTCTCTCCACCCGGATAAACACGCGTAACAACATGTCCGGCAGGTTTTATCTTCAAGCCGTCCTCTCCCAACCGACTTCTGTTGCTGTCTACCAGACCGGCAGCAAAAACAGACCGTTCACCGGCATAAAGACTTTGAGATAACATCCGGCTTAGCGGGGCCGGTTGAGGATGATAGTAATCCCATACGGGAATCACGTAGGCTTGGGCTTTCACTTGGGAAATGTAGGTATCGCACATAGCGTCAGAGTATGCATGATGATTGGCTACTACCACATCTGTTTCACCCAGTAATGTAGCTACAGGTGTTTCTATATCAAACCATTCCGGTGCTTTTTCCACTCCAAGAATATCCCCGCCCGAGAAGTAATCGAAATTACCGTATGTGATACGTATTCCGCAACTGCAACGGTTCTCGTTCAACTGTTCACTCGAAGAAGCGGTAGATGGAACAAGCTCTTTGGAAGTCGTTCCGCTGCCTGTCCATATTTTACCGTTACCCACTATATTACGAACTTCGAATGTAGGATAGGAACCTGGAGCTTTCAATAGTTTGATTTGTGTGTTACTTCCTGTCACAAACCCTTCATTCTTTTTACCTTCCCGGTCACGAGCAGCAACATATAATTTATAGTTTGAGATATGAGCACCCGTGACTTTAGCCGCTGTCGGATAATCATAGGTAGGGTAGCCACGATCTATCAATGTGGAAATATCCAGAAGATTACCCACATGAGTTATTCCGGTGAGTTTGTAGTCCAGCCCTACTTTTTCGATTGCCAGTTTTCCATTCTGTCCGATATGGTCTGTATCGAAGTGAGTGAGCAGGGCATAATCAATAGCACCGTTATTTTTCAACGGCAATGAGAAATGTTTTATATATTGGGCAATCCATTCAGCAGGCCGTTTAGAGTCATTAGGAACTGCTTTCATGATCTCCTGGGTACCGGTGTGCACTCCCAAATCGCCTGCGTCCAGCAACATGGTAGTCCCGTCCGGGAAAATAAGATAGGCTGCATTCCCTCTTCCCGTGCTAATCTGATGAATGTCCAAATAACCTGCCTGCCACTCCGGAAGGTATTCATACACTTTATCTACAGCATCATCCGGAAAAGGCTTTTCCTGTTGGCAACTAGCGAATGTAGGCAGCATCATAACAGCCCCTAGAAATAATATCTTACTATTCATTGTTTTATTCTTTAATATTCTATTAATCAATTTGTTTAACACTGTATATACCGGCTTCTTCTTTAGTCATTTCATTGCCGCCTCCGTATCCCGGATTTTGCTTCAAGACATTGCTGACAGAAATTGACTTTTCCGGAATAGGAAAAAGTTCATAATGATCGTCGTTAGTAGGTTTATGATCCCACCAGGAACCTGTTGTATACAACCCCCAACGACGAAGATCGGTACGACGACGCTGTTCACCCAGAAACTCGACCATCCACTCATCAAGAATCCGGTACTTGTCGATATTCGTTTCGGTCACCGGATCAGGATCGGCTTTGTTCTCGAAATTGCGTTTACGCACTTCATTGAAAAGATTGGCTGCTTCCTTTTTATAGCCGCTTCTATATTTACATTCAGCAAGCATATAATAGATTTCAGCAAAACGAATAACTGGATAATCTGGATTAAAAGCAATGGTTTTGTCGATATTATCGGGAACCGGCAGTTTACACAAACGTATTCCGGAATTCTCTTCCCCAGTACTTATATTGGAGGGAAGTTCATTCACTGAAGAATATTCTCCATCTTTCACTTTCTTGAATTGTGCCACCTGATCGACAAATTCAAGAACCTCACCCGGATATTCGTACAGTCCCGTGCACTTCACCTCTGTGCCACTTCTTGATGTACGCTGTAATTTTCCATAAAGGAACATTCCTTCGTATTTTCCATTCCCTTTATACAAGTACAATTTTTTACGAAGATCTTTATTATTGAACTTAGCAAAAGGTCGCCCGAGCTTATCCGTATAGGGATCGCCATTGGGTTTAAGAGACGGCTGAAGATGCATACCGTTAGTAGAAGAATAGCCGCTTAGATCAAAATAGTTCTTTGCATTATAATGATTATAGCGTTCGAACTGCCATTGAAACAAAGTACCTTTTGCATATTGCGATTGAACAGACCACATTACTTCCTTAGATTTATTATTATCGAAAGTGAAAGGACCGAACCAGTCTTCCTCCAATTCGTAATAACCGTATTTACCATCTAATAAATCCTGGCAAACCTGCGCACATTCAGCAAAACGGCTCTCTCCCATGTAGACTTCCGCATTAAAATATAATTGAGCAAGAAGGGCGGCGGCAGTTCCTTGACGTAAATAGCCTTCTTCCAGCATATCTGCTCTTTTTTTCTCTAATTTGGGAATAGCGGCAAGCAGCAGTTCTTCCACATAATTAAAGGTTTCGCGTGCAGTGGAACGTGGAACCTCCTCGGTAGTAGAGCGCCGGTAAATAGGCATACCCCCATAGAAATCAAGTCCCCGCAGATAAAAATAGGCAACCAATGTCTGAAGCTGCATCTGATGATCCGCTTTCAATTCTTCCGTCATACCCAGTGATACATAATCCACACCGGATAAGTCTTCCTTACAAGCTAAAGCCATTGCCACTCCCATGCCTACCCCACGCCAGGTTTCTTCGTTGTTGGGGTGAAGAGGTGTCCAGTCGTGATGCTGCAGTTGGGAATATCTGACATCATTATAATGTATTCCTTTTTGTGTGACACACATCTCGTCCGTTGTACATTCCTGAAGAATGGCACGGTCGAATCCGTGAAACCAACGCCAATGTGTGAAAGAGCGTACCAAGAAAGAGTAGACAGTTTCCTTAGATGTGAAATAAGTGTCCGGAGTGACTTCGGAATACCACTTCTCATCCAGATTTGTACAACCGGATGACACCAGAAGGGTGAGGAAGGAGATGATGATTAAAATATTTCGTCTCATATCATTTTATTAGTTTATAGGTACTTTAATATTAGAATTGGATTTTCATACCAACGGTATATCTACGAGTTTCAGGATAAATATTATTAAACCATTCATAACCGGGGTCCAGTCCGTTGACATTTACTTCCGGGTTAAGTCCTGAATATTTCGTGAAACATGCCACATTCCGGACGGTCAGGTAAAGATCAATCTTATCTATATATTTCTGCCACTTTTTCATGTTAAGAGAATATCCCAAACTAATGGCGTCTATCTTTAAGAAAGTGCCATCCTCAAGCCAGTAATCGCAAAGCTGCTTTACTTCTTTGATGTGGCGGTTATCAATGTACGCATTGCGAAGAACGTTCTGGCCTGCTACTTCAGAAAGTCCATAGTACATATTTATGGTATTAAACACGTCGAAATCGATCCAGCTACGCAGGTTGATACCTAAAGAGAGGTTCTTGTAAGTGAAGGTATGATCCCACGATACCATCAATGCAGGAATAGCATTACCGATGTACCGCTTGTCATCATAGGTCTTCTTATCGCTAAGAATTACATTGTCGTTCTTATCATACAGAAGCCATCTTCCATTATCCGTGATACCGGCATATTTCCAAATATAATAGCTTCCGATCTTTGTTCCTGCTTCAATTCTTCCGGCTGATCCGTTCGTTCCCGGTGACGGGAATCCTACCCGATCCTGGTAGGTATTATTCCCCCACAAAGAGGTGATTTTGGAAGAAGAATGGGATAGACGCATGGTAGTTGTCCAGTTAAAGTCTTTGGTTTTGACAGGCACTCCACCAATCTCAAACTCCCATCCGGTATTCTCAAGATTACCATAATTCATAGTCGTTTTCTCGTAAACGGCAGGAGGATTGGGTACACTGATATTGTATAACATTCCGGAAACTCTTCTTTTATATATATCGAACTTTCCAAAAAGCCGGTTATTCAGAAACGCATAATCCAAACCGATGTTAAGCTCTGCTTTCTTTTCCCAGTGCAAGTCATTATTGACATTACGAGCCGGTCCATAAGAAGTGATCCACGTACCGTTATAAGGCCACATTGAATTGGAGGAGTACATGGCTGTGGATGCTCCTGCAGAGAAATTGTTATTTCCCGTCACACCATAACCGACACGTACTTTGAGGTCATCAAGAAAACTGACATCACGCAGAAAGGTTTCATTAGATATACGCCATCCACCTGATACAGCCCAGAATGTCCCCCAACGATGATTCTTTCCAAATTTGGAAGATCCCTCATGACGAACGCTTCCTGTAACCATATAACGGTCTTTATAGCTATAATTCGCCCGGCCAAAGAAGGAGATAAGACGTTCACGAGGATATTTGTGGGAAGACATAGCTGCTTTTCCATCAGAAAGCCAGCTACCTGTTCCCATGTCCCAAGCTCCTACTCCATCCACAGGGAAATCGAAATTAGACATATCAAAGTTTTCAGAATTGTTTTCCCAATAGCTATATCCGGCCACCGCACTGACCGTATGGTCTTCTGCAAAAACACGCATGAAATTAATAGTAGGTTCAAAAGAAACATTGACTGTTTTACTATATCCGTGAAATCCCTTTCCTTTATAACTTCCATTCAAAGATGTTCTGTGTAATGCGGATACATAATGCGTCTGCTGATACTGGCGATCTTCCCAGCCGAGAGTGGCTTGCGCCGAAAATCCGGCAGGCAAATTGAGCTTTACCGTAGCATCCGCCTTGAGCCATTTATCAACATTATCCGTCTGCTTGAGCATAACTTCCGCTAATGGATTATAATATTCACTGCCACCAACCAATACATTATAGCCTGTTTCACTAGTACTATCATAAACATGTTCCGTCGGATTCATCTTCAATGCCATATCGAAACAAGAACTACTGCTCCGCTGATCCCGATGTGCTTCACGGTATTCTGTGTGTAAACCTATTTCCAATAAGTCATTGAGAAGATTAAAGTTTGCATTGATACGCCCCGAATAATCTTTACGATTATCGCCTATCGCAATACCTTTCTGATCCTGTGCCATAATAGTAGCATATATTCTGGCTGTATGTCCACCTCCCGAAAGGGTGACAACATGACGCTGCGAAAGTGCTCCCTCATTTAAAAGTTCACCGTACCAATCGGTAGACGCTCCCAGATCTGTTCCCACACCGAACCTCACGAAAGCATCGCGATCCAGAACCTGTGGCCTTCTGGAAACTTGTTCGGTGGACAGTTCTCCTGTATATGATAATGTGACAGGACCTTCTTTCGCTTTCTTGGTAGTCACGAGAATGACACCACCGGCCGCCCTTGTTCCGTAAATAGCACCTGCAGAGGCATCCTTCAAAACATCAATGGATTGAATATCTTCTTGACTGATGGAACGCAAATCACCACCGGGAATTCCGTCTATCACAATCAAAGGGGAAGAAGAAGCATTGATAGAAGCTACCCCACGAAGCTGGAAACTAGCAGAGGCATTCGGACTGGAAGTTTCGGAAACATTCATACCGGAGATTTTTCCTTTCAGAGCAGTCGCAATGGTAGAGCCTCCCAATCCGGTCACTAAATCTTTTGAAGATATGGAAGTAATGGAGCTGGTCACAGCACGTTTCTCCATTGTTCCATAACCGATAACGACTACTTCATCCAGCAACTGATGATCTTCTTTTAATACCAAAGACAAGTTTGTCCGATTTCCCACCTTTACTTCAAGAGACTGAAAACCGATATATGAAATCAGTAATACAGCATTTGACGCAACTGACAGGTTAAATTTTCCATCCAAATCAGAAACTGCACCTTTCCCAGCCACTCCTTTCTCCTGGATACTGGCACCAATTACCGGATCTCCATTCGTATCTACAATCACTCCTTGTATCTTTTTCGAAGTTGCTTCCGTTTGCTCTTGTTTTACCGGTACGGGAACCAGAACGATATACCCTTTTTCTATCTTATAGGTAAATCCCGTTCCCGCGAGCAACTTATCAAGAACAACAGAGAGTTTTTGTTTCTTAAAATCAACACTCAACGTCCGATTCACATCTATTTTAGTCCGACTATAAGTAATGCTTAATTGCGTCTGACTTTCAATAGCATCAAAAGCTTTCAACAAAGTTATGTTTTTTCCGGCAATGGTAATCAACTGATTCTGCCCATAGATAGTGCCCAAAGGGACTATAAAGAATAAGGTTAACAATAAAATGCGCAAATTACTTGTATGTTTTATAGTAAAATAAGAATTAAAATTCATACTTTTGTATATTAAATGAATACTACATTTAAGGTTCACTATTTCCTAAAATTTTAAATGATAACGGTATTTATTTCGGGTTGGACAAAAGGATCAGTTTTGTCCAACCTTTTTATGGATGGGTACCTCCTTTCTTACTCTTATTCGCCGGTGAAGCTGCTGTCAGTATCACAACCTTATTGTCTGTGACCTTGCTTTCCATACCTCCGACAGTCATTGTTACAATATGAATTGCCGCTTGAAGAGGTTCACCCTTTCTAAGCTTAATGGTATATAAATCATTTGTGTATAAATGCGGTTCTGCCTTTATTTCTACATTATAATGTCGTCCCAATGTGTTCAGAATATCTTCCAGATGGCAATCGACAAAATTCAATTCACCACGTGTCCAACCGGAAGCCATCATCACATCTATTTTTCGTTTTTCATAATTCTTAGTCAAGTGATTGTATTCAAGTTGTTCACCGGGAGTAAGAATAAAACAGCTGTCTGGTGCCAGCAGGTTATTGATTTGCACTTTTCCATTTTCAAGAGTTGTAGTCGTTTTCCTGTCTTCCGAATATGCCTGTATATTAAACTTCGTACCTAAAGCACGAACTGATAACAAAGATGTCTTGACAATAAACGGATGTTTCTTATCCTTATGGACATCAAAATTCGCCTCTCCGGAAAGATAAACAGTACGTGTATCGCCTCGAAAGCTTTTCGGATAAATGATACTGCTCTCTGAATTGACCTGTACCTTTGTCCCATCCGGCAAAATCAATTCTCCCCGTTCACCCATGGGAACAATATATTCTACCAATTTGCAAGAATCAGTATAATCATTTATATAATACCACGACAATAGCACTGAAAATAAGGGGATTAATATCATAGAAGCAACGCGAAGAAGCGGTTTGATTTCCCAACGCGGTTTTATTATCGGATTTGCAAGTCCCGCTTTACGCCGAACCTCATACCATGAACGCCGGGTGGCCTCATCAGGTTCAGCGATGATATTCGTCCACTCTTCCTGTATAGCTTCTTCTTTATCTTCTGCATCAACAGGAGAAACCAGCCAACACCAAAACTTCATCTGCAAAGAGTTTTGCAGGGGATGGCGAACAAAAAAATGTATTAGTTCTGATATGCTTTTCTTTTTCATTATTCTATTCGTTTATTAATAAGATGCACGAGATAGAATACACGCACAGTCTAAAAGCTATTTTTTTCTACTTTTTTGAAAAAGGAGAATAAAAGAAGAGTTTTGTGGTCTTATTTAGAAAAGATAAAAGTGTTTCAGCATCTTGCGGATATCAGCCAATGCTTGTGTGAGATGGTTTTCTACAGTCCGTTTGTTTATTGCAAGCAGTTGCGCTATCTCATCATTGTTTTTGCCTTCTTTACGGCTCATCTCATAAATTCTTTTTCGTTGAGCGGGCATTTGCTCTACCGTATGCTGTATCAACAGCAGTAATTCTTCGGCAAACATATTTTCCTCAATGTTTTCCGCATCCTCATTCTGCTGACGGGAAAGATTCTCCTGTTGCTTTTCTCCATATTCATTCACCAAAAGTATATGTCGTAAATGCTGGTACACAGCATTCCGGGAAGTCCGATAAAGGTAGGCATTCAGATTTTCAATTTTTGCCATCTCCTCACGCTTCTGCCATAGTTTAAGGAGAATATCTTGTGCAAAGTCCTCTGCTGTTATATCATCCTGAAGTAAACCGGATATAAAACGTTTCACTCTCGGGAAATAACGCATAAACAAAACCTCAAAAGCTTTCTCATCTCCTCGTGACAAAGCTCTCAACAGTATTTGCTCTTCTGTAAATTCCATTTGCAACTATTGTGTTTAAGTATTAGTTGCAGCAAATATAAGAAATTTCCTATTAGCAATGAAATTAGAAACTCTTTATGAAAGGGGGCTAAGACAAATATAGCCGGGTAATGTTTCATACCCGGCTATATATTATGTGCATATTACTTATATATCACTTACTTTTATTTAGTTCTTCAATGTCTGTGCCTTACTCTTCTCTGCCCAGGCTTTCTCCATCCCATAGAAGTTTATTTCCTGTCCTGCAGGCTTCCCGTCCAGCTCCGCCTGTTTCTGCTCAAAGAAGGCTTTCCAACGCTGATAATACAAGTCTTTCAAGAGTCCGCTCCATTCCCGATGCGAATAATCATGTAGTCCGCCTTGATTGGCAGCAATGCTATCTCCCCAGACTGTGATTAATGCGGAAGCATTCCATTCGTACAATCGCTTTTCTTCTTCTGTAGTTCCCAAAGAACGAGCTGCATTCAACCAAGAGGAAACGGAGAATTCTTTCCGGGTAGATAACAAATGATCCTGTGCCAATATCAAGTCCAGGAATTGCTGTGTTTGTCTGCGGAAATTCTCTTTGTCCTTTCGGTCATAGCTATGTGATATTTCTTCAAGTAACACATTTCCTTTATCGGCATTACTCTGACGTACGATGTCTACCAAGTCATATTCAAAATTATTGTTTCCTTTATACTGGTCGGCAACGGAAGTAAATAGCAGGGCTGCCTTTGCTGTAGAATCCGGAGCATAAAATAGTTTGGAATATCCCCAAGTGGAAGTTCTATCCAGATGGAAACCCGGACGGGCACATAACAAAGACTCAATGGTTCCTTCACCCTGATAATCTTTCGGAGCATTGTAAACGGTGTGTTCCAATGCACGCCAAGCCTCCATTATTTCCGGTGAAACTTCTCTGCCATAACGAGCTTTCAAGTAAGTCTGCAACCATTCATCGGAAGAAAAGCGTTCTTCACGCCAAGGAAGTTCGTAAAGTAGTTCGAACATCACCGGATTATTCTCTATGCCCTCCGGGGTTGCTCCTACTCCATGCAACGTTTTCCCGTTAGTGTGTGCACAAGCATCATAATAACCGTTCACCAACTGATTCATCCGGCCGTGCAAGCCGACATTACCTCCAAAATTCAGCAACATACAATAGAGCCAGTCGTGTTTGCCAAAGCCTTTTTCCCGATACCACATGGAGTCCGGATCTCCCCATTGGGGACGTTTCTCGCTATACAAATCTAAAACGAGCAAATCTCCCTGATTAAGAGAAGCAATCATTTCTTCCCGAGGATTCGCCTGCCAAGCCTGAATGATCCAAACAGCCTTCGGATTGGCTTTCTTCATGGCTGCCATAATGGAAGCACCCGTTTTCGCCAAGTCGACTCCTTCCGTGTTGCCTCCCTCATGGAATGGGTCCATACTGTAATAGTTGGCTTTTCCATAAAGTCTCTCCAATTCCTCATAATACATAGCGGCAAAAGAATCGAAATGTTCATCTTCCGTAGAAAGGAAAGCCGGACGGGGGAAACCGCACCATTTACCGGGATCAGCGATCTGATAACCCAGCTTTTCACCAATGTTACGGGGAACCATTCCAGCATATCCGGGGAATACGGGTTCAATACCCAACTCCCGCATGCGGGCTACGATCTTCTTCTGAAGCGCTTCTTGTTGCTGATACCAGCTATCGGGGTTCGGTCCGCCCCAACCCTCGAGATTATTCATTTGCCACCAAGCCATAAAGGCCGGGCCGGAAATAAATTCATTGACTTCTTCTGTTGTGTATCCCAAACGTTTCAGCAAATTGTACCAGACCACCTCCATTCCGGTGATGCTCAAAGGCATATTGATGCCATGCATTGCCATCCAGTCTATTTCTTTTTCCCAACGCTCCCAATCCCAGAAAGCCATGGAATAAGAATAGGTACAATAGTTCAGATAATATCTGTCCTGCATGGATGTTTCCTTACGTATCTTTTCCTGTGGAAGCGGTAGTATTTCCGGTAACTTCTGCGAAAGATTATTCCAGGAAAGATGAATACCGGCTACATATTTCAGATACCAGTTCAACCCCGTAGCCAGAGACAAATCAGAGTTTCCGGTTATCAGCACTTTACCCTCTTCAGAAGATATTTCAAAATAATCTCTTAACGGATTGTTTTCATCAGCAATCATCCGAAAAAGAATACGATCTTTCGAAGTACCCTCCGTCACACGATCTGCCAATGCATTGACAGGCGACTGTTCGGTTTGGCAGCTACATATCCATGTAGCCCCCAATAATAGAATGAATAAAAGACGTGTATACATAGCTTTATTTACAATTTATCAAATATAATAATTAAGAGTCGTATTTTATCTATTTACTACGTTTTATTCAATGAAATAAGAAGAATTGTGGACGGCCATATACATTTATATCTTTCACCTTTCCTGACAAGAATGAACCTTTACGAACTTTCACGCGAAAAGCCGAAACCTTATAAATTTCTTTCAGATCTATAATAACCCGGTGAGGATGATTAGGTTCCATAGCCGCATCCGTATGCCAAAAAGAAGAGATATCTCCATCAAACAGGTTTTCCGCTATTCCCAAGTTCTTATCAGCTTGTTCGCTGCTTACATAAACGACTTCCCATTTAGTTTTGTCAATCGGTTGTCCCTTATCATCTATCAGTTCCACTTCCGAAATGCAGGCCTGATTATCCTCTGTGTAGGAAGACAGAGTCTCTATACAGAAGTGGCGGAGAGTAGTCGCAACCGGTAAATCGAATGACTGCCACTCATTAGTCTCCTGCAAAGTAGTTTTTAATGCAAGATCACCGTCTTCCAGAATCGGAGTGCCTGCCACTGCACGACGCTGGCCCTTCTGATAATTCTTATCAATACCTAGACTATCCAGAATGGGTTGATTCAATCCTTGCAAAACACGCTTACCCGTATCTTCCATTTCAAACACTACAATTTCGTTTTCTCCCTCTTTCAGCCATGGAGCGGGCAGATAGAGTGTTTGTTGAGGGCCGATATTCCAGAAACGTCCCAGAGATTTGCCATTTACCCAGACAGCACCTTTGCCCCATTGACTCATATCCACAAAGCAGTCACCTTTCTTCTCTACTGTAAACGTTCCTTTATGGAAAGCGGGAACGCCTTTGATGGTTTCGCCAAACTCCATTTCCGAAACTTTTTCTTTATACAGAGGCAATGGAGTAATAGACCATCCGGTCAACTTTTCATTTCCCCACAAAACTTGGCTGGTGATACCTTTCCGGTTAAACAGTATATCGGGGCCGTAGTTGACGCGTCCGGTATTTTCTACCAGAATCTCCAGTGTGGCAGGTGTCTTCGGCACATTCAAGGTCACACTGTTCTGATTGTAACGACGATCCAGACTGGCTACCTGCTTACCATCAATGAGGATCACAGCATAGTCACGCAAATCCTGTATGACAAGTTTCTGTCTTCCCGCTTTGGGGAGTGTTGCCTGATAATGAATATATCCGAAATCAACCCCCAAGTCTTCCATCGACAGCACATTTTCCGACTGGGTAGTCTGATGAAATGCAGTCCTTAATGGAGCACTTTCCTTTAATTCGACTGTTGCAAAAGTGGTAATCGGATTATCTGCCGGAACTTCCGGCAGTACTGTTCCCGCAGGCAGGTATTTCTGAATCACTTCCCTGAATGCATGATATTTGGGATAACAATTTCCCCATTCACCCAAGGGAGCGTCATAATCATAGCTTGTGGGCTGGGGCTGATAACCGCCTCCGGTATTGGCTCCATTGGTATACTCAAAGTTTGTACCACCGTGGAACATATACATGCTGACAGAAACACCGTGGCTCAACATCCAGTCCAGCTGTTCGGCAGGACGTTCATAAGCAACAGAGGAATGCCGTCTGCCCCACTCATCAAACCAGGCCGGATAAAACTCCGCTACAAAATAGGGACCGCCCTTTTGGTACTTATCTACCACTTTGAATATATCTTCACCAAACACTCCGTTCAATGTAGGCAATGCACCCTCAACATGTCCGGCTTCCACCTGTCCACCACCGTCACAGGTAAATAGCGGAACATTGAATCCTGCTTCTTTAATCATATCGCGGATAGCGGCAAGATACTCTTTATCCGCAGCATACGATCCATATTCATTCTCCACCTGCACCATAATAATATTACCTCCATTATTGATGGTCAAAGGAGACAGTTGTTTGCCTAGTTCTTTGATATATCGTTCACAATAGGACAGGAAACGCGGATCTTTACTACGATAAGTCAGATCCTTTTCTTTCAGCAGCCACGACGGGTAACCTCCGAAATCCCATTCTGCACATACATACGGACCGGGACGAAGAATCACATACAGTCCCTCTTCCTGTGCCGTACGGATAAATTCTGCAATATCAGCCTGTCCGCTAAAGTCAAATTCTCCCGGCTGACGTTCATGGAAGTTCCAGAAGACGTAGGCAGACACCGTATTCAGACCCATCGCACGCGCTCTCTTCAAGCGGTCACGCCAATACTCGTGCGGAATGCGGGGATAGTGCATTTCTCCACAAATCAACTGGATATCCTTTCCCTCGATAGTAAAAGTACCATTTCCTATTCTAACCTGTTCCTTGGGGGAGGAACAGGATGAAATTAGAAATGATACTATGATGTTAAGTATAACAAGTACGGTTTTATGATTTTTGTTCATCTTCATTCAAATAAGATGTGAATTCCGAATACTCCGACCGCAACATGAAATCCATTCCATACGGTCGGAAGTATTCATCAATTTATTTTTAGAATGTAACTGTTCCGAACAGGTTTACAGCGTATTTTTTTGCATCATCATACCAATGAGTCACATTTTCTGTTTGAGCAAACTTAATGGCATATACCGAATTGTATTTCCAATCGGCTACTTTTTCCGGCATCCAGATTCCTACTTTATAAGTCCCGCTCACACCGGCTTCCACACTTCCTTTGATAGTGTATTTCGCAGCCTGATTCGGTTCCTGATCAGTAGACGGAATCCAAGTCTTAGGATCCACATCCAGTTTAAATTCTTTCACTACCTGACCGCTTTCGGAAACCAGTACGAGATATACCTCTTTCGGATTAATCACCGTAGCAAAACCGGTATTCGTAATCGTCAGATCATATTCCAGATTTCCACCTTTTGCTTCTACTTTCGATTCACTTTGGAGATTCAGACGATAGCCCAAATGGTCGCGGACAAAATCATAGAATGAACGGACAACGTCATTGCCCTCCTCATCTTTAAAATAACTTTCATCGAACAGAATGTGATTATCATTTAATAAAGCGGGATTTACCTTTACCCGTTTCCAACTCATGATATTCAAATCATAGTTTTGCGTCACATCAAATGCCGAGTAACGGTGTTCGCGCAAAATACGCAGTGATTTTATCGGACTAATCAACTCTGCCAATCCCCATTCTGTATCCTCATTATAAGGGATCTCACCACTCATATAGAAATTGTTCACTTTCACCTCTTCCGTTATCTGCTTGTAATCATCCGTATTAGGAACAAAGTCATTGCCCGGTGCAAGCGGATGTTCGCCAGCTGTAAAATAATCATTCGCATATCCGATGCGTCCACGAGATCCTTCCTGTTCCAGTGTCAACGCTTTCTTATGATTCGGATAACGCATTTCTACACAATAAGGTGCAGGCAAGGCTCTCAATAAAGCACTGACGATTGCATTCTTCGCACTCTGGTCATTCATCAACGGAGAAGTATGCCACTCTCCCCAAGCACCGATAAAACCAACCTGCATGGTAGCAATTTGTCCAATGTATTCATTCAACAGAGGAGTAAGTTGCTCGATGTGCCGGAGAATCCATTGTTTGGATTCGCCACCGGAAGTATTCAGCCCGGCGTGATTGTATGCAAAACGAAGAATGGCTTTATACCCCTGCGCTTTCATCAACTCGAATATCTTGCGGATATTCGACAGAGCTTCAGCATCCAGGTCTTTACTCACCCAGTTAGTTAAGTAGATATATTGCTGTACAAGAGTCAGGTTGTCGTCCTTTGCATCAAATTGCTCTACTTTCTTCGTATACAAATCATTGCCATAAACCTCATAATCATTATATGGACTTTTCATTTGGTCGGCAAGCAAATTACATTCCAAGTGGAATCCCCTATCGGGATTCCTAAGCGACTCGATCGGTACAATATTTCCTGTTACCTCCGGAGTTTCCGGTTCACTCGTTCCGTCTTCTTCTCCATATTGTCCCGCATATACATCTATTGTATCAGAACAAAAGCTACACATAATACCTAATAATAAGGTAGATAATATGGTCATAGTTTTCTTTATATTGATTAACATGATTGATATACTTTTAATTTTCACCCGATTAATTTTCATTGTAGATAAAACGTGCAGGAGCACCGGTTGTCCAAGGACTCCACAATGTTGCCCCTCCATCATGAAGAATACATTGATGAGACATATCATCAGTGACCAACAGATAAGAATACGGTCCGGTATGATTAGTGATTGCATCACCGCTCCATTGACCGGAAGCACACAAATTGAATTTCCAGTCGTTCAAATGCGCCTGCCCTTTTACTGATTCATAATATTCAGGATCTTTCAATACATTCCATTGACCTTCGGCAGTTCCGGCTTCCGCAAACAAATTCTTATATTCCTGTATGGTCGGCAAATGCCATCCCTTAGGTGCTATCTTATCACGAATATCGTAATGATAATGCACTCCATAGGCTTTCACTCTACCTTCTCCGAGCGATGCAGGTGTATTTTTGAAATTATTCGCTTCAATATCTGTACCATCAGCATATTTAGTCGCACGCAGATTATCCGCCAACCAAACCAATGACGTTTTATCACTATAAAATATACGAACAACACGGTAAGTAATCTTTTCATCTCCACGAACATCGACGAAGCGCATCATTTCTGTCATATTCAATACTCCGGAAGAACGCGATACCCATTGCCCATCATCAGTCTTCACATTCCAATACACAGAATTGGAAGTCCAACGTTTGATGGAAAGTTTATCGAGCAGTGCCTGAAGTTCTTCATGAGTCAATGATGCTTTACCATTCACAACTCCCACACTCTGTTCGGCAACCGTCTGTATCATTTCGGGATCCAGTGAGAAACAAAGCGAGTACGAGGTGGATTCAGGCCATTCCTGGGTATTCCATTCAAATTGCACAGCAGTCTCCGGGGCATTTTCAGCCAAGGAAATCTTAGTCAAATCTTCCGGCTGCACTAATTTGCTAGTCATACGTTTCACCCGAATGGTGCGTGCTTCCGAAGCTGCTGCGGTTATATTACCTGTTTCTTTGACCGTCCAATACAGTATTGCTTCCTGTCCCGCTTTAATTCCCAATTGAGAAAAACTCTGATCGGCAGTCAATGCAGATATCGTAACAGAAGTCGATTTTCCTGCATCAATTATCACCGGTTCTTTGAATTTCCTGTCAGCACAAATAAGCAGCTTTGCTCCATTTTCCAGAGGCTTCTCCCAAGAGAAACTATATTTCTCAATCGATAAATCATTCAAATCAATGATCGCTCCATCTTGAGGTGTGCTCAAGTAAATATCCGACATCGGAATGATCACATTGTACTTGTCTTCCTTACATCCGGCAAGCAACAATATTCCTAATAGACTATATAATAAATGTTTCATAATGCTATCTATTTTTTAGTAACCGGGATTTTGAATTATAATGCCTTGTCCTTCAGTTATCAGATGAGTAGGCAACGGGAATTTCTCATATTTATATTGTCCATCCACTTTCGTTTCTATTTTACCTGTCGGTTGTCCGGCAAATCTTGCTTTGGCAAGTGCTGCTTCAATAAATTTTCCATGGCGGATCAAATCCTGACGGCGCACTCCTTCAAAATAGAATTCATGTCCACGTTCTTCCAACAGTTTATCCAGAAAATCTTCTACTGATGAGAAATCACTCAGTTGATAAGCTTTCAATCCACCATGAGTAACCCGCACCTGATTCAACAGGCCAATCGCCTCTTGAGTGATACTGTTTCCATTGCGAACGATAGCTTCCGAAAGTAAAGTCAATACATCCGCATAACGATAGATGGGCATATCTATTTCGCACTTCTCTCCTATTACACCCTCAATTTTATATTTCACCGGAATTGCACCGTAGAAAAGTATACCTGTCGTACCACCGTCACGGTCAAGCGCCCGGCTATGGTGTACGCCCTCCGTACCTGTATATTCACCAATAATTCTTTCGCGTCTCTTGTCTTTTGGATCATACGATTCGTATGCAGGCCAGGAAATTTTATACCCTCCCCAGGCAGTTACCGACATTCCGGCTGGAAGAGGATAGTCTGAAGTCAGTACGTGAGCGAACCATTTCTGTTCCATCACACCGGCCTCGGCCACACATGAGAATATGACTTCCGAATTCTTTTCACCAGATAAAGAGAACAGAGAGTTATAATCGTCTACCAATTTATAACCATATTCCGGTTTTGTCAATTCACGTCCTATTTTCTCCGCCTCATCCCATTGCTTAGTCATCATGTAGAATTTCAGCAATAATGTATTGGCCAATCCTTTGGTGAAACGTCCGTAATTTGTATCTTCATACTTATAAGGCAACACATTAGCTGCATCTTTCAAGTTGGAAACAATGTATTCACGCATGGCTTCTTCCGACAAACGTGGAATAACAATCTCCGCTTCCGGTTTTTGCAAAGTCTCCAGATCAGCAATAGGTATCGGACCGTACATATCATACATCAGGAAAGCCAGGAAACCACGTCCGCATTTCAATTCCGCCATATAGCGAGCTTTCAAGGTTTCATCCATATTCACGTCCTTGATGCGATCCATTGTCAAAGTCATGGAAGCCAAATACTGGGAATAGTCATACACACGACGATAGTCACCGTCGATATGCCAGTCATTAGCTTCATACGAATTGTATACGGTAGTCCATCCCCAAGTGTTTTCCACATAATCGGTTACCATTTCCGAAGTCGTCACATAGCCTGCCGCTACTTCAAAGATCCCCCACGGAGAGAACACATAATAAGCACTCGAATTGACCAAAGCATTTACGTCTTCAGCATTTTGGGGAAACATTCCCGGATTAATTTTATTATATACTTCCTGCTCCAGCGTACAAGACGAAATGAGGAACAAGAGAGTTGCTATTGCAGTATAAATTGTCTTTTTCATATTCATCACTTATTAGAAAGATATTGATACACCAAAATTATACGAGGTTACATTCGGATATGCATAGGTCCCGTTGTCCGTTTCCGGGTCCAGACCTGTCCAGTTAGTAATCACAAACGGATTGTTCACGTCTACATATACACGAAGATTCTTGGCAATCTTCTGGCTGACAGGCACTTTATATCCCAATGTAATGCTTCCACAACGAACATAATAGATAGATTTCACATAATAGTCACCCCATCCGCTTCCACCTCTGACGAATGTCGGATCAGTGGCTGTCAGGTTATTGCTATTGAAAGCTTTCAGGGCATAAGTAGAAACATTGATACCATTGTCCATACGTGTCCAGCCCTCATAATAACTGGCTCCTCTCTTTCTGCCGGCTTCTCCATAGAAATAGATATTCAAGTCAAAGTTCTTATATCTGAACGAGTTGTTCAGACCGTAGATTATTTTGGGGTCACCATTACCCATATATACTTTATCCTCATCTCCCAATACTCCGTTTCCATCGCGGTCTTTCAGTTTCATCATACCCGGAACCAAGTCTTTTTGAGCGTCCGGAACTTTTTCTCCCGGTTGCAGGATACCAAGCGCTTCATATTCCCACCATGCACGAATCGGATCATTTTCTTTTTCATAAGGTTTGGGTTTCCAGTTCGGGTCACGTGTCAGCCAACGGTCATTGTAATGTGACAAGGTTAATGTCGTATCCCATTCAAAATCTTTAGTAACGATATTCACCGTATTCACTGTGATTTCCACACCCTGACTTTGTGTTGATCCTATATTACCCGCTATTTTATTTATCTCATTATAAAAAGGCAATGGTTTATTTGTCACCAACAAGTCTGTAATCTTACGTTTGAAGTATTCGGCTGTCAACTTAAACCGGTTGTTGAGTATGCCTAGATCCACACCTACATTAAATTCCGTGGTCGTTTCCCAAGTCAGGCTCCTGTTACCCAAATCCGAAGCATATACTCCTGTTGATTCTGCACCTCCGATAATAGCACTTCTTCCCACTTCATAATAGTCGTAAATGCGATAACCGACATTAGAGTTACCTGTCTGTCCGTAAGAAGTTCTTAACTTCAACATAGACAACCAGTTTGAAGCTCCCTTCATGAACTTTTCTTCACTGATCATCCAACCGGCTGATATGGACGGGAAATACCCCCAACGATTTTCCGGGGCAAAATTGGAAGCAGCATCAGCACGAACTGTAGCTTCCAGTAAATATCTGCCTTTATACGAGTAATTGGCACGGGCAAACAGAGAAGCAATACTGTTAATAGAAGCCCATGAACCTACAGAAGGTTTCTTGTAATTTCCTGAACCCAAACTATTATATCCGAAACCATCTACAAGAAAGTCTTCATTTCCGGCACTCAATCCATCATTCTTAAATTTCTGGAATGAATAACCACCAATAGCTTTCACGTTATGATCGCCAAAACTCTTGGAATATTGTGCTGTCAGCTCCATCAGATAGGTAGTACTTGTTTCCTGCGAAATATCCGCTCTTCCGTTTTTGGTCTTTCCCTGCAAAGTTGTTTTAGGCAAATAGCTGGAACGTTTCTGGAAACTACGGTCGACGCCTAACTGCAACTTCACTTCCAATTCTTTCAAAGGTTTCACGGATACGAATGCAGAGCCTATGATCCGGTCTTTTACAGTGTTATCCTTTATATCCAACAGAGACACCGGATTTGCAACAAAAGGACGTTTCGGATCAATATAATAATTTCCTTCAGAATCATAGATAGGAATAGTAGGATTGGACTGGATAGCACCGGTCAATACACCGGAATATTCATTGGCATTGTCTCCCAGCGGAACATTATCATACTTATTCTGTGAGTAAGTAGCAGTCAGTCCGAAAGAAACATATTCACTCAATTCCTGATCCAGATTCAAACGGGCAGAAAAACGGCTGACACCATTATTCTTGACAATACCCTCCTGATTCATATAGTTGACAGAAGCCAGATAACGGGTTTTCTCCGTACCACCATTCACAGAAAGATTGTGCTGTTGCGTATATCCATTGCGCATCACCGCATCCAACCAATCGGTACCGCTAGCTGTCAATATTTCATCATTATTGAAAGTGGGTTTATATTGAGTAGGCGGAGTGTCCTGCTTTTCAACATATCCTTCATAGATACCCATTCCGTTCAACTTTAACCACTCTTCATACATCTGTTTATTATACATATCCATATACATACGGGTATCAAGCATCTTATAGTTGGAACGGGCTACCTGCACCGATCCCATACCGGAATAAGTCACTCTGGGCTTCTGACTCTTACCGCGTTTGGTGGTAATCAAAACAACTCCATGTCCGGCACGCGCACCATAAATAGCCGTAGAAGCAGCATCTTTCAACACAGAAATGGATTCAATGTCATCCGGATTCAATGATTCCAGTACATTATCGATATTACCCGATTCGTAGAAACCATTACCCGAACTTAAATTGGAAGTAGAAGATACCGGAAAGCCGTCGATTACAAATAAAGGTTCATTACCAGCACCTGTAGACGCCTCTCCACGAATACGGAATTTCGCTTCACCGCCCGGCTGCGCAGAAACCTGGTTCACACGGAATCCTGCTGCTTTACCTGCCAACGCACGAGATACATTCGGTACGGTATTCATCTCCACATCTCCCATGTTTACCATAGAAACGGCACCGGTCAATGTCTTCTTGCTCTGTGTACCGTAACCCACCACTACCACTTCGTCAAGTTGTTTGGAATCTTCCTGCAAAGTGATTCTCATGTTTTTTCCGGGTTGTACGGCAACCGTCTGCGACTGATAGCCGATATAGGAGATATCGAGCTGTGCCTTCGATGAAGAAACGGAGAGTTTGAAATTCCCGTCAATATCTGTTATCGTACCGTTACCCTGTACTCCTTTTTCTAACACACTGGCCCCGATAATCGGTTCCCCCTGTGCATCTGATATAGTACCGGATATGGTTATTTTCTTTTCTTGTTCCGGAGACTGTGCCTCGATGGATAATATTATCTTCTTGTCCAGTACCGAATATTTTACATTAGTGCCGGAAAAGATTTCTTTCAACACACTAAAAATGTTGCTTTTATCAGCGGAAACTGATACGCGACGATTCAAATCGACATGCTTATTATTGAAGAAAAAATCGAAATCAGACTGCGCTTCAATCTCTTTCAAAATGTCCTCCACTCGCTGATTACGTACATCAATACTGATTAAAGCCTTTTGAGCGTAACTATCGGCTGCATAGCTCAATCCGATAGAACATACAAAGAACAAAACCAATAGTCTCATAGATAATGGGATTTTTTTTGAGGTTAGCCAAAGTGACTTTACCACCCACAAAAATTGGATGCTAAAATAATTTTGCATAAATTTGTAATGACTTAAAGTTAATAAAAAGTTTATCTAAGCTTGTCGCCAAACAGGCATCAAAAAGATTTACCGATTTCCATACGGGGAGATACGCCAATATCCTCCCGTATGTTTTTGTTTAAGGGGATCTGTCTTTCATTGCATTTTTGTTTTTAAGGTTAATCAATCAATATATTTCAATTTTACTCTTTTCATCTTTTATATCCGGCGAATCAAGATAACGCCAACGGATTTGAGAAGAAAGCTGGAAATATTCCAGAATACGCTCCAAGCGTTGATTAGTAAACGTACCTGTAAATGAGTCTCCTTTCAAACGGTCGTTTTTAATAATGAATTCCACGTTATACCGCTTCTCCAACATTCGCAATCCCTCTTTGAGAGGAGTATTCTTGAATATAATCTTTCCCTCTTTCCATGCTATTTCCGACTCGCCGGAGGTGGCATAAAGCTGTACTTTACTGTCTCTTGTATCATAGACCAATTTCTGTCCGGGATCCATCAGTACTTTTTTCGAACCATTGTCAGATGAATAAATAAAACCTATCTTTCCTTCAACCAATGTTGCTGCAATCCGGTCTTCTTTTTCATAAGCCTCTACATTAAAATGAGTTCCCAATACCTCGATCTGTGACTGGTGGGAAGTAGAGACTATAAATTTCTTTTCCGGATTCTTGGCTACTTCAAAATAAGCTTCTCCCTGCAATGTTACATTTCTCGTGTCGCTATCGAAGCGTGAGGGATAACTTAAGGTAGATTCGGAATTCAGGAAAACCAATGTGCCATCGGGCAATGTCAGAGAAGTCATCATTCCGGGATTTGTCTTCACTTCCATCATTTGTGCCAATTCCTGTTCGCTTCCTCCCCAATGTTGTACCATCAGAGTAACGAGAAGTGGAATGAACAGCACTGCTGCCGCATGTTGCGCCCATTCCCACCATGTCGTTTTCCTTTGTCTGTTACCTGTCATTCTACTTTTCACCTTTGTCAATGCTTTCTCTGTGTCGACTTTCGTCATGATGTGAACGGTATCTGTGGCAAGATAGAGAGCATGTATCTGTTTGGCCATCCGCCGGTTTTCTTCCGACTCATCCATCCACGTCTCAACTTGCAGACGCTCTTCTTCCGTTGCCAGTCCCTCACAATAACGGGGAAGCAATTCTTCTATTGTATTTTTATCAGTCTTATCCATATTCGTATTTTATTGCCTTTTACTATAAGACAAGGGAGACTTTAGAGATTCCTAAACCAAATCTCATTTTTTTTCAGAAAATCTTTGTTTTCTTATAAAAAAGCTATATTTGCAGTGAAATATCGAACTAATGCATGAAAGAAATTCACCTGTCAGACAACAATTTCCTATTATCTGCCATACAACAGGGAGACCAAAAGGCATTTGACGCACTGTTTCGGAGATATTATCCGGCACTGTGCGCCTACGGCCATCGCTTCGTCGATCTGGAAGATGCGGAAGAAATTGTGCAGGATTCTCTTTTATGGATTTGGGAAAATAGAGAAAATCTGATTATCGAAACCTCGCTTAGTTCATACCTCTTTAAAATGATATACCGCAAAGCTCTGAACAAGCTTGCACATATTGATGCCACCCAACGTGCCGACACTCGATTTTATGAAGAGATGCAGGAGATGCTACAAGATACGGATCTTTATCAAGTCGAAGAGTTGACACAACGTATCAAAAATGCCATTGCCACATTGCCGGAAAGTTACCGGGAAGCTTTTGTGATGCATCGGTTCCGGGATATGAGTTATAAAGAAATAGCTGAGATTTTGGGAGTATCTCCCAAAACTGTAGATTACCGCATTCAACAGGCACTAAAGCAACTACGTGTAGATTTAAAGGATTATCTGCCGTTATTGCTACCGATTCTATTTCCTTAAAAATAAGCCAGCCATCTATTTTCTTATCTATTACTATCTATTTACTAAAGTACTGATAGATAACTTCTGTTGCATTAGAGGTAAACTTACATTCCCCTGCTGACAAACTTCTTTTTGACCGAGAGAAAACTATAATTGCAAGCTTCATTTATATAACTGCAAGTTCCGGTTATATAAATGCAACTTGCAATTATATAATCAGAACTTGCGTTTATAGTTTCTTCTTAGTCAAAGACAACTTATCCAATAAGGGAAAGGAAGTTTGCAATAAGAGCATAGCAACTTATCTACTGATAGATTGGAGAGAAGTAAAGCACTAATTCTGCCGATAAGGTAAGGTAAACCAGAAAGTAGATCCTTTGTTTTCTTCCGACTCCACTCCTATTTTCCCTCCCAGGCGATCTACAATCGTATGGCAGATAGAAAGTCCCAGTCCGGTACCTTGCACAAAGGAATTGTACTTCACAAACCGTTCGAATACATGGAGACACTGTTCAGGAGACATTCCACAGCCGGTGTCCGACACATAAAAATAAATCGTTTCAGGATCGAGCAAACGATACCCCATACGGATAGTACCCACCTCTGTAAACTTAATGGCATTAACAGTGAAATTGGCAAGTAACTGAATCAAACGGTTCTTATCCGTATACAATGTACATTGGGGCAGTCTTTCCGCAAATGTGAAAGTCACATTATTGTATCGCAGACGTAGCTGCATACTCTGCTCGATTTCTTCAAGCGCCTGGTTCACATCAATCAAGGCAGGGTAGAAATCGAATGTACCGGCTTCAATCTTCGACAAATCCAGAATATCATTAATCAACTGAAGCAATAAATCTGTATTTGTTTCAATAAGATCTGCATATTCGGACATTTCTTCACGGTTTTCGACATGAGGAAGCATATTCGAGAACCCTACAATAGCATTCAAGGGGGTACGTATCTCATGACTCATATTAGCCAGGAATGCGGATTTCAATTGATTAGCCTGCTCCGCTTTTTCCATCGCTTCATGCAGACGACTATATGCTTTCCGAAGAATGCTGATATAATATACAATAGCAACAATCAATATCAATAAAAAGAAAGAGCAGGAAAGGATTTGAACATAATACTGCTGGAAAAAAGTCCTGGGTTCATTGACATATACCGCATCGTCCGGATAACGGGAAGAAGGTATATTGTAGGATTTCAATACTTGATAGCAGAGATTGGCACTTCCTTGTCCTCCCACCTCACCGGGAATATTACGTGCCTGCTCTCCATCCAAAATACGACCGAGTATTTCCAACAAAGATTTACAGAACGATTCTGTCGAAACGTAATATCCTCCTGCAAAAGTATTGTTCGACAAGTCTTCGGGAGAAAGTAAAAACAATGGAGACGGAGTAAAATTGACAATCACCTCCTGAATATGATCGAAAAGATAGGTATTGTCATTTTTGTTATGTGATTCAAACCAAGAATAATAAATGATCCCCGTATTCGGTTTATAACCATGTAAAGTATCCAGCAACATTTCCGTAGACAACTGAGTGGTGGAAAGTAAATCCAGACGCAAGTCCGGAAAGTTCTCCTTTACAGCTTCCTGTACATCTCTGCGAGTTTCTTCACTGATATACCGATCGTCCGAAATGAATGCCAGACGTTCCATATCAGGTATCAGTTTGTAAATTAAGTCGATTGTCTCCTTTACATAATAATGTTGCTTCAAGATGGTTATATTATATCCGCGCCTCCATTCATCACCGGAAAGGGTATTGGCTTCCGTCAACGGAACGTGAGATAACAAGACCTCAAGGGAAGCCGGTAAATGGTCGCGGGCATTTGTCACGATTACCGGAACTTCTTTCCATACGTCATCAAACAATTCACGGCAGACTATCCATCCCGGATCTCCAATCAACACAACCGCAGTGGGAGGAGTCGGATATTTCTGGCGCAAATGGGTAACCAGAGCATTCACTTCCATCTCATTTTCCAAAGCAGGTACAGAAAGCGACTCCGCTTTGACAGAGATTCCCTGTTTCTGAAGAGCATCATGAAGACACCAATAAAAGTTTTTAGCCCAAGGCAGATTGAAATTAATCGAGTTTAAAACCAGTACTTCTTTATTTGTTTTTTCGGTTCGGGCTGACGCAGGGGATAAGAATCCTTCAATGAAAAGGAATAATCCAAGGAAAAATGGGATGATCCGCAGCGGTTGTTTCATTTGTGATATTCTATAAATAGCGAAAGCAAAGATAGTATTAATTTCTTTAGCGCAAAAAAAAGGCATCCCAAAACGAATTGAGATGCCCTTTATTATATAAAATTAAGTATCAGAGGACTATGATTTCTTCAAAGCCGCAATACTTTCTTTCAAAGATTTGATGATACTCTCCGCATCGGCCTGCTTCTTACGTTCCAGTTCAAGAACGGCAGCCGGAGCATTATTGACGAATTTCTCGTTGCTAAGTTTCTTCATCACTCCCTGCAAGAATCCTTCTTTATGTTTCAATTCGGCTTCCATACGGGCGATTTCGGCTTCCACGTCAATCTTATTGCCCAATGGCACGGCAAATTCGGTCGTTCCTATCATGAAAGAAGCAGCACCTTCTGATTTGCTTTCTACCACTGTTACGGAAGACAGGTTACACATCTTGATAATCACCGGATTCAATTTCTCCACCGGATGAGTACCTACAACCTGCAATTCGAGTTCTTCTTTCAGAGCAATGTTCTTCTGCAAACGGATGCTACGGACATTACTGATGATTTCCTTAGCTACTTCAAACTCTGCCAGGAACTGTTCATTTGCTCCGACCGGTTCAAACAGTTGAGTAACCATCAGGCTTTCACCCGGTTCACGCTCACGCAATTGTTGCCACAGTTCTTCTGTGATAAATGGCATAAAAGGATGCAGCAATTCAAGCAGACGCTCGAAAGAGCTAAGAACCATATCATAAACAAAGCCATTGACAGGCTGTCCATAAGCAGGTTTCACGATTTCCAACAGCCAGGAAGAGAATTCATCCCAGAATAGTTTGTAAACCAGCATCAACGCTTCGCTCAAACGATATTTGGAGAAGAGATCGGCCACTTCAACAGCTGCCGCATCCAGTCTTTGGTCAAACCACTGAACTGCCAGATGTGCATCGGTAGGAATTTCAATAGTGCCTTTGGCATTTGTCCAGCCCTTAATCAGACGGAAAGCATTCCATATCTTGTTGCAGAAGTTACGTCCCTGTTCGCAAAGTGCGTCATCGAAAAGAATATCGTTTCCGGCAGGAGCAGAAAGCATCATACCCATACGTACTCCATCGGCTCCGTATTTCTCGATCAACTCCAACGGATCGGGAGAATTACCGAGTGACTTGGACATCTTACGTCCCAGTTTATCACGAACGATCCCTGTGAAGTAAACGTTCTTAAACGGCATCTTTCCTTCATACTCGTAGCCTGCCATAATCATACGGGCTACCCAGAAGAAGATAATATCCGGTCCTGTCACAAGGTCGCTGGTCGGATAGTAATAGTTGATTTCTTCATTACCCGGATTGTTGATTCCGTCAAACAAAGAGATCGGCCACAACCAGGAAGAGAACCAAGTATCCAGACAATCTTCGTCCTGACGGAGATCTTCCATTGTCAGGGCAGCATTGCCAGTCTTTTCTTTTGCTTTTGCCAATGCTTCTTCTGCTGTAGCAGCTACCACATAACCTCCCTCCGGAAGGAAGTAAGCAGGAATGCGATGTCCCCACCACAACTGACGGCTGATACACCAGTCTTTGATGTTCTCCATCCAGTGACGGTAGGTATTCTTGTATTTTGCAGGATAGAACTTCAGTTCATCGTTCATTACCGGAGGCAATGCCATGTCAGCAAAATGCTGCATCTTGAGAAACCATTGCATAGACAGTTTCGGTTCGATCACTACGTTGGTACGTTCCGAGTAACCTACCTTATTTGTATAGGCTTCTGTCTTGTCCAGCAGTCCGGCAGCTTCGAGGTCTTTCTCTATTTGTTTACGGACGTCGAAACGATCCATACCGATATACATACCGGCAGCTTCGCTCAATGTACCGTTATCGTTGAAGATATCAATGCTAGGCAGGTTGTACTTTTCACCCAGCATATAGTCGTTTACGTCATGAGCCGGAGTCACTTTCAGGCAACCTGTACCAAATTCGATGTCTACATAATCATCTTCAATCACAGGGATGGTGCGATTTACCAGCGGAACGATCACTTTCTTGCCTTTCAGCCATTCGTTTTTCGGGTCGTTCGGATTGATACACATCGCTGTGTCACCCATAATTGTTTCGGGGCGGGTAGTTGCCACTACGGCATAGCGTCCTTCCGGATCACCTTCCACTTTATAACGGAGGTAATATAGTTTTCCGTGCTCTTCTTTGTAGATCACTTCCTCGTCAGAAAGAGCGGTCAATGCCTTCGGGTCCCAGTTCACCATACGGACACCGCGGTAGATCAATCCTTTATCGAACAGGTCTACGAAAACTTTCAGTACACTTTCACTGCGTTTCTCGTCCATAGTGAAAGCAGTACGATCCCAGTCGCAGGATGCACCGAGTTTGCGGAGCTGTTTCAGGATGATACCTCCGTGTTCGTCTGTCCAATCCCAGGCATGTTTCAGGAATTCCTCACGAGTCAGGTCAGTTTTCTTGATACCTTGAGCGGCGAGTTTGTTTACTACTTTAGCTTCAGTAGCAATAGAAGCATGGTCAGTTCCCGGTACCCAGCAGGCATTCTTGCCTTCCATACGGGCACGACGAACTAAAATATCCTGAATGGTATTATTAAGCATGTGTCCCATGTGCAACACACCGGTGACGTTCGGGGGCGGAATGACGATGGTGTAAGGTTCACGGCCATCGGGTTTCGAACTGAATAAATGATGGTCCAGCCAATACTGGTACCATTTTCCCTCCACGTCAGCGGGATTGTACTTACTTGCTAATTCCATATTGTTTTATGTATATATGATAATGTATATTCTAAAAATAACGGGTGCAAAATTAATAATTTAAATTCAAATCTTACCACCCTCGGGGTGTTTCTTCCTACTTGTAGCCATCTTTTATCCGGTTTATGTTGAATGACTTTTCCTATTACACAAGTAATAAAGCCATTGTTAACAGATTTTTTGCAAATATAGAGGTATTTTTTCGCGCGACGTCTATTTAATGCATATTTTTGTTGACTGATATTAGACAAATGATGAAAAAGAAGCCAAATGTAAGATATTTAGCCCTAGGAGCAATCTTAATCCTGGTGTGGCTAACGCAATGGATTCCTGCTCTGGCAACAATCTATTCGCAAACAATCTATCCTTTTATCTCTTACGTTTTGTCGTTTTTTTCCAATTTATTTCCTTTTGCGATAGGAGACTTATTCATCTTCCTTAGCATCACGGGGGTGATTATTTATCCTATTTACGCCCGTCTCCGCAAGAAGTTGCCTTGGAAGAAAATTTTATTGCACGACGGCGAATATCTGTTGTGGATTTATGTATGGTTCTATCTGGCTTGGGGACTGAATTATTCTCAAAAGAACTTTTACCAACGAACTGAAATCCCGTATACAGCCTACACTCCCGAAATTTTTCAGGAGTTCGTTGACGACTATATCACCCAATTAAATCGTTCGTATACCCCTATAAATAGTATCAACCAGGATTTGATACGGGAAGAAACCGTACGAATCTATAATCAGTTAAGTGATAGCTTGGGCGTGCACCGACCTCCACATGATCATCCGAGAGTAAAGACCATGTTGTTTACTCCATTCATTTCCATGGTAGGAGTAACCGGTAGCATGGGGCCTTTCTTCTGCGAATTCACCCTTAACGGAGATTTACTTCCCGCCAACTATCCTGCCACTTATGCTCATGAACTAGCCCACTTGTTAGGTATCACCAGCGAAGCCGAAGCCAATTTCTATGCCTATCAGGTTTGCACCCGTTCACAGGCAATGGGTATCCGTTTCTCCGGATATTTCTCTGTACTGGGGCATGTATTGGGAAATGCAAAAAGATTACTTTCAGAAGAAGAATATGCAAAACTCTTTCAACGCATCCGACCGGAAATTATTGAATTGGCTAAGAATAATCAAGCCTATTGGGCTGCCAAGTATAGCCCGGTAGTGGGAGCCGTACAGGATTGGATATACGATCTTTACTTGAAAGGAAACAAGATAGAAAGTGGCCGCCAAAACTACTCGGAAGTAGTAGGGTTGTTGATTTCTTACCAGGAATGGAAAAAAATGAATTAAATAGATAGATTTATGTCACATACCAGACAAGAACAGATGGAAGCCTTCGGACGCTTCCTGGACATTCTCGACGAACTGCGTGTTAAATGTCCCTGGGACCGTAAACAGACAAATGAAAGTCTGCGTCCCAACACCATAGAAGAGACTTACGAACTTTGCGATGCCCTGATGAGGGATGACAAGAAAGAGATCTGCAAAGAATTGGGAGACGTATTATTGCACGTTGCTTTCTATGCCAAGATAGGTTCGGAAACAGGAGATTTTGACATCAAAGATGTTTGCGACAAGCTGTGCGATAAGCTGATTTTCCGCCATCCGCATGTGTTCGGAGAGGTGAAAGCAGAGACAGCCGGACAAGTTTCCGAGAACTGGGAACAGTTGAAACTCAAAGAGAAAGATGGCAACAAGAGTGTATTAAGCGGTGTGCCCGCTGCCCTACCCTCACTAATCAAGGCTTACCGTATTCAGGACAAAGCCCGCAATGTAGGCTTCGACTGGGAAGAACGGGAACAGGTTTGGGATAAAGTAAAAGAAGAAATCGGTGAGTTTCAGGAGGAAGTAGCCAACATGGATAAAGAGAAAGCGGAAGCTGAATTCGGCGACGTGATGTTCAGCCTCATCAATGCGGCACGCCTTTATAAAATCAATCCTGATAATGCACTGGAACTTACCAACCAGAAGTTTATCCGCCGCTTCAATTATCTGGAAGAGCACACCATCAAGGAGGGAAAAAGTCTGAAAGATATGTCTCTCGAAGAGATGGATGCCATTTGGAATGAAGCAAAGAAAAAAGGACTGTAACTTCCTTACCGGCATAAAAAAACAGAGGCTCTATTCCCACCGGACAGAGCCTCCATTTTACTCAAACAGAGCGTCTGTTCATACGAATCAGACGCTCTGTTTTTCTTTATTTCTTCTTTGAATCGTCTCCCTTGTCTTTGCTACGATTCATACCTTTTATCATTTCACGGTGAAAACGCATCTCTGCACGTTGCACGAGAAAAATCTTCTTGCTTGAAAGAATCTTTTTAAACTTACCCAAATAAGTTTTATCAAGCTGGTCGGCAGCAATACGGTTGTTGGCCACTTTCTCGTTGATTTCTGCATATTGAGCTTCCGTTGTTTTATCATCCTTGCCTTTGCGCATCAAATCCCATGACTCATCATTCAGTTTCTTCTTTTTATCCTGGAGTTCAAAATAAACGGGAAAGAACTTGGCTGCTTCTTCTTTATTCAATCCAGCCTGTTCGATAATGAAAGCTTTTTGTTTTTCCCTGAACTCCTCCCGGGATAAATGCTGATCACATCCATCAGCAGCCCAAAGAACAGGCATAAAGCCACACAACAAAACGATCCATGCGATTAGTTTTTTCATTTTCTGTATTCAATCAGTTTTTATAAATCATTCTACACTTGCGTCACTCAAATAAACATATAACGAATAATCATCCAGCATGGCACGATCCACTGCTACATCAATCATTTCGTCAGATACAACTACTTCAGTATCTACTTCTGTCACCGCTACATCATCTGCCGTAGCAGGCTTATGGTCTGTTGACGCCACCCGGATAATCAAGGCCGCCCCTACAAACATAGCTGCCATATAGAGCAATGGTTTCAGTCTTGTCCATGTGCTGACAGGTTCTTCCTTAAAAGCGACTTTCTCTTTTTCAGGAAGTTTATTCATTATCTCCGAAGTCAGGTTCTCAAAGTAACCATCGGGCACTTTGAAGGAATTTTCCTTTCCAAGCTTCTTCAATAAAATATCTTCTTCTTTCATACGTTTTTCTCCTCTCTTTTCATTAGACAGTGTCTCATTTAAAAGGTTTAATCTATTTCTTCTAAAAACTTCTCTATTTTCTTCACCGCATGATGATAAGATGCTTTCAGTGCACCGACCGACGTGCCGAAGATTTCCGACATCTCTTCGTACTTCATTTCCTGATAATATTTCAGGTTGAACACCATACGCTGCTTTTCGGGCAAAGTCTGCAAGGCTTTTTGTAAGCACATCTGTATCTTGTCGCCTGAAAAATAAGCGTCACTCTCCAGCCTTTGCACAACTACTGCTTCGGGATCGTCAATATCTACGGTAGTCATGGCACGCTGCTTATTCAGAAAGGTAAGACACTCGTTCAGCGCGATACGATAGAGCCAGGTTGACAGCTTCGCCTCAGCACGGAAATAATCAATACTCGTCCATGCCTTGATGAAAGTGTTTTGCAGGAGATCGTTCGCATCCTCATGCGACAGTACCATCCGGCGGATTTGCCAATACAATTGCTCGCTATACTGCCCCACAATCATTTCAAATCCTTTCCGCTGTGTACTCTCCTCCTGAAGGAGTTTCAGAACTTCTCGTTCGTTATAAGGGGTCATAATCTCTCGTATCTGTATGTTTATTTATGGTTTCAAATTCAGGTTATTCATCGCCTCTAGTAAGGACGGATCATATTTATAAATGTCCTCACAATACCTCAATTTATTATCGGCAGACAGGTAAACCGTCTGATAATCTATAAATAAAGGTATATATTGTTCCAAACTATAATGTTTCAATTCACGATAAGCCACACTGATGGGCAGCTTCTTTCCCTCTTCGCTCACCGGCTTGATATCCATTGCAATACGAATACGGTCTTCCAACAATTCATCCGGCTCTTTCAACAGGAAAAACGCAAAGTCGAGGGCTTTTTGAAGACGGACACAACCGTGACTCACCGCACGATTATTCCGTGTAAAAGCCCACCGGGAGGGAGTGTCATGCAGATATACGGAATGAGGATTGGGAAAACGGAAGATGATACGTCCCAACGAATTCCCCGTTTTATTGTCCTGTTTCACCGTATAAGGTACGCCACTTCCTGCATACTTCGCCCATTTAATACTACGGGGATCTACCTGCGTACCATTCTTATCGTACACTTTCATGCGGTTACGGGTAAAATATGTCGTATCTCTACGGTAAGTAGGGATAATCTCTTTCCGGATAATGCTTTGAGGCACATTCCAGTACGGATTCAATTCCATATAATAAATCCTGCTTGACAATAGGGGAGTTTTATTCTTCACAGTCCCCACACAAATACGCATCTCCAGAATAGAGTCCGTTTCTTCGTTGACGGCCTGCAACATAAATGCCGCCACATTGGCTATCACATATTTCTGTCCTTTATCCAATGCATATTGCCAACGTGCCCGCTCCATGTTTACCAATAGCCGATCCCGATAATAATCCGTAGTATCTGTCATTCCCCAGCCATTCACACGAACCAACTCTTCCTGCATCTTATGATAAAGCGGAGAAGAGGGTTGCGCCCGACGAAAAGCAGCGTTAGGGTTTGCACGCAAAGAATCAAGGGCAGCCATTGCAAACTCCGTATCACAATGTTTCAGAGGAATGTGGTCTATCGAGTCGTTCCATCTGCGTTCCGAAGGCAGGAATCCAAATTTCAATTGACACACATACGAAAGATAGGCGGCTGTCAACTGATATTCCACGTCTGCCAGCAGACGGTTCATCGTCTTCCCTTCGCGCAGATTCAAGGTACGTATCTGTTGCAATTCTCCACGAATACTATCGACAGGATAATAATCCGGATTAATTCCATGCTGTGAAATATTTCCTAACCAGAATAACATCGAGTCCGCCACCTGTACGGCAGGTTTATCGGATATGAGAGAATCATTCAGCCAAAAGAATTCATCCTTTTCCTGATAATGTGCCAGCAAAACCGAATCCCAGGGAGTTACCGGATTTTCGTTCAGGCAAATACGAATCATCTGATGAATGCTGTCCGCATTTATTTGATAAGCAGGATGGAACAGTTCCCGGAGGGAAGACAAAGAGTCGGGTATTGGAGATTGAGGCTTCTCTTTTTTACAGGCTGCCAAACAACCAAAGAACAGGATGATTACTCCCCAAAGCAATCGACTACTTTTCATAGACAAGTCCCTCCATCAACGTCAATACACAAATTTTCTTTCGCTAAAATGGTTTGTGGGAAAATGGCGGACGCTTCATTAAGTAAGACAGATTCATCTTCATAACGGGCGGAAAAATGTCCGATCACCAGTTGTCTCACATTAGCATCCACAGCAAGCTGTGCAGCTTGTGCAGCAGTGGTATGATAAGTTTCCCTAGCGCGTGCCTGCTCGGTCTGTGCAAAGGTAGCCTCATGGAAAAGCAAATCTACATTTTTAATCTGTTCAGCAAGGGACGGACGATAGATTGTATCGGAACAATAAGCATATTTACGCGCCGGAGCCGAAGGGCGGGTTAAACGTAAATTGGGTATTACTTCTCCCTCAGGAGTTACAAAATCCGCTCCGTTCTTGATGCGGTTCAGTTCATAGACCGGGACTTTATAAAAGTCTACCATGTCTCTGATGATATGATTAGGACGCTGTTTTTCTTCAAAAAGGAAACCACAACAGGGAATACGGTGTTTCAAGGGAATCGTCGTTACAGTCACCGAACGATCATCGTAAATGAGCACCGGTTCCTTCGTTTCAAATTCATGAAAGAATACCTTGTAAGTCAGTGTCTTGCAAAAGAAAGCAAGCATCGGGGCAAACAACTCTTCCAATCCCCGTGGAGAATGGATGTGCAAATCGGCAGTTCTCCCCAATAATCCGAATGTAGAGATCAATCCCAGCAATCCGAAACAGTGGTCACCATGTAAATGAGAGATAAAGATATGATTCAACCGGGAAAATTTCAGCCGGGAACGGCGTAACTGCATCTGTGCCCCTTCACCACAATCAATCATAAAAAGCTTTTCACGCAAATTCACGACTTGAGAGGTCGCAAAATGTCGCGTGGTAGGCAAAGCGGAGCCGCATCCCAATATATGTAACTCGAATTTTTCCATGGTATGCAAAGATAGGACATTTCACATTTAATCTTGCAAAGGAAGAAACTTTTTTTCTATTCACCACAGAGGACACAGAGGACGCAGAGGGTAAAGAGGATATGGAGAGGATGCGGAGGAGAAGAGGGTAGTTTATATAAATAAATATATTACCATCGTTAGTTTGTTAAATCAATCCTTCAATCCTCTGTATTCTCCATATCCTTCCTGTCCTCTATATCCTCTATATCCTCCCTACCCTCTGCGTCCTCCGTGTCCTCTGTGGTGAACAAAAAAAGCGCCCCCAAACGGGAGCGCCTTTCACTGGAAAATATTCTATTCAGATTATTTCTTTCCTTCCAACTGTTCTTTCAATGCAGCAAGAGCGTCGATATCGCCCAGCGTAGTTGAAGCAGCTTGGTTTTGGATCATCGGAGAATCTTCTCTCTTGTTGCTGGAAGATGACTTCTTAGCACCAGAAGCAGCTTTCTTTTCTGCTCTTTCTTCAGCCTTAGCTACATCTTCGAAGATACGGCTGTGAGACAGAATGATTCTCTTAGCGTCTTTGTTGAACTCGATCACTTTGAATTCAAGTTTCTCATCCAACTGTGCTTGTGAACCGTCTTCTTTTACAAGGTGTTTCGGAGTTGCGAAACCTTCTACACCGTAAGGAAGAGCTACAACAGCACCCTTATCCAACATTTCGATGATTGTACCTTCGTGTACAGAACCTACAGTGAACACAGTTTCGAATACATCCCAAGGATTTTCTTCGAGTTGTTTGTGGCCAAGGCTCAAACGACGGTTTTCTTTGTCGATTTCCAATACCTGAACTTCGATGTCAGCACCAATCTGAGTAAATTCTGATGGGTGTTTTACTTTCTTAGTCCAAGAAAGGTCAGAGATGTGGATCAAGCCGTCAACACCTTCTTCGATTTCTACGAATACACCGAAGTTAGTGAAGTTACGAACTTTTGCAGTATGCTTAGAACCTACAGGATACTTTTCTTCGATTGTTTCCCATGGATCTTGTTTCAGTTGTTTGATACCCAAAGACATCTTACGTTCTTCGCGGTCAAGTGTCAATACAACAGCTTCTACTTCGTCGCCTACCTTCATGAAATCCTGTGCAGAACGCAGGTGTTGGCTCCAAGACATTTCTGAAACGTGGATCAAACCTTCTACGCCCGGAGCAATTTCGATGAATGCACCGTAGTCAGCCATAACAACCACTTTACCTTTCACCTTGTCACCTACCTTCAAGTCAGTGTCAAGAGCATCCCATGGGTGCGGAGTCAGTTGTTTCAAGCCAAGAGCGATACGTTTCTTTTCGTCATCGAAGTCAAGGATAACAACGTTGAGCTTCTGATCCAGTTCAACCACTTCTTTCGGATCGCTAACACGTCCCCAAGAAAGGTCAGTGATGTGGATCAAACCGTCTACGCCACCAAGGTCGATGAATACACCGTAAGATGTGATATTTTTAACAGTTCCTTCAAGAACCTGTCCTTTTTCAAGTTTACCGATAATTTCTTTCTTCTGTTGTTCCAGTTCAGCTTCGATAAGAGCCTTGTGAGATACAACAACGTTTTTGAATTCCTGGTTGATTTTAACCACTTTGAATTCCATTGTTTTGCCAACGAATACATCATAGTCGCGGATCGGTTTAACGTCGATCTGAGAACCCGGCAAGAATGCTTCGATTCCGAATACGTCTACGATCATACCACCCTTCGTGCGGCACTTGATGTAACCCTTGATAATTTCTTCATTTTCCAGAGCAGCGTTAACGCGATCCCAAGAACGAGTAGCGCGGGCTTTTCTGTGTGACAGAACGAGCTGTCCTTTTTTGTCTTCCTGATTTTCGATGTACACTTCTACTGTGTCACCGATCTTCAGATCCGGATTGTAACGGAATTCATTCAATGGGATGATACCGTCTGATTTGTAACCGATGTTCACAACTACTTCACGCTTGTTCATTGCGATTACGGTTCCGTCAACAACCTCACGGTCGTTCACCTTGTTAAGCGTACCGTCGTAAGCTTTTTCAAGTTCTTCGTGGCTTGCATTGGTTACTGATTCGCCATTTTCATAAGCATCCCAGTTGAAATCTTCAATAGGAGCTACGTTCTTTAAGTTTTCCATTAATAAATAAATTGTTTAATACTTTAATTAAATAAGACATTATATTATCTATAAATCGGGCGCAAAGGTAGAAATATTTTCTTGATTGACAAAAGAATGGCAGAAGAAAAGAGAATTATATCCGTATTTTTTGTAATATTGCAATCTTTAATTTATACAGTTTTTGCCATGGACGAGAGATTGGACAAAGTCAAGGTGCAATGCGACTATTTACCGCTTATTAATTTTGCGATACAACAAAACGGTGCATCGGTCATTCATCAGCTTTCTATTGAGAATACGACACCTGCCCCACTGAAGGACATTCAGGTACAAATCACAACAGAGCCGACTTTCGGAAACGCCGTTCCGATAGCTGTGGAACAGATTCCGGCAAACAGTTCGATCTGCCTGTCATCATTCAACCTCACTTTGTCCGCCAACTATTTCACACAGCTGACCGAACGTTTATCCGGCAATCTGAAAATTGAAATTACTTCCGAAGCAGTTTCCGTATTCAGCCAAACCTACCCTATCGACATTCTGGCATACGACCAATGGGGAGGAATCAATGTATTGCCCGAAATGCTGGCCGCTTTCATCACCCCCAATCATACAGCCATTCTGCCGATCATCAAGAGAGCCGCTTCCATCCTGGGGCAATGGACTGATAATCCGTCCCTCGACGAATATCAAAGCCGTACTCCGGACCGGGTAAGGAAACAGATGGCCGCCATCTACACGGCTATCACGGAACAACAGATTATATACAGCACCATCCCCGCCAGCTTCGAGGAATATGGCCAGCGTGTCCGGCTAGCCAACTCCGTGATGGCACAGAAACTGGGAACCTGTCTGGATATGGCCTTACTCTATGCTTCCTGCCTGGAGGCAATCGGACTGAATGCACTCATTATCATCACTCAAGGGCATGCTTTTGCGGGAGCCTGGCTAGTGCCGGAAACTTTCCCTGACCCTACCATTGACGATGTCTCTCTGTTGACCAAACGGACTGCCGAAGGGATCTACGACATAACGTTAGTCGAAACGACCTGCATGAACATGGGACATTCGTCCGATTTCGACGATGCAGTGAAGCAAGCGAACGGAAAGCTGACGGATGGAAATAACTTCATTCTTGCCATAGATGTGAAAAGAGCGAGACATTCGGGCATCCGCCCCATCCCCCAACGCATTCTGCACGGGCAGGTATGGGAAGTAGAAGAAAAGGAGACCGACATTCCCAAAAGTGCCGTTCATGCCACTCCGCAAAGTATCAATCCGTATGATTTGTCAGGCAATGAAACCCAGACCGTAATTACCAAACAACTGTTATGGGAAAGACGGTTGCTGGATTTAAGTCTGCGCAACAATCTGCTGAATATCCGGATCACCAAAAACACGCTCCAACTCATTCCGGCTAATCTATCCTGCCTGGAAGATGCATTGGCCGACGGAGAAGAATTTCGCATCCTTCACCGTCCTGCCGATTGGGAGAGTCCGGCAATGGACTTCGGGATTTATTCCTCCATACCGGAATCTGATCCTGTAGTTGGTTTCGTCAACTCTGAACTTTCACAGAAAAGACTACGTTTCTATCTATCCGAAAACGATTTAGGCAAAGCACTGACCCATCTATACCGGTCTTCGCGTACCTCTATTGAAGAGAATGGAGCCAACACGCTCTATCTGGCTCTCGGACTTTTAAAATGGTACGAGACCCCCTCCAGCGAACGCCCCCGCTACGCTCCCATCCTGCTGTTGCCGGTTGAAATCATCCGTAAATCGGCAGCCAAAGGTTATGTTATCCGTTCTCGGGAGGAAGAAACGATGATGAACATCACCTTATTGGAAATGCTCCGCCAAAATTTCGGAATCGCCCTATCAGGGTTAGACCCGCTGCCTACCGACGGAAGTGGTGTAAATGTCAAACTGATTTATTCCATCATTCGCAACAGCATCAAGAACCAGCGCAAATGGGACGTGGAAGAGCAAGCGATTCTGGGTATTTTCTCTTTCAACAAATTCATCATGTGGAACGACATCCACAACAACGCCAACAAACTGGTTCAGAACAAGATTGTGTCCAGCCTCATCAACGGAAAGATAGAATGGGAAGCCGCCACAGAGGAAATAGATGCAACGGATATGGATAAGCAACTGTCGCCCACAGACATTGTATTACCCATCATCGCCGATTCCTCACAACTGGAAGCCATCTACGAAGCCGTACATGACAAGACTTTCATCCTGCACGGCCCTCCGGGAACAGGAAAATCGCAAACGATTACCAATATCATTGCCAATGCGCTTTACAAAGGAAAACGCGTCTTATTTGTTGCGGAAAAGATGGCTGCCCTCTCCGTTGTACAAAACAGACTGGCGGCTATCGGCCTGGCTCCGTTCTGCTTGGAGATTCATTCCAACAAGACAAAGAAATCCGCCGTTATCTCGCAACTGAAAGAAACTACGGAAATTATCAGGCAGACACCTCCCGAAGAATTCAGAAAGGAAGCGGAACGCCTGCTGAATTTACGGGCGGAATTGAATCAATATATCGAAGCCCTACATAAAGAATACCCGTTCGGGGTTTCATTATACGACGCCATTATTCATTATCAATCCGTGGACGTCGAATCTTGTTTTGATATTCCACAAGTTTATCTGGATACATTAGATAAAGAAACATTTGCCCAATGGGAAGAAGCCATCGAGCTGTTAGTCCGGACGGCCAATGCGTGCGGACATCCTTATCAGCATCCATTAACGGGCATCTCGATTACCGAATATTCATCAGCCGTTAAAGAGGAGTCCTCCCAACTGCTCACCGGATTTGTCGACTTGTTAACCACCATCCGGCAGAAGCTGAATGTATTCTCCGTACTTCTAAAAGATACGGATATACGCCCTACACGCAAGGATTTCCGGACGATTGTCCACATCATCCGAAAAATACTCGACATTCCGGAACTGACTCCCGGATTGCTGACTCTGCCATTGCTCAACGAAACACTGAATGAATACCGGGAAGTAGTGGTTCACGGACGGAAACGGGATGAACAAAGGAAAGAGATAGAAACCGGATTCACCCAAGAAATCCTGTCCATCAACGCAAAGCAGATGTTAGCCGAATGGAACCGGGTATCCGACCAGTGGTTCCTTCCCAGATATTTCGGACAGCGGAAAATCAGAAAGGCAATCAACATATATGCTTTAAAAGCGATTGAAACAGAAGACATCAAACCTCTGCTTCACCGCATTATCAGGTATCAGGAAGAAACCGAAGCCGTTCAGAAATACACCGGACAACTTCCCTCCCTATTCGGACGACCCGGCAAGAACGAGGATTGGAACACCATTGAACAGATAATCGACGACATGACTTCCCTTCATTCGCATTTGTTGAACTATGCTAAAGACATTGCCAAAGTTTCGCAAATCAAGCAGAATTTGTCCGCACAACTCACAGAAGGAATTCAAACATTCAGAGACATTCATGCCCATTCCTTCAATGAACTGTATCAACTCGCAGATACACTCACAACCACCGAAAAGAAACTGTCCGACATGCTGGGTATCTCGACTGAAGAACTTTATACCGATTCAGCCGACTGGATAACGATTGCCTTGTCTAAAGCCCTGACCTGGAAAGAGAACCTCGACAAGCTCAAGGACTGGTATCAGTGGCTACAAGCCTACCAAACCCTGCATAGCCTGGGAATTGGATTTATTGCGACGGAATATAAAGAAAAGAATATTCCTACCGGGCAACTTACAGACAGCTTCCGCAAGAGTTTCTATCAGGCGGCTATCCGGTATATCATCGACAAAGAACCGACTCTGGAATTATTCAACGGTAAGATATTCAATGACATCATTGCTAAATACAAACAAATATCCGCCAAATTCGAAGAAACGACCCAAAGAGAATTGTATGCCCGGTTGGCCTCCAACATTCCGTCTTTCACTCAAGAAGCCATCCAAAGTTCAGAAGTGGGTATCCTCCAAAAGAATATCCGCAACAATGCCCGCGGCATATCCATTCGTAAGCTGTTCGACCAGATTCCCACTTTGTTGTCGCGCATGTGCCCGTGTATGCTGATGAGTCCTCTTTCCGTCGCTCAATTCATTGACACGGACGCTGATAAATTTGATTTGATAGTCTTTGATGAGGCCTCACAGATGCCTACTTATGAAGCGGTGGGCGCCATTGCCCGGGGTAAAAACGTCATTATTGTAGGCGACCCGAAACAAATGCCTCCTACGAGTTTCTTCTCGGTCAACACCATTGATGAAGACAACATTGAAATGGAAGATTTGGAGAGTATCCTTGACGACTGTCTCGCCCTCTCTATTCCTTCCAAATATTTATTATGGCACTACCGGAGCAAGCACGAGAGCCTCATCGCTTTCAGCAACTCCGAATATTACGATAACAAACTGATGACTTTCCCCTCGCCGGACAACATCGAATCGAAAGTCAGGATAGTCAACATCAACGGTTACTATGATAAAGGCAAGTCGCGCCAGAACCGGGCGGAAGCTCAAGCAGTGGTGGACGAAATAGCGAGAAGATTGAGAAGCGAGGAATTAAGAAAGAAAAGTATCGGTGTAGTCACTTTCAGCATTGTCCAACAAGCCTTGATAGAAGACTTATTATCCGACCTCTTTATCTTTTACCCCGAACTGGAAACTCTGGCGTTGGAATGCGACGAACCGTTATTTATCAAGAACCTGGAGAATGTGCAGGGAGACGAACGCGATGTCATTCTTTTCTCTGTGGGCTATGGTCCGGATGCAGAAGGGCGCGTCAGCATGAATTTCGGGCCCCTGAACCGGGCAGGCGGTGAAAGAAGATTGAATGTAGCCGTTTCCCGTGCCCGGTATGAGATGATTATCTATTCCACCCTAAGGTCGGATATGATCGACCTGAACCGTACTTCTTCCATCGGAGTAGCCGGACTAAAACGTTTCCTCGAATATGCGGAGAAGGGAACCCGAAACACCATCAACAGCGTGACAAGACAACAGTCGGAAGCAACAGTCTCCATCGAAACGATCATTGCCGACAGACTGCGCTCACTGGGTTACACCGTGCATACAGACATCGGTTGCTCCGGATACAAGATAGATATAGGTATCGTCGACACCGAAAACACCTCTAACTATCAGTTAGGTATTATCTGTGACGGCAAAAACTACAAACGCACCAAGACCGCACGTGACCGGGAAATTGTGCAGAATAATGTATTGAAAGCACTCGGATGGGACATCTACCGGATATGGACAATGGACTGGTGGGAAAAGCCGGACGAAGTAATGGCAACTATCCAAGAGGCTATCGCCCGGAAAAAGAGTTCAAAAGTCGGCTCAATGACAGCAGCCGGAACCGGCTCTGCTCCGACAGAAGTGGCAGAACCTGCACCGGCTGCACAAATAACCAACAATGAACATTCATTCGTGCTCAAGGCATCGCCTGCTACTCCTGAAAAGCAAACAGCTTCCGTTCTTTCTACTCAAAACCGGATAGAGCAAAAGTACAAGTTTGCAAAGATTACCCCATACAGTTATTCACCGGAAGACTTTTTCTTTACGGACAGTTACTCTATCCTCCTCTCCCAAATACGGAAGATTATGGAAAGCGAGGCGCCAATCAGTAAATCCCTGCTCTGTAAGAAAATCCTGTCCGAATGGGGAATCAGCCGCTTGGGAACACGGGTAGAAGCACAGATAGAAACAGCACTCGACACATTGAATATCTATCGCACAGAATACGAAGGACTTGTTTTCTGCTGGAACGACAAAGAACAATGCGCTTCCTATTCAGTCTATCGCCCGGTTTCCGACCGGGAAGCGACAGACATACCACCTGAAGAGATAGCCAATGCCATCCGGCAACTATTGACCGACTCCATCAGCCTGCCTGCAGCAGATTTGATAAAAGCATGCGCGCAACTGTTCGGCTTTGCCCGTATGGGATCGAACATAGACGCTGCCATGCAAAGAGGTATTCGCGAAGCTGTGAAAAGGAATTACGCCAAGATAGAAAATGAACGGGTAACGATTGCCAATTAGATTAATACCCTTTCTCCAAACATCTCAAACGGTTAATAGAATCGGATACATACGCATTGTCCGGTTCTATTGACCGCCAATAACAAAGTTCTCCAATCAGCCGTTTCAGATAGACAGGATCACTCGAGCCAATCCGGCGCTGATGTTCCGCCAAACCTTTCGTCAGGATAAAATAGACATTCTTCCGGATTTCTCTCTTTCTGGCTTTAGGGATTGTCAGTTTCGCACCGGAAGAGACAGATACTCCTGTAATAATCTTCCTGCCATACTCATTGATAAAACGGGTCTTCTTATGATTCGGTTCGAATTTCTCATCGCGGATAATTTGTTTGATTCGAGGAATGATTTGTTCTTTGGGAAACACATCTCCCGAAAAAGTCAGGTCATCGGCATAACGGGTGTAAGCCAGTCCGTATTCCGCTGCCAGTGCCGCTAATTTCCTATCCATCTCATACCCGACGATATTGCTCAACGACGGACTTGTAGGCGCTCCCTGCGGCAAGTGTCTGTGTAAACAACACAATGTTCCCAATACTTTAGACACATTTTCCGGATAACCGATCTTCTCAAATGTCTTTTTTACCCTCCGGCTCCGTATCGAAAAGAAAAAATCATGAATATCCATTTTCAACACATACCGTTTTCCCAAATGAGGACTGGCATTATCAACCACAGAATGACCGTTCCGGAAGCCTACTGCTGCCGGATGAATCAGTGTCACAGATGATAATATTCGAGAATTAATAGTGGTTTGAATAGATTGCAATTCTTTGTCAGGAGCAGAAATCATCCGATAACCTCCCTTTCTTTTTCTCATCCAGAACTCCCGGTAATGTTCGGAAACATCCCGTAATATTTCCTTCAACCGCACCGTTTCCACCCCCAACAGGTTGGCGCACCAGACAACAGCCGATTCATCAAACTTTTGAACATACTGCGCTCTCGGAACAGTTCCCCCCAAAGCATGCCTAAGCCAGGCTCCGTGTTCCCATTTTACCTTAGTAGTCTTTTCTTCCTTACCACTGCTTGTTGCTTTCCATCTTTTATACCCCTCCTGTTTCCTGCTTGAGGAAATCATCTTATAAACCAGGAAAGCGGTAATAACAATGATCGTTATTAAAATTCCGTCCATTTTGTATATGCATATAAAAAAAGAGAAGAGAGGATGAGTTATTTACTAAAATAAATTTAGGTATTTATACCTTAGAATTTATTTTCTAGGAAAATACCTGTGCTTACAAGGCGACTACACCTCTTTGATGCTAAATTCGGTCCTCATCCTCTCTTATACAAAGATAAGTAAAATCTTTCGATAAAACAACCGGAACAAAGAAAACTATCGGTTGAACAACTCAAACGTGAACTTACAGCCTATCCCCCCGAATTTCCAGTTTTCGCTGCTCACAAAAACTCCTACGTCAAAAATATGCGTACCGATGCCATATCCTACTTCCAAATAAGGTTGAAGGTGCGGCATAGAGAGGGCACTGATATAAATACGTTCATTCTGCACATAACGGGTGTACTTCATCAGATGCCTAAGAATGAGAAACGGAGCTTCGTAGGTGAAATGCCCCCGTACATAACGGCGGGAGGAGTTATACCAACGTGAGTCAAGCACCTGAAATACTCCGCCGATTTCATCATTCCAGCCTACGGGAAGATTATGGCGGGAAAAATTGGCAAAGTCCACAAAATACAACTCATCCTGATTGGTGAATGCTCCGAATCCGAAACGATAATAAATGTTACGCATCAATCCCATCCGGATTTGATGTTGAAGGTCAAACTCTATTCTTTCATATTCGCCCGTACTCTTGAACACTCCTTTAATACCCCGTTCATAATCAACCGAGAAAGTCGGATATAAAGAATGAAGGTTAATCTTTCGTTTTCCGTTCATATAATAATAGAGTCCCGGAGTCCACTCTATCCGGATGCGGGGAGCGAAACTGATATAAGTGTTCTTGAATTTATCCATAAATTCCGGGGGCGGCATCGGATAGTCACCGGTGATTACAAAACGTGAAGGCTCTACCGCTGTTCTTTTATGGGCGGAGAACCCCAGACCGATATCCAGTCCGTTGACTACTTCAACGGTATGTCGGAAATTGAAATACAAGTCCTTGAAATAATCGAGATGAATTAAATCGAAATTAAAGATACTGTCCGGCATAGCTTTCAGTTCGTCCAACACTTTACTACTATAAATACGGTTACCGTTACCCACATTCAACCGGAAGAATCCCCGTTTCTGCGGCCAGTATTCAAAGTCGGCATTCAGTGACCAGTAGAATTCCTTACGCGTAAAGTTATATCCGAGCTTAGGCACAATGCGAAGTAATTTATCCCCTCTGAAAAGACGGTTATAACGGAAGTCCTGTCGATAGGACAAACCGTTGCTTCCACTATAACTGAATAAGAGCGGATTGATAAACGGAGAGAACCGTACGCTTCCGATATTGGACAAATTGAATTTATAATCTTCTACCATCAAATCACCCATCGTTCCCCAAAAGGCCTGACTCTTGGATTGCTTTTGTACCGTAGTCGTGTCACGTCTAAGGGTATAGTCATGGTATAGTTTTTTCTCACTTTCATCCAAAGGGATCGGCCGCATGATAGCAAAAGTAGAAGCATCCGTCTTATATGCATTCGTATCACACTGTAAAGAGAAAGATTCCGAAAGATTATATTTTCTTTTCTCTTTCTTGCGTACTTTTTTTTCTTTCAGTTCGATGGATTTATAGTCTAAAGAAGCGGTATAATTACCATCCACCTTATTTCCGAGAAATTTAAAAAGAGCTTCTACGTCATAGCGCACCGGCAGGAATTCATTTTTCTTACCTACATCCCCCATCTTAATCCAACAGGTAAATGTTATCAGTTCCGATCTTCCCGAAAAACGAATTTCACGAACACTCCAAACGTTACTACTGACCACCATATATCCACCCACCAACTGGTCACTCTTGGTACGGGGAATAAAACGTATCCGATAATCCAGATTGTTAGGATCTCCCATCACGCTGTCTATCCGGTATTTATAATATTTCTGTCCGTTTTTAGCCAGTGGTGATAATAAGCGTTCATCATTCAACAGAGACGAAGAGTAGATATTTACATTAAAGTATTCAAGCAAACCCGGCAATCCCCTGTTTCCTCTCACAGTTCCCTGCGAGGCCTTTACTTTCTGATCGTAAATATTGGGAGCCGTATAATGAAGGTCACTGTATGTTTCAAGCAGATATTCGCGAACACCCTTTTGCAAACGAAACATAGAAGGTACATAACGGAGAATAAAATTCTTCTTCTGAATGTCCATCTTACCTTTTATATATAAGTTCGCACGATAATCGCTTACGATTGTTTCATACAAAGGTGCAAAAGTCATCACACGTTCTATGATGGAGTCAGCAGAGATTTCCTGGTGGGTATAAGGATTCATTATATAATTATTGGCTGCCCCCTTTGGAATAAAAGAGAACAGACACAATATGCATCCTATCAATATTTTATCTCTCAATCGTCGTATCTCCTTCATTAACGTAGGCAAATATAAAAAAGAATATCGAAAAGCAAGGAAAGTTAGACACTAAAAAGAGTTATCAGAAGAAAACCTTCATACAGGATGAATACATAACGGTAGATTATTAATTATAAAACATCAGACATTTGTTAGGAATATAAAAATAGAAATCTTATATTTGTGTAATCAAAATAAACATCTTTATATAACCGACGACCATGATTCGACTGATATTACTAACCGACTTCACAGAAACCTTTTCATATAATTTGCTAAAGGGTATACTCGCCTATTCAAAGAGTCATGATCCATGGGTAGTTTGCCGGATGCCACCTTCCTATAAGAACAGCTATGGCATAAAAGGAGTGTTAAAATGGGCAAAGGCTTGGCAAGCAGATGCTATTATCGGAAGATTTGACAATAATGATAATGTAGATATATTTCGCGAGAATGGTATAATTGCTTTAGCACAAGACTACAAATCAAGGTTCAACAATATTCCTAATATCACCGGCAATTACCGCGCAACAGGAAAAATGGCGGCAGAATTCTTTCTGAGTAAAGGATTTCAGAATTTCGCGTTCTATGGTTATCGAGATGCCGTATGGTCACAAGAACGCTGTGAAGGTTTCTACGAATGTATATCTGCTCATGGTTTCGGCAGTAACTTTCATGTATATCAGGATCAATCATTGGATGACTTATGGTTTTATGAATCTCCCCCCTTGCTTACATGGCTGAAATCGTTGCCAAAACCAACAGCACTCATGGCGTGTGATGATAATCAGGGAAACCGCATCACAGAAGTCTGTCGTGTGAACAATATCAGAGTGCCGGACAAAATAGCGATATTAGGGGTTGACAATGACGACATCATATGTAATCTCTCCGAACCTCCTTTGTCCAGCATCAACCATAACATCGTAAGAGGTGGATTCGAGGCTGCCGCAATGATAGATCGCTTATTAAATGATGAAGAAAGAGACTGTCGGGACGTAGTGTTACAACCGGTAAATGTTGTAAACAGGCAATCAACAGATTTCTATGCGACGACTGATGTACACATTCACACAGCCTTGACCTATATTCATCAGAATCTGGCTTCTGAAATTACTGTATCGGATATTGTCAGACAAGTACCATTATCACGCCGTTTGTTGGAAATCCGCTTTAAACAAGTTACAAAACAATCCATCCATAAATACATCTTCAATCTTAGAATGGAGCGTTTTGCGCAGATGTTACTGGCCAGCGATGCCCCTATCGCAGACGTGGCGGAACAAGTCGGAATCAGTAATTTTAAGAACTTGTCCCGCCAATTCAAAGCTTTAAAAAACGTCTCTCCCAATGAATACAGAAAAGAACACCGGATGATGAACTGTATTATCGGTGAATCAATCGGGTAAGAACAGCATACTGTCCGGCAGGGTAGTTTCCGGAACATTCCGGCCCGCATATCCTACTTCCAGTTCCTGCCCCATATAGTCTTCAAAGTACAGCAAGTGTAACTCATGAAAGCCTTTTTCAAGAGCTACCTTTCCTTCAACACGGCGAGCACTATGTCCGCCGTCATTATCAACAATCAATTTACCATCTATGTAAAGTTGGGAACCATCGTCGGAATAAGTATAGAAACGATAGACACCTCTTTCGGAGATTCTTACCAATGTACGAAAATCATAAGCAAAGTGATCGGTAACGGCAGCCTCTTTGATTGAGAAGTTACTCATTACCCCTGACTTTACTTTACTGCAAGTATCTATATCAGCAACACGCTTGCACTTTCCTTCGTAGTAAGTATATGCCACTCCGGGATTCCCGGAAGATGTTTTCACTCCCGGCAGATAAGTCATAGTCTGTTCTTCTTCAGAATTCATGCCCGACGGGTAATAATAGGAAGCTTCGCGTCCGGCAGGTGTAGTTATCCATGTATCAAATTTAAACTGATCTTCATACAGTTTAATGATACGGCCCCCTCTGGTCAATGAGCCGTAAGCATCCGTACCGGTCACCCGTCCGTACCCCAGTAGGATTCCCTTATCCATTCCAAGAAAGTCATTGTCATGATCATGTCCCACAAATACTCCCATCACATCTTTCATATCAAGAAAGGAAGAAAACATACCCGAATTAATGTTCGCTGCGGCCACTCCACCTTCCTTATCGTTTCCATAAGTTTTTCCGTCACTTCTGATTTCGTTATACTCAATGAGCGGAATATGAAAAAAAGCCAGTGCTGGTACAGGCTTTCCACCGTTAGCGACAGTGAAGCCTGCACTCTGCCTGCGATACCATTCAATCTGGTTGAAATGAATCCAATCATACGCACCATAAAGTTTATTCGGCTGATAATCATTGGAGTCCAAACAGTAAAGTAATGCTTCTACCGTTCCTTTCCTTTGCGAACCATAAACAGGAATGACACAATTGCCACATCCCATAATATCCGCCGGTCCTTTTGCTCCTACATAATAAGGGGACTTCAGAAGAAAATCATAAATATCGTCCCGCGTCATATACTCCGCATCATGGTTGCCCATAGTCACAACGAAGGGGGTTTTGGTTTCATTGAAGATATTGACTACATCCACCCAGCCTTTAAGGGCTGGATCGTCAGTCACCACATCACCGGTCAATATGGCAAGATCGGGGTGTTCGGATGCCAGAACAGCACGGATAGTGGCAGCAGTTTCAGCACATTTCGGTGATTCCGGTGTCCAGTGTAAGTCCGTAAACTGTGCTATCACAAATTTCCCGTCTTTAAAAGCAAACCGGCCCGGAGCTTGAGCCGACAGCAGAACAGGAAGAAGCGTACACATCCACAAAAACAGAAAAGAAGTTTTCTTTTTCATAACACACATTTTTTTTAAGATCAATATAATTCTATCTCATCAATAGCCAGTCTGCTTGGCTGTCCTTCGTGATAGTAACCTTTCGGGCACGGGCCGCCGTAGACAAATTCAAGGCAGACATATCGTGCCATTATCTCCGGAAACGAGAGCGATGCCGGAAAACAAGTGCCTTCGGTAGGCGTGAAATCATAGGTGAACTTTCCACTGTGCGCAGAAGTAAACACCTTGTTGTCCGCAGAAGTGGAAATATGCAGTTCGCTTACCGGCCAAAGCATATCATAGGGACGCCACAAAGAAGCGAAAGCTACTTTGCTTACAGGCATAGTCCTACCAAGATCGACTGTCACCCGAACAGTATCTCCCCTGAAGATGACCCAACGACGCAAATCACGTGCATAACCGCGAATCCCGTCCGTCAGGCCGATGCCCTCATTTTCTTTCTCTGCTGACGGAAGTGGCTTGCATTGATAGGGACGTCCGGTAGCTTTGTTTACAACAAAAGATTGATGAACAGGCTTTCCCAATGGTTTTCCATCTCTATATACTACCGCATAAACAGTAGCATCTGCGCACAAACCGACGGGCTTCGTGTAAAAACCGGAAGAGGAGGGAGACAGTACAGAATCATTCACTGCATAATATATCTCCGCATTGGGACAGAATGTCTTCATAGTCACTTCATAAGTTTGGAGAAACTCGTTCCATGCTCCTGTGAAGTTCACTTCATAAAAGTTCCGGCAAGCATTAACTCCGCAAAAATCCAGTCGCCTGAACTCTTTGTCCAACCTGCGGAGGAATGAATCGAAATTCTTATTTCCCGGTTGTGTCCATTGCACTTCAGACATCGCCAACAGGCGGGGGAAAGCCATGTATTCAAAATATTCAGGGGTCTGGATATACTCTCCCCAGATATTAGCTTGTGTACCTATGATGTAAGACTGCTCTTCGGAAGTCAGTACGGCAGGAGTCGGATCATAAGCATACACGCTGTCCAATGGAAGAAAACCGCCGATAGCCAACGGTGCAAACTCCGGACTTTCCTGATAATGGTCAAAATAACATCTATCTCCGGGAGTCATAATAACCTTGTGTTTCTGACGGGCAGCTTCAATACCTCCCTCTTCTCCACGCCACGACATTACCGTAGCATTAGGGGCAAGCCCCCCTTCCAAAATCTCATCCCAGCCAATGATATCACGCCCTTTACTATTCACGAATCGCTCCATCCGATGAATAAACCAACTCTGCAAAGCCTCTTCATCTTCCAGTCCTTCACGCTTCATCAATGCCTGGCAATGGCTGCATTTCTTCCACGCTTTCTTCGGACACTCATCGCCACCGATATGAATGTAATGACTGGGAAACAGTTGCATAACCTCTGTCAGTACATCTTCCAGAAAGGTGAATGTATTTTCTTTCGGGCAATAGACTTCATCAAAGACATCAAAATAATCGCGTACAACGTACGTTTTCCCCAATCCGCAAGAGAATTCCGGATAAGCCGCCAATGCAGCGGAAGCGTGTCCCGGCATTTCAATTTCAGGAATAACGGTAATAAAACGGTCGGAGGCATATTTCACGATTTCTTTTATATCTTCTTGCGTATAGAACCCTCTTTGTTCTTTTCCGTCGAAACGCCGCGGATAATAGTAGTCGCAATGCCCTACTTGGGTCTGGTTGCGATGAGAGCCGACTTCGATAAGTCTGGGGTATTTCTTAATCTCTATCCTCCACCCCTGGTCATCCGTCAGATGAAAATGAAACTTATTGAGTTTATACATGGCCATCAAGTCGAGAAACTTCAACACCTCTTCTTTAGGCTGAAAATTACGGCCTACGTCCATCATGGCCCCGCGATGGGGAAACCGGGGAACATCTGTCATGTTGACTGCTGGTATTTCTATCTTTCCATCATACTTCCTGCCGGCATTATAAATCTCCGCCGGCATAAGTTGCAACAGAGACTGGATAGCATAAAACAATCCTGCTGCAGTTTCATTGGAACTTATTTTTATGCCACCGGAGGAAACATCCAATGTGTAAGCCTCATCCGGCAATAAACTGTCTGTCAGAAAACAAATATCCCCCGGCTCTGTTTGAGACACACGCTTCAGGGTGACAGAAGTGTTCTTCAATGCATCAGCTAAGTAGCGGAAGACTTTCTGTGAGGCTTCATCCTCCGAGATGGCCACACTCGTTTCGCCTTGCAGAATATAGGTTCCCCGTCCCATAACCATTTCATTGGGAAGGGGAATAATGCCATTAGCCTGTATGGAAGTATGACAGCCCTCCCCACAAGAAATCAGTGTTAACAAAACGGCAATTATCCAATATACTTTCTTCATAATCTTTGTGTTAAAATATCAGGGAATTCACGAATGGTTCTGAGCACAAGCTCTCCAAACAAAGTATTCACCCATGCAAACCAAGAACGGGTGAAATCCGAAGCATTCTCCGAATGAAAAGATTCATGCATAAAACCAGTTCCTCCGTCCGTGTCACGAAGCTGCCTCAAGCAAGCCGCGATTTCCTCGCGATCGTCCGTAGTGAAAGCTTTTATTATGATGCTCATGGGCCAAATATAGTTCAGTCCTACATGAGGTCCTCCCACTCCTTCACCTGCCTTGCCTTTGAAAAAGTAGGGATTGTTATCACTCCAGATCATTTTGCGGGTATTCTGATAGATAGCATCCTTGATAGAACAGTAACCGAGATAAGGAGCAGCCAAAAGGCTGGGAACGTTGGCATCGTCCATGCAAAGCGCATTGCCGAATCCATCAACTTCAAAGGCATAAATTCGTCCGCAGACGGGATGGTTGAAAGTTCCGTATTTACGAATAGCGGCATCCACTTCGTCGGCTAACGCCGCGCATTCTTCGGCAAAGGTTTCATTTTTGCATACCTTGTGCTCTATCTCCGCCAACTGCCTCAACGATACAACTGCAAACATATTGGACGGTATCAGAAAACCGTATTGGGTAGCGTCGTCCGAAGGCCGGAAAGAAGAAACGATGAGCCCGACGGGCTTGACAGGTGCTCCCCAGCCATTATTTATCTGCGAATCAGTGGGGCGGTCACAATCGCGGGTAAAGCTATAGGGTCCCAAGCCCTGCTTGCGTTGTTGTTCCTTGAAGGTTTGCACTACCAGCTTCATGGCTTCATGCCAGTTCGTATCAAACACTGAAACATCGGCCGTCAATTGCCAATAGTGATATGCCAAACGGATGGGATAGCATAGAGAGTCTATTTCCCACTTGCGCTCATGCAGTTCTTTCACCATGTGCTGTGTGTGATCCGTTTCCCAATAACTACCCAACGGACCGTCATTGAAAGCATTGGCGTAGGGATCTGTCAGTATACATTTCACCTGTCGGTTGACCAATCCTGCCACCATCCACTGAAGGTCGCTATCGCCTTTCATCAACGGCAGGTAAGGCCATACCTGTGCAGAAGAGTCACGTAGCCACATAGCGTCAATATCACCTGTGATAACAAAAGTATCGGGACGTCCATCTTTCAATCCGTGTCTGACGGTGGTGTCGAGTGTATTAGGAAAACAGTTCTCGAACATCCAGCGCAGCTTTTCATCCTTTATCTTTTGCTTTGTTTCTTCAATGGTTGCTTCTACAGCCTTGGAAACAAAATGCCTCTTCTCCTTAGGCGGACGCAAGGAAACATATTTCAAACCAGGGATTGAAGACGCGGAAAACATGGAAGAGGGCTGCACGGTCATGGCTGCTAAAGCAAGCCCTCCGGTCTTCAGGAATTGGCGTCGTGACATTTTCTTTTTCATGGTCAGTGTTGGTTGTTAGTAAGTATGCTTACCGGGGGTAACTTGAATCCTCTTCTCTTTTCCACCATAGAGCACAAGCAACTCGAATTCTATATTTGAATCTACTGTGATGTGAGGTTCATCGCTTGCTGAACGGCGTGCTTCCGCCTTCATGCCAATCACTCCATCAGGACCGAAAGGATATCGTTCGATTCCGTTAGTCTCGGTCAGATTCATATCCCAGACAATCTGCTTTGTGGCATAGTCTCCCTGAATACCAATGATAAACTCTATCAATTCGGCAATGGGCGGCAGACCGGTCCATCCTACAAATTCTTTTCTTGCCATAAATCCCGGTTCGGCACTTTCCGGAGCATAATATTCCCAAAAGGTTCCTGTCTTCTTAAATACTTCCAACACCTGGGAATAGTGGTTGAGGGAAATTTCTCTGGCTAGTTTGCGATAGCCCTTCTTTACAAGCCCCTGCATCACCATGTAGTTAGTACCCGGCCATATTCCACCTTGCCAATAGCGGCCGTTATCCTTGTACTTGGGGTTATCGGCGGATAAAGAAGGAATCCGGTATTTACGTTTGAAGGTGGCGGGGTTATCCAGTTCTTTCACTAAACGATCCAGTCGGATGGTATCGAGCACATCGGTGAACAATGCCCAGTAAGCCCCTATCCCCTTCGTTTTGCAAAGTGTGCCGTCGGCATACTGGTCATAAAGGAAACCGGACTCTTCATCCCAAAGATTGTCATGGATGTATTCTTTCAGCATCTGAGCTTCGCTTTCAAAATCTTCTATTTCTTGCCAGCGTTCGAGGTAGAACCCCATTTCGAGAAGGAGATTGGCTGTGAACAGTTGTTGCAGGTTGGTGTCCAGCCAAATCATGTGCCCATGACTGTAGATAGGGTTATAACCTGCCGGTACGCGAGGCATATTGTCCATACCAGTCCCCCATCCGCTCGACCAATAGGTTCCGTTGCGCCAGGTACGGTTCAGTTTCAGCCATTTGTAATAACCGCAAAGCACCGGAAATATTTTGTGCAGGCGTTCCATATCACCGAACTGGTGATAATAGACCATTTCGCACCAGGGAATCAGATTGGGGCCGGTGCTGGTGGGGTCGTAGCGTTCGAAGCAGTCGGCACCGTCCGCCTTTATTTCGCGACAGATAAAACCGTCGGGATGTTGTTTGGCATAGAAATTGTTCAATGTTTGCTGGAAAGGAAAGAAGCGGGTGCCGTAACGGGCAAACATCAGAATGAAAGAGGTATCCCACATAAAAATATTTCCGTTATAGGCGGTATCCAGATAACTGGAAACAAATCCGGAACCCGGTTGGGGAGCACGGATATTGCCGATAGCTATTTCCCATGCTCTCCAATACATCTCCAGTTCCTTCTCGTGCCCGCTCCAAATGGGACACGGCAGAATTTTCCGGGCTTCTTTAAAGCTCTTCGGTTCTATTGTCTCGGGTTTTGCCACACGGTACTCATTCTCGGTGACTAACGGTTCTTTGACATAGGTATTTTTATAAGGCAGATGATATTTGTCATCATTACCACAGCTTTGAGCATTCAGCACAGTCATTGCCGGGCAAGAAAGCAAGCATGCAAATATAATGTGTTTCAGCATGGGAAATAGTTGTTTATGAATTTATAGACCGAGTAATTTCTTTATTTTGTCGCAAACAGCAGTATTCTCATAAATACCGGTGAATTCTTCGGCTCCGGGACCAAAAGCATAGACCGGAACCATCACGCCACTATGACCACCCGTAGAGAACTTACATACAATCTTACCTTCCTGCAAGTCACCGTCCACCAACGTAAGTCCACCGGTTTCATGGTCGGCGGTAACTACCACCAACGTCTCTCCATCTTCGGCAGCCCATTTGTAAATAGCACCGATCGTACGGTCGAAGTCATGCGTTTCCTGCATCAACAAGTCAAGGTCGTTAAAGTGACCGTAATCGTCCAACTGTGAGCCTTCTATCATCATGAAGAAACCATTCTTGTTCTGGTTCAGCAACTCGATGCCTTTCAGCGAAGCGCGTGCAAGGAGATCACCGCGTTCTGCCGGAAGCGGGGTGTCTACCGGATAAGGAACAGCAAATACTTTTCCGCTCTTTATACCTGCCAATTCCTCCCAACTGCGAGGGGTCTGATAACCATTGGCATGCAGTTCCTCGAACAGATTGCGACCGTCTTCACGATTTTCGAAAAGCTTGGCACCACCGCCAAAAGCGTAATCCACGCCGCAATTCACATAATCCGTCACAATCTCCGCTTCGGCATCCCTATCTTTATTGTGACAGCAGAAGTCGGCAGGAGTAGCGTCCCAAAGACGGCAAGTCACTGCTATACCGGTTGATTTGCCTTTTGCGGCAGCATAATCCACCAACGACTTCAAGGGACGTCCTTCCGTATCTACGCCTACGGCATGATAATTCGTCTTGTGTCCGGTAGCCAACGCAGTACCACCTGCACCGGAGTCAGTAATCAGTTTATTGGAGCAGTAAGTTTTAGAAAGACCTACTGTCTGGCAATTATCCAGATACAACTTTCCACGGTTGGCAGTCCATGCAGAATAAACATGCATAAGACTCATGCCGTCACCAATCATCAGAATAACATTTTTAATCTTCTTCCCTTTGGGCGGAGCTATCTTGGTTACTTCATAAGGATGTTCCAACACATACGTTTGTTCCTTGTCACGACGATCTTGCGCAAATGCGCAGGCAGGCAATAATACAACTACCAATACTGCCAATATGCAGTTTTTCCACATCTTCTTCATTGTCATTATTTTTATCAATAATTTCTTTTGTACAATTTAAAACTCTCATTCAACTGTCACTAAAACCGGTGCATGGTCTGACAGAAAAGCCTCATTTTCCGTTTCGGCGAGTACACCATATCTAAGCACATCGAATCCATTGCGAATGAACACATAGTCAATCAACGGGCGATGCTGATAAGGAATCTTGCCGAAGTCGTGAAAACTCCATGCCGGACCGTAAACAACAGGCGACGCAAGACGAGCATCCGTCAGATGTTCCGGATTAGCAGGATCAGTCACGTGCTTGATGACATCCGATTCCGGTTCCGAATTGAAATCCCCTGTAACAATCACCGGCAGTCCGCCACTCAATTGGTTCACTCTGTCCAGCATAAGGCTGATTCCTTCGCGCCGTGCCACTACGCCTACATGGTCCAGATGAGTGTTCAAGGCAAAGAATTCCTTGCCGGAAGTCTTGTCCTTCAGTTTCGCCCACGAAGCGATACGTTCGCAAGCACCATCCCATCCTTTAGAACCGGGCACTTCGGGCGTTTCGCTCAACCAAAAATATCCCGAATCAAGTAAATCAAAACGATTCTTCTTATACCAAAGAGCACTATACTCTCCTTTCTCCTTTCCATCCTCACGGCCTACACCTACGACTCCGTACTCCGGCAAGCGCTGCTTGAGGTCTTCCAATTGATTATGAAGCACTTCTTGCGTGCCCAATACATCGACATCGTAGAATCGGACAGCATTAGCCGCACGGTCCTTCCTGAATTTCCAATTGTCCAGACTGTCTTCCGGGTTGTCATAACGAATGTTGAATGACATTACATTGATTGGTGCAGGCTTGGTAGGCTGCTGTTTCACTTGGCTGCATGATGCACCAAGTATTAGCAAAGATAAAAAAGCTATTTTTTTCATGGTAGTATTGTTTATTATTTCACATATAAAGTTGAAGCAGGAACGGGTTCAAACTCTTCTGCAGAAGGAAGTTTCCACGCCCAACTGAGATGTTCGCCTTCATAATCTTCAAAATAGTAGAGTTTGTAAGGATGAAAACCTTTTCTTAAAGCAACACGTCCGGTAGCAGGAATGGCGGCATGAGAACCGTCGTTATTCACCACCTGTTCATTGTCTATATACAAAACACTGCCGTCGTCCGAGCGTGTCTGAAAAGTATAGACTCCATCTTCGGGGACGTTGATAAGCCCGGTAAATATATAACCAAAGTGATCTTCCTGTTTGGCATCCTTGATGGAAGGTTCCGACATGATGCCCGTTTCAAGCAAAGGTGTCTTTTCAATATCCGCCACTTTCTGATATGTACCCTCGAAATACTTATAAGAAGTACCGTTTAAAATGGGATTCACCGGAAGTGCAGCTTTCAATTCGGCTTTGGTAGCCTGAATAGACAAGACTTTGCTTGGGCGGAAACCTTCCTTAAATCCCTTTGCCTTTATCTGAGTGGTCTTATCCAACTCGAACGGTTTCTCATAAAGTGGAGATGACTCTGTCGGCTCACTTCCGTCTAACGTGTACCGGATTCCGGCTCCTGCGGTTGCCGTAGCAAGAGTGATTTCTGTTTTATCCATAAAGAGATTCAAATCTCTATCCACATAAGGAATGGACACCACATTTTCGCGGGTATAGGAATAAGGAGCGGCCTCTGCTGAAATTCCCCGGGTCTTATCCGGTGTATCGGTTAAAGTAAAACGAAGTTCACCACCTTCCATCAGTTGTGCATAAGTGATGAAATTGGTATCTATCCGCTTGCCGTTCAGCTCTACTTTACTGATATAAATATTCTTCTTCGGGTTGTTGGCAAGAATAGTCAGCGTCTTTCCGTTTGCCAAATTGACAACCGCTTTCTCGAACAGAGGACTGGTCAGCGCAAATTCATTACTTCCGGGACATACAGAATAGATACCCAGACTGGATAGTATGTACCAGGCAGACATCTGCCCGCAGTCTTCATTACCTATGATTCCCCCGGGCACAGGCTTATACATTTCATGAAGCAACCGGCGTGTCATCTCTTGTGTCTTCCAAGGCTGTCCTACATAATCATACAAATAAGCGATGTGATGACTCGGCTCATTCCCATGAACATATTGTCCTATTAGGCCAGTAATGTCCACAAGGTCGCCTTTCACACCCGATTCTACAGTGAAAATAGAATCAAGCGCAGTGATAAACTCTTCCTCTCCTCCGAACAGTTGTGCCATTCCGTTCACATCGTGAGGGGCGAAAAAACGATATTGCCAGGCAGTAGCTTCGGTATAGGCACGTCCCACTTCAACAGGATTGAATGGCGTTTCCCAATTACCATCCATCCGTTTGGGGCGGAAAAACTTTGTAGAACCATCAAATACGTTGATATAGTTCTGCGAACGCTCCATGTACTTTTGACAAATATCTTCTTTTCCCATCTCCTGTGCCATACGTGCAATACACCAGTCATCATAAGCAAATTCCAACAGACAAGATATGGATTCTTTTTTAATGTTCGAAGGAATAAAGCCATATTTTATATAGTAATCCGCACCTTTCTTATTCTTCTCAGAAGAAACAATCATTGCTTCCAATGCTTTTTCCGCATCAAAGCCTCTGATTCCCTTCAAGTAGGCATCCGCAATAACAGAAACCGAATGGTATCCTATCATAGTTCCCGTTTCTCCGGCAGAAAGCGGCCAGATGGGAAGTTCACCTGAAGCATCGTAAATATCAAGATAAGAATCGATCATATTAGTGACCAATGTAGTATCAATCAGCGTCATCAAGGGATTCCACGCACGGAAAGTATCCCAAAGGGAAAAAGTGGAATATTGCATTTTACCTTTAGACAACTGACCTATTTCCATATTGTGCCGGCGAAATTCACCGTTGACATCACTCACGACATCGGGCACAACCATAGCGTGATACATAGCGGTATAGAAGTTCTTCAAATCGTCTATATTGCCTCCCTCCACAGTAATGGATGAAAGTGCCTGTTCCCAAGCACTACGGGCGGCAGCACGCACTGCGTCAAAATCGAAATCTTTTACTTCAGCGTCAAGGTTCTCACGCGCGTTGTCCACACTGACTATGGATAGTCCTACTTTGGCTATAACAGGCTCACTGTCTTTATCGTCAAACGTAAGAACGGCTTGCAAATCCGTGCCGGTCAATTTAGCCTCAGCAGAAAACATCTTTCTATCCTGTACAAAACCAACAGTTTGAAAAGGTTTCGAGAACCGGGCAACAAAATAAACATATTGGTTATCTGTCCAACCTCTGGTTCTTCTCATTCCTGCAATTTCATTGGAAGCCGTCTGTTCTAACTCGGCTTCATAAATATATTCATTATCAAGCAAATGAGCCAAATCTATGATAATACTTACGGGCTTGGCAGAAGGAAATGTGTACCGGTGCACACCGACATGAGCGGTTGCAGTCAACTCTGCTTTTATCCCTTCATCTCTCAGCAATACCGAGTAATATCCGGCTGATGCCTTCTCATCTTTGTGGGAAAAAGCTGTCGGTCGGCAAATACTTCCTTCTGCTGTTAAGTCCGGTCTTTGAGTGGTGGGACGAAACAGTATGTCGCCCAGATCAATACATCCCGTTCCGCTAAGATGAGTGTGCGAAAAGCCTTTTAAAGTAGTATCACTGTAATGATATCCCGCACAAGCATCCCAGTTTCCAGCACGGGTGTCGGGACTCAATTGTACCCCACCGAAAGGAACGGTTGCACCCAGATAAGTATGACCATGAAACCCCGTCCCTATAAAGGGATCGACATAGTCAACAGGGGATTGTTTACCGGACGAACAAAAACTGAAAACAAAAAATGCAATGACTGCACATGTAAGAATTTTAAATTTCATCAAATTACATGTTTGAAAGTTTTATCTGCAAGGATTGCTACCTTTTGGGATGTCAATCCTTGCAGATCAGACTAATGTTCTATTTCATGATGGATATCTTTCAAAAAGAAAGATTAATTATAGCCGTCATTCTGTTTCAACTTACCATTAGACTTAGTTATCTGGTCATACGGATATGGGAATACCATCATATAATCTTTATAAGTACTCTTTACCTTATAGTCACCATAAGGTTCTATAGTAAAGCTGGATTCAGGATTAGAACGGTCTGCATACTTACGGATACGTGGACTAGCGTTCAGTTCCTTCTCTGCCAGTTGTTTAATTTCAGCATTTGAAGAACGATGCCAACGCTTGAGGTCGAACAAATGGTCGGTATATTCAAAAGCTAATTCACAACGGCGTTCGTGATACAAATCCGCCATAGTAGGGTTTTCAGTCAATTCTGTCAGGTTAGACCGTTTGCGAATACGGTTCAAGTCCTCTTTGGCTTTACCCGGTTGGTCTGTCATCAGATAAGCCTCCGCGCGGAACAGCAACATTTCAGCAAAACGAATCAACGGGAAGTTTATACGGGCAGTCGGCCAGTTTCCATTCGTGTTTACATACCCCTCTTTATCGGCATCCTTATGCTTAAAGGGATCCATATACTTATTGATTTGGAAACCTACATCCAGGTTCGTATCAGAATAGAACTTACGTTTTTCGCCAAAGAACTGGAATTCCTGATTATATTCCAAAATGGAACGTACCAGACGTTCATTACCTACACCGTCTTTCACCATCTCTTCATAAATATCATAAGATGGCTTAATCTGTCCCCAGCCGTTATACACACCCCAGCCTTTGTCTTCAAGAATCACACCTACAAATTCAACACCACCACCGGAAGAACCGCCGTTGGAAGGAATAGACCAAATATACTCCTTGTTCCAAAAATCTTTAAAATCAGAAGAGAATATTTCAGCAAAAGTGTCAGCCAAGTCACGGTTATAATCAGTTTCCAATGAATTAACCATAGTAATCACATTATTCCACTGGGTTGCATCCCAAGTAGCCCAATAAGCATATACTTTAGCCTTGTAAGCCACAGCGGCAGCTTTATGCGGACGCCCTTTATCGTCATCTGTATATTCCTCAAATTTAGGCAAATAAGAGATAGCTTTATCCATATCTTCTATAATATACTTATAGTCATCGATTACAGAGGCCTGCTGTGGAGGAATAGAATTATCATAGTCCCCCTCAAAATCTTCGTAGCGTACGAAAGGAACTCCCTGTTCTTTCGTTCCGTAACGGTAAGCAATCCAGAAATGGGCCATGCCACGCATAAAAAAGGCTTCGCCCAAGCTACGATGTTCTATTGCGCTCAATCCACTTTTCTTCTCTTTGTCAAGCAACTGCTTGATAATCCAGTTGGAACGAGCCATATTTTGATAGAATAAATCAAATCCTCCCTTAATAGGATCTTCATTACCGGTATAGTCAAATGTTGCCAATGAATTGTAACCGCGTGTCTTAGCCCAAACAATATCGCAGGCTGCCCCTTGTTCCCAAAACAATTCACGTCCGAAGCCCTTTTCCTGATGGATAGGCGCATAAAGTCCGTCGATGGCATCAATTGCTTGTTCATCATTCAAAAAATAGGATGTAGTAGCAGGATTTCCTTCCGGTTGCACATCCAGAAAGTCGGCGCAAGAGCATAATGACAAGGCCGATAAAGCCAATAATGGTATATATTTTTTCATAATCTCTGTTTTTATTAATAAGTTAATTTCACGCCAAAAGAGAATACCCTGGATACAGGATATTTCATAGCATCCCAGCCGCCACATTCCGGATCCATACCCGAATAATCGGTTATTGTAAAGAGATTCTCACCACTGAAGTAGACAGACATACGACTACTGCGCTCTTTCAGATGCGACCACTTTTGCAATACGCCTGATAAGTCATAGGAAACAGTCAGGTTTTTCAGGCGCAAATAAGAAGCATCCTCCAAATACCAATCAGATGCCGTACTGAAGTTTGAATTCGGATCATTCTTTGACAGTCTGGGGATATTTGAAGAGGTATTCGTCGGACTCCAGGCGTTCAGAATTTCCTTTGTACGGTTAAAGTTACCATCTACATCGCTCAACGTCATATATTTCGCAGCATAGAATGCCTGAGCACCACCTACACCCTGAAACATAGCGCTGACAGACAGTTTTTTATAAGTAGCTCCTAATGTGAAAGCATATGTTGTCTTCGGAGTAGCACTACCGCAATATTGGCGGTCTTTATCATCAATCTTACCGTCATTGTTGTAGTCTACGAACTTTAAGTCACCGGCTTTGGCATTTGCCTGAATGCCTTTCCACTCTTTGTTACCATTAGAGTCGGTAACATAAGTACCATGCTCCTTATTCCAGGCAGCAACTTCGGCATCACTCTGGAAAATACCGGCAGTCTTAATCAAATAGTACGAATTCAAAGGTTCTCCCTCTGCAGTCTGACGAGTAAAAGGAATATTGCGGAATTTAGAATCACTATCAGTCCATACGCCAGGAGTACCATCGGCATTCTTCACACCTATGTCGGAAACCCAGTTCTTCAAATACGAAAAGTTACCTGATACAAAATAAGAGAAATTCTTGTTGATACGATCGCTCCAGTTTGCTGATATTTCAAAACCACGATTGCGAACTTCACCTTGATTAATCAACATCGGATCCAATCCGATAGTACTCGGCCAATCCATGGTCTGTTCCTGAATCAGGTTAAAAGTACGCTTATCAAAGTAGTCGAACGACAAAGACAAACGGCTATTGAACATTTCGACATCCAAACCTAAATCGTACTGTTCAGAAGTCTCCCATGTCAGATTCTTGTTCATGGCAGTAGAGTTATACACGAAATTATTCCAGGTTGTATTATTCATCACACCATATTGAGCTTGTTCCTGCCAATACGTTGTTCCCAACAAAAGCGATTTGTAATTATAGTTAATAGAGCCCAAGTTTCCAACACGTCCCCAAGAAGCACGCAATTTCAGCAAACTGATGAAATCATTTTTCTTAAAGAACTTCTCGTTAGAAATCTTCCATGCCAATGTAACTGCCGGAAAGTCACCAAAATTATTTTCTTTAGGTAAACGGCCTGCATAATCGCGCCGCCAAGAGGCCGTAGCAAAATAGCGATCATCGTAAGAATAAGCCAAACGGGCCACCAATGAGACATTGGCATCAGGACCTGTCATATAATCGGTAGCCGAAGTAGAACCTGCATATGCCAGATATTGCAAATATGGGCTTTCATCGGTAAAGTTCTTACCGTTAACATCAAGACCGCGCGTTACAAAATGATCAGCTGTAGTAGAGAACAATGCGCCTACTGTATGTCTTCCGAAAGTATTATCATAAGTCAGCGTATTCTCAGTTTTCCATGCATCTCTACGATAATTCGTTATATCCATGTTATTTGAGTTATTGGGCTTACCCGGTTCATCCTGAATAGGACGGAAATTTTTATAATTATTACTCTTCAGATTGTAAGTGAAACGGCTGGTAAACTTTAACCCCTGTAGTACATTGGCTATTTGCAAACTTGTAGTACTCCAAACATCACTGGTTCTGTTAAAACGGTTTTCCGCTTTCAACAGACGTACCGGGTTAACAGCATCACCATGGGCACCTGCAAAATTGCTTCCATACTTAGCTATGTATTCAGGATCTTCAGTAGTGGTTCCTCCCCAAGTTCCATCCAACGGATTATATACAGTAGCACTGGCTGGCATATAGATTGCTGATAAAACAGGACCTGTATATGCATCGTCTGTATCCTTTGTGCGGCTCTCCGTATTTTTCCAAACAAAATCTTCGCTGATAGACACCCATTTATTCAAGTCGAACTTACCATTGTAACGTATCGAATAATTCTTATTATAAGTATTGATCAATACTCCTTCGTCATTATCAAATGAGAAAGACAAACGACTCGAAAAATTCTCTGTACCTACATTCAACGCTATGTTATGGCGTTGATAAAAAGCTGTACGGAAAATCTCGTCCATCCAATTGGTACGAGTGGTGCCAATCCACGGATTTTTTGCCACATCCCAACCATCGGGAAGTGACATATCCGCATTGGCATAAGAGCGTTTACGCATCTCTAATTCACCCTCAGCATTCAGTGGCTCCGGCAAATTTGTAGCCTGACGAATCCCATAAGTACCTTCGTAACTAAGAGTGGGCGTACCTGCCTTAGCCTTTTTGGTAGTGACCAAAATTACACCGCCTGCACCTGACTGCGCACCATAGATAGCAGCAGAGGCAGCATCTTTCAATACTACGATAGATTCGATATCACTCATTGAAGCAATAGGAGCGCCGGGAACTCCGTCAACTACCCAGAGTACGTTATCCCCACCTTGTTCAACACCAGCAATTTTACGTTTGTAAGAACCTTGTCCACGGATAGTAATCGTAGGAGTAGCAGTAGGGTCACCACCGTTGGCTTGTACCGTGACACCAGCCAGCTGACCTTGCAGCATACTTTCTGTAGAGCTGACCGGACGAGTGGTTAATTCCTCGGTATTGCTCAATACACCTACAGCCGCCGACAAATCCTGCTTACGTGAATTCGCACCGTAACCTAACACAACTACTTCATCCAGAAGTTCCGAATCCTCTTTTAGAATAATCATTAAGGGTTTACCGGTAACCTGCACTTCCTGGTTTGCATAGCCAACATAACTTATAACCAATACGGCATTTTTATCAGTTGACAACTCGAACTTTCCATCCACATCTGTAATGACTCCGTTAGAAGTTCCCTTGATCAAAACATTGGCTCCGATTGCAGGCTCACCCGTTTGATCTTTCACTGTTCCTTTCACTGTGATTTGCTGTGCATAAGCACTTGCAGACAAGAACAGCACTAACAAAATAGTCAGAATCTTTCGATAGATCCTAAAATTTGCTTGTCTCATACATTTAAAATTTAAAGTTTATAATATTGATAATTATAAATCTGCCCCAAAGGTCACAAGACAGAATTATATTCGATTTACAAAAAGATTATACTTTGATTACTTTATCAGAACAGAAGCTCCCAACAAACTAGCATCTTTCTGATGGGAAACCTTCACCTCTACTCTATCCAATATAACTTTGTAAGGAAAAATCCGCATCTCATTTTCCATAGCTCCTCTAAATAAAGGAAATGCTGGTGCAATACCTCCTCCCAAAATAACAGCCTGCGGAGCATACACCAGAAGAACTGCTTTCATAAGGTTACCCAAATGAATTCCAAATTCTTTCCATATTTCCAATGCAGCCCTGTCTCCACTATTTGCCTTTTCAGCAGCCTCAGCACCAGTAGTATTGTACCGTTTAAAAAAGAAACTACTACAATATTGCTCAAAGTCGGAATCTAAATATGGCAATGTTCCTATTTCGCCTGCTCCCATAAATTCGCCGCCATAGAGACGATGATCAATGATGACCCCTGCCCCGATACCAGTTCCTATCGTCACTCCCACCATGTTGGCATAAGGTTGCCCTTCACCGAACATTTTCACCCCCAAAGTGAAACAATTAGAATCGTTGTTGATAGCAACAGGTACTCTAAACTCACTTTCCAAAGCCTCTTTCAAATGAATTTCCTTCCAGGAGGAGATGTTTGCCACATTATAAACAACCCCTTTTTCCGAATCTACAATAGAAGGGACACCTATGCCAATGCCTTCTACATGTTCGTTCATCATTCTTTCAATAAGCTGAGATAGTAAATTGAGAATCGTAGAAGCATCTTGCTGCGATGGACAAGCAACCGATATCTTATTAAGACACCTGCCATTCTCCACTTGTGCTATCCGAACATGGGTTCCACCTAAATCTATTGACAGTTTCATAGCATTACACTTTTTTATTTTTAATTATAGACAAATGTAGGAATTGGACACCCTTTATAAAGTACCAAATGCGTATAATATTCTTCACTTTGCGCATTTCTGCTAAAAGAACTTCATAATAAAGAGATTTTGTTTGCCTCGGTAGAGTAGCCTCACTTGATATTGCTTTCAATTAAATATTCCACCAGTTCTTTACCGCCTTTATCATTAATAAAATCAATAAAAACAATGCCACAGTTCCGTTTGTGTTCCTGCTCCAGATAGTCTGCTACAGGTTGATTAATTTGGTCTGCAAAGATCTTAGGTGTTCCCAAAGGTAATCCGGTTGCACTGACAAAGCTAATACCCCACTTACGTGAAGAAGCGGGCTGGTCAGACACTACATCAATATTACGAATAATTGTTGTTATTTTCTTTCCAGCATCTTTGCCTGACTCATATTGGTACTCATCTTGAAGCAACACACGACCTTCTTTCCCATCTTTATTGCAAAGAATAAGCAGACAGGTTTTATTATCTTCCCAACCTACACAAGCAGCACCCGGATAATTAATCATTGCAGAATCCCTATGTAAAAAAAGAATCTTTCCGCGACAGTCTTTCAATGTCAGTTCAGGGTGAAAATCTGTTACGAAATAATCTTGATATACAGGATTACTCAAAGAAGCAGACACTAAAGATGCATAATCCTGCAACTCTCCGCCCTCCTTTTTCAGTGAGACAATCAATGTTTCAGAAGGATACGCCTGCAAAAAAGAAATGAAGGCGGGCAAAACATCATCTTCCCAATATAGATCCTGAAAAGCATAACTATGGAAGATACCTAATTTATTATTTTTCTTTTCCAAACGAATATCGAAAGCGCGAATTCCCAACTGCAACTGGACAGGAATGGTTTCAGACTGTGTTTTCAACATATCTCCACCTTTGGTAGTGCCACTGTCATGCGTACCGGGAATGGATATTTTGCACATTAACAGTGTATCATGAAGACACTTCATCCACGTTGTTTTTTCCACACTACCATTCAACCACATACTCGTTTCGGTACATCGAGGAGCGGCCTCAGTGCATAAGCCCGGAAAAACTAATACAAATATGGTCAAAGCTAATATATAACACATTCGTGAAAATTTTCGTCCCATAATATATTGCTTAATAGGTTATAATAAGCGCAAAGTTAAAAGGTTCATTTTTCTTATCTATTCTCAATTGCGTATTTAGTTCTTCATTTTGCGTAAACATTTTCCCCAATTACAATCAATAAAAAATGAACTAGCTGATATCGGTTCGGAAATAAACTAAACACAATCTTCCTATCAGCTTCAGAGACCTCTTTTCTGAATTTTTCGTTTCCATTTCTCATATTCTCATAGTATCCATATAAAGCGAATATAATCAAATAGATAGATTATGAGAAATGATTTCCTAAATAGGCATTTCTCATAGTTTTTCAGCAAAACACCCCCGATTTCACCTCATTTCTCATACTCGTTGGCGGTATTTCTCATAGTATATCTGGCGTGTTTTCCATCAACAGAACTGATTGCTTCTTTCTGTGTGTACTGCTTTTATTCCTACGGCAATAGCATTTTGCAAACAAATCATTGTTTGTTTATATGAAATATACTAGTTAACAATTTATTATTCAATGGATAATACCGTTTTCTCTAAGGGAGAAGTCAATCTTTGCACTCCAGTGAACGGTTCTTTGCACTCTAGTGGAAAAAACCGTTCACTGGAGTGCAAAGGTCTATTCACTAGAGTGCAACAAACTAAATGTTGGTAAGATAATACGGCTTACTATAATGTATGCATCTTGATGCCTTCAAAGGGGTACTTCACCTAATACTACACTAAGATAGACGGAGTATAGGTATGATAGATACCCATCTTTTATAGTAAAAGTATGATAGATGTTCTTCATTATATGAAATTCCGACATGGAACCCAAACGCCCTACAGTTTTCGTAAGTGCCAAATTCCTGAGGGGGCATTATCAATAAAAAATAAGTTATTTCTGAAAATACCCCCTCAAAAACAGGGGTACTTTCAGAAAAAACATATAATTTTGCGCCATCAACCGATAAAAAATAGACCATTTATGTCAAAAATGCGTTTTTTTGCTTTACAAGAGCTTTCCAACCGGAAACCTCTGGAAGTTATTGCCCCTTCCAACAAACTCTCTGATTATTATGGTAGCCACGTGTTCGACCGCAAGAAGATGCAAGAGTATCTTCCTAAAGAAGCTTACAAAGCTGTAACCGATGCTATCGAAAAAGGTACGCCTATCAGCCGTGAAATAGCAGATTTAATTGCTAACGGTATGAAAAGTTGGGCTAAGTCACTCAACGTCACTCACTACACACACTGGTTCCAACCTCTGACAGACGGAACAGCCGAGAAGCACGACGGCTTTATCGAATTTGGCGAAGATGGCGGAGTGATCGAACGCTTCTCCGGAAAACTACTGATCCAACAAGAGCCGGATGCTTCTTCTTTCCCTAACGGCGGTATCCGCAACACTTTCGAAGCGCGAGGATATACGGCCTGGGATGTTTCTTCACCAGCATTCGTAGTAGATACCACTCTTTGTATCCCCACTATCTTCATTTCTTATACAGGTGAAGCGCTGGATTACAAAACTCCATTATTGAAAGCACTTGCCGCCGTAGACAAAGCAGCAACGGAAGTCTGCCAGCTATTCGACAAGAATATCACACGCGTATATACCAATTTAGGATGGGAACAGGAATATTTCCTTGTAGACTCTTCCTTATATAATGCACGCCCCGACCTCTGTCTGACAGGACGGACACTGATGGGACACTCTTCTGCCAAAGACCAACAGTTGGAAGACCATTATTTCGGTTCTATCCCTCCACGTGTCACTGCATTTATGAAAGAACTCGAAATCGAGTGTCACAAACTGGGTATTCCCGCCAAAACCCGTCACAACGAAGTAGCCCCCAACCAATTTGAGTTGGCCCCTATCTTCGAAAACTGCAATCTTGCCAACGACCACAACCAGCTCGTCATGGATTTGATGAAGCGTATCGCCAGAAAACATCATTTTAATGTACTCCTGCACGAAAAGCCATATAGCGGAGTAAACGGTTCGGGCAAGCACAACAACTGGTCGCTCTGCACAGACACCGGCATCAATCTGTTCGCTCCCGGAAAGAACCCGAAAGGAAATATGCTATTCCTCACTTTTCTGGTGAACGCCTTAATGATGGTTTATAAAAACCAAGATTTATTGCGAGCCTCCATCATGAGCGCCAGCAACAGCTACCGTTTGGGAGCCAATGAAGCTCCTCCTGCCATCCTCTCTTGCTTTCTGGGTTCACAACTCTCGTCCACTCTTGACGAAATTGTCCGCCAAGTAGGAAACGAAAAAATGACGCCGGAAGAAAAAACCACGCTGAAGTTAGGCATCGGACGTATCCCCGAAATTTTACTGGATACCACCGACCGCAACCGTACTTCTCCTTTCGCATTCACCGGAAACCGATTCGAATTCCGTGCCGCAGGTTCTTCTTCCAACTGTGCCGCCTCCATGATTGTAATCAATGCGGCCATGGCAAACCAGCTGAACGAATTCCGCGCATCGGTAGAAAAACTGATGGAAGAAGGAGTAGGCAAAGATGAAGCCATCTTCCGCCTGCTGAAAGAAACAATTATCGCCTCCGAACCGATTCGTTTCGAAGGGGACGGCTATTCCGAAGAATGGAAACAAGAAGCCGCACGCCGCGGACTGACGAATATCTGCCATGTTCCGGAAGCTCTGATGCATTATGTAGATAATCAATCGAAAGCAGTACTCATCGGTGAACGTATTTTCAACGAAACCGAATTGAACAGCCGCTTGGAAGTGGAATTGGAGAAATACACCATGAAGGTGCAGATCGAAGGCCGTGTATTAGGCGACCTCGCCATCAACCATATCGTACCTACTGCCGTTGCCTATCAGAACCGTTTGCTCGAAAATCTTCGGGGACTGAAAGAAATATTCCCGGCTGAAGAATACGAAGTATTGAGTGCCGACCGTAAAGAATTAATTCGTGAGATTTCACACCGGGTCACTTCTATCAAAGTACTCGTGCGCGATATGACCGAAGCAAGAAAAGTAGCCAACCACATGGAAAACTACAAAGAAAGGGCATTTGCATACGAAGAAAAAGTACGCCCGTATCTTGACCAAATCCGCGACCACATCGACCACCTGGAGATGGAAGTAGACGACGAAATATGGCCGTTGCCTAAATACAGGGAACTACTATTTACTAAATAAAACGTCCACAAGATTGCACGAAAGCTCCCACTTTTGTGCAATCTTTTTATAGATTCGTTCATTTTCTCATTTTTTCTTTTTACTTTTGTGCTGTATAACACAGTTTTGTAGCACTCATGGTAAAAATGAATATGTCAGACATCGATATTTCGGAACCGTTATCCGATATGTTAGCTCCTCTAAACAATGAGCAAAAGGAGTTTCTGATGAACAATTATACGATACAAACCTACAAAAAGAATGAAACCATCTACTGTGAAGGAGAGACACCGTCTCATCTGATGTGTCTCATCAGTGGTAAAGTGAAAATCTTCAAAGATGGTGTAGGGGGGAGAAGTCAGATTATCCGCATGATTAAACCACGCGAATACTTTGCATATCGTGCTTATTTTGCCAAACAAGATTTTGTAACCGCAGCAGCAGCTTTCGAACCCTCTGTTATTTGCCTGATTCCTATGAGTGCCATCACTACTCTGATTGCCCAAAATAATGATTTGGCCATGTTCTTCATCCGCCAACTCTCCATTGACTTGGGTATCTCCGACGAACGTACCGTTAATCTGACACAAAAGCATATTCGCGGACGCTTGGCCGAATCACTCATTTTCTTGAAAGAAAGCTATGGTCTTGAAGAAGACGGTTCCACTTTGAGCATTTATCTTTCACGTGAAGATCTGGCAAATCTTTCCAATATGACTACTTCGAACGCTATCCGTACCTTGTCGCAATTCGCTACGGAAAGACTAATTACTATCGACGGAAGAAAGATTAAAATTATCGAAGAAGAAAAGCTGAAGAAAATAAGTAAGATTGGGTAAGAGAGTTTCTGCACCAATCGCTCCACCCTAAATAGTGAACATACATATAGAAAATATAATTGCAGACATAAAACGTGGTAACAAACAGGCTTTCAAAAAGCTATTTGATGACTACTATCCTATTCTTTGTGTTTTTTCATCCCACTATATCGATGACAAAGAGGTTTGCAAAGACATCGTACAAGATGCATTGTTGGTTTATTGGGAGCGAAAAGAAGATTTTGATGACATTCTGAAAGTTAAGAGCTTCCTCTATACCGTCACCCGAAATAAATGCCTGAATCATCTCAAACATGAACAATTGGATATTCCAGATTTTCCGGAACAAGAAAAGTTTGACAGCGGTTTTGAAGCTGCAATTATCGAACAAGAAACTTTCCGCATAGTTCGCAAAGCGGTAGAAGAATTGCCTACCCAAATGCGAAATATCATCTTATATTCCATGAAAGGGTTAAAAAACCATGAGATTGCTGACAAATTGCAAATTTCAGAGGGTACTGTCCATACGTTAAAGAAATTCGCCTATCGCAAACTTCGCGAAAGCCTCAAAGGCATAAACTACGCCTTATTACTATTTTTATGCAAATAAAGTAACTTTTTGATTACCCCGTTTTTTCGATTGGATTGTTTTATATACAAACAAATCCTAAAAACGATGAATTCATTCAAAGAAAACTTTAGAATTGCAAAATTCCTTGCTTCCCTATTCACTCATTCGGCTATCCCGGAGGAAGAAAAAGCCTACCGTGAATGGATTAATGAAAATCCGGAGCATCAAAAGCTAGCCAAACGAATATTGAATGAGGAAACGTATGAAAAAAACACTCAGTTAATCAAAAGTTTCTCTTCACAAAAAGCATGGGACAGAATCTACCCGCGATTGGGAGGAGAAAAAGCATCCGGTTTTCTTTCATGGAGAAAGAGCCTGAAATATGCAGCTCTTATTTTGCTTCTGATAATACCGGCTTCCTACCTTATATATAATTGGGTAGCCGGAGAACCAATCGGCGAAATCACTCCAGGAACCCATGGCGGAGAACTGACTTTAAGTAATGGCAACACCTTCAATCTTTTCGATAATGCCCTCCCGGAAGGTGCAGCTGAAATATTCATCATTGATTCTAAAGGGATCAATTATCAAACTCCTGCCAACAAGCCCAAAGTGAAAGAGATCAAGAATACGCTCCGTACACTGCATGGTATGGAATGTCACATTGTCCTTTCGGATGGAACAAAAGTACATCTGAATGCAGAATCTCAACTGACTTATCCGATTTGTTTCAACAATAAGGAACGTATCGTACAAGTTGAAGGTGAAGCCTATTTTGATGTTGCTCCGGACAAAGCACATCCATTCATCGTGCAAACACCGCATACTTCAATCCGGGTGACAGGAACCTCTTTCAATGTAAGGGCCTACGCAGATGAAGGAGTGGAAAGTACAACATTAGTGAGTGGGGGCGTAAAGATAAACAATGAAAATGAAGACTATGAATTGCTTCCAAACCAACACTTCCTTTATGACAAAAATAGCCAGAAAGGTATCGTCTCCAATGTAAATGCTGAATTATATACTTCCTGGGAGTCTGGATCATTCATCTTTATAAACATTCCTCTTGAAAATGTCATGTCATATCTATCCAAATGGTACGGATTCAAATACACTTTTGAAGACGACGCAGCCAAGCAGGTAAAAATCGGAGCTTATCTCAACCGCTATGCAAACATGAACCCTATTATCGACATGATAATGGAACTGAATATGGTAGACATCAAACAAAGGGAAGGGGTACTGCACATTGCTTATAAACAATAACTATTAATACATATTATAACTAACGCATTATGAAAAAACGAGCACAGTCCTTATCAAAGGGAGTATCTTGTGTAAGCAGACATTTCATTAAATCCTGTCTTTTATGCATATTCTCCCTTTCTTCACTTATGATTCAAGCACAAGACAATCAGCGAATCTCCGTTGATTTGAGAGGCGAAAGCCTGGAATCCACGCTTTGGTATTTGCAAAACCGCACAAAGTTCATCTTTATGTATGCAACAGAAGATATCGCTAACATAACCGATATCAGCGTAAGGGCAAAAAACAAAACGATCACCGAGATTCTGGATGAATGCTTGGAGGGCACCAACCTGACTTACGAAGTGTCAGGCAATGCCATCGTTATCAAGAAAAGAAAAACGAACAAAATCACTATCAGCGGATGGATACGTGACGCTAGTGGTGAAGCCCTTCCCGGGGCCACGGTTACCGTACGGGGTTCAAAGCACGGAGCCATCGCCGGGCTGGACGGAAACTACACTTTTAACATTCCGGCACAGGAAGGACTGATATTGACTTACTCATTCATTGGAATGGAGAAAAAAACCGTAAGATATACAGGAAAGAAAACGATTAATGTCACTTTAAACAGTTCCAGCACGGAAATCGACGAAGTAGTTGTGACCGGTTACCAGAATATTCAGCGCCGTGACTTGGTAGGTTCCATTACTACAGTAAAAGCAAAAGATATTATAATGCCTTCGTATACCACTATCGACCAAATGCTGCAAGGACGTGTAGCAGGTATGATTGTCACTAATACAAGTAGCCGTGTAGGTACTGCCCCGAAAATTCAAATCCGCGGTACAAGTACCTTACTGGGTAATCAAGATCCACTTTGGGTAGTTGACGGCATTATTCAGGAAGACCCACTGGAGCTGAATGCATCTTCTTTAATGACAGAGGACTTAAAAAACATCATCGGTAATCAGATTTCCTGGTTGAATCCTGCTGATATCGAAAGCATCAGTATTCTGAAAGATGCTTCCGCAACCGCTATCTACGGTTCGAAAGCATCTAATGGTGTTATTGAAATCACAACCAAAAAGAATACGACTGACCGCCTAAGCGTCAATTACACATCTAATTTTGTAATAGGTACGCGTCCTAACTACGGACAGTTCAACTACATGAACTCCAAAGAAAGAGTACAGTTTTCACAAGAAGCTTTTAACTGGGGAACTCCGTATGGCGCAGAACCAATCAAACAAATATATACTTATGAAGGATTATTGAATATGTATCTGTCGCATGATATATCTTCTGAAGATTTTTTGGCACAACGCAATGTTTTGGAAACACAAAACACGGATTGGTTCAAACTGCTAACCCGCCGCTCTTTCAGTCATAACCATAATATAAGTGTTTCCGGTGGAACAAATAAATACAGTTATGCAGCTTCTATGGGATATTCCAATAGTGAAGGACAGGAAATTGGAAACGACAGTGAACGTATGACCGGACGCGTTGCCATCACTATACGCCCGGTACAAAAACTGACAATTAATGCAACGATTAACGGTAGCGTAACGACGAATAATGGCTTTGCCGGGGGAGTCAACCCTATGGGGTATGCTACTACTACCAATCGCTCAATAGATCCCGATGCCTACTATCAAAAGAACGCCACATATACATACAATAGCGGAGTAAAATCATTATCATACAATTTCGTAAATGAACGGAACAATAGTGGGTCAAAATCCAAATCAAGCTTTATGTCAGCTTCATTGGACTTGAAATGGAATATTCTGGACTGGTTGACTTACCAATTCACCGGAGGATATTCTGATAATAACAGTACGAACGAAGCCTGGGAAACCGAACAAACGTTCTATATTGCTGAAACATATCGCGGCTATGATTTCAACTCTGTCTCACCAAACAGTAAAGAGTTTGGAGCAGCCTTACTCCCATTTGGAGGTGAATTATTCACAAACAACGCACAGCAGTACTCTTACAACATTCAGAATAAACTGCAATTCAGTAAAGCCTTCAATAACGAGAACCGAATTAATGCCTTAGTAGGTATGGAATTACGTTCTTCCACCAATAAAGGTGTCAGCAATACTGTATGGGGATATGCCCCGGATAGAGGAGAAGTAATAACATTGCCAACCACTCCACAAGCTTTTACACCTATTACAGGTTCTAAAGACGAAGGATGGGGGCTTTTAAAAAGGATATATGACGGTGGATGGAGAAAAGTCAATACTACAGACAATTACCTTTCCGTATTCGCCACATTGGCATATTCACTCAAAAACCGATATGTCGTTAATGCAAACATACGTAATGATGCCTCCAACCGTTTCGGTCAGGATGCTAATCACCGTATTGATCCTACCTATTCATTCGGTTTCTCCTGGAGAGCTTCAGAAGAGGACTTCATGAAGAAATATGTAAAATGGATAACAACCTTAAATTTCCGCGGCACCTATGGTATTCAAGGAAATGCAGTAACGCGGATTAGTCCGGATTTGATTTTAAATCAAGGGAAAGTAGCTAATCTATACAACAGATATCAGTCTACCATCTCCCAAATCCCAAATCCGAATCTATCATGGGAACGTACCAAATCATGGAATTTCGGTGTAGACCTGGAGTTATTCAGTATGTTTTATATGAATCTGGAATATTATACACGACGTTCCAATGCGATTGTTGAGTTGGAATTACCTTATGAATATGGAATAACATCCATGAAACGCAACGGTGGTATTATCCACAACAGAGGTATCGAATATACATTAACTTTCACCCCGATACAAAAACGAGACTACGCATTAAGTGTCAGCCTGAATGCTTCCAAGAACTGGAATGAAGGAGGACATACAGACATTGATGTCAATGCAGCTTCTTTTTTAAGCGGGCGTTCAGATATTGTACTAAAAGAAGGATATCCGCTCAGCAGTTTCTGGTCATACTCTTTTGCCGGATTAGACGGGAAAACCGGTGAAGCTTTATTCAATCTTTTGGATATTCCGGAAGAAGAACGTAGCAGACAAATCGATCCGACTACTTATCTGGTATATTCTGGTCAGAAAGAGCCTTATTTCACCGGTGGATTGAGCTTAAGTTTCCGCTATAAATCATTGACTTTAAACACAAGTTTTTCACTTCTACTTGGTAACAAGAAACGTCTACCATCGCCATATGAACAGTTCGCAAGTTCATATTATATGCCAGATCCGTATACAAATATAAACCGTGATTTACTGAACCGTTGGAAAGAACCGGGAGACGAAGCACATACAATTATTCCTTCTTTACCCAGAGCAGGTATGGCCTATGTGGAATTGCCCAATAATGAGAATGTTTATAGAATTCCATTATGGGAACAATCTGATGCTATGGTGGTCAGCGGCTCTTTCTTACGCTGTCGCAACATCGGTTTATCCTGGCAAATGAAACGCGAGTGGTGCGAAAAGATATATATGAAAAATCTATCACTCAATTTTAACATGGATAACATCTTCGTTATCGCCAGCAAACGTTTCAACGGTTTCGACCCGGAAGTTAGTAACAGTGTACTTCCACGGAATTATTCATTAGGTATTAACATTGGTTTCTAAAAAATAAAAAGATAAACAATGAAAAGAATTATATATATACTAACAGGAATAGCCTTACTATCGCTATCCTCTTGCTCAGATTTTCTAGAGCCTAAATCTCAAAGTGAGTATGTTCCTAAAGATGCAAATGCTTTGCAGGAAATGCTGATAGGCTCCGCTTATCCCAAACAAGACAAAGGTAATAGCCTGCTAGCCTTTCTTAGTTTCTTCGACGATGATATTCAGTTTCATAAAACCGATTATGAATTTAGTATTAACTCTCTAAAAGAAGTAGAGGCCAAGCAAGCTGTTTATACATGGCAACCGGATATGTTTTTCATTATGGAAAGAAATGGTTACAATATTCAAAATGTCTGGGAGGGATACTATAACTATATTTTAGGTGCCAATGCCGCTCTCGATTATATCGGTGACGTAAGTGGTACGGAAGCTGAAAAAAATTATGTAATAGCTCAATCTCTCGGATTAAGAGCTTTCTATTATTTTATGTTGGTTAATCATTTTGGAGCACCATACAACTATAACAAACAAGCTTTAGGAGTTCCGCTCAAACTAGACAGCAACCTGCTCCCTGAAGACCAACTGTTAATGACACGAAACACCGTTGAGGAAGTATACAACCAAATTGTGGACGATCTGAATGAAGCTGAACGTTTATTCCTTACTTTGAGCAAAGATAAACAATATGAGCCCAATTATCTGGTCAACCTTCCAATGATACAATTACTGAAATCCCGTGTTTTTCTTTATATGGAAAACTGGAAAGATGCAGCTATATACGCCAATAAAGTAATAAATGACTGGTCTTTCTCTTTAATAGACTTAAACGCCCTCCCTTCTCCAACAGTGGCAGAGCCTTATTATAATTTTACATCTTTAAAATCATCTGAAGTTATTTGGTTATACGGAAGCGTTTCAGACCTTACCGTGTTCAATGATCAGTCGGTAGAGTATGAGGAAGAAGGTTACTTCGGTAATACCACCTACTACAGAGAAGCTTTTATCGCTTCTGATAACCTGATTGAAAGCTTTGAAGATGGAGATTTAAGAAAAGAAAAGTATATAGCGAAAGAGTACAATAAAGATGATTACGTTTTCTATGAAGACTCTTACACAACTTTTGGCAAGTACAAACTTTCGGCTACAGGTGAGCCTAGTGGATCGGAAAACTTTGCTTTATCCTTCAGACTAGGCGAAGCCTATTTAAATCTAGCAGAAGCAGCTGCTCATAATAATGACGAAGGTACAGCACTCTCTGCTTTAAAAACCTTACTGGCTAAACGTTATGCCCCCGACAAATTTGTTGAACCTACCGGATTAACCGGCGATGCGCTCAAAACTTTCATCAAAAGTGAAAGAAGAAAAGAACTTTGTTTTGAAGGGCAACGATGGTTTGACCTCCGACGCTACGGAATGCCACAAATTATTCATAGATGGGGAGAACAGGTATATACATTAAAACAGAATGACCCTTCCTATACTATGCCTATACCAGACGCTGTCTTGATTAAAAATAAGAAACTGGAACAGAATCCTTTAGCTCCAAAACGGGAAAGTTAATAGTATATATCTGATGAATTAAACAAAGGAAATGAATATGAGAAATATATATATTTTATGGGGATTACTTGCTTGTATGGCATTCACCTCATGTTATGAAGAAGATACACTGACTCCTACAGAAGGAGGCGTTGAATTACGCTTCAAAGTACCTCAAGGAAATAATAGCTGGGACGATGACATTGCCCAAATATACGAAGACTATAATGTATATCTGATTTATAAAGATTTGCAAAAGGAAGATTTTAACCGGAGCTGGACAGGTACAACATATGGTAGTGGCTACGAAGGCCAAGGCTGTGTAAATGATGAAATGACCAATTACTATGTCGAATTTATGAAAAAGCAAATCTTTGCATACTTGAATCCGCCGATCACTTCTAAAGTTCTGCCTATGTATTGGTATTTGGGATACAATGTCCATAGCAAAAGCGTATTAGAAATTGGAGGCGTGATCCTAGCGAGTTGGATTGTGCCCATACACGAGAATCGCGATGGGTTGGATTATTGGTGCACTTGTATGTTCGGAGAAGATAATCCCGGCGATCCTTATTTAATACCTACAGACAGGGCAGTGCTTGACAGACGCCGGAAAATGATATTGGGTCCCATATTGGAAAAAGCTGTAAAAGCCGGAAACATTGTTATACCTGAAGAATTTGAGGCAGGATTCGACCATGTCACCAATCTGGTAAGAGGTTTGGGAATGGAAGATGACCCAAACTATTATCTTACCAGAGGATATCCGGGAAGTGTCAACACATATGTATTCAATAGTATCAGCACACCGGACAATAACTCTTATCCTCCAACCAATGAAGAGACTTTTATAGGATATATGCATCTTTCCATGTTCTATAACCAAGCTCAATTAGCAGAGGAATATCCGGCTGATAAATATCCTTTTCTTGCCGAAAAGTTCGCTTTCGTACAAAAATATTTGAAAGATAAATATCAGATTGATCTGGAAGCAATAGCCAACGGACCGGAAAATTGGGATTTACCTTTACCTCCAATACCGGAAACGCCCGATGAAGAATAACAACTCTGACAATTAACTATAAACTTATAATAATGACAAAAGTAAGAAATTCATTGCTAACCATATTACTCTTATGCAGTGCCACTGTATGGGGAAATAACGGACTGAAAATATCAGGAAGAATAAAGGTATTAAAACCAACGACTTTGCAAATAAAAGACATGAACGAAAGCGTTGTATTAAGCTGTCTCATCGGCACGAATGGCACATTCAGTACCGACGAGACAGACATCCTCCCTGATGTCTATAAACTTTATTTAGGAGAAACCGAGCAGGATATTTATCTAGAGAATACTCCGGTAACAATCAATGGTTACTTTGATGAAAAGAACCCCGAACAAAGTTCGCTTTCATTCACCGGCATCGATTCGTTTCTGACTTTACAAAACTATATGCCTACAGAAAGAGATCCGGATATAGCAACGATTTCTGCTTCTGTCAAAGGGAAACTGACTCCCGGCATGGCAGCCGCACTGGCCTATCTGGCAAATATAAATGATTACCAATCCAACAAAATGTTGTTGGATATGATACCGGAACAAGACAGAAAGTCTTTATCTGCCAAATGGCTGGTAAATCGGGTAGAGGTCCTCTCCCATCAAATTATCAGCGCGGAATGTCCCGACTTTACATTCATAGATGCCAACGGAAAAAATGTAAGTCTGAAAGATTTCCGTGGGAAAATTGTCGTACTGGATTTCTGTGCTTCCTGGTGTGGTCCCTGTCGCAAAGAAATGCGTAGCATGCTGACAATATACAATGAACTGAAAGCTGACGATCTGGAATTTATCAGCGTCTCATTAGATGACAGCGAAGCTAAATGGAGAAAAATGCTGGACGAAGAAAAACTCCCGTGGGTGATGCTGTGGGACAAGACAGGCTTCCCTAAAAACAGTAAAACTCCAAGTGCTATCCAGAATGCTTATGGCTTCTACTCTATCCCCTTCCTTGTAGTCATTGACAAAGAAGGCAAACTCGCAGCACGCAACGTCCGGGGCGAACAGGTGCGCGAAGCCATTTTAAAAATAAGAAAGTAACTAAACTGTATAAATTATAACTCATCCAACAATGAAGAAACTTATATTTCCTATCGTATGCTGTTTTGTCAGCATGGCAGTATCGGCCCAGTTAGTCAAACAAAAGGTAGAAACACAAAAGAAACAATCCGAACTGGACTGGTTTAACTGTTCTTTCGACCAAGACAGTGTGTACGGGGCTGAAGTAAACAAGGCCTATGATTACCTGAAAGCCAACAAAAAGAAAGCTAAAAAAAGACCGGTCGTCGCATTGATCGGAACAGGAATGGACGTAGAACACGAAGATCTGAAACAGGCTATCTGGGTCAATCCCAAAGAAAAGCTGAACCAGAAAGACGATGACAAGAATGGTTTGATAGACGACATCAATGGATGGAATTTCATCGGCGGTAAAGATGGTCAGGTCATGGAAGCCCTGACACGTGAAGGAGAACGTGAATTCTTCCGCCTCAAAGATAAATACGCTGATTATGTCTTTGATGGAAAGAAATATTATAAAATCGTTAACGGAAAACGTCAGGAGGTTCCCGCACCGGAAAATATGGAAGAATACAATTATTATCGTTTTAAGGTTATGCCGGAATCCAGAATTGGCGGTTCATACGGTGGCTTGCAACTTTCCTATGTAATTGAGGAATATATCGAAAAGTTCGACAAGGACATGAAAAAACGTTTTCCCGGAAAAGAACTGACTGTTGAAGAATTCCAGAGTTGTTATAATCCTAAAGCGGAAAGAGACAGTCTTTCTGAAGTTGCTTTTGTTTTTACAGCTTACTCATTCAGCATCTATAATACAGACAAGTGGGAAACTGTATATCAGAGAATGGGAAAGAAAAGCGCAGAAACTGCCAAAGCATCCTACGAAGATGCATTGAAGAAATATGGTACAGACAACCGGAGAGAAATTGTAGGTGACAATCCTTTGGATATTAATGACATGCATTACGGCAATAATGTACTGTTGACATCGGATGCAGCAACCGGTGTAATGAAAGCTGGTGTCATCGCAGCCAAACGTGACAATGGTATCGGAAGTAACGGTATTGCCGATAATGCCGAAATCATGACCTTGCGCATCCATCCGGGAGAAGGAGAACCTTACCTGAAAGATATGGCATTGGCCATCCGCTATGCAGTAAATCACGGAGCAGACGTTATCTTACTGCCGGAACAGAACTCCTTATATCCTGAAGAGCAGAAACAATGGGTAACAGATGCGCTGAAAGAGGCAGAAAAGAAAGGAGCATTAGTTATCGTTCCTGTTTGGGATCTGTCGATAGACATGGATAAAAGTGAATTCTTCCCGAACCGGAAGATGGGCAAGGATGGCGAGCTTACCAATTTCATGGTGGTTGCTTCATCCGACAAGAAAGGTAATCCGGTACTGAACACGAACTACGGCGCAACGACTCTTGACATCTATGCTCCGGGAACGGATATTTATTCTTCTTATATGGGCGATACTTACCAGAAAGGAACCGGTGAAGGAATGGCCTCGGCTACCGTGGCCGGTGTAGCTGCCCTTGTAAAATCTTATTTCCCCAAACTGACCGGCTCTCAAATCCGTGATATATTACTGAAAAGCGTCACCTCACGCAAAGGAGTAGAGGTAGAAAAAGGAATCCGTGTGAACGATAGTCCTTCACAAGATTTGTTTCTTTTTGACGATTTATGTATTTCCGGAGGTATCGTAAATGCTTATCAGGCAATTTTGGAAGCGGAAAAAGTCAGCAAATAAAGATTAGTCTATGAAGTATACTCGTATAACAGGAACCGTCATCGCCTTTTGCATGGCGGTCTCTTTATTCGCCCAACAATATAAAGCAACCATACCTTATCAAATGGTAGGCGGAAAAATGGTTATCGAAATGAAAGTGAACGGCACCGCACGTCCTTTTATCTTTGATACCGGGGGACGTACCGCACTCACGACCAAAGCCTGCCAAGTACTACAGATAGTGGCTACGGACTCGATGAAGGTGACGGATGTAAACAACGTGGAAAGCTATTACAAAACTGCGCGGATAGAAAATCTGACAACTCCCGATAATATTATCAACTTTAAAAATGCACCGTCGCTGGTTATCGATGAGGTAAAAGGTTGGGAATGTTTTGGAGTAGACGGTATTATCGGCAGCGATTTGTTTGCCAGTACCATTGTCAGCATAGATTCACAGACAAAAAATATCATAGTCACATCTGCAGAAAAGCCTTCTACGGTATCTTTACGGAAAATGCTGAATTTCACGAAAGATGGTGGTATGCCGATTATCAATATACAGATAGCCCCGGTGAGCAACATAACTGTATTATTTGATACAGGTAGTCCCAGTCTGTTATCTCTTATTGAAAGCGATTTTGAAAAAATCAAACCCGAAGCCTCTATGGAAGTGGTTTCCGAAGGATATGGAGAAGGGAGTATCGGAGTATCCGGTCAGGCGAACAAGGCATCTTCTTACAGGGTTCGTATTCCATTGTTATCAGTCGGAGCCACCAAATTCCGTAACGTAACAACCAGCACCAACAATCACCCATACACATTATTGGGTGTCAAGCTGTTGCAATACGGTAAAGTGACCATTGACTATCCACGCGGAAGATTCTATTTTGAAGCATTTCAACCGGACAATGAAATAAACAATCAAGGTAATAATTTTGACTTGACGGTCAAAGACGGAGACTTATATGTATCTACTGTATGGAGCAGTACGAAAGGTAAGATAGCAGTCGGAGACAAGGTGATTAAAATCAATGGCAAACCTGCTAAGAAATATGACTTCTGCGAAAGTATTCTGAACGGAATACCGGAGTTGAAAGAGAAGAAGAAAACGAAACTGACGATCAAGACAGCTTCTGGAGTAAAGGATATTATCTATGAAAAAGAATAATATGAAAAGAATAGGAATACTGACCGGCTTATGGTTGCTGTTATTTCTAAACTGCGGACAAAGAATGGCAGCGCAAATCCGGAATAAGGTTTGCGACACCATTCCTTATGAATTTATACAAGAGAAAATCATTATCCCCGTCACCGTTAACGGTATAAAAGTGAAATATATCGTCGACACGGGAGGAAGAACCGGAACTATGTATGATGCTGCGACGGAAATGAAAGCTACTGCCGCAGGATATATGCGTATTTCCGATGTGAATGCACAAGGCTCCAATTATCAGGAAGCACATGTACAGAATGTATCTATCGGGGAAAACTATAAAATCAAGCAGTTGAAGACAATGGTACTGCCAAAGAATCCATTCTTCACCGGACTAGGGGTTGTCGGTATTCTTGGAGGAGACGCTTTCGCACAGTCGGTAGTTACATTCGATTCCCGTTCTAAAATAATGGTTATCAATTATCCGTATCGTCCTGAAGGACTAAAAGTAACGGATGGGATTCCACTGTTGGATGAGACGGAGCATCATTCCATCGTCAACGTCCGCTTAGGGGATAATGATTTCAAGGTTCTGTTCGATACGGGTGCAGATGGATTTCTGCTTTATTCTACAGAAGATTATGAGAGACTGTCTGACATTTCAAAAGTTACTAATCACGGATATGGTATCGTAGCTGCCGGAATAACAGGTCTGGGCAAGCCGGTAGATATAAAGAAGGTGACTGTTCCCCCCATCAACATCATGGGGAAAGAATTCACAAATGTGGGTAGTACGACCACGGTGATGAATGGAAGCATCATCGGAGTGGATTTATTGGAATACGGTAAAGTAATTATCGATTATATGCGCAGACGGTTCTACTTTTTTCCGTTTGAAGAAGGAAAAACCGACATGGGCGGTGCTCCAGCTCTCTGGAACGTAAGTATACTGCCGCGCAATGAGAGATTTGAAATCACAACGATCTGGGACAGCATGAAAGATAAAGTAGCTTTCGGCGACCAGGTGATTAACATCAACGGTACTTCTCTGGAAGATTGTCCCATGAGCCAGATGGCTGTAGAAGATATCATGAATGCCATCCCCGGTGATACCGGTTATATTATTGTCAAGAAAGACAATCAAGAGAAAAGAATTGAAATCAGGAAAGAGAAATGAACTTTAAACAGAAAAAAGATATGAAGCGAATAATAACAAAGATGTATCTCTGTCTACTTGCATTTTGTATTGCCGGAGGAATCAGTGCACAGACACAGAACAGTATGACAGAGGTCATTCCATTCAAAACCATTGATGGAAAGATAATCGTAGAAGCCGCCATAAATGGCGAAGTGGCAGACTTTGTCCTCGATCTGTCAGGACATAACGCCCTGCTTCCTGAGGCCATCAAGAAGTTACACATCGACACGGGGAAGAACGGTACTTTTAGTGCTTATCAGGATTTTGTATTCAAACAAGTACCTGTTGGAAAAGTATATGAAATGGCAACTGTTGCTATTGGCAACAATACGTTTAGCAACGATCTTCCAGCTTTCGTTCTGGAAGACGAACCGTATCTACGCAAGCTGGGAGTGATGGGTGTATTAAGCGGTGCCATTTTCCGCACTTCTGTTCTGACCATTGATATGCAACGGAAAAAGCTCACAATTACGCAGCCCTATCGTCCCTCTTATATGAAATTAAACTACCGGGAGAACTTTGATCTGATTACAGGATTAGGAATCGTATGTCCGATATCCATTCAAGGGAAACCTGTTTCTCTTGTTCTGGATACGTGGAGCGAAGGACTGGTAAATCTTACCGAAAAAGATTTCAATACATGGAGCGCACAATACACCAAAGGAACCAACCAAAAAGTTTCCAATGGATATAAAGAAGCCACTCAAGAAGAGGAAAGCCTCATCTTACCAGAAACCATGTTCGTAAAAACAAAGATTGAAGATGCCATGGCAGTGAAGAACCCGTACTTGAAACGCTCTGTATTAGGCAAAAAAATACTGGACTACGGAATCATATCCATTGACTATATTCATCAGAAAATTTATTTCCAGCCATTTGACATGGTTCCCATACCGGAAGCGGAAGCTAAAGTAACGGAAACTAAAATTGAAGACGGTAAACTGAATCCGATTACCCGCCAATTCTTCCTCGAACACATCTTCGACTACAGAAAAGGGAATGATTTCGTTTATAACGGCGACAAACCGGTTGTGATTGATTTCTGGGCAACTTGGTGCGGACCTTGCATGCGCTTACTTCCGGAAATGGAAAAGCTGGCCGAAAAGTATAAAGGTAAAGTTGTATTCTACAAGGTTAATGCGGACAAAGAAAAGGATTTATGCAATCACTTCGGTGTACAGGCATTGCCTACCTTATTCTTCATACCTGCAGGCGGCAAACCGATTATTGAAGTCGGAGCCACTCCGGAGAAGTACGTACAAATCATCGAAGAACAACTACTGAAATAAAAACTCTCTCTTAATTATATAACTAAATTAATCTGAAACTTTAGCTAAAAGCCGGACATCGTTCCGGCTTTTTTATTTCCATATTATTGGAACTTATCATATAAACAAGTACATTTGCCCTGTCAAACCTATTTATAACTTAACACACATTTTGACCATGAAGAAAAGTATTTCTCTTCTTCTTTTGTCCTTATTAATGATTACCCCCAGTTGTCAGAAGACAAAAGAAGCGGTGAACGAGTACAACATCGTTCCCAACCCCAACCAGATTCTTCCACAGGAAGGACGCTTTGAACTAAACAACAAAGTCTGCCTCGTAGTTCCTTCGGATGCTCCGGAAGTAAAAAGCATTGCCGACAGCTTAGCCGGACAACTAAAACTGACAGCAGGAATTTCCTTGAAAGAAGCTGAAAGTGCAGACGGAAAAACAGCAATCTCTTTTGTTGTACAGGAAGGTATGCCGAAAGAAGGTTATAAATTGTCGGTTACTCCCAGTCTCATTACACTCACCGCTTCCCAACCGAACGGATTCTTTTATGGAGTGCAGACTCTTTATCAGTTACTCCCTCCGGCAATTTACGGAAAGCAGTTGGATAAGAAAGCTGACTGGTCGGTTCCTGCCGTAGAAATTGAAGATTCACCCCGTTTTGTTCATCGCGGACTCATGTTGGATGTTTGCCGCCATTATGTACCGATTGACTACATTTACAAGTTTATCGACTTACTGGCTATGAACAAGATGAATGTCTTCCACTGGCATTTGACAGACGATCAGGGATGGAGAATTGAGATCAAGAAATATCCCAAATTGACGGAAATCGGTTCCAAGCGTGAAAAGACATTGGTAGACTATTACTATGTAAACTATCCGCAAGTATTCGACGGAAAAGAACATGGAGGTTATTATACACAGGAGCAAATCAAAGAGGTAGTGGCTTATGCTGCAAGCAAATATATCAATGTCGTTCCCGAAATAGAAATGCCGGGACATGCATTGGCTGCACTTGCTGCCTATCCGGAATTGTCATGCGACTCGACACAGACTTACAAGGTATCTCCTACCTGGGGAGTATTCGAGCAGGTATTCTGTCCAAGTGAAACGACTTTCAAATTCTTTGAAGGAGTGATAGATGAAGTGATAGAATTATTCCCCAGCGAATACATTCACATCGGTGGCGACGAATGTCCCAAGACAGCATGGAAGAACAGTGCTTTCTGCCAGCAGTTAATCCGTCAGTTAGGATTGAAAGATGATACGACTCCCAGTAAGATAGACGGAATAAAACACAGCAAAGAAGATAAGTTGCAGAGCTATTTCGTTACCCGCATGGAGAAATACCTGAATGGTAAAGGCAAAAACATCATCGGCTGGGACGAGATTCTCGAAGGTGGTCTGGCTCCCAATGCGACTGTTATGTCATGGCGCGGTGTAGAAGGAGGTATGAATGCAGCCAAAGCTGGGCATAATGCCATCATGACTCCGAATCCTTATGTATATTTGGACTACTATCAAGAAGAGCCGGAAATTGCTCCGACTACTATCGGCGGATACAATACCTTGAAGAAAACATATAGCTACAACCCTGTTCCGGACGACGCTGACGAGCTTGCCAAGAAACATATCATCGGAATACAAGGTAATATCTGGAGAGAGTATATGCAAACTTCAGAACGTACAGACTATCAAGCTTTCCCGCGTGCAATGGCTATCGCCGAAACGGCCTGGACACAAAACGCAAACAAAGACTGGAAGAATTTCTGCGAACGGATGGTGACTGAATTTGAACGTTTGAAAGTTATGAACACCCAGCCTTGTCTCAATTTCTTTGACGTAAATATAAATACGCACGCAGATGAGAACGGTCCTTTAATGGTATTGCTGGAAAGTTTTTACCCGGATGCGGAAATCCGGTATACAACGGACGGCAGCGAACCGTCCAAAGCGTCCGCTTTATATGAAAAGCCTTTTGTTCTTGAAGGCAATATCTTTCCGTCTTTGAAAGCTGCTGCTTTCAAAGACGGAAAGATATTGGGCAAAGTAGCCCACAAGCCACTGTATGGCAATTTATTGACAGGAAAGCCCTATACGGTTAATTATACGATGGGATGGACAGGCGATATATTCGATGAAAACGATGTATTAGGAGCCGACCAGACTACTTTCGGACTGACCAATGGTAAACGAGGTAACAACGCTTCGTATACTCCATGGTGTAGCTTCGGTATCGTTGAAGGTAAGGATTTGGAATTTATCGTTCACTTGGATAAGCCGACACAAGTCAGCAAAGTTATTTTCGGTTCTTTATTTAATCCTGCCATGAGAATTCTTCCTGCAGGAGGAGTTGCCGTAGAAGTATCAGCAGACGGTAAGCAATACACACCGATAGCCGAAAAAGCTTTGAAACACGATTATCCGGAAACAGGAAGAATTGCATTCACCGATTCCATTGAATTTGAACCGACACAGGCTACGTTCCTGAAAGTCAAAATCAAGAATGGCGGCACACTGCGTAATGGTGTCAACTTTGAAAAGAATAACGGTCCGGAAGTCATTCCTGCCGAATTATGGATAGATGAAATAGAAGCATATTGACCAAAGACAATCGGCAAATGCTGTTCTACAAAATCACCCACGCTACAGATTAAACTCTAACGTGGGTGATTTTTATATTTATAAGGGTTTTAATCCCCTTCTATGATCGGATATAAACCGGATTAAATAAGTCCTTTGGCAGAAAGATAACGTTCTGCTTCCAAAGCAGCTTTGCAACCACTTCCAGCAGCCGTAATAGCCTGACGATAATGCGGATCGGCAACGTCTCCTGCTGCAAAAACTCCGGGGACTTTTGTACGGGGACTATCACCTTCCGTGATGATATAACCCACTTCGTCCGTATCAACGTATTCTTTAAATATTTCAGTATTCGGCTGATGTCCGATAGCCAGGAAGAAACCGTCGATAGGCAAGCTATAACGTTCTTCATCCGGTTCACCCCAACGTTTCACCAGGTTTACACCTTCTACCCCATTATCGCCAAACAAACCAACCGCATTGTGTTCAAAAAGAACTTCAATCTTCTCGTGGTTCATTACTCGCTCCTGCATAATCTTCGATGCACGCAGAAAAGGTTTGCGGACAATCAGATATACTTTGGATGCAAGTCCGGCAAGATAAACAGCTTCTTCACACGCTGTATCACCGCCACCGACTACAGCTACAACTTTCTTACGATAGAAAAATCCGTCACAAGTAGCGCAAGCACTTACCCCCATTCCGGCATATTTCTTCTCATCCTCCAGTCCCAGATATTTAGCAGTAGCTCCGGTAGCAATAATCAATGATTCTGTTTCAATAACCTTATCACCGTCGATTGTTATTTTATAAGGAGCTTTGCTCAAATCGGCCGCTGTAGCAATACCGAAACGAATGTCTGTTCCGAAACGGCTTGCTTGTGCACGCAAGTCTTCCATCAACTGCGGACCACTGATTCCTTCCGGATAACCGGGGAAGTTCTCCACATCCGTAGTAGTAGTCAACTGGCCACCCGGTTGCAATCCTTCATAAAGTACCGGACATAAATTTGCACGTCCTGCATAAATCGCTGCCGTATATCCGGCAGGTCCTGAACCTATAATCAGGCATTTTACTTTTTCTATTTCTGCCATTTTAATTTATCTTTTTCGTTTTGTTATAAACGTATATTATCTCAAATCTATCACCTCCGCATTGGGATATTGCTTTTTATCAAACGTAAAAACCTGATCCGCATAATTCTGCTTTGTCTGATAACTTGTAATGGTTATCTCATTACGTGTCTGTTGACCACGCTGTTGAAGCAAAATATACAAAGGTTCATAAGTATCCTTCGTCACAAAAAGAGTGATACGTTCCAACTCCTGTTTCTTATCTCTGGCAGTCAAAACGACTTCCCAAACAGCTTTTCCACGATACGTCTTAGTTGCTCCCAACTTATAAGAGAATCCTTTCTGATACATATATAGAAATGTATACGGATTAATCTGCTGCAACTCTTCCTGTGTCGGATTGCTGACGTTCACTTCATCATTCTTTGTCACATAACTCCACTGCGTTTTTCCATCAAACCAAGTGATGATATCCGACGTTTTCAGTACGAATTTCTCTCCTTTCAACTGAATCGTTCCATTTTCAACACCTTCTACCAGACCGTTCGTCACAGCCTTTACAGTAAAATCGGCCTTTACACCACCTGCTTTACGAAACGCCTCTGCCGTCTTATCAAGAATGACTTTAGCCTGCGACTGCTGTTGTTGGGCAATCACAGGCAAAGACAGTAAAGCTATTAAAACACTAAAAATGTATTTTCTCATTTGATTAATAAACGAACGGTTACTGTAAATTGTTCAATCGCATTTCAAGATCATTATCATCCATGCACAAGACATCGCGTGCCTTGCTTCCCTGGGTAGGGCCTACGATTCCCGCTTTTTCGAGTTGGTCCATAATACGTCCGGCACGGTTGTAACCGATAGCGAATTTACGCTGAATTAACGAAGTGGAACCTTGCTGATGAATCACTACCAATCGGGCTGCATCTTCGAACAACGGATCGAGACGTCCCATATCAATATCTCCTACTTCACTACCACCATCTTCGCTCACGAATTCAGGCAGGAAGAACGGAGTAGGATAACTTTGCTGACGAGCGATGAACTTCGTAATTTCTTCCACTTCCGGCGTATCGATAAAGGCACATTGCACACGCACCGGATCGGCTCCCTGCAAGAAGAGCATATCCCCCTTACCAATCAGGCGGTTAGCACCCGGACGGTCGAGAATGGTACGGGAGTCCATCATGGCGGATACACGGAATGCGATACGCGCCGGGAAGTTGGCTTTGATCGTACCCGTAATAATATTTGTAGTCGGACGCTGTGTAGCAATAATCATGTGAATACCGACAGCACGCGCCAACTGTGCAATACGGGCAATCGGAAGTTCCACTTCCTTACCGGCAGTCATAATCAAATCTCCGAACTCATCAATCACCACTACGATATACGGCATAAACTTATGTCCCTTTTCCGGATTCAAACGACGGTTGACAAATTTTTCGTTATATTCTTTGATATTACGCACATGCGCCATCTTCAAAAGATCATAACGGGTATCCATCTCCACACAAACAGAGTTCAAGGTTTGCACTACTTTCGTTACGTCCGTAATAATAGGTTCGCCTCCATCAGGAAGTTTGGCAAGGAAGTGATTTTCAATCACCGAATAGATACTGAATTCCACTTTCTTCGGGTCGACCAGTACAAACTTCAATTCTGCCGGATGTTTCTTATATAATAAAGAAGTGATAATAGCATTCAAACCGACAGATTTACCCTGACCGGTTGCACCTGCCACCAATACGTGCGGCATCTTGCAAAGGTCGAACATAAAAACTTCGTTCGTGATCGTCTTACCCAATACAATAGGCAAGTCATATTTGGATTCCTGAAATTTCTTGCTTCCGATCACACTTTGTCCGGAAACAATCTTCGGATTCTTGTTCGGTACTTCAATACCGATGGTTCCTTTACCCGGTATCGGAGCAATAATACGGATACCATCAGCGGAAAGGCTCAATGCGATATCATCTTCCAACCCACGGATTTTAGAAATACGCACTCCCTGTTCCGGAGTAATTTCATATAAAGTTACCGTAGGTCCTACGGTTGCTTTAATCGTACTGATTTCGATTCCGAAGCTACGTAATGTATTGATGATGCGGTCTTTATTTGCATTCTGCTCGTCCATGTCAATCGTCGGATCATCATTTTCGAAATGCTTCATCAGGTCGATAGTCGGGAAACGGTAGTTCTCCAGATCTTTAGTAGGATTATAAGGTTCAAGTTCAGGTCCCTGATATTCTTCTTCCGAAGCTGCCGGTTCTACCTCAAACCCAGGTTCCGCCTCTTCCAAAGAGTCTTCCTGCACAATAGGAGCAGGATTGGAAACTGTCGATTCAAATACCATAGTCACTCCTTCACTTTCGTCAGATACAGAAGTATCTTCCTTTTCCGGTTTATTAATAGGGAGGTTTTCTTCAGGTTCTTCAGCCTGAATATCCATCACTGGTACCGGAGGAGGTGTCTGTTTATACGTCCGTTTCAAATTGAACTCCACTTCTTGCGGTTGGGAAGTTGTAAATTCCGGATCGTCTTCTCCTTCCGGAACGTTCTCTTTTTCTTCTTTCTTTTCGCGTTTCAGGAAACTCAATGCAAAAAGTTTACGCAACCAGATAACGGTACGTGCACTTATATATATAAAGAAACAGATAGCGGTTATCAACAGGATCATCCACACACCGGGTACTCCTACTTGCGAAATCAGCCAACGACTGACATTATATCCGTGCATACCTCCCAAATAAATGAAAGAATCCTGATAATGATCCATAAAGGCAAATCCGAAGAATACGGAGAACCAGACCAACAAGAGTGTGCAGCCGATAAACCACTTCCACAGACGTACAACACGTACACGCATCAACTTCAATCCTGCCACTGCCAGGAAAACAAGTATGAAAAAAGAGGAAACACCGAAACAGTCATTAATCAAATAACTGGCCAACTGCGCTCCACGTGAACCTGCATAATTCTTCACCTGATTATTAACGGCTGCCAAGTCTGCCGAACTGCCACTATCGATAATACTTTGGTCGGCAGCCCCCGTGAAGAAGAAGGAAGAAAAAGCCAACAACAGGTAAACGGAAAAGATGACCAGCATCAATCCGATTACAAAATGAATGGTTTCATTCTTACATACAGCCACAATTTTACTGGGGGAAGAGGGAGTACGTTCCGCCTCCTTATCTAATTTCTTCTTTGCCATGAGTCTTTAATTCTTTTTTATAAAACTGGAATGAGATTCTAAGCTGCAAAAATAATAAAAAAATAACGAGCACTACGCTCATTCAATCCTTTTTCTTACCTTTGCGTTTCAAATCAATATAGATCATGGAAAAAGAAAGCCAAACGATATTTGATAAAAACGTAATTGAGTTCGTAACGGTAGCTGCCGAATTTTGTGCATTTCTCGAACGTGCCGAACGCATGAAGCGTAGCACTTTCGTTGATACATCATTAAAAATACTTCCCCTGCTCTATCTCAAAGCATCTATGCTGCCCAAATGTGAGACTATCGGGGACGAAGCGCTCGAAACGTATGTCACAGAAGAGATTTACGAAATTCTGCGCATCAACCTTTCCGGATTGATGGCCGACAAGGATGATTATCTGGACGTATTCGTACAAGATATGGTGTATAGCGACCAGCCTATCAAGAAGTCTATATCGGAAGACCTGGCCGACATTTATCAGGATATTAAAGATTTCATATTTGTCTTCCAACTGGGACTGAACGAAACGATGAATGATTCATTGGCTATCTGCCAGGAGAACTTCGGTACACTGTGGGGACAGAAACTGGTAAACACGCTCCGTGCCCTTCATGATGTGAAATACAACCAGGAGGAAGAAGAGGAAGAAGGATTTTACGAACCAAGCGACGACAACGATTGTTGTGAAGAGGATGGCTGTCATTGCCACGATGATGATTGCCACTGCCACGAAGACGGTTGCCATTGCCATGATGATGAATTAAAATAGAAATGATTGTAAGAAGAACCATAGATAAAGATGAACTAAAAGAACTCCCGAAAACTGTCTTTCCGGGACGTATTTATGTTATCCAGTCGGAAGCTGAAACGGAAAGAGCAGTAGCTTACCTCCAATCCAGACCTGTGATAGGTATCGACAGCGAAACTCGTCCTTCCTTTACCAAAGGACAATCGCACAAAGTAGCACTTCTCCAGATTTCTTCCGAAGAATGCTGTTTCTTATTCCGTCTCAATATGACGGGATTGACCCAGCCATTGGTTGACTTGTTAGAAAACCCGGCTGTTATCAAAGTGGGACTTTCACTGAAAGACGACTTTATGATGCTGCATAAACGCGCACCTTTTACCCAACAAAGCTGTATCGAGTTGCAGGACTATGTGCGTCAATTCGGAATACAAGACAAAAGTCTGCAAAAGATTTACGCCATCTTATTCAAAGAAAAAATATCCAAATCACAACGCTTGTCCAACTGGGAAGCTGATGTATTAAGTGACGGACAGAAACAATACGCTGCTACCGATGCATGGGCGTGCCTCAATATCTATAATCTGCTGCAAGAGCTGAAACAGACAGGAGATTGGGAGGTTTCTCCGCTAACAGCTACAGTCTCTCCCACGGAGGAAGTGATAGGTAATAAAATAAGTGATTAATAACCAATAATAAAACCATCTAAAACCCTTTCCCCGTTGGGAAAGAGGGTTGAGGAAAGACTACATTATGCATAAAGTATATCTCAAACCTGGTAAAGAAGATTCTCTTAAGAGATTCCACCCGTGGATTTTTTCCGGTGCTATCGCTCGTTTTGACGGAGAGCCCGATGAAGGTGAAATTGTAGAAGTATATACCTCAAAAAAAGAATTTATTGCCGAAGGACATTTCCAGATCGGAAGTATTGCTGTGCGCGTACTGTCTTTCCGCCAGGAACCTATCGATCACGATTTTTGGAAACGCAAACTGGAAATAGCATATGCTATGCGTTGCAGTATCGGCATCGCCACCAATCCGGTCAACAATACTTACCGGCTTGTTCACGGTGAAGGAGACAATCTCCCCGGACTGGTGATTGACGTGTATGCCAAAACCGCTGTTATGCAGGCACACTCTGCAGGAATGCACGTAGACCGCATGACAATTGCCGAAGCTTTATCCGAAGTAATGGGTGACAAGATCGAAAATATCTACTATAAATCAGAAACAACTCTTCCTTTTAAAGCAGACCTTTTCCCTGAAAACGGTTTTCTGAAAGGAGGAAGCAGTGACAATATCGCACAAGAATATGGATTGAAGTTCCATGTGGACTGGCTGAAAGGTCAAAAGACCGGGTTCTTTGTAGATCAGCGTGAAAATCGCTCTTTGCTGGAACGTTATGCCAAAGACCGTTCGGTACTGAATATGTTCTGCTACACTGGCGGATTCTCATTTTACGCCATGCGCGGAGGTGCGAAACTCGTCCACTCTGTCGACAGTTCAGCCAAAGCGATTGATCTGACTAACAAAAATGTGGAACTAAACTTTCCCGGTGATTCCCGTCACGAGGCGTTTGCCGAGGATGCTTTCAAATATCTCGACCGCATGGGCGACCAGTATGATTTAATCATCCTTGATCCGCCTGCATTCGCCAAACATAAAGATGCATTGCGGAATGCTTTGCAAGGCTACCGTAAGCTGAATGCCAAAGCATTCGAGAAAATCAAACCGGGCGGTATCCTGTTCACCTTCTCTTGTTCGCAAGTGGTAAGCAAAGATAATTTCCGTACTGCCGTATTTACCGCTGCAGCCATGTCAGGGCGTAGTGTACGCATCCTACACCAGCTGACTCAACCGGCTGACCATCCGGTAAACATCTATCATCCCGAAGGAGAATATTTAAAAGGGTTGGTACTCTACGTAGAATAATCGGTAAGGTGCCGGAGTCAAGTTTCCATTCGGATATCAGACATTTCTCCGGAAATATAACTGATTAGAGAAGGCAATAACAGAAAAATGGAAGATTCAAAGTTAATTAGAGTTAACAAATAAAAGATTTCCGAGAAAACATTATGTTGTATAACATAAACCCCATATCTTTGCACTGTGTTTTTCATGGTATTAGATTTAAGGTTAACAAAGATTGGCTGTCTGGGATAGATAGCCTTCTTTTTTTTATACCCTCTTCATTTGTTTTTTCACACCCAAATCTCATCTATTCTTCGCATTTATACCATTTTTATCCCCTTTTTATCAAATTACTTATCCACCTATTCAACGAAAATATTATATTTGCAAGGTTTATGAACGTGAAGAGAAACACAAATTAAAAAAGTCATGAGTATAAAAGTTCGTTTGATTATTATGAACTTCCTGCAATTCTTTGTATGGGGGTCATGGTTAATATCACTAGGTGGTTATATGGGAAGAGAACTTCATTTTGAAGGAGGACAGATCGGAGCCATTTTCGCCACCATGGGGATTGCCTCTTTGGTAATGCCGGGTATTATCGGTATTATCGCTGATAAATGGTTTAATGCAGAACGTTTATACGGACTTTGCCATATTGCAGGGGCAGGATGTCTCTTCTACGCTTCTACCGCAACGGGATACGACCAGATGTATTGGGCCATGTTGCTCAACTTGTTAGTATATATGCCTACTTTATCCCTCGCTAACACAGTATCGTACAATGCACTGGAACAATACAAATGTGACCTGATTAAAGACTTCCCTCCTATCCGTGTATGGGGAACAATCGGTTTTATCTGTGCCATGTGGGCTGTCGACCTTACCGGATTCAAGAATTCAAGTGCGCAACTTTATGTGGGCGGTGCTTCCGCATTGCTACTCGGACTTTATTCATTTACCCTCCCGGCCTGTCGACCGGCTAAATCTGAAAACAAATCATGGCTCTCCGCTTTCGGACTGGATGCGCTGGTATTATTCAAGAAAAAGAAAATGGCTATTTTCTTCCTTTTCTCCATGCTTCTAGGTGCAGCATTGCAGATTACGAATACTTACGGCGACCTTTTCTTAAGCAGTTTTGCCAGCATCCCTGAATATGCAGATTCTTTCGGAGTGAAACATTCAGTCATCCTGTTATCCATTTCACAGATGTCCGAAACATTGTTTATTCTTGCCATACCTTTCTTCCTGCGTCATTTCGGAATCAAACAAGTCATGCTAATCAGTATGTTCGCTTGGGTGTTCCGGTTCGGGCTGTTCGGTTTTGGAGATCCGGGATCGGGACTATGGATGCTGATCCTTTCCATGATCGTTTATGGTATGGCCTTTGATTTCTTCAACATTTCCGGTTCGTTGTTTGTTGAACAAGAAGCCAATTCTTCTATCCGTGCCAGTGCACAAGGATTGTTCTTCATGATGACTAACGGATTGGGAGCCATCATGGGGGGATATGCCAGCGGTGCGGTAGTTGATGCATTCTCGGTGTATGCTGACGGTAGACTGGTGAGCCGCGAATGGATGGATATCTGGCTGATCTTTGCCGCTTATGCGCTGGTGATCGGTATTCTGTTTGCCCTGATATTCAAGTACAAACACCAGCGAAAGTAAAACAAATTAAGTAAAAGAGAACGATGGACAAAAAGATAGAATTACAAGTTATAAATATCACAAACAGCCAGGCGCAAGTAGGCGCGTTTGCTATGCTATTAGGCGAAGTGAACGGTGAGAGGCAACTGCCTATCATCATCGGCCCTGCGGAAGCCCAGGCTACAGCTTTATATCTGAAAGGAGTAAAAACTCCCCGTCCGTTGACACATGATTTATTTATAACAAGCCTTACTATACTGGGAGCCAGCCTGATACGTGTATTGATTTACAAAGCAAAGGATGGTATTTTCTACTCCTATATTTACCTCAAAAAAGACGAAGAGATTATACGTATCGACGCACGGACTTCAGACGCAATTGCCCTGGCAGTGCGCGCCGACTGCCCGATTCTTATTTATGAATCTATTCTTGAACAAGAATGTCTTCATATGTCATCAGAAGAAAGAACCCGTTCTGGAAAAACGGACAACGACGAAGAGGCTGAAGAAGAACATGATTTGCCCGGTGCTACTTCCAGAACACTTGAAGAAGCACTGGAACAGGCTATCAAAGATGAGAATTATGAATTAGCCGCCCAGATACGTGACCAAATCAATTCAAGAAATAAAAATCAGTAAGTAATATTATGCACGTATTTTATACTCCCGATATACAGAAAAGCAACGAGCTTCCCGAAGAGGAAGCACAACACTGTATCCGTGTTCTGCGGTTAAGTATCGGAGACGAAATCACTCTTACCGACGGTAAAGGTAACTTTTACAAAGCTGAAATCACTGTTGCAACCAACAAACGTTGTTTCGTAAACATCAAAGAATCCATTTTCCAGGAGCCTTTATGGCCATGCCATTTACACATTGCCATGGCACCGACGAAAAATATGGACCGTAACGAATGGTTTGCAGAGAAAGCCACCGAAATAGGTTTTGACGAACTGACTTTCCTCAACTGCCGTTTCTCGGAACGTAAAGTTATCAAGACCGAACGGATTGAAAAGATTCTGGTATCAGCCATTAAACAATCTCTCAAGGCACGACTGCCAAAGTTGAACGACATGATCGAGTTTGACCGGTTCATCGGACAGGAGTTTAAAGGACAGAAATTTATCGCACACTGTTACGAAGGGGAGAAACCTCTATTGAAGAATATCCTGAAACCCGGAGAAGATGCTCTTGTCCTGATAGGTCCCGAAGGGGATTTCAGTGAAGAGGAAGTGAAGAAGGCCATCGAACGGGGATTCGTTCCGATCAGTCTCGGCAAATCACGGCTCCGTACAGAAACAGCAGCACTAGTGGCCTGCCACACGCTGAATCTGCAAAATCAATAACAGCAGTAAATATCTGAATCAATGATTATACAACTTTTAAATAACATAAGTATGGCAAAGAAAACGATTTCACGACTCTCGGTACTGGCAGTACTGATTGTTTTCCTGGCAGCATGTTCCAAGACATCGGAATATACAAATGTGATACCGGCTGACGCTTCGGTAGTTGCCTCTATCAACCTCAAATCCCTCGCAAGCAAAGCAGGATTGGATGATAAAGAGAATGAAGCTGCTAAACAAAAAGTACTGGAAGCACTGAAAAGTGGAATGAATGCCGCCACATTCCAACAACTGGAAAAGGTTATGAAGAATCCGGGCGAATCGGGAATCGATGTTGAATCTCCATTCTATGTATTCTCTTCATCTTCTTTCCCTTATCCCACCGTTATAGGTAAAGTGAACAATGAAGATAAGTTGCATGCTTCACTCGACGTGATGGCAAAAGAACAAATCTGCCAACCGGTAGGTGAAGCTGACGGTTACAGTTTTACAACGATGAACGGCGGTTTGCTCGCTTTCAATAATTCTACTGTACTGGTAGTTAACGTAAGCGGAACGACTCAAACTGATAAAGCCAAAGAAGCCATTACTAATTTGTTGAAACAGACAGCAAGCAATAGTATCGTGAAATCAGGAGCTTTCCTGAAAATGGAAAAACAGAAAAGTGATATTAACTTCTTCGCTTCCATGACAGCTATCCCTTCAACCTACCGCGATCAGATAACCATGGGATTACCTACCGAAGTGAAAGCGGAAGACATCACTCTGATAGGAGGACTGAACTTTGAAAAAGGCAAGATTGCCCTCAAAACAGAAAACTATACTGAAAACGAAGCAGTGAAAGCTCTCCTGAAAAAACAAATGGAATCTGTTGGAAAAGCGAACAATACTTTCGTTAAATACTTCCCGGCTTCTACCCTGATGTTCTTCAACGTAGGTGTAAAAGGAGGCGAACTGTATAACCTGTTGAGTGAAAACAAGGAATTCCGCAACACTGTATCTATCGCTAAGGCAGACGAAGTAAAAGAGTTGTTCAGCTCGTTCAATGGTGATATTTCAGCAGGGTTAATCAATGTTACCATGAGCAGTGCCCCTACTTTCATGATGTATGCTGACGTCAAGAACGGCAATGCACTTGAAACTATTTACAAGAACAAGCAATCATTGGGACTAAAAAAAGGAGAAGACATCATACAACTTGGCAAAGACGAATACGTCTACAAGACAAGAGGCATGAATATATTCTTCGGCATCAAGGATAAACAAATGTATGCAACCAATGATGAGTTACTTTACAAAAACGTAGGTAAAGCTGCCGACAAATCAGTCAAAGATACTCCTTATGCATCGGATATGAAAGGAAAGAGCTTATTTATAGCAATCAATGCCGAAGCAATTCTTGATTTGCCTATAGTTAAAATGGTGGCAGGTTTCGGAGGACAGGAAGCTAAGACATATATCGAACTGGCCAACAAGGTTTCTTACCTGTCTATGAGTTCGGAAGGAGAAATCAGCGAGATCGACCTTTGCCTGAAAGACAAGGATGTAAATGCCCTCAAACAAATTGTAGACTTTGCCAAGCAATTTGCCGGCATGTAATAAATGTATAAACAAACGGTATGAATAGTATTCACCTACAGCAAACACTTCCCCAAGTGTTTGCTGACCGTAATTCGGTGACTTCGGACGTATGGCATCAGGATCTTTTCTTCCGGAAAGGAGAGATGTATCTGATTGAAGCGGCTTCCGGCACCGGCAAATCTTCGTTGTGCAGCTACATCTATGGTTACCGCAACGACTATCAGGGGATTATTAATTTCGATGAAACCAATATCAAAGCATACTCCGTGAAGCAATGGGTCGACCTGCGAAAGCATTCACTAAGTATGCTTTTTCAGGATTTACGCATCTTCACCGAACTGACCGCTCTTGAAAATGTACAATTGAAGAATAACCTCACCGGATGCAAAAAGAAAAAAGAAATCTTATCATTCTTCGAACAACTGGGGATCGCAGATAAAATAAATGTGAAAGCCGGTAAGCTATCTTTCGGACAGCAACAGCGCGTCGCCTTTATCCGGGCGCTCTGCCAGCCGTTCGACTTTTTATTTCTGGATGAACCGATCAGCCACCTGGATGATGATAACAGCCGCATCATGGGTGAACTTATCATTGCCGAAGCAAAGGCACAAGGAGCCGGAGTGATCGCCACTTCCATCGGTAAACATATCGAGTTGCCTTACAACCATACACTTCAACTGTAATAAGCTGGTTAATAATAGGTAGCAGGTAATAAACAATCTCTTTTCACAGCATCATTTCAAATCGTAAATTGTAAAATCGTAAATAAAATGCCAACTCTTGTCTGGAAACTCCTTCGCCAACATATCAGTATCGGTCAATTAGCCGGTTTCTTTTTAGCCAACCTATTCGGCATGATGATTGTATTGCTTAGCGTACAGTTTTATAAAGATGTCATTCCGGTATTCACCGAAGGAGACAGCTTTATGAAAAAGGATTTCATCATAGCTACAAAGAAAATCAGCGCTCTCGGTTCTTTTGCGGGAAAGAGTAATACATTCTCTGCCGAAGAAATTGCGGATCTGAAAAAGCAACCGTTTACCAAAACAATAGGAGCTTTCACTCCTTCCCAATTCAAAGTTTCGGCAGGATTAGGAATGAAGGAAGCCGGTATCCATCTTTCCACAGATATGTTTTTTGAGTCTGTTCCCGATGAGTTTGTCGACATCAAACTCGATAAATGGCATTTCGATGAATCTACACATACCATACCCATTATCATTCCCCGCAACTATCTGAATCTTTACAACTTCGGTTTTGCGCAAAGCCGAAGCCTTCCCAAACTATCGGAAGGATTGATGAGTCTGATTCAAATGGATATTATAATGCGTGGCAACGGACGGGTGGAACAGTACAAAGGCAACATTGTCGGCTTCTCCAATCGCCTGAATACGATTCTTGTCCCCCAGTCTTTTATGAAATGGGCTAATGAGAATTTTGCACCGAATGCAGAAGCCCAACCGGCACGATTGATTATCGAGGTCAGTAATCCGGCAGATTCCGCCATCGCCAGTTATTTTCAGAAGAAAGGATATGAAACGGAAGACGGCAAGCTGGATGCCGGAAAAACAACTTATTTCCTTCGTCTTATCGTAGGTATTGTATTGGGAGTGGGTCTATTTATCAGTATCCTTTCATTCTATATACTGATGTTGAGCATCTTCCTGCTCTTACAAAAGAATACGACCAAGCTGGAAAGTCTATTACTAATCGGATACAGTCCCAACAAGGTAGCATTGCCTTATCAGTTGCTCACGGTAGGATTGAACGTTATCGTGCTTGTATTATCCATCGGATTAGTCTCCTGGTTACGCAGTTATTATATAGACAGCATCCGCTTGCTATTCCCACAACTGGAAACCGGATCATTATGGGCAGCAATCAGCATGGGCATTGTATTATTCATTGCCGTATCGGTTATCAATATAGTGGCAGTGAAAAGAAAAGTGCTTTCCATATGGATGCATAAGGCGTAGATGGAAAAGACTCGCTAAAACAAAGTTTTCACAAAGACGTATAATATATGAAAAGCATAACTACATTTTCGATTAATAGGGTTTCAATAGCTTTCTTTTTCGGAATGCTGTTCTGTTTTGCTCCATTGTCGGGGCAAAACGGACAAGATACAATCATTGCGTATTTTAATCTGCTGGAAAAGGTCCCACAGGAAAAGCTGTACCTGCATCTGGACAAGCCATTTTATGGGGCAGGAGAAAAAATATGGTTCAAGGGATATCTGGTAAACTCTGTTACACATCAAGATAATACACAAAGCAACTTCATCATTACAGAGCTTGTCAACCGTTCCGACTCTATCGTAGAACGTAAGAAGATTCGTAGAGATTCATTGGGTTTTCATAATGCTTTCACCCTCCCTCCCACTCTCCCGGCAGGTGATTATTATTTGCGGGGATATAGTAACTGGATGCTTAATCAGGAACCGGAATTCTTTTATTCACGCAATCTGAAAATCGGTAACTCGATTGATAACACGATTGTCTCGAATATTGAGTATCAGCAAGAAGACGAATCACATTATACAGCCAAGGTAAGATTTACCAGCAATGTCCAAGAGGCTTTCGGAAATACTGCTATCCGCTACCACTACTTTGAAAATGGAAAGATAAAAGATAAAGGTAAAAGAAAGACAGACGAGAATGGGATGATTTCTATTTCCCTGCCGGATCTGAAGCCTATTGCCACACGCCACATTGAAGTAGAATTCGATGATCCCCAATATATCTATAAAAAGACTTTCTATCTGCCTTCGTTTACAAAAGACTTTGACGTTAAGTTCTTCCCGGAAGGGGGAGCTCTCCTGGCCGTTGCTCATCAGAATATAGCTTTCAAGGCTCAAGGATCGGACGGCTTTTCCACAGAAATAGAAGGCTGCCTGTTCGATGCCAACGGAGACACATTAACAGTCTTCCGCTCAGAGCATGACGGCATGGGAGTTTTCACACTGAATCCGACTATAGGGAACTCTTATTATGTGATTGCCAAATCCGGTGACGGTATCAGTAAACGATTCGACCTCCCAGCTGTAGAAGAAAAAGGAATCACACTTTCCATGACACATTATAAAAAGGAAATCCGTTACGAAATCCAGAAAACAGAAGCTACCCAGTGGCCTCAAAAGTTATTCTTGATTGCACATACTCGCGGAAAGCTGATCATCCTGCAGCCAGTCAGTGTCGACAGGACTTTTGGAAGAATGAACGACAGTTTATTCAACGCAGGCATCACCCATTTCATGCTGATCGACCAACAGGGCAACGCACTTAGCGAACGCCTGGTTTTCGTACCCGACCGGAATCCGCATCAATGGCAAATTCTTGCAGATAAGCCGACATACGGAAAAAGAGAAAAGGTATCCCTGCAAATTTCAGCAAAAGATGATAACGGTACTCCGGTAGAAGGTAGTTTCTCCGTCAGCATTACCGACAGAAAGAGTATCCGTCCGGATTCGCTTGCTGACAATATCGTATCGAATCTTCTATTAACCTCCGACTTAAAAGGATATGTAGAAAATCCCGGATATTATTTTCTGCAGCAAGACCTCCGGACTCTCCGCACGGTAGACTTCCTGATGATGACGCACGGATGGCGCAGACACCATATCCGGAATGTACTGACTGCACCTTCAATGAACCTCACCAACTATATGGAAAAGGGGCAAACTATCAGCGGACGTATCAAAGGCTTCTTTGGGGGTAACGTTAAGAAAGGACCTATTTGTATTCTGGCTCCCAAACAGAACATCATCGCCACTACCACCACAGACGAAAAAGGAGAGTTTATCGTGAACACATCTTTCAGAGATAGCACGACTTTCCTTGTTCAGGCACGTACCAAAAGAGGATTTGCCGGAGTAGACATTGTGATTGACACTCCTCAATACCCGGCAACTTCACACAAGTCTCCTTTCCATGATGGAACAGCAACGTTTATGGAAGATTATTTGCTCAATACCCGCGACCAATATTACATGGAAGGTGGAATGAGAGTGTACAATCTGAAAGAAGTGGTAGTCACTGGAAGTCGTAAAAAGGCCAGTTCAGAAAGTATTTACACAGGAGGTATCAACACCTACACGATCGAAGGGGACAGATTGGAAGGATTCGGTGCACAAACAGCTTTCGATGCAGTCACCAGACTTCCGGGCATTAGCGTGACAAATGGAAATGAAATACATATCCGCAACAATCCCGAGCAACCTGTCATTGTCGTTGACGACGTGGTATATGAAGACGATAACGATATCTTGACCATGATACAAACCAGTGATATGTCGAGTTTGAGCCTTCTCCGCGGTGCCGATGCAGCAATCTTAGGCTCCCGCGGTTCGGCAGGTGCTATCGTTATTACGCTGAAAGACGGTAAAGATATCCCGGCAAGACCGGCACAGGGCATTATCACGTGTACTCCACTGGGGTACAGCGACTCGGTCGAGTTCTATCATCCTACTTATGATACGCCCGAAAAGAAGAATGACCAACGCTCGGATTTACGAAGTACAATCTATTGGAATCCTACCCTACAACTGGATGCTAATGGAAAAGCAATCATCGAATACTATACTCCGGACAGCACTGCACCGGAAGATATAACCATAGAAGGTGTGGATAAAAATGGAAAGGCATGCCGGATCATACAGGCAATAAGCAACAGATAAATGTGAAAATGATTTTGAACTAAAGGCACTTTAGCTGAACAATGCCAGTATCTTCAAGCTACTTTACCCGTATCTATGCGTTATTCTCACACGCTTCATCATCATTAGATTGAATACCAGCAATTAGAGGTTAAAATACAAATTAACCTTCCCTACTCTCTTATTTATCTTGATAAAAAAGCGATTGAATACCAAACAGGTTAAAAATATTTCGTAATTTTGCAGATATAAAAGAATGAAGCTATGCCGGACTATGATTTAATCGCCATACTCGGACCTACAGCCTCGGGTAAAACTCCCTTTGCCGCTGCCTTGGCCTATGAACTCAACACAGAAATTATCAGTGCCGATTCCCGTCAGATATATAGAGGAATGGATCTCGGTACAGGAAAAGATTTGGCCGACTATACCGTAAACGGACGTACAATCCCCTATCATCTGATTGACATTGCAGACCCCGGATACAAATACAATGTGTTTGAATATCAACGTGATTTCCTGAATTCTTACGAAAGCATCAAACAAAAAGGCTGTCTTCCCGTTTTATGTGGAGGGACAGGTATGTATCTGGAATCCGTGTTGAAAGGATATAAACTGATGCCCGTACCGGAAAATCCGGAATTACGCAACCGTTTGGCAAATCATTCGCTGGAAGAGTTGACGGAAATATTAAGTCAATACAAGGCTTTGCATAACTCCACCGACGTGGATACCGTGAAACGGGCGATACGTGCAATAGAAATTGAAGAGTATTATGCAGCCCATCCGGTTCCCGAAAGGGAATTTCCGGCACTGAACAGCCTCATCATCGGAGTGGATATTGACCGGGAACTGCGCCGTGAAAAGATCACCCGCCGATTAAAACAACGATTGGATGAAGGAATGGTGGACGAGGTAAGACGATTGATCGAACAGGGAATTGCACCGGACGATCTCATCTACTATGGACTGGAATACAAATACCTGACATTGTACGTCATAGGCAAACTGACTTATGAAGAAATGTTCAACGGTTTGGAGATAGCCATCCATCAGTTTGCCAAGCGACAAATGACCTGGTTCCGTGGCATGGAAAGAAGAGGATTTACGATCCATTGGATGAATGCAGAGTTACCAATGGAAGAAAAGATAGCTTTTGTAAAAGAGAAACTGCAAGGGAATTAGTATCTTTGGCAGTTATTATAGTGCGATTTTTAATACACAATAGGATAGATATACAAATATGAGTGTAGAACCGAAGAAATGGGGAGTGATTTACAACCCAAAAGCTGGTACCCGAAAGGTAAAGAAGCGCTGGAAAGAAATTAAGGAGTACATGGACAGTAAAGGTGTAGACTATGACTATGTACAATCCGAAGGTTTCGGTTCGGTAGAGCGTCTCGCTAAAATTTTGGCCAACAATGGTTATCGCACGATTGTCATTGTGGGAGGTGATGGGGCATTGAATGATGCCATCAATGGCATTATGCTATCCGATGCCGAAGATAAAGAGAACATTGCCCTCGGTATGATTCCGAACGGTATCGGAAATGACTTCGCCAAATATTGGGGACTTAGCACCGAATACAAGCCGGCTGTCGACTGTATCATCAATCATCGGTTGAAGAAAATAGACGTAGGCTACTGCAACTTCTACGACGGAAACGAACACCAGCGTCGCTATTTCCTCAATGCCGTTAATATCGGACTGGGAGCACGAATCGTCAAAATCACCGATCAGACCAAGCGTTTCTGGGGAGTGAAGTTCCTTTCATACGTTGCCGCCCTGTTTTCTCTTATATTTGAACGGAAGCTTTACAGAATGCATCTCCGTATCAATGACGAACATATCCGCGGACGCATCATGACCGTATGTATAGGCAGTGCCTGGGGATGGGGACAAACACCCAGTGCCGTTCCATACAACGGATGGCTGGATGTATCCGTAATCTACCGCCCGGAATTCCTGCAAATTATTTCCGGACTATGGATGCTGATTCAGGGAAGAATCCTGAATCACAAAGTGGTGAAAAGCTACCGGACGAGAAAAGTAAAGGTACTCCGGGCACAGAATGCAGCGGTGGATTTGGACGGGCGTTTGTTGCCTAAACATTTTCCTTTAGAAGTAGGCGTGCTCCCGGAAAAGACAACGCTTATTATTCCAAATTAAATATAATTAGGCACGGATTACGCGGATTACACGGTTTTCTTAATATAACCGAATTGGCAAGAACAGTGTAATTTACAGTATCTGCAAGAACCGTGTAATCCGCGTAATCCGTGCCTGAAAATAAACTTATAATAGTAGTTAAGTATGATAGAACTTAAGAACAACCCCACCGGCAACTTTTTCCTGTTGGCCGGTCCGTGTGTGATAGAAGGTGAAGAAATGGCAATGCGCATTGCCGAACGAGTAGTAAAGATCACCGAAGCACTGCAAATTCCTTATGTATTCAAAGGTTCTTACCGCAAGGCAAACCGCTCACGTCTGGATTCGTTTACCGGCATTGGCGATGAGAAAGCACTCAAAGTATTGAAAAAAGTACATGAGACTTTCGGAGTCCCTACCGTAACCGATATCCATACCGCAGATGAAGCTGCAATGGCAGCCGAATACGTGGACATACTTCAAATCCCGGCTTTTCTTTGTCGCCAGACCGACTTGTTGGTTGCCGCAGCCAAAACCGGAAAAACGATTAACATCAAGAAAGGACAGTTCCTTTCACCGCTGGCAATGCAGTTTGCTGCCGACAAAGTGGTGGAAGCCGGAAACAAGAATGTGATGCTTACCGAACGCGGAACAACTTTCGGCTATCAGGATCTTGTTGTGGACTATCGTGGTATCCCCGAAATGCAATCATTCGGCTATCCGGTGATTCTGGATGTCACTCACTCCTTGCAGCAACCCAACCAGACCAGTGGGGTAACGGGAGGAATGCCGCAGTTGATAGAAACTGTCGCCAAAGCAGGTATCGCCGTAGGTGCCGACGGAATATTCATCGAAACGCATGAAAACCCTGCCGTGGCAAAAAGCGATGGTGCCAATATGCTAAAGTTAGACCTCCTGGAAGGACTGTTAACTAAGCTAGTCAAGATACGGGAAGCTATAAAATAACTCTTTTCCCTGTCTATTTGTGATTTACAACCAAACACAACGACAAATAACACAGAAATATTTATTTAAACTAAATAGAACATGAAACATTTATTACGTGGATTATTTATTGCAGTCCTTTTTATATGCTGCAATTTCCAGCTCGTACTTGCACAACCCATGCAAGAGTTACCTGTAGACAAGAATGTCCGCATCGGTAAACTAGACAACGGGCTTACCTATTACATTCGCCACAATGCCCTTCCCGAAAAACGAGTTGAATTCTACATTGCCCAGAAAGTAGGTTCTATTCTTGAGGAACCGCAACAACGTGGTCTGGCTCACTTTCTGGAGCACATGGCTTTTAATGGCACAAAGCACTTCCCGGGTGATGAAACCGGACTTGGCATCGTGCCCTGGTGCGAAACGAAAGGTATCAAATTCGGCACGAACCTGAATGCATATACCAGCGTCGACCAGACGGTGTACAACATCAGCAACGTACCGACTGAAAATATAAACGTGGTAGACTCTTGTCTGCTGATCCTTCATGACTGGTCGAATGCTATCAACCTTGCCGACAAGGAAATTGACAAAGAACGTGGTGTTATCCGCGAAGAATGGAGAAGCCGCAACAGTGGTATGCTTCGCATCATGACTGATGCACAGTCTACTCTATATCCGGATTCTAAATATTCAGACTGTATGCCTATCGGAAGCATTGATGTTATCAACAACTTCCCTTATCAGGATATCCGCGATTATTATGCGAAATGGTATCGTCCGGACTTGCAAGGAATCGTTATTGTAGGTGATATCAATGTAGATGAAATTGAAGCCAAACTGAAAAAGGTATTCGCAGATGTAAAAGCTCCGGTAAACCCGGCCGAACGTATCTACTATCCAGTGGCAGATAATCAGGAACCGCTTATCTATATCGGCACAGACAAGGAAGTGAAGAATCCTTATGTGAACATCTTCTTCAAACAAGACGCTACACCGGATTCTTTGAAAAATACCATTGCTTATTATGCTACCCAGTATATGGTCAGCATGGCTATGAATATGCTGAACAACCGTTTGAACGAACTCCGCCAAACTGCTAATCCTCCTTTCACTAGTGCAAGCGCAGAATATGGAAACTATTTCCTTGCCAAGACTAAAGAAGCACTCGCACTTGATGCAAGCAGCAAAATAGACGGCATCGATTTAGCAATGAAAACAGTTTTGGAAGAAGCTGAACGTGCACGCCGCTTCGGATTTACCGCATCAGAATATGAACGCGCACGCGCCAACTATCTGCAAGCCGTAGAATCTGCTTACAACGAACGTGAAAAGACTAAAAGTAGTTCTTACGTCAACGAATACGTTAACAATTTCCTTGAAAAAGAACCGATTCCGGGAATCGAAGTTGAATATACACTGGTAAACAAACTGGCTCCGAATATCCCTGTAGAAGCTGTCAATCAGGTGATGCAACAACTAATCACTGACAACAATCAGGTGGTTTTACTGGCCGGTCCGGAAAAAGAAGGCGCTAAATATCCTACTAAAGAAGAAATTGCTGCTTTATTGAAACAAATGAAGTCATTCGATCTGAAACCTTATGAAGATAAAGTTTCTAACGAACCGCTGATCTCTGAAGATATTAAAGGTGGCAAGATTGTTTCTGAAAAAGCTGGTGATATTTATGGTACGACTAAGTTGGTGCTTTCCAACGGCGTAACTGTATATGTGAAGCCTACTGATTTCAAGGCTGACCAGATTGTAATGAAAGGTGTAAGCTTCGGTGGTACCAGCGTATTCCCGAACGAAGAAATTATCAATATCTCTCAATTAAACGGAGTAGCTCTGGTAGGTGGAATCGGTAATTTCAGCAAAGTGGATCTGGGTAAAGCTTTAGCCGGCAAACGTGCAAACGTAGGTGCGGGTATCGGCAACACTACGGAAACTGTTTCCGGTAGTTGTGCTCCGAAAGACTTTGAGACAATGATGCAGCTTACTTATCTGACTTTCACATCTCCGCGTAAGGATAATGAAGCATTCGAATCTTACAAGAACCGTTTGAAAGCCGAACTTCAAAATGCGGACGCTAATCCGATGACTGCTTTCAGTGACACAGTTACAAGTGTACTATACGGTCACCATCCGCGTGCCATCAGAATGAAGGAAAACATGGTAGACCAGATCGACTATGACCGTATTCTTGAAATGTACAAAGACCGCTACAAAGATGCTAGTGATTTTACTTTCTTCCTGGTAGGAAACGTAGACTTGGCTACAATGAAACCGTTAATCGCCAAATATCTGGGAGGTCTGCCATCTATCAACCGTAAAGAGACTTTCAAAGATAACAAGATGGATATCCGCAAGGGAGAGATCAAAAATGTATTTGCAAAGACACAGGAAACTCCAATGGCTACCATCATGTTCCTTTATAGCGGCACTTGCAAATATGACTTGCGCAACAATGTCCTGCTTAGCTTCTTAGATCAGGCTCTGGATTTGGTTTACACTGCTGAAATCCGTGAAAAAGAAGGAGGTACATACGGTGTAAGCTGTAACGGAAGCCTTGGTAAATACCCGAAAGAGGAACTTGTTCTTCAGATTGTATTCCAAACTGACCCTGCCAAGAAAGATAAACTGTCTGCTGTTGTTGTAGAACAACTTCACAAAATGGCAAAAGAAGGTCCGTCTGCCGAGCACATGCAGAAGATCAAAGAATATATGCTGAAGAAGTATAAAGACGCCCAGAAAGAAAACGGCTACTGGCTTAATAATATGGACGAATACCTCTACACGGGTGTGGATAATACCAAAGACTATGAAAAGTTGGTCAACAGCATCACAGCGAAAGAAGTGCAAGAATTCCTCGCCAATTTGCTGAAACAGAACAACGAAATTCAAGTCATCATGACCGTGCCGGAAGAAAACAAATAAAAATTCTCTAGTATATCTACTGAATGATGATATTCAACGAATTACGCAAACATGGAAGGCTTGCCGCCAAACGGCATCCGATGTATGAAAAGAACAAAGTTGCTAAAATACTCGGTTATGTCATGGGCGCATTCTGGGCCGGTTACCTGATATTCTTCGGTACGACGTTCGCGTTCGGATTTTCTGATATGGTTCCCAACCGGGAACCATATCATGTGATGAACGCAGTGGTTCTGATCTTTATCCTGGCACTGGACTTTCTGTTGCGTGTTCCGTTTCAAAAAACACCGACACAGGAGGTAAAACCTTACCTCCTGCTGCCGGTTAAACGAATTCGTGTCATCGACTTTTTACTAATCCGCTCGGGACTAAGTCTGTTCAACCTGTTCTGGTTGTTTCTGTTTGTCCCTTTTTCCTTCATCACTATTACCAAGTTTTTCGGTATCTCCGGTGTCATCACCTATCTTATCGGTATCTTGCTATTGATTATTGCCAATAATTACTGGTACTTGCTTTGCCGCACTCTTATCAACGAACGTATTTGGTGGATTCTATTACCTATCGCTTTCTACGGTGGAATAGGCTGCCTTCTTTTCATTCCCGAAGATAGCCCCCTCTTCTATTTCTTCATGGATCTGGGAGACGGATATATACAGGGCAACATTCTATATTTTCTCGGCACCATACTTGTGATTGCCATTTTATGGCTGGTTAACTGCAAGATCATGTCCGGACTTATCTATGCAGAGCTGGCAAAAGTAGAAGATAGTCAGATTAAGCATGTCTCCGAATATAAATTCTTCGAACGCTACGGGGAAGTTGGCGAATATATGAGATTGGAACTGAAAATGCTTTTACGTAACCGCCGCTGTAAAGGTGCATTACGCAATATCGCTATTATAGTGGTGGCTTTCTCCGTTGCACTTAGCTTTTCCAGTGTCTACGACGGCAATTTCATGACTTCCTTCATCTGTGTATACAACTTTGCCGTATTCGGAATGATTATCCTTTCACAGATTATGTCCTTCGAAGGCAATTACATTGATGGCCTGATGTCTCGTAAAGAATCAATTATGAGTCTGCTGAAAGCCAAATATTACACATACAGTATTGGTGAAATCATACCTTTCATACTCATGATTCCCGCCATCATCATGAATAAACTCACTTTACTGGGCGCCTTCGCCTGGTTTTTCTATACCATCGGCTTTATTTATTTCTGTTTTTTCCAACTGGCTGTCTACAACAAACAGACGGTACCCTTAAACGAGAAAGTGGCAAGCCGGCAAACGAATAGTGCTATACAGATGGTGGTTAATTTCGCGGCTTTTGGTGTGCCTCTCATCTTATACAGTCTATTAAATGCATTTTTAGGTGAAACAATCACTTACATAATTCTGTTAGTTATCGGTCTCGGATTTACCCTGACTTCTCCTTTATGGATTAAAAATGTATATCATCGTTTCATGAAACGGCGATACGAAAACATGGAAGGCTTCAGAGACAGCCGCCAATAAACGCTCATGAATCATTAACCATATAAACATTGAAGATCATGATTATCATTGACAAACTTAAAAAGAATTTCGGTGAGAAGATTGCCGTAGACATAGAACACTACGAAATCAATCAAGGCGATATGCTCGGATTGGTGGGAAACAACGGTGCCGGTAAAACAACTCTCTTCCGAATCATGCTGGATCTGCTAAAAGCAGACGATGGTAAGGTGATTATTAATGATATTGATGTCAGCCAAAGCGAAGACTGGAAAAACATTACCGGTGCTTTCATTGACGATGGTTTTCTGATTGATTATCTCACTCCGGAAGAATATTTCTATTTCATCGGAAAGATGTACGGACTAAAGAAAGAAGAAGTGGACGAACGTCTGATTCCTTTCGAACGTTTTATGAGTGGAGAAGTGATCGGGCACAAGAAGCTAATCCGCAACTACTCCGCAGGTAATAAGCAAAAGATCGGAATTATTTCTGCCATGCTTCATTACCCGCAATTACTGATACTGGACGAACCGTTCAACTTCCTCGATCCAAGTTCTCAGTCTATCATCAAACATCTGCTCAAGAAATATAATGAGGAACATCAAGCTACGGTTATTATATCCAGTCACAACCTCAATCATACCGTAGATATATGTCCGAGGATCGCTTTATTGGAACACGGTGTCATCATCCGGGATATTATCAACGAGGACAACTCCGCAGAGAAAGAACTGGAGGATTATTTTAATGTAGAAGAAGAGTAAACGGTAAATAGGGAATGATAAAATAATGAATGGTAAGTATTCATCCTTACCAAAATTATTGCATAAACTAATTATGATGAGATATATAACAGAAAAGTCTGATACCCATAAGTCTAGTATAAAGAAACCTGATAGAAAGAAAAGATACTTCCTGCAATTCGTCCTTTTATTAGGACTGGTTGCCAGCCTTAGCTCCTGCCGCACCTCCGCTCCCCGGCTGGATTATCAAGCATTGGCGCAGGCTTCTATATTGTTGGGGGTAGATATCAATATGGAGGATAACCATAAGCTCTATCTGGAAGCAGCCGACTGGATAGGAGTTCCCTATCGTGGTGGAGGTGATTCGAAACGAGGAGCCGACTGTTCGGGATTAGTTTATCAAGTGTACCGTAAGGTATACCGCACCCAAGTGCCGCGTAACACGGAAGATCTGAAAAAAGAAAGTAATAAAGTCGCCAAACGGAATCTCCGGGAAGGAGACTTGGTATTCTTCACCAGCAGCCGTTCAAAAAATAAAGTAGCTCATGTAGGCATTTACCTCAAAAACGGAAAGTTTATCCATTCCAGCACCAGTAAAGGAGTGATCGTCAGCAACTTGAACGAGAACTATTATAGCAAACACTGGATAAGCGGCGGCAGGATACGTTAATTATCAACTTCTAATGATATAAAATTATGAAATCATTCATCGGAGCAATTCTATTTATTTGCGTGGCATTCAGCGCCAATGCACAGCTTTTATGGAAAGTGTCCGGCAACGGACTGAACCAACCGTCCTACATCATAGGCACTCACCATCTGGCACCGTTCAGCATCATGGACAGCATTGCCGGACTTAAAAAGGCTATGAATGAAACCCAACAAGTATATGGAGAGATGAAAATGTCGGAAATGCAATCGCCCGCCACCATGGGAAAGATGCAAAAGGCAATGATGATTGAAAGTGATACCACGCTGAACTCTCTCCTTTCTCCGAAAGACTTTGAGACTGCTAATAAATTCTGCAAAGAAAACCTGATGGTAGATTTAAATATGGCTCCGAAGCTAAAGCCTGCCTTCTTATTAAATAATGTAGTGGTGATGGCTTACGTAAAACATATAGGGAAATTCAACCCGCAAGAGCAACTCGACACATTCTTTCAGAGCCAAGCCATCCAAAACGGAAAAAAGGTGGACGGACTGGAAACTGCAGAATTCCAATTCAACCTGCTTTTCAATGGCAGTTCACTACAACGGCAAGCACAACTATTGATGTGCACTCTTAACCATATAGAGACTGAAGTAGAAAATCTGAAAAGGCTCACAAATGCCTACATGAAACAAGATCTGAACACCATGCTTAAAATCAGCGAAGAGCGTAAAGGTGATCAATGTGACGCACTTCCCGGCGAAGAAGATGCTATGATTTACAACCGTAATAAAGCGTGGGCTGAAAAACTACCGGCAATCATGAAGGCTGCCCCGACTTTTGTCGCAGTAGGCGCCCTGCACCTCCCCGGAGAAAAAGGATTATTAAACTTACTAAAAAGACAAGGATACACAGTAGAAGCTGTGAAATAAGAAAAGTATTTAGTACTTTTGCGGAAAAGTTTTCCCCAATGAACTACAAAACCTATTTATTCGATTTCGACTACACACTAGCCGATTCGTCGCGTGGTATCGTTAAGTGTTTCAGAATTGTGCTTACCCGGCATCAGTATTTAACCGTTACTGATGAAGCTATCAAGCGTACAATCGGCAAAACATTAGAAGAATCATTCAGTATCCTTACCGGAATTACCGACCCGGCACAGCTGGAGGCCTTCCGGCAGGAGTACAGACTGGAAGCTGATGTACACATGAATGTAAATACCCGTCTTTTCCCCGACACATTGTCTACGCTGAAAGAATTGAAGAAACGGGGTGCCCGTGTCGGAATTATCTCTACCAAGTATCGTTTCCGGATATTGAGTTATCTGGAAGAATATCTGCCTGAAAATTTTCTTGATATAGTAGTGGGAGGAGAAGATGTAAAAGCACCGAAACCTTCGCCGGAAGGAGTTAAATTTGCATTGGAACATCTAGGAAGTAGCCCCGAAGAAACATTATATATTGGAGATAGCACCGTAGATGCCGAAACAGCGCAGAATGCAGGAGTCGATTTTGCAGGTGTGCTGAACGGAATGACAACAGCAGAAGAACTTCGTGTTTATCCACACAAAATCATTATGCAGAATTTAGGAGAATTAGTCCAATAGGCTACAATGAGAGCTAAAATGCTCATTTATTTGCCGTAATCATTTTATCTCCTATAAAAAAATAAAAGAAATATTTGTCGGGAACGAATAAAAATAGTACTTTTGTGCCCGATTATTCCGCAACGGGTTCGATAAAGAGTTCTTTAAGTGATTAAAGACCACCCGCCGGAGCTAACTTATACATTTATATATAAGATGTACGCAATTGTAGAGATTAACGGTCAGCAATTTAAAGCAGAAGCTGGTCAAAAGTTGTTCGTTCACCACATCGAAGGTGCAGAAAACGGTTCAACAGTAGAATTTGAAAAAGTTCTTTTGGTAGACAAAGACGGAAACGTAACAGTAGGTGCTCCTACCGTAGAAGGCGCTAAAGTTGTTTGCCAGGTTGTTTCAAACTTGGTTAAAGGCGACAAAGTTCTTGTTTTCCACAAGAAAAGAAGAAAAGGACACAGAAAACTGAACGGTCACCGTCAACAGTTCACTGAATTAACAATTACAGAAGTAGTAGCTTAATCAATTAAAAAGTAAGAAGAAATGGCACATAAGAAAGGTGTCGGTAGTTCTAAGAACGGCCGCGAATCACAAAGTAAAAGATTAGGCGTTAAGATATTTGGTGGCGAAGCTTGCAAAGCAGGTAACATCATCGTTCGTCAAAGAGGTACTGAATTCCACCCGGGTGAAAACATCGGAATGGGTAAAGACCACACTCTTTTCGCTTTAGTAGATGGTACAGTTAGCTTCAAAGTTGGCAAAGAAGACAGAAGATATGTTTCTGTTGTTCCTGCTACCGAGGCATAATTGCACAACTGAAAATATTTAAGAGAAGGAGATGTAATCCAATGGATTACATCTCCTTTCTTTTTATATCTAATTCACTTCATTGTATCAGCACCTAACTAAGATTTCCCTCATAAAATGTGTATTTGATATGCATATATGTATCAGATAATACACATATACTTGCTTGATTATTCGTTTTTTCTTTATCTTTGTAGCCTTAAATAAGAAAGTTCATAAAAAGTATAGATATGCTTACCATTAAACAAATTACAGAAAACACAGAGGCGGTACTCCGCGGACTGGAAAAGAAGCATTTCAAAAATGCAAAGGAAACGATCGATCAAGTGATCGCTCTTAACGACAAGAGACGTAGCACACAAAATGAATTAGATAAGAATCTGGCAGAGGTTAACTCGCTTTCACGCACCATCGGTCAACTGATGAAAGAAGGCAAGAAAGAGGAAGCTGAAACTGCACGTGCCCGCGTTGCCGAACTAAAAGAAGGTAACAAAGTATTAGACGCCACCATGACACAGGCTGCAACAGATATGCAGAATGTACTTTATACCATTCCTAACATTCCTTACGACAGTGTGCCCGAAGGTGTAGGCGCTGAAGATAACGTAGTGGAAAAAATGGGAGGTATGGAAACTGAACTTCCTAAAGATGCACTTCCTCACTGGGAACTGGCTAAGAAATATGATTTAATAGACTTCGACCTGGGTGTAAAAATCACAGGTGCAGGTTTCCCTGTATATAAAGGTAAAGGCGCACAACTCCAACGCGCTCTTATCAACTTCTTCCTGGACGAGGCACGCAAATCCGGATATACTGAAATCATGCCACCGACAGTAGTTAACGCTGCTTCCGGTTATGGTACAGGACAGCTTCCTGACAAAGAAGGACAAATGTATCATTGCGAAGTAGATGATTTATATCTGATCCCGACAGCAGAAGTGCCTGTAACCAACATCTACCGTGATGTGATTTTGGAAGAAAAACAGTTGCCAATCATGAATTGCGCCTATACACAATGTTTCCGTCGTGAAGCTGGTTCCTATGGTAAAGATGTACGCGGACTGAATCGTCTGCACGAATTCTCCAAAGTAGAATTGGTTCGTATTGATAAACCGGAACACTCCAAACAATCTCATCAGGAAATGCTCGACCACGTAGAAGGTCTGTTGCAAAAACTGGAACTTCCATATCGTATCCTCCGCCTCTGTGGTGGTGATATGAGTTTCACTGCTGCCCTTTGTTTCGACTTCGAAGTATATTCAGAGGCACAGAAACGCTGGTTGGAAGTAAGTTCCGTATCCAATTTCGACACCTATCAGGCCAATCGTCTGAAATGCCGTTACCGTAATGCAGAAAAGAAAACCGAACTCTGCCATACATTGAACGGTTCAGCATTAGCATTGCCACGTATCGTTGCCGCCCTACTTGAAAACAACCAAACTCCGGAAGGTATTAGAATTCCGAAAGCATTGGTTCCATATTGCGGCTTTGACATGATAGACTAATATTTGACATGACAGACTAATAAAAGTACCGTATATAAAGAGCCACTCATCAAAAGAGTGGCTTTTCTTTTATATTTCGTAAATTAGCTGTATCTTTGCCAAAATTTATATCATTCTGATAGCAGTTACGTAATAAAAACAACAAATTAATTAGATAATGAACAAAATCATTAGCAAGGAACGCTTTTCTGAAAAAGTATTCAAATTTGAAATTGAAGCTCCTTTAATTGCTAAATCTCGTAAGGCCGGACACTTCGTCATCGTACGTGTAGGCGAAAAAGGAGAACGTATGCCATTGACTATCGCAGGTTCCGACCTGAAAAAGGGCACCATTACTCTGGTAGTACAGGAAGTCGGGCTTTCTTCTACCCGTCTCTGCGAGCTGAATGAAGGCGAATCTATTACTGACGTAGTAGGCCCACTCGGACAAGCTACCCATATAGAGAAATTCGGAACAGTAGTCTGCGCTGGTGGTGGTGTAGGTGTGGCTCCGATGCTTCCTATCGTACAGGCTTTGAAGGCTGCCGGCAACCGTGTTATCACCGTATTGGCTGGACGCAATAAAGACCTTATCATCTTGGAAAAAGAAATGCGTGAAAGCTCTGACGAAGTAATTATCATGACGGACGACGGTTCTTACGGTCGTAAAGGTCTGGTGACAGAAGGTGTAGAAGAAGTTATCAAACGTGAGAAAGTAGACAAATGTTTCGCTATCGGCCCTGCCATCATGATGAAATTTGTTTGCTTGCTGACTAAAAAATATGAAATTCCGACAGATGTTTCGCTAAATACGATCATGGTGGACGGAACTGGTATGTGCGGTGCTTGCCGTATCACTGTGGGAGGAACAACAAAGTTCGTTTGTGTAGACGGTCCGGAATTCGACGGTCACCAGGTGAATTTCGACGAAATGCTGAAACGTATGGGCGCGTTCAAGAATATCGAACGCGAAGAAATGCATAAGCTGGAATCGGAATGTGAAGCAACCAAAGAAATCGATGAAAAAAGTCGTAATGCTGCTTGGAGGCAGGAGTTACGTAAATCCATGAAACCCAAAGAACGTACAGCCATTCCTCGTGTAGAGATGAATGAACTCGATGCTGAATACCGTTCACATAGCCGTAAAGAGGAAGTTAATCAAGGATTAACAGCAGAACAGGCTGTTACAGAAGCCAAACGTTGTCTCGATTGTGCTAATCCGGGATGTATGGAAGGCTGCCCGGTAGGCATTGATATTCCCCGCTTCATTAAGAATATCGAACGCGGCGAATTCCTCGAAGCTGCCAAAACATTGAAAGAAACAAGTGCGCTTCCGGCTGTTTGCGGTCGTGTGTGCCCGCAAGAGAAACAGTGCGAATCAAAATGTATTCATCTGAAAATGAATGAAAAGCCGGTAGCTATCGGTTATCTGGAACGTTTTGCAGCTGATTATGAACGCGAAAGCGGACAAATCTCCGTACCTGTCATTGCAGAGAAAAATGGTATCAAAATAGCAGTTATCGGTTCAGGACCTGCAGGATTGGCATTTGCCGGAGACATGGCTAAATATGGATATGATGTAACTGTATTCGAAGCGTTGCATGAAATTGGAGGTGTATTGAAATACGGTATTCCCGAATTCCGTTTGCCAAACAAGATTGTAGATGTAGAAATCGACAATCTTGGCAAGATGGGCGTTAACTTCATCAAAGACTGTATTGTAGGAAAGACTATCGGTGTAGAAGACTTGAAAGCGGAAGGTTTCAAAGGAATATTCGTGGCTTCCGGTGCCGGACTGCCAAACTTTATGAATATCCCGGGAGAGAACTCCATCAATATCATGTCTTCAAATGAATACCTCACCCGTGTCAATTTAATGGATGCCGCCAGCGAAGATTCGGACACTCCGGTAGCTTTCGGTAAGAATGTGGCAGTAATCGGTGGTGGTAACACAGCTATGGACTCTGTCCGTACAGCAAAACGTCTTGGCGCTGAACGTGCTATTATTATCTATCGTCGTTCGGAAGAAGAAATGCCGGCACGTATCGAAGAAGTAAAACATGCCAAAGAAGAAGGAGTTGAATTCCTCACTCTGCATAATCCTATCGAATATATTGCTGATGAACAAGGTTGCGTAAAACAGGTTATTCTGCAAAAGATGGAATTAGGAGAACCGGATGCTTCCGGACGTCGTAGCCCTATAGCTATCCCGGGAGCAACAGAAACAATCGATATAGACCTGGCCATTGTCAGCGTTGGGGTATCTCCTAACCCGATTGTTCCAAGCTCTATCAAAGGACTGGAATTAGGACGAAAAGGAACTATCGCAGTAAATGACAACATGGAATCTTCTATCCCAATGATTTACGCAGGTGGCGACATCGTTCGCGGCGGAGCTACTGTAATTCTGGCGATGGGTGATGGCCGTAAAGCTGCCGCTGCCATGAATGAGCAACTGAAAACAAACGCCGGCAACTAACTGCCGCTTATTAACACCCGGGCTAAACTTCCCTAACACGTGGGATAACTACATCTGACACGTGGGCGGAAGTTTATCGAGAGGTGGGCTAAAGCCAACTCATATGTGGGTAGAACACCGATCATCCCCGGCATAAAAAATAGAATAAGAAAAGCCCCGTTTACGAAATGTAAAACGGGGCTTTTCTTATTCAAATATCAAAGATACTTTCTACTTTACCACTTTGTTCGTCGCAGGATCAGGGAAAATTACAGCCGGTTTAAACGACTTGGCTTCCTCAAAATCCATCAATGCATAAGACATGATTATCACAATATCATCCGGTTGCACCTTGCGGGCAGCAGCACCATTCAGACAAATTTTGCCCGAACCGCGTTCACCTTTGATAATGTAGGTTTCAAAGCGTTCACCGTTGTTATTATCAGCAATATACACTTTCTCTCCCGGAATCATGTTTGCAGCATCCAGCAGGTCTTCATCAATCGTGATACTACCCATATAGTTCAGATTTGCCTCTGTGACACGTGCACAATGAATTTTCGACTTCAACACTTCAATCATCATAAGGTTTCGTCTTTTTAGTTATTCTTTATATTTAATGTTATCAATCAGCCGGACTTCTCCACAGAACACTGTGATGCATCCCACCGCATAGGAAGTATCTTCCCAATTACTAATTTTCTGCAATGTGTTTCCGTCTACGATCTCAAAATACTCCATACGCAAACCCGGAGCAGCTTCAATCGCATCTTCAACCATCTTTTGCGTCTCGCTCACTGTATGAGTGGCTGCAAAGTTACGACTTTTAAATAAGGTGCGAGAAATATTTAAAGCATTTTCACGTTCTTCTGCAGATAAACGTTTGTTCCGGCTACTCAATGCCAGTCCATCTTCCTCACGTACAATTGAACAACCTACAATTTCAAGATTATATTTCAATTGCCGAACCATTTCACGAATAATCGCTAACTGCTGGAAGTCTTTCTCTCCGAAATATGCCCGATCCGGCAGTACAGCATCAAACAGTTTACTGACAATTTGGCAAACACCGTTAAAATGTCCCGGACGGAAAGCTCCTTCCATCACCGTATCCAATGGTGCATAGCTAAATTGACGAGTATCCGGTTCCGGATACATTTCGCTAACTGAAGGAACAAAAGCGAAATCCGCCCCGCATTCTTCCAACAAACGACAATCTGCATCCAATGTACGCGGATATTTCTCCAAGTCATTTTTATCGTTAAACTGTGTGGGATTCACAAAAACACTCACAACAGTTACACCATTCTCACTTACGCTGCGCTTTACCAGAGATGCATGTCCCGCATGTAAAGCACCCATTGTAGGAACCAGTCCCACCTTTTTACCTTGGGCTCTTAGGGCAGTCAATTCTGCCTGTAAGTCCTTGATAGTGTGCACTACTTTCATTTTCGTCAATTGGTTTATGTTTTACTCGTTTGCAAAAACTCTGCAAAATAAACTAATATTTGCCACATAAAGAAAGAATATCTTATTTAATGTGTCTTTTTTTTCGTATCTTTGCAGAATATTATAGTGAACTATTGTTATTATGACAAAGGCGAATAAAGTTTTATTTATTACTCAAGAGATTACACCTTACGTTTCAGAATCCGAAATGGCCAATATAGGTAGAAACCTTCCACAGGCGATACAAGAAAAAGGCCGTGAAATCAGAACCTTTATGCCTAAATGGGGAAATATCAATGAGCGCAGAAATCAACTGCACGAAGTGATCCGCCTCTCTGGTATGAACCTGATTATCGATGATACTGACCACCCCTTGATTATAAAAGTTGCTTCTATCCAATCCGCACGCATGCAGGTATATTTCATCGATAACGATGACTATTTCCAGAATCGGATGCAGACAACGGATGAAAATGGTATAGAATATGATGATAATGATAGCCGTGCCATTTTCTATGCACGCGGTGTATTGGAAACAGTGAAAAAGCTCCGCTGGTGTCCTGATGTCATTCACTGTCATGGCTGGATGACAGCTTTAGCTCCTCTTTATATTAAGAAAGCCTATAAAGACGAACCTTCTTTCCGCGACGCTAAAGTGGTATTCTCTGTTTATGAAGATGATTTCAAGAATACACTTAGCGACGATTTCGCAACAAAACTGATGCTGAAAGGTATTACCAAGAAAGATTTAGGTGATTTGAAGGAACCGGTAGACTACGCCGCTCTTTGCAAACTCGCTGTTGACTATTCAGACGGAGTAATACAAAACAGTGAAAAGGTAGACGAGTCTATTATTGAATATGCCCGCCAATCTGGCAAATTGGTACTTGACTACCAGAACCCGGAAAACTATGCGGATGCCTGCAACGAGTTCTACGATAAAGTATGGGAAGCCACTGCAAACGAAGAAGAAGAATAAAAAATCAAGATACGACGATCATGAAAGCAAAATACGCCTTAATAGCTTTACTGGCAATCACCTTTTGGGGTTGTGATGACAACACTGCCGGACTGGGATTGGGAATGTTTCCGGGAAGCGACCAAAATATCAATGGAAAGCTATCTACATTTGATGTAACTACCGAATCCGTTCATGCCGGTAAGATATATGCAATGACCAATGTGGGGTATGTAGGAAAGTTCACTGATGAAACATTCGGAACTTATCAGGCAGGTTTCTTGGCGCAACTTAACTGTCCGACTGGAATGACATTCCCCGGAGTATATGATGGTACTGCTTTGGACAGTAAAGGGAAAGCTACCCGGGTAATGGTAGGGGACGATAATGAATATAATAAAGATGTGACTTTCATACGCGATGATAAAAATAATATAATTGGCAACATCCATACAATTGAACTTTATTTGTGGTACAGCAGTTATTTTGGAGATTCATTAACAGCCTGCCGCCTAAGTGTTTATGAATTAGGAGGTGAAGGGAAGAAAGAACTAAATGCAGATAACGCTTACTATACTGATATCAACCCAGAAGAGTATTACAATTCTCAGAATATATTAGGTACTAAAGCATACACAGCTGTTGATCTTTCCGTAAAAGACTCTATCCGTAACCTTAGCACATATGTCCCAAGTGTACATGTTTCTTTCAAGAATGAAGCTGCAATAAGAATAGGTACAGAAATAATAAAAAAATCCAGAGAATTAGGTGTCAATCTTGATAATAAAGCATTCAAAGATATATTTAAAGGAATCTATATAAAAAGTGATTATGGTGACGGTACGGTACTTTATATAGATCAAGCACAAATGAATGTAGTATATAAATGCTACGCTGTTGATACACTTAAGGGTACTATCCTACCCAAACAAGTAGTAAAAGAAGGAGAGTCTAAAGATTCTACTTATTATGGCTATCGTACCTTTGCTACTACTCGTGAAGTTATTCAAGCTAATCAATTAAACAATGACAAGGATGCTATTCAAAAGTGCATTGATGAAGATACTTGGACATACCTAAAGAGTCCAGCAGGAATTTTTACTCAAGTAACCATTCCTGTTAGCCAGATAGCAGAAAAACTCCAAGGTGATACATTAAATGCTGTCAAGTTAGGAATGCCTATCTATAATGAAACCAATGATAAAAAGTTTGGTATGTCTACTCCTAATAACGTTTTATTGATACGTAAAAAGTATAAAGACAGTTTTTTCAAAGACAACCAGCTAAGTGATGGTATAACCTCATCTCTATTTACCCCTACCACAACCAACTTTACTCAATATACATTCAATAATATCACTCAAATGATAAATGATTGTTTAGCAGATAGAGAGAAAGCTGAGAAAGAAATACGGGAAAAGGGATCTATAACAATCAAAACAACTGATTTAGAAGGAAACAGCAAAAATGAATCGGTCAATGATATTAAAGACTGGGAAAAGTTAAGTGAGTGGAACAAATTCGTACTTATCCCAGTACTTGTGACTAAAGATTCTTCTTCAAGTAATAGCTACTATGGTTCCAGTAATATTATCAGTATACAACATGATTTAAAACCTGGTTATGCACGTTTGAAAGGAGGTAGCAAAGGAAGTATACAAGATACTCATGGTAACCCTTCATATCCAGAGTATTTACTCAAACTTGAAGTTGTCTCTACAAACTTCGGAACAAAATCGAAATAAAAGACAAGTAAAATAATCTATAAAATAATAGCACAGGTAACATTAGAGTAACCTGTGCTATTATTTTATAGATATATTCAGATGAAGCAGCCAAGGCAAATTTCACTCTTTGTATTATAAAAAAAGACATTCATTGAAATCCCTTAAAATCTCTATCATAAAAAACCGTGAGTGTCTTTTATCTTACCCACGGTTCCAATATATAATAATTCTTATACTCCCTTATTTAGCAGCAGCCTTTTTAGCTTTACCTGTAGCCTTCTTCGGCTCCGCAGCTGCTTTCTTAGCTTCAGCTTTCTTTGCAGCAGGCTTTGATTTAGCAACAGCTTTCTCTTTTACTGCCGGTTCTTTAGCATCAGCAGCCTTTTTGACTGTCGTTTTCTTTGCCGCTTCTGCTTTTGCCTGCCATTTAGCCACTTCTTTTTCCAACTCGGTAATCTCATCTCCCTGGTTCTTAATTGTAGTCAACAAAGAATTTAATTCTTCACTGTCTACATCAGCAGGATATAGTGCATCTACCCGTTTGATAAAGTCACCCAGAATATTCATATAGTTGGTGAAAGCATCATAAGGAGAATCATAGATCCCACGATTCAGCCACATACCATTATTCTTCGTTGTCATGAAACGGAAGTTATTGCTAGCCTGCAAATAATCCCAATCCTGTTTGATACGACGGTCGTCACACAAATGCACACGTTCAGCTACACTATACAATTTATTGAAAGCCTCGCGTTGCATAACATTACCTAGCCAACAACTAGTATCTCTTTCTTCATCTACCCATGACATCGGATATGCAACATCAAGCTGTGACACTGATTTCAACTTCGTTACAATTTCTGTCGGTGTAGAGAAAGTGATTCCCTTAGCCTTTGCGCATTCCGGCAACGCTTTCAAGAATTCAAGAATATTAGAAGATAACGGTTGAGCCATACCAAGTGCGCTCAATTCCATGAAGATATTAATTACTTGTTCTTCTTGCGGTAATGCATCGATCCAATTAATATATTTATCAGCGAACAAAGGATATTCCGCCCAATCCGAATTGGAGAAACGCAAGCTGATATCGTCAGAAAGTTTGAAATCTCTCAACAAAAGCTTAAGACTGGGAGCTTGATTACAGTGATAGACATAATGCGGACTCTTCCATCCCAACACATGTTTAGCACCTTCCGTTAACATCCCCTTAAAACCCATAGAAGCTACCAAGCCACCAATTTCATCAGAATAAATCAGACTAGAATTGCGGAACACTTTCGGTTCTTTACCAAACATCTGTTTCATCTTATCACGTTGACGAAGCACTTCTTCGCGGAAGCAATCCTCGTTGGCAAGTGAAGACAAACCATGTGAATAAGGTTCACACAAGAACTCACAACATCCTGTTTCATTCAACTGATGCAATAAATCAATGACTGCCGGAGCATGAATTTCCAATTGTTCCAAGGCTACCCCCGAGATAGAAAGCGCTACTTTAAAGCCCCCCCCCGAGTTCTTCACCATCTCAATTAAAGTATTGAGAGCAGGAATATATGAACGTTCAGCGACCTCATTCATACCCGTTTCATTCGCATAATCATCGTAATAATAATGATCATTACCAATATCGAAGAAACGATAGCGTTTCAAATGGATAATTTGATGTATTTCAAAATAAAGACAGATAGTTCTCATTTTTATTTATTGTTTTGTTATTTACCATAGTTTCTTAACACAGCATCATAGAGAGCACGGATTCTCAAGCCGACTTTTTCCCAAGTAATCCCATCCACTTCTTTCTTACCTTCTTCCTTGAGGTATTCGAAAAGAGACGGATTAGTACAAAGAGAGTGGATAGCGTCAGCCATTGCATGAATATCCCAGTAGTCAGTTTTTATCACCTTATCAAGAATCTCGCCACACCCTGACTGCTTAGAAATGATGGAAGGCGTTCCACACTGCATCGCCTCCAATGGAGCAATACCGAAAGGTTCAGAGACAGACGGCATGACAAACACATCACTGTTCTTATAAACTTCATATACCTGCTTACCTTTCATAAAACCAGGGAAATGAAACCGGTCAGCAATACCACGCTCGGCCACCAGATTGATCATGGCATTCAACATATCACCCGAGCCAGCCATAACGAAACGAATATTACGAGTACGACGCAACACAAGAGCAGCAGCTTCTACAAAATATTCCGGCCCTTTCTGCATCGTAATACGTCCGAGGAAAGTGACCACCTTTTCTTTTGAATGATCGGGACGTGGAATGTCCAGCAGCTCCTGCGACAATGGATAAACAGCATTATGCACTGCAAATACTTTTCTAGGGTCCTGATGATACTCGTTAATAACAGTGCGGCGAGTCAACTCGGACACGCACATGATACAATCGGCATGATCCATACCATTCTTCTCAATCGAATAAACAGTAGGATTGACTTTGCCACGAGAACGGTCAAAATCAGTGGCATGCACATGAATACAAAGCGGCTTTCCACTTACCATCTTGGCATGTACACCGGCAGGGTAAGTGAGCCAGTCGTGAGCATGAATAATATCAAACTCCTGCTGACGGGCTACTACTCCGGCAATGATCGAGAAATTATTAATTTCTTCGTGCAAGTTCCCAGGATAGCCACCTGCAAATTCCATACATCCCAAATCATTCACATGCATATAAGAAAAATCGGCATAGATATGATCACGGAAAGAATAATACTCCTCCGGTGTCATTTCCAACAAACGGGACTTCAAGTAATCGTAGTGGACATCACGCCATACGATGGGTACTTGATTCATACCGATTATTTTCAAGAACTTTTCTTCTTCGCCGCTAGGCTTAGGCATACAGAAAATCGTCTCCATATCACCTTGCAGACTCAATCCTTTAGTTATTCCATAAGAAGCAACCGCAAGACCACCATATATTTTGGGAGGGAATTCCCATCCAAACATTAAAACTTTCATCTTCGTTCCTCCTTTTTTAATAATACTTAGACAGTAGCTTTAAGACACGCAGTATTTCTGCTACATTCATCGCGAACGACACCGCGCCACGTCCTTTAAAAGGCGGGTTCCCATCGAACAACTCGGGAATGGAACCAACACAATGGCTTGTCATCTCGTCATCATAACTAATAAGCTGGCGTTCAACAAATGACAATCCGCTCATCTTATAAATTCGAAGATAAGCTTCCAGATAGAATCCCATCAACCAAGGCCAAGCAGTTCCCTGATGATAAGCATAATCCCGTTGTATCTGCGGACCCACATAGTTAGGATTATATCCACCACTCTTCGGACTCAACGAACGAATTCCTTTCGGAGTGAGCAGCTCTTTGGTCACAATATCAAGCACCTGTTTCTTTTGTGCACGATCCAAAGGAGAATAATCAAACGCTACGGCAAATATCATGTTAGGACGTACACTCCAATCCATCATATTACCGTCAACATAATCAAGCAGATAACCATATTCGTTACGGAATACCTCGACAAAAGACTTTCCGGTTACTTCCGCCTGCGCATCGAGTTCATCCGCCAAGTATACGTCTCCCCCTTCGCGCACCAAATCAGCGATGAAACGCAGCGCATTATACCACAACGCATTAAATTCAACAATATATCCTGTACGAGGAATCACCGGATGTCCGTTCACAGTAGAGTTCATCCATGTAATCGCCTTATCCGTACCGTTAGCAAAAAGTAATCCATTGTCATGCAAAAAGAGATTCTCATGTTTCCGCTGACGGATAAACTCCATCATATCTTTCAGGAGTTCTCCATATTTCTGACGACATTGCTCACGGGAAGTCTCTTTTGCATATTGCTGCAAAGCCCAGACAGCCCAAAGCAAAACGTCCGGATGCTCCATTTCATAAATCTTGTATCCGACAGGTTCTTCATTAATAAAGTTGCGAATCGCTTTTTCCGCCGTTTTCATCACATCCTCAAACTGGTCGACCTCATCGAGCGCAAGCGTCAGCCCCGGCAGTGCAATGAACATATCACGCGCACGACACTTAAACCACGGATAACCGGCAAGAATATAATGTTCGTCTTCCTGTTGGTTATGGAACTGATGAGCGGAATTCTTCAGGCAGTGATAAAAGCTATCACGCGGGGTACGATCAGCCACTTCAGCCTCAAATGTCTGTTTCAATCTACGGGGAGTCACTTCTGAAGTTCCGGCAGAGAATACGATACTCTCCCCTTTCTTTATATCCACCTCAAAATAACCGGGAACATAAAGGTCTTCATTGAAGTCATACCCTCGTTCTTGCTCTTTCGGGTATTCAATCCCCCGATACCAGTCAGGCATGAAATGGAACTCACACTTTTTATTCAACTGCATATAAAGTTCCGGATAGCCGGGATACATACAGGTTTTAATACCATTTTCCACAAGTTGATACTCGCGGCTTGCCTGCCCATTTTCATGTGTGTACTCGCGTACACTCCTGAAAGCGAGGAACGGGCGAAAGCGCAAGGTTGTGGCCGAATGCGCATCAAGTAACGTATAACGAATCAGGATTCTATTTTCATGATGTACAAAGATTTTTTCTTTGCGGAGGATAACACCTCCGACACGGTAAGTTGTTGCCGGGATATGCTCACAGTCAAACTCACGGATATACTTGTGTCCGTTAGGACTAAAGTTGTTTCCTTGATATTTGTGCAACCCCAAGTTAAACTCCGCACCGTGTTGAATTACCGTTTCATCAAGAGAAGATAGCAGCACATGATTTTCATCGTCGAGATTGGGAACTGGAATCACCAACAGGCCGTGATATTTGCGTGTGTTACAATCAACAATCGTCGTACAATGATAAGCTCCTGCTTTGTTCGTCCGGAGGATTTCTCTTTGAAGAGATTCTTCCAGATTCGTCATGAGGGTCTTGTCAAATCGTAAATAACTCATAGTTGTGCATTATTAAAGGTTAATTATTGGTCATTATATCGTATATCTATTTATTGTTACATACCGTATATATTGGCTGTAGCATCATATACAACGGGTATAACGCCCAAATGTACAAATTATAGATAAAAACAAAAATAAAAAGGCTTTTTATTTTCAGATTTTGTGCAAATATTCGTAGTATTGCGTAAAATATCTAAAGAAAAGAATGTCATGAAGCAAGATATTCAGCGTATCATGCTGGCTGCAGCAAAGCCTTTGTTCCTTATTTTTATCCTCTATTTACTCAAGATTATGGAAGTCGGAATGGACTGGGACTTCTCTCGCTTGGGGGTATATCCTATGGAGAAACGGGGACTGGTAGGTATTTTAACTCACCCGCTGATACACAGCGGATTCAGTCATTTACTGGCAAACACAATCCCTTTATTTTTCTTGTCATGGTGTCTTTTTTACTTTTACCGGGGGATAGCAAATAAAATTTTCATCCTAATCTGGCTAGGAGGCGGACTACTAACTTTCCTGATCGGAAAACCGGGATGGCACATCGGTGCCAGCGGATTGATTTACGGACTTGCCTTCTTTCTCTTTTTCAGTGGTATTCTCCGCAAATATGTTCCACTCATTGCCATTTCTCTACTCGTCACCTTTTTGTATGGAGGAATTATATGGCATATGTTTCCTTATTTCTCCCCCACCAATATGTCGTGGGAAGGTCATCTCAGCGGTGGAGTTATAGGAACATTCTGTGCTTTCGTTTTCGTCAATCACGGTCCACAACGACCGGAACCTTTTGCAGACGAAGCGGAAGAAGAAGAGAATATAGAAGAAGCAACGGCAGAAGAGGAAAAAGAAGAGAAAGAACCATTATAAATGCCACCTCATGCCACCGTACTGTCACAACTGTGCCATCGTATTGGCACAATTATGACATAGGCGTGGCACAACTGTGCCACCATGGTGGCACAGTTAATATAATAGCTTTCCAGTTCAATAAGATAATCTGAATTCAATCAAGACCGATGCAACGCCTCAATCAATAACGTTATATTTGCCGTAAACAATCTTACAGATATAGCCAATAAGATGATGCCGAAGAACTTACGAATAATATAAATACCTCCTTTTCCCAGGAAACGTTCTACACGACCGGTCATACTCACTACAAAGTAAACCCAGATCATGTTCAAGACTAAAGCTATAATGATATTAACACTGGCATATTCCGCCCGGAGAGAAAGCAAAGTGGTGAAAGCTCCGGCACCTGCCAACAGAGGAAAGACGAGCGGTACCAAAGTTGCTTCTTTGATAGGACCTTGGTTCTTGAAAATCTCAATATCCAGAATCATCTCCAAAGACATGAGGAAAATGACAAATGCGCCGGCTACTGCAAACGACTCAATATCTACATGGAAGAGTTTCAGCATCATATCTCCCGCATAGAAAAATCCGATCAGCAAAGCAAAAGAGATGACAGTAGCTTTCATTGCATTCACATCTTTCCCTTTTTCTTTCAGGTTAATTATAATAGGTATAGAGCCGATAATGTCTATCACGGCAAAAAGTACGATAAACGCACTGATCATCTGTTGCCAATTGAAGCCTGCGAACATAATTTCCTCCTTTTTTTCTGCAAATATACTCTATTTTTATGCATTCAAACAATAAAAAAAACAAAAAGAACGCTCAGATATTGACAGCAGTATTGTATTATGAGTAAATTTGTACGATTAACAAGAGATTACAACATATGGAAACAATGTTCGACACTTTGCTCCAATTGCCTTTATTTCAAGGTCTTTGTCATGAAGATTTCACAAGTATTCTGGATAAGGTCAAGCTACACTTTATCAAGCATAAAGTGGGAGAAACTATCATAGAAAATGGTAGTCCGTGTAAACAACTCTGCTTTCTGTTAAAAGGAGAGGTTTCTATCGTCACAAGTTCCAAAGAAAATATATACACCGTCATTGAACAGATGGAAGCACCTTACCTGCTGGAACCACAGTCGTTGTTCGGCATGAACACCAATTACACTTCCGCTTATATAGCACATACGGAAGCACACACTGTCAGCATCAGCAAAGCGTTTGTACTTAGCGACCTGTTCAAATATGAAATATTCCGGCTCAACTACATGAACATTGTCAGCAACCGGGCACAAAATCTTTATTCCCGTTTATGGGAAGAACCGACACAAGACTTACAAGAGAAAATCATTCGCTTTTTCCTGCTACATTGTGAAAAAACGCAGGGAGAAAAGATATTCAAAGTAAAAATGGACGACCTTGCCCGCTACTTAGATGACACTCGGTTGAATACATCAAAAGCACTCAACGAGCTACAAGACAAAGGATTATTAGAGTTACGCCGGAAAGAGATTCTTATTCCGGACGCACAAAAGCTGATAAGCGAATAGATACGAATTAACCAACAAAAGAAATTATCTATCACAAAAATAGCCTCAACAGGAATTTCCATTGAGGCTATTTTTATGATACAAAGTGTATTATTCCCATTCAATAGTTGCCGGCGGCTTGGAACTGATATCATAGGTGACACGGTTCACTCCTTTCACCTTATTAATAATATCATTCGATACCTTACCCATAAATTCATAAGGCAGATGTGCCCAGTCAGCTGTCATGGCATCAGTAGATGTCACAGCACGCAAAGCAACCGCTCTCTCATAAGTACGTTCATCTCCCATTACACCCACGGACTGTACCGGCAACAAGATAACCCCCGCCTGCCATACTTTATCATACAATCCCCAGTCACGCAATCCCTGGATAAAGATATCGTCAGCATCCTGCAGAATACGTACTTTTTCAGGAGTAATATCTCCCAGAATACGCACTGCCAGTCCCGGTCCCGGAAACGGATGACGGGTAATCAGATGCTCCGGCATACCCAACTCACGGCCCACCCGGCGAACTTCATCCTTAAACAACAAACGAAGCGGCTCACACAACTTCAGATTCATCTTTTCAGGAAGTCCCCCTACATTATGATGGCTCTTTATTACCGTACCCGTAATAGACAATGACTCAATGCAGTCCGGATAAATAGTACCCTGCGCCAGCCATTTCACGTCTTTTATCTTATGAGCTTCTACATCGAACACATCGATAAAGCCCTTACCTATAATTTTACGCTTACTTTCCGGTTCAACCACCCCAGCCAGTTCTGCGAAGAACTTTGCACTGGCATCAACGCCAATCACATTCAAACCGAGACACTCATAATCCTTCATCACATTCTTGAACTCATTCTTACGCAGCATACCATGATCTACAAAGATACAAGTCAAGTTCTTGCCAATAGCCTTGTTCAGCAACACTGCTGCAACCGAAGAATCGACTCCGCCACTCAAACCGAGAACGACTTTATCATCCCCCAACTGCGCTTTCAGCTCGGCAACCGTACTTTCAATGAATGAAGCCGGCGACCAGTCTTGTTTGCAACCGCAAACATCTACCACAAAGTTCTTCAGGATTTGAGTTCCGTCTTCACTATGGAATACTTCCGGATGGAATTGAACACCCCACACTTGCTCACCTTCTACCTGATAAGCAGCAATCTCCACTTTATCTGTTGAAGCTATTTTCTTGAAATTATCGGGAATAGCAGTAATCGTATCTCCATGGCTCATCCATACCTGCGACCCATCACGCACTCCTTTAAACAGCACATTATCTTTGCAGAATGAAGCCAAGTGAGCACGTCCATATTCGCGTGTTCCGGCCGGTTCCACTTTTCCGCCATTAGTGTATGACATAAATTGTGCACCATAACAAATACCCAATATCGGATATTTACCACGAATTTCACTCAAATCTACTTTGAAAGCATCTTTATCGTAAACCGAGAAAGGACTTCCGGAGAGAATAACCCCTTTAATAGTCGGGTCTTCTTTAGGAAATTTGTTATAAGGAACAATTTCACAATACGTATCCAATTCGCGTACACGACGACCTATAAGCTGTGTTGTCTGCGAACCGAAATCAAGAATTATTATTTTTTCCTGCATATCAATGGTTGGATTTTGAATAAATTGAGTTGCAAAAGTAGAAAAAAGTACGCAATCTATATTAATAATGAAGAGAAAAATAAAGGAGATTCACCAGTTTACACTTGGAACCTCCTTTATTTCAATTAGAATCAACGATTCTTTTCTTTCAATAAATCACGTATCTCCGTCAACAAAACCTCCTCCTTCGTTGGCGCAGGAGGAGCTGGAGGAGTGGCTGCCACTTCTGCCTGTTTTTTAGTTGTCAACTTCGTAATCAACCGTATAAATAAGAATATAGCGAAAGCTATAATCAGAAAATCAAAGGTGGCTTGCAGAAACTGGCCATAATCCAACGTCACGGCCGGAGCTATCTCCTTGCCGTCAGCACCAATCTCCGCTGCTTTCATCACCCATTTCAAATCTGTAAAGTTCACACCGCCAACCAGTAAACCAATCGGAGGCATGATAACATTAGCAACCAATGATGATACGATTTTTCCAAATGCACCACCAATAACAACACCGACAGCCATGTCAATGACGTTACCTTTCATAGCAAACGCCTTAAAGTCCTGTAAAAATGTGTTCTTTCCCATCTTTTTTCAATATTTAATGTGAATTTAATATGCGAATATAAAAACATTTTTGTAATTTTGCACCGCATTTGAAAATAAAACAAGTGCGAAGGCTGAGAGATATTTGAACAAATATTATAAAACCCTTAAAAGTTTAAACAAAATGATTAAAGTAGGTATTAATGGATTCGGACGTATCGGACGTTTCGTTTTCCGCGCTGCAATGACAAGAAACGATATTCAAATCGTAGGTATCAATGACCTTTGCCCGGTTGATTACTTGGCTTATATGCTGAAATACGACACAATGCATGGTCAATTCGATGGTACTATCGAAGCAGATGTTGAAAACAGCAAACTGATCGTTAACGGTCAAGCTATCCGTATCACAGCTGAAAGAAACCCGGCTGACCTGAAATGGAATGAAGTAGGCGCAGAATACGTTGTTGAATCTACAGGTTTGTTCTTGAGCAAAGACAAAGCTCAGGCTCACATCGAAGCTGGTGCAAAATATGTTGTAATGTCAGCTCCTTCTAAAGATGACACTCCGATGTTCGTTTGCGGTGTAAACGAAAAAACATACGTAAAAGGTACTCAATTCGTATCTAACGCTTCTTGTACTACTAACTGTTTGGCTCCTATCGCTAAAGTATTGAACGACAAGTTCGGTATCCTTGACGGTTTGATGACTACAGTTCACTCTACAACTGCTACTCAGAAAACAGTTGACGGTCCTTCTATGAAAGACTGGAGAGGTGGTCGTGCTGCTTCTGGCAACATCATCCCTTCTTCTACTGGTGCTGCTAAGGCTGTAGGTAAAGTAATCCCTGCATTGAACGGCAAATTGACTGGTATGTCTATGCGTGTTCCGACTTTGGACGTATCTGTAGTTGACTTGACAGTTAACTTGGCTAAACCGGCTACTTACGCTGAAATCTGCGCTGCAATGAAAGAAGCTTCTGAAGGCGAATTGAAAGGTATCCTGGGTTACACTGAAGATGCAGTAGTTTCTTCTGACTTCTTGGGTGACACTCGTACTTCTATCTTCGACGCTAAAGCAGGTATCGCTTTGACTGATACTTTCGTTAAAGTTGTATCTTGGTATGACAACGAAATCGGTTACTCTAACAAAGTTCTTGACTTGATCGCTCACATGGCATCAGTTAACGCTTAATTAGAAGCCTGAACAATATAGAAACCGCTGCGGGAAACCGTAGCGGTTTTTTTATACATTTCATTTTATATATTGTTAAAAAGCAACGTGTTATCCGTTGAATAAGCTACAATTTTAGTAGCTTTGTACCTCTATGAAGAGATTAATACTAACATTGATACTAGTTTGCACTATGAACAATATAATAAATGCCCAGAATCCTTTCTACGGGCAATATCATACGCCGCACGAAACCGTGCCGTTCGACCGGATTAAAACCGAACATTATGAACCTGCTATTCTGGAAGGAATCAGGCTGCAAAATGCTGAAATAGAAGCTATCATACAGAATCCGGAAAAGGCTGACTTCACCAATACAATAGAAGCTTTCGACGAATCCGGAGAATTACTGGATAAAGTAGTAGCCGTCTTCGGCAATATGCTAAGCGCAGAAACGAATGACGACCTGCAAGAACTGGCTCAAAAGATAATGCCGTTGCTTAGTGAACACAGCAACAATATCACACTGAACGAAAAGTTATTCGCACGTGTGAAAGAAGTGTATAACCAGAAAGAGGCTTTGCAACTGACACAGGAACAAAAACAGTTACTGGAAAATGCATATAACAGCTTTGTACGCCATGGCGCCAACCTGGAAGGAGAAGCACGGGAAGAATACCGTCGCCTGACTACCGAATTGAGTAAACTGACTCTAACTTTCAGTGAAAACAACCTGAAAGAGACGAATGCTTATCAAATGCTGTTAACAAAAAAAGAAAGCCTCGCCGGACTACCCGAAATTATCATAGAAGCAGCTGCAGAAACAGCCAAGAGCGAAGGAAAGGAAGGATGGGCATTCACGCTTCACGCTCCGAGCTATGTTCCTTTCATGACGTATTCCGATAATCGGGATTTACGTCAAAAACTGTATATGGCTTATAACACCAAATGTACACACGATAACGAATTCAATAATATCGACATCGTAAAAAAAATAGCCAATACACGCATGAAAATAGCCCAATTACTGGGATACAAAGATTATGCGGAATATACGCTAAAGAAAAGAATGGCTGAAAACAGCAAGTCGGTATACAAGCTACTCAACCAACTGTTGGAAGCATATACTCCTACTGCACAGCAAGAATATAAAGAGATACAAGAACTGGCTCGTAAAGAACAGGGAGCTGATTTCGTTGTCATGCCTTGGGACTGGAATTATTATTCAAACAAACTGAAAGACAAAAAATTCAATATCAACGAAGAAATGCTTCGCCCCTACTTCGAACTGGAACAAGTGAAGAAAGGAGTGTTTGGTCTGGCTGAAAAGTTATATGGAATCACGTTCCGGAAAAACACAGAGATTCCGGTTTACCATAAAGAGGTGGAAGCCTTTGAAGTGTTTGATAAAGACGGTAAATTCTTAGCCGTCCTATACACCGACTTCCATCCGCGTCCGGGAAAACGTGCCGGAGCCTGGATGACGAGTTACAAGGAGCAATGGATAGATAAAAAGACCGGTGAAAACAGCCGTCCGCATGTATCCGTTGTAATGAACTTCACCAAGCCAACCGAGAATAAGCCTGCTTTATTGACTTTCAATGAGGTAGAAACATTCTTACATGAGTTCGGACATAGCCTGCACGGTATGTTTGCCAATTCCACTTACAGGAGTTTAAGTGGAACTAACGTATATTGGGATTTCGTGGAACTTCCCTCACAAATTATGGAGAATTTTGCCATAGAGAAAGATTTCCTCAATACCTTTGCCCGCCATTATCAGACGGGAGAAGTTTTGCCGGATGAATTGATAAAACGTCTTGTAGATGCATCAAACTTCAATATTGCGTATGCTTGTCTGAGACAAATAAGTTTCGGTCTACTTGATATAGCATGGTATACGCGTAACACTCCTTTTGAAGGAGATGTGAAAGCTTATGAACAGGAAGCCTGGAAGGATGCGCAAATATTACCGGTAGTACAAGAAGCTTGCATGAGTACGCAGTTCTCCCACATCTTTGCCGGTGGATATGCCGCTGGGTACTACAGCTACAAATGGGCGGAAGTATTGGATGCTGACGCTTTTTCATTATTCAAGCAAAAAGGGATATTCAATCAGGAAGTGGCAGACTCATTCCGCAATAATATTCTGTCGAAAGGAGGAACGGAACATCCGATGGTACTTTATAAACGTTTCCGCGGACAGGAACCGAGCATTGATGCTTTGCTAATCAGAAATGGGATAAAGAAATAAGTATTAAGTTATTAGATATTAAATATGAAGAGAAGTATATTTCAAATAGTAGGATTGCTTTTATTGCTTCCTTTATTTTCTGGATGTAATGATTCGGACGATGTAGCTGCTATCTTTACAGGAAAAACTTGGAAACTAAATTATATCACAGTAGATGGAGGTCATGAGATGTTTGGCTTTTGGGAGAATGAAGAACAAGAAAAAGCAAGTATTGAAGAGCTTAATAAAAACGGTACATACAACATCGTATTTGATGGTACAGTAGATGGAGATGTTATCAACGGAAATATAAAAGGAAGTGTAATTGCAACCAGTACTTTTGAAGGGAAATGGAATGCCAACGCCAAGAACAACAGTTTTAAAGCTACAGTCACCACCGCTGGTAGCTATGGCAACGATAGACTCGCCAAAAATTTTATAGAGGGACTTAATACCGCCACATCTTACGAAGGAGACAGTAACAACTTATACCTTTTATACAAACCGGCATCCGGAAAACAAACTTTCCGCATGGTTTTCCGGGTAGTCAGCAATAAATAGTAAACAACATGGATACTAAAAAGAAACAATTAGAACTTGACAAACGTTATATACGCATGGCCAGCATATGGGCTGAAAATTCCTATTGCCAACGCCGTAAAGTAGGAGCTTTAATTGTTAAGGATAAAATGATTATCTCCGACGGATATAACGGGACACCTTCCGGATTCGAGAATGTATGTGAAGATGAAAACAACCTGACAAAACCATACGTTCTGCATGCGGAAGCCAATGCCATTACCAAAATAGCGCGTTCAAACAACAGTAGCGACGGTGCTACCATGTACGTCACCGCCTCTCCTTGCATCGAATGTGCAAAGTTAATCATACAGGCAGGAATCAAACGGGTAGTTTATTCCGAGCATTACCGCCTGGAAGATGGAATAGAGTTATTAAAACGGGCGGGAATCGAAGTTATCTACACAGAGTTAGATGATAATTCCTCTCCCAATAAATAAGAAGACGAACGTTTTAAAAAAGGAATAGACATGAGTACAAAAAACTCTTCACGTTTCACACCTGTCATCATAGCAGTCAGCGTGGTAGTCGGGATTCTTATCGGTACATTTTATGCCAAGCATTTTGCCGGCAACCGTTTGGGTATCATCAACGGTTCCTCCAATAAGCTAAACGCATTGTTACGCATTGTAGACGATCAATATGTCGACACCGTAAACATGGCCGATTTGGTAGAAAAAGCCATGCCGCAAATTCTAGCCGAACTGGATCCGCATTCAACTTATATCCCAGCCCAAAATCTCGAAGAAGTCAACTCTGAGCTGGAAGGCAGCTTCAGCGGAATTGGCATCCAGTTTACCATACAGAATGACACCATTCATGTCAATGCTGTTGTTCAGGGAGGTCCTTCTGAAAAGATAGGATTAATGGCGGGCGACCGCATTGTTACTGTAGACGATAGCTTGTTTGTCGGCAAGAAAGTAACGAACGAACGGGCTATGCGCACCTTGAAAGGTCCGAAAGGCTCACAAGTAAAATTGGGAATCAGACGAACAGGAGAAAAGGACTTATTACACTTCAACATCACGCGTGGAGACATTCCTCAAAATACCGTAGATGCCGCTTATATGTTAAATGACAATATCGGTTATGTGAAAGTCAGTAAATTCGGACGTACCAGTCATGTAGAATTGCTGAATGCATTAGCACAGCTCAACCATAAAAAATGCAAAGGTCTAATCATTGACCTACGCGGTAATACCGGAGGATATATGGAAGCAGCCATCCGCATGGTTAATGAATTCCTGCCCGAAGGCAAGTTGATCGTATATACTCAAGGCCGTAAATATCCACGTGCAGAAGAATTTGCTAACGGTACAGGTAGCTGTCAGAAAATGCCGCTTGTTGTATTGATTGACGAAGGTTCTGCTTCTGCCAGTGAAATCTTCACCGGAGCTATTCAAGATAACGACCGGGGTACAGTTGTAGGACGCCGTTCCTTCGGTAAGGGACTTGTGCAACAGCCCATCGATTTCAGTGATGGATCGGCTATCCGCCTGACAATCGCCCGCTACTACACCCCATCCGGACGTTGCATCCAACGCCCGTACGAAAGTGGTAAAGACCGTAACTATGAGCTGGATTTATATACCCGTTACGAACATGGAGAATTTTTCTCACGTGATAGTATCAAGCAGAATGAGAGCGAACGTTATAATACCAGCTTGGGACGTACTGTGTATGGCGGTGGTGGTATCATGCCGGATATATTCGTACCGCAGGATACGACGGGAGTCACTTCTTATCTATCGACAGTTATTAACCGGGGATTGACTATTCAGTTCACATTCCAGTACACCGACAACAATCGGAAGAAATTAAGCCAATACGAAACAGAGGAAGAATTGCTGAATTATCTTCGTCATCAGGGTTTGGTGGAACAGTTTGTCCGTTTTGCTGACAGTAAAGGAGTGAAAAGAAGAAACATCCTCATTCAGAAATCATACAAATTATTGGAAAAGAACCTCTTCGGCAACATCATCTACAACATGCTTGGATTGGAAGCTTATCTCCAATACTTCAACAAGACAGATGCTACTGTTATTAAAGGTATTGAGATACTTGAAAAAGGAGAAGCTTTCCCAAAAGCTCCGGTAGCCGTTGAAGAGGAAGAAGTGACGAAGGATAAAAAAGATGGAAAGAAAAAAAGAACTGCGCAAGCATATAGCATTACTGAAGACCCGACACGCGGATTCAACTATGCGAAAGCTGCAATCAGCTAACATACTTGCCGCCCTCGAAGCCCATCCGGCTTTCAGGGCGGCAAATACAGTATTACTATACCATTCGCTGAATGACGAAGTAGACACACATGCCTTTATTCAAAAATGGAGGACTGAAAAGCGGATCCTACTCCCCGTAGTAGTAGGCGATGATTTAGAACTACGGATATACACCGGACCGGAAGACATGTCAATCAGCGGTATCTACGGTATAGCAGAACCAACCGGAGAAATATTCACAGACTATGCAGCCATAGACTTCATCGTCGTTCCCGGAGTAGCTTTCGATGCTAAAGGTAACCGTCTGGGACGGGGAAAAGGATATTATGACCGTCTCCTGCCACGCATACCATCAGCCTACAAAGCAGGAATCTGTTTCCCATTTCAATTAGTAGAAGAAGTTCCGGCGGAATCATTCGACATCCGCATGGATATAATTATAACAATCAATGAAGACGAATTATCACACCCATACCACCCGCTGCCATCATGCGACAGGGAGTGACGAAGAATTTGTTTTAAGTGCCATCAAAGGCGGCTATCAAGAATTAGGTTTTTCTGACCACACTCCGTGGAAATACCACACTGATTATATATCCGACATCCGGATGCTTCCCGAAGAATTAGCGGAATATGTGGAAAGCATCCGTTCGCTGCAAGAGAAATATAAAAATCAAATCAGCATAAAAATAGGATTGGAATGCGAATATTTTCCTGAATACATACACTGGCTAAAAGGAGTCATCAAAGAATATAAACTGGACTATATCATCTTCGGAAACCACCATTTTCACACAGATGAGAAGTTTCCCTACTTCGGCCGGAATACAGACTCGGTAGACATGCTCGAACTCTATGAAGAGAGTGCTATTGAAGGAATGGAAAGCGGACTATTTGCCTACCTTGCCCATCCGGATTTATTTATGCGTTCTTACCCCGAGTTCGATCGTCATTGTAAGCTAGTCAGCAGGCATATCTGCCGGACAGCAGTACGGTTAAACTTACCGTTGGAATATAATATCGGATATGAAGAATATAATGACATTCATGGTATTACTACCATTCCTCATCCGGATTTCTGGAAAATAGCCGCCCATGAAGGTTGCACCGCTATCATCGGCGTGGACGCCCATAACAATCAATATTTGGAAAATCCTTTTTATTACAACCGTGCAACCGAAACACTCCGGAAGCTAGGCATAAAGGTGATAGACAGAATATCTTTCTTCAACGAAAAATAATATTTGTAATAACGGTAGCCCCGACTTTCTGATTCAGCGTGCGTACCAATACCTCACGCCCCATCATCAATTCCTGACGAAGAGCAGCAGAAGTCAGATGCACATACAATGTCTGATTACGAATATAAAGATTGCTGGTATAAGCCGCCGCCGGTCCCAAGATTTGAGGCCAGGCATCCAGCAGCCTTTGTTCGTTCAGCGGAGATTCCAAACTCTCCTGACGAAGAAACTGTTGAATCAGTTTTCCTATTTGTTCGGCATCATTGCGCTTCATTTTCAGCCTCCGTTTCTTGAATTGTACCCTCCTCTACACGAAATATTTTATAATCGCTGCCTACCTTATGTAAAATACGATCGAGATGTCCTCGGTTCGTATCCGTTATAAATATCTGCCCGAAATTGTCTCCGGCCACCAGCTTCACAATTTGCTCTACACGGGAAGCATCCAACTTATCAAAAATATCATCCAGTAATAATAAAGGAACAGTCCGACCGGTACGTTTCAAAAAATCAAACTGTGCCAGTTTCAATGCTACCAGATACGTTTTGTTCTGTCCCTGCGAACCTTCTTTCTTTATCGGGAATTCACCCAACAACATATTCAACTCATCTTTATGAATGCCACGCAAAGAGAATCCCATTATCTTATCCCTCTCCCTGCTTTGCTTCAACACTTCCAACAAAGAAGCATCCCGCGCATGAGACTCATAAGATAGTCCCACCACCTCTTTATCTTGCGAAATAAAGGAATAGAAAGATTGGAAAATAGGAATAAACTCCCGGATAAACGCTTCACGCTTCTGGAATACGATTGCACCGGCTTGCGCCATCATCTCCTCCCATACAAGAAACAGCTCCTCCTCCACCGGAAACTCACTCTTCAACAATGTGTTACGCTGCGCCAATGCTTTATTGTACCGTATCAGCGCTTCAAGATATTCCTTATCATACTGCGAAATCACTACATCCATAAACCGGCGGCGCTCCTCACTTCCTCCGGCTATCAATTCGGAATCGGCAGGTGAAACCATCACCAGGGGCAGAAAACCGATGTGGTCCGAAAAACGACTATATTCTTTCTTGTTCCGTTTAAATTGTTTCTTCGAACGGCGTTTCATCCCACAATAAATCTCTTCAGGAGTTCCGTCCTCCGCTTCATAAAAGCCCTGAATCACGAAAAAGTCTTGTTCATGACGAATATTTTGAGAATCAATCGGGTTTCCGGAGCTCTTACAGAAAGACAAGAAATACACCGCATCCAGCAGATTCGTCTTTCCCATTCCATTCAGTCCGAAAAAGCAATTCAGCTTAGCAGAGAATCCCAGTTCTACCTCTTCCAGATTCTTATAGTTTAATACAGATATTCGTTTCAGTATCATTGTGTACACGTTAATTTGTTCACAAAAGTAGCAAGATTTTCGTGGTTTTCGGGTGTAAAACAAAAAAAGATGCTTCTAAATTTCGTTTGTAGATATAAAAAAACTACTTTTGCGAGTCGAAATATCAAACGGTGAATAATAACAAAAAGAATCATATAAAATGGCAGAACAAAAGAATCAGAACGAACATCTGAACGTAGAAGATGCACTGACACAATCGGAAGCATTTCTTATCAAGTACAAAAACGCAATTATTGGCGGTGTTGTTGCTGTGATTATTATTGTAGCAGGTTTTATCATGTACAAAAACCTCTATGCTGAACCACGTGAGGAAAAAGCACAGGCAGCTCTTTTCAAAGGACAGGAATACTTTGAACAGGATGCTTTTGAGCAGGCTTTGAATGGCGACAGCATCGGTTATGCAGGTTTCCTGAAAGTTGCCGATGACTACAGCGGAACAAAAGCGGCAAATCTGGCAAAAGCTTATGCTGGTATTTGCTACGCACAACTTGGCAAATATGAAGAAGCAGTGAAGATGCTGGACAGTTTCAATGGAAAAGACCAAATGGTTGCCCCGGCAATCTTGGGTGCTGCAGGTAACTGCTATGCACAACTTGGCCAATTAGACAAAGCGGCTTCTACTTTACTGTCGGCTGCAGACAAAGCAGACAACAACACATTAAGCCCGATCTTCCTGATACAAGCCGGTGAAATCCTGGTAAAACAGGGAAAATATGACGATGCTGTAAACGCTTACACTAAGATCAAGGATAAATACTTCCAATCTTATCAGGCTATGGACATCGACAAATATATCGAGCAAGCTAAATTGATGAAAAAATAATATACCTTATTATATAAGGGAATCGAGGCACGGATTACACCGGATTAAGCGGACTATCTATTAAAACCGTGGAATCCGTGAAATCCGTGCCTTTCTTCTTAATCTCTCATACTCTCAAATTTCCATTTTATAATCCTCAACTTTTAATTAACTATGGCAACAGCTTACCATAACTTATCCGAATATGATTTCAATTCCGTTCCGAATGCAGAAGCAATGAAATTTGGTATCGTCGTATCCGAATGGAATTTCAATATTACCGGTGCTTTACTGAAAGGTGCAGTCGATACATTAAAAAAACATGGAGCAAAAGACGAAAATATTCTGGTGAAAACTGTACCGGGAAGTTTCGAACTTACTTTTGGAGCCAACCAAATGATGGAAAATTGCGATCTTGATGCAATTATTGCAATTGGTTGCGTAATTAAAGGAGATACTCCACATTTTGATTATGTTTGCATGGGAGCAACCCAAGGAATTACCGAATTAAACGCAACTGGCGATATACCAGTTATTTACGGATTAATTACCACAAATACAATGGAGCAAGCAGAGGATCGTGCCGGTGGCAAACTGGGTAACAAAGGAGATGAATGTGCAATTACTGCAATAAAAATGATCGATTTTGTTTGGAGTTTAAATAAATAGTTGTATCTTTGCACCGCAATTGAGAAACAAACCTCCTCAAAAGCAAAAAAGGGCAAATACCAGAGTGGCCAAATGGGGCAGACTGTAAATCTGCTGTCTTTCGACTTCGGTGGTTCGAATCCATCTTTGCCCACAAAAAATTGCGGAAGTAGCTCAGTTGATAGAGCATTAGCCTTCCAAGCTGAGGGTCGCGGGTTTGAGCCCCGTCTTCCGCTCTCCAAAGAGAATCTGAGAAATTAGATTCTCTTTTTTTTGTTTAACTTTAGTCCGCTAAGCTTATGAAGAATTCTCCGGTACAATCGCACGTACTCCGGCTAGCACATCCCCCTATCCCCACTGTCCGCATCGGGATTATAGGACTGGGCAATCGAGGATTGCTCACCTTACAACGTTATCTGCAAATCGAAGGAGTAGAAATCAAAGCTCTTTGTGAAATAAGAGAAGGAAATTTAAGTAAGGCTCAACAACTATTAAAAGAAGCCGGCCGTTCCGAAGCCACCGGATATACTGGAGTGGAGGGATGGAAAAAGATGTGCGAATCGGACGAAGCAGATTTAATATTCATCTGTACCGACTGGTTAATGCACACTCCAATGGCAACCTTCGCAATGGAATGCAATAAGCATGTAGCCATTGAAGTTCCGGCTGCTATGAGCGTGGAAGAATGTTGGCAGTTAGTAGACACTGCAGAAAAAACCAGGAGACACTGCATCATGCTCGAAAATTGTTGTTATGATCCTTTTGCACTAATGACCCTCAATATGGCCCAACGAGGACTGTTCGGAGAAATCATGCATGTAGAAGGAGCCTACATTCACGATCTTCGTTCAATGTATTTTGCCGAAGAGAGCGAAGGCGGCTACCACAACCATTGGGGAAAAAGATACAGCATCGAACATACAGGCAATCCTTATCCCACTCATGGGTTAGGCCCCGCCTGTCAGATACTGGATATTCATCGCAGCGACAGAATGGAATATCTCGTTTCCATGTCTACTCATCAGGCAGGAATGAGCGAATATGCCCGCAGACTATTCGGCGAATATTCACCGGAAGCCCACCAGAAATATCAATTGGGAGATGTAAATACCACTCTTATCCACACGCTCAAAGGGAAGACGATCATGCTTCAATACGCCATATCCACCCCACGTCCTTACAGCCGCCTTCAAACAATATGCGGCACACTGGGATTCGCCCAGAAATACCCTGTCCCCTGTATCGCCCTGGATCCTAATGGAGACACTCCACTTGAAGGAGAACTGCTAGAAAAAATGATGGCACGCTATAAACATCCTTTTAGCGCAACCATTGGCGAAGAAGCACATCGCAGAGGCCTACCTAATGAGATGAATTATGTAATGGATTACCGCCTTATTCATTGTCTGCGCAACGGGCTTCCACTGGATATGGATGTATACGACGCTGCCGAGTGGTCGTGCATCACAGAACTAAGTGAAAAATCTGTACTGAATAAGAGCATGGCAGTAGAAATTCCGGATTTCACCAGGGGAGCCTGGAAAAAATACAAATACTAGGTTCCAACAGAAGTACAGCTGAAGCAGGTAGCTTACCCCAACAAGAGTAGTAAACGTTAAGCAATTCTAAAAAGGTGACTTTTTTTTAGGAAGAGTCTCTTTATGACATGTCTTTTATATGTATTTGACGTCACATAAGCCTACACAAAATCAGGTAGAAAAAGCCTGACTCATTTTTTTACCTCATAATAGAAACTTATCTGATGAAAATATCGATTATAAATACAAATAATTGGCTAATTAATTACTATTTTTGACACGTAAATGAAAAACAGCGAATAACCCCTATTAAAAACTTTAAAATATGATGAAGAAACTACTTACAGTCACTGCCATCGGCTTGGCTTTGTTAACTTGGCACACCAGTTGTACTCAACAACCAAAGGCTCCGGAAGCCTTTACTCCCATCAAAGTAGAAACTCCTGCCCGCCCTGCCGGACAAGAAGATGTAATCCAACTCGTTACTCCTAAAATTGATACCGTTCGTGTCGGTTTCATCGGATTAGGAATGCGTGGTCCCGGCGCCGTGGCACGCTGGACCCATATCCCGGGAACTAAGATTGTAGCATTATGCGACCTGCTTCCCGAACGTGTTGAAAAATCACAAGAAATTTTGAAGAATGCCGGACTTCCTGAAGCTGCTTCTTACAGCGGTTCGGAAGAGGCATGGAAGCAACTTTGTGAACGAGACGATATTGATCTGGTATACATAGCCACCGACTGGAAACATCATGCAGCAATGGGTGTTTATGCCATGGAACATGGCAAACATGTAGCTATCGAAGTTCCTGCCGCCATGACACTGGATGAAATCTGGCAGCTAATCAATACTTCCGAAAAGACCCGTAAACATTGTATGCAGCTCGAAAACTGCGTATATGACTTCTTTGAACTGACCTCTTTAAACATGGCACAACAAGGCGTATTCGGAGAAGTGCTTCATGTAGAAGGTTCATATATCCACAATCTGGAAGATTTCTGGCCTGAATACTGGAATAACTGGCGAATGGATTATAATCATCTGCACCGTGGCGATGTATATGCTACCCACGGCATGGGTCCTGCTTGTCAGGTACTTAATATCCACCGTGGTGACCGCATGAAAACATTGGTATCAATGGATACGAAAGCTGTCAACGGACCGGCTTATATTAAGAAACAAACAGGAGAAGAAGTGACCGACTTCCAGAATGGTGACCAGACTTCTACCCTGATTCGCACAGAGAACGGAAAAACAATGTTGATTCAGCACAACGTAATGACTCCACGCCCATACAGCCGTATGTATCAAATAGTGGGAGCCGATGGTTATGCAAGCAAATATCCGATTGAAGAATATTGCCTGAGACCTTCACAAGTTGATTCAAAAGATGTGCCTAATCATGAGAATCTGAATGCACATGGTTCTGTACCTGAAAACGTAAAGAAAGCCTTGATGGATAAATATAAAGATCCTATTCATATAGAGCTGGAAGAAACAGCCAAGAAAGTAGGTGGACACGGTGGTATGGACTTTATCATGGACTACCGCCTGGCATATTGCTTGCAGAATGGACTGCCATTGGATATGGACGTTTATGACTTGGCAGAATGGTGTTGCATGGCTGAACTTACCAGACTTTCTATCGAAAACAATTCAGCTCCGGTAGAAGTACCCGACTTCACTCGTGGTGGATGGAATAAAGTACAAGGCTACCGTCACGCTTTTGCAAAATAAAACAGAATATTTCCTTTTAGCACGAGCATAATGAACCAATCCGGCTTCTCCCCCAAAGCCGGATTATTCATGGGTTCGTGTTTGAACATTTTATAGATTATCATTATCACGTTTATGAAAACAGCTATTCCAAAGCCTTCTAAGCAAAGCATTATCCGTGAAGCCAGAGATTATGTAATGATTGCCATCGGCATGATTTTGTATGGTATCGGTTGGACCGTTTTTCTGTTGCCTAACGATATCACCACCGGGGGAGTACCGGGTATTGCTTCTATCGTATATTGGGCCACAGGTTTTCCGGTACAATATACGTACTTCAGCATCAACCTCTTCTTGCTGTTACTGGCACTCAAGTTGCTGGGACTAAAGTTTTGCATCAAAACTATTTTCGGTGTATTTACTCTCACCTTCTTTCTGTCCGTCATTCAAAAACTGACGGCAGGTTTCGGTCTTCTCCACGACCAGCCTTTTATGGCATGTGTCATCGGAGCATCCTTCTGTGGAGGCGGCATAGGTGTTGCCTTTTCGGCCAATGGAAGTACGGGAGGTACAGATATTATTGCAGCCATCATCAACAAATACCGGGACATCACATTAGGAAGAGTCGTGCTTATCTGCGATATGATTATCATTTCTTCCAGTTATTTTGTCTTAAAAGACTGGGAAAAAGTGGTGTATGGGTTTGTAACTCTTTATATTTGTAGTTTCGTTCTCGACCAGGTAGTGAATAGCGCCCGCCAATCCGTACAGTTCTTTATCATATCTAACAAATATGAAGAAATAGGACGGCATATTAACGAATATCCACACCGGGGAGTGACGATTATCAATGCAACCGGCTTTTATACAGGACGAGAAGTAAAGATGATGTTTGTATTAGCCAAGAAAAGGGAATCGCCTATCATCTTCCGGTTGATAAAAGACATAGACCCGAATGCATTTGTATCGCAAAGTGCTGTCATCGGAGTGTATGGAGAAGGATTCGATCATATCAAAGTAAAATAAAAAAGAAATGAAAAACCAATATTGAGATACATGAAATTTCGACCAACCCCCAATTTATTAACAGGCATTTTCATGGGAATATTTTCCCTGACAACACTTAGTACAATGGCTGAGAAAGCCGTGAAACCTTATTGGCAGGACGTGCAGGTAGTTGAAGTCAACAAAGAGTATCCACGTACTTCTTTTATGACATACAACAATCGCGCTGATGCTTTGAGTGGCAAGTTCGAACGAAGCAAGTATTACCGCTTGTTGAACGGAACCTGGAAATTCTACTTCGTAGACTCTTATAAAAAGCTTCCCGACAACATTACCGATCCGAACACCAATACAGATTCGTGGGATGATATTCAGGTGCCCGGAAACTGGGAAGTACAAGGACACGGAATAGCCATCTACACCAATCATGGTTATGAATTCAAACCTCGGAACCCGCAACCTCCTACTCTTCCCGAAGCCAATCCGGTAGGAGTTTATCGCCGGGACATCGATATTCCGGCAGACTGGGACGGGCGGGATATCTACTTGCATCTGGCAGGAGCTAAGTCCGGCGTATATGTATATATCAACGGACAAGAAGTAGGATATAGCGAAGACTCCAAGAATCCGGCAGAATTTCTTATCAACAACTACGTGAAGCCGGGAAAGAACGTACTCACAGTTAAAATCTTCCGTTGGAGCACCGGTTCCTATCTTGAATGTCAAGACTTCTGGCGTATGAGTGGCATTGAACGCGATGTTTTTCTGTATTCACAACCTAAAGCCGCTCTCAAAGATTTCCGAATTAAGTCTACGCTGGACGACAGTTACAAAAATGGAATCTTCAGTTTAAATGTCGATTTGAGAAATCATGAAAAGGCTGCAACTAATCTTACATTAGTTTATGAACTATTGGATGCACAAGGAAAAGTTGTAGCTACTGAAGAGAAGACAGCCTATATTCCATCGAACGAAGTGCGTACACTTTCTTTCGATAAGAATCTGACAAATGTCAGCACATGGACTTCCGAACATCCGAATCTATACAAACTGTTGATGACAGTAAAAGAGAATGGCAAAGTCAATGAAATCATTCCTTTCAATGTAGGATTCCGCCGGATTGAGATCAAGCCTATCGAACAGAAAGCTGCTAACGGAAAACCATATGTCTGCTTATTCATCAACGGTCAGCCTCTGAAACTGAAAGGGGTAAATATCCACGAACATAACCCGTCAACAGGTCATTATGTAACAGAGGATTTGATGCGCCGTGACTTCGAATTGATGAAGCAGCATAACTTAAACAGTGTACGCCTTTGCCACTATCCGCAAGACCGCCGTTTCTATGAGCTTTGTGATGAATACGGACTTTATGTATATGATGAAGCCAATGTGGAAAGCCACGGAATGTATTATGATCTCCGGAAAGGCGGTTCACTGGGAAACAACCCCGAATGGCTGAAACCACATATGGATCGCACCATCAATATGTTTGAACGTAATAAGAACTACCCGAGCGTTACATTCTGGTCGCTGGGAAATGAAGCCGGAAACGGATATAATTTCTATCAGACTTATCTGTGGGTGAAAGAGGCTGACAAAGACCTGATGAATCGTCCGGTCAACTATGAACGTGCTCAATGGGAATGGAATTCCGATATGTATGTTCCGCAATATCCGGGTGCCGACTGGCTGGAAAATATCGGAAAGAATGGTAGTGACCGTCCTGTAGCCCCTTCCGAGTACGCACATGCCATGGGAAACTCCACCGGAAATCTGTGGGGACAATGGCAGGCAATTTACAAATATCCGAATCTCCAAGGCGGATATATCTGGGACTGGGTAGACCAGGGCCTTCTCCAAAAAGATAAAAATGGAAGAGAATACTGGGCTTACGGAGGTGACTTCGGGGTAGACGCACCGAGCGATGGTAACTTCCTCTGCAACGGTCTTGTCAATCCGGATCGTGGTCCGCATCCGGCAATGGCTGAAGTGAAATATGTACATCAGAATGTAGGTTTTGAAGCAGTAGATGCCGCAGCCGGTATATTCAAAATCACCAACCGTTTCTATTTCACTAACCTGAAAAAGTATCAGATTCACTACCATATACTCGCTAACGGGAAGACAATAAAAGGTGGAAAAGTATCTTTGGATATTGCTCCGCAAGCCTCTAAAGAGTTCACCGTACCGGTAAATAGTCTGAAAACCCAACCGGGAACAGAATATTTTGTCAACTTCAGTGTAACAACCACAGAGCCTGAACCGCTGATTCCAACCGGATATGAAATTGCATACGACCAGTTCCAACTTCCTATTCAAGCAGAGAAGAGTATTTATAAAGCAAACGGTCCGGCATTGAAAACAACAACCCAAGGAGATGAATTAATCGTTTCTTCCTCCAAAGTAAACTTTGTATTCAACAAGAATAGCGGATTAGTAACCTCGTATAAAGTAGACGGTACTGAATATTTCAAAGACGGATTTGGTATTCAGCCTAACTTCTGGCGTGCTCCTAATGATAATGATTATGGTAACAGCGCTCCTAAACGCTTGCAGGTATGGAAGCAATCAAGCAAAAACTTCCGCATAACGGATGCTACCATGACAACAGAGGATAGAGCAGTTTCTTTAAATGTGACCTACTTATTGGCTGCCGGCAACTTGTATGTCGTCACTTACAAAATCTATCCGAACGGAATAGTCAACGTAAATGCCAAGTTCACATCAACGGATATGCAGCCTACAGAAACAGAAGTTTCCGAAGCTACCCGCATGGCTACATTTACCCCCGGAAGTGATGCTGCCCGCAAGGCTGCCTCCAAATTGGAAGTCCCCCGTATCGGGGTGCGTTTCCGCTTGCCGGCACAGATGAATAATGTACAATACTTTGGCCGTGGCCCGGAAGAGAATTATATCGACCGCAATCACGGAACGCTCGTTGGCGTATATAAGACAACAGCGGATCAAATGTACTTCAACTATGTGCGTCCACAGGAAAACGGACATCACACAGATACCCGTTGGATCGCCTTATCTCCTAATAAAGGAAACGGTCTGGTTTTGGTAGCGGACAGTCTTATCGGATTCAATGCCTTGCGCAACTCTATCGAAGACTTTGACTCTGAAGAAGCTCTGCCCCACCCTTACCAATGGAATAACTTCAGCCCGGAAGAGGTTGCCAATCACGATGAAAACGCTGCCCGCAACGTATTACGTAGAATGCATCATGTCAACGACATCACTCCCAGAGATTTCGTTGAAGTTTGTGTGGATATGAAGCAACAAGGAGTAGGCGGATATGACAGTTGGGGCGCTCGCCCGGAACCTTTCCACCAAATCCCGGCTAACCGTGATTACCAGTGGGGCTTCACATTAGTGCCCGTTCGCTCGGCTAACCAGGCCAACGAAGCTGCTAAATATGATTATCGATAACCTTTGTATAAATTTTTAAAGAAAAAAAACATGAAAGATTTATCTAGCATCGTAGCTAAATTTAAAGTCCAAGGTACGATAGAAGAAATCAAACCTTTGGGTGCAGGACTTATCAACGACACTTATAAAGTAAATACCAAAGAAGCAGATGCTCCCGACTATGTTTTGCAACGCATCAATCATGCCATTTTCCAGAATGTAGAAATGCTTCAATCCAATATTACTGCTGTTACCAATCACATTCGCAAGAAACTGACGGAAGCCGGAGAATCGGATATAGACCGCAAGGTGTTGAGTTTCCTCGAAACAGAAGAAGGTAAAACATACTGGTTCGACGGTGACAGCTATTGGCGTGTGATGGTATTCATCCCACGTGCAAAAACGTATGAGACGGTGAATCCCGAATATTCCAACTATGCAGGAGAAGCCTTCGGCAGCTTCCAGGCTATGTTGGCCGATATTCCAGAAACATTGGGTGAAACCATACCCGATTTCCACAACATGGAGTTCCGCCTCAAACAACTACGTGAAGCCGTTGCAAAGGATGCTGCCGGACGGGTATCAGAAGTGAAGTACTATTTGGATGAAATAGAGAAACGCGCAGATGAAATGTGTAAAGCTGAACGTTTATATCGTGAAGGAAAACTTCCCAAACGCGTTTGCCACTGCGATACGAAAGTGAATAACATGATGTTCGACGAGGATGGTAAAGTGCTTTGTGTCATCGACCTGGATACGGTAATGCCTAGCTTTATATTCTCCGATTATGGTGACTTCCTACGTACAGGTGCCAACACAGGTGATGAAGACGACAAAGACCTTGATCGTGTAAACTTCAATATGGAAATATTCAAAGCATTTACCAAGGGTTATCTGAAAGGAGCTAAATCATTCCTGACGCAGATCGAGATTGAAAATCTTCCTTATGCGGCTGCTTTATTCCCATACATGCAGTGCGTACGATTCCTGGCAGATTATATCAACGGAGATACTTATTATAAAATCAAATATCCGGAACACAACCTCGTTCGCACCAAAGCACAATTCAAATTACTTCAAAGTGTGGAAGCAAACACACCGGAAATGACAGCGTTCATCAACGAATGCTTGTTAAATTGAGAATTAAAAATTGAGAAATAGGGATTATTCAATAATCCCGCTGATTAAAAATATCAAAAAGGCAACTAACTCGTAAAGAATTAGTTGCCTTATATTTTTTTATTTTGAGAATATCCAGAGATAGCCACAGCGCAGCTTATTTCTCAATTTTTAATTCTCAATTCTCAATTCTCAATTTAACAAATGCTCCATTTTTCCAATGGTAGACTACAGGGCGGCGGAGAAACGGTTTCAGTTTCTCTGCTGTTTCTTTTGACATATAGTCGGGGGTTGTTAACGTAAGTGTCAGTTCCGTATTTTCTTTATTAAAATCGGCTTTCATCAATAGCATATCTGCCGAACGACGTGCTTCATCAAACTTATAAACTCCTATTGAATCAGGAGCATTCAGAAAATCATCCATCAAGGGCAAGGTAATAAAGAGAGATGTAGTAAGCGGTTTCCAGTCGTCCGTATAGAAACGGATGCTGCTATCACAAGCAGGAGCACAAACAGTAGAGACTGTACAGATTACGTTCGTTGAATCATTTAGTGCCAACACTTTCATCTGCCAGGTAGATTGAGCTGACATTTGCATACGGATATAGTCTTTACCAAGATCAGTCATCTCCGACTTCTTGCCGAAACGGTTTTCCACTTGCGCTTTCATCTTACTTTCCAGAAAGTCTATACAATCTTCACGATTCACTTTTGTAAGCAAGGGACTTAAAGAATCCGGCATATTCACAAACAAAGTTTTGGCTTCTTGCGCCTGAAGAGCAGTCGAAACAAAAAGTCCGACAGCAGAGAAGAATATAGTGATAACAAGTTTATTTATTTTCATATCTGTCTTATTTAACCTATGACAAACAGTCTTGTGTTACTGTTTTAACTTTTAGACCCCAAATATAAGAATATCATTCCGATTAACACCAGTATAAGGTCAATCGCTTTGCTTTTTAAATTCTTTTCACGGAAGAAAAGCGCACCGAAAGTGAAAGAAACAACCACACTTCCCCGACGCACCATCGAAACGATAGAAATCATCGAATCGTCGTAACTTAATGCGTAAAAGTAAACAAAATCGGCAGCAGAAAGGAAAATGGAAATCAGGATAATCGTCCAATCCCAGCGGAACGGAGTAGTGGACTTTCTTTTAGGCCACCAAAGCAACAGCAGGATAGGACACATGATAAACACCTGATAAACATTATACCAAGATTGCACCAGCATCGGATTCAGAGACTTCATCAGATATTTATCATACAAACCGCTGATAGCACCTGTAATGGCAGCCAGTACAATAAAAAAGATCCATTTGTTATGCTTAAAATCAATTCCTTCTTTCTTTCCCGAACGGCTCAACATAAAGAAAGAGGCAATGGCCAGCATCACGCCAATCCATTGATAGAGATTCAATCGTTCACCAAATACCAGCATAGCTCCCACGAGCACCATCACCGGACGGGTGGCATTGATAGGTCCCACAATGGTTATGGGTAAATGCTTCATTCCGAAATATCCGAATATCCACGAAGACAATACGATGAACGACTTGATGATAATATATTTATGCTGTTCCCAACCAGCAACGGGAACATTGAATATCGTTCCTCCCAACAAATCCGGTTGATAAACGGATATCAGGATAAACGGTAGAAAGATGAGACTGGAAAAAAATGTATTTAGAAACAAGACAGGAAGTACTGCATTATCTTTCAACGATTTCTTCTTGAATACATCATAAAAGCCCAGCAAAGTAGCCGATAGGAATGCTAATAATAACCACATAAGATGATTTACGATTTGACGATTTACTATTTACGATTGAAATTTCCTAAATGATAAGATGCTATTGGTCAGGTAGATTCAAATATATTTTCCGGATACTCCACATTGACTAAAAACAGGGCTTGCCCCGGAGCAGATGTCCCGGCTTTGCAACGGTCCTGCTGTTCTATAATCCGCCGGAAACCTTCAACAGTCAGTTTCCCGCGTCCCACTTCAATGAGTGTGCCTACGATGGCTCGCACCATATTCCGCAGAAAACGGTCGGCACGAATCGTAAATACCCAGGTAGCATCTTCTTCTTGCGTCCATTCGGCATGGGTGATATGACAAATATTGGTCTTTACATCCGTATGAAGTTTACTGAAACTCGTAAAATCGTTGTACTCGAAAAGGATACGTGCAGCTTCGTTCATGCGTTCATAATTCAACTGGTTATAAAGCCGCCAGCGATATTGCCTGTTAAAAGGATATTTCGATGTCGTCACATAATATTTATAAGTTCGCGCAGTCGCATCAAAGCGGGCATGGGCATCCGGCCGAACCCGGCAAACACGATAAATGGAAATATCGGGAGGCAGCAGACGATTTAATTTATCAGTAACAGAAGTAGTATCCAACGGTTCATCGGAATCAAAATGAGCAACCATCAGAGAGGCATGCACTCCCGCATCCGTCCGGCCTGCTCCTATTACTTCAATTTCGCGACGCAGAAAGGTAGACAATGCTTTCATCAGACATTCCTGCACACTAATCCCATTCGGTTGAATCTGCCAACCGTGATAGTTGGTTCCGTCATAAGCCAAATAAATAAAATACCTTTGCACGCTAATTCCTCTCTTTTAGGGTTTTCGCGCGCAAAAGTAGTCATTTTATCTCATTTATCTTTGTATAATTCGCATAAACCTGTATATTTGGAGAACAAAATAATCATGATTCACTAATACCTCACAATTATGAGTAGTACCATTTTCCTTATTATTGCCCTTGTGACAACAGGAATATTTGTAATCCAATTCGTTCTATCCATCTTTTTCGGAGACATAGATGCCGATGTAGACGTGGATGCTGACATCAGCAGCGTAGTTTCTTTTAAAGGACTAACTCATTTTGGAATCGGATTCGGTTGGTACATGTATTTAGCGGGAAACACTGAAATTCAAAGTTATGTCATCGGTATTCTGGTGGGTCTTTTCTTTGTTCTGGCTGTGTGGTTTCTCTATAAGAAAGCTTATCAACTGCAACAAGTGAATCATTCTGAACAGACAGATCAACTTGTAGGACGGGAATGTACCATCTACTTCAAGCAAAGTGACAGCAAATATACAGTACAGACAAGCCGGGACGGAGCAATGCGCGAAGTAGACGTCATCTCCGAATCCGGAAAAGCATATCAGACGGGTGACAGAACAATCATCACCCGTTATAAAGACGGAACGCTATTCATTCAATAACTATTCAAATACACAATTCTATGACACAAGAAATGTTGATTATGGCTGCTATATTAGTGGCAGTCATCCTACTCACTTTTATTGGTATCCTTTCTCGTTACCGCAAATGTAAGAGTGATGAAGTCCTCGTTGTATATGGTAAAACAGGAGGAGATAAGAAGTCAGCGAAGCTATATCACGGTGGTGCAGCTTTCGTATGGCCGATTATCCAGGGATATGAATTCCTTTCCATGAAACCCATGCAGATTGAATGCAAACTGACGGGTGCACTGTCTGCTCAGAATATCCGTGTGGACGTGCCGACTACCATTACTGTAGCTATCAGCACTGATCCCGAAGTAATGCAAAATGCTGCTGAACGTATGCTGGGTTTGACGATGGACGACAAACAGAATTTAATTACCGATGTCGTATATGGTCAGATGCGTATGGTGATCGCCGATATGACTATCGAAGAATTAAATTCAGACCGCGATAAGTTTCTGGCTAAAGTAAAAGACAACATCGATACTGAACTTCGCAAGTTCGGTTTGTACCTGATGAACATCAATATCAGTGACATTCGCGATGCTGCCAACTACATTGTCAACTTAGGTAAGGAAGCTGAAAGTAAGGCTCTGAACGAAGCACAAGCTAACATCGAAGAACAGGAAAAGCTGGGTGCTATCAAAATTGCCAATCAGATTAAGGAACGCGAAACCAAAGTTGCAGAAACGCGTAAAGATCAAGATATCGCCATCGCAGAAACGAAGAAACAACAGGAAATCTCGGTTGCCAATGCAGATAAGGACAGAATTTCTCAAGTAGCCATCGCCAATGCGGAAAAAGAATCACAAGTAGCAAAAGCTGAAGCTGAAAAGAACATCCGTATCGAACAGGCGAATACCGAAAAGGAAAGCCGTGTTGCCGAACTTAACTCGGATATGGAAATCAAGCAGGCGGAAGCTGCCAAGAAAGCTGCCATCGGACGCAATGACGCACAGAAAGAGGTGGCTCTGTCAAATTCAGAACTGGCCGTGACGCAAGCTAATGCCGACAAGCAAGCCGGTGAAGCTGCCGCCAGATCGGAAGCTGCCGTACAAACGGCACGTGAAATTGCCCAGAAGGAGGTAGAAGAAGCCAAAGCACGTAAAGTGGAATCTTCATTGAAAGCTGAAAAGATCGTTCCTGCGGAAATCGCCAGACAGGAAGCTATCCTACAGGCTAACGCCATTGCCGAAAAGATTACTCGTGAGGCAGAAGCACGCGCAAAAGCTACTTTGGCACAAGCGGAAGCAGAAGCAAAAGCTATCCAGATGAAACTGGAAGCAGAAGCGGAAGGTAAGAAACGTTCATTACTTGCTGAAGCGGAAGGTTTCGAAGCAATGGTAAGAGCAGCCGAATCGAACCCGGCCATCGCTATCCAATACAAGATGGTAGACCAATGGAAGGAAATCGCCGGCGAACAGGTAAAGGCATTCGAGCACATGAACTTAGGAAATATCACGGTATTCGACGGAGGAAACGGTGGCACAAGCAATTTCCTGAATACATTAGTAAAGACAGTAGCTCCGAGCCTTGGTATATTGGACAAGCTTCCTATCGGTGAAACAGTGAAAGGCATTATCAATCCGGACAGTAAAACGGAGGAAGAGCCTGCAACGAAAGCTGAAGAGAAGAAGGATAAGAAATAATCCTGCTCCGACAAATAATAGTGCGCTGATGAAAGAACAATCATTTTCTTTCATCAGCGCACTATTTATATACACATAAACAAAAAAAGTCTTTGAATATTCCCCAATTATTACGTTCTTTGTATTACATAAAATATGTAACATAAAAGATATAATAAGATATGAAACTATATAATCCATTCCTTGTGTACGGTTACAACAGTCCGGAATACTTTTGTGACCGGGAAAAAGAAACTGATAAAATGATTTCAGCGTTACAAAACGGGCGGAATCTGACATTAATATCTCCTCGGCGTATGGGAAAGACGGGACTCATCAAAAATGTATTCTACCGGATGAAACAGGAAAAGAATCCGAATACCGCCTATTTCTACATGGATATCTATCCCACACGCGACTTAAAGGCATTCATACAATTGCTTGCTCAAAATGTTCTCGGAAAATTGGATACCCTGTCCCAAAATATACTCAGGCAAATGACCGCTTTCTTCAAATCTTGCCGCCCCATAATCAGTACTGACGAAAGAAGCGGTATGCCTACCGTAACTCTGGACTTTGCCCCTGCTCATGCCGAACAGACACTAAAAGAAGTGCTCGACTATATGGCAGCTTCAAAAAAACATTGTTACCTTGCCATTGATGAGTTCCAACAGATTACAGAATATCCGGAAAAAGGTGTAGAAGCATTGCTCCGTTCTCATATCCAATTCATGCCAAATGTACACTTTATCTTTTCCGGAAGTAAAAAACATGTAATGGAAGAAATGTTCAGTTCTGCAAAACGACCTTTTTATCAAAGTACCCAGATTATTGTATTAAAGGAGATTCCATTGGAGAATTATTATTCATTCGCACACTCATTCTTTGCCAAAGAAAAAAGAGAGCTACCGTTAGAAACATTCTCCTACTTATACCAACTTGAAAACGGACACACCTGGTACATTCAAAGCATACTCAACCGATTGTATGAGAAGAAAATCAACCCTATTGATAACCGACTGGTAGATAGCTGTATAAACGACATTTTAGATGAACAGGAAACCATATACCAAAGTAACCTGACACTACTAACCAACAATCAAGTGGATCTATTGAAAGCTATTGCCACAGAAGGCTGTATAAAAAGTATAAATGCCAATGACTTTATCAAAAGGCATCATCTAAAAACGCCCAGCAGCGTTAACGTGGCACTGAAGTCCTTACTAAATAAAGAACTGATATATAATACACCGGATGGTTATATTGTCTATGACCGTTTTTTCGGAAAATGGCTGAAAGACACAGTGATCTAACCACACTAGAAATGATTTGGCAATTTCATTTCTCATATTCTCATAATATTTGATTAATAATCTACTAATCAACAATATATAATATGAGAAATACTTTTCAATAAGGTATTTCTCATATTATTTTGCCTGAAAAGTCGTAAATAAACGGTATTTCTCATACTTATCATCATGCATTTCTCATACCGAAACTGATATTCAATAAACGGAAGTATATACCTTCTTTTTACTTTCATCACAGACTTCCTTTGTCCCATATATTGTGGGAAGAGATTCCCTAGCTGGAGGGAAAAGATTCCCCCATTTTGTGGGAAAGTATTCCCACATTTTATGAGAATACTTTCCCACAATATATGGGACTATCGGAACTAATAGATATCCTTAACCTAGATCATAGTATTCTATGTATTCGTCAAATTGAGGTGATCCGGCAACGCCCCTCTTGCGGAAAAGTCCTTGTATATATTCCTGCTCCTTCGGCTTTATCAATCGCTCTTTGTTGCAGCAACGGTAATAAACAGTCTTGCCGAAATAGGAAATCATCTGCCGTTTAATAATGTTGGCATCAGCAAGGGGCACACGATCCAATATATGTTTCATTCCCCGTGCAAAAAGCAAAGGCTTTTCATCAATAAAGTAAGTGCAGTCTCCGCCATCGGAAGTGATATGTTCGGGATTGATAACCGTTACAGCAGCCCGTTCTTTCGGCATCCGGAGAGTTACTTGTCGACGCAGACATTTGTCCGCGCGCAAACAATGTCCATTCAAGCAATGAGCAAAGCTGACGGGCATAGAATTGTAATCGAAATCTGTTTTCATGTGTGTTATGTTTAGTGTGAAATGGTCTATTTTTATAAACCGCTACAAATGTATAAAAAAATAGCGTATATTTGCGGGCAAAAAATACAAAATGACTATTTATAAGCTTCGCATATTACCGCTATTTTTATTAGTTATTGGGGTGACAACGCTTACTTCGGGCTGCAAAAAGAAAGATATGTCACTGAAACTGAATGAGCCACGCAACATTCGGGGTGTTGTCAGCTACAAACGTTCTTTCCCTGATTTGAACGACGCACATCTGAAAGCCGCTAAAAAGATCGGTATTAGTCCGCTGGCAGACCGAGAGGAAGCGGAAGCAATGAAAGAAAAGCTGACTCATATCACTGATAATGAATTTTATGCAGTGGATTCATTAACACACTCCATTCCCTACCTCGTTCCACGCGCCAGTGCATTGCTCGATACAATAGGTTCCAACTTTCTCGATTCATTGGCTGCCAAAGGTTTGAATCCTAATCAGGTAATCATCACCTCCGTACTACGCACCGAAAACGATGTGAAACGTCTCCGCCGCCGCAATGGAAATGCCTCCGCCAACTCTGCACATTGCTTTGGAGCAACCTTTGACGTCAGTTGGAAACGTTTCAAAAAAGTAGAAGACAAAGATGGAAGACCGTTGCAAGATGTAAGTGCCGACACACTGAAACTTGTCCTGTCCGAAGTTTTAAGAGACCTGCGACAAGCCGAAAAATGCTACATCAAATACGAATTGAAACAAGGTTGTTTCCATATTACTGCCCGATAAATATCTTTTTCCAAAATCTTTGACCAGCATATCATAAAACCTTCAAGGTAAATTTTGCGTTAAGATGAAAAACTGCTATCTTTGTATGATTCCAACGCTAAAAAAATCAGATTATGGGCAAGCTTTATCCTATCGGCATACAGAATTTTGAAAGTCTTCGCAAAGACGGTTATCTCTATGTAGATAAAACCAAACTTATCTATCAATTAGCAAAGACCGGCCGTTATTATTTTCTTAGCCGTCCCCGCCGTTTTGGAAAAAGTCTGCTGATATCTACCCTTGAAGCTTATTTTTCGGGGAAAAAGGAACTTTTCAAGAATCTAGCCATAGAGGAACTGGAAAAAGAATGGATCAAACATCCCATCCTCCACATTGATCTCAACACCGAAAAATACGATACACCGGAAAGTCTGGAAAATATCTTAAACTTCACACTGGTAAAGTGGGAGCGACTGTATGGCACCTCTTCATCAGAGACCACCTTTTCTTTGCGCTTCCGTGGAATCATCGAACGGGCTTATGAACAAACCGGGCAACGTGTCGTCATTCTTATTGATGAATACGACAAACCCATGTTGCAAGCAATTGGCAACGAAGAACTTCAACAGAAGTTCCGCAACACAATGAAGGCTTTCTACAGTGTATTAAAAACAATGGACGGATTCATCAAACTCGCTTTCCTGACAGGTGTCACTAAGTTCGGAAAAGTGAGTGTATTCAGCGATCTCAACAATCTGATTGATATTTCAATGGACGAACAGTACGTGGAACTCTGTGGTATCACAGAGAAAGAAATCCACGACAATATGGAAGAAGACTTGCATATATTGGCAGACAGACAGAAAATGACTTATGAAAAAGTATGTTCTGAATTGAAAGAATGTTATGATGGTTACCACTTCGTAGAAAACTCCATAGGAATATATAATCCTTTCAGTCTACTCAATACGTTCTATAAAATGAAATTCGGTAGTTACTGGTTTGAGACCGGCACTCCGACTTATCTGGTAGAATTACTTAAAAAATCCAATTATGATCTTCAACGTATCACGCATGAAGAAACGGATGCAGATGTACTGAACAGTATTGATTCGACTTCCCGAAATCCGATACCGGTTATTTACCAAAGTGGATATCTTACAATCAAAGGATTCGACAATCGTTTTGGGATTTATAAATTGGGATTCCCTAACCGGGAAGTAGAAGAAGGCTTTGTTAAATATCTTCTTCCTTTCTATACGAATATAGATTTAATTGAATCCCCTTTCCAAATACGTCAATTTGTGGATGAAGTGGAACAAGGTGATTACAACGCCTTTTTCCGCCGCCTGCAAAGTTTCTTTGCCGATACACCTTACGAATTGATACGCAATTTGGAGCTGCATTATCAAAATGTGCTTTTCATCGTATTCAAACTCATTGGGTTCTATGTAAAAGCAGAATATCATACTTCTCGGGGACGCATTGACCTCGTCTTACAAACCGAGCGTTTCATCTATGTTATGGAATTCAAGTTGGATGGAACTGCCGAAGAAGCTCTGCAACAAATCAATGACAAACATTATGCACAAGCATTTGCCACAGACAAACGACAAATATTCAAGATAGGCATCAATTTCAGTAATGAAACAAGAAACATCGAAAAGTGGATAGTGGAAGATTTGCAGTAAAATTCACCTCTAAACAATCAGAGAATCCAAAACGTTTCATTAAATTTGCAGAAATTTTTCTTTAATACAATTGAATGATAGAGAAACTGATTGTTCTTGAGGATATTGATCCGGTTATTTTTTACGGCGTAAACAACGCCAACATACAGTTAATTAAAGCTTTATATCCAAAGCTACGCATAGTTGCCCGAGGTAATGTCATCAAAGTGCTGGGCGATGAGGAAGAAATGTGTGCCTTCGAAGAAAATATCACCAAACTTGAAAAGTACTGCGCCCAATATAATTCACTGAAAGAAGAAGTTATCATTGACATTATAAAAGGAAATGCGCCGCAAACGGAACAGACAGGAAACGTGATTGTGTTCAGCGTCACGGGAAAACCTATCATCCCCCGAAGCGAAAACCAGTTGAAACTGGTAGAAGGATTCGCCAAGAATGATATGGTATTCGCCATCGGTCCGGCAGGTTCGGGAAAGACATACACCGCTATCGCTCTCGCCGTACGTGCATTGAAGAATAAAGAAATCAAAAAAATCATCCTTAGCCGCCCCGCCGTAGAAGCCGGAGAAAAGCTCGGTTTCCTGCCCGGCGACATGAAAGATAAGATCGACCCATACCTGCAACCTTTATACGATGCCCTGCAAGATATGATACCTGCTGCCAAGTTAAAGGAATACATGGAATTGAACATTATCCAGATTGCCCCGTTAGCCTTTATGCGCGGACGCACGCTGAATGATGCAGTCGTGATTCTTGACGAAGCGCAGAATACTACCGCACAGCAAATCAAAATGTTCCTCACCCGCATGGGTATGAACACCAAAATGATTGTGACGGGAGACATGACACAGATTGACCTTCCCGCTTCACAAACGTCAGGATTGGTGCAAGCTCTCCGCATCTTGAAGGGAGTGAAAGGTATCAGTTTTGTTGAACTGAATAAAAAGGATATCGTACGCCATAAACTGGTGGAACGTATCGTGGATGCTTACGAAAAATTCGACAAAGAAACGAAAGCCGAACGTAATGGTTCACCACAGAGGACACAGAGTACACAGAGGATTTAATCCTGATATTTCAATAAACTCTCTGTGTACTCCGTGTCCTCTGTGGTGAAATTAAAGAAAGAAGCATAATTTTAATATATATCATTATGAATGCATTAACAAAAACAGATTTCAACTTTCCGGGACAGAAAAGCGTGTACCACGGAAAAGTGCGCGATGTATACAACATCAACGGCGAAAAACTCGTCATGGTAGCAACCGACCGTATTTCGGCCTTTGACGTAGTACTTCCTGAAGGTATTCCTTACAAAGGACAAATGCTGAACCAGATTGCAGCTAAATTCCTCGATGCCACTACTGACATCTGTCCGAACTGGAAAATAGCTACTCCGGACCCAATGGTAACGGTAGGTGTATTGTGTGAAGGTTTTCCGGTAGAAATGATTGTACGCGGTTACCTGTGTGGTAGCGCATGGCGTACTTACAAAAGCGGTGTACGCGAAATTTGTGGCGTGAAGTTGCCGGACGGAATGCGCGAAAACCAGAAATTCCCGGAACCCATCATTACTCCGACTACGAAAGCTGAAATGGGATTGCACGACGAAGACATCTCTAAGGAGGAAATCCTGAAACAAGGACTGGCTACTCCGGAAGAGTATGAAATTCTCGAAAAATATACATTAGCCCTTTTCAAACGTGGTACTGAAATCGCAGCAGAGCGCGGACTGATCCTCGTAGATACAAAATACGAATTCGGTAAGCACAACGGTACTATCTACCTGATGGACGAAATCCACACTCCGGATTCAAGCCGCTATTTCTACTCTGAAGGTTATCAGGAACGTTTCGAAAAAGGCGAACCGCAGAAACAACTTTCTAAAGAATTCGTTCGTGAATGGTTGATGGAAAACGGTTTTCAGGGCAAAGACGGTCAGAAAGTACCGGAAATGACTCCGGCTATCGTACAAAGCATCAGTGACCGTTACATCGAATTGTTCGAAAACATCACCGGTGAGAAATTTGTGAAAGAAGATACTAGCAATATCGCTGAACGTATATTCAAAAACGTCGAAACTTTTTTGAATAGCTGATTAGCGATAAATGACAGATAATAAATGATAGTTGATAGATGATAAATGATAGTTAATATGCAGCTTATCGCATATAACTATTGACTCTGTCATCTTACAACTATCATTTATCAACTATCTTCTTCAACTATCAACTATCATTTATCAACTATCAACTAAAAAATGGATTACCCGCAACAACATATCAAGCCTTACGACGAAGAAGGGAAAAAGACCGAGCAAGTGGAACGTATGTTCGACAACATCGCACATGCCTACGACAAGTTGAACCATACCTTATCTTTAGGTATCGACCGCAGCTGGCGCAGAAAAGCTATTGCCTGGTTACGCCCTTTCCAACCGCAGCGCATGATGGATGTAGCGACCGGCACAGGGGATTTTGCTATCCTCGCCTGCCGCAAACTGCAACCTGCCGAACTGATCGGCACGGACATCTCGGAAGGTATGATGAATGTGGGACGTGAAAAAGTAAAAAAGGAAGGACTGTCGGATAAAATATCTTTTGCCCGAGAGGACTGTACTTCACTCTCTTTTGCCGACAATAATTTTGACGCTATCACTGTAGCTTTCGGTATCCGCAACTTCGAAGATCTCGACAAAGGGCTCTCCGAAATGTGCCGCGTACTGAAACCGGGCGGCCATCTTGTAATTCTGGAACTAACCACTCCGGACCGTTTCCCGATGAAACAACTGTTTTCCATCTACTCTAAAGTCGTCATTCCATTATTGGGCAAGCTTCTCTCCAAAGACAACAGTGCCTACCACTATCTGCCGGACACGATCAAAGTATTTCCTCAAGGGGAAGTTATGAAAGGAGTCATCGCACGAGCCGGATTTAGCGAAGTCAACTTCAAACGGCTGACTTTTGGCATTTGCACTCTTTATACCGCGACAAAATAGCACCAAATCATTATGAATGATTAATTTAATCCTGATTGCATTATGGAAAAATATGGTTTAATCGGCTACCCTCTGCGACATTCATTTTCTATCGGATACTTTAATGAGAAATTCAAATCCGAAGGTATCAATGCAGAGTATGTGAATTTCGAAATTCCCAGCATTAATAACTTCATGGAAGTCATCGAAGAGAATCCCAATTTATGCGGGCTTAATGTGACTATCCCCTACAAAGAACAAGTGATTCCTTTTTTGGATGAACTCGACCGTGATACCGCAAAGATAGGTGCAGTGAATGTCATTAAAATCATCCGCCAGCAGAAAGGAAAAGTCAAACTGGTTGGCTACAACTCCGACATCATCGGATTCACTCAATCCATTCAGCCTTTATTGCAGCCTCACCACCAAAAAGCTTTGATTCTGGGTACCGGCGGAGCTTCCAAAGCCGTCTACCATGGGCTGAAAAACTTGGGTATTGAAAGTATATTCGTATCACGAACCCACAAAGCCGATGATATGCTGACTTATGAGGAACTGACTCCCGAAATCATGGCAGAATACACAATCATCGTCAACTGTACTCCCGTAGGAATGTTTCCCAAGGTAGATTTCTGTCCTAATATTCCTTATGAGCTACTGACTCCAAACCATTTGCTCTACGATTTGTTATATAATCCTAATGTTACGCTGTTCATGAAAAAAGGAGAAGCACAAGGGGCTGTCGTTAAAAACGGTCTGGAAATGTTGCTGCTCCAGGCATTTGCCGCATGGGAGATATGGCATAAATAAGGATTAGAAAGAATTTTTATGAGGAGAAAAGTTGTATATAGCATCATTATTATCATGCTGGCATTGACCGGCTGCACCATCGGAGGAAGTTTTTATATGTTAAACTTTTCATTGACTCCGAATGCCAAGATTTTGTCTAAAGATGCCGACTCTTATCCCTTCATGTATAGAGACTACCCTTTCCTACGTCCATGGGTGGACAGCCTGAAACAAGTGGACGCACTGAAAGACACTTTCATCATCAATCCGCATGGAATACAACTTCATGCGTATTATGTTGCTGCTCCCCAGCCCACCAGTAAGACAGCAGTCATTGTACATGGATATACAGATAATGCTATCCGTATGTTTATGATTGGTTATCTATATAATCGAGATTTAGGATATAACATATTACTTCCCGACCTGCAACATCAGGGAGAAAGTGAAGGTCCGGCCATCCAGATGGGATGGAAAGACCGTTGGGACGTATTGCAATGGATGAACATTGCCAATGAAATTTTCGGAGACAGTACGCAAATGGTTGTACACGGCATTTCAATGGGAGGTGCGACAACCATGATGGTGTCCGGTGAGAAACAGAAGCCATTTGTTAAATGCTTTGTTGAGGATTGCGGCTACACCAGCGTATGGGACGAATTCTCACATGAACTTAAAGCCAGTTTCCACCTTCCTCCTTTTCCACTAATGTATACCACAAGCTGGCTCTGCGAAAAGAAATATGGATGGAATTTCAAAGAGGCATCCTCACTGAAACAAGTAGCTAAGTCACAACTTCCGATGCTGTTTATTCACGGGGATAAAGATACGTATGTACCGACCTGGATGGTATATTCGCTCTACGAAGCCAAACCGGAACCCAAAGAACTATGGATTGTGCCGGGAGCGGCTCATGCTGTTTCATACAAAGAGAATAAACAGGAGTACACCGACCGAGTCCGTGCATTCGTCGGGCGATACATTCATTAAACCTATTATAACAACGAGTTGTAGATTCATAACAGAAAAAGTTTCTATATTTGCATACATAAAATATTCGTTATGAAATCAATATTGACTTTTATACTAGCAACTATTCTTCTGTTCCCACTACAAGCTCAAGAGAAAGTATACACGGTGGACAACCTCCCGAAAGTTCACCTGCAAAACAAAATGCAATATGTTTGCAACCCGGCCGGCATACTTTCACAGGCAGCTTGTGACAGTATAGACTCCATGCTTTATGCCTTGGAACAACAAACAGGAATTGAAACGGTAGTTGCCGTAGTTCCTTCAATCGGAGAAGAAGATTGTTTCAATTTCTGCCACCAGCTACTCAACCAATGGGGTGTTGGGAAGAAAGGCAAAAATAATGGATTGGTCATTTTGTTGGTCACAGATCAACGTTGTATCCAGTTTTATACCGGTTATGGACTGGAAGGAGTGCTCCCCGATGCGATCTGCAAAAGGATTCAAACCAAATATATGATTCCTTACCTGAAAGACGGAAATTGGAATGCAGGAATGGTGGCTGGTCTTAAAGCAACTTGCCAGCGTCTTGACGGTTCCATGGAAAACGATGCCCTCTCCGATTCGAACGACGGTGGCTCCTTTGATTTTGTTCTTGCCATCCTTTGCTTTATTGTCATCGGTGGAGGTCTTGCTTTCTTTTCTGCACGCAGGCAAAGCCGTTGCCCGAAATGCGGTAAACACCAATTGCAGAGAACAGGAAGTGCAATCGTATCCCGGATTAACGGAGTGAAAACTGAAGATGTCACCTATACATGTAGAAACTGCGGACATACCATCATACGTCGTCAACAAAGTTATGATAGCGACTACCATCACCGGGGAGGTGGCGGAGGCGGTCCATTTATCGGCGGCTTTGGCGGAGGTAGTTTAGGAGGCGGAGGCGGTTTCGGTGGAGGCAGCTTCGGCGGAGGAATGGGAGGCGGTGGTGGTGCCGGCTCACGTTTCTAAAGAAAATAAGAAAAAACAGATTATCAAATTCAATAAAAACAAGAAACATGAAGAAGTCAATTATTATCATCTTAGCCGTTGTGGCTATCCTTGTCATATGGGCAGTAAGTGTATATAACGGTCTGGTAACTATGGACGAGAATGTAAGTGGTCAATGGGCAAATGTAGAAACTCAATACCAACGCCGTGCCGACTTGATTCCTAATTTGGTAAATACCGTGAAAGGATATGCAACACATGAAAAGGAAACATTAGAGGGAGTTGTTGCCGCACGTAGCCAGGCAACTCAAATTAAAGTGGACGCCGCCGATCTGACACCGGAAAAGCTGGCGCAATATCAAAAGGCGCAAGGTGCTGTAACATCAGCACTGGGCAAGTTATTAGCTATTACCGAGAATTATCCCGACTTAAAAGCTAATCAAAACTTCCTGGAATTACAGGCTCAACTGGAAGGAACTGAAAACCGTATCAATGTAGCACGCAAAAATTTCAATGATGCTGCACAGGCTTATAACACCAATATCCGCCGTTTCCCTAAGAATATCTTTGCAGGAATGTTCGGCTTTGATAAGAAAGCATATTTTGAAGCAGAAGAAGGAAGCGAGAAGGCTCCGAAAGTAGAATTCTAAAAAAGATCAGATAAAGCCCTTACATATTAAGAGTTAAAATCACAGTTCTCATTACTATGATTTTAACTCTTAATTTTCTATTATTATTCTCCTTTTCAAGAGAATATTCTAAAGTAAAATAGTTAATGATTAACATTTGCCAGTACCTAGTTGGCTGTACCAAAAAAAAGCAGTACTTTTGCAGCCGTATACAATATAATTCTATAACTCATGAGTAATCAACGATACATGATGCGTGGAGTAAGCGCATCAAAAGAAGATGTGCACAACGCCATCAAGAACATCGACAAAGGAATCTTTCCGAAAGCATTCTGTAAAATTATTCCCGATATATTGGGAGGTGACCCGGAATATTGCAACATTATGCACGCCGATGGTGCCGGAACCAAATCATCTCTTGCTTATATGTACTGGAAAGAAACGGGTGATTTGTCCGTTTGGAAAGGTATCGCACAGGATGCATTGATTATGAATATCGACGACCTGCTTTGTGTAGGTGCCGTAGACAATATTCTTGTCTCTTCTACCATTGGACGTAATAAACTGTTGATTCCCGGAGAAGTAATTTCCGCCATCATCAATGGAACAGATGAATTGCTGGCCGAACTCCGTGAAATGGGGGTAGGTGTATACGCAACCGGTGGTGAAACAGCTGATGTCGGCGACTTGGTTCGTACAATCATCGTTGACTCTACCGTAACTTGTCGCATGAAACGTTCAGACGTTATCGACAATGCCAATATTCGTCCGGGTGACGTGATCGTCGGTCTGGCTTCTTACGGACAAGCTACTTACGAAAAAGAATACAATGGCGGTATGGGCAGCAATGGTTTGACAAGTGCCCGTCACGATGTATTCGGAAAATATCTTGCTGAAAAATATCCGGAAAGCTACGATGCTGCCGTTCCCGAAGAATTAGTTTACTCCGGCAAGTTAAAACTGACAGACAGTGTAGAAGATTCTCCGATTGATGCAGGTAAGTTGGTGCTCTCCCCTACTCGTACATACGCACCGGTAGTGAAGAAATTACTCGATGCACTGCGCCCGGAAATCCATGGAATGGTACACTGTTCCGGTGGTGCACAAACCAAAGTTTTACACTTTGTTGAAAATGTTCGTGTAGTAAAAGATAATCTTTTCCCCGTTCCTCCTTTATTCAAAACTATTCAAGAACAAAGCGGTACGGACTGGGCAGAAATGTACAAGGTATTCAATATGGGACATCGCCTCGAAGTCTACTTGTCACCGGAACATGCAGAAGAAGTAATTGCTATTTCCGAGTCATTCGGTATCCCGGCACAGATTGTAGGACGTGTTGAAGCATGTGAGCAAACAGAATTAATCATTAAGAGCGAATTCGGAGAATTTAGATACTAAAGAATGGCAGATAACAGTACCATATTAGAAAAATTAGACGGACTCGTAGCCCGTTTTGAAGAAATATCTACCCTTATCACAGACCCGGCAGTGATTGCCGATCAGAAACGTTACGTCAAGTTGACTAAAGAATATAAGGAATTAGACGACTTGATGAAAGCAAGGAAAGAATATATCCAATTACTGGGTAATATTGAAGAAGCTAAAAATATCCTTGCTAATGAATCGGACACCGAAATGCGCGAGATGGCAAAAGAAGAAATGGACAATAGTCAAGAGCGCCTTCCGGTATTGGAAGAAGAAATCAAACTGATGCTTGTCCCTGCCGATCCGCAAGACAGCAAGAACGCAATTCTTGAAATCCGTGGTGGTGCAGGAGGTGATGAAGCAGCGATCTTTGCCGGTGACCTCTTTCGTATGTATGCCAAATTCTGTGAAACCAAAGGTTGGAAGATGGAAGTCTCCAATGCAAACGAAGGGACAGCAGGAGGATTCAAAGAAGTTGTTTGTAGCGTCACGGGCGATAATGTATACGGAATCTTAAAATATGAATCGGGAGTACACCGCGTACAGCGTGTTCCTGCTACCGAAACACAAGGACGTGTTCATACTTCTGCCGCATCAGTGGCGGTACTTCCCGAAGCTGAAGAATTCGATGTAGTCATCAACGAAGGAGAAATCAAATGGGATACTTTCCGAAGTGGTGGTGCCGGTGGACAGAATGTAAATAAGGTAGAATCCGGAGTACGTCTGCGTTATATCTGGAAGAACCCGAATACAGGTATTGCCGAAGAAATACTCATTGAATGTACCGAAACACGTGACCAACCGAAAAATAAGGAACGTGCTTTGGCCCGTCTCCGTACGTTTATCTATGACAAGGAACATCAGAAATACATCGATGACATTGCCTCCAAACGTAAAACAATGGTATCGACCGGAGACCGTTCTGCTAAAATCCGCACCTACAACTATCCGCAGGGACGAATCACCGACCATCGCATCAATTACACGATTTATAATCTTGCTGCATTCATGGACGGGGATATTCAAGACTGCATCGACCACCTGATCGTAGCAGAAAACGCGGAACGCTTGAAAGAAAGCGAGCTTTAGAAAAATGAAGAGTTGATCGTTGAGAATGATTTCTTAGAAATAGTCAATAGTAAATTGTATAATAGTAAATAACAAGATGGATAAGCAACAATTATTTGAAAACATAAAGCGCAAAAAATCATTCCTCTGTGTAGGACTTGATACTGACATCAAGAAAATCCCGGAGCATCTGTTGAAAGAAGAAGATCCGATCTTTGCATTCAACAAAGCCATCATCGACGCGACAGCAGATTTGTGCATCGCCTATAAACCCAATCTGGCTTTCTATGAAAGCATGGGCGTAAAAGGATGGATCGCATTTGAAAAGACAGTAAAATACATCAAAGATAACTATCCGGATCAATTCATCATCGCTGACGCAAAGCGTGGTGACATCGGAAATACTTCTGCCATGTACGCCCGCACCTTCTTTGAAGAGCTTAATATCGACTCTGTAACGGTAGCTCCTTATATGGGCGAAGACAGTGTTACTCCGTTCCTTACCTATGAAGGTAAATGGGTGATCCTGTTGGCATTGACTTCCAACAAAGGTTCGCATGACTTCCAACTAACAGAAGATGTAAACGGCGAACGTCTGTTCGAGAAAGTATTACGTAAATCACAAGAATGGGCTAGTGACGACCGCATGATGTATGTGGTAGGTGCCACTCAAGGACGCGCTTTCGAAGATATTCGTAAAATTGTTCCGAACCATTTCCTTCTCGTACCAGGTGTAGGAGCACAAGGCGGCTCGCTCGAAGAAGTTTGTAAATACGGAATGAACAGTACATGCGGAATCATTGTTAATTCCTCACGTGGTATCATCTACGTAGATAAAACAGAGAAGTTTGCAGAAGCTGCCCGCACCGCCGCACAAGAAGTACAGGCGCAAATGGCTGAACAACTCAAAGCAATTCTCTGAAAAGAGAAAAAGGATCTCTAAAGAAAACGAATGCCTTACGAAAGAAAGATAATTAACGACCCCGTATTCGGGTTCATCAATATTCCAAAGGGGTTACTGTACGATATAGTACGGCATCCCCTTTTGCAGCGTCTTACCCGCATCAAGCAGGTAGGATTATCATCTGTTGTATACCCCGGTGCACAACATACCCGCTTCCAACACTCTTTAGGTGCTTTTTACTTGATGAGTGAAGCTATCAGCCAACTGGCTTCTAAAGGTAATTTCATCTTTGACAGTGAAGCGGAAGCTGTACAGGCCGCCATCCTGTTACATGATATAGGACATGGGCCTTTCTCACATGTACTGGAAGATACTATAGTAAAAGGGGTCTCCCACGAAGAGATTTCCCTCATGCTGATGGAACGGATGAACAAAGAGATGAGTGGTCAGCTTAGTCTTGCCATTCAAATCTTCAAAGACGAATATCCAAAACGCTTTCTCCATCAACTTGTAAGCGGTCAGCTGGATATGGACAGATTGGATTATCTTCGCCGCGACAGCTTTTACACAGGTGTGACAGAAGGAAATATCGGTTCCGCACGGATTATAAAAATGCTTGATGTAGCGGACGACCGCCTGGTTGTCGAATCCAAAGGAATCTACTCTATCGAGAATTTCCTTACGGCACGTCGCCTGATGTACTGGCAAGTATATCTGCATAAGACGTCCGTCGCATACGAAAAAATGCTTATCAGTACCCTATTACGTGCTAAAGAACTGGCATCACAAGGAGTGGAACTGTTCGCATCACCCGCATTGCGTTTTTTCCTTTACAATGATATCAATCCTACGGAGTTCTATAACAATCCCGACTGTCTGGAGAATTTTATTCAACTGGACGACAATGATATATGGACAGCCTTGAAAGTCTGGAGTACTCATGCAGACAAGGTACTTTCTACTTTAAGCATGGGAATGATAAACCGAAATATCTTTAAAGTAGAAATTTCATCGGAACCGATTAGTGAGGACAGAAAAAAAGAATTAACTTTGCACATCAGCCAACAATTAGGTATAACCCTTTCCGAAGCGAACTATTTTGTCTCTACCCCCAGCATCGAAAAGAATATGTATGACCCGGCAGATGACAGTATTGACATTATCTACAAAGACGGCACTATCAAAAATATTGCCGAAGCATCGGACATGCTGAACATCTCATTATTGTCCAAAAAGGTAAAGAAATACTATCTCTGCTATCAGAGATTACACAGATAAGTATAAAATATTCATGCAATAACACGGAAATCTGAAAAAAAAATCCGTTATTTGTGAACTAATTAAATTTTAAATTAAAGACATGGAGTTCTCGGCTAAGCAAATTGCAGCATTTATCCAAGGGGAAATCATTGGAGACGAAAACGCTACGGTACACACATTCGCTAAAATTGAAGAGGGAATGCCCGGAGCAATTTCTTTCCTGTCAAATCCCAAATATACACCTTACATCTACGAGACACAATCAAGCATTGTCCTGGTTAACAAGGACTTCACTCCCGAGCACGAAATAAAAGCTACTCTGATTAAGGTAGACAATGCATATGAAAGTCTGGCTAAATTGCTCAATCTTTATGAAATGAGCAAACCTAAGAAACAAGGTATAGATTCATTAGCTTTCGTTGCACCCAGCGCCAAAATTGGTGAGAACGTATACATCGGTGCATTTGCCTATATCGGTGAAAATACCGTGATCGGAGATAATACCCAAATTTATCCACACACTTTTGTTGGAGACGGCGTGAAGATAGGCAACAGTTGCTTGCTTTACTCCAATGTAAATGTTTATCATGATTGCCGCATAGGTAACGAATGTATCCTGCACTCGGGTGCAGTGATCGGAGCTGACGGATTTGGCTTTGCTCCCACTCCGAACGGATACGATAAGATTCCGCAAATCGGAATTGTCATTCTGGAAGATAAAGTAGATATAGGTGCTAATACTTGTGTAGACCGTGCTACAATGGGAGCTACGGTAGTGCATAGTGGTGTCAAATTAGACAATCTGATACAAATAGCACATAATGATGAAATAGGTTCGCATACCGTAATGGCTGCACAAGCCGGAATTGCCGGTTCTACCAAAATTGGTGAATGGTGTATGATCGGAGGCCAGGTAGGTATTGCAGGACATTCCAAGATAGGAGACAAAGTTGGTTTAGGCGCACAGTCAGGTGTACCCGGAGACATCAAATCCGGTAGTCAACTTATCGGAACTCCTCCCATGGAACTGAAGCAATACTTTAAAGCATCCGTCGCACAAAGAAGCTTGCCGGATATGCAGAAAGAATTGCGTAATCTGCGCAAAGAAATAGAAGAATTAAAACAACTATTAAATAAGTAACCAATGCTGAAACAAAAAACGCTGAAAGATAGCTTTTCACTGAGCGGGAAAGGTCTTCACACTGGACTTGATCTCACTGTAACATTTAATCCTGCTCCGGACAATCACGGATATAAGATCCAGCGCATTGACGTAGAAGGACAACCAACTATCGATGCAGTAGCCGACAATGTGACAGAAACCACTCGTGGTACTGTATTGTCGAAGAATGGAGTCAAAGTAAGCACCGTTGAACATGGTATGGCAGCCCTCTACGCACTGGGCATTGATAACTGCCTCATCCAGGTTAACGGACCGGAATTTCCTATTTTAGATGGTAGTGCACAATATTATGTACAAGAAATAGAACGTGTAGGAACCGTAGAACAAAATGCCGTCAAAGACTTTTATATTATCAAGTCTAAAATTGAGTTCCGGGATGAAACGACAGGCTCTTCTATCATTGTACTTCCTGACGAGAATTTCAGTCTGAATGTACTGGTTTCTTACGATTCAACCATTATTCCGAATCAGTTTGCTACACTCGAAGATATGCATAATTTCAAAGACGAAGTGGCTGCGAGCCGTACTTTCGTCTTTGTTCGCGAAATAGAACCGCTGCTTTCCGCCGGATTGATTAAAGGGGGTGACCTGGACAATGCAATCGTAATCTACGAGCGTAAGATGTCACAGGAAAGTTTCGACAAGTTGGCAGATGTGATGGGAGTACCTCACATGGACGCTGAACAATTAGGCTATATCAACCACAAGCCGTTGGTTTGGCCCAATGAATGTGCCCGCCACAAGTTGTTGGATGTGATCGGTGACCTTGCTTTAATTGGTAAACCGATTAAAGGTCGTATCATTGCTACCCGTCCCGGACATACTATCAATAATAAGTTTGCACGCCAGATGCGGAAAGAAATCCGTTTGCACGAGATACAGGCGCCAAGTTACGACTGTAGTCGTGAGCCGGTAATGGATGTAAACCGTATCCGCGAATTATTGCCGCACCGCTATCCTTTCCAACTGGTTGACAAAGTGATTGAGATTGGTGCTAACTACATTGTAGGTATCAAAAATATCACGGCTAACGAACCTTTCTTTCAGGGACATTTCCCACAAGAACCTGTGATGCCGGGAGTACTTCAAGTAGAAGCAATGGCACAAGTCGGTGGTTTACTTGTCTTGAATTCAGTAGACGAACCCGAACGTTATTCTACCTATTTCATGAAAATAGATGGAGTGAAATTTCGCCAGAAAGTAGTGCCGGGAGATACTATTATCTTCCGTGTAGAAATGCTGGCACCTATCCGCCGCGGCATTTCTACTATGAAAGGATATGCATTTGTTGGCGAGAAAGTTGTTTGCGAAGCAGAGTTCATGGCACAAATAGTGAAAAATAAGTAATAATTGATATATTAAAAGCATGATAAGTCCTTTAGCGTATATTCATCCCGAAGCTAAAATCGGGGAAAATGTAGAAATTGCGCCTTTTGTATTTATAGATAAGAACGTAGTTATCGGCGACAACAATAAAATTATGGCTAACGCCAATATTTTATATGGTTCACGTATTGGTAACGGAAACACTATTTTTCCGGGTGCTGTTATCGGAGCCGTTCCGCAGGACCTTAAGTTTCGCGGTGAAGAATCGACAGCCGAAATCGGGGATAATAATCTGATTCGTGAAAATGTAACAATCAACCGTGGTACAGCAGCTAAAGGGCGCACGATTGTAGGAAATAACAATCTACTGATGGAGGGTGTACACGTAGCACACGACGCATTGGTTGGTAACGGATGTATCATCGGTAACTCTACCAAGATGGCAGGTGAAATCATCATTGATGATAATGCGATTGTCAGTGCTAATGTATTGATGCACCAATTCTGTCATGTAGGGAGTCATGTAATGATTCAGGGCGGCTGCCGCTTCAGTAAAGATATTCCTCCTTACATCATCGCAGGACGTGAACCGATTGCTTTCAGTGGAATCAATATCATCGGTCTGCGCCGTCGTGGTTTTGCCAATGAAGTGATCGAAAGTATTCACAATGCATATCGTATCATTTATCAAAGTGGTTTGAACACGACAGAAGCATTGAAGAAAATAGAAGATGAATTTGAAAAAAGTCCGGAAATTGACTATATTATTGATTTCATCCGTAATTCAGAACGTGGTATCATTAAATAAACAGTTCAAAATAGTCATATTATGATATACAGATTTACTATCATATCTGATGAAGTTGACGATTTTGTCAGAGAAATACAAATTGATCCGGAAGCTACTTTTTATGACTTCCATGAAGCAATACTGAAATCAGTAGGGTACACAAACGACCAGATGACTTCTTTCTTTATCTGCGATGACGATTGGGAAAAAGGAAAAGAAGTAACCTTGGAAGAAATGGACGACAATCCGGAAATGGATAGCTGGGTAATGAAAGACACCGTTATCAGTGAACTGGTGGAAGATGAAAAACAGAAACTGCTATATGTATTCGATTACATAACAGAACGTTGTTTCTTCATCGAACTATCCGAAATTATCACCGGAAAAGATATGAATGGCGCCAAATGTACCAAGAAATCAGGAGATGCCCCTAAACAAACGGTAGATTTTGAAGAAATGGCTGCTGCCAGCGGTTCTCTTGATCTGGATGAAAACTTCTATGGTGACCAAGATTTCGACATGGAAGACTTCGATCAGGAAGGATTCGACATAGGTGGCGACGCAAGTACTCCATACGAAGAAGAAAAATTTTAAGTATTAAGTATCAAGTATTAGGTATTAATTGCTATGCAGCGCCAAGCAGTTAATACCTAATATTTTTTAGTTCCCCACACATCTTAATACTTAATACTTAATACTTGATACATAATACTTAATACTTAAAGCCCAATGCCTACTCTCATTGTTCTAATAGGTCCTACAGGTGTAGGGAAAACGGAATTGAGCCTGCGCTTAGCAGAAACTTTTCAGACAAGTATTGTATCTGCCGACTCGAGACAGCTTTATGCCGAATTAAAAATAGGCACGGCAGCTCCTACTCCCGATCAACTTAAACGTGTCCCTCATCAATTGGTCGGTACGCTCCACCTTACAGACTATTACAGTGCCGCCCAGTATGAAATAGAAGCGTTGGAAATTCTGGAAAAATTATTTACACAACATGAAGTTGTGATTCTCACAGGTGGCTCAATGATGTATGTAGACGCTATCTGTAAAGGTATCGACGATATTCCTACCGTTGATGCGGAAACCCGTCAACTCATGCTACAGAAATATGAGGAGGAAGGACTTGAACAACTCTGTGCAGAACTTCGCCTGCTAGATCCGGAATATTATCGGATAGTGGATCTGAAGAATCCCAAACGTGTAATTCATGCATTGGAAATTTGCTATATGACCGGACGCACTTATACTTCTTTTCGCACCCAACAAAAAAAGCAACGTCCTTTCCGTATTCTAAAAATCGGTCTGACTCGCGACCGGGAAGAGTTGTATGACCGTATTAACCGTCGGGTAGATCAGATGATGGAGGAAGGATTACTGGAAGAAGTACGCTCGGTACTTCCCTATCGCCACCTCAATTCGCTCAACACAGTAGGTTATAAAGAACTGTTCAAGTATCTGGATGGAGAATGGGAACTCCCCTTTGCCATAGATAAAATCAAGCAAAACTCCCGTATTTATTCGCGTAAACAGATGACTTGGTTCAAAAGAGATGAAGAAATACAATGGTTCCATCCGGAACAAGAAACGGAGATACTAGCGTACCTCCGTCAACAAATCAATGCATGATTTCTTCTATTTCTTGTTCTGACGAGTCTGATATTCCTCATCCGTCAACATTTCTACAATAATTACCCCATTCTTTCCTTTATCGCCATAAACGGCCTGTGCTGATTTATCTTTCAGCACAGAAATACTCTTTATATGGTCCGGTACGAGCTTGGATAAGGCATCTTTATCCATAGCTTCTTTCCCGTCAATTATGACCAAAGGCTGTTCACCTTTTATCCCATATATAGATACACCATTAACACCCTTAGTTCCGGAACTTACATTTAGCGCACTGCCTGAAAGTTCAGGGAACAGTTTAACGACCTCCTGCTCCATCCGTATATTCATCGTAGAAGTTACAGGAGCTTTTACAGGCTTATATCCGATAAACGAGAACCACAGATTGCCGTCTTTTATTGCTTTTAGACTAAAATGTCCATTTATATCCGTTATCGTACCATGATTTGTATTAGGTACAATAATACTTACCCCAGCTTTTGGACGTCCCTCTTCGTCAACAACAGTTCCACTGACAGGGAAATCGGGTATAGCATCCGCATTAGTTGCTTTCTTAGAAAAACTGATTTCTATATTGTGTTTTTTATCCTTACTGCCTCTTTGAGTATTCACAAGTATCACCCCGTTTGCTCCACGTTTACCGTACACTTTTATTGAAGCAGAGTCTTTCAACACAGATAGACTTTCGATTGTTGACGGGTCTAACTTTTCCATAGCTTCCATGCTAATCTCCTTGCCATCAGACAAAATCAAAGGCGGTTTATTCTCTGCAAATCTGAAACTTCCGAATCTTACAGGGATAGTATATTTCACCGGCACAGGTCTGCCACGTTGCTTTCCGGGAATCCAATCCGGCATTTCACTGACAATTCTTTCTGCTTCCCGATTCAATGCCTCCTCATCCGACTGAAGTACATGTACATCCTTTATCTTCCCTGTTTCAGCTACCGTAAAACCAACCATCACTCTGCCACCTGCTTTACCTTTCATAGGAGAATTGGTTATTTTATCCATCAGATACTTTTGCAATGCATTCATACCACCAGGATATTCCGGCATCTGCTCCACAACTTCAAAGACGATAATTTCTTCTTCCGCTTTAGACTTCACTCCAGACACCACTACGGCATCTTTCTTCTCATCTTTTGATACTTTCACTGTATCTTGCAGCACCTTTTCTTGCACAATTTCCGCCAAATCATTAACTTTGACAGCAGAAATCTCTTCCATTTTTTCAGAGATTTCAGGACGGGCAAAAGCAGTTACTGCAATAGCTGCCAACGGAAGTACATACAAATACTTCAACCGTGCCCACGGATTCGATTTTTCTTTTAACATCATAGTGATACGTTTTTTAAGTTTACTGTGATTAAAGCTGTTGGCCATAGAGTAGAGCCTTGTGCCAACAGCTTTTTTTATTAATAATAGTTGATATTCCTTCGCGTTTACACCCTCATTGATTACAGTCTCATCCGCTTCGTACTCATGAATATTCTGCAACTCCTGTTTCAACAACCACGCACCAGGGTTGAACCATTGGAAAAAGATGCAAATATCCGCCACCAATAAGTCAACTGAATGACGATGGTGAATATGAGCCATTTCATGAATAAGGATTTCCCTCCCGTTTTCCTTCAGGTCTTTCCGGCTGATGACAATATACTTCATCCAACTGAACGGAGCTATCTCCTGATTGTGCACCACAAGTGTACCCCCCTTTTCCAACTTCTCATGTTTACCGGAATGTATCAACCGAAAGAGACAAATCAAAGAATAGATATTGCGACAGGCAAGAAACAGAATACCCGCCAAATAAACCAGCAGAACCACCTGTACCCAAGATATAGCCGACGTCTCCTGCACTACATCAGCATCAACAGGGGTAGCTTCCAACTCTGCCATCAGTAGCAACTGCTCGATGGAAAGCATAGCCTGTTGCACCTCAACCTGATGCCGGGTAGTTACTTCGATACAAGGAATGAGTAATGAAAAGAACAACACTCCCAATAAAGCCATTCGATTGAAACGATGAAAAGTTTCCTTGCTAAGTAATAACCTGAAAAACAGGTAAAACAAAACAAGACAAACTGACGATTTTAATATATAGATGAAGAAAACTCCCATAGCATAGATTTTCGTTAAAAAGATTAGTGTTTCTTATCAGCCTGTTCCACTTCGTGAATGAGGTGTTTCAATTCATCCAACGAAATATCTTCCTCTTTAACCAAAGAAGAAACAGCATTCAGATAAGAATTATTAAAATACTTGCTAATCACATTCCGCAACGTTCCTTTACGAAAATCCTCTTCACTGACTACGGGATAGTATTGATAAGTATTCCCAAAAGTATAGTGAGCTAAAAAACCTTTTTCTTCCAGCCCACGCACAATCGTAGATAATGTATTAAAATGAGGCTTGGGCTCTTCATAGAAAGCCAACATTTCTTTCACAAACAAGGGGCCTTTTTCCCAGAAAAAGCCCATGATTTCTTCTTCTTTTGCTGTTAATCCTTTCATATCTGCAACTTTGTTTGCTGCAAATAACGAAAAGTTTTAGTTCATAAACTAATTTATCTAGTTAAAGTAAACTAAAAGCTATAGTTAAGAAGAAAATCTTACTATTAAATACCTGTGAAACAGAATTTCGACTAATCCTTTAGCCCCACAGTTTATTCACAATAAAGTTGCCGATATAGAATAAGTCGCCCATAAAAACAATACTGAATACCAGAAAAGTGAAACAAGTACTCCATCGGGCTCCTCCATCCTCTTCGCCGCGTTTGATACGGAGCAAGGAACTATGCAAACAATCACCTGCTATGAACAGCACAAACAAACTCGGTATCAAGTCACCCCACGATACCAACCACAGATTATCCCCCTTCCCTAACAGGAATGTCAATGCTACGGCCAATAAGAAGACAGAAGCATATTGCAAATCTTTTCTTTTTGAATTCATAGTGGTAATGTTTAAAGTCCTTTTCACAAAGATATTGAATCTCACCCAATAATCCTTATCAAATCTATATAAAAATCGGTCAGGCTTTGTTGAATCTAAGTTTATTGTTACTTTTGCAAGTACGAATTAAAACCAAAACCGATTATAAAAGCAGATGAAAAAGATCAGCATCACTTTATTACTCTGCCTTCTCTGTCTGACCGGAATGGCACAAGGACAAAAGGCACTCGATTTAAAAGATATCACCTCCGGACGTTTCCGCCCGGAAAATATCCAGGGAGTAATCCCCATGCCTGATGGCGAACACTACACGCAGATGAACGCTGACGGCACGCAAATCATTAAATACTCTTTCAAAACAGGCGAGAAAGTAGAAGTGATTTTCGATGTAAGCACTACACGCGAATGTGACTTCAAGAACTTCGACAGTTACCAGTTCTCGCCCGACGGTCAGAAATTGCTGATTGCTACTAAAACGACACCTATATATAGGCATTCATACACAGCTGTACATTACATTTACCCTTTGAAACGAAATGATAAGGGCGTTACGACAAACAACATTATTGAACGGCTGTCTGACGGTGGACCTCAACAGGTCCCCGTCTTTTCTCCAGACGGTACAATGATTGCTTTTGTCCGCAACAATAACATATTTCTTGTTAAGCTGCTTTATGGCAACAGTGAAAGCCAAATCACGGAGGATGGCAAACAGAACTCTGTAATCAACGGCATCCCCGACTGGGTGTATGAAGAAGAGTTCGGTTTCGACCGTGCTTTGGAATTCAGCGCTGACAATACACTGATCGCTTTCATCCGCTTCGATGAGTCAGAAGTTCCCTCCTATTCTTTTCCGGTATTTGCCGGGCAAGCACCCCACATTGATGCTTTAAAAGATTATCCGGGTGAATATACCTACAAGTATCCGAAAGCCGGATACCCGAATTCGAAAGTAGAAGTACGCACGTATGACATCAAGTCACATGTCACCCGTACGATGAAACTCCCGCTGGATGCAGATGGATACATTCCGCGTATCCGTTTCACAAAGGATGCCAACAAATTGGCTATCATGACATTGAACCGTCATCAAGACCGTTTCGATCTCTACTTTGCCGATCCTCGTTCAACACTTTGCAAACTAATACTCCGTGATGAATCTCCTTATTACATAAAGGAGAATATTTTCGATAACATTCAGTTCTATCCGGAATATTTCAGCCTGCTTAGCGAACGTGACGGTTACAGTCATCTCTATTGGTATAGCATGGGAGGTAACCTGATTAAAAAGGTTACTAATGGTAAGTTCGAAGTGAAAGATTTCCTGGGATATGATGAAGAAGACGGCTCTTTCTATTATACCAGCAACGAAGAGAGTCCTCTGCGCAAGGCTGTCTATAAAACAGACAAGAAAGGCAAAAAGACCAAATTGTCTCAACAGGCAGGAACCAATACACCGCTTTTCAGCAAATCGATGAAGTATTATATGAACAAGTTCTCCAGCCTGGATACTCCTTTGTTAGTTACCTTGAACGATAATTCGGGCAAAACGCTCAAAACGCTTATTACAAATGATGCGTTGAAACAAACATTGTCCGGATATGCAGTACCACAAAAAGAGTTCTTTACTTTCCAGACTACAGATGGCGTGAAGTTGAACGGCTGGATGATGAAACCGGTTAATTTCTCCGCATCCAAAAAATATCCGGTACTGATGTATCAATATAGTGGCCCGGGTTCCCAACAGGTATTGGATACTTGGGGAATCAGCTGGGAGACATACATGGCAAGCCTCGGTTATATCGTGGTATGTGTAGATGGTCGTGGCACTGGAGGCCGTGGAGAAGCTTTTGAGAAATGTACCTATTTGAAAATCGGAGTCAAAGAAGCCAAAGACCAGGTGGAAACAGCGCTTTACCTAGGCAAACAAGCGTATGTGGACAAAAACCGCATCGGTATCTGGGGTTGGAGTTATGGCGGATACATGACTCTTATGAGCATGAGCGAAGGAACTCCCGTATTCAAAGCCGGAGTAGCAGTAGCCGCACCGACCGACTGGCGTTTCTATGATACGATTTATACCGAACGTTTCATGCGCACTCCCAAAGAAAATGCGGAAGGATATAAGGAATCATCAGCCTTCACCCGTGCCGATAAACTTCATGGAAATTTATTGCTGGTACATGGTATGGCAGATGACAATGTTCACTTCCAGAACTGCGCAGAATATGCCGAACAGTTAGTCCAGCTTGGAAAACAATTTGATATGCAAGTGTACACGAATCGTAATCATGGAATATATGGTGGCAATACCCGCCAACACTTGTACACACGGTTAACCAACTTCTTCTTGAACAACTTATAATGACGGATAGAGTACGTAAGCCCGAATGGCTGAAAATTAATATCGGTGCCAACGAACGATACACCGAAACAAAGCGAATTGTCGACTCCCACTGCTTGCACACTATATGCAGCAGTGGGCGTTGCCCTAATATGGGGGAATGCTGGGGAAAAGGAACTGCCACCTTCATGATTGGCGGTGATATCTGCACACGTAGCTGTAAATTTTGTAACACACAGACAGGACGTCCCCATCCGTTAGATGTAAACGAACCGACGCACGTAGCAGAGTCCATCGCACTGATGAAACTGGATCATGCCGTCATCACCTCTGTAGACCGGGATGATTTACCTGATTTGGGAGCAGCACATTGGGCACGTACCATCCGGGAAATAAAACGGTTGAATCCACAGACAACCATTGAAGTACTGATTCCGGATTTTCAAGGCAGAATGGAGTTGGTAGATTTAGTAATTGACGCCCGCCCCGACATCATATCACACAATATGGAAACTGTGCGCCGCATTAGTCCACTAGTGCGCAGTGCAGCAAATTATGATACAAGCTTACAGGTTATCAGGCACATTTCCGAAAAGGGAGTCAAATCTAAAAGCGGCATTATGGTCGGACTGGGTGAAACTCCGGAGGAAGTCGAAACATTGATGGACGATCTGTTAGCAACCGGTTGCCAGATCCTTACCATAGGTCAATACCTGCAACCGAGTCACCGGCATTATCCTGTTGCGGCATACATCACTCCGGTGCAATTCGCGAAATATAAAACAGTTGGTTTAGAGAAAGGGTTCAACATCGTAGAGAGTGCTCCCCTTGTTCGTTCCTCCTACCATGCAGAGAAACATATTCGTTAGAAAACAAAACACATACACTATTTGTTTTATAGATAGAACCGACAAATAAACATAAATATAGAGATGGACCATAAAGGAATACTTTCTTCCGCATTTAACATGTCGCTGGGTTTTATCCCCGTTATTATTTCCATTTTGTTGTGTGAACTTATAACGCAAGACACGGCTATTTACATCGGTACAGGTATAGGTATTATAGGAATATACCTTTCTTATCGACGTAAAGGATTGTTAATTCCTAATTTTATCCTCTATATAGCGACCGGAGTGTTGGCACTATTATCCGTAGCAGCTCTCATTCCCGGTGATTATGTTCCCCCCGGTGCGCTACCACTGACTCTGGAAGTCAGTATTCTCATTCCGATGCTAAGTCTTTATATGCATAAGAAAAGGTTTATCAACCACTTCTTAAAACAGATAGGTTCTTGCAACAAACGTTTATATGCTCAGGGAGCAGAAGCCGCCGTTGTATCTGCCCGCATTGCCCTGATTTTTGGAATACTGCATTTCATTATAATCAGCATCACTGTCATTTTGCAGGACCCACTTAGTAAGACAAGTCTGTTTGTACTCTATAAAGTATTACCTCCTACGGTCTTTCTCATGAGCATCCTGTTCAACCAGATCGCTATCCGTTTCTTCAATCACTTAATGTCTCACACAGAATATGTTCCTATTGTGAATACAAAAGGAGACGTAATCGGGAAGACCCCTGCGATAGAGGCTGTTAATTATAAGAACGCATACATCAATCCGGTGATAAGAATTGCCATATCCACTCACGGAATGCTATTCCTTTGCGACAGATCGTCAACAGCAATTTTGGACAAAGGAAAAGTGGATATTCCCATGGAATGTTATCTCCGTTACGGAGAATCTTTGGAGGCAGGTGCCACTCGTTTGATAAACAATGCTTTCCCGCATGAGAAAGATATCAAACCAGAATTCAACATCGTTTATCACTTTGAAAATGAAGTAACCAACCGTCTTATCTACTTATTCATCGTTGATATCAAGGATGATTCCATCCTTTGTACCCCTCGCTTTAAAAACAGTAAGCTATGGAGTTTCAAACAGATAGAGGAAAACTTGGGAAAAGGCTTCTTCAGTAGCTGTTTCGAAGATGAATATGAACACCTGAAAGGCGTTATTTATATAAGAGAAAAATACAGGGAATCTTAGACAGTTCAGGCACATGTCCCTTCCAGTCCTTCACTGTACGCGTCTGTATATACTCTCCTTCACACGTAATATCGGCAGCAATACAAAGCTTTGTTTGAGGACGGCAGTTTAATAAAATATCTTCTATCATCTTATGATTCCGGTAAGGCGTCTCAATGAAAAGTTGTGTCTGATTTTCAGCATACACACGCTGCTCCAATGTTTTCAGTTTCTTGGCACGTTCCCCCGGTTCAATCGGCAGATAACCATGAAACGCAAAGCTCTGCCCGTTAAAGCCCGAAGCCATCACGGAAAGAATAATCGAAGAGGGTCCGACCAAAGGAACGACCTTCAGTTTTTTACGTTGTGCGATGGCAACCACATCCGCTCCCGGATCAGCTACCGCCGGACAACCGGCTTCGGAGATAACTCCCATTGAAGCTCCGCCTACCAAAGGTTGCAGATAACCGGAAATATCTTCAGGTGAAGTATGTTTGTTCAACGGATAAAATGTCAACGCATCAATATCAATCTCCCGGTCCACCTTTTTCAGGAAACGACGGGCAGAACGAACATCTTCGACTATAAAATACCGGATACCGGAAATAATTTCCTTATTATAGGAAGGCAATACCTTTTCAATCGATGTATCGCCTAAAGTCACGGGCAACAAATAAAGGGCAGTTTCCACTTATTAAATTGAGAATTGAAAATTAAAAATTGAGAAATAAGAAAGAGAAACGATTCAGGAAGCCAGGTAGTTGGATTCACTTAACATTTCGTGGTAATCAGTAAATTCCAGAAGATCTTTCAGCTTCATATCCTTATGCTTTTTCATGTAAGAAGCAATGATTCTTGCTCCCACCCACGTACCTATCAATGCCGGAGCTTGAGCACCCAACATATCAACAGCAGGAGCAGGCTTCATATAATAGCGAATCACCATCGGGTCACGAGCATGCAGATGATCGTTGGTACAGATATAATTCCATATCTCCTTTTCATTATCCTTGCACCAGTCGCTTTCCTCCTTGGAATACCCCATTGCTTCACCTATATCACTATATCCCAATAAGTTCTGCACTACGTAATTGATCTTCCCCGTATGCATCATCAAGTCAATCAGACAAGTACCTTCATGATAGTTCATACCGTAGCGGCTCAAAAGATAAAAAACAAAACAATCCGGCACAATCCGTTCCGGACGCATCGAGCGACACTGATAATCGTAATAGAAACGCTTATAAAGAGGATAATCTTCCCCCATATATTTATCAAGACTGATTCCCAATAAAGAATCCACCAAAATAATAGATTCGTTGAAAGCGGATACTTGCGAATAGATAAACGGCACTTTCGTATCAGGCACTTCCTTTTTCAGTTTCCGAAATCCTTTGCTAAGTCCTTTTTCCACTTCATCCAAATTAGGATATTTTGCTTCTACATCGCTAAGCAAACGAACCAAAGTCGTATCCGAATAGAATTTTTGCAGACGTTGCGAGATGGTATCATCTTTCACCGTGCCGATAGACAATACATCCTCAATCAGGATCTTCGTCGGCATACGGTAGTCCATCGTCAACTTCTGCATGGCAGAAAAGCTGTTGGAGCGAACATATTCACTCAACAGCTTATCATATCTCAGAACAGAAATCTCTTCTTCCTTCTGCTCCATACCCTTTCCTGTGCTTATCCCGCAGGAGGTGAAAAGCATACTCATTAATATAATAAGAAGAGAGATCCGTAGTTTCATAATCTTTTATCCGTAAATGATGTTACCATTTTCGTCCATGTACTCATCGAGTCCTTTTTCGTAAGTAGCCATGGCACGAAGACTCATACCTACGCTGGAGAATCCACCGTCATGGAATAAGTTCTGCATAGTCACCTTACGGGTAAGATCGGAGAACATCACGATGCAATAATCGGCACATTCGTCAGCCGTTGCATTTCCGAGCGGAGACATACGGTTGGAGAAGTCGAACAATTTGTCCATACCCTTCACGCCCGAACCGGCAGTAGTAAATGTAGGCGACTGTGAAATCGTGTTCACACGTACGCTATGTTCGCGTCCGTAAATGTAACCGAAGCTGCGAGCAATAGACTCCAACAAAGCCTTTGCATCTGCCATATCATTATAGCCATAGAAAGTACGCTGTGCGGCTACGTAGCTCAAAGCAACGATAGAACCATAATCAGCAATAGCATTCAGTTTCTTGGCCGACTGAATCATTTTGTGGAATGAAACAGCTGAAATATCCAATGTCTTATCCAACATCCCATAGTCAAGGTCATCGTAAGTACGTTTCTTGCGCACGTTGGGAGACATACCGATAGAGTGGAGTACAAAATCAATTTGTCCACCCAGTATATCCATGGAGGTCTTGAATACATTCTCCAAATCTTCTACGCTAGTGGCGTCTGCCGGAACAACCTGGCAATTTAATTTTTCGGCCAAAGCATCGACTTCTCCCATACGGATAGCCATCGGAGTATTTGATAATGTAATGGTTGCACCTTCTTCTACGGCACGCTCTGCCACTTTCCAGGCAATAGACTGATCGTTCAAAGCACCGAAGATAACACCTCTTTTTCCTTTCAACAAGTTGTAACTCATATCTTTTAATAGTTAAATTTTGTGCAAAGATAGGAACTTTCTGCATAAAAACACGAGAAGTGTGCAAATAATAGACAGAAATGACAAAAAATACACGTAATCTATCAATTAGTCCACATCGCCTTAGGCTTTCCCACCTATCTTTGCAATCGATAATTAAGAGGTTTTTTCAAGAAAAACAATAGATGTATAACCCTATAGAAATTAAGTTACTAAATGAACACATTGACAAAAAGACTCTTCTGGATAGCCGTATGCTGTTTACCGTTTATTGCATCGGGATGTAAACAAAGCAAGACTGCTGTAAAAGAAAGCTCAATCAGTGACGCTCTTTACCAGAATTTACCTTTTGAAATGCCGAAAGTACAGCAACCGGTTTTTCCTGCTTACGAAGTAAACATTGAGAAATTCGGAGCCAAAGGAGACGGTCTGTTCCTGAATACCAAAGCTATCAACGATGCTATTAAAGACGTGAATCAACACGGAGGGGGTAAAGTGATTATCCCGGAAGGTGTCTGGTTGACTGGTCCGATCGAGCTGTTGAGCAATGTAAATCTATATACGGAACAAAATGCGCTGGTACTTTTTACCGGTGATTTTGAAGCATATCCTATCATTGCCACTTCTTTCGAAGGACTTGAGACTCGTCGTTGCCAATCGCCGATTTCAGCACGCAATGCAGAAAATATCGCTATCACCGGACATGGTACATTTGACGGAAACGGTGACTGCTGGCGTCCGGTGAAAAAAGGAAAGCTGACTGCTTCACAATGGAAAAAGCTGGTAAATTCAGGAGGTGTTCTCGACGAGAAACAAGAGATATGGTATCCTACTGCCGGCTCACTGAAAGGTGCAATGGCTTGCAAAGACTTCAATGTACCCGAAGGTATCAACACAGATGAAGAATGGGCAGAAATCCGTCCGTGGTTGCGTCCGGTACTGTTGAGTATCGTCAAAAGTAAAAAGGTACTGCTGGAAGGCGTTACTTTCAAAAACTCACCAAGCTGGTGTCTGCACCCCTTGTCATGCGAAGATTTCACAGTAAATAATATCATGGTCATCAACCCCTGGTATTCTCAAAACGGTGATGCTATCGACTTGGAATCCTGTAAAAACGCTCTGATTATCAATAGTGTGTTTGATGCGGGAGATGATGCCATCTGTATCAAATCCGGTAAAGACGAAGATGGACGCCGTCGTGGAGAACCTTGCCAGAACGTGATCGTGAAAAACAATACAGTATTGCACGGACACGGTGGATTCGTGGTAGGTAGTGAAATGTCCGGCGGTGTGAAGAATATCTATGTAGAGGACTGCACATTTATGGGTACAGATGTAGGTTTGCGTTTCAAGAGTACCCGCGGACGTGGCGGTGTGGTAGAAAACATCTACATTAACAATATCAACATGATTAATATCCCGAATGAACCTTTATTGTTCGACTTGTTCTACGGTGGAAAAGGTGCCGGTGAAGAATCGGAAGAAGATCTGTTGAACCGTATGAAGACTGCCATTCCTCCGGTGACGGAAGAAACACCTGCTTTCCGCAATATTCATATTTCCAATATTGTTTGCAGAGGTTCGGGACGTGCCATGTTCTTCAACGGACTGCCGGAAATGCCCATCAGCAATATTACCGTTAAAAACGTTGTGATGACGGAAGCTACGGATGGAGTCGTTATCAGCCAGGTGGACGGAGTTACTCTGGAAAATATTTATGTAGAATCTTCTAAAGGCAACAACATATTAAATGTTAAGAATGCCAAGAATCTGACTATAGACGGAAAGGTTTATGAGGAATTAGGAGCAAAAGAGGAGATTTTAAGTCTCAAATAAGGTTCACCACAGAGGACACGGAGGACACAGAGGATTCTGTTTAATAAAATAAAATCCATTTACTGCATATTTATTCCTCTGTGTCCTCCGTGTCCTCTGTGGTGAAAGAAAAGAAAACCACAATATCATTATATAGAGTAAAAAGCTCAAATAGCAGACTATAATCTCCTCAAAAGAGACACAGTCTGCTATTTTTTCTGCTATTTTTGCAAGGAGAAATACGACGTATAATTTCAGCCTTAGAAACATGAAGAAGAATCTTTTTATTATTACTTTCTTTTTAGGAGCTTTCAGTCTGTCTGCCCAAGCGCAGAAACAGGAGAAAACCATCACAGTTGAAGTGCAGAACAACTGGAATCAGGCAAAAACGGATGCTCCGATTGTCATCAATTTGCATGAACTGCATACTGGTTTCAAAGTAAAATCTGCCATTGTCATGGAAGGGAGCAAAGAAATAGCTTCCCAGTTGGACGATCTGAACAGAGACCGTAAGATGGACGAACTGGCTTTTGTTGCCGATCTTCCTGCTCATGGTAGAAAAACATTCCAGATTACACTTTCTTCAGAAAAGAGTACAAAGACTTATCCTGAACGAGTTTATGCCGACATGTTTATCGTAGACAACCGGAAAGGAAAGCATCAGCGGGTACAAGCTATCACTGTTCCCGGCACTAGTAATATATACAGTATGGTACGTCCTCACGGTCCGGTATTGGAATCGGAACTGGTAGGATACCGCCTTTATTTCAATGAGAAACAGACGCCGGATATTTATGGCAAGTTCAACAAAGGGCTGGAAATCAAAGAATCGCAGTTCTATCCGACGGATGAGCAGTTAGCTAAAGGATTCGGAGATGACGTGCTCCGTGTGTTCGACAGCTGCGGACCGGGTGCGTTGAAAGGTTGGGACGGACAGCAAGCTACACACATCACTCCGGTAGATACCCGCACGGAACGTATCATCTCTTACGGACCGGTACGCGTGATTGCTGAAATTGAAGTGACCGGATGGAAATATCAGGATACGGAACTGAATATGATGACACGTTATACGCTCTATGCAGGACATCGCGATCTTCATATTGAAGCATTCTTTGACGAACCGCTCAATAAGGAAGTTTTCTGCACAGGTGTACAAGACATAGTAGGTACTTCCAAGTCTTTCTCCGATCATAAAGGGCTTGTAGGAAGCTGGGGAACGGACTGGCCTGTAAACGACACAGTGAAATATGCTAAAGAAACCGTAGGACTGGGCACTTGCATTCCTCAACGTTATGTGAAATCGGAAGAAAAGGATAAAGCTAACTTCCTTTATACGATTACCGCTCCGGGAAATAAATATTTCCAGTATCATACGACTTTTACTTCGATGAAAGAAACTTTCGGATATAAAACACCGGAAGCATGGTTTGCCTATCTTCGTGAATGGAAAGAAGAGTTGGCTCACCCGGTAACCGTAAAGGTGATAAGGTAGATACATATACAACTAAACAAAAATTACGAGGTTTCTACCAATTTTTCTATGACTCTGCACAAATATTCCTCCTAGTGCAGAGTCTTTTTTTCTACCTTTGTCACCGGATAAAACCAGCAAATCACTTATATAATTATAATCTATAACATGAAACGATTGACACAGACTTTAGCTTTTTGCCTATTAACGGTCTTCACCGCAGTAGCACAAAAAAACTATGTATCTGAGGTATGGGTTTCCGACCTCGGAAACGGTAAATACAAAAATCCGGTACTTTATGCCGATTACTCCGATCCTGACGCTTGCCGCGTAGGAGATGATTTCTATATGACTTCATCCAGTTTCAACTGTTTACCCGGATTACAAATCCTACATTCCAAGGACTTGGTGAACTGGACGATTATCGGTGCCGCCGTCCCCAATGCCCTCCCTCCCATCGAAACTCCGGAACGGCCGGAACATGGCAACCGTGTCTGGGCCCCAGCCATTCGCCATCATAACGGAGAGTTCTATATCTTTTGGGGGGATCCTGACCAGGGAGCTTTTATGGTGAAAGCCAAAGACCCGAAAGGTCCGTGGAGCGAACCAGTCTTGGTGAAACCGGGAAAAGGAATTATTGACACCTGCCCGTTTTGGGATGAAGACGGGAAAGTGTATATGGTACATGCATACGCAGGAAGTCGTGCCGGACTGAAAAGTGTAATCACCATCTGCGAACTAAATGCAGAAGCAACAAAAGCCATCACTCCTTCACGCATAATCTTCGATGGTCATGAAGCACATCAGACTTGTGAAGGTCCTAAAATGTATAAAAGAAATGACTATTATTATATCTTCCATCCGGCCGGTGGCGTACCAACAGGCTGGCAGGTTGTACTACGTTCTAAAAACATCTATGGTCCCTACGAATGGAAAACCGTACTTGCGCAAGGCAACTCTCCTGTCAACGGTCCTCATCAGGGTGCATGGGTAGATACTCCTACCGGAGAAGATTGGTTCCTTCACTTTCAGGATGTGGGTGCTTACGGACGTATCATGCATCTTCAGCCTATGAAATGGGTAAACGACTGGCCTGTGATCGGCATAGACAAAGACGGTGACGGCTGTGGCGAACCTGTTCTGACTTATAAAAAGCCGAATGTAGGTAAAACATATCCTATCTGCACTCCGCAGGAAAGTGACGAGTTCGACGGATATACCCTCTCTCCACAATGGCAATGGCATGCCAACATCAATGAAAAATGGGCATACTATGCAGGTGATAAGAGCTATGTAAGATTATACTCCTATCCGGTTTTGAATGACTATAAAAATCTGTGGGATGTAGCCAACCTGCTTCTACAGAAAACGCCTTCTGACAATTTCACTGCAACAATGAAACTTACGTTTACCCCTAATCCTAAAAATAAAGGTGAACGCACCGGACTGGTTGTAATGGGTAGAGATTATGCCGGAATCATTCTGGAAAATACAGATAAAGGTCTGGTCCTGTCTCAAGTTGAATGTAAAAAAGCAGATAAAGGAAAACCGGAACAGGCAAATGCTTCTGTGGATCTTTCTCAAAATACTGTTTATCTGAAAGTTCGTTTCAGCTATGACGGCAAGAAGATCAAAGGCAGCGAAGGCGGACACGATCTCATTGTGATGTGTAACTTCAGCTACAGCCTTGACGGAAAGAAATATCAGCCACTAGGCAATCCTTTCCAGGCAAGAGAAGGACAATGGATTGGCACAAAGGTCGGAATGTTCTGCACACGACCGGCTATCGTCACTAACGACGGAGGATGGGCAGATGTAGACTGGTTCCGGATTACTAAGAAGTAATCAATGTATATATAATGATGAAGAAGAAGATTGTCCCACTACTTTCCAACAGAAGTAGGACAATCTTCTTTATCATTATATAAACTCACATACAAGCCCAACCAAATTTGCGAACAAGCTCCGCTAGCAGGCTACGGTCTTTCATTGGCAAATTAATAACCACATTCTCTCGCTTCTCTCCAGACAAAACATATCCCTCAGCCGGCAATTTATCTTCCGACAAGGCACTTTCCTTTAATAGCGTTTTCTGATATTCACCCGATTGAAACACAACATCGTAATACTCATGTTCACTTTCAGGCTGCAGATAGAGCAAACGCAAATCCGCTTCACCCACTAAAAAAGATTCAAGCCTATGTGTAGAGATACGAATTCCCGTATAGCGACAAACCGTCTCATCATCGTACAAAAGGCAAAGATACAGTGTATCAAAGGCATCTCTTGCCACAAAAAGTTGCGGCACATCACAGAAATCCAATATCCTGTCTATCCTTAATACATCTTCCATAATCAGACTATTTTAGCTTGTAAAACATTAAATTCCTTCGTTCTCCACCAAGAATAATGTGCTATACCGAAGGTTTTCTTTAACACTCCATCTTTTGGTTCTAAGGTGACTAAAGCAATACTTGCCTTCTTAAACTTAGGAAGTTTCAATCTTTTCTCCGCTTCTTCCCTTTCCGAAAATAGAGAGACTGCCCTTGTTACGCATTCATCTATTCCTAATCCTTTAAAGACTTTATCCGGCTGCATTTTTCTTTGTGAAAAGAAATCTTCTGTTGTAGCAGGATTACCATTTGCAATTCTATAATAATAGCCTTCGCACTGCTTCGCATCTGTAGGAGGGCATTGTTCGGGCAGTGTCTCAAACCATTCTGCATTCATTATTCTTTAGTTTTTCGCAAAGTTAAGTCAATCCGGTAAAATAACAAATATATTTCCAGCTTTGTTTGTCATTGGATATTCTCTAAACTATTGCTCCACTCTTCCCTATCTCACTTTTTTAGTATACCTTTGCAAATCGGGAGATTTAAGTATAAGATTAACAATAAACCAAAGACTCAATGAAGAAACTAGTTATATTTGACCTGGATGGAACATTGCTGAATACCATCGCCGACCTTGCCCACAGCACCAATTATGCTTTAAATAAATTAGGATACCCCACTCATGAAATAGAAAAGTACAACTTCATGGTAGGCAATGGTATCAATAAACTCTTTGAACGCGCATTGCCCGAAGGTGAAAAGACGGAAGAAAATGTACTTCGTGTACGCAATGAGTTCGTTCCTTATTACGATATTCACAATGCAGATGATAGCCGACCTTATCCGGGCATTCCGGAACTGTTATCCTATCTGCAGTCTGCAGGCATCCAAATTGCCGTAGCATCCAACAAATATCAGGCTGCCACAGAAAAGCTGGTTGCCCATTACTTTCCCGGTATTCACTTTACAGCAGTTTTCGGCCAACGGGAAGGAATAAATGTCAAACCCGATCCGGCAGTTGTTTTTGATATATTAAAACTGGCCAATGTACAAAAGGAAGATGTCCTTTATGTAGGCGATTCCGGTGTAGATATGCAAACGGCTGCCAATGCAGGAGTTACCGCTTGCGGAGTGACTTGGGGATTTCGTCCACGCACGGAGCTGGAAAAGTTTGCTCCTCAACACATCACAGATACTGCTGAAGAGATAAAACAGTTCCTCTAGGCCGGTAAAGTCTAATATTACATATTTTCCGTACAAATTTCAATATTACTTTCCTTACAATGCATTTTCTTTGCAACAGGTAAAGAAAGGTTCACTTTTGTGCACCTAAATCTAAGAACAGTAGTAATTTAATTTATTATACAATGAAAAAGCATCTTATACTATTTTTTATCGGAGTAATATTGAGTTATGGGAACATAAAAGCACAGACAGTTCCCGATAAAAAAGAAATTCTCAAAGTAACCCTCCAGGTGAACGACTATTTTATGAAGAAATATGCTGATTATCGCACTCCTTCTTTTGTCAAAAAAGTGGTTCGTCCTAGTAATATCTGGACACGGAGTGTGTATTACGAGGGTCTAATGGCACTCTATTCCATCTATCCTGCAGACGAATATTACCTCTATGCCAAGGAATGGGCAGATTATCACCAATGGGGATTCCACCGGGGAACAACCACCCGTAATGCTGATAACTACTGCGCCAGCCAAATCTATCTCGATTTATACAACATTTGCCCTGATCCTGAAAAAATACGGAAAACGAAAGCCAATATGGATATGCTGATCAACACTCCACAAGTAAATGACTGGTGGTGGATAGATGCCATCCAGATGGGGATGCCGATATTTGCCAAAATGGGAAAACTTACGGGCGAACAGAAATACTTTGATAAGATGTGGGACATGTATGAATATACCCGCAACCAGCATGGAGAAAACGGAATGTTCAACCCCAAAGACGGTTTATGGTGGCGAGATCATAATTTCGATCCTCCGTACAAAGAACCGAATGGTAAAGACTGTTACTGGAGCCGTGGAAACGGATGGGTATATGCAGCTTTAGTACGAGTTATGAATGAAATTCCATCCGATGAAAAACATCGTCAGGATTACATCAATGATTTTCTGACTATGAGCAAAGCACTGAAACAATGTCAGCGTGAAGACGGCTTTTGGAATGTCAGCCTCCACGACCCGACAAACTTTGGAGGCAAAGAAACTTCCGGTACAGCCCTTTTCGTATACGGCATGTCCTGGGGGGTACGTAACGGGCTATTGGATAAAAAGACATATCTGCCTGTAATCATAAAAGCATGGAATGCCATGGTGAAAGATGCAGTTCACCCGAATGGTTTTCTTGGCTATGTACAGGGAACCGGCAAAGAACCGAAAGACAGTCAGCCTGTCACTTATGATAAAGTTCCTGATTTTGAAGATTTCGGTACAGGCTGCTTCCTGCTTGCCGGAAGTGAAATCTACAAATTAGACCTCCATATATAGTTGATAAACAATCTTACGTTGAATCTGGTCAACTTTTCATAGACCGGATTCAACGTAAACTCTAAGCTTTATTTCTTTCTCCTTTCTGGTAAGCAGAAGGAGATACTCCAAACTGTGCCTTAAAGCATTTACTGAAATAAAGGGGATCGTTAATACCAACTTTATAAGAGACTTCCGCAACAGTCAGATTCCTTTCGGTTAAAAACAATTCGGCAGCCTTCTTCATTCGGACAACACGTAAATACTCATTCGGTGAGTATCCTGTCACTCCGCGTAATTTCTTATAAAACACAGTTCGTCCCATCCCCATCATTTGCGCAAATTCATCAATAGAAATATTGTATTGAGAATAAATCTTTTCGACTACAGCTACCAACTGGTCTGCAAATTCCTTGTCCCGGTCCGTGTTACATAAAGCAGGACGTACTATTCCCGGTTCACTGGAGAATTTCTTCCGCAACTTTTCACATTGCTCTATCAGCCGGAACACTTGCGCAAGCAAAAGCTTAAAGCTAAATGGCTTCGCAATATAAATATCCGCTCCCGCCTCAAGACCTTCCAGATGTTTATCCGGCGAAGTCAATGCAGTCAGTAAAATAATGGGAATATGGCTTGTCGCAAAGTCTGCTTTCAATTTCCTGGTTACTTCAAAACCGGTCATTCCGGGCATCAACACATCACAGATAATCAGATCAGCATCATAGTTGCATGCCTTTTCAAATCCGGATATTCCATCTGCTGCCACTTCTACTTCAAAATAAGCACTTAGTTCCTCTTGCAAGAATCCACGAATATCATTATCGTCTTCAATTACTAATATTTTATGTTTTCTCGATGAAGTAACAGCCTTCTCATGTTCCTGATATTCTTCTGAAAGTTCCTGCAAATGGTGAGCTTGCATATTCGCTTCTTCCAACAGAACATTGCCGGGCACCAGAAAATCTTTTTCCGAATAAACCGTTTTATCGGTTGGAATACATACGATAAATACAGAACCTCCTCCTTCATTATCTTCATATTCAATGGTTCCTTTATGTACCTGCACCAATTCATGGCTCAAATGAAGCCCTACCCCAATGCTATCTCCGGAGAAACTGCTTTGCATAAAGCGCTCAAACAGTTCACTCTGCTTCTCTTTAGGGATGCCTACTCCCGTATCGGCTACCTGAATCTGCAAGCACTTCTTTGCCTCATCCACATTTACAGAGAACAGAATTGTTCCACCCGAAGGAGTATATTTAAAAGCATTTGAGAGCAAGTTATAAACCACTTTATCCAGGTTTCCTTTATCAATAAACATTTTGTAGGATGGCACTGACGGCAAAAAGCGGAAATCCATATTTTTCTGTTCTGCCACGTCACTGAAACTTAGATATATTTCATACAGGAAAGCAACTACATCTGTTTCCTGCAGAGAAAGAGCCAATTTGTTATTCTGCATCTTCCTGAATTCCAGCAACTGATTAATCAGCCTCAACATGCGCTGGGTACTTTTATCCATCACCTTCAAAGGATGCAATAATGCCTGAGGAATATCGTCTATCCGGTACATTTTCTCCAATGCTCCCTGAATCAACGTAAGCGGAGTACGGAATTCATGAGAGATATTCGTAAAAAATATCAGTTTATATTCCGTCAATTGCTTTTCAACGTTGATGCGGTTGCGCAGTCTATTGAAATTAATGATGATACGATATGTGAAATACAAGGCTATTAATATCAAGATGAAATATCCAAGCATAGCCCAACTTGTTTTCCAGAACGGCGGTACGATGACAATCTTCAAAGTTGTTTCGGTATCATTCCAAATGCCGGCGCCATCACAGTATTTCACATGGAATATATAAGTGCCCGGCTCAAGATATTTATAAGAAGCAAAGCTCAAAGAAGATGGAACATTCCATCCTTTATCATAGTTCTCCAGCCAGTACATATACTTGATTTGTCCATTATCCGAATAATCGAGAGTAGAAAAATCAAGCATGAAAGAGTTTTGGAAATATTTCAATGTGATCTTATCCGAATAAGCCAAAGATTCCTGCAAAGGAGAACCCGGCATATTAGGCTTCACCTGAATTCCATTGACAGACAGTCCGGTAATAACAATCGGGGAAAGCAGTCTCTCGGTTGGAATCTTTTTCGGGTCAATAATGGTTAATCCATAGTTTGTTCCAAAAATGAGTTTCCCGTCTGCTCCCATACATGCACTGTTTTCGCTATACACATTTCCCAATGTATAGGATGAGAAGAAATAGTTTTCAAAAGAATGACTATTCGGGTTGAATCTTGAAATCCCATATTCCGTGGCAATCCATAATTGCCCCGAATGATCTTCCTGAATAGCCTGAACCATATTATTGACCAGTCCTTCTGATATTCCATAATGCGTATATTTCAAAGATTGGCAATCATCTGTCAATTCACATAGATTCAAACCGGCCCCCGAGGTTCCTACCCACATACGCCCTTTACTGTCACGAAACAAGCAGCGAATCTCATTGCTACAAAAGTTGCCATCCGTATAGCTAAACAAACGATAGTTGTCTTCATCAGCTATCAATGAATCCGGATGGAAAATACAAATTCCTTCACTTGTACCCATCCATATCATTCCTTTTTCATCTTCTGCCATCACCCGGACTATCCGCAAACCATATTTTTTTTGTTGGAAGAAACGACGGAACTTATATTGTCCGCCCGCAGTTTGTTCGGCCAGATCTAATCCGCCTCCAAATGTTCCCACCCACATACGGTTCTTTTTATCACGAAGAATGGAATAAATATTAGAATGAGACAAAGCAAAAGGATTAGACGGATCCGGTTTATACCAAGTGTCTCCTACTTTTAGTCCGTCTCCCCGGGTTCCTATCCATATATTCTCCTGACTATCTTCTGAAATCGCATAAATATTATAGGGCAAATAATGATTATCTATCTTAGTTTTCAGATGAGAATCATAATTATACAATCCACCTCTTCGCGTTCCTACCCATATATCTCCATTCGACATTTTAGTCAGTAACCGAATTGTATTCGAACGGTCAAAAACATCCGGTGATTCTGGATAGACATGCGTAATGCCTTTATTTGAAATGGAAATATGAGACAAACCGGAATATTCGGAGCTTACCCATATTCCTCCTGTCCTGTCTTTCATCAAACATAACAAGAAATCTGACCCTATAGGTCCTGCATTCTTCCCTTCGGAAACAAAGTGTTCCAACCGGTCTTCCTGAATATCATAAGTGAAAAGTCCGTTCCCATAAGTCGAAATCCACACTATTCCCCGATCATCACGAACCACATGATAGCGTTCATAATCTATATATTTCATCTTCTCTTCCGGGATCAACTGGAAGTCCTTTATTTCTCCGCTCTTCACGTTTATATAATAAATCCGTCCCGTATTATTGTAAGCCCAACAATCTCCGTAATTGTCATGAATAACTTTCCCATTATTTATTTTCAACTTCCGATAAGGAGTTATTTGGATAGTTTGAAAATCAAACTCATACACTCCCTCGTTTGACGTAAATATAACCCATTTGTCTTTTATCAATGAATGTGCACTGACGGATGTATTACCGGCAATCGTAGAAAGAGATGCTAAACAATCTATCTTTTTCGAGCCATTGACACAGCGATATACATCTCCACCCTTTGTCAAAAAATACATATCCCCTCCATGAGGAAAAGAAGAGGAAAAATTCAGTTCCCTATCTACAATCTCAACTTTCCCTTTATAAACCGATGCAAGTCCATGCATGGTACCAATCCATATTCTGCCACTGGAATCTTCATTGATAAATTTAATTCGATCGTCCGGCAAGCTTCCTGATTCTGCACGGAACTTCACAGAAGTCATGGTACGATTCTCCTTACAAACGATTTGGCGCACTCCACTTGCTCTGTGCCAAAGCCACACATCTCCATTAGAGGACATATATATTTCCGAGTAACTCTCTCCATCATCTCCGGTACCGGTAAAATCGACAAAACAAGCTTTTTGCAAGTCATAACAACTGAACAATTCCGGTACTGTCTTTATCCATAGGAAACCATTTTTATCCTCCGCTACCTGTTTTATTCTATTGTCTGCCAAAGAGACCTGATCGTGTTTGCCGGTTTCCAACTGATAGGTAAGAAAAGAATTACCATCATAGCGGGTCAATCCATCTAAAGTGCCCAACCATAAAAATCCTTTACTATCCTGATACATACATCGCACAGAATTACTGGGTAGTCCGTCACTGGTCCTCATTTGTTTGGAACTAAGTTCGATATCGGCATAACTTTCCGACACAAATAAAAACAACAAAGCGAAGAGGGATAATAATTTATTTTTCATACAGTCCTTTAGGTTATTTTGATTGCTGGTTACAAAGATACGTCTTTCCCACTGCAATAAAGAGTACAGCATTATGAAATAATAGAAATTCCATATAAGTTTGTTCCTAATATAATCAGACGACAAACGGACTGGATACACGTTTAGCAAATGACTCTTTTGAAATCTATGTGAACAAAACTAGTTAAAAAGTAAATAAAGTACAAAAAAAGATTCCTACAAATTCCGAATAAGGATTATTATCCATATTTATGTCATTTTTTCCATATACCGAGCTGTACTTTACATGAGCTCAACTCCGGTACAGAAGTAAGCAAACTAATTAGTTTTCTCTAATACCAGCAGTAGTATCTCCCCAAAAAAGAAAGAGTGCCGAAAAACGCTTCACCCTTCACCTTCTCCTGTTCATCGGTGTTATCGGGTGAAGGGCCGCCTTTCACCGAGAGTTCACTTCCGATTTCATTATAGCAAATCTAATTTTCACTATAGCAAATCAGAATATGCTTATAGCTAAATTTATTATGCTCCCGGCAACCAGTTTTTTTCTTCCTAAGATTTGAAACAAACATTAGGATATTCCAAGTGAAAGATGCTAAATGATTGAAACAAACTCTTTGATCTTTAAAAAGCACTGCTTTAAGCAGGCTAAAGCTATGCTTTACTACTTCTAAAGCTTAGCTTTGGATTAAAAAAAACGTATAATATGAAAGCATAGGTGAAAGGCAGCTTCTTCACCCTGTATCGCTTTATTCATCAGCTTTTGCAATGAAAGGTGAAGGGGGAATGAGAATGTGGAAACTACAGTGTTGGGGCATAATCGTATTATTATATCGCTGTCGATTCCATTTCATAAGATGATTCATATTCCAATTCTACATATGTATTTTACCGATGAATTAATACCACACCTGTTTAATATCTCGATATAAGAAAATTCGTTCGTCTTTTCCTCTACTTCGATTTTTTAATAACAGCAAAGCATTTTGCGGGACATTATGGAATGTCAGTTCAAAATCATCCGCTACTTTTTTCTGTATTGAATGCCAACCATCCATATCCCAATAAAACAACTCGTATGTATCACCAATACGAACATTGTTGTCATCATTACGTGTCATATAGCCTATTCTTCCAACAGATTCCGGTCTGCCCAAATCCAATCCAACCCAGCCATCCCTCAACGTTTTAGATGCAAAAAAAGTCAACGGATTCAAGTCAAAAGCTGCAGAACGGCTATAGTGAGGATTTTTGCTTCGTTCTTCAGAACCTATAATTGTTCCTGTCAATTTCTTATTGCCTTTATCAAAGAACATTAATTCTGCAATATTACAGCGATATGGTTTAGGACAGATATAACGCCAATAACGATACTTTGTGGTATCGCTTATATTCACGCTACCCGATACGCTATACTCTTTAAACGTATGCACTGTAACAGCATCGCTAAAATCCTCTTTTTGGGCAGCTTGAAACATGCTGTACTTTAAACGGAGTGCTGCGGTAAACGCTTTACGTGTTAAAGGATATTTCCGTTTTAGACTAATGCTTCTTTTATGTGCGCTGTCAGGTTTCAAGAACTCCAGTTCACCTTTCTCATTCAACAAAGCGGGATAATTGAACGGACGAACCCTTCCGTTTATATAATATACCGGCAGATAGACTGCTCCTTTCTCTACTTTATCAAAGGTAACCCGCTTACTTTCTTTTATTTCAGAAAAGCAAATAGGAATCCATTTTTCATTATCAAATACTGCCAGATACGCATATTTTTCTCTGCGTTCTCTTTCCCCGGAAAGTACAGGAAAAGCAGGGTTAATAGTCGTCCCATATTCATCTGTAACGTCTTTCATAAACACATTACGCAACGTTTTCGGAACACTGCCAGCTTCCTCATTCAACCGGACCAAGCCCTGATTGGGAGAATACGTTCTTCGATATACTTTTCCTTTGCATTCGCCTGGTCGTAGGAAAGCTAAGAAAGGTTCATGTCCTCCTTCACATACCATTCGGCGATCGTGATCTATCAGAATACTTAGCCACGAATGCGCATGCGCTTTTGTAGGCCACTGCAAAACGAAATCATACGAAACCGCAAAACCTTTACTACGCATGATAGCTAAAGCTGTATTTGTCCTTGTCTCGCAAGAGTTGGAAGGAATATTGCACCAAAACGGAACCTTATATAACGCATGCCACTTCAGAGGCTTTTTCAAATCGACAATAACGGTATCACGCAATTTGATATTAATAGCTTCTGCCGCATAATAAGGTGTTTTATTCCAGATATCGTTATAAAAATAATCAGATAACGTGTCATTAGCTATCGGTTTCAACACATTGCGCCAATCATCAAAAACCTGAAACTCTACGCACTTATAAGGAAGCATATATTCACAAAATTCATCGAATGCAATGCCTCTTGCCCAACTCCCTTGTTGCCAATCCTCAAAAGCCGCGTCTATACTTTTTATCAGATAGTTGGCCTTTATGATAGAGTAATCTTCCTTAAATTCAAAATCATCTGATGGAAACTCTAACAACAAATTATTTAATTCATTCACCTGTTCATCAATCTTTCTGTCGGAAAAGATTATCTTTTCAGCTTCGACATAATATTCCTCAATATCTTTCCCTATATACGACTGGTGTCCGGGCATATTCATTATCAAAAATTTGGCAGCTCTAAGTTTCAAACTATCGGCTTCATCTTCTTTATAATGCTCCAACACTTTTTCGAGTTCCGAACGATTGTTGCCTGACAGTGTCAGCACCTTTTCCAACTGTTTTTCTTCAGAGCTTTGACAACTGAAAAGCAAAACAAGAAAAAGAAAGATGAATGTAGCTTTCATTTTGTATGATTGTTAGTTTATAATTAAATATTCTTTTTGCGCAAATAGTTTCTGGCCTCTTCCTGTATGATAGCAACAGTGTAAGATGGTATCTTTATCCGTTTATTGATTATTTCTAAAGCAACCCGTTCGGCAAGTATACAGTTATCAGATTTTACATAGATCCTCAAAAGTCCTTGTAATGGAAGAAAACGGCTAGGACACATAAATTGTGCCAGCTTATAGCGTCTTTCAGCCTCTTCCCAACACCCCATCTGATAGTAATTATCAGCTAATTGCATTTGCAGGTCATATGTATTGATATAAGATTCGCAATGCAAGAATATGTTGACGCTTTGTTTGTACAATTCCACATTCTTCAATTCTGATGCATAATTGTACAAGAAATAGGGATTGCCATTCCACTCATCATATAGCTTGGTAAATACAGATAATTCGTTATCCAGCAAACCATTGTTCTTTTCTGCAACCAACGAAATTCGTTTCCATGTACGCTCGAAAAGAATATTCTTAATCGAAAAAAAACAGAGTATAAAAAGAATAATCAATAAAAATGGCTTGTTGAAACATATTGTTCGTAGAGCAACCTCCCGTTGATTAAGTGAAGCGAGGCAGTAGATAGTCATGAACCAAACAAAAGCATATTTGAATGGATAAGAAAAGCAGGAAAATATAGCAATAGAAACAATTGCTAGTAAGGCTGGAGTATCAAATGACACATTACTTCGAAAAACAGCAACCAACAACAATAAGAATAAAGCGATTCCTATAAGTCCTTGTTCAATCAGCAACAACAAATACTCGTTAAATGGATGATTCGTATTCCCTGCTAACATTCTTTCACTTTCAACAGCATGAAAAGAAGACAAATATTTGGCTTGTTCCGGCATGTAATCCGCCTTAAAAGAGCCAAGTCCATTTCCTCGAATCATATTTTCCTTACACAATCCGGCAGATACTTTCCAAATCAGAACACGACCGGAAGCGGAAGCTGGTTTCAGATAAATCAGTCCAATGAATAAACCTATTAGCAACAAAGTGCCTCCGCTGATAAAAAAGATGCGCCTTCTATGAATTAACTTCCGATAGCGGAGAGCGTAAAAAAGAAGTGTTACTACGCATAAAGTAAGTATCCCTGTTCTCGAACCGGATAAGATAACGACTATAAAGAGGAGAAGACACGCCATAAACTTGAGCGTTTTTCTTTTTCCATTAGAAGTCTGGCACAAAAGAAAAGGATAACAGAGAACGATGCTTGCTGCAAATCCGGCGGGATTATCAAAAGAACCAGTAACAGAAAAATAAGATTGAGTTTCTATACACCCTACATATTGCAGCAAGCCATACAAGGCCGACAAAACTCCAACGACAGCTAAAATGCTATTAAATGTTTCTGTAGGATTTTTTCCATTACGCATCAACACAAAAAGAATCCATCCAGATACGATGTATACACTGTGTATATATTGTGATGTAAAGAGACTGCAAACGAAAACATATCCCATAAAAACAGTAAAAGACACAAATAGAAAATCAACAAACAGGCTAATTTTTCGCTTCCAGTTCCCTATGCAAATACCTCCCCATACTATGATGCCGACAACGAAACTTATATTTTTAGGCATAAAATACCTATCCATAAACCAATCAGCCGATAAGTATAAGGTGGTGATAAGTAAAAAAGAAAACGTAAAAACATTATCACTGAATAATTGCCTTAACTTGCAGAATATAAAAGAGGGAGTCTGTATTTGCATTGATAATAATTAATTCTTCTTTCGCTCCCAATCCCTTTCCTTTCGGATTGAAAGAAAAATGAAGCGAGCACGATTCATCAGGATTTAATTCATACTTCTCCACCGATGCTTGTGTACATCCACATCCAGTTTCGATCTCTCCTATTTCCAACCTGGCATTGCCAACATTGGTGATTGTAATGCTATCACGACAAATTATATCAGAACTAATTATTCCGAAATCGTGTGTATAGGAAGACAGGGACATCTCTGCCTTCCTTTTTGGATTGCAAGAAACGCAAATCAGCAGAATAACAATAAAACCAAGGATTTTACTCATTTTTTATAGTTGTTGATGATGAACTACTCGGAATAGTCTCGATGAAACGGGGTGGATCACCGATCAAACTATCTAATATCATTCGGCTCTTCTTTTTAAATTCTCGTTCTTTCATAATATAATCCCACCATGATAAAAAAGCATCTCGATCCGCTTGGGGCATTAAATCGATAATGCGTAAATATTGAGAGAGTTCAGGCTCCCTAATCGGGTATTTTGTCCTTAAATCACGAGCCAACATGACTCGGATGACATTCGGATATTTTGCATATTTTTCAAGAAAAGTAAACCGACCTTCTGAACGCTGTTCAGTTTCTGATATATCCAATAGCTTACAATTCTCTATATTAGTACTATCTTTCGCCATTTTTCTACGTTCTCTATTCCAATATACAGCATTCCATTGAGCTTCTCGCTCAAGAATATAAGTATCATAATCTTCATTGATGGAAGTGCCCGATACATTAGCGTTATCGTCCCAATCAACCATACGAATATAGATATTACCCGGTTCCACAAAAAGATTAATATCAGTCCCTTTATGGAACGGTGGTCCATCATAGGATATTTGTGCAAAAAAAGGCTTTCGTGTGACAGTTCCTTCGTAAAAAAATTCCTTGCCAATCACCTTTATTTTTATGCTGTTGCCGTATGCTTGTTTTTGTCCTTCCCTTTCTTCAAGAAGATACGATTTATCTATTAATAACACATATTTACCATCTAAAGAATTATCAGGGAATTCACCCCGAATCGTAAATTTCTCTTGCCCCAAAAGCAATTGAGCAGAAAATACGAATATAATGAGAAAAAACAGTTTCTCTTTCATATTAATTACACTTTAACTCTATAAAATCATTTTACAGTTATATCAAGCATATTATTTACCCGTCTTTCAATAAAACGAGGAGCATTACGATTAAGACTATCGGTCAACGCTCTTCTCTTTGCCCAATACTCCTCTCTCTTCATTGTATACTCTCGCCACTCTATCAAAATATCTCGATCCGCTTTGGGCATTAAGTCAAGAATACGTAAATATTTAGCATCCACCAATCTTTTATTTAATTCCTTAACTTCCAAATAGCGAGATAACATTACTCGGATAACATCCGGATATTTGGCATATTTCTCAAAGAAAGCCAATTCACCTTCTTCGAAGCATTCAAATGCAGAATTAAAAGAATGGAAATTATCATCCTTTTGAGTCTGCCCTTCTAACCTAATAGTTCGCAAAACTCTATTTACCAAATTTCTCCGTTCAATGACACAAGTGGCATAGTCTTTATTGATAGGAGTACCCGATACGTTTCCTTCCTCATACCAATCAGTTATATGGATATGGATATTCCCAGGTTCTATTACAAAAGAAGTCGCACTTGTCTGACCACTGAATGTTGGTCTATCATAATAGATTTGCGCCAAAAAAGGTTTACGCATAGTTACCCCTTCATAATAGATTTTTTTATCAGTTACCAATATTTTTACTTCATCATCAGATGCTTTCCATTTACGTTTGTACTCATCAGGAAGAAAAGATTTATCGGTCAGTATTATATATTTTCCATCCAGCGAATTATCAGGAAATTCACCTTGAATCGTGTATTTCTCTTGCCCGTAAAATAGTTGGGCTATAGATACAAACATAAATATGAATAGATATTTTCTCATGATAATAATTAAGTGTTACAGAGACTCCGTTTCTTCTCTTCGCATATTTAATTCTCCTAAAAAATTGATACTTTTCCCCTGCTGCAAGGTGATATAAATGCTCGCACTTCCATTGGAATATACCTTAATATAAAAGTTGCAATTACCTATTGTTGCATTTGCTGAAAACTTGATGTGAGCATTTTTCTTTTTATCTATATCCATAGTATATTTTTTCAAAGGAGCCTGAAAGTAAAGTTCAGCTCCTCTCCTATATGGTATATCAGCTTGACCGAGATAAAGAAGATCAGAAAAAATAGAATCATTTTTAATTTCTATTGAATAATCAGACTCATTCAATAATATAGGATCTTTACATGGAAGAATGCAAATACCTACATTTATCTTGTAGACTTTTGATGTAACAATCTTTCCGACAACTTCCGCCTTTTGTTTCTTTTGTTCTTTTTTGCTTTGGGCAGAAAGAATCGGAATTTCTACCAGCATTGTCAAAAATAGAACAAGAATTTGCTTTTTTACTTTCATATTAGATTATAACTTAAATATGGATGTATAAAAAGCCTAATGAAATACGGTTATAGGACACGTACCATTGCTACTCTCACAATTGCCTATTCCGATTTGCAAATAATCATCATTCGATTGACAACTAAGCATAGATATGGCTATTAAAAAGGTTAACACAACCATATTCAAGAAAGCTTTGTTTTTTTCATAAAACTATTTTTAAGGTAGTAACATATAGGGCACTTATTCTCCCGCTGATTGTCAACTTCATAATCAAAAACACGTCACACAAATCACAATAAGACTAAAATTCTACTTATTTTTCATCGTTGTTGATGATGAATTACTCGGAATAGTCTCGATGAAACGAGGGGCATTGTTACGTATACTGTCCAATAATGGTTTGGTTTTTTTTTCATATTCATACTTTTTAATAGTATAGTCCAGCCAAGCCAAAAGAATATCCCGATCTGCTTTAGGCATTCGGTCGAGAATCTGTAGATATTTTGGAAAATTAGGATCCCTTGACATTCTTCGTCCGTTCAATAAAAAAGATAAGTGGAATCGTACGACATCCGGGTATTGGGCATATTTTTCTAAAAAAAGTAATTGATTTTCCATACTTCTCTTTGTGCCAATCATATAGGTACTGTAATCTTCATTAATAGGAGTACCTGATACCACCCCCTCATCTGCCCAATTAGCAATACGGATATGAATATTACCAGGCTCAACTATAAAATACAGGCCGAAATTCAACATATTTCTTCCTGTCCTTGCACTTGAAAGATACGCTAAGAATGGCTTTTGTGAAAGTACACCTTCATAATGGAATTTCCCGTCAACCACCAATATACTATCAATAAATAAATGTTTAATACGTTCACTCTCTTCACCAAGAGCTGAACTATTAGTCAAACGCAAATAACTATTATCTAACGAATGGTCGGGTAATTCACCCTGGATAGTGTATTTTTCTTGTCCATAGAATAGCTGGACTATAGATACGAAAATAAAAATGAATAGATATTTTTTCATAATAATATATTAAGTGCTACAAAGACTCCGTTTCTTCTCTTCGCATATTTAATTCTCCTAAAAAATTAACACTCTTCCCCTGCTGCAAGGTGACATAAATGCTCGCACTTCCATTGGGATACACCTTAATATAAAAGTTACAATCACCTATTGCTGCATCTACTGAAAACTTGATGTGAGTATTTTTCTTTTTATCTATATCCATTGTATATTTTTTCAAAGGAGCTTGAAAGAAAAGTTCAGCTCCTCTCCTACCGTATGGTATATCAACTTGACCGAGATAAAGAAGAGTAGAAAAGACAGAATCATTTCTAATTTCAATCGAATTATCGGACTCATCCAATAGTATGGGATCTCTATCCGGATGTATATAAGTATCCGCGTCGATCCTATAGTTTCTTGATACAATGATATTTTTGATAACTTCCACCTTTTGTTTTTTTTGTTCTTTTTTGTTTTGGGCAGAAAGAATAGGGATTCCTACCAGCATTGTCAAAAATAGAACAAAAATTTGCTTTTTTACTTTCATATTAAATTATAACTTAAACATAAATGTATTACAATTTAAAAGCTTAATGAAATGCCGTAATAGGACACGTACCATTGCTACTCTCACAATTGCTTATTCCGGTTTGCAAATAATCATCAACCGCTTGGGTACATTGATCACATTCCCGTCTATACTGTTCTTCTAGTATTGCAACTTGAGTCCAAGATACAAAAGGTATATCCATTACTTTTATATCATAATCATTAAGGCAATCCTCTGTTCTCCACTCTGCTATTTCAGAAAAGGCTGCAATACAGTCTCGGATCGCCTCCTCATCTTTTTCAACACGAGTGATAACAACTTGACGCATTTTACGCTTTTGCCGAGCCTTCATCAATTCTAATCTGGTAAAATCTGTCCCTTCATAAACTTTTCTAGCTAAATTGGAGATCCGATCTAAGCTGGCATAATAATCGTATCCAAGCAATTTATTCCATTGTATTTTCGCTTCTGCACGAGTTTCCATATTAAGTAAATCTTTTCTAAGTTGCTGATACTGTTCCATTTCTTCTCTCGAGAATTTGGAAATGGCATTTTGCTTTTTTCTCAAACTCTTTCTGATTTCTTTTTCCAAATTCTGATGTGCTTCCGAAGTAATAAAGAGATCGGCCGCAGTCACCTCTGCTACCTGTTGAGAGTAATCGCCATCATCATTTGTCTGGCAACTAAGTACAGAAATACTGATTAGAAAAGCTAATCCAACCATCATAAAACCAAGATTCCACTTTTTCATAAGAACAACTCTGAGAGATTAATAATATTGATTTTTTTTCAAAGCGATACCATAATAGTAGTACGGATAAAAGTTTATCACTCTTGTTATGACAAAGGACGACATTTATAAATTGAAATACAAATTTCAACCGTATACAAATGCGTATACACAGCCAATGTATACGCATTTAAATATGTTTTTTAAAGAAAGATCATTCTAAACACAATGATTTAATAAAATCGGTAATAGATTCACAAGAAACATTCATTTTCTTTTTCAATCTGCTACGGCGTATTCGAAAAGAACTTCCTAGAATATGGAACAACTCTGAAATCTGTGCATTACTAAAGTCGATACGTAACAAAAGAATGATATGTATATCATCTTCAGAAAGTATAGGATAATAATGCCTCAATTTATAGATAAAACCATTCTGATGAAGATTTATCCAGAATTCTAACTTATTCCAATTACAATCACTTATTGCAGATAAAGATGTAACATAGATTTGTACGTCATAGACAGTCTTCCATTCTTCTTCATTCATAGCCGGATTTTTATCTATTAAAATTATATCCTATTTCACCAATTCGCCATTGATATAAAGGTTCTTAAAAGTGACATCTTTCGCCCCTTTAATATCATTTCCTCCTTTGGCTACATTATTAAAATGAGAATCCTCTACACTGATGTTATATACATGTTTATCATCCTCCAATCCGATAATAAGCACACCTAATTTACTCTTCTCACAAGTCACATTTTTCAAATGCACGTTACGGACAATCGGATCAAAACCTCTCTTGCATTTTTCCCGATTCTCATATTGTAGATTGATACGAAGTACTGCTTCACGACATTGTCCTACCGTTACATTGCGCACATATACATTTTCTATAAGCCCTCCCCGGCAAGTACTGGTCTTAATACGAATGACACGATCCAGATTCGGACTATCCATCCGGCAGTCTTCTACAAACAAGTTACGGTAACCACCGGAAATCTCACTGCCAATCACTACTCCTCCATGTCCATTCCTCATCATGCAACCACGTACGATAATGTTCTCACTGGGAATATTCCATTTACGTCCGTCTTCATTACGTCCTGATTTAATGGCAATGCAATCATCCCCCGTATCAAATGTACAATTCTCTATCAACACATTCTTACAAGATTCAGGATCACATCCGTCTCCGTTAGGTCCACGATTATAAACAGTCACTCCACTGACAATCAGGCTCTCACAGAAAAGAGGATGAATCACCCAAAATGGAGAGTTTAACAAAGTAACACCTTCAATCAAGATGGTGTGGCAGGAATGTAAGTTCAATAGCTGCGGACGCATACCATCTTCCGGCTTCATCAGACGCTTGTAGACAGGAGTCGATGTTTCACCATACATCAACAGACGTTCACGACCTCCATTGCGTTGAGCCACCATGCCTTCTTTCCAACCATACTTTACGGCTCCACACATCGGCCACCAAGTTTCCATGCTACCTTGTCCGTCAATAATGCCTTTTCCAGTTATGGCAATATTGCTTTCACCATAAGCATAAATCAAGGGGTGAGCATTATAGCAATCAATTCCTTCCCAACGAGTTAAAACTGCAGGAAAATAAAGGCTTTGATCTGTAGAGAATTTCAAAACAGCTCCCTCTTCGAGATGGAAATTCACATTGCTCTTTAGAGTAATAGGTCCGGTATAAAAAGTGCCTTTAGGAACAATTACTGTGCCACCTCCTGACAGACTGCACTGTAGAATAGCCTGATTAATGGCTTCATGGCAAGGATTAGCCTCATCATCCGTTTTTGCTCCAAAATCAGTTATAAGAAATGTTCGTTTCGGAAAAGAGGTCCGTTTAATTTGTTTTTCGATACGGGCACTTTCTTTAAACGCCTTATCAAAATCAACAGTATTCGCAGATGTTACCTCTGCCACAAATAGCAGTATAAGTAGTAAATAAATAGTTCTTCTCATCATAATGCATCTCTTTTTAATCATTTATTTTTTGTTTTATTGAATTGTAATTCCCATCAGGCCGATAACAACATCGTTCGAAAGTGTTTCCAACGTCAGATGGCTTAATTCTTTAGAAGGATTCAAAGGCATATCCAAAAGTATGCCCGCTCCCCCCTCAATGGAACGTCCATAAACACCCTTTATTCCTAAGTCTTTTCCCAAGTCATTACTTACCATACCTGTCTTGAAATGAATACGATAAGGACGAGGAGAAGATACAGTGAATGCCTGACCATCGACATAGAAATCCTGCTCAATAGGACACCAGTTATCCGGATTCACTAATTCCAGCACATCGGAAGTGCCATCCGTATAGAATACACGAATGATACCATTAGCAATGCGGCACTGCATGTGGTTAGTACTACCTGCCATCATCAAATAGGCATGAGAAGCTCTACCGGAAAGCGGAATACTCAAACTATCCGGATAATTATCCCACAAAGAAGTGAAAGCTATATTCTTTCCTTGAGCCAATGTTCGGAATGAAACACCCAATTGGGTAGTCAACACCTCATCATGCACCAACGCACGCAAACCCGTATCGTCAATATCGGCTGTTAGTTTCGGGTGACACCACTCACCAATGCCCTGAACAGGAAGCTGTAGAGTGGTAAATGGTGAACGGGGAGTGAGATACTTATTCCGGAAAATATCAGTAACATTCGCATTGAACAGAGAATCCATATTTATCATCCGGCACTCTAATGTATTCACCTGTGAGAAAGGGAGAACGACCGATGATTTTTCTAATTCTGATATTTGTATATTCACAGGCTGCCACCATTCCATTTGTCCCTGTTTCATGCGAACAAAGAAAGTATGATGTCCTAAATGATCGTTGACTTTACTTCTAATAGATGTATCACTAACGTTCGGCTGTACCAAAACTCCCTGTGGATCATATATTTCACCGAATACTGCCCCTGAAGTTGAAGGGATATTGATCTCCGCTAAAGCATTCGCCTGTATTTCAGGCAGCGCCGAACTCAAACTTTTTCCTCCCCATACAATTTCGACTGTTGATTTCTTTGCAGAAGAGGCAGGGATGATAATCACCGGATAACCGGAAGCCGCTTCTGCAAAACTCCAGTCAACCTCTCTCCCATTCACTTTCACCGAATGAATTTCTTCTCTCCCAGCATTCACTTGTAATGTCAATGCCAAAGGAGTCTCAAAACGTTGCTCTATTTGGTAGGTATCCACATCTTTTTCCCGAACAAAGCTATAAGTCATATCCGGCAAAGAAATAGAAGCTTTTGACCATTCTGCGGGAAATCCCGGACGAATCACCATCTTACCGTTCAAAACATCCGGTAAAATACCATACAAGCCTTGTACCAGCAATCGGGAAGCTACCCCAATCGGATCTCCGAAGTCACGATAGCATTCTCCACGGGCAGCATCATAAAAACTGACTTGTCCAAAATTGCCCGGACTGTTCCCTAGATACATACCATCCAGAAAGGAGCTTTTCATCAGTCGGCATCCTTCCTCCGGACGTCCTGCCTGAAAATAAGCCAAAGCTGTATGCATCACCTCTGCGAAAGCCACATTATTGATACTCCAGGAATAAGGTAACCAATTGGTAGTGGCAATCGTTGCATACCCCTCTTTCAGTCCATCGGCATATACAGGAATATGAGGTATTTCCGTATCGACATAGCGCGTAGCCTGATAAGCCTGAAAAGGATCAGCAACTTCACTATCAAGTGCATGATATATAGTCCACAATCCCGGACTTTCATGAAGCCGACGATGTCCCATGAAATCCTGATACTCCGCCCAGCAACCTTTACTCTGCATCCAAAGGCGTTTATTCATCGCTTTCAATATTTGTTCGGCTTCCTTCTGATAAGGTACAGAATCTTCACCTATCAAGGAAGCTAGAAAAGCTGCCATTTTATTGGAACGATAGTTGTAAGCCGATGAATGGGTGACAGCACCACTATTGTAATAAAGTGCATCGCTTGCCCAGATACAAGCATAAGCATCATATAAGCCATCATTGTCCGGATCATAATTTAATTTTTCCCAAGCAAGATGACGGGTAATTACAGGCCACATTTTACGGACATACGCCGTATCTCCCGTCCAGTTGAAATGCCATAAGAGTTCATCCATATAACAAAGATTCATGTCATAATGATGCATTTGATTATTCCGCCCCGGATTCCGGCAAATATAACCGTTACTATATTGAGGAGTTCCCCAACGTTTTTCCGAACGTGCCAGATTCATTGTGGAGTCCTGTGCCGGATGCGGAATTGTATTCGGAACATCAGTCACCTGACTGGCCGCATAAGCATCAAAATGAGTACGTGCCCGATCATGCCATCCTAAAGCATCACCGGTGTACCCGGCTCTCCACCCACTCAACGGCATACGCCAGCCAATAGCACCGTGCAACCAGACTTGCCCATCCCAAATTCCATCGGCAGCAGCAACTAACGCTCCTCCCAAGGTATTCAAATAAGGGTCCGGAGTTTCTATTTTCAAACGGGAGGCTAATGCCAAAGAAGCCGCCTCCGCTTTTTGATAGAGTTTATGGGCATTAGATTGTTCAGGCACTTCCCCACGTACTAAGTATGCTTCTTTCTGCAAGGGAAGTTCACCTGTGACAAGATCGGTAACTTCGGCCGGAAGTTCGAAACAATCAGCCGGATCGACTCCCATATCTCCATTACGACTCAAACGTTTCCCGGTAGCACCTCCATGCTGCCAACGAAGTATAGCCCCTTTAGGCATATTCGAAGCGGAAAAACGCCAGATAGCTCCATCCATATCGGCTAATGCCAATACTACAATACGCAGTTCTCCTTTTCCCCAGGAAGGGTCTGTCAGATAATAGGTACGCTTTCCTGCCGAGTAGCGGGATTCACAATATCCGGTACGGTCAAGTGCAACTTCTGTTCCATCACGAAGAATGATTTTGAAACTTATATTTCCTGCACGTCCATTATTATAAAACGCAAAAACCGGCCGGTCACTTGTTTCTACACGAAAAGGGCTATGGCTACCATACAAAGCACGGGTATAGCGGTTCTTACCGTTGATACAAACAAATTCATCTCCATCAGGATGGTATTGCAACGTCCGTTTTGCCCCTCGCAAATGCTCGTTTAAGGAGATGGATTCTTTAAAGTCACCGATCTGTTTTGCCTCTCTTTGAGCATTTAATTGCATTGCCGGCAACATAAAAAGACAATAAGCAGTAAGCCCTCCTTTTAAAATAAGATTCAGACGAAAATATTTCATATTTTTTGTGTTTGATTATGGTAATGGCTTTAATCCTTCCCAACGAACATTCCATGTCCCGTCTTTCGGGAATCCCGGATTAGTTTCGGTACATCCGTCCCAACCTGCACACATCATTGCAATAGCAGTCAACAAGCCACCATTACCCGGTAAATAAACGCGCAAACGACCATCCTGATAATTATGACCATTTATCAGGTATGTATTTGTGCGTTTATCCATCAGTAAAGCTCCAACAGCCTTTTCCGGTTCGCCCAGACGGGCAGCATTCATGGCTGTCATCGGATAATCCCATCCCCAGGTTTTACCCCAATTCCAGTTATCCCAAATCCAGTGCAATGTATTTTTCATATAATCTTCCCGGATAAGTTTATTCATCGGAAGGATACCGACTGAACCCAGCACTGCCATGTGATCGGAAGTATAACGAATGTCTTTATAAGTGTCTGTAGCTGTTTCAGCAGCCAGATAAAGTCCATCTGCATTATAAGCTAGAGGTGAAAGTTTGTCGAGCATTTCATCCCATTCCAGATTACGCTGTTGCCCCATGCGCTCACGCCATTGTTGGGCGGTCTGCATTGCAAAATGCCAGTAAGAAAGTTCGAAAGGAGGATTAACAGTTTCTGCTGCACGTAACGTTTCTTGTGCGGGGATGGCACCTTTCAACACATAGCGTCCTTCCAGTTCATCATAGGTAGCAAAGGAATACATAAATTCAGCTGTCTCTTGTACTAAACGATTATATTTCTCTAGTACTTCTTTAGTCGGATCGGCACGATAAAGCAATTCTGCCAGATAAATTAAATGGGGTTGTTGCCAGATCAGAAAACTTCCTACTTTAGAGGGAGCTTCTGTTCCTGACGGGTCGGTCATTTTCATCCAACGAACACCGTCAAATCCTTGTCTCTGTGCTATTTGGCGTGCCATAGGTTCTGCTTTTTCATACCAAGCAAGTGTACGGTCGAGTAAATTGCTACGGTTCCAGAGAGCAAATTGGGCTTCGTGCCACCAGATCATTTCAAGATGAAATTTACCAAACCATGAATTATAAGTAAGCCCCGTTTCTTGCGGAGGAGTAGTACCCGCGCTTTGAATAGCAAGCAGATATTGACTAAGTACCACACGTCGTTCCAATTCTTTGGCGCGTGAATCCGTACATGACGAGAAATCAACAGCTGCACCTTCTTTCCAGAAAGAGTTCCAATAGTTTTTTGCTTCTTCCTGAGTCTGTTCCACGGTGACAGTCTGCGTAGAAGGAGCTTCACTAGTAAAAGCACAGGTAAAAGCCAGTTTGTCGTCTATCGGGGTCAGTACAAAATAATGCTTTGCTTTTTCATTCAAAGTCGCTTTCCCTTCCCAATGCAAAGTTATATAATACTCTGTACTATCTAAAGTGTGCTTCAGGACTGCAGAAGATTCATTTTGAGTAACAATCGTCGTCGTATGTTTATCAATGGCTTCCCAATTACAAGCATCATCACAGTGTCCTCCTGTAGGATACGGAAAGCGAAAACAAATTCCGGTATGTGCCTTGGAGGTTATATGAGCAGCAATCATATCACTGGAAGGATGGCAGACAGTCTCCACCTGATAATCTTCACCATTTAATTTAAACCTGCTCTCAATTTTTCCATTCCACAAACAAAGTTTCTGATGAATATCAGTCACTTGTTCAATATCCGTATCTTCTTTCACGTCGAAACCGACAATCCCTAAATGAAGACGGTGTGGATTGACACGAAACCAGTTAGCGGCATCTTGCTGTCTGCCTTTCTCTTTGAACTGTGTGGCATAAAGTTCTTTCTTCCCTCGCCCAAAATCGTACTCTTTCAAGGTTTCTTCCGGAGTGAGATGTTCCGGATTGGCAAAGCTATGCCATCCCCACTGGCTTTGCGTTCCTAATGGAACACCTTTGCTGTAATTGTCCGGAAATGTCTGCAAACCGGTTATATCTACCGTATAAGCAAACTCTCCATTTCCTACAGAAAGGGAAGCCAATGAATCGAATGCCGTAACAACGGGACTATTTCTTTCTACCAGCGCCTCACGGTCAATAACGGACTGTTTTCCGTCTCCGCAAGCTGTCCAAACAAGAAGTGCTGCAATATATGCTGCTAATGTTTTCATCATTCTTTGTTATTGTTATTTGCAAAAGTATTTATATTTGAAACAATGACGCGGATTCTCTTTCAAAAATCCGCGTCACCCCAACCTAATCCACATCAAAGGATGATTTGAGGATTTTTTATTTTAACTTCCATTTAATGAAATAATCTCCACTCATTATTTTGGAACGGATGGCTGCAGCATTACCAGTACTTTCATACTTTTCCGAAATATATTTCGCCATGAAACTATTATCTTTATAACGTTTCGCCATACGAATCATAGCCGGATAAACTTTTCCTTCGCACGCCATTTCCAACATCATTTCTTTCAATATTTCTTCGTCATTGTTTTGCACATTAGATGTGAAGGTACGTGCTCCTAGGTTACTATAGCTTACTTCTACTCCACGAATCCCTCTGTCACCATATTTACGACTACCAATACCTGTTGTCCCGTTTGAATAATAATATACAGTACTGTTATTCGTCCAATGAGGAGTAATACCATACCAATTCCCGGAATAAGTACCTTCTTCATCAATATCAAACTCACTAGAGTAAGCATTGACCCCTACATTAATCAGTGCGTCTACTACAGATCTTCTGCCCAATTGATTGAATGCTTCCGCCAACATAAAATAAAGGTCTGCACCGCGGTAAGTATATACGAATACATCATCGCGATAAGCGTTACGTACAGGTTTAGAAGTTGGACGGAATTTACTGATAACCCATTTACCATTGTATTCAGATACCGTATAACCCATTCTGAAATCTTTATCTTTATTGCCCAACGGACCGAATTCATTATTTCTGAAACGTTCTACAGCAACCTCTGCTGGTGCCAGCCAATATTTATTCGGATAATCAGAGTCGAAATGCTTCAGCAGGCTGTTCGTCTGCCTGTTTTGATAGTCATACATAATTGCAGATGCCGATTCATAATCATACGGAGTCTCGTTATTAAAGAAATTGGTATAATGGCTGAACAACATATCATTACGTAAGAAAGCAATAGATTGATTCGTGGTACTTTGATATATACTATTCATTTTATTAAGTATCAGGTTGATACATTGCTGGTATCTGCCTAACCACAAACAAATCTCTGCATATATAGCATAGTAAGGAGGAGTCATCATATCCCAACGACGATATTCACTATTTGCCAGTTCTGTATCCGGGTCCACCCAGTCTTTCCATGCTGTTTCGTAAGTCCCGTCAATGTTGTCATAACCAATATCTAACAGATTCTTGCAAGCTACCATCGTTTCGTCAAGATTCAATATGTCAAACTGTGACAGGTCTCTCAACGAAGTCATTGGTTTGTCCACCCATGCCACTTCTCCGTAGATTTTAGCGATTGTCATAAACATCCATGCTTTGATACGCAGCGTACTACTAACTAATGCTTTATAGTGGCTTTCATTTATAGAGTTCTTTTCTTCGTATGCTTTCAATTTCCGAAGATAATCGTTACAAGCATTTACTACTTCGTAGAATCCAGAAGGGTCTGCGTATGAATTACCGCTTAAATCATCATCGTAATTGTACAAATTGTAGAGTTCTGTGGGTGCCGTTGCAGTCGGCACCACCATTTCTCCTCGAAGTTCATTCAAATAAATCACTTTGTCTCCAATGGCTTGCATTTTGGTCATGATACCAATGTAGCCGGAGTACATCTCACTTTCTTCTGATATATAATCCTCATTATCCAGTGTAACATCTGTATCAGGATTGAAGAAGTCATCGCATCCTCCCAATAAGGTAACCGCCAGAATGAAAGCGGCGTTTAATAATATCTTTTTCATCTGCATCATTAGAATTTCAAGTTAATACCCAGTTTGACTGATTTCGGTTGCATCACTTTCGCATAATCAAATCCCTGTGTGGCACTGTTACCGGATGAATAGGCAAATTCAGGGTCCATTCCTAAATATTTGGTAGCAGTAAGCAAGTTTTCTCCTGTCACATACAGTGTGCCGGAACGGAAAAACTTCCAAATCGGTTTGTCGAAACTATAGCTCAACGTAACGCTTTTCATACGTAGAAAAGAAGCATCTTCAATCCAACGGGAAGAGAAATTATTATTTCCAATAGCATCTCCATAGCTGGCACGCGGGATATTAGTCACTTGTCCTTCTACATTCCAACGATTAGTCACTGCTACACTTTGGTTAGAGAAAGAAGAAACTGATTCCAATGTCCTTCTTACCGCATTGTATGCTTCATTTCCTTTTGAATAAGAGAATTCGGCCGCCAGTGAGAAATGCTTATAACGAATATTGGTATAGAACCCTCCAAAGTAATCAGGAGTGGCACTACCCAATGATACATAATCTTTAGAATCAATACGTCCGTCATTATTCTGGTCTACATAACGTACATCACCAGCACTGTATGCCTGATTACTGCTGTTGATCAATGCGGCTTCACTCGCTTCCGCTTGGGTAGAGTAGACACCGTTTGCTTGCAATCCGTAGAATTCATATGGATTTCCACCTACACGACTTACTATCATCGAACCGTCACTATATTGAACTGTTTCCTGATTGTTTCCGCCCAATGATTTAATCTTACTCTCCATGAAAGAGATATTACCTCCTACAATCCATTCAAAGTCACGCATACGGATAAGGGAAGCTTGCAATGAAAGCTCCACTCCATTGTTATCAATTTTTCCGACATTTGCATAATAAGCAGATGTTCCATAGATAGCAGATTTTCCAATGTTCATGATTACATCTTTGCTTCTGCCACGATAATAATCTACTCCCAGACTAATACGGTTTCTCAAGAAAGAGGCATCCAAACTTAAATTCATCTGGGAAGTTATCTCCGGTTTCAAATGCGTATTCGGGATTTGGGTACGCATAATACCCGATACAGCCATATAGGGTGAACTACTATAATAAGATTTTCCATAATTGGAAGAAAAGCGACTGTTTCCTGTCAGGCTGTATTCTGCACGCAAATCCAGACGGGTGATCCAATCCTTGTCTATAAGGAAAGACATATTCTTCGCCATCCATGTGATTCCGCCTGATGGATAAACCCGAAAATGGTTGGTGTATCTTCCGTTTGCGGAAGAACCGTCGATAGACATATTCAATGCAGCATTCAATACATGATTATAAGTATAGTCAACGTGACCATAAATATTAGCCCAGTTCCATTTATTCTGATAACCGTCGAAATAACGACCTATAGCATCAGCCGAACCCAGTACCTGATAGAAGTCATTGGTTGTGTTGCGAGCGTATGCCCCGTCGTATTCCTGCAGAGTAGTCAATATTTGCACTCCTGCCATAGCATTCAAAGCATGACGGCTACTGAATTGCTTGCTGTAGCGTGCGTTTAGGTTATAAAAATAATTAGTCGTTTCGTTTACACCTTCCCGTATCGTATTTTCTTCAGTACCATATGTATCTGTAGTAGGAACGATAGTAAGATCTGTTCTGCCTGGAACGAAAATATGCTCCTTATTATAGTTATAATAAAGCCCGAAGACACCATTAAGAGAAAAACCGGGAAATATTTTATAATTGAAACCTGCCTTAATATTCACATCATATTGGCGACTGTTCGCATCCAAGTCATTGACAATGGCTAACGGGTTACTTACAGCAAAGTCCATATTTTTGCTGATTCCATAATAGTAGTCGGAGTAAATCGGAGTAAATTCTCCGTTATCAGCCTTCTGATAGGGAGCAAGCAGCGGAGACTGCGCATAAGCGGCGAGCAAAGGATTGGTACGCACATTCATCCCTTGTTCTTGATAATTACCGTTGATATATGCCAATCCGACAGTAGCATAGACTTCAAAATTCTTACTTACTAAGAAGTTTCCGTTCAACTGTGTATGATAGCGGTTCTGCTGAGTACTTTTCAGTATTCCGTCTTCTTTAGAGTAGCCCAAAGACAAGTCATATTTGGCGATAGCATCACCACCTTCTACTCGAAACAGATTTTCTGTCACAAATCCGCTCCGGTAGATTTCATCTTGCCAGTTCGTATTGTTATTGTAATAGTTGGCGTATCTACTATTAGTTGGGTCGCTCATGAAAGGGAATTCGGTAAAGAACTCATCCATGTTTCCGAAATAACTCATTCCCATGTCTGATAGATAAGAACGGTAATCTATACCATTCAGCAAGGGCATACGTTTGTTATTCCAATTAACACCAAACTGACCGTAATAACTGATTTCCGTGTTCATATTCTCCGATGTAGCACCATCTGTTTCAATCAGAATGACACCGTTAGCACCCATAGAGCCATATAAAGCCGCTTCCGCACCTTTCAAAACGGTGATATTTTGAATATCATTGAGGTTGTAAGCCTGAAAGATATTACGGCTCAATCCGTTAATCAATGGTGAATCATTTACGTCCGGTATATAAGGAATGCCGTTGATGACTACTAATGGAGCATTATTACCCACAAAAGAACGTGTTCCGCGAAGATTGATGAAACTTCCCTCTCCTGGCATACCACTGCCACGGGTCACTTGCAAACCCGCAATCTGTCCAGCCAAGGCGCGATCTATCTTCATACCAGCAGGTACGAAATCTTTTTTAGTGATATTCTCTGCAGAAGTAGTCACTTCATTCGTTTCAATACGGAAGGGCAGCACTGTTGTTTCATTATACTTATATTCCGATTCAGGAATCATTATGATCGTCATCTCCTTACGGTTGTCCACTGCTTGAAGCACCGTATAATATCCGGCAGCCCAGACAGAAATAGTGGCTTTCTGTAGATTCTTGCATTCAATTTGAAAAACTCCGCTCTTATCCGTAGTGACATTTTCGCTTCCGGTGACGGATATTACCGCACCCTCAATCGGAACATTCAGGGTGGATAATACTTTACCGCTTATTTTGCCTTGTTCCTGTGCATACAGATTGACAGCGACCAAGCAAAGTAACAGGGTGAAAAATAAAACTTGTATCTTTTTCATGTTGTCTTTATTTTCATAAGATTAATAACAGTCCGCAGTTGGTCTTAAACACCAGTGGTATAGTGCTGCTTCAGATAGATTGGAACCTGATCCACTAAGACGTATCATAATTTCGCTGGCTTCGTCTCCCGGAATAGTGACTGTACCTACAGCACCTCCATCACGATCATATTTTGATTTATTTTTAAATCCTTGTGCAACAGCTTCATCTATTCCTTCCGGATATCCGCCTCCGCCACGATCATAGTGGTAAGCAGATGCATTATTAAGCACCGACTGAGAAAGAGTGGCTACAGGAATTTCTTCTCCATTCTTGATAATTGAAACGGCAATCGCTCCTAAAGTTTTCTTTTGTCTGAACCCCATGGTGAGCGTATATGTTCCAGGAGGAACCTTATAAGGAGTAGCCACATAGCGAGTTCCCACAGTTTCACCTCTAAATGGTGTATAATCAAGCGTATATATTTGATTATCAGGATCTGTCAAGTTAAAATAGAGAACTCTGTAATATATCGTAGGGAATCCTAATGCTGCCCATCCTGCGCAGTTCGCTTCATCCGTTTCACTAATCTTGTTAAATGAGAGATTGGTAGTCTTGAAATACGTATCTTTATCATCGGCACTCAAATATTCGTAGTTTCTGAAAAGCTCTTTAAGGCGATATATCAATACGTTAGTAGGTATCTTCATTTCAGTGACATGGTAAGCTACTCCGTTACTCATGGATATCGGATTGTCAAGATCCACTTTCTGCACGGTCGTGCGCCATTGTTTACTGAATACAGAAGTTAAGTCCTCATTGCTTTCAAAACTGGCTTTATCATAAATCTTATTAAAGAAAGCCGATTGAAATATCCAGTTTTCCAGAATGCTGTCTGCACGTGTCATATTCCAGTTCTCCAGATTCTTCCGTGCTACGCTTAATGCGTTATTGATTACGTCATTGGACGGGATTAGCATGGTAGCACTGAGATTTTCGGACATGATGTCAAACTTTACCTTTTCAAAATAAGGAGCTCTTACGGTAAATACCGAATCGTATACGGTATTTCCCGTATTGTCTACTCCTACCACTTTACTCGCGTCTCTGTCAAATGTCAAAACATTACGTGACAAGATCATTTCACGGAAGATAGAATAATCGTCACCCAAATTTTCTATGATCTCATACATGCTGCGCGGAGCATTGATAGCCTGATCTAACAAATACAAATATCCATTGGTCAGTTTAACTACCCGAGTTACGGTTGCATTATTAAATTGAATACTAGAAGTATTATTTTCCCCATCGGTTTTACTGATATTCAAATATTTACCGCTCCACATCAAAAGACGTTGTCCGCCTTCCAGATTTGAAGGTGAGATAGAGGCATCAGAGATATAGGTCTGAGCGGTGTATATAGGATCATCCCCCGCTGCAATGCTTGACTCCACTGCCAGAATGGTGTACATTTGTTCTTTCGCCAATAATTGTTCCACCATGCCTGTTTCGCTGAACAGCTGGTACATATTACTTAAAGAGGATTCTTGAGCCAAATAATCGGTAAGGGATTCATTGACAATGGAAATCTCCGTATTATTAACCGTACTGGCGTTTTGAGCATAATGCTCATCCCATGTGTTAGTACAACCGCTTCCTATCAATCCGATAAGGGCAATGCCGAGTATATATTTTTTTGCTTTCATGGTTTATTCGTCAAATATGGGTTCAAATTCTAAATAATCTAAGTATATACGATAATCGGATTTATCACTAGCAGCAGGGTCCGTCAATACCAGTCTGAATGTGTGAGTAGAGTTTTCTGTAAATTCTATCTCATCATAAATCACATCTTCATAACATCCCAACTTGTTGCTTTTGAGAGTAGTGGTTGAACTGGTATACGGTGCACGTGTGACAGAATGATCTCCATCAAAGCTGAAAATCATTTGTCCTCCGTTACTTCCGCCACTTTTTGTTCTGATAAAATCCATAGATGTAGCATAACCAAAGTGTAATGTTACTTTGTACTTTCCCTTGATGATAGACGGTGTTTCCATTGAGATCCAACCTGTATTACCAATGTTCAACATTAGAAAGTCATAATTACGGGCAGTTTTCCAGTCATTATTCGTCCGGGTAGTAAAATAGGTAATATTATAATATTTATCAAAAGCTCCTGATGGATTCTTTAGTTCATATTCATAACAATTAAGTTCTGAGATGTCGCATTTCTTTTCTGCCGTTCCAAATGATTCCTGAAATTTAATGCCCTCCTCTCCATGACCGTCTGCAATCCAGTCTTTGATAACAGAGAAATTACATACATCAAACAATACAGTTTCCGGTTTTACATCCGCAATCGGCAGGTAAGTGGAAACTTGATGAATATAGCCATTCTTAGCTTGCAAATTACAAGCGTCTTCCACAAAGACAGCTTTGTTTGCTTCGTCCTGATAGTTCAAGTAAAATTTTCTATCTTCCTCTTGGCTTATTCTTACCACATTTCCTTTGCACGATGTGTTCCATATCTTAGAAGTCGCATTTTCACTGTCAAAACTCTGCAAGTCGTTCAAATCATAACTTCCGGTCAGGATGTGATAGGCTACATATTTATACAATGCATTCTCCGGATTACTATAGTCACTGCTTGCTCCCAACAGTTGTGCTAAATCAGCCAGACTATTGATACCTGCATCATGAAAAACATCATCCGTTACAGCTAACAGTGTGTAATTGCGTTTCTGCTTGATAGTTTGTCCCTGATCATTTTTCAGTTCATCATAGATAATGTCCAACTCAGCTCCCCATCCCGTCGCATCTAAAGCGGACTTCAAGAGGGCGTAAGGACGTCCGCTTTCGGATATCCGGGCATATACGCTTTCAGTAAGCGGAGTTAACGTATTTCCTAACACATATACATAACCGTTGGATACCGGATTTGCAAATTCAAGCACATGGGCTTCACTGTTCAGATAAACGGACCGCATACCACCACCGCCATTTTCCGCACTTCCGAATGATACCATCAAAATATCGTCAGAAACAGTTTTCTTAGCCAATGCACCTTCCTTCTCAATAAAAGTTGCTTGATTAATGGTGTCTTGTATAATATGATAAGACACCAAATTACGTGCATATTCCGTTCCCAATTCTTCGATGGAAGAAACCCCTCTCCGAGTGTAAAACTCCTGTACAGCTGTATTGTTGGGAACGAAAAGAGTGAAGCGCTGGGTAGCCTGATTCACCGCATTGTATAAGTCCGCATATTTCATGATGTGAATCCATTCGGAAAAGTCTTCCGACCTGCTGGATAAATAAGTTGCAGCAGGCTGTGTATCAAAGACCACAAAAGTGTCTCCATCATACGGATCATTACAAGCTGCACATAAAACGATGAGCAGCATCCAGTAATATTTTTTTAGTTTTTTCATCATATATCGTTATTTAATTATTCGTAATAAGGATTTTGTGTCAATAACGAGTTGTTGAATATATCTTCAGCAGGAATTGGCAGATACCAAGCATTATCGTTATCCAAAACAGAACTCAGCCATTTATTTTCCGCAGTAAGGTTATTCTCCATAATGATTGCTTTAAAGCGGGCTTTATACTTGAAGTTTTGCTGCTTACCGTAGCGCAATAGGTCATACCAACGCTTGCCTTCTGCTGCAAACTCCATGTCGCGTTCGTCCAATAGCATTTCCAATAACATTTCTTCAGTAGCTTCGTTAATATTGTCCGCACTGACTTCACTTCGTGGGTTTAGCTCTGAACGTTCGCGTATCTGATTAATTATAGCCAATGCTTCTGTCCAGTTGGCAGAACCGCCGATACGAATCAGTGCTTCCGCTTTCATCAACATTACGTCTGCCATACGATAGATGATATAATTGGCATCCAGAATGGTGCGTACAGCTTCCCGGTCGGCGACTCCCATTCCTGAATATTTCCAGATAATGCCGTTGTCCGGATAGTTAGCATAAACAGTACCGGCGAACGAGCCATAATAGGTGCGACTTATTTCATCTCCTCTATGTTGTGTGTATTCATCTATTAAGCGAAGAGTCATCGGCTCAGAATACATATAAGAGTCTATTGTAACATCAGTGCCATAAGGGAAAACCTTGGACGGGCTTCCACTTCCCTGCGCATAATTGGTTTCATCATATTGTATTTCAAAGATAGATTCGTTACTGTTACCGGGATAGAACATATTGAACCATTGTCCGGGTGTCGACATAAATACTGGTCGCATAGCGGCTGTAGCGTTGATCAGGTAATCAGCATAGGTGACACACTCTTCGTAATCTTCTGCCCAAAGGCAAGTTTCCGCCATCAGTGCGTACAATGCCCATTTGGTAGCACGTCCTTTGGTAGCCCATGTTCCGTCAAATGTTTCTTTGGCAGCATTAGTTGCCAACGCTGCATGTACATCACTTCTTATCAGCTCCAGAATTTCCGTTTCGGATGACTTGGCTACATCATTAGGCATGGCATCGTCTACATAGGGTTCGGTAATCAAGGGAACCTCTCGAAAGTTACGTACCAGATACAGGTATGACAGTCCGCGTAGAAAATAGGCTTCTGTCAGATGTGAGTTCATTCTCGATTCATAATAACTCGCATCTTTGTCCATCACGGTTGGTGCATATTTCAACACAGCATTCGCCATACCGATCACTTGGTAGAAGGTACCCCATTGAACTGTTGATGTACTGGGCAACACCTGAAAGTTCTGAATTAGACCGGTTTTTGTTCCTCTGCCAGGGACGATGACAGAACTTCCTCTCAACTCTCCCCAATTGATGATATAGGGAACACAAGTACGTAAACGACTGTATCCCTGAGCGAGAATGGCTTCCACATCTTCGGAAGACTCCCAGTACATATCGGTGGATTGCTTATCTTTGGGCAGAACATCGAGCCAATCGCTGCATCCACTCACCAACAAACTTCCGGACAGTAACAATATAGTAAATATCTTTTTCATGTTCGTAGATCTTTTAAAAACTTAAATTAAAGCCGGCAACAAGTTGAATAGAAGCCGGTGTAGTAGCACTATCTGTGGCATATGTATTTTCGGTCTTCACTTCCGGATCCTGACCGGTGTATTTAGTCCAAGTAAAGAGGTTGTATCCAGTGACATATACATCAATATTGCTAAATCCCCAACGCTGAATTATTTTTTTCGGCAAGCGATAGTTGAACGACAACGATTTCAAACGCAGGTAAGAAGCATCTTCCACAAAGCGGTCGGAACCCAGTGTGTTGTATCCTTCTCCATAAAGTGCACGCGGAATATCTGTCTGATCGCCTTCATTACGCCAACGTCTAAGGACAGCCGTACTTTGATTGTCAATTCCACGCATGGATTCATTATTCAGACGGGTAGAGTTGACTACGTCCTGTCCATAACGTCCGTAAAAAATAGCCGACAGCTTAAATTGCTTATAGCTGACGTTGACACCAGCACCTCCGGTGAATCTCGGATTAGAGTTACCTAAATAGACAATATCATATTGATTGATGACACCATCATGGTTTATATCCTCGTAGAGAGCATCTCCGGGAGCTATGGTAGCTGTTCCATTCCGCATAACAATCGCGTTACCGGAAATATCTTTCATCACGTTGCCATCTGCATCACGTGCATACGTAGCATCTTTATTCTGGCAAACACCTTTGTAGCGATAGCCGTAGAAAGAACCCATCGGACGTCCTTCTTCTCTACGGTATGCATAGATGCCATTACCGAAGGTATAGTTTTCTTCGGTATAGTTATCCGGCATTTCCGTAATCTTGTTCTCGTTGTGAGCGATGTTAAAGTAGAACCCTACACGCCAGTCTTTATTTTCAAACGGGACGGCATCAACACGGAATTCCCAACCTTTATTCGTCATCTTTCCGGAATTCATGTAGCTGACTTCATAGCCATTTCCATAACCAATACTAGTTGGCATTTTAACTTTCTTTTGCAACAGATCTTTGATATATTTCTGATAGACATCGACCGTGAAGCGAAGTTTCCCTTTTAAGAAAGAAGCGTCCAGCCCTGTATTATATTCAGTGGTTGTTTCCCATTTCAGGCGATTGAGCTGCATGCTGCTCGGGGTAATGGCGCTCATATCCATGTAATTGTCTCCGGAGGCGTACGAACCCAGATAGAGCGAAGCGCCAGAGGCAGCATTCCCCGTCTGTCCTAAACTAAAACGAAGTTTAAACTCATCCATCCAATCGTTCGAAAAGTCCATGAATTTCTCATCTGCCAAATGCCAAGCGACACCGACAGTAGGGAACATTCCTAAACGTTCCGATTTACCCATAGTTGAGTTGCTCTCTAATCCCAAAGAAGCATTGACGATATAGCGGTTCAACAGAGTATAGTTCATTAAAGCCACACCGTTGATGCTACGCGTCTTAGAATCTCCAGAACTAATTTTACGTACGGCACTTCCGATAGTAGGATCGGCAAGACCGGAAGAAGCGTTACCGGAAGTTTCACTTCCATAACTGGATTTAGTCGTTTCCACAGTACGGAAGACACCGGTCGCAATAATGCTATGCTTATCATTCCAATTTTTACGATAGATCAACTTGTTCTCGGTATTGATGGTCAATTGGTCAGAAGAAGTATCTGTACTGCGGTTTGCATTACTGTCAGTCCAGGCAAGTCCGGTAGCTACTTGCGGCAAAAACATGCGTCCTTTCGTATTACGGATATTCATGTTGACATTACCCCAATAAGTTAGCCCATTCAATATGTTGTATTCAATGTTGAAATTCATCTTACTTTCCCGCTGGATAGTTTTGTTGACACTCTCATTCGCCATAGCAATAGGATTGTAATATCGACTTTTTTTGCTGTCAAAGGCCGGATCTAATGTGGAATTTTCATTGTGATTGAAATACTGTGAAGTATAATTTCCAGTCGCATCGTCGATATAGTAAGGAGATTTGTTTGGTGCTTTGCGGAAAGCCTCTGTACGTACATTGTAATAATTATTATTTCTCGTAGACTGAACAAAAGAGAATTGCGTTGTAAAAATTAACTTGTCAGAAAACTTGTAACGTACGTTTAACGAGGAGTTCAAACGACTGAAATCGGTTCCGACAGTCGTACCGCCTTCATCCAGATAACCTAAAGAGAAACGATAAGTTGCTCTTTCTCCTCCACCACTCATAGAAAAAGTATTTTCCCATGATTGCGTATTTCTACGTACTTCAGACAGCCAATCTGTATTCTGGTTATATTCGTCAAAATAAGTCCAGTCCGGCTGATAACCGATCTCCGGTGAATTGTAAAGCATCTGCAAATAGCTGGCAGAGTTAGCAAGACCAATGTAATTGGCACTATTCCACAGAGCATCGGAAATTAAGGCCGAATATTGATTACCATCCAGCATCGGAATACTTTCCGGTTCAAACTTGGCGGAGAACTTGGAAGAAAAACTGAAACGCGTTTTTCCCTGCACTCCTTGTTTTGTTTTGATGACCAACACACCATTAGCACCTTTGGTACCCCAAACAGCAGTAGCCGCCGCATCTTTCAAAACCTCAATGGATTCAATATCTTGCGGTGAAATATTTAGCAAGGCACCCAAGTCATCATTGTTGATGGTCGAAAAATCCGTATTATCATCAATCTCAGCCGGATAAGGTACACCGTCGACTACGATCAACGGCTCGGAATTGGCGTTCAGCGTACTTCCACCACGAATCTGGATAGAGGCACGTGCACCGGGGTCACCACCGCCTAATACAATGTCGACACCACCCAACTGCCCCTGCAGGGCATCTTCAATAGAAGTAACCGGAGCAATAGCTACCAAATCTTCCATATTGACTTTCTGTGTGGCAGAAGATTGCTCTCTGGAACTGATACCCATATCGTTGCGTTCAATTCGTTTTCCCGAGATTACCACCTCATTGATTGACTGTGTATCGTCTTTCATGGTAACATTCAGCCTGGTCTGACCATTATACTTGATTCGTTGGGTTTTCATTCCAATATAAGAAAACACAATGGTCAGATTATTTTCATTTGGTACTTTCAAGTTGTAGATACCGTCCATATTTGTGATAGTACCGCCTAATGAACGGTTTTGGGAATTAAGGATGTTAACGTTTACTCCCACCATAGGCTCTGCTGTCGCGCCAAACATCTCGGTCACTTTACCGGACAGGACTTTAGCTTGTCCAAAAGCTTCGCCGGCAGTTGTCGCGAATACGATAGCAATCAGTATGTATTTTAATAATTTCATAATCTCTATTTTTCTGTTAATCAAAAGACGTCATCAATCAGGTGGAAACAACCCTCTTCGTATGCGAACGGAAAGTAGTAATAGTCTGGAATCACATGACATTTTTTGTATCCTTCCAACTGGATACTCAGTGAAGTCCCGTTATCTGTATAAATCAGTTGTGGCACAGTCGCTCCTTCAGTTTCTGCTGTACGTTCACTCCAATAACGTCCACTCTTGAAATCAGATCCAATATAAGGATAAGAAGCTATCACATTTTGTTTGGCAGTCATAAAGTATGAGTTCAGATAGTTTGCCAATTTTGCTTTATCAAAGTCACCAGTCAACTCACCATTGGCATCAAATGAGGCATTGGTTGCTCCCGGAATCCTATTATCCAATAAGGCTTGTTTGATAGCTTCATTGGTAGGAATAAATGCGACAAACCGTCCTTTTAAGAAAATATTCATCAGTACTTGATTAGATATAATATCTGTTTGACGCAGTAATTGGGTAAAGCAGTAATACGGATAATTCCTGTCCGCACAAATAGCAAGATTGTAATTCAAGTCACCACTTTCTGCCATAAATAGCTGATTACAATCAAAGCTGTAGGCACTGCCGTTAGAGCCGTCTTTCAGTTTCGTAAATGGGAAGAAGACCTCTCCATTGAATTGAGGATTCAATTGCTGATTGAAAATAGCATTACAAGTAATTTCTCCGTCCTTAACAAACCAGAAGTTCCAACTGGACTGTGTAGGGATTACTTTCATTCCATCCTCCGGTAATTTACTATCCTGGCCACTAGGAATGCTGGCAGAGTGTAAATACATAATATTCTGTTTGGCAGAACTGCTGATTTCTGACCAACCATCATCCCCCATTTCTTCCAATCCTTGAGTACTATAAACGGTTCTGATACCTGAAGCATCGAATTGGTCCGCAGTGGGAACAAGCATAATATATTTCACTAAATTAGATGTGTAAGAGGATATCAGGGAAGACCCTCCCAATGCATAAAGGAAAGAACGTGCATCCCGATATTGGAACAAAGGTCCTACTACAGACGCGAATGCACTCGGTTCCTGAATCTCGTTCATTCCATAAAGTGCACCGTTCACACACATGATTTTTTCGTTCAACATTGCCGGATTAATATTGATTGGCGAACCGAGCAAGGATTCCAGTTTTCCTGTTCCTATTTCTTCGGGAAATACCAATGAGCCACCATAGATAAACTGGTATAGAAAATAGTTAAGAGCCAATGGATCAACCTCTCCCAATGAAGAATAACCTCCGACTTTCCAAAAATTGTCGAAGAAATGATTAATGGCAGTGTTTGACGGTGCAAAGATGCTGTAAGCGGTAGCAGTCAATAACGTGAAATTTAGATAGCTGCTTGTAGGCCATTCGCAAGCAATATTCGGCAGACTGTTGTGCTGATATTGATAAAGTGTATCTACTCCGTATGCCGCAGCATAAGAGTTACTTAATGTATTATCGGCAATATATTCACCGAAAGAATCATATAAATTGAAAAAGATAGAATATTCATCTTGTTTCTTCAATTCGGTATAAATTGTTTCCAATGGTTCAATCACCCGGTCAACCGTATGAATATAGCCATTATTAGCAATTATTCCGTATTCTTTTACTGATGCATTAGATACATTGAAGCCATTGTCTCCTGTCCAAGTAGAGTTGGGATAAAAAGCTTCGTAGTTACTCTTCGCATCAATACCTTTCGTCTGGAAATAACGATAAGAGAATACCGGCAAATAGCGTTCCAAGTGGTACACCATAACAGAAGAACCTGTAGCAGTTGTCTCAATTGTTGGCGCATCACTGCTTCTTGTTCGGTGTTTGTAATACAGACCTGCTGCTACACTCTGCTCTTCTTCCGTTTCCGTATTTCCCGTTGGGCGGAAGTTTACCAACTTCTCCTTATTATAAGAATAATAAAGAACGTGGTAACCTATTACTTTTTTTACCTCATCGACAGGCATGTCGTAAATAGTGGCATAACCTTTTTCGTTTAGATAGGATTGGAAAGCACTATCGTCTGGTGCCATAATAGTCAGGATTGCTTTACCTTCAAGCATTTGCTTGAAACCGGCAATCTCCACTCCTTGTAGGAAGATGGAATAGTTTCCGTGTTCACTAGAACTTAATACTTCCCATGCGTTGTCTGCTACCCAATCAGGCACTTCGTAATGCTCGTCCATGTTGTCTTTACAGGCTGTAAAGAGTAATGAGAGGCATAACAGCCAAAGCATTCTCCGTAAAGATACTTTGTTTTTCATTGTTTTCATTAGTTTAAAATTATGAGTTTTATTATTTGAAATCCAGATTGATTGATAACGCATAATTATTCTCTTCCAAATATGGATAATCTACATCAAATTCTGCTACAAATCCGGCAGTTGTGGTAGATGTATGGTCTTCATCCAAATCTACCGTATTGTAATAAAATTCTTCCCCTAAAGCAGTAATTTCAGATGTTACTAATATTGTACATTTTTGATATGAGTAACGGACTCCTTCGTCTATCATAATAACTAGCTTTACATGATGTTTTCCATAAGACATTTTATGCCATATATCAACATATTTTTCGTTTTCTAAGGGTACAGTAATATTGGGATAAGCAGGATACTCTGCCCCATCTAAATATACATGACAATAATCCTGTCTATCTTGCGTATTATAAATATAGCCATTATGAGCCATTGCAATAACAGATATTAGATTCTCAAAAGTAGAATCTTGTTCTGATATACTTTTTGTACTCTTTTCTATTTTTTGTATACAAGTAGATGTGTCGAATAAATCCGTACTATCGCAAGCAACAATGAAAAAAGAAGAAAATAAAATTCCTAAGATGAATTGTAAAAAATATCGCTGTTTCATATAACTTATTATTTATTGTATTTCACTATTTATTCACCGTACGCTTCTTTCCAAGCCTTTTCATACTCATCTAGAAATTCGAGTGAAAAAGCATAGTTTTCAATCATCGTATATCCGTTCTCTGCAATACGAACGGCATCTCCCGCATTATTTTTATTTAGCCCCCATTTGTCCTCAAAATCATCGGGTATGCCGTCGCCATCCGTATCTTTTCTAGCAGTGCCAACATTAATATTTTGCCAAGTCTTGGCAAGAGGGTATTGTGTCTCTATGTTTTGATTTCTAAAAATTGTTCCTTTAGTACCTAATGAAGTCAGTTCATCAATCATGAATTTATCTACCAAATCACGATTGGGTAAAACCGGCCCAACATTTTCAACAATCCAATGATAAGCTTCTGTAGCACTAGTTTTTATGCTGATTTCCGAGTGTTGGCTATCTGGTTTACTCAAAAAGACAGGAGTGGCACTGCAATAAGTCTGCCAATTACCCTGAGTGATTTCGAATCCATTTAATGTGCCGTCTTTATCGTTATCATAATAATTACCTACACAATAAGTATCAAAATCACCATCACCATTACCACCTATGAAAGGTTTAGTTGGATTTACTTGTTGATAAGTATCTGCCAAGTAATTATTATTGTCACTACTTATTCCATTATAATGATATTTCGTTTCATCATCGAACATACTCTTATCTGTAGTTGCTATAGGATATGACGTATTCACCCATGTATAAGCTGGTCCTTTGATAAAATAATTATTTTCAATAACTGTGTTAGAGTGCCCTGAAGATTCCCCCCCCATATTATAAGCCGCTCCATTTCCCCAATTATAAATAACATTGTTAACAAATTGATTCAATCCTTTCACTTTAAAATTACGAGTTTTATTGTCAATAAATAGATTTCGAAAGACAGTAACTCCTTCTTTATCACTAGTTTGAACTAAACCTCCGCAAGAATGATTCTGGCATCCTTGTCCTAAAATTGAATTCTGCAATGTTATGTTATAGAGACCTTTCGGTTGCTTGTCATTATTGAGTGAAAAACATTCATCTGTTCCCCATGTGAAAGAACAATGATCATAAATTTGATCATGCCCATAGGCAGCTCCTCCTGCGTCTATGTTGTCACTGCCACTAACCTGGCGACCAGTACGCATACGCATATAACGTACAATCAGGTTATTCGCATTGGTGGAAGAAGTCCTACCATTATAAAGTTCGATGCCATCGCCGGGAGCCGTCTGAAACAAGACTGTTTGATTGTCTTTAAACACAAGTACTTCTTTATTCAAATCAATCACACCTGACACGTTAAACACTACAATTCTGTTTGCTTGACTAACAGCATCTCTTAACGATCCAGCACCACTATTATTCAAATTAGTTACTACATAAATTTCTCGGTTGTTACTACCACGTGCACCATCAGCGTTTCTGCCATATCCTACTGCACCCGGAAATGCCGGTGCATAATTGGCTAAGACAGGAAATGCCGGACCAGAACTTGTATTACCACCACTTTCTTCCTCCTCCAGATATGAACTGTGAGGATTGATGGCAGGATCTGCATCCTCCTCATCTACAGGTTCTTTATCTACGCAAGCCGCTAACGACGAGAGTGAAAACAAAAAGAAATATAAAATGCTTGTTAAGCATCTCACGGCAATTGAACATGCCTTTTTTTGAAAAAATACTGTGTTTTTCATCAACATAAATTATAATTTAAATTGTTAATTTGATTAATAAATAAAATCAAACTTAAAAAGTGTACATCTATTATGGAATACACTCAATAATTCAACTCAATACATCCCATAATGAAAGGTCCTGTTGCTTTAGCATCATTATCTCTCATTTTCTCTCCTATATAATACTCGAAACTGCCGTCACGGTAAGGCTTACCACCTAATCCACCCACTTGGCAACATTTTGTCAATGTCAATGTTCCGTCCGAATTTGAGATTAGTAGTTTATCACACAGACCTTTAAAGGCTTTTTCTGCAATAGCACGATACTGACTATCAATATATCCTTTATTCACAGCTTTCATATAAGCATACATACATTGTGTCGTAACAGAAGCTTCCGGAAAATTACCGGTACGTGAAGGTTGGTCAATTACTTGATACCACAAGCCATTTTTATCTTGGTATTTTGAAAGAGTTTCTGCTAATTCCTTCGTCCATTTAATCATATCAGCATAGCCTGAATGATCTTGGGGAATATATTCCAAAGCATCTACTAAAGCCATAAACCACCAACCGATACTACGTCCCCAGAAATTAGGAGAATGGCCAGTTTCCGGATCAGCCCAGCGCTGGCTACGGTCCTCATTCCATGCATGATAATAAAGTCCGGTCTTGGTATCGTATGTATGCTGATGGCAGAGAGTGAACTGTTTAACAGCCTCATCAATCCATTCCGGACGATTAAATTCAGCTCCATATCTAGCCATAAAAGGAGAAGCCATATACAATCCATCCAACCACATCTGATTAGGGTATATTTTCTTATGCCAAAAACCTCCATCTGTTGTACGAGGCTGCTTTTTCAACTGGTCTATCAGATTCTCGATAGCCAATTTATATTTCTCCTTTTGGGTTTCATCGTATAAATCAAAAAGAACTTTCCCGGAGTTGATATAATCCAAATTATAGGTTTCTTTCTTATACAAATAAATATCCCCTTTATTATCTACCAAAGAATCAGCCCATGCCTCTACATAATCAAAGTACCTACGGTCTCCTGTTTTCTTCCAAACTTGTAACATCGCACAACAACCTACTCCTTGCGCATAACCAAAATACAGGCGTTTTCCATGATCCAGTTGCCACGCTTTCGGGAAACGGCGAATTTCCGAATCGGCAAACAGACGATAATAAGTGTCGGAAGCAAAAGAATCCGTACGGAAAGGAACTGCTGGAAATCCGGCTTTATTAAACAGATTCACTCTAAAGAAAGTCCCATAACCGTAGCGTACAGCTACAGGTACAGAGACATAAGTTGAAGAAAGCGTTATCGAACTTCCATCAATTACGGCTTCAGCCGGATAAAACCGCGCATCATTGCCAGCAATAAAAAATCCTTTTACCGGTTCATTGCCGGGTGTCTGCAGGCCACCTTCCGCAAATTCAAAATCTAATGTAATTTCTCTCCCATTCACTTTCATTGATTTGTAGAGAGGTCCTGAATAAACAATCTTTTTACCATATTGCTTTGCTAATGCCCAAGCTGCCAGCCGTTCGCCCGGTGCAACTTTATTTCGTGGATGTATGTCTGTAGAATCGGCTGCATCCGTCACTACTGCCATTCCAATGTTCTCAAGTCCACCTAACCATGTTTTCAATTGTGCTTCACGAATACCTGCCGATTGTTTGTAATGTGGTGCAATCTGTACAAAATAGAATGGCATATCCGGCTGATTCCACTCTTTCCGCCAACTATTTATCAAGTTAGTAAATACCTCCTGATATTTCTCATAACGAACAGAGTTGGACTCTCCCTGATACCAGATATTCCCTTTTACAGTATACCCTACTATAGGAGCAATCATACCATTCCACAATGTAGCCGGAACCTTGCACTTATCTTTTTCCCTACTCACCTTTTCCTTTGAATATTGTTTTAAGACATCGGCATACAGCGGATTGTTTTCCATCACTTTCATGCTTGTCCAGGATTCGGCATGTGTTCCTCCCCAAGTAGACTGAATTAAACCAACCGGTGTACTCAATTCCTTATGCAATTTACGCCCAAAGACAAATCCTATAGCAGAAAAGTCTTTCAGATTCTCCGGACTACAAACCACCCACTTCCCTGTACAATCCTCTTTTTCACCATCAGGCGCCATCTGATGCTCTACATGAAACAGACGGATTTCCGGAAAATCAGCATCTTTCATTTCCTCCGCTTCATTCAGCATTCCTGTTTTCCATTTCACTTGCGGATTACGAGCTACTGGAAATTCCATATTTGACTGTCCGGTACAAAGCCAAACTTCACCTATTAATACATTATTGATATGAATCTTATTATCGCCTTTCAATATCACAGACTGTCCGGAAGTAGCAGCCGGTGTTTGTATCATCAATTCCCAATGACCGCTTTCTGAAGCAACCACCTTATATTTCTTATGATCCCACGAAGTTTTTACCTGAATCTTCTCTCCGGGACGTGCTTTTCCCCAGAAACGTACCTTCGCATTTTGCTGAAGTACCATATTATCTGATAATATAGAGGGAAGTTGTATATCTGCATAAATTCCCAAAGGGAAAAAACAGATCAATAGCCACAGACAAAAAATAATTCTACAGAATTTCATTGTATTTTATAGTTTTAGATTCAATGTTTTACTAAATAAGCACATGTCAAAGATACCGTATTACATGGCAGAATGAAAGGAAAGGAATATGGAGAATTCGACTTTCTTATGTAAATTCATATGCGTACAGCCTATCAGACGTCGTTTTTGTACGATTTTACAGTCTATGTACAATTTTCCAGTCTTTCTGCCATTCTTTTTTAATTCACCTTAGTTATTTCAACCTTTCTTATGATGAGTGAATCAATTATGTTTTCATCTATCTTCACATCCTTTTTCGCCTTGATAGCCAGATTGTCGAAACAGAAATTGGATAATTTGTACTGATTTGATTTCTCTACAGCAAAAAAGGAATCGCAATCCAGGTGAATATTACGCATCGTTATATAGCTGGAATATGAGACCGGCATATCTTTGCGATCTTTCAGATCATAAAACTGTGTCCATGGAGCAATAAAAATGCAATTGCGAACATTCCCTTTTACGTCTTCAACCAAGATGTACTTATATTGTTGAGGAGTATCCGGACGCATTTTCAGCCATAAAAGGCGTTTAGCCTGATCCAAATCACAACGCCGGAGAATTATATTATGATTATAGATTGACTCACTTCCACAAGTCAGCACTCCGTGACAAAATCCGAAAGTACAGTCTTCAATAATAATATCACAATTGCCACCATTATCGGGATCTTGATCCGCCCAGGGTCCTTTCCCGCCTTTTAAAGCAATTGCATCATCGTTGACAGACATATAACATCCCTTAACTAGTACATTTTTACATGCATCGATATCAATAGCATCTGTACTGGGAGCTTTTACAGGGGAAGAAGGAGAATAGATATGTAAATCCAAGAGTTTTACACTATCACACTTATAAATGTGAGTCGTCCAAAACGGAGAGTTCACCAGCCGTACATCAGAAATCTGTACGTTATTACTATGGGATATATGAAGCAAACGGGGACGCAATTCATCCATATTAGTACATTTAGGAATAACCCGCCGCCGCAACCAGAATGATTTCCAGTATCGCTCACCGTTTCCATCAATCGTTCCTTTCCCGGAAAGAGTAAAACCATCAATCTTATCAACATTAATCAAGGCAGAAAAGTATTTCAGATTCTGTCCTTCCATCCGTGTTTCTATTACAGGAAAGTTGCTAATATCATCACTACCTTTTAATATAGCCTTTGATTCCAGATGTAAATGTGTTCCCGGTTTGAAGAAAAGTGCGCCACTAAGATAAGTGCCCTCCGGAATGACAACAACTCCCCCACCATTGTCGGATGCCAAATCTATAACAGCCTGAATCTTTTCAGTTTGTAGTAGTGTACTATCATTCACTACTCCATAATCTGTAATCAAGAATTTCTTTCCCATTATACTGATATCAGTTTTCTCATTTTGGTAAAACCAATCCGGTATCATTTTGCCATCGGGAAATTTCTCCTGACTAAATAGTTGTAAGCTACAACATGCCGCTACTATTAAAATTGCTGACTTTATCATTTTCTACTGCTTATTAGTTATGTAGGTCGGCGGCATTGCTGCCGCTTTCCCCATTAAGAACTGTACGTGCGACTTTCACCGCATACAGCTCCGATAATTCTAAATTTAATTCTCATAAAATTAAATCGGCTCATAATCATCTTGCGATGACTTGTTTCCGATAAAGTTTTCTTCACGCACGTTGACGGGCACTTTTGAGTTTCCGCCTTTCGAAGTATTCGTCCCATGATGGGTCGAACGGATTGGCCTCGCATCTTATCTTTGTGTGTCGCTTGATTGGAATTTCTGTCAGTTGCTGTAATGTGAACTTATCCTTTATTTCTCCACATACATATTCAAAACCGAAAATCCAATTTCTGCCACCTTTTCGGATAAAATACTTCTTCCTTATCCATTTCCTTGACTTGTCGGTATGTCTGCGATATGACCATCTTTTAAGTTGATTTATTAAGATATGGTCACATCGGCAGAACACCTCCTTTGATACCACATGGCTGTAGTAGTTACCCCATCCCTTTATTATAGGATTGAGTTTCTCTATCAGCTCCTGCTGGGATGATGCCTTACCTTTGGTCAGCACAACCTCATGCAGCTTGTCAGTGAAACGTTTCTGACTTTTCTTTGACGGCTTTATTAACAATGTGCCGTTGTACTTCCGGACATTGAAACCTAAAAAGTCAAATCCGTCACTGATATGTGTTATCAGTGTCTTCTCATCGGATAGGGTAAGTCCTCTTTCCTTTAGAAAAACTGTCAACATTTCCTTTATTTCAAGTAACGTTTTCCTTTTGTCAGCAGTGACAATGAAGTCATCCGCATATCTTACGAGATTGACTTTGGGGCAGTAAAGTTTTCCATTGACATAACTTGCCTTGTACTTCTCTTTGAGCATCCTTTCCATGCCGTCAAGAGTTGCATTTGCAAGTGTCGGTGAAATAATGTCGCCCTGTGGTGTCCCTTCAATAGTCGGTTGAAGCAGTCTGTTGAATACAACTCCACTTTTCAGCCATTTTCTTAATATCTGCCTGTCGATTCGTACGTTATCGAGAAGCCATTCATGGCTGATATGGTCGAAGCAGCCTTTTATGTCTCCCTCCAATATCCATTCGGGAGAGCAATCCCTGCTTAGCCATCTGTGAAGCGCATCTATCGCATCTGCCGTACTTCTGAACTTTCTGAATCCGTAAGAGTTTGCATCCGCTTCACTTTCCGTTATGGGTTCCAATGCCATAAGATACAGTGCCTGCATGGCTCTGTCTTTCATGGTCGGTATTCCCAACGGTCTTGTCTTGCCGTTTGCCTTAGGTATGTTAACTCTTTTCAATGGGAGGGCTTTATATCCTCTCCGTGTCAAAGAACGTATAGCTTCTATTTTATTGGCATCGGTATCCCACTTTATGTGGTCAACCCCTGCCGTGCGTTTACCTTTATTGGAGGTCACTTTCCTTACTGCCAATGCCTTGGCTTCGAACGAAGTGACAAGCAGGTGCTGCAAGGCTTTAACCTTGTTGTACCTCTTTTCTTTATGAGCCTTTGCTATTCGGACTTGCAGCTTTCTGACCTTTCGTTCACATTTGGAGAAGTCAATGCTTTTCCATGTTGTGTTACGCTCGGCTGAAGATGCACACTCGGCTTTCGCCTTGCTCCTTTGCTGTTTCTTCATTTCGTTAAAGTTCTACAATCATTTCACAAAGAATTACCCTGCGGAAGTCTGCCTGCTTTCGCATGAGGTGACGTTTAAACCTCTATCTTCCGCATTACACGGAAGCGTTCGCTTTCTCCGCAATCCTTTACCCGCACATCATTCGGCTTCTCTTGCGATTGGCTTACCTGCCCGATAAAGGACAGGAGAGATACGGGCTTACCAAGTTCCGTACAAGTAACTTACGACCGACTTAAAGTCCGCCCATCCACCGGCAGTGCTGCATCCGTGTAGTCCTGAAAAAGAGAGAACTATCCTGACTGCCCGCCATTTTGGCTATAGCTTGTAAATATCCGTAAGCTATTCTTTTGTTACGATGGTGCAGCGGTTCACATACGTTACTCATATCGGTCAGCCTAACAGCCTATACATTGGATATTTCTGCATAGAACCATATTGTCAAGAGGGCTTCGCACCAAACAATTACTCGTAAAGCACGCCTCTTTAGGCTACTGTTGACGGAACAACAGGTTCAGACATTATGCTGAACAATTACTTGTACGACTTCTTGTCGCACCTTTTTCTGCAAAAGTACCGCATCTGCCCATTCACCCCAAGCTTAAGGATATGGAGATATTGATTTTCTTATGGAGTTCCATGCAAAAGCCTCAAATACTACTTATTCGTATACAATATTCCATATCCGGATGCACTTTTCTACATACCTAAAATCAGTACAGTTTCTCCGTCTCTTAAATAAAAAGCGCATCCTCTTTATAAAAGAAGACACGCTACAAATAGACTTTTTTCTTATATCGACGTTTGGAGATTAATTCCCCGGCAGAATATTATCTCGTAGTCACAGAAACTGTAATATCGTACGTAAAGAATATAATTTTCCAACAACAATGTTTATATCATTTACTTTTCATAAAAAATCCCCAATCAAGTTATATTTCGTATTATACCAAAGAAGAAAAAAACTGACTCATCTTTCATAATCCTCTTCACCGTTCTTAATAAATTATTGAGGAGTTTATTATAAACGCTATCCAAGTTTATTATAAACTATAAATTCCGGATCTAAGAACACAGCCATGATTTTTTGCAACAAAAAAGGCTGCAAATCCCATAAAGATTCGCAGCCTTTGGCTTATACGAAAACTCTCACAGTTTAACTACTGCAAGAATTTCCTAATATATTGTCATCATATTGTACCGGTTTCTTTTTCATTCTTTTTATAATACTACCTTTTACCCATTGATATTAACATCCACAAATATACAACATAAAAAAGGTTTTGTCAAGAGCATCCCGCCCATAAGAAGAATTATTTTTAAATTAATTTCAAAAGGTGCACAATTGTATATAATCTTTGTACATTTCTCCATTTCATACATTCAAAAAAGAAGTAATTTTGCGAGTGAATAAATATATTATTGATTATCATGAAACACCAATTATATCTTTTCGTTTTTCTGCTGATCACACTGTCTATTATCAACAGTCAGGCGGCCGAACGCAAAAAATACAACTTCAACAGTGAATGGAAGCTGCAAATAGGAGAATTTCCTAAAGCCAAAGACACTAAATTCGACGACAGTGAATGGAAGCAAGTAACTTTGCCTCATGCTTTCAATGAAGATGAAGCATTTAAACTCTCCATCGAACAATTGACAGACACAGTGGTGTGGTATCGCAAAAGTTTCCGGATTCCGGAACTGAAAAGTAACCAGAAAGTATTTATCGAGTTCGAAGGAGTACGTCAACGTGGAGACTTCTATCTCAACGGTCATAATCTGGGCAGACACGAAAATGGCGTAATGGCAGTGGGATTCGACCTGACTCCATATATGAAGGAGGGTGAAAACGTAATTGCCGTTCGCACCGATAACAACTGGATGTACAGAGAAGAGGGAACCAACTCCAAATTTCAGTGGAACGACCGCAATTTCAATGCTAACTATGGCGGTATCCCCAAAAATGTATTTCTGTACGTTACCGATAATGTATATCAAACTCTTCCCTTATACAGTAACCTGAAAACAACAGGTGTTTATGTGTACGCCAAAGATTTCGATATAAAAGGGCATAAAGCAACCATTCATGCCGAATCAGAAGTCAGAAACGACAGTAAATCTCCCCGCCAGTTCAGTTATCAAGTGACTGTACTTGATGCCGATGGCAAACGATTGAAAACTTTCCAAGGTGATAAAGTGACTTTAAAAGCAGGAGAGACTAAAACGGTAAAGGCATCCGCCATTATCAATAATCTTCATTTCTGGAGTTGGGGATATGGTTACCTGTATACGGTAAAAACTGCCTTGAAAGATGACAGCAATCAGATATTCGATGAAGTCAGCACCCGCACCGGATTCCGTAAAACACGCTTTGCTGAAGGAAAAATAGAATTGAACGACCGTGTTATCCAAATGAAGGGATATGCACAACGTACCAGTAATGAATGGCCTGCAGTAGGTCTGTCCGTACCAGCCTGGTTAAGCGACTTTTCTAATGGTCTAATGGTAAAAGGAAATGCAAACCTGGTTCGTTGGATGCACGTCACTCCATGGAAACAAGATGTAGAATCTTGCGACCGTGTAGGTCTGATACAGGCAATGCCTGCCGGAGATGCAGAAAAAGACCGTGAAGGACGCCAATGGGAGCAACGGGTGGAACTGATGCGCGATGCAATCATTTATAACCGCAACAACCCGAGTATCTTGTTCTACGAATGTGGCAACAAAGCTATCAGCCGTGAACACATGATAGAGATGAAAGCTGTTCGTGACAAATATGATCCGTTTGGCGGACGTGCTATCGGCTCACGTGAAATGTTGGATATTCGTGAAGCGGAATACGGCGGCGAAATGCTGTATATCAACCGAAGTGAGCATCATCCGATGTGGGCTACCGAGTATTGCCGCGACGAAGGTTTAAGAAAATACTGGGACGAATACAGCTATCCTTTCCATAAAGAGGGTGACGGTCCGCTTTATAAAGGTAAACCGGCTACTGATTATAACCGTAACCAAGATGAATTTGCCATTACCATGATAGCCCGCTGGTATGATTATTGGCGTGAGCGTCCCGGAACAGGCAACAGGGTCAGCTCCGGCGGCACTAAAATTATCTTCTCTGACACCAATACCCATTACCGGGGAGCGGAAAACTATCGCAGAAGTGGAGTGACAGATGCTATGCGTATTGAGAAAGACGCCTTCTATGCACATCAGGTGATGTGGAACGGATGGGTAGATACGGAAGAAGACCAGACCTACATTATCGGACACTGGAATTATCCTGAAAATACAGTAAAACCCATACATGTGGTATCTACCGGGGAAGAGGTGGAACTTTTCCTGAATGGTAAATCTCTGGGTAAAGGCAAACGCCAATACAATTTCCTCTTTACTTTTGACAACATAACATTCAAACCGGGTAAACTGGAAGCAGTCAGCTATAATCAAGCAGGAAAAGAAATCAGCCGCTACGCTATACATACAGCCGGTGAACCAGCCAAACTGAAACTTACCGCTATTCAAAATCCCGAAGGATTCCATGCAGACGGTGCAGACATGGCTTTAATACAGGTGGAAGTTGTAGATAAAGACGGAAAACGTTGCCCGTTGGATAATCGTACGGTTCAATTCACACTTAGCGGTCAAGCAGAATGGCGTGGAGGGATTGCCCAAGGTGAAAACAATCATATCCTTGATACAAAACTTCCGGTAGAATGTGGCATCAACCGTGCACTGATCCGCAGCACAACCACTGCCGGAAAAGTAACTCTGACAGCACAGGCTAAAGGATTACCTGCCGCCACACTCACATTGGAAACAGTGCCTGTAAAAGTTACTGAAGGTTTAAGCACTTATCTCCCGCAGGAGACTTTAAAAGGACAACTGGACAGGGGTGAGACTCCTTCTACCCCTTCTTACCAAGATAGCAAAAAAGGTGTACGCATCGTTTCAGCAAAAGCCGGTTCCAATAACAGCGATGCTGAAAAGAGCTATGATGATATCGAACTGACAGAATGGAAAAATGACGGTAAGTTGAGCACTGCCTGGATTACTTATACACTGGAGAGAGAAGCCGAAATAGACGATATATGTATCAAATTGCAAGGGTGGCGTTCACGCAGTTATCCATTGGAAGTATATGCCGGAAACATCCTGATTTGGAACGGAAATACAGATAAGAGTCTGGGGTATATTCATCTCAATGTAGAAAAGCCGGTACGTGCCAACACTATAACCATTCGCCTGAAAGGAAATACTAGTGACAAGGATGCTTTCGGACAGATCATTGAAGTAGAAGCCAAAGCTGCCAATAAAATGGAACAGGAAAAGAGCAGTAGCAAAAATCAGTTAAGAATCATTGAAGTAGAATTTCTCGAAACAATCAAATAAATTAGTTCTCAACAGGTATTAGCACTGCTTTAATAGCCTCCCCTAAAAAGTCATTAGCCAAGCTTTCAGCTCCATCAACATTTCATTGCGGAATTTAAAACTATCTTTCATTCCCCATCCGTGTCCACCACTGGGATAAATATATATGGCAGCCGGTATCTCCTTTTCTTTCAAAGCAGAATAGTAACGAATAGAATTCATAGGTACCACGCCCCTGTCGTCATCGGATAAAGCTATAAACGCTCTTGGTGTAAGAGAATCCACCTGATACTCATTACTAAATTCCTTTTTCAATTCCTCCGTTGCTTTTTCACCTAGAAACTGTCTGCACGATCCACCATGCCCGTATTTAGATTCCATCGAAATTACCGGATAAAAAAGAATCTGAAAAGCAGGACGAAGTTCTTCGGAAGCATGCGTAGCCACTGTAGAGGCCAAATGCCCACCTGCCGAAAATCCCATGATGCCAATGCAATCAGGATTAATATTCCATTCAGAAGCATGTTCTTTCGCATAACGAATAGCTTCGTATGCATCCGACATGGGAACTTCCCGATTACCATTAGGCATACGGTACTTCAAGACAATAGCAGCTATTCCCTGTTCATTGAAAAACGGTGCCCAGTCATACCCCTCGTGAGCCATTGCCAAATGCCCATATCCACCTCCCGGACATATAAAAACAGCTCTCGCCGGCTGTTGAGAAGCTTTCGGCAAATATACCCGGATACTAGGTTTGAAATTATTCTTTTTATCATCATATCCCTGGGCTTCCATCCCATTCGTATTGGGTAAGCCGTTTTGCCACAAATCTATATCAATAGGCGAATCCTGTTTTTTCATAACTTTGTCTTGTGCATTCATAGAAGTACAAACAGTTGTAAAGCAACCGCTTAAAAGTAATATTTTACAAAAAGAAATTAGTCTCATACTATGCTGTTTTAATTAATCTTATTCTTATGAATCCTGCGGAGAATCATTATCATTACTCACACCACGTTGATAAACGGACGGTGCTACTCCGAATTGAGCTTTGAAGCATTTACTGAAATAGAAAGGATCGCTGATACCCACCTTATAGGAGACTTCTGCAACCGTCAGATTATCTTCCGACAGTAACAACTCGGCTGCTTTCTTCATGCGCACAACACGTAAATATTCATTAGGCGAATATCCCGTTACTCCACGTAGTTTCCGATAAAATACCGTTCGTCCCAACTTCATCATCTGTGCAAACTCATCAATAGAGAATTCAGGCCGGGCGAGGTTCTGTTCAAGGATGGCAGCCAACCGATCTGCAAATTCTTTATCCCGGTCAGTGGTACACATGGCCGGACGCACAATACCCGGTTCACTGGAGAACTTCTCACGCAATTTATCGCGCTGCTCGATCAGGCGGAATACACGTGCCAACAACAATTTTACACTAAACGGTTTGGCTATGTAAGCATCCGCTCCGGCTTCTATACCTTCCAGATGTTTCTCCGGCGAACTCAAAGCAGTCAGCAGAATGATAGGAATATGGCTCGTATCAAAATCCGATTTCAGCTTCTTAGTAACCTCAAATCCCGTCATTCCCGGCATCAGGACATCGCAGATAATCAAATCTGCATCATACGTACGTGCCTTTTCAAATCCGGACGTACCGTCGGCTGCAACTTCCACTTCGAAATAGGCTCCGATTTCCTCTTTCAAGAATTCACGAATATCATTGTCATCTTCAATAATCAAGACTTTCCGTTTATTCAGAGGAACAGCCAGTTTTTCCGAGTCAGGAAGTTCTTCAGAGAGCTGCAACAAATGATGCGCATGTCCATCCGCCTCTTTCAGCAGTACATTGCCCGGGACAAGGAAGTCTTTCTCCGAATACACCGTCTTATCCGTCGGAATGCATACGGTAAATACTGAACCACCGCCTTCATTATCCTTATACTCAATCGTTCCTTTATGTACCTGAACTAGTTCATGGCTCAAATGCAACCCTACACCGATACTGTCACCGGAGAAGTTGCTCTGCATAAATCGCTTGAACAATTCGTTCTGCTTCTCTTTAGGAATGCCGACTCCCGTATCCGAAACCTGAATCTGCAAGGTTTGCTTCCCTTCGTCCACATTCACCGAGAGAATAATTGTTCCGTTCGAAGGAGTATATTTAAAGGCATTTGAAAGCAGGTTATAAGTCACCTTATCCAAATTTCCTTTATCAATAAACATTTTATAGGACGGCACCGAAGGCAGGAAACGGAAATTCATATTCTTTTGTTCCGCTACATCTCCGAAGCTCAAAAATATTTCATAAAGGAAAGAGATGACATCCGTTTCCTCTAAAGAGAGTGCCAGCTTATTATTCTGCATCTTTCTAAATTCCAGCAACTGATTGATAAGCCTCAACATACGCTGCGTGCTCTTATCCATTGTTTTCAGCGGATATACCAATTCACGCGGGATATCAGTCACCCGTTGAATCTTCTCCAATGCTCCCTGAATCAAGGTAAGCGGAGTACGGAATTCATGAGAGATATTGGTAAAAAACACCAGTTTATATTCTGTCAACTGCTTTTCTACATTGATGCGGTTACGCAAGCCGTTAAAGTTACGAACGATACGGAAAGCAAAGTACAAGGCTATGATTAATAACAGCACATAACCCAGCATTGCCCAAGTCGTTTTCCAGAATGGAGGGACAATTACAATTTTCAGTGTAGTCTCGCTATCATTCCAAACACCTGATCCATTGCTCGACTTGACGTGAAGTATATAAGTTCCCGGATTAAGATACTTAAACGAAGCAAAATTCAGAGGAGAAGGAGCACTCCATCCCTGATCGTAATTTTCCAGCCAATACATATATTTGGTATGACCGCTATCCGAATAATCAAAAGTAGAGAAATCTATCAGGAATGAGTTCTGAAAAAACTTCAGGGTTATTTCGTCCGAATAAGCCAACGATTGCTTTAACGGAGAGTCCTCCATCTGCGGATTCATCTGCGTTCCATTGACATATAAATCCGTGAAAACAACCGGGGAGAAAGTTTCGTTATCCTGTATCTTTTCAGGATCGATCACTATTAATCCGTAGTTTGTGCCAAAAAGCAGTTTTCCATCTTCGCGCATACAGGCGCTATTCTCACTATACACATTTCCCAGTGTATAGGAAGAAAAGAAATAGTTTTCAAAAGAATGGGTAGCCGGATTAAATTTGGAAATACCATATTCGGTGGCAACCCAGAGATTCCCCTTTTTATCTCCCAGAATGGACTGGATTACATCGTTAACCAATCCTTCGGAAGTTCCGTAATGTTCATATTTCAAAGAACAATAGTTATCCTGCGGCTCACAAAGATTCAGTCCCGAACCGGACGTACCAATCCACATCCGCCCTTCCGTATCCCGGTAGATACACTTGATTTCATTACTGCAAAACTTTCCGTTTGTATAACTGAAAAGATGATAATTATCGGCATCTGCAATCAATGAATCCGGATGAAAAACACAAATACCCTCACTGGTTCCTACCCACACCATCCCATTTGCATCTTCTTCTATCACACGCACCATCCTCATCCCGAATGTTTGCTGGAAGAAATGACGGAATTTATATTTACCGTCGGGAGTAGGTTCAGCCAATTCCAGCCCACCGCCAAATGTTCCTATCCACATGCGGTCTTTACGGTCGCGATAAATGGCAAAAACGTTATTATCGGATAAGGCTGTCAAATCAGAAGGATTATTATAATACCAGGTATCCCCCACTTTGAGACCATTTCCACGAGTTCCCATCCACATTCGTCCCTGCTTGTCTTCGGTGAGAGCATAGATATTAGAATGGAAATATTGATTGGTCATTTTTGAATGAAGGCTCGAATCAAAAGTGTATAATCCCCCCTTACGCGTACCTACACAGATATCTCCATTAGACATTCTAGTAAGCATACGGATGGTGTTCGACCGGTCGAACAAATCACGGGATTCGGGATAGATGCGGGAGGTTCCTTCATTCAATACGGAAATACGGGACAAGCCTGAATATTCCGAAGCTACCCAGATGCCACCAGCACGATCTTCCATCACATATTGCAGGAAATCCGAACTGATATGACTCTGGTCATTAATGTTCGCCACAAAATGCTCCAGTTTATCTTCGGCAGTATTATAAGCGAAAAGCCCATTTCCATAGGTCGAAATCCAAATAATTCCCCGCGAATCATGGACGATATGATAACGTTCAAAGTCGATATAACTTATCTTATCCTGGGGAATCAACTGGAAGTCCTTACTCTCTCCGGTTTCGGCAAGCACATATGTAAGTCGTCCCGTATGATTGTATATCCAATAATCTCCACGATTATCACGTATCAATTCTCCCTTTTTAATATTCAAGCGAGGATCTGCGGCCATCTCTCCGGTAGCAAATTGATAAGTATATACTCCGGTAGTAGTCAGGATCACCCACTTATCTTTCAACAGGAAATTTCCGGTTGGCGATGTCGCCCCTGCCACAGTGGCAAGAGAAGCCAACTTTTGCATCTTTTGAGTAGCCTCCTGATAATAATAGATATCTCCATCTGCTGTAAGGAAATACATATCGTTCTTATAGGCTAGCGAAGAAGTGAAGTGGATTAATCGGTCTTCTATCCGATATTGTCCGTTGGAGACAGAAACCAGACCGCATTGAGTGCCGATCCAAATACGCCCACTGGTGTCCTCATTCACGAATTTCACCCGGTTATCCGGCAGGTTTCCACGTTCGGTCCTGAATACGGTAGATGTCATCTCACCATTTTTCTGATGTACCATCTTCCGGCAGCCGTTTCCCGAATGGGAAAGCCAGACATCTCCGTTAGCAGCTACAAATACCCCTGAATAATTCTGTCTTAGTTCGCCACAACCGGTATAGTCAACAAAACGGGCACGTTGCAAATCATAGCAACTATATAATTCAGGTGTAGTGGAAATCCACAAAAAACCATCTTTATCTTCTGTCAGATCGTAGATACGGTTGTCTGCCAAAGACACCTTGTCACCGATTTCCGGACGGAAAGTAAGAAAAGAGTTGCCGTCATAACGACTTAATCCGTTCAAAGTAGCCAGCCACAAAAAACCTTTGCTATCCTGATAAATGTATCGAATAGAGTTATTGGGAAGACCGTCACTCGTTCTCATTTGTGTAGAACGAAGCTCTATCGCACCATAGGCATTCAACACAAAACTAACAAGAAAGGTAAAGATTAAAAGGTGTCTTTGCATCATATAGATTCCAAGATTAATAATTAATGTTGGACAAAAATAATCAAGATAGTTGAGATAATAAAAGAAACAACGAACCTAATTACTAAAAAATCAATCCATGTGAAATACTTCCGGCAAAGGAATGGACACCGGCGAGTTGTCCGGATTCACTTCCATGATATCCGCCATATAGTCCCACCATTTCTGCACAATCTCCGTATTACCCAAGTCCTGCGAACCGGCCTCACCTTCCGTTTTCTGGAAAGCAAACAGGATATTGGTCTCCTTATCCCAATAAATCGAATAGTCCGACACTCCGTTCTTGGAAAGCAATGCTTTCAATTCGGGCCAGATGGCAGCGTGTCTTTTCTCATATTCAGCTTCACATCCGGGTTTTAAATACATTTTAAAAGCTTCTCGTTTCATGGTTCTATCTATTTAAAGTTAATCTTTCTTTTCTTCTGTATCGATGGCAAAAATAGGTGCAGTCGTCTTCTGTTTCACCTGATAATACTGAACGGCGCTGTCATTCATCTGCGGGTACTGATTCTTCAATAGAGAAATCATTTCCGCACCTGCCCAAAGCACCGGTCCGTATCCATGTGCCGCATATACATTGACCGGACGATAGTAATAAAAAGCAGGATCGAAAGCCATCCCCGTACCCACACAAGTGCCTTCCACCTGACCTTCCGCATTGATCTTACCGGCCACGGCATGCCATCCCAAATGAGCGACAGGTCCATAAGCAATGGCATCAATCCAGCCTTTATTGATAGCATGCGCCAAACAGTATACGTAAATAGCCGTAGCAGACGTCTCCAGATAAGAATCATTCCGGTCGAGCAATTGATGCCAAAGCCCTTCTCCACTTTGCAAGGCAGTCACTCCGCGTACATGAGCCCGGAAATAATCCATCACTTTCGCGCGTTGGGGGTAATCTTCCGGTAATACATCGAGCAATTCACATGCTGTCAGCATAGCCCATCCATTGGCACGCGCCCAACAAAAGGCAGGATGATCGGTACTGCTTTCCACCCATCCATGACGATACAAACCTTTTTCAGGGATAAACATACGGTCGGCAAATTGCAGGAATTGTCTGACAGCCTCCGCCAGATATATCTCTTTTTGAGCCTTGTCATAACGGCTCATCTGGGCTACTGCCGGAATCCCCATAAACATGTCGTCCAACCAAAGTGTATTATGTTGCGGACGATTGCGGGCAAAAGTACCATCTGCCAACCGATATTCTTTATTCTGAATAAAATCAAAATAGTTCTCAATTAATCCGTCTACAGGAAGCGAGCGGTCTTTCACACGGACTTTCACCATCGCTGCACACACAGCCCCGGCATCATCCAGGGCATGAGGGGTGAGGATTTGCAGCAGTTGAGGGTCTGTCGTGCCTTTCTCTTCGTACACACGCCTAAAATGAGGCGCCACTTCCGCCAGAAAGCGGAAACGGTTCTGCACATAGTCCATGTAACGTTGATCGCCCGTAGCTTCAGCAGCTGCTATCAAGGCTGAATAGGTTACTCCCCATTCGTAACTTGCCAGACGGAAAGCACCACGTTCCAGTTGCGCTTCCTCTCCCATCGTGGTGTAGTCGGTTATCAGTTTACCAGTGTTCTTATCTACCACACGTGCCGGAGTCTCCTTATCAATATAAGCAAATACACGGTCTATATCTTTCTTGACCTGCCCGGGTGTCAGGTCACCATAAGTACCCTGATAGGCAGGTTGCAGCAAATGTAAAGGAGTATTTGAATCATTCACTACCGTTTTCTTCCCAGGTATTTCACATCCTCTGAATACGGTTCCCTGAAGTTCCGGTCCGAAATAGAATCCGGGCTGTGTAGGCTGATTATAAGCAACATTCTGGGTAGCGATACTTATACGATAAATCGGATCTTCGAGGAAAGTATGAAAACGATAGTCGGTAGGAATAGTGGAGACGTAAAGCCGCAAAGCTGTATTATCAGTTGTACGCATCAGTACTTCTTCGCGCCAGTCACCTACGATATCTCCCTGAAGGCAAGGATTCGCTTTGGTTCCATTATTAGAAAGAGTCCCCTCAAAAATAGCTATGCGCTCACAGATTCCTTTTTCCCAATTGTATTTGCTGATCCTATTTCGATCCAGCAATTCACGCAACAAATCTCCATCCCACCAGACAGCCATATTACAGGACAAACCTCTCACCCGGTCTTTTACTACTTCTCCTTTCACATTCCTTATTCCTCCGGAAGCAACAGACCACATTTCAACGCCCGGTTGAGTCGGGTCAATATCGGCTGCCATACAACGCCCCACATCCGTACTGTCTTTAATCTGAAATAAAATTTCTCCGGTAGCTGCATCCCGATAGGTAGAACCGTCACGTTTATTTTCATGGCAATCCCATACTTGCAGCCCTTTACGAGAAGGGTCGAAATGAGTCAGGTGAATGGCATCGCCGTGTCCCATTTTCGTGGTGTAGAGTCCTTTGCCGTTATGGTCTATGGCGCATGAACCGTAGATGATCTCATCGCATCCGTCACCGTCCACGTCACCTACCCGCAGGTTATGATTTCCCTGTCCGGCATAATCTTCACAACCGGGATTATTACTGTCGAATACCCAACGTTGTTTCAGCTCCTTTCCATCCCAGTCAAAAGCAGCCAAAACAGTACGTGTATAATATCCACGACACATCACTACGCTTGGGTGTATGCCGTCGAGATAGGCAACGCAGGCCAGAAAACGGTCGCTGCGATTACCACGACTGTCTCCCCAATCCATCAGGTTTCCTCTTTCGGGCACATAATCAATTGTTTGCATCGCTTCTCCTGTCAATCCGTTGAATACTGTCAGATATTCCGGTCCGGTCAGAATACGCCCCTGCTCACTTCGATAGTCAGCCTGCGCATCCCCAATCACTTTTCCTGTTCCATCCACCGTTCCGTCCGCGGTCTTCATCACCACTTCCGCATGACCGTCACCATCCAGATCATAAACCATAAATTGAGTATAATGCGCACCTGCACGTACATTCTTTCCCAGATTAATACGCCATAGCTGCTGACCGTTCAATTTATAACAATCAACATATACTTCTCCCGTATAACCGTCGTGTGAATTATCATGTGCATTACTCGGATCCCATTTCAGAATAATCTCATATTCACCATCACCGTCCACGTCACCGATACTGGCATCATTCGGAGTATAAAAATAGTTTTGTCCTAACGGAGTCGTACCATCTTCGGGGCGGTTCAACGGAATATTCAGATAACCCGACGGGGCATTTGCCGGTAATTGATAGCTGCTTTCCGTTTTCCCTTCCCTTGCTTTCACGGTATAAAGTACAGATTCTGTTCCTGTATAAGCATCCTGAAAGAAAGTGGCATCCTTCAACGGATGGTTATTTATCTTTTCACCATTCCTATAAATATCAAAAGATTCATTCATCGGGTCGGAAGACAAATAACGCCAGGAAACAGCTACAGTAGACGGATTCTCCCGGATAGCAATTACACCACGTCCCAGACGTTCGCGTTTCAACTTCGAAAAGTCATAGTTTGGCTGGGCTATCGAGGAGATAGCTATCAGGCAGAAACTAAAATAAAGAGTTATGCACTTCATAGTTTTATCGATTATCAAATTACAACACAAAAGTAAAGGACGCAGTCCATTCATGAAATAGAATATTGTACAGATATATGTAGAAATCATCATTAGGTATGCATTTTACGCTATTTCCTGCTGCCTTGTGAACGAATTTAAAGACATTTGCACGAAAATCCATTGAAAAAGAAAGGAACGTCTCTTACCTTTGCAATAGAAATTATTATAAACAGCAAATTAATAAAACAGAACTATTGTACCATGAAGAAACCACTATCCTTACTCTTTACAGGATTGCTTCTTTCTTGTCTGATACCAGTCCATACGGTCACAGCACAAGAGCTCCCGGCACAAAAAGAGACTTTAGAGAATATCATAAAGGTGAATGACTACTTTATGAAGAAGTATGCCGATTACACTACTCCCAGTTTTTATGGTCGTGTACGTCCCAGCAATATCTGGACGCGTGGTGTATACTATGAAGGATTGATGGCTCTCTATTCTATTTATCCGCGCGAGGATTATTATAAGTATACTTACGACTGGGCAGATTTCCACAAATGGGGAATGCGCAACGGCAATACTACCCGTAATGCGGACGATCATTGTTGCGGACAGGCATACATTGATATCTATAAAATCTGTCCGTCAGACCCGAATATGATCCGGAATATCAAAGCGAGCATCGATATGGTGGTGAATACGCCGCAGGTGAACGACTGGTGGTGGATTGATGCCGTACAAATGGCAATGCCTATCTTCGCTAAATTCGGAAAAATGACCGGAGAACAGAAATACTACGATAAGATGTGGGATATGTACTACTACACACGCAGCCAACACGATGAAACGGGTATGTTCAACCCTAAAGACGGTCTGTGGTGGCGTGATCAGGATTTTAATCCTCCATATAAAGAGCCGAATGGCGAAGATTGCTATTGGAGTCGTGGAAACGGATGGGTATATGCTGCTTTGGTACGTGTGTTGGATGAAATTCCTTCTGACGAGAAACATCGTCAGGACTATATCAATGATTTCCTGACCATGAGCAAGGCTTTGAAAAAATGTCAGCGTGAAGATGGTTTCTGGAATGTCAGTCTTCACGACCCGACGAACTTCGGAGGAAAAGAGACTTCCGGTACGGCCTTATTTGTTTATGGTATGGCTTGGGGAGTCCGCAACGGATTGCTCGACCGTAAAGAGTATCTTCCCGTCCTGTTAAAAGCATGGAACGCTATGGTGAAAGATGCCGTACACCCGAACGGATTTCTGGGATATGTGCAGGGAACAGGCAAGGAGCCTAAAGACGGACAGCCGGTTACTTACAAGAGTGTACCCGATTTTGAAGACTACGGAGTCGGTTGTTTCCTGCTTGCCGGAACAGAAGTTTATAAATTAAAATAACATACAGTTTTCGATAAGGTATAAGAGAATAATAAGGCACGGATTACACGGATTAACACGGTTGTTTTACGTAATCATAGCACTAAAACCGTGAAATCCGTGTAATCCGTGCCTAAAAAAGAAAACGAACATGAAAAATAAATTGTTTCAGTATACGTGCGGACTGATAATCATTGTATGCAGTTTACAACTGCAAGCGCAAAATAAAGTTTCCGCTCCCATGGCAGACGTCAATCAGGTGGTTGACAACACGCTGGACAGCTTGAATAAGGCACGCACCTCGCGGCCGGAAGCCGGTTCCAGCCGGAAAGGTAACAACCCGGTTCTGTTTCTGGTAGGTAATTCAACCATGCGTACCGGAACTTTAGGAAATGGCAACAACGGACAATGGGGATGGGGCTATTTTGCCGGCGACTATTTCGATTCCAACCGGATTACTGTTGAGAATCATGCGTTGGGAGGTACCAGCAGCCGTACTTTCTACAACCGTCTTTGGCCGGATGTAATCAAAGGGGTACGCCCCGGAGACTGGGTTATCATCGAATTGGGACACAATGACAATGGTCCTTATGACAGCGGACGTGCCCGCGCCTCTATTCCGGGAATCGGCAAAGATACGCTGAACGTAACCATCAAAGAGACCGGAGTGAAAGAAACCGTATATACATACGGGGAATATATGCGCCGTTTTATTCAGGATGTAAAAGCAAAAGGTGCTCATCCTATCCTATTCTCGCTTACTCCCCGTAATGCTTGGGAAGATAAAGACAGCACCATCATCACACGCGTCAACAAGACTTTCGGATTGTGGGCAAAGCAAGTAGCCGAAGAACAGGGGGTTCCTTTTATTGATTTGAATGATATCAGTGCCCGCAAATTCGAGAAGTTCGGTAAGAATAAGGTGAAATATATGTTCTACATCGACCGTATACACACAAGTGCTTTCGGTGCCAAAGTCAATGCGGAATCTGCTGCGGATGGAATACGTGCTTATGAAGGATTGGAATTGGCCAATTATCTGAAGCCCGTTGAGAAAGATACTGTGACAGGTTCCAGTCGTAAAGATGGACGTCCGGTATTGTTTACTATCGGAGACAGTACAGTCCGAAATGAAGATAAAGACAAAAACGGTATGTGGGGTTGGGGAAGCGTAATTGCCGATGAGTTCAATCTGGATAAAATTTCTGTAGAAAACCGTGCCATGGCAGGACGCAGTGCCCGCACTTTCCTGGACGAAGGTCGTTGGGATAAGGTTTATAATGCCTTGCAGCCGGGAGATTTTGTGCTGATTCAGTTCGGACATAATGATGCGGGAGACATTAATGTAGGCAAAGCCCGTGCCGAATTACGTGGTTCCAGTGACGAGAGCAAAGTCTTTTTGATGGAGAAAACAGGGAAATATCAGGTGATTTATACATTCGGCTGGTATCTTCGGAAATTCATTATGGACGTTCAGGAGAAAGGAGCTGTTCCCATCGTTCTAAGCCATACTCCGCGTAACAAATGGAAAGATGGAAAAATAGAACGCAACACAGAGTCTTTTGGTAAATGGACACGTGAAGCAGCCGAAGCTACCGGAGCTTACTTCATTGATCTAAATAAGATTAGTGCCGATAAACTGGAAAAGGTGGGTATCAAGAAAGCAGCTACTTACTATAACCACGACCATACGCACACTTCCCTGAAGGGAGCACACATGAATGCGAAAAGCATTGCCGAAGGACTGAAAAAGACCGATTGCCCGTTGAAAGAGTATCTGAAATAATAATGCAATAAAGACTAAGAAGAAATATCGACCATATCGAATGCTTACATATTCAATATTAAAAAAGGAATATTTAAGCATTGCAGAAAAGGAAGAATGACATAAATGAATAAGGGAGGATGAAATAATCCCTACATTTCCCAATATCTTATTTCTTCATTCTATCTTATGTGGCTAATATCTGTCAAATAATAAATGTTATACGTTCAATCCTTACGAATAGGCGTTATTTTAGCAGAACACCCCTCATTATAACATTCATCTTATCATTTCATTTTTGAGCCAATTAGATAAAAAACAACCTAAAGAAAGTACATTTGCAGCTTCCTCACCGATGAAAGATAGATTTCCCGGTGAGGAAGGTAGTGTTCCTCACCGAGGAACACCTCGTTGGTTTAAACCCAACGAACAGTTTATCTACTAGAAAAGCTACATATTCTATCGGTTATCATTCACTTTCTGGCTATATTTCCGTATATTATTGCATTCATTTATGCAGTTTTTCCTCCAGTTCACCAATCCTAAAAGGATTATTCTCCAGTCTAATCTTAAAAACAGAACGCCGGGATAGGAAAACTACTGTCTCGTCGATAAAACCATATATCAAACGTATCAATTATTCATCCCTCGGAATAACTTCCTGCATATAAATAGCGTCGAGGCTCCAAAGGGCAGCATCATTCGTGCTGATGCTTGCACATTCGTCTAATGGAGCCGGAACTTCCGGTGGAAGGATGGTCGTGATGCGGAAAGAGGGTGCAGGTGTATGTTCCAAACGGGTGAATAAGTCCGTCCAGGCTTCTTCTGCCATTTGTCTATCACGCAGATGATAAGCCGCATAAGCCATCAGGCGGGATATACGGAAACGGCTGTGACTAAGTTCCCATGCTTTCTTCTTATAACGTGCGGCATGGTCAAGCCAGGCGTCTTTCCATTCGGGTATATCAATCATACGCATCATTTCATTGGCAACCTCAAATCCGCCCATGATCGTCATTAAATGATTAGTCGATTCTAATTTCGGATCACATTCGGTTGTGATGATACCTGTTTCCGGATCAAATCCCAGAGCTTTTGGGCCGGTAAACAGGCGGTTGGGTAAGGCGGAAATACTCTTCATTCCTGCTATGATTTTGTCACGATAAGCCGTGTTACCCGTACGCTCCCACTCTGTCATCCAATTACCTGCATAGGCCAGCCAGTCGGGACCGATACGCAAACGGGCAGGTGCAGTGCAAGGATATTCACTGCGAGGTTGAGCCAGACGCATAGGGTCTAGTTCGTAGAGTTTATGGTCGGCATCTTTGACTTCGGTCATTAAGTCTCCAGAGCGTTCGTCAGTAGTGAGATAATAGTAGAAACGGTTCCAGGCGGCCTGACTGATTCGTGCTTCTTTTGCACCACACCCCCAATGACTCACATTATGACGGCTACCCAATCCGGCATTCGGACCAATGTGGTAAACGTCGACTTCACCCGTATGCCGGGTCATGGCTTCAGCCATACGCCAGATGTCGGCACGACCGGTACGGAGAAAATTATACCAAAGCCACATATTGGAAGCTAGTTCTGTATTGTCCCAGGCAAAGCCTCCGACGTCATAACGCCAGGTATGACGGACAGGATCATAAGCGTGCATCACATCACCATAATTCCAGAAGCCATACCATTTGTTCTGTTCAATAGCTTTCTGGTAGAAGTGGATGTAAGCATCCAGACGCTCTTCCACACGAATACGAAAGGAAGTACTGCGATCGGGGAGGCTCCATATTCCAAAGGCTCGGCGGTTATACAGGTATTCCGGAGTTGGCATTAATATGCTGGTGGCAGAGAGCTGTCGGGCATCATCCGCAAAAGTTTTCTTTCCTGTGTAACCTCCTTGCGGAACGAGAGTGAGCGTGGTGGTGCGGGCAATACCATAGGGAGTACTCATTCCTTCCTGCACATCTTCATAGCTGGCATTCAGACCGTGAGCCACATTATCATAGTGGCGTAAGTCCATCGGTTCTGCATCCGGACTCCACAGCCAGGCAGTAAGCGTGGCAACCGGAGTTCTTGCATCTGAAATTTCGATAGAAGACGGATAAGATTGCCAGAAGTCATGTAGGCAAAGTCCCAGTCCACCTGTTATATCACCGGCAAAAGCATAACCGTCACTACGGGTACCGGAGAAAGTCCCTATCCAGGGAGCATCACCATTGGTACGTTTACGAATGGAGAATGCGTCAGCCGTGAGTTGAGACAGGCGGTAGCCATTCCATGAAGCCCAGTCATTAAGCAATTCCCGGTTTTTCTCGTCAAAAGCTTCATAAGGAGGAATACGTTTGCCCTCCATTTGTTGCTGTTGCAGAGATGGTTCATCTTGTACCTGTGGCATGGTAAGCATACGTCGTCCCACTAATGGTTGCACCGGTTCACTCCAGACTCCTCCATCCGCACACGAAAAAGCGACGTGACGGTTGTACAGGGCTTCACGCATCGGAACATCGAAACGAATGCCCAGACTACGGATGAAATCCATCTTCTGATCGCCGTCATAGATAAAGCTATGCACCATTTTTATCTGTTCACTACCAGCATAAAAATAGAGGCGGACAACAAAAGGAAGCCACTCACGATTATTCTGACTGTTCTCATCAGAGTCATTCGCGTAGTTCCCTTCAGAGTAGTTCGTATCAATCTCCTTATTTCTGTTCCGATGCACGCCTTCCAACTTTATAAGTGCCCGTACTGAACCCAGACGTTCTACGGTTACTGATTTTATTTCTCCTATGTAACGAGTAAAAGATATTTGAGATGTATTTTCTTGAATCGGTTTGCTTTGAGTGCTACAAATAAGATGTGCTTTCTCTCCTACTTTAGTTCCTTTATATAACAGACTATCAATCAGGAAATCTCCGTATCGAGGGATAAAAACAGAAAGTACCCCTGTTTCAATTTGAATATTTTCAGGTGTTTCAGTGATAGAGATAGAAGCCTTAGGCTGTTTATTGGTCGTTTTTGCTTTCTTGGAGGCTTTTTCTAATGTCAATCTTTCCGTTCCGGCAGGAATGACTCCGGCAACTCCGCTCCATTTCACTGAGCCATCCGGCCAATAGGCTAATGGCCAGGTATCCACTGGAATATCTTGATATTCATTCACTTTTAGCCGCAACGGAGTTGCAGGAAATACATCTCCTTCATCAAAAGGAACTCCGAAACTTACCGCTTTATCCTGTTCAGGGGTATCACCGATCCAATGCAAAGGGACGGCAGAAATCTGTTGAGGTGAACATTCATAGCGAAAATTAGTAATGCGGGTACGTGATAAGGTGGTACGAAAACCGAACCATCCTTCAGTCAGAGGTTCGGCATCGCGGAAGTCCACCAGTCGCTCGCCATCGATGTAATAACTAACCCTATTATCTTCATTGGTTATCTTGATGTGATACCAGTGATTTGCCTTTAGCAAATGGTCGGCATCCGTATATTCTTTCCATATAGCAGGACGTATTTTCGGATCTGCGATTCCTGCCTCATTACCGTCATAACGGCGGAAGCGCGTAGTGGAGTTATAATTTCCACCATATCCCATATAGTAGAGTTGCAGGGAATAACAATTCAGAAAGATTCCGTTGCGCCACTTTTCACGTTTCCAGATATTATCAGGACAGGTAGGATCCGAAGCCATCCAGAAACAATTCAAATCACTCAATCGGTCTCCTTCTTTTTCTACAACTACACACGCGTCATATTCAATCGTCACCCGTCCATTCATCTTTTCTTTTCTCCAGAGAGTTAGCCCTTTGGGAGAAACGATTTCAGCTGTATCACCGATAAATGTCACTTTATAATCAGGAGACTCCGATTCGACCTTCCAATATTTATGAAACTGGCGGGCGTTGAGGCCGGAGACTTGATTGTCTTGTGCATTCATGTTCATTCCCAAAGTGATGAAAAGGAACAAAAGAGGAAATATGTTCTTCATACGTCAATAAGCTATGTCACACTGCAAAAATAAGGAGAGCCGATTAATAAAGAAATGGAATATCATCCATTTATATGGCGATTTGTGCAAATATGAAAAAAAGAACAACCCGACAAAATGGTCGGATTGTTCTTTTTTACAAACTAATCTTTCAAATAAAGTTCTTCTTATTCTGCATTCTTCATCGTTTCTGCACCGACGTAGTAACCTAAATTAGTCCCCTGGTTATATCCCATATTCTGCATAGCTTGAGACATATCATAAGTGTGGTCTGTCATCAAATGAGGTAAACGATGAGTCGTAGGATGGTTAGTCGAGAATATATAAATAGACTTACCATCACTCGAACCTAAAATGACCTCTTCACGATAATCACCGAGGAAATCGCCATAGTAACAAGGATTATATTTCGTACTGTGATTTCCGTCGTTAGCACCATAAATACCGAAATACACCAAACGATTTTTATTTGTCTTGTTTACATCCGGATTGTTCTTGTAACTAACAACACAAGCACGGTCATACATTTCTCTAGTCGGCTGGCCACTCCAATAAATAGCAGCATTATACATCACACCACTACCAATTCCTTTCGGATAATCAGTAGCAACCACTCCACCACTACTACAACTGTACATACCCGACTGCAAAGACGAATAATATTCAAATCCCGGACTATCCGGATCTACATCTGCTACAATACAACGTCCCACATCACCATTTTTACCTGCTCCATGTCCGGTAATCAGGTTTCCATTTCGCGCATCAATCACCTGACAACCGTATCCAAGCCCTTGTGTACTGTAAGTTTCCTCTTCCTCAAAACAAGCAACAATTTGTAATCCTGCACGGTCTTGAATGAATTTACCCACATACAAACAGTCGCCATGACCATTTCCCGTACACCATAGTTCTACTCCATTATCGTCAATAGCTGCTGATCCATATAATATTTCATCCTTTCCGTCACCATCCAAATCAGCCACACGGAAACAATGTGAACACATCGCTTTCCATTTATCATCATGGTCGGCTGTATCAAATTTCCAACGATTCACCAGTTCGCCTCCTTTCAAGTCGAATGCCCACACCTGCCAATTCGCGTAAATACCCCTACTGATAATCAGACTGGGATTGGCTGTTCTTACACCAGTTGTTTCGTCTGGTATACCGTCCAGATAAGCCACACCAATAAAGAAGCGGTCCATACGGTTTCCATAATCATCCCCCCAATAGCTATTCCAATATTGAGCACGAGAGGTTTTAGATTCATCTTCTTTGCCACGAGGTATATTAGTAACACGCGTGATTTCGCAACCGTCATATCCACGGCAAATAGAAATATATTCAGGGCCTTCCAATATCAATCCACAAGTTGTATACAGGCTTGCTCCCGAATACCAACCCACACCATTCGTGTCACGTATACGATAATCATTCACATTTCCATTCGCATCAGTAATTTGTTTACCATTACCGAACTTCGTTCCTTCGGACGAACGGAATGCGATTTCACACAAGCCATCTCCGTCAAAATCATATAATATATAAGAAGTATAATGCGAACCGGAACGAATATTTATACCTAAGTCTATTTGCCATAATAACGTACCGTTCATCTTATACGCTTCAAGCAAAGTGGTACCATTGCGCCATCCACCTTGATTAGCTCCGTCATACGGTTCTCTTTTCACAACAATTTCCAATTCACCGTCACCATCCAGATCGCCTACCTGAATATCATCCGGAGAGTATGTTAATGATAAATCCGGCACATTCGTATTTAGGACAATTTCATGATAGAATTTGGTTGCCATTTGAGAGGTAAAGGTATAGTCACAAAGCGTTTCTGTCTGACCGGCCAGTGTCACTCGATAATAACTATTCTTATCCGGATCAATATCTGCATCCGTCCAACAAGTAGTATTTGTAATCGCTTCCTCATTCAGCTTTACTTCTATACCACCATTTTCCGATTTATAAATATCAAAAGCCGTATTCGCCGGATCAGTCAACAGTAATCTCCAACTTATTAATGCAGACGAAATACCTGTTGCATTGTTTACATCAGAACTTGACATAGGATCATAACTAACCCACATTGCGCGACTACCTGTGATTACCTCCGTCGGCAAGTCTGGCAAGACTTCCTCCGGTTGGTTTGAATTATTACTGTCGTCGACTATAGGATCACTTTCTGAGCAAGCACCTGACATCAGCAAGCTCAACAATCCCATTGTATATAATATCTTCTTCATATTCAGTACCTTTTTTGTTTAATAATCATTTACCATCCCGGATTTTGCACTAAGTTAGGATTCTTCCCTCTTTCACTCTGCGGAATCGGGAATAAATACATCTTGTCATCCCACTGCCGACTCACCGTATTACGAGTATATTTAAATGAACCATCTGAATTTTTAGTGATTTTCATTTCATCAATACTCTTGAAATAAGTATCTGCTTCTTTCCAACGGCGTACATCCCAAAAACGATGTCCTTCAAAAGCAAGCTCTACCATACGTTCATTTTTATACTTCTTCCACCAATTTGCATTAGTCATACCGGTAGGAAATTCCGGCATTTTAACCCGAATACGAGTCTTATTCACCATATCATTGGCAGAAACTCCAAATTCAGGATCTTTTGTATAAGGATTATCGAAATACTTGAACAATGCTTCCGCATAGTTCAAATAAAACTCACCCAAACGGAACGTAATCCATGTATGATAAGATGTAGAAGCACTTGCAGAAGTTGTATTTACCGCAGCCTGACAATACTTTTTCAAATAGTAACTGGTAGGAGTACCTCCACTTAAAGGTTCACCATTTGCTCCACTCGTATAGGTTTCCAAAGCTGTTTCATTCCAGTTCGGCCACTTTGTATCGCCATTTTTAGCTATTGTTTTTTCAAATCTCGGGTCACGTCCTTCATAATAAGGTTGATTCTTATCATAACCAGTAGTTTCATCCGGTCTCAAACCGGTTGCCTGAAATTCGTATGCATCTACTAACGTTTGTGTAGGACAGTTTCCTCCCTTACAATTTTCCAATCCAATGGGAAAATTATATTTTTCGAATGAGTTGGTACCGGTCGAAGCGCGTTTTCCAAAAATAAGTTCATCAATAGCATCATTATAGCTTGTTGCACTCCACAGAGTTTCATATTCACTGATTAATTTCATCTTGGCTTCGTCACAAGCATCAATCAGTTCTTTGCTTGCCGTCGCAGCACGATACCATAATTCTTTATTATTGTCCGGATTAAACAATGGACTCGCTGCATAAAGGGCAGTACGCGCTTTGAGTGCCAACACAGCACGTTTGTTAGCTCTACCTGTCTCTGTTGATTCACCTGAAGGCATTAAATCTCCCAATTTGGTATAGTCAGGGATAATATCATTTTTTATTGCATCACATTCGGAAATGATGTAATCAAAAATATCTTGCGCAGGTGTACGAGTGAGTGAGTTGACCTCACTCGTTGACAATACATGATCCGTAAAAGGAACATCACCGTATTGTCGCACCAGATTGAAATAGAAATAAGCTCTCAAAAAACGAACTTCATATTGGTAATTGTTATAACGGTACATCTCCGCTTTATAATCTGATATTTGTTCATAATCAGAAAAAGTCAGTCCCGTAAACTCTTCCAAATAAAGATTACAATCGGCAATAGCCTTATAACAGGCAGTCCACATACTGCTTTGTGCATTTGTCGGACTCCAGGAACCATTGTAGAAATACTCAATCGAATTTCCTGTATAGGCATATTCCGCTTCATCCGTAGCAGAGCCTAAAACAGCCCCGCTATAGTTACCGAAGTCAGTGTCGAGTTCTTGATAAATGTTGGACACTAAACCGCCCACATCACCAAAAGTACGTTTCACATAATTCGCGTCATAATTACTGTATTCTTTATATTCCATATTGTCCGCGCAAGAGGAAAGAGCAAAGATGCCCAGAACACTATATATCAATTTATTCAGTTTCATTCTTTCGCATTGTTTTTAGTGATTAAAAACCTATTATCACACCAACTACCACGCTCTTATTCAGCGGGTTTGTCGCACCGTAAGATTCCGGATCCGCCACATCAATGTGGTCAAAACAAAGTAAGTCTACTCCACGGACATACAACTTGGCACTACCTAATATTTTAGTACGCTCCATCAAACGTTTGGGAAATTTGTAGTAAACTTCCAGGTTACGTAATTTCAAAAATGAACGGTCAGCCAGCCAAATGGTATTAGTCTGATAATTATTAGCATTACTTTCTGAACTCAGACGCGGATATTTAGCATTCTGATTCTCCGGCGTCCAACGATTTTCATAATAGTGAGTAGAAAGAGACGAGTTGCTGATTAATGGCCAGAACACGCTTTTTGTATTCAATACGGCAGAGTAATTACCAGCGCCCTGGAACATGGCATCGAAACCAAGTCCTTTCCATTCAGCTCCCAAATGGAATGAATAATAAATTTCAGGAGCAGTAGTGCTATATCCAATAGCTGTCTGGTCGTTGGAATCAATGATGCCATCACCATTTACATCTTTATATTTAATATCGCCTGGTACTACCGTACTGAAATTCTGTGTAAGACTATTTGCTATATCCTCTTTATCTTTGAAAAAGCCCTCTGCTATCATTCCATAAACTTGTCCCAACCGATGACCGGTTTGCACCAAATTGTTATATAGACGTGGTTCTTCTAACTGTTCTTTAATCTCATTCCGATTCCAGGCAAAATTACCTCCGATGTTAAAAACTAAATTACCTATCCGTTTGGTATAGTCCAGACCAATCTCCGTGCCCCAACTATCTACAATACCTGCGTTCTCAAAAGGAGCATCCATACCTAATACCGTGGAATACTGCCCTTCGGAAGATACCCAAATATCTTTTCTACGTTGATAATAGCCTTCCAACGTCAAATTCAACCCTTTAAACAAGGTGGCATCAATACCTACATTATATTTATAAGCCTTTTCATGGGTAGAGTTTACAGTTGCTAAACGACTGACATACGTACTTCCGAAAGCAGAGTTGTAACCGGAATCAAAACGATACATTGTACCGGAAGTCGAATAAATCTGATCCCAATAGTCATAAACCGTATTGCTTCCATCTTTAGGAAGATAATCGGCATTGATAACACCAAATGAAGCCCGTAGTTTTAATAAGTCAATCCACGAAGTGTTCTTCAGGAAGTTCTCTTCCGAAAGCACCCAAGCTGCAGAGATGGTGGGTGAAAAAGCCCACTTATGTCCCGGTGCCAACAGGCTCGATTCAGACCCCAACAGTGCCAAATCTACATAATACCGTTTATTGAACCCGTAGTGAGTATACCATGACACATTCTGACGGTAGATGGTAGTGTTTAACCCGTAACTGTCACGATATTCATACTCCCACTTCAATTGAGAATAGAGATCATGTTTACCAAACGAGCGGTTGTAGTTAATATTACCGGAAAAGTTAAACTGGCGTGTCCAATCGTTTGTATTAGCACTGGTTGACATTTCGCTAGGCGTACCACCCGTAACAGTAGTATACATCGGACCACCGGCACTAGGGTCTGTCCAACTGGCCGTATACCCTTTATAAGAATAAGTCTTACTATGGTCTTCCCAGATAGACGAATAGTTGTCATAGGCCAAACGCAAATCAACTCCTAATCCTTTTACGAAACCGGATAAGTCTTGTGATAAAGTCAAATCAGCAAACAAACTACGTGTATGTCCCTTACTATAGGCCGCGCCTTGTGACTGTGCCACAGGGTTTAATGTGCCTGCCCAAGTGGAATTACCACCCCAAGTTCCATCTTCTGTACGTACGGGGAAAGCAGAGGGAGGCAATGAGTAAACCATATTCCACAAATCTGCCGAAGCTCCCGGACGACTTGATTCCGCCAATGTACCCAGAATATTCAACTTCAATTTAGTCGTATTCGTCAAATCGATATCCAAATTCGAACGCAAGTTGGCACGAGAATATTTATCTTGCGTAGAGTATCCATCGTTCATATTGGCATTCTTTATGAAACCTTTATCGGTTAGTAATCCAACCATCGTGTAGTAACGAAACTTATTACCTCCACCTCGGAACTCAATGGTATATTTATTTGAGATACCTGTGTTTTTGAATGTTTCATCAATCCAGTCCACATTCGGATAAAGATAAGGAAGCATGGCAGATATATTTGCACCAATACCGCTTCCTGTCACCGTTCCATTACGAAACATATTAATTTCATCCGAAGTATAACGTGCGCTCAATCCTTCATAGCCACGTGCTTCATTGATTGCTTCAGCATAGGTTGCAGCATCCGCAAACTCCGGACGACGCACTTGGAAATTCGTCACGTGGTCGTAAGTAAAGTTCACTTCTCTGGTGTTATACTTACCACGTTTCGTAGTCACCAGGACAGCACCATTAATACCTTTGTATCCATATAATGCTACCGCGGCAGCATCTTTCAATATAGATACTGATTCTACTTCTTCCGGGGTTATCAAGCTCATATCACGTTCCAAACCATCTACCAATATAAGCGGTGAACTGCTTGACAAGCTCTGCAAGCCACGTATATAAAAGGTAGGCTCCACGGTGGAGTAGTTACCTGCATTTTGCAAAGTGGTTAGTCCCAGTCCTTGTCCGAAAAGAGAATTAGAAATATCCTTTGAGGCACGCTTGTTGAATTCCTCGTTATACACAGTAGAAACCGCTGCAGTTGATTCGTGACGGGTGAATGTACGATTGGCTCCTACATCAATTGTTTCCGCTCCATAATCCATCACTATCCTCACTGGTTTTCCGTTTTTCTCCACCTTTACAGTGGTAGAACCTTTATCCGATGTCACCACCTGTAAACTCCGCCCTGCCTCGGCAGCAATCTCAAATTTACCATTCTTGTCGGTCTCTACTCTGACAGACGGTAAACCTGCTACTTGTACGGATGCTCCATACACAGGATTTCCCCATTTGTCTACAACAACACCTGTAATATTGTTGTCAGTATTCTGTGCTCCACCCGGAATGCTTAAACATGCCAACAGAGCCAGTACCAGAATCTTATATTTCTTCATATTATTATCTAATATCGTTATTCATATTTGTTGCCTCATTACCATCCCGGATTCTGAATCAACCCATATCCTTTGTTGATTTCACTCTGTGGGAACGGAGAAAGGTACCACTTGGAATCAAAACCTTTTGTCCACCAGACACGCGTTCTGTTTTTCAATTGGAACTTTTTATAACTAAACTTTACAGGCTGCAAAGCACCGCCATTCTTACTTGTTGTTTTATCAGATCCTTCACGCCATGCTTTCTCTATAGGTGAACCATTACTATCCAAACGATAGATCAGCAATCCATGCAAAGGAGTTTCGAATCGATCGGCACGTTTGTAACGAACCAAGTCAAAGTAACGGCTATCTTCCATACCTAGTTCACAGGCACGTTCACGCAATAGTTCTTCCAGTAAAGCGTCTTTGTCAGAAAGCAGATTCTTGTCGGGATTACATTTCACGAGTCCGGGCAGTCCGACACGAGCACGCACAATATCAATTTGGTTTACAGCTCCTTGAAGATCATTGTTGGCTTGAAGCAATGCTTCTGCATAAGTCAAATAAAGGTCGGACAAACGAAGATATACCCAATGTACCCCCTGGCGATTATAATCGCTATCACTCAAGTAGTATTTCATATTCTCGTAACCGGTGGCAAAACGTCCACTCTCCAGGAAAGAGCTTGTTCCGGCATCCGAGCCGCCTACCCAAAGCTCCCACGGGTCACCACTCATGCTGGCAGAAGACCATCCTAGATTTTCAGGTACGTTGTTCACTATCGCCGATTCATATAGACGTGGGTCACGTGTTAAATCAAGATCTGAAAGTGTTTGTTCCCCATCTTTAAAAGTCCCCTTCAGGAACATCTCGTCCAACTTACCTTCTGCTTCAGTCTTATCCCAATCGAAAGGTGTACCATCTGCCCAAGGAAACATTTCCACATATTCTTGTGTGGGGGTATATGAATTACGACCATTGTTACACCAGGCATGCCAGAAATAACTTGAAGAACCACCGGTTGTCTCATACCCATTTACACGGACAGAGTGTAACACTTCGGGACTATTCAGCAATACATATCCCATACGATAAGCATAGCGGTAATCAGCAGGAGTATCACCAGTTGCTTCTTTCAGCTGATAGAATCCATTCACTGCCATAGCGTTGAAGAACTCCTTGCAGGCTGCCAAGCAGTTGTCCCAAAGTTCTGAACGATAGCTTCCGTACCACACCAGATGTTGTTGTTCAGCTTCACTGCTTCCGCCTGCATATCCCTGGCTGGCATTAAATAGAGGAGAAGCAGCAAACTGCCAGATTTTACACTTCAGAGCCATCGCTCCGGCTTTTGTCCAATGTCCCGTTTCAGTAGTAGCATCCGCTCCTGTATAAGCCCATTCAAGCCCTCCTGAATTAATAGCTTCATCCAACAGGTTAATCATATATTTTACTGTTTCCTCCACAGTAGCACGCGGTAAGTTATAGCTTGATTCTGTTCCGGAAAATGATTCGTAAACTAATGGTAATCCTCCGTAATGGCGGAACATATCAAAATAGCGGGCAGCCATTATACACTTAGCTTCTGCTTTTATCTTTGTTTTTTCTGTATCGCTCATACCCGGTACATTATCCACATTCTCCAATAACAACCAACACCAGCGTACAACCTGCCACACTACCTCACGAGTGTACCCAAAGATATCACCACGCGTTCCATAATTGGCTGTGTGTGTACCACTATAGTAACTATTGTAAATGGTAGTAGACTCATAATGAAGTTGCCAACAGTCAGTCAACGCATCAAACTTTCCCAGATAAGGATTAGATGAGTCCGGGAAATCGACATTCGAGCTATTTCCATAAGGCAGTCCATAATATTGGCGACTGTAGCAGGAATTCAGAAATTGACGCGTATAGGTAGCACTGTTAAACACCGTATCTTTAGTAGCCGTTCCGCCCGGTGCTTTATCAAGGAAGCTATTTCCAAATTTAATTTCGTCCACACAGGATACAGAACCTATGCAAAGAATCCCCCCTATCACTGCTCTGACGAGCCATTTATATCGTTGTTTCATATTTTTTCTTTCTAAAAACGGTTAGAATCCTAATTTCAAACTCACTGTATAGGTCTTAGTCAATGGATAGGAAGGTGCATTACTTGCTGTTGCTTCCGGATCTCCCCAAAGGTATGGGGTAAACGTCAACAGATTGTAACCACTGAATGCCAATTGACAGGTGTTCAATCCTAATCTCTTCATGAAAGGAAACTGGAAGTTATAAGACACGGTAAGCGTTTTCAGACGCAAGTACTTGGCATCTTTCTCATACAGTGTAGAAGTGGCATAGTTATTGTCCGCATTATCCCAAGTTGCACGAGGATATTCCGCATTCTGCGAAGGATTCTCTGTAGTCCATGTATTGGTCAAGTGGTAAGCCAACAGTCCCCCCCCGGTCTTGGTAGCAGAAGAGACAAAGGGCTGACGGAATACATCTGAAATCATACGGCTTACATTCCAAGCCCCTGTCCACTGTGTATTTACTTCCCAATTCTTCCAGGCAAATCCGAAATTAAGACCAACCATATATTCCGGATCATCCGTAAATCCATAGTCGTAACTCATATCGTTAGAGTCTATTTGACGGTCACCATTTAAGTCAACGTACACAGCATCCCCATTTTTCAAGTCTACTGAATGTGTTGGGAATGGACGATTGAATGTCTTTTCATACAGTTCGGGAGTACTTTCATCGTAATAACGCCAAAAAACATACTGGCTACGCGAACCAATGCGGTGACCTTTCAAATACTGATAGTCGTAATCTTGCGGTGATTCTTTACGTTCAATGATCTCATTCTGGTTGTAAGAGAGATTAATCCCTGCCCAATAACGGAAATTCTTACCTATTCTATCATTCCATTTCAGTGATAATTCCCATCCCCAGTTTTTCACTTCCCCAAGATTTGAATATGGTGTGGTAAATCCCAGCATACCTGGCGCTGTTCCATCCTGCAACAGAATGTCCCAACGATGTTCCTTGTAATATTCGATTGTAGCGGATAATCGGTCATCAAAGAAGTTGATATCCATGCCATAATTCTGCTTGAAAGCTTTTTCCCATGATACGTCCGGATTATTTTTTGATTTTTCGTAGGCTCCTTTGCTAGTTGTAACATTCAGACCGTCCGTTCCGAAAAAATAGCCATAGCCACCACTACCGGAAGAACTTGCATATCGATTGGTTAAATCATTTAAGTTAACGCTATACGGGTCAGCTGTATACATAAACCGGCTACCACTGATCTTGTCATTACCTACCAATCCGAAACTAGCACGTAATTTCAAGAAACTAACGAACGGTTTTGCACGTTGAAACCAATTTTCTTCGCTCATCACCCAACCCACAGAACCTGCAGGAAAAAGAGCAAAACGTTTATCCGGAGCAAAGTTCTCAGAACCGTTATAACCCATATTAGCTTCAATCATATAACGATTCTTCCAGTCATAAGTGACACGTCCTACCAGTCCGACATAACCACGCGGAACATCTGGATATTCTGTATTTGAATAATAATATTCTTTGGACTGATTGTAAAGTAACAATGCACCTACATTGTGGTTTCCGAAAGAACGATTATAATTCAATCCTGCCTCCATATACCAATCACGCGATTTACCTGTACCACTACTATAACTTACATCTGTATACTTACTCCCATCCACAGGGCGCAGATTTACTATACCCTCACTTGACAATACAGGGTTATAAGTCATTTCTGTTCCACCGGATAGATATTTGTAAACAGTGAATGAACTATTATAAGATCCTTTCAATTTGAATGAAAGTCCCTTCGTGATAAAATCCAATTTCTGATCCAGAACAAGGTCAGCGTTCAATGAGTTATTACTAGTGCGAGTAGCACCACCTCCATAGTAAGTAAATGGGTCGATATCACCAGTAAAAGGCAGGCTCATTCCATCATCATAGCTGTCAGTTGTAGTGTAAACCAATTTATCATTTACAAAACCGGCACTTTTGAATGGAGTGGCATAATAGATATTTTTCACCATACCTGATGAGCCCTGACTTGTACGTGGTTTATCAGAAGAATTAACATTACCCGCCACATTAAAAGACAGAGTGGTTGTTTTTGTCACATCCATATCCAGATTACTTCGGTAGTTGAACCGACGATACTGATAACTGATGTTATAAGGTAACTGAAATTCATTGAAAAGTCCCCCTTGTGTATAAGCTCCGGCAGAAATGAAATAACGTACTTTATCCGTACCTCCGGATATATTAACATTATGTTGACTTTGCAAGGTGGCATCTCCCATGATATAATCGACCCAGTTAATACTTGGGAAACGAATAGGATCAGATCCATCTTTAAATTTCTGAATTACCGCATCACTAAACATCGCTTCTTTCCCATCATTGGCACGCATCTGATTATAAAACGTTGCATAGTCATACGAATTGGCCGTCTCCACCATTTTAGTCGGCATCAATACGGAAGCTGAAGTAGTAAACGAAATTTTCGCCTTTCCTTCTCTACCACGTTTAGTAGTTATCAAGATAACACCATTAGCACCACGAACACCAAACACAGCAGTTGCCGAAGCATCTTTCAGGATAGAAATGGACTCTATTTCATTCGGGTCAATATCATTCATGCTACGTTCCACGCCATCCACTTGTATCAATGGAGTAGAATCTGCCCACGTTGCTTTACCACGAATAAAAATATCTGCAGCATCCGAACCCGGCTCACCGGAATACTGTACAGTAGTCAAACCTGTCATTTGACCTCCCAATACATTAGAAACAGAACCTACAGATGTACGTGTCAAAGCCTCACTCTTCACACTGGCAATCGCACCGGTCATAGTCACTTTTTTCTGCACACCATAAGCTACGATTTCTACCTCTTGCAAGGCAGTAGCATCTTCGACCAGCACAACCCGCATATCTTTCTTTGCCGCCACTATCTGGTCGCTATATCCAATAAAGGATATTTTCAATTTTGTACCTGGGCGTACATTGACTTTGAACACACCATCAATATCGGTGATTGTACCGATATTAGTGCTTTCAACAACTACATTCGCACCGATCACCGGTTCGCCTTTATCATCTACCACCGTTCCTTTGATGAAGCCTTGCTGCTGGACTACGTCCATGGCAGCAAAGACTTGTCCTTGATTACCGAAACTCGGAAGCAGGGCGAAGGAGAAAAACAGTGCGACAGGAAGAGCAGTTCCTTTTATTAAGTTTTTCTTATTCATATTTATCACTCATAATAGTTTTTTAATCGCATATTGAAAGAGTCGCTCCATTTATTTTAGACAACATCCTCAACATATTTCTTATAGCAAATTATCCTGATGCTTTTAAAATGCAAGCATCATAGGGAAATAACCAGCTGCTCCTCCTTGGTTTCGATATTTATCAACCAGGTATGCTCCTGTAGCCTGAAGTAGATGCTGATATATTACCGTTGTATTTCCTGTACGTTCATTACTACTCCAATGACGACTACCTACAGCCAGAGCCTCTCCACCTGCGTTTTTAATACTTTCTTGAACGGTAGATATAACATTTACGAGTTCATCTAATTCGTATAAAGAGGGAAGATACCAGCTAGAGGCAGAAGCAGGCACGAAAACTGCTCCACGATAAGCCTCAACATAACTTACAGCCTTGTCGCACACAAATGTATTAGGAGACATCGTCATTAATACTGTATTGTTATATCCCAAATATGCTGCAATGGAAGTATTATATGTTGTACAAGCTACAAATTTATCCGACCAATCTTCATCCGTTGAATACCAGCCGCCAAAAAACACATCTCTATTAGTTGAAAATGCAGCAGTTTGTGTTCCACCAACTGACGGGTAAGTTATAGCCAGTACGAGTCCATGCGTACAGCTTGGATAATCACGGCGCAATGCATCATTTGTTTCTGTATATGTAGCAGGAGTTGTTATTGACGGTTGCGGATTACCTACATGATATACAATACCGATTACATTGTCTGGTGCAGTTTCTACATCTTTGCTGACAATAGAACCATCTGCACAATAATAGTCTCCTACAGCCAAAAGATGTGAACTCTTATTTGTGTCCTCGATCACATATTTTTTTGCAGTTCCACTTTCCAAAGTACCGTTAGCAGCATAATCCATTTCTTGTGCTCCAGTATAAGTCCCTTTGATAGAAAAAGCCGTATTGGGTTTCACCAAAAAGCGATAAGTATCTGTACTTGCCTGATAATAAGGAGATGCCTCCACATTATCTATAGTAAAAGAACCTACAGTTACAGGCAATTTATAATCTTCCAGTGTTACATCCGTATTTGTAAAGGTATACACCTTTTCAGGCATTTGTATCACAGCCATCGCCATTCTATGCTGCATGGTAAAAGCAATTGACCCTTTCAAGCGGTCACCTTGTACAGTCCCTGTGCTTGTCATCAAATCATACTTAGTATAGTTATCACCACTTTGGTCTACTCCAACTTTCCAATTGCTGACATATGTAGCGAAAGGATCATCATTCGCAGGTTCGAAAGTAACTTTAGAGTCATAGGGATAATAAGCATAAAAGTTCATTTTAGAGAACTCCGAACCTTTATATTCTATAGCATCTTCACCGTCGGTCAACACCCATTCCCCATCCTGATACGTAAATTGGCGGTTATTTATATCTTCAACAATATTTTCACCTTTGACTGCGAAAATACCAATCATATCGCCTTCGGAAAATTTAGTTGTATAATTATTCTCCGTAGCCCGCGTTCCAGGAGCATTTACAGTTTGAAAGCCATCTTCAGATACGCTGATTTGGAAGCCTTGTAAAGTTCCCATATTTTCACCTTCTATCCCGTCATCCTGCGAACAAGAAGCCAAGGACACTACTCCAAGAAGAAGCATTGATATATAGTTATATACTTTCATAAATCAGATTTTATTTAGTTTTTAGTAATTCTTTCGTTTTATTCAAAATATCATTTTTTGGATGTAGGAGTAATAGTTTCTTCTGTGATATTCCAGCTTGGATTAGTGATGTTCGTACCTGTTCCTGCTACACTCGGATCTGACTCAACAGTTCCGCCATCTTCATTTTTCCATCCAATGATTTGTGTCTCTTCGGTAATAGTTAATACAAAAGGATTATCTTTATACTCATTAGCTTGAATAGTATAATTATAAGAAACCCCAGGCTCCAATTTTGTCAAATTCGGAAAGTGAACTTCGTAATAATATCCGTTCATTCCTGCTTGGATATAGACTTCTTTCTGTGGAGTTTGCGGTAATAAGATAGCCTGTATCGTATAATTATCAGCTGCACCTACTTTAGTCCATACAATATCATCATCCGACGTTACAGATTCTATACTTACAGTTGTTTCTCCTGTATTCGGATTAAATGTCCCGTTCTTCTTCAAATTAATAAGGTAGCATGTGATATCCGACAATGTAACATTCGTACCAGCTGTAAAAGTCAGTTTGATACGACTCATTACATGATTAAATGCTAATTTTACATTGGGAGTTTCGGCAGTTGCCTTTCCTGATGCATAAAGAAAGTCAATCTGTTCACGTTTTTCTGCTGTAGCCTGATTTTCACTATCAGTAGACACTTCAATGGTTTCAGCTTCCGTACCTGATGTTCCAGTGAACGGATAATAAGCTGTCACATCATATTCTTGAGTACCTAATACCCAGATATCTTCAGCATATCCACTTTTTGCGGCAAACAAGCTATTTTCACCACCGGTATATTCATACTCAATATTCACCTGCCGGGATCCGCATGTAATTCCAACCAAGTCGCCCATTTCCCAACTTGTTTCCGTAGCCCTAGTCTTAAGTTCACTTGCCTCCTGATTATTAATCACTGCACTAAAAGAAACTTTTGCACCTGTTTCTCCTGCAAATTTGATATCAGATTCTTTCACGTCATTACTGCATCCCGCCAAAAGCAGCAGAGCAAAAGCAGCCGTTACATAGTTTATTTTCATACCATGTTTTTTAAAGTTAAACAAATATATTCTCATTTATAGATTCTCCATAAGTAATAAAGAATAGCCCTCGAAATTCATCCTTTCTAATGACTATAAGTGAAAGGCTGTGTTTTCCATAGTTTATCATACTTCAAAATATTAAGTTAAACAAAAGTTAGATTCTCTTTTGACTTGAAAGCCTTGTTTATCAAAGCATTATTAGGATTAGAGAGTTACCGTTAGACAATAATGAGGCAGCTATTGAAGAATCTTCAATAGAGAAAAAACTTGAAAACAGAAGAAATGCCTCAAGACGAGGCATAAAAGAATCAACGTTTTATAATAACTGATTTAATATTTCCCTAAATACTTTATCAGCATGTTCTTGCATAATTTTGATATAATTGAATATAGGACGATTGTTTTTCATACTGTGCCCTATGCAATACTCTATTTTCTCAATTTGGATTCCTAAATTATATCCATGTTGTGCAAATGTCTTTCGAGCAGAATAGTAAGTAACCTTTTTACTTATCCCTGAAAGTCGTGCCACCTTGTCTATATGTCGAAAAATCAAACTGTATATCTGTCTATAAGATGAATACTTTCCAAATTTTAAATACCCGTCTCTAGTCAGATATTTATCTATGATAGCTTTTGCTTCGGGTTGTAGAGTAAATGCAATTTCATTCTCTCCTTTTTTACTATTACGTGTTTTATGACGTATATATCTCATATACTTTTTATCTTTAAAATTATATGCCAACAAATCTCTCAAGTTAATACCACCTAAATAATAAGTAAGCATAAAAATATCTCTTACTATAGATTGAGAAGGTTTAAAAAGACGAGTGTCTCGTATTCTCTTTAATTCATCTACTGACAAATCGAGTTCTCGTACATTACTTGCAGGCATTTTAAAGAGAACAAAAGGATGGATAGAATAAGTTACATAGTTCATTTTACCTGCATAATTCAATACGACTTTTATCAGAGTCAAATATATCCTGATAGTAGTATCTGCCAGATTCTCTTTACGGAGAGCTTTTGAAAATCCTTGTATATGGAGAGGACTCAACTGTATTAGAGGGAAATCTCCATTCATATACTTAATGAATCTCTCTGTAGCTATCTTGTAGAGTTTATAAGATTTCTCCCGTTCTTTTCCTTTCATAAAATCCATATACTCTTTCGCAACAGTTTGAAAAGTGATTCCTTTTTTCTTTTGTTCATAAGTGATAATACGTATTAGCTCAGTACATGAGATTACAGGTAAATAGCTGATTGATGTAACAATTTCCTCATACTCATTGATTAGTCTTCGAAGACAAATGTTCATATTTGCAGCATTCTCATGCCTTACTACTCTACCATTTTTTAACTGGTTGGCAGAATCCAAAGTAAACTGGGTAGATATATATCTGGTTTGTGAATGGTGGGCTACTGCTACCCTTATCCGATGTCTGCCATTTGATAATTTTTTAGTTGGAACAATTACAATTGAAAAATTCGCCATATCGTTTTTTAGGTTTATAAATTACTATTTTCAATACAATAAAATAGAAACAAAAAGATTCATAGTCATTGGTCACCAATCGAAAATCGCACCCATAACATGGAATATCGTGCAAAAGACGGTATTTTCCATGCATTTGTACGATTCTGCATTGCTATATCTTGATTAAGTCGTTATGTTTGCAACACTTTTTCACAGGTAGAATGTAAAAAGTTTCTTTTAAAAAGAGAATCTAACTTTTGTTTAACTTAATAACAATAAATACACTATGTAAATATATAAATATTATATAATACATTACATTACCAATCCTCTATAAAATCCTATATTACAGGAATATCCCCATATAATAAAGCAAGAGATAAAAAGTCCTCAAAAGAAGACGAAAAGAAAATGAACAATAAAGGCTATATAAACCAATATTTATAACTTAATAATTAAAGTATGAAAAGCAACAAAAAAGGTAATCACCTGTACGCCTATAAGGATACTATCCGACGGCTATTTCTCCTCACTTTGTTTTCTTTTTTAATAGTAGAATCTTATGCCCAGAATAAGACAATTTCGGGCACAGTTACAGATTTCACCGGAGAACCGGTTATTGGTGCCAGTGTATTGGTTAATGGTACTACTAATGGTACAATTACCGATTTAAATGGCAAGTTTTCTCTTTCCAATGTGCCAATGAAAGGTACAATCACTATCACTTATATAGGATATAAAAAACAAGAAGTATCCGTGGCCGGAAATACTAACTTCCAAATTACTCTTCAAGAAGATACGGAAACCTTAGACGAAGTAGTAGTTGTAGGATATGGAGTCCAGAAAAAAAGTGACGTAACCGGTGCTATGGCTCGCGTAGGAGAAAAAGAACTGAAAGCAATGCCTGTAAGAAACGCACTGGAAGGAATGCAAGGCAAAACAGCCGGTGTAGATATCACGTCCAGTCAACGTCCCGGAGAGGTCGGTAACATTAATATCCGTGGACAACGCTCCATTAATGCGGAACAGGGTCCGTTGTATGTGGTAGACGGTATGGTCATTCAAAATGGAGGCATTGAAAACATCAATCCTTCCGATATTGAATCTATTGACATTCTGAAAGATGCTTCAGCCACAGCAATTTATGGTTCACGTGGTGCCAATGGTGTCATTCTTGTGACTACTAAAAAAGGAAAAGAAGGGAAGGTAACCCTGAACTATTCCGGTACTGTCACTTTTGAAACACTACACGATGTAACAAAGATGATGTCTGCCTCCGAATGGCTGGATTATGCCCGCTTAGCTAAATACAATGCAGGATCTTATGCTTCCGCCACTCCGACTTATGAAGCAGATAAAGCTGCATTCGGCAGTGTAACCTCTTCATGGCAGAACATCGAGAAGGCATGGGTAAACGGAGTTTACGATCCATCTTTAGTAGGTTCATACGACTGGACTTCTCACGGCAAACAAACAGGGATCACTCACGAACATACCTTAAGCGCATCCGGAGGGTCTGACAAATTTCAAGGCTATGCCTCATTCGGCTATCTGGACCAGAAAGGTACACAACCGGGACAAGCATACGAACGCTATACATTGAAAACCTCATTTGACGTAACTCCTGTCGATTGGTTCAAAATGGGGTCTTCAATCAATGCATCGTATTCAACTCAAGACTATGGATACAGTTTCTCAAAATCTGTAACCGGTTCGGGTGATTTCTATAGTGCATTAAGAGGTATGATCCCCTGGACAGTGCCTTACGATGAAAACGGTGAATATGTCCGTTATCCGAGTGGTGATGTAAATATCATCAACCCTATTCGCGAATTGGACTATAATACTAATCAACGCCGCACTTTCCGCGCTTCTGCCAGTTTGTATTCACAAATTGATTTCGGTAAAATCTGGAAACCATTGGAAGGTTTGTCCTATCGTCTTCAGTTTGGCCCTGAATTCCAATTCTACACCTTAGGAGTTGCTAACGCTGCTGATGGTATTAATGGAGACGGTAACAATGGTGCACAATATAAAAACGAACAAAAACGTGCATGGACATTAGATAACCTGATCTATTACAACAAGTCTCTGGGACAGCATAATTTGGGAATGACATTGATGCAATCCGCTTCTGCCTACCATTACGAGATGGGAGATATGAGAGCCACTAATGTAGCCTCATCGGATGAGCTTTGGTATAATATAGGCTCTGCCGGCACACTGAACTCTTTCGGCACAGGACTGACTGAAACTCAAATGGCTTCTTATATGATTCGCCTGAATTATGGTTATAAAGATAAGTACTTGCTAACAGCATCTATGCGTTGGGACGGTGCCTCTCAATTAGCCGAAGGACACAAATGGGCCAGTTTCCCCTCTGCTGCTATCGCATGGAGAATGGATCAGGAAGATTTCCTGAAAGACATCAGTTGGCTGAATCAGTTGAAACTTCGTGTAGGTATGGGTGTTACAGGTAATGCGGCAATCAAAGCATATGCAACCAAAGGTGCCATCACAGGTTTATACTATAACTGGGGACAGAATGACTCATCTCTGGGTTATGTACCTTCAGATCCTTCACAGAAGGAACCCGCCAAAATGGCTAATCCGACTCTAGGCTGGGAAAGAACTACACAATACAATGTCGGTGTTGACTATGGTTTCTTTAATAACCGGCTTACCGGTAGTGTCGATGCATACAAAACGAAAACAGATGATTTGTTACTGGAAATGTCAATTCCTTCGCTAACGGGTTATGTTTCCACTTATGCGAATGTGGGTAAAACATCCGGATATGGTATTGACCTACAAGTAAATGCAATACCTGTACAAACAAAAGATTTTTCTTGGAGCACTACTTTAACATGGTCAATGGACAGAAACCGAATTGACGAATTGTCCAATGGTAGAACGGAAGATGTGAACAATAAATGGTTTGTCGGTGAAGAAATCGGCGTTTATTACGACTGGGTATATGATGGCATCTGGAAAACAGAAGAAGCTGAAGAAGCTGCCAAATATGGACGTAAACCGGGACAAATCAAAGTGAAAGATTTAAATAATGACGGCAAAATTGATGCTAATGACGATAAGAAAATTGTAGGGCACACACGTCCACGCTGGACAGGTGGATGGAGTAATACTTTCAGTTATAAGAATTTTGAACTGTCCTTCTTTATTCTATCACGCTGGGGGTTTACAGTTCCACAGGGAGCCGTTACTCTTGACGGTCGCTATATGCAGCGTAAAGTAGACTATTGGGTGGCCGGTACCAATGAGAATGCAAAATACTATTCACCCGGTTCTAACGGTGAAGGAGCCGATGCCTTTAACAGTGCAATGAACTATCAGGATGGCTCATACATCAAAGTTCGTAATATTTCATTGGGTTATAACTTTGCCCCACAGCAATTAAAGAATTTGGGTATCAATAATCTGAAGTTGTATGTTCAAGCCATGAATCCATTCAACATCTATAAGGCATGTGACTTTTTGGATACTGACTTGGTAAACTATGACAATAACACCAAGACATTTGGCTCACCTACCACTTTGAAGAGTTTTGTAATAGGTGTCAACATTGGATTCTAATAAACAAATTAAAGTAAAGACATTATGAAATTAAATAGAATATTATTTGCAGCTCTAATAGCCGGCGCAACAGGAAGTTCGATCACTTCGTGCAGTGAATCTTTCCTTGATGAGAATTTAACAACTCAATATAGTACTGACCGCTTTAAGACACAGGAAGGACTTGATGAATTAGTGACTGGAGCCTACCAGAAACTAAAATTCAAATTCAACTATATATGGGGTATTCAGTGTTACAACATGGGAGTGGATGAATTTACCGATGCTAACAATGTTATCCCTGCATGGAACCACTATAGCCAAGATTTAAATTCATCTGAAAAAGATGCCAACCAACCTGTCTGGGACAATTACTACGGACTGGTTGAACCCGCAAACATATTGATCCAGAATATACCTCAATATTATAACCAAAGTTCACCCTCATATAACACACGTCTGGGAGAAGCGCATTTTCTAAGGGCTTATGCTTATTTCGAATTAGTGAAGCAATTTGGTGGCGTACCGTTAAAATTAGTTCCGTCCACAAGTGCGGAAACATATTTCACACGAAATTCTGCTGAAGAAATATACACCCAGATTATATCAGATTTTGGAGAAGCCTACAGACTACTTCCGGATAAAGGTGAATCGATTGGACGAATCAATAAATACGCTGCCGCCCATTTCCTCGCAAAAGCGCATTTATTCCGGGCATCCGAATTGTACAGTGACTGGAACAGTAATTATGTAGCATCCGACCTTGATGCTGTGATTCAATATGGTTCGGAAGTGGTAGATGCACATCCGTTGTGCAATGACTATGTAGAACTTTGGGACTATGAGCAGCCGAACGGAGCCAATGAAAAAGTAAGTGAAGTGGTTCTGGCAGCTCAATTCTCTAACGACGAATCAACATGGGGACGTTATGGAAATCAGATGCATCTTTATTATCCGGCCGTATATCAAGGTAATGATATAGGTGGATGTAAACGCGACATCTCCGGAGGACGTGAATTCTCATATGTGAGTGCCACAGAATATACTATGCAGGTGTTTGACCGTGTCAATGACTCTCGTTTCTGGAAATCATTCATTACCTGTTATGGAGCCAACGAGACCAAAAGTGCTCCCACCTGGACAGCAGAAGATATGCCATATGCCCCGGCAGGTGTAAAAGAAGGCGACAAACGTTTTAGTGGAGGTGAACTCGGTATGAAATACATCGTTAATGCCCCGGGCGACAACCGCTATGAAAAATATCCCAACGCTCCGGCATATACTGTTCTGAAAGATGGAAAAATGTGCAATACATATACATATGTACGTTATTTCAAAGGACAGGAACACAGCTGGAATATAAATGAGAAAACGGGCAATTATTACGATATCATACCTCACAAGCGTTCAGTAGCTTTATCTAAATTCCGGGATGGTTACCGTGTTTCCATTGCATCTCAATTCGGTACTCGCGATGCCATCATCGCCCGTTCGGCAGATGATGTATTAATGGTTGCCGAAGCGTATATTCGTAAAGGGGAAGCCAATTACGACAAAGCTATCGAATGGATAAATAAACTGCGTGAACGTGCCGGTTACGAAACAGGTGAAGACCGTAGTAAGAATGTAGATGGCGGACAAGCTTATAAGAATAATCCTTATTGTTCCGGAAAAGGTGGCGGGCATTCTTCCGAAGGTGCTATTTACTGGGAAGAGAACACTTATTATGAGTCAAACAATATCGGACAGGAGACTACTGCTTCTACTAAAACAACAATGAAATTAAATAGTGTGGCAGATGTTTATAACTCTACAGTCGACACCCCTATCTACAACGAACTGGGCTGTACATCCAATGCTGACAAAATGATGTGCTTCCTATTAAATGAACGTACCCGTGAGCTTTGTGGCGAATTGCAACGCTGGGAGGATTTGGCGCGTACCAAAACATTAGACGCACGTTGGCATAAATTCAACGATGGTGTCAGCAGAGGTCTTGGTGAATTCAAACCGGAGAAACATTACTATCGTCCGATTCCTCAAGCCTTCCTGGATGGTATCACCAATTCAAATGGTTCTGCACTAAGTAATGAAGAAAAGAAAGCAATGCAGAATCCGGGATATTAAGATAAACAACTAAACTTATTGCCACTTGACACTCTTTGAAATAGTATTCCTAATCAAAGAGTAGCAAGTGGCAATATCATTATCTTAATTCCCGATGTATTTTCACTTCGTCTTCTTCATAAACATCTTAATCTGATCGCTAATCTGCTCCATCCCCTTTATCGAAGGATGACCGCTCTTTTTATCAATATCATGCAGTTCAATACAATCAATATTATAGTGATGACAGATAGCTCTGACCGACTCATTAAACTCTTCCTTTAAACCTGAATTCAGCAGAAAATAGATCTCAACATTAGGATAACGATCAATCATGTGGTCAAGCAGATATGCCATGGCCGGACGGAATGTATATAAATCTTCCTTGGTCCATCCTTCATACTTGTAATCCCCAAGCGGTGAACCGGCCCAACAATCATTCGTTGCACCGAAAATAAAGATGATATCCGGACATCCCAACTTATCCATACGGGTAATAAAAGAACGATCCGAATAATCAGCCTGATTATAACCGGTATTACAAATTGTTGCACCGGAAAATGAGTTATTGATACAAAGGCGGTAGTTATTCTCTTTGATGAATTTATGCCACCAAGTCTGCTTTACGGAAGTTACGTCCGTTTGCTGTTGCGGAGAAACGTAATACCAAATGCTATTGGTATCGGGTTGCAGGTATCCTTCAAATGTTGAATACGAATCGCCTAAAATAGATATAGATTTCAGGCTTTGGGCAAAGCTGATACTGCTATATAGAGTGATTAGCAGTAATAAATAAAAGGATTTCTTCATCTTAGCATAAAGTTTTCAATTTTGCTGCTAAGATACTACATTATACTAAAATTATAGCATGAAATTTTCCGCTACTTTCAGGAAAGGGTTATTTCCCTTTCCTATCATAAGTCACATTCTTTTCCACTACATTCTCTACATTATTCACTTTCTTCACGAACTCTTTCACCTCACCCACTTTCACATTCTCAATCGTTACATTCTTAACCGGTAATTTGGCATTCCCCTTCAATTCATAGATGGCATCTGCCGACTCACAAGTCACCTTATCCATATAAATGCCATCAATACGGGTAATCCGTTCCTCATAAGTAGGTACCAGATCTTTCCATTGATACAATACTTCCGTATCTATTTCAAGCACCCGTTGAGCGATGCCTGCCTGTACATTTTTCATGTAAACGTTTTCTATAAATCCACCCCGGCGATGATTGGTCTTCACGAAGAAAAGACGCATTACCGAATTAGGAGCCGTGCAATCGTGCATATAGATATTCCGTATGCCTCCGGATATTTCACTTCCGATGCCAAGCAAAGTATGCCCTTTAAGAATTTGACAACGACGGATAACAATATTTTCACAAGGAGTATTCAATCTCCAGGCATCCTGATTGCGTCCGGCCTTGATAACTACCGCATCATCCCCCTGATCGAAAGAACAATCCTCCACCAGAAAGTTGCGACTCATTTCAAAGTCGATACCATCGTTATTATGTCCATGAGCTTTCACATCCAGATTGCGTACCACTCCCCCGTCACACATATAAAGGTGAATGGTCCAGAACGGACTTTCCCGTATCTTAAATCCATCCAACAGCACATTCTTGCAACGATTGAAATGAATCAGATGCGGACGAAGATGATTCTCCCCTATTGCCATCTGACGTTCTATCACAGGGACATTAGTCGAAGCTTTTGTATACAACTCCTTCAACGCTTCCAAATGAGGCTGGGGACGTTTGAACCAAACTCTCCAGGCATCCATTTTCGGCTGGAGAGTTCCTTTACCCGTAATCGCCACATTCTCACATTCAAAAGCATAAAGTAAAGGAGAATAGTTATAACATTCCAAGCCTTCCCAGGAAGTCATCACTGCCGGAAGATAATCAGAAGGATTATCCGTGAAATTCAAAACTGCATTCTCTTCCAAACAGAGGTTTACATTACTCTTGAAATGAATAGGCCCGGTCAGCCATGTACCAGCCGGAACAACCACACGTCCACCTCCCGCTTGATTACATGCCTCAATAGCGGCAGCAATGGCTTTGGTATTATCCGTCTCACCTCCCGGTTGTGCACCGTAATCCGTTATCGGGAAATCTTTATCGGGATAAATAAAGATTTTAATAGGCTGCATGGGAAAAGGCGCTTTCACCTTTACCGTCTTATAATTATCACCGGCAAAAGCCAAAGAAGCAGTCAACAGACAAAAGCAGATACCTGCCATATATTTCAATAAGTTCGTCTTCATCGTATGATTCTATTTTTAATTCATTCAAATCCTGCAAAGATAAAAATATCTATTTATTGTTACATTGAAAAGACCAATACACCTGCCGTAGGAATTTCCGTAGTTCCTATCAGCGCCTTGCCCCCTTTCGGCAAGTTAAATGTATAAGGACGATCCGAATAGTTCAATACAATTCCCAATCCATTACGATATTCCATTGTCACACCAGATGGCAGGTCCATCACCGGGATATTCAGTTGTACATATAGTTTCTTCAATATATCTTTTTCCAATGCTCCATCATGACTGTCCACTCCAACATAAGTGATTGTTCCCTTTCCTAATTTACGGAAAGTAACAGCCGGACTTCCTTCATAGAATTCGTTTTTATAAGTAGCCCAGACCTGTGCGTCAATGGGAGGATTCAGAATTTCTCCCCATGTATTCCAAGCATACTCCTTTCCATCCATCATTACAGTACCGGGATCTTCAGGAAGAAGTAAATCGTAAAAGTTCATTTCGTTTCCTGTCAAAGGAGTAATCATGGAGCCAAAAGGAGCTTCAGGAAGACGGCCATAACGATCCTTTTGTGCCGTACGGCAGGTTAAGATTAGATTTCCGCCATTTTTCACGTATGCAATCCATTTATCCACCAGTTCCTTATCAGCCAATTGATAAGCCGGTATTACGACCACCGGATAATCGGATAAATTCTTTGTCTCTGATATAAAATCGACAGGAGCTCCGAATGATTTTAGGGTACGGTAGTACTTTTCGATGTGTGCAAAAGTGTCCCATGTACGATTCTGCTTCTGCCGCTCGATACTCCAGGAGTTTTCATGATTGAAAAGAATTGCAGTACGACGGGCAAGGTAATCGGCAGGTTTGGTTTCACGGGAAGAGCAATGTTTACGAAGTTCACGAATCTCCTTTATAAATGTCTCATATTCTCTTCCGCCGGGAGTAACAGTCACTCCGTCCGTGCCGACAATTCCGTAATGATATTGTTCCGTGCCGTAAAGAGGCTGGCGATAACGATAGGTGCAGATAAAATCACTTCCACCGGCAAACACACTCCACATCCACAGACGAACTGCGCCCGGAAGAGGTTGGGGATTGATACTGCCCCAGTTCACCTGTCCCGGCTGTAATTCCATCACACCATAAGTACCCTGTATCGGACGGAAAAAATCATTTGCCCAAGCTATCCGCAACGGATTACCTACCCGGTAGCCTCGACGACCAATCCCCTCATTATCACCATATACCATATAGCGGGTGTAACTCTGGAAATCAAGTGCGGAGCTACCACCGATGTGACCTTCATCATAATTCGGTATATAATTCGTAGTCACCCATTGGTTCTTTGCATATTTCTTAATCAACAGACATTGTTCGTTCAGGAAATCATTGGTTTGTGATGCAGCAAAACGGCGGTAATCCAAAATTTGATGATGATTCATAAACATCTGTACGCGCTTGGGAAGCGTTATTTCATCAAAAGACGAATAAGCCTCACTCCAGAAAGCAGTGCCCCATGCATCATTTAAAAGTTGGATATCATTATTGTATTTGGCACGGAGAAAATCACGGAAAGCAAGCTCCGCTTTCGGATTATAATCAAACTGTACAGCAGGTTCGTTGTCGAGTTGCCATCCGATAATACGGGAGTCATTTCCATAATGTTGCGCCAGTTTTTCAATCATCTTGTATGATAATTCCCTGTAAAGAGGCGAAGCAAATGAAGCATGCTGCCGAGCACCGTGGTCAAGTATCGTTCCATCCTCATTCTTCAATAGAATTTCGGGATATTTCCGGCTCATCCATACAGGAGGAGTGGCAGTAGAAGTACACATGATCACTTTCAAATCATATTTGGCAGCTAAAGCCACGGCTTTATCGAGCCAGGCAAAATCATAGCGTCCCTCTTCCGGTTCCAGTTGCGCCCAGGCAAACTCGGCAAAATGGGTAAATTCAAATCCCAGTTCATGCATCTTCTTGAAATCACGTTCCCACTGGCTTTCATCCCAATGTTCGGGATAATAATAGACTCCTGTCAGTGTCAGGTCTTTGTCGTTAAACCAAGACTTCTTTTTTAGTGCCTCCACAACAGAAGCATCCACCGCAAACGCCGTTCCATGACGGATGCCTCTCGGGAAAGAGACCTGATCGGACACATCTTCCCATGTTTCACCATGATCCAAAGAACGAACAGCTCCATAACGATGGTCACGGTATTTATCAAAATAGACATAAAGCGTATCACCTACAAAAAGAGGAGCCGGACCTTCCGCCCAATATTTTCCTGTAATAGATGCTGATACTTGGGTCGGGAATCCTTTTTCTATCTTCTTTGTACGTGTCACACGCAAATTCTTTTCCGGTGGATTGGAATTTTCATTCTTGACTACCATTATCAGATCTTCCCGCTTCGGATCTTTCACAATAGCGGCATCAATCACACTGAAATCAGGATTGAAGAACATCTTCGTCTTCGAGAAAGTACGAAAGTCCTTCGTTGTTACATAATAAATACGATGATTCAGTCCTTTCTCACTTTCACTGGTAGCCACTTCTTTGTGACGACCGGGAATCGTAGTTGCCCAAAAGATATAATAGGTTTGTGAAGGTTCATCGTAAAACAGTTCGGGAGCCCAACAGTTATGTGCATCCAGCTCGTGCATCATCACAGGAATTGCTTGTTGCTCACTCCAATGAACCAAATCTCGGGAAGAGGCATATCCGATAATCCGGTCCGTCCAACTAGAAGTCCAGACCATGTGAAAAGTTCCGTCCGGCGACTGGCAAATACTGGGGTCACGCATTAATTTATCTTTACCAACCGCAGGGGTAAGATAAGAACGTCCGCCATGTAAAGGCAGCCAGTTCAATCCATCATAACTATATGCTAAATGCAGTCCGTCTTTACTGTCATTGATAAAATAAGAAAAGAGGTAAGCTGTCTCACCGGCAAAGATTGTCATCACCGACCAAAGACTTAGAGCTATCCAGATTACTACTTTTTTCATGGTTCCTTATTAAGATTAAAAAGTTTACCCTGCAAAGATAAGGCATCTCCGCCCCTCCTCAAAGATAAAGAGCATGGACAATATTTCAAATCCATGTAGTTTTGTACACGAACGCTTTTAGATGTCCATTTTGATACAATATTCTATGTATCTGTACATCTTTCTATTTACTAAACCCTTAAAAAGCTCTACTTTAGCGGCAGATTTTAAAAAGAATGAAAAACATATCAACTCTATATATCATGAAACGACTTTTAGTAAATATTGCTATCGTATTTATCTCCATACTGACCGTAGTGGGACAAAATCACTCTTTCAGCTTATCCGGCAAATGGAATTTCCGGATAGACCGGGAAGATACCGGCGCCAAGGAACAATGGTTCAAAAAATCCCTCGACGATTCTATCAACCTGCCCGGCTCCATGCCCGAAAAATGGAAAGGAGATGAAGTGACCGTCCGTACCCAATGGACCGGAAGCCTCTACGACAGTTCCTACTACTTCAACCCATATATGGAAAAATACAGGATAGAGGGACAAGTAAAACTACCCTTCTTTCTGACTCCCGACAAACATTATGTAGGTGTGGCCTGGTATCAAAAGAAAGTGACAATTCCGGCTGACTGGAAAGGAGAAAGAATCACTCTTTTTCTGGAACGTCCGCACATCGAAACTACTGTATGGGTAAATCAGCAGGAGCTTGGTATGCAAAACAGTCTTTGTGTTCCCCATGTCTATGACTTGACTGCTGTAACCACCCCCGGAAAAACGTACCAGATTACCATCCGTATCGATAATAGAATCAAAGAAATCAACGTAGGTCCCGATTCTCACAGCATCACCGACCAGACACAAGGTAACTGGAACGGCATCGTCGGACGAATCGAATTACAAGCTACTCCCAAAGTCCATTTAGAAGATATTCAGGTATATCCCGATTTGAGCAATCAGAAAGCGCTGGTTCGCATGAATATACGGTCTGCTTCTTCCACCAAGGGAGAGATCACCCTTTCCGCCGAGAGCTTTAACACGGACATTCAGCACAAAGTGGCTCCCATACATCAAAGTTTCAACATCCGTCCGGGAGATAATCCGGTGGAAATGGAACTTCCGATGGGAAAAGAGTTTCTGACGTGGGATGAATTCAGTCCGGCACTTTATAAACTGACGGCAAAGCTGGTCAACGGCAAACAGTCTGATACGAAACAGGTACAATTCGGTATGCGTGATTTCAAGATCGAGGGAAAATGGTTCTATGTGAACGGTCGTAAGACAATGCTTCGCGGTACAGTGGAGAACTGTGATTTCCCGTTGACAGGCTATGCTCCGATGGATGTGGCTTCTTGGGAACGGGTATTCCGCATTTGCCGCAGCTACGGCTTGAATCATATGCGCTTCCACTCTTTCTGTCCGCCGGAGGCAGCTTTCATTGCTGCCGATCTGGTTGGTTTCTATCTGCAACCGGAAGGACCGAGCTGGCCGAACCACGGTCCGAGACTGGGTAACGGACAACCGATTGACAAATACCTGATGGACGAAACCATTGCACTGACCAAGGAATATGGGAATTACGCTTCATACTGTATGCTGGCTTGCGGCAATGAGCCTTCCGGTCGTTGGGTGGCATGGGTCAGCAAGTTCGTGGATTATTGGAAAGCAACCGATTCGCGTCGTGTATACACAGGAGCTTCCGTTGGAAACAGTTGGCAATGGCAACCTCACAATGAGTATCATGTGAAAGCAGGTGCACGCGGATTAAGCTGGGCAGGTGCGCAACCGGAAAGTGAATCGGATTATCGTACAAGGATTGACACGGTGAAACAACCGTATGTATCACACGAAACGGGTCAATGGTGCGTATTCCCGAATTTCAATGAAATCCGTAAATATACGGGAGTTAACAAAGCGAAGAACTTTGAAATCTTCCGGGATATTCTGAACGATAACCACATGGGAAGCCAAAGCTACGATTTCATGATGGCTTCGGGCAAATTGCAGGCACTCTGCTACAAACATGAGATTGAAAAGACCTTGCGTACTCCGGACTATGCGGGATTCCAGTTGCTGGCTCTCAATGATTATTCCGGTCAGGGAACTGCATTAGTCGGTGTACTGGACGTGTTCTTTGAAGAAAAAGGATATATCAACGCAGAGCAATTCAGACGCTTTTGCAGTCCGACCGTACCTTTGGCACGTATTCCCAAATTTGTATATACCAACAATGAAACATTCCATGCCGACATCGAAGTATCCCATTTCGGAGCTGCTCCCTTAGAAAGCGCAAAAACAGTTTATACCATTAAGGATAAATTCGGAAAGGTATATGCTCATGGAACTGTCGGTACCCATCGCATTCCCATCGGTAATCTTTATTCCTTAGGTAGTGTAGATATGACTCTGGAAGGAATCGATACACCGCAGAAACTAAATCTGGAAGTGCGTATCGAAGGCAGTGATGCCGTAAACGACTGGGATTTCTGGGTATATCCGGCACAAGTGGAACTGGTACAAGGAACAGTATATACCACCGACACCTTGGACGCCAAAGCATTGGCAGTGTTGCAGGACGGAGGAAATGTGCTGATTACGGCTGCCGGAAAGATACAATACGGCAAGGAAGTCAAACAATATTTTACTCCCGTATTTTGGAATACTTCCTGGTTCAAGATGCGTCCGCCACACACAACAGGTATTTTCCTGAATGAATATCACCCTCTTTTCCGTGAATTTCCTACTGAATATCATAGCAACCTGCAATGGTGGGAACTGCTGAACAAAGCGCAAGTGATGCAATTCACCGACTTCCCGGCAGAATTCCAACCTACGATTCAAAGTATTGATACCTGGTTTATCAGCCGGAAAATCGGAATGTTGTTCGAAGCAAAGGTGTTGAACGGCAAACTGATGATGACCAGTATGGATATTACCTCCCAACCGGAAAAACGGATTGTAGCCCGCCAGATGCACAAAGCAATCCTGGATTATATGAATTCGGATGCTTTCCGTCCGACAGAGAAGATAGCTCCGGAACTGATTCAGGCATTATTCACCAAAGTGGCGGGAGATGTGAAATCTTATACCAAAGATTCGCCTGACGAGCTCAAACCAAAAATTAACTAAATGGGAAATTATCAGGCACGGATTACACGGATTACGCTGTTACTCTATAGAAAGCGTAATTCTAAAAACCGTGAAATCCGTGTAATCCGTACCTAAATTCCATAATCAATATACTTTTATATTATTTACATGAAAACAACTATTATAGGTTTGCTAGTCCTGGCAACGGCAAATATCAACGCACAGGAGAAAGCCCAAACATACCAGTTGGCAGACGCTCCCCGTTACAGTGAGGAGACAGGATACGGATATGATCTCGTCGCTACTCCCGCAAAAGGCAGTAAGACACCCTTCTTCTTTTCTGTCCGTGTGCCGGATGGTAACTACCAAGTAACCGTTCGCCTGGGAAGCAAGAAACAGGCAGGGGTGACCACTGTAAGAGGCGAGTCACGCCGACTGTTCATTGATAACCTCGCGACCCAAAAGGGACAATTCGTAGATGAAACATTTATCATCAACAAACGCAATCCCCGCATTTCCGAGAAAGAATCCGTACGTATCAAACCCCGCGAAAAGACCAAACTGAACTGGGACGATAAACTGACGCTGGAATTTAACGGCGATGCACCCGTATGCCAGAGTATCAGTATCAAGCCTGCTGATCCGTCGGTGATTACCGTTTTTCTATGCGGCAACAGTACCGTAGTCGACCAAGACAACGAGCCATGGGCGAGCTGGGGACAAATGATACCTCATTTCTTCGGCACAGACGTTTGTATCGCCAATTATGCGGAATCGGGCGAATCAGCCAATACTTTTATTGCCGCAGGACGTTTGAAAAAAGCATTGAGCCAGATAAAGAAAGGAGATTATCTTTTCATGGAATTCGGACATAACGACCAAAAGCAGAAAGGGCCGGGCAAAGGAGCCTATTACTCTTTTATGACCAGCCTGAAAACATTTATTGATGAAGCCCGTGCACGGGGAGCATACCCCGTACTAGTCACTCCCACCCAACGCCGGAGTTTCGATGCCACCGGACATATCCGTGACACACACGAAGATTATCCGGAAGCCATGCGCTGGCTGGCAGCAAAGGAAAATGTTCCGTTGATCGACCTCAACGAAATGACCCGTACGCTTTATGAAGCCTTGGGGCCGGAAACGTCCAAACGCGCTTTCGTGCATTATCCGGCAGGCACTTATCCGGGACAGACCAAGGATTTTGCCGATAACACCCACTTTAATCCTTACGGAGCCTATCAAATAGCCCAATGTGTGATTGAAGGAATGAAAAAAGCCGTACCGGAACTGGCTAAACACCTGAAAATAGACCCATCCTATAACCCGGCACAACCGGACGATGTGAATGTTTTCCATTGGAACGAATCACCATTCACGGAAATAGAGAAACCGGACGGAAATTAGGAGATAAGTATTAGGTATCAAGTATCAAGTATTAAGTATCAGGCATTAGATAAATATGAAAACCAAAGGTATCTTTCCCCTGCTCCTACTAGCAGGCACACTTTTGACAGCAGCTTGCGCCACCCCAACGGCCAAACAGGCAGGAAACAACAGCTTCGAATGGGGGCAGGTTCCGCAGCAACCGGATTTGTCGTGGGCCGACAGTGTAGGCAGCCGGCAAATGCCCGGAAACAATGTAATTTTATCCGCTAATTCTTTTGGCGCAGTAGCAGACAGCACGGTGCTTAGCACGGAAGCTATCCAGAAAGCAATTGACAGTTGTGCCGTCAGCGGTGGAGGAACGGTAGTTCTCCAACCGGGATATTACCAGACAGGAGCACTGTTCGTAAAAAGCGGTGTCAACCTGCAACTGGACAAAGGGGTGACTTTATTGGCCAGCCCATCCATTCATCATTATCCCGAATTCCGTTCACGGATTGCAGGAATCGAGATGACATGGCCCGCGGCAGTTATCAACATTGTCAATGAAAAGAACGTTTCTGTCACCGGAGAAGGAACGCTGGACTGCCGGGGAAAAGTATTTTGGGATAAATATTGGGAAATGCGGAAAGAATACGAAGCAAAAGGATTGCGCTGGATTGTGGATTACGACTGCAAACGGGTACGGGGCATCCTCATAGAACGTAGCTCGGACATTACATTGAAAGGATTTACCCTGATGCGTACCGGTTTTTGGGGATGTCAGATTCTTTACTCCGATTATTGCACGATAGACGGACTGACAATCAACAACAATATAGGCGGACACGGTCCGAGCACGGACGGTATCGACATTGATTCTTCCTGCAATATCTTGGTCGAAAACTGCGATGTAGACTGTAACGATGATAATATCTGTATCAAATCGGGACGGGATGCAGACGGACTGCGGGTGAACCTTCCTACAGAAAATGTGGTCATACGGAATTGCATCGCCCGCAAAGGTGCCGGACTTATCACCTGCGGAAGCGAAACTTCCGGCAGCATACGGAATGTATTGGGATATAATCTGGAAGCAATCGGCACCTCCGCCGTACTACGGTTGAAAAGTGCCATGAACCGCGGAGGAACAATCGAAAACATTTATATGACTGAAGTAAAAGCGGAAAACGTCCGTCACGTACTGGCAGCAGACTTGAACTGGAACCCCAGTTACAGTTACAGCACTTTACCCAAAGAGTATGAAGGGAAAGAAATCCCGGAGCACTGGAGAGTCATGCTGACCCCGGTAACGCCTCCCGAAAAAGGTTATCCGCGTTTCCGCAATGTCTACGTATCAAAGGTAAAAGCGGAAAATGTGGACGAATTTATCTCCGCTTCGGGATGGAATGACTCGTTACGTCTGGAAAATTTCTATCTTTATGCCATCGAAGCGCAGACCGACAAACCGGGCAAAATCTGCTATACGAAGAATTTCAACTTATCTGAAATCACGTTAAAGACAGAAGAAAAGAATGTCATTGAACTAAAAGAGAATGAACAAAGTAATATCAACTTCAACTATGTTAAAACATCTCCTGACCATCGCACTGCTGGGAATCTTGCTCATTAAGGCGCAAGCACAAGCACTGACGCCACCTGCCGGCACTTTCCGGTTGGGTGTATCGAAGAAAGGAAACGAAAGCCACTGGCTAAAACCTGAAGAAAAGATACAGGGAGTGTCCTTCCAATGGAAAGCACTGCCCGATAGTCGTGGATTTATCCTGGAAGTAGAAGTCGCCTCTGCTCCGGAAGCCGATGCCCTATTTTGGAGTTTCGGCGATTGCCAACCGGATTCGGACATCAATGTATTCAGCGTGGAGGGACAAACCTTCACTTGCTACTACGGAGAAAGCATGAAGTTGAAAACGCTGCAGGCTGTCACTCCTACCGATGATATCCGCTTGAGCGACGGACATAAGGATGCAACTCCCCTGATGCTTTACGAATCGGGCAAACAAACCGACCGCCCTGTATTGGCCGGACGTTGCAGTCTCTCCCCGGCTTCTTCCCGAAACGAAGGAAACAAGCCTTTCCGGCTTTATTTCTGTTTCTACGAACAGAATGAAAAAGCGGATTACAACTACTATATGTTACCGGATATTTTTGCCAAAATCGACAAAAAATGAAAAGGATCTATTTATTATTCAGTCTGTTAATAGGTTGCATTTATCTACATGCAGCCATTTATAATGTAATGGACTTCGGAGCCAAAGCGGATGGGGAAACAATTGATTCGCCTGCCATCAATCGTGCGATTGAAGCGGCCGCACAGGCCGGAGGAGGCACAGTATATCTACCTGCGGGAGAATATGCGTGTTATTCCATCCGGTTAAAAAGTAACATTCATATCTATCTGGAACAGGGCACCCGCATCATTGCCGCCTTTCCCGGAAAAGAGGAAGGATATGATACCGCCGAACCGAATGAACATAACAAGTATCAGGATTTCGGTCACAGCCATTGGAAAAACTCTTTAATTTGGGGAATCGGACTGGAGAATATTACGATCAGTGGTCCCGGCTTAATCTACGGTAAAGGCTTGACCCGTGAAGAGAGCCGCCTGCCGGGTGTAGGCAATAAGGCGATCAGCCTGAAAGATTGCAGAAATGTGACCCTGAAAGATTTATCCATGCTGCATTGCGGGCATTTCGCCCTGTTGGCTACCGGAGTGGATCATCTGACGATTCTGAATCTGAAAGTAGACACCAACCGGGACGGCTTCGATATTGATTGCTGCCGGAACGTACGTATCAGCCAATGCACGGTGAACTCCCCCTGGGATGATGCCATTGTCTTGAAAGCCTCTTATGGATTAGGACGCTTCCAAGACACGGAAAATGTGACGATCAGTGATTGTTATGTCAGCGGCTTTGACAAAGGCAGTGTAATGGACGGCACTTGGCAGTTGGACGAACCACAGGCTCCCGATCATGGTTTCCGTACGGGACGCATCAAATTCGGCACAGAAAGTAGTGGAGGTTTCCGCAATATTGCGATTACGAACTGTATCTTTGAACATTGCCGTGGGCTGGCATTGGAAACGGTAGACGGAGGACATCTGGAAGATATTGTAATCAGCAACATCACAATGAGAAATATAGTCAACGCGCCTATTTTCCTCCGGTTGGGTGCACGTATGCGCAGTCCTGAAGGTACTCCTGTAGGCACCATGAAACGTATTCTTATCAGCGATATCAATGTATGGAATGCCGACAGCCGGTATGCTTCTATCATCAGCGGCGTACCGGGAGCCTGTATCGAGGACGTGACTTTCCGTAATATTCACCTTTATTATAAAGGTGGCTACAGTGAAGAGGATGGCAAACGCGTTCCGCCCGAACAGGAAAAAATATATCCCGAACCGTGGATGTTCGGCACGATTCCCGCCAAAGGATTTTATATCCGTCATGCACGGAATATTACCTTCGACGGCATTCGTTTCCACTTTGAACAGCCGGACGGACGACCGCTTTTTGTTACTGATGATGCAGAAAACATAGAATATTATAATACGCCGAACGAATGATGAATAAAAGACAATGGATAGTCCTTTGCCTGCTTGCCGCAGGTGGAGTAATGCAAGCACAGCAATGGCCGGATACTCCGGTGGAAGCACGTCCCGGTACCAGATGGTGGTGGTTGGGAAGTGCCGTAGATGAAAAGAACCTGACATACAATCTGCAAGAATATGCACGCACCGGAATGGGGGCGGTAGAAATTACTCCCATCTATGGTGTGCAGGGCAATGATACGAACGAGATTCAATTTCTCTCTCCCCGCTGGATGGAAGTTCTCAAACATACACAGGCGGAAGGAAAGCGCACCGGTATCGAGATTGACATGAATACCGGAACCGGATGGCCTTTCGGCGGACCGGAAGTCAGTATTGAAGATGCAGCCACTAAGGCTATCTTCCAGACATACAACCTAGAGGGAGGCAAAGAGATTGAACAAGATATCAACGTGACCGACCCTAAGCAACAGGCTTATTCCGTACTAAGCCGGGTGATGGCTTACGATGAGAAAGGTAAATGTATCAACCTGACCGCCCACGTAAAAAAAGACAAACTACAATGGAAAGCACCTGCGGGCAAATGGAAAATCGTAGCTCTTTATATTGGTAAGACACGACAGAAAGTGAAACGTGCCGCTCCCGGAGGTGAGGGATATGTGATGAACCACCTCTCAAAGAAAGCTGTAAAGAACTATCTTTCCCGTTTTGACCGTGCTTTCAAAAGCAGCAAGACGAGCTATCCCCATACATTCTTCAACGACTCTTACGAAGTGTATCAGGCAGATTGGACAGACGATTTCCTGGAACAATTCACTCGTCGACGGGGGTACAAACTGGAAGAACATTTCCCTGAATTTCTGGACGAAAGCCGTCCGGAAGTCAGCAGACGTATCGTATCCGATTACCGGGAAACGATTTCCGATTTATTATTGGAGAACTTTACCTGTCAGTGGACGGACTGGGCACACAAAAACGGTAGCATTACCCGCAATCAGGCACACGGTTCCCCCGCTAACCTGATTGATATTTATGCCGCCGTAGATATTCCCGAATGTGAGGGTTTCGGACTGTCGCAATTCCATATCGAAGGATTGCGTCAGGACTCCTTGACCAAAAAGAATGATTCCGACCTGTCTATGCTGAAATACGCCTCTTCGGCCGCTCACATTGCAGGAAAAACATATACTTCTTCCGAAACATTCACGTGGCTGACGGAACATTTCCGCACTTCTTTGTCGCAGTGCAAACCGGATATGGATCTGATGTTCGTTTCCGGTGTCAATCATATGTTTTTCCACGGCACTCCGTATTCTCCGAAAGAAGCCGAATGGCCCGGATGGTTGTTCTACGCTTCTATCAATATGAGTCCGACAAACAGTATTTGGCGTGATGCTCCTTCGTTCTTCAACTATATCACCCGTTGCCAGAGCTTTCTGCAAATGGGACGGCCGGATAATGATTTCCTGATTTATCTTCCGGTATATGATATGTGGAATGAGCAGCCGGGACGATTGTTATTATTCACGATACACCACATGGATAAACTGGCTCCTAAGTTTATCGACGCTATCCATCGCATCAACAACAGCGGCTATGACGGGGATTATATTTCCGATAACTTTATTCGCAGTACACGTTTCAAAGACGGCCAGTTGGTTACTTCGGGCGGAACGGGCTACAAAGCATTGGTAGTGCCTGCTGCGCACCTAATGCCGAGTGATGTATTGGCACATCTTTATGAACTTGCCAAACAGGGAGCTACTATCGTATTCCTCGAAAATTATCCGACAGATGTACCGGGATACGGTCAGTTGGAACAAAAACGCCAAAGCTACCAGCGTACGCTCCGGCAACTTCCGGCTGTTTCTTTCTCGGAAACAACCGTTACTCCAATCGGAAAGGGGAAGATTATCACAGGAACGGATTATGCACGCACATTGGCCAGCTGCAATATCTCTCCCGAAGAAATGAAAACCAAATTCGGACTACAAGCGATCCGGAGAGTGAATGATACGGGACACCACTATTTCATCTCTTCCTTGCAAAATAAAGGAGTGGACGGTTGGATCACATTGGGAACGAATGCAGCCGCAGCCGCTCTCTTCAATCCCATGACCGGAGAATGTGGTGAAGCTAAAGTGAGACAGGCAGACGGCAAAACACAAGTCTATTTGCAATTAAAATCCGGTGAATCGATTATTCTGCAAACGTATCAACAATCTTTGCAGACATCCAAACCGTGGAAGTATGTAAAAGAACAACCTTTCAGCCTTCGTCTGGATCATGGTTGGAAGTTGCACTTCACCGAAAGCAAACCGGAAATTCAAGGAACATTTGATATAGATCGCCCCTGTTCATGGACCCATATCAATCATCCGGCAGCCCAAACGAACATGGGAACCGGTGTTTATTCCTTAGACATCGAATTGCCGGCTTTGCAAGCTGACGACTGGATTCTTGATTTGGGAGATGTACGCGAAAGTGCCCGTGTCCGCATCAACGGACAGGAAGCGGGATGCGCATGGGCAGTGCCTTATCAACTAAAGGTAGGCGAGTTCTTAAAACCCGGAAAAAACCACATCGAGATAGAAGTCACGAATCTCCCTGCGAATCGAATTGCAGAATTAGACAGGCAGGGAGTGCAGTGGCGCAAATTCAAAGAAATCAATATTGTTGATTTGAACTATCGTCCGGCCAATTATGGGCATTGGAGTCCGTTACCCTCCGGCTTGAATAGTGAGGTACGGCTGATTCCGGTAAATGTGATACCATAGTTGAGGCATTGTCATATCATCATACTGCAACAAACTATTTTTTCAATCTTGTACTTAAGACTTTTCAGTGCAAAGATTAAGGGTTTTCAGTGCAGAGATTAGTAGTTTTTTATGCAGTCGGTAAGTCGTCCCGTTACAACGGGACAATAGGCACATTACAAAGTGACCAATATCACCTTATAAGATGATATTGGTCACTTTGTAATATGATTACCTGTCTTTGGAAAGATGGGAAGCACTAAAGATACAAAATTAAATAGTAAAAAGCAAGAGTGAGACAGGAAATATAGCTTTATCCCCTGAACGGATTGATTTCATTTCCGAACCGGGGAATGGAATAAAAAGACTACTTTAAATCCATTACAGCCTGCTCCAACTGTTTCAATGCTCTTTCCAGCGTAGCACGTGGACAAGCAACGTTCAACCGCATAAATCCCTCTCCTTCCTTACCGAATGTTGTTCCATCATTCAGTGCCAGATGAGCATCTTCTACAAAAAGACGATTCAGTTCTTCCTGATTGAGTCCCAATGCGCGGCAATCCAGGAAGATCAAGTAAGAGGCTTGCGGACGGATCATCTTGATAGCAGGAATATGTTCTTTCAAATACGTTTCAGTGAAATCCACATTTCCTTTAATATATGCTATCACTTGGTCCAGCCATTCTGTTCCATGACTGTAAGCAGCTGCAACACTTAAATAAGCAAAGAGATGTCCTTCGCTAAACTCGCTTGCTTCCATATATGTCCGGAAACGGTGACGAAGTTCGTCGTTCTCAATAATTGCATAAGAGCTAGCCAATCCCGGCATATTGAATGCTTTGCTGGGAGACATAAAGACAAGAGAGTTCATCCGTGCCTTCTCTGAAATCAAAGCAAAGGTAGGATGTTTGTATGGAGGCAGCGTTAAGTCAGCATGAATCTCGTCAGAGATAACCAATGTGCCGCTTTCATAGCAGATGTCAGCTATTTGAGACAGTTCTTCTTTCGTCCATACACGTCCACCCGGGTTATGAGGGTTGCTTAAAATAAGCAATTTGCATCCTTGAATATCTTGACGGAAGCGGTCAAAATCAATATAATATTGTTCATCTTTCAGGACTAACGGGCTGAATACCACTTCGCGCTCATTCTTTTGAGTGACCAAAAAGAAAGGATGATAAACAGGGGGCATTACCATTATCTTATCTCCTTTCTGCGTAAAACAGTGGATCACAAAAGCTAAGCCGCGGACAATACCGGGAGTGAAAGTCAACATCTCTTCATGGATAGTCCAGCCATGACGCTCCTTCACCCAGTTAATAATAGACTCCGACCATTCTTTGCAAGCAAATGTATATCCGAGTACTTCATGTTCCAGGCGTTTTTTCAAAGCCTCTATGACAAAAGGAGCTGTGCGGAAATCCATATCAGCTACCCACATTGGAATCAGGTCATCGCGTCCCCAACGATTCTCTACTGCATCCCATTTTACGGAATCTGTACCGTTACGGTTTATTATTTCATCAAAATTATAGTTCATACTGCATAATGTTTTTATGTTATGTGAGACAAAAGTAGTACATTTGTATTCAATTCAAAAAAGAATTTATGACGAAAGCTTTATTTTTTGATATAGACGGAACGCTGGTCAGTTTTGAAACTCACCGTATACCGTCTTCTACCATCGAGGCACTGGAAGCTGCCCGTGCAAAAGGGCTGAAGATATTTATCGCCACCGGGCGCCCGAAAGCCATTATCAATAACCTTTCCGAATTGCAGGACCGGAACCTGATCGATGGATATATAACCATGAACGGAGCCTATTGTTTCGTTGGTGAGAAAGTTATTTATAAAAGCGCTATCCCACAGGAGGAAGTGAAAGCAATGGGAGCTTTCTGCGAGAAGAAAGGTGTTCCCTGCATTTTTGTAGAAGAACATAATATCTCTGTCTGCCAACCTGATGAAATGGTGAAAAAGATATTCTATGACTTCCTTCATGTGAATGTAATCCCGACTGTGTCTTTCGAGGAAGCAACAAGCAAAGAAATCATTCAGATGACACCCTTTATCACGGAAGAGGAGGAAAAGGAAATCCGCCCGTCTATCCCCACCTGCGAAATTGGACGCTGGTATCCTGCCTTTGCAGACATTACGGCAAAAGGAGATACCAAACAGAAAGGGATTGATGAAATCATCCGTTATTTTGATATCAAACTGGAAGAAACGATGGCATTCGGAGATGGAGGAAATGATATCAGCATGCTCCGCCATGCGGCTATTGGAGTAGCCATGGGACAAGCTAAGGAAGATGTGAAAGCCGCTGCCGATTATGTTACAGATTCAATAGATGAGGACGGAATCAGCAAAGCAATGAAGCATTTCGGAATTATTTAATCAATATGCTAATATGAGCGTAGATACTAATAACGCCGCATTTCAGGATGCATTGAACCTAATTCAATATACCCGTCAATCGGTCTTTCTAACAGGAAAGGCCGGTACAGGAAAATCTACATTCTTGCGTTATGTCTGCGAGCATACCAAGAAGAAGCATGTCGTACTTGCACCAACCGGGATTGCCGCGATTAACGCCGGAGGAAGTACGATGCACAGTTTCTTCAAACTCCCTTTCTATCCGCTGCTGCCGGATGACCCGAACTTGAGTCTCCAGCGTGGTCGTATCCATGAATTTTTCAAATACACCAAGCCTCACCGGAAACTGTTGGAACAAATAGAACTGGTCATCATCGACGAGATTTCAATGGTACGGGCGGACATCATTGATGCCATCGACCGCATCCTACGTGTATACTCTCACAATCTGCGCGAACCTTTCGGAGGAAAACAACTGTTATTAGTAGGCGACGTATTCCAACTGGAACCCGTCGTAAAGAACGACGAACGGGAAATATTGAATCGCTTCTATCCCACTCCCTACTTTTTCTCTGCCAGAGTATTCGGACAGATAGATCTGGTATCCATCGAACTTCAAAAAGTATACCGTCAAACAGACCCCGTTTTTGTCGGTGTCCTCGACCATATCCGGAACAATACAGCCGGAGCGGCCGATCTGCAACTACTGAACACCCGTTATGGAAGTCAGATAGAAGAATCGGAAGCTGATATGTATATCACTTTGGCCACCCGCAGAGATACGGTAGACTCTATCAACGAAAAGAAACTGGCAGAACTTCCCGGCGACTCCATTACTTTTGAAGGAGTCATCGAAGGAGATTTCCCCGAAAGCAGTTTGCCCACTTCACAAGAACTCGTACTGAAACCTGGTGCACAAATCATCTTTATTAAAAATGATTTCGACCGCAGGTGGGTAAACGGTACAATTGGTGTCATTGCCGGAATTGATGAGGAAGAAGAAACGATCTATGTTATCACCGACGATGGAAAAGAATGTGACGTAAAGCGTGAGTCATGGCGCAATATCCGTTATCGCTACAACGAAAAGACCAAAGAAATAGAAGAAGAAGTCTTAGGCAGCTTCACCCAATACCCCATCCGGTTAGCTTGGGCCATCACTGTCCATAAGAGTCAGGGACTGACTTTCAGCCGCGTAGTCATCGACTTCACAGGTGGTGTATTTGCAGGTGGACAAGCATACGTGGCACTAAGCCGTTGTACCTCACTGGACGGTATTCAGCTCAAAAAACCTATTAACCGTGCTGACGTCTTCGTCCGCCCCGAAATCGTAAACTTTGCCGGACGCTTCAACGACCGCCAGGCCATCGACAAAGCTCTGAAACAAGCACAGGCCGATGTGCAATACGCCGCCGCTTCACGCGCTTTCGATAAAGGAGACATGGAAGAATGCTTGGAACAGTTTTTTCGTGCTATCCATTCCCGCTACGATATTGAAAAACCTGTTCCCCGCCGTTTAATCCGCCGCAAGCTCGGTATCATCAATACACTAAAAGAGCAAAATAAAAAACTCAAAGAACAAATGCGTGAACAACAGGAACGCATACGACAATATGCCCATGAATATCTATTAATGGGTAACGAATGTATTACCCAAGCCCACGATATACGCGCTGCCCTCGCCAACTACGATAAAGCCCTTAGCCTCGACCCTAATTATGTGGACGCCTGGGTGAGAAAAGGCATCACCCTCTTCAACAATAAAGAATATTTTGACGCTGAAAACTGCTTCAACATCGCAGTCAACCTCCATCCCGCAAACTTCAAGGCTGTTTATAATCGGGGAAAACTTCGATTAAAAACGGAAGATACAGAAGGAGCAATTGCAGATTTGGACAAAGCAACAAGTCTGAAACCGGAACATGCCGGAGCACATGAACTATTCGGGGATGCCCTGTTGAAGGTAGGTAAAGAAGGGGAAGCTGCTTTGCAATGGAGAATTGCGGAAGAACTCAAAAAGAAAAAAGGGAAATAAAACAGCCCCTTTGGCGAAGTTAATTCAATACCGAAATGAGGTAAATGCTCATTTATGAGTTCACCACAGAGGACACGGAGGACACAGAGGTTTAATATTTTTTATTCACTATAGAGTAACACAGCTTCTCACGTATTTATCGCTCTGTTTTACTTGTAGAAAGAGAGAAAAGAACTCTGTGTCCTCCGTGTCCTCTGTGGTGAAATTATTTAGCGAAGAGATATGCATTCATTATTTTTCTTTATATCCAAATCTTATTGTTGTTTAATAATGACATGTTTTTCAAGAGCGAGGTACTATTAATCAAAAACTTTTATTAGTTTTGTTCTTTGTAATATCTCAAACTCTTAAAATAGAAGCAAATGAAAAAAGGTTTGAAAATCGCAGCTATCACAGTAGGAGTCATCATCATTCTGATGTTCCTTCTTCCTTTCGCCTTCCAGGGAAAGATAGCCGACATTGTAAAAACAGAAGGCAACAAAATGCTTAATGCACAATTTGACTTTAAGAACCTTAACATTAGCCTGTTCCGTAACTTTCCACAGGCTTCTGTCACTCTCGAAGATTTCTGGTTGAAAGGTACTGGTGAATTCGCCAATGACACCCTTGTACAGGCCGGAGAAGTTACTGCCGCAGTCAACTTATTCTCTCTTTTCGGAGATAGCGGTTACGATATTTCTAAAATATTTATTGAAGATACACGGTTACATGCCATTGTATTGCCGGACGGACGTGCCAACTGGGATATCATGAAACCGGATACAACAGCAACTGCCGAAACTCCTGTTTCAGAAGAAGAAGCATCTTCTCCTTTCAAAGTAAAGCTACAACGGTTTGTTATCAAAAACATGAACCTGATTTATGACGATCAACAAGGGAAGATGTATGCTGATATCCGCGACTTTAATGCAATCTGCGCCGGAGACTTAGGAAGTGACCGTACTACTCTGAAACTGGAGGCGGAAACCCAATCACTTACTTACAAGATGAATGGAATCCCTTTCCTTGCCAATGCCAATATCTCCGCAACAATGGATGTGGATGCCGACCTTGCCAATAACAAATACACATTAAAAGACAACACTATCCGCCTCAACGCCATTCAGGCAGGTATCGACGGTTGGGTAGCCTTGAAAGATCCGGCTATCGACATGGACTTGAAACTTAACACGAACGATATCGGGTTTAAGGAAATCCTGTCACTGATCCCAGCCATTTATGCTACGGAATTCTCCAGTCTGAAAACAGACGGAACCGCTACGCTTACCGCAACGGCGAAAGGTATCTTGCAAGGCGACACCGTTCCTGCATTCAACATTGATATGCAAGTCAAGAATTCCATGTTCCGCTATCCGGCTTTACCGGCAGGAGTGGATCAAATCAATATCAGTGCCAACGTCCAGAACCCGGGAGGAAATATCGACCTGACTACGGTCAATATCAATCCTTTCAGTTTCCGTCTTGCCGGAAATCCGTTTAGTCTGACGGCTAATGTGAAAACGCCGGTCAGCGATCCGGACTTTAAAGCTGAAGCTAAAGGGATTCTCAACTTAGGCATGATCAAACAAGTCTATCCACTTGGAGACATGGAGTTGAACGGTACCATTGATGCTGATATGCAAATGTCGGGACGACTTTCCTATATCGAAAAAGAGGAATACGAACGTATGCAAGCTTCGGGCACTATCGGACTGACGGGTATGAAACTCAAAATGAAAGATATGCCGGACGTAGAAATCAAGAAGTCCCTCTTCACTTTCACCCCAAAATACCTCCAGTTGAGCGAAACAACCGTCAACATCGGGAAGAATGATATCACAGCCGACAGCAGGTTTGAAAACTATATCGGTTACGCATTGAAGGGTACTACATTGAAAGGGAACCTGAATATCCGTTCCAACTATTTTAATCTGAACGACTTCATGACCGCTTCTGCGGATGAAACGACTGCATCAGAAACTGCGTCTACCGACTCCGTAGCTACAGCTGCCACGGGTATTATGGAAGTTCCCCGCAACATCGACTTCCAAATGGACGCTAACCTGAAACAGGTGTTATTCGATAAGATGTCTTTCAATAATATGAACGGTAAGCTTGTGATAAAAGATGGCAAAGTGGATATGAAAAATCTCTCCATGAACACCATGGGTGGCAACGTGGTCATGAACGGCTACTACTCCACTGCCAACGTAAAGAAGCCGGAAATGAAAGCCGGATTCAAACTCTCCAATATCGGTTTCGCACAAGCTTACAAAGAGTTGGATATGGTGCAGAAGATGGCTCCTATCTTCGAAAACCTGAAAGGTAATTTCTCCGGAAGTATCAATGTACTGACAGATCTGGATGCAACCATGAGCCCTGTACTGAATACAATGCAAGGTGATGGCAGCCTTTCCACCCGTGATCTTAGTTTAAGCGGAGTGAAAGCAATCGACGAGATAGCCGATGCCGTTAAACAGCCAAGCCTGAAAGACATGAAGGTAAAAGATATGACACTGGATTTCACCATCAAAGACGGACGCGTAGAAACCAAACCGTTCGATATCAAGATGGGAGACTACACTTTGAATCTTTCCGGTAGCACAGGCCTCGATCAAACCATCGACTATTCCGGAAAAGTGAAGCTGCCCGCATCTGTAGGCAATATCTCTAAACTAATGACTCTTGACTTGAAGATCGGAGGTTCATTTACCTCTCCGAAAGTCAGCGTCGATACTAAAAGCATGACCAACCAAGCTGTCGAAGCTGTAGCCGATGAAGCTATCAGCAAACTCGGACAGAAACTGGGACTGGACTCTGCCGCTACCGCCAATAAGGACTCAATCAAACAAAAAGTGACAGAGAAGGCTGCAGAAAAGGCACTGGATTTCTTAAAAAAGAAACTCAAATAAGAAAGAAGGAGAATGAATTATGCTTCTGAAGCTATATGACAAAAATAATAACCCGCAGGATTTACAACGAATCATCGACATCCTGAATGACGGCGGACTGATTATCTATCCCACTGATACGATGTACGCCATCGGCTGTCATGGTTTGAAGGAACGTGCCATAGAAAGGATATGCCGGATCAAAGAGATAGACCCTCGAAAGAACAACCTGTCTATCATCTGTTATGACTTGAGTAGCATCAGCGAATATGCGAAAGTAGACAATAATATCTTCAAGCTGATGAAGCATAATCTTCCGGGGCCATTTACTTTTATTTTGAACGGAACCAATCGGTTGCCCAAAATCTTCCGCAACCGGAAAGAAGTGGGTATCCGTATGCCGGATAATAACATCATCCGCGAAATCGCACGCCTGTTGGATGCTCCCATTATGACTACCACACTGCCCTACGAAGAGCATGAGGACTTGGAATATATGACAGATCCCGAACTGATAGATGAGAAGTTCGGTGGCATCGTTGATCTGGTCATTGACGGAGGTATCGGAGGTATAGAACCTTCTACCGTAGTGAAATGTACCAACGACGAGCCGGAAATCATCCGGCAAGGGAAAGGATGGCTGGAAGAGAATTAATATCTTTCCACCGGAATAATCTTTCTATCAAAAAAAGGGCTGCCCTCCGTTCGATACGGAAGCAGCCCATTCTTTTGATGGAATCCATTCAGAGGATAGAATCTTACTTAATCAATGATTCCGGATCCAAATGAGCAGATTCGATATCTTTAAAGTAACGGTAAGTACCCACTTTCAATTCCGCCGTAGCAGCATCATCACAAACGATAATACCCTTTTCATGCATTTGCAATGCACTGATTGTCCACATCTGTGTGATAGCACCTTCTACAGCGTGATACAAAGCACGAGCTTTGTTATGACCATTTACAATAATCATCACTTCTTTTGCAGAAAGCACAGTACCCACTCCCACTGTCAAAGAAGTCTTAGGAACTTTGTTGATGTCATTATCAAAGAAACGGGAGTTAGCAATGATGGTATCCATTGTTAACGTTTTCTGACGAGTGCGTGAAGTCAATGAAGATCCCGGTTCGTTGAACGCAATATGTCCGTCAGGACCGATACCGCCCATAAACAGGTCAATGCCACCATATGACTTGATCTTTTCTTCGTAACGAGCACATTCTGCATCCAAATCAGGAGCATTACCATTCAGAATATTCGTATTCTCCGGTTTGATATCGATATGACCGAAAAAGTTATTCCACATGAAAGAATAATAGCTTTCCGGATGTTCTTTCGGCAATCCTACATATTCGTCCATGTTGAATGTTACCACATTCCGGAAGGAAACGATTCCTTTCTTATTCAGGTCAATCAAAGCTTTATACATGCCCAGAGGAGATGATCCGGTAGGACAGCCCAACACAAATGGTTTTTCGAGGGTTGGATTGGCAGCTTTTATTTTAGCGGCAACATAATGTGCAGCCCACAGAGATACGGACTGATAGTCCGGCTGAATAATAAGTCTCATAAGTCGATTGTTTTATAGGTTAGTTAATAAATTATCTCATTCACTGTTTTAACGATCTTTCTTCAAACGGTCTGCCATGGCACGTGCCAGATTTTCGCACTGGGTATAAGTCAGGTCTTTCATCGCCTGCTTCATCTCCACCGGATCACCGATCAATTCGAATTTACTCTTTTCAGCAAACTCCGCCAGACGTTTCACCGCTGCACCTGCCCATGCGAAAGAACCGAAGTAACCCAAATAGCGTCCCTTCACCTCACGCAGCAGAATCTTTGAAAGCAGCGCTTCCACCTCCGGGAATATCTGATTACTATACGTAGGAGAACCGATAATCAATCCCTTATAACGGAAAATATCCGCTATAATATAAGAAGGATGACTCTTTGTCACGTTATGCATAACGATATTCTTAACCCCCTGTGCAGAAAGCTCTTCAGCAATAGCTTCCGCCATCTGCTCCGTATTTCCATACATGCTTCCGTAAGCAATAACAACACCTTCATCCGCATCATAACGGCTCAAACGATCATATATACCGATCACCTTTGCAATATTCTCCGTCCATACCGGTCCGTGAGTAGAACAAATGGCAGAAATGGGAAGTCCGCCCAATTTCTGCAAAGCCTTTTGCACGGGGCTTCCGTATTTACCAACGATATTAGAGTAATAACGGACCATTTCTCCCCAATACTTATCTACATTGATCCGAGTATCCAGGAATCCGCCATCCACCGTACCAAAACATCCGAATCCGTCGCCGGAGAAAAGAACTCCATCCGTTTCATCAAAAGTCATCATCGTTTCCGGCCAATGCACCATCGGAGTCATATAAAAACGCAGTTTGTGACGTCCCAAAGCAAGGAAATCACCATCCTTTACCAGATATTGTTCACCGGTTACCCCATAGAAACCTTCAATCATACCGAATGTCTGCTTATTACCCACAATGATAATTTCCGGATAATGTTGTTTAATCAATCGGATAGATCCCGAATGATCCGGTTCCATGTGATTTATAATCAAATAATTAATGGGACGTTCTCCAATCACTTGCTTGATTTTACGCAAGTAGACTTCAAAATAACAGATATCTACCGTATCTACCAATGCCACCATTTCATCATCAATCAGATAAGAGTTATATGAAACTCCATAGGGCAATGGCCACATCGCTTCAAATCTGTGCTTGTTACGGTCATTTACTCCCACATAGTGGACATTTCCTTTAATTCTTGTTTTACTTTCCATCTTTCAAATCCATTAAATATTTCTTCCACTATTCTATACTCCGCAAAACAGCTGTTTATTAAGTGGTAAGTTTATCGTCTGCAAAAATAATCCTTTTTTCCGAATCCCTATACTTCTTACCTTGATAAGCACCTCTTTCTTTCATTCTTTTTTGTAAACGAGCTACAAATTCATAATTTTTCAATCCCCAGTCAGGAGCTATTAATAAATCTTTAGGAGATTGGGAAACAAAGCGTTCCACAACCATATCCGGACGGAGATGCTCTACATAATCAATCACCAGATCAATGTATTCCTCAACCTCACTAAACAAATGAAAGTCAGCAGGAGTTACGTCATACTCATGTGCCATTCGCGTACCACGGATCAACTGTAACTGATGAATTTTTAGCGTAGCTAAAGGCAGATCGGAAAGAATTTCCGCTTGCGCCACCATTGTATCATGCGTTTCTCCCGGAAGCCCGAGGATGATATGTCCACCTGTCAGGATACCACAGGCCGCTGTCTGGCACACAGCTTCTACTGTATCTGCATAAGTATGCCCCCGGTTAATACGTCTCAAGGTTTCATCACAAGTGCTTTCGATCCCATATTCTACCATGAGAAACGTATGTTTGTTCAATTCTTCCAGATAACGCAACAAGCTTTCCGGCATACAATCGGGACGCGTACCAATCACCAGCCCGACTACTCCATCCACCGCCAATGCTTCCTCATACTTACGCTTCAAGCCTTCCAACTCCGCATACGTATTGGTATAAGCCTGAAAGTAGGCTAAATATTTCATTTCCGGATATTTATGGGCAAAAAAACATTTGCCTTCTTCCAACTGGGTAGTAACAGATTTCTCTGTCCGACAATAATCCGGATTAAAAGTCTGGTTATTACAATACGTACATCCGCCCCATCCTTTTGTTCCATCACGATTAGGGCAAGTGAAACCTGCATTCAATGAAATCTTTTGTACTTTGTAAGGAAAATATTTCCGCAGAAAAGTAGGGAAATCATTATATAATAGCTGCGTAGACATATTCATTCACTTTTTTTCTTTATTTTACCTACAAACATAAGCAAAATCAACGAGTTACGGAAAGTTGGCACAAAATATCTTCAATATATTAAAAAAATCATAATTACTATAAGATAAATTAATAAATATTGCAATACGAAAAACTATTTAATTAGCTTTGCTATGATTTTAGGCATTGACAGGAGGATACTTGTGAAAGTCTTGTGCAATTTATTCCCCAATTATGATTTCATCTCACCATACCCCATGCAACTCTTGTCAATAAAATTATCCTCTTTATAATCTGAATTAAGATTATAAAGAGGATTTTTTACTAATATGATTCCTTGACTTTATCTAAAACACAAAATAGAAATCAGAGCTATATAGCAAGAAGAGGAAAAAATAGGCAAAAACGAGTATTATTCGTTCAAACCACCTATCTATCTTTCTATTCTGCTTTGTTTTCTCTATTTTTGCTACAAACATTAAAACAACTACTATGAAACGGCTCCATATTCTATTTCTTTTTCTGACAATAACAATCATTCTAACCGCTCAACCCATCTGTCAGGTTAAGCACTTTTCGGTAAGTGACGGTCTCGCTCAAGGAGTAGTGATGAGCATATTACAGGATCAGAAAGGGCTTGTTTGGTTTAGTACCTGGAACGGGCTTAACAAGTTTGACGGATACACTTTTAAGACATATAAAACTTCGCAAGAGAGTAAATATGCATTTGGAAGCAATCGCATGGGGACTATTTCAGAAAGCAAATACGGAGATATATGGTGTCCCACTTACGATGGACAAGCTTGTCTTTTTGATGTGGAAACCGAGAAGTTTATCGATGTCCTCCAACCTATTGAGCTTGCCACGAAACAAACAAATGATGTCACGCGTATTTATTCGCTGGAGAAAGGGATCGCCTGGATTCTCTGTAAAAACGGATATGCTTTCAGAGTAGACGAACAACGATGTAAAAAAGGAGAAGGTATCACTCTTTATTCAACTTCCAACCACAATCTGAAAGGAGATCAGATATTGAGCGTTTATCAAGACTCTGAAGAAGATGAATGGATATTGACGGACAAAGGTGTTTCTATCATAGGAAAGAAAACACTGGATACTGACTTTCCTTTCCAGTTTATCACTCAAATAAAAGAAACCATCTATCTGATTGCAGAAAATGACAAGTTAGCCAGATATAACTTCCACACTAAAAAACTGAAATTCGTAGACATTCCTTATCCCCATCATAAAATAAACAATGTCACTGCCATAGGAAAAGATATGCTGGCATTGGGAACGGACAATGGACTCATTTTATATTCTATCCCGAAGAATAGTTTCCAGCAAATAGACATCCGTACAGCTACCCAAACTTCCAACGATGTGGAATCTGTCTATCAAGACCACTTGGGAGATATCTGGATCTTTTCAAAAGATCCGGGGATTGTTCATCTTAACCTCGCGACCCATGAAAAAGAGCATCTGTTCACTCCCAAAGATGAGATTATCAAGCATGGGCGTAAAAGTCGCAAACTTATTTTTGAAGACAATGCGAAAAACCTATGGCTACTCCCCACGGAAGGAAACTTTTGCTACTATGACCGGAAAGAAAGAACTCTCAAACCGCTTCTTACGGATATCAATAATCCCAAGTCTATTTTCAGTCCGTTAGTCAGGTCTTATACATTGGATAATCAGGGAAACTGCTGGTTTGCAACAGCACGCGGCGTAGAAAAACTATGCTTCTTTCCACAGAGTTATCAATTTAACTTGACTGATTACGAGGCGGAAACACGTGCCTTCCTGCAAGACAGCAATCAACGTCTATGGACAGCATCGAAATCTAATTATATCCAGATATTTGCACCGGATGGTAGCTTGGCGGGATATTTATCCAAACAAGGAAATATCATTAAAGAAAAACAGTCGTTCTATAATGGAGTATATTCCATTCTGGAAGATAAAGATGGAAATATCTGGTTGGGGACTAAAGATATCGGACTTTTCCAACTCAAAAAGACAGGAGTAAATCATTATTCTATTCACCATTTTGAACACCAGCCAAACGATCCTTATAGTTTAAGCAGCAATAGCATTTATGCCATCTTTCAGGACAGTCGCAACAACATTTGGGTGGGATGTTATGGGGGCGGTTTAAATATGCTGACACAGGATAAAGATGGAAAAACATCCTTTATTCATAGTAATAATGAATTAAGAAACTATCCCATAGCTTACGGTATGAAAGTACGCAATATTGCAGAAGCTCCGGGAGGAGTGATTTTGGTGGGAACGACTAACGGGCTGCTTACATTCTCAAACAACTTCGAACGTCTGGAAGAAATTAAATTCTACCGGAATATCCATAGGCCGGGAGATAAAAACAGTCTTAGTGCCAATGATATCATGCATATCTATACAGACAAGAATAAAACCACTTATGTCATCAGTTTTACCGGAGGTGTAAACAAAGTGATATCTCCCAACCTACTTAGCGATCATATCCAATTCAAGAACTACGACAAGAACAACGGGTTGGCCTCCGACTTGGCACTATCAATCATTGAAGATGCACAGAATCAATTATGGGTTGTTTCGGAGATTGCGCTCTCCAAGTTCGATCCGGCCAAAGAAACTTTTGAGAACTATGAATTAAGTTCCATCTATCAGGAGTTCAATTTCTCCGAAGCTCTTCCTATCATCAATGCCCGTAACCAAATTGTATTGGGAACTGATAAAGGCTTTCTGGAAGTTTCTCCGGAGAAGATGCGGAAGAGTAGCTATGTTCCTCCTATTGTGTTTACAGGACTCAAGATTCAAGGACACCTTACCGATCACTCCATTGACAATCTGGAAGAATTGGAACTGGAACCGTCGCAAAGGAATGTAACTTTCCAGTTTGCTGCGCTTGATTATGTCAATCCGAAAGGGATTCTATATGCTTATCGCCTGCAAGGATTAGAGGAAGAATGGAATGAAGCAGATAATAACCGTTCCGCTAGCTACATCAACTTACCTGCAGGCAAATATCAGTTGCAGATAAAGTCAACAAACAGTGACGGGGTCTGGGTGGACAATGTACGGACTCTATCTATACATGTACTCCCCACCTTTTGGGAAACCTACTGGGCATGGCTGCTCTATTTCATTCTATTCATACTCTTTACGGCAAGCATCGTATATGTATTATTTTACATCTACCGGTTACGTCACAGAGTGGATATGGAACAACAATTAGCAAATATCAAACTGCGATTTTTTACGGACATATCTCATGAGTTACGCACTCCGCTGACTTTAATCAGTAGTCCTGTGACAGAGGTATTAGAGAATGAACCTCTTTCTCCTTCTGCCCGTGAGCACTTGACTTTGGTACATCAGAACACAGAGCGCATGCTCCGACTGATGAATCAGATTCTGGATTTCCGCAAGATTCAGAATCAGAAAATGAAACTACTGATTGAAGAAACCGATTTGATTCCACTTCTGCAAAAGGTGATGAGTAGCTTCAAACTGATAGCCGAAGAAAAGAACATAAACTATCAGCTGACTTCTACCATCCAATCGGTGTATAGCTGGGTGGACAGAGACAAGTTTGAAAAGATATTCTTCAATCTGCTTTCCAATGCATTCAAGTATACACCTGCCGACAAATCGATCACCGTTCATATCACAACGAAAGAGAAGACGGTAGAGATAGAGGTTGCAGACGAAGGAATCGGAATTGCAGTAGAAAAGCAACATTCCTTGTTCCAACGTTTCGAGTCATTGGTAAAACAGAATATTCTGCAACCATCTTCCGGAATCGGACTGTCTCTCGTGAAAGAGATGGTGGAAATGCATCATGGCACTATTACAGTAAATAGTCAACCCGGAGTAGGCAGCCGTTTTACAGTAAGCTTGCCTTTACAACGGGAAATTTTCGAAGAGGATGTACAGGTCGAATTTATCCTGAATGATAGTCAGAGTTCAGCGCCTCATCCCGTCGATAGCATGAAAGCACCGGAAGAGGTGGAAGAAAAAGAAGACCTTGAGAATAATTCGGATGGTTTCTCCATATTGGTGGTAGAAGATAATGAAGAGTTAAAGGCTTTTCTGAAAAGTATTTTGTCGGAAAATTATACGGTAATCACAGCTTCCAATGGTGAAGAAGGACTGCAACATGCTGTTGACGATCTGCCCGATCTTATTATCAGCGATGTTATGATGCCGGTGATGGACGGTTTAGAAATGATCAGACAAATCAAAGAGAACAACAATATTTGCCATATCCCCATCATCGTATTATCAGCCAAAGCCTCTCTGGACGACCGTATCGCCGGACTGGAACAAGGCATTGACGATTATATCACCAAACCTTTCAGTGCTACTTATCTAAAGACCCGTGTAGCCTCCTTGTTACGACAACGCAAAGCATTGCAAGAGCTCTATATGAATAGACTGATGGAAGGAAAGAATACCTCTACTCCCGATCCTCTGACTCCTTCACAACCACAGATTACTCCATACGACGAGCAATTTATGGAAAAAGTAATGGCATACATGGAAGAACAGATGGACAATGCCGAACTAACGATTGACGAATTTGCAGAACAGTTGATGCTTAGCCGTACAATCTTCTACCGGAAATTAAAATCAATCGTCGGACTGACACCTGTTGACTTTATACGGGAAATACGTATCAAACGTGCCGTACAACTGATTGACAGCGACGAATATAACTTCTCCCAGGTAGCATATATGACGGGATTCAACGATCCGAAATATTTCAGCAAGTGCTTCAAGAAAGTGATAGGAATTACCCCGTCAGAATACAAAGAGAGAAAAAAATAACTCTTTGATAAGAATATAAAAAGTCCCTTTATACCCGGTTGTCTCATTATTCGATCAATCAAAATTCGATAGAGTAAACTGATATAAAGGGACTTTTCATACAAGATGAAGAGATTTGCCTGTCAACAACACATCAATATCCAAACTTACATTGACAAACAAACACCTGTTTTTCCGAATCATCATTAAATACTTCTTCTTCAAATCCTCCATATTTATGAATAATACTAAAACCATTCCATTCCAAATATGAATCCAACTCTTGAGGGAAAAACATTCTCATATCCAGATTTTGAATAGAATTGAATTCACCATTGATAAAATAATGCCATTCGATCCGATTAATCTGGGTTTTATTTTCATATCGCATTGTCTGCTTTATCGAGACTTCTCTTCCATCGCCAGTTGTATACGTGGCTATTTCCTGCTGCTCTTCCTCACCTTCAACTATATACCGAATATTCGGATTAAAACAATCCAACAGAAACAAGCCTCCGTCTTTGAGGTGATTTTTAACGACATGAAGTACCTTAAATAAATCTTCATTCTCATATAAATGATGGATCGAATTAAATGGAATAAAAATAAGGTCGTACTTCTCCTGTAAATCCAGCGTCCTGATATCCGCCTGAATGAAATTGATTTTTAGTCCAGCCTCGGAAGCTTTCATCTTTGCCTGGTGGAGCATTGAAGCAGTGTAATCAACCCCGCTTATATCATATCCATCCTTTGCAATAGGAAGAGTAAGTCTGCCAGTTCCACAGCAAAGCTCAAGAATTCGGGCATCCTTGTTTTTGGGTAGCCACCGCTTATAAAATCGCAAATCATCCATGCTGGTATTCATTCCATCATAAATATCTGCATCATAAATTAAATCGCCAACTTTATAATCACTATTCATTTGCCTCCTCCAATATCCATTATTTATTATTTCTTATACAAACAGGAATATCCCCAACGTACAATGTACAAAAAGGATATTCTATAAATAACCGGAAATATTACCGGTCGTTCGCAAATGTAGTAAATATCTATAAGCCAGCTATGATTATCTTTTAAAAACTCAAATTTCAACAAGACAGATCTCTGATATAAGCATTAAACCAACATTTTGGTATCATTCTATTTACATTGTAAAACTTATACTATATTCAACAAAATGTTTTTATCTTTGAACAGGTCAATGGATTTATCGGCTCCAAATAAGCCTTGCATAGGAAATCCTCCTTTTCTACCGGATATTCCCCACAAAAAGATTGAAAAGGGCGTACTATTGCAGTCTCAAATCTAAAAACCAAAAAAACTAGAAAATGAAAAAGCAATGGATCATTGCCTGTTTTATCGGAATTCAAGGGGTAAATGTACAGGCACAACAACCCAGCAAGTATCCCTATCAGGACACGAAGCTGACTGTGGAACAACGGGCGGATGATTTACTTCAACGCCTCACATTAGAAGAAAAAGTGGCGTTGATGCAAAACAATTCACCGGCTATTCCCCGGCTTGGCATTAAGCCGTATGAATGGTGGAACGAGGCCCTTCATGGCGTTGCCCGTGCCGGACTGGCTACTGTCTTTCCGCAAACCATAGGTATGGCCGCTTCTTTCAACGACGCATTACTATATGAAGTCTTTGATGCCGTATCCGATGAAGCACGTGCCAAGAACCGCCAATTCAATGAAAAAGGACATTATAAACGTTATCAGGGACTGACCATGTGGACTCCCAACGTCAATATCTTCCGCGACCCCCGCTGGGGACGGGGACAGGAAACCTATGGCGAAGACCCTTACTTGAGCGGTCGGATGGGAATGGCAGTAGTCAGAGGCCTGCAAGGACCGGAAGATGCCGAATATGACAAACTTCATGCCTGCGCCAAACACTTTGCCGTGCACTCGGGTCCCGAATGGAACCGTCACAGCTTCAACGCAGAAAACATCGCACCCAGAGATTTATGGGAAACCTATCTGCCTGCCTTCAAGGAACTGGTACAAAAAGCAGGAGTTAAAGAAGTGATGTGCGCCTACAATCGTTTCGAAGGCGATCCCTGCTGCGGCAGCAACCGTCTGTTAACCCAAATTCTCCGCAACGACTGGGGATTCAAAGGAATCGTAGTCTCCGACTGCGGAGCAATCGGAGACTTCTTCCAACGCAAGAAACATGAAACGCATCCCGATGCCACCCATGCCTCTGCCGACGCTGTTTTAAGCGGAACGGATCTCGAATGTGGCGGCAACTTCAAAAGCATCACCGATGCTGTGAAAAAAGGGCTGATTTCGGAAGAGAAAATCAACACATCAGTCAAAAGACTACTGAAGGCCCGCTTTGAACTGGGAGAAATGAATCCGACTCATCCTTGGAGTAACATTCCATTTTCTGTTATCGACTGTCCCAAACACAAAGAACTGGCACTGAAAATGGCACATGAGAGTCTGGTATTGCTCCAAAACAAAAACAATATCCTTCCATTAAACCGCCAGATGAAAGTGGCAGTCATCGGCCCCAATGCCAATGACTCGGTCATGCAATGGGGCAACTACAACGGCTTCCCTTCACATACCGTTACTTTACTGGAAGGAATACGCGCCAAACTGCCCGACGCACAAATCATCTACGAACCTGTATGCGGATATACAAACGACACCACCCTGCACAGCCTGTTCAACCAGTGCAGTATCGACGGAGAAGCCGGATTCAACGCCACCTACTGGAATAACCGCGAATACAAAGGCAAGATTGCCGCAACCGACCGCCTAACCACTCCTTTCCATTTCAGTGCCGAAGGTTCTACCGTATTTGCTCCCGGTGTAGGATTGAAAAACTTCACCGCCATCTATCGTTCCACTTTCCGCCCGGTGGATTCCGGTGCCGCCACTTTCCGCGTGATGACGAACGGAGGAGTCACTTTATTCCTCAACGGCAAGCAAATAGCTGAAGCCACCAACATCAAGAATCATACCAATCTGTATTCTTTCAACTACGAAGCAGGAAAGAGTTACGACATTGAGTTGCATTTTATTCAAGTAAAAGACAATCCTGCACTGAACTTCGACCTGGCGAAACAAACTCCTATGGATGCCCGTGAAATCCTGAACAAGTTGCAAAGCGCAGATGTAGTTATCTTTGCCGGAGGTATCTCTCCCCTGTTGGAAGGAGAATCCATGCGGGTATCCGATCCCGGATTCAAAGGTGGCGACCGTACAGAAATCGAATTACCCGCCATCCAGCGCGAAGTTCTTGCTCTTCTGAAAAAGAATGGAAAGAAAACAGTATTCGTCAATTTCTCCGGTTCGGCGATGGCCATCGTGCCCGAAACGCTGAATTGCGATGCTATCCTGCAAGCATGGTATCCCGGACAGGCAGGTGGAACAGCCGTTGCTGATGTTCTTTTCGGAGATTACAATCCTGCCGGACGTCTGCCTATCACTTTCTATAAAGGTTTGCAGCAATTACCGGACTATGAAGATTATTCGATGAAGGGACGTACTTATCGTTTCATGGCGGAAACTCCTCTTTATCCATTCGGCTACGGTTTAAGTTATACCCATTTCTCTTATGGGAAAGCCACACTGAACCAGTCGAAACTAGCCAAAGGCGAAAAAGCCATCCTTACTATCCCGGTAAGTAACGTCGGACAGAGAGACGGTGAAGAAGTGGTTCAAGTATACATCTGCCGTCCTGACGACAAAGAAGGTCCGCAAAAAACTCTTCGTGGTTTCCAACGGGTCAACATATCCAAAAGCAAGACCGAAAATGTAACAATCGAGCTTCCCTACGAATCATTCGAGTGGTTTGATACCGCCACTAATACGATGCGTCCTTTGACCGGAACATACAAGGTACTTTATGGTAGCAGTTCATCCGCCGACGATTTGCAATCACTCTCTATAACGATTTTATAATTTTACCCTCATGCCCTCATAAGCTACTTTAATCCCTTTATTCATCGGGGATATAGCTATGAGGGCAGACTATAACAGCAAGTAATGGCGAAAATTAACCGCCGTGAAATTAACCATCGTTATTTTTAGGAGGCATTATTAGATTTTATAACAGAACCAAATGATTGGAATAACTTGGAATAGATCGGCCTAGGAATTAAACACCATTTTTTCTGTCAACTTTCGCTTCCTCCTGCAAAAGATTTTTCATTTTCATTTCTCATATTCTCATAGTATTCATATAAAGCAAAGACTGTCAAACAGATAGTCTATGAGAAATGATTTCTAAATAGGCATTTCTCATAGTTTTTTGGCCAAACGCCCCGGATTTTACCTCATTTCTCATACTTACTGGAGGCATTTCTCATAGTGTATCCGGAGGATTGATTTCCCATCAACAGAACTTATTGCTTCTTTTCGTGTGTACTGCTTTTATTCCTACAGCAATGACATTTTACAAACAATTCATTGTTTGTTTATATGAAATGTACTCGTTAATAAGTTATTAATCAATGGATAATACCGTTTTTTCTAAGGAGGAAACCAATCGTTGCACTCCAGTGAACAGATCCTTGCACTCTAGTGGAAAGAACCGTTCACTGGAATGCACAGGGCAGACGCATTATATTTTTTACTATCCTACTCCTGTTTTCATTCTATTTATATAATTGATTATTAACTTATTAATTCTTTCTTATTTCGACTATTTTCCTTATCTTTATAAGATATTATAAAACATAAACTAACATGAAAATAGGGATAATTGACCTTTGTAAACAAATAGAAGATCCTAGAATGAACCGTAAAAAAGTCCATAAAATGGAAACCATCGTCTATATATCCATTGCTGCTGTAATTTGTGGTGCCCAATCCTGGAATGAGATTGAGGAATTTGGCAATGCCAAAATTGCTTTTTTCAAAAGTCGCATACCTAATCTGGAGTTCATACCCAGCCATGATACTTTTAATAGATTCTTTAGCATCATAAAGCCCGAATATTTTGAGTTGATCTTCCGTAATTGGGTCAAACAAGTCTGTCAGGAGGTGAAAGGGGTTATAGCTATAGATGGCAAACTTATGCGTGGTCCAAGTAAATGTGACGGAGAACATACGACGGGAAAGGAAGGATTCAAATTATGGATGGTTTCCGCATGGTCCGCTGCCAATGGAATTTCTTTAGGACAAGTGAAGGTGGATGATAAAAGTAATGAAATTACCGCTATTCCATTGTTACTAAACTCTTTGGATCTCAATGATTGCATTGTCACAATTGACGCGATGGGCTGCCAGACAGATATAACACGGACCATCATTGAGCGTGACGCAAATTATATTATAGCTATAAAGGATAACAAGAAGAAAAACTATCAACTGACCAAACAGATCATTGAAGATTATCAGGATAAAGACGAAATAATCAATAGAGTCACCAGGCATGTGTCTCAAAATACCGGACATGGAAGGATAGAGACAAGAACTTGTACTGTAGTTAGTTATGGACCTATAATGGAAAAAATGTTTAAAAAGAAACTTGTGGGACTGAAGTCTGTTGTTGGGATAAAATCGGAAAGAACAATAGTGGCAACAGGAGAATATACACAAGAGGTAAGATACTATGTAACTTCAATGGATAATACCAAACCGGACGAAATTTCCTCTGCCATCAGACAGCATTGGTCTATTGAAAATAATCTGCATTGGCAACTGGATGTTACCTTTCGAGAAGACTATAGTAAAAAGGTCAAAAATGCAGCCAGAAACTTTTCCGCAGCAACAAAAATGGCACTTACTATCCTGAAGAAGGATAAAACAACTAAAGGAAGTATGAATCTAAAAAGGCTAAAAGCTGGGTGGGATGAAAAATATTTATCAAAACTTTTACAGGATAATGATTTTTAATGCGTCTGCCCTGCTGGAATGCAACGATCTGTTCACTAGAGTGCAACAAACCGGATAGTGGTAAGAAAAAACGGTTATGATGAAGGAAAAACAGATAAGTATACGGTAAATAATACACAGAAAAGCTATAAACAACAGAAAGTTGCCAATTAAACTGAAGAAGGAAAGGAGTATGAGAATAAGATGAGAAACACCTCGGAACCTATGAGAAAAGGGTTGGACAAGCTGTTATCCAACCCTTAATTTGAACTCTATTAATTCTTTGTAAGCAGCCGTTTTTCTGAAATTGTCCCATATTCTTTGCCATTGATAGTAATACCTGTTGTATTCTCTATCTGTATCATCGAATCATCGGGAGTTTCTATATCCACATTCTCTATGCTAATCTTTGCAACTTTATTAATTACGATACCTTGCTTCGCGCCCGTTACCACCATATTCTTTATGGAAATGTTCTCAATCGGCATTTCGGGAAGTCCGTTCAGATACACCGCCCGTCCGGCTCCCTTGCAGAACACGTCCGAGATATGTATGTTCCTGAATGCCGGAGTTTCTTCGGTAACATCCGGCACAGGCCCGCCCGGAGCACCTTTGGTGGCATAATACAAGTCGGCAATCAAGGCATCATTCGGAATGTCTATCATATTGATATGGTTGATATAGATATTCTCCACAACACCGCCACGACCGCGGACACTCTTGAACCGCAGCCCTACATCCGTACCGATAAACGAACATTCGGATACATACACATTCTTCACGCCGCCGGACATTTCGCTACCAATGACGAATCCGCCATGACCGTGCAACACGGTATTGTTTTTCACAATCACATTCTCGCAAGGCTCTCCACGCCTGCGCCCGTCTTTATCCTTTCCCGATTTCAGACAGATTGCATCGTCACCCGCGTCGAAGAAACAGTTCGTTATCAGTACATTCTTGCAGGATTCCACATCGAGCGCATCCCCATTCTGCGAGTACCACGGATTGAACACCTTTACATCATTCAACGTCAGGGATTCGCAAGACAAAGGATGAAGGCACCAATTCGGAGAATTTTTAAAAGTCACGCCTTCCAGAAGCACCTTTCTGCTCTTCACAATGCTTAGCAGAACAGGGCGCAACCAGCTTTTCATTTTTTCCCATTCTTTTATATCCATGTCCGGACGCTTATTTCCCCAGTCTGCCATAAGCACGGAAGCCTTTAAAGCACCTTCATCAGGATACCACACCTTGCCGCTTTCATCTACCTTACCACCGGATTGAAGCAACTTTTTCCATTGTCTATCCGTCATCTTATCCTTTTTGACGGGACGCCACCGGTCTCCCGCCCCATCGAAAACACCGTAGCCGGTGATGGCTATGTTTTCCGCATTTATTGCCGAGATAGGCGACTGGCAACGTCGCGTATCCAATCCTTCAAACGAAGTCGTGACGATTGGATATAAAGAAGTATCACTACTGAATACAATCAAAGCATTCTTTTCAGCGTGCAAATTGACGTTACTCTGCAAAACAATGGGACCTGTCAGCCACAAGCCTTCCGGAATGATCACTTTGCCCCCGCCTTTGTCGTGAACCGCTTTGATAGCCTTATTAATAGCCTCTGTATTCAGCGTCACACCATTGCTTTTTGCTCCAAAATCACAGATACTCACCTGATAATCGGGGAAAACGGGACGTTCCACTTTAGGCATGGAGAAAGGAAGGTCTTTATATAAATCTTCCATTTCTATCGTTTGATCCTCCGAGTTTGAATATGCCTGACAAGATGCCAATAACAAGAGTCCCATCAGCATTACTCTGAAATCCTTTTTCAAAAATCTATTCATACTTATCTTTATTATGTATCAAAACCTATTGAAATATACTATTTATTTTCAACGGGAAAGAATCGCCTTATTTCCCAAAGAACCATACTGATTCACGGCACAAACTTGCAATATCATCACCGGATATTCAGGAAGAGTCAGATACATTCCACGTGTCATACCTACTACCCTGTCTCCACTGAAAACAATATACCCCGTCGCATCCTTCACACTTTTCCACTCCAGTCTCCGGCCTTTTCTTTTAAGCCCCTTCGGAGCAGGAAGTTTTTCCATCATCACGCGGGGATTCCACTGATCTGTTCCGGGAATTATATTCTCATAAGTATAAGTAGCAGCCTCTTCTGCCGTAATCACCGCACGACTGGTTCCTTTCGGAGCATTCTCACCACGTCCCTCATATTCCGTCTTACGCTGATCCAGTTGCAGGACATTACCCGCGGCATCCCGACTGTCATATTCGGCAAACAAAGCAGGGATTGCACCCATATTTGCCCAACCTTCAGGAGAAATGGGAATATTCATAGTAGTGTGAATATAAACCGTCTTTGGCGAATTATGCCACGGACGTCCCAGTTTCACCCCCCACTTCTTTACATTAGCCGCCGCTTCGTTACCATCTATCGTACAGTCTCTGAAAACATACCCCCATTTCGCTTCCTTATGACAAGGAGCTACAATAATAGCACCGCTACGAGTATTATAGAAAGTACAATTTTCCGCCAGTACATTTCCTCCGCCATAGAAATAATCTACCGCTCCTTCAATCCAACAATCTTTGACGTAATGTCGTGCAGTATCATTGCCTGTAGTCATCCATGTATCCTGAAAAGAACGGAAGTTACAATTATTAAATGCGATACGATCCGCCTGACTGCTCATTGCCAAAGCTTGCGGCCCTTTCTGGCTATCCACTCCCCAATCGTTAACATAAGAGATGTTTTCCGAATAGAAATCAGGCGCTTCAATCTTCACTACACTGCCATCGTATTTATAGACATCCGATTCCGGATTATGAACAGAATGCCTCCAATAGTCCGTATCTGTCGAAGTAGCCTCAGGTTTGCCACCCACATTCAGACTGTGGTGAATGATGGTTTTATCTTTGTCCTGTCCTATCAAATGGATGAATGTTTTTGTCTTTGGTATAAATAGGTACTCTCGATAAGACCCATTCTTCACAAATATACACCAAGGCGTCTTTGAATTTTCGGGTGCGACATCAATAGCCTCTTGCACCGTTCTGTAATCACCACTGCCATCTCTTGCCACTACAGCCTGAAAAGGAGAATTACTTTCACCGGAATGATTCCTATCTATAAGCCCCCTCCCATCAGCACCCCAGACTGGGGAACACAAGGAGAACAGCAAGATGACTCCCTGTAAAATGCATTGTATCTTCTTCATACTTCAATTATGTAAATTTTATATAGAGGAAAAAAACAGCCCCCGGTTTCTTTTCCCAAGGGCCATTTGTTTTCAGAAAAACGATTACCTGTTCATAACCAGTATGGTCCTGACAATGATCCGGTTATGGAATCCAACGAGTATCACCGGAACGATTAGTGACAATCGGAGAATTCGAATCCTTGATTGTCAGATCGCCCTTTTCCGGGTCAACAAACAGTTCGGCAGCAGTCATATCCAAATCGGTTGCATTGATCTTACTACCACCCAACGCATAATCTTTCGTTGTATAATTGTTAGAGAAGCTAGTGGTAGTATTGGCACCGATTGAATAAATTTCACCACACGGTGAAGCCAAGACTACTCCTTCCAACACCAATTCCGAACCAACAGCAGACTGTATATTAATCATACGCTGATTGCGACAGAAGCTGTAGAAGGTTACATTTTTATATTCCAGATGAATAGGTTTGTCCAGATTGGGAGCATAGAAGATGTTACCCCAGCCCCAGCCGTCTGTACTGTTGTTATCTCTACTGAATGTGCAGTTTCTGAAAATAACTCTTTCCAGATGATCATAAGAGTTACCTTCCTTGTCTGTCGATCCAAGATGGAACGTACCGTATGCACCTGTCTGCCAACCGCATTGTTCAAACTTGCAGCCTTCCATTTCGAAGTTCATCAGATGTTTATTGTTAGCTCCCTGATGACGCCAGAATCCACGTCCGAATCCATAGAAGTCGCAATTAACGAAACTGATATTCTCCAGCGTGTATGCATTACCACTATTAAAGAAATAACTATTCAATATCTCCTGCCGGAATTCGACATTTACAAACTCTATACCGGAAATATAAGATCCGGCAACCACATTCCATGAAGATTCCATAGTGACAATAGGCTTAATGCCTTCCGTGCTACCGACCAGCCGGAAACCTTTCTTTATTGCAAATGGACTCAAACGATAAGAAGAACCAGCCGGCAAGAAATATTCGGTACCCTCCGGAATCTCCGCATTATCATTATTATCAGTCAGAAGTTTCGTCAAATCATCATCCCAACCTACCGTAATAGATTCGGCAGCCGGTCCCGCTGTACGGAAAGTAGCCTGATTATAAGGTTTGTCATATTTCCTCGGCTTACTTGTATCGTAAATATTAACCGCATACAGTGTATTCTTATCCAGACCAGTCACTTCGGCACGTCCCTGTGCTTTTTCCTCTTCAGTCAGATAACGGGATACATTCGCTAAAGTTTTGTCCATCATCGGCATCACGCTGATACTGTCCACCGGATTCTGTACATCTACTTTCCAACGAATGATAGCAGAGTTTTCTGTTATCTCTGTTTTTGATACGTCTTCCAATAACTTCGCATATTCCGGTCTGGCCTCTGTAGAAGCATTCGTATAAGTCCATTGAGAATTATTGACTGCATTTGCCGCATTCGAACGCACACGAATATAGAACGTTGTTCCATAAGGGATATCGTCCAGAAAGACAAATGGCTCAGTTGTATCTACCGACATAAACAAACTTTTGTAATACGTATCCTGATGCAACTCTACCGTATAGGATGATGCATCATTTACTTTATACCACACCAAAGTAATAGAATTACTCTTCACCTCCGGTTTCTCCAATACGAATCTGGGCTGAAACAGATCGTCTATTTTGTTATATTGGTCGTCTTGGCAACTTGTGAAAAGCGCTCCCCACAACAAAGCAGGCAATAAGACTGTTGTCAATCTATATAGTAACTTCATCATAACATTCATTTTTACTGGTTAATATCCATAATAGTTTTGAATAGCCCCTCTATGGTCTGTAATTACTTGTGAAGGATAAGGACACAAATATCTCAACGGATCAGAAGGTTTCACACTCTTGTCGTTATTCAGATTGATAAATCCTCTGAAACTCCAGGAAATCTCTTTCAAGGTCTCAAATTGCTGCGTTTCCGAGTTCAGGACTCTCCATCCAATAGCGTATGCCAACGTTTGATAACCGGCAGGTTTACCCGTTCCGAATTCTTCTTTCTCAATGCCGACTATATCCAGAATGGTTCTGTCCGGATGTTCCGGATCAGGGACTGACTTATAATAAATATTTTCAGGTACTTTATCAATACCCGGTATATAGGTACCATTGGCAACCAACCCCCAATTAATCATTTCAAAATAGAGATTATAGATCACCTCACTGTACTTATTCCAACGGGCCAAGTCATATTTACGGATACTTTCACCCCCAAATTCCCATTTTCGTTCGTCCATGATCGCTTTAAAGAAATCGTCTTCACTATTCAGGCTTTCTACGTAAGATTCTACTTTCGAAGCCCACAAAGAAGAATCAAACGCACGCCGCCTTACCCTCTTCATCGCTTCCTTTGCATCATCACGCGGTCCGAACCGCTCGTTCACCGCTTCAGCATACATCAACAACACATCTGCAAACCTCATGCGTATGCTATTGATACCCGTTCCCGCACCACTGGAAGAGCCTAACGGAGACTTCATTTTAAGTTTCGACCATTTACCTACTCCCATGCCGGCGATTCCCATATCCATCTCCTGATTCAGGTTCTTATCGTATTTGTAAGGAGCACACGTAACGTCACGACGCAAATCATCCCCATCAAATGTAAACATATACGTACCACAATAATGCAGATAGTTGCTGGCACTTCCATACTCGTGCTTGTCACCGGCAATCGTTACACCTACATTATACCCGTAACGGCTGGTCACACTTTTCAGCATAGGGATAGCAAAAATCACATCGTCATTATTCGCCGTCGTCCAATTGCATTCATTGTACCAAAGTTCTTCGTAACTCTGTTTCAAATCATGCTTGTTTTCCTTGATTACTTTACCCAGATAGGTGATAGCGATATCATAATAATGCTCGAAATTGTCACCACGTTCCATATATCCCACGTTGTCCGGATTCTCTTTATCGGGACGTAAAGACCATCCTCCACGATACAAAGCCAGTTGTCCGATAAGTGCCTGGCAATATTCGCGGGAAGCACGCTCTACTCCGTAATCCAGATCGGCGGCATATTTCATCATCGGCTCTACATCAATCAACTCGTCAATCAGGTATTCCAGTATCTTGTTCCGTTCCGTCACACCGACTGAAAAGAAATCATCTGTGGATTTCGAAGGTTCGGTCACAAAGACGACATCTCCCCATGTACGAATCAAATCCAGATAAAGCATCGCACGAAGTGTTTTCACCTCTCCGTACATCTGTTGTATTTCAGTCGGTCCCTCCTCTTTTATCTGTAAGGAGAACAAAGAGGAATTTTCCATTTCATGCAGGAAGTCGTTCGCATAATTGATCACGGAATACATATTGTTCCATGTACTATTCAACGTATTCCAGTAGGGTTTGGAATCGAAACAACCGATATCCGCACCGGTGGCCGCTACGGTATTATTCTTAAAGGAAGACATTTCTACATCCGTATTCGTATTCAGGCTGTTGGCAAGCGTACTGCCATACATACCGTCTTCTGTCATTGCAGAATACATTTTAGTCATCAATGCTTTAGCTTCCTCTTCTGAAGTAAAAACGTATCCGGGGGTAAATCCTGAAGGAGGCTCCACATCCAAAAAGTCATTACAAGATGTGAAAGAGAGCATCGCGCAGGCTATGGTTGAATATAATAACTTCTTATTCATTGTTCTTTCATTTTAGTTAGTTTATTAAAAGGTCAATTGCACACCGAACGTGTATGTGCGGCTTCTCGGATATCTGTTATTATCGATATTCGGCGTTAATCCGGTAGCAATGTCTACCTCCGGATCATAACCGCTATATCCGGTAATCGTAAACAGGTTGTAACCTGACGCATAGAAACGTACTTTGCTCAAACCCACTTTATTGGTCCATACACGTGGCAGTGTATAGCCGATAGTAATCGTATTGAGACGCAGGAAAGAACCGTCTTCCACTGCATACGACATCGCAATGGGACGTCCGATAGAAGTCGGATTCCACATCGTCGCATTCTTATTAAACTCTGCAAGAATTTCCGGACTGTAACGAATTTCATTACCCATATCGTCAAAATTACGCCAACGCTTCGAAGCAGAGATATCCATGCTGAAGTTGTTATAATTATTGCTTGACCATGTAGTCATCATTACTTTATTGGCATTGAACACATCGAAATCATACATAAAATTAAAGAACGTGCTTACATCAAAACCTTTAAAAGTTGCATTGAGTCCAAATCCTCCCGAGAACTTCGGAGTCGTATTACCGATCACCGTACGGTCGTCATCCGTCAACGTATACGGATTGGCACTATTTTCATCCACCGGAGTCAGTTTTTTAAATTTGGCATTACCCGGACGCGGGTCACCGGACAACGGGCTGGAGTTTACGACTCCGTCTTTCAATGTCCATGTTCTGGATTTTGAATCAAATGGCTTGAAATCATCCACTGTATAGAAACCGTCATTCACAAATCCATAGATCAAACCGGTAGTACCTCCTACGTAGGCACGATAATCATCTGAATTCAAGAGTTGAGAGCCTGCCCAGCCAGAAGAAAGCACCATTTCCTTTTCACCACTAGCCAGCTTGTCGATCTTGTTTTTATTACGACCGATATTAAACGTCGCGTTCAATGTAAAGTCCGGACGGTCGATGATATAACCGGTCAGAGACAATTCCACCCCTCGGTTCGAAGTCTGTCCCACATTCTCCATAAGATGTGTGTAGCCTGTATAGCCGGGAATAGTAGAAGAAAGCAGTAAGTCTTTCACCGTGTTCCAATAGAATTCCAATGATCCGCTTAACCGTTCTCTGAAAAAGCCGAAGTCAACGGCAAGGTTACGGGTAATGGTAGTCTCCCATTTTACATGGGGATTATATAGTTCTTTCGTGTTATAAAATTGATAATAGTACCGGCTCGTTTCTCCCCAACCCGCAGGCCGGCTGCTGCTGATACCATACAATTTCTGATAAATATCGGAAGAGATACGGTCATTTCCAGAAGCACCATAACTTACTCTCAATTTAAGGTTCGACACCACTTCACTCTCTTTCAAAAAGTCCTCATTAGACATACGCCATGCAACAGCTGCTGCCGGAAAAAATCCCCAGCGATTGCCTGAAGCAAACTTCGATGAACCATCGGCACGCAAGGTCACGGTAGCGAGATATTTATCCTTATATCCATAGTAAGCACGACCGAAAAAAGAAGAAATGCGTGTGGGCGAACCGGCAGAAGACTTATTCTCGTAAGGAGTACCCAAAGACAGGTTATCAAATGCCTTTTCCGCAGTTGTATTCACTGGAAAATAGCGGGTAGTATAGGTCTTACGGCTGGATTGGGAACTCTTCATTTCTTGTCCGACCATCAATTGAATATCATGCGCGTCATCCAACATAAAGTTATAGTTAAACACATTGGACAATTGCCATTTGGAACCTTGAGACATACTCCACTCAGCCATTGGCTGGTTATTATTATTCTTGGCGTTAGGTGTATCAGTGCCCCAAAAACTTCGAGACTCCTCTGTATTATTTTCAAAGCCGAATTCCGTACGAAAAGTCATGCCTTTCATTATATTCCAAGTCAGAGCACCTATCGTATTGAGAGACTTATTAATTCTTTTCTTATAATTCTTTTCAGATTCTTCTTTCGGGTTAAAGCGGGTTTTCTCATCCAATAAATCAGGATCATAATAAGTATCATCTTCCGGCAACTTCATATATTCATCCAATCCTTCAGTGGGTGCCTGACGGAGTGCATCCAAAAGACTCACCCCATCCGTACCGGAACCGTCCACTTCTTTATGCAACAAACGGGTGCGATACTCAAAAGTCAGGAATTTAAAGAGCTGGGTATTCAGACTCACATTCAGGTTGTTCTGTTTCAACCCGTTCCCCATCATTACACTAGGACGGTCCTGATGGATAAATGCCACTTTATACTTCGTTTTCTCTGTACCACCATTGATACTAAGGTCTACATATTTAGATACCGGATTTGTTCCAAAAATTTCATCCTGCCAGTCCGTTCCTTTATCTCCCTGATAAATATAGAATTCATATGCTTGTCCATACTTATTAAAGAAATCGTCGGGTATGGAATTCTTTTGACGGGCATTCTCATATTGCATCAAAACATATTCGTAGGGATCCATCACGTCCAGCTTGTTTGACAATGTGCTTGTTTGCAAGTAAGTATTTAAATTGATAGATACGCGTCCCTCCTTAGCTTGTTTAGTAGTCACCAGAATGACACCATTAGCACCGCGAGCTCCATAAACTGCCGTAGAAGCAGCATCTTTCAAGACATCGATGGACTCTACATCTGTCGGTGGAATATCATTTAAACTTCCCACTTCAAATCCGTCTACCAAGATCAGCGGACTGTTGTCCTGCGTGATCGAACCTCCACCACGCACCAATATTTTAATTTCCGCATCCGGTGATCCATCCACTGCCGTCACCTGCACACCCGGCATTTTACCGACAATAGCCTCTGCAACGGAAGCAGTCGGTACTTTTTCGAGAACCTTGCCCGATACACTCGATACCGAACCAGTCAGATTTCCTCTTTTCTGTGTACCATAACCGATTACGACCACATCATCCAGTTGTCCGACGGCTTCCGTCATCTGAATATGAATTCCGGAAGTACGTCCTTTCAACGGTTCTTTCACTTCATTCATTCCGACATAACGGATAGTCAACACAGCTTTATTCACATCAGGAACATTGGTCAGTGTAAAGTTTCCGTCCATATCGGTAGTAGTACCTATTTTTGTGCCTTGCACCATTACTGCGGCACCTATTACCGGCCCGTAGTTATCTGTCACCGTACCGGTTACGGTCTGTGCAAAACCACTGACCGCCACCAATAACAGGGTGAATATACTTATAATTAGTTTATTCATTATACTAAAGTTTTTTGTTACAAAATATACGGTTTACTATTTCTTCTCGATAACCTGACCGCCCAGATTCTGATTGTAAACAATATGCTGAACCAGGTTATGAAAATAAACTTCCAGATTGGAATAACGCCCGTTGGGATCTACTGACGTACTTATCTGTGCAGCATCATCCGGATTATTCGGATCAAGTCCGTAAGCTTCTTCCCAAATATCAGGAATTCCATCGCCATCCGTATCAGGCCAGGCTTTCAACGATTTAACTTCAGGATATCCTTCTGTATCTCCTACCGTATCAATAATTCCAGGACGCGGTTTTTCATCCTTCGAACCAGTCCATGTAGAAGTACCTCCTCTGACCTCTTTCACGATACGTTGATCAATAATATCTCTGCGCAAAGAGGCGCCGGCATATTGCAATACCTTTTCATAGGCTTGCTCGGGTGTATGGCTGGTCACCTTACTAAATGGCTGCGGTTCCGCCATTCTCATTGCATGCATTTCTTCTTCTGTAGGATGCAAATCGCGCCAAAATTGACTCCAGATTCCATTCGTCCAGTTATCTGCCGTAACTTCTGCACTGGCAGTCACATGGTTGCCCTCGATATATGCTCTGGCGGTAGGATCACTTGACAGAACTCTCCACGACATACTTCCTGTTCCGGTAGCCGGTCCTGCTTTATAATAGCAGTTGACAATATTGAACGTTCCATATTTTCCACCATAACAGCCAAATCCGGCTTCACTCCAGTTATAATAGACATTGTTTCGTACATCAAAATATCCGATATGGTCACCGGCTCCTTGGGTTCCGGGTTCCGGCATATCAGAAATTCGGGGAGCACGGCTACTATGATGTGCCATCAGAATATGATGGTAAGAAGCATTATCACCACTAAACATCGCTCCATACCCATGAGCTCCTTTGGCATGATTGGAATTATTCAAGCTCTCTGTTGACATACACCACTGCGCAGTAAAATTCTGACAACCATAGAAAGACAGAGTTTCATCAACTCCCCAACTGGCAGTAACATGATCGACAATCGCATTCGTGAAATATCTTCCTCCAATAGCATCTTCGGCATAATCCTCGTATCTGTCACCGGGACGGCAACGTAAGAAACGAATAATTGCATTCATTTCTTTGCTGTCTGCCGACAGATTAAAAGAGAAATTATAGTTCTTCAACGTGATACCATCGCCCGGAGCTGTCTGTCCCAAGATACTTACATTGGGATGATCTACTAAAAACAATCCACGCTTCAGTTCTATGATACCCGAAACATCAAAGATGATATTCCGAGGCTGGTCGGACTTCTCGATTCCATAACGCAGACTTCCTTTGATGGGAGTTTCATTTTTGCCATAATCTTCCAGATTAGTAACCCGATAGATTTCACCGCCACGGCCTCCGGTTGTAAAACGTCCACCTCCCTCCGCACCGGGGAAAGCCAAAAGTTGTCCGGCCGATGGGTCGTCACCAATACTCGTATCAGGTTTACCATACTGAAATACCTCTATCTTCTGTTCCAACACGCTGTTCTTTATGGTCACAGAAGAAGTGCGTGGAAAACGATCTGTATTATCTTGTATTTTCAGTACGATTGCATCTTCTGTCGAAGCTTCCTTATCCAAAGTAATCCAGGGTTCGGTTGAAGTCATCGTATATTCTATTGCATATTCTTGAGTGACGGGAATAGTTAGTGCCTTACACTTATAAGGAATAATATATTCATCCTGCTCTACTTCCAGAGTCGTTTTGACTCCTTCCTGAACAATCTCCACAGTCTTACTCATGATGTAATCACCCACTGTCTTAAATACGATATTCCCTCTTCTCTCCGCTGCCACGTTCAATGCAATAGCAAAGTGAACATTATCCGTCACAAAACTACGGCTCTCCTGTGCAGACTGATCGACTTCCTTGATCCAGTCGGTTTGATCGTCAATCTCTATTTTCCATGCCACATTGGATACAACCTGACAAATCAGAGTAGTTCCTAAAAATGGAATCACTTCTTTTGAATAATCCAGCAAAATATCCGGATCAGTACCCAGTTGTTCTACAGAGATTTCCTGTTCAATCGTCGTATTAACATTCGTCAAAGTAACCTTAATCTTACTTTCACGCTTCGCGTCATCTGTGTTTTCAGTGAAGAATAAACGAAGATCGCCGTTTCCATTTCCACTTTCTTTCGAAAGAGTCAGCCAGCTACCATTACTTTCTGTGACTTTAGCTGTCCAATCGCCGGTTGCAGTCACATTGATAGTAAAAGAACCTCCTACATTGGTGAGTTTCACCTCATTCTTTGATACTTCCAAGTTATTAGCTAATGCTGCTTCGTTCTTTTCGTCATCCGAACTACAAGCCCCAAGCAATCCTGCCAATAATATGATTAGAAATGATCTCATATCCTATATAATTTATTCGTTTATACTTTAACTATTTTCTAATCCAATGCGGATCACCGATTCCTTTGGTATATACTTCCGAACTCTTGTCCTTAATAGTCAGATCCCTTCCCTCAACATCCGTAAAGAGTGCACTCATTGAAGTTGTTTCAGCCGGAAGTTCATTATCGTTTACTCCCCAAGTATTCATGACGAAACCTTGCGTATGATAATTGTCTGCGAATGTTCTGTCTGTTACATTTCTCAAATTAAACCAAGTACCACTGCCTTCTCCGGATATACCACTGAACAGATTATTCTTAACTGTCAATGTGAAACTGCTGGTATTCTTCGGCGACAAGTCAAAGAATGTCATACCTACAGGTGCCATTCCGATGAATGTACAATTCTCTATGGTTATACTCAAATCACCGGTCATGGAACTCAGGCCTGTTATCAATGCTTTAGTCAGATTATTTGCATGGAATGTAGAATTTCTGAACACAATATTGTAAATAGGAGCATCCTGTTTAGTAGACAACCCGAACAATCCGCTGCTACCAGAATTTAATCCGAAGAAACGGCAATCTTCAATAATAAGGTTATCAACAGTTTGCGCCAGTTTGGCATTTACTTCCTGATACCACATCGTGCGTCCCAAATCATTAATATCACATCCTTTCAGCGAAATCTCTTTCACATGGAAATGTTGATTCTTCAACTTGAAGAAATCCGAGTCTGTCGTTTTTATACTCAGGTTTTCAAAATGAACAGCATCAATTTTGTTATCACCGGTAGATATGCTCATATTACCCATTTCCATATAGGCCAGTTTTTGTCCATTTGTCGGTTTCTGCCCTACAATATAGAGGCTCTTTCCGAAATCAGTCTGTCTTCCCAACTTATACTCTCCCCCTGCTTTCAAGAACAGCTTCACTTCAGTTACAGTCACATCCGCCATCAACGCTTTGCATATCTGTTCCAGATTCTCTTCCGGATTCACATATCTATATCCATCCGGTATTCTCATCGGAGCTTCCGGATTTATTTCTTCTTCATCCCATCCTTCCGACGCTATCGTCACTTTATAATCCTGAATCATCGGTTCGTCGGCGTTATTAAGAGCAAAAGCCACCTGTGTAGTGTCATCGGGCAATATAGGGAATGTACCATCAATAGTTTTCGACTGCACCACATTATTATGCTGATCCAAATAATCAATGCGAATACCTATCTCTTTTCCTATCGTCCGCGTCTCAAACAACACCATATCATCTGTATAATTCACACCACCACTGCTGGTAGCTTTATCGCGGATTATTTCTATCGGTGTTTCTATGAATCTGGCATCCGACACTTTATAACCGGAAATCGGACATGAAAGCACAGCGCGTACCGTAGAATATCTCTTATCCGCTTTTTTATCCGTAGCTTTCAGACGGATCACTCCTGTCCGGTTATACATACGAATACTCAACGGATCCTTGAACGGAGAACTGTATTCCACAGGTGCTGAAATAGCATACTTCGTTTTTGCCGCCAGATCTTGCCGAATAATAATATCATTCAAATTACTCGGACAAGGAATCGAATCTGTCTGTGTTGTTGACAGAATCCTATATTTTCCATTAGGTAACTGGAAACGATAATGTGAGGTATAATTAGCAAAATACTCTCCGTTATCTTTATATATAAAAAGAGGTTTGGTTGATAATCCCGTATTCACTGCCCACGGTTCATCATCCAAGAATAATTCGATTTGATTTACTACTGAAGTCGAATACTTATCATCATCAGAGCAAGCATACGTACCCAGTAGAAGTGCCAATCCCACTAAAGAATAAATTATATTTTTTCTCATAAGACTCCTGTTTTAAAATTCAGATTCTTCTATTGTAAATGGTTGGGGTAACATATCAGTTTTACTCATGACCAGACTACGAGTCCACGAATTTTGTAAATACGCTTCCTCTAATATAGGCATATAGACTATAGAATGTTTGGACGGTTCAAAGGCAATGCCTGTATCAAGCGGACTATTTGTGCGGTTTACTTCTTCTCCGCCTTTCAAATATACCACATCTACCGACGTTCTTAAGTCTGCATTGATTGTTGGAAATGAATAAACAGATGCACTAAAGCCTGCAGCCCGATCCACACTAATCGTTATATCCTGTTGAACACATGCTCCGGTTTTTACTTTATAGGCAACACCTACATTCGTAAAAGTGACATTCAACTGGTCAAACCGAGTAATAGCATTGAGTTCATCTGCAGTTTCTCTAGGTTGGAATGTAGCTTGTCCAACCAAACGTTTCAGTTCCAGACTTAGATTACTGACAGAATAGTCTGAAGTCAGATCTACAACATTGGAAATATACACCTGTTTTTGTGCATAGATATCTTGATACACTACCACTTTAGAGAGGCTGTCTACATCGGTCAGATGATCCGCATTCGCTACAGCGAAAGTTTGCAGATTTTCTCCGAGAGGAAGATCTATTTGCAAATTCCCATCGTTTAAAGGTAGATTCTTTCCGTATACCATAGAATCTTTCAGATACGCATAAATGCCAATCTCCGTTATGCCTTGTTCGGTAAAGGTTTCAAGACTTGCCCGGCTAAAACTAACGCTTACAGGATGCGTTTCGGGCTCTTGAGGTAACTCGCCAGATTCCCATCCCTCCTCTATCTGCTGTGAGCAAGAGAAGAAAGTGAGAAATAGTAAAATTGAAAATTTCGTTAGATGTCTCATAAATATTAGTTTATACAGTTTTAAAATACAACAACCATTATAGTGTTCTTTTCCCCAAGGGACAGGGGGGCTTTTTAAGGAGAATTCATACTCCGGAATAATAGATTCATGTTTCTCATTTGTTTAGATTTTCATTATACATTAAGATGTTTTTCGCTAAAGTGAATTCTTTGTTCTTTCACCAGTGCAAATTTGAAGATTAAACAAGAGAAGATAGAGTAAGATTTAGTAGAAAAGGAGTAAAAAACGGACTAGGGCAAAAAGTGCCCCTCAAGTATAGCTATGCACAAAAAAGATATGCCCTTCAAGTGTTATCATAAAACACCTGAAAGGCATATCATCTAAATTCACCGCATTGAACGGAGAATTACTGATTACCTATTTGTTCTGTGCATCGACTATATTTTGCACCAAACTATTCAAATATACCTCAAGATTCGTATATTGTCCATTCGGATCTTTCGTTTTTGTATTTCCATCTGCGGGATTATTCGGATCAAGTCCGTTTTTTATTTCCCACTCATCAGGTATGCCATCACCGTCTGAATCCACCGGTGCCGAAAGACCTGCCATTGACAACTCCGGCCAGGGAGAATCGCCTGTGTCTTTGGGGCTATTGATAAATCCGGGTTTATTTCCTTCTCCTGTGAAAGTTGCCGTTCCTTTCCGGGTGTCAGAGATGATACGTTTGTCTACTTCATCACGATAATTACAACAACCCGCATAGTTCATTACCTGTTCATAAGCCTTATCAGCCGAATAGGTAGTGATTACTCCAAAATCAAGAGGTTCTTTCAGACGGATAGATTCTTTGGCTTCTTCTGTCCAGAGGAAGTCTACTTTTTCATCATTCTTCAACTGGGCATAGACCCCATCCGTCCAGTTATCGGCAGTCACTCTGTTGTTACCTTCTATCTTATTTCCATCAATATAGAAAGTTCCCCATTTCTGCAGGTAAGGTTGAAAAGCTAAGTTCTTTTTGGGTTCTCCATCAACGTAAACATAAGCCTGCGGATAAACTCCGACTTTGGCGATACGATATTGCACCTGTTTGGAGGCCTGTTTGGTTGCCGGTCCCGGTTTATAATAGTTATTGACGATATTGACATGCTGATCTTCTCCGCCATAGCAACCGTTTCCAGCCCAGTTGTAGAAAACATTATTCCGAATATCAACACATTCGCCAAGAGCTAATGTAGAAGGACGAGGGCCCAGACGCGGCACGCGACTTTCACAGTGAGCGATCAAGTTATGATGATAGGAAGCTTTATGGCCTCCCCAATTACCGCCATATCCGTGTGCCCCTTTTACATGAGTCGCTTTTCTTAATGCTTCAGAGCCAATACACCATTGTACCGTGGAGTTTTCCATACCATAAACGGAAAGACATTCATCCACACTCCAACTAACGGAGCAATGGTCTACCATAATATCTTTTTTATCACAGCCGCCCAATCCATCGGGTTCTTTTCCACTGGCTTCTCCGGGGCGGAAACGAAGAAAACGGATAATTACATTATTAGAATTAATAGAAAAGCCATAATCAGCCAGACAGATTCCTCCGGGAGAAGTCTGTCCTGCAATGGTGAGATGATCTTTCCCTGTTCGTAACTCCGATTTCAGATGAATCGTGCCAGCCACATCAAAGACAATCGTTTTAGGTCCATTTTGTTTCAAAGCCCATCGTAAAGTCCCTTGCGAACCATCGTCTTCCAAAGAAGTCACATGATACACTTTACCACCACGGCCGCCCGTCGTGTATCTACCGTGTCCTTCAGCTCCGGGAAAAGAGATCACTCGATCTTCCCGGACGCCTGTCTCCTGTTTTTCGGGTATGTCATAGGAAAAAGACATCGTTCCTCCCACGACCATTGCCAGCAGACAGACATTAACTAATATTCTTCTCATTTCCTTATTCACATTATTAGATGATGGAAACAAAAGTAGTGGAAGCTTTTCATTCTGACATTCATTTTTTGACCGATATGGGGGAAAAATCAGTTTTTATGATAAGATTGAACCAATTTTAGATCCCCAGCCGCTCTTTTAATAACCGGTAACCGGAAAGACTCACTTTTAGTTTCACGCCAGTTTTCAATAACAACTGATAAGTTTCTTTTCCAAAAAGCTCCACCCGCGAAATTTGTGTTACGTTGACAATCGTAGAACGATGTACACGCACAAATGTATCAGGAGACAGATGGGTCTCAAAATACTTCATTGTTTGTTCTTTCAGATATTCTCCGGTAGGGGTTATCAGCATCACATAATCTCCACACGCTTGTATGTAGATCAGTTCATCTGCCTTTACCAGATGAATTCGGGAACCGTCTTTCACCGTAATGCGATCTATTAATTCTACCTGTGGTTCTCCTTGTTGTTCGGTCACACTTAGCTGATGTGCAGCCAATTCTTTATCCAGTTCCTGATTCTGTACTTCCTCCTTAGTTACGATCAGGCGATACCATAAAGTAATGGCAATCAAGGTTGGTAGTCCGAATAATAACCGGAAAGGTATGGTCTGCACAAAAGGAATATAGGATACGCCTACAATCCTCACCATGATATCACAGATCATAAAACTACCCGCCAGCCATAACAGGCTTCCAACGATTATCATGATTATATCCGTCTGGAACAACGAAACAAGACCGACTACAAACCAGGCCAAATAGGCTATGGCTGCCAGCCAACCAATTGTTGCGACTCCATCTACCAGAGCAGGAAGATAGTCGGTTCCGGTATATCCACAGACTAAAGCCACCTGTGTTGCAACCAGAATCAACGCCAGCACCAGCATCGGAACCCAGCGGAATGGATAATCTATTATCGGATGTGCTTTCATACGCTAGTCTTTAACTTCCAAGCCTCCGAAAGAAAGCGTTCCACGAATGACCAATATGCTCTCCTTGTTTACATTCCCATTTTGCCAGCGTTTGTCATCACATCCTCCAAAAAAAGCATTGCATTTGAACACGACTGTCCAATCCGACGGGACATAAATTTCGACTCCCCCCCAACTGCAATCCAAATCAATATAGGTTTCTCCCGGTGCAATATGGGTATGGCGAAGATCAATAGTTGTCCCCCCGAAAGAGGTACGAATGATGGCTCCTTTAAACAACTCATCAAGTACTACGTGGCGTGCAGCTCCCCAGACATTCTCCGAACGCAAAAAGCCATCTACTGATTCCGACTGTTGTTGTTCACTCTCAAAGTTCATGCCGGGTCTACCCTGATGCATCTTCATCCATTGCCGACGATGTTCCATTGTATGCTGGCGAGCCCATTGCGCCCTCTTATTTCTGCCGGGTTTGAAGATAAATAAAACGCCTGCTATTATCAGGGCGAGGGGCCACACCATTGCCTGTGAATTCTCCGGCAACCAGGAAAGTCCTCCTGTCAAAAAATAGGCACCCGCCAGAAAAAGGATGATTCCACCGATGAAATGGCGGCGAATCATAGCATATATACCTAATAATATAAGGAGTGAATGCCAGGATACGATTATATCAAATACTTCTGATGTAATCCATCCCATATTACGGGCAAACAGTAGAATCCCGGAAAGGATAAAAAGTGAAGCTATCAGTATTTTACCGGAAAAGCCTGTAGCACGGGGAAAATTTTGTTTCTCTTCCATTGTCTCTATTATTAATTGATTAATGGTTCAAAGATACATCATTTCCCTATGCTTCCACAGGCTTTTCTGTTGATTTACGGTATAAATTCCGATGAATGCCGGATAAAAACCGGTGAATACGATTATGATAAACGACCTCGCCCGACAAAGACAAATCTTATCTGTTTATAAATTATTTCTTTCCACCGTTATTCTGTTTTTCAACAATATCATGTACTAAACTATTCATATACATTTCTAGATTGGTATACTGACCATATTTATCTATCGTTTTTCCATTACAATCAGAAGCATCATTCGGATTTAATCCAAATTTTCTCTCCCATACATCAGGCATACCATCATTATCGGAATCAACCAAGACAGTTCCTTGTGGAAGAACAGGCCATGGAGAAACATTCTCCGGAGCATTTGAAGAAAGCAAATCATCCTGACTATCTATCAATCCGGGTTTCGGATATCCTTCACTTTTCCACATGCCCCCTTCTCCATTATGATTATTCAAACCTTTATATCCGGCTGTCCTGGTACGTGTTTCCTCCACAATACGTATATCAACATCATCTCGATGTAATGAACATCCCGCATAATCCAATACTCGTTTATAAGCATTGAAAGCTGTATGTGTCGTTACCGATGCAAACCCGTGAGGTTCATTCAGACGAATAGAATCTTTAGTCTTTTCTGTAATTACTTTTTTATAATTACTTGAGAATTGATTGTAAACTCCATATTCCCAATTATCAGCTGTAGCCTTCTGGCTGTTTTTATCATCTGCCCCTCCGTCTACAACATTACCATCAATATAATACTTTCCCCACAAATAACCTCCATTTCCATCTTCTGTTGCATCTATAGCAAAAATCCGCCCACGTTTAGATCCCGTCACTGTAGCAGGACCCGGTTTATAATAATTATTCACTAGATTAATATTCATCCTTTCCCCACCATACGAACTATTCATTCCCCAATTATAAATAACATTATTACGAAAATCGACATTATCACCATCACATTCTCCATGCTTACGAGCCTTGGCTCCTAAACCAAAACGAGGGTTACGACTATCATGATGGGCTAACAGATTATGATGATAAGAAGAGTGTTCACCTCCCCAGATTCCTCCATAACCATGAGGTCCTTTTGTATGTCCTCCCAATCTAAGGCTCTCCGAAATAATGCACCATTGCATAGTAAAATCATCATTTTCATAAAACGAAGCACATTCATCGGTACACCAACTTACAGAACAATGATCTATAATCACATTCTTCGCTCCTTTCCCTCCTAAAGCATCCGCGCCGTCAGGATGTACACACTCTTTATTACCCATACGAAAACGTAAAAAACGAAGAATTACATTACTTGCATAGTTTGTTACCGGATAACCCGCTATACAAATTCCTCCTCCTGGGGCAGTTTGTCCCGCAATGGTTAAATCCCCTTTCCGTATTTTCAAATCTTTAAGCAGAAATATCGTACCAGATACTTGGAAAATGATAGTACGAGGACCATCCAACTTTTCTATACCATATCGTAAAGTACCAGGTAATCCATTATCAGCCAATGAAGTAACAATATATACCTTACCACCACGTCCACCTGTAGTCATGCTCCCATATCCCTCTGCACCAGGAAAAGCAGCCAGCTCTCCAAAATCAAGAGTATTACCAACACCTGAAGAGGCAAAAATAACTTCACTCCCCATCATAGTTAAAAATACAACCAAACAACGAAAGATTAAATTCATATTCTTTTTATTTATCAAAATAATATCCCAATATAGCAGATTTGTCTATTGTATCCCTCCTTTATTCTGTCCTTCAACAATTTTTTGAACCAAACTATTCATATACATTTCCAAATTCGTATATTTCCCTTCTTCATCTACCGTTCTACCATTTCGATCTGAAGCATCATCCGGATTTAAACCATGCTTTCTTTCCCATTCATCAGGCATACCATCATTATCGGAATCTTTCAGCACAGTACCTTGTAACAATTCAGGCCATGCAGACAATGCTCCAATAGGAATCACGTCATCCTGGCTATCAACGATACCTTTCTTTGGATATCCCACACTTTTCCAGTCAATACCTTCAACAACTCCCTGACCATTGTGCTCATTCTTTCCCTGATAATTTGCAGTTCCAGTTCGAGTCTCTTGAACAATGCGTGCATCTATTTCATCTCTATTCAATGAACAACCCACATAATCCATTACACGCTCAAAGGCCGTACGGGCATCATGAGTTGTAACAGTACCTGTCTCTACAGGAATTGTCCGTCTAAGAGCTTTTTTTGTATCTTCATCCAAAGTTCCATACTTTTTATCAAACTGATTATAAACACCATACTCCCAATTATCCTCCGTGGCTTTCACACAACGGTCATAATCAGCCGCACCGTTAATTTTTCCATCATCCACTACATTTCCTTGAATGAAGAAATCTCCCCAAGTATCAAAAATAGCCGGATATGATTTCTTATCCGAATCACTCACTTTTTTATCAATAGCAATAATACGTCCACGCTTTGAAGTGCCGGTAGGGGTAGCAGGACCGGGTTTATAGAAATTATTTACAATATTTACATGCATGGCTTCTCCACCATAGCAAGAGTTCCCGCACCAGTTATAAATAACATTATTACGCATATCTACAATTTCATTCTCCTTTGTCGAATTAACTCCAGGACCTAAACGAGGATTACGGCTATCGTGATGCGCCAATAGATTATGATGAAAAGAAGCTTTCATTCCTCCCCAAATACCACCATAACCATGTGGACCTTTCGTATGACCACCTAAACGTAGACTTTCAGAAATGAGACACCATTGCAATGTGAAATTTTCATTTTGATAGAAAGAAACACATTCATCGGTACACCAACTCATGGAACAATGATCAATCATTATATTTTTATGATACCGACCACCAAAAGCATCTGCCCCATCTGCACTTACATCTTCTTTATTTCCCATTCGGAAACGTAGAAAACGGACAATTACGTTATCTGCCTCCAAAAAGACCGGATAGCCAGCTAAGCAAATACCATCACCCGGAGCTGTCTGACCTGCAATGGTTAAATCTCCATTTTTTATTTTTAAATCACTATTTAAATGAATAGTTCCTGATACTTGGAAAACAATCGTACGTTTTCCGCTTAATTTCTCTATACCATAACGTAAGGTTCCGTTTTGCTGTTTGTCTTCCAATGAAGTAACAATATATACATCGCCATCACGTCCTCCGGTCGTGTAGCGTCCATGTCCCTCCGCCCCAGGAAAAGCCGGTATCTTTTCATCTTGAACATCTCCAGTCCCTTCGGGTTCTTTCGGATTTTCATTGGTATCAACACTATCAGTACATGCCATGATTCCAAAAACAAACAAAACGGCCCAATACCATCTACTTAGAATTATATCCATTTTCATACATTATTAGATTAATGGGAGCAAAAGTAAGCAGGAAAAAGAATAGTCATGTTCAAATTTTGTTTTTCCCAAGTACTAAAATCGACAAAACAAGGCATTTCAAGCTATCATGTGTATTTTTTGTTTCAAAACTATCATAAAAATGCCTGTCAGCAATTAAAAAACAAAAAATACTAGGTGAAAAACAAATATTGCACATACCTATATTCACATTCCTATACTTTTGTACCGAGGAATTAACCCTAAATGTGAGTACAGAATCAAAAACAATAACCATTAATTAATAAACATGCAAAGAATGTCTAACAAAGTGAAAAACATGCGCAGTTGGCTGCTAATGCTATTTGCAGCGATATCGCTTGGCGTATCAGCGCAAACAATTACCGTAAAAGGTAATGTGAAAGACACAACAGGAGAACCGATCATCGGAGCTTCTATAGTTGAGAAAGGCAATACCACCAACGGTACAATTACCGATTTAGATGGTAACTATTCTATTAAAGTTCCTGCAAAAGCAACCCTTACATTTTCTTATATTGGAATGAAGACGCAGGATATTGCTATAAAAGGACAAGGCCCTATTAATGTCACCCTTTCTGATGACACACAAGCACTAGATGAGGTGGTAGTAATTGGTTATGGCACTGTTGCCAAAAAGGATTTGACTGGTTCAGTGTCTTCTGTTAGTGCAAAACAGATTGCTGCCATTCCAGTATCTTCCGCATCAGAAGCACTACAAGGAAAAATGGCCGGTGTATCTATTACGACTACTGAAGGATCTCCTGATGCAGACGTAAAAATCCGCGTACGTGGTGGTGGCTCTCTATCCCAAGATAACTCACCGCTTTATATTGTAGACGGATTTCCCGTATCAAGTATTTCTGATATTGCTCCAACAGATATTCAATCAGTAGATGTATTGAAAGATGCTTCTTCTACTGCTATTTATGGGGCCCGCGGTGCAAATGGTGTTATCATCATCACTACTAAATCCGGTCAGGAAGGTAAAATCCAGGTAAACTTGGGTGCCTCGTTTGGTGTTCGTAAAGTTACCAAAATGGTAGATGTATTAAACCCGTACGAATATGTATTATGGCAACAAGAAATAGATCAGGAAGGTATGAAATATGGTATCTTTGATGATTTGGATATTTACAAATCGATGAAAGGTACTGACTATCAGGATGAAATTTTTGGTCGCACAGGAAATCAGCAACAATACAATGTGAGTGTAAGTGGAGGCAATAAAGATACTAAGTTCAGCGTCAGCTACGCCCATAACGAAGAAAAAAGTATCATGCTTGGTTCAGGCTTCTCTAAAGAGAACATTAATGCTAAACTTAATACCAATATCAGCAAATGGTTAACGATGGACTTTAACGCCCGTTTTAGTTACCAAACGATTGATGGTATCAGTGGTGGAGCAGATGCAAATGAATCAAGCGCAGCCAATTCATTGATAGCACGTTCCGTTATCTATAAGCCAGTAGAAGAAATAAATACAACAAGTTCTGACAGCGATGATGATGAGAATGTGAATAATGCACAATATAATCCATTAGAACGTTTAAATGCAACTTACAAAAAACAGACTCGGCTACAACAAAACTATAATGTAGGACTTAATTGGAAACCAATCAAAGGATTGACTTTCAGAAGTGAGTTCGGTTATGGCTGGAGATATAACAATACGGACCAAGTATGGGGAGTGGAAGCTACAAGTAATTCTAAATATGGTTATTATGGACAACCACAAGCTCTATTAAACAAGGTTATTAACAAGAACTGGCGTAATGCAAATACAGTAACATATGATACCAAATTCTTGAATAACACGCACAAGTTAAATGTAATGTTGGGACATGAAGTTTCAAGCAGTTATGATCACGAGACAATCAACACTTCTGTTGCATTTTCCAAATATATGACCATTGATGATGTTCTTTCCGGTATGAGTAACGGAACAGCATTGCCAACCTCTACTTACATTGGCTTTAAAGATAATCTGCTATCGTTCTTCGGACGTGTCAACTACACAATACAAGACAAATATCTGATGACTTTCACCATGCGCGCTGACGGATCCAGTAAATTCTCCAAAGGAAACCAATGGGGATATTTCCCTTCATTAGCTCTGGCATGGAGAATATCTGACGAAGCATGGATGGAAAGAAGCAAGGAATGGTTATCCAACCTAAAACTACGTTTAAGTGTGGGTACTGCCGGTAATAACCGTATCAAATCTGGTGCCATCAATTCTACTTTCTCATTAGCGGAAACAAGTGATAAGAACATTTATTTCAATGAAATGAGTGCTGTTGTGCTACAACATGCTTCCAATCTTTCCAATCCTGATCTAAAATGGGAAACAACGCTTACCCGTAACTTAGGTATTGATTTCGGATTTTGGAATAACCGTTTATCAGGTAGCATTGATGCATATTGGAATACAACTAAAGACCTATTAATGAATGCAACAATTCCTTCAAGTACAGGTTTTTCCACCCAATATAAGAATTTTGGACAGACATCGAACAAAGGTATAGAATTAGCATTAGACGCAGTCATAGTAGATACTAAGGACTTCGGTTTAAATGCGAACTTCAACATTTCTTATAATAAAGCCAAAATTGACAAACTAGCCGGAGGACAAACTTGGCAAAGTAGTAACTGGGGAGGTAAGCCAGCCGGACAAAACGACTTCTTTATTGAAGAAGGAGGACGTCTGGGAGAAGTATATGGATATGAATTGGATGGTTTTTACACTACTGACGATTTCTCATGGGACGGCAGTAAATGGGTACTTAACGAAAACCTTACTGATCCAACGGAGCTGATTAAATATAACAATTTCGGTCCAGGTGCATTGAAACTGAAAGCTGATGAAGATGGTAAATTTACTAAAAAGCGTTTGGGCAATACAGTTCCAACTGTTACTGGTGGTTTCGGTATAAACATGCGCTACAAGAATTTTGATCTATCAGCCTTCTTTAACTACTCTCTTGGTAACAAGATCGTTAATGCGACCAAATTAGGTTCAGGCTACTATAATGATACTAAAAAGGGATGGAATTTAAATGACAACTTCACTTTAGCCAAACGTTATTCTTGGATTGATCCCACAACAGGAGAAAATATGTTAAAGAGTTCATATATCAAAAGTAATGGACTTGATTATACTATTAATCGTTTAAATGAAGTGAATGCCGGAGCTTCCATGTATAATCCGGGCTCAATTACAGAGATGCCATTGCTTGACTGGGCAGTAGAAGATGGTTCTTTCCTCCGCGTCAACAATATCTCAATTGGATACACATTGCCTAAAGCTTTTGTAAACAAAATATTTATGAAAAACGTACGTATCTATGTAACTGGTTACAACTTATACTGCTTTACCAAATATTCAGGAGCAGATCCGGAAGTAGATACACGCCGCAGTACTCCTATGACTCCAGGTGTAGATTACTCCGCATATCCCAAAAGCCGCTCATTTGTAGGGGGTATTAATGTTACATTCTAACCCATAAATAGAAAGGAAATACATATATGAAAACTTATATAAAATCAATATTATTAGGAACCGGACTGCTGGGATTGTTTTCATGCAGTGATTTTCTCGATCAGTCTTCCCCTTCGGAATTAAAAGGAGAAAACGTCTTTAACTCTGTTGTATATACAGAACAGGCGTTAAACAAGGTATATGCCGATTTGACATACGACCATACTTATGGTTCTCGTATCCCTATTAATTTTGGTAATAATACAGATATCGAACTGGCAAATGCAACCAAGCAATCTGAAGTTCATCAGAATTCAGAAAGAGGATTAGGAAACTACTATCTAAGCAAAGGATGGGATAAACTCGATACAAACTGGGAAAGATGCTTTGCTATTATTGAAAATGCCAACATCGTTATTGATGGTATTCGTAATAGTGATCTGTTAGCAGAAGGGACTACCACTCGTAAACCAATGCTTCGCTATTTAGGAGAAGCATTGACCATGCGTGCAATGGTATATTATGATATTGTTAAAAATTACGGAGATGTCCCTATGCGTTTTGAACCTACTCAAGCTAACGGTTCTAACATGTATGCAGCAAAAACAGACCGTGACGTTATCTTAGACCAACTATTAGATGATCTGGATGAAGCTGCAAATTATCTTCCTTGGGCAGGTGAAGACGGATACACAACAGAACATGCCACTGCAGGTTTTGCACATGGTCTATTTGCCCGTATTGCTTTATCACGTGCCGGATATAGCATCCGCGAACAGGCAAAAACAGGTTATAGAAATCATCCGACTTGCAGTGACGGACAATTCCCCACTCAACGCCCGTCAGAAGCAGAAGTTCAAAAACTACACGAACGTGCATTGGCACATTTGGATATTGTAGTTAGTAAACAAGTTCATAAATTGAATCCGTCTTTTGAGAACCAATGGGATTTGATCAACAAGCGGACATTAGATACTAAATATTACGAAAATCTATACGAGGTAGCTCACGGATTAGGAAGATCAGGTGAAATGGGATACAGTACCGGAGTTCGTATTAATGGTGCCAGCAATAAATATGGCGCAAAAGGCAACAGTAGTGGTAACATCAGACTCACAGCTTCTTATATCTTGTCTTTTGACAATAACGACAGCCGTAGAGACATTACATGCGCCTATTATGAATTAAAACAGACTACAGTAGACAATAAAGCAGTCATAAAAGAGACATTGCTTTCCAACTCTCCTTTCAGTGCTTACGTAGCAAAATGGGATATCCGTAGAATGGACGATGCAATCATCTCTTTGGCACAAAATACAGACCAGAAATGGGCTCCGGGTATTAACTGGGTAGTGATGCGTTATTCTGATATTTTATTAATGTATGCTGAAGTTATGTATAACTTGTATGGATTAGAAAGTAGCAATCCAAACGGCACCACTACTAAAACCGCACTTGAAGCTTTGACAGAAGTACACATTCGTGCTTTCGATACTGCTGCCCAGACTGCTGCCAAAACAGCAATTGAAGCATCTGCCCGAAACAACTTCATGGAAGCACTTGACCAGGAACGCGCATGGGAATTTGCAGGAGAATGTGTTCGAAAATACGATCTGATACGTTGGGGAACACTCTCTGAAAAACTGGATCAGTTCAGGACAGACTATAAAGCCATGATTGAAACAGCTCCTAAATTTATCTTCTACAAAATGAAAAGTGATGATCCATATTCAATTGATATGAACAGTATCACTTGGCGTACTGAACAAATTCCTCCCGACCTTAGAGACCTTGAGGATCCTGATAAAGTGAAGGAAGCTGCAAAGACTGCAGGTTATGAGTATGTTACTGGTTGGGGAACTAACTATGAATGGAAGAAAGGAGTAGCAGATACTAGCAAAACAACCAATGATTTAAATCTTGAGTATGTAGATGATATCAGCAGTGGTTTAAATACTACAATCAAAAATAGACATCTATTACCAATAGGCTCCAAAACAGTTTCGGATGCCAATGGATACATAGAAAACTCCTATAACTTCTAATAAATGTATGAATATCATTCAATAATTGATCTCATGAACATGAATATTATCAAATCAACAAAATATACGGTTTTATCAGGACTTTTTATAGTCCTGACCGTACTGCTTTCATCGTGTGAGAAAGCAAATGATTGGGAAACAGACAGTGCCTACAATCGTCTGTTCCGTAGTACTAAACTGGCAGTCAGCCCTAGCATCAACGATGCTGAAGTTATATGGAATAATACAATCAATACCGATTATTATATCATTGAAGTGAATACTTCTGAACTCACCGCTGAAAATTATCAGGAAGGCTCTGTTATTTTCGGAGAGGATAAGAGTATAAAAAGCTCTCCATACACTATTGAGGGATTGGATGCAAATACCAATTACTATATTCGTATTCGCTCATGCTCAGAAATAGCATCACCTTCCAAATGGGTATATCCGGAAAATACAAGCTTTAAGACTAAAACAGAACAGTTAATTGAAGATATCTCAACCATCACCGGTTCTACTGCCATTATCACATGGAAAAAGAATCAGAGTGTAACTCATTTCCTACTGACGAACACAGAAACTTCAGTAGTTACAAACATTCCAATCACTTCGGAAATGAATGCTAAAGGTAGTTACCAACTTACAGGACTGGCTGCTTCTACCGCATATACTATTGGTATATACAATACTGTCAGTGGTGAAGAAATCTTGAGAGGTGAGAAATCGTTCCAAACTACAGAAAACTTCCCGGACGGTTATACACCTGTATATCTTACAGCTGCTGATGATCCTAATGAGGTGCTTGCTGCTCAAAGTGGAAATATCGTTCTGGTTGTGCCTCACTCTACAACGATCACATTCAATAAAGCTGTCATTGTACCTGAAACTATTACATCAATAGTATTTTGGGGAGCAAGTGGAGGAGCTGAACAAGCAACGATGACAACTAAAACTATTTTGACTTTAGGAAATAAGGATGTGGTACGTTTCTATAACTTAAATGCCGATGCGCAGGGAGATTATTTCTTTAATCTTCAGAAGAGTACAGAAATGACAGATGATATAGCAACTAGTATCAACACTCTATTAATAGAGAATTGTACGATAAACAATTCTAAATCGTTAGTAAGAGCTAAAGAAGGTACTAGTATTCAAATCAATAAAGTTAGTGTAAGTAAATCTATTATCAACGGTTGTAGCGGAGATATGTTTGCTTATAAAGAATCAACAGTTGCCCAAATCCCTGTTACTGAAATAACTAATAGTACCTTGATTAAGCCACAAGGACGAATCTTCTATGCAGGAAATGCAGCTTCTTTCTCCATCGATTATTGTACGATGTATGGCTGGGGAGGTTCAAAAGCATTATTAGAATTAGGAGATAAAAATACGACAGGAATGTCCTTAGCTATCAAAAATACAATCTTGGCTAATGGTGGAAGCAGTAGAAAAGCTCATAATGCAAATGCAGCTGCAAATCTTAGTCTGACTATCGAGAAAGTTTATGGTACTAATGATATGACATTCCATAGTACTCTTGGTGATGTAACCAAATATGATAAATCATCTGCGGAAGTGTTCGAAAATCCGGAAGAAGGAAACTTCAAAATCATAGATGCCCTATTCCCAAGTGGCATTGGTGATCCTCGCTGGACAGAATAAGAAAATAATGGAATGTCTGAAAAGACATACTAAAATTGAAAGGCTATCATTTTATCTGATAGCCTTTCTTGTTATCTCCCCACTCTATCCCGATACTCCGTAGGCGTCATTCCAACCTGTGCTTTAAAGCATTTACTGAAATAACGCGGATCATTAATGCCTACCATATACGAAATCTGGGTCATATTAAATTCTCCGGTTTCTATTAATTGTGTAGCCCGCTTGATACGCATTTCTTTGATAAATTCAATCGGAGCCAGTCCGGTAAGTGTTTTCAGCTTCTTGAAGAAAACAGAACGGCTGACAGCCAGTTCCCGAACCAGATCATCTACCACCAGTTCTCCATTATCCATGTTCTGCTCCATCAACTCTACCAATTTATCCATAAACTTACGGTCGTTGGGAGACATTTCGAGAGTTGCAGGTACAGTTTCGGAGGCATCTTCTTCAGCAGACGGCATATCCGTAGCCACAGGCGCTACCTCCTGGCCGGTAGAAATATTGATATGCATCAGACTATCCCGGTAGAAACTTTGCAGTTTCTTACGCTGCATCAACAGATTTTCCACACGGGCTTGCAAATAGGTAGCACTGAAAGGTTTCGTTATATAATCGTCCGCACCATATTCCAGTCCCTCCAGTTTGCTTTCAATCGTAGTTTTGGCAGTAAGCAAGATGATAGGTATATGGCTGGTCGTCATATCCGCACGCAGTTCGCGCGTCATTTCGATACCATCTTTCTCAGGCATCATCACGTCACTGATGATAATATCTGGCAGATACTTCAAAGCTTTGCTTGCCCCCTCCTTACCGTCAGCAGCTTCCACCACCCGGTACATCGGAGAAAATATACTGCGCAAGAATTCACGTAACTCCTGATTATCTTCGACTAACAACATCAATTCTTTGGAGTTCTCTTCTTTCGCAAATTCTTCCCCATACACATCTTCAATCTTCTCCGAATCATCGCTTACCAACGTTTCAGACTGAATGGAAGAATTGGCTATATCCACTACTTGTCCCATTCTTGCCGGAGCAACCGCATCTTCCAGAATAAACTCGGCTTCCTTATCATAATGTTCTTTTCCCTTTAGGAAATCTACTTTGAAGCAACTCCCTTCTCCCAAATGACTATCAACGGAAATAGTCGCTTTATGCATTTCCACCAACTCTTTCACCAATGAAAGTCCGATACCCGTACTAGCCTGATTGAAAAGATTCTTATCCACCAGATTCTCAAAACGGACAAACAGTGACTTCTTTTTGTTTTCCGCAATACCGATACCCTGATCTTGCACGCCAATAGAAACTGTATTTTCATCTTCACGGATAAACACAGTAATCATCTTACCATTCGGCGTATATTTAAATGCATTGGAAAGCAAATTGAATACAATCTTTTCCAGCTTATCGGCATCCACCCAAAGATAAAGATGTTCCTTTTCGGTCTGGAACAGAAAATCAATCCGATGTTCTTCGGCCACAGCTTCAAAATTATCCATCACCTTACGGACGAAAGGTACAATATCCAGCCGCTGCACCTGCATCTTCATCTTCTTATTCTGAATCTTGCGGAAATCCAGAATCTGATTGACAAGACGGAGCATCCGATTGGTATTCCGTTCAACCACCACTAACTGTTCGCGAGCATCAGCCGGCAATTTATCATTCTTCAAGACCTGCTCCACCGGACCTGCTATCAACGTAAGCGGGGTACGCAACTCATGCGATATATTAGTAAAGAAACGTAGTTTTATATCCGAAATCTGCTGTTCGACCGAAACCTCATGCTTCAACCGATAAATGGTAAACAGGATATAAACGGCTACGAAAATAATAATCAGAATAAAAAGTACATAAAGCACATAAGCTACCGGCGTCTCCCAGAAAGAAGGAAGAATAACAATGTTCAGCAGACGTTCATTATCCACCCACACACCATCACTATTCGTTGAACGAACACGGAGCACATACTCTCCTTTCGGAAGATTCGTATAAGTCACACTACGCTGTTTGTCGGCAAAAGTCCACTGTTTCTCAAATCCGTCGAGAATATAAGCATACTGTATATTCTGCGGATTGGTATAATCAAGTGCCGCAAAGTGAACGGAGAAAATATTCTCTTTGTGTGAGAGCACCAATGGGTCGGTATCGTCAATATCCACCTTCAGCAAGGAGTCATCTCCGGGTGTAATATCCTCATTAGTCACCATCAGCTTGGAGAATACGATAGGTGGGATATAGCTACTCTTACGAATAGAGTCGGGATTAAATATAAAGACTCCGCCACTGGCACCGAAAAGCATACTTCCTTTAGCCGTCAATGTGGAAGCCGCTTCACTAAAGCGCACCGGGAAAGTAATACTACGTTCATCGTAACTTTCAAAACGTTCTTCTGACGGAATAAACTTACAAATCCCATTCTCCGTACTAATCCATAAATTCTCCTTACTATCTTCGCGGACAGAAAGCAAGACGTCAGAAGGAAGACCATCCAGTACGGAATATGATTTGAACTCTCCATGACCGTCTTTACTGATAGATACCAGTTTGTTGAGTCCCCCGCCGAAAGTAGCCAGATAAAGTTCCTTTTTCTTAGTGGAAATAATCCAATGGACATCATTATTACTCAAACTTTGCGTATCGTTCGGCATACGGGAGAAATGATAGAACTGCACATCCTCCGGTTTCTTAAAGTTCTCATCAAAAGCAACAGCTCCCGTAGTTGTGCCTACCCACAGACGTCCATTATGATCGGAAGTAATGAAACGCGCTTTGTAGCAAGGATCAATCGGATATCCTTTCAGATTGTTCCGGTGATTGATAAACAACGTCTTTCCTGCTTCATTCTCCGTAATATAATTGATACCTCCGGCAAAAGTAGCTACCCAGATACGACCATAATGATCTTCATAGATACAATACACATTGTTATCGCTCAAACTGTACATATCTTCTTCACGATGAAGATAACGGGTCAGTTTATAAGACATTCCGTTGGAAGAAGTCGGCTCGGCACGGACAAGTCCGTCTCCTTTTGTTGCAATCCAGATCATTCCTTTCGAATCCTGAATAACAAAATAAACAGTTCCCAACATGGGAGTACCAGTAGTAGAAACGATGCCGCTTTCGGTCAGGTATCCTTTATAAGTTTTATCGGCATCATACATACGAAGCATACCGTCTTTCAAACCGACCCACAGATTACCCAGTTTGTCTTCACACAGGGCACGCACCTCATTATGCAATGATTCATGTTCATGCGGCATAGGAGTCATCATCGCGAAAGGCACATTCCGATAAGTCACTTTCTCCAATCCCTTAGAGTGGGTGCAAAGCCATAAATTACCTTGTTTGTCGGAAAAAGCCGAATGAATCTTATTGGAAAAACGCCAGTCACGGCTACCCAATTCATTATAGAAAGGAACCAACCGCTTTTTTTGAGGATCAAAATAAGAGAAACCTCCTCCGTAAGGATGTACCCAAAGATATCCGTTTACATCTTCATGGATATGGAAGGCCGGACGGGAACGTTCGGGATTACTGTATTCAATAAGAATCTGTTCACGGGTCACCACTCCGGTCGAAGGATTAAAATGGGCTACAACACCCGGTTCTTCCTGCTCAAACCACACTTCCGAAGCACGGTCTACATAAGCAGAAAGGATCGGTTTTGCGGGTAAAGCCTTGCAAGTCAGGAATGAATAATGCACATTTGTTTTAGTCCGCAAGTTGTAAGTAAAGAAACCATCCGAATCAGTAGTGATCACAGAGATGTCCGGTGCAACCGGATGAATAGAAGTGATCCGTCCTTTCGTGGGGAGCTCGATCAACGTAAATTCTCCGCTTTCTTTCTGATAAGACCAGATGCGTCCATGATCGGAGGCAAAGCAAATGTCCTTATCCCGCTCCTGTACTGCATAAAAAGCTTGGTTCATTCCGCCAAACTTTCCTTTTGTCTCCGTAAAGTAAGAGTCCGGTTCTTTCTTTTCGGGGCGGATCATGCCGAGACCGTTATCTGTCAACAGCCAGTCATTGCCTGCTTTATCTTGATGTACTTTGAGTATATGTAGAGAGGGAAATAACTCCGTCTTACTGGAATAAATATCCCATGTCAGGCGATTATTCTCATCCGGATGAGTCTGGATTCGGATAGCTCCGTCATTTTCTGTCAGCAGCCAGACGGTTCCATTCGGCATCACCTCAATGGTATGTACATTGAAAGCGCTTCCCTCTTCTCCGGCAGCAGGCACCTGTTCAAAAGTCTCCGTCTTCGGATCGAAACGATGGACACGATTATCATAGGTCAGTAGCCACAGAAAACCGTAACGGTCTTCATAGATACGATCTACACGGTTATTGGTCAAACTGATATAGTTTCCCTGACGGGCCTTGTATGTTTTAAAGGTATAACCGTTGAAACGGTTGATGCCATCCCAAGTGGCAAACCAAAGATTGTCTTTGTGATCCTGCAAGATGTTCATCACCGTATTTTGGGATAATCCATCTTCAGTAGAATAGTGGGTGAAAAAACAGTGCTGCTGTGCATGTGTCAAGAACACAATAGCTAGCAAAAAGATTACTGAAATTAAGGTTTTCTTCATCATATCACTCGGTTCTGTGCCGTAAAGATAGAAAAATACTTGTAGTTTAATGCAATCTTTAGCGGCTATTTAACAGAATCGGACCATTCTATAGAACAAGTCATCAATTTTAGACATAAGAATAAAAGAACAAAATATCTTGTCGGATTCTGTTTTTTCGCTCTTTTGTTCTTATGTCCACTTATTTATACTTCTGCTTTGTTGTTCTGCTGCTTCCAGCTAATTTGTTTCTTTACCTGTTCATCAAATCAGCGCTTTACCGTTATCAGTTTGTTTCCGTTCTCTACCGGATTCCAACCATCTTCTCCTGCCAAAACAGTTGTTATCTCATATCCTTTCTGATTTTTCAATTGTCGGGAGAAAGCAGCACGTGCTTTCGGGTTGGCCCCTTCACCCCGATTTTCGTATTCGGCATAAAAGACTGTCTTTTCATTTTCTTTCTTGCCCCAATTATTCCAACCGACAGGAAGGATATGTTTCCCCAACTCACAACGAATAAATACAGCCTGTGCATACGGACGCCAAGGACGGGACAGATATACTTTCTTGGCTTCCGGCTCTGCTGTCAACCGGCAATCGTAGAAGACATAGCCGTACTTTTTCCCTTTATCGGTAGAAGGAGCAGTGACATAGCCATCGCGTTTGCTATGAATGTGACAGCGATTAAAAACAGCGGTAGACCAGCCGAAAATAAAATCGACTGTTCCTTCAATATAGCAATCTTCGTAATATTGACGGCTTTGCTTCCCATATGTGTAGAGAGTATCTTGGAAGCCGAGGAAACGGCAGTTCTTAAAATAGACACGGTCGGCAGATACAAAGCAGGCAACTGCCTGTCCTACGGGACCTGATGAGTTCTCAAAAGTGATATTTTCCGCATAGAAGTCGGGAGCATAGATATAGCAACTGGATGAACCGGAAGTTCCCATATTCTCACCGAATACATTTTTCTTGTTTGCGAAACCGTCATAAGTCAATATCGTACCTTCTTCTCCAATCAGGGAAATATTAATCTTGGATTCAGGGATGATGAGTTTCTCTTTATAAGTACCCTTGCGAACCAGAATAGTGGTACGGATGTCTTTGCGAAAATCGGGAACAGCATCGATCGCTTCCTGCACGGTAAAGAAATCACCGCTACCATCTTGAGCCACTACATAATCGGATTGACGGATATATTTCGCCAATTCCGGAATTTCCTTGCCGATGGCATCCACAGCCAGCCCTGCAATAGTTCGCGCTCCGTATACATTCAAGTGAGTATTGTCTTCACGGCCTTTCGGAAAAGCAGGCACTTGATTGGGCTCAACAAACACAAATAATTTCTTAGATTCTACTGGTCCAAGTCCTTGTACCAGGTCATGAGTGATTTTATTCATATCAATGAAAATCACTCCTAATTCTTTTGCCACATTGCGGGAAGCATCCAGATAAGCACCATGTGTATCGAATAAAACAGCTCCTTCCTTCGGCTGTTCCTTTTCCCCCGGCGTGCGGCGGACATCTTTTGCAATGGCGTCATCCTTCGGTTGCACAAAGTTACGACGGACGATAGAGTTAAACAATACCGGTATTCCACCCTTGGCACGGGTTTCATTTACATAGCGGCGAAGAATCTCATCAAAAGTTGTCCCCGGATCAGTGTGACGGGTAGAGTCTGCTTTCTCATCGTTATGACCGAACTGAATAAAGACATAATCTCCTTTTTTCACTTTGGAAATCACTTTTTCCCAACGTCCTTCACTGATAAAGCTCTTGGAACTGCGTCCGTTAGCAGCATGATTGTCTATCCGTACATCTTCAGAAAAGAATCCGGGAAGCACCATTCCCCAACCACGTTCAGGGTTTCCTCCATCTATTTTCTTGTTAGCCATGGTCGAATCGCCTATCATGAAGATAGTGATAACCGGTTTGTCCGCACGAAATGCAGAAAAAAGAATGAAAACTGCGGCCAGCAGCCCCCACATTTTATGTCTTTGTGTCTTCATATTTATCTATAATTATAATACTACTCTCTATATATAAAAATCATTTTCCTCTATCACCTTCAAACCGGAGATGCTTACAAGACACTTGCAGCTTATCGTAAACCGATTTATTTCGGTTGAACCAATGTGTTCACCGTATTGAAGCAAAGTGTTTCAAGCGTTGAAACTAATAATCCCAAGCGGGCTGGCAACCATTCGCCTTGCTTCTCTCATTTATAAGGATACCAGTTACTACTTTCTTTAAAGATGTTTTCCGGAGTATACTTCGCTACTTCCTTCTTCGTCAGTTGTTTGGCCCACGTTACACGTCCTGTCGTATCAGCACCTGCACCGGTATTTCCAAATTCGGCATAACGAGCTGTTTTTTCGTTCTCCGGATTCTTCCAGTTGTGCCATCCTTCGGGGCGGATGTGATTACCAAACTCACAATTAATAAAGACCGTTGCGGCATAAGGACGCCACGGACGACCCAGATATACTTTTTTCACGTCCGGAGCAGCTGTCAACTTGCAGTTCTTGAAGACATATCCGAATTCTTCACTTTGTGGGGTTGAAGCGGCCGTGATATATGAATCACGTTTGCTATGAAGCTCACAATATTCAAATAGAGCAGTTGAGGGACCAAAAATAAAATCGGTAGTCCCCTCGATATAACAATTGGTAAATAAGAGCCGTGTTCTTTCAGAACCCGTATAAATAGTATCCTGATTTCCCAGGAAACGGCAGTTGACAAACATGAGCCTGTCACCTTCGGTATGAAGAGCTACCGCCTGTCCCAATGGAGCCGCATTATTCTCAATCGTCAGATCCTTAAAAGTAATGTCATTTCCCTCTACTTTTACTGTATAGGTACGAAATGTCCCCATCTTATTGATGTTGGCATGATCGTCATAAGTAATAATCGTTTTCTCTGCACTTTCGCCCACCAGTTGAACATTCTTTACCCAAGAAGGGATGACCAGTTTTTCTTTATAGACACCATTCTTGATAAATATAGTTACCGTATAATCCATAAAAGCGCGGACAGCTTCCACTGCTTCCTGAATATTACGATAGTCTCCTGTCCCGTCACGTGCCACAACTAACGTGTCTTTGCGTTGCTGTTGCTGTGAATAAACAGATGTTACTCCTACGCCGAGCAGAAACAAGCACATCATTCCTTTAAAAATAGTCCTTTTCATCGCCGGAAATTACTTTTGTAAACGTTCATATTCCAAGCTAGCCATAATAAAAGGTCCTACGGCTTTAGGATCGTTATTGCGGATAGTTTCATTTATATAATAGTCATAATCGCCGGAACGGTACACTTTTCCTCCCAATCCTGCTACTGCGCAAGCTTTGGTGATGGTTACCAATCCATTTTTGTCCACTTCGATAAAATTATCGAGAAATCCCTTATAACCTTTCAGCGCTACATCCAGATAAGATTTATCAATATATCCCAGACGGACTGCCTTAAAGAGCGAATAAATAAACATAGCAGAACAGGAAGATTCCACATAATTTCCCTTGTCCCCACTCCTGTCCATTACCTGATACCATCCTCCTGTCTTCGGGTCTTGAAGTTTCTTCACCTGCACAGCCACATTATTCAGGATATCCAGCAGGGAATCTCTTCCGGCTTCATGCAGCGGAATAAATTCAAGTGCATCTACCAATGCCATTGCATACCATCCCATAGCACGTCCCCAAGTATGTTTCGACTGTCCGGTTACCGGATCTGCCCAACGTTCGGTACGACTTACATCACACGCATGGCGATAAAGACCGTTCTTAGGGTCATACGTATGCCGCGCACAGGTGATAAATTGGTTGATAACATCTGCATAGTCCTGCGGAAGATTATTACGGAAGGCATATTCGGCATAGAAGGGAGCTCCCATGTAAATTCCGTCCAGCCACATCTGATGAGGATAAATCTTTTTGTGCCAGAAACCACCGTCTTCATTGCGCGGCTGTCCTTCAAACTGGCTATAAAGCAGATCGAGCGCTTTTTTATATTTAGGATTCTTCGTTTGCTCATAGATACGGAAAAGAATTTTTCCAGAGTTGATACGGTCGAGACTATAATCAGTTAATTTGTAAGCGGTAATGCTGCCGTTCCCATGCACCATTGTATCTGCATACGCAATGGCATAATCACGAATTTTCTTGTCACCATAAGCATCATACACATCAAGCATAGCTCCCAATTCCAGTCCGTGGCAATAATCCCACTTCAATTTCGGTTGGAAATCGAGTTGCCAGGATTCCGGGCAACGGATCATTTCCGATTCGGTCATCCGTACAGACCAGGGCAACTTGCCGTCTACCTGTTGCGCCGATACCGGAACGGTCATTGCAATCAGCAGAGCCAATATAAAAAAATTAGAAAAAAGAGTTCGTCTCATGGTTTGTTATTTTAAGGATTAAACATACAAGTCTTTCACGCTACGAAAGTAGTGTTTTTCCTCCAAACCCGATAGGATTTTTTAGTCAAGTAGGTGCATTTTTTGTTTTTCGTGCACGGAAACGACCAATTTTGTGCACGTAAACGTCAAAAATGTCCATTTTTTATGCAATATCTGATAAATTAAGAGTTTCGTTTTGGAAGAAAGCGGAAAAGGTCGTACTTTTGGCACGGTTTACAACTAATACCCTCTGGGGGAAACACAGGTAATTTATCATTAAAACAGAGAAAAAATAGAACAGAATGGAAGAAGTATTCAAGTACATTATCGGTCTTGGAGCGGCAGTGATGATGCCGGTCATTTTCACAATCTTAGGAGTATGTATAGGTATTAAATTCTCTAAAGCGCTGAAAAGCGGTTTATTGGTAGGTGTCGGTTTCGTCGGTTTATCAGTAGTCACAGCGTTGCTTACCAGCAGCCTGGGCCCTGCACTAAGTAAAATGGTAGAAATCTACGGATTGGAACTGGGTATTTTCGACATGGGATGGCCCTCTGCAGCAGCAGTTGCCTACAACACATCTGTCGGTGCTTTTATTATTCCGGTTTGTCTGGGTGTTAATTTGCTGATGTTGCTTACTAAAACAACCCGCACTGTCAACATCGACCTTTGGAACTACTGGCATTTCGCCTTTATCGGAGCGATCGTTTATTTTGCTTCCGACAATATCTTCTGGGGATTTTTCGCTGCAATCATCTGCTACATCATTACACTGGTAATGGCGGATATGACTGCTCCCGCTTTCCAAAAGTTCTATGATAAAATGGAGGGTATCTCTATTCCACAGCCTTTCTGCCAAAGTTTTGTTCCGTTTGCTATTGTAATCAACAAACTACTTGATAAAATTCCGGGATTCGACAAACTGAATATCGATTCTGAAGGTATGAAAAAGAAATTCGGATTGATGGGTGAACCGTTGTTTCTGGGTATCGTTATCGGTTGCGGTATCGGAGCACTGGGTTGTGCCAGTTGGAAAGAAGTATTGGACGGTATTCCGGGGATTTTAGGATTAGGAATCAAGATGGGTGCGGTGATGGAGTTGATTCCACGTATCACCAGCCTTTTCATCGAAGGTTTGAAACCGATTTCTGACGCTACCCGTGAGTTGATCGCTAAAAAATATAAGAATAACACCGGTTTGAGCATCGGTATGAGCCCTGCATTGGTAATCGGTCATCCGACTACGTTGGTAGTATCCCTGCTTTTGATTCCTGTAACGATCTTCCTGGCCGTTATCCTTCCGGGCAACCGTTTCTTACCGTTGGCTTCTCTGGCAGGTATGTTCTACTTATTCCCGATGATTCTGCCTATTACAAAAGGTAACGTAGTGAAATCATTCATTATCGGTCTGGTAGCTTTAACAGTCGGACTGTATTTCGTCACAGGACTAGCAGGTTTCTTCACGCTGGCTGCCAAAGATGTATATGCTGCAACGGGTGACCCGACAGTGAATATTCCCGCCGGTTTCGAAGGTGGAGCACTCGATTTCGCTTCCAGCCTCTTCTGCTGGGGTATCTTTCACTTGACTTACAGTCTGAAGATTATCGGTCCGGCTATCCTTGTCGCGCTGGCACTCGGTATGGCTGTTTACAACCGTATCCGCATGACCCGGAATGACGCGAAAAATGCATCAACCAATAAAGAATAATATAAATCCTATAAAGAAAAGATGATGAAAAAATTAGCAATTGCAATGATGTTGGGTATCGCAGCGATGTCTGCTTCTGCCCAGGTGAATTACAAGATGCAAGTGGCTTGCAGTCCGCAAGACGTGAAAACGTATGATACAAACCGCTTGCGTAGTAGCTTCCTGATGGAAAAAGTAATGGTTCCGAATGAAATTAACCTTACTTATTCGATGTACGACCGTCTGATCTTTGGCGGTGCAGTACCTGCAACCAAAGAACTGGTTCTGGAAACAATCGATCCGCTGAAAGCTAAATTTTTCCTCGAACGCCGTGAACTGGGTGTTATCAACATCGGTGGCGAAGGTATTGTAACTGTAGACGGTAAAGAATACACGCTGAAATTCAAAGATGCCTTGTACGTAGGTAGAGGCAAGCAGAAAGTGACTTTCAAGAGCAAAGATTCCAGCAATCCTGCCAAGTTCTACATCAACTCGGCGACTGCTCACAAAGAGTACAAAACTCAATTGATCACTATTGACGGACGCAAAGGCTCCCTGAAAGCTAATTCATTCGCTGCCGGAAAGATGGAAGAAAGTAATGACCGCGTTATCAACCAGTTGATTGTCAACAATGTACTTGAAGAAGGTCCTTGCCAATTGCAGATGGGATTGACGGAATTGAAACCGGGTAGCGTATGGAACACGATGCCGGCACACACTCACTCCCGTCGTGTGGAAGCATACTTCTATTTCAACGTACCGGAGGGCAATGCTATCTGCCACTTCATGGGCGAACCTCAAGAAGAACGTATCGTATGGATGCAGAACGAGCAGGCTATCATGTCACCGGAATGGTCTATCCATGCTGCTGCCGGAACAAGTAACTATATGTTTATTTGGGGTATGGCTGGTGAAAACCTCGACTATGGAGACATGGACAAGATCAAATATACAGAAATGCGCTAACCGTTGCGTATTCCTATTCATACATATAATCAATGATCCGAAAAACTTCATTCTTTTCTCTTGCAGGAGAAAGAGGTGAAGTTTTCCGGATTTTACATATTCTTCCCCCAAAGAACAAACACTTCGTTACCTATTATATAATAAGATGTAACAAAATCCATATATAATGCAACGAATAATACATGATTTTGACCAATTTTTACAAATAAAATTCAGTCGAAATGCCGACCTTTGTCAACGAAACAAAATCTATTTAAATCCATTATCATGAATGCATTTCAAAAAACAGGCGAAAAGATGACAAACTACAGGTGGACCATCTGTGCTATGCTATTTTTTGCTACTACAGTTAACTATCTCGACCGTCAGGTTCTCTCATTGACGTGGGACGAATTTATCAAACCGGAATTCCACTGGGACGAATCTCACTACGGTACTATTACTTCTGTTTTCTCCATTGTATACGCTATATGTATGCTGTTTGCCGGTCGCTTTGTCGATTGGATGGGAACTAAAAAAGGATTTTTATGGGCCATCGGTGTCTGGTCGGCAGGTGCTTGTCTTCATGCCGTTTGTGGCGTTATCACAGAAGCACAGGTAGGTCTGCATAGCGCAGCAGAACTGGCAGGTGCCACAGGAGATGTGGTAGTCACCATTGCTACTGTCAGTATGTACTGCTTCCTCGCTGCCCGCTGTATCCTCGCTTTGGGAGAAGCCGGTAACTTCCCCGCTGCAATTAAAGTAACTGCAGAGTATTTCCCTAAGAAAGACCGTGCTTACGCTACTTCTATCTTCAACGCCGGTGCTTCTATCGGTGCATTGATCGCTCCTCTTACCATTCCTATTTTGGCAAAAATGTTCGGTTGGGAAATGGCGTTTATCGTAATTGGTGGACTTGGTTTCATCTGGATGGGATTCTGGGTATTCATGTACGATGCTCCGTCGAAAAGCAAACACGTTAACCAGGCAGAGCTTGACTATATCGAACAAGACCAGCGCGAAGCTGGTAGTGCGCCGATGACAGACGAAAAAGATGAAAAGAGAATGAAATTCTGGCAATGCTTCAGCTACAAGCAGACATGGGCTTTCATCTTTGGTAAGTTTACCACTGACGGCGTATGGTGGTTCTTCCTTTTCTGGACTCCGTCTTACCTGAATACTCAATTCGGTATCAAAACTTCCGATCCACTAGGTATGGCATTGATTTTTACGCTTTATGCAGTAACAATGTTGTCTATCTACGGTGGTAAATTGCCTACTATCTTTATCAACAAAACAGGTATGAATCCGTATGCAGCCCGTATGAAAGCGATGTTGATCTTCGCCTTCTTCCCATTGGTTGTATTGTTGGCACAGCCGTTAGGCACGGTTTCTCCATGGTTCCCGGTTATTTTGATCGGTATCGGTGGCGCTGCTCACCAGTCCTGGTCGGCTAATATCTTCTCTACTGTAGGTGATATGTTCCCAAGAACAGCTATCGCAAGTATCACTGGTATTGGTGGTATGGCAGGTGGTTTCGGCTCCATGATTCTTCAGAAAGTAGCAGGTAACTTATTCGTATATGCTTCCGGAACAACGATGGTTGACGGTAAAGAAGTAGAAATGACGAAAGAGTTGCTGGAACAGGGAGCGCAATTCGTACACCCTGCCATGACATTCATGGGCTTTGAAGGTAAACCGGCCGGATATTTCATTATTTTCTGCGTGTGTGCAGTAGCTTACTTGCTGGGTTGGATCATCATGAAAGCATTAGTTCCGAAATACAAACCTATCGTATTGGATTAATTCCATATCAATAGATACTATCCATAAAAACAAAAGAGTAATCCGTCGCCGGATTACTCTTTTGTTTTTTAACCAATTATTCAAAAAATGAAAAAAATAAAAAAGCCTCTTCTCACGAAGAAGGCTTTTTAGGTTTACTTATCCTGCATCATCCTCCTGCAAAATATTTAAACGTAACACTTAAAACAGTGTTTTTGCATTCCTATAATGAAGTATAGTAAACGTTAAGATGAAAAAAAGGGAAGTCTCACGACTTCCACAATTCTTCTAACCTTAAATCTAAATCTCTATGAAAAAAACGTGTTGCAAATATAGGCGTTTGTTCAATATAGAGGTGTTAATGAATTGCATAAAGAGAGAATAAAAACTAACATCTGCAAAATGATGCAATTTTTCAGGAGCCTTCTATTAATTTTAATAAACTTTTGTAGAGTGGATTACGTTCCAAGAGTTCGGGAACTCCTGTGATGAACATCTGTTTCCTCGCACGGGTTAAGGCAACATTCAGTTTCCGGTCAATCAAAACACCCTCTTCTTCCGTCAGATTGGATAGAAATTTTAATTGATAAGGGTAGTTGACACAGAAGGAATAGATTATTACATCACGCTCGCTTCCCTGAAACCGCTCCACGGTGTCAACCAGAATGCGATTCAGAACCGGAATACCTACTGATTCTATTTCTTTTTTTATCAATGCTATCTGACTCCGATAAGGAGTAATGATTCCTAAGGTACGGGATTCGTCAAAATCCGACTGATGGTGTTCATAAATGCGAACGGCTAAATCTGCAACGATACGTGCTTCCGAATAGTTGATTTTGGCAGACGCTCCTGCTTTCTCCGGTACAGAAGGATAAAAGGCCAAACGGCAGATCGTGTCCGAGTCCTCTATTTGATGAGGTAGTCCGACAGGAATCAGACGACCTCCGTAAAAAGTACGATTGGCGAATAAGGCAACCTCCGGATGCATACGTCCCTGACGACAAAGCATATCATAGGAACGCTGAATAGCGGACGATGAACAGGCTGCCGTACAGCTCCGGTAAAGACGTTCAAACAAAGAATCTTTCAGATTACTCAACCCGATAGACAGTAATGATTCATCATAGATTGCCGCCTGTTCGGTGTTTTGCTGAACAACGGCAGGCAGTTGCTTATGATCTCCAATCAATACAAACTTATCAATTGCATTTTTCCCGTCTTCTCCACGGGCACAAAGAATACCCAGTAACTGCGGCTCCAATATTTGAGTAGCCTCATCAATGATAGCCACATCAAAGTGTTTCAGACGAAACAGTTCCGGTTTACCGGAAATAGCCGCTACGGTCCCCACGATAATCCGGCAACTCCGAATACGCTCATAGACCTCTGAACGACGGTTGCAAGAAGATAACTCATTTTCAATCAGATGCTCGCGATAGGCTTCATCACAGGATAATTCGCTTCCCACCCGGATAAAATCAACTGCCGGGGCAATGGAAGCCAACGACTTGCATATCTCATCAACCGCCCGGTTGGTATAGGAAAGCAAAAGAATCTGCGCATCCTTGTCTGCATGAAAGGTTTCTACCATTTTCTTCAAGGCGCACGAAGTCTTGCCCGTTCCCGGAGGTCCGATAAGAAGGAAATAATCCTGTGCGGCTTTTGCTTTCAAAGCAACTCGTGTAAAATCATCCTTCGAACAGGAAATGAGAGAATCCAATGATTCATCAAACCTCGGAGAACGCTGCGATAACAACAAATCCCGACGTTCCTGTGTGGCGGAAAGATAGGCATACAAGCCCTGATACATGGAACGGAATGTAGTATCCATGATATCATGTTCTATCGCATAGAGGCTTTCGGCAGGAAGCACGGATGGATTCTGCTGGGTAGCACGTAACCGAATGCCTATTTCGTTTTCTGTCAGGTACTCAATATTGCCTTTGAAAACCATTTTATTGGTGACATTATCTGCATCGCAATTCCGTTCATAAAGGATAATAGCATCTCCTTGACGGAAATTAGGAAGAAAAGTTTCACTTTCAAGAGCTCTATTTCCGATTATATTACTTTCAGAGACTTCATTTTCAGTAATATCACTTCCGGTAGTCCCAGTTACGGGGATCTTATTTGTCAAAGCATCCCCTGCTTTTTTCTTTTGAAAAAAAGAAAAAGTAAGTCCGGCTTTATGTTCATCAGCAGCATGATTCTCCTTTATTTTCAAATCATAAATGATTTCTCCGGCCTCACATTTCTCCGCCAACGTAGAGAGCCACAAAGAAGCTGCCCCTGTACGTCCTTCATAATCTACGTCACCGGATTTTGAGGTATAAAGTTCCTTTGTTATAAAGTTGTACACCGCATAGAAGTAATTCTTTTCCAATGAGGAAAGAGCTTTCAGCTTCGATTGGAAGTTATCAATAGAAGGACGCAGGTATGTTTCCCAGAAACGCCCTTTCAAGCCTCGCTCATTCAAGGTAGAAGCATTGATTTCTTCCAGTTTTTGTGACGTATACTCCAGACTGTTTCGTAATTGGATGCCATATTCATCGGCTACAATCCGGTTACGCAAATCAATCACCCGGCGCACCATCGCCCACGAAGGACGGGAAGGATAAAGAAGCGGATAGCGGGTATAAAGCAAATAAGCCTTCACTTTCCGGTGATCCATTCCCATCGAATATTGCAATACCGCCTGATAAAGCAACATCTGTACCTTATTATTCTCTTTCGGTTCTACCTTGCCCCGGATAGCATACTCGTCCGCTTTACCGGATTTCATTTCGATGAAAGAAGACATATCCCGCTGCATATAGTCAAGACGTCCCTGAAGTCCGAGTGCCTCACAGATATAAGATGGTTCGAGCACGGCATCTGTTTTGTCAAGCTCATAGCCGGCTGCATGAAAGGTGTCATTTACTGTTTCACGAATATGATCGAAGTGCAATTTGCAGTCTTCAAAGAATTGGCGTTCTTTCTCCTTGTCTCGTAAATCGGAACAGGCGGCCAGTTCAATAGGATAACGCCGGAAGGCTTTCTGCATACAGGTACGATAGTCTATCTCTTCGCTCTTTGCATGAATCCATTCGTCCAGAAAAAGGTTGGCTATATTTCCCAATAATAAAGGACGGGCATTTTCGATCGGTTGAAGACGGGAAAGAAAATAGTTGGCCGGATGGTGTCCGTAGTCACGGAAACACTCGGCAAGGGAACTGATGTCGAGCAAGTAATCCGGTTCGAGTACGATAAAAGAAGGGGTCAGGATTCCTGCTTCATCGATGGCTACATCCAATAAGTTGACTTGCGCATGACGCCAAAGCAGCTTGCACGTCTCTGCAAACTCTTCATTGATTTGGGGAACATTATAACAGACAAGGTATGGTTGCTCCGAAACTTCATCTAAGGGAGTCACATACAGATATTGTTCGTCGGCATACTGGAAACAGACACGCATCCGCTGCACCCGTTCGCGGGCAGGAGGCGCAACCAAATAGGTGGCATCCGCACGGGGAAGCAACCGATATAGTTTCGGAGGAATATCTTCTTCCAAGAGTTTACGGATAAAGAAAGCCAGAGTTTTCGCATCCCGCAAGAGTTGTTCCCGATTGGGCTCTTGTTGACGGTTCAGGATAGCATTTGAAGTTAACCGGAAGGTATGCAGCCGATTCTGCTCGGCAACAGAAAGACCCACCTTAGCCGACACAAAACTAATTCGTGCGGAAAGATCGGTCATCTGTAAACTTTCGTTTTGCATTTGCGCGCGACAAATGCGTTCCAGCAAGTCACGCATTTGCTTATATCCTACGGCAAGGTAGGCGTCTTCTGCCCGGCAAACTGCTAAAAGTAATTCATAAGATTCTATCGCTTCACTCTTCGGACAGGGCAACGTCATCTCCAGCTTCATCTTCTACTTCCTCTTCGGTTTTCTTCTTGTCTTTTATCATCAAAATACTCATCTCGTACAACAGATAAAGTGGAATAGCTACGACACTTAAAGTGAAAGGGTCGCCTGTCGGAGTAATAATAGCTGCTGCTATCACGATAACAACCACCGCATGACGGCGGTATTTCCGCAGGAAGGACTTGTTCACCACTCCCATCAAAGAAAGCAGCCATGTAACCAATGGAAGTTCAAAAGCCAATCCCATGCAGAGAATCAGCATCATAAAATTATCTATATAGGAATTGAGTGACAAGATATTCTCCACTTCCGAGCTCAACTGATAAGTAGACAGGAAACGAAGTGTCAATGGATAAACCATAAAGTACCCCAGCAGAACACCGATGAAGAACATCAGCGTTCCAATAGTCAATGCTTTACGTACTCCTTTTCTCTCATTCGGATAAAGAGCGGGATTAATGAAACGCCATATTTCAAAGAAGAGATAAGGCATAGCTGTCACAACCGACATCCAGAATGCTGTCGACATGTGAATAAAAAATGGAGCAGCCAAGTTGATATTGACTAGCTTCACATAAAATTGTTGTGTAAAAAAATCATCGGTCAAATCAAATGTCTTCCCGATATGCCGTAATAAATCGTAGAATATGAAATCATTGTGGCAAGGTGCCAATATCACATGATCGAAAAGATAGGGCATAGCAATGAAGTAGCCTACCGCCAAAACAAACCAAATTCCGATCACCCGAAAAAGTACCTTACGCAGTTCATCCAAATGATCCCAAAAGGTCATTTCTGCCATCCGTACTTGCTTTACTTACCTGTGTCGGCAGGTTTATCCAGATCTTCTTTTGCCTTGTTTATTTCATCTTTTGCTTCGTTCACACCGTCTTTGAAGCTCTTCACGCCTTTGCCTAATCCGCGCATCAGTTCAGGTATTTTCTTTCCACCAAAAAGAAGAAGGATAACCAAAGCGATAATAATCCATTCGGACCCACTAGGCAAAAAGCCTAACAATAATAAGTTTGTCATAAGTTTATTTGATAAAGAGGTTTTTAATAGTTGCTGCAAATATAATCATTTTCACTACAGGTTACATGGATTAACACAGATTTTTATTCACCACAGAGGACACAGAGGGCACAGAGTCCTTTTTTCATGATACGCTGTCAGTATCTTCAGTATCTGATTTGTATCTTTGAAAAAGCTCCGTGTCCTCTGTGGTGAATTAATCTTGATAATATACCCGTTTCACTCGTGTCGATATACTTGTCAACACTTCGTAAGGGATTGTATCCAGCGTATCGGACAAAACCGTAATCGGAAGATCATCACCGAAAATGATGGCCTGATCGCCTTCCCGACAGTCAATGTCCGTTACATCTATCATGCACACATCCATGCAGATATTACCCACATAAGGAGCTTTCTTTCCGTTCACCAGGCAATAGGCATTGCCACGTCCCAAATGACGGTTTAATCCATCCGCATAGCCGATAGGAATAGCTGCAATACGCGAAGGGCGTACCAGATGTCCCATCCGGCTATATCCCACCGTATCTTCCTGGGGAACATCCCGGATTTGAAGAATGGTAGTCTTGAGCGTGCTCACATTATGTATAATCGAATTGTCTATCGGGCTAACTCCATAAAGTCCGATTCCCAAACGTACCATATCAAACTGTGCATCGGGGAAACGTTCGATTCCTGCTGTATTGCAGATGTGACGGAGAATCTTGTGAGAGAAAGCGGCCTGCAATTCCTGCGAACCTTTCTCGAACAATTCAATCTGTTCACGAGTGAAAGTGTCGAACTGCGGCGAATCACTTCCTACAAAATGAGAGAATACCGAACGGGGGATCACTGCACTCTGATTCTTCAGACGACGAATGAGCAATGGTATATCCTCTACCGCAAAGCCCAAGCGATGCATACCTGTATCCAGTTTCACATGAATCGGGAAGTTGGTGATTCCTTCTTTTTCTGCCGCTTTGATGAGCGCATCGAGCAGATGGAAATTATAGACTTCCGGTTCCAGCTTATAATCGAACATGGTTTTAAATGCTGTAAGCTCCGGATCCATGATTATAATAGAGGCGGTAATACCTGCTTTGCGAAGTTCTGAACCTTCGTCAGCCACGGCCACAGCCAGATAATCGACATGGTGTTCCTGCAAGCTCTTGGCTATTTCGTACGAACCGGCTCCGTAAGCGAATGCTTTCACCATACAGATCACCTTTGTTTCCGGATGGCGAAGCATGGAACGGTAATGGTTCAGATTGGCGACCATCGCTCCGAGGTTTACTTCAAGGATGGTTTCATGTACCTTCAATTCAAGCTCTTCGGATACCAAATCAAAGTTGAACACGCGCGAACCTTTTACCAGAATTACTTCCGAATGAAGTGATTTGAGTATGCCGGATGTAAGAAGTGCTTCTGTGTTAGGAAAGAAGTAGCGTTCGAGATCGTCATCAAAACGAGCGGAACAGGAGGATATTTCCTGCCCTACACCAATCAGTTTATTTATTCCTTTACTCTGCACCAACTGTGCTACACGCCGGTAGAGCGTAGCGGTACTTTGTCCGGTTTCCAGTATATCCGACAGGATCAGTGTCCGCTTCAAGCCTTTCTTTTCCGAACGGCGTACCAGAAAGTCGAGTGCAATATCCAACGATGCCAGGTCTGAATTATAACTATCATTAATCAATACGCAGTTATTCTTTCCTTCTTTCACTTCCAGACGCATGGCAATCGGTTCGAGACGGGCCATCCGTTCGGTGATCTGGTCGGCAGGCGTCATCAGGTAAAGACAAGCTGCCAGGCAATTCAGCACGTTTTCGATGGAAGCGTCATCGATGAAAGGAATACAGAATGTATTATCCATTTCCAGATAACGATAGGATATAACGGTATGATCTTCTTTCTTGATTACACGGCTGATATACAATGGACGTTCAATATCCTTACAGCTCCAGGCTATTTCACGTGCGGTCAGCATTGATTTTGCGACACAATTACTGATTAATTCGTTATCGCCGTTGTAAATCACTACATCGCAGTCTTTGAAAAGCGTCAGCTTCTCCATGCATTTCTCTTGCAATGAGAAGAAGTTTTCCTGATGGGCACCGCCGATATTGGTCAGAATACCAATGGTAGGCTTTATCATTCGTTTCAAGGCTCCCATCTCTCCCATTTCGGAGATGCCGGCTTCGAAAATGCCCAGTTCTGCTTCTTCTGAAAGTTGCCATACAGAAAGAGGAACTCCGATCTGCGAATTATAGCTACGCGGAGAACGGACGATACAACGATCCGGACTAAGTAACTGGTGCAACCACTCTTTCACAATGGTTTTTCCATTGCTTCCGGTGATACCGATCACAGGGATTTTAAATTTATCACGATGCGCTTCGGCAAGCTTCTGCAAAGCCTTCAGAGGATTGGGAACGATAAGGAAATTGAGAGTTGAGAGTTGAGAATTGAGAATTGGCTGCGCATCATCATCTTGCCCAGATTTCTCCATTTTCAATTCTCCATTCTCAATTAATTTAAAGTCTTCTTCTGTTATTACAAAATTGCGTACGCCCCGGTCGTATAATTCGGGGATATAACGGACTCCGCTATTTCGTTTGGTAGTTAAAGCAAAAAAGAGAGTTTCTTCCGGAAAACTCAAAGAGCGGCTGTCTGTTAACAGCCAATCAATAGTCGCTTTATGTTTGCCCATACGGCGGGCACCGATACTTTTGGCTATGGATTCAATCGCATATGACATAGTTCTGTTTCTTTTTGAAAATCTAAGTACGGGTATTTTCCGATAAGTCGTTCTATTTTTAACACTATTTGTCCTAAAAAGCGTTGATACGCCTCTGACTCGGGGTGAAAGGGTTTATGTGCCAAGTCCCGGCGGATGTCCTGCACTGCCATGATAACCTGCTTTGTTTCAGCGGAAAAGAAGGTTTCGGAGAAGCGTTCCCACAGGTAACGAATCGCCAGAGGAGACGGATGCAGCATATCGTCAGCATAGAAGCGATAATCACGCAATTCGTCTAATATGATTTCATAAGAGGGGAAGTAGAACACTCGTTCCGGGAACAATTGCTGCAACCGGTCGATGGCCAGTAACAACGTAGATTTACTTAATTGATTGGCGTGCATTCCGTCGCGTATATGACGGATCGGGCTGACTGTAAACAGCCATTTTAATTCCGGATTGCAGGCTGCCATTCCGGTGATGAGCGCTGTATAATCTTCTACAATTTCTTCAACAGTAAGCCGGTAACGTAAGAAATGGTTTTCCGGCAGTTGATGGCAGTTGGCTACCACTTGCCCACTCTCTTTTTGTTTATAAACATAAGCGGTGCCCAAAGTTACCATTAGCCAGTTCAACTCCGGCAGTCTTTGATGGGCGTGATGAAGACGGGCATTTATGGTATGCAATGTTTCTTCGGGCGTAAAAGCTGAAAAAGAGCCGTGATGCATCGGACTATGCCATAAGTCTTTGTAGGCAAACAAATCCTGACTGGTATATTCTTTATTTCCTATAATCTCTCTCAAAGCGGATGAGATAGACAAAGGATTATAAAGGATACCAAAAGGATTCAGATCCAGCTGAAACCCGGCATCTGTTAATTGTCTCCCGATATTTTCCGCAAAACAGGAGCCCATCTGAAGAATATGATCTGCATGACTGACAGGCGGCATCCCGGCAGGCAATTCTACAGATGTTTGAAAGTTCATACGATTTTCCATCATTTCATTACGTTTCATATGCAAAAGTAATCAAAAAACAATTTCCTACCTCTTTTTCCTCACGATTCAATAATCTTAGGGGGTACGAAAAACAGATACGTCTCTATGCCGAATAAGATTTTATAAAAAAAAGGAGGCCGAATATACTTTCTTTTCGTATTTTTGCACTAAATTTCCTCGAATCATGAAGAATGAACCGATATATAACTTGCTAAACACTATCAATTATCCTGAAGACCTGCGAAAACTAGACGTGGAGCAACTGCCGGAGGTATGTAGTGAATTAAGGCAAGACATTATTAAAGAACTCTGCTGCAACCCGGGGCATTTTGCTGCCAGTCTGGGAACAGTGGAGCTGACCGTAGCTTTGCACTACGTCTACAATACACCTTATGACCGTATTGTATGGGACGTGGGACATCAGGCATACGGCCACAAAATACTGACAGGACGCCGTGAAGCCTTTTCTACGAACAGGAAACTCGGAGGAATCCGCCCTTTCCCGTCTCCGGAAGAAAGCGAATATGATACTTTCACGTGCGGACATGCTTCCAATTCTATTTCTGCAGCTCTCGGTATGGCTGTCGCAGCCGCCAGAAAAGGAGATGCCAAACGCCATGTAGTAGCCATCATAGGCGACGGTTCCATGAGTGGCGGACTGGCTTTCGAAGGACTGAACAATGCATCCGCCACGTCGAACAACCTGCTCATTATCCTGAATGACAATGACATGGCTATTGACCGTAGTGTAGGAGGCATGAAGCAGTATCTCTTTAACCTGACAACTTCCAACCGCTATAATCAGCTACGTTTCAAACTCTCGCGCATGTTGTTCAAGCTCGGCATCCTAAACGAAGAACGCCGCAAAGCGCTCATACGTTTCGGGAACAGCCTGAAATCAATGGCTGCACAGCAACAGAATATTTTCGAAGGGATGAATATCCGTTACTTCGGTCCGATAGACGGACACGACGTTAAGAATCTGGCAAGAGTATTGCGCGACATCAAAGATATGCAAGGACCTAAAATCCTGCATCTGCATACTATCAAAGGAAAAGGATTCGGACCGGCAGAGAAGCACGCTACCGAATGGCATGCTCCCGGCAAGTTCGATCCCGTTACCGGCGAACGTTTCATTGCTAACACTGAAGGAATGCCTCCGCTTTTTCAGGATGTATTCGGAAATACATTGGTAGAGCTTGCCGAAGCCAATCCGAAGATTGTTGGTGTCACTCCCGCCATGCCTAGCGGCTGTTCAATGAATATACTGATGGAAAAAATGCCCAAACGCGCGTTTGATGTAGGCATTGCCGAAGGACATGCGGTTACTTTCTCCGGTGGAATGGCAAAAGACGGATTGCAACCATTCTGCAATATCTATTCTTCTTTTATGCAACGGGCGCATGATAATATCATTCATGACGTAGCGATTCAGAATCTCCCTGTTGTTTTGTGCCTCGACCGCGCCGGCTTGGTTGGCGAAGACGGTCCCACTCATCACGGAGCTTTTGATATGGCATGTTTGCGTCCGATCCCCAATCTGACGATCAGTTCGCCCATGGACGAACATGAATTACGTCGCCTGATGTATACGGCACAATTGCCGGACAAGGGTCCGTTCGTGATCCGTTACCCTCGCGGACGCGGTGTATTAGTGGATTGGAAGTGTCCGCTGGAAGAGATTCCGGTGGGAAAAGGACGAAAACTGAAAGAGGGCAACGACCTTGCGGTTATCACTATCGGACCGATAGGAAACATAGCTGCCCGTGCCATCACCCGGGCAGAAGCTGATTTCGGTCTGTCGATCGCCCATTACGATTTGCGTTTCCTGAAACCGCTGGACGAAGAGCTGTTACATGAGGTAGGACGCAAATTCCAACGTGTCCTGACTATCGAAGACGGGATTATCAAAGGCGGGATGGGTAGTGCTATCCTTGAATTTATGGCAGACAACGAATACAAACCAACCGTGAAGCGTATCGGTATCCCTAATATATTTGTAGAGCATGGTTCAGTGGCCGAACTATATCAACTGTGCGGCATGGATGAAGAAGGGATTCTGACTAAAATAAAAGAATTTATCAATTGACATGAAGATTATTATTGCCGGTGCCGGCAACGTAGGCACCCATTTGGCCAAGCTGTTATCGCGCGAGAAGCAAGATATCATCTTGATGGATGATGACGAAGAGAAACTAAGTGCTCTTAGTGCCAATTTTGACTTGCTGACTGTTGCCGCTTCTCCTTCTTCCATCTCCGGATTAAAGGAAGTGGGCGTCAAAGAAGCCGACCTGTTTATCGCAGTCACACCGGACGAAAGCCGTAACATGACTGCCTGTATGCTGGCTACCAATCTGGGAGCTAAAAAGACAGTGGCACGTATCGACAATTACGAATATCTTCTGCCCAAAAATAAAGAGTTTTTCCAGAAGCTGGGAGTAGATTCGCTGATTTACCCGGAAATGCTGGCTGCGAAAGAAATCGTATCTTCCATGCGTATGAGCTGGGTACGCCAATGGTGGGAGTTTTGTGGAGGTTCTCTGGTTCTGATTGGTACGAAGATGCGCGAAAAGGCTGAAATCCTGAATATACCGCTGCATCAGCTAGGCGGTCCTAATATACCTTATCACGTAGTAGCCATCAAACGCGGAACGGAAACGATTATTCCGCGTGGAGACGATGTCGTTAAATTGCATGATATTGTTTATTTCACCACTACCCGCAAGTATATTCCTTATATTCGTAAGATAGCCGGCAAGGAAGATTATGCCGACGTACGCAATGTGATGATTATGGGAGGAAGCCGCATCGCAGTCCGTACCGCACAATATGTGCCGGACTATATGCAGGTGAAAATAGTTGATAATGACCTGAACCGTTGTAACCGCCTGACAGAGTTACTGGATGATAAGACAATGATTATCAACGGAGATGGCCGAGACATGGATTTGCTCATCGAAGAGGGACTAAAGAATACCGAAGCATTTGTAGCTCTGACCGGTAACTCGGAAACAAATATTCTAGCCTGTCTCGCCGCTAAACGTATGGGAGTGGAAAAGACGGTGGCAGAAGTAGAGAATATCGACTATATCGGTATGGCGGAAAGTCTTGACATCGGTACTGTTATCAATAAAAAAATGATTGCTGCCAGCCATATCTACCAAATGATGTTGGATGCCGACGTGTCTAATGTGAAATGTCTTACTTTTGCCAATGCGGACGTTGCTGAATTCACTGTACCGGAAGGTGCTAAAATCACCAAACACCTGATTAAAGACCTGGGACTCCCGAAGGGTACTACCATCGGAGGAATGATCCGCAACGGAGAAGGTATCTTGGTGACGGGTGATACACAAATCCGTCCCGGCGACCATGTAGTCGTATTCTGTTTGAGTATGATGATTAAAAAGATTGAGAAGTTCTTTAATTAAGTATTAAGTATCAGGTATTAAATATTAACCGTAGCAACCCATTTTCACCGACTAATACTTAATACCTGATACTTAATACCTGATACTTAATACTAGTTTATGATTAATTCAAAGATGATATTCCGGATTCTGGGCTTTCTGCTTCTGATAGAAACAGCGATGCTGTTATGTTGTGGAGCGGTCTCTCTTTTTTATAAAGAGAATGACTTGCAGAGTTTCCTGATTTCATCTGCTGTCACAACCTGTATCGGCGTTCTGTTGCTTGCCGTCGGGAAAGACGCAGTGAAATCCTTGAATCGTCGCGATGGATATGTCATCGTCAGCGCAGCATGGGTTACCTTTTCCCTTTTCGGAATGTTACCTTATTATATAGGAGGATATATTCCCAATGTTACAGATGCTTTTTTTGAAACGATGTCCGGATTTAGCAGTACGGGGGCCACTATTCTGAATAATATTGAGTCAATGCCCCACGGAATACTTTTCTGGCGGGCTATGACGCAATGGATAGGTGGTTTGGGTATTGTATTCTTCACCATTGCCGTTCTGCCGATTTTCGGTGTGGGCGGAATTCAGGTATTCGCAGCAGAAGCCAGTGGACCTACTCATGACAAAGTGCATCCCCGCATTGGCATCACCGCTAAATGGATTTGGGGTATTTATGCCGGAATGACGGGAACACTGATTATTTTATTAATAGGTGGTGGCATGAGTATATTCGATAGTATATGTCATGCTTTTGCAACGACCAGTACCGGTGGGTTCTCTACCAAACAGGCCAGCATTGAATATTACCATTCACCTTACATAGACTATGTAATTTCCATTTTCATGTTCCTTTCAGGTATTAACTTCACATTGCTGCTATTGATGTTTAACGGGAAGATCAAGAAGTTCTTACATGATGCGGAACTGAAGTTCTACTTTATTTGTGTTTCATTCTTCACTCTATTCATTGCTGTCTGGCTCCATCAGACTTCTTCTATGGGAGTAGAGGAGGCATTCCGGAAATCGCTTTTCCAAGTGATTTCATTGCAAACTTCTACGGGATTCGTCACAGCTGACTATATGCTTTGGCCTTCCATCCTTTGGGGCTGCCTCGTCATTGTGATGATTATCGGAGCTTGTGCCGGCAGTACAACAGGGGGGATCAAGTGTATTCGTATGGTTATTCTGTTTCAAGTAGTGAAAAATGAATTCAAACATATTCTTCACCCTAACGCCATACTCCCGGTGCGGGTAAATAAGCAAGTTATTTCCCCTTCCATTCAGTCTACTGTATTGGCTTTCACCTTTTTGTATGTAGTTATTGTTATCATCAGCGTGCTTGTCATGATGGGCTTAGGAGTCGGTTTTCTGGAATCAATAGGAACCGTAATCTCAAGCATAGGCAATATGGGACCAGGCCTCGGCACATGTGGCCCGGCTTTCTCGTGGAGTGCATTGCCCGATGCTGCCAAATGGCTGCTTTCTTTCTTAATGCTCCTGGGACGCTTGGAATTATTTACTGTATTATTGCTTTTCACTTCCGACTTCTGGAAGAAGAATTAAAAACTCAAATTCTCAACAATACTTATCCCTATGAGAAAAAATACTCATACCTATGAGAATATATTTCCATTGGTATGAGTATTTTTTCTCATTACGATGAGTATTCTATCGTATTTCTACGTCATTATCGCATCATATCTTTCTAAGTAAAATCTTTCTTACTACAGGTTTATTAACCTCATAAATCTTATTGATAAGAACTTCCATTTCCTGCTCACGAGCTTCACGGACAGGATCCAGCATCATCTTTGAATACATATCGCGACGTCCTTTCAACCAGACATTCTTATCCACGTTTTCATCCATTATCTCAATTGCTTTTCTATCATTAGCGAACAACAATCCCTGCTGCTGGAAAAAGCCAAATTGACACCATGCATACTCTCTGAATGTTCTTTCAATCTCCCAACGATATTCATTCAGGTGCATCACTGTCAATGCCTGTTGATATTGAGGAGTTTTGGATTCGGCAGCTAGATTAATGCCTTTTGCCAAGTCGTCTCCACTCCATATTCCAATTTCTTCCTCATCAATCAACAATTTATAATCACCTTTCAGACCTGTTACTTTCAGAACCTCACGATTCATTTCATCCATAAAAGGAATGACTTTCGTAGCTTCTGCCTGACCTTTTTTTTGTCCCCATCCACGGGCAATCGTATCCAAAGGATAAGGAAGAGCTTCTGCCAGATAGTCAAAGCTCAAATCTTTCCCGTTCTTCTTGATATTTGAGATTGTACAATTCTCTGCTTTAACTGCCTGTTTCTTATTAGCATTTATCTCCATTTCTGCTACTTCTTTACCCACAAATCCTTGTGCTTTCAGGAAAAGGTAAGCCATCACCATGTGTCCGTCATTATCCGGATGAATACGGTCGCTGCCACAAAGCGTAAATGCCGGATCTTTTTGTTGGTTTTGTTGATTCAAAGCAACCATAGGAGCATTCAAATCCGTAAATTCCCAATTGTTCTTAGCTGCAGATTCTTTCTGGTATTCAACGATACGTTTGATAGTTTCGTTCTTTGTTTTGAACGGTACATTCTCTTTCAATTGCACGGTTTCATCATAAGGGGAAGTTCCGACCATCACAATACGGGTATCAGGAAGATCTTTGAAACGCTTCTCCATTTGCTGATAGTTCTTGATACTTTCCTGATATTTCTGTTCACCGAATTCTTTTGGATTATCCCCGTTATATTCAAAATATCCGGAGTCATTCATACCAAAAGTAACCATCAATACAGAGGGTTTCATTGGGAAAATATCTCCATCCAAGCGTTTGTTCATATCGTATGCCGTATCTCCGCCAATACCACCGTTCAATATGCGGAGAGGCATATTCGGAAAACGAGTCATATAATACAACCAGATATACGAATGGTAATGACCGCCATCCGTGATACTGTTTCCTAAAAATACTGCTCTTTCACCCTCTTTAAAAGGTTTCACAGTTTGAGCAAAGGCAGTAGTATATGTCATACAAACTGCCGCAATCAATACAAAAATCTTTTTCATGTCTTAATATTTTTTACAAATACAAATGCCAAACAGAAAGATTATGATCTTCTTCATGAACATTTTCTTTATTTTTTGAGAGAATCGTATATAGCAACTGCCACGCGAGAATCAGCACAGCCATAATAGAGGAACCACTTCTGGTTGTGGAATACAAGTCCCTCGATAAATACCGTTCCGGCAGGGTATTGTCCGCTTTTCTCAAAGTCTGATTCGGGAGTATAGAACGGTTTATCCAGACGATCGATTAGTTTGGTGGGGTCTTTACTATCAAACAGGGCTTGTCCGGCACAATAGGAATTCGCTGTATAAAGCGTATCCCCCTCTGCACCCGATTTGTTTTTACCGTTATAAAACAACAGGATTCCTTTATCTGTCAGGATAGCAGGAGGGCCACACTCGGTCAGGTCACTGTCGAATTTACCCGGACGGGGTATCATGACTTTCAGGAATTCGCCGTTTTCATCCAACATTGGTTCCCAGTTGACGAGGTCTGTGGAGGTAGCTACATTGACAAACTTTTCTCCCCAATACATCCAGTATTTCCCATCTATTTGAGCGATCACTTGTTTGCCGTCAACTAATTTAGTCAGGATAGAGGCAGACTTTGAGAATTCATCCAGAAATCTTCCATTATAGGCTTTGGCAAAAGCAGGTCCGTGTTTTTCCCAAGTTTGGAGGTCACGTGAGGTGGCCACTGCCAAACGTGCCTGTTTACGGTTCCATTGTGTGTAATGCATTACATAAAGTCCGTCTTCTGTTACGGCAATGCGCGGGTCTTCGCAACCACCCGGATTCTCGAGTTCTTTCTGGCTATCGTCTGCCGGATAAAATACGGGAACAGTCATTCGTTGGAAATTTATTCCGTCGTCGGAAGAAGCGTATCCTAAACGGGAAGTACGTGAACCAATACCGGTTGCCGAATTATCTTCAGCCCGATAGAGCACTACTACTTTTCCATCATAAACGGTGGCAGCCGGATTGAATGTATCGCTCGCCTCCCATGCCACTGAATCCTGCCTCATCGGACAATAGAAAATAGTAGTAGTATCAGGTGAGATAATTGGATTAACGCCTTCCGGACGCTGGAAGTCCGCCCACGCCCAATCCGGAAATTCGGATGTTTGTTTCTTCTCGCCACATGAAGTAACGAATGCGGCAGCCATCAGTAGATAAGCTATGTTCTGTAGTTTTCTTTTCATTCTTACGTTGTTTGATTAATATGTCTTCATAATTAGTTTTTATAATAAAATAGGCACGGATTACACAGATTAACGCTGTTGCTTTACATACCCATCATTCTAAAAACCGTGAAATCCGTGTAATCCGTGCCTAATCTTTTTGCAAAATTATTACCAACCTGCTTTATTTCTTTAAGGGAAAGAGGGAGGCACCACTTTAGTTCCCCATTTTACATCGGGTTTGGCCGAGGTAGCAAAATCAATAGTCCCACCATTATTAAGTTGATCCCAATCTATCCATGTACTATCATACGGTTTGCCATTCAACTTCATGGATTTGATATAGATATTCTTTTCCGAACCGCCTTTTATCACTATATCTCCTTTCTTCAGATGAACTTTCACCGATGAAAAGATTGGTGTATTTACAGTAAAGCCTCCTATTCCCGGTATTTCGGGATAAAGACCGATACAGGCAAACACATACCAGGCACCCATCGTACCTAAATCATCATTACCCGGCAGACCGTCAATTTTACTTGAATACTGTTCATTCAATACACGGTTGATAATTTCCTGTGCTTTGTAGGGAGTTCCCACCCAGTTGTATATCCAGGGGATATGGAAACTCGGTTCATTGCCGGAAGCAAACCAGGCATCATTGTAGCCGGCATCCAGACGGGTGAAGAATTCGTCCAAACGTTTCTCTGCCGCGGCTTTTCCACCGATTATTTCAATCAGACCGGCAATATCGTAAGGCACCATCCAGAAATAATTCTTATAGGTCGATTCACGGAAGTCTTCAGTCAGAGGTTTCCACGAACCATCCGGATTACGTGATTGCAACCAGCCGGTTTCCTGATTGTACAGATTCTTCCATGAACGGGCAAAATGAAAATAACGCCAACTTGCAAATTCATCTCCTACAGCGTGCAATGCAAACTGTCCGATGGCAAAATCCGCAGAAGTATATTCCAATTGAATGGAAGCATTATAATATCCTTTATCCAAATACTGTTTCAATCCCGGACGCGCCTCCACATTCTGCGACATTGCTCCCGGTTCTTCGGCTCCCTTTCTCATTATTTTGAAAATCGGCTTCGGATCATAATTACGGGCACCAAAAGCATAGGCATTAGAGATCAGGATAGGAGTCGGATCTCCTTGCATCACTCCGGTTTCAATATTCGCCATGACCCAACGTGGATAAGCGCCGCCAGCTTCTTCAGCAAATAGTTGGTGAGAAATCACAATATCAGAAGCTACTTCGGGATCGAGCATCGACAATAATTGAATCTGTGTGCGATAGGTATCCCAGTTGCTGAAAGAGGTGTAGTGTTTAGAACGGGACTTATGCACCTTGAAATCAGCTCCCATATACTCTCCGTTCACATCACTGCATACATTCGGGTGAATGAACGAACGATACAAATGGGTATAAAATTGAGTGGTCCGGTCCGGATTAGTGCCCTCTACTTCGATTTTACCCAAGTAGTCATTCCATTTGGATTCTGCCTGGTTTTGAATCTGTAAGAAGTCCCATCCGGTATTCTCTGCTTTCAGATTCTCACGTGCATTTTCTACGGAAACATAAGAAACACCAATCTTATACTGGATATTTTTCTTCTTGCTTACATCAAAAGTAAAGTAGACTCCGGAATATTCTCCCTCGGCAAAAGTGGTGTTCGGTTTCAGTTCATCTCTTTTCCAGGTTCCCGATTCCAAGGCATCGGCATCAAATTCTGCAACGAAATAGACTTTATACGGTGTACGCAGACCGCAGAAATTACCACCCTCTGCATATCCTTCACACTTATTCGGTGCAGTGATTACAACGGCTGCCTGCTCGATCGGAGTGGCGGAAATACCTCCACCGATAATGACTGTACCATATTGTTGATCTGCCGGATATTCATAATTCGCCATACCGGTTCTTTCGGTCACAGTCAGTTTGGCTTTGATGTCTTCCTGCACCATTGCCTCATAATAGCCGGCATGTCCTTTTTCTTCAGAGATATTGATACGATAGTTGAGAATGTTGTCCGGAGACATCTTCAGTTTGCCTTTTACCGGAAAAGTAGGGAAGTTGCCCATGTGTTCGCAACCGCCGCCACTCAATTGGTTGATGACAAATCCGGAACGTTTGGAAAAGTAAGAAGGGGTGAACTGCACCATTCCATAAGGATAGGTGGCTCCGGGATAAAGATATCCCGAAGTCAGACCAACGCCTTTTGTACCTATCAGTGTATTCACCTGACGGGCATAATTGCTCCCGGCATTCTGTGCCAGGAGGCTCCCCCACCCTCCAATCAATACCAATAATAAACCTGTTAAAACTTTATTTTTCATACTGTATTTCGTTGTTTCTTTTCTTATTCTTTCGACAGAGAGAAAGGAGCGGCATATTTTGACGTACATCTCTCTTTATTCGGTTGCCCTCCCATTTCAAAACGGAGCGTACCACCGTCTGCTATATCGTCATATTTAATAAAATTCTTATCCAATACACGTCCATTCAAAGTAGCAGACTGGATATAGACATTCTCTTTATTGTTGTTATTTGCTTCGATCACAAACTTATTTCCGTTTTCCAGCGTTATGGTAGCCTTTTTAAATAATGGACTGCCAATCACATATTCATCCGTACCCGGACAAACGGCATAAATGCCTAATGAGCTTAATATATACCAGGATGACATACCGCCTTGGTCTTCGTCACCCGGATATCCTCTTTCTGTTGAATTATAGAGTCTTTCAACAATCTGACGTACCCAATACTGTGTTTTCCATGGCTGTCCGGCATAGCTATACAGGTAAGGCATGTGCTGAATCGGCTGATTGCCATGCGCATACTGTCCCATCCCTGCGATTTCCATTTCTTTCATTTCATGGATCACTCCTCCGTATGTTCCCGGCTTGATAGTGCTGGGCAGGGTAAACACTGAATCTATTTTGGTAGTAAACTTCTCATCGCTTCCGAACAAGTTGATTAATCCTTCGGTATCATGGAATACCGACCAGGTATAATGCCAAGCATTGCCCTCACAGAAAGGTCCGCCCCATTCCAGCGGGTCAAACGGTTCCTGCCATTTGCCATCGACGCCTTTTCCACGCATAAAGCCGATGGACGGATCGAATACATTCTTATAGTTGTACATCTGACGGGCAAAAACTTCCTGATAGTGTTTGTTTCCGACCATTTTTGCCAGCTGGTAGCCACAGAAATCATCATAAGCATATTCCATGGTCTGGGCACTCGATCCCATTGATTCCGGATAAGGGACATATCCCAGTTCAAAATATTCTTTCCAGAAGCCGCGTCCGTTGGCTCCTCCCCAGGGACCTTTGTTCATCGCTTCGTGTGCGTATGCTTTCAATGCTTTTTCCGGGTCGAAGGTACGGATGCCTTTTGCCCATGCGTCTGCCAATAATGAGATGGAGTGATTACCCAACATTCCTCCCGTTTCTCCGGGAGCCGACCAGGATGGTAGCCACCCGCATTGTTCCTGTGCGGCAAGCAAAGCATTCATGTAGCGTCCTTGCATAGTAGGATGAAGAATATTGGTCAGTGGGAACTGTGAACGGAAAGTATCCCAGAATCCATTATCGGTATACATATATCCGTCATATACTTTGCCATCGTAAGGGCTGTAATAATAAGGTTCTCCGTTCGCTTTACGTTCGTAGAATTTACGTGAGAAAAGATTAGCACGGAACAGACATGAATAAAAAGTCTTCATTTGTTCTTCTGTTCCACCCTCTACCTGAATTCTGTTCAGCAGTTCATTCCATGTTTTTTGTCCACGGGCTTTAGTAGTTTCCAGGTTGGAGTCTTTACCCAGTTCATCGTTCAAAGTAATCACAGCCTGTTCTGCACTGATATAGGAAGAGGCTGCCTTAGCCTGTACTTTCGAGCCTTTTTTAAACTTGATATAAGCACCATAACCTTTGCCTGCTCCCTCCTGTTTTTTAGAGAAGATTTCATCTTTCTGATTTTCCCATACGCCGTAATCTTCAAATGCTTTATCGAATTGCACAACGAAATAACTGCGGAATGTCTTGGAATTATTTACAAAACGCTGGTTATTCACCCAACCGGATATTTGTCTCTTGGCGGGATCTATTTTGATTTCACTCATATCCGTATATCCGTCTATCACCAGATAGGCGTCTCCAGTAGAGGGATAGGAAAAACGCAAATGCACGCCGCGGGTAGTCGGTGCCATTTCGGTGGTAATGCCATTATTCAATGTTACTTTATAATAATGCGGCTTGGCTATTTCATTGTCATGACTAAATTTCGTCGCCCGTTTATCCTGATTAACGACTAGTTCTCCCACCATCGGCATAAAGGAATATACGGCATAATCACTCATCCACGGGCTGCATTGATGTGACTGGCAGAATCCTCTGATGGCATCTACCGCATACTGATACTTCCAGCCCTCTCCATTCTTTCCGGTTTGTGCAGACCATGTGTGCATGGCATAAGGCATACCGGTAGTAGGATATGTATTTCCATAACTTAATCCAAAATGGGAATCAGTGCCCTGTAACGTATTGACGTATTGCACCAAGTCTTTCGTTTGAGCGTATATTCCTGTGGAAATAAAAAGAAAGATTACTAGATAAATTAGTTTTCTCATGGTTATTCTTTAATGTGTAACGTACTATTTTTACTGATAGATTGAATGAATCATTTATTGCCAGCAGTGATTCCCGGCCAATCATCCGTACGGAATGGAGATGCCGGAAGATTGGCTCCATTATACAAATTACAGATCGGATTATCAGCCCATGCATATCTAACTGCTACCGGGAAAGCGACTGCCGGCGAAGATACTACGATTGTGTTACCCTCAATCACAGCATCAGCCCAATGGAATTTATGATCGACACCGGCAATGGTAAATCCTTTTATTATTTCGTTATTTGCAGTCTTCAACCCACCGTCCGTATGTTTGAAATAAATACGGATCTTATTACCTTCCATCTGATACGTATCATACATTGGACCGGAATATGGTATTTTCTCACCATAAGTCTGTGCCCGCGCAGCCAATGCCAAACGCCTGCCGACTTCCTGTTTATTTTTCGGATGAATATCAAAAGCATCACCTATATCAATGGTCACAGCCATTCCTGTATTTTCAAGATGCAATGTTCGCGTTTGAGCCTCTCTCAATTCAGCCCAGGTTGCATCCACCGGAGCGGTTTGTTGAGCTGTGAAACTGGCAAGTTGTACCATATAAAATGGAAAATCAGTTCCCCAACGATTCCGCCAGTCGGTAATCATCAATGGCATCAACTCACGATACAGATATGCTTGTCCGGTATTAGCCTCACCCTGATACCAAATGGCTCCCTTTATGCTATAGGGAATCAACGGATTCAGCATCGCATTAAATAAGAAGCCGGGAATATTAGGTTCATTAGCTGTATTTACAGGCATTTGTGGAATATCTTTTATATTCAAAGAAACCTGATATTTCCAATCACCGGCCAATGGTATAGCGTCTGATTGAGAGCGATGGAGTGAAACACTTTCAGGACTTCCATTTATACCTCCTGTACCTCCAGTGTCCATCACACGCACAGCAATCACCGCCTTACCACCTTTTACCAGTTCTTTGGGTACTTTGTAGCTTCTGGGAGCCATCCACCCCTCAGTGTGTCCCACTTGTACGCCATTGAAATAGGTGAAATCATTATCATCAATTACTCCGACATTCAACGTCAGTTCTTTGCCTTCCCATTTTGCCGGAATATCTATTGTTTTTCTAAACCAAACAATACCATTAAAGCCTTTCAAGCCTTGCTCCTGCATCAGCCCCGGCACTTTCATCGTTTTCCATGCACTGTCTTCAAAGTCTGTGACTGTCCATACAGCTCTGCCATCCACAAATCCTTTGTCAATCTTTTCAATCTCTTTCTTCCAGTCTTCCACATCTGAATGGAATTTCTTTTCACGATCTTCGGATGAAATCGGAAGTCCTTTCAGTACCTCTAGTTTCTTCTGCATATCCGGCACGGTTGCCAAAGCCTCTTTACTCGTCCATGTTTCAATATAAGTACCTCCCCAGGAAGTATCTATCAGTCCGATTGGCACATTTTGATACTTATGCAAATCGCGCCCGAAAAAATAACCGGCTGCCGAAAAGTCTGCCACACTTTTTGAAGAGCAAACCTGCCAACCATTACCTGCTGCTTTCATATCATTTATGGGTAAAGGACTTGTTGCTTTCTCTACCAACAAGAAACGAATATTCGGATAGTTATTCGCCTCCTCTTTCTCTTGTTGATAGTTCATCACTTTACCCCAACCTTCTACCTGCATTTCCATATTGGATTGGCCGGAACATACCCATACTTCACCAATCATCACATTGTTCAACTTTACAGGTTTCCCGTCAGAAATAGTTATCGTATATGGCCCTCCGGCGACCGGAGTATCTACTTTAGTCTTCCAATTCCCTTGTGCATCAGCCTGAATAGTATATTTCTTCTGATCCCATGAGGTAGTAATTTCTACTTTCTTATTGGGTTTAGACTTACCCCATACAGGAGCTTGTGTTTGTTGCTGCAACACCATGTTATCAGAAAATACCGGAGATAGTTTGATCTGTGCAAAGACATTACCTCCACACATTAAACACCACAAAATACAGATTAAAGTCTTATTCATATCTGTTTTTCATTTTATTAATTAGTATAAAATTATAATTTATGAACGAACAAAATGGCATTTACCACTAATATGTAACCTTTAAAAGAATAAAAAAGAACCATTCCTCTTTTCACTAGAAATGGTTCTTTCGATTATTTACTACAGTTTAGCCTTACTCTTCATAAAGTTTCTCCCAATTATATACACGATAAAAGTAAGGACGATAAAGATCTGCACTACCCACTGCATTAAAGTTACCACCAAAACCATCAGCCGGATCTGTATTTGTAGAAAACACTAATTCACCTGCCCGTGATAAATGAGGATGCAAATTTACCATATACAAATTGCCATAAGTCTGTACCCCTAGTTTATCTAAAGTATTGGGGAATCCAAACAATGTTTTGCGATCTGTAAAAGGTCCATAAGGTTTATCACTTCGGAAAATATACATTTCATGCCCAAACCATTTAGCTTGTGCCACCATGTAGTAACTATCTCCTTTTTTAAAAACCCAAGGCATACTGCAATCCGTTTCTTGAATTTTGGAAAGAGCAACCTGTTCTTGAGTTGGATAAGTGTTTTGCCAAGAATATTCTCCATCCTCATTGCATACATAATATTCCCATGGACTATCTAAACTATGTGTAGCCGTACGCGCAACTATTATATCATAATTATTATATGAACCATACAAATAAATATGCCCGTCTTCATCTTCATACAAAGTAGAACCGTATCCATAGACATCAGCATCATTAAAATGATGATTTGCACTAATGAGTTTCAAATAGCTTTCATCACCCGGTTTTCCTTCCAAGCTATAAGTAGCCAAACAAATACCTTCATGTCTCATCAGATGTTCATTATCTGTATTATCCACTCCATTCCAAAGAACTTGTAATTGATTATTATACACAGTAGCATCACCAGCCCAATATAACCAATCTTGATCGATCTCCCCTTCCTGTATCTGTGCTTCAGATCTGCTAGCTTTAGGATGACGAATATGAGTACGTGCCTGATAATAGCGCGGAGCATTAGGATCGGTTGTTTGAACAAAATCGGCTAACCAAATAAGATTTTCTTCTTTATCACCAGGTGTCTGCACCATAATAGTGTTACGAGGGAAATTTACTTTATTTCCATCACGTGACCGAGTTTCTCCATCTACAACTCCATAGAAGCTATCATTAAATGACCAAAATGTGTTTCCATCAGGCAACTGCGTCGTTAACACTCCATCACCTCCATTCCATCCTAAAGTACGAGTAAACAACTTATCGTATTTTTTATCTTTAAAAGATACCACATAGTCGTTCCGCTCTAATAATTCCAATTCCCAGGTTGGATCTATATTATTCAATACATTCTCCACCGCATCATCCTGCGGGCTGTTCTTATATTCCAAAGGAAAGGCTTCAAATTTGTCGCAAGCCTCAAATGCTCCACATAACAAAGAGAGCAATAAGATTTTTCCAACTTTATGTTTATTCATAACTATATCTTTTATCAGTTAATTAGAACGTCAATTGCACACCTAAATTCACAACACGTTGGTTCATGTATGCATCACCTGCTGTATTTGTCTTAATTTCTGGGTCTTGCTGATATTTATCATAACCTGTAAATGTCAATAAATTGTAAGCATTCACATAGAAACGAATATTATCTATAGCTTTCGGCAATATCTTCTTTGGAAGTTGATATCCCAAATCGATTGTTTTCAAACGAATATACCAAGCATTAATCAACCAAAAATCAGACATATAGGTACTGGCACTATTAATTGTAGAAGGATTGGTTGTCAAACGCGGGAAACCAATTTCTTCACCATTCTGATAACGTTCCAATGTCCAACGACTAGTATGGATAGGCTGGAACTGACTCTTGAATGACTCAATACCTGTACCGTTAATAGCAAAACTATAATCAAATGACCCCTGAAACAATACATTGAAGCTAAATCCACGCCAATATCCACCAAATGACCATCCTAAAGTAGTAGAAGGCAAATTGGGTTTACCAATAGCACCTTTATCATAATCATCAATCGTTCCATCATTATTTAAATCGGCATATTTCAAATCACCAGCTTGTACAGGAATATCCGTGTAAGGAGTTGCCGGAGCATCTGAAGCACCGGATTGTATCTTTGCAACATCTTCCGGAGTATAATACCCGATCCATTTATAACCAAAGGGTTGATTTAATGGCTTTCCGGTCTCTGCCAACCATGGATATTTTTGTTGAGCTTCAGCTTTATAATCTACCTTATTCTTTGCATAAGAAAATACCAGGTTAGTATTGAAATCAAAATCACCAAAACGATCTTGATAGCTAATCTGACCGTCGAAACCTTGATTAGTAGTCCTTGCTATATTGTTTGGAGAGAAGCCGATACCAAGAACCAAAGGGACGTCATTTCTCGTCACCAATTGGTCATAACGCTTATCTAAGAAGTAGTCGATAGTAAACGAAAACTTATTTAAAAAATTCATATCCAAACCAACATCAAACTTCTTTGCCTTTTCCCAAGTAGCATTAGGAGTTCCCAAATCACCCTCTTTATAAGAGTCAGTAAATTTTGGATAATCACCAAAGGAGTAGCCATCACCTTTCTGATATACTTGATCGTACAAATAACGATTACCCGCTGCTACATCCGAACCAACCAAGCCATAAGAAGCTCTCACTTTCAAAAGTTGCACTTTATTTGCCAGCCAATCTACATTCTTAAAGAAATCTTCTTCCGAAATAGCATAACCGATACCTACGGCAGGAAAGAATCCAAAACGGTTTTTTCTTCCAAAACGGTCAGTTCCGTTATAGGCCATATTGAGATCAATCAAATATTTACTTTTATACTTATACCCCATTGTCAAGGTATATCCTTCAAAATTGCTAGGAACAGCCGCTGATACAAGACCATCTCTATCTACTGTAGTAGTCTGAAGATTATACAGAAACATAGCGCTGACATCATGATCTCCTCCGTTAAATACGCGAGCATAGTTCACCGAAGCTTGAATATTCAAGTCTTTTGTAGCCTTTTCCGTACCACTGGTCACCGAAAACGTTCCATAATCATACACCTTATTCGGATTAATTACATATCCATTAGTCGACGAATCGTAATGATAGGTAGGATATTGAGATCGGTTTGCCTGACGATGATTTTCATCTACACTCGAATATGCCAAGCGATAATTGGCAGAAAGTCCCTGTGTCAAAAAATCCATTTTCCAAGTAGCTCCATACAGAATATTATTATCATTACGACGGGTACGCTTATATCCCTCATTTGCTAAACGGGCATTCAAGGTGGGTTTATATCCTTCCGTATCATTTAGATAAGCATAAGAGCCATCCGGATTCAATACTGGAGCTGAATAAGGATGCATTTTTGAGAAATCGTAAATTTCACCTGTTGCATTCATATTACAAGGTTCGTTGACATTCATAAAGCGTGATGATATATCCAAACGCATACTCAGGTTATCTGTCACAGCAAAGTCAATGTTAGTACGATAATTGAAACGACGGTAGAAATAATTGGAATTCACTCCACTCTCCTTTGTACCAAAATCTTTCACCATACCATCCTGTGTAAAGTAACCCGCAGAAACAAAATATTTCAACCTCTTAGAACCACCGGAAATATCCACATTCACATTCTCCTGAAAAGCACTTTTCTTAAAAATTTCATCATACCAATTTACATCCGGATGTCCGTAAGGATCAGTATGATCCCTAAAAGCCATAACATCTGCCTTTGAGAATGGCCTAGGCATACCATCATTCTCATAAGCTTCATTCACCAAAATAGCTGTATTGTATGAGTCCAAAAATTTTGGAGTACGCACTGGAATCTGCATACCACCTTCCAAACGTACATTGATTTGAGGTTTCCCTTGCTCTCCTCTTCGGGTCTTCACCACCAATACACCATTAGCACCCTTAATACCATAGATAGCTGTTGTAGAAGCATCCTTCAAGATAGATATGCTTTCTATTTCGTTCACATTGATTTGTGACAACTGATCGTACGTATACTGGACATCGTCCACTATAATCAACGGCTTATTGCCATCCGCATTCAATGAACTCACACCACGAATAAAGAAATCAGAAGCATCCTTACCTGGCTGTCCAGATTGTTGTTGGCTAAAAAATCCAGGTAGCTTTCCTGTTAATGCATTTTGTAAGCTACTGGTCGGTACATTACGTATTTCACGTGCTTGTATACCACTTACAGCACCAGTCATCGTAAGACGCTTTGCTTTACCATAAGCCACTACTACCACCTCATCAAGATTTGTCAAGTCTGGCGTTAGCTCCACATTCCAATCACGTTGATTTCCTATTTTCACCGTAAGTTTCTTAAAGCCAATATAAGTAAACTCTAGCACTTCTCCCTTGTTCACCTTCAACTGATAATTACCATCAAAATCCGTAATTGTACCAATTGTCGCATCCTTCACTTTTACATTTACTCCCGGAAGCAGTTCACCATCAGTGGAAGAAACCTTTCCTCTTACTGTTATCGATTGTCCAAAGGCAAACGCAAACAGATTTATACTTAATAATATTAAAAGTATTCTTTTCATAACATATTACCAATTCGGGTTTTGAACCATATTTTTATTCTTTATCACTTCCGAGTACGGAATAGGATAGAAGTAACGTTTCACATTAAACGTAGTAGACAGTACATTTATCTTATTATAAGTCGTTATAGCACCGGAAATTTGAATATTTAAACCTTCCAGAGGTTTCGCGAAAACTTCTTCAGCTATTCTCCAACGGCGGATATCCCAATAGCGTTGTTCTTCAAAAGCCATCTCAACACGTCGCTCGTTCTGAATAATTTTACGCATATCAGTCTTATTTATCGACCCTAATGCTCCTAAGCCATAATTATCATCTCCATCGATACCCGCACGTTTCCTCAATGCAATAATAGCATCATATACATCTTGTGAAGGTGCCGACTGATATTCATTCAACGCTTCAGCATAATTTAGCAATACCTCTCCATAACGATACATTACCCACAAGTGTAGTGCTTCACTATCATACTCGCTTTTCGTTTTATAATCTTTCATGAACTTAGATATATAATAACTAGTTCGGCTATATTCGGCTCCTGAAGGATTGTTCGCTCCACCGAAATTTGTTTGAAGCTGCGTATTCAACCAAGAAGAACCATGATGCAATACTGTTAACTCTAAACGGGGATCACGATCTCTATACGGATCGTTCGAATTATATGTATATTTACTTTTATCTGTGGACTTGCCATCTTTCATTAAAAATGATTCCACTAAATTTTGTGTTGGATTAGTGTTCCCATATCCCTGCGCATTTCCGGAAAATCCCAATGGACCATTAGCTGTTTCAATACCTTTTCCTTTACCTATAGGACGAAAGAAAATCAATTCAGGATTACTTGTTGAGCTATAAAATTCGGTAGATATATTCCGGTAATCAGCTGTCAAATCCAACGTCTTTTTACCATTAGGGCCAAACTCATCAATCACCTCCTTGGCTGCTTGAGCCGCCAGATTCCATCGCTCCGGATCATAAGAAGCATATCCTATCAATTCATTTCCAGGTTCTATAGGTCTCTCATTAAACAACGGACTAGCTGCATATAACAATACTCTGGCTTTCATTGCCATACAAGCTTCTTTTGTTGGTACATGCGCATAGTCGCCACCATCCGATATCGGTAATGAACGAAGATCATTTTTAATTTCATCCAGTTCACGAACAATATAATCAACGCATTGAGCAAATGTATTCCGGGGAAGCTCTATATCATCATTCAAATCGTATACTTGATCACCCACCAAAGTTACACCCCCATAACGTTTCACTAATTCAAAGTAAAAGTGGGCTCTCAAAAAACGGGCTTCCGCTTTCATTGTATAATTCAATGGTTTTACCTCTCCCAACGCATTCGTATATTTCAGGTTGAAAGGCACCACGTCAATATTATTAATCAAGATATTCGCTTTACGGATTCCTTGATAATATTCCCCCCATTCCATATCTGTTACACGAGTCAATGCCGAATAGCGTCCTATTAGCAATTTATAGACAGCTGGGTCATTATTGTTGATGGAGACAGCATCATCCGAAGCAGCATCCAAAAAATCACCACCCACCCGATTATATCCACTATATAAATGTTCATAATAGATATTGTTCAGAAATCGTCTGGATTGTACACCAGCCGAATCGACTCTGGAAAACAAATAATCAAGTGTGAATTGTTCTACCGGTTCTTTCTCATATCCATCGTTACAAGCCGAAGCCATGAACAACAAACCTGCACCTAAAAATGTTAAATATTTATTTCGTACCATACAATAATTCATTAAAATCTGATATTAATACCTGTACTAATGCAACGTTGTAACGGATAGCTTGTGAAGCTAACTTCCGGGTCAACTAAATCGCACGCAGACTTCGTAAACAAGTTTTGTCCATTGACAAACAGTTTTACACGCAAACCACCTAAATTGTTACGACAAAATGAATCGGGCAGGTTATATCCCAAACTTATATTTTTTAGACGGATATAGTTTCCGGAACGTAACCAGAAAGAGGAATTCCAGCCATTACCACGGTTATAATTATTTCCACCAGCCGTCAGTCTTGGGAACGTAGCAGTTTCAGCTGTTTCCGGAGTCCATCGTCCCAACATGTTTTCATAAGCCTGACCATAAAATTGACCATTTTGTTGGAAACCTTCGGTTAAAGTGACATCGCCTAAATAGTAATCACGGTTATAAGCTCCTTGCCAAAGCATTGAGAATTCCAATCCTTTCCACTCAAAACCCAAATCAATTCCAAAGTAAGAATACGGTTTATCACCACCAATCACAGTACGGTCAAACTCATTAATCACTTTATCACCGTTCAAGTCTTTGTATTTGATATCACCTGGCTGAATATTTTCAAATCCTTCGATTACCGGACTATTTTCTATTTCTTCTTTGGAAGTAAAGAATCCATCGGCTACCAATCCGTACATGACTCCTACAGGACGACCCGTCTGACGTAGATACTCTTCCGGAACATACTGTTCGTCCATATAGAGCAATTTACTTTGATCACAACTCCAGTTAGCAGAAATATAATAATTGAAATTGCTTACACGGTCTTGATAAGTCACAGAGAGTTCTCCACCAAAACGACGTACTTTACCTATATTTTCTGTCGGATAATACTGTCCAATTAACTGGATACTTTTGCCTCTGCTTTGAAGCAAATCAAAATATTTATCATTGTAATAATCTGCAGTCAGTTTCAAGCGGTTACCAAATAATGATAAATCAACTCCCACATTCAACTTATATGCTTTTTCCCATGTCAAGTAAGGATTTGCTAACGGAGTATTTTCCGTTGTAAGATTTCCCATACCCAAGTTTGTTCCCATTGGGTAACCAGCTGCCACGTTGCTAGAAAAAGTTTGTCGATATCCATAATAACCAGAGTTATCCATACCATTACCTGTCTTACCAAATGTTCCACGTATCTTTAACTGATCCAACCAATTAGCATCTTCCATAAAATTTTCTTTGCTTATATCCCAGCCAAGACCAAACGCGTAGAAGGTTCCCCAACGATTACCCGGGGCATAACGATTGAAATAACTTTCACTCAAAGCAGCCTGTACAAAATATTTCTCCGCATAATCATAAGCTACGTCACCTATAATATTGGAAGGCAACTGTGGTAAATCATAATTGACCAATGTTTGACGAGTGTCGCTCATTAAAGTAGCTTTTACTCCATGTTTTCCAAAACGCCGATTGTAGTCGACAGCAATCTGACCATACATTTGCTGGTAACTAGTCACAGAATTAAAGAAATTAGATTGAGTATTTGTGGCTCCATGCAAAGTGTAGAATTCTTTCCCTTCTTTATCAAATCCATAAGCATATACCGGAGCACGTTTACTTCTTTGAACATACGAACGGTTCTGAATAGAAACATTACCCACCATACGAACCGACAGACCCTCCACTAATTTACCAAAATCATATTTCAAGTTAACGCCTCCTACCATATCTCTCGCGCTATCCTTGATATAACCTGAATTAATCGATTGTGACACCAAGTTATTGTCAAATGTTTTATTACCACCCCATGTTCCATTTGGATTTTTAATAGGATAAGCATTATTAGGAGTATTATAAATAGAATTTAATAAGCTCCCATAAGAAACACCAGGTTGATTACCATCTTCCACGCGACCAAGCAAAGTTACTTTTGCTGTAAAGTCATCAGTAATATTGATGTTCACCTTCGAAGAAATCATATAACGTGAATATGATAAATTCGTATCATGCGCATCATTATCTGTGGGATTTGCAAACAACCCTTTTTCACCCTGATAGCCTATACTGACAAAATATTGTGTGACCTTATTACCTCCTGTTACATTTAGGTTATATGCCTGTGTAGTAGCATTTTTGTTCAATATTTCATCGAACCAATTTATATCAGGATGTGTGTATGGACTAGAATGTGTACGGAACTTATTAAAGTCATCGTATGAATAAAGCGGATCTTTTCCGTCATTTTGCAGTGCTTCATTCAACAAGTATGCATATTGATATGCTGATAGAGGTTTAGGAGTTTTCAATGCACTCTGCACACCAAAACGTCCCGTAAAAGATAAATGGATTCCTTCATTAATAGGTTCTTTAGTTGTAATCAGTAAAGCACCACGCGAACTACGCATGCCCAAAAACATTGATGACAACGCATCTTTCTGTATAGATACCGACTCGATAGCTTCCGGGTCGAGTGAATATAGTTCTCTCTGGATACCATCAACAACTACTATTGGAGCATTACCACGTGAACCGACACCAAATTCAGTGTTATCACTATAAAATCCCTCCCCAAATAAAGGAACGCTACCAACCAAATCATTTCTTGAATTAGAGGCAATCTGATGCGCACGAGCTCCTGCATATTGACTTACATTCAAACCTGCCATACGACCTTGCAAGGCTGGTAAGATGGTTGTCCCCATCATAGACGACAAGTCATCCGTATACACAGTAGCAGCAGATCCTAAATAGTTTTTCTTATTTTTAGGCTCATAAGGGCCACTAACGGTTTTCCTATTTTTAATAAATTGTTCATTTAATGTCACCTTGAATACGCGCTCTGTATTCCTCAACTTATTAACCTTAACTTCTTTGTGAATGAACTCCGGATGTGACAAACGCAATACATCTCCTTTTTTCATTTGAAATGTAAAAACACCATCAATCCCTGTTATAACTTTAAAATCACTATTTTTCATGGTGATCGTTACATCCGGAACCGGATTACCGTATTGGTCAACCACCTTACCAGTAATATTAGCACCACCTACTTCCTGCGCAAAAACTTTCGGAGACATCATTCCCCAAAGCATACCCATGGCAAGCAATACAAAATAAAACCGTCTACTTATTTTAGTTACTATATTATACATATAATTTATCTATCTTTTAATATTAATAAAAAGAACATGATGGCTTTATTCACAGGCTAGTTCGCAAATAAAAGGTTCTTTCTCACCTTCTACCTCTCCCCCTTCCGCAGCTATTTTATCATCAGTACTCGTAATACTAAGCGTACCATCCTCATTTGTGAATATGTACTCAATATGGGTGATCGTTTCCCCCTCTTGAATTCCAAAATATTCTGCCGGCCAAATTGTTAAATTAAAGATATTACTAAGAATACTGTCTTCCTTAGGCATCAACGTCTTTGCACTCTTTTCTTTTACTTCATATGTATTGCCATTATCTGTATATGCTATAGCTTCCAGATAGATAGCATCTGCCTTCTTAAGCTCATTGTCATATGTATCACCTAGGAAAGTGAATGTCACAAAGTCATCTTGTAATACTGCTAGCGGTTCAACTTTATTATAGTGAAAAGCACAGAAATCAGTTACTTCTCCTACTCCTTCTACCACTTCGAAGCAGTCGTTACTAGGTACATACTTCTTGTATTTCATACCGTGTTCGTCATTTGCAGGAAAATCGTCTTCTGCAAAATTAATGAAGAAAGCAGGCTTAAAACGGAGATTTTTAGGTCCGGTTTTACATTTCAAAGTTATTTTAATAGTAGCGTTCTCATGTTCAAGCATCGTATAAATCTTATTCGTACTAAAGGCTACCCATTCCATATCGTTCAAGACATTGGTGCCCACACCATATTCAGCCCTTAATACTTCCGCCCAAGGTACATCCACATTTTTGGGCACTAATTGGGGGTCAACAGGTGACATGGGAAACGAAGTTATTCCATCTTCCTTACCAGTAGCCGTATAGGTCACAGTTGTATTCTCACGTGCATTCCAACTTTTCGGGACTAAGATTGCCATAAGAAACTTCCTCGTTTGATTTTCTGCTGATTCGATATGCGCATCAATAGTAAAAGTTGCAATTTCTCCTGCTTTTGCCCAATAAATGGGATTCTCTTCCGTTCCTTGGTTGATATTGACCTTATCAAGATAAACACATCCGACTACAACAAGAGCCATCAGAATACTACTGCCTACCCAAGCAACCCTATTTTTTTTTATATTCGTTTTCATAAAATTACCTTAAAACATTATTCTGTTACTTGCTTAAAAGTATAGATATACTTATTTGTATGACATCCCGGACTCAAAGTGATGGTCATCTGACGTTTTCCATTTACTGTTCGAAACCCAATAAGTGTCTTTATTTCCTTCTCTGTCCCATTTTCTTTAAAAAAAAGATGGAATGGATATATTGGATCATCTACACTCCAGCTACCATTACCTTTCACGATAAAAGGTAAATAGTTTTCTATTTTGTATGTATTATCTTCATTCAGCACAATATGGAAACGCGTAAAATCCATCATGTCCGTAATGTCTACTCCATTTCGAGAAACAGCCGACAATTGCCAGTTGGCATTTATGTTTTTAGCTACTTCTGAATAATTTTCAGGGGTTATTTCATCTTTAAATGTATTGCAAGAGCTGACAGCTATCGCCAATGTAAAGAAAACCCCCATTGTAAATCGTATATTTAATTTCATATTATACTCTATTTCTTAGAATTATTCGTAATAAGGATTTTGTATCAAATCTTCAGACTTCACCGTTTCTTTATAAGGAATAGGAAAGAAGTACATCGCTTTACGGAAAGTATGTTTACGCACCGGAATTATCTTACCCTTCTCCGTCACACTTTTTGTAATTTCGAATCCATGCATCTGTTTATTCTCAGTTTCCTCAGCAATCATCCAACGGCGCACATCAAAGAAACGATGTCCCTCGAATGCCAACTCAATGCGACGTTCTAATCGAATAGCATCTCGCATTTTCTCATAATCCCTATCTATCCCCTCTGCCAATCCATATCTGCCATCCTGTCCAGGGTCGATACCTGCACGTTCACGAAGTTTTTCCAACACTTTACGAGGACTTATAGTATACTCACCTAAAACATCCTCATGATCTGGACCATAATATTCATTGGCTGCTTCTGCATAATTCAGTAGAATCTCAGCATAACGAATCAAGTCAAATGCTTGAGAAGTACCTACAAACCAATTTCCCGCTAATTGACGATGACTAAATTTACGAATATAATATCCAGTTGGCGTACCGCTTCCAAAAGCATCGGTAGTTGATCCTTCCCCTTTATGAGTATAAACGACGTGGTCTTTGTCACCTCCACTCATCATTACACTACCATTCCAAACAACCGTGTTGGCAAAACGCGGGTCACGTCCTTCTGCCGGTTTCAAAGGATCATAAGGATATTTATCACTTTGTCCTATTGATTTCCCATCTTTCATAGGGAACTGTTCTACCAAGTCATGATAAATATAACCACCATTACCATTCCCGCCACAAGTGGGAGGTCCAAATAATGCTTCACGCTGATTTCCTTCTCCCGGTCTACATTCGAACAATGCTTCACAGTATGTTCCATTCGGATAAGTCACTCCATTAGCACCATCCGACACTTTACCAAAGTCATTGTTATGGAAAATGGCATAAAATCCCCAACCAGGTTCAGCACTTCCTTGGTTATATCCACCACTTTCTATATGGCGTATATAAATGGAATAACGGTTCAATTTTATCACATCAAGAGCTGCATCGACAGCCGCTTTCCAGCGTTCTTCTTTATACTCAGGATAACCAATCAACTCTTTGGGGCAATTAGTAGCTATACCAAAATCACTACCATTGAATAATTTACTGGCTTCGTACAAACGAATACGTGAAATCAGTCCTTTACATGCTCCAGCTGTAGCACGTCCATTATCCATACCACTGAACACAATAGGCAAATCTTTCGCAGCCAATTCACATTCATCTACAATGTATTTCACACAATCAGCATATGTGTCACGCTTTGTTTTCATATCATCTGCGACCTCATATATGGTATCACCAAGCAAAGGCACTCCACCATAATGACGTAACATCATCGCATAATACCATGCGCGCAAGAATCGGGCTTCTGCCTTATATTGGACCTTAGTAGATTCAAGTAACGGAGCAGCATCTACGTACTTCATAAATAAATTCACTCTTCGGATATTAGTGTACGCCTTCTTCCAAACATCATCTTCTAATACATTTAGCGAATTAATAGTTCCGGTAGCAAACATCACATCATTGGTTACATCAGAGACAACTTTATAAGCAGCCTCATCACAAGCAGTTTGTAAGCCTCCATGCTCTTTCGTTACCCCGAAAGCATTAGTTGTGTATCGATTAGGCTTAACATCATAACCAACATCTACATAAATTTGAGAAAGGAAACCTGCCGTATATGCACTATCCGCAAAGACAGACTCCCGGTCAAGATCTGTCGTTTCAATTTGCTCTAAATTAGCGCAAGATGAAACCAACCATACACCTGCAATAGGTAAGAATAAATAAAATAAGCTTTTCATATACAATAGAAATAGCGGTTAATAAATCGTTTATAAACTCTGTTAACAGTAAAATTCATTATTATTAGTTTTTTTTATCATGCTGCATTTATATTTTATAAAGTAAGAACGATTATAACAGATTATACCACTAAATAAAAATGTATTTTTTTCAATGGATTCAATACCTTCACAGCAAAATCTATAAAAGTGTAAGAAGCAGATTAAATCTTTGTCTGATACTTATCTTTTGTATCCGGATCTGCGAAAAAATAGGAATCATTACAGACTATCTGTATGAACAGTATGACGTATTCTAAGTTACAAACAACGAGATAGCCATTTTTAATTACGACATTCTACCTCTCATTTAAATGTTTATTTAGTAAATTCATAATCAAAAGCTTGAATTTCAACCGGTCCAAGTAAACCCGAAGACTGCAATGGTGAATCAGCTTTCCATGGATTGATAGTTGTCCACGTCGGACGCAGGTCTTCTGGAAGAGATTGGTCACCAATAAGGCGATTTTGCCAATTATTGACGACTGTTATTTCCAACTTATTCTCGCCTTTCTTCAAATAGTCAGTCACATTCATACGATATGGGTACGTCCATACACCTCCTACATAATGTCCATTTAAAGTAACTTTAGCCATCACCATCACACTGCCTAAATCAAGATACAAATTCTTCAATGGGAGTTCTTCTAATATGAATTCTGTTTCATAAACAGCCTGTCCAGAGAAATATTTGATTTTATCATCATCGGAATTTATCCAATCTTTTAAGTGAGACCAAACAACAGGTGTTTCCATGCCACGTTTACCAGCTTCAAATGTTATCTTCCAAGGTGTATCTATCGTATAAACCATTTCTTTCATCGGAAAATTTTCTTTCTTCTCTGTTGTTTTATCATTTTTGCAGAAAACTATAAAAGTACTTTCATTTCCTTCTAACTCAATTGGTAAAGATATATCTCCTTCTTTACTTTCAAAATCAGGTAAATGGCGAATCTCTCCTGTTACAGGATTCCAAAGCTGCGGAAACAATTCCTGCGAAACGCGGAACTCTCCGTTGAAAACGACTTTTTCATTATCTTGATTGGACACAAAATAAATTTCCGCATCCGGCAAAGTTCGATGTATAAACAGAACCGGAATATCTTTTTCACATGTGAAATCAGGATGTATATTTAGTGTATCCAGTACTTCTTGCATAGCAATACCTCGGTGGAATACTTTACCTTTTCCATAATGACTGTTAGCGAACAATTCTGTACCGATACGCAACACTTCCTTATCTACTTCAGGATAACCAGACAAACTTGGAGAATATTCAGGAGCACCACCATAAACAGCCAAACCTGCACGTACCAGTTCGCTGATCTTTTTCAGCACTTCGGGACGCATGCTTTTTTGATTAGGTAATACCAGTAAACGGTATTTCATTCCATCAGGCAGAGTTAAACAAGCATCCTTTACAGTAGCCCTCGTTAAAAGCACCTCACTATTAATAAAATCAAAAGAGTAGCCTTTGGGTAATTGAGGGTCTATCGAACCCGTCATCTTCGGAGTATCTTCCCCGATAAAATAAGCAACATCTGCCACATAGGTACCCTGCTGCAAAAGAAAATTCGCTCTCCTCAAATAGTTTGTAAACAGATCCATCTGACTAAACCAAGTATTCTTACGATGAAAATCATTTCCGAACCAAGCACTCACACCGGGATTACGATCTTCATAAGGTTGATGAATATACAAATGAAGTAAGGAAGCATTGATACCTTCTGTGAAAAAGCGGTCAATACGTGCTTTCATATCGCCTGGATAATGGGTAAAATTAGGGCCTCCACTTGTGCATGATTCTGCCCAGATGCGCTTCTTACCATAAATATGTCCACAGGAAGAGGCACAACGGTTCTCAATCAGTCCCAAATCACCAAAACTCCAGAACTCACCACTGATTTCATCCGACTGCCCGCCATATTGTAAAAACTCACCCGGAAATCCCCAATGCCCATAGTTTTCCAACCAGGTAGTAAGTCCATGCTGATGGCAGATAGTTCTCAGTCCACCTACATAGTCATACGAAATACCATCAGCAATTAAACGACGCAAATCCCAAAGAAAACGTGAAGACATGTCTTCATTACCTACGACTTTTCCATACAGAGCTGGTAAATAAGGTAGAGGATCATATCCATAAACTTTTTTAAAACGTTCCAACATATCATCTGTCCAGTTCTGACTACCCGTCTCATAACTATCCTGTACAACAATCTTCAGACTCTTACGATCGGCTTCAGGGATACGGCGAAGAATTTCACCCATATAGGCGTCAAAGTGTGCACCGACATGTTTCTTACTCATCTTATCCACTTCAAGTCCGGTAGCCTCAGGAGTAGCAGGTGTATTCGTCACACCTGTGGTTTTCATTTCCAGACAAGAAACAATCCAGTCACCAGCGGGCACATTCCAAGTCAAAGTCCCACCTGACGAAAGAGAAACAGTCAAATCTATCACCTTATCTTGTGGAATAGTAAATCCTTCCGCCTCATTATACCAATCCTGATTAGCCCACATATATGAGTCCCACTTAGGATCAGGTCGTTGATACATCTTCGCTAAAGTTTGTTCCGGATATCGTTCTATCATTCTTGCAGAGGAAAGAACAACTGTAGCTTCTATATCTCCATAAGAATTGATTGGTCTATCCAATAACAGACGGAAATCTCCGGATTTTGTTGCAGGAAGAGATAGAACAACCGGAGCATTTGCAAAGAATCCAACAGACCGCATGCCATTGGTACGATCTATCTCAAATTTCCGAATCGTTTGATAAGTATTACCTATTTTAGCTTGCAGTTCTGCTTTTGTCCATACATAGTTGTTTGTAGTAAAAGTGAAGCTACGAATTGGTTGAGATTCATCGATATGCATATCAAAAGCCACGGGTTCGTATCCTTTCTGTTGTAATTTCCATTCTTTTTTAAACACATCGCTCTGCGTTGGATAAGCAATGACGCGAACCAATTGCATGGAATCCGAGTATCCGGGTACTGTATATGAGAGAGTTTGCGGACCTTTTACCTGCATATCTGTAGAAGCCAAATAGCGCATACTCTGCTCCGGTTTCACCCACGGTCCTCCCGATTGACTCCATCCCGGACTATTAAACATTCCTATTTCAATATCAAGTTCCGTCGCAGTTTTTAATGCTGCATGTACGGCTTCCCACCATTCAGGCGTGAAGATCTTCACCTCTCCGTAGGAATTTCCTCCTATATCAATATTCCCAATATACGCACGGGTGATTCCTGCCTTTTTCATAGCATGCAAATCTTTAATCACTCCTTCCTTTGAAATATTATCGGAAATCCAATACCAATAACATCCCACCCTAATACTATCTGGTATCTCACGAAATCCCTTTTCAATAGTTCCTATCGAAAACATATCTTTTGTATTCGAGCACCCTGACAGAAAACAAATCACAACGCTTGCAAGTATTACTAATATATTTTTCATAATATCATATTTTTCACTTTAGTCAAAACAGAGGACTTCCAGCAATTCATCCGGCTATTAATAAAAAAAGAGAATAAACAAACCGAAGAAATATTGTGGTACTTCAAACACCAATCCGAATCTTTTACTCAATATCTATTGAACTATATACTATGAACGTCCAGAAGCTGGAATACCACTAAAAAGAAATAAAAAATAATCGAATAGCTCCGGCCCGTTTCAAAGAGTATAAAAATATTCTTTTACCACTGCACTATCATCACATACCACCATTACAACATTTATCATTATCATGCCCCATAATGTGACGAACATCAATAATGAGAATCAGCAGCTGAATTAGATTAAAACGGTATGGAGATGAACTAATCTTAGTTTCTCTAAAACTTAATCTGCATTATGCAATGATTTAACATTCATCATACATAAATTTATTCGTCTGACAGTTGTTGAACTTTCGTCTGACAACTGTTATTCTTTCGTCTAACAGTTGTCAGACGAAAAAGAAACAGTTGTCAGATGAATAAATCCATGTATCATTAGCCATAAATCCATTAGGCATTAAAAATAAATCTGCGCAAACTCGGATTTAGTTCATAACGGTCAAGTTATGAATGAAGAATGATCAATGGACTAGGATTTACGTGTCATTTCTTAATGAGGCACACGTTATCCCTTCATGAATGGCAAGAAACTATTAATGATTCAAATCAAACACAAAATCATAGTTACCTTCTTCCACGGCAATTGTTTTCTTTTCAATGCTAACTTTCTTCTTATTCATCTTGCACGAAGTAGCAGCATCGGGTATGCAAATAGTGGCAGTAGTTCCGGAAGGAACTGAAACTTGAAGATTCAGCTGGCTATTTTTCAATTCCCAATTGACGATAATAGTACCATAAGGTGACTCTTTCGTAGTTTTAGCCCAGGTGACCCCGTTCGGTATTTGAGGATCAATATAGACATGACGATATCCCGGAGCAGCCTCATCAGGACGTATTCCTCCTACTGCTTGATAGAACCAGGTGCCGATTCCATTGTAACAATTATGCACCCGGCTACGTTCGCCACTCCAATATTCCCAAGTTGCTGTAGCTCCATTATCAATCATATATAGATATCCGGGATAATCACGCTTTTTCAATATCTGATAGAAGAAATCCGCTTTTTTATTCCGAACAGCCCATTCTGTCAAAATGGGTACTCCAACAAGGCCGACTGCTATATGTCCTTTATGTTTTTCTTCAGTGATAGCCATCATATTCTCTCTTACCGTATTGTATAAAGCATCGGGGACAACGCCTACCAACATAGGATAACACATATCCAACTGCGAACCGGTAGAATAGATACCCTCATTCGGACGATAGAAAGTCTGATGTATCAGTTTATTAAGCTTTTCTTTACGGGTTGCAAATTCTTCGGCTTCTTCTTTCTTACCCAACACTAAAGCTACTTTATTCATAGTACCCAGACATTCACTGATAAAACAGTTGCTTACCAAATCCACAGAAGATTGAGCACCGGCATCCACTCCCATCGGTGCCAGCCAGTCGCCAAGATACCAATCGCGATATTTCGTATCAGGCCAGCGTTTCAATAAACCGTCAACTGTATATTTATCGACATATTTGAACCACTCTTTCATTTGAGAATAATATTTCTCTATTAGTCGCGGATCATTGTAGTTGACATAAGTTCTCCAAGGAGCCAACACAAAGAATCCACACCAATAAGGACCGCCACCACCTGCACCGGGATTAGGACCTACGTGTGGCAAACTACCTCCCTCACGCATGGAATCTCCCCATGTCTGTATCCAGTTCTCAAAAGTCGGAGCTACATCATACATCGTCTGCAAAGACATCGTTGAAGAGTTTCCATCACCACCATAACCGGCACGTTCCAGATGAGGACAGTCTACCATATATCCACTAAAGGTGAGACATTTCATTGTATATTGAATCATATTATGAATAGCATTCAAATCGGCATCCGAACATTCAAAAGTGGCCGCTTGCTGATAACCTCCGTGAATCTGGAGCGATTTCATCCATTCTCTTTCCGGCTTTACAGGAAGATTGGAAATACGCACATACCGATAAGCATGATGATTGAATTTATTTCTAAAACATTCTCCATTCCGTCCACCGGATATATAAATATCACTTTCACCTTGTTTGTCAAATTCTCCGTCTTTAGTCAGATTATCACTATATTCCATTGTTATTTCATGACCTACAGGCAATGTAGGCATATACATTTCAAACCATCCGGTCTGCACCCGTCCCATATCTACCAGCCAAGTGTCTTCATTCAATTGCCTTATAGAAACAGGTTGTAGTTTCTGATAGATTTTATTGACCTCACACATTTGGGGTGAAGCAATATGATCGGGAACTTTCACCGTTACTACCGGAGCCCATTTCATCTTGTTCAATGCTTGTGAAGAAAGATCTGTCGGCAAAATTCTTCCATCTACTCTTTCACCAGCGAATTGCAGTGCCCGCCAAGTCCCTGTATCCGAATAACCACTTTCGCGTCCACACCATGAACTATCTGTTTTTGTCAGTACTTCCCATTTTCCATTTCGTAAAACATCCAGTTCCGCTTTCACCAATGGGCCGTCGTAAGCTGATCCGAAAGTAGTACTTTTATACCATCCCTGTCCAAGCCAGATCAATAAGTCGTTTTCTCCCTCTCGCAAGTAGGGAGTTACATCATAAGTGACGATCAATGAACGCTTAGTCAGATGAGATACAGCAGGTGTCAGTACATCCTCGCCAACTTTTTCGCCATTGATATAAATCTCATGATAACCCAATGTATTCACATGCAAAAAAGTGGTTTCCCCTTTTGTTGCATTTACTTTCTTACGAAGAATAGGAGCACAGACCTTTCCTCCCTCAACAGATGAGCCTATATATTCGCCATGCATATGTGATTTATCCAAAATGCCAACGGCAAAACGAGCTACCGGACTCCAGGCTGAAGCCTGTTTTTTGGAATCCCATGCACGAACTCTCCAATAACATAATGAGCGGGAAGACAAAGGAGCACCTTGATAAGGCACCATTACCGAAGCATCGGATTTCAATTTCCCGGTATTCCATAAATCGGCTTTATCTTGTATCAGAAGAATACTGTCCGAAGCCACTTGTATCTCATAGTAAGTTTGTCTACCTTTCAACCCATCACCTTTCAGCTTCCAACTGAAATGAGGAGTAGTATTATCAATCCCCAAAGGATTCACCAGATTCTCACACTTCATTTCTGTCAGCATGAAAGGAGCTTCCTTCGCTTTGCCATACACAAACGCCGATATACTGCAGAAACAGCCTATCAATCCTACACTCAATAATCGTTTCATTCTACTCATACTACCATTTTTATTAACTTATTTAAGAACGACAAAGTTATACGATCCCGATAACACCTCCATTCGATTCGGATGTACTTCATCTTTTATAATAGTCCCCACCCTGCTCACCGGGATTCCTGATTCCAGAATCGTGTTGCTTCCCCAATCCGGAATGACAACCGTAGCCGATGTATTGGCAGGTATTTCTATTTTAAGACTTAAATTTCCATTCTCATTTATTTTCCATTCAGAACAGATCCTACCATATAAACTTTCATACGATGCTTTACAATATTTCAAATCCGACACAAGTTTCGGCGCAATATAAAAATATTTCATTCCGGGATTCAACGGATCAGGCTTTATACCTGCCAGTGAACTGTAGAACCACGCCACAACACTTCCAAACATTGGATGGCAATGACCACATCCTTCATCGTTTCCGTCACCATTCCACGTTTCCCAAAGAGTATTATTTTTCTTATCAGCCAGATAGCCGTATCCCGGAAAATCTCTTTGATTCATTAATTTATACGCAAGGTCTGCTCTTCCATTTTCTGTCAGGACTTTCAACACAAGCGGCGTGGCAAGTATACCTGTATCAAAATGAAAATTAATATCTTCCAGATGTTCAAGCAAAGCTGAAAAAACTCTTTCATACTTGTCTTGAGGAACAAGTCCGAATGCCAGTGCAAAAACATCAGATCCTTGTTTTCCCTCCCAATAATGATGGGTATCTTCATTATAGAACTCGACATTGAAATTCTCTTTTATTTTCCGGACTTGTTCCCGAAAAAGATTCTCATCCCCGGTTTCATTCAACGTTCTTGCTATTTCTGTCATGATGCAAGCGACATGATAAAAATAGGCCGTATTCACTAATGATGTAGGAATTTCAAGAATATTATGAGGGGTAGACCATTCTCCCAAACACCATCCATTGGGTTCTTCTCTGACTACTATTCCTTTATCGTCCGTACGTGTTTCCAAATATTCAACCCAGTGTTTCATACCATTATAATGTTCATGCAATAACGCCGTATCACCATAATGACAGAAATAGGCCCAAGGGATAATAACATAAGCCGACCCCCAGGCAGGTCCTCCCCCTCCCCCACCAAAAGGAGCAGTATGAGGAACATAACCCGTTTTCTTATTACTTGCATCACTGATATCGCTCACAAATTTCTTGAGAAACCCTGTCATATCATACGAATAAAGTAAACTCTCCGTAATCACCTGTCCATCCCCCGTATAGGCCAATCTCTCACGATGCGGATCACTACTTATTATACCTTTGAAATTAGCATGCATCGTACGATTATAAGCCTGACAGATATTATTAAATAACTCATTGGAGCATTCAAAACTTCCTGTATTCTCTATATCCGTATAAATAGATTTCACAATAACACTCTGTTTTGAGATTTCTATTCCTTTCGCTATAATCTCAATCTTTTTAAATGCATGCCAGGTAAACTGGGGTTCCCATTTTTCTATATTTCCACCTTTTAGAACATAAACATCTTTCTGACCATAGTCCAATCCTTCATCACTGATAAAACGTAATTTCACAGAATCTCCCCGTTCTCCTTTTACTGACAGTTCGCACCAGCCGGAAACTGTTTCAGGTAGAGTAAAAGTATAGGTTGAATCGTTCATCTTCTCAAAATGAGCATTCATCGTTTGCATCACTTTATTGAACGGAATCGTCTGTGCTTTTAAAGCACCTGTGGGCGGACGTACAAGCAAGGCCGATCTCCATGTTGATTCATTATAGTGCGTCTGATTCCATGAGCCTAATTCAAGACGGGCATCATAAACTTCACCGGTAAATATAGCATCATGCAAAATCGGTCCCGTAGTAGTTTTCCATGATTGATCCGAGACTATCGTTTCTTTCGTTCCATCTTTATATTCAATTTCCAGTTGCAGTATCATTTTAGGGACATCATACCACATATATCCTTCCACAATACGGTCACGCTGATTATACCAACCATTACCTAGGATAACTCCTATCACATTGTTTGATTTCTGCAGACTAGAAGTTACATCAAATGCATTGTAAAGTACTCGTTGTGTTGACTGGTCGTCATAGTGATACAAAAGCTTTTTCAATGACCGCTTATCATAATTCGTAACGGCAGGAGCTAATACTTGATCTCCGACTTTACTTCCATTTATATACATTTCATAGAATCCTAATCCTGACACGTATACTCTAGCTTTCCTGACTGCTTTTTTAATAACAAACTCTTTACGAAAATAAGGTGCCGGAGAAGTACATGCAGAATCGGGATATAAATCTTCGATTTGCCCTATCCATTTTGCCTGCCAATCAGAAACCTGTAACAGACCCATCGTCCAATTCGAAATATCGCTCCAATTGGATGGAATGTCATTTTCATCCCAAATCATCACTTTCCAGAAAAGTTGATTTCCGGATAATAATGCTTTTCCCCGATAGTTGATTATAGACTCTGACGACTTCATCTTACCAGAATCCCAATAATTTCCCTTTCCCTTATTTAATTGTTTAATATTATCAGACACAAGAATGCGATAGGCCGATTGTTTCTTTCCTCTTTGATCTGATGATAATTGCCATCGAAGTTGTGGATTCCGGCTCTCGACAAGAATTGGAGTTTTCATATTGTCGCAATGCAGATTCACAACACGGATGTCACTCCTTCCATAAGCAAAGGAAGACAATATTATCAGCAGAAAAAGACTTCCGATAAACTTGTTCATCTTATAGTAACTAAAGGATTGTTTCATATGCACGGGCTCTTTCACTATACAGCTATCATTATTTCATTCTAGTCAGTTTCACCTGATGAATAACCGGTTTATTTATTCTATAAATTGTTTCAACAATAGAATTCATATAATCACTCCATACCTTACGTATTTCAGGATGCATTGCTTTGACATACCAGTCATAGCTTGCTCTAAGAAAAAAATCTTTAGGCAGGTATTCCTGAAGTTTATCGATAGCTTTCTGATTATCGGCAAACAATAATCCCTCCTTTTTCAGGAAAGAATATTCTGTCCACAAATATTCTCTGAACCGTTTCTCTATTTCAAACCGCTCTTCATTCAGGTACATAATTGTCATAGCCTGCTGATATTGGGGAGTAGTCGGATAGTCCGCCAGATTAATCCCATCTGCCAATCGTTCGGATGAAATATCATCTATAAACTGACCATCTATAGTCAACCGATACCTCCCTTTCTCCAGGTTGATTACCTGAAAGTATTCCTGATTAAATTCCTCCATAAACGGGATTAACTGCATGGCATCATGTTGAGATCTCTTGTTTCCCCAGCCATGCCGCGGAATAGAATCCAAAGGATAAGGAAGCGCATTGGCCAGATAGTCAAAAGCCAGTTCGCCTTCTTTCTTCTTTAATCGGGAGATTTTACAGTTTTGGTGGGTTACAACATTCAAGCGCTGTGCATCAATGGAAAAATCCGACACTTTATGTCCTGCCAGCCCTTGCGCTTTCAAGAACAAATAAGCCATCACCATCTGACCATCATTATCCGGATGAATCCGATCTATCCGGCAAAAAGTAAATGTCGAATCTTTCTTCTGTTCTCTTAGACTGATTTCGCACATCGGTTGGTTGAAATCTACAAAACCCCATCCATTCTTTTTGGCTGACGTGCGTTGGGCATCTATTATTTTCAGAATGGCGTTATTCTTCTGATGCAGAATGAAATTATTGAACTTTGAGGTTTCATCATAAGGAGAACCACCTATCAATACTTTGGTTATTTTATTCTTAGCCAGCAGCCGTTTTTCTATTTCCCGAAAGCTATCCAACGACTTTGCAATCTGTTGTCCTGACAGTTCGTTTGCATTGTCTTTCATGTAAATATCATAACCGGTATCATTCATACCGAAAGTAAGGGTCACGTAAGTTGGACGTCTGCCGAATACATCATCGTCCAGCCGGTCTTTAATATCCCATGCACTCTCGCCGCCAATACCAGCATTCATGATAGTGATCGGTTTATCCGGAAAACGAGTCATGTAATACAACCAGATAAACGAATGATAATGTCCGCCATGAGTGATGCTATTTCCTGTAAACACTACGCGCTCCCCTTTCTTGAATGGAGGAATTGCCGACTGTGCCTGCAAACTACTAATACTCACATAAGCCAAACACAGTAATAGAAATATCTTTCTATTTATTTCATGAATCACCATCTGATACCTTTTTTGAATCATACCGAACTATAATTATCAGAACATTATATCCAATTTATTCTTCTCCGCCTTCCCATACTGTTTCAGCAACACACTAACGTCCCCTTTCAGCAATTCGGGTTCTGCTTCCACACTAATAATCTTCTCTTCACCGGGCATCAAAGTAACATAATTATCAGACATAATAACAGGAAGTATACGTTTCTGCGTAGACTTGTTAACAAGCCTCATACGATTGGCAAATGCTACTGTTTCAGCATTATTCTTCAAGGCTATTTTTACCTTTCCATTAGACAGTTCCGACTTATCTACCAACCGGCAGGATAATTCTGCCTCCGGCAGCGTATTCAACAAGGTATAATCGAGATCTCTCACGCCATTTCTCCAATAGAAATTTTCGGAAAGCAGATTACCTCCAGCGTCAGTCAGTTCCAACTTGATAAAATGCAAAGGTGTCAGTTCTTCTATTCCTGCAGGCTTTTCACCATAGACTTCAAACTCAAATAATGAATACCCGAATTGTGTAGCACGACTAATACCCACCAGTTTCACATAACGAGCGGCCACCGGTTCTAAACGAATTTGTTCCGTACCACCTTTTCCAGCCTTATTGGTATAGACCGTTTTCCAATTCTTTGCATCTTTCGACACCTGTAACTCATATTCTTTAGCACAAGCCACTTCCCATTTCAATGTCACATTTTCTACTTTCTCCTCCTTACCAAGATCAACATATATCCATTGAGGATCACTATATTCACTTTCCCAGCGGCTTCCTGTACCTCCATCCATAGCCAATGAAGCCTTTTTGGAATCACCCGTTGAGGAAGAAGCAACTGCATTCTTTCCGAAAGCCAGATTGAACGGATTAAAGTTCAGTGTGAAAGCTTCTGTCCTATTACTGGCCGCCACGTCAATCTGCTTCGCCTGCCCATATGCAGAAACCTCTTTTCCATTCAGATCGTAAATTGTTGCTTTAGCCATTGCCCCTTTCAGGTCTTTCGCTGTCGTATTTATGGCTTTTATACTGTTATTAGAAGCATTCCATTGAATATGTAAAGGCTCACAAGCCTTTTTCGCTCCCCAGTAAGCTCCCGTAGGATCATAATAATAATCATAAGTCTGCCATACAAATGAAGGATAGGCAGGATGGCTCATCCAAATCAAGAGTCCGGCAGCATCATTCCACATCTTATCATTCCAAGCCTCATACATCCCCTTCATTACTTCGATATTCAGCATTTGTGCTTTCTCACAGAATTCTTCCAGTCCGGACGATTCTCCGTACTGTGTGTTCACCGAGCTCTTGTAATTAACAGGGTTGGCATTAGATGCTTCTTTACCGAAGAAATGCTTGTTCCAGACATTATCATCATCATTCTTCAATTGCTCGTCGGTAGGCAAAGGCCACCATGCTTCTTGAGGTATAAACTCTTTTATACTTTCAAATGTAGGGAAAGTAGCTGTACCTATTTCTGTACGCATACCATATCCATGGTCGATACCATACGGATAGGCCGGTGTATTAAAGGCCAGATTACTGCCGGAAGTTTCGAAATGATGTCTCGGAGGCTGATTTCCCCACCAGCCACTTCCAGACAGACCATCCTGATTGGAACAAGACTTATACATACGGTCATTATTGTCTTCTTTCGCTACCATTTCACGCAGATAATTATCCAAATCGGGTACCGGATGTGTTTCATTGGCTCCACACCAAATGGCAATAGAAGGATGATTTCGCAAACGTTTGACCTTATCAAGAGCGTTTGCTTTGAAAGCTTCCGGTTGTGCCACCTCATTATAAGCTACATACAACCAGAAGTCATTCCATACCATAATTCCATACTTATCACAATAATCGTAAAATTCATCGTCAGTCACACAGCCTGTCCACAAACGAATCATATTATAATTCATTTCTTTATGTAATCTGATCTTTGTTTCATACTCTTTACCCTGACACCGAAGCAGATACTCGCTCATTCCCCAATTACCTCCTTTCAGATAGATCTTCTGTCCGTTGATAAAAAAGGTCAGAACAGGATAACCTACCACATTATCAATCATTTTATACTCATACTTCTTGATACCAAACGTGAGTTCTTTCACATCCGATGGTTTACCATCTACAGAACAAGTTAGTTTGCAAGTATAAAGATTGGGAACACCATAACCGTTTGGCCACCAAAGTTTCGGATGATTGATAATCAATTGCGCGAATTCATCTTTGTTGATAGACAATCTGGCAGTCGCCCCTCCATCCACTTGAATATCTTTGGAAAAGGATATATTTCCCGGCTGGATAACTCCGGAAATAACCACTTTCTTTCGTTCAAGAGAAGCATTCTTTACATCAGTCGAAATAGAAATCTCCGCTTTCTGCAAAACAGGCAAATCTGAACGCACCCAAGGGTCTTCCATCACTACATCTCCGGTAACAGCCAGATAAGCATTACCTGTGATACCCGCCAGACGTCCCGGTACATAAGGCATCCAGTCCCATCCGGCACCTGCCAGATAACTGGGGCTACATGCAACTCCATACGGATCTTTAGCCTTGCGTGTTTTCTTCTGATCGGGATCGGTAATCAAAACAGCAATTGCATTCTTACCGGATTTCTTTATCAGATGAGTTACATCAAATTTTGACCGTATCATGTGACCGCTTACATCTTTAGTAGACGTTTTCGTTCCAGATATTTTCTCTCCGTTAAAATAGAAATCAGCAAAACGATTCGTATTATCAAAATGAAGCCACACACGTTTGCCTTTCGAATAGGAAGCCGGAAGTTTAAATTCGGTACGATACCAGAAAGGACGATTATAATACGTTTCGTCCACTTTATAAATATGATCGGCATAATTAGGATCAGGAACAATCCCGGCATCTACATAAGCTGTAAAAACAGTTCCGGGAACTACGCCTTTCACATAATCGGGCATTTTAAACCCGGGAGTAGATATTTGTTCTCCGGTCGCATTTTCCAAATCTGCCTGCGGTTTCACCTCCCAGACAATTCCGGAATCAGAGCTGTTTAACGACATATTTATATCCTTTTCAGCACATACCCCCTGAATAGAAGTAGCCATCAACGATAATAAAAAAAGACCAAGCTTATTCATCAATCAAGCATTTAAAGTTACCATTTGTTTTTCCAATCCTTACTCCTATTAGATACCCCATCCGGTATTGGGCTGATCGCCCATAAACAGTTCCAATGTACCTCCGGCTACAATATCCGCAAAATCGAGATAGCATTTATTGTACTCCTTGCCATTCAGCAAAGCCTTTTGTATATAGATGTTGTTCGTGTTGTTATCATGAGCTATTACAGTAAATGTCTTTCCCGAATAATAGGTAGGATCCAAGCGAAATTCCACTTTGTCAAATACCGGACTTGTAATTTCCATACGTGTATTACCCGGACAAGAAGGATGAACACCGGAGGCTGCCAACACATACCATGCCGACATCTGGCCTACATCTTCATTGCCGACAATACCTTCTACTTTATTCGCATAAGCTTTTTCGCAAGTATAGCGAGTCCACTTTTGTGTATGCCAAGGCACGGCAAGCTGATTGAACAGGAAAGGAACAAAGTGCACCGGCTCATTTGCATGATTATAATATTCATTCCACAACATATTGGAAGGAGTCTTATTGAAGAAATCAGTCAGGTCGGCAATTACTTTTTCCTTACCTCCCATCAATTCCACCATACCCGCAACATCGTGAGGTACAAACCATCCCTGTTGATAGGAGTTGGCTTCTATACAGCCATACCACTCTTTAAGACGTGCATTCTCCGGCCATGCCACCCATGTTCCATCTGCTTTACGAGGGCGGAACCAACCTTTCTCATGGTCAAAAACATGATGATAAGCCTGTCCCTTTTCATAGAAACATTTAGCATCGTCTTCTTTCCCCATAGCTTTTGCTAATTGGGATATACACCAGTCTGTATATGCGTATTCCAAAGTAGTAGAAATACTCAATGGTTCGGGAACATATCCCAATGAATCATTGCCAAAGCGATGTGATGTATTGACTGCATATTGATATGCCTTCTCCGCATCGTATGTACGGATTCCTTTGATATAGGCATCTGCCAAAACAGACAGGGCAGGATTGCCCAGCATACAGCCGGAATAAGAATTCATAAGCTCCCAACGCTCGTAATATTCACGTCCGCTTTGATCGGCCATAGTAATCAGGGAGTTCAGTTCATCGCTAACTAAGCGTGGATTGATAATAGTCTGTAAAGGGAACTGACTGCGAAAGACATCCCATCCGCTAAATATAGTCCGTTTCGTGAAAGTACTGTCGCCCGCATGCACTTTATAATCTCCACCTACATAACGTCCGTCCACATCCGTATAGATACGAGGATCGATCATTGTATGATACATGGCAGTATAGAATATCGTTTTTTCATCATCCGTACCGCCGGATATCCGAATGCGGCCAAGTTCTTTATTCCACAAATCCGTAGCCTCCTGTTTTACCTGTGCTAAATCTTTAGAAGCAATTTCCTGTTTAAAATTATTAGCAGCTCCTTCCATATCGACGAAAGAGATACCCACTTTCATCTCCACGCTCTCCCCTTCTTTGGTCGGAAATTCAGTAAAGAAGCCCAAGTGTTTGCCTTCCAACTCTTTCTTATCTTTTATAATCGGAGCCTGTGAAACACGTGTCAGATAGGGAATACTCACTACCTCATCCCGCTTCCGGGTCCATTGGTCAGGAATATCTGCACTCCAGAAACCGTAATCAGTCAGAGGTTTGCTGAATTGCGCATAATAATAAACGGTATAATTGGCTTTTCCCTCGCCATTACCCCATCCACCACCATCGGGTGTGCACTTCATCCAGCCTTGAATCGTATAATCATCTACCACTTTAATATATTGGGAAGTAGATGTTCCTCCTACCCTGCGTGCCAGATCTATCTGAATACGGGATTGATCGTTAGAGGGATAAGTGAAACGCAATATTCCACAATGCGGCGTCGCACTGCTCTCTACTTTTATTTTGTAATCAGTCAACTCTACAGAATAATATCCGGCTTTAGCTGTCTCGGTTACTTTATTATAAGCCGAACGATATCCTTTGATACTATCGTTATTCTCTTTGCCTGCCACTTTATACAATTCACCGGTAGTTGGCATTACAAGAAAATTTCCTAGATCCCCAAACCACCCTACGCCACTCATCTGGGTAAAAGCAAATCCCTCAATCGTTTTATGCTCATCACTATAACCGGAACCGTTATCGCCTCCTGTTATTGTGTTCGGGCTAACTTGCACCATACCATAAGGAGTCGTAGCCCCAGGAAAAGTTTTACCTAACCCATGATAAACGCCGGCAGCTCCCACACTGGTACTGGCGCCAATAAATGGATTTACATAATCCGTCGGGATTAGTTCTTCCGAAGCTGTATGGACCGATGAACACCCTGTCATCCACCACAAAGAGCAAGCAATTAAAAGACTAGCAGTTGCTTTATACATAACAATATTATAATTATTTTAATTCAAACCCAAAACAAATGTCTTTATACCAAAACGAGGCATTGAAATTGTCATTTCCGACTTTCCGGCATGTGTTTTTATTTTCTTTCTTTCGATGCATTGACCATTCAGATCGACTTCTTCCACGCTTGATAATGGCATATCGAAAACGATCTTCTGTAGCTTGTCATTTCCTTCTGCATTAAACAGGCGTAATATAATCTTTCCACTTTCCAACCGGGCAGTACTTATTTGATAACCTGTATTTCGCAAATCGACAAATGATTTTGATTCCAAAGCTGCTATTGAATGGCAGGAATATAGCAACGGCTCATTCCAACAATCGCTATCATCTGCTATTGATGCTTTGTCCCATTTACCACGATGAGGTATGATTGCATATTTCATCTTCAGCGGCTGCGTAATTTTATAATCCGGCCCCCAAAGTCCTCCTCCCGAATATTGAGCTGTGAGTCCTAATGGATAATCTTTCCCATGAGAATAAGAAGTGGTATGATCTGACAATAAAGCCAGTGCATAATCGCCCTCCTGTTCAGCCAAATCAACCCAATGAAGTATGATATTATGTTTGATCTGATCCCAGGAATTAAAGAAAGTATTGTCGAGTTTACTTTCACAAACATCAAACGGTGCATTCTTATAGATACGAGGAGAATGAAGATCGGCCGGGAACAGAACATTCAGTTTAAACCGGTCGTCACAAAAGGCCCTACGATTATCACTCCAATGATTTTCTTTATATTCTCCAATACCTACATTCTTTTTCCAATCGATTGTCAATTCAAAATCAATTCGTTTTGTTCCTTTAGAAAAAGTTACAATCTGTGTAAACGGATGAGAAGCAATTTCTCCTTGTACCTTTACTTTTTTCTCATACGTGTTATCTCTCAATACCGTCAGTCTGCCCGGTGTTTCCGTAGAAGAATGAAATTTATTTTCTTCATAAAAGAAACCTCTCAATTCTCCCAAAGAATATTCACCTGTTTTACATGCAAACTCTTTATTCCCCTCTTTCTTAGCAATCAGACTTTTTATAATTCCTCCTTTCGATAAGTCGAAAACAATCTTATACATATCATTTTCAACCGCGTACTCCTGTTCATTAACCTTTTCACTCTTTGAAACCTGTTCATTCCCCGAAACTGCTCTTTTACCTGTTTCTTTCTTTTTTATGCAATACGTGGAGTAACCGAAAGGAGGAATATCTGCTTCAAAAAACAATCTTATTTTTTCACCCTCACTTTCTACAAAGCAACCTATCTCTTTCCCTTTCCAATCATAAATACCTAAATCCGAATATCCTGATTCCGAAGGAAGAAGGACATTCATTGTTTCTTTTCTTTCCGTTCCTAAAGTATTGAAAACGCGTATATACTGTTGTTGAGTGACCTTTTTCTGTTGAGCAATGGGATTATCAAAGCTCTGCATAGATGCTCCGATAATTCCATCAGCAATAGCATTCGTACTATCTGTCCAGCGTTTGATCTGATCTGCCCATGTACCCTGTTTATTCAATCCATTGTAGGGCACAATCCATGAGTCATGATGCTGCGCCAGCATTAAAGTGCGCCATGCCTCATCCATATCAGCTTGTGGACAGGTATATTTATTCTTCAGATAAGCCATCACGGACATTTTTTCCGCCATGATAATCCGATTTTCAGATGTGCGTACTTCCTGTGCGATACGCTGCATCACCTGACTTCCCCACATCAGGTTTACATGCATGTCCTCCTGTGAGAAATGCCAGTCATCATCTGTTTTTCCAATGGAGATCTTTTCAATGTAATCTCTCCATCTCATATATATAGAGTTATTTTTTGTGTTCTTCCCACTTCCTATCCACGGACCATTTTTCCATCCGGCATCCTGAAAACACATACCAACCGGATGCTGGATACCTGCATCACGACAAGCTTTCAAATATGCGTCCGAATTCCCCCAGGCAGTTGTTTGCCAAGTCGATTTCTGCTCCAATTCTTCACAAGCATACCGGGGAACTGCCAATATGGAAGTACCATCTGGTCCTACCCAGTTAACCAGTTCACCACCATAAGCAGCCGTATATCCTCCCCAACAAGTATTAGGACATTTCAATACAGCATATTTAAAACCGAATAGTTTAAGAATTTGTGGCAAACAGCTTGTGAAACAAGGTTCCTCCACGGAATAAGTGACGAAATCCACCTCTGGAAAATGTGCATTTATTTTAGCTATACCATATTGAAACTGCCGTATGATACTTTCACCCGAAATATTATAGCAATAAGGCTGCGCATAAGTAGGATTCGTAAATTCTACCTGCTGACTGGTTGCCACTTCTTTAAAATGCTGATAAGCTTCTGGGGTCTGTACACGAACCGTATCCCAGGTTTCAGGTTCTATTTCCAGACCTATTCGCCAATCCGGATGCATGTGCAACTGATCCACTATAAATTGCGTTTTCCATTTCACCGGATAATGACCATATATTCCGCCATGGTATCCGTCAACAAAATAGGCTTGCTGCGAATAGGCATTAGTAGATAAGAAAACAGTCAGTAATATGATATAAATTTTATTCATGGTATCCTAAGACTATTTGGTTTTGCGTTGTTCCATTTTACGCATAAATTCTTTTAATTTTAGCTGCGCAACTTCTTCGTCATTCTCATTCTCCGGAAATGTCCAATCAAGAAGTACCAAAAGATTCTGATTTACAATAAATTCTTCTTTAAGTTCTTCACTATTATCCACTTCCTGCAGAAAATTTGTTTTTTCATCAGAAGTCAGTTCATCAGCAAAATATCTATTCAGAAAATTTCTCATTCCTCGTCCTTTTTTATCAAAGAACGATTAGATATATAAAAACCCCTAAAAGAATATCTATAAATTAATTAAAAGTCACGCTGCTAAGCACACATTAAGTTTTACTCTCAATTTTTTAAGTGCTATTCCCATTTGACATTCCACTGTATTCACCGAAATTCCCAGCTTCTCGGAAATCTCCCTGTATTTCAATCCCTTCATACGACTTAACAAAAATATATCACGGCATCTTTTAGGTAAACTGTTGATAGCATCTCTGACCAGTCTTTCCGTTTCATTTCCCTCGGATATATCAGATACATCAAAACGGTCTAAAGATTGCAGTTTCAAATTTAATTCTATCTCAAAAGAGGCTTGCACATTCTCTGCATATTTTTGTTCGAATACCTTATGCTTCAAATAATCCAAGCATCTGTTTCTTACAAGTCTGAAAAGGTATGCATTTACATTTTCGATATGATCTATCGCATCTCTTCTCTCCCATAGGTCTGTAAACACATCTTGCGTTATGTTTTCAGCATCCTCTTCCAGTACAACAAATTCTTTTGCGAACCGAACAAGTTTGGGATAATACATAAGATATAATTCTGAAAAGCTCATAGTTGTGTGTTTCTTTAGATTAGTATTCAGTTATCAAAAATCTTATGTTGCAAATATAGAGATGAAAAAAGCCTACTTCTGTGTGGAAGTAGGCAGGAAAGTAGACGTTTTAAAGACTAAAAATCTTATATATATTTAATAATCAGCATCTTACCACAATACCATTTTGTTGTTTTGGTAAACCCTGTAGAATCATTTTTGAGATAAAGAACCGAGCTTTTTCACCTCTTCTTCAAAGAGATTACTATCAAGAACAGACATTCTCTTCACTTTACTCTTATAATTATAAATTGTCTGCACAGAATAATGTAGAAATACAGCGATCTGACCTACGTCTATGATCCCTAATCGGATCAATGCAAATATGCGCAATTCTGTATTTAACTGGTCTTTTTCGAGCTTGTAATGCTCCTCCGGTTTCAACAGAGAATTAAACTCTTCTACAAAATTGGGATACAATTTAAGAAATGCTTTATCGAAGTTATTATAAAGTTCTTCAAGTTCCTTTTCAAAAGGACGGGAAGAGGATTTATACAAATCATCAATTTGTCCTGTCTTTATTTTCCTGTTTACATTCTTCCTGTATTCATCAAGCTTATTAATATAAACGGCACACTGGTTCATAAAATATCCCACATACTTTTCCTTGATTAGATTTGCTTCATCAAGATTCTTATTCAATCCAATCAATTTCTCATTCATGGCTTTAAGATGTCGTTTAGCCCGGGATACCACTTTTGTTTGCTTATACGTGAAATATAAGGTTATTGCAAGCGCCACCACAAACAAACTGGTCAGTAATATATAAAAACGCAGGTTTCGTTTCTGCTCCTCCAACCTGTATAAATAAGTATTCTCTATAATCGGATGAATACGGGCTATTACGGTATTCTTAAAACGGGAGTTATAGAAAATTGCATCATCCAAAGCCACTTTTATATAATTATAAGCGCGGTCTATATCTCCTTTATGATACAAATTGACTGCTAAAGTCAACAATGCTTCATTCTCTTTCACCGCCAACTTCGTATCTGTCATAGCAGCCAGTATCAGGTACTTTTCCTCCAATTCAGGATTTTTCATCAACCGATAGATTCGTGCAAGTCCCATAGCCATCATAGCATATCCATGAGACTCCGGTTCCTGTTTATCATATATTTGCGTCAATATCTGAAGTGCTTCTTTTGTGTCACCACTATCTTGAAGCTTCACCGCTTTTTCTTTCCTGTACTCGTCGGACTCATTAAACAAGATACTCATGACTGTATCTCGATAAGCTTCTTTTTCTACAATATATCCTTTAGAGAATCGTACATCATCCGTATATTTAATGAGGTTTTCATAATAGCGTATCTTATTCCAACAATACAATGCTTTCAGATGATCGGGTAAATCTGCACACTCAATTGACTTAAAAATGTCATTTGCCTGAATAAACAAACCGGATAGGGAATAGACGAAAGCCAAACGGAGTTTCTCTTCCAAAAGATATTCCTCATTACCCATCTTCTTTGCAATCTCAATATTCTCATGAATATATTGTTCTGCCGAATCACAGACAAAAGTTTCATACTGATGGATAATCTCTTTATTCAAATTATACAAATCTTCCGGAGTGTTCTGTCCGGACTTCTTTGTCTTCAATTCTTTTATGGTGGCTTCCTTTTTCTGTGTATACACCAAACGTTCAGAAATCACTTTGTCCAACACCTTCAACAAAGAGTCATTTTCATTACCTGCATAGAGGTAAAATAAGGAGTTCAAGAGAAAAAATGTAAACCAAAGTGTGCGTTTCATATTAGTGCGTTCTTTCTTAGTCTGCAAAAAAATGTATTTTATTTGTGTAATTCGTAAAAAAGGAAGTAAATCGTTCTTTTTATTGCATCTTTTAACAAATACAGGAGAAAGAATAGCCTTATTTCAAAATGATATTTATGAAACCGTACCGACCAAAAAACGAATCCTCTGGAAGCGGAGTTAAAAAAAGCTTTTTTGCCACTCGGACTTTGCAAAAAGTATAAATATTAGTTCTATATTTGCAGCCGTTAAAGGAGAAAGATGAAACAAAGCTTAAAATTCGGACTACTTTTAGTATTGGCTTTGCTCATCCATTGTGCAACTAATGGAGCAATGGAAGATATGTGCAAAGTTTCCTCCCCGACTTATCGGCAGGAGAAGTGCTATGTGTCACAAAATTGTCCGATTCACAATGCTTTAGAACGTCTTTACAACCTTTACGCTACCCAATCTTGCGATATGAGTCATACGGACGTCACGCATGTCCCGGCAAATAAAAGCATACTGTTGCCAGTTGCTTTTTCCGGAGAACATCACAATTCTCAAACACCGTACCACTCTTCATCTTCTCATCCCCCAACGTGCTATTATGATCCTATCTCCTATTATATATATGAGTTAAGAAAGATTGTCATTTAGCCTACAGTACAGTAGACTCTTTTACTCGTCTTTTATTACAGTTGGTTTTATTCTCCATAGGGCGAATAGATTAATTGTTTATTTCTATATAATATTCAATCTAAACAGCTATTGAATTATGAATTTTACATTTTTAGTTGTTGTTTTACTGACAGCGCTTGCTTTTGTCGGTGTAGTAGTAGCTCTTTCGCGTGCTATTTCTCCCCGTTCATACAATCTGCAAAAGTTTGAGGCTTATGAATGTGGTATACCGACACGTGGTAAATCATGGATGCAGTTTCGCGTAGGCTACTACCTGTTTGCTATCCTGTTCCTGATGTTCGATGTCGAAACTGCTTTACTGTTCCCGTGGGCAGTAGTTATGCATGACATGGGACCACAGGGACTTATTAGTATTCTCTTCTTCTTTATCATTTTAGTTCTGGGTCTTGCTTATGCCTGGAGGAAAGGAGCTTTGGAATGGAAATAACCAAAAAGCCAAAAATAAAATCTATTCCGTATGATGAGTTTATCGACAATGAATCATTGGAAAAGTTGGTCAAGGAACTTAATGCAGGAGGAGCAAACGTTGCCCTCGGAGTTCTTGACGACTTTATCAACTGGGGACGCAGTAACTCACTGTGGCCGCTTACCTTTGCAACCAGTTGTTGCGGTATCGAATTTATGGCACTGGGTGCCGCGCGTTATGACATGGCCCGCTTTGGGTTTGAAGTAGCACGTGCCAGTCCGCGCCAAGCTGATATGATTATGGTATGCGGAACAATCACCAATAAAATGGCTCCGGTACTGAAACGACTCTATGACCAGATGCCCGATCCGAAGTATGTGGTTGCCGTAGGCGGATGCGCCGTCAGCGGAGGTCCTTTCAAAAAGTCCTATCATGTGGTTAACGGAGTGGACAAGATTCTTCCGGTAGATGTATATATTCCCGGATGCCCGCCACGTCCTGAAGCTTTCTATTATGGCATGATGCAATTGCAACGCAAAGTAAAAATAGAAAAGTTCTTTGGTGGAGTAAACAGAAAAGAGAAGAAACCGGATTATTTAAAAAATGAAGAATGATTCTACATTCTGTAATTAAAAGGATTTATGCAAGAAATACAATTTATAGCTCCTGCAGCGTTACACGACGAGATGCTGCGCTTGCGAAATGAAAAACAGATGGACTTTCTCGAAAGCCTCACCGGTATGGACTGGGGAGTAGCCGATGAGAAAGACGCTCCGGAAAAACTCCGCGGTTTAGGCGTAGTCTACCATCTGGAATCTACCATTACAGGCGAACGGATAGCATTAAAAACAGCGACAACCAACCGCGAGCTACCTGAAATTCCATCTGTCAGCGACATTTGGAAGATAGCCGACTTCTACGAACGTGAAGTTTTCGATTATTACGGTATCACTTTTATCGGTCATCCTGACATGCGCCGGCTTTATCTGCGTAACGATTGGATAGGTTATCCAATGCGCAAAGATAATGACCCGGAAAAGGATAACCCATTGTGTATGACCAATGAAGAGACGTTTGATACGACTCAAGAAATAGAACTGAACCCGGACGGAACCATCAAAAATAAAGAGATGAAGCTGTTCGGTGAAGAAGAATATGTAGTTAACATCGGTCCGCAACACCCTGCTACTCATGGTGTAATGCGTTTCCGTGTTTCTCTGGAAGGTGAAATCATTCGTAAGATTGATGCGAACTGCGGTTATATCCACCGGGGCATCGAGAAAATGAATGAAAGCCTCACCTACCCTCAAACATTGGCTTTGACAGACCGTCTTGACTATCTAGGTGCACACCAGAACCGTCATGCACTGTGTATGTGTATTGAAAAGGCTATGGGTATTGAGGTTAGCGAACGTGTGAAGTATATCCGTACCATTATGGATGAATTGCAACGTATCGACTCTCACTTGCTGTTCTACTCTTGTCTTGCCATGGACTTGGGAGCGTTGACAGCATTTTTCTATGGATTCCGTGATCGCGAGAAAATTCTCGACATCTTTGAAGAGACTTGTGGCGGACGTCTGATTATGAACTACAATACAATTGGCGGTGTACAGGCTGATCTTCATCCTAACTTCGTCAAACGAGTAAAAGAGTTCATTCCTTATATGAGAGGAATCATCCACGAATATCATGATATATTTACGGGTAACATCATCGCACAAAGCCGTATGAAAGGCGTCGGTGTGTTAAGCCGTGAAGATGCCATCTCTTTCGGTTGTACCGGAGGTACAGGCCGTGCTTCAGGATGGGCGTGTGACGTACGCAAACGAATGCCATACGGTGTATACGACAAAGTAGATTTCAAAGAAATTATTTATACGGAAGGTGACTGCTTTGCCCGTTACCTGGTGCGTATGGATGAAATCATGGAAAGTCTGAACATCATCGAACAATTAATAGACAATATTCCCGAAGGACCTTATCAGGAGAAGATGAAGCCTATCATCCGTGTTCCGGAAGGCAGTTATTACGCTGCAGTAGAAGGAAGCCGTGGTGAATTTGGTGTCTTCCTTGAAAGCCAGGGTGACAAAACACCTTACCGCCTGCACTACCGTGCTACGGGATTGCCGCTTGTTGCCGCAATCGACACCATCTGCCGGGGAACGAAGATTGCCGACTTAATTGCTATTGGCGGAACAATAGATTATGTCGTTCCGGATATTGATAGATAAAATACTTAATTATTAAGAATATATGTTCGACTTTAGTATAGTAACAAACTGGATACATGAGCTACTGCTCTCCATTATGCCGGAGGGATTAGCCATCTTTATAGAATGTGTAGCTGTCGGCGTGTGCCTCGTAGCACTATATGCCATCCTGGCTATCATATTGATCTACATGGAGCGTAAAGTTTGCGGTTTCTTCCAGTGTCGTCTTGGTCCGAACCGTGTTGGTAAATGGGGTTCTATTCAAGTGGTCTGTGACGTACTCAAAATGATGACCAAAGAAATCTTCATGCCGAAGGGTGCCGACCATTTCCTTTACAATCTTGCTCCATTCATGGTGATTATCGCCTCATTCCTGACTTTCGCTTGTATTCCTTTTAATAAAGGTGCAGCGATTCTGGACTTTAACGTGGGCGTGTTCTTCCTGTTGGCTGCTTCCAGCATTGGAGTTGTCGGTATCTTGCTGGCTGGTTGGGGTAGTAACAACAAATTCTCTTTGATCGGTGCCATGCGAAGCGGTGCACAGATTATCAGTTACGAACTTTCTGTTGGTATGAGTATCATGACTATGGTAGTGCTGATGGGAACCATGCAATTTTCTGAAATCGTAGAAGGACAGGCTGACGGCTGGTTCATCTTCAAAGGACATATCCCTGCTGTCATTGCTTTTATCATTTACCTGATTGCCGGAAATGCAGAATGTAACCGTGGCCCGTTCGACCTTCCCGAAGCTGAAAGTGAGCTGACTGCCGGATACCACACAGAATACTCCGGTATGGGTTTCGGTTTCTTCTATCTGGCAGAATACTTGAATCTGTTTATCGTGGCCAGTGTTGCCACCACTATCTTCCTGGGAGGATGGATGCCGTTACACATCGTCGGGCTGGATGGATTCAACACTGTAATGGATTATATTCCGGGCTTTATCTGGTTCTTCGCTAAAGCATTCTTCGTGGTGTTCCTTCTGATGTGGATCAAATGGACGTTCCCACGTTTACGTATCGACCAGATTCTGAATCTGGAATGGAAATATCTGGTTCCAATTTCTATGGTAAACCTATTATTAATGGCATGCTGCGTAGCTTTCGGCTTCCACTTTTGATAAATGAAAATTATGGAATATAAAGATAAAAAATATACGTACTTAGGTGGTCTGGTGCACGGCATCAGCACACTGGCAACGGGTATGAAAACCAGCATCAAGGTATACTTCCGCAAGAAAGTGACCGAGCAATATCCCGAAAACCGGAAAGAGCTGAAAATGTTCGACCGTTTCCGTGGTACGCTGAATATGCCCCACAATGAGAATAATGAACATCGCTGTGTAGCCTGCGGATTATGCCAAATGGCTTGTCCGAACGATACAATCAAAGTGACCAGCGAAACCGTCGAAACAGAAGATGGCAAGAAAAAGAAAATCCTGGCAACCTATGAATATGACCTGGGTGCCTGTATGTTCTGCCAACTCTGTGTCAATGCTTGTCCGCATGATGCGATTACGTTCGACCAGAACTTCGAACATGCAGTATTCGACCGGACAAAACTTGTCCTGAAACTGAATCACGACGGTAGTAAAGTAATAGAAAAGAAAAAAGAAGTTTAGATATGGGATCAACACTTGAAACAGTAGTATTCTACTTTTTGGCAGCATTTATTATTGCTATGTCCATCATGACGGTGACTACCCAACGTATCGTACGCTCGGCCACCTACCTGCTCTTCGTGCTCTTCGGCACGGCCGGCATCTATTTTTTGCTGGGTTACACCTTCCTGGGCTCTGTTCAGATAATGGTTTATGCCGGTGGTATCGTCGTTCTTTATGTATTCTCCATCCTGTTGACCAGCGGAGAAGGTGATCGAGCCGAGAAAGTGAAACGAAGTAAGCTCCTGGCCGGGCTCATTACCATGATTGCCGGTTTAGCAATTATCCTGACCATCACGTTGAAGCATAATTTCATGCAGACGGCTAATCTTGCCCCGCACGAGATCAATATTCATGCCATCGGGAACGCTTTGCTTAGTAGCGACAAATACGGTTATATATTACCTTTCGAAGCTGTCAGTATCCTGTTGCTGGCTTGTATCATCGGTGGTATCATAATTGCACGTAAGAGATAGAAAATCAAGTATTAACTATTAAGTATTAAGTATATGATACACATGGAATATTATCTGGTAGTTTCTACCATCATGATGTTTGCAGGAATCTATGGATTCTTTACCCGCCGGAACACACTGGCTATCCTGATTTCTGTAGAGTTAATGCTGAACGCCACGGACATCAACTTTGCCGTGTTCAACCGTTTTCTCTTTCCGGAGGGAATGGAAGGCTATTTCTTTGCACTCTTTTCCATCGCCATCTCGGCTGCGGAAACTGCAGTAGCCATTGCCATCATGATTAACATTTATCGTAATCTCCGGAGCATCCAGGTGCGCAACTTGGACGAGCTGAAGTGGTGATTTGTTTCTCACCAAGAACAAATAATAATAAATCAAGTAATAAAAATAAAACTGTATGGAACTAACAATTCTAATACTCCTTCTTCCTTTCTTCTCCTTTCTCATACTGGGAATCGGAGGTAAATGGATGTCCCATCGGACAGCGGGCACAATTGGTACGCTGATACTGGGAGCAGTAGCGGTACTATCCTACGTTACAGCTATCCAATATTTCTCGGCTCCACGACTGGAAGACGGAACATTCGCCACACTGATACCTTACAACTTCACGTGGCTTCCTTTTACAGAGACCTTACACTTTGATTTGGGCATCCTGCTCGATCCTATATCAGTAATGATGTTGATTGTCATCTCTACCGTGTCACTGATGGTACATATATACTCTTTCGGCTACATGAAAGGTGAGGTAGGTTTTCAACGTTATTATGCTTTCCTATCCCTGTTTACCATGTCTATGCTGGGATTGGTTGTTGCAACCAACATCTTCCAGATGTACCTTTTCTGGGAATTGGTGGGTGTAAGCTCTTATCTGCTAATCGGTTTCTACTATACAAAACCTGCTGCGGTTGCCGCTTCCAAGAAAGCGTTTATTGTCACTCGCTTTGCCGACTTGGGCTTCCTGATCGGTATCCTGATTTACGGATATTATGGTGGTACATTCGGATTTACCCCGGACACGGTATCCTTGATAAGCGGTGGAGCTTCTATGCTTCCATTGGCTCTCGGATTGATGTTTGTCGGTGGTGCCGGTAAAAGTGCCATGTTCCCGTTGCATATCTGGTTGCCGGATGCAATGGAAGGTCCTACTCCGGTCAGTGCATTGATTCATGCGGCTACCATGGTTGTTGCCGGTGTATATTTGGTGGCACGTATGTTCCCGCTTTTCATTGCCTATGCACCGAATACGCTGCACATGGTTGCCTGGGTAGGTGCATTCACCGCATTCTATGCAGCAAGTGTGGCTTGCGTACAATCAGATATTAAACGCGTACTGGCTTTCTCTACCATTTCACAGATTGGTTTCATGATGGTAGCTCTGGGTGTCTGTACTTCCATGGATCCTCATGAAGGAGGCTTGGGCTACATGGCTTCCATGTTCCACCTCTTCACACATGCTATGTTTAAGGCATTGCTCTTCCTCGGTGCAGGTAGTATCATTCATGCTGTACATTCTAACGAAATGTCCGCGATGGGAGGTTTACGCAAATATATGCCGATCACTCACTGGACATTCCTGATTGCTTGTCTTGCTATTGCCGGTATTCCTCCATTCTCGGGTTTCTTCTCGAAAGATGAAATTCTGGCTGCTTGCTTCCAATACAGCCCTGTAATGGGATGGGTAATGACAGTAATTGCTGCGATGACCGCTTTCTATATGTTCCGTCTCTACTACGGTATTTTCTGGGGCAAGGAAAACAAAGAGCTCCATGCACACCACACACCACATGAAAGTCCGCTGGCTATGACTTTCCCATTGATGTTTCTGGCGGCAGTAACTTGTGGAGCCGGATTTATTCCTTTCGGACACTTCATCAGTTCGAATGGAGAATCTTATTCCATCCATCTCGATCCGTCGGTGGCTATTACGAGCGTTGTCATTGCGATTATTTCGATTGCAATCGCTACATGGATGTACAAGAATGCCAAACAGCCAGTTGCCGATTCATTGGCAAAACAGTTCAAAGGTCTGCACAAGGCTGCTTATAACCGCTTCTATATTGACGATATATACCAGTTTATCACGCATAAGATTATCTTCCGCTGCATCTCTACTCCTATCGCATGGTTCGACCGTCATGTAGTGGATGGATTCTTTGATTTTCTGGCATGGGCTACCAACACAACAAGCGACGAGATCCGTGGTTTGCAGAGCGGTCAGGTACAACAATATGCATACGTGTTCCTTTGCGGTGCACTGGCACTTATCCTACTGCTGATTCTCTAAATAGTAAATCTTTAAATAGTAAATCATAAAGATGAATTTCTTATCAATATTCGTACTTATCCCCTTATTGATGCTGGCCGGACTCTGGGCAGCACGAGGAATCAAAGCCATCCGGGGGGTTATGGTTACTGGCGCATCGGCACTTCTGATTGCCTCCGTCGTACTTACATTCCTGTATCTGGGAGAGCGTAGTGCCGGAAACACGGCAGAAATGCTTTTCCGTGCAGATACGCTTTGGTATGCCCCGCTTCACATATCCTATTCAGTAGGTGTTGACGGAATTTCGGTAGCCATGTTGTTACTGTCCGCTGTCATTGTGTTCACCGGTACATTTGCTTCCTGGCGTCTGCAACCGCTGACAAAAGAATATTTCCTTTGGTTCACCCTATTGTCTATGGGAGTATTCGGATTCTTTATATCCGTCGATTTATTCACCATGTTCATGTTCTACGAAATCGCATTGATACCGATGTACCTGTTGATTGGTGTATGGGGATCGGGACGTAAAGAATATGCAGCCATGAAGCTGACCCTCATGTTGATGGGTGGTTCTGCCTTCCTGCTGATCGGTATTCTCGGAATCTATTTCGGTTCGGGAGCAACCACTATGAACCTCCTCGAAATCGCGCAGTTGCACAACATACCTTTTGCACAGCAATGCATCTGGTTCCCGCTGACTTTCCTTGGTTTCGGTGTATTAGGTGCCCTTTTCCCGTTCCACACATGGAGTCCTGACGGTCACGCTTCCGCCCCGACTGCCGTATCTATGCTTCATGCCGGAGTATTGATGAAACTGGGAGGTTACGGATGTTTCCGTATCGCCATGTATCTGATGCCGGAAGCTGCTAACGAACTTTCATGGATATTCCTGATATTGACAGGTATCTCTGTAGTTTACGGTGCATTCTCCGCTTGCGTACAGACCGACTTGAAATATATCAATGCTTATTCATCCGTATCTCACTGCGGACTGGTTCTTTTCGCTATTCTGATGCTGAATCAGACAGCAGCAACAGGAGCTATCCTTCAGATGCTTTCACACGGATTGATGACAGCCTTGTTCTTTGCTCTTATCGGTATGATTTATGGACGTACACACACACGTGACGTTCGCGAGCTTGCCGGCTTAATGAAAGTTATGCCGTTCCTTAGCGTATGTTATGTAATTGCCGGTCTTGCCAACCTCGGTCTGCCGGGATTAAGTGGTTTTATTGCTGAAATGACTATTTTCGTCGGCTCTTTCCAGAACAACGACCAGTTCCACCGGGTACTGACTATCATCGCTTGTTCTTCGATTGTGATTACTGCAGTCTACATTCTGCGTCTGGTAGGTAAAATTCTATACGGAACCTGTACCAACAAACATCATCTCGAACTGACTGATGCGACTTGGGACGAACGTGTAGCCGTTATCTGCCTCATCGTTTGTGTAGCCGGACTAGGTATGGCTCCTTTCTGGGTTAGCCACATGATTGGTGAAAGTGTACTCCCCGTAGTCTCACAACTGATTCCATAGCCCTTTAATTTTTAATCTTTAATTTTGAATTGATAAAGATGGATTATTCACAATTTCTATATATGCGAGAAGAGCTGTCGCTCATAGCCGTCTTACTGCTGCTATTTCTAGCTGACCTCTTCATGAGTCCGGATGCACACAAAAATGGTGGGAAAGCACGCCTGAACACAATGTTACCCGTTATTCTGATGGCTATCCATACAGCTATCAATTTAATTCCGGGAACTGCTGCCGATGCATTCGGCGGTATGTATCATTATGTACCGATGCACACAGTGATTAAATCAATCCTGAACGTCGGCACACTGATTGTTTTCCTGATGGCACACGAATGGATGAAAAGAGAAGATACTTCGTTCAAGCAAGGAGAATTCTATGTACTAACACTCTCTACCTTGTTTGGTATGTACCTCATGATTTCTGCCGGACACTTCCTGATGTTCTTCATCGGACTGGAAACTGCTTCTATCCCGATGGCAGCGCTGATTGCCTTTGACAAATACCGTCATAACTCTGCCGAAGCAGGAGCCAAATACATTCTGACAGCTCTTTTCTCCAGTGCATTACTGTTGTTCGGTCTGTCAATGATCTACGGTTCTGCCGGTACTCTTTATTTCGATGACCTTCCTGCCCATATTGACGGAAATCCGTTGCAGATCATGGCATTTGTATTCTTCTTTGCAGGAATGGCATTCAAATTATCATTGGTTCCGTTCCACTTATGGACAGCAGACGTTTACGAAGGTGCTCCGAGTGCAGTTACCGCTTATTTGAGCGTTATATCAAAAGGATCGGCAGCATTTGTTTTGTTGGCTGTACTTATCAAAGTATTCGCTCCAATGATCAATGACTGGCAGGAAGTACTTTATTGGGTAACCATCGCTTCTATCACGATTGCCAATATATTTGCTGTCCGTCAGCAGAACCTGAAACGTTTGATGGCGTTCTCCAGTATTTCACAAGCGGGATACATTATGTTGGGCGTTATCGGAGGTACGGCACAAGGCATGACAGCTTTGGTATATTACGTATTAGTGTACGCTGCTGCCAACCTCGGAGTATTTGCCGTGATTACTATCGTGGCATTGCGCAGTCAGAAATTCACGCTCGAAGATTACGCAGGACTTTATAAAACGAATCCCAAAATTGCTTTCCTGATGACTCTGTCTCTGTTCTCATTGGCAGGTATCCCTCCGTTTGCCGGATTCTTCTCGAAGTTCTTTATCTTCATGGCTGCTTTCGACGCAGGTTTCCACTTGCTGGTATTCATTGCATTGGTAAATACAGTGATTTCATTGTACTATTATCTGTTGATTGTAAAAGCAATGTATGTCACTCCTTCCGACAACCCGATTCCTACTTTCCGCAGCGACCGCTGCACGAAATGGGGACTGGCACTCTGCACACTGGGTATCATCGGACTGGGTATCGCAAGTATCGTATATCAGTCTATCGATAAATTGTCGTTCGGAATATAAACGAACTACCTCTATAACATAAGAAACGGTCTTGGTTTCATGTCCCTATCAATCGACATCAAAACCAAGACCGTTTCCTTTATATATTAAATTGCCCCTTTACCGGGCACAACTCATCTCTTCCGTCACAATTACCCCAGGAATAGTAAACCAGAACCGTGATCCTTTTCCTTTTTCAGAGTCAACGCCAATACGTCCACCCAGTTGTTCTACAATGCTTTGACAGATAGAAAGTCCCAATCCTGTACCGTGCACAAAAGAATTAAGCTTCACAAAACGTTCAAAAATATGCGGTAACTGCTCTTTCTCAATACCGATTCCCGTATCTTTGACATAAAACTCCAACTCTCCTTCTTTTATTTCATATCCGACATGAATACTCCCTTCGGAGGTAAACTTCATTGCATTATTAACAAAGTTAGAGATCACCTGATGTATGCGATTACGATCACTAATGACATGACAGACCGGAAGATGATTATCAAGTACCAGTTCCACGTCTTCTTTCGCTTTCATACGCATCGAGCGGACAATATCCTCACACAACAGATTTACATCTACGTCTCCATTAGTAAACTCAAACGTACCAGCCTCAATCTTCGAGAGGTCGAGTATATCCGAAATAAGTTGCAGTAACAGATCATTATTCTCACGTACAATCTTAATATACTCCTGACGTTCTGCCACGTCTTCAGTTTCCACCAACAAATCGGAGAAACCAACAATAGCATTCAGCGGCGTACGGATTTCATGACTCATATTTGCAAGGAAAGCACTTTTCAAGCGATCCATCATCTCCGCTTTATCGCGTGCCTGAATCAATTCGGCTTCGGTCTCTTTCAGCTCTGTGATGTCATAATTGATGCCGATGATTTCTATTTCGTTTTCTTCCGGTCTATAGTTAGTGACCATTACATTACTATTTACCCAATTCCATTCGTTCTTTGTTCCGGGACGACGAATACGCACTTCTCCCTGAAAATGCCTCCTTTTACCCTTCTTGACTTCGTCATAGAAATCAAAGAAACGTTTACGGTCTTCCGGATGCATTTTGCCATAAACTCCCACAACCTCGCTCAAAGGAATATCTTCTTCCTCACCCAAATTCTTATACCACTGTTTAATAGCATAACCTTTCCGGTTCAAAAGATTCAGTTTAGCATAACCTACCTTGGCATAGTCGGATATCATCAGGAAGAAATTCTCAAAATCACGGATACGATTCATCGCGTCGATGCGTTCCGTATTGTCAATGCTGATTAAGATATATCCGTTAAAGTTACCCTCGTTGTCATATAGTTTACTAACTTTCGAATATAGTTCGATCACGTTGGAGCGGCTTGTTTCATAATATCCCCCGGTTTGCTCAAAAGAATAGTTAAGCCGGAAATCGACTAAATCCTCATTCCTCACACGATCACGGATGTTCTGTGGTACATTCGGATTCTCAAAGAAATTAACCCCTATTACATCCGATTTATTCACTACACCGAATATCTCCAGATCTTTATTATTTAAATTCACCAGATACCCGTCTTTATCATAGATTTCGACTCCTGCCGGGATATTGGTAAAGATATTCTTAAATAACTTTTCGCTCCGGTCCAGTGCCCGATTGGCTTTCACTGATCCCGTGGAATCGAGGAACAAGCCGACAACTTCATCCTGTTCAGGAGAATAAATAATCCAATGCGTATAGCGTTCCGTTTTAGGAAAATATTCATCTTTTTCCCTATAAGAATCACTATCCAGGATCTCTTTCAGGAAATCAAGTTTTTGGAGATAGTCGGAATGCTTTTCAGATCCCAAAGCACCAATATAAGATTCCAAAGGATGTCCGAAAAATGTGGAACTTACCTCATTTGCATCTGTCACCCGATAATCACAAGGCTTATTATTCTCGTCACGGATAATCGACATACGGATATAACCCATCGGCATAAAATGGAACAGGTTATTCAGGAAAGCCTGTTCACGGATCACCTTGTCCTTGGCCTTACGCAACTCGATACAAATGCTTATAATATTTCCCAATGAAGAGAACCATTGAAAATCTTCATTACTCCAGCCATGGTAATTTTTCACCAGATCAATGCCCATATACCCCCAAACGTGATCACCCGTCATCAAAGGAGTAACCATTAAAGAACGAATCCCCTGAACAGCAAGTATCTTATACTCATCGGCTGCTGCTTCCGGTAATTGTTCCAATGTATCCAAGAGAATAGGTTTACCAGCTAATATCTGTTCACTCCACCACTTCGATTGACTGATAGGTATATTTTGGAGAGTCTCTTTTTCAGCTGATACCCCTTCGGAAACAACTTCATAAGTACAACTATGATGGGTATGAGTCTCATCATATTCAAAAATATAAACGCGTCCTTCGCCATCATATAGATTCAGTATATCTCTTAAAATATCTGTTATACAAGATTCCACCTCTTCATCACGAAGGAAACGAAGCAACGATTGCGACACAAAATTCTGACGGCGAAGCAAGTCATTCACACGTCTTAATGCATCCCTTTGATCTTCTTCCTTAGGAGCTTCGACACGCTGGATTACTCCGAAGGATTTATCACCTCCATCAGCACCTGCTCCCTTCTCACGAAAAGCCAGACGAGTATGTAACCAAACCTCACCATATTTGGAATGAATAGGAAAAGTTTGTTCATAAAAGTCCTTATGAATAGAAGTGTTTGCCTGAAACTCTTGGGTAATTTGCTTGCGATAATCTTCACGTACCAGATTCAGAAAATCCGAATTAGAAATAGTGTCTCCATCCAAGCCCAGAAGATCACAAAGATAATCGGAACATAAGTAATATCCTGTCGTTAAATCTACTTCCCACCACCCGATCTGTGCAAGAGAAGCCATTTTATGGTACCGCTCGTTGTCTGTTTGCATAATTTATATCATTGTAAGATAATAGGTCGACAAATATACGAAAAAGGAAATCACTCATACCATAAAAAACCAAATAAAAAAACTAAAATAAGATTACGAAAACAAACAAATAGAATATGGGAGAATCTGTTTGTTACAAATACTCCCATACCTCCTATTAAAAAATAAACCTCGCTAATCTATATCTTAATTATAATGAGGAGAAATTATATCCGGTCCAAGTGAACAGGGATGCATCTGCACCAGTGTTAGTAGCAGGTTCGGTAAATGTATTCAATGTACCGTTCAGCTTCGTTTTATATTGCAGAGTATTCGTTATGCTAATGCTGGAAGCTGGATTTCCCGCACCTTTGCTGTCGTTCATATCAATCAGGTCGATGGTTCCGCCGGTACCTTTGACAAGCGCATTGATAATGGTAGCTTTCGCGCCACGACGAATCTTTATCACATCCTGCATACGGTCTACATTGTCCGTTGTATTTGCAGCATTATTTACAATCGTCATATTTTCAACCGTAAAGTCCGATTGACGCAGATGATCGGGATAGATACCGTCCAAATTACCGTCTGCTTCAATACCGCGCGGATCTGCTTCCGTACTGGTATAACCGCTTTCCCAAACACCATAGCAGTTTTTCAATGTACCGGAATATCCTTGAGTAAAGTCGAACATATCATCATCCGGGTTTACAGCTAACAGGTTCGTTACATTCACTGTACCGCCAAAGAATTCGATGGCATCATCCGCACTTTCAAGAATATAGATATTCTCAATCTTGGTACCGTTTCCAACACCGTTCAGCGTCAATCCATTGTGTTCGATATCTGCTGTAGAGCGAGCACCGGCATAGCAGATTTTCACATAAGTCAGTGAACCGGAATTATCATTATCGACACTACCACCATATTTATAGTTGTTGTCGATTTCTGTCAGACCTGTATCACTCTTATTTGCATTCGAGCCGGAGATCGGAGCTTTACCGTTGATAATGACTCCTCCCCAATAACCGGATGTGGGACTCGTTGAGTTGGCTGTGAAAACGATTGGCTTGTCAGCGGTACCGTCAGCATAAAGTTTACCCCCCTGTGCTACCAGCAGATAACTGCTGAAACCTTCACGGGCTTTAATCGTTGTTCCGGCAGGGATATTCAGACGGCCTCCGTCTTCAATCACGACTGTTCCGTTCAGAATATATTCCTTAGCTTCCAGCGTTTGCTCTCCGGTCAGCGTTCCGGACAGGATATTTTCACCCACAACGATAGAGCTACCTGTTCCGCCATTGTTTCCACCATTTCCATTACCATCGCCGTCTCCGTCACTATCACTGCTACATGCAGTCAATGTAAGTGCTGTTGCCATAACGGCAAATGTCATAAAGTTCACAAACAATCTTTTCATTTTGCTTTCATTATTAGTTAATAATTTTATTTCATCACCCGGTTTAGAATGTACACGACACCCCCAGGCTTATATTTATTCCTTTCTTATAATCATTCAGTATCACCTTCTCCCCGTTTTCGTTCGCTTTGCGGCTTAACTTATAAGAGGGATTCAGCAGATTACGAGCTTTCAGGTTGAGTGAGAGATGTTTATTGAGTTTAGCTTGAGACACAAAATCCAGTGTCAGGATTCCCTGCTCCATCATATCTTGATAGCCCTGTGTACCAATGGTATATATCTTATCACTCACATAATTAAGTACCAATGTATTGACAAAGCTACGCTTACCCTTCGTGAAGTTATGTGAGAGATCGAAATTGACAATCCACGGTGCAGCTCCTTCCAGTTGCGAACCGGTAGTAACGGTTGCCAAAGGCATTTTGGCATTCGTGTAGATATAAGAGCCGTTCAATCCGAAAGAGAGTTTATTCATTCCATTCGCGGCATTACCCGCCGGACGGACAAACAGATTCTTACGTATTTCCACTTCTACTCCGGCTACGGTTGCTTTGTCTGCTATATTCTCATAAGAAAGATAACCTCCGGCACTTGCCACTTCTATGCGGGATATCGGATTCTTGATCAGTTTATAAAAAGCCGTGAGAGAAATCAATTCGGTCGGAGTGGGATTAAAGTCCCATTTCAAATCAAGGTTATAATTATCCGAAGGTTTCAGATTGGGGTTACCCTGGCTGTTGAAGTTCACACCGACATAACGGTAAGGAGATATTTCCTTTGCCTGCGGCAGCGTATACGTTTTGCTGGCTCCCAGACGAAGCGAGTTTTTCTCATTCAGATTGTATTTGAGATTCAAGCTGGGCAGGAAATAATCTTTTTGAATGGTATTGTTTCCTTTAGAGCCTCCACGATTGACATTATAGTCCACTTCAATGTCTACCTTGTCATATTTCAATCCCAGATTCACAATCCAACGGGAAGTAAACTGGTAGGTAGCTTCGGCATAAGCGGAATGAATATTCTTTTTTACTGTATATTCATCTATATTCTTCTGTATCTTAAACCAGTCGGAAGAAAAGTTTTCCTGATTATAATAATCGTCAAGCGAGAAGTCATGCAAAGAAGGGATGGTAGAAACATGTCCTACCGTCAGATTATACTCCGTAGCTTTGAAGTTATCATCAACGAATCTGCCTGCATATCCGAAACGGACATTTGATATCTCTTCCACATCATCTTTCAGACGATAGACCAAGCCTGCTTTTACATTCAGGTCGTTTTCGTCTAAAGTTGAGAAATAGCGCTGTTGCGAGTTTCCTCTAAGCAATGTATATCCATTTTCCGCTTTGGTCAGGTTGTTGATACGACGGTCCGGTTCATAACCTTTCACTATATTATAGGAAGCACCTGCATCCAGACTTAACGATTTGGTTAATCCCCAGTTGGTCATCAGCTGATTAACGATCAACATATTGTCATTCGCCTGTTGACGACGGGTGAATCCGAGGTTTTCGTAGTCGTCACTAAAAATCGAGTTCTTACCGTTGTAGTCACCCACCGACTGGGTATTGGCATGAATCATCATAAAATTATAACTGATGTGATGACGGTTCTGCATATCGAAATCAACATTGGCAAGTGCCAGCTGACTGATATTCTCCGTATACTTCTTGCCATTCATATCTTTATATATCGTACCGCTGGTAGTTGTATTACGTATGATTTCATCCGTATACTGATAGTCCGTCGTATGTCCGGCAGTCAGGAAGAAAGAAAGCGGATTTTTGTCTTCTCCGACATAGAATCGTTTGCCACCGGAAATGCTATAACTCCGATTGATCTGGAGATGTTGACCGAAAGGGTCTAACTTATTTTTGAAGTTCCATGAGTTTTCATCCACAGGTTCGGTGCGATTGGCAAAGCCCATAAAGTTCACTCCATCCTGTTTCAGAAAATCGGCCGCTACAGTCTGTGTGTTCAAGCCACCGGAAATACCGAATCCCAAATGACCGCTACCTATCAGTTCTTTGGATACAATATCTATGGTTGCCCCTCCAACATCACTGCTGCCTCCTGCGTTGAATGCTTTATTTACGCCTACAGACTGGATAATGTCCGTACCGAAGAAATCAAGAGAGATATTCTTATATTCCGGATCTTCGGAAGGAAGAGCGAATCCGTTGAACGTGGTTGCATTGTAACGGTCTCCCAATCCACGGACAAAGACATTCTTCACCCCGTCTTGTTTAGATACTCCGGCAACTTTAGTGACGGCACCTTCCGCATCCGAAACACCCTTGCGGGAGAGTTCCCTAACGCCGACGGATTGCACGGCAATCACTGCCTTCTGCTGTTCGAGCAACAGCATATTCTCATTTTCCCGGTTCTTTTTGGCTACTACCACCACGTCGGAAAGTTCTTGTGCATCTGTTTCCAGTTCCAGATTCAAAATCACCAGCTTTCCATTCTCCACACGCACCTTACGGCGCACTTCTGTCTTATAGCCTACATATTTTATTTCAATATCATACATACCTTCCAAAACACCGGCAACATTCAACTCGAAGTTACCATCCATATCGGTAACGGCTCCGGCTTGAGTGCCTATCAGCCGGATAGTAGCTCCGATCAGAGGTTCTTTGGAAAGTTTGTCTTTCACAGCTCCTTTCACCTTTATATTAGCAGCCAATGCGGAAAGTACACATACGATACTGAAGAAGACTGCAACAGAGAATCTTAATAGAAATAGCTTTTTCATCGAACTTTACTCTACGTTTAAATTACATCGGCAAAGGTAGAGCGTAAATGTTACGATGATAATACGAAGAAAATACAATCTATTGAAATAAGCATTGCAATCTCATTGCTTCTACATGGAATTTCCTTTCATTGCTATCTTTATTTCCTTTCCTGCTTATGACAGGCAATGCCAACCCGCTGGCACAACTGTGCCATCGCAATGGCACAACAGTGACAACGTAGTGGCACAACTGTGACAAGCCGCTGGCACAAGCCCTCGTCCAGAGCATCTCCAGAGGCTTCCTTTGCAGAAAAAACGGAGTCCGGGAGGGGGACTAGCGTCAACCGGTCTCTATTCCCTCGCCAATCACTAAATCAATTTCTTTTTCTTCCGGTAGTTCTCACGAAACTCTTTGGGCGAACAACTCTTTTTCTTTTTAAAGATACGGTTGAAATTGGAAAGGTTATTGAAACCGCACTCATAACAAATCTCGGCAATAGACATAGTAGAATCGACCAGCAACCGGGAAGCAAAGCCCAAACGAATGTCTATGATATAATCAGATAAGTTCTTTCCGGTACGCAGTTTGAAGAACCGGCTGAACGACACATCCGTCATTCCCACCATATCAGCCAATTGTCCCAGACGTATTTCCTCCTGATAATGTGCATTGATATATTCCTGCACTTTTTGCACACGGCGGCTGTCCGAATGAATATCTATCTTGGCAAAAGACGAACTGGACAACGTACGGGCTTCTTCTTCAAAGAGAGAAAGCTCATACAGTATCGTCATAAACTTGATGACTGCATAGAATCCCTGTTTCTCGGAAGCAAGCGTATCCAGCAACGGATAAATTTTCAGTATGGCAGACATGGGAAAACAAAGTCCCTTCTGTGCCTTATCCAGCATCCGGCGGATAGAATCGAATTGATTCTTATTGATAAAGCTCTTGAAGAAAAGATCGGAAGAAAACTGGATGGTAATCTCCCGTATCTCTTTAGAACGACAGTCGTTCTGTTCCCAGACGTGTTCCAAGTCTTTTCCCGTTATCAGCACCAGATCATAGTCGCCTATCACTTCGGAAGAATCTCCTACAATCCGCCTCACCCCGGCAGCCTTTTCGGTGAAGTTCAATTCAAATTCGGAGTGATTGTGAATAGGATAAGTGAATTCCGTTTTATAACGCTCCGCAATGTAAAAGCAATCCTTATCTGATAAAGGAGTGATTTCACGGATAATCTGGTTGGATAACGGTGTAGTCATAGTAGTAGTAATTTATAAACGTTTGATTAGTTTTCTATCTTTACCCCTATCCGATGGAAGTCGGCTCCCGACGGATTCTGGAAGACACGCAGATCGAATTCAGGAATAATGGCAAGCACATGATCGAAAACATCTGCCTGTATGCCTTCATAGGCAACCCATACTTTATTGGCAGAAAAGAAATAAAGTTCCAACGGAATACCGGTTTCGGTAGGCTGGAGCTGGCGTACCATGCAGGTCAGGTCCTGATTGACGGTAGGCAGGTTTTTCAGATAATTAGTCAGATAGGCGCGGAAAACTCCCAGGTTTGTTTGCCGACGTCCATTCACTAATACGGAGTTGTCGATGTGATGCTCCTTATTATATTCTTCCACTACCTTTTCCGTTTCATCCACATAGTTCGTCAAAAGTTGTATCTTCCGGTATTTTGCCAACATTTCCGGTGTACAGAAGTGCACGCTGGTCATGTCTATATTAATGGAACGTTTCACACGGCGTCCGCCGGATTCCTGCATTCCCTGCCAGTTCTGGAAAGAGTCACTAATCAACAGGTAAGGAGGAATGGTGGTGATGGTGTTATCAAAGTTACGCACCTTTACGGTGTTCAATGTTACCTCTATCACCGTACCGTCCGCACCATATTTCGGCATCGTGATCCAATCGCCTACTTTCAGCATATTGTTGGCAGAAAGCTGGATGCCGGAGACAAATCCCATGATACTGTCCTTGAAGACTAACATCAAAACGGCAGCGGAAGCTCCCAGTCCGGTCAGCAGCACCACCGGGCTTTGCTTTATCAGGATACTGATAATAATAATGGCTCCTATAAAGAAGAGAACGACTTGTGCTGTCTGCAAAAGTCCCTTCAAAGGTTTGTCCTTATATTGTTCACGTGCGCTATATACGAGGTAAACGGCTGTGAACAGCGCACTGACGAAGCGAAGAAAGACTGCCAGGATATAAATCATGCAAAGTCTGCGAAGGAAGTCCAGCAAACCGGAGTCCGCATGTTCGGGAAATGCGATAGGGATAGATATATAAATCAAAATAGGTGCTACCAATCTGCTGATATTCAGCATCACTTTATCATTAAATACAATATCATCCCAAGTTGCTTTCGTCTGTTTCACCAATCTGGCTACGGTACGCAGAATAATCTTGCGGCAAATCAGATTGGCTAATAAAGCGATTCCGATTATGCACAATAAGATGATAAAGTTATCAATCTTATCTGCCCAGACTTCATCTACTCCCATCGAAAGCAAAGCATGGTTTACTTCTTGCATCATTACATTACCTGCTTCTTCCGGCTGTCCATTTGCCAATGCTATACTCACAGTGTCAACTACTTCCTTTACTTCTTTCATAAGCAATCTTCTCTCTCTCTTTTAGTTTTTCTTTTATTTATGATTTCTGTTTATTTTTTCCTTCTTCCAAATATTCACTGATATCCTGCCGCAACCAATCGTAATGGAAGAGCCTTTTGTAGGCTACATTCTTCTTGAGCATGATTTCCACATTCACCTGGCTGTTCTGATAACAAGTCAGTTCGTTTCTGAATTGTTCATTGTGTTCGGCCAGTCGTTTGATTTCCTGTTCCCGTTCACGGCGTAATACAGTGCAGACCGGAATCAAAAGTTTCATTACCACATTATCCATCACATGGTGTCCCTGCATATACAAATAAGTAGTTTCCGGCACCAACCCCAGCTCTTTAAATTCAGCCTGCAGTCCGTTTACTTGATTGATGTTATGAGGAAATTTCTTTTTCAACTCTGCCAACTTCTGGTTAACCCGTTGTTGGAGTGATTCCAGACTCTTTTCCGGATTCCGGAGGTTAATCTCACGCAAAGAGGTATAGGTATGGAAATCGTACATCGGGAAAGTGTAAGTATCCCGTTGGCGATAGAACCATACGTTCCAGAGAAAAAGCGGATATACTATTTCGGAGTATCTCTTTAGATAGGAATTGAAGTCGAGAATGGAACGGTCGTTCAATGTGGCCTGCACACATACCTCGTGAAGGCTCTCGGCAAAACAATGATAGTTTTCAATAGCATAGGTATAAGTCTGAAAAATATATCTGTTCCGGTTGATTTTACGGGAGGTATTGGTGGCTCCCTGCAACAGGAAATCATAGTCACTGTCCACACAGGCAATCAGGCTTCTCCCCAGTTCGGCTGTATTCAGCGTGTTCATGAGTACCATCTTTTTTCCTTTTGCCAAGGAGGTGGCCGAAGGAAGCATCACCTGGAAATAGTGTTCATCATCTTCAAATTCTTCAAGCAATGTGCGCCAGAAAGCGATGTCGTCATAGCTTTCTACATAAGCGATGATACGTCGGCGGGCTTTTTTCGGATAAAGCTTATGGGCGGCATTGAAATAGGAAGAAGTCAGATTATCTCGTAGTGAAGTTGCCATCAGTTTTATTTATATTGGTAGATATATCGCTTACTTCTGTCACGGCATCCAGCCATCCTTCCATAATGACGGCAGGTGAATGGGTAGTCAGGATGATCTGCACATTCGGATTCAGTTCACGTATCATAGCAATCAATTTTTGCTGCCATTCTATGTGAAGGGAAGCTTCCGGCTCATCCATAAACAATACGCAGTGGCTGTTGTCCTGCACAAGTACGGTCAGCAGAATAACCAGCATTTGCTTTTCGCCGGACGATAGTTTATAAGGAAACAATAGCTCGCCATCCTGGTAGAAAGCAATATCATTCCGTTTCCGGTCTATCTTTTTACGTGTATAGCTGAACAGTTCGTCAATCATATCCTGAAAGCGGCGCTTAGCCACAGACAGTGTGGCCGCCTTGCGACGTTCCTCTTCATTGTCGCTGGAAAGCATTTCGATCATCTTATTGCCTATGTTAACCTGATAATCGAGATAACGGCGTTGCAACAGGTAGAGTTGCCAATCCAGTTCGGACTTTACATTCTTGTCTGCCATACGGGCGGTGAAGTCTCCCATAATCAAGGGACGGTCGTAGCTCCGGATCACATTATAGGGGATATAGGTTGCCTGGGGATTGTCGAAGAAAAGACGCACTCCGTTCTTCTCGTCACTTTTCATTTCACCGGAGAGTTCCTCGAGATATCCTACCGAACGGTTCAGAATGGTAGTCTTCCCCACTCCGTTGATGCCGGAGAGGATATTCACATCGGGACGCAAATCCCATCCTATATTAAAGCGTTCCCATAGTCCGTGTATCTCGATACGACGGATATAATTGGCTTGTTGTTCCATAATATTCAAGTTTAATCAAGGCAAATATAAACAAATCATACGATAAAAAGCTACCTTTGCAACCGTTTTCTCTATTTGATTGTTAATGATATCAGAAATATAGTAAAATAAATAGCATCAACATGGACAAAAGTAAGAACCTGTATGGTCATTTGTTTGCGCTTACGGCAAACGTTATGTGGGGATTAATGTCTCCCATCGGTAAGTCAGCTCTTCAAGAGTTTTCCGCAATTTCAGTTACCACGTTCCGTATGGTGGGAGCAGCAGCAGCTTTCTGGATTCTTTCTATATTTTGTAAACAGGAACATGTGAATCATCAAGATATGCTGAAAATCTTCTTTGCTTCACTTTTTGCGCTAGTATTCAATCAAGGAGTGTTTATCTTCGGACTTTCTATGACTTCTCCTATCGATGCTTCTATCGTAACTACTACTCTACCGATTGTAACAATGGTTGTAGCGGCCATCTATTTGAAAGAACCTATTACCAATAAGAAAGTAATGGGAATTTTTGTAGGTGCTATGGGAGCACTCATTCTCATTGTGAGCAGCCAGGCAGGAAGTAACGGAAACGGAAGCCTGATTGGTGACTTGCTTTGTCTCGTTGCGCAAATCAGTTTCTCCATATACTTAACTGTATTCAAAGGATTATCTCAACAATATTCAGCAGTAACGATTAACAAATGGATGTTCATCTATGCTTCGATGTGCTATATTCCATTCTCCTATTATGATATTTCTACGATTCAATGGACTTCTGTTTCCACAATTGCTATCATACAGGTATTGTATGTCGTATTAGGAGGTAGTTTCCTCGCATATCTCTGCATTATGACTGCGCAGAGACTGCTTCGTCCTACGGTAGTCAGCATGTACAATTATATGCAACCGATCGTGGCTACAATTGCGGCAATCGCAATGGGTATCGGAAACTTTGGCTGGGAAAAAGGGATTGCCATCGCACTCGTATTCCTGGGAGTATATATTGTGACTCAAAGTAAATCGAGAGCTGACCTTGAAAAAACAGAAAAGCTTCATTAATAGTATAAACGGGTAGAAAGACTGAACGTTTCCTACCCGCTTATGCTAAATGTATTCTTTAATAATTAGAATCTTGTTAATTTAAAGCCTTATTTCAAATCCTCAAAGTAAGTATCGAGCAGACTTCTTGCAGCTATAAACGAAGTCAGGTTACCTTTCAATACCTGCTGTTCTTTTTCTAAGAGCATCGCTTCAATCTTCGGATTATGATAAAAGCTGTCACGAAGTTGTTCATTAATGCTTTCATACATCCAATATTTACTTTGTTCGTTTCGGCGATATTCAAAATAGCCGTTTCCTTTCACGAAATCAATGTACTCGTAAATCATGTCCCAGACTTCCTTCACTCCCAGATTATAAAAACCGGAGTAAGTCAAGACTTTGGGAGTCCATCTGGATTCAGGCGCAGGAAACAGATGCAATGCATTACGGAATTGAGTGGCAGCCAACTTGGCACGTTCCAGATTATCTCCATCGGCCTTATTGATAACGATACCGTCCGCCATTTCCATAATACCACGCTTAATCCCCTGCAGTTCATCTCCCGTACCGGACAACTGAATCAACAGGAAGAAATCAACCATCGAGTGAACAGCCGTTTCGCTCTGTCCCACTCCTACGGTCTCCACAAAAATCTTATCAAATCCGGCAGCTTCGCAAAGAATAATCGTCTCCCGTGTTTTACGTGCCACTCCTCCCAATGAACCGGCTGACGGACTAGGGCGGATGAACGATTTAGGATGTACGGCCAGCTGTTCCATACGCGTCTTATCTCCCAAGATACTGCCTTTACTGCGTTCACTACTGGGATCGATAGCCAATACCGCCAACTTGCCCCCTTTTTCAAGTACATGCAGACCGAATACATCTATCGACGTACTCTTTCCCGCACCGGGAACACCACTGATACCGATCCGAACCGAATTGCCGGAAAATGGCAGACATTTCTCGATGATTTCCTGTGAGACAGCCTGATGTTCAGGCTTTACGCTTTCCACCAATGTCACAGCCTGACTCAATATAGTGACATCACCCTTTACGATACCTTCTACAAACTCTGCTACTGAAAGTTGGCGTTTCTTAGGTTTCCGCTTTAAGTAGGGATTCACAGATGAGGGTTGCTCAATACCTTTATTGACAACAAGTCCCTTATATTCTTCACTATTTTCAGGATGTTCCATAACAATAGGATTTAGCGTTTGATATTGATTTCGACTTTCGGGCGTAGCGGATCATTCGTTATCATCAAGATACGTAAATGATGTTTCTTATTACCTACGTCACGCTTACGAATGGTCACTTTAAGTTTCGTCATTCCATCCGGGGGAAGCACTGTCTTTTTCAGGCTCACTCCTACCGATGAATTAAATACCTGCAACTTACTGATAATTAATGGAGTTTTTCCGGCATTGGCTATCAATATGTCGTGGCTTGCCTTTTTCTTCTTTATCAATGGCACGCTCAGGTCGATGTTCGTTTCAGAAATACGCATGGCAGGAGCGTTCAGAGAATCTTTTTCTGTCATACGTGAGAAGTCGGGAAGAAGAATAGCCGAAACCGGTATTTCATTATCTTCGCTCACCTTATCACCGGAAAAACGGGAAAGGTAAACGGATGTTTGTGTCAATCCATAATCTTTCAGCTGGCTTGCATCCAGCGTCAGTTTAACAGTTCCTTTCTTACCTTTCAACAGCACTTTAGGTTCCGCTTCCATTTTCAGATAAGGAGGCAGGTGCATCAGCACCGGTTCGTAGGGACGATCGGAAAGATTGGCGATGTTGAAAGTCAATGAAGGCTGCTGTCCGCGATAAACATCAGGAAAAGCAAACTCATCACGATCTAAACGGATATTTCCGATGGCATGAGGAAGCAGCTTGGTATAATCTTTAATTTCCTGCACCACTTCGCCGGTAAACTTCAGATAAACCAGACTCGGACTGGCATTGCTATAGATGCCTACTGACTTCTCAAAATGCCCTAACGCCTTGGCATCAAAAGTAGCCTTTACTACTCCCTTTCCTCCGGGAGCAATCGGTTCTTTCGTCCAGTCGGCCACGGCACAGGCACAAGAGGTCGTGACGTTGGTCAGCACCAACGGTTGGTTTCCCGTGTTAGTGATGGTATATTCCACAGCCACCGGACGTTTCCACTCTATTTGTCCGAAGTTATGTGTCTCTTTATTTGAAGAGATACGCGGTTGGGCAACGGCTGCCAAAGCGACAGTAAGCAAAGTTAATATAGATAGTAAACTACGTTTCATGCGATATTTTTTATTTTGGTGCACAAATGTAGGGGTTTTAGATGAGTTTTTCACCACAGATTACACAGATTAACACAGATTGGGAAAAGACTTTACTTAATAGCATTCCTTGTAAGCCCCTGTTTATAAGAAAAAAGTTCCTCACCGAGGAAGGATGCCTTCCTCGGTGAGGAATACCCTCTTCATCGGTGAGGAACGCCTCGCTCATCGGTGAGAATAAAAATCCCCTGCCGGAACTATTTAATAATAATTGTCATCGAAGCAGAATGAGAAGCATATTCCGGTGCATAAGCACACTGCATAGTTGCCAAACCTGTTTCGTAAGTTCCTGCACGACTGACACGGTAGCTATATTCCAACACGTATACACCCTTTCCTAAATGATCGAAGAAGAAATTAGTCGATGCATCTTTGATGTCTACGTAATAGCCAAGCCCGTTGTTCCAACGATAACCGGAAATGCCGCCAATCGGTTCGAAACAAGCGCCCCGCTGATCTTTCAACTGTACAAAGTCCATCGGACGGTCTACGCGGATGCTCAAACGGGAAACGACTTTATCACCTACCTGAAGAACCGTTTTGGCAGTAATAGGTTGCAATTGAGGCACGTTATTCACCGTACGCTCCACATACAACTGTTTCTCAACATTCAGTTCACCGCCCTGTTGTTTCACATCACTCATAGGAGATTCAAATTCTGCATACACAGCTCCCCAGGCAATACCCGGATTTCTCTTTTCCACTTCAATCTTGCGGGCATCCACCACATTCTTCTGTGTGAAAGAACGTTTGATATATCCCAATCCGGGAACAGTCGTTTTACTTGGACTAACAGTTTCCAGCACTTCATCAGCAATCACAATCCGTACATCTCCCTGATTGTCGAGTAAATTAGTACCCTTCATCAGCAATGCAAATACCGCATCGGCAGTAGCTACCGGAGAATTCCACTGTTGTGTCTGCTTTTGCTTCAACAACCAAAGTTTCATTTCTTCCACTGTATCGGTATTGCCGCCTGTCTGTTCCAGCGCTTCCATCACATCTACATGAGCCTGCATCTGCATTCCGCCCCATGTATACGGATTCTCGTTGAAAGCAAAGAACATTCCCTGTTCATCTGTCTTCGTCAGATGTTCTTTCAGAGAAGCGACAAACTCCTGCGCTTCCTTCTTGCGTCCGGCTTTATCAAGCACAATGGCGGCAATCGCTTTTGTATCCATCGAAGGAGAAGTCAGCAATTCTCCTACCTTAGAAAGATAATAGGTATAAGCCGCTTTATTGACTGCGGGTACCTGCTCTCCCGAAATAGCGATGAGATACAAATATTGCAGAATACTGCCCGAAACGCCCGTAAACTTCACACCGTCTTTCTGCGCTTTCAGGATTTCCTTATACTCGTCCAAAGCTGATTGATGAAGGTAAGAGAAAGCCTTCTGTTGCAAGGAAAGAGCCGATCCGCTTAATTTCTCACCTGTCAGCATAGCCAGACGGGCATTCAGTTCGGCGATATAGGTAGTTACAGATCGACTGCCGTTCATTCCTTTATACCAGGACCATGCCCCGTTTGAGTTCTGTAACTCCTGCAATCGAGTCAAAGCTGCGATATTATTACTACGGATGTTATTCAAATCAAACAAGGTGGCGATGCGCTCTTTCTGTTGCTCTTCCGTCTGTGCTTCGAGCACCCAGGGAGACTCGGACAAAATGATATTCTTCACTTCCTGATTCTTTTGCAGATTGCTCAAGAACGTTTCTTTCGTACCTCCTTGCAGTTTCCAACTTTCAAATACCGCTTTGATCTTCGGCTGACTGTTCATGATAAACGAGGCCAATGTATTGGCATAGTAGGCAGTAGCCCAGGAAATAGCGTTATTACTTGTCGGAAGACTCAATGAAGGCAATGCCTGAACGGCATACCAAGCCGGGTTTCCTGTAAATTCAACAGTTAGTTTACGATCTGTGGCTGTTTTACTTTGCTGATTGAACAGATGATCGAGTGAGAAAGTACGGGTTTCTTCTCCACGCACTGGCATTGGAAGTGTCTCCACCAAATGCTCTTTATTGCTAAGAACCGGAAGCAACTGTTGTTCTCCATCGCTGAAAGTACCACTGTCGGCAATCATCCGGCATCCCACTATTTCGTATTTATCACTAACGGTAAACTGGAAGTCCACACCCATTGTCTTTCCGGCAGCAAGGCTGAATTTCTGTTTTTGTGTACTGATAACCTTCTCTGTCATCGGATCAAAAAGGACCAGACTGACCGTTCCGGCTTGCGGCTTACCAGTCATATTAGAGATAGAAGCTGCCAGAGAAGTCTTATCACCCACACGCACAAAACGAGGGAGATTAGGAGTCAGCATAAATTCTTTGCTTGTGGTAGCTTCGCCATCCAATGTTCCTGTCAACATTCCCTTTGTATGAGAATATCCACGGAAGTTCCAACGCGTCAGACTTTCGGGCATCGTGAAAGAGAAAGAGATCTCTCCCTGTTCATTGGTGCGAAGTTGAGGATAGAAGAATGCTGTTTCTGCTAAATTGGTACGCAAGTCGGCAGATGCTTCGGGAAGCATTTCGTTGTCAGATGCCTCATCCGCTTTTTCTCCCGTGGGTATCATTTCCGATTGAAATTCAACATTAGTCATGGCATCAGCAGCCATAGCCGATTTCATCTTTGGCGCATTACTCCTTAAAGTTGCAACGTCCAATGTCGAAACGCTACCTGTCACCGTCAACTTTCTCGTCGAGCCATATCCTCTCACCATTATTTCATCCGTTCCTCCGCTATTATAATAATTCAACAGCATCACAAAGTGGTCATACTCCAGTGATGGCACTTTGAGACTCTTCGTATTCCACCAGTAATTGAACGAATTATTGCCGGAATACCCACTCATCCAATTAAAGTAAGGGAGTATCTGATTGTAATACACCCAAAATTCCTGCTTACGATTCCATATTTTATCCAAGGAGGCATCATACATCGTTGCCAGCATTTCCGCGTTGGCAGCCTGCCCTTGCGGCGTTTTAATCGTCAGCTTCCATTCTTCCTTTTGTCCCGGACGCAATTTATCACGGAACACTTCCCACTTCATAGCCAGCGTTTTATCAGGAATCCGTTTGGTCAGCCGCACCTGTTCCTGATAAACCTGTCCGTCCCTCACCATACAGAGATTCACAAAGACACCATCCCCATAACTTTCCCGATATGGATACTCGAAACGGACAATTGTATCTGACAAATTCAACGTCTTGCTCTCCAACAATTTATCACCGGAAAATACATTCATCATCACATAAGCATCTTTTTTCGACGTACCGAAACAGAACACGGCCGGATGGGCAGCATCAAATTCCGTATTTGCACCATAGAACCACATCGTCGTTTCTATGGGCGGACGTTTGTCCTCGACAGAGAAAAGAATCGTGTTGGTGTCAGCAGTCACTTCCTTGCCCTGATTGTCTTTCACTGATGCTTTCAGCACATAAGGTCCCGATGGAAGATTCTTCCAGTCGAGCGTCATGTCTTCATTAGAAGTAAAGGTTCCCGTTGCAACCGGTTTCTCTTCCAGCTGCTTAAAGTCCTTGTCTTTGGCAGGGTACAAGTAATAATCCCCCTTCACCTCCACAGGTTGTCCATTCAGGTTCTGTACTTTAAATATTGTTTCGAAGGGTTGATCCTTGCAAGTCTTATCTTGCAATTCCACCTGCAAAACCAACGAACGGTTCCCTGCCGAAATCACGTCCGTAGAAGATTGTGTTTCACCTGCCACGTTGGTAACAGTGGCCTCAATGGAATAACGATAATATACCTTATCGTTATTTTTATAAGAGTCACTTTCCTGCAGACGAACCGGTATCGTAAATTCTCCATTCTCATTGGCCATCACTTCACCGGAAGCAATCTGCACAGATTCCGCAAACCGCCAAAGGCTGTATGCAGAACGCTTTACCGTATATTTCACCGGAAGATCCTGAAGCAGCACACCACTATAAGATTGTACCATCCCTTTCACCTGTACCTCATCACCCAGTTTGTAACTTCCTTGTTGCTTTTCGAAAGTGACATCAAATGTCGGACGTTTATAATCTTCTACCCGGATGCTTGTACGGCCTCTTCCCGCTTTCAAAGAAAACATTCCGTTCAGGCAAGCCGAAGGCAATGCAAAATCGGTGGTAAACGAACCAAACTCATTGGTACGTACCGACTTCTGCCCTACTTCCTGATTGTTTACATCCAATAAAGTCACCGTATATTCCTTGTTCGGAAGCACATTCGCCGTATCTGATTGTTGAGAATAAGCAATTCCCTTCACATATACCGTCTGCCCGGGACGATACAAAGAGCGGTCGGTCAATAAAGTCATATTTTCAGTCACTTTATCTTCGTCGCCGTAATATCCGTAACTTCCTGCATAAATGCCTTGTTTCGGCATTGCCGTATCCGTCCCCTTGGAAGCTTTCAGATAGCGGTATTCGGATTTCCAGGGAAATACGACCTTACCCTCTTCGTTTGTCGTAAACTCCTGCAACACTTTTTCGTCATTACTGTACATTGTCACTTTCGCATGGGGAATAGGATGCCCTGTCTGTCCATCCAGCGTCACCACTTGATACTGTTTTTCCGGCAGACGGCACGTCAGCACTTTGAAACGTGTTACATCAAACTTACTTTCACTATCTCTCTTCGCACGAATATCAGGTATGATACGCATCACGTAAGATCCAAGCTCGGGAGCTTTGAATGTAAACACAGTGTCCTGCGTCCGGTAATCTTTCGGACGAAGCACAGCGTAATGTTGTTCCTTTATCAGTTTCTTCGCCTGATAAAGACGGACAGTGAAACCATCCAGATTTTTGTGTGAGACCCTCAATTCTATCTCTTCGTTCGGAAAAGCCAAATCGGATGCATAAACATTCAAATAAGGAGCCAATATCTCTTCCCGAAGATTTTTCAAAGCATTGATTCTGCGATAGCCTGGATAAAGGCGGATTGCCTCATCGCAAAGCTGCAATGCATTGAGCTGCTGTTGTTTTCCAATAGCATACCGGGCTTCCGCCAAATAGACTTCGGCACAGATGGGTTCGGAAGCATACTTGCTTTTCAATGTGTTCAAAGCTTTCAGATAAGTATCTTCCGTCAGTACCGGAAGTTCGCCCTGTACCTGGAGAGGTCGAATATTCCGATCAGCATTCCATCTCCATTCCAGGTAGTTAAGTGCTGTCAACACATAACCTTCTTTTAATCCGGCTGCTTTATAAGCGGAAATCATATTTCCATAAATAGCTATTATATCTTGTTTTACCGGATTCACAGTACCGTCATTAGTAATCCTGTTACCCAGTTCTTCCACCCGTTGCAGTGCTTCAATGCTACGGGAAGCCAATAAATGATACATATCATGGTGATAGTATTCGCTCGTTTCTCCCAGTTCTACAAACGGAATATAGTCGCGTGAGGATGTTTTGAGCAGCAATACAGAATCGGCCAATGCCTCCTTTATATTTGTCCGCACTTTTTCGATGAACATATTGGCTGTCCATTCACGCATATCGGTAGCAGGTGTCTGGTCTACGATTTCTGTCCGTTGGCGGAGTTGCCACAGGTTGCTGGCTGCATAATCTGCATAGATTCCCGCTATCAAAGAGTGTAGGATGGCGCGATCCATTGGTTGGTCAGTCTGTTTCACCCATTGTTCCAGTCCTTTCAAATCAGCATAAAGACTGTCGGGATTCAACATTTCCCGATATTTCATCCGCCACGTATATGCTTTGAGCATTTGTGGTGAGTTTTTCTCTTTTTCCCCTTTCTGATAAATCTCATCAGTCAGTTTTATTACTGTCTTAGGCAAGCTCTTTTTCCCCGCTTGCTCCACTTCTTTCCATAATTTGTCGAAAGTTTGTGCTTGTACTGCCGGAATCACTCCCAACCATAATAGCACCATCATACAAATCTGCTTTACTTTCATAATCTTTCTAGTTTAAGTTTGATATAAGTCTCACTCTTATAAATAACAAAGTAAGGAAATAAAGTTTAAAGATTTGTACTTTTTAGCTTAAAAAAAGCTTTTATCAAGCTACCAGCCCTATAGCATATTGCATAAACATTAGCCTATTAATCAACTCACTTTGGAATAAAATAAAAAGTCCAAAGGCTGCCACTCCGTTTGTTGTTTAATTGAAAAGTTTATCTTCTGCAATAAGATTAACCTATCTCTTACAAGTTCAAAAATGTAAAAGTATCTTGCACCTTACACTAATCCTGTGATAGTTAATTGATATACAGGATTTGTAGCAGTACAAAAAACAACTTTATGTAAAATTTTAGATATAAAAAATGGGGATATCGTATTTAATAACGTATCCCCACTCTAAACTTAGTTAATGTACTTGTTCTCATTTCTCAATTCTGTACCCCCATGAAAGCATTTCATTACGACCTACTTCACTAAGGATTTTTCTAACTAAAGAACTCATTTTCTTTGCCATAATCTTTAAACCTTTAAAATTACTAATTCCTGAAAACTAAAAAATAAAACTTACTTGTTTGGTTTGGTATTAATTGTTGAATATCCCCAAACATGTACATCGGCTTCGCCGATCTTTCTAAACAATCTTTTTAAACTTTTCATTTTGTTATCCTCCTAATTACATGTTTTACAACACAAAAATACAGCCTTTGTTTATACATTGATCTAAAAAAGAGAGAAATTTATGTTTTATAGCATATTTCTTGATTTGCATCAATTAATTTATTTGTTATACAGCAGAATTGTAATATACGCTGCAATAAATATGACAAAAGGCACAGATGAAATATCATCCGTGCCTTCACTATGGTTACCTATTATATAATAGGAGAATATTTATATAAAGAGAAATACGTTATTTCATTGGAGTTTGCTCCAAAGTTGCCACCAGAAAGTCATAGAACTTCTGTACGGTAGGAATCAACGCTCTTTCGTCCGGCGAATGCGGTGAACGCAAAGTCGGACCAAAAGAAATCATGTCCAATCCCGGAATAATAGCACCGATAATACCACATTCCAAACCAGCGTGAATCACTTTCACTGCAGGTTCTACGCCAAACTGCTGTTTATAGGATGACTTCATCGCATGCAAAATCGGAGAATTTACATTAGGTTGCCAACCGGAATATCCGCCTGTCATCTCTACCTTCATCCCTGCCATAGAGAAACAAGACTCTAAGCTGGTAGTCAGATATTCCTTCATGCTATCGCTTGAACTACGAGCCAAAATCTTAATGGCTGCCTTCCCTTCACCAATCGTAATAATAGCAAGGTTGGAAGACGTTTCTACCGTATCCGGAACAGTAGGGATCATACGTGTCACACCGTTCTGACAAGCAAAGATTGCATCAATCAGATTGTCTTGAATTTCTTCAGGTACTTCACCGGCAGGAAGTTCTACGCGTTCAGCTGTAAAACTGATCGGAGTTTCAATAGCCGAATATTCTTCATTGAACAGGTTTTCGCAGTATTTCACCAAGCCCAGCAGTTCTTCTTCATTTTCAGCCGGAATGGTAATAACCGCATGCGCCTCACGCGGGATAGCATTACGCATATTACCACCTTCCCAGCTAGCCAAACGGGCTTCATAGCTGGCAACCGCTTCACGAACGAAACGAACCAATAACTTATTGGCATTGGCACGCCCTTCATTGATTTCCAATCCCGAATGTCCGCCGCGCAATCCTTTCAAAGTAACTTTCACTGCGATATCTCCTGCTTCGGGAACTACTTCCTTATATTCCAAGGTAGCAGTTACGTCCATACCTCCGGCACAACCGATATACAATTCACCTTCATCTTCCGAGTCCAGATTCAACAGAATTTCACCGTTCAGGGTGCCCGGCTTCAAACCAAATGCACCGTACATACCGGTTTCTTCATCTTTAGTGATAAGAGCTTCCAGAGGACCGTGTTTCAGGTCTTTTGCTTCCAGCACGGCCATGATGGCAGCTACTCCCAGTCCGTTGTCCGCACCCAAAGTAGTACCTTTTGCTTTCACCCAGTCACCATCTATATAAGTTTCAATCGGGTCTTTTTCAAAATCGTGTACAGTATCGTTGTTCTTCTGCGGAACCATATCCATGTGCGCCTGAAGAATTACACCTTTCCGGTTTTCCATACCCGGAGTTGCCGGTTTACGGATAATCACATTACCTGCTTCGTCTACAAAAGACTCCAAGCCCAAGCCTTTTCCGAAACCAAGAAGAAATTCAGTTATTTTTTCCATGTGTCCTGACGGACGAGGAATCTGTGTCAACGAATAAAAATGCTTCCACACATTTTGTGGAGCTAAAGAAAGAATGGTACTCATAATAAATATTTTAAAACGATTTTAAATCTAATAATTAAACAGTGCCAAGTTATGGAAAAGTTTTCAGATGGCAAAGGACGTCAACAAAAACATTTAAGAATACACAGTTTTAGCTAAAATTTCACCCTCGATGTCTATTGGTGAATGGCAGAGCGGCAAATCCATAGATGCCCAACAGAACAACCAGAAAGGTTTGAATACCGTGTACAATCAGGGCAAAGATTCCGGCATCCGTCACATTTACTCCATAAAGCATCATCATAGAAATGATAGCGAAATGCCACGGCCCCGCCCCGTTGGGAGTAGGCACAATCACGGCAAACGTACCGCCCACAAACATGACCAATGCCGCCAGAATACCTAAATGCGCTGTAAAGGCAAAACAATAGAATGTGAAATAGAAATGGAGAAAGTAGCACGTCCAAATAGCCAGTGTATAAAAAATAAAGAGAGGAATGTTACGCACTCCCCTTAAAGACATAATCCCCTCCCATATATTAAGTACAAAGCCTTTCACCCGTTCGTAAAAGAACAGCGTTTTTCTTAAATAATAAAGAAGGATCGCCACACCGATAAAACAGAACAGGATGATATAAAACCATACTGAAGTCAAAAGATGAACAAGAGAGGGTATTTTTGTTCCGGTCTGTTGAAGAAAGGTGACGAAGATAGGTAATTGAAGTAAAACAGTGATGCCTGTAATAAGAAGAATAGTCAACGTATCAACCAGTCGCTCCGTAACGACTGTTCCCAACGACTTGGCAAACGAGACGTTATCATATTTCGCCAAAACCCCGCAACGGCTCACTTCCCCGATCCGGGGAACTACCAGACTGGCAGCATAAGAAATGAAGATAGCATTCACACAATCGCTCTTTTTCGGGAAAGCGTCCAACGGTTCCAGTGTCTGTCTCCACCGCCATCCACGAAAGACTTGTGCGAACACCCCGAACACTAATGAGAAGAGCATCCACCACCAATTTGTACCGTGTAATAACACATCGCCCGCTTTTGTAAAATCAAAGTCGCGATATACCCAGAATAAGATAAAGCCGCCTAAAACAACCGGTAATATCAGTTTCAGTGTCTTTTTTAATAGTTTCTTCATCCTTAATTCTTCATTCTTCATTTAAAAGAATTACCTTTGTCGGCTGCAAAAGTAATTATTTAGTTGGTAAATGAAATTAGTAAAGCCTAAAAAGTTTCTCGGACAGCACTTTCTGAAAGATCTGAAAGTTGCGCAAGATATTGCCGATACTGTCGACACTTTCCCCGAACTGCCTATTTTGGAGGTGGGACCGGGTATGGGAGTATTGACCCAGTTTCTGGTGAAAAAAGACCGGTTGATAAAGGTCGTAGAAGTTGACTATGAGTCGGTTGCCTATCTTCGCGAAGCTTATCCGTCATTGGAGGACCACATCATCGAAGATGACTTTCTGAAAATGAACCTTCACCGGCTATTCGACGGCAAACCTTTCGTACTGACCGGTAATTATCCGTATAACATCTCCAGCCAGATCTTTTTCAAGATGCTGGACAACAAAGATATCGTCCCCTGCTGTACGGGAATGATTCAAAAAGAGGTAGCCGAACGTATTGCAGCCGGACCGGGCAGCAAGACTTACGGCATCCTTAGCGTATTGATTCAGGCTTGGTACAAAGTGGAATACTTATTCACAGTGAGCGAACATGTGTTCAACCCGCCCCCCAAAGTGAAAAGCGCTGTCATCCGCATGACGCGCAACGAGACTAAAGAGTTGGGATGTGATGAGAAACTGTTCAAACAGGTAGTGAAAACGACTTTCAACCAACGACGCAAAACATTGCGCAACTCTATCAAACCTATTTTAGGCAAAGATTGTCCACTCACGGAGGACATATTATTTAATAAACGCCCGGAACAACTATCGGTAGCAGAATTTATAGACCTGACCAATAAAGTGGAAGAAGCATTAAAGACGGCAGGCAACAACCAACAACCGACTGATGGGCAGCAGTGAGCAGAGAACTGGATTTTGTAATTCGTAATTTGTAATTGACAACGATGAACGAGGAATACATTGACAACGTTAAACACCTTATTGAGCAAAAAGACGCCGATACGGTAAAAGGGCTTCTCATCGACCTCCATCCGGCCGACATCGCCGAATTGTGCAATGACCTGAATCCGGAAGCGGCCAAGTTCATCTATCGCCTGCTCGACAACGAAATTGCCGCCGACGTACTTGTCGAAATGGACGAAGACGCTCGTAAAGAGCTACTCGAAATGCTCCCTTCGGAGACAATCGCCAAACGCTTCGTTGACTACATGGATACGGACGATGCCGTAGACCTGATGCGTGAACTCGATGAAGATAAGCAGGAAGAGGTTCTTTCGCACATTGAGGACATTGAACAGGCAGGTGACATTGTCGACTTGTTGAAATACGACGAAAATACCGCCGGTGGTTTAATGGGTACGGAAATGGTACTCGTCAACGAGAACTGGAGTATGCCCGAATGTCTGAAAGAGATGCGTCAACAGGCGGAAGAGCTGGACGAAATCTATTATGTATATGTCATCGACGACGACGAACGTCTGCGAGGTATCTTCCCGCTCAAAAAGATGATTACGTCTCCTTCTGTATCCAAGGTGAAACACGTGATGCAGAAAGATCCGATTTCCGTGCATGTAGATACTCCCATTGATGAGGTGGTACAGGCGATTGAAAAGTACGACTTGGTGGCCATCCCCGTCATCGACAGTATCGGTCGGCTTGTAGGACAAATCACCGTCGACGACGTCATGGATGAAGTTCGTGAACAATCGGAACGTGATTATCAGTTGGCATCCGGTCTTTCGCAGGACGTAGAAACAGACGATAATGTATTGAAACAGACCACTGCCCGCCTCCCCTGGTTATTAATCGGTATGATCGGCGGAATCGGAAACTCTATGATATTGGGAAATTTCGATGCTACTTTTGCCGCTCATCCCGAAATGGCACTTTATATCCCGCTGATCGGTGGTACAGGAGGAAATGTCGGAACACAATCTTCGGCAATCATCGTACAAGGCTTGGCAAACAGTTCGCTAGATGCCAAAAACACATTCAAGCAAGTCACCAAGGAAGCAGTAGTAGCATTAATCAATGCCACGATTATCTCCTTATTAGTATACACCTACAACTTTATCCGGTTCGGTGCAACAGCTACGGTGACTTATTCCGTATCCATCAGCCTGTTTGCCGTGGTTATGTTCGCATCCATTTTCGGAACACTGGTACCAATGACTCTGGAGAAGCTAAAGATTGATCCTGCAATTGCAACAGGACCGTTTATAGCCATTACAAATGACATCATTGGAATGATGTTGTACATGGGAATAACCGTTTTATTGTCATAAAAACACGATAAACAAAAAAAAATAAGCAAAATAGTATGAAGTAATCGTTTTATTTCATTAATTTGTGACCCAAAACTAATATACAATGATGGACGCTCATGACACTAATCAACCCTTGAACCAAGGGGAATTAGAAGAAGAAAAGAAAACAGTCGAGGTTTCTGAAGCTATTACAGAGACTCCGACTGAAGAAGTTACTGCCGAAGTTCAACCTGAAGCAGCCCCTAAACCTGCCACTAAGGAAGATGTACTAAACCAGCTGAAAGAGCTTGCGCAAGATGCCGAAAATGCGAACAAGCAGGAAATTGACAATCTGAAACAATCATTCTACAAGTTACATAATGCCGAGTTGGAAGCTGCTAAGGTACAGTTTACAGACAACGGTGGAAACATTGAAGATTTTGTTGCCCAAGAGGACCCGACAGAGGAAGAATTCAAACGTCTGATGGGGGTTATCAAGGAAAAACGCAGCAGACAGGTTGCTGAATTGGAACGCCAGAAGGAAGAAAACCTGCAAGTGAAACTTTCCATTATCGAAGAACTGAAAGAATTGGTGGAATCCGGAGATGATGCCAACAAATCTTATACAGAATTCAAGAAGCTGCAACAGCAATGGAATGACACGAAATTGGTACCGCAAGGCAAAGTGAATGAACTTTGGAAAAACTATCAATTATATGTAGAGAAGTTCTACGATTTATTGAAACTGAACAATGAATTCCGTGAATACGACTTCAAAAAGAATCTGGAAATCAAGACGCGCCTCTGCGAAGCTGCTGAAAAGCTGGCTGACGAGGAGGACGTGGTTTCCGCTTTCCACCAACTGCAGAAGTTGCATCAGGAATTCCGCGATACAGGTCCGGTAGCCAAAGAACTGCGTGATGAGATCTGGAATCGGTTCAAAGCCGCTTCTACCGCTGTCAACCGCCGTCATCAGCAGCACTTCGAGTCGCTGAAAGAGGCCGAGCAGCACAATTTGGACCAAAAGACCGTAATCTGCGAAATCGTTGAAGCGATTGAGTATGATGAATTGAAGACATTCTCTGCTTGGGAAAATAAGACTCAGGAAGTGATTGCCCTGCAAAACAAATGGAAAACCATCGGTTTTGCACCTCAAAAGATGAATGTGAAAATCTTCGAACGTTTCCGCCATGCCTGCGATGATTTCTTCAAGAAGAAAGGAGAATTCTTCAAGAGCTTGAAAGAAGGTATGAACGAGAATCTGGAAAAGAAGAAAGCACTCTGCGAAAAAGCGGAAGCTTTGAAAGACAGCACGGACTGGAAAGTTACTGCCGATGCGCTGACCAAACTTCAAAAAGAATGGAAGACCATCGGACCGGTAGCCAAGAAACATTCGGATGCTGTCTGGAAACGTTTCATCACTGCTTGCGACTACTTCTTTGAGCAAAAGAACAAGGCTACTTCTTCACAACGCTCTGTCGAAACAGAGAATATGGAAAAGAAGAAAGCATTGATTGAAAAGTTATCCGCTATCGATGAGAACATGGATACTGAAGAAGCGAGCAATCTGGTTCGGGATTTGATGAAGGAATGGAATTCTATCGGTCACGTGCCGTTCAAAGAAAAAGATAAGCTATACAAGCAATATCACGGATTGATCGATCAGTTATTCGACCGTTTCAATATCAATGCTTCCAACAAGAAGTTAAGCAACTTCCGTTCGAACATCAGCAATATCCAGGGAGGCGGAACTCAATCTTTATATAGAGAACGTGAGAAACTAGTGCGCACTTATGAGAATATGAAGAACGAACTTCAGACTTATGAGAACAATCTGGGCTTCCTGACTTCTACTTCCAAGAAAGGCAGCAGCTTGTTGACTGAACTAAACCGCAAGGTAGACAAGCTGAAAGCAGACTTGGAACTAGTATTACAAAAAATTAAAGTAATCGACGAATCAATTAAAGCAGAAGAATAATCCTCTGCCCGATTTAGAGAAATAAAAGAAACCGGTTTTATGCTCGCTTGAGCAATAAAACCGGTTTCTCTTTTCTAGCAAACAAGCTTATACAGCCTTTAAGGATTTATTTATTAAACATCAACCCCACGTATTCTTTTCACAGCAAATATGTGTTTCTTCTGACTATAAATGTCAGAAAACAATAAAACCCTGCAAGATTTAATTCTTAGCAGGGTTCTATATAAATTGACGTTGATTTGTTGGGCTACCTGGATTCGAACCAGGAATGACAGGACCAGAATCTGTAGTGTTACCATTACACCATAGCCCAATGATTTTCGTTTGCGGGTGCAAAGATACAAATATTTTGGGAATTCAAAACAATTCTGATATTTTTTTTGCAAAAATGCCCAAATAAGCTTTCTAAACAAAAGTATCTCCACTAAAAAACACAAAAATTGAGGGATAACTTTCTTGTATCCAATAAATCAGCGTATATTTGTCAAAAATATCACGTTTATAATCAGAAACAAAGGGTTGCCTTTTTTTGTTATAAACAAATAGAGAACATAAATTATTAATCTCAATTACAGGAATGAACGATACTAAAGTATTAATTGAAAAAATAAAAGAAGGAATTCAAGAGAAAAAAGGTAAAAAGATAATCGTTGCCGATTTAACCAGCATAGAAGATACCATCTGTAAATATTTCGTTATCTGTCAGGGAAATTCTCCCAGTCAAGTGAGTGCCATTGTAGATTCAATCAAGGAATTTACACGCAAAGGTGCGGATAGCAAACCTTATGCAATCGATGGGCTCCGGAATGCAGAATGGGTGGCAATGGACTATGCCGACGTACTGGTACACGTTTTTTTGCCGGAAGTAAGAGCTTTTTATAATCTTGAACACCTTTGGGCAGATGCCAAACTCACTCAAATCCCCGATCTAGACTAATTAATGATTATGGACAATAATAATAGCAATAATAACAATAGCAATAAACCTAATAATAAGGTTAATATGCCTAAGTTCAACCTGAACTGGATGTATATGATTATTGCCCTTATGCTTCTCGGCCTCTGGTGGGGCAGTGATTCAAAGGGAGCTGGAAGCAAAGCTGTAACTTACAGTGAGTTTCAGGACTACGTAAAAAAGGGCTATGTAAGCAAAGTATTGGGTTATGAAGATAAGTCAATCGAAGCTTTTCTTAAACCGACTGCTGTAGGAGCTGTTTTTGGAGCAGATTCTACCAAAGTAGGACGTAACCCTATCATTACAAGTAGAACGCCATCTACCGATAAACTGGAAGAGTTTTTGCAGGCAGAAAAGGAAGCCGGTCATTTTGACGGCTCTTCTGACTATCCGCCCAAATCGGATATTTTCCCCGCAATCCTGATTCAGATACTCCCGCTTGTCTTGCTTGTAGCGTTATGGATCTTCTTCATGCGCCGTATGAGCGGAGGTGGCAGTGGTGGCCCCGGTGGTGTATTTAACGTAGGAAAATCAAAAGCCCAGCTTTTTGAAAAAGGCGGAGCCATCAAGATTACATTTAAGGATGTAGCGGGTTTGGCAGAAGCTAAACAAGAAATAGAGGAAATAGTAGAGTTCTTGAAGGAACCGCAGAAATATACGGATTTGGGAGGTAAGATCCCTAAGGGAGCATTGCTGGTAGGCCCTCCGGGAACCGGTAAAACTTTGCTTGCCAAAGCTGTAGCGGGTGAAGCTAATGTTCCTTTTTTCTCACTGGCAGGTTCTGACTTCGTGGAAATGTTTGTGGGTGTAGGTGCATCCCGTGTTCGCGACTTGTTTAAACAGGCTAAAGAAAAAGCTCCCTGTATCGTCTTTATCGATGAGATTGATGCCGTAGGACGTGCTCGTGGCAAGAATCCTGCAATGGGAGGAAATGACGAACGTGAAAATACATTGAACCAGTTATTGACAGAGATGGACGGTTTCGGTTCCAACAGCGGTGTGATTATCCTCGCTGCTACTAACCGTGTAGACGTACTTGATAAAGCGTTGCTCCGTGCAGGACGTTTTGACCGTCAGATACATGTGGATCTGCCTGACTTGAATGAACGTAAAGAAGTATTTGGTGTGCATTTGCGCCCGATCAAAATAGACGATAGTGTTGATGTAGACTTGCTGGCTCGCCAAACTCCGGGATTCTCGGGTGCGGATATCGCCAATGTCTGCAATGAAGCTGCACTGATTGCTGCCCGCCACGGAAAGAAATTTGTAGGCAAGCAAGACTTTCTGGATGCGGTAGACCGTATCATCGGTGGTCTGGAAAAGAAAACCAAGATTACTACGGAAGCTGAAAGACGTTCCATCGCTTTGCATGAAGCAGGACACGCCTCTATCTCCTGGTTATTGGAATATGCCAATCCGTTGATTAAGGTAACTATCGTTCCCCGCGGACGTGCATTGGGAGCTGCCTGGTATCTGCCGGAAGAACGTCAGATTACTACTAAGGAGCAGATGTTGGATGAAATGTGCGCCACTTTAGGAGGACGCGCCGCTGAAGATTTATTCCTTGGCCGCATTTCAACTGGTGCCATGAACGACTTGGAAAGAGTGACCAAACAGGCATATGGTATGATTGCTTATTTAGGTATGAGCGACAAGCTGCCGAATTTATGTTATTACAACAACGATGAATATTCTTTCAATCGTCCATACAGCGAAAAGACAGCCGAACTAATTGACGAAGAGGTAAAGAGAATGGTGAACGAACAGTATGAACGCGCCAAGAGAATTCTGTCAGAGCATAAAGAAGGTCACAACGAACTGACACAATTACTGATTGACAAAGAGGTAATCTTCGCAGAAGACGTTGAACGTATCTTCGGCAAACGCCCCTGGGCTTCGCGTTCGGAAGAAATCATGGCTGCTAAAGAAAGCCAGGATGCTGCAAGAGCTGAAAGGGAACTTGCCCAAAAGCTGAAAGAAGAAGAAAAAGAAATCAAAGAAGAGGAAGTTGAAAATACTGCAGAGGAACAAGCACCCATTGACACCAAAGTTGCCGCAGCGGGTAACAAGGTTACAGTGGAAGGCAAAGTTACCGTAGAGGGTAAGTCTAATGGAGAAGAACAAGCTAACGAGTCCAACTAATTAAAACGAATAGATTTTGATTAATAATTTCATAAAACGAGCTATTACAGGTGTACTCTTCGTTGCCATCTTGGTAGGGTGCATCCTTTATGATGCATTCAGTTTTGGCATTCTGTTCACCGCTATCAGTGCACTGACTATTTATGAGTTTGCACAGCTGGTAAATATGCGCGCAGAAGGAGTCAAGATAAACAAAACCATTAATATGCTCGGCGGGGCTTATTTATTCCTCGCAATCATGGGATTCTGCATTGATGCAGCCGATTCGAAAATATTCATCCCGTATGTGCTTTTATTGCTTTACATGATGATTAGCGAATTGTATCTGAAAAAGGAGAACCCGGTACTTAACTGGGCTTATTCGATGCTTAGCCAACTTTATATCGGCCTGCCTTTTGCTTTGCTAAATGTATTGGCTTTCCATAACGACCCAGCGTCGGAATTCAGTAGCATAAGCTATAATCCGATTCTACCGTTATCCATCTTTATTTTCCTTTGGCTGAATGACACGGGTGCTTATTGCATCGGTTCACTGATAGGCAAACACCGACTCTTTGAACGCATCTCCCCGAAAAAATCATGGGAAGGTTCTATCGGTGGCGGAGTTGTAGCAATCGGAGTATCTTTTATACTTGCTCACTACTTCCCATTTATGTCAATGATTGAATGGGCAGGACTGGCATTGGTAGTGGTTATATTTGGCACATGGGGCGACCTGACGGAGTCATTGCTAAAACGCCAATTGCACGTAAAGGATTCGGGAAATATCCTTCCGGGACATGGAGGGATGCTCGACCGGTTTGACAGTTCTTTGATGGCTATACCGGCAGCAGTCGTTTATCTATATGCATTAACGTGGTTCTAACAGGAGTTTTTCTCATCAATTAGAATTGCACACAATACAAAAGGTCGGGAACTTCGATAGAAGTATCCCGACCTTTTTCACACACAGTAAATCATAGTTAGGTTATCGGATCGAAGAAGTGGAGTGTACATCCTTCGCAGCTTCCGGCACACCTACCGGATGATCCAGATCAAGAACGATCACTCTTCCTTCTCCATGTTCTCTTGAATTTATAGTCACTTTAAAACCTTTCATTGTTGATTCAGAATCTTTCTCCGTTGGGAAGAACTTTTCCAGATTATAAGAAACTCGTCCCCATCCCCAATAATCGGTTACATCTTCATACGTATTATAACGCAGTTCCAAATGTACGTAACCATCTTCAGCCACATTCAATGTTCCCGGTTCTGACGGTTCTCCCGTTTCTATCTTATTTTGCACAAGACTGATACGATGTTTCTCCGAGCGAGGCAGTTCCTGACGAAAAATTACATTCAGGAATTTTCCTCCCAACCACATATCACCCTGATAAATCAGGATAGGATCATTGCCGAATTCCACCGCTTCTTCCTCTGTGGTCATATCTTCTACTTCCTTTGTCAACAATTCCTGTACACCTTCCATCTTCACCTGAACTCCTTTTCCTCCTTCCATGTCATACAAAGGATTGAAAAAAGCCACTACACGTTCACCGTCCACCGGTTTAAACCAAGGTATGGAAGTAGCAACCGGATCAATCAATCCCCAACGATCACCTTCCAAATAATAGCCTCCTCCACCGGTTGCACGAACGGTCGCCCAGTCCCAGCTAAAGTCTCCGATAGAATAGCCATCATCATCACATGATTGCAACATTGGCACTAATGCCAATAACAACATTCCTAAAAGCCACTTAAATTTTTTCATATCTTTTTTCCTTTCTTTTTTAGTCTTCTGCTTAATAAATAAAAAAGCCGTGCAATTACTGCATCGGCTTTACGTTTATTCAGAAAAAGAAAGTTATTTTTTCAACAAATGCAGCATTTCACGAGCTGCACGACGGGGAGCACCGGCAGGTCCCAACCGTTCAGCCATATATTCATATCCCGAAAGCATTTCATTTCTATATGCTTCATTTCCAATGATATTTTTCAATTCACTCTGCATATTCTTCACGGTCATCGTATCCGCCACCAGCTCTTTTACCACTTCACGGTCGGCAATCAAATTAACCAACGAAATAAATTTCACGGTCAAGATATGACGCCGCAAGAAGGAAACTATTTTCCCTATCGGAGTGTGATAACAAACGACTTGGGGAACACGGAACAATGCCGTCTCAAGAGTAGCCGTGCCTGAAGTGACCAAAGCCACATCTGCGTGTTGCAACAAACGATAGGTTTGATCGAAAATGATTTTCACTTTCGCCTCTCCTACATATTTTTTATAATATTCGGGAGCAATGGCAGGAGCACCCGCCAGAACAAGCTGATAATCAGGAAAAGCAGAAGCCGCCTCCAACATATCCGGCAGATTATCTTTGATTTCCTGTTTCCGGCTACCTGCAAGAAGAGCTATTATCGGTTTATCTTCCAGTTGATTCTCCGCAATAAACAGATTCTTATTTTTCGGATGAGCTTCCTGATAGGCTGCCACCTCATCCACGGTAGGATTTCCAACATAGTGGATGGGATATTGATGCTTTCCTTCGAAGAACTCTACTTCAAAAGGAAGAATGGAAAAAAGTTCGTCTACATCTCGTTTTATATTCTTAATGCGATACTCTTTCCACGCCCATATCTTCGGAGAAATATAATAATAAACCGGAATCTGTGTCTTTGCATGGACAAACTTGGCTATATCCAGATTGAATCCCGGATAGTCCACCAGAATAACAACATCCGGTTGCCAGGAAACAATGTCTTCTTTACAACGCTTCATATTTGCAAAGATAGTGCGCAGATGGAGCAACACGGGAATAAACCCCATGTACGCCAGTTCTTTATAATGTTTCACCATCGTTCCTCCAACGGCAGCCATCAAATCACCTCCGAAAAACCGGAAATCAGCCTGCGGATCTTCGGCCTTTAAGGCAGCCATCAGATGAGAAGCGTGCAAGTCGCCGGAAGCTTCGCCGACAATCAAATAATACTTCATAATAGTTGATAGGTGATAGGGGATAAATGATAGGTGATAGGGGATAAATGATAGGTGAAAATTAAAACATGACAACCACTAAGTCGTGTCTTGTAACCGATTCTCAACTCAACATCTATCGCTTATCACCTATCATTTATCAACTAATTAAACCATTTGTTAAGTTCATCCATAAAGTGATAAGCTGTCACATCAACCGTGGTCGGAGTGATAGCAACATAGCCATTTGCCAAAGCCCAATGATCATTCTTCTCATTTTCAAGCTCGTGGTCGGTAAATTCGCCGGTCAACCAGAAATAATTCGGATCGTTCAGACGGGGACAGGCAGCCCATTCGTTCGTCCAACGACCTTTTGCCTGTTCACAGATTTTGATTCCTTTGATATCGGTTGTATTCGGGAAGTTTACGTTCAGGCAGGTCAAAGGAGGAAGTCCTTTTTCCAGTACCATGGCGGCAATACTGCGAATATAAGGTCCGGCAGCTTCAAAATCGGCATCAGGTTCATGATTACACAAAGAGAAGCCAATAGAAGGGATTCCATTCAAACAACCTTCGAACACCACTCCCATCGTACCGGAATAATGCACGTTAGTGGCGGAGTTATCCCCATGATTGATACCACCGACTACCAAGTCCGGTGTCCGGTCGAGCACTGTGTTCCGTGCCAATTTGATACAATCGGTCGGCGTTCCCGAACATTTATAAACAGTTAAACCTACCTCTTTCTTTACTAACTGGTAATGAACAGGCTGCGTCACCGTCAGCGCACAACCACTGCCCGAACGCGGAGCATCAGGTGCCATTACCACAATATCTCCCAAAGGGCGAAGAAACTTCACCAGTTCATTAATCCCTTTAGCCATCACGCCATCGTCATTTGAAACAAGTATCAACGGCTTTTCATTTTCCATATCTTCAATCCTTTCCTTTTTTATATTCGCACAAAAGTAACAAAAAGAAGCCGTACCGCCAAACACCTCCCTGCATCAGATCGAAAAGTCTCTTTCCACCCCATTCCTACCCGTTTACAAATCTTAATCTTCTGCAAGCGAGCAAAAAAAGAAATAGATATCCAATATAAATATGTATATTTGCAAGCTCGTTAAAGAGAAAAGTAGATGATGCAACCTGTTGAAGTTTTGTAACCGTTTCGTCCGACAGTTATTAACAAAACAGGCGACTTATCAACAGAAATTGCAAAGTTTCTCTTTTTTCGTAGGCGCTCTAAGGATTTATCACTTATTTCGCTGCCAATAAATTTAGAGAATATGGGAAAAATTATTGCTTTGGCCAATCAAAAGGGTGGTGTAGGAAAAACAACGACTACGATTAACCTCGCAGCTTCACTTGCTACACTGGAAAAAAAGGTACTCGTGATAGATGCCGACCCGCAAGCTAATGCCTCTTCCGGTCTGGGAGTAGACATCAAGCAGTCGGAATGCACTATCTATGAGTGTATTATTGACAGAGCCAACGTACAGGACGCTATCCTTGACACGGAGATTGATTCTTTGAAAGTGATCTCTTCGCACATCAATCTTGTAGGGGCAGAGATTGAAATGCTGAACCTCCCAAACCGAGAAAAGATACTGAAGGAAGTACTCACTCCTTTGAAGAAAGAATATGACTATATTCTGATAGACTGTTCTCCTTCATTAGGACTAATCACGATCAACGCCCTAACGGCAGCGGACTCGGTGATTATTCCCGTTCAAGCTGAATATTTCGCTCTTGAAGGTATCAGCAAACTATTGAATACCATTAAAATCATCAAGTCGAAACTGAATCCGGCTTTAGAGATCGAAGGTTTCCTGCTGACGATGTATGATTCTCGTCTGCGTCAGGCTAATCAGATCTATGACGAAGTGAAACGGCATTTTCAAGAACTGGTGTTCAATACCGTTGTTCAACGAAATGTAAAATTGAGCGAGGCTCCCAGCTACGGTGTTCCGACCATCCTTTACGATGCGGAATCTACCGGTGCCAAGAACCACTTGGCTCTTGCAAAAGAGATTATCAACCGAAATAAATAAAAGAAGAAGATATGGCAACACAAAAAAGAAATGCATTAGGACGCGGTTTAGACGCCTTGCTCTCAATGGATGATGTGAAAACCGAAGGGTCTTCTTCCATTAATGAAATAGAGCTGGCAAAGATTACTGTCAATCCTAACCAGCCCCGCCGTGAGTTTGACGAAACAGCGTTGCAGGAACTGGCTGATTCCATTGCGGAAATCGGTATCATCCAACCTATTACTTTACGCAAACTCTCGGACGATGAATATCAGATCATCGCGGGAGAACGTCGTTATCGCGCTTCACAAAGAGCAGGCTTGAAAACAATCCCTGCTTATATACGCACCGCCGACGACGAAAACATGATGGAAATGGCGCTGATTGAAAATATCCAGCGTGAAGACCTGAATGCCGTAGAAATCGCACTTGCCTACCAGCATCTGCTCGATCAGTATGAACTGACACAGGAACGTCTTAGCGAACGTATCGGAAAGAAAAGAACGACAATCGCCAACTACCTGCGTTTACTAAAATTGCCGGCTCCCATACAGATGGCCCTGCAAAACAAGCAGTTAGACATGGGACATGCCCGTGCGCTGATTTCATTAGGCGACCCGAAACTACAAGTTAAAATATTCGAAGAAATACAAGAGCACGGATATTCAGTCCGCAAAGTAGAAGAAATTGTTAAATCATTAAGCGAAGGAGAAGCGGTGAAAAGCGGTACGCGGAAAATAACACCGAAACGTGCCAAACTTCCCGAAGAGTTCAACTTATTGAAGCAACAACTCTCTGGCTTTTTCAACACCAAGGTACAACTCACCTGCTCTGAAAAGGGAAAGGGAAAGATCAGTATTCCTTTCGGTAACGAGGAGGAACTGGAACGTATCATGGAAATCTTCGATACGCTAAAGAAGTAAATGACAAGAAAAAGTAAGAAATACCAGTTACTAGTCAGCGCCCTGCTTCTCTGTTTTTTACAGGTGGCAGGGATTGATGTGTATGCACAGTCCACTGTTACTCCAGTACGGAAAGATACAACAATCATACAGCGTGAAGCACCGAAAGCCCGTGCACGAAGGCATCGCGAACCGATTGCACAGGATTCGACAAGACAGGATTCTATCCGGATCATACCCTCCAAAGAACTTCCGGCCATCGACAGCTTGTCAGCTGCCAAGATACAGATAGCAGACAGTCTGGACGCAGCCAACAAGAAAGAGCTGAAAAAGATAGAACAGCCGTCATCGATTGTTGTAAAGACCGACAGTGTACCGCCAACGACTCAAGATATTAACAAGAAGATATTTATCCCGAATCCGACCAAAGCTACCTGGTTGGCAGTCGTATTCCCCGGTGGAGGACAAATTTACAATCGTAAATACTGGAAACTACCTATTATATATGGAGGGTTTGCAGGTTGTGCCTACGCGTTAAGCTGGAACGGCAAGATGTACAAAGACTATTCGCAAGCCTATCTGGACATCATGGACAGCAATCCGAACACCAAAAGTTACGAGGATTTGTTGCCCCCGAACTCCACTTATAATGAAGAGCAGCTGAAAAACACCTTAAAAAGAAGAAAAGATATGTTCCGTCGTTATCGGGACCTTAGTATATTTGCATTTATCGGAGTTTACCTGATCTCTATCATCGACGCTTATGTAGATGCGGAGTTATCCAACTTCGATATAACCCCCGACTTGAGTATGAAAGTAGAGCCGGCCGTTATTGATAATAACAACCAGTTCCGCTCCAACAGCTTTAAAAACAAGTCGGTTGGCCTGCAATGCGTATTACGATTTTAAAAACACAATTTAGATTGATCTTATTATTGAAGCATGAAGAAATTAGTTAGCTATTGTTCGATTATTTTTCTTTTACTAGTGGCCACGTCGCAGGTAAAAGCGCAAAGTGTAGATGTAGTGATTCGTGAAAATGGAACTGAACGCAAAGAAAGCATCGACCTGCCTAAAAGTATGACTTATCCACTTGACAGTCTGTTGAATGACTGGAAAGCTAAAAATTATATTGATTTAGGCAAGGATTGCAGTACGGCTGAAATCAATCCTTTATTCAGTGACTCTGTCTATATCGACCGCTTGTCACGCATCCCGGCCATCATGGAAATGCCTTATAATGATATTATCCGCAAATTCATCGATATGTATGCAGGACGCTTGCGCAATCAGGTTTCTTTCATGCTAAGTGCCTGCAACTTCTATATGCCTATTTTTGAAGAAGCACTGGATGCATACGGACTTCCACTGGAACTAAGATATCTGCCGATTATCGAATCTGCGTTGAACCCATCAGCCGTATCACGTGCAGGTGCTTCCGGTCTGTGGCAATTTATGATTGGTACAGGTAAGATTTATGGTTTAGAATCAAACAGCCTGGTAGATGAACGTCGTGACCCGATTAAAGCAACTTGGGCTGCCGCTCGTTATCTCAAAGAAATGTATGATATCTATGGAGACTGGAATCTGGTAATTGCTGCTTATAACTGTGGGCCCGGTACAATCAATAAGGCAATCCGCCGTGCCAATGGCGAAACTGATTATTGGAAAATCTACAATTACCTGCCTAAAGAAACGCGTGGTTATGTGCCTGCCTTTATCGCTGCCAACTACGTGATGACTTACTACTGCGACCACAATATCTGCCCGATGGAAACCAATATTCCGGCAAGTACTGACACAGTGCAAGTAAACCAAAATCTGCACTTCGAACAAATCGCTGACCTTTGTAATGTACCTCTGGATCAGATCAAGAGTTTGAATCCGCAATATAAGAAGCAAATGATTCCGGGTGACAGCAAACCTTATACGCTAAGACTCCCTATCGACGCGATCAGTACTTTTATCGATAAGCAAGATACGATTTATGCACATCGTGCCGATGAGTTGTTCCGCAACCGCAAAACCGTTGCTGTAAAGGATATTACACCTGCAACCCGTAAAACGACAACAGCAGTTGCCGGTAAGGGGAAACTGACCTATTACACAATAAAAAGTGGAGACACTTTATCCACTATCGCCGGAAAGTATGGCGTCACAATCAAGGATATACAAAGGTGGAATGGAATGTCTAACACTAAAATTGCAGCAGGAAAACGATTGAAAATATACAAATAAATAACTTCCTGCTTGCATCGTTCGGAAATTTGCTTATTTTTGCAGAACTAAGCAAGTGAAAGGATAACAATTATGGATAATCTGGCCCCCAAAGAAATAGCTGACGAAGAGATGATTAATCAGGCGTTCCACGAACTACTGAATGACTATCTCAATACTAAACATCGCAAAAAAGTTGAAATCATTACGAAAGCTTTCAACTTTGCCAATCAGGCGCATAAAGGAATCAAACGCCGTTCGGGTGAACCTTATATTATGCACCCGATTGCCGTTGCCAGCATTGTATGCAATGAAATAGGTCTCGGTTCCACTTCTATTTGTGCAGCCTTGCTGCATGATGTGGTAGAGGACACTGATTACACAGTGGAAGACATCGAGAATATCTTTGGTCCGAAGATTGCCCAGATTGTGGACGGACTGACTAAAATATCCGGTGGAATCTTCGGTGACCGTGCTTCGGCACAGGCAGAGAACTTCAAGAAGTTACTGCTCACCATGTCGAATGATATCCGGGTCATTCTTATCAAGATAGCGGACCGTTTGCATAACATGCGTACTCTTGGCTCCATGTTACCCAACAAGCAATATAAGATTGCAGGCGAAACGCTTTACATCTATGCTCCACTTGCCAACCGTTTGGGGCTCTATAAGATAAAAACGGAGCTTGAGAATCTAAGCTTCAAATATGAACATCCCGAAGAATATGCGGAAATAGAAGAGAAGTTGAATGCTACTGCCGCTGAACGTGACAAGGTCTTCAACGACTTCACAGCCCCGATCCGTACCCAACTGGATAAGATGGGATTGAAATACCGGATACTTGCCCGTGTAAAATCAATCTATTCCATCTGGAACAAGATGCAGACCAAGCATGTTCCTTTCGAAGAAATATACGATTTACTGGCTGTTCGAATCATCTTCGAACCACGCAATGAAGAAGAAGAACTCAACGACTGTTTCGATATCTACGTTTCTATTTCCAAGATATACAAACCCCATCCGGACCGTTTGCGCGACTGGGTCAGCCATCCTAAAGCTAATGGTTATCAGGCATTGCACGTCACTCTGATGGGTAACAACGGACAATGGATTGAAGTCCAGATTCGTAGTGAACGGATGAACGACGTTGCCGAACAAGGTTTCGCAGCCCACTGGAAATACAAAGAAGGAGGAGGTAGCGAGGATGAAGGCGAATTAGAAAAATGGTTGAGAACGATTAAGGAGATATTAGATGATCCGCAACCGGATGCCATCGACTTTCTGGATACCATTAAGCTAAATTTATTTGCTTCCGAAATATTCGTGTTCACTCCTAAAGGCGAACTGAAGACTATGCCGCAGAACTCTACGGCTCTCGACTTCGCATTTTCCCTGCACACGGATATTGGTAGCCATTGTATTGGCGCTAAAGTCAATCATAAATTAGTGCCGTTGAGCCACAAATTGCAAAGTGGTGACCAAGTTGAAATCCTGACTTCAAAATCGCAACGCGTACAACCGCAATGGGAAGTTTTTGCAACCACTGCCCGTGCCCGCGCCAAGATAGCAGCCATTCTCCGCAAAGAGCGTAAAGCAAATCAGAAGATAGGAGAAGAAATCCTTAGTGAGTTTCTGAAAAAGGAGGAAGTCCGTCCGGAAGAAGCTGTTATCGAAAAGCTACGCAAACTGCATAATGCCAAGAATGAGGAAGAGTTGCTGGCTGCCATTGGTAGTAAAGCAATCGTTCTGGGAGAAGCAGACAAGAATGAACTGAAAGAAAAGCAAACCAGTAACTGGAAGAAATATCTGACATTCTCTTTCGGCAATAGCAAAGAGAAGCAGGAAGAGAAAGAACCGCAGGAAAAAGAAAAAATCAACCCGAAAGAGGTGCTCAAACTGACGGAAGAAAGTTTGCAGAAGAAATATATCATGGCCGAATGTTGCCATCCTATTCCCGGTGACGATGTATTGGGATATGTGGATGAAAACGACCGGATCATTATTCACAAGCGCCAATGCCCTGTTGCCGCCAAATTGAAGAGCAGCTATGGCAACCGCATATTAGCGACCGAATGGGATACACATAAAGAACTATCTTTCCTGGTATATATATATATAAAAGGTATAGACAACATGGGACTTTTGAATGAAGTCACCCAGGTCATCTCCAGACAGCTCAATGTAAATATCCGTAAGCTGACCATCGAAACCGAAGATGGCATCTTTGAAGGAAAAATCCAGTTGTGGGTACATGATGTGGATGATGTAAAAACTATCTGCAACAATCTGAAGAAAATACAGAATATCAAACAGGTGAGCCGTGTAGAGGAATAGCTTTCATTTATTCCCGCCCATCCAGTTCGCGTTTAATGGCCAAAAGCTCTTCTTTGATCGCTTTCAGCTTATTAACGATCTCATAATTACGAACTGTAGCTTCTTTATTATCCTTCAAACGTTGCCGGGCACCGGGAAGTGTCATCCCTTTCTCTTTGACCAAATGATAGATAAGTCCGATCGTTTCTACGTCTTCCTTACGATACTGACGTATTCCTCTTCCTGCTGTCTTAGGCGAGATTTGCGGAAATTCCTTTTCCCAAAAGCGGAGTAACGACGGATTGACTCCAAACATATCGGCAACCTCTCCTATTGAATAATATAGCTTCAATTCTTTATCTGTATTAAGCATAGCACTCCTGTTTAAAGATTTTAATCAAATACTTTACCATGATTGGCTGCCAGCTGAATCATCCTTTCATAATCTTCGGCACTCAAGTCCATGAAATAATAATTGACCGGATTCACGACCTGTCCTTTCACATGCACTTCGTAATGCAAATGCGGACCGGTACTCTTTCCTGTACTCCCCACTTTTCCGATAATCTCACCACGCACTACTTTCTTTCCGACTTTCGTATTAAATCCTTGCAAGTGAGCATATCGAGTGAGATATCCGAAACCATGATCGATTTCGATGGTATTCCCATATCCGGTCTCCCATCCTACTTTCACTACAGTTCCGTTTCCGGTAGCATATACATCTGTTCCCGGATGAGCAGAGAAGTCCATACCTGCATGAAACTTTGTCGTACCGTAAATAGGGTCGATACGTGTACCATAACCGGATGCTGTCTGACGAAGATCTTTATTCGAAATAGGCTGGATAGCCGGAATACATTTCAACATCTCATCATGGTTTTTACACATATCAATCACATCGTCGAAAGATTTCGACTGAATATACAGTCTTTTGGAGAGCACATCCAGTTTTTGAGTCGTATTCACTACCAACTTAGAATTCGCCAAATCCATCAGTTCTTCGTAACGGTTCGTCCCGCCATAACCAGCTTGGCGGATAGCCGGAGAAACAGGATCGGCCTGCAAAATCACCCGGTACAAATTATCGTCACGCTGCTGGATATCCTGAAGTACTCCCATAGCGTCGTCCAGACGACGGGAAAGTACATTATACTGTGCCAAAAGACGGCTGTTCTCAATTCTTAATTCTTTCTCCGATGGAGAGCCAAAAATCAGAAGCAATACAATAAAGCAACCTGCTCCCAACCCCATTCCATAGAAAAGCCGGCGCAGGATACTAAGCGCACGCTGCCGTACGGTAGGGTAAATTCGATCATAAGTCTGGGTCTTTGAATTATAGATGTAGTATACTTTGCGCATCTTTTTGGAAATATTTCGCTTGTTAATACGGCAAAAGTAATAAAAACAAGCTATCTTTGCACAGTTTTTTGAGAATATTAACCTCAACGATAGATATATAGAAGAATATGTTGACTGCAAAAGAGATCAGAGATTCATTCAAGAATTTCTTTGAGTCGAAAGGACACCACATCGTCCCCTCGGCTCCGATGGTGATTAAAGATGACCCTACCCTGATGTTTACGAACGCGGGGATGAACCAGTTTAAAGATATTATTTTGGGTAACCACCCGGCGAAATACCAAAGAGTCGCGGACTCGCAGAAATGTTTGCGCGTTAGCGGAAAACATAATGACCTGGAAGAAGTTGGACACGACACCTACCACCACACCATGTTTGAAATGCTTGGGAACTGGTCGTTTGGCGATTACTTCAAGAAAGAAGCAATCAACTGGGCGTGGGAATATCTGGTAGAGGTCTTGAAACTGAATCCGGAACATCTCTATGCAACCGTATTTGAAGGAAGTCCCGAAGAAGGATTGAGCCGTGACGACGAAGCTGCTTCTTACTGGGAACAGTTCTTGCCAAAAGATCACATCATCAACGGTAACAAACACGATAACTTCTGGGAAATGGGTGATACAGGACCTTGCGGACCTTGTTCCGAAATCCATATCGACCTTCGTCCTGCAGAAGAACGTGCCAAGATCTCCGGTCGCGACCTCGTGAACCACGATCATCCACAGGTGATTGAGATCTGGAATCTCGTATTCATGCAATACAACCGCAAAGCAGATGGCAGCCTTGAGCCGCTTCCAGCCAAGGTTATTGACACCGGCATGGGATTCGAACGTCTTTGTATGGCTTTACAAGGAAAAACATCCAACTACGACACAGATGTATTCCAGCCAATACTAAAAGCTATTGCAGCCATGTCGGGTACAGAATACGGAAAAGACAAGCAGCAGGACATCGCCATGCGTGTAATTGCCGACCATATCCGTACCATTGCATTCTCTATCACAGACGGCCAGTTGCCTTCTAATGCGAAAGCAGGTTATGTGATCCGCCGTATCCTTCGCCGTGCCGTTCGTTACGGATATACTTTCCTCGGACAGAAACAGGCATTTATGTATAAGTTGCTTCCTGTATTGATTGATAACATGGGAGAAGCTTATCCTGAACTGGTTGCACAAAAAACACTGATTGAAAAAGTAATCAAGGAAGAAGAAGAATCATTCCTCCGCACACTGGAAACAGGTATCCGCTTACTGGACAAGACCATGGAAGATACCAAAGCCAGCGGAAAAACAGAAATCAGCGGTAAGGATGCCTTTACTTTATATGATACATTCGGTTTCCCACTCGACTTGACAGAACTGATTCTCCGTGAAAACGAAATGACTGTCAACATTGAAGAGTTCAATGAAGAAATGCAGCAACAGAAACAGCGTGCACGTAATGCTGCCGCTATCGAGACTGGTGACTGGATTGTGCTGAAAGAAGGTACGACCGAATTCGTTGGTTACGATTACACTGAATACGAAGCTTCTATCCTTCGTTATCGCCAGATCAAACAAAAGAACCAAACATTGTATCAGATTGTACTTGACTATACTCCATTCTATGCAGAAAGTGGTGGCCAGGTCGGTGATACCGGCGTATTGGTAAGCGAATTCGAAACGATTGAAGTGATCGATACCAAGAAAGAAAACAATCTCCCGATACATATTACCAAAAAGTTACCCGAACATCCGGAAGCTCCGATGATGGCTTGTGTAGACACTGACAAACGTGCTGCCTGCGCAGCCAATCACTCGGCAACTCACTTGTTGGATGCTGCTTTGCGTGAAGTGTTGGGTGAACACATCGAACAGAAAGGTTCATTGGTTACACCGGATTCATTACGTTTCGACTTCTCTCACTTCCAGAAAGTGACCGATGAAGAAATCCGTAAGGTAGAGCATATCGTCAATGCGAGAGTTCGTGCCAATATTCCTTTGAAAGAATACCGCAACATTCCTATCGAGGAAGCTAAAGAATTGGGGGCTATCGCTCTCTTTGGTGAAAAGTATGGTGACAAAGTACGCGTGATCCAGTTCGGTTCTTCTATTGAATTCTGTGGAGGTACACACGTAGCTGCAACCGGAAATATCGGTATGGTGAAAATCATGTCGGAAAGTTCTGTTGCTGCCGGTGTTCGTCGTATCGAAGCCTATACCGGAGCGCGTGTAGAAGAATTGCTGGATACAGTGCAAGATACACTTAGTGATTTGAAAGCTCTTTTCAACAATGCTCCTGATTTGGGTATTGCAATCCGCAAATATCTGGATGAAAATGCAGGATTGAAGAAGCAGGTAGAAGACTTCATGAAAGAAAAAGAAGCAGCTCTGAAGGAAAGACTGTTGAAGAATATACAGGAAATTCACGGCATCAAAGTGGTTAAGTTCTGTGCTCCGCTACCGGCAGAAGTAGTGAAGAATATAGCTTTCCAACTTCGTGGCGAAATTACAGAAAACCTGTTCTTCGTTGCCGGAAGTATAGACAACGGTAAACCGATGCTGACAGTCATGCTTAGCGACAACCTGGTTGCGGGTGGTCTGAAAGCCGGTAATCTGGTGAAAGAAGCTGCCAAGTTGATTCAAGGTGGCGGCGGTGGCCAACCTCACTTTGCAACCGCAGGAGGTAAAAACACTGACGGCCTACCGGCAGCTGTTGAAAAAGTACTGGAGCTAGCAGGAATCTAAAAGTAAATAAAAAGGGCCTGATAAGAAGATAACAGGCTCACTTTACATAAAGATTTAAAATTAGGCGCGGATTACGCGGATTTCACGGTTTAAAGAATAAAAATCCGTGTGATCCGTGTAATCCGCGCCTAAATATTATACAAATCGAGGCACTGATGAGCACCCCGTCCGACATCGATGAAACAACCCTGCGGCACGAAGGAATACGTTGTCCGATGCCAAGGAATATCGACCAGATGTAGAAGTCTATTTGTCTCTCTTTAAAAATATTAAGCCTAGAATTTAGGCTTGTCACAGTTTTTTTCTACCTTTGTGACCTGATTAATTATTTTTCTTATCCTTCAAATAAATAAAATAAGTAATCACTAATACCTAAAAAGCAATGAGAACACCAGCTTATCTATGCCTGCTGCTAACCTGCATGCTCATTTCTTGTACCTCTACACAAGAAAAACACGAAATAGATTACACATCTTATGTAAATCCATTTATTGGAACCGACTTCACCGGAAATACTTATCCTGGTGCCCAAGCTCCTTTTGGCATGGTACAACTTAGTCCGGATAACGGACTTCCCGGTTGGGATCGTATCTCCGGTTATTTCTATCCGGATAGTACGATTGCCGGCTTCAGCCACACGCATCTCTCCGGCACCGGAGCAGGAGACTTGTATGACATTTCTTTCATGCCTGTCACCCTTCCCTACAAGGAAGCAGAGGCTCCACTTGGCATCCACTCTAAATTCTCCCATAAAGATGAAAGTGCCCATGCCGGTTACTATCAAGTACGTCTGACTGATTACAATATCAATGTTGAACTGACCGCCACCGAGCGTTGTGGTATCCAACGTTATACATTCCCGGAAGCTCAATCCGCCATCTTCTTAAACCTGAAGAAAGCCATGAACTGGGATTTCACCAACGATTCTCATATCGAAGTCGTAGACTCCGTCACTATTCAAGGTTACCGTTTCTCTGACGGTTGGGCGCGCGACCAGCATATCTATTTCCGCACCCGCTTCTCCAAGCCTTTTGAGAAAATGAAACTGGACACTACCGCTATCATCAAAGATAATAAACGCATTGGTACTGCCGTGATCGCCCGTTTCGACTTCAACACCCAAAAGGATGAACAGATACTAGTAAACACCGCTATTTCCGGTGTCAGCATGGAAGGCGCAGCCAAGAACCTGCAAGCAGAAGTCCCCGAAAACGACTTCGACAAATACCTGGCCGAAACGAAAGCAAACTGGAATCATCAACTCGGAAAGATTGAAATAAAAGGGGATAACGAAAATGATAAAGTTAATTTCTACACTGCTCTCTATCACTCAATGATTGCACCTACTATTTACAGTGATGTAGACGGAGCTTACTATGGCCCCGATAAGAAAGTGCACCAGGCCGGCGGCTGGATAAATTACAGTACTTTCTCCTTATGGGATACGTACCGTGCCGCCCATCCCCTCTTTACCTACACCGAGCCGGAGCGTGTTAACGACATGGTGAAATCTTTCATCGCTTTTTACGAACAGAACGGACGTCTGCCTGTATGGAACTTCTATGGAAGTGAAACAGATATGATGATCGGTTATCATGCTGTCCCTGTCATTGTAGATGCCTATCTGAAAGGAATCGGTGACTTTGATGCCAAGAAAGCCCTCGATGCTTGCATAGCAACAGCCAATCTGGATAATTATCGCGGTATCGGACTCTACAAAGAACTAGGATACATACCTTACAATGTAACAGACCACTACAACGCAGAAAACTGGTCGTTATCCAAAACTCTGGAATATGCTTTCGATGATTACTGTATTGCCGAAATGGCAAAGAAGTTGGGTAAGCAAGACATTGCGGACGAATTTTACAAACGTTCTCAAAACTACAAGAATGTCTATAACCCCACCACTTCTTTTATGCAGCCACGTGACGACAAAGGCGTCTTTATCAAGGATTTCAAAGCCGATAACTATACACCACACATCTGCGAAAGCAACGGATGGCAATATTTCTGGTCCGTACAGCATGATATTGACGGGCTGATCGACCTTGTAGGAGATAAAAACCGCTTTGCCGAAAAACTGGACAGCATGTTTACCTACCATCCGGCAGCAGATGATGAGCTGCCCATTTTCAGTACAGGTATGATAGGGCAATATGCACATGGTAATGAACCGAGCCATCACGTTATTTACCTGTTCAATGCCATAGGACAGGAAAACCGCACGCAAGAATATGTGGCGAAAGTAATGAACGAGCTTTATAAGAACGAACCGGCCGGTCTTTGCGGCAACGAAGACTGCGGACAAATGTCAGCATGGTATGTATTCAGCGCTATGGGATTCTATCCTGTAAATCCTGTCGGCGGTAAATATGAAATAGGAACTCCGTTGTTCCCGGAAATGCAGCTACACCTTTCAAATGGAAAAACCTTTACCGTACTCGCCCCCAAAGTCAATAAAGAAAATATCTATATCCAATCTATCAAAGTTAACGGACAGCCGTATGACAAAACGTATATCACCCATGAGCAAATAATGAGTGGAGCGACTGTAGAATTTGAAATGAGCAAGACCCCTAAAATTTCCGGGAGCCCTTTTAAAGAGAGAAACCCTTAAAACCCACCTAAACTAATCAGAGAGAATGAATGAGAACTTCGATGTAACCTACAAAAGTTTATTTCGCAGATACTACCCTAACCTGATCTTCTATGCTACCCGCCTAGTAGGAGAAGAAGAGGCTGAAGACGTGGTACAAGATGTATTTGTAGAACTGTGGAGACGCAAAGACCATATAGAAATAGGCGAACAGATTCAAGCCTTTCTCTATCGTGCAGTCTATACCCGTGCCCTAAATGTCTTAAAACACCGTAATGTAGAAGACGGTTACTGTGCTGCCATGGAAGAAATCAACCAAAAGCGTACCGAATTTTATCAACCGGACAATAATGAGGTAATCCGGAGGATTGAAGACAAGGAACTCCGCAAAGAAATCCACGATGCGATTAATGAACTTCCGGACAAATGCAAAGAAGTTTTCAAGCTAAGCTATCTGCACGATATGAAAAACAAAGAGATAGCTGATGTTCTCGGTGTTTCCCTCCGCACTGTGGAAGCCCATATGTATAAAGCCTTGAAGTACTTACGAAGCCGTCTCAATCCTCTTTGGACAATTCTTTTCTTATTTTTATGGAGATAATGATAAGTGTTTTTGTATTCTGAATTGTATTATTAATATGAAGGAAAAGAAAATGAATAATCTGAGTGAAGAAATAATAAACAAATATCTGACAGGACAATGTTCTGAAGAAGAGCTTGTCGAGGTGAATACCTGGATGAAAGAATCGGAAGAAAATGCCCGCCAGCTCTTTCGCATGGAAGAAATTTATCATCTCGGTAAATTCGACCAGTATGCTAACGAGCAGCGAATACTTCGTGCGGAAAGACGGCTTAATAAAAAGTTGGACGAGGAAAAAAGAAAACAGAGAAAAACAGCACTAAATATGCAGCATTGGATGAAATACGCTGCAATGATTGCTGTAATATTGGTAATTGGCGGCGGGCTCGGATATTGGCTTTATCAAAACGGAAACGACCAACAAATGATGGTCGCAGTAGCCAATGAAGGCATCGTGAAAGAAATCATTTTGCCAGATGGCACCAAAGTCTGGCTGAATAATTCGGCAACTTTAAAGTATCCCCGCGAATTTTCCGAGAAAGAGCGTAACGTTTATTTGGATGGAGAAGCTTACTTCGAGGTAACCAAAAACCGACATAAGCCATTCACCGTACAAAGTGATGCGATGCGAGTACGTGTACTAGGAACGACATTCAACTTCAAATGTGATAGGCATTGCCGAATAGCAGAAGCAACATTGATTGAAGGTGAAATTGAAGTAAAAGGCAACAAAGAAGAAGGACAAATTATTCTCGCTCCCGGCCAACGCGCCGAATTAAACAAAAACAATGGACGCCTGACCGTGAAGCAAGTAAATGCAAAACTGGATGCAGTCTGGCATGATAATCTGATTCCATTTCAGAAGGCGGATATCTTCACAATCAGTAAGGCTTTGGAACGTTTCTATGACGTAAAGATTATTTTGTCTCCGGACATGAAGGCAGACAAAACCTATTCTGGTGTACTGAAAAAGAAGTCAACCATCGAATCCGTGTTGAAATCATTGCAAAACTCCATACCTATCGATTATAAAATCGTAGGAAACAACATCTTTATCTCTCCTAAATAGAGAGATAAAGAACAAATGTGATAAAACTTAAAAGCCATTAATACCATGAATTTAAAAACATTCCTAACAGTAGGATGTTTAGGAGGTTTATTCACACTTAGCTCCTGCACAGCCCCCACTAATGTAAAAGACTACAGTTCTTATGTCAACCCTTTCATCGGTACCGGTGGACATGGACACACTTTCCCCGGAGCAGTAGTTCCCCACGGTATGATTCAACCCAGCCCGGACACCCGAATTGATGGCTGGGATGCTTGTTCGGGTTACTATTATGCAGACTCTACCATCAACGGTTTCTCACATACACACGTCAGCGGCACAGGTTGTTGCGACTACGGGGATGTGCTACTCATGCCTACTGTCGGCAAACAACAATATCTAACTACCGATCCCCAAAGCCAGACACTGGTCTATGCTTCTTCTTTCTCTCACGAAAACGAGGTGGCAGAACCGGGGTATTATTCTGTTTTTCTGGACACCTATCAGGTAAAAGCTGAAATATCAGCAACTAAACGCGGTGCCATCCACCGTTATACTTTCCCCGAAAATTCAGAATCCGGTTTTATCATCGATTTAGATTACAGCCTGCAACGACAGACTAACTCGGAAATGGAAATCGAAGTGATCAGTGACACGGAAATTTGCGGACATAAAAAAACTACTTATTGGGCTTTCGACCAATATATTAATTTCTATGCCAAATTCTCTAAACCGTTCTCTTATACATTGATTACGGATTCTATTACCATGGACGACGGCAAACGACTTCCCGTCTGCAAAGCACTGTTGCATTTCGACACGAAGAAGAACGAACAAGTACTTGTGAAAGTAGGCGTTTCCGCTGTCGATATAGCAGGCGCACGCAAGAATGTCGAATCTGAAATTCCCGGATGGGATTTCGATAAGGTACGCAAAGACGCACGTCAGGCGTGGAATCAATATCTGTCGAAAATTGACATTACAACTTCCGACAAGGAAGATAAAACCATCTTCTACACCGCTCTTTACCATACGGGAATCAGCCCGAATCTGTTTAGCGATGCAGACGGACGTTATTTAGGAATGGATCTCGAAGTGCATCAGGGAGATACTGTCAATCCTGTGTATACCGTATTCTCATTGTGGGACACTTTCCGCGCATTGCACCCGTTAATGACGATTATCGATCCCAATTTGAATAATCAATTTATCAATTCACTGATAAAGAAGCAACAGGAAGGCGGAATATACCCGATGTGGGATTTGGCTTCCAACTATACCGGTACCATGATCGGTTATCATGCTGTCCCCGTCATAGTGGATGCTTATATGAAAGGGTATCGCAATTTCGATGCAAAAGAAGCCTATAAGGCCTGTCTGCGTGCAGCCGAATATGATACTACCGGTATCAAATGCCCGGACTTGGTACTGCCGCATCTCATGCCGAAAGCGAAATATTATAAGAATGCCATTGGTTATATTCCCTGCGACCGTGAAAATGAATCCGTAGCTAAAGCGCTGGAGTATGCGTATGATGACTGGTGCATTTCTATTTTTGCAGAAGCAATGAATGATTTTGAGTCCAAAGCCAAATACGAGCGTTTTGCCAAAGCATACGAATTCTATTTCGATAAATCAACCCGCTTCATGCGTGGACTTGACTCGAAAGGTGAATGGCGCACCCCATTCAATCCGCGTGCATCGACTCATCGCAATGATGATTATTGTGAAGGAACAGCGTGGCAATGGACTTGGTTTGTACCTCACGATGTAGAAGGACTGGTCAACCTGATGGGTGGCGAGGAGGCATTCGTTCAGAAACTCGACTCACTGTTTACGGCTGATTCATCACTCGAAGGTGAGACAACATCGTCAGATATCAGCGGACTTATCGGTCAATATGCACATGGCAACGAACCGAGCCATCATGTGATTCATTTGTACAATTACGTAAATCGTCCATGGAGAACCCAAGAATTAGTGGATAGTGTTTATCGCAGTCAGTATGCCAACAGTGTAGACGGGCTATCCGGTAATGAGGATTGCGGTCAGATGTCTGCATGGTACATACTCAACTCTATGGGATTCTATCAAGTATGTCCCGGAAAGCCGGTATATTCTATCGGACGCCCCGCATTCGATAAAGCAGTGATCAATCTGCCCGGAGGTAAAACATTCAGCATTATAGCAAAGAACAATTCCAAAAAGAATAAATACATTGAAAGCATATCACTGAACGGCAAGTCTTTGGAAACTCCATTCTTCAACCATCAGGATATAGTAAACGGCGGAAGAATGGAAATCAGGATGACTGACAAGCCTAACTACAAAACACATATACCATGAAAAGAATATTACTGACAGTTTGTGTGCTTGGTTGCACATTCTTTGCCAAAGCCAAAGACTGGACACAATATGTCAACCCGCTAATGGGTTCGCAGTCTACCTTCGAGTTATCAACAGGTAATACTTATCCGGCCATTGCCCGTCCCTGGGGAATGAACTTCTGGACTCCCCAAACTGGAAAAATGGGAGACGGGTGGCAATATACCTATACCGCTAATAAGATTCGTGGTTTCAAACAAACGCATCAACCCAGTCCATGGATTAATGACTACGGACAGTTCTCCATCATGCCAATAGTTGGCAAACCGGTGTTTGATGAAGAAAAGCGTGCCAGTTGGTTTGCGCATAAAGGAGAGATTGCCACTCCTTATTACTATAAAGTATATCTTGCAGAACATGATGTGGTCACTGAAATGGCACCGACAGAACGTGCTGTTCTCTTCCGTTTCACTTTCCCTGAAAACGATCACTCTTATGTTGTTGTAGATGCCTTTGATAAAGGTTCCTACATCAAAATAATCCCGGAAGAAAACAAGATTATCGGTTATACCACTCGCAACAGCGGTGGAGTTCCCGAAAACTTCAAGAATTATTTTATCATTGAATTCGACAAGCCTTTCACTTATAAAGCTACAGTAGCCAATGGTAATCTGCAAGAAAACATAGCCGAACAGACTACTGATCATGCCGGAGCTATTATCGGTTTCCAGACACAGAAAGGCGAACAAATACATGCCAGAATCGCCTCTTCTTTCATCAGCTTCGAACAGGCTGCCGCAAATATGAAAGAACTGGGTAAAGACAATATCGAACAGGTAGCCAAGAAAGGAAAAGAAGCCTGGAATCAAGTTTTAGGTAAAATAGAAGTGGAAGGAGGCAATCTTGACCAATACCGCACATTCTATTCTTGTCTGTATCGTTCATTGCTTTTCCCGCGCAAGTTCTATGAACTGGACGCCGCCGGACAACCGATTCATTACAGCCCGTACAACGGTCAAGTCCTGCCGGGATATATGTACACCGATACTGGTTTTTGGGACACATTCCGTTGCCTCTTCCCATTATTGAATCTGATGTACCCTTCTGTCAACAAGGAAATGCAGGAAGGACTTATCAATACTTACAAAGAAAGTGGTTTCTTCCCCGAATGGGCAAGCCCCGGACACAGAGGTTGCATGGTTGGTAACAATTCAGCCTCCATCTTAGTAGATGCCTATATGAAAGGGGTAAAAGTAGACGACGTAAAGACGTTGTATGAGGGTTTGCTTCACGGCACAGAAAACGTACATCCTGAAGTTTCTTCTACAGGGCGTCTGGGACACGAATTCTACAACAAATTGGGCTATGTTCCTTATGATGTGAAAATCAACGAGAACGCTGCCCGTACACTGGAATATGCATACGATGACTGGTGTATCTATAAACTGGCCAAAGAACTGAAACGTCCGAAAAAGGAAATCAACCTTTTCGCCAAGCGTGCCATGAACTACAAAAATCTTTTCGACAAAGAATCTAAATTGATGCGCGGACGTAATGCGGACGGCACATTCCAGTCTCCATTCTCTCCGTTGAAATGGGGCGATGCCTTTACAGAAGGAAATAGCTGGCACTACACCTGGTCAGTTTTCCATGATCCTCAAGGGCTTATCGACCTGATGGGCGGAAAGGATGAATTTATTACTATGATGGATTCTGTCTTTGCCGTACCTCCCATTTTTGACGACAGCTACTATGGACAGGTGATTCACGAGATTCGTGAAATGACAGTAATGAATATGGGTAACTATGCACATGGTAACCAACCCATCCAGCATATGATTTATCTGTATGACTATGCCGGCCAACCCTGGAAAGCCCAATACTGGTTACGCCAAGTAATGGACAGGATGTACACTCCGGGGCCTGACGGTTATTGCGGTGATGAAGACAACGGACAGACTTCCGCCTGGTATGTCTTCTCCGCCCTGGGCTTTTATCCTGTTTGCCCGGGAACGGATGAGTATATCTTAGGTGCCCCACTGTTCAAGAAAGCAACTCTTCATTTTGAGAATGGCAATAGTTTAGTGATTGATGCCCCGAACAATAGCAAAAAGAACTTCTATATCAACTCCATGAATTTCAATGGAACTGATTATACCAAGAATTATCTTCGTCACGAGGATTTATTCAAAGGTGGTACTATCAAAGTAGACATGGACAACAAACCTAATCAGAATAGAGGAACAAAAGAAGAGGATATGCCTTATTCTTTTTCTAAGGAATAAAAGCCCTTAAGACATAATAAAAGCCTATTTATCAAGATTCCAACTGATAAAAACAGCCTGAAAGTATCTTTTTACTTTCAGGCTGTTTTTATCTCCTCTTGATTACTTTTTCACTACCTTTGCTCCCACAAACAATAATTCATGAGCATGAAAGAAAAACTTGACTTTTCAGAAGTCCCTTATCAATACTCGATGTGTCTGAACCGACAATGTCCGAAAGCCGACACATGCCTTAGACAACTCGCCGAACAAAGTGTACCGGAAAAGGTCGAACATTGGACAATTATTAGTCCCAAGCGTTTAACTACTGTAGAAGGAGATTGCCCTTATTATCGTTCCAATATCAAAGCGCGCTATGCAAAAGGATTCATCGGCATCTTGGAAAGCCTGCCCCATAAACAAATGGAAAGTGTAATCACACACCTAATGAGTTTTTTCAGTCGCAGAACCTATTACCGTGCCCGCAAAGGTGAACGTTTACTCTCTCCCGCCGAACAACAGCAAGTGCTGAATATCCTTAAGCATTGTGGTGTTTTACAACCACCTAAGTTCGATAAGTATATCGAAGCTTATGACTGGTAACAAGCCTTAAATGCCATGACAGTGACACCATATTGGCACAGTTGTGCCATCGAAGTGGCACGCTTGTGACAAGGCGATGGCACAGTCGTGCCACCACGGTGGCACAAATCATTAAAACCAAGGATAGCTATTAAGAAGCAAAAGAAAAATCCTCCTGCTCTACCATTCTATATAAGTAAGGTAAAGCAAGAGGATTTTGTCTAAAGATGATAAGCAATGAATAAAACAGCTTTATTCTGCTGAACGATGCCGGATAGTAACGGCTTTATTTGTTTATTTATAAACAATAGTCGTTGCGTCATTTTTAGTTAGATTCGGAATCTCCTGGCCTTTTTTCAGATAAAGAGTTTTAACTTTATTACTACGGTTAGCATTTAAGGTCGTTAGCATTGGACATTCTGAAACATCAATAGAAGTCACATTGTCATAACTTTCGTACCATGAAATAATGCTTAAATCTAAAGATTCCAACTTACTGCTACTAAATTTAAGGCTTTCTGCATATGAATACGCATAAGTTCCCCCTGCATTAAAACTGGGGATTGGATTATCTCCTAAATTATATTCTTCGCAATATCTCGCGTTACTTAATGATAATGATTTCACTTTATGTAAACCTGAAATATCAAGCTTCTTCATATTTGTGCAATATCCCAAACTTAATGAAGTGAGGTTCGGGAAGTTTTCTATTCCCGTAAGATCCGTGAGTTGACTAGAATATGAACTATTTGACAACGAAGTAGCATTGAGTCCTGCTTCTAAAATAATGCATTGAGAACCTGCAATTGAAAGAGCCCAATTATTTTTTACCACAAGCGCTCTAAGGTTTTGGTCCGGAATACTGACTAATTCAACGTCAGGATCCTTTTGTACTACAGCGATATCACTGGCTAACGTATTATTTGTATTAGTAATCCGGACAAGACCTCCACGTGTGTCTGTAGCACCACTAAGAGTATAAGTCAAAGTTACTGTTGTCAAGCCATCATCTCCTAATTGCGGTTGAGAAACCGATTGTTCGGTAATCCATTCGTCTCCTTGTACAATTGAAGCCGTATATTCGACATTATATCTTACCTTGAATGAAATGGTACGCGCTGAAAGATCATACATCAAAACGTCCGTTTCCGGAATAATAGCTTCCGTTCGTTTTTGGTTTACATTGACGTTTACAGGGTTCGTAACAAGTGGACTTGAAATAGTGATGGTAGCAGAACGTTCTTTATAAGTTACATTTTTTGCAGCTTTAAATGACAAGGTAACTTTACCACCAAAATCACTCCGTTTATCAAATGCCAACCATTCTTCACCCCCCTCGCTATAAGTAATGACAGGTTCAGCGATATTTGTATTGAGCTGAATTTGTATAGCATTTTCTTCTCTTGAAATCGACAAGTTATCATCAGAAAGTAAATCTATAATATAATCAGGCAAAGTTTCTACCTGCAAAGGTGCTACAGCAGAACCTGTAAAAAATTTGAAAGTCGCCGTACGCTTCTCGTCCAGTGTATTAGGATCAATTGTAAAAGTGACTACGTCACCATCTTTTCCTGACATAACCGACGGGTGTGCCCAATCACATACACCCGCCAGTCTCCAATCTCCCGAACTTGCCACTGTAACAGTAATGTTTCCTCCATTTTTATCAGTCTGGATAGTATTGGTAGACAATGAGATAGTAGCCTCACTCCCATTGATCGATTCATCATCATCGGAACAACCCCACAACATGGTAGCTGCCAACAATGTTATCATTATATTTTTTAGAAAGTCCATCTTTTTCTGTTTTTAAGGTGAAATATAAACTTCTGTTAGAGAGCCTTACGCTCTGTGCTATTTTTACTGTAATAGTGGCTCGGGTAAACGAGTTCTTCGTCATACAATCCTCTACATACGCTCTGGCAACGAGATACCTGCGACCTATATAATGAAGGATCAAGCGCAAAAAACATATAGTATCCATACCCGGCTTCTTTTTTAGAACGTGCCGTTGATTCACTTGAATTTCCGCTACCACGGCGAAGCTCAATCGACATGCCGCCACATTGTTTCAGTGTCATACCAGTACCAGGGCTTGCAGAGCCTCCATAATCAGCTACAGCGTAATCACAATATTGACCGGGATCAACACCATCAATAATCTGAAGGCTATTTGAATACATTGCTCCAAGATTGTAGAGCGAAACAATCTTTTCAGGCATCGCCAATTTACACTCATACATTAACCGTGAACCTGCATAGGCAGACTGACTTGCAAGCCATGGATTAGATAAATCCGGTGAGCTTGAATATTCATCGTCAAAAGCAACACCATCCAGATTGTATGCACGACAATAAGCTGCCAATTCCCGAGCAAACTCTTTAGCTCCCATATCCGAAAGTTGGGCTACTCCTGCTTCATCATGGTTACCTAAGATACTGATGATGACTTTCATACCAACCTTACGAAGTGGTTGTAGATATTTGTCATTATTGTCAAGCAAGAATTGAACATTTTCGTTGTTTGACAGATACACACGCTTCTTTTCAGGATCCCAGTTAATGTTAGCTGCAAAAAGCACTATATGATCAAAATAATACTTACCACTTTCTGTCAGAAACTCCAGTGCATTAAGTGGATTGGTATCATTAATCTCGAAGTAAAGTACCATCTGTACCGCATCTTTTCCTTTGTTGGTGTTAGGCTTGTTACGGTAATCTTGCACAAGAAGTACCATATGTTTGGATGATTCGGTCAATGTAACTCCTTCTGTTGTTGATGTAGCTGTCAAAGGAATGATATATGTTTCATCTTCTTTCATTCCTTCGAATGCGGTGAGAGTTACTTTTACACTCGGAGTATTTTTATCATCCGGCGCAAGCACAAAAGTACCATTATTGGCTATTTTGACGTTGGCTGCGGGAAAGGCTTTGAAATCAGTCTCATGGACAGCATTATAAGTAGCCACATATGATTCATCAACAGCTATTTGAACATCTACTCCTTTTTGAGGAAGTTTGGATAGCCGAAACACTACGTTAGTACTGTGTTCATTGTCACGGAGCTCCACAACAGAACTGTTTTTATTAGTATTTTCATCCAGTAGTAAACCGTTTAACTGCGTGGATGTTAGATAAGGAGATTCATCAATCCTGCTTCCTACTACAATATCATCTTCACAAGATGTAAAAATTGTCATGGCAAACATTGCCAATGGCAGAAAACTATGTTTGATATTATTTATCATATTCGAGATTTTATGAGTTTATTATTGAGGTAATGAGACGGACACCCAATTAGGTTCGTTTTCAATTGTCAAGTCATAGCCACTCGTACTGTAATCTTTTGCTACAGTTCCCGAGCCTTCGTTGAATTTCCAATAAGCGATAAGTCCTTCTGAATCAGGTTCTACTGTATAGAAATGATTGGCAGATTGGATTTCCTCTGCAGTAAGTACCCGGTTCCAAATTCTAGCTTCAGAAACAACTCCATCAAAGTAACGGTCACTTGAGTAAGCGTAACCTACCCAAAAACAACGTGAACCATCTTCTTCATTCGTATGTTTAGCTCCCAGATTAACGGAAGTTTTAGATACAGAGTCTGAAAGTTTCTCTACTCCATTGACATACACTTTAATGGCACCCCTATTAAAGGTAACAGCTAGATGATACCATTTGTCACTTTCAAACTGGAGATCTGTGCTTGTACAATTTCCGCCAGATGTAGCCACTTGTAATTGGTTGGATGGAACGCCAGCATCACCAAGGCGTAATAAGTAGTTACCTTCAATACCCATTAATGTATTTAATGTATTGGGGAACGAAGTAGCTTTGAACAAAATTTCCATTGTCTGCTCTGTCAAATTATTGAATTTAGAGTCATTATTAAAGTCGGGATAAGCACGATTTCGACTAATATTACATACTACGTTAATGAGCGATGCTCCGCGGAATACGTAATAATATGTTTTGGCACTTTGTAATATCCCAATTCCCTCCACAGATTTAATAGTTACAGGTAGTACATAAGTTGTTTTGAGGTCAAGCTCGCCTGTATTGGTGAATTCAATAAACACTTCAGGACTGACTATGCTACCGGACTTTATGCTTGTAGTAGTTTCAGGCATGGAATAGTGCTCTTCAGGCAGAAGTATTGCATTTTCATCATAATATGCCATTTTGTAAGTTGACAAAAGTTCAGGAGCGGGTGCCATAGTTACCATGATATCATGTTCTTCAGGCTTGGCTAAAGCAACGGAAATACCAGCTTCCACATTTGTATCACCAGCTTTAAAAAGTATTTCTTTAGTAAAGTTGGATGCTGAAATGAAAAGCTTGTTATCATAGTGTTGCTCGTTTTCATCATTATTCTGGCAACTGCCGAGAAATACCGAAAAACCGGCAAGGGCAGTGATTATTAGGTTGTTTAGTTTCATAAGATGTTGTTTATTTAACGGTTGGACTCAATATATTAATGGCTTCTTTTATAGTCGGATAAATGTTGGCAACATTAAAGTAGTCTTTTTCCGCTGCATCAATCGAGATTCCTGCCTTGGTATAGTCAGAAGTTTTTGAGACAGCCCATTGAGCTGCTCCTATGATAGCAGACGAACCATCGCCTAGTTCCCCATTATAACTCCCTGAATTGGTAAGATAAGGAGTAGTCACCCCCATCACAAAGCGGTCAGTGGGCACATCCTTGGCAGATGCCATTAACACGAGATATGACATTTCATTTTGATTCTTGGCACCATGTGCATTGATAATAATATACTTACAATCAGCAAATAACTTCTTGTCGATAACATTTTGCGGAGAACCTTTGAAAATAATTGTTTTATCCATATTTGAAGCTTTCCAATTAGATACCACATCAAAAAATGCCGCTTGACGTGCTGTTTCAGCAGCTATTTCGCTTTCCTCAACCAGTGAATTAAGGTCAAAACCTGTATAGTTTGCTACAATTCCGTCTACTCCCAAAGCACTGCTTGCTGCAACTTGTTTAGCCACTTCATTCTTACAGTATTCAATAAAGCGTGTTGCATTATCAATAGGTTCTTCTTCTCCCTCATTCTCTGTTTCATCGGAAACAGTTTGTACATTGGCAGCTTCCTCATCAAGGATTTTTTTCCATGCACTTTCTATTCTATCGAAATCTACCAAACCTAACACTTTTGTACCTAACCGACGCACCTCTTCCATTTCAGATGCATTTACTTCGCTCACTTCCATGATATTATTCAAGCAAATGTAATCAATACTGTCGGGCATATCAGTAAGATGTTGGCTGCGCGAGGTTGGAATAGTGCTCACATTGTCAATTGAAGTAATCACAACCTGATGTTCTGATGTCTTGAATTCATTAAGAGACTTTACGTATTGGGCGTAAAGCTCAGGGTTCTGTTCCTCAATAGTCGGCGTATTTAGTTTAATACTTTCTACATCTGTCCAGTCGGAACAAGATGCTACAGCAACCAGTGTCATTGCAGAAAACAATGTTTTGAATATACTATTTCTCTTCATATTCGTTCAATTTTCTTTTGATATATAATTATTTGCAATCCCACCAAACATGAGTAGCCATTGAGTCTCCTTTTTTAGTCTTAGACTCTTGAGTCAAAGTCAAAACAGCAGCCTCCACGCTTTCTTTATTTTCACGATATTCGTCGGTCGGATATGGCATACGCCGCGCACCTTCTGTATCATCAACAATACCACTGCTGGCATTTGCCGCCATCGGCATCAACTTTGGATAGCCGGTACGCCGATATTCAGACCATGATTCCATACCATTCGGGAAATTGGCAATCCATTTCTGAGTAATAATCTGTTCAAGACTTTTCTCAAAGTCACCACCAGCCCATGCTACTGTAACAGCAGTATTAATCGAACCGGAATAATCATAAGTCTGCCCACTCTGTCCTTTTAATGGATCCTTGTAGCCTTCTACTTTTCCAGTATTCGCCAAATAGCTTTCTACTCCACTACTGATATTGTTTTCTTCAAATGACAAACGGATACCTGCTTCATAAAGGTCTTTTGGAGAGCCTCCCATATTCCACCCACGAAGAGCTCCTTCAGCACGTAAGAAAGCAACTTCTGAAGCACGGAATACAACAATGTTATCACTTGCAGCTACTTTCATACAAGAAGAACCTTGTGACCAAGAATTATACTGTCCCTGCAAAATGCCCCGACGCAATCCGACGTAACCTTCTTCTCCCGTATATGCATTTCCTGATACGGTACCAAAAGTACTTTTGTCATAATAGGCTTCACGACGAGGGTCATTATAACCATTCATGTAACAAGTTAAATCGGCTGAGATTCGTGCGTCAGACCATAGTACCATAAAACGTTGCCACGGATTATGATCGGCAACTTTGCGATAAGCACCGTCAGAGGCGGTAGTCATTACACCTGCTTCTACAGCTTCTTCAGCTAACTGCTGCGATGTTTTCCCGTTCACATTGAATCCTGATACGTAGCAAGTACGCATCGCCATTCTAAGCTTCAAAGAGTTGGCAAACTTGCACCATGCTAATGTATTACCATTATAAATTCTGTCTGCACTTGAACTGAAACTCTGGCTAGCATATTTACTCAATACTGAGATAACATTATCCAAATCCTCAAACATCTTAGTATAAACAGCTTGCTGAGAATCATAAGGGGATTTGATTGCGTTAGCGGCTCCCACCTGTGAATAAGGAATAGGACCATATGTATCTGTTACACGTAACATAACAACAATGCGATATAGCTCGGCTAATGATAAGAATAATTCATCATCACTCTGATTCTTCAAATTAAAATAATCAGGATAGAACTTTGAATAGAAATCATTAAATGGAATTTTCTTCCAGTCATCCGAAGGATTATAAGTCGCATAACGACCAGACCAACCTGTTCCCAAATTAGAGTCTGCTACATATCCCGAGAATCCTCCTGCCATCAAACAGTCTACATACTGAGAAAAGTTTTCTTGTTCCGGCATCATTAAATCCTGCAAATTAAGAGCTAATGACCTCACTAAATACCAATCTACCCCCATATCGTTCTGATCCGGTTCATGAGGATTCTTATTATAATCTTCAAAGTTTCCCGTACATGCAGTTGTACCAAAAAGAAACAAACCAGCGACTATAAACTGTATTATTGTATTTTTCTTCATCTTTTCAGTTTTTAGAATTTAAGTTTCAAATTGAATCCTACGCTACGAAGGCTAGGCATCATAAAGTAATCAATTCCTTGATAATAATTACCTGTAGTTGCCACTGACTCCGGATCGAAAGGAGCCTTACAGTAAATCATCCATAAATTACGTCCTACTAATGAAAGAGTTATATCCATTATGTTTTTCAGTTTTTTTCTTGGAATGGTGTAACTTACTGAAGCTTCTTGCAGACGCAAGTTAGTGGCGCTATACGTATAGTATTGAGGAATACCACTGTCAGCACCGACTACTGAATACCATTTTTGTGCATCAATTCTATCATTACCATTTATCACAACCCCACCATTGTCACGGGCTGCCGCTGTTACTTCAGACACACCATAGGAATCAAGTACGGCTTGGGTTGCAGAATACACAACACCTCCCAAACGGGCTGTTAACAAGAAACCAAGCCCCCAGTTGCCATATTGGAAATCATTACGCCATGCCATATTAGCTTTTGGGAAGACAGAACCTAGATAAATGTCATCAACTTTATCGTTTACTGTCACATTTCCATCTTCATTTACATAAATCTTATTATTCGAATCGCGGAGTAAGTCGGACTGTGAATAAAGATCACCCAAAGAACCACCTACTTTTAAAATAAACCTAGCCTTTGATAAACCACCTACATCCATTCGGTCTTTTGTAATCTCTTCACCTGTCACAGGATTTATATACCCGTCAATCAAGCTTAATATTTTGTTTTTATTGGCGCTGAATGTATAATTCGAACTCCATGTAAATTTATTCCATGTATTTTTGTAACCCAAAGAGAGTTCTACACCACGGTTGCGTACATTACCAGTCTGTGCATAAAAAGTGCTGTATCCTCCTGTTGGAGAAAGTTTGGCATCCATAGTCTGATTATAAGTCTTGGTATTGTAGAATGAAACATCCAAATTGAAGTTTTTCAGAAAGCGTGCAGTAAGACCAACTTCCCAAGAGTCTGTTCTTTCCGGTTTCAAATCATATAATGGATATGCAGATTGAGAAGAATACGCTCCGGTAGAAGTATTCCAAGAGAAAGTCGGATATGCTAAGAAACGCCCGAAGGGTAGACCAACAGATGCCCATGAAGCACGTAATTTCAAGTAAGAAATACTTTCAGGTAACTTAAACAACTCTGACAGAACAATAGAAGTACCTACTGACGGGTAGAAAAAAGATGCTTGTTTTGAGTTCGGGCCCGCCAGTTGGCTCGGCCAATCATTACGTCCGGTAAGAGTTAAATAATAAGTACTCTTATAGCCAACTTCCGCTGATGCAAATATAGATTGAGTCTGTTCACGATAACCGGTTTCCTCACGTTTACCTGTATCCTTATCCAGTTGGGCAACAGTGAAAAAGTTAGGAAGACCGTTTGCGGCAATCGGTCCACTGACACCAAGAGCTTCAGAACGATTATCGGAATAGGAAGCACCAATATTGGCAGTCAGGCTCCAATCCTCTCCAAATGTCTTGTTAATATTCAGCAACAAATCCGCGTATGTTTGTTTGTCACGAGTATTTGTTACTCCATAAAAACCATTTTTACCTTCAGCTATGGTTTCAATAGTAGAAGCATAGTATTTTTGTGTATATGTGTTATAGGAATTATCCAAACGTACACGCCCGGCTACATTCAACCAACTTAAGATATCATAACTCAAAGCTGCACTCAACATATAACGGTCTTTGTCATTTTCGCGCAAGTTACGGTAGTTGATCCAGTAAGGATTTTGCAAACGAAAAGAACCACCACCTTGCGGCCAGTATTGAGTATACATGTTACGTTCTAAATCATAACGTTCATACATCTTATAATCTTCCCAGTCGTTACCACGTGGAAATAAATAAGCAGAAGCCAATGGATTGGCATAGATACCTTGGTTTACCATATTACGGTCTTTCTGCATAATATATTGAGCCCCCACATCCAACTTCATTTTATCATCTAGGAAAAGAGTTGTATTACGGAATGTAAAGTTATAGCGTTCATACTTATTATTGGGAATAATTCCACGTGAATTAACCGCAGCAGCAGACAAATAAGTCTGATTGTGTTCAGTTCCGGTAGAAAGTGTTACAGACTCTGTTCCGATAAGTCCTGTTTGGAAATAATCACTTGCAGGATCGTATCCATAGTAATTGGCATCGTTCAGTCTCTTTCCCCAACTGGCATCTGTGCCGGATGTGCCATAACGATTTTGGAATTCCGGCATAACAAACTGGGATAACATTTCTGTATTACTGGATACCGTCAGAGATACACGCCCAACTTTTCCTTTCTTTGTAGTAATTACAATAGCACCATTGGCAGCATTGCTACCATACAATGCGGCAGCAGCGGCTCCGGATAAGACCGACATTGATTCAATATCTTCCGGATTAATATCTGCTATAGCTTCTGTGGAACCTTGTGATTGAAATTCTTCAGAACCACCTGAAGCACTTAAATTATACATTGGAATACCGTCAATTACATAAAGTGCATTGGAAGATTGTTCAATACCTCTTGATCCACGCATAACAACCTTACTTGCACCACCGATACCGGAAGAAGAAGAGTTGATGTTCAAACCTGCGACCTTTCCATTTAGAGAGTTGATAAAGTTTGCATCTTTTACAGCCAAAGCCGATTCGGCATCTACTTGTGTTACATTGTAACTCAAAGCTTTCTCTGAACGTTTGATACCTAGTGCTGTAACTACAACCTCATCAATCACTTGTGTATCGTCCATCAACGTTATATTGATAGAGGTCTGCCCTTTTAAAGGCACCTCCTGTGTCTTATAGCCAATATAAGAATAAATAATAATAGGATTATTACTTTTTGTGATTATTTTATAATTACCATCTAAATCCGTAATAGCGCCATCTGTTGTTCCCTTTACTAAGATACTAACACCAATTAGAGGTTCACCCTTAGAATCCAATACTTGTCCGGTTATAGTACGTTCTTTTCCACTTTGCTGTTGTACTGGATTAGAATCCCCCTTTTCAGATAAATAAATAATATTCTCTTCTATTTTATAAGAGACTGCCTTATCTTTAAGGAGTGTACTTAATACTTGCTCCAAAGAAGCGTCCTTCACTTTAAGAGGCTCAACCGTAATGGTTGAAAGTTTGTCATTATAAAAAAACTGATACTTTGATTGTGATTGAATTTGCTTGATTACAGTGCCTAAAGTTGTACGGGGAGTTGATAAGGTCAACTGCGCCATAGCCCATTGTACAGGAACTGCCAAAAACAAAAAGACTAATAAAGCCCGAAATAACTTCGAGTTTCGAAGCGAATGTTTGCTTTCCATACATTTTATTTAATGGTTATACATTTTATTAAACTCTCAAGGATGGTGTCGACTTCCCCTCCTCTGTTAATAAAACAATGCTAAAATAATAAACACTTAGTCCGATTTATCTTTTTTTTAAAAAAAATCTTTTCCAAGAGAAAATAATTTGCGGGGTATGCGTGCCAATGCTTACGGTTCACACATGATTTTTACTATGGCCTCCAACTGAGACAATTTTGAAACAGTGCAATTACCGACTATGCAAAGAATAGCTCGCTCTTTCTAGGATGAAGAACTAGTATTCGACAGTATCAAATCTCTCAAAGACTGGAAATAATAAACTTATTAAAATGAAACTGAAGATATGAAAACAATAAATAAGTTATTAATGGTTATGTCTATCCTGCTCCTTGTAGGGTTGATGTAATGATGACAAACAGGAGGGAATTACAACAGAACCAATTTCTAAATTAGAAATAGAACAGGAAAATATAAAAGTAAAGATTGGTAGCGAAAATAAGGTGACTATCAGTATTACACAAGGAGGTGGTGAATACAACGTATCTTCACTAAATCTGTATATTGCCCAAGCTACGATAGAAAATAGTGGAACCCAAATAGAAGGTTTTCAAAATGTTGGAACAATAATTATAGTATCAAACAAAGACGGAAGATTCCGTAAACTGTCTGTTAGTGTTTATGCCACCGACATATTGGAACTAGACAAAGAAAGCATCGAATTTATTACCAGACTTGAATATTCAGACGAAGCAACAATCAATGTTACAAATGGAAATGGAGAATTATTCTATAACATCTAATAATAAAGTTGCAATATCTCAATACAAAAAGTAAGTTTGTAATAAGAAGGTTCTATAAATAAATCCTCCATGATGTGTATATGAAAAATGAAGGGCTTTTAAAAAAGTTTTGAGATAAAAACATCTTAATCACTCCACCTGTTCTTTCGGATAATTCACCAAATACAATGTTTTTGTCGCACGAGTAAAAGCCGTATACAGCCATCGGAAATAATCAGGAGTCAAATACTCATCCGTCATATACCCCTGATCTAAAAATACATTCTGCCACTGCCCACCTTGCGCTTTATGACAGGTTATTGCATATGCATATTTCACTTGCAATGCATTATAATGCGGATCAGCTTTCATCTTTTTCATCCGGTCTCTTTTGATTGGAATATCTATATAGTCCTCAAGTACTGTATAAAATAATCGGTCATTGTCTTCTTTTGATAATGCAGGTGAATCCGAATGCAAAGTATCCAATAAGAGATTTGCATCCAATTCAAAATCATTCTGGTCAGGAAAACGGAGAGTGACTTCCGCAAAACGAAAGCCATATATGTCACGAGTTCGACGAACACGCCGGACAACTGCTATCTCGCCATTCGCTATAAAATCCATCTCCTTATATTTCTCTGTCCAATAGTAATTATTTCTAGCTATCATCAACATATCTCCTGAGTTCAATTCATCTTCACGCCAAAGAATTTGAGCACGTATTCCATTATTATATAGGTTTGCACGCTTATTAGAACGACAGACAACAATCGTTTCATCCATACCATCATGATCATAACAATTAGTCAGTTCCTCTATCAGTTCCGTTCCCGGTACCAGTTTAATATCAGGAAAGCCTGCTATTTTTATTTTAGGCAAAGAATAACAATCATCCTCCGCTATCAATCGCCTCAACTGTGTGGCATTCCATAATATTCCGGATTCTTGCACCTGACGAACTACTTGAGTAAGATCAATCTCACGTACTTCAAGCCCATATCCCTTCAATGCATCGGAAAAAAGTGCCGGGCTTAACTCCTCTCCTACCGGAGGAAGCTGCGCAGTATCACCCATTAACAAGAGACGACACCCCTGCCCCGAATAAACAAATTGCACTAAATCGTCCAATAGACGACCTGTTCCAAACACACTCCCCGACAGTCCTTCGTTTGAAATCATGGAAGCCTCATCAACGATGAATAAAGTATTTGTAGCCAGATTGTCATTGATCGAAAAATTACTAAGCTCATTCGAAAAAGACTGTTGCCTATATATTTTTTTATGAATGGTGAAAGCCGGATGTCCTGCATATGTTGAAAAGACCTTTGCCGCGCGCCCTGTAGGAGCCAACAATACAGATTTCTGCTGCAATTGATCCATGGTTTTCACCAATGCCCCTACCAATGAAGTTTTACCAGTGCCGGCATAACCTCTTAAGATAAAGACTTCATCCGCCAGTGTGGACAGCAGAAACTCTGAAAGAGATTTTACAGCAATTTCCTGCTCTAAAGTTGGTTGATAAGGAAAATTTTCCTTAATTTGCCTTTCTAAATAGTTATTTATCATTTTTGTACGAGAAAAAAGTTCGAGGAACTATCGTATTTAAATTTATTTATTCTATTTTTGCGATGCGAATATAACAACTAAAAACATAATTTATCATGAAAACAGTATTTAATATTGTATTGGTGCTTTGTGCTGCTGCACTGATTTACATCTGCTACACCAGCATTATGGGTCCTATCAATTTTGAAAACGCTAAAAAAGACAGAGAAAAAGCAGTCATTGCCCGTTTGATCGACATCCGTAAGGCACAGCAGGAATACCGTACGCTGCACCGCGGAATGTATACAGACAAATTTGACACATTGATTGACTTCGTTAAAAATCAAAAATTGCCGTTCGTTATGAAGATGGGAATGTTGACCGACAAACAATTGGAAGACGGACTGACTGAAAAGAAAGCTATGGCTATCATCGAAAAAGCAAAGAAGACAGGCAAATATGATGAAGTTAAGAAATGGGGACTTGAAAACTTCAAACGTGACACTATGTGGGTAGCTGTTATGGATACTATTTTCCCGAAAGGATTCAACCCGGATTCTATGAGATACATCCCTTACGGAGGTGGTGCTCAATTCGAAATGAATGTAAAAAACGATACTGCTAAATCCGGTGCTCCTGTATACTTATTTGAAGTAAAAGCTCCGTATGAAACTTATTTGAACGGACTTGACAAGCAAGAGATTATTAATTTAAAAGATGTTCAGAGCAAATTGGGTAGATACTGCGGTTTGATGGTAGGTTCTATCGATACTCCGAACAATGGTGCTGGTAACTGGGAATAATGATTGATTTTACTAAATCAAAACAATATACTTTATCCATCCGTCTTAGTACGGATGGATTTTCTTTTTCTATCTATAACCCGATTCATGACGATTCGCTTTCAATCATAGAGAAAGAGATAGACGCTTCTCTATCCCTAACAGCAAATCTAAAGGCAGTCTTCCACGAATCGGACTTCCTCAATCATCCTTACAAACGGGTAAACATTATGATGGCAAGTAAACGTTTTACAATCGTGCCATTAGACCTTTTTGAAGAGGAACAGACAGAACTTCTATTTTATCACAATCATCAGAAAAAAGAAAACGAAACGGTACTCTACAATATTCTAAGAAAGAATAATGTAGCTGTCATTTTCGGTATAGACAAAAGCGCACAGATCTTTTTGAATGAACAATATCCCGAAGCTCGCTTTTATTCTCAATCTACTCCGTTTATCGATTATTTTTCTGTAAAAAGCAGATTAGGAAACAGTAAGAAGATGTATGCTTCTGTACGCAAAGACGGTATTGACATCTATTGCTTTGAACGGGGTCATCTACTTCTGTCTAATTCTTTTGAATGCACGCATACAGAAGACCGTATTTACTATTTATTGTACGCTTGGAAGCAACTGGAATTTAATCAGGAGCGGGATGAGCTACATCTAACTGGAACACTTTCCGAGAAAGAAGTTTTAATGAGCGAACTGAAAAAGTTTATCCTACAGGTATTTATTATGAATCCTGCAACTAATATTGACATGCAAGCCTTATTAACATGCGAGTAATCAGCGGTATTTACAAACGAAGAAGATTTGACGTGCCCCGAACATTTAAAGCACGTCCTACAACAGATTTCGCCAAAGAAAATCTGTTCAATGTACTCAACAACTACATCGATTTTGAAGAAGGAGTCACAGCTCTCGACTTGTTTGCCGGAACCGGAAGTATTAGTATCGAACTGGTATCCCGCGGATGTGACCGGGTTATTAGCGTTGAGAAAGATCCTGCGCATCACTCGTTCATCTGCAAAATCATGAAAGAGGTGCAAACAGACAAGTGTCTGCCAATACGCGGAGATGTATTCAAATTTATCAAGAATGGTCGCGAACAGTTCGACTTCATCTTTGCCGATCCTCCTTATGCATTAAAAGAGTTGGAAACAATACCTGAATTAATCTTCCAAAACGATCTTCTCAAAGAGGGAGGATTATTGGTACTGGAACACGGAAAAGATAATAACTTCGAAGATAATCCACATTTCATAGAGAGAAGAGTGTATGGAAGTGTAAACTTCTCACTGTTCAGATAAGTTTTCCAATCAATCTCATCACTATTAAAGTAGCGGAGCCAATAAACGCACGATAGACTCCGCAGCTTTTTGTCTCCACGAACGTCTGACCCAATTCTTAAAAAAGATTTGTGTACTTTCTCGCTGATCCTGAAGAAATATCTCTTTCATTTCAAGGGCTGTTTCTACGTCATACATAAAGGCATTCACTTCAAAATTGTGCTCAAAGCTACGAAAGTCAACATTAGTAGACCCCACTGTGGAAAGCATGTCATCTGAAACCATGAGCTTAGAATGCAGAAAGCCCCTCTTATAAAAATAGACTTTAACACCTGCCTGCATCACATCTGCCAAATAAGAACGCGATCCAAGATGAGTAATCCAATTATCGGCACGTTCCGGTAGCATTAAGCGCACATCTACCCCGGACAATGCAGCTGTTTGCATAGCAGCTAATATTTGCTCTGTAGGCAAGAAATAAGGGGTTTGCATATAGAAATATTTTTTTGCACTGGTAATGGCAACCGTCAAGCCCTGCATGATTTCTTTCCAGGGTCCGATAGGCTCACTCGTGACAATTTGCGCTAAAGAATTTCCACAAGAATCAATCTTTGGAAAATAACGGGAAGCAGTTATCAGCGTACGGTCTACAAAATACCAATCGAGCAGAAAAGCCGTTTGCAGACCGTGCACAGCCTTCCCTTCCAGCATGATATGCGTATCACGCCAAACTCCCCAAGAAAAGCCACGCATATAGCGTTCTGCCAGATTCATTCCCCCAACAAAACCCACACGCCCGTCAATGACAACAATCTTTCTATGGTTCCGGTAATTCACTCTACTGGTAAATAAGGGAAAACGTACCTTTAAAAAGCTCCTGACCTCTATACCGGCATTACGCATTTCTTCGAAAAAGCGGTTAGGCACATGCCAGCAACCTACATCATCATAGATCACCCGCACTTCAACTCCTTGAGAAGCCTTTTCTATCAGTACGTCTCTGACCAGACGTCCAATAGCATCATCCTCAAAGATATAATATTCCATATGGATATGCTGCTTCGCTTTTTGTAGTTCGCGCAATAATGATTGGAGTTTGGTATATCCTTCGGTATAGATTGCCACACGATTTCCCTCAAATGGAAATGCCTGATTCGTTTGCTGGAAAAGTTGAATAAGACGGGAGTATTCATAGGGAACATCCGAACAATCCTGTGCCAGATATTCGGCCATTGGTTTCTTTAATAGGCGGTCATAGCTTTTTTGCCCGATGATACGCTCACGACGCTGGCTCCGGCCAAAGAAAAAATAAAAGACAAGCCCGACAATAGGTAAGAAAAGTAATATGAGTATCCATGCCATCGTTTTAACCGGATTCCGGTTGTCAAGAATGATAATGACAATCGTACCGATAATGGCTCCAAAATAAAGAATATCAAAAGCTACTGTTGCTATCTGGCTAAGCATATAGTTCCAATCAATCATAGGAATCTCCTTTCATACAGATACTGAACAACAAATATAGAGTAAATTATCGGATTAACAAAGAAGTCCCGGTGACAACATTGAATGTTGTGCCGGGACTTTCTTCGTTTTATTTGAATCTATTACGCTACTTCAGAATGGTCTGCCACCTCCATAGCCTCCACCACGTGGGCCACGCGGACCACCACCATCAAAACCACCATGACGCATATTGCCACGGGCTTCTTTATTTCCAAAAATATTCAGGCGATAAGAGAAACGAAGCATACAATAACTATTAATTCCATTATATTCGGAAACAGAACGCATATCGGCTGTCAACGAACGGCTGATATTGGATTGCTGCCGCAAAATATCATATACTTCAAAACTGATGGTTGCAGCATTGCCCTTCAGGAAGTTCTGGGCAATCTGCGCATTCCAGATAAGTTCATTCTTATTCATACTGGCATCACGATAACCACGGCGTGCGTTATTAGTTATATTGGTTGACAACGTCATACTCCAAGGTAAAGAGATATTAGTGCTTGCACCATAACCAAATGTATAAGGTTCCTGGTTATTTTCCGGACGCAGTTTGTTTCGTTCAAAGTTATAGTTAATCGAACCATTCAAGGTAAATTCAAACCAGTCGTTACGAAAAGTTCCATTCAGATTCTCTCCTAAAGTCAATGTTGTACTGGTGTTCTTGTCATTTATCTTGGTATCGTCATTGAAAAGGTAAGAAACCGCATTGGTATAGTTGGCACGAGAGAAAGAATTTATAGTGAAACGCTTATCTTTCAATGCTGTATTGAACCCAAACATACCCATCGCATTCCAGTTTCCGTTGATATTCTCCGGTTTAACTGTTACTCCACCAGTACTCTGATTGTAAGTAGTGGCATTGGTAATATTGTTTTGAGTCATATTCAAGTTTGCATGAGCCATTATGCCACGCTGTTTATCTGCATTATAAGTATTGTAGAACAAACGCATAGAATGAGAGAAGGAAGGCTTCAATCCCGGATTACCCTTACGAATGTTCAACGGATTAGAATCATCGGTTACATCCAGCAAATTTTCCATACTCGGCTGGCTTGCACGTCCCCGATAAGTAAAGCGTAACTGGCTGACTTTAGAGAATCTGTAACGAAAATCAACATTAGGAGCAAAATTGAACACATTTCTTTTTACTACAGTATCTACTTCAGCTTTCTTATAATCTAATCTGGTATTCTGCGGTTGCAGAGACACTCCAAAGTTCAATCGATATTTCTCGCGGATAATATTCAACCCTGCATTAATATCATGGTTATAGTATTTATATTGAGCATATTTACTCAAATCTCTATCCTTATTCTCTTCATATCCTTCAGGTAGACCATCACCAAAATTCCAAAACCAATCCTGTCCTTTATCTGCATCAGGAATCAAACTGTACGTACTTCTATCGCTTTCACTATACTTATATTGAAATTTATAGCGGAACTGTAAAAAAGTGGCTCTCGCAATCGGCTCACTATAAGTCAGTTCGGCAGTATAATCATAACTTTTGGTTGGAGAAGTAGTATACTGTTTACGTTCATCATCTTCTTTTTTTGCATTATCATCAAAATAACGCGTCAATGATTCACTAAACTGTTCGCTATCATTATCTCCATAACTAAATGTACCACGGAAAGTGATGTTTCGTCCCTGATTATTCAATCTACGATTCAGCTGTAAAGAAGCATTTGCAGAGAGACTCTGACCTTCTGATTCTGATTCACTGTTGCTGGCGTTGACACGAATAGCTTCTAAAGGATCATCTGTACTTCCCCAGAAAATCTTATTCAAAAACTCATTAGGATTAGACACCAAATTAAATGGATCTCCATTAAAAGTACCCGATTCGGAAATAGAATAACTGTTAGACTTTCCATAAGAAACGTTCGGACGGAAAATGATGTTTGTCAATGTATCCGGTTTCCATTCCAAACGGAAGTCGGCATTGAAGTTTGTATTTTTATTACGGCCTTTACTGTTTGAGTTGGAGTACGAATTTCCATTTTGCAGGAAACGTTCCGAGTAGTTTGTAGATGTTGCATCCCGGTCACTGAAATTATAACGGGCACTACCTCCCAGTTCCAGCTTATCAGTCTGAGTAGCAAAGTTAGCTCCAAGCATCTTGGTAGCAGTCAAACCATTGCTATTCCGGAAACGAGGGCCACCACCTCCACCTGAGAATCCTTGATCGTTCACATTATTGGCCGAACCAATTAAAGAGAATTGGCTATTATCGACAAAACGGTTCAACATCAAGTTACTTCCATAACGGTCTTCTGTACCACCAGCAACACTTGCGTTACCAAACCAACCTTGATTCATTCCTTTCTTCACTTTCAGGTCGAGAACGGTTTCTTCTTCCCCATCATCTATTCCGGTGACACGTGCCAAGTCCGATTTTTTATCGTATGTTTTCAGTTTATCAATCATGTTGACCGGCAAGTTCTTCAATCCGGTTTTCACATCACCCCCAAAGAACTCTTTACCATCTACCATAATCTTCTTTACTTCTTTACCATTGATTTTGACATTACCGTCATCATCAATCTCTGCTCCCGGAAGTTTCTTTACCAATTCTTCGAGCATCGCTCCTTCCGGAGTACGATAAGCAGCCGAATTATATTCCAGAGTATCTTCTTTTACGGTCACCTGCGGAGCTTCGGCAGTAATCACTGCTTCTTTCAGCATAACAGCATCCGGATCTAATGCAATGGTCCCCATCTTTTTATCGGTGGCATTAGCAGATAATTGTACTGGTACGAGTTTGGTACGAAACCCGATATAGGAAACTTTCAACACATATTTCCCGGCTTTTACTTTGGGGAGAGTGAACCATCCCTGATTACTACTGGCTATACCAGCGGCATAAGCGCTATCAGGCAATGATAACAATTGAACTGTAGCCTGCGCTGCAGGCTCTTTTGTGTCGGCTTCCACCACACGTCCCGAAACGGTAATTACCTTATTCTGTGCAAAAATTGAGAAGGTGCATAGCAACATCAGCACCAACCCTGCTGAAAATCTTTTCATTTACCTTATTTACGATTATATTAGTAGCAATAACAATGTCTTTTTGACAAATCGAATCGCAAAAGGTTTAATTGAAAAGAAAATTATCTTTTAAAGAATCGATCAACAAGCGCTTTTTTAAGACCAAATTCCAAACAAAGCACATTAAAAACCAAAAAGGTCAAGAAAGAGGAAGTATCAACATTAATCACATCTCCTTGCATTACACGCCACAACATACCACCAAAGACGAACAAGAATGTTAAAAAGATAGCATTACGAACAGCTGAATTACGAATCTGCTCCGTTTCCCGGCTCTCATTTTTACTGAATGCAAAGATTATCAACAAGCATCCTGCCATCATCAATAACTTTGTGCATTCTTTATAAAACAGCAAGTTATTATCGGTCACCACTCCCCGCATCACTAGAATAAAAGGGATGAACAGAGCTACCAACAAGACAACATATCCTAAAGGACGACAATATACAGGTAATAATGCTTTCATGATTGAACGTTTTAATGAGACAAAAGTAAGTAAAAAAAATATTTTATATACATTTGCAGAGTAAAAAAGCAAAAGAATCATGAGTAAACAAGAAGTTATTCTCTGCGAAAGCTTGGAAACGAGCCTCGGTCGTGCCATTGAGTTATGCCCGCATGACAAACTATTCGTCCTCACAGACGAGCATACCCAGCGTCTTTGCCTTCCTTCCTTAAAGGCATCAGGTCTACTGAAAGATGCTGTAGAAATCTGTATCGGAGCCGAAGACGTACATAAAACGATGGAAACGCTTGCCTCCGTCTGGATGGCATTAAGTACTCAAGGAGCTACCCGCCACTCTTTGCTTATCAATCTTGGAGGAGGAATGGTGACGGATCTCGGAGGTTTTGCCGCAGCCACATTTAAACGTGGTATTTCCTATATCAATATCCCCACTACTCTACTGGCTATGGTAGATGCATCAGTAGGTGGTAAAACAGGAATCAACTTCAACGGACTGAAAAATGAAATCGGTGCCTTTGCTCCGGCAAACAGTGTACTGATTGAAACAGAATTCCTGCGTACACTGGATGCATACAATTTTTTCTCCGGATATGCTGAAATGCTAAAGCATGGTTTGATTAGCAATACGGCACATTGGGTGGAATTACTCAATTTCAATACTTCTAATATTGACTATACAGCTCTCAAACAATTAGTAGGTCAATCGGTACAAGTGAAAGAAAACATCGTAGAACAGGATCCCTTTGAACATGGAATCCGCAAGGCATTAAATTTGGGACACACTGTGGGACATGCATTCGAAAGCATGGCATTGGCAGAGGAGCGCCCTGTATTGCATGGATATGCAGTAGCTTGGGGAATCGTATGCGAACTGTATCTTTCTCATCTCAAAGTAGATTTCCCGAAAGAGAAAATGAGACAAACGATCCAATTTATCAAGGACAATTATGGCGTTTTTACTTTCGATTGCAAAAAATACGACCAACTATATGCATTCATGACGCATGACAAAAAGAATACTTCAGGCACAATTAATTTCACTCTACTGAAGGATATCGGAGATATTTGCATCAATCAAACTGCCGATAAGGACACTATTTTCGAGATGCTCGACTTCTATCGTGAATGTATGGGAATTTAATCCGACACCGGAGAGATTACATAATAAAAGGGAATGAAGTAAACTTCATTCCCTTTCTCTTCCCAATCCCTATAAATAATTGACAATTGTGCGACAATTGCCCGCGCTATTGTTCTAAATTACTCATTCGATACTGCGAAAGCGACATACCTGTATGCTTTCTAAAAAAACGTCCAAGCGACGATTGATTCGCAAAGTTCGTTTTTATGGCTATTTCCTGAATATTCAGGTTTGTATTCTTCAATAAAGCCTTGATTTCTAATATGATGTATTCGACTATCCAATCTTTAGCAGATTTCCCGCTTGTTTCCTTGATTACCATAGTCAGGTATTTGGAAGTAATACACAGTTTATCTGCATAAAAAGCTACATCCTTATTCTCCTTAAAATGCTTCATGATAAGCCCAAAGAATTTATTAGCTAATTCTTCTTTACGGGTATCCCTGCGGACAGTCATCAAGGTCGATTCCTTTTGATAAGCATTGAACAGTTCCAGATACAGATACCTCAACAAATGAATAATCAGCTCCCGCCTATATATATCTTGAGAAGTAACTTTATCTTTTATCATACCCAGATAATTATACATCCGAGGAATGTCGCGTTCCGATTGCGGATACCAATAATGACTCCGCATATAGAAAAAGAAATGCGGAGAAAATCGGGGCACACCACTTAACGCATCACTAAACAGTGAAGTAGATATTACCATCGTAACGGTCGAAAAATCTTCACTTGGCTCACTAAATGAGACAAATTGTCCGGGTAATAATATAATCAATTCCTCCGGTTGTATCCAGTGTACATCCTCATGCACTGTGATTTTAGCCCTTCCACTTAAACAATAAATAATCAATGCTGATTGATTATTAGAAGGATAAGAAGTCAGAGGAAGATACTTCAGATTTTGATAAAACTTAAAATCGTCACCCAGGACGTATATCTCTAATGTCTCTCTATTTTTAATGTCTAACATTTAACACCTTTCTAAACTAAGTCTTTTTACAAATGTATAACTTCCTAATTTACCACACACCAAAATTGGAAATATAGTATCATACTAGGGAAATCAAACACCTTTTATTTGCATTAATTTATAAACAAACTCACTGATTGTTAGTTCATTTGTCATTTTCCTATTTAGTTTTATTATAGACTTCCCTACTTTTTATAGTGTTTTTAGGACAGGAAAAGGATTAATGCTTTCAAATGAAAAATAAGCAGATTGTTTTCCAATTCAAGCAAAATTAAAAAATGTACTTTTATATCACATAAGAGGCAATCAAAAGAACTACTAACTCATTGAGAAAAAGATTTGCATAGTCCCAAGAAAGACTAATAATCAGAATAATAGCTATAAATCGGCACAATTCATACTAGAAAAATCAACGGATTATTTGCTATTTAAAAATTAATCAGTACTTTTGCATCCGCAATTCGGGGTGTAGCTCAGCCCGGTTAGAGTACTCGTCTGGGGGGCGAGTGGTCGCTGGTTCGAATCCAGTCACCCCGACTGGTGAAAGAGGTTAGAAGCCGAATGGGTTCTGACCTCTTTTTATTTAAAAAAACAATGAAAGAAGATCCTAGACATATCCGCATCAGTGAATACAATTATCCTCTTCCGGATGAACGTATTGCTAAATTCCCGTTGCCTATCCGCGACCAGTCCAAACTCCTAATATATCGTCGGGGGGAAGTAAGTGAGGATATCTTCACCTCTTTACCGGAATATCTTCCGCAAGGCAGTCTGATGATATTCAATAATACGAAAGTCATTCAAGCACGTCTTCATTTCCGGAAAGAAACAGGAGCACTGATTGAAGTATTCTGCCTCGAACCGATTCAGCCGAATGATTATGTATTAAACTTCCAACAGACAGAACATGCCGCCTGGCTTTGTATGATCGGTAACCTGAAAAAATGGAAAGATGGAGAATTAAAGCGAGAAATGACAGTCAAAGGACTTACAATCACATTAACCGCCGCCAGAGGAGAATGCAGAGGAACCAGTCACTGGGTAAATTTTTCATGGGATAATCCGGAAGTGACGTTTGCCGATATTCTTGAAGTATTCGGAGAACTTCCTATCCCTCCTTACTTAAACCGGAATACGGAAGAAAGTGATAAGGAAACTTATCAGACTGTTTACTCTAAGATTAAAGGTTCGGTAGCGGCGCCTACGGCCGGTTTACATTTCACCCCGCGAGTGTTGGATGCACTACAGGAGAAAAGCATCGATCTTGAAGAGTTAACATTACATGTAGGAGCCGGAACATTCAAACCCGTAAAAAGTGAAGAGATCGAAGATCATGAAATGCATACAGAATATATATCGGTCAATCGGAGCACAATTAAAAAACTAATAGACCATGACGGTTGTGCCATTGCCGTAGGAACTACTTCTGTACGCACTCTCGAAAGCTTGTATCACATTGGAGTTATTTTAGCAGATCATCCGGACGCTACTGAAGAAGAATTGCACGTCAAACAGTGGCAGCCTTATGAAAAATACGATCAGATACCTCCGGTGGTTGCACTACAAAAGATATTGGGTTATCTCGATAGAAATGGACTCGAAGCACTCCATACCAGTACACAAATTATTATAGCTCCTGGATATCAGTACAAGATAGTGAAAGCGATGGTCACTAACTTTCATCAGCCACAAAGTACCCTGCTATTATTGGTTTCTGCTTTCGTAAAAGGAAACTGGCGTGCGATTTATGATTACGCTTTAGCACATGATTTCCGATTCCTAAGTTATGGAGATTCTTCCTTATTAATACCATAAATTTCTACACCCAATAGAATCGATCTAGTTCACTAAAAACAAAAGCACAATGTTAAGCGATAATAATCAAGAAATGTTCCCCATCGTAGACGAACAAGGAAATATCACCGGAGCAGCCACTCGTGGGGAATGTCATAGCGGCAGCAAACTACTTCATCCGGTAGTCCATCTTCATATTTTCAATACCCGTGGAGAGTTGTATCTGCAGAAACGTCCCGAATGGAAAGACATCCAACCGGGGAAATGGGATACAGCGGTAGGTGGACATATTGACTTGGGCGAAAGCGTAGAAATCGCTCTAAAGAGAGAAGTCCATGAAGAATTAGGCATCACGGACTTTACTCCTGAACTACTTACTAATTATATTTTCGAATCCGAACGTGAAAAAGAACTTGTCTTTGTTCACAAGACTGTTTACGATGGAGAAATCCATCCCAGTAAAGAACTGGACGGAGGACGATTCTGGACCATTGAAGAAATAAAAGAGAACTTAGGAAAAGGGATTTTTACTCCCAATTTCGAAAGCGAATTGCAGAAAGTCTCTCTTATTCCTTCTCTATCCAAGTAACGATTTTTTCAGAAAACGGACTTTCTTTAGGAGAGGCAAAGCCCACCCAGTTTCCATTCTCATCAATCATGAATTTCTGGAAATTCCACTGAACCGACGCATCTTCTTTACCATTCAGCTTCTTCTCTGTCAGCCATTGATAAAGAGGAGCGATTTCTTTCCCTTTGACGGAAATCTTAGCCATCATCGGAAAAGTGACACCGTAGTTCAAAGAACAAAATTGAGCTATTTCCTCATTACTTCCAGGTTCTTGCCCCATAAAGTTATTTGCCGGAAAACCGATTATTACAAAGTCTTTATCTTTATATTTCTCATATAATTTCTCCAGTTGAGCATACTGTGGCGTCAGTCCGCACTTGGAAGCCACGTTGACCACAAGCACTTTCTTACCTTTCAATGAAGAAAGAGAAAATTCTTTGCCATCAATCGTTTTCACTGCAAAATCATAAAAAGACTTGTTCTGCGCTTCCAAAGAAACGGCAAACAACAGACTTACCATCATCAAGACGAATGTTTTCATGGTGAATATACATTTAGTTTGTTTTTATAATAAACGAACCAATGTGAAGAAATGTTCTGTTATTCTATGATAGCTGCAAAACCTCCGTTTCTAACCATCTTAACGGTCAACAGCTCTCCGACTTTCACCTGCGATGACTTACAACGATAATCCATCGCCTGACGTCCTGCATTGATGCCATCTTCGAAAGATGTCATCTGATAAGAACGGCCTTTATTCAAAAAATCCAGCTTGATGGTAAATTCACGTTCTTTTTCACCATTGTTGGCGATTCCTCCTATGAACCACTTATCACCTTTACGTTTCGCTACAATTACGTATTCACCGGCTTTAGCTTCCAGTGCCACTGTCTCATCCCAAGTTACAGGAACTTGTGTAATGAAGCGGGTACAATCTTCATTGCGATAATAAAGAGTCGGATTGTCCGCCAACATCTGCAGAGCGCTTTCGAAAACCACAAACAATGCCAACTGATAAGCACGTGTTCCGATACTGGCAGCATTAGGGCGCTCTGCTCTATATACATTAGGCTGCATACTAATCATTGCTCCGGGAGTATAATCCATCGGACCAACTGCATTACGTATAAACGGTAAATACAGACTGTTATCCGGATAGCATCCTCCCATTTGTTCCATACCACGCACTCCTTCATAAGAAAGGACATTCGGATATTTATATTCTAATCCAGCCGGTTTAAAAGAACCATGAAAATCAACAAACAAGTGATATTTAGCAGCTTCACGAGCTACCCGTTCGTAATAGTTGACCATCCACTGGTCACTTCTATCCATAAAATCAATCTTAAGTCCTTTCACTCCCCATTCATTGAAAGTTTTGAATAGATCAAAATTATTTTCCACAGTCAACCATGTCAGCCAAAGCACAATCCCTACATTCCTTTCTTTGCCATAACGAATCAGTTCATGCAAATCTACTTTAGGATTCGGCGTATAAGGGTCACGAGTACTTTCGGCCCAGCCTTCATCCATAATAATATAAGGAATATCGAATTTGGAAGCAAAGTCGATGTAATACTTATAAGTCGCCAGATTATAGCCAGCAACAAAATTCACATCGGGCCCGTAAGGAGAGGCGTCATTCCACCATTCCCAACTTACTTGTCCCGGCTTTATCCATGAAACGTCTTGAAGCTGATTTTTTTCGGCAAGTCGATAAGTCATTGTATTTTCAATCAGCTGCTTATCATTCCTACTTATCACAAAGTAACGCCAAGGATAATTTCTCGTACCTTTTGTCTTGGCAATATAATCAGCTTCCTCTGTGATTTTCACACTACGATCACCACTTTCCGTAAAAGCAAGCGGAGTCTTAGGAAAAGTAGAGATCAGTCCATTTTCACCTGTTCCTTTGAGAAACATACATGGATAATCGGTCAGGTCCGATTCACTGATTAATATCTTATAATCTTTCTTTGTGTCAATCAAAGCGGGCAGAACAGCCATTTTATCTTCCGGCTTCCATGTGTTACTCCAAATATGTGTATAAGGTTCTTCATAAGCTGTTTTGAAACCTCCCGGTTGTTGCAAGTGAAGCAGATAATCCGACGGGAAGTTGATAGCAAATTCTTCACTCATTACCTCAACATCACCTTTTTGCGAGGTAAGGAACCGATAAGCAACTCCATCGTCAAAGGCACGGAACTCTACTGAATAATCTTTGAAAGTCAGTAGCAATTGATTATAACGATTATTGATTTTCGAATATTTCAAGGGCACAACAGGAGTTAAATACTCGTCGATACTCATACGCTTCTGACGACGCAACTTAGGATTCTGCCCCAACACTTGATTCTTCAGAGTCAACTGAATAGAGTTATCTTTCAATAATACTTCTCCGTTGTAATCTATACTGTAATAGATTTTATCCGAAAGATTAAATAGTACTTTTATTTCTCCATTGGGAGATACTAACTCGAATTTGTTCTGGGAATGAAGTAGTGATGCCAAGCACAGGAACATCAATAGCAATAAATACTTTCTCATTGTTTCTATTTTATGTTATACCGTAATTTGAAAGACTTTATACAAAGATAAAGATTCTGTTTAAAGTCCGTATTAAAACCTCACTGTTTTTCTTGGAAAAGATAACGATGAAGCTACTGCCTCATTCTGACACTGCACGTTTATAATTCAACCTACCACTCCTTACCAAATCCAACTTTATGTCATTATTTACATCATACTTCAAATAAGAAAGAAATTCTCCGTTATAATCTATATATTACATAGGTTACAACGGAGAATTCCAATATACCAGAACCTCACTTAGCATTAATTTAAAGGACTAGGCAATACTCCTTCAAAGGTCATCTTCACCATATTATAATGTACCCAACTACCATGATACATATAATATGCCCGTCATCATCTTTGAATGCAAACTAATCAACAGGTCGAGCTGCATGGGCTATCTTATCAATTAGAAATTCACCTAAAGCATCCTTAAAACGGGCTTGCAAGACGATTTAATATAACTACGCCAATCCCCTGCTTCACCATTATTCTGAACATCATTTACTCTGAAAAATACAACTTCTTCAAGGCCGGCATATCAACTAAAAAAAACAGGATTACCACTCTTTTTTCTTTTCTGAAAGATTTACCTGATATTTCATTGTCTTTCCCGGTAACGACAAAGAAGGAGCTACCGCTTCATCTGATACGGCACGCTTATAGTTCGGTTTACTGCTCATGATAAAACGCAGTTTCACGCCATCACGTATATCCGCATACTTCAAATAGGATTTGTCATATTTCTTACCATTAACATATAATTCCTTCACATACACATTCTTCGGCGACCAATTATCTGCTGTCATTTCAATCACCTTTCCATTACTCATCTGAACGGATATACCCTTAACACAAGGTGAACCTATATTATAGACATTACTTGACGGAGCAACCGGATAAAAGCCCAAACAATTGAACATATACCAAGCAGACATCTGACCGCAATCATCATTTCCACTCAAGGCATCCGGCGTATCGCCATAGAAACGATCAACAATGGTACGAATCCATTTCTGACATTTCCAAGGTTCTTTCAGATAGTTATAAAGATAAGCCACATGATGACAGGGCTCATTTCCATGCCAATAAGCACCGATACGTCCCTGAATGTCATGAGCACCCGGAATATCATCCGGTAATTCCACCGTGAACAATTCATCCAGACGATTACGGAACCACTCCTCACCGGCTTCATTTATATACCCTTGTACATCTTGTGGGACATACCAAGTATATTGGACCGTAAAACCTTCCGTTATATCTCCCCAGCCATGCACAGAACCGGGCCCCTGATAAGCAACGGGAGTAAACGGAGTACGCCAGCCACCCTTACTGTCACGTCCGCGCATATACTTCGTTTCGGGATCGATCAGAGTCTGATAAGACAATGCCCGATTCAGGAAATATCGGTAATCACCTTCCTTACCTAACTTCTTGGCTGCCTGTGCGATGCAATAATCATCATAAGCATATTCCAACGTCTTGGAAACGGATTCCGCTTCCTTATCGAAAGGCACATATCCCATTGCACGATATTCCGGCAGACAATCGTAATTCGGATTCATCGCCGTAGTCTTCATCGCTTCGTAAGCACGTTCATAATCGAAGCCTTTGACCTCTTTCACGATCATGTCCGCCAAAACGGAGACTGCATGGTAACCAATCATACACCAGGTTTCATTTCCATAGAACGACCAAATAGGAAGCATCTTCTCTACGCTCTTGTCATAATGTGCCAACATCGAATTGGCAATATTGGCATTTACATCCTGCTGCACAAGGTTGAACCAAGGATGCAAGGCACGATAAGTATCCCAAAGAGAAAATACAGTATAGTTGGTGAAGCCTTCCGCTTTCTCTATATTCTTGTCTAGTCCGCGGAACTGCCCGTCTGAATCCTGAAAGATGAACGGATGCAAAGCCGCATGGTAAGCCGACGTATAGAAAGTTCTTTTCGTTTTAAGATCGGCAGTAAGGGTATATTTCCCTAGTTCCTTTTCCCACAGAGCTTCACCTCTGGCTTTCAGATCATCGAAAGTCAGTCCGGAAAGTTCTTCTATATTATTCTTCGCACCATTCGTGCTGACTGACGAGATGGCAGTTTTCACAATCACCTCCTCTCCAGCTTTTGTTTCAAAAGAGATGCAGGCCATCAGATTCTTGCCCCAAGTCTCGTAGCAGCTACGGAAACGGGAAGTGTTATAAATCACCGGCTTCTTATCTTGCATAAAACGCAGTCCGGTCAACTTTTTAGAAAAAGTAGCCGTAAAATAGACATGGCGTTCCGGTCCCCAGCCCTTCACCAGTTTATAGCCGGTGATGGTAGAGTCGTTCTCCATGCGCAGATTCGCCCATTCACAAGATTGCCATAAAGTATGATTCATGTCAATCATGATAAAAGACTTGTCTGATTGAGGGTAAGTAAAGCGGAACATACCGCTACGCACGCCTGATGTCATTTCAGCCTTCACTCCATAGTCTGTCAATTCTACCGCATAATAATTGGGGGATGCCCACTCCCTTTCATGTGAATAATGGGAACGGTATCCTTTTTCCGGATTCTCACGAGTACCCGGTTCTAGTTTCATTTCCCCGGTTCCCGGAATGAACAGGAAATCTCCTAAGTCAGGTATGCCAGTCCCACTCAAATGAGTCAAGCTGAACCCTAATAATGTGGAGTGATTGTATTTGTAACCGGAAGCGGCATCATAGAATTTGCTGTCTGTATCCGGACTCATCTGGATTCCTCCGAAAGGAATCTGTGCACCCGGATAGACATTCCCATAACCGTCCGTCCCCACAAATGGATTCACATAATCAATCAGCTTTTCGGTTTGAGCCATGCCCGGCAAAGCACTCACCAGGCATAGCCAGACCAAAAACAATCCTCTTTTACCCATTACACTCACCATATTTATACTCTTTATTATGCCTGTATATCACCTACGGCAATCTGATATTCGCGCCACAACTCGTCTATGTTATATTCATCTCCCAAGATATGCTTGATAGCTCCATCGAACGACCAAGGAATTACCTCCAATGTACTCCGGTTAAACTTACGCAGGAACTCAGGGTCTTTGTTGTCACGCAACCACACGAAGAAATAACCCGCCGTACGATATCCATCCATATAATTTCCACCTTTCGGACGGGCATTCGGTCCGTCAAATCCTCCATTGGCAATCCGCACGGCGTCTGCCATTCCCTCGATAAATGCCCAGAACACACGATTAGTTCCGTAAGAGCCAATTCCCTGTGGTTCCAGCTGATATGCGTGCGTCAATTCATGCAAAAGTACCCCGCGTGTTTCAAAAAATAACTTAGCTGTATCATTCGCTGCAAAAGATTTCTCAATGTGACGTGTACTGTAGAAGATTGTCACATCGCCATTACCACCGCCTTTGGCTGAAACGCCGTCAACATCTTCCAATGTATAATGTATCTTGTATACAGTTGGAATACTATCTTCAGGCGAGTTGTAAAGAGTAGCCAATACAGTACGTGCCTGTTCCTTGATGTATGATTCAGCATCGGGAATGATCCGGTGGTAAATGTCCGATCCCAGCGTTTCCGGTGCTTTGTCCTCAAACAATATAGCACCCGTATTGTACTCCTTCCATACGTCAGGATTATCCTCCACTTGTTTTTGCGCACTTGCAGCACAAGCCCCCATACCTACCAGCAGGCAGGCTGCATAGATTAAATGTCTCTTTTTCATATTCCTTTATTGATTATTTGTTGATTCCGTTAGTTAATGAATAAGGTTTATCCTCCGGTGATAATCCACGGCGTTTGTTAGGTGACGCGCCCATCTTGAATTCCAGCACGCCTCCTTTCAGTATGTCCTCATGTGTAATATACATCTTGTCGTATACCTTGCCGTTCAGCTTCAGCGACTGTACGTAACGTTTCTTGTCGCTAACACCCGGCGCTTTGATCTCCAGTGTCTTTCCGTCAGGAAGCGTCAGCTTCAGATAAGGCAGATAGGGTGCTCCCAACACATACTGGTCCGTACCGGGACAAACCGGATAAAAGCCCATCACAGAGAAAAGATACCATGCCGACATCTGTCCGCAGTCATCATTTCCACCCAATCCGTTAATATCATTCTTGTACATCTTATTTAGAATCTCACGCAGCCAATACTGTGTTTTCCACGGCTGGGAAGTCCATGCATATAGATAAGGCACATGGTGGCTCGGTTCATTACCATGCACATATCCGCCTACCAGACACTCTTCTGTAATATCTTCATTATGCTCATAGTACTTCTCCGGCAAATGCATGGAGAACAGTTCATCCAGTTTCTGCACGAATGTCCTTTCTCCCCCCATCAAATCGATCATGCCAAACACATCGTGCGGCACATGGAAAGAGAAATTCCATGAATTGCCCTCGATAAAACCTTCACCGTAGGTTTGCAATACATCAAACTCTTTCTTGAAAGAACCGTCACTATAACGAGGACGGGCAAAACCAATACTTGTATCATAGATCGTACGATAATTGAGGGCGCGTTTCCGGTAAGCCTCCGCTATTTCCTTGTTGCCTGCTTTCAAAGCTGTCTGATAGATAGTCCAGTCGTCATATGCATACTCCAAAGTGGAAGAGGCTGCCGTACCGCTCTTGTCTAGCGGAATATATCCCAACTTCATATAATCGGCTACACCTTCATAGTATGGAACGGTGGAGGTGCTCACCATCGCCGCCAATGCTTCGTCCACATTCGAAAAAACGCCTTTGGCTATTGCATCCGCCAACACGGAAACGGCATGATAACCGCTCATGCACCAGTTTTCATTTCCCATCAGGCTCCATACCGGCAACATTCCGTGCACGCTTTGCTGCTCATGTTTAATCATGGATTCCACCATATCGGCATTGCGTCCCGGTTTCACCAGATTCAGGAAAGGATGTTCCGCACGGTAGGTATCCCAAAGAGAGAATATAGTGTAGTTGGTGAATCCCTCCGCCCGGTGTATGTTATGATCCAAGCCGCGATAGCAACCGTCTACATCCATATATACAGACGGATTAATCATGGTATGGTAAAGGGAAGTATAGAACATCGCTTTCTGGTCGGGCGTACCTTCGATCTCGAAATGATCCAGTTCGTTATTCCAATCTGTACGGGCAGCTTCCACCAACTGTTCGAAGTTCTTTCCGGAAGTTTCGGCACGCAGATTCTTGACCGCACCTTCCGTACTGACTGCTGACAATGCCACTTTTACGACCAGTTCCGGGTTGTTAGCGGTATCGAAGTTAAAATAAGCTACGATCTTACGACCGGTGATCTCCGGGAAATTCTTTTCCAGACTGAAGCGACGCCAGAAGCCATTGTAGAGAGACTTTTCCTTATCTTTGTATCCATAATCTCTGACAGGCTGCGAGAACGAGATAGCAAAATAAGTGTAGTTAGTACGAGCCCATCCGTTGGTAATACGGTATCCAGTCAGCAAGGTATCATTCTCCACCCTTAGATTCGCCCACAGCACTTTGCCGTCATAATTATAAATACCATGCACCAAGTCCAGAATCAGATGACCGTCTTTTCCTTTTGGGAAAGTGTATTTATGTACACCCGTCCGTTGTGTCGCCGTCAGTTGGGCTTTAATGCCATAATCGTCCAGCATCACTTCATAATATCCGGGAACAGCCTTTTCTGTGGCATGGTCGAAACGCGAACGGTATCCTTCTTCCGGATGATTCGCCCGTCCGGGATTCAACTTCACATCGCCAACAGCGGGCATCAGCAGGATGTCTCCCAAATCGGAATGTCCCGTGCCGCTAAGATGGGTGTGACTGAAACCGACAATGGTCTTGTCCCGATACTGGTAACCGGCACAATATTCATAGGCATTTTTTTGATAAGCCCCATTCACATTATGCGGAATTGTATCTGTGTCCGGACTCAACTGCACCCATCCGAAAGGAGTACAAGCACCGGGAAAGGTATGCCCCATCCCGTTAGTACCGATTATCGGATTCACATAGTCCACTGGTTGTTGCGCTATGGCGGACAAAGTTGCCGCCGCCATAGTCATCATCAATACTTTCTTTTTCATATTATTCATATCTGCTTACTTTGCATCACGAGAGAATGAATAGGGGAAGTCTGATTCGTTGACACCTCTCCCCTTATTCGGTTTATTATCCATATCAAACATCAGACGCCCGCCCTTCAACAAATCAAAGTGGTTCAGGTAATTCTTCGTATAGTTCTTGCCGTTGTAGTTCAACGAACGGATATAACGATTGTCATCGCTATTCTTCGGAGCGGAGATTTCCAGTTTCTTACCGTTCTCCAGCGTAATTGTCGCTTTCTTGAAGTAGGGAGCTCCCATCACATATTCATTGCTGCCCGGACATACCGGATAGAAACCCAATGCGGTAAAGACATACCACGCAGAAGTCTGGCCATTATCTTCATCTCCGCAATAACCGTCCGGAGTGGGAAGATAGAGGCGGTTCATTGTCTCACGCAGCCAGTATTGGGCTTTCCACGGCTCACCAGCATAATTATACAAATAAATCATATGTTGGATAGGCTGGTTACCATGTGCATAGTTTCCCATGTTAGCGATCTCCATTTCACGAATCTCATGAATCACTCCTCCGTAATAGCTGTCATCAAATACGGGAGGAAGATTGAATACAGAGTCGAGCATGCTGACAAACATCTTCTTACCGCCCATCAATTCAACCAACCCCTGTACATCGTGGAATACCGACCAGGTGTAGTGCCAACTATTTCCTTCCGTAAAGGCATCTCCCCATTTGAAGGGATTGAACGGAGTCTGGAAAGTTCCGTCGGAGTTCTTTCCGCGCATCAGCTTAGTTTCCGGATCGAACAAGTTACGATAGTTCTGGCTCCTTTTCTTATAAACATCCAGTTCTTCTGCCGGGCGACCCAACTTTTCACCCATACGGTAGATACACCAGTCATCATAAGCATATTCCAATGTGCGTGCCGCATTCTCGTTAATTTTCACATCATAAGGCACATAGCCCAGTTTGTTATAATATTCGTATCCACGGCGTCCGGTAGTAGAAACTCTCGGATGCACACTGTTGGCTCCTTTCAACAGACCTTCGTACATTTTTTCCGCATCCGCTTTAGTCACATTCTTCATGAAAGCATCTGCCACTACAGAAGCTGAATTGTTTCCAACCATGCAGCCACGATGCCCCGGACTTGCCCATTCAGGGAAAAATCCGCTTTCAAGATAGGTATTTAGCAGGCCTTCCTGCATCTTCTCGCCCATTGAAGGGTATACCAAATTGACAAATGGGAACAAGCAACGGAAAGTATCCCAGAATCCGGTATCGGTAAACATATATCCCGGACGAATTTCACCATTATAGGGGCTGTAGTGCACAGTCTCACCTTTGCCGTTTACCTCGTAGAACATACGGGGAAACAATACTGAACGATACAGGCAAGAATAGAATGTACGCATACGGTTCTCATCACTGTCTTCGACCTTGATACGGCCTAACACATCGTTCCATGCCTTACGTCCGGCTTCTTTTGTCTGTTCGAAGGTCTTATTGCCGATTTCTTTCAGGTTCAGTTCCGCCTGCTCGGGACTGATAAATGAGGATGCCACTTTTGCGTGTACCTGTTCTCCTTTCTTCGTTGAAAAACCGATAGCAGCACCCACGTGATTGGATTGCAGTTCGAGATGTGTTTCTACCAAATGATAATCTGCCCATACTTTGTTGAAAGTAAAAGGTTTGTCGAACTCTATTACAAAGTAATTCTTGAAGTTTTGAGGAACCCCGCCACTATTGCGTGTCGTATAACCGACTATTTTATTTTCTTCGGGAATCACCTTCACATACGAACCGCGATCGAAAGCATCTATCACTACATAGGCATCGGAAGTTTCTGGGAAAGTGAAACGGAAATATGCGCAACGTTCCGTCGGAGCTATTTCAGTTGTCATGTCATACTCGGACAAATAAACACTGTAATAATAAGGAGTGGCTTTCTCTGCCTTGTGAGAGAACCAGGAAGCACGACTGTCCTGATCAATCTTCAACTGCTTAGTCATCGGCATGATTGAGAACTGACCGTAGTCATTGATCCACGGGCTGGGCTGATGGGTTTGCTTGAAACCTCTGATTTTGTCGGATGCATAAGTGTAAGCCCAACCATCGCCCATCTTCCCGGTTTGTGGCATCCAGAAGTTCATACCCCAAGGCAACGCGATGGCAGGATATGTATTTCCATTGGATAGTGATATTTTCGAATCAGTCCCCATTAAAGGATTCACATAGTCTACCGGTTGCTTTTGCGCAAAGGTAGAGGAAGCTCCCAATAGCAGGGCTATTGCGAAAGATAGTAGTTTCTTTTTATTCATGGTCTACGAATTAAGCTATTAATACTAGATTATCAAAATCTTTTTTTTACGTTACAAATTAAAGCATCTTTCAGCAATTATCAGTCCTCTGATACGCCAAAATAAGAAAAAATAGCAGTATAGTCAACCAAAGGAAACGAGTGTCAACGAGAGTACAAGTTAAATAACTGGAAATCAAGATGTAATATTTATGTGCATACCACGAGAGTACAACCGGAAGACTAACTGTTTAAGCAATAGAGAGAGGATAATTAGCCTTTACCCTCTCTCCAATTCTATCAGAAACAAATATTTAATTATTACCAGATTAATTCCATCCCGGGTTCTGGTGTCCTTCCAAAGCTGGGTTAGCCTGAATTTCATCCAACGGAATAGGCCATAGCAAAGCATATTCAGGAATGGCTCCGGCTCTTGTGCTTCCATCAGGCTTGTTCTGAATCTGAGCAGATGAAAGGGCAGTCCATTTCAACTTTCCAGTTTCAGTAGATGCTTCCGGATACAAAAGAGTACGGCGAATGTCATCCCAAATCTTAAATTCCAACGGCAACTCATGCAGACGTTCAGTCAAAATCGCTTGCACCAGATTGTCTCCTGTAGCAGTCTCATCCATCAGTCCTGCGCGTTTACGCACTTGGTTAAGGTAATATTTAGCGCCACCGACAGCATTATCTTCATGCCCTGTACGTGCCAGACCTTCGGCTGCAATCAGCAAGACTTCCGCAAAACGGAATACTGGCATATTATAATCGCCGTCATGACCGCTAATCAAAGCATTTTCATCAAACCATGCCCAGTTGCCTGCATTGTTCAAAGTATGAGTCTCCCCTGCAGCATCGGTATATTCCCAAAAGAAAAACTGTTTCTCATGTCCCCGAATATCAGCAGGATCATAGCTGTTAAGCAACATATCACAGGGAAGGTATGCATTATATAACACGTCTCCTCCCGGATGGAACACTCCCCACTGAAATGCATCCGCTCCGATAGAACGGCAAGCATAAGAGTTGCCTACACTATAATTGGTGTAATTGTATTCTTTAGCATAGATGATTTCAGCAGATTCTTTCGTAGTCTTGATCACATTATATGCCGAGTTCAAATCATCAGTCGTTCCATTCGGATGAATAAGTCCATGAGGACTGTCATTGATCACTTTCAAAGCCATCTGTGCAGCTTTACTATAATAGTCTGCTCCACCATTTAACGGTGCACCTGCCCATTGCAGATAAACCTGTGCCAGCAAAGTCTGCGCCATTGCCCTGGTAACATAACAGCCATTTTCATAGAACGTCTTATTAGGCAATGCATCTCCATTGACAATATCCAGCAAGTCGGCTTCAATCTTCTTATAGATCTCTTCGGCAGAAAGTCGTTCTTTGTACATACCTTCTGTAGAAGTGTAAGGTTCTGAAATATAAGGAACACCACCAAATTCTTTGACTAGCCAAAAATATCCGTATGCACGGAAGAATTTACCTTGAGCCACATAATTATTAATAGTAGCTTCATCCAGCACTCCAGTCATTGACGGAATATTGGCAATAACAAAGTTGGCACGTGAAATGCCTTTATAGAACTCATGCCAATATTTCATTGCAATATCATCAAAAGATTCAATATTGAAATTACAACCTTCGGATGCTGTAGTAAATGTTCTGTCCTTACGTTTATCGACATACAATCCAGATACGATACCACCCCACATCGTCGCTTTAGGAGTCCAACCACCGCCTACATCAGTGTTATGCAAATAAGGTACACCACCGAAATACAATGCGTTCACACCCGATTCCGCATCAGCTTTCGTCTTCCAGAACTGGTCAGATGACTTCATATCTAATGGCTCTTCTTTCAGAAAATCGTCACATGAATTCAGCAACACAGAAAGTGAACACATGCAAAATGCAGATATATATACTTTTAATAGTTTCATAATTCTTATGGTTTTTATAACGGTGAATTAAAATGCTACATTAAGACCGAACGTAAATGTTCTCGGACGCGGATAGGTAAAGAACTGGCGGTTAGCACCCCATTTGTTGTCACCTAAACGAGATGAGTTATCCGGATCATATCCGTTATAGTCTTTAGAAGTAATCAGGAATGCGTTATTCACATTCGCATACAAGCGCAACGAAGAAAGACCGATCTTCTTAACCAGTGTCGGATTGAAAGTGTATCCGAGCTGAATCATGTTACAACGCAAATAAGAACCGTTGCAAACCCAATCATCATCTGCTTGGTTATTAGCTCCCTGACCAAAGTTGTTCAGGCGGATTGCCTGTTCTTTACCCGACGGATTGAGAGTAGGATGCCATGCTTCTTTATAAAGACGGTCTATACCATTGGTAAGGAAACGGGCTACAGTAGAGTGATAATATTCTTGCATCACATCTACTCCCCATGTAAACTGGAAATCTAACGTCAAATCGAATCCTTTATAATTGAAGGTATTGATAAATGAGCCCATCCAGTCAGGTAAACCGTTACCGATAATTTCACGTTTCTTATAAGTCACCTTTTCACCGATAGTGGAAGGTATGTTCATTGTCTCCGGGTCCCAGTTAGACGGGATTCCATCATAGATACCAGCACGCTTATAACCATAGAAAGAAGAAAGCTCTTCACCTTCACGAATCAACATATCGTAACCAACAAAACCATCGGTTGTAATCTGACGCTTACCGGTGACAGGATCAACAGAAGCACTTTCATCCAACTTCTCTACACGGTTCTTGTTGAAGCCCAGATTAAGAGTGGAAGTCCATTGGAAATCATGTGTTTGGATAGGATATGCTGTAACGAGAATATCCACACCGCGGTTGGAAACGGCTCCAATATTATCCATGATAGAAGAGTAACCTGTTGATTCGGGAACCGGACGGTCGAGTAACAAATCTGATGTATACTTATAATAATAGGAAATATCGAAATTCAGTCTGTTATTGAATAACCCCAGTTCAAATCCTAAGTCCCACTGTCCGGTCTTTTCCCATTTCAAGTCCGGATTAGGCATATTGTCCAAGTAAGACACAACGTGCAGAGCATCACCAATGATTGTATTCGACTGGCTCACTGTAGCCAATGATTTATAAGTACCGATTTCCGAATTACCTGTCAGACCGTAAGAAGTATGCAACTTCAGTTTGCTGATCAATGAGTTATCTTTCAAGAAGTCTTCATTAGAAATCATCCATCCCAAACCGACTGATGGGAAAAATGCATATTTATTGTTCTGTCCGAATTTGGAAGAACCGTCATAACGACCGGTTACGGTAGCCATATACTTGTTGTCATAAGAATATGCCAGACGCAAGAAATAAGAGTTCATCGCCCACTTGTCGTAATCACTGCCAACAGAAGGACGGTTCGTACCGGAACCTAAATTATAATATCCGTAGAAGTCATCGATATACTTACTGTCGGAAGCATTGAAAGAGGTATAGCGATATTCCTGCCAAGACATACCTGCCATTGCATTAAGATGATGTTTATTAAAATCTTTCACATAAGTCAGGTAAGTTTCTTCCTGCCAATACAGTGAATTGGAATTACTTGCAGAAGCTGATCCTTCAGTACTCTGATTAATCATCGGACGCGGAGTGAACGGCGTATAGTTAGCGTCGCGATTATTGTGGTAATCGATACCGAACTGGGTTTTCAGATCTAATCCTTTCATGAGATGGAAAGTCAAAGCCGCATTACCAAAGATCTGCGTACGATATTGCATAGCCTGCATTCGTTCGAGCAACTCAACAGGATTACCTACACCTTCCGGGCTGAAACCTTGTTTTCCACTATTAGGATCAGTCTGATTGTTGAGAATAGAACTTGTATTAATTATATTTGTCTGCGTATATTCGCCATCCAGCTTAACTGGCAAGAAAGGTAACTGTTCGATCATTGTACGCAATGCACCTTGTCCGTAGGGGTTATCAGAAGTTCTGTTACCCCAAGTATGGTTCACCAGCAAATTAACGGAAGTAGACAACCAATCTGTCGGTTTGTCATCATATGCCAGTTTTGCGTTGATACGTTTGAAGTAAGAGTTCAGCAAAATACCCTGTTGATCGGTATAATTGATAAATGCTCCGATAGAAGATCCTTCTCCCGTACGTTGGATACTGATCTGGTGGTTGTGAGAAATTGCCGTACGGGATGCTTCATCCTGCCAGTCGGTATTATATTTCGGAGAACCGTCGGCATTGAACAAACGTTCGTCAGTGAATATCTGAGACAGATCGGTTGTGAAGTTCTTACCTTGGAAATCATTGGCATTTTCCAATCCCTGCTTAAAGGCAGACATCCATTCGTTAGCATCCATTACATCTATTTTTTTGGCCATCTTACCGATAGACAATGAACCATCATAGGAAACATGGACTCCTTTTCCCGCACTACCGCGCTTGGTGGTCACCATGATAACACCATTAGCACCACGGGCACCGTAGATAGCGGCAGAGGAAGCATCTTTCAACACTTCGATAGATTCGATATCATTCGGATTAAGTAACTCGAAGTTTGACATTACCACTCCATCGACTACATACAGCGGTGATGCTGATGCGTTAATGGTAGAAATACCACGAATAATGACACGTGACTCTCCACCCGGCTGACCGGTATTAGAGAAGATATTCACACCGGCCACTTTACCTTTCAATCCGTCAAGCGCATTGAAAGACTGTGCTTTCAGCATGTCTTTACCTTTAGCTGTGGAAATGGAACCTGTCAAGTCGGATTTGCGCATCGTACCATAACCAACAACGACCACTTCGTCCAACGCTTTCGTATCCGACTGCAGAACTACGTTCAAAACATTGCTCTTTAGTTCCGAGACTTTAAATTCTTGTGTAATATAACCAATGTACGAAAATACCAAGGTAGCATTGGAAGGAACAGAGAGGGTGTATTTACCGTTAACGTCAGTGATTGTTCCAGTACTACCGTTTTTAACTTTTACAGTACCACTGATAACCGCCTCTCCCTGATCATCGGTTACCGTACCGGAAATTGATTTTACAGATTGAGCATTAATGCCCAAACTCAACATCATACCCATTACAAATAAGGTAAGATACTTTAGTTTTCCATTCATAATTCCTTAAATTTGATTAGTAATAAGGTTAATTCCTTTTAAAAAGATCACTGCAAATAAAGGTTATTTAAATAAAAGTCAAATGCTCTACCTTGCCAAAAAAACGGCAAAATAGAGAGACATACCTAAAGCACAGAATGGCAGATTAGAGCACAAACCAATACACTGATAATCAATCAGATATAATCCACAAAAAGGATTTAGAGTACAAGGTAGTGACAAACAAATAAACGACAGTGTTTCCCAATCAGTCACCTATACAAAAGAATTTAGCCTGCACAATCAGCGTACATTTCGCTGTTCCCGATAATCTTTCGGTGTCATCCCGAACCGACGGGTAAATTCTTTATAAAAATAAGAACGACTGGAAATACCGACTTCCATAATAACATCTTGAATGGAAAGTTCTTCATCAAGTAACAGACGGGCTGCCTTTTCCATACGGTAACTTTTTATTAAATCACCGGGAGCTGTATTGGAAATTTCCTTGAATTTACGATAGAACTGACGTGAACTCATCGCCATACGATCAGCTATCAACGTTGATCCTAATTCTTCCTTGTCCAGGTTTTCTTCAATCACCTTTAACAACTTGCGAATAAAATCAGCCTGTTCGGTAGTTGTACAGACAATCTGGCCTGCCAAATCCCCCAGTTCCTCCATATATATCTGTTTCGCTTCCCGTTTACCATAAATAGCATTATGAACAACTTCCCGCAAGAATAATATATCATAAGGAAGTACAACATAAGAATCAGACCACAAGATCAGCTCCCGTTGAATGGCTGAACTGACTTTCCAGGTTAATAACGGAATAAAAGCTGTCCTTGAAAGCAAGGTACGATTCCGACTAACATACTCCATAAAAGTACTTTCAGCATTTGCATACATTGTCATATCCACCAGTAATAGAGCCGGAGCCGACCGACGAATTTCCTCAAAAGCAAGCTGCACACTCTTCACCTGATGAACCACATATTCATCAGCCAGAAAATTACTGATTAACCAAGTCATTTCGTCCCTGTCTTCCAGCAAAAGCACTGTTTTCTTCCCTTGTTCACCAGTCACTGGTAAGAGCGCCGGTTCAAAAACAATCGTCAACCTACTGCCACTCTCATCATGATCATAACGAAGAACGGCATGAATCCGTTCCAAGGCTGACCGTACAAAACCTAATAGTAAATGTACGCCAAACACATAATCGGCATCTTTCTCCGCTACAGAAGAGGCTTTATCAGAAAGATATTCATACAACGCTTTCACTGTAACGTCTTTAGAAGAAAAATGCAACTGCATCTTACCATCTTGTTCTGACATGTCTACTATTACCCCATATGTACCTTTCATTTCGGCAATACGAAGGTAGCAGCAATAAAGAATACTATACAATGCGTTCTTGTAAACCGGAAACGTTATATGTTCCGGGATCGCTGATGTGATAGAAGAATGATCAATCCCTTGTTCTTCCAACGTACGCAATACTTCTTGGGAAACTCCTTGTATACTCATACGTGCAGAAACAATAAACCGATCCGGAAAGAATTGTTTAAGTTCTTCCAAATGCAGAGTGTCAGGATTAAGAAGTGCGGTCATCACCGTTTCACGTATCAATGACACCTTTTCAAGAGATTGCTCATAAGAAAGATTCTCTGCACGCAACTGGTCGCAATAATTATAAATAAGGGTAAAATCTTCAAGTACCCTACGATCGGTATAGGCAGTTTCGGATTTCCGACAACGTTCTGTCCCCATCAGTGTTTTCATCATCCGTTCCTGAAGGTAGTTTTTACGAAGCAAATATATCACGTACCCTAACAATAACAGGAAAATGATAAAATAAATAAAATAAGCCGGCGCTGAACGATACCAAGGAGAGAGAATATGCACCGGAATAGAAAAATGACGATACTCTGTATCAAACACATCTCTCTTATAACGCACCTTAAAGAGATAATCGCCTGCCGGCACTCCCGTATATGAGGCTTCATTAATACTACTGAAAGATGTCCAGTCTTTGTCGTATCCTTCCAACTGGTAAGAATATTCTATATCTTCTCCTGATAAAAAATCCGGCACAATAAAAGAAAGCGTAAACGAAACCTCCGCTCCTTTAAACTGCAACGCCTTACCATCATCCGTATAATAATTTTCCTGAACCACCTGCGTATGTCCAATCGTCAACTTACGCAATAAAATATCCGGGTAGAATTCCGGAGCAGCCTGCATCTCCTTATCCAGATAAAGCAACCCGTCAATCCCACCGAAGAAAAGTTCCCGTGTATAAGGACACATATAATAAGCGTCATCACTGAACTCGCCGATCTGGACACCTGCACTGTAGAAGTAGGCATGTGATGAGCCGTTTATCGGATTATATTTAATCAATCCCCTGTTCGTACCAAGCCACAAGAGTCCGTTTTCATCTTCGAGTACACCATGAATCATATCATTGAGCAATCCTTGTTCCCGCCCGATATAGGTAGCTTTCATCTGGCCCCTATTAGAATTCAGACATACCAATCCCGATGTTGTCCCCACATACAACACCCCTTCTTTGGTCCGATACAAGCTAAGCACATCGTCTACCGACTTATGAAGCATTTCTTTCAAAGAAATCACCTTATATTCTTCAGTCCGCTTATCAAACCGTATAAGTCCTTTCTCCCGGCTACCAAGCCACAAAATAGAATCTCCCTCGGCCAGCATTGGATAGAACATTGTAATTTCTCGCTGACCATGAAAGAAATGATAGCTTTTCTGGGATTTGAGACGAATGGTACCTGCCTGCTTCTCAAGTATTAATTTATGAAAACCGGAACCGGCTGTCACCACATAAAGTACACTATCATTTTCCTCATCAATACCATGAATTTCGGTAGGTTGTGCCGGCAAGTTTTCCACACAATGCAAAGCTTGATCAGCAAAAGAATAGTAGAAAAGTCCCGGATCACCAGAGCCTATCCAAAAGCCATCCATATAACGGCTTTGGACCAATTTATAAACGGGAAATTCTTTATTCCACCGCATATAAGACATCACATTTTGCTTGCCTTCAGGAGAATAGACTGTAACGGCGGAAGCCTCTTCACTCTCACGATAGTCCGGTATATGCAATAGTCCGTCGCCTTTCGTCCCGAACCATAGCCCGCCACGATTGTCTGTCATAACAGAACGTACCTGCCTGCTCAAGTTAGACGAAAGTTGATTAAGCATCAAATTGGTGGCAATGGAGTATTTCTTAGCATACATAATCGTTCCCTGCCCGTCCGAAGCAACCCATAGAACATTCTGATGAGGATCTCGATAAATACTGTATATACGTACATTCCGGTCGACCACTTCTTCTTTATATTTCTGAGATGTACGAAGACGGACTAATCCATTCGTCCTAAAACCAATGATAATATCTTCATAGAAAAGAGCTATTCCTGCAATTGTACCATACTTTTGCACTAATGAAGAAAGGTTACGAATATAAATTTTAGATTGTCGGGAAATATCATAAACATAGAGATCATGTTCACTATCGATAAAACAAAGAACACCATTCTGATAAAAGACATCCATAATGGGGTTCGCATGAAAATCGGTAGATGAAACAGTTGAATAAATTGATAATGTATCACAATCAAAAGCATCCTGCGAAACCTGTAACAATTCCCCTGTATGCTGGATAAAAATCCACAAGACACCATCATCCGTTACGAATGCCCGTTTATCCATATCTTCAACAGAGACTTTCAGATTATTAATCTTTACAAATCGTTTATAAGATGTATTATAGTAGAAAATTCCATCACGACTCACCACCCATGTGTTTCCTTTAGAATTGGAATGTAGATAATAATCATCTGTAAAGTCATAATAGCCGACCACTTGCCGCGAATCCAGTGAAAGACGATTTATTCCCAAATGGGTAGAAATCCACAAACAATTATTATCCGCCTGTTGAATAGAATGAATCACATTGTTACTCAAAGATTTTTGGGCTGAAAAATCAGAACGAAAAACTTCCATATTTCTGCCGTCATAGCAATTCACACCATCATATGTGCCAAACCACATTAACCCTCTATTGTCTTGAAAAAGACAAAGTACAGCACTATTAGATAACCCTTGCTGATAATCTACTTTCCGGAAGATATAGGTATCTTTACCGCCATCTGCTTGACAGACCAATGAATAAATCAATAGAACAAAAGACAAAATCAAGCGTATTTTCATTGTGTTAATCATTAATATCATCTATTAAATATTAGGCAATCGCTTATATGTTTTGTTTCGCTGCGCGAAAAAAAATTGCCACTAATAATCGATGTCTTTAATTCACTTCACACAAAGATACGTTTTTATACGGAAAATGCAATCTATTTTATCAAATAGACGCATTTCCATACAAACTAATACACCCAATTAAACAAATTCCATCAATATTTCACTACAATATCCCCCATTGCATATTGGGTGTATCCCCCAACCACAATTCAAGTACACCACCTTGTTCCAACACCATATGAGGAAGTTGATAAGAATTATATTCTTTACCATTCAACCGAGCACGCTGTATATAACAATTCTTTGAAGAATTATTGTATGTCTTGATTTTGAAAGTTCTCCCCTTGTAATATGCAGTATCCAGTTGTATAGTCACTTCGTCAAAAACAGGACTAGTAATATCATACATCGGATTTTGCCGGGAACCTCCGTCAAGACTGAATAATCCCACTGCCATCAATACTCCTATGCCTCCCATCTGTCCCTGATCTTCATCGTGACCACCATAACCCTTATCCGGAGTAACAGCTCCGTAAGCTTGTTCCTTCACCCTACGCACCCAATATTGCGTCATCCACGGCTTTCCGGCATGGGAAAAAACATGGGCATTAGAACATCCCGGCTGGTTGGCATAACTGACGGTTCCACTTCCATAGCCATATACAAAATCCATAGGGGCCGATTGCTCAAAAGCATCATTCAGTAAAGAACATAAGCTGTCATTCCCTCCCATCAACTCTGCCAGTCGAGGAATGTCATGCGAAAGGCCGAAAGTGGCCTGCCATGCATTAGCTTCTATATATCCGACACCGCTCGTCAAGTCAGTATGTAACCAACTGCCGTCTTTGCGCCGCGGCAAGATTAATTTTTTTTCATTGTTAAAAGAAGCCGGCCATCCTGATGAACGTTTACGATAATAAGTATAATCTTTCTTCATTCCCATACGAGCAGCCATTTCGCTCAAAGCCCAATCTTCGAATGCCCATTGTATAGTCAGCCCCGCATTGTCCGGACAATAACCATATTGAACATAAAAGTCCAATTCTTTATTCATGTCCAACGCTAACATACCACCTTTAGCATGATTCTTTTTCATCGCTTTATAACCGGCTTTAGGCGACCATTTATGAATAATATTCCTCTGATATGCACTTGTGATAAGCGATGTGGCAGGACATCCGCTCATAATGTAAGAATATCCGCCGGCACAAGGACCGCGAGGCAACAAATCGCCATTCAAATCATATTCGATCAGGGAAGCTGCAAAATCATCCAATACAGATGGATAAGCGATCCCCCAAAGTGTATTCAGATTCCATTGAGTCAACCAAAAAGCGTCAGAATTATACATATGATGTACCGATTGTCCGTTCTTATCTTTCCGGAGCTGCTTCACAATCATTCGTGCCTGTAAAGTATGTGCTCCCTGACGCACACCTTGTGTATAATCCGGATATTCGCCGTTAAAGTCATCTATTTTGTGACGCCCTAAAAGCGTATGCCACAAATCTGTATAAAACTTCCTTTTCTGTACATCAGTTCCTCCTTTTACATCTATCCTACCTAACCATTCATTCCATTCCGTCTGTGATTCCCGACATATACGATCGAAATTCCAATGATTACAGCTTTGCTTCAGATTCTCTTTCGCATTATTTACACTGACATAAGAAATAGCCATTTTAATCTGCAACCTATCTCCTGCCTCCATTTTATATTTGGCAGAAACACCTGATGTAGACGCATCATAATAAGACCACCCTGCAGCTTGCGGTTTGCTGTCGGTAGTACCTTGTATTTCATACACATCATGCTTATAATCAGCTCCGGCCCATCCGTCCAACACATTAAATGGTCGGTCAAATTCAGCAACAAAAAATATCCTGACCACATCAGGACCTCCCCATAACCGCCCCATCGTATCAAAAGAACCGCTGATTTCATTTGGGCCGCTACGTTTTACCTGTGCATTGACCATAGTAGATGTCCCTACATATCCACCTAAATTAAGTAAGATTTCCGCTTCACAATCCTTAGTATATGTCAGCCTGTAAAAGCTAGCATAATCTGTTGCTGTTTGTTCTACCCATGTATCATATTTTTCCAGATAAAGACGATGATATCCCGGCTGAACGATCTCCCCTTCATGGCTAAACGGCGATTTCCAATGCTGCTCTCCCAATGTCGGGTCAACCTGTCCGGTTGTTGGCATGAGAGTAAGTCCCGACAACATCCAACAATGCACTTGCGGAAATCCCAATACTTCTGTGGAATTATAATTATATCCCCCACCATATTGATTTTTATTACGTGTTAAAGGTGCAGCCCCGATCATGCCAAAGGGTTGGTTACCTGTGATAAAGAAAAAATACCGTCCGCGAGCCGATTCAATGTAAGGATCCACCCAAGAAACATAGTCCTTATAATCTTCAGGAGCCGGATAAACTTCTATTTCAGACAAACCAAGATGTTCTCCGTCTCCATCGGTCACTTCAAAACGAAGCCAACGAGTTTTCCGTGCCGGAAATGTTACAACTTTAGGCCTGCCGTCATTAGCGATTTCCCAAACATTAATACGACTACCATCACTGAAGTGAAGAATGCCGCTTGCTGTATGTGTTTTCTCATCCGCTCGATCATACAATACCACCTTATCAATACATACCTCTTGTTCCCAATCCAATTGAATCCAAGGATAGTCTATTGCCCCCCAGAAAGTTTCTGTACTTTTAGAAGCCCATTCCCCCTTTCCTGCGATACGAATCAGTTGATCGGTCACATTTTCCGCTTTGTGAAATTCATCAAGTACAGAAGATGCACTTACCCGGCTTTGCGGTGCTATATTATATGGAGAAGCATACATCGCACAAACAGAGAATAATGCAATAAGAAGAGATGGTAATCGTAATATAGCCATAAATAAATATGCTTACTGATTATACATTAATAAATCTTTCACTATTATTTCCCCTGTCTGATACATGATTCCCGGAGCTGTCAGGCCGCAACAATCATGCATCAGAGACAGAAGAAACCCTCTATTCAATTTAAACTTCAAACAATATCTGATGTAACGAAATTACTTTCGTTCGCAATATACACCAAATTCGGCAATTGAAGTAGTCCCATTCGATTTCTGCACTTTCATACGGACCGCATCTCCCCATACAGTGTCAAAACGGTGAATTTTCACACGTTGAGAAGTAGGAGCCTTACCTTCAAACAGTGTTTTCCAAGTATTACCCGTACGATATTCAAGACTATATTCCTGCAAACGGTCATTATTACGATCAGTAATAACAATCATATTGAAAGGCTTCTCACGCTCAAACGTAACCGAATACCAAGGAGCATCTACAGCTTGATTACAATTCCAGCAAGAACCAAAATCATCATCATTAGCAAAATCCATGATAGCATAATCATTACTCCATGTACCTTCTGCCGGTTGATATTTAGCTATATTGGAAGAAATAATGGGACTATCCGCTTGAGGAACATCGGCAATATGTCCATCATTCTTCCAGAGTTTTCCAATCTCCTTCAATGCTTTCAGAGCATTAGCATCTATTAACCCATCTCTGTTGGGAGCCACGTTCAGGATAAAGTTACAATAAGCTTTTCCCATCGGAATAATATTATCATTTACCATTTGTGCAGGAGATTTCACCGGAGTTGTCGGGAAGCTTTCTTTCCAGAACCAATTCTGTTGCAACGGCAAACAAGACAATGCAGGCAAGCGGTTTGTATCTTTTGAGATATGCTGTCCGGCTCCTTGTTCATATGACTTGATATCAGTATAGAACAGAGCTTCAGTAGGATATTTTGCAGCATTCAAGTCCATCACCAGACAATTAGGTTGAATAGACTTAATCAAACGATAAATATCTTCAAAAGGAACATCATCGTAAGAGATGCGTGACCAAGGAGCATCCCAACCATCAATAATCACTGCTTTGATTTCACCGTAGTTTGTCAAAAGCTCGCGAAGCTGCTCTTTAATCATCTCAATATGCTTCGGCGTGATACATTTTGGACGCAAACGAGCATGCGTGTCAAGAATAGAATAGTAAAGCATCACTCCAAGCCCTTCGGCACGGAACGCATCTGCATATTCTTTCACTACATCGCGTTTGAAAGGACTGCTCATTACACTGTAATCAGTAGTTTTTGTATCCCAGATACAGAAACCACTATGGTGCTTAGTGGTCAAACAGCCATAAGTCATATTAGCTGATTTTGCAGCTTTTGCCCATTGTTTGCAATCCATTTTTTTAGGGTTGAAAAGCTCAGGAGAAGCATCCGGATCCGGCCAATCTTCATTGAAGAAAGTAGGCATGTTAAAGTGAATGAACATACCACAACGAAGATCTACAAACTCCTGTTGTAATTGGTGTAGTGATTTGGTTTGAGCATTGGTATGCAGTGCTGCAACCATACACAAATAGATAAGTACGAAAAGTTTTTTCATGACTCTCATTGTTTTTTGTAGTTATACATTAATAATTTGTTATCGGTTATTTAGCTATTTAAAAAAAATCCGGGCGTATCTCCCATTATCAGTTCGAGCGTTCCGCCCGCTACAATATCTTTAAAATCAATGTAACATTTATTATACTCCTTACCGTTCAAACGGGCACGCTGTATGTAGCAGTTCGTCTTCGAATTGTTGCGGGTCCGGACAACAAACTCTTTTCCTTTGAAGTAAGTACTATCGAGCCGGATACGCACTTCGTCGAACACGGGACTAGTGATTTCGTAGCGCGTTGTCGCCGGACAAGAGGGATGTATGCCTGTTGCTGCCAATACATACCACGCCGACATCTGTCCCACATCCTCATTGCCCACCATTCCTTCTACCGAGTTGCGGTAGGCATTCTCACAGATGTGACGTGTCCATTTCTGCGTCAACCAAGGAACATTTAAGCGGTTGAACAGGAAAGGTACGAGATGCACCGGTTCGTTGGCATGATTATAGTAATCATTCCAGCGAATACTCTCGGGAGTCTTGTCGAAAAACGCAGTCAGCTCTGCCAATGCCTTCTCCTTGCCGCCCATGAGCTGCACCATGCCATCAACGTCATGCGGAACAAACCAGCCCTGCTGATACAAGTTAGACTCTTCGCAGCCGAAACTGTAGGCTGTGCGCGCATCGTCACGCCAAGGGGCGTATGCACCGTCTTCCTGACGCGGGTAAAACCATCCCACTTCCGGATTGAACGTATTGCGATAATTCTGCCCCCGTTTTTCGTAAAATGCCGCATCTGCCTCATATCCCAAAGCCTTTGCCAACTGCGAAAGACACCAGTCAAAGTAAGCATACTCCAGCGTTTTCGACACGCTCATCACCGAGTATCCTCGCTCACCATTGCCGAAACGTTCGGCGGTGTTGCAGGCATAACGGTAGGCCTTTTCCACATCGTATTGACAGATACCTTTCAGATAGGCATCCGTCAATACAGATATCGCCGGATTGCCAATCATACAACCGCTATAAGCATTCAGAAACTCCCAACGGTCGTAATATTCATGTCCACTCTCTTCGGCCAATGACACCAACGAGTTGATTTCATCGTTCACCATGCGCGGGTTGATAATAGTCTGAAGAGGGAATTGGCTACGGAATACATCCCAACCGCTGAATATTGTACGTTTGGCAAAGCTTTTACTGCGATGTATCTTTCCATCTCCTCCCGTATAACGTCCATCTACATCAGCTATAATACGAGGATCAATCATGGTATGATAGAGGGACGTATAGAATATTGTCTTTTCATCTTCACTTCCCCCTTTCACTTCCATTCGCGAAAGCTGACGGTCCCAACTTGCCACAGCTTCTTTGCGCACTTGATTAAAGTCCTTTTGAGCTATTTCACTGCGGTAATTGCGTTCCGCACCGTCCATATCAACAAACGAAATACCTACCTTCATCGTCACTTCCTCGCCTGCCTGTGTAATAAACTCCGTAAAGAAGCCGATGTGCTTGCCTTCCATCTCACGCCCGCCTTTGGTAACGACAGCTTTCGACACTTGTGTCAGATAAGGCACGCTCACCACATCGCCGTTTCTGCGGCTCCATCCATCGGGGATGTCAGCACTCCAAAAACCGTAGTCCCGCAGCGGTTTGCTGAACACGACATAAAAGTAAACGGTGTAGTTAGCTTGTCCCCAGCCATTACCCCAACCACCTCCTTCGGGTGTACACTTCATCCATCCGCAGATGGTGTGTTCATCTTTTACCAGTACATATTGAGCCACAGAAGTACCACCCACACGCCGCGCCAAATCTATCTGTATGCGCGACTGATTATGTTCAGGATAAGTGAACCGAAGCATACCGCAATGCGGAGCGGCTGTAGTTTCCACTTTAATATTATAGTCGGTCAAAGCCACGCTGTAGTATCCAGCCGAAGCCTTTTCCGTCGCTTTATCGTAAGCAGAGCGATACCCCTGTATGGAGCCGTCTTCGCGACCGGCAATGACCTGGAACCTACCAGTAGTAGGCATGGTCAGCAAATTGCCCAAGTCACCATACCAACCCACTCCGCTCATTTGCGTAAAGGCAAACCCCTCTATCGTTCGATGTTCGTCGCTATAACCCGGTGCGTGGTCGCCTCCAGTTATCGTCTGTGGACTTACCTGAACCACCCCAAAAGGGGTGGTTGCTCCCGGAAAAGTCTTTCCCAATCCATGATAACTTCCGGCCAATTCCATACTGGTACTTGCTCCGATGAACGGATTGACATAGCGAGACAAATGTTTATCGGCTGCCATTCCTACACCATTCCCGCAGAGGGCGGTAAAAACAATAAGACAAAGTATGTATTTCGTTGTTCTCACAATCTAAAAAGTAGGTTTTATTATTCTTCCTTTCTCTGCATCTTCATCCACATACCGCCGTTCTCGGTAGCACCTGTATCCGGACACAACAAGTAAATGTAGAATTTATTATCACCAGCTACATTCAAGCGGTCGTAACGAATCACAAACAGTCCTTTCTCATTGAACCAAGTATCCAACAAGGGTTTGGTGTATGCATTCATATCTTTTACTTGATTGGGGTTCATCGCTCCACCACCGCAAGTTTCACCTTCACCCGACAAATTGGTGAAATGTATCCAATCCTTATCAACATTATTCATTCGGATATTAGCTCCCGGCTCGCTACTTCTAAAAGCAAGGTTCGCAAACCACCACGACCAAATAACCAACGGACGCTGCGTGCAATCCGCATTTTTCCATCCATAGTCATATTTCATTAGGTTGATGTCCGCTATAGTGCCGCCATCTGTGAAAGAACCTTTCGTGCATTCCCAGATTTCATCACAGGCAGCACCCTTATTCTGCTCCTTACAGAATGAAAATTCTTTGCCTGCCGTCACATAATCAAAATCAGTTACAGCATCCTTGTTGGAAATGAATGTCACACCGGACATTCCTTCAACAGCCACCGTTTCGCCACTACAATCTATGGCTTTGAACGCATAAGTGTTTCCATCCAATGCCTTGATTCCTTCCACCGGAGTTTCCAATTTAAATACTTTTCCCTCTTTTACCAGCATTGATTCGTAATATTGTGTATGCCCGTTCACATCATTTCCACTCTTATTTTCAAGCGTAACAATCTTTACAGAAATATCTGAAACACCAGCCAATGCTAAACTATAATAGCCAATCAGATTGCCGGAAGCATCACAAATCACTTGATTATCCAATAGGTTCTTGGCAAATAATTCTGTAAACTCCGCTTTAGGTGCCACTTTAGTCTCTATATAACTTTTCGCCACCGTATGCAACTCCATCTTTCTGCCGGTAGCCACACCGACCAATATCAGTTTAGTGCTTTCCTCTGCTCTAGTAGCGTCTACTGCCGGTACTTCAGTGATCATAAATTTCGTATCCACATATTCCGAACTTAAGTTTTGAAAATGAACATTACATTTATCAATGGTCAACTCTACCGCTTTACCACTTGTTGCAAAAGTAGTCTTCACTTCTATTGCTTGTTCCAAGAAATCGGAATCAAGAATTACCGTTCCATCCTTGCTAAACTGAAAGAAGAATTCACGTCCCTCACATTCAGTTATCCAACAACCCTCTGACGCATTATAAAGTACTTCTTTCACATCCGATGACTTCAACCGATCACTCTCGCCATATCCTACGTCACTCAAATCAATTGTATTACATCCCCATAAGAGGAACATACACAACACACCGTATATATATGATAATTTATTCATGTTTATGTTTATTGATGATTGTTCAAGAATTTCTTTACTTCAGCTACATATTCATTCCATAAGTCTTCCATAGACATGTCAGGATAGCTTTCTTTCAGGATATATTTCACTGCATACTCCAAACTCCAGTCGTTAGTCAGTGCATCCATTTTTACAGTCCACGGCAACATGCGCACAAAGTCACCGTTATAAATTCGCAACCAGCTCATGAAAGCACCAGAGGTGTTATAATCAATCTGCCAAACATAAACCTTGTTATCCTGTGGATCTTTATACGGTTTTTCAATCGCAGCTTTATATTCATTAATCTGACCTTCCGTGGCAAGTCCGAAGAATCCGCCGTTGGAGATTTTCACTGCATCCGGCCATCCTTCCTGATATCCCTGTTTGTCGCAGTCTTCCCCCTTCTTCTCATAATGTCCTTTGTGGGGCATCCATTCTACGCAATGACCCATTTCGTGCATCACTACTGCCTGCATATCGGGCAATAACCACCAGGCATCACTTCCCATATTGCTTTCTGATGCCGGGTAAACAATACCACGTCCTTCGTTGTGGTTCGGATAATCGAAGGCATAAGCACCTCCAGTCTGTTCTTTCTTAATCATGAAAGTCAAATTTTCGTAAGGGTCACAAGCAATGTTGTGAGGCTCGAACGACATGGTAGCACAGTCCATATAATACCATTTACGGAACTCTTCCTGCGTTGCGTCTGCGCCACTATATCTGTTGTACAGCCATTCTACTGTACGTAAATCCGAGTTACTTTCAAAATGTATTTTCAGCGGATTGCTCTGACGCTCTCGAAACTCTTTCCAAGCCATATAGTCCATGTTCAGCGTCATCTCTGCATTGGCAAGGTGTTCACTCAAGCTTGTCCAGTCGCTGTATTGTTTGTTTCCTGCTTCGTCTACGTAAATAGAGCGGAAACGGCAATCACGTGCACCATGTTTGGTAGTAACCACTACTGTACGGAAACGACTCAAGTTCAGCGTAGCATTCGGCAGTCCGTTGTCTCTCTTCACGGTCAGGTTACCGAAATCGCCTATGTTGGAAATCATCACGCGTTTCACTTTCGTTTCAGTGAGCAGGGAAGCAAACTCTACTTCGGCTCCCACATACTCGTTTTTCTTCTCCCACGCATCGTTGCCACCGTCCCAAGTGATGTAAAGTTCGTTCAGATAAGCATCATACTTTGCCTCGGAAATCGGAGCAGGTGCATAACCTACTACCGTAGCTCCATTTTTCGGGCTTTCCCAGCTTCCTTTATAAATGTCGGGAATCTGATATCCGTCTTCCTCGCCATAGCAGCCGCTCACGACCAACGACACCAAAAGACCCAATGCCATATTTTTCCAATATTTTGTATTCATTACTTCTTAAAAATGTGTTTAACAATAAAATTTACCAACCTAAGTTCTGTACCAATTCGGGAATACGACGGATGTCATCATAAGGAATCGGCATGAAGTATTGTTTCTTTGAGAAGTTAGCACGGTTTTCGAGCAAGGTACGTGCAAAGAAGTCTGGATAATCCTTATCCATATTCATACCGTACACATTGCCACCCTCGCCACCTTTGTGATATTCGGGGTAAATCCAGTGATCGGGATCATTGTTGCCTTCGGCCACTTTCCAACGGCGAACGTCGAAAAAGCGGTTCCACTCGAACACCAATTCCACAATACGTTCGCGACGGATACGATTGAGCAAGTCATTCTTTGTCTTCGGACAAAACACTTTTCCGCCCTCATTAGTGAATGAGTATTCGGGGATACCGGCACGCTCACGAATCTGGTTCAGTTGCAATAGTGCGCCTTCCAAGTCGTCACACATACAGAGTGTTTCAGCATATCCTAAAATCATATCAGCCACACGAAGCGTGGGAGAGAACATTTTAGAACCGTCATCTTCCGTAGCTTTTGCTCCTTTACGGATTAGATAGCCAGAGTCAGGACAGTCACCGGAAGCTTTCGATTTACCGCAGGTTCCGCGTGCACCATTTGTAAAGTCGGTACGATGTTCTTCGTTTTGACTACCATAGTTCAGCCAGATAGAACCGTTGTAAGTGACATTTACATAGAAACGTGCCTCACGGTCTTTCCACTGTTTCAATACATAAGAATTGTCTGCATCGAAATATTTCAATTCAGTATCATTCTCGTCATAATACTGTCCGGAAGTAAAGTTACCAGCAGAAGGTACTCCTTCGAACTTGTTATAAGAGGGATCACGGTCTATTGTCAGTCCATTCTTCGTAAAGAACATATCCACTGTTTCTTGTGTAGTATAATAGCCTCCACCACCGCTCACACTAGTGTCTTCGAAACCGGAGAACTTAGGACAGGTCCAATAAGTGTAGTCCCATTGGTCGCGTAATTTGACCATAATCAGTTCGTTGAAGATGACATCATAGTTCTTCGTGTAGAAAGCAGCAATAGCACGACAGGACTTGTAGGGGTCGAGCTTACCATCCGTATATACTTTTGTCAGCCCATAATTCTGCGAAGTAGCAAAGCTAAAGAACTCTTTATAAGCTTCGTTGGCTTTATTCCACTTAGTGAGGTCTTCCGTTTGTGGGAAAAGCTGTTTGCCATCTAAGTTTTTGACAGATGCCATATCTGTGTTTCCATTAAACAGCGGGCTTGCCCAATAGAGATATAACTTAGCTTTCAAAGCCTTGCAGATCCCTACGTCCATACGTCCCAAATTGTTCTTGGAAACTCTGTTCGGCAAGTCGCCTGAATCAATAGCCTTTTGCAATTCGTTAGCGATAAACTCTACACATTCGTCTACCGAGTTGCGCACCTTAATCAGTTCTTCCTTTGAAGCATCCAAAGGTATCGGATCTTCGCCAATCAAAGGTATGGGACCGTAAATGCGAAACAACTCGAAGTAATAGTAAGCACGTAGCACACGCGCCTCTTCTTTCCAACGTCCACGTACGGAAGCACCTACTTCCTGGCATTTGTCTACGTTCTGAATGAAGGTACTTGCTTTGGCTATAGCTTGATAGTAGTCTGTGAAGTAGCGGTTAGCCTGGCTATACGAAGCAGTTGCCCCCCCCGTTGTCCATTCCGCATACGTCTTGTTCCAACGGTTGGCTCCTTCCAATGATGCTTCGGTGAAGATAGTTCCGTTCATGTTTGCGTCCACATGGAGCACATCACCCACCTCACGGATATAGCTGTATACATTATTCAGATATTGCTCTGTGCGTTGTTTCGAAGCAAACGTCTCTTCCAATCCAAACTGCTTGCCCGGAATAGACTCAAAGAAATCGCTGCATGACGACATCCCCAAGCAAATCAAAGCTGCTGCAACATATTTTCTTATTTCTGTTTTCATACTTTTCTTTTTAGACTTGGTTAAAAATTAAACTTAAGACCTATTGAATAGCTCGATACGTTAGGATAAGCCGTACCGTTAGATGTATTCAATTCCGGATCCCACAATTTGAACTTAGAGAACGTGAGCAGATTGGTTCCCATCAGATAGATCTGTGCGTTCTTAATCAGTAGCGGATCTGTCCACTTCTTAGGCAATGTATATGAAATGTTTACTTGTTTCAAACGCAAGAAACTGACATCTTTCACCCACCATGAACTTGGCTTCACGTTATTGTTGTTGCCGTCGCTACCGACTGACAAACGAGGATAGAACACGTCTTGATTGGTAGGATTGTCTGCTCTCCAACGATCGGTGATGTTAGCAAATACGTTGTCGCGTCCTTCATCGTCCCAGAACGGTTTTATAGAAATGCCGTCCAAATAGCGGTCAGCTTGTGCATTTCCCTGGAACAAAGCGCTGATAGAGAAGTTTCCAACTTGCAGATCTGCTCCGAATCCATAATAAATTCTCGGTACATCTCCACGACCAATTACCGTTTTATCGTAATCGTCAATCACACCATCGTCATTCAAGTCACGATATTTAACATCACCCACGTGAAGCGTACCGAACTGGGTAGCGTGGTCATCAATCTCATCCTGGCTAGTAAACAGTCCGTCAGCAATGTATCCCCAAATAGCGTTCACGTTTGTCCCACGGGTTTCCATCCATGGATAGTCTACAGGCGGCTGATCGTTTTCTATAATTTTATCTTTGTTGAAAGTCATATTACCACGCACGGTAAGGAAGGTGTTTTTACCAATCTTCTGCGTATAGTCCATCGCAATTTCAACACCCTTATTCTCTACAACACCCAAGTTGGCGTAAGGATTCTCAATCCATCCGGCATAGCTTGGCACAGTACTTCTCTGTAAGAATATATTATCTCTACGTTCTTTAAAGAAGTCAATTACAAATGAAAGGTTGTCGTTTAGTAATTTCAGATCGATACCCAAATCCTGCTTACATGATTTAGACCAAGTGACATTCACACCATACTTTTCTTCGCCATAACCGCTAGCACCATTATGCGAGGTACCAAACCAAGTGCCACGTAAACCTCCAAATACACCTTGATACATAAAACGACGTCCTGTAGCTGTATCACTACCTACCCAACCATGTGTATAACGGAATTTCAAGAATGATATATATTTGCGTAACGATTCCCAAAATGGCTCATTAGAAACTGCCCACCCCAAACCGAATGCGGGAAAAGTACCGTAGCGATTACCAGGAGTGAAGTTTTCCGAACCATTAATACCTAAATTGAATTCTGCAAAGTAACGGTCATTCCAAGAATAAGTAGCACGTCCGGCAAAACCACGCTGCTTGTAAGCCATACCGCCAATGACATCGGAAGCATTTAAATCCCAGTATATTTTCTGGTTGTAAAGCAACAAAGCACTTACACGATGTGCACCGAAATCGCGTTCATAATTTAAAGAAGCCTCCGTATAAACGGTGCGGTTGCTCGAATGAGTAGGAGTGTCAAGCGTCAAGATTCCGTCTGCTTCACCCAATACATCGTACAAATATTCCCCTGTTTCTTCATCAAATAAGGTATCTTCAATCCAAAGCCCATTTTCGTCTGTAGCTCCTTTAAACTTATACATTGGTTCGCTACGGTTGTAGTTTCTGCGGCGGGAATTATAGGTATCGAATGCTATCATTGCAGAAGCAGAAAGTCCTTTGCTCCATTTCCAGAAGTCCAAATCCTGTTTTACACGTACATTTGAGTTCAACTGAGTGCTGAATTCATCATAATAACCTCCACGAGCCAACTTACCATAAGGATTGAATTTCTGTTGCGTATTGATGCCCGGAATCATTCCATTGGGCAATACCATCGGATAAATAACCGGATTGACATCCATACAAGAGGCATATAAGGATGCAGCGCTGCTTTGTGGATAGTGTCCTTGTCCCAAATAGCCGAAAAATCCTAAGTCAATAGCCGTCTTTGTTGTAGGCTTCAAATTTAAGTTTGAAGTAAAGTTGTATCGTTCATACTTCATTGACGTATTATAATTCTCCAGCTTGAAGTTACGTGTCATACCGTTTTCGCCATAATAGCTCAATGAAGCATAATAGCTTGCCTTCGGTGCACCACCACGAATATTAATGTTGGCACGGCGATTGTGGCCCCAATCGTTAAACAATTCGTTTGCCCAATCTACGGCCGGATACAGATACGGATTATACAAACGAGGATTATCATTCGGTAGCAAGCCGTTCGATTTTTTCGTAGCATCGATATACGCTTGAGAATAAGCAATGGTATTATTCTTATTCATTTGCGCTTCGTTGCGTGCTTCCATGTAAGTATAAGCATCGGCCATATCCACCTTTTTAGTCATGCGGGTGAGGCTTTCATAATAATCCACGCTAAATGTCGGTTTACTGATGCGTCCGGGTTTTGTCTTTACAATTACCACACCATTAGCACCACGCACACCATACACGGCAGTAGCAGAAGCATCTTTCAACACAGTAAATGATTCAATATCTTCCGGATCAATATTATTGAAGCTACGCTCCACACCGTCCACAAGTACCAACGGACTAGAACTTTGCCCATTTTTAACCAATGTAGAAATACCACGAATCCAAATATCCGACTCGTCATGTCCCGGTTCACCACTACGTTGCACAGCAACTACACCGGCAATACGTCCGGAAATAGCTGAAGATAATTTGGCAGCAGGCATTTTGATAGCTGAAGCGTCTAATGAAGACTGTGCGCCAACAACAGATACCTTACGCTGATTACCGTAACCTACCACTACCACCTCATCCAGCGACGATACATCTTCTACCAAAACAATATCCACCACTTTCTGTTTGCCAACTTTAACCTCCTGTGGTTTATATCCTATATAAGAGATAACCAAAATAGGATTTCCTGTTGACAATTTTAAAGTGTACTGACCATTCGTGTCGGTAATGGTACCGTTCGTCGTCCCTTTTTCCTGTACACTAACTCCAATGAGCATTTCTCCTTTTTCATCCGAAATACGTCCTGTGACCGAACTGCCCTGCGCCTGCATTGTTACACTATACGTGAACAACAATAGCAGCAACCACAAAGACCTGATGCGATGTTTTTTCATTTCAAACAAATTCATACTACTTGTTTTAAATTAATAATAAGGTTATCAAATGCAATAATTGCATGGCGGCAAAATAACAGGATTTAAAAAGAAATGAAATACTCCTGCACGCCAAATACTAAAGAAAGGAAAAAATGTCCGTTTGAAGTACATTATGTCATTCAGAGTACTAAACAAAACACTAATAATCAACGAAGTGCACAATTAATTCAGAAAAAGAGAGTACAGCCCCTAGTATCAAAAAAAACAGCATAGTTCAGCACAGGATATGCTATTACACACACCAATATGTTCAATTGCAGATATTAGTATGTTTAAACAATATCAAATTTGTTCCTCTTTATTCAGATAAGTCTCCCTGTAAACCTTCGGAGTCACACCAAACTTACGCGTAAACTCTTTATAGAAATAAGCGCGGCTGGAAATACCGACATCAGAAATAACATCCTGTATAGACAAATCTCTATTCTGCAATAAACGGGCAGCTTTTTCCATCCGGTAATCTTTAATCAAATCACTTGGAGTCATTCCGGATATTTCCTTTAATTTCCGGCAGAACTGACGGGAACTCATCAACATCTGTTCCGCGATAAAGGTAGAACCCAAATCCTCCCGATCCAAATTCCGCTCAACCACCTGCAAAAACTTCCGGACGAAATCCGCCTGCTCGGTAGTAGTGCATACAATGGAGTTCGTCCAGCCTTCCAACTCTTCCAGATACACTTGCTTAGCTTCCCGCTTACCGTAGATCACCTTCTGAATAGTCTCTTTTAAGAACGGTATGTCATAAGGAAGAACCAGATAAGAGTCTGCCCACTGGATCAACTCCCGCTGCATTGCCGTACTAACCTTCCAAGTCAACATTGGAATAAAGGCAGTCTTTGAAAGCAGCGAACGATTCTTGGCTACGTATTTCATAAACGTGCTTTCAGCATCCGTATACATCTGCATATCTACCAAAAATAAAGCAGGAGCCGAAGTATGCATCTCATCAAACGCCAGCTGTACGCTTCGCACCGGACGAACGTCATATTCATCAGAGAGCAGGGCACTGATAAGCCATACAATCTCTTCACGGTCTTCCAGCAACAAAACAGTTTTCTTCGTCTCATCCTGCGGGGCGATAGTAACCGGTTCGAAAGTGATTGCCAGCCGGCGCCCACCCGATATTTCCTCCGTCACACAACAAAGTGTACAGTTCTGCTGTCTCAACGCTGAAAACACAAAACGTTGCATCGTCCGGATGCGGAACCGGTCGTCCGAATCTTTCCCTTTCACCGGCAATGATTCCTGCTCGGTCAATATCTTATGCAGTCCCTCCACCGTATCATCCGAAGAAAAGAAAGTCAGCGTCATCCTGTTTTCTTCCTCTTTCATACTAACCGACACTTCACAGGTGTTCCTGTCCAATAGGTAGAGACCGCTGAAATAAAGGATGCAGCGCAACGCATTCTTATAAACAGGGAAAGTGAAATCCGCCGGAATATCCAAATGGATAGAGGAAATATCACGACCTTCCTTTTCAAGTACCCGGAGCACTTCTTCCGCCAACTGTGAAAGAGGCGGTCGCCCCGTAACAAAGAATTGCAGGGACGACAACAACCGGAAACACTCGTCGCCAATACCGCACCCGAAGAGCAAAGCCATGACGGCCTCACGGATCTGCCCGACTTTATCAGCATACTGATCCAACGAAAGCGTCTTGTCATTCAGTTGGTCACAGGCTTGGTAAATGAGCGTACAGTTATCAAGTACCTCGCGTTCTTTGTAACCGTCTACCACCAGTGAAGCGTTACGGCGTTCGGTTTCCAGCAGTTCCTGCATCATACGTTCATGACGGAAATATTTGTGGAATAAATGAATGACATATACCGCCAGCATAAGTCCGATCAACAGATAGATGATATACGCATAAACCGTCCGATACCAGGGAGGAAGAATATATACAGGAATAGTGAACGTCTTGTATTCCGTAGCAAATACATCTTTCTTATAACGGACTTTAAAAAGATAATTGCCCGAAGGCACACTAAAATAAGAGGCCTCGTTGACACTACTGAATGCCCCCCAATCCTGATCATACCCTTCGAGCATATAAGAGTATTCCACATCTCCGTCACTTGTATAATCCGGCACGACAAAAGAAAGAGAAAAAGACACCTTCGCCCCTTTCATCTGCAACCCTTTCCTGTCCGGCAAATAGTGGTCCTGTAAGTTAACGAATGTTTTCTCAATCACCAACTTACGCAATAAAACCTCCGGGTAATATTCTGGAGCGGAAGGTACATTCTTGTTCATATAGAGCAGCCCGTCGATTCCTCCGAAAAAAAGATTTCCAGTGTAAGGACAGCGATAATAGGCATCGTCGCTAAATTCTCCGATTTGTATGCCGCCACTATAATAATAAGCGTGCGAAAAGAAATTGTCCGGATTGAATTTGATAAGACCGCGGTTCGTCCCCAGCCAGAGAAGTCCGTTGGCATCTTCCAAAATACTGTGTATCATATCGTTGAGCAATCCTTGCTTACGCCCGATATGGACGGTTTCCAACCTGTTCTCCTTGAAAGTGACACGCACCAAACCGGCAGTAGTGCCTACCCACAACTCTCCACGACGCCAATGCAAACACAGTACATCATCCACGGATTTGTGCAACATCTCGCTCAAAGAGAAGACCTGATATTCTTCCGTCTTCCGGTTGAAACGCACCAATCCCCTCTGCTGACTGCCCAGCCACAACAAGGAATCTCCTTGGGGCACCATACTATAATAGAGATTAAGCTCCTGTTGCTCATAGTAGAATTTATAATGTTTCAATGACTTTATCCGGAGCGGTCCATGCCCGCTGTCGAGCACCACCTTACAAAGCCCTTCACCCGAAGTGGCAAGATAGAGTACACTGTCATTCTCTTCGACGATGGAATGTACTTCATTACCGCCCTCTACCGGAACTCCGGAATCAGTTCCCACCAAAGGATGAAGTTGTCCGTTATCGAATGAATAATAGCACAAGCCCGGAGAAGCGGCTCCCACCCAGAATCCGTTTCTATAACTGCTCTCCCGCATAGCATAGATTCGCAACTCCCGTTCCGGTCTCACGTAAGATACCGCAGGCTGTTTCCCATTCAGCGAATAGACCTCCACATCGGATGCCCGCACTCCGTCACGATAATTTTTCACATGAAGCAGGCCGTTTCCCTTGGTTCCTACCCAAAGGCCACCCTGTTTATCCGTCATGATTGCCCTTACCTGCCGAGTCAAATTGGGAGAGAAGCTGCTCAACATCAGATTGGTAGCAATAGCGTATTTCCGCGAATACATCACCGCTCCCTGCCCGTCGGTTCCCACCCACAAAACTCCTTGCCGGGGATCATTATAGATGCCGAAAATCCGCATATTCCGGTCAATCACTTCTTCCGCATATCGCTGGGAAAGACGCAAACGCATCAGTCCATTGGTATGAAAAGCTAAAATGATGTCTTCATAGAAAGGCACAATGCCGGTGATAAGCCCATACTTCCGAACCAACTCACCAATATTCCGGATATAAATCTTAGACTTTCTTGAAATATCGTACACGAAAAGATCGTAGTCGGAGTCATAAAAGCAAAATACGCCATTCTGGTAGCATACATATTCTATCCGCTTCTGATGAAAATGGGAAGGAATGGTGGTAAGCCGGGTGGACAGAGTATCCTGATCAAAAGCATTCAACGAAAAGCGATACAGGTCACCGCTTTCATAGGGGAAAAGATACAAATCGCCTTCATCAGTGACAAACGCCCTAACATCGACTTTCAGCATATGGATGTCCGGCATCGGAATGTTAACAAAACGATGGTGAAACGTATTATAATAAGAAATCCATCCGTAGCCCAACACCCAGGTATTCCCTTTCTGATTGGAATGAATGACAAAGTCTCCTCCGAAATCGTAATTGCTAATAATCTGTCGGGAGTCTTTTGAAAAACGGTTGGCTCCCGAATGCGTGGTCATCCACAGGCAACTGCTATCCGCCTGTTGAATAGAGTGCACAATATTGTTGTTCAATGTTTTCTGCTCGGAAAAGTCGGAGCGGAATACTTCCATATTTTCTCCGTCATAACAATTCGCACCGTCATACGTTCCAAACCACATCAATCCTTCGTTATCTTGGAAAATACTTAATACGGCACTATTGGAGAGTCCTTGCTGATAATTCACGGTCCGGAAAAAATAGGTTTCATTCCCTTTATCAGCACGGACAGTCAATGAAGCAGCCAGTGTTATAAGAAATAAAATCAGGTGTGTTTTCATCGTACTTTCTTTATATTACAGATCGTTTTCCCCCTCCTTCCGGAGTAGTAATTCGATCTTATATTCCAACCGTCCGATACGACGGTCCAATTCCATAATCTTCTCATCTTTACGTTCGAACAGTTCAAGTAACTACTTGTTAAATATGCTCACTATCCATTGGCAAACTGCCTCCAAAAACATAATCTTTTGTATTTCAATGTAATCTCTAATTATACCACCGAAATAAAGGAAGCAAGCTTTCATTTATCAGATAATTCAGAGCAAATATAGTGAATTAATATAAATAATACCAAAATGAAGCAGAAAAGTAATCTACAACAGCATACTCCTTTCATTCCGCCCAAAAGGTTGGAAGCAGAAAAGTGGTAAAACAAAAAAACGGTGTCAGACCAGAAGCACTGTGTAGTGGTTCATTGACGGAGCGGCAAAAGTCTTCTTGCTTTACAAACACGGTTACCGGAAACGAGAAAGCAATTGGGAGAGCAATTTGAAAACTTGGGGGGATTTGATTCAGGACAATCACATTCTTAAAATAGATTCATTCCGGTACGAAACCAAATCAAACCGTAACCGTAAATGGAGTATATGGTTTAATACTACATAATGTCGGCTCTATATGACAATTTTGATATTTTATTAATGGACAACTGTAGTCGGCTACTTGGTCAAGTACAGTTGGCTACTTAGACGACTATAGTTGACTAGATAGTCAACTATAGTCGGCCAATATCTATGTTGACTATTTCAATCCATTATTCAAGCATATTGGTCTTCTTATGTCCTTCCATATGAAGGAAACACCTAAGCTTTTGTTTTAACTAAGGCTCCTTTCCCAAGAGGTAGGGAACGCAGTGTGAAGGATGTGAAGAATTAAAAAGAGAACCTTAAATCACAGCAAACATCTGTCACACTACAACTTACGAGTCTGTGATACTTGTGAAGGTCAAAAGCGTTTTTTTAAAAGGATCAAACTACCGCAATTTTGATTCATAACCAAAACGAACCGTTTTGAGGATAGTTGTTCTGAAACATATCCCCTCAAAATTAAACAGAGCCAGCAATTGCCTGTCAAATAGATAAACAGAATAAACAAAGGGAGAGCTTGATAGTGAAGCTCTCCCTTTATTATTTTTCCGATGATGTTAATGAATCGTTATTTCTTGGCTAATTCATTAATCACATCCATTATCTTCTGACCGATTTCTTCGGCTGCCTCCATTGTAGAAGCCTCGCTATATACGCGGATGATCGGTTCTGTATTACTCTTACGCAAATGTACCCATTTGTCGGCAAAGTCAATCTTCACACCGTCGATATCGTTGATTTCTTCGTTCTTATAGATTTCCTTTACTTTTGCAAGGATAGCATCTACATCGATTTCCGGAGTCAGATCGACACGGTTCTTAGCTATGAAGTAAGGAGGATAAGTGGCACGAAGCTCGCTAACTTTCTTTCCTTCATGAGCCAGATGGCTAAGGAATAAAGCAATACCTACCAATGCATCACGGCCATAATGGCTGGCAGGATAGATTACTCCACCATTTCCTTCACCACCGATAACGGCATTGGTTGCTTTCATCTTCGTTACAACGTTTACTTCGCCTACAGCAGAAGCACTGTATTCCATACCATATTTACGGGTTACATCACGCAGGGCACGGGTAGAACTCAAATTAGAAACTGTATTCCCCGGAGTATGTTTCAGTACATAATCAGCCACAGTAACCAGTGTATATTCCTCACCGTACATTACACCATTTTCGCAGATCATTGCCAAACGGTCAACGTCTGGGTCTACAACGAATGCTACATCTGCTTTGCCCCCTTTCATCAGGTTCATGATGTCGCCGAGGTTCTTTTCAAGCGGTTCTGGGTTGTGTTGGAAGTTTCCGGTAGGTTCACAGTAGAGTTTTTCTACATGTTTCACCCCCAAACGTTCAAGAAGTTCAGGGAGAATGATACCGCCTACAGAGTTCACACAGTCAATCGCTACCCGGAAGTTGGCTTTCTTGATAGCTTCTACATCTACCAGGTCGAGAGCCAATACACTGTCGATATGTTTCTGATTATAAGTCAGGTCTTTGCGGTAAGATCCCAGATGGTCAACATCGGCATAGTCAAATTCTTCAGCTTCAGCAATACGAAGTACTTCGTTGCCTTCGGCTGCATTCAGAAATTCACCATGTTCATTCAGCAATTTCAGTGCGTTCCACTGTTTCGGGTTATGAGAAGCTGTCAGGATAATACCACCACAAGCGCCTTCCATTGTTACAGCAAGTTCTGTGGTCGGGGTAGAAGCAAGATCAATGTCTACTACATCCCAACCCATTCCCATCAATGTGCCGACTACTACGTTTTTTACCATCTCACCCGAAATGCGGGCATCGCGTCCAACAACAATCTTGTTGCTCTTCGCTTTGCAGGTCTTACGAATCAAAGTAGCATAAGCCGAGGTGAATTTTACAATGTCAAGCGGGTTCAGTCCTTCCCCCGCTCCTCCGCCGATAGTTCCGCGGATTCCAGAGATAGATTTGATTAGAGTCATAGGTTTTTAACTAAAAGATTTATCTAATGTTAGTGTCTTAACTTTTCGCTTTTTCAAACTTCCGGATATCATAGAAGTAGGGATTGACATATTGTTGCGCAGTTGTATGCCCCATCTTAGAAGGTACAATCAAGCGCACATGAGCATTATTACGTAAATATGGTAATGCAATCAACCATCCGGATGGAATCGCAGTTCCATAACCATTAGCAACCGTCCACAAATAGTCATAATCAAAATCACCAGATAAAACGATTCCATAAACAGTAGATGTGTTTTGCACATAACGGAATGTCAATGGGGATTTATAATATTCAGAGATATCCATCCATTTTTCCAAAGGAACATTGAAACATGTAGTATCTCCTGTCATCATATCCTGTTCTACATAACGAGTACAAATGATGTTATTGTTAGCAAAAGTATCTACCTCATTAATAACTTCAACTCCATCCTTATCCTCTTTTCCTCCACGATCTACGATCTGCATATATACGCCATTGGAGAAAGCAACATATTCGTCATATCCATTCCCTGCTTCTTTAGAAGCTGTAATAGTATCCCGTTCAAACTCTTCCAATGAAATGACACGGATATCATTATCTTTGATGAACTTATTCACCGCATTTTTCTCGTCTTCCAGCATTTCTGCATAAGTCTTCGAATTGTCGCATGCCTGGAACAGACTTCCGGCGGTTAACAAAGAGAGAAATAAAAATACAAGTTTCTTCATTATCTGTTATTTAGCTATATTCTGCACAAATGTATCTCAAAATCATTAAAAGTTGAAAGAGGGAAGTTGAAAGTTCGTATCTTTTAACCTTTCCATATTCACTTTTAACCTTCCATCTTTAGCTTTTCGCTGTTAGTAAAGGTTTATATTTCTCAAGCGCTTTCTCAAAGACCGCTTTTGCCTCTTCCATCGTTCCGAAAAATTCACCGCCCGAAGCATTCAAGTGCCCTCCTCCATGGAAGAATTCGGCAGCTAGCTGATTGCATGGGAAGGTTCCTACCGAACGAAGGGATATTTTAATCATCGGTTTCTCTGTATCTTCCCTCAAGAAGCAAGAGAAGCAGACATTTTTAATGGAAAGGGGGATATTAACAAAGCCCTCACTATCGCCTTTTATGTAGTTGAATTTACTTTGCTCTGCTTTCGTCAGGGTGATTAGTGCCGAATTATAATCCGAATACACAGTCATGTTCGACAATACATAGCCCATCAAACGTAAACGACTCTCTGAATAGGTGTTGTACACCTTACGATAAATATCATCTTTATCGATTCCTTTAGAAAGGAGTTCGCTAATGATAAAATATATCTCCCGGTTGTTCGAGTTATAGGTGAACCCACCGGTATCTGTCATCATTCCTGTGTAGATACATTCTGCACCTTCCTTGGAGATATCACTGAAATATCCCATACGGCAGATGAGACGGAATATCAGTTCGGAAGTAGAAGATATTTTAGGATAAGACATTACTATCTTACAGAAATCTTCGGGATACAAATGATGATCGATCATTATTTTACGTGCCGGAGAAGCAGCCACAGCGTCTGCCATATCGTCAATACGCTTCAGTGCATTGAAATCGAGGCAACAAATGACATCTGCTTCGGCAATCAATTTATCTGCAAAGTCTTTGTAACGGTCATACAACAGAATATCCTTACTGCCCGGCATCCACCGCAAAAAATCGGGAAAAGCATTCGGCACAATTACGTTTACTGTTTTTTCCTGTGAATCCAGGAAATGATATAATCCCAGTGAAGAACCGATAGCGTCACCGTCAGGGGAAACATGAGATACAATTACTATTTTGTCAGCTCGTTCAAACCATTTGGTGAAATGGTCTATTTTGGCTTGTTCAATTACTTTCGTCAACATACTCTTATACTTTATCAAGGTGCAAATGTACGATAAATCTTTGTACTTAGAGCAAAAAGCGGACAGAACCTTCGTCGGATAGCGAGATAAACCGCAGACCGGATTGCTTGCATTCGCTTTCAAGGAGGTGTTTGCGGTATTCCGAGAGAGATGCGTCCAATATGACGTAAGAGAAAGAAAAGATTCGAGTGAGCTCTTCCATATGTCCGTCATATCCTTTGCATAAGTAAAGATACTGAATATATAACGGAGAAACGGTGGTTTTGTTCCGCCAATGGTTATCATTTATTACACAAATATGACAGCCATGATAGGATATAATCTGCTGCTGACGGTTTAGTTCCATATACCGGCAATCGGCAGTTATTTTTTGAGGAGGCAGAAGGTGATGATGCTTCCAATAGTTAGCAGCCATGCGTTTCAAATGTTTTTCATTGGGGATAGTATCTACATAGTTTATCCAGGAACGTCCATCGCTCTCAATGCAATGTACTGCTGGGCAACCGCGCACATTATAAAAGACCAGGCTCGTCCGGGGACGATCTAGCCAATAGATTGTTGCATGATAAGTCCCCAGTAATAAGATAGAAAAAAGACAAATCAATAAATTCCGGTATCGACGGTTCATAAAATAATAGGTTAACAAAGAGCCAACGATATAGATACCCAATATTTCTGACTGATAAAGCCAGATTCCATCTATAGAAGCGTAAGGAAGCTGTTCCACCCATCGGACGAAGAAATTAAGTCCTTCCAATAGTTTCTTAACACCTTCGGCCACTACGGTCTGAAGCCACGAAAGAGGAGTCAGAAGAAGCATAATGACAGCAGCATACAGGATAATCGTAATGAAAGGAATAACAACCAAGTTCGTCAATAGAAAATGTACAGAGAACCGGGAGAAATAAAACATGACAAGCGGAGCTGTTCCTACCTGTGCAGCAATAGACACACTCATCAGTCCCCAAATATATTTCCCTATTCTACCTTTCACCGTAATCAGGTGATAAACTGGCTTTTGAATCAATAGGATGGAAGCAACAGCAAGGAAAGAGAGCTGGAAACCAACATCAAACAACCATGCCGGATTACAGAATAGCATCAACCATGCAGCTGCCGCCAATGTATTTAAAGATAGCGGTTGGCGACCAACCATATCTGCCATTGCTAAAATCGAAAACATACTGACCGAGCGTACTACCGAAGGGGAAAGTCCTGTGAAAAAGGCAAAAGCCCATAATAGGATAAGAAGAAGAACAGAACGTATAGCTCTACCTATATTTCCTCTTCGGGCAACAGGTTTCAGTATGAAGAAGAGCAATGTATATAAAAGCCCGATATGCAAACCGGATAAAGCTAAAATATGACTTGCTCCGGCTACCGAATAACTCTCACGAACCGAATCACTTAATTCCGTTTTGTCTCCTATGGTCAGTGCTGAAAGTACAGCCAGTTCATCGCCGGAAAATCCTAGTTCCCGATAAAGTGAAATCATCTTTCTTCGACAAGAACCGGCTATACCTTTGAGATCAAGGTTATTCATTCCGTCCAATTTTGCCCATTTCCCGGATGCAACATATCCTGTTCCGCTGATTCCTTTCCGCATCAGGAAGCGGGCATAATCAAATTCATCAAAGTTCCGATTGTTGAGAGGAGGAGAAATACGGGCAGAAACCAGCAGTTCATCTCCACTTTTTAATCGGGTGACGGCCGAATCTTGCTGTAGATAAAGGATTGCAGCACGTTCTATCGGATATGTGCCGGCAGTATCACGACGTCCCTTTAATAATGTCTGGCAGAGGTAGGTATGTTCTTTCACCTGAGGTGCATCCGTTATTAAAACCCGATACACTGTTTCTTCTTCCGGAAAAGAGTAGACAGCGTGCTGTAATTGCCAAGTTATTCCAAGCCACCCTCCTATAAAACAAAGGATAGAGACAGCTAATCCAAAGCACCATCGCAATGAATGGCGTTTCAGGAAATAAAGAACAAACAATAAAGCAATACAAAGTCCAAGAGCTAGAACACTCCCAAAAGGTTCCCATGAACGGTCAAAAAAATGATCTCCACAAAAAACGCCTGTTATCCAAGGGATAATCAGGCGTATATAGGGATATCGATGGATGTAAAAAGTACTCAACAGATGAGTTACAGTTCGTGCAACTGACGAATCATCGCTTCCGGATCCGGTGCTGCAAAGACAGCATTACCCGCCACTAACGCATCGGCTCCCGCCTCAACCAAACGGGCACCTGTTTCCAGATTTACCCCACCGTCTACTTCAATCAGCGCTTTCGAACCTGTCCGTTCAATCAGGGCACGCAGCTCACGAACTTTTTCTACTGAATGTTCGATAAACTTCTGTCCTCCAAATCCCGGATTCACGCTCATGATAAGCACCATATATACATCCCGGATAATATCTTGTAAAAGAGCTACAGGAGTGGCCGGATTGATAGTTACAGCAGGCTGCATCCCGGCTTCTCTGATTTGTTGAATCACCCGATGCAGATGCGGGCAAGCTTCATAATGCACATTCATCGTATGAGCGCCCAACGCTTTTACCTCCGGAATAAACTTTTCCGGATTCACAATCATCAAATGCACATCCAGCGGTTTCCGGCTTAACTTCGCTACATATTTCAGTACCGGAAAGCCAAATGAAATGTTCGGAACAAATACTCCGTCCATAATATCAATATGTACCCACTCCGCTTCACTGCGGTTTACCATTTCAATATCCTTTGCCAAATATCCAAAATCGGCAGAAAGAATGGAAGGAGCGATAATCGGTTTCATAATTCTTCTATTTTAAGTTCTAGCCGTCTCTTATTCGGGACGGTTTTATTCTATTTATAATCTAATGGCTTGCTCGTTTTAATCTGTTTATCCGATTAATTACTTCATCAGACAACCATCTTCCAAGTGATATCCACGAAGCAATTCATCTATTTTCAAACGTTTTTTACCGGGAAGCTGTAAAGAAAGAATAGATACAAATCCATCCGGTACAGCTACTTTCATGAATTTCTTCCCATCGGTCACAATTGTTCCTATAGCTAATTGATGTGATTCATAAATCTTCTCACTTTCAAAGATCTTCACGGCCACTGGTGCTCCTTTTTCAGAAGTAATCAGTTCACTCCAGGCAGCAGGATAAGGTGATAATCCACGGATAAAATCGTATATCTTCTTCACCGACTGATTCCAGTCAATCCGGCAGGTTTCTTTAAAGATCTTCGGAGCAGGACGAAGTTCACCGACAACCGCCATTTCTTCTTGAGGAATCGGTTTTACCGTTCCATTCAATATAGCGTCTACCGTTTCAAGAACCAGTTTTCCTCCCAGCACCATCAACTTATCATGTACCACTTCCACATTATCCGTATCTGCGATAGGCACACGCACTTGCTGAATGACTTCTCCGGTGTCTATCTCGTGTTTCAAAAAGAAAGTAGTAATTCCGGTTTCCGTATCACCATTGATTACTGCCCAATTAATGGGGGCAGCTCCACGGTATTGAGGAAGCAAAGAAGCATGAAGATTGAACGTACCCAGTCGTGGCATATTCCATACCACTTCCGGCAACATACGAAAAGCAACTACAATCTGTAAGTCCGCCTTCCATTCACGCAATGCTTCTACAAAAGCTTCATCTTTCAACCTTTCCGGTTGAAGTAACGGCAAATTTTGTTCAAGCGCATATTGCTTTACAGGAGAATACTGAATCTTATGTCCGCGTCCGGCAGGCTTATCGGGCATTGTAATCACACCCACTACATTATAACCGCCTTCTACTAATTGACGCAGGGCCTCTACCGCAAAATCGGGAGTCCCCATATATACTATTCTTAAATCTTCTTTTTTCATCATTCAATATGTTATCGCTACTTAGGCACGGATTACACGGATTTCACGGTTTCCTGAATTAGGTCTACATAAAACAACAGCGTAAGCTGTGTAATCCGTGCCTAATAAATTATCCCTTACGGTTGTTAGTCTTCAGAGAAATGTACCAATACTTGCCGGTATGAATTAAATATCTTCGATTTAGAGACAAATCCCTGGTATCGCCCTTCTTCATCCACTACCGGAAGATTCCAGGCTTTCGTATCATCAAACGTCTGCATCACCTGTTCCATTCCATCCGTATCGAATATCTTGGCAGGGGCAGATGTCATTAATTTATTAACAGTGAAACGATGATAAAGTTCTTGTCGGAACATGATGTTACGAATGTCGTCGAGAAGTACAATTCCCAGCAATTCACCCGTTTTCTTATCTGTCACCGGGAACACATTTCGATGGGAAGCAGCTATTGCTTTCACTAATTCGCCCAAATCCATTTCCGGATGTACGACAACGAAATCTTTCTCCACCACATTTTCCATTTTCATCAACGTCAACACGGCTTTATCCTTATGGTGTGTAAGCAACTGTCCCTTCTTGGCCAGACGCATCGAATAGATACTATGAGGCTCGAAAGCAATAATGGTCAGATATGAACTTACGGATACAATCATCAACGGAAGGAATAAATCATATCCACCAGTCAGTTCGGCTATCAGAAACACCCCTGTCAAAGGAGCGTGCATAACGCCACTCATCACTCCCGCCATTCCCATCAACGCGAAATTCTTCTCCGGCAAATAAGCAGAGAAAGCAAAATCATTGCTAAAATGAGAGAAAACAAACCCTGCAATACACCCCAAATAAAGAGAAGGTGCAAAGATTCCACCACAACCGCCACCACCGTTCGTTGCACTGGAGGCAAATACTTTCAACAAAATTATCAGCACCAGATAAACCAGCAGCAGATTACCATAACCATAAAACATAGAATTGTTCATGACCGTATCCCACTCTGCCGCAGACGTTCCATTCAGCAAAAGATCAATCGTATCATATCCTTCACCATAAAGAGGCGGAAAAAGGAAAATCAGCACACTCAACATCACACCACCGAAAGCCAATTTCTTATAAGGGTTATTAAGTTTACCAAAGACGCCTTCCACCGAATTCATGGCACGCGTAAAGTATAGCGAAATCAGTCCGCAAAAGATTCCCAACAAGATAACGAAAGGAATACGTTCCAGTTCGAATGCCTGATCAAGATGAAACTTAAACATAGCTTCCGTACCGGTAGTGATATAAGATACGGTAGCTGCGGTCACTGCAGAAATCAGCAGCGGAAGCAAAGAAGACATAGTCAGGTCAATCATCAGGACTTCCAATGTAAACACGAGTCCGGCAATCGGAGCTTTGAAAATACCGGCAATGGCACCTGCCGCTCCACATCCTACGAGCAGCATCAGCGTGCGGTGTTCCATCTTGAAGACGCTACCCAAATTGGAACCGATAGCTGAACCAGTCAGTACAATCGGCGCCTCCGCCCCGACCGATCCTCCAAATCCGATAGTAATAGCACTGGCGATAGTAGATGACCAAATATTATGTCGTTTGATACGTCCCTGCCTGCGGGAAATGGCATATAGAATCTTGGTGACTCCATGACTGATGTCGTCCTTGACTATATTGCGCACAAACCAGCCTGCCAAAAAGATTCCGACTACCGGATATACCAAATACAGGTAGTTGGCCTGCGTCGCACTGAAGTTATCGGTCAGAAAATTCTGTATCTGATGGATAAAGAATTTCAATATTAATGCGGCAAACGCTGTAAAGATCCCAACAAGAAAACTTAATATCAGGATAAATTGCTTCTCCTTTATATTCGCTTCCCGCCATTTGATGCAACGCTGTAATAAACTAAGTTTTTCTCCTTTCATTTATTCGCGAATTATCTTTATCACTCCACCTTTTTCCAACTTAATAATACTTGAGGGTCTCGGCCGGCTCATATCGTCCTGGCGAAAGCCAACGATATAATCTACCGCCGATTTGATTTCATCACTGATTTCGCTAAAATTAGCCGCACCCGGCTGCCCGCTGACATTAGCCGAAGTAGAAACGATTGCTTTACGGAACTGCTGACAGAGTCGTCTGGAAAAGTCTTCATTCGTCACTCGAATCCCTACACTGCCATCCTCGGCCAGCAAATTCGATGCTAAGTTACGTGCTCCGGAATAAATAATCGTCAACGGCTTGTCGGCAACTTCAATCAAATCCCATGCAACATCAGGCACATCCTGTACATAAAAATCTACTTTAACCGGAGAGTCTACCAAGACCAGCATAGCCTTGCTGTCAGCGCGTTTCTTAATCTCATACACGCGGCGTACAGCCTCTTCATTAGTCGCATCACAGCCTATACCCCATACGGTATCGGTGGGATAAAGGATCACTCCTCCTTCATTCATCACCTGACAGGCTTTTTTAATATCTTCTATCATTTCTTGATTAATTTCCGTTAAGAACAAGACGCAAAAATAACACTTTTATTCCATTTAGTGAAATCTATCCCGACGTTTTTAAGTCCCTCAAAAATACAGATTGACACAACAAACCATACAAAAAAGAAAGAACGATGTAAATTAAGAGATAACCTACATCGTTCTATAAAAAACAGATCATTCAAAAAATCAACCCCTAACGCTATCTGTTCTTCCAACTATTGTCCAGATTCGGGTTCAAAATCACATCTTCATAGGGATAAGGAACATACATCTTACTGTCATCCCAAGTTCCGGTGACTGCTACTGCCTCTTTCCTGAAAACTCCGGGCGCCACTTCAATAGGCTCATTTTTCTTACGGAATTCAAAATGATCCTTATACCGGTACATTCTGAACATATCCCTGGCTCTGCTCGCAATACCGCCCCAATAATAACCGGCCATTTCCCAACCATGTTCATTGTAGGCTGCTTCCGCCAGTTCATCAGGAGACATATCCGTCGTATATCTATTTGTTTTTTCACCGTCTGCCCTGTTGCGCACTTCGTTCAACACTTTAACCGCCTGTTCATTGATTTCTCCTGCACGGCCTGTTGCTTCGGCATACCAGCAATATACTTGCGAAAGACGTAATAACTGGAATGTTTTCTCCCCCGATGCATTGACTACGGCAGGATTTGTATAATCAAATTCAGTTCCGCGTACAGCACCTTCCACGGTCTTCATAAAGACAGGTGCCACTACCTCGCGGGAAGCAGGATCGGTATCATACCACCAATCATATAGTTTCCCGTCGCTAAGCATGATTTTCGGGAAATACGTAGCATCTTTACGAGGACCTTCGGGGAAGTTCATCCAGAAATTAATTTCTCCATTCGTATCTCCCCAACCGGCCTGTTTCATATCTTGCAGGAAATCGGTCAAGGGAGCGGATTGTCCTGCTGCATCCCTATTATAATAGATACCCAACAGAAGTTCCGTATTCTTATTGTTGTATTCCCATGAATATACCTGGCTATATTCCGGCAGCAGTTTATAATAGTAGCTACCACCATCTGCACCGTCTATCACTTCTTTGGCTTTGGCGGCAGCCAGCTTGTAATATTCTACTCCTTTATTAAGCGGCCATCCTGCCATACACATATAGACATAAGCCATCGTTGCTTTTACGGCTCCCTCACTTACAGCAATGTTCATTCCATTTCTGCCATACGGTTCCTTCGTGTACAGTACGGGGCAATCGGTTTCTGCTATTTTCAGGTCAGACAGAATCAATTCGTACACTTCTTCTTCCGTCTTCAACGGAGCATTATAATCTATTTCTTCTTTCAGCATGATGGGAACCCGTCCCCAAGTGGTCACCAGATAAAAATAAGAGTAGGCTCTCCAATAATGTGCTTGTGCAATAGCCACTTTTATATCGTCTTTTGATACCTCCGGCGTACGCTCCGCATTATTTATGATAAAATTGGCAGCCTTGATGACTTTGAAACGCTGCTCCCACATACTGGACAACCACGAGTTATTGTCTTTCACATCAAACTGGTCGTGTTCACGAAGAGGTTGTTTATTACTGGAAGGATGAGTGGAGATATCATCTCCCACCAGGAAGTTCGTTCCACAAAGATTATTACTAGCCTGTGAACTTGCGATCACGGAATAGAGAGCCGTCAGCGAAGCGTCCAAGTCTTCTTTATTACTGAAATAGGTATCCGAAGGTAACTGCCCTTTCGGATCTTCTTCCAGAAAATCACTACACGAAGTCCAACACAAAGCTGCCAGAAGCACAGGCAAGGCTTTCATTATAAAGGTATATGCTGTTTTCATACGGTTATTGTCTTAATACACGGTTTAAAATCTGAATTTGGCTCCAAAGGTGATTGTCCGAGGAATCGGATAAGCACCGTAATCCAGTCCGTCATAACTGGTGTACACTTCAGGATCCATTCCTTTGTAGCGGGTGATTGTAAAGAGATCCTGTGCGCTGACAGACAGTTGTACACTTGCAAACTTCAGTACACGGCGAGGAATGCGGTACGAGAGGCTGATATTCTTCAACTTGATAAAAGAAGCATCTTCAAGCCAGAAATCCGAATTAGCATAACTCTTGTTGTCGGTATTGGTAAGGCTCGGATAAAGAGCGTCCGCTTTGTTGGCAACATGATCCCATCCTTTGAAGTAGGCATCACGCAAGGTTACGAAACGAGAAACACCAGTCATGGATGCCGCCATAAAACGGCTGATATTCAACCGGTCATATCCGGTGGCAGCATTGAAAAATACATTCAGCGTCCAGTTTTTCCAAGTAACAGTGTTGTTCCAACCTACTGTCCATTTGGGACTTGCCTGTCCTTTCACAACCAAATCATCGGAAGTCGGATTCGTTGTCAGACTACCATCTGCTTTCTGATAAAGATTAGCGCCTTTATCATCGAATCCTTTCCATTGATAGACATAGAAAGATCCCATAGGATAACCGGGCTTCATAATCTGCAGAGGACCTCCCAAATCGCTATAGTTAGCAGTGAGTACAAAGTCATCTCCTGCGAGGTCTGCTACTTCATTCTTCACATAAGAAGCATTCAGGCTGGTTTCCCATGTCACAGCTCCCTTTACAGGGAAAGTGGTAAGGGATAATTCGACTCCGGTATTGTTCAGTTTTCCTTGATTCACCCAATAAGTACCACCTCCGTTATATTTAGGCACCTGTTTCTGAAAGAGCAGATCTTTCGTTTGTTTCTTGAACCAGTCCACTGTAATATTAAAGCCTCCGATACTCATATCCAATCCCAAATCATATTGGTAAGTCTTTTCCCAGGTAATGCCGGGTGTAGCAAACTGATATCCCCAATATCCTGTAGAGGAAGTGGAAGTTCCCCAGCCGTAAGATGCTCCCGACAACATACCCAATGTGCTGTAAGCAGCAATATCCTGATTTCCGGTGACACCAAAGCTGGCACGCAGTTTCAACTGATCGAGCACGTGCTGGTTGCTCATGAAAGATTCTTGTGCAATATCCCAAGCCACAGCTGCGGAAGGGAAATATCCCCATTTGTTGTCTCCCTGAAATTTAGAAGAACCGTCAGCTCTTAATGCAGCGGTAATAAAATATCGTTTCTTATAATCGTAATTAGCACGCACGATACCGGAAGCCAAAGAAAATTCCGTGTATGAATTGCTCGCATCTCTGATAGCAGCATTGCCAAGATTCCAGTACCCAACACTTTCATTGTTCAGATTGGAACCGGTTCCCTTTAGTTGTGAGTCCCACGAACGACTTATTTCCCATACACCCATGGCAGTGAAGCTATGATCTCCGAATTGCTTTTGCCAGGTCAGATTGTTAGTATTCTGCCAATAGTTATGCAATGCGTTGGTATTGCTTGCGCTATTGATAGCACCCGGTGAATCCAGTTTCGACCGGAAAGAATAAGAAGGACTATTATCGTAGTCATAACCTCCCTGAACGGAAAGCGTCAGTCCTTTCATGATCTTAAACAGCAATGTCAGGTTGGCGTTTAAATTATAGCTATAGCTATCGCTATTGTTCACTATCATTTCACCGTAAGGGCTGGAACCGATCATATTATACGGGTCTGTATTGTACACGCCGGTTTCGGGATCTTTCAGCTCCATGGTAGGCGAAAAGTTAGTGACATGCAACCAGTTCGCCCCACCTTCATTGTGTTTGTGAAGACTGGATGCGTTTAATTTTGCAGAGATTGTCAACCAGGGTTTCACTTCCGAGTCGATGTTTGCCCGAATTCCATAGCGTTTATAATCGGACATGATGGTGATGGCTTCCTGATCGAGCACATTTCCCGAAATAAGGTATTTCACTTTTTCATTTCCTCCGGATATGGCGAGCCGATAATCCTGGGTGATACCTGTACGAGTCAGAAGATCAGTCCAGTTAATTCCTTTCGTTCCATTTTTATAAGCCTCAAGATCTTCGGCGGAGATAGTAGACGATCCGCGAATGTCATTCAGTGCAGTTGCATATTCGTAAGCGTTCAGCAGGTCATACTGTTTTCTGACAGTCGAAAGCCCTACCGATGCATCGAACGTTACCTGTGCTTTTCCCTCACTACCCTGTTTGGTGGTTATCAGGATAACGCCATTCGAACCACGGGAACCGTAAATGGCAGTGGAGGAAGCGTCTTTCAGTATTTCCATCGACTGGATATCAGAAGGGTTAATACCGTCCAAGCCACTGGAAGAGATGATACCGTCAATCACATATAAAGGATCACTGCTTTTATTAATAGAGGTAGTTCCACGAACGCGCACCTTCATACTTGCTCCGGGCATACCACTCGTAGCAGTAACTTCTACACCGGGAGTACGACCCTGGAGTATATTTTCAACCCGTTGTACAGGTTGATTTTTGTATTGTCTGTTGGATACACCGGACACAGCACCCGTAAGGTCACTCTTCTTGACGGTTCCGTATCCTACCACTACCACTTCATCCAACAACTGATTGTCTTCTTTCAACACAACACGAAGAAGAGATCTCTTTCTGACTTTTACTTCCTGCGTATGATAGCCGATATAAGAGATCACCAAAGTCGCTCCTTCCGGGGCTTCGAGAGTAAACCTACCATCCATATCACTGGTAGTTCCGGTATCTTCACCTTTGATAATGACGGAAGCACCAATGATTGTCTCTCCCTGTTCATCGTTAATCACTCCTTTGATTGTCTTTCCAGCATCCCCGTCGGTGGTAGTATCGCTGTTTATCGTAACTTCATTGTTATTTTCCGGGGCTTCCTGTATTTCTGTCTTCTGTTCTTCAAGAGGAGGAGCAACCTGCGCGAATAATCCGAAAGGCAGAAACTGCATTAAAAAAATGCATAATAGCCATTTGTTTTTCATTATTACTTCCATTATTGTTCTAAAATTAGAATAGTTATTAGGATAGATTACCATCAATATTAGGCAATTTATGTGCCAAAAGCATAACAAAAGACTGATACATCGAGACTTATCGAGTTTAATCAAAGAGAACATATCACTCATTTTCAAACACATAAATAATTTGCAATAAAGAAAAAAGCATTAATAGCCAGATTAAGTTTCAAGCACGATCCTGTGCAAAAATTCCACAAAAATGTGGATATATTCCACAAGATAATAAGTTAAGAATAATCCGTATTTAAAAGTCCCTTTCCATCCTTCTGATTGTTTCCACACATCAGAAGTCAGAATAAACGTCCCAAGACTACAGTTTAAACGATTATTAACTAATTTCTCCCCCGTCTCCAAGAATAGAATCGTCAGAAATATCTATCTTTGCCCCAATTTCAAGCAAGAAAGTAAAAGTGCTATTTTTGTGTCGAATTTAAAACGTTTAAGAGAAAACAATGGAAGAAATCGTATTTCATCACACATTACCTATCCAATTGCGATTCAATGATGTAGACAAATTTGGTCACGTCAACAACACGGTTTACTTCTCTTTTTACGACTTGGGAAAGACTGAATACTTCGGTTCGGTATGCCCGGGAGTAGATTGGGAAAAGATTGGTATTGTCGTTGTTCATATCGAAGCGAATTTCGTTAAGCAAATTTTCGCATCGGACCACATAGCTGTACAAACAGCCGTCTCTAAGATAGGTACCAAAAGCTTTCATCTGGTTCAACAAGTCATTGACACGAAAACCAATGAAGTGAAATGCGTTTGCAAGTCCATCATGGTTACTTTCGATCTTGAAAGACATGAGTCCATGCCACTGACCAAAGAATGGATAGAAGCGATCTGCAAGTATGAAGGACGGGATTTACAAAAAGCATAGATTGATTTTTCTCTCCACCGATGAAGACACCCTCCGGCACCAATGAAGGCATCGAGCGGTACCGGGGAACAAATCTCCCACGAATGAGAAACAAAACAAGCAAAACCAACTTCCCTGAAAAAGTTTTATCCTGATTCATGTCCGCTATATAACAGAAATTGCCTATTTTTGCATCTTATTATTAAGGCATAAAATATCTAGTACAGAAAATGATAGCTGAGAAAAGTATAAATTTAGATACCCTTCATAAAGTATTGTTTGATAATGAAAAGCTGGAACTCTCTGAAGAATGTATTCGAAAAGTAGAGGAAAGCTTCGATTTTCTGCAATCCTTTTCCAGCGATAAGATTATTTATGGTATCAATACGGGATTCGGCCCAATGGCACAATACAGAATAGAAGATCAGTCATTGATCGACCTTCAGTATAATATCATCCGAAGCCATTCCACCGGTGCCGGCAAACCGCTTCCCGAACTTTATGTAAAAGCAGCTATGATTGCCCGTTTGTACACTTTTCTACAAGGGAAGTCAGGAGTGCATCTGGAACTGGTTTCTCTCCTCTGTGAATTTATCAACCGCGGAATTTATCCGTTCATACCCGAACACGGAAGTGTAGGTGCCAGCGGCGATCTCGTACAACTGGCCCATATCGCCCTGACGTTAATAGGGGAAGGGGAAGTTTTTTATCAGGGTAAATTGTGTAACGCAGCTACGGTGCTTCAGGAAAACGGCCTGAAACCTTTTTCCATGCGTATTCGTGAAGGTTTATCCGTTACAAACGGTACTTCTGTAATGACAGGCATCGGTATTGTCAATCTGATTTATGCAAAAAAGCTACTCCGTTGGTCGGTGGCTGCCTCTGTAATGATGAATGAGATTGCCGCCTCTTATGATGATTTTATGGCACAGGCATTAAACGAGGCCAAGCATCATAAAGGTCAACAAGAGATAGCTGCTATGATGAGAGAATGGGTGGCAGGCAGTAAATGCGTGCTTCAAAGGGAGAACGAGCTATACAACCAGGTGCATAAAGAGAAAATCTTCGAACACAAAGTACAGCCCTATTATTCCTTGCGATGTGTTCCGCAAATACTCGGTCCTATTTACGATGAACTGGAGAATGCGGAAGAAGTATTAATAAACGAAATAAATTCCGCCTGTGACAATCCGATTGTCGATCCGGATACACAAAATATTTATCATGGCGGCAACTTCCACGGAGATTACATTTCTTTCGAAATGGACAAGTTGAAAATTGCTATGACCAAACTGACTATGCTTTGCGAAAGACAGATTAACTATCTGTTCCACGACCGTATCAATGGCATCCTGCCTCCGTTTGTAAATTTGGGAGTGCTTGGATTGAACTATGGTTTACAGGCTTCGCAATTCACTGCAACCTCCACCACAGCGGAATGTCAGACATTATCAAATCCGATGTATGTACACAGTATCCCCAACAACAATGATAATCAGGATATTGTCAGCATGGGAACCAACTCGGCTCTATTAGCAAAAACAGTCATTGAGAATTCTTATCAGGTGATGGCTATCCAGTTCATGGGAATGGCACAAGCTATCGACTGCCTGAAAATACAGGATCGCCTAAGCCCCAAAAGCCGGCAGGTTTATGAAGAAATACGCAGTTTCTTCCCTGTATTTACCAATGACACACCTAAATATAAAGAGATAGAAATGATGATAGACTATCTCAAAAAAGAAGAGATATAAAATGAAATATGCATTAGTAACCGGGGGAAGCCGAGGTATCGGCCGTGCTGTCAGTTGTAAACTGGCGGAAATGGGCTACTTTATACTGATAAATTATCAGAATAACGACGCAGAAGCGGAGAAAACGTTGCAGTTAGTACAGGAAAAAGGAAGTAATGGCGAGTTGATGAAGTTCGATGTGACCGACCCTGCCGCTATCACCCTTGCTTTGGGCAACTGGGCTTCCCAACACCCTGACGAATATATCGAGGTACTGATAAACAATGCAGGTATCCGCAAAGACAACCTGATGCTCTGGATGACAGGAGAAGAATGGAGCAAAGTGCTCGATATCAGCCTGAACGGATTCTTCAACGTGACACAGCCTTTATTGAAGAATATGCTGGTCAAACGTTATGGACGTATCGTAAATATCGTGTCATTGTCGGGCATTCAGGGAATGCCCGGCCAAGCCAATTACTCCGCAGCCAAAGGTGGCGTAATAGCCGCTACCAAAGCACTGGCACAGGAAGTTGCCAAGAAGAAAGTAACAGTCAATGCAGTAGCTCCGGGATTCATCCGTACGGATATGACGGAAGGAATTGATGAGAACGAATGGAAGAAACATATTCCCGCGGGACGTTTCGGCACTCCGGAAGAGGTTGCCGACCTGGTCGGTTTCCTGGCATCTCCAGCCTCATCCTACATCACAGGAGAAGTGATTTCCATCAACGGAGGACTATATACTTAAAATAAAAGCATAGAATAGACAAAATAATGAAAAGAGTTGTTATCACGGGAATGGGGATTTACTCTTGCATCGGCAAGAATCTGGATGAAGTAAAAGACTCACTATATCATGGGAAATCGGGAATTGGCATAGACCCGGTACGGAAAGAATTGGGCTATTTTTCTGCATTAACGGGGATATTGGAACGTCCCGATTTGAAGAAGTTGTTGGACCGCCGTAAACGTCTCTGTCTACCGGAGCAGGGAGAATATGCTTATCTCGCTACATTAGAAGCTTTCCGTAATGCCGGTATTGATGAGGATTTTCTCGAAGCCAATGAAGTGGGTATCTTGTATGGCAATGATAGTAGTGCCGCTCCTGTTATTAATGCAGTGGACATCATTCGTGAAAAGAAAAACACTGCACTGGTAGGTTCCGGTTCTATTTTCCAGTCGATGAATTCCACCGTGACAATGAACCTGTCGGTTATTTTCAAACTAAGAGGGGTCAACTTCACCATTGCCGGAGCCTGTGCAAGCGGTTCTCACGCTATTGGCATGGGTTACCTGCTTATAAAATCGGGATTGCAGGATTGTATTCTTTGCGGTGGCGCACAAGAAGTCAATCCTTATGCAGTAGGAAGTTTCGACGGACTAAGCGCATTTTCCACCCAGGAAGCAGTCCCCGAGAAAGCCTCGAAACCTTTTGATAAACGACGTGACGGACTGATTCCGAGTGGAGGAGCCGCTAGTCTGGTATTAGAGAGTTATGAATCGGCTGTAAAAAGGGGAGCTCCCATTCTGGCCGAAGTCATCGGTTACGGTTTTTCATCCAATGGAGATCACATCTCCGTGCCTAATGTGGACGGCCCGAAACGTTCTCTTCAAATGGCTATCAAAGATGCAGGGATTGCACTCGAACAGATCAGTTATATCAATGCACACGCCACCTCAACTCCGGTAGGTGACTTGAACGAGGCGAAAGCCATTGCAGAAGTATTTGAAGGGCATCACCCGTATGTGACCTCCACAAAGTCTATGACAGGACATGAAATGTGGATGGCCGGTGCCAGTGAAGTGATTTATTCCACCCTCATGATGAACAACGGTTTCATCGCTCCCAACCTCAATTTCGAGGAACCGGACGAGGCCTCTGCACAATTAAATATACCTACCCAACGGGTAAACCTGGAATTTGATACGTTCCTTTCCAACTCATTCGGATTCGGAGGAACCAATTCCACACTAATCATACGCAAAATCAATCCATAATTTACTAAAGAAAACAGATATATGACAAACGAAGAAATCATCGAGAAAATAAGAACCACTCTGGCAGAAGAGTTTGAAGTAGACATCGACGTTATCCAGCCGGATGCACCGTTAATGGAAACTCTTGAACTGGACAGCCTGGACTTGGTCGATATGGTGGTACTGGTAGAAAAGAACTTCGGTTTCAACGTAACCGGACAAGATTTTGCGGGTATCAAAACCTTCCAGGACTTCTACGATCTCGTTATCACCCGTATGCAGGAAGCCAAGTAAATATGTCGACGTGGAAAGGCAAAACCCGGGGAGGAACATTCGGATACTTATTCTTTATTTACCTGATTAAGTATCTGGGCATTACTGCCGCTTATATATTTCTAAGTCTGGTAGTATTGTACTTCATACCGTTTGCTCCAAAAGCCACCAAAAGCACCTGGTTTTATGCCCGCCACATTCTGAAATACAACCGAATACGCTCTTTGGGTATGTTGCTACGCAACTATTACCGGTTAGGGCAAATCCTGATTGACAAAGTAGCTATTGGCAACGGAAAAGTCGATCAATACCGGTTCGAGTTCGAACGGTATCCGGAATTTCTGCAATTGCTGAACAGCGAACAGGGAGTGATTATGATTGGCGCCCATGTGGGAAACTGGGAAATAGGCGTTCCTTTCTTCGATGATTACGGAAAGAAAATCAATATCGTGATGTATGATGCCGAACATCGTAGAATCAAAGAGATATTGGAGAAAAATGGTCAGGACAAGGATTTTAAGATTATCCCCGTCAACGAAGATAACCTGACACACGTTTTCCGTATTACCGAGGCATTAAACAAGAAAGAATATGTATGCTTCCAGGGCGACCGTTATCTGAATAAAGAGAAACTGCTGACAGGAACACTCCTGGGACAGAAAGCTCCTTTCCCTGCCGGTCCTTTCCTGCTTGGTTCGCGAATGAAAGTTCCGGTGGTATTCTACTTTGCCATGAGAGAGCCGGGCAGAACCTACCGTTTTCATTTTATAAGGACGGAACCAGTCATACGAACCAAAGAAAAGAAAGCAGAGACAGCTCTGCTCGAACAATATACGGCCGCTTTGGACCAGATACTGAAACGCTATCCGGAACAATGGTTTAACTATTACTCATTCTGGGAAACCACAAGTGACGGTTCGCTCTCAAAGGATTGAAATAGAAAGATATAACAAAATAAAGATGCAACAGAATCAATATGATAAGGAACCGTTGACCGCGGTAGAGGCACAACGCCTGGCACAAGAAATAGCTTTCGGGCCCGTCGTGTTTCAGGTATCACGCCTTATGCTCAAATTCGGTATTTTTCAGTTACTGGCCGACGAACGCGCTGGCATGACACAAGAAGAAATCAGCAAGGCTTGTGGGTTGTCTTCCTATGCGACACAAGTTTTGTTGGAAGCCTCATTAACCATCGGTACGGTATTGCAGCACGAAAACCGTTACCGCCTTGCCAAAGCCGGATGGTTCCTGCTCAACGACAAGATGGTACGTGTCAATATGGATTTCAACCACGATGTCAACTATCTGGGAATGTTCCATCTTGAAGAGGCTCTCACCAACGGACGTCCCGAAGGGCTGAAAGTATTCGGCGAATGGAGTACCATCTATGAAGGACTGTCAAGCTTACCCTCACAAGTACAAAAGAGCTGGTTCGGTTTCGATCATTATTACTCGGATTGCTCGTTTGACGAAGCTTTGGCGATTGTTTTCGCCCGTCATCCCAAGACTTTACTGGACGTGGGAGGTAATACCGGTCGATGGGCAACCAAGTGCGTAAGCTATGACGACGCGGTGGAAGTAACTATTATGGATCTTCCGCAACAATTGGAGATGATGCGTCAACAAACTAAAGAACTGCCCGGAGCAATGCGTATCCACGGGTATGGCGCCAATCTGCTCGATCCCGAAGTTCCTTTCCCGACAGGGTTCGATGCTATCTGGATGAGCCAGTTCCTTGATTGTTTCTCGGAAGAAGAAGTAACCAGCATACTGACCCGTGCAGCCCGCTCTATGAGCCGGGAGAGCCGCCTCTATATCATGGAAACTTTCTGGAATCGGCAAAAGTTTGACACAGCCGCTTATTGCCTGACACAAATCAGTCTTTATTTCACAGCCATGGCAAATGGTAACAGCAAAATGTATCATTCGGATGATATGGAACGGTGCATCAAAGCAGCGGGATTGGAAGTCGAAAAGATAGATGACCATTTAGGAATGGGACACAGCATTGTACAATGTAGATTGAAATGAACAACAGGGAAGTTATCATACAAGGAGAAGGAATACTCAATCTGATTCCACAGCGTCCGCCCATCGTGATGGTGGACAGTTTCTTTGGTATCGAAGAGAATCATTCTTATTCCGGACTGACTGTTACTGCTGATAATATTTTCTGCGAAACCGGAAAACTGCAAGAAGGAAGCGAACAACCGGAAACCGGAAAACTGCAAGAGGCGGGAATTATTGAACACATCGCTCAATCGGCAGCAGCACGTATCGGATTTCTTTATACCCGGCAGGGTGAAAAAGTACCGTTAGGGTTTATCGGCTCGGTAGACAAACTTAAAATCTACGATTTGCCAAAGATCGGGATGAAACTATTTACGGAGATTACCGTTGTACAGGAGGTATTCGACATTACATTGATTTCTGCACAAGTGAAAGTGGAAGACAAGCTGATAGCTGAATGCAGGATGAAAATATTTATAAAAAAAGAATGAAACGGAAAACGAATCAACAGGTTGCAGCTTTGACTAACCGGACTACCTTCAGAGTGCGGTTCAGCGAAATAGACTCCATGCAGATTGTATGGCATGGTGAGTATGTGCGCTACTTTGAAGATGGAAGAGAAGCTTTTGGCAAACAGTATGGTTTGGATTATATGAGTATTTACCGGGAGGGATACATGGTTCCTATCGTGGATCTCACCTGTCAGTTCAAACAATCACTATCTTTTGGTGAAGAAGCGATTGTCGAGACGCGCTATATTGCCTGTGAGGCAGCCAAGATAAAATTTGAATACGTTATCTACCGGGCTACCGACCAGAGTATAGTAGCTACCGGAAGCACCATACAAGTGTTCCTGAACCTGAATAAAGAATTGGAGCTTATGAATCCTCCGTTTTATCTGGAATGGAAAAAGAAATGGAATATCCTTTAAATATATACATCACAGCCCATACGCTGATTAGTTCGTTAGGTTTCGGCATCCCGGAAAATCTGGAGGCCATCCATAACTACCGAAGCGGAATCCGTATGCAAGAAGCCGGCCTAATTTCCGATCATCCCCTATTGGCGGGAATGATTGATTCTGTGGAATTGGAAAAACGGGCGAAACTGATGCAGATTACGGATTATACCCGGATGGAGCAATTATTCATACTGGCTATCCAAGAGGTTATTTCTCAATCGGGAGCCGACTTGCGGGAGCCGGATTGCGCCTTGTTATTATCTACCACTAAAGGAAATATAGATTTATTGAGTGACCGGACAAAACAATCGGCCTTTCCACAGCAAATCTCTGCTGACAGTCCGGTTTTTCTTTGGAAAATGGCGGAACGAATCGGAGATTTCTTTAGAGCGACAAATCAGGTAGAGGTCATCTCTAATGCCTGTATATCAGGAGTCTCGGCACTAATCGTCGCTAAGAGATGGATAGAATCAGGACGTTACAAACGAGTGATTGTGGCAGGTGGGGATATTCTTTCTCATTTCATTACCAGCGGCTTTCTATCGTTCCGTTCTGTAAGCGTACACCCCTGCCGACCATACGATATACAACGGGATGGATTAAGCCTGGGCGAAGCCTGTGGAGCTGTTCTTTTAGAAACTCAAGGAAACGCGAATCATATTATTCTCTCCGGAGGAGCAATCAGTAATGACGCCAACCATATATCCGGTCCTTCCCGAACAGGGGATGGTTTAGCTCTAGCTATTAATCAGGCAATGGAAGAAGCCGGAGCACTCCCCGAAGACATTAGCTTTATCAATGCACACGGAACAGCCACGGTTTACAATGACGAAATGGAATCCAAAGCCATACATCTGGCGGGATTAGCCACAGTCCCGGTGAATAGCCTTAAACCCTATTTCGGTCATACATTAGGGGCTTCGGGCATTATTGAAACCATACTTTGCATAGAACAACTAAAAGAAGGAAGATACTACGGAACTTTAGGGTATGAAACACTCGGTGTTCCCATGCCTATCACTGTCTATGCCACTCATCAACCGATGCCGATGAAATGCTGCATCAAAACCGCTTCCGGTTTCGGAGGCTGTAATGCCGCACTGGTATTATCCCTCCCCGATGCTCATCTGAAACAGAAAGCAAACTTGCAGGCCACAGACAAAGCGAGTACTCCGCCAGCTTGCAAAGCAGTGGTGGAATCGGGCAACACGGTCACAATCAGACCGGGAGCAATAGAAAGTAAAGGAACAACTGTATTCAGTTCTTTGGAAACTGACTTTGCACCATTCATCCGGGAAGCATACAAACATCTGGGAGAAAACAATATGAAGTTCTATAAGATGGACAACCTCTGTAAGCTGGGATATGTAGCTGCCGAATATTTACTGAAAGATACACACTACCGTCCGGAAGAGATTGGAATCATTCTTGCCAATGCTTCTTCCTCTCTGGATACGGACTGCAAACATCAAGCGATCATCAGTAAAGAAGGAGACAAAGCAGCCAGTCCTGCCGTGTTTGTCTACACTCTCCCCAATGTAGTATTGGGAGAAATCTGTATCCGGCACAAGATTCAGGGAGAGAATACATTCTTTGTCCGTCGACAATCCGATACTGCCTCATTAGAGGATTATGCAAGGATTGTGATGGCGAAAGGCAAGTTACATACCTGTATCATAGGCTGGTGCGAACTACTGGACGGACATTATCAAGCAGAATTTAAACAACTTAATAATATATCAACGATTTATGGATAATTTAGATCAAACCAAAAGAGAACTGATGGACGAAGTGAAAGGGAAACTAATCGAAGAGTTGAACCTTGAAGAAATCACTCCGGAAGATATTGACAATGAAGCCCCTCTGTTTGGCGACGAAGGTCTTGGCCTTGACTCCATTGACGCACTCGAAATCATCCTGATTCTGGAACGCGAATACGGTATAAAGATAGAGAACCCCAGTGAAGGAAAACAAATCTTCTACTCGGTACGTACACTGGCAGACTACATCATTGCTAATCGCAAAGCTTAACCGATGAAGATATACGTCACCGGATTGGGAGTTGTTTCGGGCATCGGTATCGGAGTTTCCAAAAATATAGAAGCGTTGAGACAAAGAAAGCATGGCATCGGAAAAGTAACTCTTTTTCCGACTGCTCTCGATGTGCCCGTATCCGAAGTGAAACGTAGCAATGAGGAACTGAAACAACTATTATCTTTACCTCCACAACGCACTGTATCACGTACGGCCTTGTTGGGAATGATGGCAGCCAAAGAAGCAATGGATGACGCGGGATTAAACTTGCGCATATCGCCCAACCGACCAGAAAATCAGCTACTAAATCAGCCGCTAACCTCGCAAAAAGACCAGCGATCATTACGTATCGGTTTTATTTCCGCCACTTCCGTTGGCGGTATGGATTTGAGCGAGCACTTCTATGAATCTTTCAAGAAAAACCCAGGACAGGGACGATTACGGGAAGTGATTTCACACGACTGCGGAGCCAGTACGGAATTGATTGCTTCGTATTTAGGTATCAATGATTTTATAACCACCATCAGTACAGCCTGTTCGTCAGCAGCCAATGCCATCATGCTGGGAGCAAGAATGATTAAACACGGGCTACTGGATGCCGCTATCGTGGGAGGCACAGATGCACTTTGCCGGTTTACGCTCAATGGATTCAACTCCCTGATGATTTTGGACAAAACACATTGCCGTCCCTTTGACCGCTCACGTACCGGATTAAATCTGGGAGAAGGCGCCGGTTACTTAGTGCTTCAACCGGAAAGTTCACTCCAAAGAACTCCTTATTGTGAACTTAGCGGTTACGCCAATACGAATGAGGCTTATCATCAAACAGGAAGTTCTCCCGAAGGGAACGGTGCTTTTCTGTCAATGAGCGAAGCTATCGCTTCCAGTGGCGTTTCTCCTGAAGAAATCGATTATATCAATGTACATGGAACAGGTACTCCCGGCAATGATGCGTCAGAAGGTATGGCACTCCGAAGAATCTTTGGAGAACACGTTCCTCCATTTAGTTCGGTAAAAGCCTTTATCGGACATACCTTAGGAGCTTCCGAAGGAATTGAAGCTGTTTACTCCGTTCTTTCAATAGATAAAGGTATGATTTATCCTAATCTGAATTTTACGGAGGCGATGCCGGAAACGGAACAGAAATCAGGAATAGGACTGATACCGGAAACTTCTTTTCAAGAAGGAATCCCCATCCGACATGTGTTATCCAACTCTTTCGGTTTCGGAGGAAATGATTCATCGCTCCTCTTTTCCGCAACGAATTTTCCAGCATGAACGCACCTTTAAGTATTTAAGCCTATGCAGCCAGTTTATATTCAACGCATCGCTTCCATTCATCCGCAAAAGGATCATTCACCAGAAAATAATCACCCTTATCTTCAGGCTTGCGAACCCGACTATAAGGATATTATCACCAATGCGACCTTGCGCAGACGCATGAGCCGTATCGTAAAAATGGGGGTGGCCTGCGGATTGGAATGTATGGGTGAACTATCTCCTGAAAAGATACAAGGAATCATCACAGCAACAGGATTGGGCTGCCTGACAGACACGGAAAAATTCCTGAACAACCTATTGGATAATGAAGAGCGGATGCTGAATCCTACTCCTTTCATCCAGTCGACATTCAATACAATCGGTGCACAAATAGCTCTGATTCATCAAATACATGCCTACAACATGACTTATGTCCACCGTGGACTTAGTTTTGAAAGTGCTTTATTGGACGCTATGATGAAAATAGGAGAAGGAAGCGAGAATATACTTGTGGGAGCCATCGATGAAATGACAGAAACCAGTTACACGATTCAGCAACGGCTGGGAATGCTGAAAGGGATAGCAGCCGGAGAAGGTGCTCAATTCTTCCTGTTAAGTCGGGAAGCCGGAGAGCATCCGTTGGCTGAAATACAGGGAATCGAAACTTTCATCGGGAAACAGACTACAGAAGAAATCAGCTCCCGAATCATCCGTTTTTTGCAACGAAATGGTTTAGAATGTCAGGATATTCAGTGGTTGGTTACCGGGAAAAACAAGAAGCAACACAATCAAGATGACTCTCACGAGCAAACTGTCGACAATGACAACTCTATTTATGAAGAGCTTGAAACAAACCTTTTCCCGGAAAGTGTTCATCTTAGCTTTAAGGATGAATGTGGTGAATATCCTACCGCAACATCGTATGCGATATGGAAAGCAGTGAACAAATCGGCAAACTGCACTCCCCCTACCCATATATTGATTTACAATCATCACCACTCCATCAATCATTCATTGATTCTAATCCGGAAAAGCGTATGATAATCGTTTGCCTCCTTCTTTACCTGCTCTTGATCCTGTCTTTTCTCGTTTATGCTTCCTATAGCATTCGATCGGGAATTTACCTCCGGTCATTTTGCAAAAAGCATACTGCGGAAAAGATTGTCGCCCTGACTTTTGATGACGGCCCCGACTCCCTACAGACTCCCAAAGTTCTTCAGGTACTAAAAGAATATCAGGTAACCGCCTGTTTCTTCTGTATCGGCCATAAGGTAAAAGGGAATGAAGCAATCTTGCAAAAAATGGTAGCAGAAGGTCATCTGATTGGAAATCATTCGTATACCCATTCCGGTTTATTCCCACTATACGGGCTCTCCAAGATGAAAAAAGATTTGCAAACTTGTCAGTGTGAACTAGAACGAGTAACTTCGCAGCCGGTTAGTTTGTTTCGTCCACCGTTCGGTGTCACTAATCCAACGATTGCGAAAGCCGTTCGACAGTTAGGATATACCTCTATAGGATGGAGCATCCGTACACTGGATACACAACAAGCACCGGATAAAGTCCTTGCCAGAATTCGGAAACGTCTTGAACCGGGAGCCATCATTCTGTTGCACGACCGGATGCCGGACAGCGACCAGCTAGTGAAACAAATCTTGGATTTGCTGAAAGAACAAGGATATACAGTTGTCCGTCCGGACAAACTATTGGCATAAAATAAAAAAAGGTATGAGAACTTTATTAATATATTTATCGCTTATCTTCTTGTCTATAGCCTCTATCCATGCCCAGAGCATGAAAAAGATGCCACAAAAGACAGAGTTTGAAAGCCGCCTGGCAAAGGAGGCGCAAACCGTAGAGTCCATCGAAAGCGATTTCACCCAAGTGAAATATCTCGATGTATTCGATGAGAAGGTTACTTCCAAAGGGAAGTTCTACTACCAAAAAAGCAATAAAATCTGCATGGAATATTTCCGCCCGATGGATTATCTCATCGTGATAAACGGCAGTAAGCTCAAAATCGTTTCAGATGGCAAGAAAAGCATCATGAACCTTAGTTCGAACAAAATGATGGCACAGATGCAGGATATGCTGACCGCGTGTATGATAGGCGACCTGTCTAAAATGTCGTCCAACTACCAGCTGGAGTATTTTGAAGATGCACGATACTATCTGGTTAAAATAAAACCGACCAACAAAGCAGTACAAGCCTATATTGCCGGTATAGAAATCTATCTGGACAAGAAAGACATGTCGGTACACAAACTCCGTCTGTCCGAAACAGCCACAAACTATACAGAATACGAATTCTATAATAAAAAGTTCAACTCCCTGAAGAATGAGACGAAGTTTGCGATTCGTTAGTCTGACGGTTCTGCTATTCTTATGGATACAGATCCAGACTTCCTGCTCTCCACGAATGGGCGGGGAAGGCAGCACCGTGCCTCCCGCTATCGAACTGACACAAGGAGAAAGCTCGCAAAAATACAATATCCAACTGGATTTCATGAAACATCACATGAGCGGTATGCTAATAGTACGCCGTATGCCTGATAACGAAATCCGGATCGTAGCGTCTACCTACTTCGGACTAAGCCTTTTCGATTTTTCTCTTCGCAACGATCAGTTTACTGTCAACAGTTGCATTGAACCCATGAAAAAGGAAAAGGTGCTGAAACTTCTGGAAATGGATTTCAGACGTCTGTTCTTAAGTGAGAAAGGTACTCGTGTGAAAGCGACCAAAGACAGTGCTACTGAAAAAAGAACCAGTGGAAAAGGCTTTGGAAAGTCAGTGGTCTACATCACTGGCAATACTCCGGGCGATCCCGCACAAATAAAAATCAAACATCCGTGGATTCGGTTAACGATCCGTCTGGACAAACTATCTAAAGAGATTTAATATATGCTACTTGATAACTTCTATACCATCCTTTCCTCCGAATCATCGGACTCAACGATCTGGACTATCCAGATAAAGTTGAATCCCGGGCATCCTGTTTATCAGGGACATTTCCCCGAACATCCGGTAGTTCCGGGAGTTTGCCTGTTACAACTTATCAAGGAATGTGTAGAAGACATTCGCCAGCAAAAGTTGCAAATAGCACAAGTGTCTTCCTGCAAGTTTCTTTCGGCTATCAATCCTATAGAAACACCGTACATTTCGGTTGCACTGACTTTTAAAGAGACAGAAGAAGGTACACTTCAATTGCAGGCGGAGGGGAGTGTAAAAGAAGGAGCTGTGAAAAAGAACATTGTAAAAGAAAGCAGTATAAAGGACAGCAGTATAGAAGAGAACTGTGCAGAAGGGCATACCGTAAAGAGCGAATATTTCATTAAACTAAAAGCTGCACTTACCCCGAAAGCATGAAAGAACAAATAAGTACAGCCTATTGGCACGAGAAGTTGAACCAATTAGGGATCATCGTTATCATCCCAAGTTACAACAATGGAAAGACACTGGCGGACGTCATAGAAAGTGTACGTTTCTACGCCCCCGATATCCTTGTTGTCAACGACGGTTCTACAGATGAAACTGCCGGAATACTTAGCCGGGAATCTAACTTACATACCATCACCCACCCTGTCAATCAAGGAAAAGGAGTAGCTTTGAGACATGGACTATCCTTTGCCAAAAAGCAAGGATTTCGGTATGCAATCACCATTGATTCTGACGGACAGCATTTCGCTTCGGATATTCCCGCATTGATCGAAGCCATAGAAAAAGAACCGGACACATTATTGGTAGGTGCCCGTAACCTCGCCTCGGACAATATGCCGGGAAAGAATACATTTGCCAATAAGTTTTCCAACTTCTGGTTTACCCTCGAAACAGGTATCAAACTGCAAGATACACAATCCGGCTACCGCCTGTACCCCATCCAACGAATGAATGTAGACAAGTGGTATTACACCGCCAAATACGAATTTGAGTTGGAAGCACTTGTCTTTGCAGCCTGGGGCGGCATTAGCGTTAAAAACATTCCGGTACATGTTTATTATCCGCCACAGGAAGAGCGGGTTTCTCATTTCCGACCGTTCCGTGATTTCACCCGTATCAGTATCCTGAATACAATATTGGTACTCGTCACTTTCCTTTGGATCATCCCCCGAAACTTCTTCCGTAAACTGAACTGGAAGAACTGCAAGCAGTTTTTCTCGGATCATGTCACCCACTCCCCCGAATCTAATCTGCGGATCACGGCTGCCATCACACTCGGCGTATTCATGGGTATCGTTCCGGTATGGGGATATCAAATGCTAATCACGTTATTTCTGGCACATTTGTTCAGACTGAATAAAGTCATAGCTATTGTAGCAGCCAATATCAGCATCCCTCCGATGATTCCATTTTTGCTGTACGGCAGTTACGTGACCGGTTGTAAAGTGCTGGGAGATCCTGTCAATCTGCATTTAAACGAACTTTCTTTTGAAAATGTAAAATCAGTCATAGAGCAATATTTAATAGGAAGTGTTATCTTTGCAGTCGTATGCAGCATACTGGCAGGAACCATCGCGTTCATTCTGCTCACGGCGTGTAGGAAAAAAAAGATATGACCCAGTTTTTTATCGGACTATATGATTATTTCGAGAGGCACAAGATTCTGTTCTATTTGTCACTCATCAGTTGTGTCCTGTTGATGGGATTCTTTGCCCTGCAAGTAAGGTTCGAAGAGAACATCACACAATTTTTCCCCGACACTAAAGATTCCCAGAACACAATCAAAGTGTTCGACAATCTCAAGATTAAGGATAAGATTATCATTATGTTATCCTCGGCAGATACCTGCCACCGCGTAGAACCTGACTCCCTGATAGAAGCAGCCGGACAACTGCAACAAACCCTGACTGAAAAAGCCGGAGGAACACTGATTAAAGGAATTTTCGCACAGGTAGACCAAAGCCTCATCCAAGGAGCCACAGACTTCGTTTATGAACATCTTCCGCTTTTCCTGACCGATACGGACTATCAACGCTTCGATTCCTTACTGACGGATAAAGGGATACAGGCTGTCATGCAGAAGAATTATACCAACCTCCTCTCTCCTGCCGGAATTGCATTAAGAAGTTATATTCTCCGGGACCCGCTCGGACTGGGAAGTGAAGCCCTGAAACATTTGCAAGATTTCCAGTTGGAAGCCAACTACGAGATTTATGACGAACATATCTTCTCCAAAGACGGCTCCACCTTACTTATGTTCATTACCCCGGTATTCAGTACAGGCAGCACCGGAAAGAACGACGAACTGATAAAGATACTCGAAGAAGAGCTCAAGCACGTACAGGGAGAATCCCCTACCATTCGAGCTGAATATTTCGGCGGTCCCTCCGTGGGAGTCTACAACGCCCGTCAGATTAAGAAAGATACCATCCTGACTTCCTCCCTGGCACTGCTTATCATCATTGTATTTATCTCACTCGTTTTTAAACGAAAGAGATCGATACCGTTGATTATTACTCCGGTACTGTTCGGAGGATTATTTGCCCTGTTTCTCATTTTCTTTATTAAAGGAAGTATCTCCGCCATTGCAGTGGGAGCCGGTTCAGCAGTGATGGGTATTGCACTAAGCTATTCCATTCACATGCTGGCACATCAGAACCATGTTTCCACCGTGCAACAACTTATTAAAGAGATAGCCTATCCGCTTACGGTAGGTAGTTTCACCACCATCGGCGCATTTCTGGGATTGATATTCACCAGTTCCGATCTGTTACGCGACTTCGGTTTGTTTGCCTCTCTGGCATTGGTGGGCACTACCCTCTTCTGCCTCATTTACCTGCCTCATTTTCTGAAAGGACAGGCAGACGTCAAACAGGGACGCATACTACGCGTCATCGAGAAAATAAACGCTTATTCTTACGAAAAGAATAAATGGCTGGTAGGCGGCATCCTACTCATTACAGTGATCTGTTTGTTTACTTCGCAAAAGGTAGGCTTCAACAACGATATGATGAGTCTCAACTATGAGCCCCGCCATCTCCAACAATCGGAAGAAAAATTACTGCAACTCTTCGACAACGACGAAAAGACCGTGCTTTTTGTCAGTGTGGGCAAAGACATGAATCAGGCTACCGAAACTTATGCAACGACCAATCAGAAGTTATCGGCACTGAAAGAGCAGGGACTCATCAAAGAGTATGCCTCCGCCTCACAGTTTCTGATCTCTCCGCAAGAACAGCAGAAACGCCTGAAGAAATGGAAAGATTACTGGACGGATGAAAAGCAGCAACAAGTTCGTGAACAGTTGGAAACAGCTGCTGCCGAATATCGTTTCCGTCCGGGAAGCTTTGATTCTTTTTATCAATGGATGAACCAACCTTTCGGTGAATATCATTACACCGCGCAAGGAGACGATTTATCCGGCAAGCTATTGAATGAATGGCAAACCTCTGCCGATTCCATCACCATGCTTATCAGCCAGATACGGATCAGCGAACCGAATAAGGAAGCTGTGTACCAGAACTTTAATAAAGATCCGAATGTAGTCATCTTCGACCGTTCCTACTTTGCCAACAAATGGGTATCGGCCATCAATGACGACTTTTACCTGATTCTGTACATCTCTTCTTTCCTGATATTCTTTGCACTATGGTTCTCCTACGGACGTATCGAACTTACCTTGATGAGTTTTCTCCCGATGCTAATCAGCTGGGTAATCATCTTAGGATTAATGGGAATTCTGGGAATTGAGTTCAATATCATCAACATCATCCTGTCCACCTTTATCTTTGGCATTGGAGATGACTTCAGTATCTTCATTATGGACGGGCTACAAAACAAATACCGTACAGGTCAGAAGGTGTTGAATTCCCATAAAACAGCCATCTTCTTCTCCGCCTTCACCACAGTGGTCGGTATGGGAGCACTTGTGTTTGCCAAACACCCGGCTTTGCAATCCATTTCACTGATTTCCATTCTGGGTATGATAGCAGTGGTATTGGTGGCCTATACCATTCAGCCACTCATTTTCCGGTTCTTCATCGCAGGCCCCGCTTCCAAAGGATTGCCGCCTTATACGCTTATCGGATTGATACGTACCGTGTTGCTCTTCCTGCTTTTCTTTATCGGCTGCATCGTCCTCCGTATATTGATTATCCTGCTTTATCCGGTGCCTGTGCGCAAAAGCAGCAAGCAGCGTTTGGTGTGCCGCCTGATACAAATCACCTGCAAAGGAATTTTGCTACTGGCCACCGCCGTCAAAAAAGAACATATCAACAAAGCCAACGAACGCTTCCGGCATCCGGCAATTATCATTGCCAACCACCAGTCATTCATCGACATTCTGGTATTGCTGTCTCTTTCGTCTAAAATCCTGATGGTAACCAACCATTGGGTATGGCACTCTCCTTTCTTCGGAGCCATCATTCGTTATGTCGACTTCTATTATATAGGCGAAGGATACGAGCAATATATGGAACGGATGCGGAAAAAAGTGAAGGAGGGCTACTCCATCGCCATTTTCCCGGAAGGCACACGTACCTATAACGGAAAGATGAAACGTTTCCACAAAGGAGCATTCTATCTGGCAGAAGCATTGAAACTGGATATTCTCCCGATCCTGCTTTACGGTAATAACAAAATCATTGCCAAAGCACAACCTTTCAATATTCGGAAAGGAATCATCTATACGGAAATACTTCCCCGTATACCATTAGACGATCTGTCTTTCGGAAGTACTTATCAGGAGCGTACCAAACGCATATCCGCTTACATGAAAGAGGTTTATGCCCGTATCTGCCGTGAACAGAACACTACGGACAATCCGGCGTTCTACGAAGCTCTTATCCAGAACTATATCTATAAAGGTCCCGTCGTAGAATGGTATATCCGTATCAAAGTAAAAATGGAAAAGAATTACCGGCTATTCAACCGGTTGATTCCCGTCCAAGGGCAAATCACAGACATCGGTTGCGGCTTCGGCCCGTTATGCTATATGCTGTCTCTGCTTTCCGAGGACCGGGAAATCCTGGGTATTGATTACGATGAAGACAAGATAGCGCTGGCGCAGCACGGATGGTTACGCAACGAGCATCTCCAGTTCAAGCATGGCAATGCATTGGAATATCCCCTGCCGGAAAGTGATGTCTTTATCCTGAACGACATGCTTCACTATATGAGCTACGAACATCAACAAGCCCTATTGTTGAAATGTGCCGGTCGCTTACGTTCAGAAGGAATGATTATCATACGCGACGGAAATTCAGCCAACGCTTCCAAGCACCGGTTAACCCGGTTCACGGAATTACTATCCACCCGTATTTTCAACTTTAACCGGACGGTCGGAGAATTACACTTCACCACCGAAACTCAACTACGGGAAATAGCAGTCGCCTGTGGAATGGATGTCGAAATCATTCCTAATGACAAATATACATCGAACACTATTTACATATTCAGAAAACCGGACTAGTATGAGCAAATATGATATCATCATTATCGGCAGTGGCCTTGGCGGACTGGAATGCGGAGCGATTCTTAGCAAAGAGGGATTCAACGTATGCATAGTAGAAAAAAATGCGCAATTCGGTGGATGCTTCCAGACTTACCAACGAAAAGGGCATTTGTTGGATACGGGTATTCATTATGTAGGAAGCCTGGATGAGGGTCAAGTGATGAACCAGTATTTCCGCTATTTCGGTATCATGGACAAGCTGAAAATAAAACGCTTGGACGATGCTGCTTTTGACACGATCTACTATAAAGGAAAAACATACGATTATGCAATGGGGTACCCGCAGTTTATTGAAACCATCTGCCGGTCCTTCCCGCATGAGAAAGAAAACTTGAAATGCTATGCCGAACAGCTTCAGGCTGTCGGAAACCTGATTAGCGTAGACCACCTGAAACAAGGCACACTCGCTTTGGAGGGTATGAAATACTTTTGTACCTCTGCCGCCCATCTGATTGCGGATATCACTCCGGACCCCGCCTTACGAAATGTACTGGCAGGTTCAGCTTTACTCTACGGAGGTTTGAAAGATGTATCCACTTTCTACCAGCATGCCATGATTAACCACTCTTATATTGAAGGCGCCTACCGTTTTGTAGACGGAAGTATGCAAGTCAGTCTGGAGCTAATCAATGTAATCCGGGCAAACGGAGGGACCGTGCTCAATAACAGTGAAGCCACCCGCATCATCGTTGAAAACGAAAAGGTACAAGGGGTTATCATCAATGGAGAAGAGCGACTGGAAAGCGACTTCGTCATCTCCAATATGCATCCCCAACGGACATTGGAGATACTGGATAAAAACCGTAGCATCAAGAATGCCTATATTTCCCGCATCCGTTCGTTGGAAAATACCTACGGTATCTTTACGCTCTATCTGGTAATGAAGAAGAAAAGCACTCCCTATCAGAACCGTAACCTGTATCTGCATGGGAACAATAAAGTGTGGTATGACAAACTGCTCTATCCGGGACGGACCACCAACTGTATGATTTCCATGCAAGCGTCTTCCGAGGACAGTCAATATGCCAGTGTCATTTCCATCCTGACACCGATGTATATGGATGAACTGTCTGCCTGGAAGGACACGACTCCCGAACATCGGGGAGAAAGCTACCAATCCTTCAAAAAGGAGAAAGCAGAACAGATTCTCCGCTTCATCCGAGGACATGGCATTGATCTTTCAGAAAACATAGAAGAGATGTATACCACTACTCCATTAAGCTATCGGGACTATACAGGAACAGTGGATGGTTCCGCGTATGGGATTATCAAAGATTATAAATGTCCGCAAATTGGCTTCGTATCTACAAGAAGCCGCTTGGGAAATCTCTTTCTCACCGGGCAAAACCTGAATGTGCATGGTGCATTAGGGGTAACACTAACTGCCATGCTGACTTGTGCGGAGTTTGTAGGACAAGAATATCTGGCTAAAAAAGTAGGAAATGCATAGAATAGTCAAAAAAACAATCAAGTACGCAGGTTACATTTTCTTGTTACTCATCATCGGATTGATAGTCGGCATCAGCTACCTCTACTTTTCTGCGGATATGATGCAACCCAAGCATGAGCCCATGATACCCTTGAGGGAAATGCCTTATGCAGACACTATCATCATGGCTCCGGCAGAGGTTATCTACAACGACACTCTTGACCTCCGGTTTTATGCTGACAACTTCCTGCGTCACAGCAAAAGCGGACTGTGGGAATTGTTCGTTAGAGGGGATGCTCTTGAAAGGGGGGATGCCATCGGCAAACTGTCTGCCGATCTACTCCATCATCAGGAGAAAGTATTTATCGACCAGATTCGCGAAATTATTCCTTCGGACAGTTATCTGAAATTTCTGCGGTTCTTCATTGTACTATTCAACCGTAATCTGGGTGCGAATGTCCCTGAAGAATATCGAGAAGAGATTTATGGAATATCGCAATCGTGTACCCATGAATACGATTTTATCGGCACTCCTTACGAACGCCAATTAAATTATCATTCGGCACATGATCTGGGACATGCCATGCAAGATTATATGTTAGTGGGATGCAGTTCATTCGCTGTTTGGGGAACACAAAGTGCAGATTCATCCCTGCTCATCGGACGTAATTTTGATTTCTACGTAGGAGATGCTTTTGCAGAAAACAAGCAAGTTGCTTTCTATGCACCGGAGAAGGGCTATAAGTTTGCTTCCGTCGGATGGCCCGGCATGATAGGTGTACTGTCCGGTATGAATGAAGCAGGGCTCACCGTCACGATTAATGCAGCAAAATCCGCTGTCCCCACAGGCTCCGCCACCCCTATTTCCATCCTGACCAGAGAAATCCTGCAATACGCATCAACGATTGAAGAAGCCTTTGCCATCGCCGAAAAGCGGAAAACATTCGTCTCCGAATCTATATTGATAGGTTCTGCCAAAGACGGAAAAGCCGCCATTATCGAGAAATCGCCCGAGAAGACCGTACTTTTCACCGGTAAAGAGCCCGACCGCCTCATCTGCACCAATCACTATCAATCGGAAGCATTCAGCGAGGACGAACGGAATCTCGAGAATATCCGTACTTCCGACAGCCCTTATCGTTTTGCCCGATTGGAGGAACTCATCAACGAGAATCAGCCTCTGGACACCAAGGCAGCCGCCTCTATCCTGCGCAATCGCAAAGGTCTGCAAGATATCGATTTGGGACTGGCCAACGAAATGGCTGTCAACCAGTTTATAGCCCATCACTCCGTTATCTTCCAACCGGAAAAGCGGTTGATGTGGGTTTCCACCTCTCCTTGGCAATGTGGAAAGTATGTAGCTTACGACTTGAACAAGGTATTCAAAGACTACATCCTGCTGAAACAAGAAATATTCATCCCGGAATTAACTATTCCGGCAGATAAATTCATCGACACACCGGAGTTCCAGCATCTTCTCACTTATAAGAAACTGACTCCGCTTTTATTGAAGAAAATCAGAAAAAAGGAAAAGATAGAGGAATCTGTTTTAAAAACATACCAAGCCTCCAATCCTTCCTTATACTATGTATATGAAGTAATAGGAGATTACTACGAGGCCATGCAACAACCTCACCAAGCTATTGCATACTGGCAACAGGCATTGAAGAGACCTATTCCCAAGTTGCAAGAGAAAGAACGTATCCAGCAAAAAATTCAAAAACAATCCAAAGATGGAAAAGAATCCTGAAATTCAGTTCCGCTCACCGGAAGATATCAAAAGCTATCAGGAAGAACAGTTAGCCAAAGCGTTAGCCTACCTGCAAGCACATTCCAAGTTCTATCAACAGATGTTTGCCGAACATCACATTGATATCAATCAAATAAAGACGATTGAAGACTTGCAACAGATTCCCGTCACTACCAAGACGGACTTGCAACTCCATAACGATGATTTCATCTGCGTAGACAAAGAGGAAATTATCGACTATGTGACGACTTCGGGCACATTGGGAGATCCGGTCACTTTCGTTCTCACCTCTGAAGACCTGGACCGTCTCTCTTACAACGAATACCTATCTTTCACCACCACCGGATGCACCAAGCAGGATATTCTTCAATTGATGACTACCATCGACCGCCGTTTCATGGCAGGCTTGGCTTATTATATGGGAGCCCGCGAACTGGGTATGGGAGTGATCCGTGTAGGCAACGGCATCCCGGAACTGCAATGGGACACGATTCGACGGATACATCCGACTTGTGGAATGGTGGTCCCCTCTTTCCTTATCAAACTGATAGAGTTTGCCGAGAAGAATCATATCGACCATAATACCTGTTCCATGCAGAAGTGCATCTGTATCGGAGAAGCATTGCGCAATCAGGAATTCCAGTTGAATACGCTCGGACAGAAGATACACGATAAATGGCCTGCCTTGCAGTTGTATTCCACTTATGCCTCCACCGAAATGCAGTCGTCCTTTACCGAGTGTAATGAATTCCACGGAGGACATTTGCAACCGGAACTTATCATTGTAGAGTTTCTGGATGATAATAATCGTCCTGTGGAAGAGGGAGAAGCAGGGGAAGTAACGATCACGACGCTCGGAGTCAAAGGTATGCCGTTGCTCCGTTTCAAAACAGGCGATATTTGCTACCACCACACCGAGCCCTGTGGTTGTGGGAGAAACACCATTCGTTTAAGCTCCATCCTCGGCCGGAAAGGACAAATGATTAAATACAAAGGAACGACGTTATATCCGCCTGCATTATTCGACATTCTGGATAATATACCTTCGGTAAAAAACTATATCATTGAAGTTTATACCAATGAATTGGGAACGGATGAGATTCTGATTCGTATCGGAAGCGAGAACCGTAGCGAAGCCTTTGCCAAAGAGATTAAAGATCTGTTCCGTTCGAAAGTCAGAGTGGCGCCAAGCATCAATTTTGAATCGGCAGAGTACATTGCCAAGATACAAATGCCTCCAATGAGTCGAAAAACGATAAAATTCATTGATTTACGATAATTATTTTCTACTTTTGGAAGTTAGTAACCAACTATATCACTTTAACATTAACGTATATGAAAAAACTTATTCTATTCTTATTCTTGAGCACGAGTCTGTTCTGTTTCGGACAAGGCAAGAGTGCATTGAAAGACATTCAGTCTATTAAGTTCTATGGGGTAGACTACTCCCAAGTGAAGATTTTCGGTGCAGATGAATCACCGGTACAATTCAAAGATGCTTTCAGACGCATCAATGAGCTGTTCATCACAGAAGCTAAGAAGTATAACGTAGGAAAACAATTGAAAAAAGAAGTGACAGAGATCCCACTGGATGCCGTTAATCAGGTGAACGAAAACATCGACCTGGCCGAGCTAATGACCGCTAAAAGAGAATATACTCTTAGTAAAGAGCAAATCAAAGCAGCCATCAACGCATTGCCTATCCAGAAAACACCCGGAGTAGGTATGGTGTTTATCGCACAGTTCCTGGACAAATCAAACAATAGAGGTACGTATGAAGTCGTATTCTTCAATACCGAAACAAAGGAGATCATTGAAGAATGGATCACCGACGGCAAGGCACGTGGTTTCGGATTGCGCAACTATTGGGCAGGCTCTATCTATAGCGCACTCAAGAAACTATAAACAATAAAAATACAAGTATGAGAAAACTACTATTAGTACTGACCTTATTATTAAGTATCAGTACGTATGTCGCAGCACAGAATTACACAGAAGTAGTGTATTTAAAGAATGGCAGCATTATTAAAGGAGTAATCATTGAACAAGTGCCCAATGTCTCTTTAAAAATCAAAACAGGTGATGGCAGCCTCATCATCTGCCAGATGAGTGATGTGACTAAAATCACAAAAGAAGAGTGGTACACAAGAGATTATCGTAAGGATACCAACGACCGCAAAGCCGCAAGAAATACATTAAAAGGCTATAAGGGTTTCGTAGACTTTGCATATATTGGCGATGTGAGCGACTACAATGCCTCTAAAATTGAATTATCAACCACACATGGTTATCAATTCAACAATTATTTCTTTGTAGGTGGTGGCGTTGCTTTCAACTACTATACCGATGCAGATCTTTATGCAGCCCCCATCTATGCTAACTTCAGAGCTAACTTCATCAACAAAAAAGTGACTCCGTTCGCCGACGTAAAAGCCGGATATTCTGTAGGAGACATAGAAGGAGCGTATGCTTCGATAGGAGTAGGAGTGCGTTTTTCTTTAAAAGGGAAAAAGGCCTTGAATTTAGCGTTGATGTATAACTTCCAAGATTATGACGCCACAACAGATTATAGTTACAGCTATGGAGGGCATTATTATCATAACAGTTGGAATGATACATGGGAGTTACATGGAGTAGGAGCTAGATTCGGATTTGAATTCTAACCCCGTTGTTTACAACAGACAAACAAACGATTAATCAAATTCAAAGATGAAAAAGACCATCACAACACTTCTACTATTAAGTTGCATTACTACATTCTCATTTGCACAAAGTATTGTCATGACTTCCGGTACTATTGACTTCATCAAGGACCAGCAAGTGATACAATTTACTTTTTCTTACGATGAAATGCTGGTAGGCAAACTGACAGAAAACGAATATGTAGAAAAAAAGAGTTCTGAATACAACGCTAAAGAAGAGGGCAAAGGAGACCAATGGAAAGCCGCCTGGTATGGTGACCGTAAAGAACGGTTTGAACCAAAGTTTCTGGAGCTTTTTGATAAATACATGAGTGAGGTAGGCATCACTGCAGGTTCAGAAGGTGCTCAATACCGGATTGAAATCAATACCGATTTCACCGAACCGGGTTGGAACGTGGGTGTCATGCGCCAAAATGCATCTGTCGATCTAAGTTGCAAGGTGAAGAAGATTGAAACCGGCGAACAAGTAGCCTCCATCAAAATTCGTAACGCTTCTGCCAACAACTTTTGGGGTACTGATTTTACTTCCGGATATCGCGTCCAGGAAACGTATGCCAAAGCAGGAAGAGAGCTTGCCAAGTTCTTTATCAAAAAGGCGAAGTTGCGCAAGATAAAAGACTAATGACCTTATTACTTCAGAAGGGTATGGAAATGAATTAAATCTGTTTGCAATACAGATAAATTTCCTACCCTACTATTGCTTTTCACTAATTAATTTTGTATCTTTAGTAATTTTCATCCTTTTGGAGATAGCTAGTCACCTTATAGAATGATAAATGTCACCCTATAAGGTGACATTTGTCTTTTTATAAAGTGCCCATTGTCCCGTTACAACGGGACGACTACCCGACTGCACAAAAAGTCACTAGTTTCTGCACTGAAAAGTCTTAATCTATGCACTGAAAGACCTTAAATACAATGATGAATAATGGAAACGTTATTGATGCGTTATATAAAGAATATTAGGAACTTTCCGTTCTCCGGCATGGTCAAACCGCCCATTGTCACAAGGATAATTAACGACTCCATTATCCGATGCACCGGACAACCAAAGAGTAGTAGATCCACCTCCATCCAAATTTAATGCATCCTCACCCCCTAAAACACGAATCAGATGTGCCAATTCCGGGATATTCACTCCTCCTGCCTGTTCAGGAAAACGCCCGTCTACCGTTATCAACAGTATTTTTCCATCCTTAGTAGTAGCAACAGCACTACGAGGGTGCTTCGTCCGGATAAAATTCGGTTCACACGAGTTCCAATCACAAACCTGTCCGTCTTTCAACATTAACGGACCGGAAGCGAGTATGGTACCTGCTTTGCCTTTATAATTCTTTTCTATCTGTTTGTTCCAAGGAATTAATTTCATTCCCCCTTTGCGCACACTAATGGCTCCTGTGACACGCTGTTTAAACTCACTCTGCAGCGTTGTATCAACAACTTGGCGATCCGTCTTCAGGAAACAGACCGAGTTTCCCCGTTTCATGTCAAAATAGGAGCCATTAATGGCTGCAATGGCGTTATGTTCAGAAGCAATCTTACTTGTTTCTTTCATTTTATCCGAAACGGCAACACCGACTTTCAAACCTACAAGAGGATCAATTTCTATCAGGCTGATAGATTGGGGACCTTGATATAATTGAGGGATAGAAGCATACTTATATACAATTCCTTTTTGAGGATTGTATATCTTCCAACAAGCAGATACAATAGCCAATGAATCCGCTGCTGTCTGCCCTTTTACTATTCCAATGGAGCATACAGCCAGGATAACGACGATTAACAAGTTTCTCTTCATAAACTAACGAATCAAGATGTTAAGTATAATATATATTAGTCTTAATGACCAGTGATGTCCGTATTATAATCTTCCCGATTATATTGCCATAATAGAATAGGATATCCTTTCGCATTTACCTTGTAATACCATGAATTTCCCCATCCTGCATCAAGGTAGTTCTGCATATTTGATAAGAATTCTTTCGACTTAGTCTCTCCATCATGGGGCTTTTGAACTCCCACAATCCCACTAGAGAAATCTGTTTTGGGAACTCCTGCACTCAAAATCTCCATGCCTTCTATTGCCCAGCAATTTTCTACATTCATATTAGCAGCTCCCATGAAAGCCGCAATGCGCCCCAAATTTACACCATTTTTCTTGTTTTCCACTAATTTATTTAAAGCAACGCATCCTTTAGGTGCAGTATCAAAGTAAGCTCCGATACCTGCTGCCCCTGCGTTCATGGAAATTATATCACCAGCTGCATAACAATTTTCTAAAATGCCACCAGCCCAAACAATACCAACTATACCTCCGGCACGTGAATTCCCGGTTTCATTCTTTGCTGTAACAGAAGCTGTAGAATAACAATTCTTTATAGAAGAATATGTAGCTCCACTCGGTTTACCAATATTACCGGAAATGCCACCTATCGCATCTGCTCCCGACACCTTTCCTGTCGTATAACAATTCTCAACGCTTCCAGTAAACTCTGCTGAAGTAGGTATTTTAGATCCTATATATCCAGCCAATATTCCACCGCCATTTTCTGCTACAATATCTGCATCTACAATCCCCAAGTCTTTACAAACACCACAGAGAACTCCAAACAAGCTGGCATAATTGCCTTTCGATTTCAGCTCTCTGATTACGTGTCCATTACCATCAAAATCAATGATTCGGTCATAAGGAGAAGTTGCATTTAATGGCTGCCACTCAACGGCTGCCATATTCACATCCGCTTCCATCCTGAAATAAACCGTCCCTTTAGAATAAGTAACTTTATGCATATTCTGGATGTGTCTTGCCGTCTTTATAATATACGGATTCTCCATCGATCCATCCCCCGAATCAAATAATTGGTCATTCGTTTTTTTCTTGATCAGGATAAAGGTCCGCACACTGCGCTGCCCATAATGATCGTACTTTCCATTGTCGCATGGGTAATTAACCACATCGGTTGTCGAAAGATTACTATTCTTCACATACATCGTTGTGGAACCTCCTCCATCAATATTCAATGCATCTTGAGGCTCAAAATACCGATTAATAAAACCGGTAAGTTCTTTTGCTGTCATCCCGGCAGCTAAATCGGCACGCCCATCCACGGTTATCAATAGTAGCTTGTTCTGTTCGGTCAGGGCTACAGCAGTACGGGGGTGACGTACTCCTTGATGCCTCCGATAATCTTCTCCATCCAATGTATTCAGATTGATGCCAGATACATCACCGATGAATGTCTCTCCTACCGGTTTGTAATCTTCAATCAAGACCGGTGCCCCGGAAAAGATGTTAGGTGCCGAGTTATATGCATACGACTCTTTTGTTCCATATCCGATAGCTACTTTATATCCATCATAAGTGATCGCTCCTTCATGCTTCCAATATCTTAAATGACCTTCGGGTAAGGTTATTGCTGACATTATCGAGCCATTCGTTTTGATGAAAGAGGCATCCAGTTCATACGTACCATTAACTCCTCCCACCGCATCGCGTTTTAAAGCAACACTTGACAAAGAATCAGATTGAGGCAAAGCTACAAATTCCAATTCATAGTCGGGATTCGAAAGATCGAGTTCAAGTACATTCACTTGTTGCTGGGCATTAAAAGCCCCATTCTGATAAGTATACCATATAAAGTTTTTCCCATCAATAGAATCTATTTTCCAACCTTCTTTATCTTTTAGTGTTGGACCTTCTACGACAACAGGAGGTGGAGTATAGTTCTGACCTTTCCCTATCATGTCACTAAAATCCTCATTATCCAGTTGACTGGAACACCCGATAGTAACTATAAAAAGCGTGGAAATCAACACTATTATTATTCTATATCTTTTCATAATCAATTAAATTAAAAGTTTAAACCATCATTCCATCCCGGATTTTGAGTCAGTGCTCCATTGGTGAGTATACGGTCCTGCCGAGGAATCGGATACAAGTAGTCACGTGCTTCATTCCATTGCCGGGGAACGTCTTTATAACATATAATATTGCCGGACTCTCCCTCTGTCAATTCTACAGTAACACCGATCTCCAAGAATTCGAGTGCATTAACTCCAGTAGGTTTGGCTCCTTTATATAGGCAGACATCAATCGTTCCATCGTGATTCAGGTCATAATTGCCCGGACCAGGGAAATACATACCCAGAAAGTCATTATCCATACAACTTCCCTCTTTCCAACGCATCAAGTCATAATAACGGAAACCCTCCATTAGCAATTCAATCACCCGCTCGCGACGGATTTCTAATATCACCCCTTTATTGACATCAGAAACATGAGGATAAACATTCAAAAGATATGAATCGGGAGTGGCATTGGCGTCACTCATATTCAAATTAGGCATCCCCACCCTTTCTCTAATCAATTTGATTGTCCTGTCAATATCATTCTGTTCCAGAGTTCCTCTTTCTGCTTTAGCTTCCACATAATTTAAGTAGACTTCGGCTGTCCTGAAAATAGGAAAGTCATTTTCAGATGTATCTCCCACGTCATATTTGGGATCACCTGAATACTTTATCAGATGGTAGCCCGTCATCGCAGAGGCAAAGTTAGGACCTACTTGTTTGGTAGTACCCGGTCGTATGTATCCCGGGGTACGGATGGTCTGTGCCAGACGAGGATCTCTGTTCTGACATTCATCAAAGAATACTTTAGTGGCATACCCTTGCATATCGGTAAAACGGGAACCGTTCTTGTTCAGATACATATTAACGACTGTTTTTGACAAACCGGGTCTGCCTTTTGAAGCTGTATTTTCAAAACCCTGAACATCATGACGTATGTTCAGAGTTCCATTATAATCTCTGGCCAATATAATTTCCTGTTGAATAGCATTCAAGGAAGAAAAAAGAGACTGATAAGGGGTTACACCCGACTTATACAAACTATATCCGCTATTTCTCATGAAATCATCAGATGCACTGATACATGCATCCAGATATTTCTCATAATCTCCTATTCCATGATATTTGCGGAAAGTCCCCTCGAACAGACAAACTCTTGACTTCAATGCCAACGCAGCCCATTTACTAACTTTGTAAAGTTCTTTATCTTTGGATAAAGTAGTAATAGCAAAATCCAAATCTTCGATGATTCTCTGCATTACAAACTCTCTGGAATCTCGGGGTTTATACAACTGTTCTGCATCAGACGAGTCCAACACTTTGTCATACCAAGGGACATCTCCAAATCGCTGTACTTTTTTAAAGTAAAAATAAGCCCTGAAAAAACGGGTGATTGCATCGTACTTATTACGTACATCTTGATCTTCACAATTATGAGAATTCTCTAACAAGAAATTGAGACTTCTCAATGCCTCCCAACTCCATCCTCCACCTGTTGATGGAATGATACGTTGCCCTGTCACCTCATCGTCCAACGGAGAGACAATCAACACATCTGCATTATCTTTATAAATATCTGCCGCCGTAGGTAGTATATTATAGTAAAACTGATTACTATATAGTTGGAGTTCGTTTTCATTCTTGAAATAGGTGGTTGGAGACAGACTGTCTTCAGGATAAAGATCTAATTTATCACACGATATAAAAAGAATGGCAAACAACCACATAGATATGATACAAAACTTAGTTTTCATATATACATATATTAGTTATTATCAAAATGTAATATCAATGCCAAAAGAATAGGTTTTTGAGAACGGATAAGCGAGTGCACTGGTTCTACCCGTTTTCCAACTCGTTCCGGCCGCTGCCGCTTCCGGATCAATGTAATCCGTATCTAATCTATCCAATGTGAGTAGGTTTTCACCACTAAAATAAAGACGAGCTTTCTGTACATTTATCTTTGACAACCATTTCGCTGGCAATGTATATCCAACAGTCAGGTTCTTCAGTCGGCAATAAGCGAGACTTTGCAAATACCGGTTATTAACTGATGATAAAGAACGGCCGTCATTCCATGCAATATATCCTCTGGGACGTGGGAAATAGGCATTAGGATTGTCTACACTCCAAATGTCTGCCAGGAAATCTTTCGGAATAAAGCTTGGTGCAGGTGCACTATATGGTCCCCAAAAGGCATACGCATCACTGGACGGATACCAGTCCTGTTTCCCCACTCCTTGAAAAAACACGGAAAAATCAAATCCATTCCATTCAGCATTAAGTCTGATACTATATGTATAGCGTGGAAGAGAGTTACCTATTATCCGCTGGTCCTTAATATCATTAGCACTGACAGTTTGCTCAATCTTATTGTTACCATCGAGGTCAATATATTTCATATCTCCGGCATGTAGTCCTCTATCGACGACGGCATTATTGATGATATAGTTTACAATACTCTGGTCTACACCATAATTAGCAGCCTCTTCATCTGTTGCAAAATAGCCATCAACCATATATCCCCATATATCTCCCAGCCTCTGTCCAACATAAGGAGAGCTGATTTCCTTATTAGGATTGTCATATTTCGTAATCTTGGAGATATTATCCCCGATTCCGAACGAAATGCCATAATTAAAAGGTTTATCCATCACATTAAAACGGTCATTCCACGCAACGACCAATTCCCAACCTTTGGTTTTTAGGTCAGCAGCATTCATATTAGGAGATTTTGCACCATAAACAGACGGTAATGCTTTGCCGGGCATTAACATGTCTTTTGTATCCCTTATATAAGCATCTGCCGAAACATTCAATCTATTATTGAATATACCGATATCGAGACCAATATTCTTAGTTACCACGGTTTCCCATGTCAAGTCCGAAGCATTGGGAGCCGTTTCATAGGCATACGAGGCTTTTTCTTTATCACCAAACGAATAATTAAGCACTTTCCCTGTTTCTATTTGCTGCAGATAATCATAATATCCAACTTGCTGATTGCCTAAAGTTCCATAGGACAGTCGTAACTTCAAGTTATCTACTGTATTTCTCAGTGCTCCGTAGAAAGGCTCTTCACTAATGCGCCATCCCGCAGAGAACGATGGAAAGAAGCCGTACCGGTGTCCTTTTTTAAACCGGGAACTGCCATCATATCTTCCGCTTGCCTCAAACAAATATCTCCCTTTATAGTCATAATTGGCCCTATAAAAGACACCGAACAAGGCGTATTTATTCTTTCCTCCGGTGACTACCGTATTTTCTCCCTTAGCTAAATTAAAATCATTCAACTCATCAGACAACAGTCCATCTTTACTCACTGTCAGGTCTTCATAAGATTTTGTCTCATAGTTAATACCTCCTGTCAATTTCACATTATGAGAACCGGCAAACAAATTACCATAAGTTCCGTAAGCATTATACGCATAATACAAATGCTTTGTATTCAGGACTGTCAGCTTATTTCCTCCACTTGTACTTTCAGGCATGGTAAGTGTAACACCCGGTACCTTAGAGTATTGCACATCCACACTTCTATTGGTACACTTCTTGTCATATTTCGAATATGTATAGTTCCCTATGATTTCAACATGTTTTACCGGGTTGATAACCACTTCAAAGGTAGTCATAAACTCGTCTATCTCATCTTTATTATTATGTTTCTTATTGGATAATGCAACGGTGGTACCCGCCAAAGTATAGTTCATTATATTAGTTTCATACACCAGTGTACCATCAGGATGTACAGGCACTAATATAGGCAAGGCACGATAACTTGCATTCTTAAATATAGTATTCACTCCACCAAGTCCCGGATAGGAGTAGTTCGATTTGAAATAAGATGTATTATTACTGACGGATAACCAAGGAGTCACTTTTGCTTCCAGCCTTGATTTGAAATTATAGCGTTCATACTTATCCGGTTGTATTTTAAAAACTCCTTTCTGATTATAGTATCCTCCGGAAAGCCTGAACTTCAGATGTTCACTTCCACCGGAAATGCTTACATTATGTTCATGCGTCGGACGTTTATGGTCATATAGATAATTGTACCAATCAAAATTCCCATAGTATTTATACTGTCCGTTTTCAGTTACTACCCAAGGCCGTTCGGGTTGTTCCGTCTTATCATTTCTCCTGGTCCACATCTCATAATAATCTTTTTCCGTATACGTGAGCAATGGCGTCCCCTGCCAAGTAGAGAAGAACATATCGCTAATACCGGCCGCATAATATCCTCGGGTTTCATAATCTGTCGACGTAGTCACATCACTAAAGCTATATCGTCCGTTATAATTAAGAGTGACTTTGCCTTTTTCTCCCGTCTTTGTAGTTACCAGAATAACTCCATAGGCGGCACGTGCTCCATAAATTGCTGCAGACGACGCATCTTTTAAGACCGAAATAGAGGCGACATCATTCGGATTGACACGATTCACATCTCCCTCCACTCCATCAATAAGGACCAACGGTTTGGCAGAACCACTAATGGAGTTTACACCTCTGATATTAAACGAACCTCCATCTCCCGCACGACCTGAAGAAAAGGAGACAGTCATATTGGGAACCGCTCCCTGCAGTAATTGTGACATAGTCGAAGCAGAGCGCCCTGCCAATTGATCCCCCTCTACCACAGATACAGCACCTGTCAAATTCACTTTCTTCTGTGTTCCATAACCTACGACCACCACTTCGTCCAAAGACCTGGAGTCTTCTTGCATTGTTATATTGATGACCGAATTATCCTTGACAGGATATTCAATGCTCTTATAGCCTAAAAACGAGAAAACCAATATACTATTGCCCGGAACCTCAATTGTATATCTTCCGTCCATATCAGTGATGGCTCCTATTTTCTCACCTTTAACAGCTACATTACAACCAACAACAGCCTCCCCCGAATCATCTTTTACTGTTCCTGTTATCCTCCGGCCGGAAGTTACGTTTCTCATTTTTTCCATATTTTTCACCAGAATAATATGGTTGCCCTCCATCGTATACGAGAAGCCTGTTCCTTGCAAAACTCTATTAAGAATTTCGGCAACCGTGGTTTCCCGAGTAGATACTGCTATTTGCTTGTTCAAATTCACCTCATGCTCATTGTAAATAAACAAATAGTCTGTTTGTTTTTCAATCTGTCTGATAATGTCAGATAGTGTTGCGGTTCCTTTATTCATCGTTACTTTTTGATTTTGAGAATGGATATTCAAAGAATATGTCTCAAAAACAATGAATAACAGGAAAAAGACAGTTAACCTCATAATTCTTAAAATTTGAGTACAGTGTGTTTTTCTATGGACAATACGTCCACACCAAAGATTATTTTTCATATCTTTGCCTAGAGTTATTAAGTTAATACATAAAGATTTGTAACAGATGATGAGTCTTTTTTATTGACTTCTCACATATCGGTAAGTGCTGCAACACTTACCGATATTTCTGTTTTAAACGGGCAGGTTCTCTTGCTCTCATTTTCAGTGTTTTTTTAGATTAAATACTAGGGTTAATAGATTATGATCTGATTCTTTTCGTCGTCCTGTATATAATTAAATTTAATGTATTTCTGCAATACTCTCATCACATGTTCGATTCCTTCTTTCTGGCGGAACTTACCGGTACACGGATGAGAAGTTATTTCTATGTTTTTATTAATGATCTTCACTTCATAATATTGCTCTAATTTCTTAAAGACAGTTTCCAACGGTTCATCTTTAAAAGAATAAATACCCATCCTCCACAAGAAATCATGATCCGAAGTAAAGGTCTCTTTATAAAGTTTCCCATCTCTAACTTCCACCTTTTCATGTGGGTTCAAGATTATTTCGTTTTGCGTTTCAGGATGGTATACGGTGACTTTACCTTCTATCAAAGAAGCTTCAAATAAACCGGAGTTAGGATATGCCGAGACATTGAAAGTAGTTCCCAATACTCGAATATCATATTTCTCCGTCTCAACAATAAAAGGATGTTTTTCGTTATGAGCCACTTCAAAATACCCCTCTCCTTCCAAAATCACTTTCCTTTCTTTGGCATGAAATCCGGTAGCCGGATATTTTAAAGTAGAGTTGGAATTCAACCAGATAATTGTTCCGTCAGCCAGAATCAAGCTGGCCCTCTGCCCTGCAGGAACTGTCATCATCTGCATTTCAGTAGAGCGTTCAAGACGGTACTCCTGATATTCCTTATGAATAATAAAAGCAATCATGGCAACAACCGCCGCAATCTTCATTGATGTCCAAAGATAACGCATCACAAGTTTTTTATTTCCCACCTTTTCTTCCTGCAAATTGCCATTCCAGATAGTAGCATCATAGATATGACGCATTTGCATCAGTTGCTCACGGTGTTCTTCACTTTCTTTCATCCAGCGTACTACTTCTCTCTTTTCTTCGGGAAGAGCATCTCCTGCAAGATATTTATTCAACAGTTTCGTGTCCATACTTTTTCTTTGGGGTTAAGACATAAGCTTTTTGAGAGCTTACATATATAAGACACGCCACTTGCAAACTTCACTAGGAGAAAAATAAAAAAAGTGCTTTGAGGTCCTTCATTTGTTCATCGATGCCAAGGAGGATATGCATCAATGCCGAAGGAGAACTTTATCGGTAAGGTATTCTATTAGAAAAAAAGTAGAGTATAAAGGTAATCTTTGAGGTTCTTCCTTAAAGCTTGCAACGCTTTGCCAATATGATAGTCTACCCCTTTCACTGTCACATTTAATGATTCAGCGATTTCTTTCATCGATTTATTCTCATATCGACTCATCATAAATGCCCTTCTTGTTTTTTCCGGCAATTCATTTAAAGTACGATTAACAATATCGATTATTTCTTCAGAGAAAAGTTGGTTAGGATCGGAAGAGTCGAGAGAAGAGATACGGAAATCAAGTTCGTAAAGTTCATCATCCAGGATGTTTTCCCTGGCCTCCATCCGCAGATGCTCATTTCGCAGGTAGTTTAAGGCCTGATTCTTTACCACAGTCATCAAAAAAGCACGGATATTTTTCACCTCTTCAGTCTTCATCGTACTCCATAAAGTTATCATTGCCTCAGAGGCTATATCTTTCGACTGCATCTCATCGTGAAGATAGGATTTAGCAAACAAGAAACAACGTTGATAATACTCAATATAGATATCATCAAATGTCATATTAGAGCTTATGGCACCGTTTTGTCTTCTCATTTTAGCGTATTTCTCACCTGTTTAGACTTTTGTTAACGAAGCAAAGATAGCTAAAAGAAGTTATCTTCCAAAAGCCAGTCTTGAAATATTTTCGTCTTATCTACTATACACTTCCGCTTTTTTTCGTACTTTTACCCCTTGTTGGAAAGAAGTGCCTTTTCAACCCTTGAGAACAGAAAAAGAAAAAACAATATATAAAATGAATCACAAATGGAATTATCGACCCATTACACCCGAACAGGCAGAGACAAGCCAGACATTGGCCCAGGAACTAGGGATTAGCCCGATACTTGGACAACTTTTGGTGCAGCGGGGAATTACGAAGGCAGCAGATGCCAAGAAGTTTTTCCGCCCGCAATTGCCCGACCTGCATGATCCGTTCCTGATGAAGGATATGGATATTGCAGTGGAACGTCTGAACAGGGCGATGGGAAAGAAAGAACGTATTCTAATTTATGGAGATTATGACGTAGACGGTACTACTGCCGTAGCATTGGTCTACAAGTTTATTCAACAGTTCTATTCGAACCTTGATTATTACATACCCGACCGATACAATGAAGGGTATGGCATTTCTAAAAAAGGAGTGGACTATGCCGCAGAAACCGGTGTAGGACTGATTATTGTACTCGATTGTGGAATTAAAGCAGTAGAAGAAATCACTTATGCCAAAGAGAAAGGGATTGATTTCATCATCTGCGATCATCATGTACCGGATGATGTGCTTCCGCCTGCCGTAGCTATTCTGAATGCCAAACGCCTGGACAATACGTATCCGTACACTCACCTTTCCGGTTGTGGAGTCGGTTTCAAGTTTATGCAGGCATTCGCTATCAGTAACGGTATCGAGTTCCACCACCTGATTCCTTTGCTGGATATTGTAGCTGTGAGTATTGCATCGGACATCGTTCCGATTATGGGTGAAAACCGTATCCTCGCCTACCACGGTCTGAAGCAACTGAACAGTAACCCGAGCATTGGTATGAAGGCTATTATCGACGTATGCGGACTTTCTGAAAAGGAAATCACCGTCAGCGATATTGTGTTTAAAATCGGACCGCGCATCAATGCATCAGGACGTATTCAAAACGGAAAAGAAGCCGTAGACCTGCTGACGGAAAAAGATTTCTCGGTAGCACTTGAGAAAGCCGGACAAATCAACCAGTACAACGAAACCCGGAAAGACCTCGACAAGAGTATGACGGAAGAGGCAAACAACATCGTTGCCAATCTGGAAGGATTAGCGGATCGCCGCTCCATCGTGCTCTACAACGAAGAATGGCACAAAGGCGTGATCGGCATCGTAGCTTCCCGTCTGACAGAAGTGTACTACCGCCCTGCCGTGGTACTGACCCGGACGGATGATATGGCAACAGGTTCCGCACGTTCAGTTTCCGGCTTCGATGTATATAAAGCAATCGAGCATTGCCGCGACCTGCTGGAAAACTTCGGGGGACATACATACGCCGCCGGACTGTCGATGAAAGTGGAAAACGTGAATGCCTTTACCAAACGGTTCGAAGAATACGTTTCACAGCATATCTTGCCGGAACAAACCAGTGCTGTGATCGAAATTGATGCTGAAATTGATTTCAGGGATATTTCGTCAAAATTCTTCAACGACCTAAAAAAGTTTAATCCTTTCGGTCCTGATAACACGAAACCTATTTTCTGCACTCACCATGTTTATGATTACGGAACAAGTAAAGTGGTGGGACGCGATCAGGAACATATCAAACTCGAACTGGTCGATAATAAATCGAATAATGTAATGAACGGTATCGCGTTCGGACAGAGCTCACACGTACGTTATATCAAAACGAAACGCTCGTTCGACATCTGTTACACCATTGAAGAAAACACGCACAAGCGTGGTGAAGTACAACTTCAAATCGAGGATATAAAGCCGATTGAATAAGTATCAGGAGATATTAAAACAATATTGGGGATATGACTCCTTCCGCGACTTGCAGGAGGAGATCATCACCAGTATCGGCGAAGGCAAAGATACACTGGGACTTATGCCGACCGGAGGCGGTAAGTCCATCACTTTTCAAGTGCCTGCTCTCGCCCAGGAAGGGATTTGCATTGTCATTACTCCTCTCATCGCCCTGATGAAAGATCAGGTGCAAAACCTGCGTAAACGCGGCATCAAGGCGCTTGCCGTCTATTCAGGCATGACACGGCAGGAGATTCTCACTGCTCTTGAAAATTGCATCTTCGGTAATTATAAATTCCTCTATATTTCTCCGGAACGTCTGGACACGGACATATTCCGTGCCAAACTGCGATCAATGAAAGTCTCCATGATTACGGTCGACGAAAGTCACTGTATCTCACAATGGGGATATGACTTCCGCCCTGCTTACCTGAAAATTGCCGAAATACGGACATTGCTACCGGGAATTCCGGTACTGGCACTTACAGCCACCGCCACTCCGGAAGTAGTGAAGGATATTCAAGCCCGTTTGGAGTTCCGTGAAGAGAATGTTTTCCGCATGAGTTTCGAACGGAAAAACCTGGCATATATCGTCCGGCAAACGGATAACAAAACTCAAGAGCTGTTGCATATCTTACGAAAGATACCCGGCAGTGCCATTATCTATGTCCGCAACAGACGACGCACCAAAGAAATCACCGAGTTACTGGTAAACGAAGATATTACCGCCGACTTCTATCACGCCGGACTGGATAATGCCGTAAAAGACCTCCGGCAAAAACGCTGGCAAAGCGGAGAAGTTCGTGTAATGGTAGCGACAAACGCCTTTGGAATGGGAATTGATAAACCCGACGTGCGCATCGTATTGCATCTCGATCTCCCCGACTCTCTCGAAGCTTACTTCCAGGAGGCCGGTCGTGCAGGAAGAGACGGTGAAAAAGCGTATGCTGTGATCTTATACACCAAAACGGACAGAACGACGCTGCACAGGCGCGTTGTGGATACTTTTCCCGACAAAGAGTATATTCTCAGTGTCTACGAACATCTGCAGTATTACTATCAGATGGCAATGGGCGACGGTTTCCAATGTGTCCGCGAATTTAATCTGGAAGAGTTTTGCCGGAAGTTCAAATACTTCCCGGTTCCGGTGGACAGTGCGCTGAAAATACTGACTCAAGCCGGTTATCTGGAATATACGGACGAACAGGATAATGCCTCCCGTATTCTTTTCACGATTCGTCGGGACGAACTATACAAATTGCGGGAAATGGGAACGGAAGCCGAAGCACTGATACAGACGATTCTCCGCTCTTACACCGGAGTATTCACCGACTATGCCTATATCAGCGAAGCAACCCTGTCCATACGTACCGGACTGGCCCGTGAACAAATTTACAATATACTGGTCACGCTTACCAAACGTCGTATCGTGGATTACATTCCGCACAAAAAGACACCTTATATTATATACACCCGCGAACGGCAGGAACTTCGTTTTGTGCATATTCCTCCTTCCGTCTACGAAGAACGCAAAGCCCGGTATGAAGCCCGCATCAAAGCGATGGAAGAGTATGTCACTTCGGAGAATGTGTGCCGGAGCCGGATGCTGCTCCGTTACTTCGGAGAGAAGAACGAGCACAACTGCGGACAATGCGATGTTTGTCTTAGTCACCGTGCAACTGGTGCCCTGACCGAGAATTCTTTCGATTTCGAGGAACTGAAAAAGAAAATATCAGAATTACTTACCCAGAAACCGCTGACACCGGTAGAAATAGCCGATAAGATAGAAGCGGAGAAAGAGAGCATCAGCGAAGTCATCCAATATTTATTGGAGGAAGGCGAATGGAAGATGCAGGATGGAATGATACATATTTCAAAATAAGTTACTACCTTTGCAAGGTAACTCAAAAATAACACACCATGCCGAACTTTTTTAAATCTTTCTTCTCCGGTAAGTCGGAAACTCCGGAAAGTGAAAAACAGAAAAACGATCAGAAAAATTTCGAGATCTTCAAATACGACGGTTTACGTGCGCAACGCATGGGACGTCCGGATTATGCAGTAAAATGTTTTATTGAAGCTCTTGCCATCAAGGAAGAGTTTGAAACAATGGGCTATCTTAGCCAACTCTATATCCAGATGGGGGAAACGGCAAAGGCCCGCGAATTATTGGAAAAGATGGCTGCTATGGAACCTGATGTCACAAGTACTTTCCTGACACTGGCCAATGTATGCTTCATCCAAGAAGATTATCAGGCAATGGAAGAAGCTGCCAATAAAGCGATTGCCATCGAAGAAGGAAATGCCGTGGCTCATTATCTGTTAGGGAAGGCCCGCAAGGGACAGGATGACGACCTGATGACTATTGCCCATCTCACCAAAGCAATCACTTTGAAAGATGATTTCATTGAAGCTCGCCTGTTACGCGCGGAAGCTTTGATGAACCTGAAACAGTATAAAGAAATGATGGAGGATATAGATGCTGTGCTCGCTCAAAATCCGGAAGAAGAGACCGCCATGCTCCTGCGCGGAAAAGTAAAAGAAGCAGACGGCAAGGACGAAGAGGCAGAAGAAGATTACAAACTGGTGACGGAAATAAACCCGTTCAACGAACAGGCATACCTTTATTTAGGGCAACTTTATATCAACCAGAAAAAACTGACGGAAGCCATCGGCCTGTTTGATGAAGCCATCGAGCTGAATCCGAACTTTGCAGAAGCCTACAAAGAACGTGGACGTGCTAAATTACTGAATGGTGATAAGGACGGTTCTGTAGAGGACATGAAGAAATCTCTGGAACTGAATCCGAAGGATGAAGCTAACCTGAACGGAGAATTCAAGAACCTGGGACCAAAGCCTGAAGCACTTCCCGGCATCTTTTAAGTATCCTTTTCATGTATTTTAAGCAAGAAAACAAAAAAAGTATCGTTTTTTGTTTGCATCTAACAGAAAATTATTACTTTTGCCCCAGAATTAAAAACCAAAGCAAAAAAATAAAGATTCGAATGAAATCATTTACTTATGCATATTACTTCTTTTTTTACTTTTACTTTAGCAACAAAGTAGAGCGGGAGTTTGTATGTATCAAGTGACAGTGATGCTTAAGGACTGAATAGAGAAATCAATCATATGAATCCCGCTCCAATATGGACGCGGGATTTTTTTATATAATATATTTAGAACAATGAAAAAGATAGCAATTCAAGGAACACTCGGCTCATATCATGATATCGCCGCACACAAGTACTTCGAGGGAGAAGAAATAGAGTTAATCTGTTGTGCCAACTTCGAAGACGTGTTTACTTCGATACGGAAAGACAGCCAGGTTATCGGAATGCTAGCCATCGAGAATACGATTGCGGGAAGTTTGTTGCACAACAATGAATTGTTGAGACAAAGCGGCACACAGATTATCGGTGAATACAAACTGCGCATCTCGCACAGCTTTGTCTGTCTCCCCGATGAGAACTGGGAAGATCTGACAGAAGTCAACTCCCACCCTATCGCCCTGATGCAGTGTCGCGAATTTCTGAATCAACATCCGCAGTTGAAAGTGGTGGAAGGTGAAGATACGGCCCGCAGCGCAGAAATCATCAAGAATGAAAATCTGAAAGGACACGCTGCCATCTGCTCCAAAGCAGCAGCCGAGCGTTACGGCATGAAAGTCCTTCAGGAAGGTATTGAAACGAACAAGCACAACTTCACCCGTTTTTTGGTTGTTGCCGATCCCTGGCAAGTAGACGAACTCCGCCAACATCATGCCAATGCAACCAACAAGGCAAGTATCGTATTCACTCTTCCACACACGGAAGGCAGCCTGTCACAGGTTTTATCCATTCTATCGTTCTATAATATCAATCTGACCAAAATTCAATCGTTGCCTATCATCGGACGGGAATGGGAATACCAGTTTTACGTAGATGTAGCTTTCAACGATTATCTAAGATACAAGCAGTCTATTGCTGCAATCACTCCATTAACCAAAGAACTTAAATTATTAGGCGAATATGCAGAAGGAAAGTCAAACGTATAAAATCGCTCCTGCCGACAGATTGGCAAGTGTTAGCGAATACTACTTCTCAAAGAAGCTAAAAGAGGTAGCACAGATGAATGCAGAGGGAAAGGATGTTATCAGCCTCGGTATCGGAAGTCCTGATATGCCTCCCTCAAGGGAAACCATCGAAACATTGTGCAACAATGCTCATGATCCCAACGGACACGGTTATCAACCGTATGTAGGTATCCCCGAACTACGCAAAGGCTTCGCTGCCTGGTATCAACGCTGGTATGGAGTGGAACTGAATCCGAATACGGAGATACAGCCTTTGATCGGCTCGAAAGAAGGAATTCTCCATGTTACGCTGGCATTCGTCAATCCGGGTGAGCAGGTGCTAGTCCCGAATCCGGGATACCCGACCTATACATCTTTGAGTAAAATACTCGGAGCGGAAGTTATCAACTACGACCTGAAAGAAGAGGATGGCTGGATGCCTGACTTCGAGGCACTGGAAAAAATGGATCTTAGTCGCGTAAAACTGATGTGGACCAATTATCCCAACATGCCGACGGGAGCCAATGCAACTCCGGAAATCTATGAACGTCTCGTTGATTTTGCCCGTCGCAAGAATATCGTAATTGTGAATGATAATCCATACAGCTTCATTCTGAACGAAAAACCTATCAGTATCCTAAGTGTACCAGGAGCCAAAGACTGTTGCATCGAGTTCAATTCTATGAGTAAGAGCCACAATATGCCGGGCTGGCGTATTGGTATGCTGGCATCGAATGCTGAATTCGTACAATGGATATTGAAAGTGAAAAGCAATATCGACAGCGGTATGTTCCGTGCCATGCAACTGGCTGCAGCTACCGCCCTTGAGGCTGAAACAGACTGGTATGAAGGTAATAATAAGAATTACCGCAACCGTCGTCATCTTGCCGGTGAGATCATGAAAGCATTGGGATGCACCTACGATGAGAAACAAGTAGGCATGTTCCTCTGGGGGAAGATTCCTGCTTCCTGCAAGGATGTAGAGGAACTGACAGAAAAGGTGCTGCATGAAGCAAGAGTGTTTATCACTCCGGGATTTATCTTCGGCAGTAACGGAGCAAGGTATATTCGTATCTCACTTTGTTGCAAGGACAATAAGCTGGCGGAAGCACTGGAAAGAATTAAAAGAATCTAACCTCTTCCAAAGAGAGGACGATAGCAAGATGAGACAGAATAAGTTCAATAAAAACAAGTTATTAAAAGAATAAAAAACAAATAAGAATATGGAACTCGAATCAATTTTATTACCGGGCATTGAGGCTAAAAGACCAATTGTCATTGCCGGCCCATGTAGCGCAGAAACGGAAGAACAAGTAATGGATACAGCCAAACAACTGGCTGCTAAAGGACAGAAAATATATCGTGCCGGAATCTGGAAGCCGCGTACCAAACCGGGAGGTTTCGAAGGTATCGGTGTAGAAGGTCTTGCCTGGTTGAAAGAGGTGAAGAAAGAAACTGGAATGTATGTTTCTACGGAGGTAGCAACAGCCAAACACGTTTACGAATGTCTGAAAGCGGGAATCGATATTCTTTGGGTAGGTGCACGCACCACTGCCAATCCTTTCGCCGTACAGGAAATCGCTGACGCACTGAAAGGTGTTGATATCCCTGTGTTAGTCAAGAACCCGGTGAATCCGGATCTCGAATTGTGGATCGGAGCGCTGGAACGCATCAATAACGCAGGATTGAAGCGTCTGGGTGCTATCCATCGCGGTTTCAGCAGTTATGACAAAAAGCTCTACCGGAATCTTCCCCAATGGCATATTCCTATCGAACTGCGCCGTCGCATCCCTAATCTTCCGATTTTCTGTGATCCGAGCCATATCGGTGGAAAACGTGAGTTAGTTGCACCGCTTTGCCAACAGGCTATGGACTTGAATTTCGACGGTCTGATTATAGAAAGCCACTGCAACCCGGATTGCGCATGGAGCGATGCTTCTCAACAGGTTACTCCGGACGTACTCGACTATATCCTCAATCTGTTGGTAATCCGTACGGAAACACAATCTACCGAAAGTCTGGCACAGCTCCGTAAACAGATTGACGAATGTGACGACAATATCATTCAGGAATTAGCAAAAAGAATGCGTGTGGCACGTGAAATCGGTACTTACAAAAAAGAGCACGGAATCACAGTTCTTCAAGCCGGACGTTACAATGAGATTCTGGAAAAACGTGGCGCGCAGGGCGAACAATGCGGTATGGACAGCGAGTTTATGAAGAAGATTTTCGAAGCCATCCACGAAGAATCAGTTCGTCAACAGATGGAAATTATTAATAAGTAGTTAGAGTGAAGGTGTGTCATAATGAATAATAAAACGCAGATTAACGCAAATTATCGCAGATTATTTCAATTATATTGATATATTAATCAACGACTTATAAAATTATTTCTGCAATAATTTGTGTTAATCTGCGTTTTGACACACTCTCACTAAATAATAAACATTATGAGAATATTAATCCTTGGAGCCGGTAAAATGGGCTCCTTCTTTACTGATATTTTGAGCTTTCAACACGAGACGGCCGTGTTCGACGTCAACCCGCACCAGTTGCGTTTCGTCTATAACACGTATCGTTTCACCACATTGGAGGAAATTAAGGAATTTGAGCCGGAATTGGTTATTAATGCCGCTACAGTAAAGTACACGTTGGATGCCTTTCGCAAAATACTGCCTGTACTACCGAAAGACTGCATCATTAGTGACATTGCCTCTGTAAAAACCGGACTAAAGAAGTTCTACGAAGAGAGTGGTTTCCGCTACGTTTCCAGTCACCCTATGTTTGGCCCGACTTTCGCAAGTCTTAGCAATCTAAGCAGCGAAAATGCCATCATCATCAGTGAAGGCGACCACCTGGGAAAAATATTCTTCAAAGACCTCTATCAGACATTGCGTTTGAACATCTTCGAATATACATTCGATGAGCACGACGAAACAGTAGCCTACTCGCTTTCTATTCCGTTCGTATCGACTTTCGTATTTGCTGCCGTAATGAAACATCAGGAAGCCCCGGGAACTACGTTCAAAAAGCACATGGCAATCGCCAAAGGGCTGCTAAGCGAAGATGATTACCTGCTTCAGGAAATTCTGTTCAACCCACGCACTCCGGGACAAGTGACTAATATCCGGACAGAGTTGAAAAACCTTCTCGAAATCATCGAAAACAAGGATGCGGAAGGTATGAAAAAGTATCTGACGAAGATTCGGGAAAAGATTAAATAATCAATACCGGTGCCAAGATTTAACGATCCCCTGCAAAAAAGTTCTTTGCAGGGGATTTTTTTATGTGTACCTTTGTATCCGCAAAAACGGATTCACAGGAGAAAGAATGATAGATCAAATTACCATAGACCGGATATTAGATGCGGCACAAATTATAGATGTCGTTTCAGATTTTGTCACCCTGCGCAAACGTGGTGTCAATTACGTCGGTTTGTGTCCGTTCCACAGTGATAAAACCCCTTCTTTTTATGTCTCTCCCGCCAAAGGATTATGCAAGTGTTTTGCTTGTGGAAAAGGTGGAAATGCCGTGCATTTCATTATGGAGCACGAGCAGATGTCTTATCCGGAAGCATTGAAGTACCTTGCCAAGAAATATAATATCGAAATCAAGGAACGGGAATTAAGTGACGAGGAGAAGTTTGTGCAAAGCGAACGTGAAAGTCTGTTTATTGTCAATAACTTTGCACGCGATTATTTCCAGAATATACTAAAGAATCATATAGACGGCCGTAGCATCGGTATGGCCTATTTCCGTAATCGTGGCTTTCGCGATGACATTATTGAGAAATTCCAGTTAGGCTACTGCACCGAAAGTCATGATGCATTTTCCAAAGAAGCAATCCAAAAAGGATATAAGAAAGAGTATCTGGTAAAGACCGGACTTTGTTATGAAACGGATGACCACCGGTTACGGGATCGTTTTTGGGGACGTGTTATCTTTCCTGTCCACACGCTTTCCGGCAAAGTGGTGGCTTTTGGCGGACGTGTACTTGCCAGTGCAACGAAAGGGGTTAAAGTTAAATACGTCAATTCGCCCGAATCGGAAATTTACCACAAAAGCAACGAATTATACGGTATATATTTCGCCAAACAGGCTATTGTAAAGCAAGACCGCTGCTTTCTAGTTGAAGGTTACACGGATGTGATCTCCATGCATCAATCCGGCATAGAGAATGTGGTTGCTTCTTCGGGAACAGCCCTCACGCCAGGCCAAATCCGTATGATCCATCGGTTCACCAACAATATGACGGTGCTTTATGACGGTGACGCAGCAGGTATCAAGGCTTCTATCCGAGGAATTGATATGTTATTGGAAGAAGGGATGAATATCAAAGTCTGTCTTCTTCCCGATGGGGACGACCCGGACTCTTTTGCCCGTAAACATAACTCTACGGAGTTTCAAGCCTTCATCTCGGAACATGAAACGGACTTTATCCGCTTCAAAACGAACTTATTGCTGGAGGATGCAGGAAAAGACCCTATCAAGCGTGCGGAACTGATTGGTAACCTGGTGCAAAGTATCTCTGTCATTCCGGAAGCGATTGTTAGAGATGTCTATATCAAAGAATGTGCCCAACTACTTCATGTAGAAGACAAACTGCTTGTATCGGAAGTTGCCAAGAGGCGGGAAACTCAAGCGGAAAAGCGAGCCGAGCAAACGGAACGGGAACGCCGGATGGCTGAAAGAACAGCTATGATGTCACAGGGTAGCACACCTCCTGAAGATGTTCCAATGCCTAATGGAGATATTCCGTTACCTCCTGAAGTGGATGGCGGATATACAGATGTTCCTCCTGCTCTGCAGGAAGACAGTTATGCTTCCTTTATTCCACAGGAAGGAAAGGAAGGGCAGGAATTCTACAAATTCGAGCGACTGATATTACAGGCGGTAGTTCGTTATGGAGAGAAAATCATGTGTAACCTGACCGATGAAGAAGGAAATGAAATTCCGGTAACCGTCATAGAATATGTGGTTAATGATCTGAAAGAGGATGAGTTAGCCTTCCATAATCCGCTGCACCGCCAAATGTTATCGGAAGCTGCTGCACACATGCACGATTCCAACTTCATTGCCGAACGTTATTTCCTGGCACATCCTGATCCGGTAATCAGTAAATTGAGTGTAGACTTGATTAATGTGCGTTATCAGCTTAGTAAATATCACTCCAAGTCCCAAAAGATCGTGACGGATGAAGAACGGCTCTATGAACTGGTTCCGATGTTAATGATTAACTTCAAGTATGCAATCGTAACAGAGGAATTAAAGCACATGCTTTATGCCCTACAAGATCCTGCTCTTGCCCATGATAATGAGAAATGTGACTCACTTATGCAACGCTATAATGAGTTGAGAACCGTACAAAGCATCATGGCAAAACGCTTGGGAGACCGGGTTGTTCTGCGATAAATCTTCATCGGTGCGAAGCCATGCCTTCACCGGTGCCGCACACCCTCCTCATTGATGCCGAAGCCTACGTTCCCCGGTGCTGGAACAAAATCGCATTTTTTAGAGGTTTTCTCTATAAAGTTCCGTGTTGAATCAGATTCATAAACTCTTCACGAGTCTTTGCCTGATTGAAAGCTCCGGTAAAGTCAGAAGTAGTAGTAATAGAGTTTTGTTTTTCTACACCACGCATCTGCATGCACATGTGTTTGGCTTCCACCACTACCATTACACCCAGTGGATTCAGGGTTTCCTGAATGCACTCTTTGATTTGCAGTGTCATGCGTTCCTGCACTTGCAGACGATGAGAGAATATATCGACTACACGGGCAATCTTACTCAACCCCGTGATATAGCCGTTAGGAATATAAGCCACGTGCGCCTTTCCGTAGAACGGCAACATATGATGTTCGCAAAGAGAGAAGAAATCGATATCTTTCACAATCACCATCTGACTATATTCTTCCTGGAATTTAGCGGAACGAAGCACTTCATGAGGATCCATATGATACCCTTTCGTCAAGCTTAACATTGCCTTAGCCACCCGTTCCGGAGTTTTTAATAACCCTTCCCTTTCGGCATCTTCACCCAACAAAGTTATAATACTACGATAATGACTCTTCAACTCCTCCAGATTCGGAGAAACAATTTCTTCTTTTTCTAACATGATACAATTATAAAGGGATATTGATCTGGTCTCTTACAATAGAAACCTCTTTGAACACACCGGTAGCTTTCAACCGACGCATCATTGCGTCCGCTTCTTCAATGCTACGGAAATCACCTACACGACAAAGCCAACGAGGTGGATTGAACGAAGTATATACCGTCAATTCAGGAAAATACTCTTTCACACGTGATGCCACATGATAAGCATCATTCTTCGCCTGACGAGTATTATTACCGGCATACGCCTGAATTCTGAACCCGGAAGTCTTTATTACTTTCTGTTCACCTGTTGCAGGACGTTCCATACCTATGAGAGCCTCAATGCGGGGGTCTTGATGGATAGTCACCTTTCCTTGCCCCGGAATGTTACGTTCCAGACTCTTGATAATACTTTGCGCTTGTATGCCAACACTTGCCAAAGCCAGCAACAAAGTAAGTAAAGCTATTTTCTTCATTTAATAAACAGTATTTAGGCACGGATTACGCGGACTACACGGTTTTTAAGATTTCATAGACAAAAACACCGTGTAATCCGTGAAATCCGTGCCTGAAAAAAGTTTTAATTATGCGTTGAAGGCATCAATGATACCTTTGAAATCAGATACTTTCAAAGCAGCACCACCAATCAAACCACCATCAACGTCCGGGTTAGCGAACAGTTCTTTAGCGTTAGAAGGTTTACAGCTACCACCGTAAAGGATAGAAGTATTGTCTGCGATTTCTTTACCATACTTGTCAGCTACGATAGAACGGATGAAAGCATGGATTTCCTGTGCTTGTTCAGGAGAAGCTGTTTTACCTGTACCGATAGCCCAAACCGGTTCGTAAGCCAATACAATCTTAGAGAAGTCTTCAGCAGACAGAGAGAATACAGATTCCATCTGTGCAGCTACCACTTCGTTCTGCTTGTTAGCTTCGCGTTCTTCCAACACTTCACCGATACAGAAAATCGGAGTCAGGCCGTTAGCCAAAGCCAATTTTACTTTTTCTTCCAGGATAGCAACTGTTTCACCGTAGTATGCACGACGTTCAGAGTGTCCCAGAATTACATATTTTGCACCTGTAGAAGCAACCATTTCAGCTGAAACTTCACCTGTATATGCACCTGATGCTTTGTCTGCACAGTTTTCAGCACCTACACCGATCTTTGCAGCGTCTACCAACGGAGTAACAGAAGCCAGGTGGATAAACGGAGTACAGATGATTACATCACAGTTAGGCTTTTCGTTAGCCAATGCTTCGTTCAGTTCTTTAGCCAAAGCGATACCCTCTTGAAGGGTTTTGTTCATTTTCCAGTTTCCTGCAACAATGTTCTTTCTCATTTTGTTTTTTATTTTAAAGGGTTAATAAATTTACGATTGGACGATTGACGATTGAACGATTGAAATTAGTGTTCGTTACAGAGGGTCGATCGTTATCATTCATTTCTTATTCTCGTTCTTCTATTCCTTGGTTCTTTATTTCCATTTCTTTGTTTTTCACCTCTTCCTCTCGTTGCTTCCGCTTCGCGTTTTTCCGTTCTCTGCGGCGAACGACCAAAACATCCACTCCGAGCACTAACAACAACGGAATAACAAACCATAAGAATACATATCCCACCGTATGAGTATCACTGCTCACTTTCTGCTTTCCTAACGGCAGATTTTCCAGCTTGTCCGTCAGCACATATTCATCCGGTATATCCTCATCGCTCCATTTATTCAGAATTGTTCCGTTCTTAATCAGTATCAATCCCGGATTGGAACGAACCATCGTCTTTAATGTAATATCATCCATCTGACAGAAAGGATATTCGGCTCCCGTCTTGTCCTTCCACAATTCGATCTGCTCTTCCGGTGAAGAAGTGAGGCAGTAAAACTTATAGCCATGCTCCACCGAATAGTCATATATCTCATTAATCAAATCAATGTTACTATCATCCGCCTCTTCAATCCGATGGGCAACCAACAGGAAGGTGTATCCTATATCCGTCAAGACATCGTCTGTTATATCCTCACCCGTATTCAGATCAATCATAGAGAAATCGTGAATAGCCGGTTCATATCCTTTTTCCTTTAAGACTGTCCGCGTGTCGATAAATGTCCAGGTACTATCCGGATAGTTATCCAACGTAAATTCTTTCTTCTCTCCGTTCTTTTCCAAGATAAAGATGCTTTCATATACACTCGGTTTCGCTCCTTCGGGCATTGTCATCCCTTCCAGAATATTCTTTCCGATCTTGTAAGGACGAAAATCTAAAACAGGCAGACGGTCCAAACAATAGAATGACAAAGTAAACACAAAAAACAGCGTATAGAGAGAAACCAACCATTCCATCTTCACACTGATAAAACGAATCAGCATCCTTCTGTGACGGAAAGCCATCATTGCTGCAAACAGCAGAACTATATTCTTCCCGAATGTCTCCCAGTTTGTCAACACCCAGGCATCTCCAAAACAGCCACAATCCGAAACCGGATCAAAGATGGCAAGATACAAAGTCAGTGGTGTCATGAAAATCATCAGCATCAAAGCCAATGAAGTAGCCAAGGTTCTTCTGGTAGCAAAGAATAAGGAGATACCGATAAAAAACTCAATGGCTGATAAAGTGATGCCTCCCAATAAAGGGAAGAATGAAGGAAACCAGGAATCCATTCCGAATGCGGTCAGATAATCCTGTATCTTATACTGGAACCCCAGTGGATCAACTGCCTTTACAAATCCGGAAAAGATGAACGATGCCGCCAAAAGAAAGCGACACATATTCGCCACTACCTCCTGAATGATATGTAAGTTCTTATCCTTCAAATTCTATCTTAATCAGTCCGAAAACAGAGTAATTAATCATATCCATATAATTGGCATCAATTCCCTCTGACACCAATGTGTTGCCGGCCAGGCTCTCAATCTGCTTGGTACGGTAAATCTTCATCAAGATCAAGTCTGTGTAAGAGCTGACACGCATACTCCGCCAGGCTTCATCATAATCATGGTTTTTGGCAAGCATCAGGTCTAATGCCCCTTTTGCATACTTATCGTATAAAGCCATCGCTTCTTCATTGCTGATGTCGGCAGATTCGGCATACCCCAGCTCCAACTGGATGAGTCCGACAATGCCATAATTGACAATCGCAATAAACTCTGCACGGATTCCCTCGTCAATCAAGGTCACTCCTTTGGTCTCAATACTACGAATCCGATTGGCTTTAATAAAAATCTGGTCAGTCACCGAAGCCGGACGCAGGATACGCCATGCAGGCCCGTAATCGTGCAGCTTCTTGGAAAATAAGTCACGGCACAAGGCGATGACATGTTCAAATTGTTGCTTGGTATCTTTCATCTTCTTCCAAATAGTGCGCAAAGGTAACAATAATTAAGTAAAAACAGAAAGAGGGCACTCTAAATTATATTAAAGTGCCCTCTTCTAAAGATATTGTATTACTGTTTTATAAGCTATCTATTTTATGAACAACGCAAAACCTGTCCGATACGCAAAGTCGTGGTCGGTTTGATGCGGTTCAGTTTGCAAAGCGTGCTGACTGATACGCCCCGTAACTTAGCAATGCGGGACAATGTATCGCCACTCTTCACCTTGTGATAACGGATAGCACCGTCAGCCACCTGAGTGTCATGAGAACCTGCACGATTCACGCCTTTTGCTTTGCGGAACGTATAAGTATCGGCAACGATATCCTGTTTCGGGAAGTCGAACATATAAATCGGATTAATGGCAATTCCCAGGAAGCGGGTTTCGAAATGAAGATGCGAACCAGTAGAACGTCCGGTGTTACCACCCAGACCAATCGGTTCACCGGCTTTCACCAGCTGATTATCTTCAACCAATTGTTTAGACAAGTGTCCGTATACAGTTTCCAATCCATTATCATGACGGATAACAACGTACTTACCATAACCTCTGCGCTCATACTTCACTACACGCACTTTACCGTCAAAAGCAGCAACGATTGTATCACCGATATTAACCTTCAAGTCGAGGCCATTATGCATTCTTCTCCAACGAGGCCCGAAAGGCGAAGTAATTTTAGTACTCGGAGTTGGCATATGGAAACCAGTCAGGTCGATTGTATACGTTTCAGGGATAATAGCATTTCCGTAAGCATGCACATACTGGTTGTTCCAGTTTGGATAAAGACTTAGGGCGGGATATTCGGACTGTTCGGCGCGGATTTGCTTCTGCAAGGCCAAAGAGTCTACTGATTTTAATTTCTTGTCTATCGGTGCTTGGCGGGCAATCAGGTCTTGCGAGAAAGAGCTCAGACTGACCATAGCCGCAACAGCGACCAATCCTGTTTTAATAATGCTAAAATTCATTCGTTCTTTGTCAATTCAATTAATATTCGTCGTTTGCGTACAGGTAGTCAAATGTTGCCTGCTTGTAATCGAATATTTCTTCCGGTTTAAAAAATCTCGTTAATTCAATAGCTGCCGTCTCCGGAGAATCGGATGTATGAACTATATTCTCTTGAAAGCTCATACTATAATCCCCACGAATGGTGCCTGGGGCAGCTAAACGTCCATTAGTCGGTCCCGCCAACGTACGGACTGTTTGAATAGCATCCACACCTTCGAAACAACAAACAATGACAGGAGCTGTCATCATCGAATCTTTCACACGCTGAAAGAAAGGTTTGCCGCTAAGGTGGGCATAATGTTCGCTTAACAATTCATCAGTCAGTTGCACCATCTTCATGCCGGCCAACCGCAATCCTTTACGTTCAAAGCGGTGAGTAATCTCACCAACCAATCCCCGTTGAAGGGTACACGGTTTTAAAATGACCAGCGTTTTTTCAAGCATAATACTCGACTTTACAAATGGTTAAACAATACATTTACTAAAAAAATTCCTCCAAAGATAGTATTTTCCTATGAAAAGGCAAGGGAGTTATTAACTATTTTTCAGATGCTTAGTACGGAAAGAAGGGACAATCAGGGCGTTAAACTCCTATAAATAGGGAGGATAGAGACGAAATATGTTTTGCAACACATTTACGCAAATAAACTGCATGTTTAACCGTTTTTCAACTTATGGCAGCCCAGTTAACATTCGTTTTCCGTAAGGCTTTAAGCTGTCGCCATAAGATTTCGTTCTCCGGACTTTGTGCTGCTGGGTCTTGTTCTACAATACTTTCAGCTATAGCACGAACGTATTGTAACAGTTGCCCGTCGCGGACAATATCCGCAATCTTCAAATCGAAAGCAATGCCACTTTGCTGTGTACCTTCAAGATCACCGGGACCACGCAATTTCAAATCGGCTTCTGCTATTTCAAAGCCATCATTGGTGCGCACCATGATTTCCAATCGCTTCCGGGTGTCCTCCGTCAACTTGTAATTCGTCACCAGAATACAATAAGACTGTTCTGCTCCACGCCCCACCCGGCCGCGCAACTGATGTAACTGCGATAACCCGAAACGTTCTGCATTTTCTATAATCATCACCGAAGCATTCGGAACGTTCACTCCCACTTCGATGACGGTGGTAGCTACCATGATCTGTGCTTTACCCGAAACAAAAAGTTGCATTTGTTCGTCTTTCTCGGCAGGCTTCATTTTGCCATGCACTTTGCAAACCGTACACTTCGGAAACTCTTCCAGAATATGCTGATATCCTTCTTCAAGATTCTTCAAATCAATCTTTTCGCTCTCTTTAATCAGCGGATAGACAATATAAACCTGACGTCCTTCGTCGATCTGCTTACGCACCGAACGATACATGCTTTCCCGGCGATTGTCGAATTGATGGATGGTAGTAATCGGTTTTCTTCCGGGAGGAAGTTCATCAATCACAGACACGTCCAAGTCGCCATACAAGGTCATCGCCAACGTACGGGGAATGGGAGTGGCAGTCATTACAAGTACATGCGGAGGTTGAACATTCTTACTCCAAAGACGGGCACGCTGAGCCACGCCAAAACGATGTTGTTCGTCAATCACAACGAAACCTAAAGAGGAGAAATTGACAGTATCTTCAATAACGGCATGGGTTCCTATTAATATCTGCACATCTCCGGTCAGCAATCCGGTCAGAATCGCTTCTCTCCTTTTTCCTTTAATAGAACCTGTCAGTAGCTCAACACGAATGTCCATGCCAAAAAGCAATTCCTTGATGGTTTCGTAGTGCTGGTTTGCCAGGATTTCGGTAGGTGCCATCATACAAGCCTGATAGCCATTATCCAATGCCAGCAACATACTCATCAAGGCAACCAGTGTTTTTCCGCTTCCTACATCTCCCTGCAAAAGACGATTCATCTGCCTGCCACTGCCGACATCGTTCCGTATCTCTTTCAATACCCGTTTCTGCGCACCCGTCAGTTGGAAAGGAAGATTCTTTGCATAAAATGTATTGAACACATCTCCCACTCTTTCAAAGATGTATCCACGATACCTTTTCTGCCTGTCTTTGGCATATCGGAGAATGTTTAACTGAACATAAAACAGTTCTTCAAATTTAAGACGGTATTGTGCCCGACGAAGGACATCGGGATTGGTCGGGAAGTGGATATTCCGGAGCGCTTCCGTCAAAGGCATCAAATGATGCTCCGTCAGCAACTTGGGAGAAAGTGTTTCAGGCAGAGGTTCCTGTATCTGCTGAATCACCGTTGCCATCATCTTCTCAATCGCGTGAGAGTTGAGGAAACTGCGTTTCATCTTCTCCGTCGTACTGTAATAAGGTTGCAGTCCCACCGAGGAAAGTTTCAAATCATCCGGTTTATCTATATCGGGATGCGCCACATTGATACGTCCGTTGAAAACAGTCGGTTTGCCAAAGATGATATATTCCTCGTGAAGTTTATACTTTCCCAAGATATACTTTATGCCTTGAAACCACACCAAATCAACGACTCCTGTGCCATCCGAGAAATGCGCTGTCAGACGGCGTTGCCGTCCTTCACCAATAGTCTCAAAACCGAGGATTTCTCCTTTCAACTGAATATACGGCATATTGCCATCTATTTCATGAATGTAATAGATGCGGCTCCGGTCAATATATTTATAAGGGAAATAATAAATTAAATCGTGCAAGGAGTAGATTTCCAACTCCTTATTTAATACAGCGGCTTTTTGAGGGCCTACACCGGAGATAAATTTTATGTCGCGTGTGGCTAAATCAAACATTTATAAAAGAGCACTCCCCACTTTTAAATCGAAAGGAGTTGTTATTTTTATATTTTCACGGTTGCCTTCTGCCAGATAAACGGGTATTCCCATCGCTTCCACAACGGAAGCATCATCTGTAAAGAAGGGGGTAAATTCCTGTGCGTAGGCTTGTTTCAGCAACTCTACATCGAACACTTGCGGCGTTTGCACCAGTTTGTAATCCATCCGGCTGACTGTTTCACTTCCGGCATCTGTCAAATGGCGAAGTGTCTCTACTACATCCACCACAGGAATCACGGCTTTCTGCACCTCTGCCAACTCATAACAACGGCGAATCACTTCTACTGATACAAACGGGCGTACTCCATCATGCACCCCCACCAATCCCGGCTCTTGCACCAATGCCAGCCCATTCTTTACGGAATGGAAACGTGTTTCACCTCCTTCCGCAAGGACATGTTTCACCGTAAAATGATGTTTATCACAAAGTTGCTTCCAGAAACTTTGTTGCTCCTGCGGAAGCACCAATATGATTTGAAGTGTCTCGTCATATCTCCTGAAGACTTCCAGGGTATGCATCAACACAGGTTTATCCCCCATGGGAAGGAATTGTTTGGGGAGATCACTTCCCATTCGCAAGCCCTTTCCACCGGCGACAATGATTACATTTTTCTTCATGGGCGGTTTAGCGTTTAACGCACATCGCTTCTACCAGTTCGCCTACTTTTTCTTTACCTGCCAACAGATCAACGATTGCCAAGGCAAATTCCATAGCAGCACCCGGTCCCATCCCCGTAATGATGTTTCCATCACGTACGACATGTGCATTTACACATTCGGCGCCATCCAGATATTGTTCGAAACTCGGATAACAGGTAGCCTTCTTTCCTTTCAGCAGCCCCAGTTTACCCAACACCATCGGAGCAGCACAAATGGCAGCAATAGGTTTACCTTTTGCAGCAAAATCAAGAATCAATTTACGCAATCCTTCGTGCTTGTCAAGTGTAGCAGCTCCCGGCATTCCTCCCGGCAACAACAAAAGTTCAGCATCGAAGAAATCGCAATTCTCGAAATTGATATCGCAAAGAACAGATACATCATGTGCTCCCACTACAATTTCATCCGGTGTAACGGATACGATTTCTACATTCAGTCCGGCACGTCTCAACGTGTCAATAGCAGTAAAGGCTTCAATTTCTTCAAAACCATCTGCAAAAAAAGCGTATACAGTTCCCATAATGCTTAATATATTTGGTTAATGATACTATCTCAAGTTAAAATAATAGGTGATTGTCCCTGTCTGGTTATTCACTCCATCGATCGTATTAAAACGGGCTTTCTTAGCTGCATCCTCCGCTGCTTTACGTAAAGCAGAGTTTACAGTGTTCGTTTGAGGGCTAATGCTGGTCGACACTACTTGTCCTGCGGGATTCACGGTGATATTCACCACTACACGTCCTTCTTCCTGCACGTTATATACAGGCTTCGGCAAACTACCCGTACCTAAAGAACGTCCGCCAAGGTCAAATGTTCCATAACCACCAGTTCCGGTCTTCGCTCCGGTAGAAGAATTACCTTCTTTGCTACCTTCGGTTCCCGTGCCACTATCTGCTGTTCCTTTATTACCTGTCATTTGCGCTCCTTTTCCGAACGCACCGGCCACCCTCTTTTTAGCAGCCTCTTCGGCAGCTTTACGTTCACGTTCCGCTTTTTCCTCCGCCAGTCGTTTCGCCTCCACAGCTTTTTCCGCTTCCGTTTTTTCCGGCTTCTTCACCGGCTCTTTCGGCTTGACCACCTCTTTAGGTTTCACCGTTTCTTTTTTCGGTTCTTCCGCTTTAGGTTTCAAAGTGACCGTTTCCTCTTCAGTCTGTGTCAGTAAATCCTGTTCCGAAGGAAGTTGCGGTTCTGTTTCTGCAGGCGGTGCTGCCGCATCTTCATCCATAATATCCACATCTACCAGAGAAGGATCATCAAAACCGCTCGCTGCGTCCACATTCCCCAGCATCACGGGCACTCCACCTGCATCTTCATCCGGTTGGGGGACAGTAAAGCTCACCAGAATCAAAAGAGCAATCACTGCCACATGCACCAATAGTGCACCGAGCGCTCCTATGTATTCACCCTTTTTTCTTCTGTCCATTGTTTCTTATTTTTTTTCAGGCGGGCGGGTAGCCAGCACCATCTTAAAATGATTCTCGTTTGCAATGTTCAATACCCTTACAATCTCACGGTAAGGTACCGATTCATCCGCATACAATGCCACATACATTTCCGGTTCCTTCTCTGCACAACTCTGCAAAAAAGAGGTCAGATCGTTCAGCGCCACCGGCTGCTCTTTTTCATTGCCGAAAGCGGCATAGAAATTCAAGTCCTTATCGATAACCACTCTTGTCAGCGGTTTGGCCGAAGTCTGCTGCTTGCCTTGAGGCAACAATACCTTGATGGCATTGGGCGACACCACCGTAGAGGTTATCATAAAGAATATCAGCAACAGGAAGATGACATCCGTCATGGAGGCCATGCTGAAATTGGGCGATACTCTATTTCTTCTTTTTAATCCCATCTGCGAATTATTTTGCAGGCTCGTTCAACAGGTCCATGAACTCCATTGTACGAGATTCCATTTTATTTACCACACGGTCTACCAGCATCACCAGATAATTGTAGGCAAACATAGCGATGATACCGACAATCAGACCACCGACCGTTGTAATCATAGCTTCATAGATACCTCCGGAAAGCAAAGTGATATCAATGTTTCCGCTTCCGGCATTCGCCATTTCGTAGAAAGCACGTACCATACCGGTCACCGTACCGAGAAATCCGAGCATCGGAGCGCCTCCGGAAATAGTTGCCATCACAGTCAGTCCTTTTTCCAGCTTTGCAACTTCAATATTACCCACATTCTCAATAGCTACCTGCACATCGTTAATAGGACGTCCCAAACGGCTGATTCCTTTTTCTATCATACGTGCCGAAGGAGTATTCATCGTGCGGCAATAGTTAATAGCCGCTTTGATCTCTCCACTATGAATATAGTCTTTAATCCGTTCCATAAACATGGGGTCCTCTTTTCCTGCCTTGCGAATCATGTAGTTACGTTCAAACAGGATATAGAAGCAGACAACCGACAGTACGCCCAGCACAATCATAATCCATCCACCCTTGACAGCCATATCAAGCATGTTCATTTCAGGAGTGTTTACCTCCGTCAGCACGGGGTTGGCAGTAGCCAGTGAGTCGGCCATATTCATAGCCCCTTGGGCTAACAAGATCATTGCATTCATGAGCGTAGACAGTTTTTATATTCCTGAATGGTACGTTCGAGTCCCAGATACAGTGCATCGCTAATCAACGCATGTCCGATAGACACTTCATCCACCCAAGGAATGTTTTTATAGAAATAATTTAAATTCACCAGACTTAAATCATGACCGGCGTTCAATCCGATCCCCAGTTTACGGGCAGTCTTCGCAGCTTCGATAAAAGGAGCGATGGCCGCTTCCGGATTCTTAGGATAGTTTGTTGCATAAGGTTCTGTATACAGTTCGACACGATCCGCCCCTGCTTTTGCCGCATATTCCACCATTCCAGGATCAGCCGCTACAAAAACGGAAGTACGGATGCCGGCACTGTTAAATTGATCGAGAACTTCAGTCAGAAATTCCAGATTTGCTTTCGTATCCCAACCGGAATTGGAGGTGATCTGTGAAGGATCATCGGGAACTAAAGTAACCTGATGAGGTTTTACTTTCAACACTAAGTCAATAAATTCCGGGGACGGATAACCTTCAATATTGAATTCTGTCCGCAACAGAGGACGCAAATCATATACATCCGAACGACGAATGTGACGCTCGTCAGGACGGGGATGAACGGTGATACCATCAGCACCAAAAGATTCACAATCAAGCGCCACCTTTACTACATCGGGCACATTTCCCCCGCGAGCATTTCTTAGTGTAGCAATCTTGTTTATGTTTACACTTAATTTAGTCATAGTTCTACGTTATATTTGCCGCAAAAATACAAATATTATTATTAGTTGCCTAATAATACGAAACGCATTCTCTACTCTTTTTTGGTTATTTAAAGTAGAAATCCAAGAAAAAATGCCAAATTTGCATCCTGAACTAATGATGTTGCTTATGAAATTTGCCATTTTCGGAAATACTTATCAGGCTAAAAAGTCTTCTCATGCTGTCACCTTGTTTAAACTTTTAAAGAAACAGGGAGCAGAGATTGGTATGTGCAGGGAATTTTACCAATTCCTAGTTTCAGAAAATATGGATATTGAAGCAGATCTATTATTTGATGGTGATGATTTTACTGCCGATATGGTAATCAGTATCGGAGGCGACGGAACATTTCTGAAAGCTGCCCGCCGCGTAGGAAGAAAAGGGATCCCTATTCTGGGAATTAACACAGGACGTCTAGGGTTTCTAGCTGATATTTCACCGGAAGAAATGGAGGAAACATTCGATGAAATCCAAGCCGGAAGATATAGTGTAGAGGAACGAAGTGTACTTCAGTTGATCTGCAACGACAAACATCTTCAAGATTCTCCGTATGCCCTCAACGAAATTGCCATTCTTAAACGGGACAGTTCATCAATGATTAGTATCCGAACAGCTATTAATGGTGCGTATCTGAATACTTATCAGGCTGACGGGCTGGTAATTGCGACTCCTACCGGCTCCACAGCCTATTCTTTGAGTGTAGGTGGTCCGATTATGGTTCCCCATTCCAACACGGTTGTCATCACTCCGGTAGCTCCGCATAGTCTCAACGTCCGCCCTATCGTTATTCGGGATGATTGGGAGATTACATTAGATGTAGAAAGCAGAAGTCACAACTTCCTCGTCGCCATTGACGGGAGGAGCGAAACCTGCAAAGAAACGACTCAACTAACCATTCGCCGGGCAGATTACAGTGTAAAGGTGGTGAAACGTTTTAATCACATTTTTTTCGATACACTCCGCAGCAAGATGATGTGGGGAGCTGATGGAAGACGGTAAGCAGTTTACATTATACAACCGTTATTCCTCATCGCCTGATTCAACTATACGGTACTTAAAAATAGAACTTCTAAAAAAAGGGACATTCAAGCTGTTGAGAATGCAACAATTTGGGTATAGGATTCCAACTAAAGACAAAAAAGGCCGGGATTTACTATCTTCAGAAATCACATTGACATTATTTTCCCCTATATTTACCCGATAAGATTAAAATACCCTGATTGCATTTACAAATCATTCTTTTATAGACAAGAGTCATTCATTTTATCAGTTTCTCCTTATCTTTATTCGCATACAAACTAGAGAAAAAACAGTTTCCAATCATTCCTATATGAGTTCCTCACCGAGAAACGAGTTGTCCCTCACCGAGGAACTTATCCTTCCTCGGTGAGGGACATCTCGTTGGTTTTAATCCAATGAAGGCTTCTATGATTAAAAAGCGGCATATTATATGCAAATTCATGCTACGCTCGCCCTATTTTCTGTATATTATTGCAATTATTTATGCAGTTCTTTCTCCAGTTCATCCATAAAAGAACAACTGTTACCCGAAGAAATATTAAAAACAGACCATCGGGTTAGTTAATATAGAAGGAAATTAAAATATCGGTAGAGAGAAAAATACCCCGATATTAATTTAATGTAAACGACTGCGAACCTATCAGGTTCCCGCCTTCAAAAATATCTACCCGATAATTTCCGGCATATAGAAACTCTTCTACATCCCAAAACACATTGATATTCTGTTCTTCTCCATTATATTCAATATACTTCTTAATTGAATAAACCAATGTACGGTTTTCATAAGGGAAAGTATTGGATGCACTCTTGGTCAGTACATCATTATCGGGTTTGGTAATACGTATATAGATGGTACGTTCACCGTTTTCAGCGGTTATATTCTTCACGACCGTGAAACTGATAGCCAGCTTCACCACGTCTTTCACTTTCTTTGCAGCTTTGCCACGTTTATTGCGTGGTTCGATACGAATATTAGTTGCATCGAGTTGTGCGGCTAACGTCACCTTTTTATTCAGATTCTTCTTTTCTTCAGAAAGGTTATCGATCTGTCGTGAAGCCTGATTATACTTTTGGGTCACTTCAGCTATGACCTGTTTCTGCTGTGCAGTCAGTTTATTCAAAGAGTCGATCTGATTGATATAGCCAACCATTACCTTACGCAAAGTAGCCAATTCTTTCTTTAAACGACGAATCTCTGTCGCATTCGAGCTCTTCACAGTACGAAGTTCCTCCAATAGACGTTGAGTTTTCAATTGTTCCTGTTCCAGTAATTGAGATAAAGAGTCATTAGAAATCGTCATCTTTAACTCATCATATTGTTGTGCAAAACGGGCATATTCGTTTTCCAGATCTTCCTTGTCTAATTGGAATTCCTGCACTAACTCCCGGTTAGCTTGTTTTTCGGTAAACAATAAATAAGTAATACCAATAATAGCTATCACCAAGATAGCCACGGCCGCAATAAGAAGGCTTTTTTTACTCATAGTTTCAGTTGTGAATTGATAACGTGCGCAAAAGTAATCATTTCGCAACAGAAGTCAAGTATAAAAAGTGAGAGTTTTTGAAATAATCTGCGAAAATCTGCATTAATCTGCGTTTCAATAAATATCCATTCAGCTCATGTCCGTACGCTAAGCGGTAGCCCGAGAAATAATATAGCATTTACCTAACGGACAAACGTATGTTATCTACCGTGTGAATGTCCGTTACCCACCGGACGAGCATCAACAACCTACCAGACGAAAGTCGGTCATCTGCCGGACGAACAATTCATGAAGGACGCGGGAACAGAAACAGCACCGGCGAAGTGATCCGAACCGACAGCGGCAGCAGCAAAAGCTGTCTTCTCTGCCCAGTATTATTGCTGTTGTTTATAACAGAAATAATACTTTTACTTACTCTTCTTTTCTCTACTCTTCTCTACTCTACTGGTTTCCATTGGGTTTTCCCCCTTTACTGGCGGGCGTTTCAGCGCTTTGTGCACCCCTCTTCGGACACCCTCGTTTTTGTATCGTTTTCGTTGCTTATTCTCCGCTTCTTTTCCACGCTTGCCAACGGCTTGTCCGACCACTTTTTTTTCCATTATAGCTGTCCATTCGGGAGAACTTAGACCTTTAACTAAAATTATTACGGAAAAATTTCTTTAATCAGGATTATCGTTGTAATTTTGTCGCGCTAAAAGATAAAACAAATTATCAACTTTTTAAATATATAGTATTATGTCAAAAGTAACCGTAGTAGGCGCAGGTAACGTAGGTGCTACATGTGCAAATGTACTTGCTTTTAATGAAGTAGCAGACGAAGTAGTAATGCTGGACGTTAAAGAAGGCGTTTCAGAAGGTAAAGCAATGGATATGATGCAGACAGCTCAATTGTTGGGTTTCGACACTACATTGATAGGCTGCACGAACGACTATGCTCAGACTGCTAACTCTGACGTTGTTGTGATTACTTCAGGTATTCCTCGTAAACCGGGTATGACTCGTGAAGAACTGATCGGTGTGAACGCCGGTATCGTTAAATCGGTAGCAGAAAACCTGTTGAAATATTCTCCTAACGCTATCATCGTTGTTATCTCTAACCCAATGGATACAATGACTTATTTGGCATTGAAAGCTCTGGGCTTGCCGAAAAACCGTGTTATCGGTATGGGTGGTGCTCTGGATAGCTCTCGTTTCAAATATTTCTTGTCTCAAGCTATCGGTTGCAACGCTAACGAAGTAGAAGGTATGGTTATCGGCGGTCACGGTGATACTACTATGATTCCTTTGACTCGTTTCGCTACTTACAAAGGTATGCCTGTATCCAACTTCATCTCTGCCGAAAAACTGGAAGAAGTTGCCGCTGCTACAATGGTAGGTGGTGCTACACTGACTAAATTGCTGGGTACTTCTGCATGGTATGCACCGGGTGCAGCGGGAGCATTCGTAGTTGAATCTATCCTTCACGACCAAAAGAAGATGGTTCCTTGTTCTGTATTATTGGAAGGTGAATACGGCGAATCAGATCTTTGCATCGGCGTTCCTGTAATCCTTGGCAAGAACGGTATCGAAAAGATCGTTGAACTGAACCTGAACGAAGACGAAAAAGCTAAGTTCGCAGCTAGCGCAAAAGCTGTTCACGGAACGAACGCTGCTTTGAAAGAAGTAGGTGCTCTGTAATTAAAATCCCCTTACTTTATATATCAAGAAAGGCTGTTCCTCGTCATGAGAAACAGCCTTCTTTCTTTTCAACAGAATCCAACCCCACTATATTTCTAAAAAAAGCTAATTCGTTTTGAGTTCTCACAGAAAGCATATACATTTGCATCGTTGTTTATGCAATTATTGTTTAAGTAAACAAGTACAAAAAAACTGACTACTTTAATAAACAAATTACATAAGAACAGGGTTATTTAAAATAGAAGTATCACCTTATTAATATGCAAGATGCGATGAAAAAAGTTTTTTTTCTGACATTTCTGTTAAGTTTCACTTTTACAGTAAAAGCGCAGAGCTTTCTAAGTCTGGATAGTTGCCGCGCATTAGCTCTTGCCAACAACAAAGATTTGTTGATAAGCAATGAAAAAATAAATGCTGCTCATTATCAACGGAAAGCTGCATTTACAAATTATTTGCCTAATTTCTCGGCAACGGGAGCTTACATGAGGAACCAGAAAGAGTTTTCATTATTAAATAATGACCAGAAAGCTGCGCTTTCAGGATTAGGAACGAATCTGGCTGTGCCTTTCCAACAGGCCGCACACGAGATTGTAACAGCATACCCAGACTTGGCGCCACTTATTTCTTCTTTAAGTGGAGCTCTACCCGCTCTCGATCAAGCGGGAAACTCTTTAGTGGATGCGCTCCGCACAGACACCCGAAATGTCTATGCAGGTGCCATTACATTGACACAGCCCTTATATATGGGTGGGAAGATCCGTGCATACAACAAAATTACAAAGTATGCCGAAGAGTTGGCCCAAGAACAACATCACGGCGGTATGCAGGAAGTGATCATGAGTACGGACCAAGCCTACTGGCAAGTTATTTCGCTGGTTAACAAAAAGAAGTTGGCGGAAGGTTATCTAAAGCTTTTGCAACAGCTGGACAGCGATGTAGAGAAAATGATTAATGAAGGAGTAGCTACGAAAGCAGACGGTTTGTCTGTACGCGTCAAGGTAAATGAAGCGGAAATGACACTGACTAAAGTGGAAGACGGATTGAGTCTTGCGCGAATGTTGTTGTGTCAACTATGTGGCATTGATCTTAGTTCTCCCATCACACTGGCAGACGAAAATATGGAAGACATTCCATTACTGACAACGGACCCTCATTTCGATCTATCCACCGCTTATGAGAATCGTCCGGAAATACGTAGCCTCGAATTGGCAACGCAGATTTATAAACAGAAAGTAAATGTAACCCGTGCAGAACATCTTCCATCCATCGCATTGATGGGAAATTATATGGTAACCAATCCCTCGGTTTTCAATAGCTTTGAAAACAAGTTCAAAGGTATGTGGAATGTGGGAGTGATGGTACAGATACCTATATGGCACTGGGGAGAAGGTATTTATAAAACCAGAGCGGCAAAAGCCGAAGCTCGTATTGCACAGTATCAACTTCAGGATGCTCGTGAAAAAATAGAATTACAGGTCAATCAAGCCGCATTCAAGGTAAAAGAAGCCGGTAAGAAATTGGTAATGTCTTCTAAAAACATGGAAAAAGCGGAAGAAAATCTACGCTATGCAACACTTGGTTTTAAAGAAGGAGTGATTGCCACCAGCAATGTTCTTGAAGCACAAACAGCATGGTTGTCTGCTCATTCAGAAAAGATTGACGCGCAAATAGATGTGAAGCTGACGGAAATCTATCTGAAGAAATCTTTGGGAACTCTGAAATAGGTGATAGTTGATAAATGATAGTTATCAGTTATCAACTATCAGTTATCATCTATCAACTATCAGTTATCACCTATCATTTATCATTTATCATTTATCAACTATCATTTAAATTCATATTAATATGGCACCTATAAAATCACAAAACAGCAATATGCTGCTTGCATTCCTTACTCTGTTGGGAGTTATTGCAATCGTTGCAGTCGTTGGCTTCTTCATGCTCCGCAAAGGTCCTGAAATTATACAGGGACAGGCTGAAGTTACCGAATATCGCGTTTCAAGTAAAGTTCCGGGACGTATACTGGAATTTCGCGTGAAAGAAGGGCAAAGTGTCAATGCCGGGGATACACTAGCCATTTTGGAAGCTCCTGACGTGGTAGCAAAAATGGAACAGGCACGTGCTGCTGAAGCAGCTGCACAGGCACAAAATGAAAAAGCAATCAAAGGCGCACGGGAGGAACAAATCCAGGCAGCTTATGAAATGTGGCAAAAAGCCCAAGCAGGCGTTACCATTGCCGAGAAATCATACCAACGCATCAAGAATCTCTATGAACAGGGAGTGATGCCTGCACAGAAGCTGGATGAAGTGACTGCGCAACGGGATGCAAGTATTGCAACAGAGAAAGCTGCCAAAGCACAATATACCATGGCGAAGAATGGAGCCGAACGTGAAGATAAGATGGCTGCGGAAGCTTTGGTAAACCGGGCGAAAGGAGCTGTTGCCGAAGTTGAATCGTATATTAAGGAAACTTATCTCATCGCTCCGGCTGCCGGGGAAGTTTCTGAAATATTCCCGAAGGTAGGCGAATTGGTTGGTACCGGTGCTCCTATCATGAATATCGCTGAACTCAACGATATGTGGGTAACATTCAATGTACGCGAAGATCTGCTGAAGAACCTGACGATGGGTTCGGAGTTCGAGGCTGTCATTCCTGCTTTGGATAATAAAAAGATCCAACTCAAAGTATACTATCTGAAAGATTTAGGCACTTATGCTGCTTGGAAAGCAACCAAAACCACCGGACAGTTCGATCTGAAAACATTCGAGGTGAAAGCTTCTCCGGTAGAAAAGGTGGAAAATCTCCGTCCGGGTATGTCTGTTATCATTGACAAGTAAATGACCATGAAAGAGAGAGAAAAGAAATATATAGCTTTGTGGCAGGTCATGCAAAGAGAGTGCCGGCGGTTGGTATCACGTCCGCTCTATCTCTTCTGTATGGTCATCGCCCCGCTGTTTTGCTATATATTCTTCACCACTTTAATGGATTCGGGGCTTCCCAAGGATTTGCCTGCGGGAGTGGTGGACATGGATGATTCGCCTACTTCCCGTAATATTGTCCGCAACCTGGATGCTTTTTCGCAGACAGGGGTTGTAGCTCATTACAGCAATGTAACAGATGCACGTATTGCCATGCAGGAGGGAAAAATCTACGGATTCTTCTATCTCCCCAAGGGTTTATCGGCAGAGGCACAAAGCCAACGGCAGCCAACGATCTCTTTCTACACCAATTACTCATACCTGATTGCAGGCTCTCTATTGTTCAGGGACATGAAAATGATGGGAGAACTCACCTCCGGAGCTGCGGCCCGGACGATGCTGTATGCCAAAGGTGCGACAGAGGATCAGGCTATGGCTTATCTGCAACCAATCGTAATTGATACACACCCACTAAATAATCCGTGGCTGAACTATTCGGTATACTTATGCAATACACTGATACCGGGGGTACTCATGCTATTAATATTTATGGTTACCGTTTATTCAATCGGTGTGGAAATCAAGGATCGTACTGCCCGCGAATGGCTACGGATGAGTAACAACTCCATTTACATTGCATTGGCTGGAAAACTGCTTCCCCATACAATAGTCTTTTTCATTATGGGTATATTTTATAATGTATACCTGTATGGATTCCTGCATTTTCCTTGCAATAGCGGCATATTCCCGATGATATTCGCCACACTGTGTCTCGTATTGGCATCTCAATGTTGTGGCATTGTCATGATAGGAACTCTGCCGACTCTACGACTCGGATTAAGTTTCGCCTCCCTATGGGGAGTCATATCATTCTCCATTTCCGGATTTTCATTCCCGGTCATGGCTATGCACCCTGTTCTACAGGCTTTGAGTAACCTATTCCCGTTGCGGCATTATTTCCTTATTTACGTTGATCAAGCGCTCAACGGATATAGCATGGCTTACTCATGGACCAACTATATGGCACTATTAATATTTATGATGCTCCCTTTCTTTGTGGTTCATCGCCTGAAGGAAGCATTGGTTTACTATAAATATATACCCTAAATGAAAGATATAAAATTAAAAGACAAGATAGCCCAAGGCATCAATGACCTGTTTTATATCTGGAAGCGGGAGTTTCAGACAACTTTCCGCGACCAGGGGGTACTGATATTTTTCATACTCGTCCCACTAGGTTATCCGTTGTTGTATAGTTTCATTTATGACAACGAAGTAGTGCGTGAAGTTCCTGCTGTTGTTGTAGACGATTCGCATTCATCTCTTAGCCGTGAATATCTACGCAAGGTAGATGCCACACCCGATATTCAAATCGTCTCTTACTGTGCCGATATGGAAGAGGCCAAACAAATGCTGAAGAACCGGCGTGCGTATGGTATCATTTATATCCCTTCGGATTTCAGCGACAATATCGCCAAAGGAAAGCAGACACAGGTCAGCATCTATTGCGATATGAGCGGATTGTTATACTATAAATCGATGCTTCTTGCCAACACTGCCGTTTCTCTGGATATGAACAAGGACATCAAAATTGCACGTAGCGGAAACACGACCGATCGTCAGGATGAAATCACCGCTTATCCGATAGAATATGAAGAGATTTCCATCTTCAACCCTACTGCCGGATTCGCCGCTTTTCTGATTCCTGCTGTATTGGTATTGATTATCCAACAGACATTATTGCTCGGCATCGGTCTCGCCGCAGGAACTGCTCGTGAGAACAACAGATTTAGGGATCTTGTACCTATCAACCGTCATTACAACGGAACGTTACGAATTGTATTAGGAAAAGGATTGAGTTATTTTCTGGTTTATATATTGGTAGCTTTCTACGTACTTTATGTAGTTCCAAGATTGTTTAGCCTCAACCAAATAGGACAACCCGGTTCATTAATATTATTCGTTGTCCCCTATCTTGCGGCTTGTATTTTCTTTGCGATGACAGCTTCCATTGCCATTCGCAACCGGGAAACGTGTATGCTGATTTTTGTATTCACATCAGTCCCCTTGTTATTTATTTCCGGTATTTCCTGGCCGGGGGCAGCTATTCCTCCGTTTTGGAAGTATGTATCCTACATCTTCCCCTCAACGTTTGGAATTAACGGCTTTGTAAAAATCAACAATATGGGAGCCACTCTTAGTGAAGTAGCTTTTGAATATAAAGCTTTATGGCTACAAGCTGGTATTTATTTCCTGACCACCTGTTGGGTATACCGCTGGCAAATACTAATGAGTCGCAAACATGCAATAGAGAGATACAAAGAATTAAAAGAGAAAGCAAACTTATCCAAGCAGATAAGTGATTAATGAGTAAGAATTGCAAGAGAGAGAATTAACGGTGTATCCTTTCAATGGAGATATGCCGTTTTTCTTTTTATATAAAGACAGAAAAATCCCCCGTTCCAAGAGAGTATAGAACGAGGGATTTTAGAGATATTATAAAGAGAGTATAATAAGTTTAGAACTTGTAACCTACACCAATAGAGAAGTTCATGTTCTTAGGATTACTTACCCCGTCTGATTTGAAATCAACTACATTAGTAAAGCCGAATTCACCATCCAGACCTACAAAGAATTTACCGATTTCATAAGCAACACCTACACCAATACCACAATCAAATCTTTTTCCACCAAATTGATCATCACCATCACCAAAGAAATCAGCTTTGTCATCACCAACTTTTACCTTTCCGGCAACACCAAATGCAAAATAAGGACCAGCTTTCACAACGATGTTCTGATTGTCAGCAACAGCAAATCTTGCAGCTGCCAAAACAGGAATCTCAAGATACATAGGATTAAACTTCATAGTCTCACCATCTTCTTTTATTTTTGCACCTTTTTGAGTAAGCATCAAAGAAGGTTGGATAGACCACATATCAGAGAACTGATATTCCATACCAACACCTACATTAAATCCAATCTTCATGTCAGTATCCATATCCCCAGTGTAGTTACTCATGTTCATACCCACTTTGGCATTCCAAGAAATTTGAGAATAAGAAACGATAGAAACAAGTGCAAATAGCACAAAAATCAAACCTTTTTTCATATCATTCATTTTTTAGTTTGCCTCCCTCTTCCCTTTGGTTGGCATTATTAGTTAATAGTCCTGTTTGAGGTGCGGGGAATTATTCGTAACTGATTAAAGTATTGAAACGCACCCTTCCATATTTAACGTATGTTTCGTAGCCGCAAATATATTTCATTTATTTTATATAAAAAAATCCTTGATAGTCTATTTTTTGCATAAAGGTTATTAAAGAGTGACTATATAGAAAAAAATAATGTTTATCCGGTCTTTTTTTATGCTTAACTAATTTCCAGGCAACAATGCAATCAAAATATTCTTGCAAAATTTACACATTCACAATTATTAACCAACTATCTACTGGCTGTTTACGAAATATTCGTAGATTTGCGAAGTATTCGTAATTAAACAACATCTCCATGGAAAAGTTAACTATACAAGAAGAAGAAGTAATGATCTACATTTGGGAGTTACAATGCTGTTTCGTAAAAGACATTGTTGCAAAGTATACGCAACCGGCACCTCCTTATACCACAGTAGCATCTATCGTGAAGAACCTCGAGCGAAAAGGATATGTCACACCGAAACGTGTGGGTAATACCTACCAATATACTCCTGCCATTCGCGAAAATGAATATAAACGCCATTTTATGAGTGGTGTAGTTCGTAACTACTTTGAGAACTCTTACAAAGAGATGGTTTCTTTCTTTGCCAAAGACCAGAAAATTTCGACCGATGATCTCAAAGATATTATCGAACTCATTGAAAAAGGAAAAGAAAATTAATAGAAAACATTCATCACCATGACTCCGGAACTGGCTTATTTTCTAAAGATAAATGTAGCGATAGCTCTGTTCTACGCATTCTATCGGTTGTTTTTTCATAAAGACACCTTCTTCCATTGGCGCAGGATGGCTTTGCTATGTTTCTTCGCCATCTCCTTGCTTTATCCTTTGCTGAATATTCAGGGATGGATAAAAGCTCACGAACCAATGGTGGCAATGGCAGATCTTTATGCAACCATCATACTTCCGGAGCAAGCAGTTACTCCTTTACAAGAGCCTGCAATGAACTGGCAAGAGGTTATCATACAGTTCGCAAAAATTATCTATTGGAGCGGAATGTTATCACTAGCTACACGCTTCTTTGTACAACTGGGTAGCATTATCCGGTTACACTTCCAATGCTCAAAAAGCAAGATACAAGGAGTACGCGTACATCTATTAAAGAAGGAAACCGGCCCTTTTTCTTTCTTCCACTGGATATTCATACACCCACAATCACATACGGAATCTGAAATCAGTGAAATCATTACTCATGAAGAGACACACGTCCGTCAATACCATTCGGTAGACGTACTTATCAGCGAGATAATGTGTATCTTTTGCTGGTTCAATCCATTTATCTGGCTGATGAAACGGGAAGTCAGAGGAAACCTCGAATACCTGGCAGATCACCATGTATTGGAGACGGGGCATGATAGTAAATCATACCAGTACCATTTATTGGGACTGGCACATCACAAGGCTGCAGCAAATTTATCAAATAGTTTCAATGTTTTACCACTCAAAAATCGTATTAAAATGATGAATAAACGAAGAACGAAAGAAATAGGAAGAACAAAATATCTGATGTTTCTTCCCTTGGCTGCTATCTTAATGATTGTCAGTAACATCGAAATGGTGGCACGTACTACTGAAAAATTTGCCAAAGAAATGATGGGGCAAGCAACAGAAGAAGCTGCCATACAAGCTGAAACCACGGATATTCCGGAACTTCCTATAGAAGAAATTCAAGGAACTACACTTCCACTGGATAAGCAAGGAAAGGAAATGACGGAAACTCAAATCAAAAGTGTACCAGATTCCGTTGTCTTCCAAGTTGTAGAAGAAATGCCAGATTTTCCGGGAGGAGCACAGGCACTGATGGATTACTTGTCGAAGAATGTCAAATATCCGGCTGAAGCACATGCAATCGGCGCACAAGGACGCGTGATTGTAAGCTTTACTGTTAAAAAGGACGGAACTATAGCCGATACGAAAGTGGAACGAAGTGTCAATCCGTATCTCGACAAAGAAGCCATGCGTGTAATTGCCGCCATGCCTAAATGGAAACCCGGTAAACAAAGGGGAGAAGCGGTGAACGTGAAATTTACAGTTCCTGTTGCTTTCAGACTTACTGGTCCGGAGCTTCCCAAAGCGGAAGAGGTAAAGCAGTCCGACATGGATGAAGTAGTGGTGGTGGGCTATGCTGCAAAAGATGATCCAACTCCAGAGGGAGGCAGTGTAAAAGGAGAAAATGAGGATGAAGTATTCACCGTGGTAGAAGCAATGCCCAAATTTCCGGGAGGACAAGCCGGCCTGTTCCAATATCTGGCTAGAAGTATCAAATATCCCGTCATCGCTCAAAAAAGTAAAGAGCAAGGCAGAGTCATCATACAGATGATTATTGGTAAAGACGGAAGTTTGTCGAATATCAAAGTCTTACGCAGTGTATCTCCGTCACTGGATGCAGAGGCTGTACGCGTAGTGGGTAATATGCCTAAATGGGAACCAGGAATGCAAAAAGGACAGCCTGTTTCTGTCAAGTATACCATTCCTATCGTATTCAGATTACAGTAAATTCTTTCCCCGGTGCCGCTCCCTTTCCTCATCGGTAAGGAAAGGGGCGTTCATCGGTGGGGAGCACCCTCCTCCCCCAGTGCCGAACGTATCCTTCCCCGGTGCTCAAAAAAACATTTCTTTTTCAGCTGTTTACAAGGATAGTTATAAAAAGATCCTTATATTTGCTCATGTAACAAAACATTATTCACATGAAAAGATTCGTATGGATTATTGGTTTGATATGCTGCATGACCTGCATCATACAAGCCAAAGACAGAGTGATCGAGCGTCCTCCTTTTCTAGCATGGAGCTCCAACAGTATCGAGGTCGATAAAATTGTCATGAGTGATACAGTGACAACAGTGTATATAAAGGCTTTCTATCATCCTAAATATTGGATAAAAATAGCAACGGGCAGTTTCCTGAAAGACAACAATGGAATGCTCTATCCCATTCGAAGAGGAATTGGAATCACATTAGACAAGGAGTTCTGGATGCCGGAATCAGGAGAAGCGGAATTCCAATTGTTATTTCCTCCCATACCCGAAAATGTGACCAGTCTGGATTTCTCGGAAGGGGATTTTGACGGAGCATATAAGATATGGGGCATACAACTGGATAAGGATGCATTCTATAAACAGAAACTTCCCAAAGAAGCAGTCGTACACAAAATAAATAAGAAAGCGATATTGCCGACTCCTAAGTTGGCCTACGGAACTGCTACTCTTAAAGGAAAAATACTGGACTATCAAAAAGAGATGATAAAGCAAGTGAAGATGCACATAGAAAGTCCTGCACTGAATATCCACAACGAACAGAATATCATAAAAATCAAGGAAGACGGCACTTTCCTGGCGGAATTAAAAGTGGTATCTGTTACAAGCGTAGCATTGGAATTTCCTTTTGGTTGGATTGAATGTCTGATAGCTCCCAATGAAGAGACATCACTCATTATAAATACGAAAGAACTTTGCCGCAGACAAGCACATCTGCAAAGAAAAGATAAAACGTATGGAGAGCCTGTATACTTCAATGGTTATCTGGCTAGCCTACAACAAGAATTAGCTTCAGTAGATATAAACATTGTATTAAAAAGCGTTTATTACATGGATATGTACAACGACATTGTCGGGAAAAGTGCAGATGAATATAAAGCTTATGTACTTGAGCGCCTTCCATCTATTCGAAAAGAAATCGCGCAATCACAATACAGTAATGCGTGCAAAGAGCTATTAAATATCCTGGTAGATCTGGATGCGACTGGCAAAATCGCTATGACGGAGAGAGAACTAAAATCAGCACATATTGCTGTCAATAAACTGAATAGGGAACAGACAGACGATTATTTTTATAATACTCACATCGATACTCCTAAAGGATACTATGACATATTAAAGGAATTCAGTTCTATCAACACTCTTAAAGCTCTATACGGCAAATATTACGCATCGACGATTTATTTGATAAGCTTCCTGCCAGATTCTCAAAAGGTACTTGAGGAGACACTAGGAACAGGACAGGGACCCTTATTTGATAATATTAAATTTAATAAGCTGTATCAATCCATCAAAAATTTCTCCCCGTTAACAACAGAACAGCATGCCGAATTAAAAACTTTTTCTTCTCCGGTTTATGCCGAGATGCTTAACCAAACGAACAAAGAAATCATAAAGAAAATTGAATTGAACAAAAGAAAGACAGGATTCACAGTGAACGAAGCCGGACAAGTCTCCAATGAGGATTTATTTCCCTCCATTATCTCTAAATTCCGGGGACACACATTGTTAGTTGATTTCTGGGCAACATGGTGTGGTCCTTGCCGCACGGCTAATAAAGCTATTCTTCCCATGAAAGAGGAATTAAAAGATATGGATATTATCTACCTTTACATCACAGGCGAGACTTCTCCCAAAGGTACTTGGGAAAATATGATTACCGATATTCATGGTGAACATTTCCGTGTGACAAATGAGCAATGGAGTTTTCTGATGTCCAATTTCAACATACAGGGAGTTCCTACCTACTTTGTTGTTGATCCGGAGGGTAATATCACCTTTAAGCAAACAGGTTTTCCGGGAGTAGACACGATGAAAGAACAGTTAATGAAGGCTATGAATAAGTAATTCAAACCTAATAAATCAATAAAGAAAAAGGGCTGTCTAACAAGTCCCTCATTTACAATTTCACCCACGCTACAGATAGTTATAGCGTGGGTGATTTTCAATATTCAGGACTCGTTAGACAGCTCCTTTTTATATCCTACGAGTGGGAGGCCAAAAGTCCTCCAAACTCCCCACCATCTTTATTTATGCATTTCTACAATTTGAGTTGGAGCCATCTCTACATTCCGGCGATCTACCTGACGAACGACACTGGCAGCCAGGGATAAGAAAGCACGTCCGGTCACGGAGTCTTCATCCAACGCAACAGGCGTACCATTATCTCCTCCTTCACAGATGCTTTGCACGATAGGAATCTGTCCCAACAAAGGAACATTCATTTCTTCAGCCAGTTTCTTGGCACCTTCTTTACCAAAGATATAGTATTTATTCTCGGGAAGTTCAGCGGGAGTAAACCAAGCCATATTCTCAACCAAACCGAGAATAGGTACATTTACCTTATCATTGGTGAACATATTGATTCCCTTACGGGCATCTGCCAAAGCAACCGCTTGCGGAGTGCTGACAACAATCGCTCCTGTCATGGCTAATGTTTGAACAACCGTCAAATGAATGTCACTGGTTCCGGGAGGAAGGTCTATCAGGAAATAATCCAAATCTCCCCAGGCTGCATCAGCTATCAACTGTTTCAATGCATTACTTGCCATTCCACCACGCCACAAAGTTGCCTGATCCGGATCGACAAAGAAACCGATAGACAATAATTTCACTCCATATTTCTCCACCGGAATAATCATGTCACGACCATCTATACGTTCAGCATAGGGGCGTGCATCCTCCACCTGAAACATCTTAGGCATGGAAGGACCGAAAATATCTGCATCGAGCAAACCAACCTTATAGCCTAATTTAGCCAGAGCAACTGCCAGGTTCGCAGACACCGTAGACTTACCCACGCCACCTTTACCGGAAGATATACCGACTATATTCTTCACTTGCGGAAGGAGCTTGCCAACTTCCGGACGAGCGGCTTGCTTACTCTCTGTTGTGATTGTTACCTGCACATCAGGAGAGACATACGTATGAATAGCTGTTTCCGCAGCTTTCAACATTGATTTCATAAACGGATCAGTCGGTTTCTCAAAAATCAATGAAAAGCTGACAGTCATACCATCAATACGAAGATTATCGGCAACCATCTCCGCTTCCACCAAATTCTTTCCCGTACCAGGATAACGCACCGTTGCCAATGCATCCAATATCAATTTAGGATAGAGAGTCATTTTATTTACTATTTGACGATTTACAATTATACGATTTAATTACTATTTACTGCTGGAGAATTATTTGCTTGTATTCAATCCGCTACGCTTGCTACGGTTATAGCTACGATAGGGATCAAGCTCTATTTCCACATCCGGTTCTTGTAGTTTACCTTCCTGCGGAAGCCGGAATTTGATATACTTAATATCTAAACCACGATCCAGCCATTGTTGTTCATAATAGGTCTTAATACCGAGAATATTATCTACCAGACCAGAATGATATAAATCTTCAGTCATAAACTCAACGGGAAGTTTGTTTGCCTCAATCATGTATTTCGTATAGGTAAACATGAAGTTGCTGTCCGTTTTCAGGTGGATAATGCCATTCGGCTGCAAGAATTTGCGATACCGTTCCATAAAATAGGTAGAGGTCAGTCGTTTGGTTGCTTTCTTCATTTGCGGATCAGAGAAAGTAAGCCATATTTCACTCACTTCGCCTTCGGCAAAAAAACGTTCGATGATTTCAATATTGGTACGCAGGAAAGCGACATTCTTCATTCCGGCCTGTAATGACTCCGTTGCTCCCGTCCACATACGGGCGCCTTTTATATCCACTGCTATAAAGTTCTTTTCGGGAAACATCTTACCCAGACCGACGGTATACTCACCACGTCCGCAACCCAGTTCGAGCACAATCGGATGATCGTTCTTAAAAAACTCTTTATGCCATTTCCCCTTCATGTCAAAAGGCACGTTATCTACCGCCGAATAAGGATATTCGAATACGTGCGGATAACTTGCCATATCGGCAAACTTTTCTAATTTATTCTTTCCCATATCAATCCTGATTAGATCGCAAAGGTACTGATTTTGATGCAACCGACAAAAAGAAATGGAGCACAGATTTCTCCATGCTCCATTCTTCTATAGTGCTGAATGATTCGTCTTATCAAATCTCAACATTCACTTCAACGTCTACTTCCACATTTCCGCCTTGTTGTGCTTTCAAATCTTCATAGAAAGCAGCACGGGAAATAGCAACATACGGTTGCAGGAAAAGAAATCCAATACCAAAAGTAAAGATACAAAGGATGGCCCAGCCAATGAAGCTTAAATCAAGCATGAACAACTTCATCTTGTTTCCTTCCATCATAGCCATACTTTTCTCAATAGCTGCATTGTTTTTCATTTCCGGTTCATCTTTCAAGATAAAGTCGGTCATTGCATAAGAATAAGCCTTAATGATACCCGGTATAAGCAGCAACAGTGACCACAAAACTGTATAGACCATCTGAAGCAACTTAGTGACAAAAATACGTCCATAATCTTGGAAACCTTCGAACAAAGTACCAAAGTCAATGTCTTTGCCTCTACATACGCCAAGCATTACAATAGTAAAACCGTACGCAACCGGTAGTCCGACAAATAATGAGCATAACCCTCCAATCAAAGGAATAGCTGATAAACCGCCGGCTATAACTGAATAAATAAGTGCAGCAACAGCTGCCATAGGCCACTTGCCTCGAAGTGCCTCACGTGCCTGCGCACGCAATTCTGAATTTTGTTTTAACATAATGAATAATATTAATTGATAAATGTGTCATTTCAAAAATATAGTTATTCCACTATTGTTACCCAGCCATGCGTATCCGGTTCGTCGCCATACTGAATTCCACGGAGCTTATTATACAATTTTGTACAGATTGGTCCCGGCTTACCGTCTTTAGAGATCACATAAGATTTTCCGTTTTCCAAATCATCGATACGTTGAATCGGGCTGATTACTGCAGCAGTACCACAAGCACCTGCTTCCTCAAATGTTTCCAGTTCTTCTTCCGGTATCGGACGGCGTTCTACCTTGATACCCATATCTTCTGCCAACTGCATCAAACTCTTATTGGTAATAGAAGGCAAGATAGAAGATGATTTCGGAGTGATATACGTATTATCCTTAATACCGAAGAAATTGGCAGCACCACATTCATCGATATATTTCTTTTCTTTCGCATCAAGATAGAACTCGCAGGAATAGCCCAAATCGTGCGCTTTCTTGTTAGCACGAAGACTGGCTGCATAGTTACCACCCACTTTATAAATACCTGTTCCATGAGGAGCGGCACGGTCAAACTCACGAATGATAACGTACGGATTGGTAGAGAAGCCACCTTTGAAGTACGGTCCTACCGGAGTTACAAATACTACAAACATATACTCATCTGCAGGATGTACGCCTACCTGGGCACTTGTTCCAATCAATAGCGGACGAATGTAAAGAGAAGCACCGGTTTCATAAGGAGGAATAAAGCGTTCATTCAGCTTCACCACTTTCAAGATTGCTTCTTTGAATCGTTCTGTCGGAAGTTCTGCCATCAGAATTCCCTGGCAAGTAGATTGCAAACGGGCAGCATTTTCTTCCAAACGGAAAATACGAACTTTACCATCTTTTCCACGGAATGCTTTCAGTCCTTCAAAGGCTTCCTGACCATAATGTAAACAGGTTGCCGCCATGTGCAAATTAAGGTGTTCTTCACTGCTTACCTCCAGTTCTCCCCATGCACCATTACGGAAATTGATTCTCACATTGTAATCTGTCTTCATATATCCAAACGACAGATTCGCCCAGTCTATTTCTTTCATATTGTTATGTATTAGTTTATTTTCTATGCATTGAAACGCAAAAATAACTTTTATTCTTCAGATTGCCTCTTTTCTTGCAATAATTTTTCGACTTCCCGGTCGGCTTTTGTCAGTTTATCCTTGCAAAAGGCAATAATTTCATTGGCTTCTTTTATTTTCTCACTCAAAATGTCGATATCCAGTTCGTTGTTATCTATCTGGCGAACGATCTTTTCAAGACGTTCCATCGCTTGGGAATATGTTTCTTTTTTTGCTGCCACGATGATTGATATTTAATGATTAATGTTTTTACAAATACACGTTTGGTGGATAGTTACTTTTCTACCACCGATCGAACTTCTCCTTTCGATAACCGGGTTATCAAATGGTCTCCCGGCTTCAGTGAAGATACATCCGTCACCGCTTTCCCGTCTTTTATTGTAATACTATATCCACGACTCAAGAGTTTATCCGGAGAAGCGTCCGCTATTCGTTGTTGCAAAAGTTCCAGACGGTGAGATTGACGGGCCACTAATGCTTTCGTCACCTGTGACAAATCTTTCTTTGCTACCAGCAAAGAAAAACGAGCGTCCGCAAGTTTGCGATGAACAAGATTGGGAATACGGGTTTGGAGAGTTTCCAACCTTCGTCGTTCCAGATCAAGAAGCATATAAGCTCCTTGTTGAATACGCATAGATAATTCTTCCAGATGCTCCGCAACTTCCCCTACCCGGTGAATCAGGAGTTCGGCAGCAGCCGTAGGAGTTTTTACCCGGGTATGAGCAACGGAATCAAGCACTGTATCATCGCGTTCATGCCCAATACCAGTAATGATAGGTAACGGAAATTGCGCACATGCAGCTGCCAATAGATAAGTATCAAAGCCGGACAAATCGGAAGTAGCTCCACCACCACGAATGATGACTACTACATCAAATTCATTGATGCGGGCATTAATACGATCCAAAGCCGCCAACACTGATTCTTCTACCTGATTTCCCTGCATTAAAGCCGGAAAAAGCTCCGTATAGAAAAAGAACCCGCCCGGATTATGCTGCAACTGATGACAGAAATCTCCATATCCGGCCGCAGTAGCCGAAGAGATGACAGCAATACGCTGGGGAAGAACCGGTATCTCAAGCTCTTTATTCAGCGTCAACACTCCCTCCTCTTCCAACTGTAATAATATTTCCCGGCGACGACGAGCCATATCTCCCAATGTATAAGCAGGATCAATGTCAAGCACTGTCAGACTGTAACCGTACAGTTCATGAAACTGAACTGTTACTTTCACCAACACCTTAATGCCGGAAGTAAATAACTGCCCTGTAGTTTCCTCAAAATAAGGTTTCAACAAGCGGTAGATATTATTCCAAATCATACCGCGTGCCTTGGCTACGAGATTATTGCTACGAGGATCTTTCTGCACGAATTCCAGATAGCAATGCCCTGTCGTATTGGAACGGACATCGCTCAACTCTGCCTGTATCCAATATTCATCAGGCAGGCATTGCTCCAGACTACGGCGGACGAGTGCATTCAGCTCTAAAAGAGAAAGCCTCTCCCCACCCTCTCCCAAAGAGAGGGAGTCAGATTGCTTTGACTTATTCATAGCGTTTATCATACAGCAGTCACATTATTTCTTTTCCTTGGAAGAAAAGTTAAGATAAGCCTTCCACAAATCGGGAATACCATATCCATATATGTTATCCGGGAAATCGGCTCTATCACCCGATTGACGTACCAAATCTATAATCTGCTTCGCTGTCAGCTTCGGACAAGCCTGCCACAGACAAGCTACCATACCACACATAATCGGAGAAGAGAAAGAGGTTCCGTTGGCACGGCGAAGATTACCATCTGTTCCCATCACATCCGAATTCAGACCGACAGCCACTACATCCGGTTTCACACGTCCGTCAGCCGTATTTCCAACAGAAGAAAATGGTGCCAGCTCCCCCCTTTTATTTACAGCTCCTACCGTTATTATATTCTCTGCGTCTCCCGGAGGGGTAATTTTCTTCCACGAACCTGCCCCCGAATTTCCGGCACTGCAAACAACGACCATTCCTTTATCGGCTGCCTTCGCAGCTTCACGAGACATCAACGCATAATGACCATTCAAGTCACGATATCTATAATTCTTCGCAGGATCGTCAAATGAATAATATCCAAGCGATGTATTCACCAAATCCACTCCTACACTATCGGCAAACTCAATGGCTGCCGCCCAGTAATCCTGTTCTACCAGATTCTCCGAATATTCGTCCTCACTACGCAGCAACCAATAAGAAGCTTCAGGAGCTGTGCCAATCATCACATTCGGCTGATTCATGGCCATACAGGATAATACAGACATTCCATGGCTACTTTCAGCATAAATATCCGCTTCCGGATTCACAAAGTCACGCACCCCAAGAATACGGATATTTTTCATTGCATCAATCTTATCCACATTATGGAATCCGGCATCAATTACGGCAATAGTCATTCCCTGTCCCTTAAAGCCCGCATCATGCAGAAGATTGACACGGCTCATTGCCGCCTGTGTGATTGCAGGACCGTAAAGGCTATCGGTACGCACCGGTTTATTTATTAACGAATCTCTTTGAAGGGCTCTTTGTGTGATACCTTTCCACACTCTTTCCGTGGAACGTACAAAAGGCAACTTTGCTATTTCGTCAATCAAAGTACTATCATTGCAAGAAACAGTAACAAAATTATCCCACTTCCCGGTAACGAGTACATGGACACCTGTCTTCCGTATAGCATCTACATATTTCTTACAGACCGGCAAATCCGTGGAATCAATGGGTAATCCTTGTTTCTTTCGACGCTCTATAGATTTCATAGACAAATATTTTTCCGGTTTCTGCAAGGAATAGTCTGTAGCCGCCTTGTCTTTCAGGCTAATTCGATATTTTAAGGTATCCTCCGGAGTAAACTGTGCAAACACACCCAAATACATATTTAAAGCGAGAATCAATACTATAAACTTCTTCATAAGTTATCTTTCTTTTTAATCAATCATAATCCTTCATTTTCTATAATCACCAACCCGATTCCTCTTTGAGAAGCAATGAAAGCTCCTCCCAGCACTCGTCTCCCGTCATAAAACACGGCAGATTGTCCCGGGGCAATGGCCGAAGCCGTTTCGAGGAAACGTACTAACAGACGTCCGTCTTCCAATCTTTTCACCCGGCAGGGGATAGGACGACTGCGATAACGAATCCGTACTGTCAGATTCTCACATCCGAACAGTTCCTGTTCATCCACAATCTTATCCTGCTCCGCCAACATGTATTCTGTTTTTAATTGGTCGGCATCCCCAAGCATCACGGTATTTTTCTGCGGATTGATTTTCAATACATAGGCCGGCTTTCCTAAAGCAATCTCCAATCCCTTACGCTGACCGATTGTATAATAAGGCGCCCCTTTATGTTGCCCCAACTTCACCCCTTCAGAGTTGACAAACCATCCCGGTCCGATTTCACTATCCAGTTCAGGACACTGTTCACGAAGAAAATCACGATAATCTCCTTTAATAAAGCAGACTTCCATACTTTCCCCTTCTTTCGACTTTGCCTCATATCCTTTCTCCGCAAGATACTCGCGAACTTTCACTTTCGTATAATCTCCCAACGGAAAGATACAACGCTTCAGCACTTCCTGTCCCAATCTCCAAAGGAAATACGACTGGTCTTTCTTATCATCATCTCCGGCTACTATATACGTGTATCCGTTTTTCTCTTCCAACCGTGAATAATGTCCGGTAGCAATCCATGCACAATTCAACTTGTCCGCCCACTCTGTCAAAACACGGAACTTAAACAACGGATTGCACATCACGCACGGATTCGGCGTACGCCCCTGCTTATATTCGTCTATGAAGTTTTTTACAATGGTCTCTTTAAAAGGAATACGTTCATCTGCCACATAATGTTCAATCCCCATCCGTGCAGCCAACTCTCTGGCATCCTGCGGTTCATCTCCCCACACACGCATAGTAACTCCCACGATCTCGTATCCTTGTTCTTGCAGCATCAAGCAAGTAGCGGTGCTGTCTATGCCACCACTCATACCTACCAATACTCTCTTATTTCGTTCTTCCATTCGAATTTTGAAAATTTACATGGATACAAATGTACGAGATTTCAAAGAGAAAAATTGCTTTTCTGAAAGAAAATCCTTATATTTGAAATATACCAAAAGCGAGAACAATTATGGCTAACCCAAGATTACCGGGCATTTCCGAAAACGAGCAAGCCTTATTGTATGCCAAATTGAATGAGTACAACCGGGGCAGAGCCTCTTTTAAAGAGGTAGGAGTCTACCTGGTGGTGTTGCCCCGACCGGGGAAACCAAACTATTCCCTTTGGCTGTACTCTCCCCTGCCCGAAAAACAATCCATTCTTTATATACATGACCTGTCACCGGACATCAACGACTCCCTGCGGATGGCCAGCACGATGTTTTATTATTCGAGACGTTGTATCATCCTGGTAGATTACAATGAGAAAAGAATGCAGAGTAATGGTGACGACCTTATCTTCTTCGGAAAATACCGGGGACATTTTCTCCATGAAATCCTCAAGATAGATCCCGCTTACCTAAGTTGGGTAGCGTACAAATTCATTCCCAAAATACCTAAACAGGAACGTTTCGTCAAAATAGCACAAGCTTATTATTCCATACATTTGGACATAATGATAAGAAAGTCGAGGGAGAAGCGTTCACCCAGCCGCTATCTGGGAGAATTAGGAGAAAAGCTGACAGACTTAAAATTAAAAGTCACTCGGGTAAGATTGGAAGATGATCCATACAAAACAAGAGTGAACGGCACTACCCCACAGTTTTTTGTCAAGCAAATACTGACTTTGACCGATGCCAGTGGAAACTTAGTCATTATGAGTATTCCATCAAAAAATCCCAGTGCGATTTCATGCACTCTATCCGGGATAGAACATGAATACCGACTGGGAGATATTATCTACGTCGCATCAGCGAAAGTATCACGCCAATATGAAAGCTATGGTTCAAAATACACGCGCCTTAGCCACGTGAAGTTCGCAAGTCTCAACGTTTAGTCCAATCGTCCTTGACAAAACTTGCCGGATAAGAGATTTTATCCACCACACCGTCTTTCTGACGAATCCAGGATGTGAATGTACGGGTACCCTCATCCAATACAATAATACGGGCTCCATTCGGCAAATGGTTATATTCCGTATTTCCACCGGTAAAGCGTCCGTAAGCCAAAAGGATATCTTTCCACATCACAGCATAATCATTATCATGGTCGTGTCCTACAAACATACCCATCACATCGCCAGCTTCTTTCATCGCTGCAAACATTCCTGTATTCAATTTAGGTGCACAGGCTTCCTCCATACGAGTTCCACGAAGAATTGCATTTTCGCTACGGGCAGCGTCATTGTATTCAGGAAGAGGAATATGAAAAAAAGCAAGAGCCGGCAAAGGTTGTCCACCGTTTTGCTCTTTATAAGCCGCACTCTGTTGACGATACCAATTTATCTGGTCGAATGTAAGCCATGCACACCCTTTCACATCTTTCAAAGGAGAATAAGAATGAGAATCCATGCAATAAAGCAAAGCAGCATCCTTCTTTAGATTAGAAGACGATTTCACTGTCAATACATAATCCGGTGACAAAACAGTTCCGCGATCAGGCAATAAATTGCCGGGAACTTTACGGATGATATCATATAACTGTTCCCGTGTCATTCCCTGTTCATTGTCATGATTACCAAAAGTAACCACAAAAGGCAGTTTACGCTTAACTACCGGTTCAAGTACCTGCAACATTCCGGAATCCGCCGGAGCAGAATAAACGACATCACCGGTAAATATCACTAAATCCGGACGTTCGTCATCAAGCACCTGATTAATACGTTCCAAAGCTATATCTGAAGCCCGATTTCCATATTTAAAATGCACATCGGTAAATTGTACAATCTTGAATTTACCATCTTTACTAAATTTCAGTTCACTCTTCTGAGCCATACAAAAAGTAGTTACCAATAAAAAGGCAAGTGTTAAGTAGATTTTTAAAAGACGAATCATAATTATTTGTTTTAGGGGGTTAAGAAATCTTTTCTATCAGTACAGTAGCATAAGCCGATATACCTTCTTCACGACCTGTAAAACCGAGTTTCTCAGTAGTAGTCGCCTTAATGGAAATATCATCCATGTCAATCCCCATAACAGTTGCCATTGTCTCCTGCATCAGAGGAATGTGCGCTTTTAACTTCGGGCGTTCGGCACAAATGGTTGCATCGATATTGCCCACTTTATATCCTTTGGTAGCAATCAACTCCACAGTTTTCTTCAGCAGTATCTTGCTATCTATATTTTTAAATTCTCCCGCAGTATCAGGGAAATGATAGCCAATATCACGCATATTCGCCGCCCCCAACAGAGCATCGCAAACAGCATGCAATAATACATCAGCATCCGAATGCCCTAACAATCCTTTTGTGTGTTCCAAAAGAATGCCACCCAGCCATAACTCACGTCCTTCGACCAACTGATGTACGTCAAAACCAAAGCCTACTCTTATCTTCATATTTTGTATAACAAATGAGTACTAATGAATAAAAAAAAGATCAACGAATATAGAAATCCAGCAGTTTTTCTTCCTCCAGATAACCTTGCAAACGCTGTCCGATACTAACAGGGCCTACGCCTACAGGAGTCCCTGTAAAGAGCAAGTCACCTATTTTCAAAGTTACAAACTGGCTGACATAAGCGATTATATCATCTATCTTGAAAAGCATATCTGCCGTACAGCCACGCTGCACTTCCTGTCCGTCGATCAACAAATGAAAGTCAAGATTCTGAATATCCTTATAGTGCTCCACCGGAACAAAAGTTCCAATGGCAGCCGACGAATCAAAACCTTTGCAAAGCTCCCAAGGATTACCCTGCTCACGGAATTTTCGCTGAAGGTCACGAGCCGTAAAGTCGATACCTACAGTCACTGCATCATAATAGCGGTTAGCAAAACGGGGAGCGATATTTTTCCCCAATCGGTTGATACGGACTACCAATTCCGTTTCATAATGTATCTCTTTAGAAAAGTCGGGAATGAAAAACGGTTTGCCATCCTTCAGAATAGCAGAATCAGGCTTCATAAAAATCACCGGCTCCGTATTTACTTGTGTATGTCCCAGTTCTTTGTTATGCTGGGCGTAGTTCATTCCTACTGCAATAATCTTCATTATTTCTCGTTAAAATTCAATCGGTTAAACATAACAGCCAAATGAGCATATAGAGACGTATTCTGCACCACTATATTCTCAGGCACACGAATTCGGAAAGGAGTAAAGTTCCATACGGCTTTTATGCCTCCGTCTACCATCTTATCTGTAATTTCCTGAGCAATATTAATAGGTACGGTCAATACACCGATATTTACATCGTATTCTTTCATCTTTGCTTCAAAGTCATCGGAATGAAAAATAGGAATGCCATTCAGATCTTTTCCCACCAGTTCCGGATTCACATCAAAAGCAGCCACAATCTCCAGTCCGAAATGATGCAAACCAGAATCCCGAAGCAAAGCAGCCCCCAGGCTACCTACACCAAACAAGAAGGCTTTGTGCATATTGGTAAATCCAAGAAAGCTCTCTAACACCTCAATCAACGCATCAATATTGTATCCCACTCTCGTACGCCCCGAGATATTGACGTATGACAAATCCTTGGCGATTTGAGAAGCGTCAATATTTATTTCCTTAGAGATTTGTGTAGAAGAGACATACTGCTCCCCTTTTTCTTTCATTAGTTTTATATTGGACAGATACCAGGGAAGTCTGCGCAAGGTAGGCTCCGGCACTTTATCCGCCTCTTTTCGTATATAAGTGCTCATACTTCTTACAAAATTTGGTATTTTGCAAAAGTACATTATTTTTTGAGACTGACAACCCTATAACAGAAAACCTTAATAGAGATTAAACAAAACGATGAAAAGAGACTCAAATTTTGCTCTTTTCGATAAGTTTAATACTTTTGAAAAGGATTAAAAATAACAAGTATGAAAAATAATGATTGGAAAGATAGATTGAACGTTGTGTACTCCACGAATCCAGACTTCGGCTATGAAATGGATAACGATGAAGAACAGGTTACCCTCGACAAAGACAAGCAAAACCTGCGGGTTTCCATTGACAAAAAGAACCGGGGTGGTAAAGTGGTAACATTAATTACCGGATTTGTGGGTACGGATAATGATTTGAAAGAGCTGGGCAAGTTACTGAAAAGCAAATGTGGAGTAGGCGGTTCAGCTAAAGACGGAGAGATAATGGTACAAGGAGACTTCAAGACCAAGATCATAGATCTACTCATCAAAGAAGGATATACTAAAACCAAAGGCGTAGGAGGTTAAATTAAATAATACAAGATATGAGAAAAGTAATATTATTCTGTGCGGCAACACTATTCTCGCTGCTGTCATTCGCACAAGAAAGTGATATGGATATTGTCAAGGTAGGTGACAATATGCCTGCTTTCACCCTTCATTCAACAGTAAACGGCACCGTAAACTCTACAGATCTAAAAGGGAAAGTTGTATTAATCAATATTTTCGCTACCTGGTGCGGTCCTTGCCAAAGCGAACTGGCTGAAGTTCAGAAAACACTCTGGCCTAAATATAAAAACAACAAGGATTTCTGTATGTTAGTAATCGGTCGCGAGCATACAGACGACCAATTAGCGGAATACAATAAAAGAAAAGGGTTTACATTTCCCCTCTACCCGGATCCCAAACGGGAAGTTACAGGTAAATTTGCCACCAAAATGATTCCCAGAAGCTACTTAATAGACAAAGAAGGAAAAGTAATATCAGCTACTACCGGCTATGAAGATGGAGCTATAGATACGCTGATGAAGCAAATAGATAAAGCATTGAAATAGTCCCTATCCCTAAAATATGCCTTAAAGAAAAAGAGTCCGGTACAATACCGAACTCTTTTCCTGAATTTTAAATGTAAAAAATGACTTGGCAAGTAAGTAATACTTAACAAGAATTGAATCTGATTATTCAGCTTTCAAAGTGAAACGCTTGAAGTCAACAATCTTCAGTTCAGGATCAGCAGCAGCCAACACTTCTCTTACAGTCTTCTTAGCGTCCATGATATCTTCTTGGTTCAGCAGGCAAACTTCTTTCAAGAACTTAGCCAGACGACCCTTAGCGATGTTCTGAATCATTTGTTCAGGCAGATGTGCAGCCTTTTCAGCAGAAACAGTAGCAATGATTTCTTTTGCTCTCGCTACATCTTCAGCTGTAATCCAACCTTTAGCCATATTGCTTTCCATGTGGTCTTCACTGTCTACATGAGCCGGGTTGATGTTAGCTTTCTTCAGAGCAGCTTCTACAGCCTTCTGTACCTGTTCAGCCTTTGTCTTTTCGATAGCTACTTCGATTTCTTTTTGCTTCACTTCTTCAGAAACACCATCCTCATCAATAGCGATCGGATTCATGGCAGCAATCTGCATAGCTACTTGCTTAGCCAACTGCTCGTCAACGTTCTTGTTAAAAGCAACAATCGTACAAAGACCATTTCTGTTCATGTGGTTGTAAACAGCAGTGCTTGCACCTTCTACAGTCATGTAACCATCAAGTTCCATTTTTTCACCTGTGATACCGCTACGGTCAGTCACTGCATCCTGCACAGTACCGTTACCCATCGGCAATGCTTTTACTTCGTCCAATGTCTTGCATTTGTTAGCCACAGCAAGATCAAGAATATCCTGAGTCAGTTTCACAAAGTCAGCATTCTGAGCTACGAAGTCAGTTTCACACTTCAAAGCAATGACAACGGCATAGTCACCGGTAGTCTTAGCCAGAACGCAACCTTCAGAAGCCTCACGTTCAGAACGCTTAGCAGCAACAGCTTGTCCTTTCTTACGGATAATCTCCATTGCCTTGTCGTAATCGCCATCAGCCTCTGTTAATGCATTCTTGCAATCCATCATACCAGCTCCGGTCATTTTGCGCAGCTTGGTAATATCAGCCATAGTTACAGCCATAATAATTTCCTTTATTTAAATGAATAATAATTTTCGAAACAAAAAAATGTGCCAATCTGCCAATCAAGATGCAAGTGTATAACAATACCCTTGCACATTAGCAAATTGGCACATTTTATATATTAAGCCTCTTCGTCTTCCTTGATGAAAGCAGCAGCTTTAGCTGCGTTGATAGCTTCTTCGTCAGACTTGTCGAGTCTAGCTTTTACTGATTTCTTCTTGCCTTTGTTAGCAGGAGCCTCACCAGCTGCTTCCATGTCGATCTTTTCAGCTTTTCTTTCTTCCAAACCTTCGATCATTGCAGCGCAACAAGCATCCAGGATAACTTCTATTGATTTAGTAGCGTCATCATTAGCAGGAATTACGAAATCCACGTTTGAAGGATCAGAGTTAGTATCAACGATACCAAATACAGGGATACCCAAACGGTTAGCTTCGCGAACTGCGATATTTTCTTTCATTACGTCGATTACGAACAATGCAGACGGCAGACGAGTCAGGTCAGCGATAGATCCCAAAGTCTTGTCTAATTTTGCACGTTGACGAGAAATCTGAAGAACTTCTCTCTTAGAGAGGTTAGAATATGTACCATCGTTAGTCAATTTATCGATAGTAGCCATCTTCTTCACAGCCTTACGGATAGTCGGGAAGTTAGTCAACATACCACCCGGCCAACGCTCGATTACATAAGGCATATTAACAGATTGAGCTTTCTCAGCCACAACTTGTTTAGCTTGTTTTTTAGTAGCAACAAAAAGAACTTTCTTGCCAGATTTGGCAATCTGTTTCAAAGCTTCAGCAGCTTCGTCTACTTTTGCAACTGTTTTGTGGAGGTCAATGATATGAATACCATTGCGTTCCATGAAAATATAAGGAGCCATTGCAGGGTTCCACTTTCTCTTAAGGTGTCCGAAGTGGCAACCAGCCTCCAATAATGTATCAAAATTTGTTCTTGACATCTTGTTTTTTCTTTAAATCGTTTACTTTCTTTTTTGTTTTTTCTAAACCAACCGCTGGGTAGTCTATGAGCAGAGTCCCAGTAGTTTAGATACTAAACATATTCCTCTATCAGGCAGCACATTAACGCTTGCTGAACTGGAATCTTCTACGAGCTTTCGGCTGTCCCGGTTTCTTACGTTCAACAGAACGAGGGTCACGAGTCATGAAGCCTTCTGCACGAAGAGCAGCTTTATCTTCAGCGTTCATCTTAACCAGTGCACGAGCGATTGCCAAACGCAATGCCTGAGACTGACCTGTGAAACCACCACCACACAAGTTAACCTTGATGTCATACTTCTCAGCAGCACCCAGCTTGTTCAATGGTTGTTTTACAACATACTGAAGAATAGTTGATGGAAAGTACTCTGCAAGGTCTCTCTTGTTAATAGTAATCTTTCCTGTACCTTCGCTTACGAATATGCGTGCAATAGCACGTTTACGTCTGCCTAATGCATTTACTACTTCCATTATATCTTATTTATATGAATTAATATCAATCATTTTCGGGTTCTGTGCAGCCTGTTTGTGTTCGCTACCAGCGTAAACATACAAGTTGTTCAGCAATTTAGCTCCCAGAATATTCTTAGGAAGCATACCCTTCACTACTTTTTTCAGTAATCTCTCTTCACCGTTCGGTTTTGTAATCAAACGGGCAGGAGTCATTTCTCTCTGACCACCAGGATAACCAGTATATGACAAATATACTCTGTCATTCCATTTGTTACCAGTCAGTTTTACTTTGTCTGCATTGATGATGATAACGTTATCACCGCAGTCTACGTGAGGAGTAAAGTTTGGTTTGTACTTTCCTCTCAGCAATTTTGCAACTTTTGCTCCCAGACGACCTAAAGTCTGGTCTGTAGCGTCAACGATAACCCATTCTTTGGTTACAGTCGCTTTGTTTGCAGAAATGGTCTTGTAACTTAAAGTATCCACTCTAATTTTGTTTTTTAAATGTTACTACTAAAATTGTCTTCACCACTTATTAGTCTTCCCCGGACAAAGGAATACTAACTAGCTATGAATTAATCTCTTATCATTTTGTGATAATAATCGGCTTGCAAAAGTACGGCTTTTCTTTGAATTGGCAAACAATTTCTTCCTTTTTTTGGATTTATCCGGTTGAATAACAAGAGATATAAAGATATTATCGGAAAACAAAAAGTCATTTCTGGAAGATTTCAAAGTAAATTATAATTCAGACTATTATATAAATAAGGTGTAACAGAGATCTGCCACCTTCCCTACAAGCATCACAACAGGTATCGGGATAAATTCTAAAGGGTTTTAGACGATTTCAAAAGCCCTCTATCTGTTTTCAAAAAAAGGAAAAACAATACTAAAATAGTAATAGAAAGAAAAGCATCTATCTTTGCCATAGATTCTTAATCCAGAAAACAACGAATAGAATTGATATGAAAAACATTCAAAAACTTCTCTTTCTTGCGGTTTGCCTTTGCACCGCACTTACGGTCAAAGCACAAAACCTGACTGTCACCGGAAAGGTCATAGACTCGGAAGGTCTTGAGGTGATCGGTGCCAACATTACTCTGAAAGGTACTCCCGGCGTCGGTGCAATCAGTGATTTAAGCGGAAATTACAAGATTCAGGTAAACAATGCCGCTAAAGACATTCTCGTATTCTCTTATATAGGAATGAAAACACAGGAAGTACACGTAAAAGGAAAAACGGTCGTCAATGTCACGCTGCAAAGTGATGCCAAAGCATTGGACGAGGTGGTTGTGGTAGGTTACGGAACCAGTAAGCGTAGTGACCTGACCGGTTCTGTGGTTTCTGTAAAAAGCGAAGATTTGATGAGAATGCCTACTTCCGACGTCACCCAAGCATTGGCGGGACGGGTGGCAGGTGTACAAATAACCCAAAGTGAAGGTGCTCCGGGTTCTACCATTTCCATACGTGTACGCGGTGGTATTTCCATTACGCAAAGTAATGAACCTCTTTATATTATCGACGGCTTCCCCAGCGAAGACGGAATGTCTACTATCGACCCTGCCGAGATTGAAACGATTGATATCCTGAAAGATGCCTCGGCAACTGCCATTTACGGTGCACGCGGAGCAAACGGGGTAGTGGTAATCACCACAAAGCAAGGAAACAAAGACGGTTCCAAGATGAGTATCAGTTTCGACAGTTATGTAGGCGTGAAGACTCTGGCACGCAAACTGCCGGTACTCTCTACCAAGGAGTTTGTCCTGCTGGATTATGAGCGCAGATTACAATTCAACGGTGAAACAGGAGTGAAAAGTTTCCAGTCTATCTACGGTTCTTTCCTGGATATTGATGAAAACTACGGCAACTACGCCGGAATCGACTGGCAGGAAGAGACTTTAGGAAGAGTAGCCACTTCACAGAATTACCGTGTACGCATCTCCGGAGGAAACAAGGAACTGCAATACTCCCTGAACTATACTTATTTCAAAGACCTTGGAGCTATGCAGTACAGCGGAAACGACAAGCATAATATTTCATTCAGCCTTTCCCACAAACCTACCAAGCGTATTTCTGTCAATGCCCGTGTAAACTACGACCAGACCTATATATATGGTATGGGGACTTCCGACCAGTCCACCCGTTTCAACAAGATGGAGCATATCCTGCAATATCGCCCCACCAAAGGGATCTATGGAGATGACGAGAGCCTGCTGAAGAATGAAGAAGACAATATCACCGACGAAGAAGGCAATCCGATGCAGAATCCGCTCACCTCTGCCGCCCAAGAAATAAACAAAAGGCAATTGCGTACTTTCCAAGCCAATGGAGGGCTGACTTTCAATATTGCCAAAGGATTCAGTTTCCGCAACAATACCGGTATGCGTTACCAAACCACGCGCTTTGATGTCTTTTATGGAGAGAAATCCAGCATCGGAAAACGTTCCAGCGCCAACGGATATATCCAATACGCGGAAAACAGCAGCTTCCAGACTTCCAATGTGCTCAACTATGAATACAAGAAAAAAAAGCATAAATTAGTCGCTATGCTCGGACAGGAATGGGTATCACGATGGACACGCAATATGCGCGCCAGTGCCACCAATTTCCCCAATAACGATATTAACCTGGATGATATGAACCTCGGCATTCCGGGTTCCATTACTTCCAATGCCAATTACGATGACAAATTACTGTCCTTCTTCACCCGGTTCAATTACAATTTCGGAGAAAAATATCTGGTGACCGCTACTTTACGTGCCGACGGTTCTTCCAAATTCAGTGAGGACAAGAAATGGGGACTTTTCCCTTCCGTTTCTGCCGCATGGCGTATGGGCGAGGAGAAGTTTATCAAGAACCTGAACTTGTTTTCCGACCTGAAGTTACGTGTCGGGTATGGTATGTCGGGCAACAACCGCATCGGCAGTTATGCTTCACTGAACCTGCTGAATTCCGTGAAATATCCGAATGGTGAAAGTAATATGCCCGGATACGTACCGACCGCTATCCCGAACGAAATGCTTCAATGGGAATCCAACAACACACTCAATATCGGACTGGATTTAGGTTTTCTGGAACAACGCCTGACTATATCCCCGGAGTTTTACGTGAACGAAAGTACCCACTTACTCCTGAACTCACGCATACCCAGCTCTTCAGGATACAGCAATATGATTCGCAATATCGGAAAGACGCAGAACATCGGCGTCGACCTGACCATCAGTTCCGTCAACATACAAAAACGCAACTTCACATGGAATACCAACTTCAACTTGTCTCACAACAAGAATACGATCAAAGCATTGTCCGGAGAGCAATTCTTCCTCGAAGAAGCCAAATTCGGTTATAACCAAAAGACACACAAGATAGAAGTAGGCAAGTCAATCGGACAGTTCTACGGATACCGTACCCTCGGACTTTATCAGGTAGAGGACTTTGATTATGACCCGAACACTAAAAAATACACATTGAAAGAAGGAATCCCTTACAGAGGTTCCCGCAGTGAAACGCAACCGGGTATGTGGAAATTTGCCGATACCGACGGGAACAAAGTGATTGATGAAAACGACCAGACGGTTATCGGTGAAGCCAATCCGAAATTCTTCGGCGGATTGAACAACACTTTCACTTATAAGAATTTCGACCTGAGCATATTCTTTACCTTCTCCTACGGAGGCGAAGTATTGAATGCCACCAAACTGACCAATACCCAAGCCGGCAAATCCGGATACAATGTACTGGATGCAGTGAACAGCAGCAAGCGCTGGATGACCATCAACCGGAATGGTGACATTATAACAGACCCGCAAGAGCTTGCCGCATTAAATGCAGGCAAAAGCGCAGCCGTTGTCAACGATATGGAACAGGGAGACACCTATATCCACTCATGGGCAGTAGAAGATGCCTCTTACCTGCGGCTAAGCAACGTGACTATCGGGTACAACTTCCCCAGAAAATGGATACGGAAAGCCGGCATCCAGAAACTCCGCCTGTATGCGACAGGCAGCAACCTGTTTGTCTGGACTCCCTATACCGGATTCGACCCGGAAGTTTCTACCAAAGGCAGCAACCTGACTCCCGGAGTAGACTACGGAGCATATCCGAGAAGCCATTCCTACGTATTCGGTCTGAATGTGACCTTTTAATTCACCTTAAAATAACGGAAAAATGAAAATCTACAAAACATATCTTTATGCGCTCGGTATACTGGCAGGAGGCCTGCTCAATACTTCCTGTGCCGACCTGTTGACTGAAGACCCCAACTCTTATTACGAGAAAAAGGACATATTCTCCACAAAGGCAAAGGCCGCCATGGCCGTTACCGGAGTATACGAACGACTTCCGGAACTTTATGGGTATATGGACATGGCATTTCCCTGTTCGGACGATACTTATTATGTGTCGGGAGTGACTTCGGACAAAGGCCGGCGGGACATCGCCCACTACAAAGTGACCAGTTCAAACACATGGGTAAATAGCGTCTGGCAAGGCAACTACACCGGAATTGAACGTGCCAATTATACCGTTGAAGGTATTGAAGGCATGGCTGATTATGAGAAAGACAAAGAGCTGCAATCACTGGTCGGAGAAGCTAAATTCCTGAGAGCCTTGTATGCATTCAATCTGGTGCGTTACTGGGGAGATGTTCCCTTCAAAACGACTTCTACGAATGTAGACAAAAATGTCTTCCAACCACGTTGCAGCAGAGAAATAATCTACGACCAGATTATTGACGACCTGAATTTTGCCAAGACTCATTTATCCTGGGCTACCCCGGCCGTTACCCCGGAGAAAATCACCCAAGGCGCTGCACGCGGATTGCTTATGCGCGTACTATTGCAACGTGCCGGATACAGTCTTCAAATGAACGGAAGCATTACCCGCCCGGACGATGCCAAGCGCAAAGAATATTTTGAAGCTGTCATCGAAGAGTGGGAAGAGTTCAAAGCAAACGGCTATCATGATTTCTATCCCGAAGGTTACAGAGAGCTGTTCAAAGGTTTCTCGGCAGGAACACTTAACTCTGTAGAAAGCATCTTTGAAATCGCATTTTATAGTCCGGACGGAAATACAGGAGCCAAAGGATACTGGGGGACTTACATCGGCCCGCTGGTTGCGCATCCCGGCATCTCCGTCACTGAAGTCAACCAGTTCATGGGACGTGCCAATGCGATGTTCCGGGTGGTTCCCGAATGGAAAGCATTCTTTGACGTACAGGAAGAAGACGCAGACGGTAATGTAATAACGGGGGACGAACGCCGTGACGTGATGATTTGCGACTACAAATACAACTGGGACAAAGAAATCTACAATCACGTGAAAGTGGTTAACAAGAACGGAAAAGACTGGTATCCCGGCAAATGGCGCCGCGAATGGATGCCTATCGGATACAAGAACCCGAACGTTACCGATGTCAACTTCTGCTATCTGCGCTATGCGGATGTCGTACTGATGGCAGCCGAAGCCTACAATGAAACGGGTGATACATCCGAAGCATGGAAACTGCTCAACAGCGTACGCAAACGTGCCGGAGCCAGAGAAATTACCACAGAAAATTACACCGAACTGATGAAAGAGAAAGTGTACAAACTCAACTTTATTTCCGATGCTGACGATGCCGGCAAGTTCCGTACGGCACTTTATTGGGAGCGTGGTTTTGAACTCGCTTTTGAAGGGCAACGTAAATACGACCTTATCCGCTGGGGAGTTATCAAAGAGGCATTAACCTTGTTCAGCAGCCGTTCATCAGTGAAGAGTTCTTATCCTGCCGGAGACAATTTCCAAAAGGGCAAACATGAATTATTCCCTATTCCGCTAGACGAACTACAGTTGAATCCGATGTTTGAAAGCAAAAACAATCCTAATTATTAAATAATACCATGAAGAAATTAATCAGCAGCATACTACTTTGTTGTCTGGTGTCCGGTGTACAGGCACAAGAGAAGCCGGCACGGATCAGACTTACCGACGTAACGCTTATGCACGAGATGCGTGCCACCCCGTCGCCGTTGGACAAAGCAACGGTGTCCGACCGTGCAGTCTCGTTCCAATGGCCTTTGCAGGCAGATATAGATACTTCCGAAGAAGTATTGGACGGAATGAAGTCCCGCAAGAAGAAAGTAGACAAGTCCCGTTTGAAATACCAGTTACGCTACTCGCAAGATGCAGCGCTGAAAAGTAATGTGATTCAGGAAGAGACCCGCTGGCCTTTCTTCAATCCGGAGAAAGATTTAGCTCCCGGTGTATGGTACTGGCAATACGGATATGTGAATGAAGGAGGAAAGACTCAATGGTCTTCCGTTTTGCAGTTCACGGTTGAAGCCCATCCGGACAAGTTCTGCCCGCCATCATTCAAGACGATGCAGGCAAACCTTTCCAAAAGTCATCCGCGTATATTGGTGCAGAAAGACCAATGGGCGGACTTTATGAAAAACAGCCGGTCGAAACCGGAGTACCAGTGGTATTTGGAACAAGCCGATAAAGTATTGAAGACTCCGATGCAGTCTGTCAATAACATCAATACCAAACTGGCTGACGGTCTGGACAACGCCATGCAGCGCAGTGCCATGTTAACCAGGGAAAGCCGCCGCATCATCGATCAGGAAGAAGCCAATGTAGAGCTGCTGATACGTGCCTATCTGCTGACACAGGACACGAAATATAGCAAAGAAGCTATAAAGCGTGTGATAGAAATGGTCGGCTGGGATGAGAACAAAAATGTCATGGGCGACTTCAACGCTTTTACCATGCTTTCGCTCAGCTCATTGGCTTATGATTCATTCTACGACCTGCTGGACGAAGGGCAGAAGCAAACTTTGCTGAAAGAGATTAAAAAACGTGGCAGTGAATCCTACAATAACTTCAACAACCGGTTGGAAAATCATATAGCCGACAATCACGTATGGCAGATGACCCTGCGCATTTTCACATTTGCAGCATTCAGCGTGTACGGTGAGCTCCCCGAAGCGGATACATGGGCGGATTACTGCTACAACGTTTGGCTGGCACGTTTTCCCGGTCTGAACAAAGATGGAGCCTGGCACAATGGCGACGGTTACTTTGCGGTCAATTTCCGCACGCTTGTCGAAGTGCCCTACTTCTATACCACCGTCACAGGATTCAACTTCTTCAACGACCCGTGGTATCAGGGTTCCGTGATGTACACCCTCTACCAGCAGCCCCCTTTCTCCAAATCAGCCGGCAACGGTAGCGGACACCAGGGAAATATGAAGCCGAACTCTATCCGTGTGGGATATGCCGACGCATTAGCCCGCATGACCGGCAATACGTATGCCGCCGATTATGTGCGCCGCATCGCCACTACTCCCGACTTCCACAAACGTTTCCTGACTTCCAAATCCGGCAGCCTGGCATGGTTCCGCCTGCAATGCGACAGACCGTTGCCCGAAGGCGAAGGGCTTGCCAATCTCCCGATGGGGTATGTTTTCCCGGAAAGCGGACTGGCTTCCTTTATGACCAACTGGGAGCGTGTGGGTGGAAACGCCATGTTCAGTTTCCGAAGCAGCCCTTACGGCAGTACCTCGCACGCCATTGCCAACCAGAACGCATTCAACACATTCTTCGGCGGAAGCTCGCTCTTTTACAGTAGCGGTCACCACATCGCATTTGTAGACAAGCACAGTATGCTTTGCCACCGTTCCACCCGCGCTCACAACACTATCCTGGTGAACGGCATGGGACAGCGTATCGGTACGGAAGGGTACGGTTGGATTCCCCGTTACTATATAGGCGAAAAAATCGGCTACCTCTTGGGGGACGCTTCCAACGCTTACGGCGAAGAAATCTCCCCTATCTGGCTGGAACGCGGAAAAGAAGGCGGAATAGAATACACTCCTGCCAACGGCTGGGACAAGAACCACCTGAAAACTTTCAGACGTCACACCGTCGCTTTAGGCAAGACCGGATTAGTATTCATCTACGACGAACTGGAAGCCGACGAACCTGTCACCTGGGACTATCTGCTGCATACGGTCATCCATCCGATGAATGTCACCAAGAAAGATAAGTTCGTACACATACAGGCTACCAACAAAAACGGAGCTTCCGACGCTTATCTTTTTTCAAGCGGCACATTAAAGACCGATACGACCAGCCAGTTCTTTGCTCCGGCTGTAAACTGGTTGCGCGCAGATGCCAAAGGACAGTTTGCCGCTTATCCCAACCATTGGCATTTCACAGCGACTTCCGAGAAACAGAAGACGTACCGTTTTGCCACCATTATAAACACACATCTTCTCTCCCGCCCTGTCGCCGACCCGGAGATACTTCCCGACGGACGCATCAAAGTGGGGAGCTGGATTATCAAGGTGAATGTCTCGGCAGAGGGTACTCCTTCGTTTTTCATCCGCTCTACCCGGAAAGGGGAAGATGTAAACATCACCTATAAAGGCGGAGCGACGATAGTACGTGAAGACGGCTATGAAACGACTCTTGTAGACAAACGTCCGGAACTGGAAATCTAACCGATTATAAGAAACATATGAAAACAAAAAGATACTTAGTACAAGGATTCCTGCTGCTGTTCTGCTCCATGACAGCCATAGCCGGTTCTCCTTCCGAAGAACTGCAACATCCGCAGCATCCACAGAAACAGGAAGGTAAACGTCCGCGCATACAGACTTCCGCAAGCGAGAAAGAAATTGTGTTCAAACCCAATGCGGAAACGGGAAAAGTGGAGACAGCAAAGACCCAAGCAGTCAAAGCCATCGGGAAGGAGCGGAAAGAAACGGCAGCCAAGCCTAAAAAGAAGCCTCATCCGAAGAAAACTTCCGAACGCTACCGGGCGTTCAAGACCAATATTGCTTATGATGCAATCGCCGTGCCGAATCTGGCTTTCGAGATACAATGCAGCGAGCATATTTCCGTAGAGCTTCCCGTCATGTTCAGCGGCTGGGACATCAGTGACAAACACGCAGTCCGTACTTTTGCCGTTCAGCCGGAAGGACGCTGGTGGTTGGAAAAAGCAGGGACAGGCCATTTCTTCGGTGTACACGCACACATGGCATTGTTCAACGTGAAATGGGACGAAAACCGTTATCAGAACACGGGGCGTCCGTTATTGGGCGCAGGTGTCAGCTACGGATACAAACTCCCTTTTTCCAAACATTGGGGAGCGGAATTTACCTTGGGAGCCGGCTATGCCAACATGAAGTATAATACCTATTATAATATAGACAACGGTGCTCTGATTGAAACAAAAAGCCGGAATTACTGGGGAATCACCCGTCTCGGTCTATCACTGTCCTATCATTTTTAAGTCTGTTTGATTATGAAAAAGAATACCTATATATCCATTATCCGCACGTTGGGCTGTTTGCTGTTACTGTCGGTTTTCGTAAGCAGTTGCCTTTATGAAGAACCGGAATTGACGGCCGACGGTGAACTCGGAGTAGACCCCACCGCTGTCAACATCATGACGAACCTGACACTGGAAACGTCGTTTGACCCCGTAAATGTGAATCGCGGTACACGCGCGGCAGCCACCACCTACTTGCATCGTTTTGTCGTTGCCGTTTACGAAGGCTCGCAAAAAGTAGCCGGTCAGGTTATCTATCAGGAAATGCAGAGCGGTGAAACAACTGTCAATATCCCGCTTAGCATGAAGTTACATGCCCGTAAGTATCAGCTTGCCGTATGGGCAGACTATGTGGAAAAGCCGGAAGAGGAAACTTATCAGACTTTCTATGATGCAACGGACATGGCATTCATACTACGTGCCACACCCTACAAGGGAAACTCCCGATACCACGACGCTTTCTACGGAAATACCCCATTGGATTTGAGTGCCTATCGCGACCAGTGGAACGTAACCGTTCCCGTAGATGTCAAGATGCTTCGTCCGATGGCATCGTACAACCTGATAGCAACGGATGTAGCCAAATTCCTGAAGAAAGTGACCGACAAGGAAATCACCGGAAAAAGATTTACCATGACTGTCAAATACAACTACTATCTGCCCACAGGGTTTGATGTGTTCACCGGCAGACTGAAAAACTCTTTGCAATATATAGAGTACAATAAGACGGTTGACCTGGCAACTCTCCAGAAAGAGGAAAACAAAGAAGAGTTCAACATCGGTTTCGACTATCTGCTTATCAACAATGAATCCGTATCGTCCATTCCGGTGACTATCGAGATAACGAATGAGAGTAAAACCGTGGTAGCCCGTTACCAGAATCTGAAAATCCCCTATCAACGGAACAAAGAAACAAACATCCGGGGATATTTCCTGACAGCCAGTCCGGGTATCAGTTTCGACCCTGATTTCAACGACGAGGACATCATCATAGATGTAACTCCTATTGTAAAAAACAACTAATAATTATTATACACTTTAATCATTACCATTATGAAAAAGAACTTTGCCTATTTAGCGATTACGCTATTCATGGGATTATTCGCCTCATGTAGTCAGGAGAATGACCCAACTACTTCGGACAGCCGGAATAAGCTGGTCAATATCTCCGCCGAACTACCGAAGGAATTTGCCCAAACACGTGCCGTTCCGTCAGCAGACGGACATTACCTGCGTTGCATCCTCGAAATAACGAATGAAAACGGCGACCGGGTGTATAGAGAAGAGAAACTGGGAACTGAAGGCAATGCGGACGGTAAACTCTCCTTTACTTTTGCCCTTGAAGAAGCTGGTACGTACAACTACAAGATGTGGGCTGACTTCATTGAAGCCAACGGACAGGAAAAAGATCCTGTGACAGGCCGCTACACCGACAAGTTTTATAACACGGAAGACCTTACAAAGATTACAATCAAAGATCCGGCTTTGCTTTATAACACCGATGCGTGTGACGCATTCTCCGGCAACGGAACTTTCGAGAAAAGTCAGGCAACGTTAGAGAATCCGCTTAGTGTCACATTGATTCGTCCGTTTGCCAAACTGATTGTATCGGACAAGAGTAAGGAGAATTTCGCTAAATGTACTTCTGTCAGTATCAGTCAGGAAATTCCTGGCGGATTCGATGTATCGACAGGTAAGATTTCTACGGAAACAGTGGAAGCCGTTCTTCCGGCTACTGCTCCTATCGGCACAGGAGAACAAGAAGGAGAAGGATTTGATTTAAGACTCTTCTCATGCTATATCTTTGCAGACAACGACGCTCTGGGAGAAATCGGACTGACTTTTGTAACTACCGACGGTGGCCGTACAGTCGCCATTCCCGCCAATGTGCCGGTGAAAAAGAACACACGCACACTGGTAAGAGGATACCTTGTAGCCGAATCACAAAACAACGGACAGATTGATACTGATTTCGGTGATTGGAATCCGGATATAGACGGAGGAGACGTTGAACCGACAGAACCGACTATCGACCCGAAAATTGGTGATTACTATTATAAGAACGGTGAATATTCTTCGGAACTGAGGACGGATGCCGAAAACCCATGTATCGGAGTTGTATTTGCCACTAAAGCTATAAACGGCGATGAAGCAAGCAATTATGGTGAATATACCCGTATCAAAGGATATGTGATGGCTTTGGAAAGCGCGCCGAGCAATACACGTAAAGAATTCTGTGATAAAGCTATGAATGGTACAATTGATTTCACCGGTATGGAATTGGTAAAAACAGGCTATGAAAATACGAAAGCCTTTTTAGCGGACAGCCGCTATACAGACAACAGTACCTCTTATCCACTACTTCTCGACTTTATCGCATTCAAAGAAAAAACAGCCACTCCCGAAAAGTCCAGTGGATGGTATATACCTTCTATCGAAGAGTTAAAAGAAACAATGATTAAATATCACGGTTTTGAGGAAACTCCAGCCAACAATGTATTCGTTGAAGCCGTAAATGCCATAGAGGGTGCCAACCAGTTTGTTCACACTACATCTGCACGTTACTTACTTTCCAGCAGTATCAGTAATAAAACAATTACCCCTGTAACGTTAACCGACGGTGTATTAGATACCAATACCAGAACGCAGGCAATATTTAATTCAGATCCGCAAAAAGCCGGTGTGCAAGGACAAATCCGTCCTATCCTCACTATCTTGGAATAAACAGCCAAAAGCGAAACACAATAGAAGAGCCAAGATAAGCAAGGCATCCCCTGCTAGCCTTGCTTATCGGCTTTTCCTCTTTATTTGCTATTTAATTTCGTTTTATTTCCGATTTATCTCCCAATCAATCTTTTATTTAATTCATCCTTATGAAAACAACTCTCCGCTTCAGCACTCTTTTCTTCATGCTTGCCTGCCTGTTTTTAGGCACTGCTTGCAGCGACGATGCACTTCCCGAACCGACAGACACGGGAACGGAACAGCCGGGAGAATCTCCCGATGCCTTACACGACAAGACACGGGAAAAGCCCTATCCTAAAGCGGACAATGAACTCTACATCAATCCCGCTCCGTTCATCGTGCCCCAAGCCATGAAGACCGGAGACAAACTTCAATTTGCCTTTTCACAGTCGAAAGACTTTCCTGATACGGAAACCACTGTATCCACTCCCCGGCAATGGTGCATGTACAATGCGCACCGGACACTCAAAAGCGGTACATGGTACTGGCGCTTCCGCTCTGTCGGCAATGACGGAACCGAACAGGCATGGAGCGAAACCTACTCTTTTGAAGTAAAAGACGAAACGCCCAAATTCGTAACTCCTACCTTTGAGACATTGCTCAAGAATGCTCCCCGCACTCATCCCCGCCTGTTCTGTTTTCTCGACAACGGACTGGAACAGGCACGGCGTAATGTCAAGTCGCATCCCGAATACAAACAATTAACAGGCCGTGCACAAACGGCATTGGGCACGGATTACTCTCTTCTTCCCAACCCTTACGACGCAGCCGCCCAAATAAAAAACTCCGTCCAACATCTGTATCAAGCCTATCACCTGATACAAGACAAAAAATATGCAGACAAACTGCACGAGATACTGACCATTCTGCTGGCATATCCCGTATCGGACTCCCAACTGTTTGCCAGTAATTTCGGCGCTACGGATATCGCCATCAGCTTTATCGAAATCTACGACTTACTCTACAACGAACTGGCTCCGGAAGAAAAGCTCGGAATTGAAGAACTGTTGATGCGTGTTTCGCGCTACTATTTCCAATCAAACTGCGGAAGACAGGAAAACCATATTTTCGATAACCACTTCTGGCAACACAATATGCGCATATTGTTCCAGGCTTGCTTCATCCTTTACGATAAAGCAGCCTATGCGGACGAAATTCTCCCGATGCTGGAATACTATTATGAAATATGGAGTGCCCGCGCACCGGCTTCGGGGTTCAACCGGGACGGAATATGGCATAACGGAACGGGCTATATCGCCACCAACATAAAGACACTGTATTATATTCCTTCCCTCTTCTCGCACATCACACGAAATGATTTCCTGAAACATCCGTGGTATCTGAACGCAGGGAAAGCACTGGTCTATACCAGTCCACCCCACTCCAAAAGTATCGGATTCGGTGACGGAAGCGAGAGCGGAGAAGAGCCGAGCCGGGTATTAGCCGCTTTTGCCGACTTTCTGGCTAAAGAGAACGCCGACCCGTATTCGGGCTGGTATGCCGACCAATGCAAGGAGTTGGTACAGCAAGACTATGAGTTCAGGCTCTACCGCATGGTACGCACTCAAAGCTATGCCACCGAACTGCCATCGAACACTCCCAAGCTCATCTGGTATAAAGATGCGGGAGAAGTTGCCATACATACCCATCTGGCGAATCCGGAACAGGATATGGCTATCGGCTTCCGTTCCAGCACCTTTGCTTCGGGCAGCCATACGGTAGCCAATCAAAACAGTTTCAATCTCCTTTACAAAGGAGTGGATGTGTACCGCAGCAGCGGATACTACCAGAACTTCAGCGACGCGCACAACTTGATGTCTTACCGCCATACCCGCGCCCACAACACTATTTTAGTCAACGGCATCGGCCAGCCTTATTCCTTGAAAGGATACGGCAACGTCACCCGTGCCATGGGCGGCGACCACATTTCCTATTGTCTCGGAGATGCCTCCCACGCTTATAGCGGCATCAGCGACGACCCGATGTGGGTGACCGCCTTTGCAGCCGCAGGCATCACCCAAACTCCGGAAAACGGATTCGGCAAAACTCCGCTTACCAAATACCTGCGCCACCTGTTGTTGCTGCATCCTTATACCGTAGTCATCTACGACGAACTGGAGGCTTCCGAAGCTGTCCGCTGGGACTGGCTCCTGCACAGCCCCACGCAATTCCAACTAGACAAGGACAGGAACATGAGTGTCACCGAAAACACGACGAAAGGATTCAAAACCGTTGTTCGGCAATTCAGCAATTCTTCTTTTGAATACTCGCAAACCGACCAGTTTGTTGTACCGCCTGCCACCCCCGCTCCTGCCCAATGGCATCTGACTGCAACCTACGGTCCTTGCGCCCAAAACCGTATCCTGACTATTATTCAGATTACGCCGGATTCGGAACAGGCTCCGGCAATCGTACGTACCGGAGACAGTTTCCAATGTGACGACTGGAGCATCCAAGCCGTCCTAAGTCCCTCCCAACCGGCCGAACTGATAGTCACCAACCGGACAAACAGCGCGCTATTCAGCTATTCGGCAGACAACCCGGTCATCGACGGAAGTATGTATCTCCGGAAGTCTCCCCGTTCTTCTTTACTCTACGACCAATCGAACGGCAGATATGGCGTGACGGAACAAACGGATTATATCCCGGCTTCCACACGGGCTGTCGGCTATGAACATAAAACAAATCCCTAATTGACTATTATGAATATGAAACAAGTATCTATCTTTCTAATTCTACTGTTCGCTTATTGCGGCGCTTACTCTCAAAGCTCCAAAGAAACCATATCGGCTTTTTACACTTTCGACAACGAAGAAGAAATTGCCGACTGGCTGGTGGAAGGAGAAGGCAAAGCGTATATCGAAAACGGAAAGCTGATTCTGGAACCTCTGTTCTTTCCACTTATGGAAACGTTGATGAAAGCCGGAGCAATCTCTGACGACAACCGCATGAAAGAATACGAGCCCTATCTCTATGCAGCCATGAAAGCCAAATACGGAAAAGACGTCAGAAACTATTTTCTTTTAGGAAAAGGAAAGCCCGTATTCATGGGCGGCCATTTCAACGTATGGAACCGGCGCATCCGGACATCCGATAACTTTGCCATCGAATTTGATTTCACCCCGCTTTCACCCGCTCCCTTGCACATGCTGATGTTCTGCGGCTCCGGCTTGGAAGGAGAAAGCGTTTTCGATGCTTCCCTACCCGCACGCTACGGAGTGGAAGACGAAACGATGTACGACATGGCAATGTATCGCGTCTCATTCTTCCATAAATCACGCCGGAAGGCTAACTTGCGCCGTGCCCCCGGCAAGATTATGGTTGCGCAGGGAGCAGATGTGGTGGTTTCGGAAGACTGGACGACAACCAGCCGTTGCCGGGTGGAAAGAATCGACGGGACAGTGCGATTCCTGATAAACGGAAAAGAAAGTTTCTCCTTCAAGGACGAGCAGCCGTTGAAAGGCGACAACTGGGGATTCAGACTAATGGCTTGTGCCAAAGGAGCGTATGACAATATTAAAGTACTCACAATTAAATAAGGTATCCTTATGCATATCAGACAGACATTTATATGGCTGCTTTTACTGCTCGCTTATAGCAGCATTCATGCGCAAATTCCGAAAGAAGCCATAAATCCGAAAGAAACCGTATCCGCAACCTACACGTTCGATACGGAAGAAGAGCTTGCCGACTGGTTGGTGGAAGGAGAGGGCAAAGCATCCATAGAAAACGGGAAACTGATTCTGGAACCTCTGTATTTCCCGCTTATGGACTCTTTGATGAAAGCCGGAGTAATCTCCGAAGATAACATCATGGAAGAATACAACCCCTATCTCTATACGGCAATGAAAGCCAAATATGGAAAAGACATCGCCAGGTATTTCCTGCGGGGAAAGGAAGAAGCGACATTTACAGGCGGACACTTCAATATCTGGAACCGGAAAATCAAAACAGCCGGAAACTTCGCCATCGAATTTGATTTCACTCCCCTTTCGCCCGCCCCCTTGCACATGGTTCTGTTTTGTGCTTCCGGACTGAAAGAAGAAAGCATCTTTGCTCCTTCCCTGCCCGCACGCTACGGTCTGGGCGAAGAACTGATGTATGACATGAAAACCTACCGCCTTTCATTCTTTCATCAGTCACGCCGGAAAGCCAATTTGCGCCGGGCTCCAGGCAAAGTCATGATTGCCCAAGGAACAGATGTAGTTACTTCGGAAGACTGGCGTACAACCAGCCATTGCCGGGTGGAAAGAATCGACGGAACCATACGCTTTCTGATTAATGGAAAAGAAAGTTTCTCCTATAAAGACAAGGAATCATTGAAAGGCAACAACTGGGGATTCAGACTAATGGCTTGTGCGAAAGGAGCGTATGACAATATACGGATTATCACAATCTATCAATAGCCAACTCCAGTCGGCTATATGGTCAAGTAGAGTTGTCTATTCAGCCAACTACTGTCAGCTATGTGGCCGACTGCATTTGGCTAACCCCATCTTACCTGTTTCCACCCGGTATTCAATCGTATTCGCTTTCTTATGTCCTTTCAGATTAAGGAAGCACCTACACTTTTGTCTTAACCGGGACTTCTTTCTTAAAAGTGTGAACAGAGTGAAGGGTGTGAAAAGCTAAAAAGAGAGCCTTAAATCACAGTATACATCTGTCATACTACAACTTACGGATTGGTGAAACTTGTGAAAAGCAAAAGTGAATTATAAAACCAGAATGAATCAGAATCAGTTTTGATTTCGTCTTTTACAGCTTATTGTCAGAAAATGAAATTCTTTAAATAGAATCTGAAAGTCATTTAATGTCCAGTTACCTATCTTTGCCCCCATGATAAAGCATAATCAGCGTTAAAGAATTAAATAACACAATACCATGAAAAAAGATTTTCTACCTTTTTTAATTGCATGTTTCATCTGTTCATGCATCAGTTTTCAGGCATACGCACAGGAAAAAGTGTTTGCCACTTATTTTGATATTCCTGTCAATAGTCCGGAAGGAACGGAAGTTACCGGACGCATTCATCTGGAAAGGAATAAAGATGTACTGACTTCTCCTATCCCCAAGGGATATAAGTTCGAGATTGTCACACAGCCTGCGGAAGCACTGTTCAAGATAGAAACCCGCTACGATTTATCCCAGCGTATCATGGGAATATTGAGCGTTGACAAAAAGAAAAAGACCGGCCCCAAAGCCATCTCCTATCCCATGACAATCGCCCTGAAAGACGGGAACAGGGAAATAGAGAAATTCGATATTACGGTTCATATCGCTAAAAGCACTTTATGGACATTATTATACGACCGCTACCTTCCCCATGCCATCGGCAACAGCCGCTTGTATGGCCGGATGAAATACTCGGACAAAGAAGTAGCGGAGATAATAGATGAATTAGAAAAGAACAACGGACGTTTCAGCGGATTCAGATGTTATACTGCCCGTCCACAGGATTATAAAGCGGAATTCAATCCTAAGAACGACCATCTCAACACAAAAACCATTGAATATGACTGGGAAAAAGTAGCCAACCGGATTGGAGGACTCGGCTATGCGTATGCCACATCGAAAGTCTATGGTCCGGAAGGTTCGCCGGAGAAAAGGAAAGAATTGCGCGATGCTTTATACAAAGCAATATTAGCCTATACCCTGTCTGTTCCAGTGGAAGGGAAAGAGGTGGAAATAAACGGGAAGCCTATCGGCAATTGCACCGGCGACGCTTTCAGCCTGCTTCAAGCCAACAAGCTGTCGGGCGTTCAGATACCGACTCATCAGTGGGTGCTGACAGACCCGTTGGTGGTGCCTGCACTCTACCTTATGCCTGACATTCTGAAAGGGATGCAGGAAAATGACGAGACCTGCCTCAAAGTGCATAATGCACTGGTACGTTATAATCAGTTATTTATGTCCATCATAAAGGGGCGCAGAGCTATTGACAACCCCAAAGAACGCTGGGGGGAAATACAGGATACTCTTTATTCATCCGGAGCGTGGACAGATGCCAATCTGGGACATCGCTCGCGCACCATGTTGGCTCTCCCGCTTATCTGGGCGGACTACAACCGTCCGCTGACGTACGTACAATACTGGTATAGCGACTTCTATAAGGATAAGCCTTTCAAGAATTTCAGTTTCTCTCCCGGATGGAGTCCGCAAGGAGTGATAGCCGACGTCAGCCGATGGATGACGAAATACAATATTCCCGCACACAAGTATATCCAGTCGGGATTTCAACCGGATGGCACCATATCCCACCACATTGGCCGTGCTACTGACGCAGCTATGGTAGCCTACGGCTTTGAATGGCTGACGGATTGCAACGTGGGATACCAATATTTCAAGAACACGCCCTTCAAAGTAGCTGCCCCGCAGTATCAGTTCCAGTTAGACCATTTATTGAATGTATATCCCAAGTTAATCTACAAGCAGCACATGGACTTCCTCGTCGCCGGACGTTCTTATCTGGACGATTTGAAGGGATTTGCAACCAAGCGCTATCCCAGAGCGGTCAATGAAATGCTGAAAGCCCGAAGCAAAGATACCCAATTGAGTGGAGTGGAAGAATTGCAGACAGTAATCAAAGCAATCAAAGCGAATACTCATGAATATTCGGGTACGGATGCTTATTGGGTGAATGAATATCTCGTGCACCGCCGGGGCGAAAACGAACCTGCGTTCTATGCGTCCCTGAAACTGAAATCGGAACGTACGGTAGGAGCCGAAGATTTCAGCAAGGTACGCAAGTCCTGGCATCTGGGATATGGTATCCTGCAACTTAAAGTACGCGGAGATGAATACGCCAGCCGCGTTTTGAAGAATTATGACTGGCACGCCGTGCCGGGACTGACGGAAGAATGGCGTACCGACGCCCTGCCCGCCGAAGGTGGCGCACAGGCTTCTTTGCCCGGATTAAACAAAATATCCGGTGTACTGGCCGACGGCAAAACGGGTATGGGAATCTACCACCATCTGCCGAAAGAGAAATACAGTTCCTCAACCGCATTCAAAACGTACCACTTCATCGAGGATAAAATCATCGCACTGGGAAGCGGCATCTCCCGTCTCCGTCCGGGACAGGGAAAGGAAATCACCACATTCCTCGACCAGTCTGCCTTCAACCGCGAACTGACCTGGTGCGTCAACAGTAAAGAGCAAACTGTGAATCCGGGTGAATCGGTGAATATCACCGAAAATATAGAATCTGTCTGCTGGCTTCACCAAGGAGAGAAAGGATATATCATTCTGCCGAAAAAGAGGCTGCAACTGGTGATTAAAACCGGAAAAGAAATCAATATCACCGACCGGGCAATAGCCGACAAACAGCCTAACTTTATTATCGCCCTCAATCACGGAGTCACTCCGGGAAGCGGTCTGGATGATAGTTATGCCTATTACCTGATACCCAATATCGGCAAAGAGGAGATGAAAGCCCGCGTGGCCGACCTGCAAAAAGAGATTACGACCGTAGAAAACACGGCTTCCGCCCATGCGGTATATTCCGCTGCCGACAAGACCTGGCAATATGCTTTCTTCAAGCCCGGAACGATTTCCGCAGGAAAGACTGAAGTGACTTCCGACGATGTGGCATTAATCATGCTGCGCGATAACGGTGACAGTTGGACTTTATCTGCTTCCAATCCGATGCCGGACGGCAAAAAGCAGAGACTGACTTTCCGTGTCAGCACTCCTCTGGCGGCAGGCACTTATACCTACCGGACAAAAGGTGTTTATCCGCTGGAAGGAGAAACCGTGACTGTTTCTCCGGATAAAGGGGGTGCAAAGGTGGTGGTTGAGCTGCCGGACATCAGAGATGAGAAACAGTACAATTATCAGTCCGACTTATATGCGGCAACCCCGATTGTAGTTACTATTCCTAAATAAATCGTTTTCAATATAATACACCAGCATCATAAGAAGATGCACTTATCATCATTGGTTGAGATATGAAATCACTTCAAAAAAGAAATATACTTATTCTTCTACTCCTGACCGCCTGTTTCTGCGGAAACTCGCAGAGCTTTGCCGCCGAACCGGGAAAGAAGGTTCCGCAATGGGTTCAACACGCTTTTTCCGTGATTGAGAAACAGGCACAGAAGATGTCTGCCAAAGTAGAAAAAACATCTTGCCTTCCCCGTTCCATCCAACGGGGAATGGTAAGTCCGACCGACTGGACCAGCGGCTTTTTTCCGGGAATGTTGTGGTATGTGTACGAATATACCGGAAAAGAAGAATGGAAAGCGCGTGCCGAACGTGCCACTGCCTTACTGGAAATGGAACAGTTCAATGCTTTCGACCACGACATAGGTTTCAAAATGTATTGCAGCTACGGTAACGGATGGCGGCTGACCCGGAATCCGGACTATAGCAAAATTATTTTCCGTTCTGCCAAGACTTTAAGTTCACGCTATTCATACAAGACAGGGCTTATCATGTCTTGGGAAGAAGACAGCACACGTGACTGGCAGTTCCCGGTTATTATCGACAACATGATGAATCTGGAATTACTGATGGAAGCCTATAAATTATCCGGAGACACCACATTGCGCCACATCGCCCTTTCCCATGCCGACAAAACAATGAAATGCCAATACCGCGAAAACTATTCATGCCCCCATGTGGTAGACTATGATGCGGAAACGGGCGAAGTCCGCAAATTCGACTGGAACAACGGCTCCGATGATGTCCGTGTTTCGACCTGGGCACGCGGACAGGCATGGGGACTTTATGGGTTCACGATGATGTACAGGGAAACAAAGAACCCGAAATACCTGCGCCATGCCGAACATATCGCCGACTTTCTCATACAGCATCCCAACCTGCCGGCAGACGGAATTCCTTATTGGGACTATTCCGGCAGCCAGGTTTCAACGATACGGGATGCTTCCGCCGCTTCCGTGACGGCATCGGCGTTCATTGAGCTAAGCACCTACTCTCCCCATAAAGGCTACTTCAAAACCGGAGAAAAAATGCTGAAAAGTCTCTCTTCCGATGCGTATCTCGCCAAACCGGGAAAACATTCTTTCTTTATTATAAAGCAGGCTATCGGAAATTATCTCCGAAACAGCGAACTGGAAGGTGGATTGTCATACGCCGACTACTACTATGTGGAAGGGTTGCTGCGCTACTTAAAACAAATCAACCCATCCATGGAACAGAAGTAAAAACATCGAATAGGCTGGAAATGTGAGATGAATAATCCGAAAGTATATTTGGCTATTGAATGAAAGATGATTATCTTTACCTTACATTTGTAGTATTCACATTTATCATTCAGCACACATGAGAAACCGATATTTGCAAACAAGCCTCATCTCCGGCCTCTTCCTCTGTTTACTATCCGTTTCGTTCTGCCATGCGGCGACCGGCGGATCGGAACACATTCATTTCCGGCGTCTGTCGGTCAATAACGGAATGTCGCAAAATACGGTTCTCGCCCTCACGCAAGACCATAACGGTAAAATCTGGGTGGGAACCATGGATGGTCTGAACTGGTATGACGGATACCGTTTCGCTCTCCTCTACAAGAATCTGAACGACAGCACCAGTTTATCCAACAATCATGTTTACTCACTCTGTACCGACGCAGAAGGTACTGTGTGGGTAGGCACTTTAACCGGACTATCCAGATATAACATTGTAGGAAACAACTTCACCAATTTCTACTTACCCGGAAAATTACCCATACAAATATTCGCCATAGAAGACCTGAACGACAAGAACCAGCTCTTATTGGGAACCAATAGCGGGCTTGTTGTCTTTGATAAAAAAACGGGGTACATGAACCTGCATCCCCTTCTGCGGAAAGTCAACGTTTATTCCATTTGTAAAATAAAAGATGAAGTGTTGCTTGGAACTTCATCCGGTCTCTACCATTACCATCCCCATGACAATTCTGCCGTGCAACTGCTTCCGGAATTGAAAGAAGAAGTGTTCTCGTCCATTCTCCACGACCCGAGAAAACAGGTCAGCTGGCTGGGGTCGCTGACCAACGGAGTCTATTGCATAGATGAAAAATTCCGGATAAAGAAACATTATTATGACAAAAGCCCGCAGCAACTAGCTGAAAAGGCCGTCCGCACATTGGCACAGGATGACAAGGGAAGAATCTGGATCGGTACCATAAATGCCTTATTCATATTGGAACCTGAAACCGAAAAAATACAGAGACACGCCTTCTCCCATGAGGATCAAAATTCATTGGGACATAACTCTGTACGTTCCATTCTAAAAGATAATCAGGGAGGAATGTGGGTAGGTACTTTCTATGGCGGACTGAACTATCATCATCCCATGGCTCCGGCATTCGGGACGTTAGTTTATTCAGCCTACAAAAATTCCATCAGCGACAACACGGTCAGTTGCATCGTCGAAGACCCGCATACCGGCAATCTCTGGATAGGAACCAACGATGGCGGGCTGAACGAGTATGACCGTAAGAACAACCATTTCTCGGTTTACCGGGCCAATCATCACAACGCCCGCGCATTGCAATCGGACAATATCAAATGTGTATTGCCCGACGCGGACGGCATTTATATAGGAAGCCACGGCGGTGGATTGAGTTATTTATCCGCCCGCACCAAGCAAATTGAGAACTATACTTTCCCCGAAGCTGTCTCTTTCAGCAACAGTTGTTACTCTTTACTGGACGGACAGGACGGAACACTTTGGGTAGGTTCCATCATCGGATTGTACCGTTTCGATAAAAAGACCGGGCAGCTATCCCTGCATCCTCTGGCACAAGAATATCCCCGGCTGAACTCCATCCTCATATCCGTCCTATACCGCGATTCGGCAAACCGGATATGGATTGGAACGGAAGAAAGCTTGTTCGTATATGCCAACGGCAAACTGGAAGAATGGAAAGACGGCACATCCGGCGTTCCGGCTCTGATACAGGCTTTCTGCATACAGGAAGACAGCAATCATCGTATCTGGATAGGCTCCTCCGACGGCCTGTATAAGTCGGATGACGGAAGTGTCGGACAGCAAGTCCGCTATTCTACACAGAACGGATTGCCTAACAATTTCATCTATGGCATACTGGAAGACGGACGGGGACGGCTCTGGCTCACGACCAACCGAGGTTTATCCTGTTTTGACCCTGCCGAAGAGACGTTCCTCAATTATACCGTACAAGACGGATTGAGCCACGGGCAGTTTAACACTTACGGAGCGTGTAAGACCAAGGACGGCATCTTCTTTCTGGGAAGCCTGCAAGGAATTACCTATTTCAATCCGTATGAGTTTGTAGACAATCCGTATTCTCCGAATGCTGTCATTACGGGAGCCAGCATCCAGAACCAGCCTGTGGCAAAAATAAAAGATGGCGTTTCCAAGTTTTTCCAGGCAGATGACGGGAAACTATTAGGAATGTCCTTTCCTTCCAACCGCAAGTTATTCAGCGTCCATTTCTCCGTAATCAATTATCTTTCCGGCAGACGGAATCTGTTTGCCTACAAACTGGAAGGATTTGATGAGGACTGGATTTATTCGAGGCAGATTGTTCCGTCGAGAGGTGTCGCCTATTCCAATCTGCCGCCGGGGAAATATGTATTCAAGGTAAAAGCCTGCAACAACAATGGCCGCTGGAGTCTTACTCCGACCGAATTCTTTGTACATATCACTCCTATGTGGTATCAGACATGGTGGGCAAAGATGCTCTATGTCTTATTTACATTGGGCGGACTTACTTTCATCTTCTATTTCTTCATTGCCCGCGCGAAGATGAAAATGCAGATGCAGATTGAACATCTGGAACGCAATAAGATTGAAGAAATCAGCCAAGAGAAAGTACGCTTCTACATCAATATGTCCCACGAACTGCGTACTCCGTTGAGCTTAATATTGGCTCCTCTGGAAGAACTGGTAGAAGAGAAGAATAAGTTTGACGACCGGATTCAGCAGAAACTTTCGTATGTGTACAGAAACGGACGCAAATTACTTCACCTTGTCAACCAGTTACTGGATTTCAGAAGGGCAGAGTCGGGAGCGCTTCCCATTCATGTTGCCATGAATAACGTGGATGAACTGGCCGGAAATGTCTTTACGATGTTCAAGGAGAACGCGCAGAAAAGAAACATTGCCTATCAGTACCGGTCGGAACTGGATGCGAGCCTGCTCCCGATAGACAGAACATATGTGGAGATGATACTAACCAACCTGCTTTCCAATGCGTTCAAATTCACTCCGGACGGTGGAGAGATAACGCTCTCTGTCTGGAAGAAAGAGAATTGTTTCGGATTCACGGTCAAAGATACCGGCGTCGGAATCGCGCCGGAGAAATTAGCACGCATCTTCGAGCGTTTCTATCAGGCGAGCGAAGGCAGGAAGGGAAGCGGAATCGGACTTTCATTAGTCAAATGCCTGGTCGAAAAGCATCACGGAAGTATCAGTGTGGAGAGTAAGCCGAACCAAGGCAGTGAATTCCGTATCGAGTTGCCGTCCGATCTGTCAGTATATGCTCCGGAAGAAATAGAGAACCCACATGAACAGCATATCCCCGAACTACAAACGGCTTCATTAGCCACTGAAACAATGGTGGAGGACGGAGAGTTCCGGGCAATAGAGCAATCTGCCGCACCGACGGAAAATGAGTCATCGGATGAGATTACAGAAACAATCCTGCTGGTGGATGATAATAAAGAGATGGTGGACTATTTGAAGAATAACTTTAAATCCAAATACATCACATTGACCGCCGGAAACGGGGAAGAGGCACTGGCCATCCTGAAAGAACAGAAAGTGGACATTGTATTGTCCGATGTCATGATGCCGGGTATTGACGGGATAAAGTTGTGCGAACTGATAAAAAAGAATATGCAGACCTGCCATATTCCTGTCATTCTCTTATCGGCCAAAGGTAGTATCGAAGCCCAGACAACCGGTATCCAGACCGGTGCGGATGACTATATCCCCAAACCTTTCTCGATGAGTCTGCTAAAAGGTAAAATCAGTAATATACTGAAAGCAAAGCAGCGGTTGAGGCACTACTATTCCAACACGATTGACATTGATACGGCGAAAATAACGTCCAATGCGCTGGATGAAGAGTTTATGAGCAAAGCGATACAGATAGTCGAGGAAAATATTGACGATGAAAATTTCACGGCGGATGATTTGGCGGAGAAACTTTGCATGAGCCGTTCTTCCTTGTACCTCAAGATGAACTCGATATCAGGGGAACCGCCGGCTAACTTTATCCGTCGTATCCGTTTTAATAAAGCCTGCAAATTATTGCTGGAAGGAAGGTATTCGATTTCCGAAATCAGTAACAAGGTCGGCTTTAGCTCGCCCTCCTATTTCTCTACCAGCTTCAAGAAACACATGGGTTGTCTGCCTTCCGACTATGTGAAAAACCAAGGAAAGAGAGAGGCTGAATAATATTCAGCCCTCTCTCCTGTTTCATTTTTAATATCCTTTCTGACAAGGTACCATCAAAGGGTAACGGTCGATTGTCTCCTGACAACCGGAAGTCTTATTAATCAATAAAGTGCTATGCGAGAACTTCCGTCCTTTCGCTTTTACTGCTCCGTTGGCAGGGCCATAAAGCAGGTATTCTCCCGTCGTCTTGTTTTCAATTTCCAGACGGGCTTCCTGACTGGTGTCCATCTGCGCTTTGATACGATAGTTGCCGATGACAATTGTGTTATCTGCATCCGGCTTCGCATCAGCAAATGACATGGAGTTGGATTCGTCTATCTGAATAACTGCCAGGAATCTCATATCCTTGCATTTACGGACGTTCTCGAATTTACCGTGATATTGATTTTTTTCAAACTCGATTGCTTTTCTTCCACGCTGCGGGTTCAGCCAGTCGAACGGTTTGACGTACGACGTATCAACCAGGGAAGTAGTCAATTCGGAACTTCCGAAAATCCGGGCAAGCACATCACAATTATCCGTATCGGCTATCAGTGAATTCCCGGCATCGCCAATCTTCATGCCTGCACGTTCAAGCCCATTAAGCTGAAAAGTCCAGGTTACTTCTTTTTCCGCTTCCAGTTCATCATATAGTACGATGATATTAGGACGCAACATCACCAAGTGACGACGGAATTTACGGACTTGCGGATTATCATTATCATCCAGTATAAAACCGTTTTCGGAGGTGTAAGCCTGTGCATTCTTCAACACAGTAGTCCAGTTGAGGGCACTTTGGTCAAAAGGTACATATGCGTTTGAAGCATCGCCCAAAGCATAGGTAACATCGTTGCCGTCCAGATAACGGGCAATCCATCCGTAACCGCTATGCGAATAGGCCTGCGTCTTTCCGTCTACGGTAATGGTATTACGCGCCCGGCTATGCTTGTGTGCCAGCAAGTAATGCTTGTCTTGTGTCGTCACTTTATATCCTGTAGGATAAAATATCGGTTTTCCTTTGTAGGACACATTGAAACTGTTTTGCTCTGCCATTCCGTGAGAACCGGATCCGAAAGGTGAACTACGGAACGAGACAAACAGATTGTCCGAAGCATTCAGCACATCGGTATTCATGACGACGATACCGGTTTGAGGAAATACGGCAGACTGGGGAATGTTCGCCAGATTCACTGCCTCTACCTTCCGCGGACGATGCTGCAAACGATAGGTGTCAAAGTCCGTTTTCTTAAAAGCGAATGGAGCGTCAGGTGATTGGCCGGACAGCTCATAAGCGTAATGGATAGCAAACGGATTATTCAACTCTTGCCCCAGAATGTATGCAAACTCTGCCCGGAGCCGGTTTACTTCATAGACCTTGTCGCTCCCGTCACCGAATCCGTCACCGGCAGAATGTACAGGCATCGTGTAAGCCAATGCATTGGCACAATTGGCATACCATGGATGCTTGAAGATATTCACGTTGAAAAGATTACGAAACAAGATGAAGTTATTCACCATCGATTCCATATTCACATGGATATAGCCCATGTTTCCGTTAGGCCAGACACCGTCTGACAAGAAGCCGCCGCCCGGTGAACGTGATAACCAGATGTCATAAAGCATACCGAACCACTTCTCTGCCTGTACATCATGGCCTTTCATGACGATAGCGGAAGTAAATGCGTTATAAAAGGTATGCTGAAAGAAATGGGCGCATAGTATGCCATCCGCCGACCCGACATTTTCCTGCATGGCATCGTCTATAATCAGCCCAATGACGGTCGTGATGAAGTGCTTATAATTCTTTTTCTGTTGTTCGTTCAGATAGGCATAGGCCACGTCATAGGTCATACTCAAGGCGGACATGGACTTGGCGCCCGTAAAGTCGGCAGCCGCATACATTGCAGCCGGTTCTTTTGCCGCAATGTAATCTGCCAAGGCTACAGCTTTATCGAGATATTCCTTGTTCGAAATCAGCCGATAGCCATTCAACAAATGTTCAATATCTCTATTGATTCCTTCTACTTCGTATCTCAAACGGAATTGCATGATTTGCTTTCGTTCTACTTCAGAAGCCGTTGCAGGTATGGGGTCGCCTTTCACCTTATAACTCGCCACCTCTTTATTCAAAGCCGCATTCGCAGCTCTCCGGTAAGATGCCCTTAATTGTTTCTGATCGGCTGTCAGCACTTTGCCGGATATGGCCTCTCCGAAAATACGAGGATGCTTCTCCGGTATCATATCATACGCTTCTTCGGCATTCGGTGACTGAAATTTAGGAAGATTTTCGGGGATATTCACTTCGTATACCTTCGACCAGGATTTCCCTGACACCCGATAGCGCCAATACCACGTACCCGGTTTGAGAGGCTTGTGGTTATTATAAAAGGCCAGTTTCAACCCTGTACGGGTAAGTACATCTTTATCTGAAAAGTTTCTTGTACGTCCCATTTGGAAGTCATACTGCAAACAGCGATCCGTTTTTCCGCTTACTTTTTTTACAGGAAAGACTTTAGGATACTCGTAATCAGCCATCGGCCAAGTGAAAACCGGCGGATTGGTTATAACCTCGTGCCCCTTCACCGGGTAAGGAAACTCCCGGTTTCCCTTTTGCCGGATGCATCCCATAGTCAATGGGGTAATGCCACTCTTACTATCATCCGCCTCCTCTTCATTCACCTTGAAACCGTCGGCAAACCGATGGAAACCGCTGAATACCTGCTGAACCGTTCCATCCGACTGCGCGAATACTGACTGCATGGAAACGGACATTACCGCCACCGTTGTGCCAAGCCATACTTTGATTTTATTCTTCATGATACTCTTAACTATCTATCTGCTATAAATTCTTTTTTATATTTATTGAATACATTCCGCCATCTTTACCTGAAAATCATTCATCATGGCAGCCATTTTTTGTGCTATCTCCGGATATTGCCCAACCAAATCTACAGTCTCTTCGGGGTCTTTCTCCAAATCGAAAAGCGCAAGGCCGGTTTTGCCTCCCCTTGCAAGCTGCACGCCCGGCAGACCATCCTTTCCCGGTTCTGTCACGATGCGATATTCGTGAGGAGCCACACATTTCCATTTCCCGTCTCTCACCGCTTCTACTTTACCGTCATATAAAAAGTAAAACGGTTTATGACTCTGTGCTTGTCCGGTAAGTGTCATCCATACGTTCTCACCATCGAACTCGTTCATCCGCGGCATTTGTGAACCGGTCAGTTCTACAATGGTAGGGGTAATGTCCAAAGCCGACAGGAACTGCTCGGAAACTTTACCTGCCGGAATACGACCGGGCATCCGGGCTATGAACGGCACACGCTGCCCACCTTCAAAAGTAGTACCTTTTCCCTCACGAAGTCCGCCTGTAGAACCGCCGTGATTGCCGTAACTCAGCCACGGACCGTTGTCGGATGTAAACAATACCAGGGTATTATCGTCCAAACCGTTTTCTTTCAATGTTTTCATTATTTCACCTACCGACCAGTCTATCTCCATAATTACATCAGCATATAGCCCTTCTCCAGATTTTCCTTTGAACTTATCCGATACGCCCAGAGGAACATGAGGCTGTGTATAAGGAACATAAAGCAGAAAAGGTTCATTCTTATGCTTGTCAATGAATGCCGTTGCACGTTCTGTGATACGGGTAGTCATGTGATTCACTGTAGGATTATATTCCACCACGCGCTCATTGTCGTAAAGCGGCAATGCCCGGTACGGATGTCCCGGCTGAGGATGGAAAGGCCACATATCATTGGAATAAGGCAAACCGAAAAACTCATTGAAACCGTGTCGGAGCGGTAGGTGTTCGGGAAGACATCCCAAATGCCATTTGCCGAAAATGCCGGTAGCATAATTATTCTGTTTCAGGTAGTCGGCAAGGGTAAATTCATCGCTTTCCAATCCGTTTACGGACAGGTCGTCTACAACTCCCTGTAAGCCTGCCCGTTCGGCATATCGCCCTGTCAGTAAGGCGGCGCGCGATGGAGTAGAGGCTGCCGCACCTGCATAAAAGTTAGTGAAACGGATACCCTCCGCCGCCAGTTGGTCCAGATTGGGAGTTTGCAAACGAGAGTTGCCGTAACACTTCATGTCTCCATAGCCTTGGTCGTCAGTCAGTATAATAACGATGTTGGGCTTTTCTGCAGCGTTGCTTCTTGAAGAAGCATTCGCTGTTTCAGATGATTTTGAGTTTGAACCGTTGCAGGCGGATAATCCTGCAACAGCCAAACATAAGACTGATAAATTATTCATAAAACTTACTGTAAACTATCATTTTTTTACTTTAAAGCTAAAGGCTAACGGTTCATTCTTCAACCCTTTGGGCAGAGTAACAGTCACCTTGCCATCCTTACAGGAATACTTCACGCTCTTGCCGTTTTGCAACAGAGTCATTCTGCCTGTCGGCTCGTTACCTTCCCACTCAATGGTGGCAGGCAATGTCTCTTTTTCGGGCAGGGCGTAGATGGCATATAATGTTTTACCGTCTTTATTGGCAGTAAACCATACTTTACCGCAGTTATAGTTTGGTGTAGTACGGGTGGCGTAGATAGCCGCACCATTCTGCTTCAACCAATCACCAACTTCTTTCAAGCGGTCGATAGCGCCTTGCTCAATCTCTCCTTCCGGAGTAGGTCCGATGTTCAGTGCCAGGTTTCCGCCTTTGGCTACAATTTCAGCCAGCATATTGATTACCCATGAACAGGATTTGTATTCAGAGTCCGGACTCCAGCCCCAAGTTTTAGCCAAAGGGATACAAGTTTCCCAGGGGTTGTTTATCTGTTTCTCAGGAATGACACGTTCCGGTGTCTGGTAGTTCTCGTTACGTCCCGGCACGGTTCTGTCCGCCACGATAAGACCCGGTTGTTTCCGGCGTGCTTTGTCTACGATTTCATCCATCTTGATATCCTGTTCCGGTTTACGCACCCATCCTCCATCAAGCCACAAAATGTCGACATTGCCGTAATTGCTCATCAGTTCGTCAATCTGGTTGGCGGTAAACTTCTGGAAGTTCGCCCATTTCTTATGGTATTTCTTTACGTCATAGTTTACGTTACGTGTGGGAGTAGCCCAAAACGGATCCCAATAATCTTTGTGATGCCAATCCGGTTTGGAAAAGTAAGTACCAATCATGAAACCTTTCTGCCGGAAAGCATCGAACAGGTGCTTGGTGACATCACTGTATTTTCCATTCTTATACGGCCCTTTTGTAATGCCGTAATCCGTGTATTTAGAGTCGTACATACAGAATCCATCATGATGCTTAGTGGTGAAGACAAGGTATTTGCATCCGGCATCTGCCGCAATGTCTGCCCAACGGGAAGGTTCGAACTTGACCGGATTGAATGAATCCGCCAATCCCCAGTACCATTTTTTAAATTCATCGTAAGGTTTGTCCGGAGCTACTCTCTCCCTGCGCTTGGTAAAGCGGTCTTCCGAACAAAGCAACCATGATTCCGTAATACCCGGCACAGAGTAAATGCCCCAGTGGTACATGATACCGAATTTCACGTCTTGCCATTTATCCAGTTTTTCCAGTACTTTCGCATCCGTAGGCCATTCATAGCTTTCCGAACTTTCGTGTATCAGTTCTCCGTCTTTCGTTCCGAAAACTTTTTTGTTTTGCGCATTCAGTGCCAGCGACAGACCGATACACGCAACGAGTGATAAAACTTTTTTCATAAATAGTTCTTGTTATTGCATTAGTAATAGATATTTTAGTTCTTTGAGTCAGAAACGCTTTCTATAAAAGCAGGTTCGCCCTGCAATTGCTTCACGATATTTTCCGCTTTCTCAACTTCTGCTTTTGTGCCGCAAATTAGTAATGACACGCCACCTTCAGCACCGTCCACACCACCTTTCGCCGTGACGTGAACATCTACATCGGCAAATTCTTTCATGGCTTCGATTTCAGTATAGATATTGCCTTGCGTTACATTGAGACGCACTGTACCCTTACCGCGTTGTATATCACCATTTGTTATCTTCTGAATTTCAAACAGGTCTTGCGTTGTTTCTTTTTCGAGGCCTACCGGCACAATCCAGCGTCCTTTACCTTCATCTGTGTATTTGCGCAGCTTCGCTACAGTGCCTCCGTCGGGTGCTCCTACACATACGGCTGCCTGACGTTTGGCGTAATTCACCATGTTAGCACCTTTAAACACGATGTCCTTCGCATTCATACGTGCTAAAGCATCGGCATAAGATATGTCAGCAGGCTTCCCTTTCATTAATACTATTTCCGACTGACGTTTCATCCCTCTAGCAAAATCTTCTTTCGAACTCGGGAAGATTCGTCCTGTGACGAAACTCCCCCGGGGAGCTGACAGTCCGGCAAGTTCTTCTGCAAGATAAGTATTAGTTGTTCCCAAAGTTATGATGACAATGCCGTTCTCCAATCTGTCCTTGACATCTTTATTTGCCGCAATACCCTTAGCTATCAGACGTTTGCTTTCACTGACCGTCAACCGTGCGGTTGTCATATACTCATATGCTTTCTGCGGAATAGTTCCCGCCGCTTCTTTTTTTTCTTTAAGTTGCTGCATACAGCTACTGAATGAAAGTGCTATCGCAGTTAGTAGGATATAGTTGATTGCTTTCATATTTAATGTCTTTACCTGATATTTAATGTCTTTATCTGATTAGATTTCCAGTTCGGGTACTTTATCAACCAAGACTTTTTCAGTACCGTTTTCTTTGACAATGGTAGCTTTACCTTTATAGTCAATGCTTACGTTCTCACCTTTCTTCGTATTGCGAACGAAAAAAGAGGGAGCACCTTTAGAGGATAAATTAACCTTGATATTCCAGTCACCTATCTCAATACAGCCATCTTTCAACATTCGTGGCTGCGCGGTGGGGGTCAGTTTGGCATGAGTATCGATAATTGTAGCAAAACGATATACTTTCTGCTTGTCTGACGTAGCTGTGAAATGCCAATGATTTGCGTACGTTTTAAAATTACCTTTCTCGTCAGCAATCAGCCAATTGACGGCAGGCGTAAAGAATTGACTGGTCGTATCGGTTTTCAATACTCCGGTGGAAAAAAGGTAAGCATCAGAGATTCCTTCTTTGTTGGTAGCCTGTACGTGTACCCAATCCGGATTGCTTTTATCCACATTCATCGGATTAGTAACCGTATGCAGCAAGTAACTCCAAGTGACAGGCTGTTCAGCTTCCAATTCGTCATAGATAAAGGTAAGACCTGTTTTTCCGAGTTCCACGATATGACGGCGGTAAGTTTTCAGTCCGACTTCGTCCCAACCATTCTCAGGGGTATATTCCAGCCCGGCAACTTTGCCACGTTCTATCCAAAGCGGAGAGATTACTTTTCCATATGCATTAGACGCATCCCCTACCACATAACCTATGTTTTCACTTATATAATGACGGGGAATCCATCCGTAACCTTCGGTACCGATACGCTGTCCCATACCATTAACCAGTATCGTATTGTGAGCACGAGTTGCACGGTAACAATAAACAGAATGTTTATCAATAAAAGAAGTACCATGACCTGAGCTATAAAAGAGCGACTGTCCGCCCCAAAAGGTATTGAACGCATTCTGATTGGTTAGTGCATGGGATGTGCCACCGTAAGGACTGCTACGAAAACTAATCATGGCACTGTTTTCTGTCTGCGATAAACGGGTGGAGAATGAAGCCAGACCGGATTGCGGGAAAACGTGTCCCATAGGCAGGTCGGCAAGACCAGCCCCCACAGGCAATGGTTTGTCACACTGCAAACGGAACCATGCCAGTCCGCCTGCTTTGGACGTACTGCCTTCATTCAAAATGTTCGGCTGACGTGCCCGGATAGTACGCACATAATCAGCAGCATACGTATTGCCTGTCATCCGGGCGACAGCATCCGCATAACCGACTCTTACTCCTCTGGGCGTTAACACCTTTTCATGGGAACTACCATTTCCGCCCGATTTTGAAAATGGGGGTTGCTGATAGATAGTGTACAACACCGAACCTTGATACCAGGGATCAGAGAAGAAATCAAATCCGGTCAGCCTGCTGTAAAAATAAGGAACTTCTATCAATGTACGTGTGTTTACAGTGAAATAAGAGTCGCCATTATGCCATGCACCATCCTTATTCAGACCGGGGAAACGGGCAAGCCACACGTTATAGCAGTAATCTACCCAAGTATCAGCCTCGGGCAGTTCACCGTAAACAGTGAAAGCCGCCATTGTAAGAATCCGGAGCGTCATTTGCCAGACGTGATTCTCAGCGATATGATTTTCCAGATAATTATTATAATGGTCATACATCTTGTTTCCATACTTCCGGATGCAAGCAAGCAGGTCTTTTCGGGTATCTTCATCCAGAAGGTCATAGAGAGCATCATAAGCCAATGTGCCAAGTGATACGAAAGTAGCGTCATTAAAATCGCCTTTCACATTATCACTTTCCCCCCAAGTGATAATTTCCTTGATACGCTTGATGGCTTCATCGGCATAGCGACGTTCTTTAGTCAGCATATAAGCACGTATGATAACATCCAGGTTCGACTCTTCTCTGTCGACAATACGGCGACTTTCACGAGTAAGCATTGCGTTGCGCTCCATTTCGCTGTTCAAATTTGCGAGCAGCTTGGTGTTGACGTCATTGATAGACTTCATAGGTGTCTTCATCGCCTTGTTGGCAGCCGAGATATAAATCTTGCGTTCCGGAGTGGAAATGCTACGACGGATAAAGTGCTCCCACTCTTTTTTATCAAGCCAGACGCGGGGATGTTCATGTGGAACTTTGGCGAGGACTTCTTTCAGGGAAGGCGGACAGAACTTGTCAGGATTGGTTTCCACCGTAAATTGCTGAACCGTAGCCCATTTTGTCTTTCCATCCTTTACGTTGCCATATTGCCAGTACCACACGCCGGGTGTCAAGTCTTTCTCCGGATTGTAAAAAGGCCAACGGGTTTCCACCTGTACCACCCCGGTCTTGAAAGTGGGATCTTGAGAGTAGCGCAAGCTATAACGGACTTTACTCTTGTCAACCTTATGCTTAGTATCCAGCCCGTCCAGCCCGCTCTCTACCACATAAAGCCCTTCCTGCAACGGCCATTGAAAAGAAACGATACGGTCGGCAACCACTGCTTTGTCCGACGGCGAGGGAGTAGCACGCATTTCGTGCATCAAAGTGACATCTTTCAGCCGGATATTGACAGGCGACTGTTGAGCATACAGTCCGGATGCCAATAAACAAATTGTAAGAGTATATAAAGTAAGTTTCATGGTTATTTGTTATTTATAATCTAGCAGTTAAGCGTTTTTCATTCTATATTCATTCTTGTTTAGCCGAACTTCTTCAATTCTTTATATCGTCTTAATGCTTCCAGATAATAATAATCCGCATAGTTTAACGGTACATCCACCTCGCTATCATGTGGAAAACTACCCACCGAGTGTTTCAGGATGAATCCTTTATTCTCATTCTCCTTCGCCAGATAATCCGGTGAAGAAAGCTGTTTTAATATATTTTCCGCATACTCCATATAACTGTTACTTAGATTCTTATCATCTGTATATCCGCATAGTTCGAGCAAAGCGGAAGCGGTAACAGCCGCGGCGGAAGCATCACGCGGGGCGTTCGGAATATCCGGTGCATCATAATCCCAGTAAGGAATATAATCATTTTCCGAAGGACGGTTCTCCATTATAAATCGGGCAATCTTATGCGCAGCTTCCAGATAAGCGGAATTTTTCGTAAAGCGGTAACACATCGTGTAACCATACACTCCCCATGCTTGTCCGCGTGCCCAGGCGGAAGAATCGGAATATCCTTGGAAAGTTCCTTTAGACTCCACTTTCCCGCTAGGTACGGAATAGCTGACTACATGATAGGAAGTCATGTTCTCACGAAAATGATTCTTCAAGGTTTTGTCAGCGTGAGCCATCGCAATATCACGATATTTAGAATTTCCGGTTTGTTCGGATGCCCAGAAAAGCATCTCAAGATTCATCATATTATCAATAATCACCGGGTAACTCCAATCCCCAAAATCCCAGGAACGAATCAAGCCGACTTCCGGACTGAAACGTGCACAAAGGCTCTCGGAAGAATTCACCAAAACCTGTTTATCTTTCGGTTCCGGTTTCAAACGAAGCGCCTGTCCGTAGCTACAATACATCATAAAGCCAATATCATGGTTTCCTGTATAATATTGAATATCTTCCAGACGGTTCGTATATTTACGGGCCTCCTTCGCCAACGCCTCATCCCCTGTCATCTCATAGGCCAGCCACATGGAACCGGGATAAAAACCACTTGTCCAGTCTTTGGCATTTTCCAGACGGTAACTTCCATCCGCCTTGGTAGAACGTGGAAAACAAACTGTGTCAGGTACATTTTTCAACTGATCCGCCATATAAAGTAACTGATGACCGGATGTTTTCACCGCAGTTTCAAACCATTCCGGCGTACCCGCTTTAGGAATATCACAAGCGGTCAGCAGACCTATTCCCAAAACCGCCATATACAACTCTCTTTTCATTTCCATATTTATAGTTTTAATGATTTATTTTAGATTTAATGTCTCATCTTTACCGATAGCAAAATTAGGGATTGCCGAAAAGAAAGGCTTTATATATCTATTTTTTCATCCTTGATTCCATATGCGTCAATGTAGATTTCGTCCAAAACACTTTTGTTTTTGTCTATTCTCATATTATTATACAAAAATTGCGCACACCTTCTTTAAAAAAGAGGATGTGCGCAATTTTGTTTCAGTCTGCGAACCTTGCTTATCTCACAATATCTTCCGGAAATTTAGCCGGCATCTCCACCCGTTTCCAAGTTTCATAATACCAGGTATTCAACTCGTTTCCATTCAAATCATTCTTGATGAAATATTTCAGACACAGATAATCATTGTCTTTTATTTCAAATTCGAGGATATTATCCTGATTATCCAACATTGGCAGATGAATATTCTTCTCGATACTTTCTTTATAAGAATCATCCGTCAGTTGTTTCCACATTCCATATCCTGTAATGATGGCATCCGAACCGGGGATAATGGTAAAGTTCACGATCCGTCCGTCATCACTCAACACTTTAAATGTATTACTGGGTTTCAATGCTCCCGGCACATCGGGAGATTCCGACACATAGTGGCAGAGCTGCCAAATACCTTTTAAATCGGCCGCTTTGAATTTTGTTTTCTTTTGGGCCATCGCACCTGTTACCGCTAACAACATCATTGAAAGCATGGTAAAGAAAAAGAGCTTTTTCATTGTCGTATGATTTTAGTTAACACTCTCGAAGGCGTATGTCCAAATATAAATATTTATTTTGAGAATATAACTATCAAAGACATAAAAAAACTCGCATAACCCAAAGATTATGCGAGTTTTACATAAATATACCGAAATATTAGAAATCAGCATTTCTCGGTGTACGCGGGAACGGTATCACGTCACGGATGTTCGCCATACCTGTAACGAATAATAACAGACGTTCAAAACCAAGTCCGAAACCGGAATGAGGACACGTACCAAACTTACGGGTATCCAGATACCACCACATATCTTTCATCGGGATGTGCATTTCTTCAATACGGGTCAGCAGCTTGTCATAGTCCGCTTCACGTTCGGAACCACCGATAATTTCACCGATCTTCGGGAAAAGAACGTCCATTGCACGTACAGTCTTACCATCTTCGTTCTGCTTCATATAGAAGGCTTTGATTTCTTTCGGATAGTCAGTCAGAATCACCGGACGTTTGAAGTGTTCTTCCACCAGGAAGCGTTCGTGTTCAGAAGCCAAATCCACGCCCCAGTAAACCGGGAACTCGAACTTATGGCCTTTCGCAACAGCTTCTTCCAGAATCTTGATACCGTCTGTATAAGGCAGACGTACGAACTCATCTTTCAATACACCTTGCAGACGTTCAATCAAGCCCTTGTCGAACATATCGTTGAGGAACTTCACATCATCCGCACAGTTATCCAACGCCCATTTCACACAATATTTGATGAACTCTTCCGCCAAGTCCATATTGTCTGTAATATCGTTGAAAGCAACTTCCGGCTCAACCATCCAGAACTCTGCCAAGTGGCGGGGAGTGTTGGAGTTTTCGGCACGGAACGTAGGACCGAATGTGTAGATAGCTCCCAAAGCAGTAGCAGCCAACTCACCTTCCAGCTGACCGGAAACGGTCAAACTTGCCTGCTTACCGAAGAAATCATCTTCATAAGAGATAGAGCCTCTCTCGTCTTTCTTCAAGTCATACAGGTTCATGGTAGTCACCTGGAACATCTGTCCGGCACCTTCACAATCGGAAGCCGTAATGATCGGCGTATGGAAATAGAAGAAGCCCTTTTCATGGAAGAACTTGTGAATAGCAATCGCCATGTTGTGACGGATGCGGAACACAGCACCAAACGTATTCGTACGCGGACGCAAGTGAGCAATCTCGCGCAGGAACTCCATAGAGTGACCTTTCTTCTGCAATGGATATGTATTATCACAAGTACCCAGCACTTCGATTTCACGAGCCTGTACTTCCACTTTCTGACCGGAACCTACTGACTCTACCATTTCTCCGTTCACGCTAATACAAGCGCCGGTAGTAATCAGTTTCAGCATCTCTTCATCGAAATTAGCCAAATCTACTACGACCTGCAAATTATTTATTGTAGAACCGTCATTCAGTGCGATAAAGTTTACTTGTTTGCTACCTCTGCGGGTGCGAACCCATCCTTTCACATTGACCATCGCGCCAATATCTGTGCGCTTCAACAGATCAACAATTTTTGTTCTACCAATCTTTTCCATTTAACTTTTTCTTTTTAGATACAAGAAGACGAGGTTTCAATTACAGGGTTCATTCTTTCCTGCTCTCTTTCCTCGTCCTCTGTCAAGTTGTTATTTATTGACTTATTATTCAAACGATCCCATACGGAGGTAGTTTACTTCTGCTTCCGACAGGTAACGCCAGTCTCCGCGACGCAGCCCTTTTTTGGTCAGTCCGGCGAAGAACACACGGTCGAGTTTTACTACTTTGTAACCCAGTGATTCGAAAATACGGCGAACGATACGATTCTTACCGGAGTGAATTTCGATACCTACCTGGTCTTTTTTGAAATCATCTGTATAGCTGATTGCATCTGCATGGATTTCGCCATCTTCCAACTGGATACCAGCTGCAATCTGATCCATATCCGCTTTTGTCAGGTTCTTGTCCAGATGAACATGATATATTTTCTTCTTCAGAAATTTCGGGTGTGTCAGCTTGGAAGCCAGATCACCGTCATTCGTCAGCAAGAGTACACCAGTCGTGTTACGGTCAAGACGTCCTACGGGATAAATACGTTCGTTGCAAGCGCCTTTTACCAGATCCATTACCGTACGGCGTTCCTGCGGATCATCCGATGTAGTAACCGTATCTTTCGGCTTATTCAACAATACGTATACCTTACGTTCGATGCTTACCGGTTCATCGTGGAACTTAACCACATCCGAACGTTTGATCTTTGTACCCAATTCCGTTACTATTTCACCGTTTACAGAAACCACACCTGCCGTGATAAATTCATCAGCCTCGCGACGTGAACAAACACCGGCATTAGCCAGGAACTTATTCAGACGGATCGGCTCATTCGGATCAATAAACTGTTCCTTGTACTCGATCTGTTTCTTTACGCTATACTTAGCATTCGGATCATAATCGCCGGTACGCGGACGAGGACGATAGCCTCCTTGTGAACGGTCATTGTTGTATCTCGGACGATAGCCGCCACCACCGTTGTTGCTACGATAGCCACCACCTTCACCGTTGTTGAAACGGGGACGATACGGACGGTCACCACCTTCACGGTTGTAAGAAGGACGTTGAGGACGGTCGCTACCTTCGCCGTTATTGAAACGGGGACGGTACGAACGGTCACCACCTTCACGGTTGTAAGAAGGACGTTGAGGACGGTCACTACCTTCGCCGCTATTGAAACGGGGACGCTGGGGACGGTCATAAGAACCACCTTCACGATTGTAGGAAGGACGTTGGGGACGGTCATAAGAACCACCTTCGCGGTTGTAAGAACGTTGCGGGCGTTCGCCTCCTTCATTATTGTTATTGAAGCGAGGACGATACGGACGATCGCCACCTTCACGATTGTAAGAAGGACGTTGGGGACGGTCGCCATAAGAGCGGTCACCATACGAACGCTGCGGGCGTTCGCCTCCTTCATTGTTGGCATTAAATCGCGGGCGATACGGACGATCCCCGCCTTCACGGTTGTAAGAAGGACGATACGGACGTTCTCCACCTTCTCTGTTGTAAGACCTGTTACCATCACGGCCGGCACCTGTATTCTCTTCATTGAAAGAATTTTCGCGCCATTCTTCGTTTTCTGTGCTCATTTTTTTTATTCGAATAAAATTAGACTTTGGCCTCACGGCCTATTTAAAAACACGTTTATTATATAAGTAAACAATTAAAGCCCCGTATAAGTATGGGGAGTGATTGCTCTTAACTCTTTTTTAATATCTTCGCTTACATTCAATTCTTCGATAAACTCTTTAATAGAACTTTCTGTAATAGCCTGATTGGTCCGGGTTAAAGCTTTCAAAGCTTCATACGGATGCGGATAAGCCTCACGGCGCAGAATAGTTTGAATAGCTTCTGCCACTACGCTCCAGCAGTTATCCAAGTCACGATAGATAGCCGGTTCGTTCAGCAACAGTTTACGCAATCCCTTCAAAGAACTCTGAATGGCAATCACGATATGACCGAAAGGCACACCTACATTACGCAGCACTGTCGAGTCTGTCAAGTCGCGCTGCAAACGGGAAACAGGAAGTTTCACAGCCAAGTGTTCCAGGATAGACGTTGCTATACCCAGGTTACCTTCCGCATTTTCAAAGTCAATCGGATTCACTTTATGCGGCATGGCGCTTGAGCCCACTTCTCCGGCTTTGATCTTCTGTTTAAAGTACTCCATAGAGATATACTGCCAGAAGTCACGATTCATATCGACCATAATTGTATTGATACGCTTCATGCTATCAAAAACAGCAGAGAGGTTATCATAGTTCGAAATCTGCGTAGTATATTCTTCACGTTCCAGCCCCAGTTTTTCTGCAACAAACCGATTACCGAATTGTTTCCAGTCATATTGAGGATAAGCTACATGATGCGCATTGTAATTTCCGGTAGCACCACCAAACTTAGCGGTAATCGGACATGCTTTCAACATGGCCAGCTGACGTTCGAGACGGTAAACGAATACCATCACTTCCTTGCCTAAACGAGTAGGAGAAGCCGGTTGACCGTGAGTTTTGGCAAGCATCGGAATGTTAGCCCATTCTGTTGCATAAGTTTTCAACTGCGCAATCAACTCTTCAATCAACGGATAGTAAACCTGTTCCAATGCTTCTTTGATAGAAAGAGGAACAGACGTATTGTTAATATCCTGAGAAGTCAGTCCGAAGTGGATGAATTCTTTATAGTCATCCATTCCGCCCATCTTGTCAAATTCTTCTTTCAGGAAGTATTCTACGGCCTTCACGTCGTGGTTAGTTACACTTTCGATATCTTTAATGCGCTGTGCGTCTGCTTCAGAGAAGTTACGGTAGATATTCCGTAAAGTTTCAAACACGTTGCTATCGATCCCTTTTAATTGCGGCAAAGGGAGTTCGCACAAGGTGATAAAGTATTCCACCTCTACCTGTACACGGTATTTAATCAGTGCAAATTCAGAGAAATAAGCTGCCAAAGCTTTAGTTTTGCCTCTATATCGACCATCAATCGGAGATATGGCCGTCAATACATCAAGTTCCATACGTTTTCTTAGATAATTATCAGACTGCAAAATTAACTCTTTTTCCTGAGTTATAAGGTAAAAGGAGAAAGAAAGTTTGTATAAAAGAGGTAAGAAATAAAAAAAAGTCTCACGAATTCATCCGTAAGACTTCTTTTTGTGTGGGCGTTGACGGATTCGAACCGCCGACCCTCTGCTTGTAAGGCAGATGCTCTGAACCAGCTGAGCTAAACGCCCTTGTTAATGAGCCGGAAGTGCTTCGTTTTTTTGTGTGGGCGTTGACGGATTCGAACCGCCGACCCTCTGCTTGTAAGGCAGATGCTCTGAACCAGCTGAGCTAAACGCCCTTACACTTCCGTTTCAAAAGCGATGCAAAGGTACGGCATTTTTTGAATTCTGCAAACATTTCATGTATTATTTTTCAAGAAAGTTTTTGTCTAATAAAGGAAAGCTCTGATTATCAACAAATAATACAAAAAAGTTTTTTTCTTGCAACTTTCACTTCGTCCAGTCCTTCTAATAGATAAAGCAACCTATTTACGAATCACACGTGCCGGATTCCCGACTGCAACACTGTCGTCGGGAATATCTTTCGTCACAACGCTCCCCGCTCCTATCACACAACGATTACCGATCGTCACACCGGGACAGATAATAGCGCCGCCGCCAATCCAGCAGTCTTCACCAATCGTCACCGGATAAGCATATTCCTTAGAGCCTCTTCTTTCCTGATAATCCATTGGATGATGCGGCGTATAAATTTGCACGCAAGGGCCGACCAGTGTGTGAGCACCAATCGTGATATATCCTCCATCGAGGAAAGTGCAATTGGCATTAACAAACACATGTTCACCCAACTTAATTCCGTCTCCGTGGTCGCAATGGAAAGGCGGGCATATAATAGAAGTTTCAGGAATCCCCGGCACCAACTTTTCCAATAATTCCCTATACCCCGCATCGTATGTACTCATTCCCCGCATACGTGCCAATAGTTTTTTGGCATGTTCAAAACGTACCTGCAATTCCGGTGCAGACATATCAGCCAACTGGCTACTACGCATCTTCTCAACTTCCGTCATACTTTATACTTCTTTACCGTTAGTAAATACAAACTTCTTTTCATTCGAAAGAGATTCGTTAAACTCAAATCCTTCCCAAGAGAAGCCTTTCAGATCCTCCGGATTTTCAACTCGATTCTTCAGAATGAATCGTGTCATTTCACCACGGGACATTTTGATATATATCACTATTGAAGCCAATTTTCCATTCTTCCAGACCTGAAATTCGGGAGTGATGACACGCACCTCTTTTTCTACCCGCTTCCAATCAAACAAACTCCTCATCTCGTCACTGGCCAAATTGCAAAGTATGCCGCCGGCTTTCTTTATATCTTCTATGAACACATCCGTCAGGCGAGACTGCCAATAAGAGAACATCGTCTGATTGCCCAGTTCAGGCAACACTATATCTCCTTCCAACCGATAGGAACGAATGACATCCAAAGGCCTCAACAACCCATAACAAAAGGAAGTCAGCCGCAGGTGTTCCTGTGCATATTCAAATTCTTCTTTCGAGAAATCTTTTGCATTCAGCCGTTTGAACACAATTCCGGTATAAGCCAATAAAGCTGGCAGTTCCGGTGTACCCTCTGCATGAAAAGCCTGATAACGCTTGTAATTTTCCACAGCTATCTTAGCATTCACACGCAACAGACGCTCCAGTTCGTCCACCGAAAACTGTGACATTTGCAAAGCAACCCCGGAAGCTTCTTTTTGAAATCGTGGAACCGTCTTCAAAGGAACTTTTACCTTTGAAGTTTCACTCATAGTCTTGGCACAAGATAGAAGTACTAACATTGCTAAATCTGATTTTATCTTTTCAAGAAACAAAAGTAAATAATAAAAAGCAAAAAAACATTCTACTAGAGATTTTAAATATTACAAGTTGCTGTCATCCGTCACCCAAAGCCTAATAATGCATTGACTATAAACAAGTAAGACTGTGACAGCAAGACGTGATGGCATGGTGACAGCACCATTTTCCGCCACCATGCCGTCACACTTTATCAATGCATCCTTCCGATATAAGACTTTCATCCCTTCGGATGATGAAATCAAGGAAGCCTTAGTTTAGTTAGTTTCCAGCCACTGAAACTTTAGTTTCTCACTGGTGAAACTCCAGTTTCTCACCGATGAAACTTTAGTTTCACGCCGACGAAACTCTAGTTTCACAGTGCGGAACTACCAGTAGCAAGGCACATAAAAAAAAGAACCCTCTCTTTGAACAAGCCAAAGAAAGAGTTCTTTTTCTTAAATAAACGACTAAAACAGTTTATTTATATTCCTGCCAGCTCTTGATCTGAATATCACCCAATTTCAATTCGCAGAATGCTTCGATAAAGGCACTTGCCAGACGAGCATTTGTAATCAATGGAATGTTGTGATCAATCGCACCGCGACGGATACGATAGCCGTTCGTCAATTCACGCTTACTATGATTCTTCGGAATGTTAACGATCAAATCAAACTTATGGTCAGCAATCATCTTCATCACGTTGTTCTCTGCACCCGGTTTTTCATCCGGCCAATAAACCGGAATTGTGTCTACTCCATGAGCGTTCAGGAAAGCTGCAGTTCCGGCAGTAGCATAAATCTGATATCCCTTAGCAAACAACATACGGCTAGCATCCAGCAAATCCACCTTCGACTTCATGGCACCGGAAGAGAACATAACCGCTTTTTCAGGAATCTTGAATCCGGTAGCAATCATTGAATTCAGTAATGCTTCAGAGAAATCGTCCCCAATACATCCAACTTCACCCGTAGAAGACATATCCACACCCAATACCGGGTCGGCATTGTGCAGACGAGAGAAAGAGAATTGAGAAGCTTTTACACCAATCCAATCGATATCAAACGCAGATTTGTCCGGACGTGAGTACGGAGCATCCAGCATGATACGGGTAGCTGTTTCGATGAAGTTACGTTTCAGAACTTTAGACACAAACGGGAAGCTACGAGAAGCACGCAAGTTACATTCGATAACTTTCACTTCGTTGTTACGAGCCAGGAACTGGATATTGAACGGACCGGAGATATTGAGTTCTTTGGCAATCTGACGGCTGATCTTCTTGATACGGCGTGCCGTTGCAAAGTAAATCTTCTGTGCCGGGAATACCAGTGTAGCGTCACCGGAGTGCACACCGGCAAATTCCACGTGTTCGGAAATTGCGTATTCCACCACTTCACCATTCTGGGCAACAGCGTCAAATTCAATTTCTTTTGTATTTTCAAGGAATTGAGAAACAACTACCGGGTATTCTTTAGAAACTTCGGCAGCCATCTTCAGGAAGTTCTCCAATTCTTCATCATCGTAGCAAACATTCATAGCAGCTCCCGAAAGCACGTAAGAAGGACGAACCAATACCGGATAGCCTACTTTTTCTACGAATCCTTTCACCTCTTCGAGACTGGTAAGTTCCATCCATGCCGGTTGGTCGATACCTAGTTGGTCGAGCATAGCGGAGAACTTGTTACGGTTTTCAGCACGGTCGATAGAGATCGGAGAAGTACCTAGTACAGGAACCGACTGGCGGTAAAGTTTCATAGCCAGATTGTTCGGAATCTGTCCACCTACAGAGACAATCACACCGCGAGGTTGTTCCAGATCGATTACGTCGAGTACACGTTCGAACGAAAGTTCGTCGAAGTACAGACGGTCGCACATATCATAGTCAGTAGAAACCGTTTCAGGGTTGTAGTTGATCATGATTGACTTGTAACCCAACTTGCGGGCTGTCTGAACGGCATTTACCGAACACCAGTCAAACTCAACCGAGCTACCGATGCGGTAAGCACCCGAACCCAGTACCACTACTGATTTTTCATTCTTATAATAGTTTACATCATAACCTTCTACTGCATAAGTCATATACAGGTAGTTAGTCAGTTCCGGATGTTCGGAAGCGACGGTATTGATACGTTTCACAGCCGGAAGAATACCCAAAGCTTTTCGATGAGCACGTACAGCCAAGTTTTCTTTCTCCATATTTCCAGTCGGGTTCAAGACGAAGCGGGCAATCTGGAAGTCAGAGAAACCTAAGATCTTCGCTTCACGCATCACGTCAGCCGGAATATCTTCTACCTTATTATAAGCAGACAATTTAGCTTTGTAGTCTACGATATTTTTCAGTTTGCCAAGGAACCAGGGATCGATCTTAGTCAGGTCGTGGATACGTTCGATAGTGTAACCTTCTTCCATGGCCTGTGCGATAGAGAAGATACGTAAGTCAGTCGGACAGGAAAGTTCTTTATCCAAATCGTCAAAGTGCAGTTCGTCGTTACCTACGAAACCGTGCATCCCCTGACCAATCATACGAAGACCTTTCTGGATGATTTCTTCGAAAGAACGGCCGATAGACATAATTTCACCTACCGACTTCATGCTTGAACCGATTTCACGAGATACACCGGCAAACTTAGTCAAGTCCCAACGAGGAATCTTACAGATGTAATAGTCAAGTTCAGGAGCTGAATATGCTGAATTCGGAGTACCCATTTCACCGATCTGGTCGAGTGTATAGCCGAGTGCTACTTTAGCAGCAACGAATGCCAACGGATAACCGGTAGCTTTAGACGCCAATGCAGAAGAACGGCTCAAACGGGCATTTACTTCAATCACACGGTAGTCGTCCGTATCAGAGTTGAAAGCATACTGAATGTTACACTCACCCACGATGCCGAGGTGACGGATACATTTAGTAGAAAGTTCTTTCAACAGAGTCAGTTCTTTATCATCCAGTGAACAAGTAGGAGCCACTACGATGGATTCACCGGTATGGATACCCAGCGGGTCAAAGTTTTCCATGCTGGCTACTGTGAAGCAATGGTCGTTAGCGTCACGGATCACTTCAAATTCGATTTCTTTCCAGCCTTTCAAAGATTCTTCTACCAGAATTTGTTTAGAGAAAGCAAAGGAACTTTCAGCCAGTTTCAGGAATTCTTCTTCGTCGGCACAGATACCGCTACCAAGACCACCCAATGCATAAGCAGAACGTACCATGACAGGATAACCTATTCTGCGTGCAGCAGCAATGGCGTCTTCCATGTTTTCTACTGCCTGGCTAACCGGAGTCTTCATATCGATTTCGTTCAGTTTCTTCACGAACAAATCACGGTCTTCTGTATACATGATAGCTTCTACCGATGTACCCAGCACCTTTACTCCGTATTTATCAAGAATACCCTGTGTGTAGAGTTCCGCACCGCAGTTCAACGCAGTCTGTCCGCCGAATGCCAGCAAGATACCATCAGGACGTTCTTTCTTGATAATTTCTTCTACAAAATAAGTATTTACGGGAAGGAAATACACTTTATCGGCAATACCTTCAGAAGTCTGAATGGTTGCGATGTTCGGGTTTACCAATACTGAGCTGATACCTTCTTCTTTCAAAGCTTTCAGTGCTTGTGAGCCTGAGTAGTCGAACTCTCCGGCTTGTCCGATTTTGAGTGCTCCAGAACCCAAAACGAGAACTTTCTTGATTTCCTTTTCCATTTCTTTTGTTGTTATAATAAGTTGTTATTTCTAAGTTCGTCCATAAAAAAAATGCGTTACCCTCAAAAAAGGATTAACGCATTACCAAAGAACTAAAATATCGTTTTTGGAGAAAAGAGAAGAAGTCTGCCGTTTCCGGGTGCAAAACATCCGAATGTAGATAATACTTACTTCTGATTTCCTGTTGATTCATTGTCGATTTCAAAATTTGTGCAAAGTAACGACATATTTTGCACATGACAAAAAGAAACGTTCACTTTTTTACCGAAATAGTTTACCGCGTCAATGAAACGGTCGTTTTTCCATTGGCTTTTTTAATGAATACTTTCTTGTATGGTTCGTCGTCGTCCGAGTAAACATGCACGCCATTATATTTCCAGGATATCATTTTCGCCCAATATTTACCGCCGATAACGTCTCTATCCGTATATTTATAAGTGATTTGCATTGCATCCTTTTCGCCATTTACATAAATTGGAAAAGAATAAGTGCTCTGTCTTTCATCTCCATAAGCGCTCACTGTGCAATAGTACAACCCCTCTTCCTCATCATAAACAACCCAGTTATGATTACCATTATAGTTACCATGCTCCGCATTATAGTCTTCTGTACGTTCTATCGGATTAACTAATTCTTCACGCCATGACACAGGGAGTGTATTTTTATCCTCCGGATTTATCAGACTGTTTCCATTCTCATCTATATAGTAAAATTGCACCGTGTTACCTCTCGAAAAGAAATTTCCATCCGGGATGCTATCATACCAGCCTTCTTCCTCATCAGTCATTTCATCATTACAACCTATCAGGCTGAATGTACCTAAAACGAATAGCAACATTCCTAGTAGTTTTCCCGTTTTCATAATATAAAAGTTTTTAGATACCGACAAAGATATTGAATTAATCCGGTAAACAGAATATTTTCTTTAATAATTTTCTGATAGATAGCTCATTTTCAAGACTAACAGTAGTAAGCATTAATCATGAAGTAACTACATTTTGATGTATCTTTCAGTTTTTATCCTTATCTTTGTTGCCATTATATAATAAGGTAATAAAATATGGGAAAAGAAAAAATCATATTGACGGGCGACCGTCCTACCGGAAGACTTCATATCGGTCACTATGTAGGTTCGTTGAAACGCAGAGTTGACCTGCAAAATGCAGGTGATTATAGCAAGATGTTTATCTTCATTGCCGATTCGCAAGCATTGACAGACAATATAGACAATCCGGAAAAGGTGCGTCAGAATGTAATTGAAGTAGCCCTTGACTATCTGGCTTGTGGCATAGATCCGTCTAAAGCTACCATCTTCATACAGTCGCAAATTCCGGAATTATGCGAGCTTAGCTTCTATTATATGGACCTTGTAAGCGTATCCCGACTGCAACGTAACCCGACTGTGAAATCGGAAATCCAGATGCGTAACTTTGAAGCTAGTATTCCCGTAGGTTTCTTCACTTATCCTATCAGCCAGGCAGCGGACATCACAGCATTCCGTGCAACAACTGTCCCTGTGGGTGAAGACCAGGAACCAATGCTCGAACAGGCTCGTGAAATCGTTCGCCGTTTCAACTATATATATGGTGAGACATTGGTAGAACCGGAAATCCTGTTGCCGGACAATGCAGCCTGCCTGCGTCTTCCGGGAACTGACGGTAAAGCTAAAATGAGTAAATCACTCGGAAACTGTATCTACCTTTCGGAAGAACCGGAAGAAATCCAGAAGAAGATTATGAGTATGTATACCGATCCGGGACATCTCCGTGTACAAGACCCGGGAAAGATTGAAGGTAACACCGTATTCACTTACCTTGACGCTTTCTGCCTTCCCGAACATTTCGAACGCTACTTACCGGATTATCCGAATCTGGCAGAATTGAAAGCACATTATCAACGCGGCGGACTGGGCGACGTAAAAGTGAAACGTTTCCTAAACTCTATTATGCAAGAAATACTCGAACCGATTCGTAATCGTCGTAAAGAGTTCAGCAAAGATATTCCGGCTATCTATGACATGCTTCAGCAAGGATGCGAAGTAGCCAGAGCTGCTGCTGCCGAGACTTTGGCAGATGTGAAAAAAGCAATGAAGATTAATTATTTCGATGACAAGGAGTTAATCGAGGAACAGGTAAAACGTTTCTCACAGGAATAAGGAAGTTTGCATAAAAACGTATCATATAAAGTAAAGGCTGCCTACTCTAAGAAAGAATGGCAGCCTTTATTATAATATACAATTTAAGATTTAGCTAACTTCATCTTCGTCATTCTTGAATAATACATCCTTTAGTTTCTGATAAAGGAATGAAAGTATCAGTAATATCAGTCCGAGAATGATGAACACAATGATTTTACCAATAGTAGGCATTGCCCACAAATCGTCAAATACAAGTTTAAGCAGAACGATTCCGAAAGTCGAAAGGCTTATCATGCGCATGACTTTCTGATGCAAACGCATCCCTAGTCCCATCTGAACAAATCCGGCAATACTTAATGAAAGCGAAAGACCGGCACTGAAATCATCCACTCCTACCTGCCAGAGGAAAGAGCGCACCATTGTCACCCAAAGAAGAGTGACCAGAATATTGAGATAAATAGTGAAACGACTCTTGATGCCGATTAATAGATAGTATTGGCGTGCCACATAATAGATATTCGCTATTACAAAGGCTGCCGTGAACCATCGCAGTACAACAGGCACAAAAGCCATGTTCTCCCATTGGTCTCCCCATATATTTATGATGTATACAAGCGAATTTACCCCAATAGCCAGCATATAGAAAGTCAGATATCGGGTGATCGGGAATCTTTTTCTGAAAGCATAACAAACACTCGAAATGGCAATGGCAGTAAACAAGAACATTGCTCCGCTCCTCGTAGCTCCCTCAAAATGCAGGTGGAACTCCATCATAAATGTATAATAGAGTATAGCTACAGAGACAAAAAGCATGAAAGGATTCCAGAAACCATATTTCAGTTGACGGGCTGTAGAGAAGAATGAGCTATAATGTCCCATCAACAAAGCAAATGCTCCGGTAGCCAGCCCTACAAACAAAGAGGTGACAAATGAACTGTTCAGGAAAATAGTGCCGACAACATGATGTTCATACATTACTACATTATATATATCCATCAGGTAAGAAATAAAGGTGAGTCCCACCAGTATCTTTGCCGCATATTCATATACCCGGATTCTCGACTTGATATAAAGCCATAACAATAACACCATTTCTGACGCCCAAACTAATGTTATATAATTTCCATCCAACTGAATCGGGACGGTAATAGAGACAAATGTCAACACAAGTCCCAAAGTGGTATACACCAAGAATTTATAGTCCTTCCGGCTCTTCCATAACCAAAGCACCAGCCCTAAATTAACAAGAGCGATAAACAGGCTCAACAAACCGCTTGCTTTGAAAGACCATCCCATATTCCGCAAGAACAAAGCTCCCGAAAGCAAATAAATAAAATTATTCGTTATAATGACGAATACCAGTCCCCGACTCATTGTTCGCATATCTTCCCCACGAAGAATGGAGAACACCGGAAGCAGAAAGATAAAATAAAACAGAGTGGTAAACAAAAACAAGTGCCCCGAAATAACTGTAGAACTGGAGGTATAGCTAAATAAAAGAAAGATTCCCATTATCAGCCAGGTAAAGACAAATGAGATAATCGGAAGCTCACCCCACTTCTTATAAATGGAAAGTCCGAACATACCGAGATTCAGGATACTTACATAAGTGAACAGTACCAGATAACTTCCCTCTCCACTGCTTACGATGAAAGGTGCAAGAAATCCTCCGACAAGTGAAATGATAGCCAGTTCGCGCCGATTGTACACCACAGACAGAACAGACATAAATACAGTGACGCCTATCAGAATGATAAACGCCATAGTCTGCGAGAAGATATGATAATAATGGAATGCAATGGCAACCGTAAGATAGAATACAGCAAAAGCGCCACCCGCAAGTAGCGAGCTAAATGTACGATATTTCTTTTGCAACCGTTCGGCAACGGCCAGCAATACAGCTCCCGTCAGGAAACCAAGTACGGTACGGAAAGTCTCATTGATCCAATTCTTATCAATAGCATACTTCACAAAGAAACCTACACCGATGACGAATATAAGGATACCGATCTTTCCGAAGAGATTCTCACCGATGAACCTCTCGTAATTCACTTGCTTCTTTTGTCTTGAAACAGCCGGAGCAACCGGGATAACCGGAACAGTCGGAGATTTAGCAGATTCTTTTCGAACAGCCTCAATACAAACTTCTTCCAGTTCTGTTTCAACCGTCTTTTCTTGTGTCTCTCCCAGTGTCTCACGTACTGTTTCAACAACCGATTCTTGTTTTTCCGAAACAACTTTCCCTTGTTGTGCAGCCTTTATTACCGTAACATGCTCTGTCATTTGAGAGATCAAAGGGACATCTTCTGTTTCTTTTACAACTATTTCCTCTTTAGGTTTATGCTCTTCAGTAGCAGTCTTTTGCTGAAGTTTGAGATAATCGTCCATTCGTTTCTTTATCTCATTCAATTCTCTCTCTACTTTCCCGAAGCGATTATCCAACCTACTCAATAGCACAAATAGCATAACTAAAACAAGTAGCGCATATACAGTATTAAAATCGTCCATAATATTCCAGATTTGAGTTCGATATCACAAATATAGATAATAATTAATAGTCTCAATCAATTGTTATTAAATTATTTGGATTATCGCAACAATGTAAGTTTACATCAATTACACAAATCAGACTACAGATCTCAAAGTCTGAAGATAGCAATCGCCCTTTACCTTTATCCCAGGCCCCCGATGAATAAAGAGTTGGCGGGTGAATGGCGACTCTTACACCAGCTTTTTCACTTTGCTTTGCATGCAATATCATTATAGCTAATCAGAATATCATTATAGCTAACAGGAATATGCTAATAGCAAAAACAAATATGCTAATAGATTATTTTTTTCATTGGGATGATTTAAAAAAACATTGCAGTGTTTTCTCCAATTAATACAAGGATTTTAGAAAACACTGTAATGACATTTTTTCGATATGTAATGTGATGAATACAGTAATGAAAAGGACTTCCTTCACCCGCAAACAGTGTATTCATCGAGAGTTCAGAAGAAAGGTGAAGGGGATGGGAAAATTACAACTCGCATTCACATTCTCTACCAAACTAATAAAAAGGCAGCTGAAAGCGAAAATACCTTATTTCAGGATTCGCTTTCAGCCGCCTTCTCTCTTTCAGCAGGCGATCACAAAGAATCGCCGGATACTGAAATTATATGATTACTGTGCTGATTCGACCAATACTACACGGTTCAGAATCGGTTGACCGAATTTGTCAACACCACCACCGGCTGCAACTTTCAATCTATCGGCAGAGATGCCATACTTTTTAACGAGCAGGTCTTTAACAACTTGCGCACGTTCCAAGCTCAACTTCTGGTTGAAAGCCGGAGTACCTGTTGCAGAGTCTGCATATCCGTTGATTGTGTATGTAGCATTCGGAGTATCTTTTATCTTGCTGGCAAGATATGACAAGTTCATTTCTTCCTGCGGAGATAATTTATCAGAACCAATCTTGAAGAATACAGTACGCGGAGCAATGTTAGTATCTGTTATAACAACTTCTTCAGTATCTTCTACTTCAACCGGTTGTTGTGCATTTGCCAACTGCTGTTGTAATTGCATATTAGCTGCTGCCATTGCATTCATCTGATTACGCATCTGGTTCAATTCGAGTTCAGAGATAATCTGTGGAACCGGACGTTGGAATCCGCGAGTTGGGAAATAATAAGTTACACCAATAGTAGCACCTAAGATACCATCGTAATCAGGTTTACTTCCGTGTTCGCCGTCAAACTTGCCTTCCAGACCTGTTGCACTCAATTCCAAGTTCAAGTCAACAGCATTCGACAAACGGAAGCGGTTGATAATACCTGCATTGAAAGTAGCGGAGTTAGTGTGAGGACGAGAATAAGCATGAGCCCAACCAGCACCAATATAAGGGATAATTTCATATACACGATTCGGATTGTATCCACCGAAAAGTGCATTCAGGTTAATCATCAAATCACCATGCAAGTTCATGTAGTCCCATCTTTGTTTGTAAGAGCCATCTTCTCTCGGACCACCAACCACATAATTAGCAGTTTCGCTGGTGGTGAATCCTTTGGCCTGTAGACCGCTGTACTGCAAACGCAATCCGAATCCCGGAGTTACCCATTTACCAACAGACACGTTGAATGTAGGAGCGACACGATCTCTGAACTTACCGATATGGTCATTGTTTCCATACAATACCTGAGCACCTCCTCCTACAGAGAAGAACCAGTTACTCCAGAAAGGATTAGTTATTACTTGATATTTATCTTGCACCTGAATCACTTCGTATTCAGTTACAGTCATTGTCTGCTGCGCAGAAGCGACAGACGCAACGCCGGCAAATGCCAGCAACATCAGAATCTTTTTCATATACCTAATAGTTAAGTGGTTATTTAAATCTTTTTCTTTGTTGAACTATTTAAATAACACGAACTGGACTAAAAGGTTTTAGGAAAAGATGAATTTATTTGTTTTATTTGAATAATCTTTCGATGTCCTCCTCCTTAATAGTTGTCAAAACGATTTTCCCGTCGGGTGTGTAATTCGGTGAGGGACAGGCAAAAAGGTTGTCTACAAGGCTTACCATTTCTTCATTACTCAACACCTGTCCGTAGATAATAGCCGCTGCCCGCGCCAATGTAATTGCCAGAATACTTTGAATCTCTTCTTTAACGTCACTTCCTTTTTCCATCGCTGTATGTAGCATATTACGCACCAGCTCGACCGGATTCAGTCCTTCAATACCCGAAGGAATACCATTAATGGCATAACTACCGCCTCCCAGATTGCTCAAATCGAAGCCGACTGCCGACAAATCATCCATAATACTTTGAAGAACAGCAGCTTCCGAAGCCGGTAATTGTAGTATTTCCGGAAAAAGAACGCCCTGCGATACTCCCTGTTTCTGCTGTATCTGTATCATATAGCGATCAAAAAGCACCCGTATGTGTGCCCGGTGTTGGTCGATTAACATTAAACCGGATTTAACTGAAGTCAGAATAAACCGCCCTTTGAACTGTAAATGCTGATTCCCCTTTTCCATCACCGGTTCATTGGCATACAAAGTAGAAGAAGCAGCGGATGTCATCGTCTCTATCTTTTCTTCCACAAAGGCCGATTCGCCTCCAATAGAAGAATCCGCCCAATCCATTTCGGGTTCCGGCTGCGGATTATTCATCTTACTGGCTTTTGTCAGCCCTCCGTACAAATCCTCCCATTCTACTTTCGAACGGCTATACGATCCGCCGCCACCGGTAGAGACTTTAAACGGATTATATTCTGTATTATAATGTACCTTCGGAGGTTCGGAAGATATCTTTTCCTCAAATGCCGGAATGTCAGGCATATCCTCCGTATCAAAATCAATGGAAGGGATAGCACTGAACTTACCCAACGATTCCTTAACGGATGCTGAAAGTATCTGCCAGATGGCCTGCTCATTCTCAAACTTGATTTCGGTCTTTGTCGGATGAATATTTACGTCAATATTGGCCGGATCCACATCAAAATAGATAAAATAAGAAATCTGTTCACCGACGGGAATCAACTGCTCATAAGCCTCCATGACTGCCTTATGGAAATAAGGATGGCGCATATAGCGTCCGTTGACAAAGAAATACTGATGGGCTCCTTTCTTACGGGCAGTCTCCGGTTTGGCTACGTATCCGGAGATTTTCACCATGGTAGTATTCACGTCTATATTCAGTAATTGCTGGTTGAGCTTCTTACCGAAAATAGCAAGAATACGCTGACGTAACTGTGATACCGGAAGATTGAAGAGCTCCGAATCATTACTATAAAGCGAAAAGGCAACTTCCGGATGCACCAAAGCGATACGCTCAAATTCGGCAAGGATGTTACTCAATTCAGTGGAATTAGCCTTTAGAAATTTACGACGGGCAGGCACATTAAAGAACAGGTTCTTTACAGAGAAGTTGCTTCCTTTAGAACAGGATATAGCCTCCTGACTCTCCACTTGAGAACCTGCAATCACCAGCTTCGTTCCCAGTTCTTCCGATTCCGGGCGCGTCTTTAGTTCTACCTGCGCCACTGCTGCGATGGATGCCAATGCTTCTCCGCGAAATCCCATGGTACGCAAAGCAAACAAGTCCGCAGCTTCCCGTATCTTGGAAGTAGCATGCCGCTCAAAAGAGAGACGGGCATCCGTTTCGGACATTCCTTTTCCATCGTCAATCACCTGAATACAGGTTTTACCCGCATCAGTCACTAACACATGTATATTTTGCGCATCTGCATCAATCGCATTCTCCACTAGCTCCTTGATAACAGATGCCGGACGTTGTATTACTTCACCGGCAGCAATCTGGTTAGCTACCGAATCAGGTAACAAATGAATGATATCGCTCATACTTCGTAAATTAACAATTAAAAACTCCAGCTTCCTGTTGCTAAATAATGCCACAGATAGAGAAGGAAGGCTATGATTATCAGTATGATTCCGAAAGAGACTGGTTTGCGGCCACTTGCTTTTCTTCTTTTCAAATGTGTAGTACCTTCGACGAATTTACCGCGAATATCTTCCGGATTAAATTCTTTCTCCGGCAGCATTCCCAAGTCACGTTTGGCGTTCTCCTCCATCTTAGCGAGCTTTTCTTTCCGCTCATCCACATAAATGTATTGATGATTAAAGCCCCGGGGCTTTCTCATTGAGTTAAACATTCCCATACTACTTCATATTTATTAAGTTTCGCTTTTCTGTCTTTGGTCGCCGGTCGGTAGTCGGCTTCAATGTTTCTCCCGCACGCTTGCTGCGCCAGTTGAAAATATCGTCCTTATTCAGCGGACGGACATAGTCGAACCAGGCAAAAGTGGGAAGACGCAGTTTATCAGGCGGTATCTGGTCCATCGGATACATCGTTCCGTTGGATTTGCCGATAAAGAGTCCTTTTTCCATTTTCTTATCCTTCATATAAAGATGGAGCATACTACCTTCCAGACAATTAAATCCGGTCATCGTACTGTCTTTCTCTTCAGGATAAAAAGCTGTCAATACATTACCGATCACCTCAATATGGCGCATATCTCCATTAACGAAATAGGCTTTCATCTCCTTGCCGGACACTTGATTATAGTGAATAGAGTCTTTCATCTCCACTGTCAATGCCTGGTTGATAATGTGCGCCCAGTCAATCGTACTGTCATTCATATAAATCTTGATCTGCTCACCAAGCAGTTGCTGTCCGTCATTCCAAAGAATAGGGTCAGTATACATGGTCATACAGGAATCTTTCGAATTATAAACCAGTGAGTCACATACTCCCTGAACATCTGTACGATACATACGTACTTTATGGTAAGCCTTCATCAACCGGTACAAAGAATCGGTATTCAGATTATAGGACACCATCTGCAAAGTATCTCCATGCAGATAAAGACTGTCTCCCTGTGAATAATCGATAGCAACAGCGCGTTTTGTTGCAAATGCGGAGTCCGTCAATTCATTATAGAAACAATAATCCCCCGTCAGCATATTCTTATTAATGGAATCTGTCATCTTCACATTATCGAATGCTTCTCCGTAACCGATTATCCGGTCATAGAAGAGACTGTCGCCTACAAGTTTCTTCCCCTGATTGGTCAGGACCGAACGGTCCAACAATTCCGCTTGTTCGGTCAATGTGTTATAGAATCCCCGTTCCGAATAGATATGATTATTATCACTGACGATATTGGAAGGTCCGAGAATCACTGCTATTTTGTTCTCCGTATTATACCTCAATGTATCGGAGGTCAACACAAACTTAGGATTCACCAGCTTCACATCATGGTTGAATACCGACTGTTTCGTTGCAGGGCTATATTCACCCCAGTCAGAAGTCAGTACATTCTCTTCATCCATCAAAGTTCCTCCCTCGAAATAATATCCGAGGTCGTAGAGACGGTCATAGTTCAAACTGTCCGTCAGCAAAGTAGTGTTCCGGTTAATCATCTTCACATTTTCACGAAGTTGCGCAATTTGCGTCATTCCGTCATAATAAAGATAATCACCATAGATGAACAAGGTATCTCCCTGTTCCATACGCACATTACTGAAGGCTTCTACGGAGTTGGTTTTCTCAAAAATCAGTGCACTGTCACAGTACATATACATACTGTCATGGCGCAACTTCACGTTACCAATCAACACCTGCACATCCGGACGTGCCAGCTTATCCGCCTGTCCTTCGTCAGCATGAAGCAAGTAAACTTTGGTCTTTTTATTCTCCGGTTGCTTCTTGTTGTCTTGCGCAAGACATACACCAAACAGGCATAGAAAGCCTATAAGGAGCCATCTATGCCTGTCTTGTTGTTTATTTTTCTTATTCTTTTTCAGCATATAAAGTCAAAGCAAGGTTATATCAGTCATTCTTGACCCAACCCGGATACTTGAAGTCACACTTCTGCCAGTTTTCGTTGATGCGTACATAAGTGTGTTTTTGCTTGTTCAGAATCCATTTCTGCAACACCTCTTCGCGACGCTTATCCATTACGATTTCTTTCAGATCCTGATAGTCTTCCGCGATGGTTGCTTTATGACCATTGATTTTCGTTTTCAATTTCACGATAGCGCATACTTCTTTTCCATCTTTCTCATTAATCATTGTAAAAGCTTTGGAAATCTCGCCAACATTCATCTTATCCACTACCTTAGCAACGTCTTGAGGAAGATCCTGCATCTGGAACTTAGAGGTAGTGATACCTGAATGTTCATTGATGTTCACCATGATACCATGATTGTTACGGGTATCCTTATCTTGTGAGATAACGGCAGCCGCATCATCAAATGTGAATTTGTTAGCACGAATATCATCTGCAATAGAATCCAGACGGGCACAAGCCTCGGTCAGTTCTTTTTCCGATACTTTCGGACGCAACAGGATATGGCGAGTATTAACACGGTCACCACGCTTCTCAATCAACTGGATAATATGGAAACCAAATTCCGATTCTACAATTTTGGAAACTTTCTTCGGGTCCTGCAAGCTGAATGCCACATTCGCATAAGCGGGGTCCATCATACCACGTCCCATAAATCCACATTCACCACCTTTAATGGCAGAAGCCTTGTCTTCAGAATACAAACGTGCCAATGTGGAGAAGTCGATTTCTCCTTTTGTCACACGATCCGTATAATCACGCAGTGTCTTCTTTACATCCTCGATTTCCGAAACGGGTATTTTGGGTTGCAAAGTAATAATCTGCACTTCCACCTGTGTAGGAATGTAAGGGATACTATCCTGTGGAAGGTCTTTGAAATAACGGCGTACTTCTGCCGGAGTCACTTTGATATCTCCTGCCAGTTTCTGCTGCATCTTCTGAACCGTCAATCCGTCACGTGCATTATCACGCAAAGTCTCACGAATCTGGGTGGATGTTTTATTGAAATACTCCTCCATTTTCTCTCTGGAACCGATCTGCTGGATGTACATATTGGTCATCATATCCACACGCTGAATGATTTCCGCTTCGGAAACCTCGATACTGTCCAACTTTGCCTGATGCAGGAATAACTTCTGCACAGCAATCTCTTCAGGAATTACACAATAAGGATCGCCTTCGAATCTGCGTCCATTATACAAGGCATCCATACGGGCCTCTTCTACATCTGATTTTAAAATAGCTTCGTCACCTACAACCCAAACTACTTCATCAACCACATTATCTTGTGCATAGGTTGCCACATTAGCAAATATTGCCAGGACAAGGGTAACAACAAATCTAAAGTTCACAAACTTCTTCATTCTTTGTATTTAATAATTATATATAATCTTCTTCTTACTTACCGCCTGCTGATACAAGTCGTTCTTTACCTGTTCCATAAAGCTCACCCGTTTCTGATTCACCAGTAAGTCTTTCACTTCCGACCGGGCAAATTCATACGGTTTCTCCTCACCAACTCCACGATAATCGCTCACATTCAGGAAATAATAATAAGCCGTATCTTTCAATTCTACCTGACGGTGTTTGTTTACGTACTCTTCCGGTGCCTCTACTTTCAACGGAATCATGTCCAGGACATCGGTCACAGACACCCATTTATCATAGAAATATTCATATTTCACCGCATTCTGCAAACTATATTTTTCCAGACTCTCAATAGCATCCTGTTTTTCCGACTTATACCATCTGCGCACATTGTTCAACTGCGGAGCTGTCAACGGCACTTTAATAAACAATCCCTTAATCAACGGGCTTTCCAGTTTAAACAATTCCTTGTTTTTGCCGTAATACTCTGCTATCTCGTGTTCGGAAATATCATTCGTCAACTTCTGGTTAATCAACTCCTGCTGATAAGTATGCATGATCAACGCTTTCCGATAATTCTCCACCAGTTTGTCTACATCCACATTATCTGGGATATTGTTCGCAGCTTTCTCATACAATAAAATCTCTTCCGCCCAACTACGAATATAGTGCTCGGCGAAGAGAATGCTATCATCTTTTGACAATCCGACCGGAAGCACGGACATCAAATCTTCTTTATATAAAAAGTTACCGTCCACCTCTACCAAAGGAGTCTTTCCTTTGTGGTCGCGCTGTTCCTTGCACGCTCCACAACCAAGAAGGGTAATCAGTAAGAGGACTAATATTCGCATCGGCAACTAAAATCTACTTATTTAAGGTACGAAGATAGTGAATAATCGGTTACATCAGTTATTATTAACTGTTTTTAAAACCTCTTGGTTTATTTCAACCTTACCGGACTCACTCAATTCCCGCATCCAGCACGTGTCAAGATAGCTTCGATAATCCTTTCGAACCCGATCAATTACTTCCCGATAATCCTCCGGACCTTTCATTTTTTTGCCTACAACAATAGTAAAAGGATAAGACACCAAAGGGTCAAAATCACCCTTCTTAAAAACCAGTTTATCTATATATTTATTGTCTCCGTCGGCAAAAATTCCTTGTTCAACTTGTATCTTTTCCTCCCCGGATGTATTAAAAGTTTGCCGAAGCTTTTCCGCCCACTCTTTTTCCGGCACTTTCTTCAGCATTTTTTTGGCTTGCTTTGCCGTCTTTTTATCAACGCAATGAAGCACGACTCCTCTATACCGGGGACTCTCCCACCGATAATCCGACGAATGAAATTTAAAATAAGTAGCCAATCCCGCGCGGTCATTGGCTGCGGGCAAATCTATTTTCTGACGTGTTATCTCTTCCACCAAATAGTTTTCATCAGATTCCCGCAAGGCATAAGGTATTTCAGGATGCTTTTTATCGATGTTCCGGCTTTCATAATCCAGCAATGACTTGGCTATAAATCCTTCCAACTGCCGTTTGACAGCTTGAGGATGGGAAGAGGCAAAATGAGTGAACATAGTTCCGGTGTACGCTTGTCCGTCAATCGTAAACAGGGTTTGTTCTGTACGGCCTTTCGCCAGCAATTCTTCCATTGCCGCCTGATTGGGAATATACTGCCATGCTTTTTTCAATCGCTCGAGCACCGCACCTGTACCTTTGTCCAAAATTTCCTTGCGCCGTAACCGTTCCATTAATCTGACACTGACATTTTCATAAGCAGCCGTTTCCTCCCGATCGACCACTTTCAAGATATGAATCCCTTCAGGAGTGAAAAAAGGCTGGGATACCATACCTTTTGCCAAAGAGAAAGCAACATTCTCAAACTCACTCGTTGTTTCCAGACATTCAATCCATCTACTTTGCTTATCATCCGAGTATATTTCGACCAAACGGTTAAAATTCAAATCCGGCTGATTCTGTATCACCCGGTATATAGAATCCATCCGCGTTTTTTCTTCTTCTAAATGCCTGGAAGTGATTATCTGCGGCAAACGTTTGAAAATCTGCATCACCTGTACCCTGCCGCTACGTGCCTTCAGTCCCATTTTCTGATAGATAGCACGGGCACAGCTATCCATCACTTGCCTGTCTATCAAATAAGATTCCACCAATTCGGTCCGGCATTTCTCCTGTTGTTTACGAAAAACAGAAGTCGTATCAAGTCCGGCAGCCCTGGCAGCTTCCACTTTCAATTTCGATTGAGCGAAAAGTGCTGCATACTCTTTCGGTGAAAGTTCGACATTTGAACGTTCCGCATAACGGTGGTACGCATATTCAAATTCCGAACGGAGTATCTCTCTTCCGTTCACACGCATCAATACGGGATCTTCCCGCGCAAAGGCCACGACTACAAAAAGAGAAATACATCCCAACAACAGGCTTCTTTTCATCATCTATTTTATTTTCTTTCCGATCAATTAAACAACAAGCATCATGACAATAACAGATAAATAACAAACGGTGAGCAGTGAACACCCTGCTGACAACACAGCCTGTTCACCGTTCACCGTTACTAGTTCACCGTATTTATCTATTACTCCGGACGGCTATAGTTCGGCGATTCACTAGTAATCGTCACGTCGTGCGGATGACTTTCCATTACACCTGCATTGGTAATGCGGGTAAATTTAGCGTCATGAAGTTTCTCAATATTGGCAGCACCGCAGTATCCCATACCTGCACGCAAACCACCACTCAGTTGATAAACAACTTCGAAAAGCGTACCTTTATAAGGAACACGGGCAGCGATTCCTTCCGGAACAAGCTTCTTCACATCAGCAGTTCCACTCTGGAAGTAGCGGTCTTTCGAACCATTCTCCATTGCTTCCAACGAACCCATACCACGATAGGATTTGAATTTACGACCATTGAAGATAATAGTGTCACCCGGAGATTCCTCTGTTCCGGCAACTAATGATCCGATCATTACGCAATATCCTCCAGCGGCCAACGCTTTCACCACGTCGCCCGAATAACGCAAACCACCATCGGCAATCAAAGGAATACCTGTACCCTTCAACGCTTTTGCAACATCATAGACAGCAGATAACTGCGGAACACCTACACCGGCAACCACACGAGTTGTACAGATAGAACCCGGACCGATACCTACTTTCACAGCATCCGCACCAGCTTCCACCAAAGCTTTGGCAGCTTCTCCGGTAGCAATGTTACCTACCACAATATCAATATTCGGGAAGCGTTTCTTTGCTTCTTTCAGTTTTTCAATCACAAATTTAGAGTGTCCGTGAGCTGTATCAATCACGATTGCGTCCGCACCGGCATCCACCAATGCTTGCATACGCTCCAATGTATCGGCAGTAACACCTACACCGGCAGCTACACGCAGACGACCTTTGGCATCTTTACAAGCCATCGGTTTATCTTTTGCTTTTGTAATATCTTTATAAGTGACAAGACCGATCAACTTTCCATCCATTCCGACAATCGGAAGTTTCTCAATCTTATGTTTCTGAAGAATCTGTGCAGCAGATTCCAAGTCTGTAGACTGGTTGGTAGTCACCAATCTTTCTTTCGGAGTCATGACAAGATCAATATGTTTTGCCATGTCTCTTTCGAAACGCAAATCTCTGTTGGTAACAATACCCACCAGATAACCTTCATCATCTACCACAGGAATACCACCGATTTTATATTCTGCCATAATGTCCAGTGCATCCTGAACAGTAGAACCTCTTTTGATCGTTACAGGGTCATAAATCATACCATTTTCGGCACGCTTTACGATAGCAACTTGTCTTGCCTGTTCTTCGATAGACATATTTTTGTGAATCACACCGATACCACCTTCACGGGCAATGGCAATAGCCATTTTCGCTTCGGTAACCGTATCCATGGCAGCCGTCACAAAAGGTATTTTTAACTCAATGTTTTTTGAAAACTTTGTCGAGAGATCGACAGTGCGCGGTAAAACTTCAGAATAAGCGGGGATCAACAATACATCATCGTAAGTCAACCCATCCATTACAATCTTATCAGCAATAAATGACATAGGGCTATGCGTTTAAAATTTATTGCGTGCAAATATACGGTTTTTATTCAAAACCGCATACCTGCACGCCTATTTTTTTCGCTTTTTTAATTAGCCATTTCAGAGATGAACTTAATACGTACCAAGCGAACTTCCTCTTCCGTAAAGTCATCGCCTAATTCATCAAGCGCATCATCAATCTTATCAGTGGTAGATTCTTTGAAATAATCGTAGATATCGAGCATATGATCTTCGTCCATGATTTCTTCCAGGAAGTAATCTATGTTCAGCTTGGTTCCCGAATAAACGATGGCTTCTACCTCGTCCAACAGTTCACCAAATTCAATCCCTTTGGAAAGAGCGATATCATCTAACGCCACTTTACGGTCGATAGCCTGAATAATAGCTACCTTCATCTTAGATTTATTGGCAACCGTACGTACCCGCAGGTCTTCAGGGCGTTCTATCTCGTTCTCTTCACAGTGGCGTTTGATTAATTTACAGAACTCTTCACCGTAACGTTTTGCTTTTCCGGCACCTACGCCAGGTATATTCTGCAACTCGTCTAATGTCACCGGATAAATGGTAGCCATCGCTTCCAAAGACGGATCCTGGAAGATCACATAAGGCGGTACTTCCAGTTTCTTCGAGAGTTTCTTCCGCAAGTCCTTCAACATAGAATAAAGAGCCGGGTCCACCGCACAGGAACCACCGCCACGTGCCGGCACTTCTTCTTCCGTCTCTTCGAAGTCATTGTCCTCGGTAATCTTGAATGACTTCGGCTTCTTCAGGAACTTATGCCCTTCCTCCGTCACTTTCAGGAGTCCGTAATGCTCCACATCTTTGCTCAAGTAACCTGCAATCAGCGCCTGACGAATCACTGCGTTCCATGTCTTATCCTCTTCACCCATACCGGAGCCGAAGACTTCGAGGTCTTCATGCAAATGCGCCTGTACTTCGGAAGTTTCTTTACCTTGTAGTATGTCTATAATATAATCTGCCTTAAAATTTTCTTTCACCGCGATAATCGCTTCAATCACGGCACACAATAACTCTTGAGCCTCCACTTGTTTTTTAGGGTTTAAACAGTTGTCACAATTTCCACAATTTTCTTCCGTATATTCTTCACCGAAATAATGTAGCAACGTCTTGCGTCGGCATACGGAAGATTCGGCATAAGCAGCGGTTTCCAACAGAAGCTGCTTGCCAATTTCCTGCTCTGCCACAGGTTTTCCTTGCATGAACTTTTCCAGTTTCTGCAAGTCTTTGTTTGTATAAAAGGTTATGCACTGACCTTCACCGCCATCTCTACCGGCGCGCCCGGTCTCCTGGTAATACCCTTCCAGACTCTTTGGAATATCGTAGTGAATCACAAACCTTACATCCGGCTTGTCAATTCCCATACCGAAAGCGATAGTTGCTACAATAACGTCCACTTTTTCCATCAGGAAATCATCCTGATTCTTAGTCCTGGTCAACGAATCCATACCAGCATGATAAGGACGTGCATTGATACCGTTTGCTTGCAGGATTTCGGCAAGTTCCTCCACTTTTTTCCGGCTAAGGCAATAGATAATGCCTGATTTCTCCGGATTGTTTTTGATAAACTTGATAATATCCCTGTCAATATTAGCGGTCTTCGCACGTACCTCATAATAAAGGTTCGGACGGTTGAACGAAGATTTGAAGACTTGAGCATCTACCATTCCCAGATTTTTCTGGATATCATGCTGCACCTTCGGTGTCGCTGTTGCGGTAAGCGCAATCAACGGAGCTTTTCCTATTTCATTGATAATAGGGCGAATCCGCCGGTATTCCGGTCGAAAGTCATGACCCCATTCCGAAATACAATGAGCTTCATCCACTGCATAAAACGAAATCTTTACCGAACGCAAAAACTCTACGTTTTCTTCTTTCGTCAGCGACTCCGGCGCTACATATAGCAATTTTGTCTTTCCGGCAAGGATGTCCGACCTCACTTGGTCTATCGCACCTTTGTTTAATGAAGAATTGATAAAATGGGCGACGCCATCTTCTTCACTGAAATTGCGCATTGCATCCACTTGATTCTTCATCAACGCAATAAGCGGAGAAATTACGATTGCTGTACCTTCCATCAAGAGCGAAGGTAGCTGATAGCATAAAGATTTCCCGCCACCGGTAGGCATCAGTACAAAGGTATCTTTACCATCGAGCAAGTTATTAATGATCGCTTCCTGGTTTCCCTTGAACTTATTAAATCCGAAATACTTTTTCAGTTCATCTGTTAAATTAATCTTCCTTGCCATCTTAACTTAGGTTGTTTTATTCAGTTCATGGTTTAACTTTAAGTATGTTCTCTTCTTCAAGAGAGCCAAACAAAGTTATAAACAACTTCGTAATTACCAAGCAAAATGCGACTAATATTTTCAAGAAAATACAGTTACGATCATTTTCTGTAGCCTTACTCTTTGATTTTAAGCAGTTTGTAGTCGTGCCATATTCGCTTTTTCCAGTTGCATCTTTGCATAATCCAGCGTCACCTTATACTCTTTTTTGTTCTCTGAAGGGATTTCAAACATGACATCCATCATGATTGTTTCCACAATAGAGCGCAATCCGCGGGCACCCAGCTTATATTCTACCGCCTTGTCAACGATATATTCGAAGACATCATCTTCAAATGTCAGCTTGATACCATCCATTTCAAACAGTTTGATGTATTGTTTGATGATAGAGTTTTTCGGTTCGGTAAGGATCGCACGAAGCGCATCCCGATCCAGCGGATTCAAATAGGTCAGTACCGGAAGACGTCCGATAATTTCGGGAATCAGTCCGAATGACTTCAAATCCTGCGGAGCGATGTACTGCATCATGTTATTCTTGTCCACCGTCGCTGTTTTCTGCGATGCCGTATAACCTACGACATGGGTGTTCAACCGTTGGGCGATCTTCTTCTCGATACCGTCGAACGCACCGCCACAGATAAAGAGAATATTCTTGGTATTTACCGGAATCATCTTCTGGTCCGGATGCTTACGGCCTCCCTGGGGAGGTACGTTCACTACAGAACCTTCGAGCAATTTCAATAATCCCTGCTGTACACCCTCACCGCTCACGTCGCGAGTGATCGAAGGGTTATCTCCTTTACGGGCAATTTTGTCGATCTCGTCGATAAACACGATACCCTGTTCTGCTTCAGGTACATTATAATCTGCTACCTGAAGCAAACGGGTTAAAATACTTTCGATATCTTCGCCCACATAACCGGCCTCCGTCAGCACCGTAGCATCTACAATGGTAAACGGCACGTGCAGTAACTTGGCAATCGTGCGTGCTAGCAATGTTTTTCCGGTTCCGGTACTGCCCACCATAATAATGTTCGACTTTTCAATCTCCACATCATCACCGCTGTCTTTTTGCAACAAGCGTTTATAATGGTTATAGACCGATACGGAAAGGAAGCGTTTCGCATCATCCTGTCCGATCACATACTGGTCGAGGAATTTCTTGATTTCTACCGGCTTGGGTAGTTCTTTTAAGTTGAGTTTGGTAGCTCCTGTGCTTTTCTTGCCTTCTCCCAATGCCTCCTGAGTAATCTCATAAGCCTGGGTAGCACAGCTGTCGCAAATATAGCCATTCATTCCCGTAATCAGGAATCCGACTTCATTCTCCGACCGTCCACAGAAGCTACATCTTTTCTTTGTTTTTGAATCAGCCATTTTTATTTCTTAATCAATACCTCATCAATCATACCGTACTCTTTCGCTTCCTGAGCTGTCATCCAGTAGTCGCGGTCAGAGTCCGCCCATACTTTATCGAAATCAGTATGCGAATGATCAGCGATGATCGTATAAAGTTCTTTCTTCAATTTCTGAATCTCACGCGCTGTGATTTCAATGTCTGACGCTTGTCCTTGCGCACCCCCCATCGGCTGATGAATCATCACACGTGAGTGAGGCAATGCAGAACGTTTACCTTCAGCACCGGCAACCAGCAATACAGCCGCCATTGAAGCTGCCATACCTGTACAGATGGTAGCAACATCACTTGAAATAAACTGCATCGTATCATAAATGCCCAGTCCGGCATATACACTTCCGCCCGGAGAGTTGATATAGATAGAGATATCCTTACCCGGATCCACAGAATCCAGATACAACAACTGTGCCTGAAGCGTATTAGCTGTATAGTCATCTACTTGTGTACCGAGGAAAATGATGCGGTCCATCATCAAACGGGAGAAAACATCGAGTTGGGTTACGTTCAACTGTCTTTCTTCCAGAATATAGGGATTCAAATACCCGGCCTGCGACTTAATCACATCATCCAATACCATGCCATTCATTCCTAAATGCTTGGTTGCGTATTTTCTAAAATCATCCATGTTAATTGTTCCTTTCTTATAAATTAAAAATAAACGTAAGTACAAAGAAACGAAAAAGAATACAGAGACACAAAAAAACACAGAGTTATAATTTTATAAAAACTCTGTGTTTCTGTGACTTTATATTTTATTCAACCGAATGATTACTCAAACATTTTATTGAATTCTTCGATCGAAACGTTCTTGTTTTCCAAAGTAACCTGCGCTTTCAGAGCAGCAGCAAGCTTCACTTCTACCACACGACTTACCAAATTATTGATAGTTTCTTTCTTCTTCAACATTTCCTGTGCATAGTTGTCAAGCACATCGTCAGGAATAGACAACATACCGTATTGAGCAAACTGTGCCTTCGTTGTTTCTCTAGCCATCTTCAGAACATCTTCCTGTTCTACTTTGATATCGTTTGCTTCAACCAACTGCTCCTTAATCAGGTGCCAAGTCAGTTCTTCGATGCTCTTATCATAGTTTTCAGCAACATATTCTTCTCCCTTTTCTTCGTTGTTCAGCAACATGATACGTTTCAGCAGGGTATCAGAGAATTCCAGCTTACCTACTTTTTCCATCATCACCTTACGAATGTCGATCAGGAATTTATAATCGCTGTCAGCCACAAATCTAGCTGCGATTTCTTCTTTAATCTTAGCGCGGAATTCTTCTTCAGTCTTCACAACACCTTCGCCGAATGCCTGGTCGAATACTTCCTGAGTCAATTCACCCGGAACAAAACGAGTGATTTCTTCTACCTGGAAGCTGAAATCAGATTTCACGTCTTTTGCGATTTCCTTGTCAATCTTCAACAAAGAACCCAGTTCGGCAGCATGTCCGTCATAAGCCACATTCGGATTGAACACCAATACATCATTTACTTTTGCATTAGCAAAAATAGCTTTCTGATCGTCGTTCTTCATGTAAGCAGGCATCAACACAGCAGCTTCTACCTGAATACCGCCTTCTTTTGTGTTACCTTCTTCATCCAACTGTGCCAGCAGACCTTTCAGCATATCATTATCTTCGTAAGAGTCTACCTTATCATACTTGCCAGTGCGTTGAGTATACATCTTCACCTGGTTGTCGATCATTTCGTCAGAAACTTCGATAGTATAATAATCCACTTTATCTTTAGCACTTACTTCTGCTTTAAATTCAGGTGCCAAAGCGATGTCGAATACGAAATCGAATTCTTCCATTGTATCGAAATCAATATTCTGTTGCTTTTCTTCGTTAGGCAACGGCTCGCCCAACATATTCACCTTATTTTCTTTAATATAATTGTAAACAGCTTCTTGCAGTGCCTTATTCACAACCTCTGCAATTACCGACTTACCATACATCTTTTTAATAAGACTTGTCGGAACCATACCTTTACGGAATCCCGGAATCTGTGCCTTCTGACGGAGCGACTTCAACTCTTTATCTACTTTCTCCTGATAATCGGCTTTCTCAAGCTTTACAGTAAGCTCTGCGCTTACTTTGTCAATGTTTTGTAATGAAACGTTCATTCTGACAATTATTTATTTGATTTATACTTTGTTCTATACTCAAAGAGGGTGCAAAATTAGTGCTAATCTTTCAAATTTCAAAAGACATTGCAGATTTATTTCAGCAACGCCACCCATCTTTCACACATCTTTTATTGATATTTCACTGATATTCTGCTCATACCCACACCTAAACAATGAAAATTCCCCATCAACACCCACCCCGCCAGGTTCCCCCGGCCTACTTTTTTCTCCGTCAAGCGAGTGCCCGTAACGGAGCGTTAAGAAGGGCAGATTGTTTGAGCGTAGCGAGTTTCTGCCCTTTAGCGTAGTGTAGGAAGCGAGTAGGAGAAAAAAGTCAGCCTTGAAAAGCCCGATTTAATGAGTGTAGCCGCAAGCTCGCTTGAGGATACCGAGCGTAAGGGCTTTCTCCAACTTTTCTTTGGTTCTTTCTTTTCTTTCAAGAGAAAAGGAAAGAACTTTTTTTCTGATAATCCGCAAATTAACTTTCCAAAAAGATGGTTAATCCAAAAATTATTCTTTTCTTTGTTGCGGATTGATGGACCATTAGTTTCTCGATTTGATTACAAGGTTTTTACTTCCGTTACCAGAACGCATTTGTAAACTCTCTGTCGTTTTAATCTTTTTATTAGTAACCATCTATCCAGAGAGTTTTATTCATTTATTTATTTTTTTATCATTTTCATTATGAACATTTATGTTGGAAACCTTAACTACCGTGTTAAGGAAGGAGATCTGCAACAAGTGATGGAAGATTACGGAGCAGTATCATCAGTTAAAGTTGTTATGGACCGTGAAACCGGTAAATCCAAAGGATTCGCTTTCATCGAAATGGAAGACGACGCTGCAGCTGCAAAAGCTATTGCTGAATTGAACGGAGCTGAATACATGGGTCGTACAATGGTAGTTAAAGAAGCTAGACCTAGAGCTTAATTGCCGACGCTAACATAGCTAAGAAAAAAAGAAACTTCTGTCACCTGATGACAGAAGTTTTTTTATTACCCTTCCATTCCTTGCACTTCCACGTCCTTCACCTTACGGAGCAAGTCGGAAGCAAAGATAAAGTTATTCAGTCGTTCATTGGTAGAAGTAAAGATGTCATCTTTCGTACCTTCCCACTCTTTATGTCCCTCATAAATATAAATCACCTTCTCACCAATCCCCAATACAGAGTTCATATCATGCGTATTGATAATGGTCGTCATGTTATATTCCTGCGTAATATCGTGGATCAGATCATCAATCACCAATGACGTTTTCGGGTCCAGCCCCGAGTTCGGCTCATCACAAAACAGATATTGCGGATTCAAGGCAATCGCACGCGCAATAGCGACACGCTTCTGCATACCACCACTGATTTCTCCCGGAAACTTATCTTTCGCTTCCCCCAGATTCACACGATCCAGACAGAACATCGCCCGTTTGACCCGGTCACGCAAGATATCGTTGCTAAACATATTCAGTGGAAACATCACATTATCAAATACGGTCATAGAGTCAAAAAGAGCCGCACTCTGGAAAATCATTCCCATTTCCTTGCGAAGCATCTTCTTCTCCTTCTTCCCCATTAGGACAAGGTTACGTCCGTCATACAAGACTTCTCCTTTCTCCGGAGTCAGCAATCCTACAATACATTTCATCAACACCGTCTTACCGGAACCACTCTGACCGATAATCAAGTTTGTCTTTCCATTTTCAAAGTCAGCATTGATATCACTCAATACTGTCTTGTCATCAAATGATTTATAAAGTCCTTTAATCTCAATCATCCCATCAAAAGTTTAGTTAATATCAAGTCTGAAAACAGAATCAATACACTGCTGGACACTACGGCATCCGTAGAAGCCTTTCCTACAGCAATCGAACCTCCCTCTACCGTGTATCCGAAGAAAGCGGACACACTTGCAATGATAAACGCAAAAAAGAGGGATTTGATGATACCCGCCCAGATAAACCATTCGTTAAACATATACTGCAAACCATATTCGAGATCGACAGCATTCATAACCCCGGCAAACCAACATGTGCAAAAGGCACCGATGATTCCGGCAAAGATACTAAACGTCACTAGAATAGGGATAACAGTCACCATCGCCGTAATCTTAGGCAAAATCAGGTAGTTCGCCGAATTGATACCCATAATTTCGAGCGCATCAATCTGTTGTGTCACCCGCATCGTTCCTAATTCGGAAGCGATATTCGACCCGACTTTTCCGGCAAGAATCAAGCACATGATGGAGGAAGAAAATTCCAGCAACATAATTTCACGTGTCACATATCCCACTGTCCAGCGGGGCATCCATGGACTTTCGATATTCAACTTAATCTGAATGGTAATCACTGCGCCAATGAAAAACGAAATCAACAGCACAATACCGATGGAGTTTACACCTAGCTGCTCCAACTCGTTAAGGTATTGCCGGAAGAACATACGCATACGCTCGGGGCGGGAAAAAGTCCGTCCCATCAGTATAAAATATCTCCCGACGGTTCTCAATGCTTTTATCATAACTCACACTATTTGTCTGCAAATGTACATTATTTCAGCTTATTTTTACTACATTTGCCGCAAAATAACTAGAATATGGAAGAAAGCAAGATGGTGCTCCGCACGGAAGACTTGGTTAAAAAGTACGGTAAACGAACCGTTGTAAGCCACGTTTCCATCAATGTGAAGCAGGGTGAGATTGTAGGTTTGCTGGGACCGAACGGTGCCGGTAAGACGACTTCATTCTATATGACTGTAGGGCTGATTACTCCTAATGAAGGACGTATTTTCCTCGATGACTTGGAGATTACCAAATATCCGGTTTACAAACGCGCACAAACAGGAATCGGCTACCTTGCACAGGAAGCTTCCGTTTTCCGCCAGATGAGCGTGGAAGATAATATCGCCTCTGTACTGGAAATGACCAACAAGCCCAAAGAATATCAAAAAGAGAAACTCGAAAGCCTGATTGCAGAGTTCCGCCTGCAAAAGGTACGCAAAAATAAAGGTAACCAGTTGTCGGGAGGTGAGCGCCGCCGTACAGAAATTGCCCGTTGTCTTGCCATCGACCCCAAATTCATCATGCTTGACGAACCTTTTGCCGGTGTCGACCCGATTGCCGTAGAAGATATCCAGCAAATTGTATGGAAACTGAAAGACAAGAATATCGGAATCCTGATTACCGACCACAACGTACAGGAGACGCTTAGTATCACAGACCGCGCCTATCTGCTGTTCGAAGGAAAGATCCTTTTCCAGGGGACACCGGAAGAACTATCGGAAAATCAGATTGTGCGTGAAAAATACTTGAGTAATAGTTTCGTGTTACGCCGAAAAGATTTCCAGTTGGAAAAATAGGTTCACCACAGAGGACACGGAGGACACAGAGTTTTATTTTATAAGAAGACACGGATTGCCCCAATCTATATTTATATAGTTGAGACAGTCCGTGTCTTTGATTTATTATTTCCCTGTGTCCTCCGTGTCCTCTGTGGTGAATTTTATTTCTGTCGAATATAAATATTAACCGGCGTACCTGTCAGATTCCATTTCTCACGCATCTTATTTTCGAGGAAACGTTTGTATGGCTCTTTCACATACTGCGGCAAGTTGGCGAAATATACAAATGAAGGCACTTGTGTGTTCGGCAACTGTGTGATATATTTAATTTTGATATACTTACCTTTATTGGAAGGAGGCGGATAAGCCTCGATCAACGGAAGCATTTCTTCATTCAAACGTGCGGTCGGAATCTTTGTCGTCCGGTTTTCATACACACTACGTGCTTCTTCAAGCACTTTCAGAATACGTTGTTTAGTCAGTGCAGAAGCAAAGATGATCGGGAAATCGACAAACGGAGCAAAACGCGAGCGAACAGCTTCCTCAAACGCTTTCTGTACTTTCACAGATTTATCTTCCACCAAATCCCACTTATTGATAACAACTACCAGTCCTTTCTGATTCTTCTGAATCAGAGAGAAGATATTCAAGTCCTGCCCCTCAACACCTCTTGTAGCATCCAACATCAAAATACAAACATCCGAACCTTCGATAGAACGAATCGAACGAACGACTGAATAATATTCCAAATCTTCATTTACCTTGTTTTTCTTACGGATACCCGCTGTATCCACCAGGTAAAAATCAAATCCGAATTTATTGTAACGAGTATAGATAGAGTCGCGGGTAGTTCCGGCAATCTCTGTTACGATATTACGTTCTTCCCCAATAAATGCATTTACAATGGAAGACTTTCCGGCGTTCGGACGTCCTACCACAGCAAAACGAGGAATATCATCATCCAGAATTTCAGATGATTCTTTCTTGAAATTGCTGACAATCAAGTCCATCAAATCACCCGTACCACTTCCTGTCATGGCAGAGACGCAATACGGATCGCCCAATCCCAGTTTATAGAATTCGGGAGCGTTATATTGTAAATCGTGATTATCCGTTTTATTAGCAACCATAATCACCGGACTATTAGCACGACGCAGAATAGCAGCTACCTGCATATCCAAGTCAGTCACTCCATTCATCACATCCACTACAAACAGAATGACATCCGCTTCTTCCACGGCCAATAATACCTGCTTACGGATTTCCTCTTCAAAGACATCATCCGAGTTGACCACCCATCCACCGGTGTCCACCACAGAGAATTCACGGCCCAGCCACTCAGACTTGCCATATTGTCTGTCGCGGGTTGTACCCGCTTCTTCATTCACAATAGCCTGACGAGTCTTCGTCAGACGGTTAAATAAGGTAGACTTGCCCACATTCGGGCGTCCTACAATTGCAACTAAATTACCCATAGTTCAATACCTTGTTTTTTCACGACTATCACAGTCGCATGAATACTCTTAATCTAACTGATAACCAAAATTGCGGAGTTCCTTATCCGAACTACGCCAATCCTTATCCACTTTCACATACGTTTCGAGGAAAATAGTCTTTCCAAAGAAACGTTCCAGTTCACGGCGAGCCTCGGTAGCCACCTTCTTCAACGCCTTTCCCTGTTTACCGATAATGATTCCTTTCTGCGAATCACGTTCCACGTTAATCACCGCCCGAATATGAATCTTCTTCGGTTCTTCCTTAAACTCTTCTACGACAACCTCCACCGAATAGGGGATCTCTTTATCGTAGTAGAGCAGAATCTTTTCCCGGATAATCTCATTCACGAAGAAACGGGCAGGCTTATCCGTCCACTGATCCTTTCCAAAATAAGGAGGAGAATCGGGCAGCAGTTCTTTGATCCGCTTCATTACATAGTCTACATTGAACTTTGATGTAGCAGAAATCGGAATAATTTCGGCTTGGGGAAGCAACTCTTTCCACTCTTCCACCAGCTTTACCAGTTTTTCCTGATCTGTAAGATCTATCTTATTGATGAGCAAGAGAACAGGCACCGTCATCTGACGCACCTTTTCCATAAACTCATTATTCTTATCCGGCGTCTCCACCACGTCCGTTACATAAAGCAAGATATCCGCATCCGTCAATGCCGAAGTAGAAAAATTCAACATAGACTCCTGTAGTTTATAATTGGGCTTCAACACACCCGGAGTATCAGAAAAAACAATCTGCATTTCATCCGTATTATAGATTCCCATAATCCGGTGACGAGTAGTCTGCGCTTTGAAGGTAGCGATCGAAATACGTTCGCCTACCAAGACATTCATCAATGTCGATTTTCCGACATTCGGATTTCCTACGATGTTTACAAAACCTGCTTTATGCATTTCTCTTTATTTTATTGGTTGAGACAAAAAAACGCATCGAATCGAAATAGGATGCGTTTTTGAGTGTTATAGTTCAGTAACTTACGTTACGATTCCTTCTTTCCATCATAACCCCATTTCACATATACTGCGCCCCAAGTAAATCCGGCACCGAATGCAGTGAAAATGATGTTATCGCCTTTCTTGAGTTTATCTTCATAATCCCAGATACACAGAGGAAGTGTAGCGGCACTCGTGTTACCGTAATGCTCAATATTTATCAACACTTTATCCATTGGCACCTCCATACGGTGTGCCACAGCCTCGATGATACGGACATTCGCCTGATGCGGAACAATCCAGTCAATACTATCTTTCGTCAGGCCATTCTTTTCTGCGATTGCAGCAGAGACATCCGACATGTTGGATACAGCATATTTAAATACTGTTCTTCCTTCCTGGTGCAAATAGTGCATCTTATTGTCTACTGTGAAATAAGACGGAGGACAAACCGAACCACCAGCTTTCATGTGGAGGAAAGGCAATCCCTTACCATCTGTTCTCAGTATCGAATCCATGATCCCGTAATCTTCCGTAGTCGGTTCCACCATAAAGGCAGCAGCACCGTCACCGAAGATAGGGCATGTAGCACGATCTGTATAGTTAACCATTGACGACATCTTATCGGCACCGACAATGATAATTTTCTTATATCTTCCCGAACGGATGAAATTAGCAGCTGTCTCCATCAAATACAGGAATCCGCTACAAGCAGCCTGCAAATCGAAGGCAAAAGCATTCTTCAGTCCGAGTTTATCACAAAGAATAGAAGCTGTAGAAGGAAAGTGATAGTCAGGAGTAGTAGTAGCAACAACAACTAAATCAATGTCATCAGGATTAGCGCCAGTCTTCTTCATCAACTGTTTGGCAGCTTTGCGCGCCATATATGAACTACCTAATCCTTCCTCATTCAGAATATGTCTTTCCTTTACTCCGATACGAGTCATAATCCATTCGTCGTTGGTATCCACCATTTTTGATATCTCATCGTTAGTCAAGATATAATCGGGTACGTACCCGCCGACTCCTGTGATTACTGCATTTATTTTTTCCATCAAACCTATTTTTAATTAGCAATACTATAATACTTAAAGCAGCCGGAGAGTTTCACCCCCAGGCTGTTTCAGTATAACTGTACTAATTATACAGCTGCTTCTTTCACAATAGCGAGCTTACCTCTGTAATAGCCGCAAGCACCACATACAGTGTGGTAAACGTGCCATTCGCCGCAATTCGGACAAATAGCCAATGTAGGAGCTACTGCCTTATCATGAGTTCTTCTCTTCGCTTGTCTCGTACTTGATTGTCTTCTCTTAGGATGTGCCATTTTCTTAAAACTTTAATTATTATCTAATATTTTTTTTAATTCATTCCAACGAGGATCAATTTGTTCCTCCACTTCTTCCTCAATTACGATGTCATCTCCACCTGTGTCGAAAGTATCATCGCTATCCTCATTCGCATTCGTTTTCAAATGCTTGTTCAATTTACTGGTTACCGCTTTATTACACTTACCGGGAGCATGTACATGCTTCATGGGTATAGAGAGTGCAATAAACTCATACATGAACCATGCAACGTTGATTTCCCCTTCTTCCTCGGGAATCACAATCAGGTTGTCACCTTCTTCTGCATATTCATGTCCAAACTTTACCATCAGTTTATCAGAAGAACTGATAGGCAACTCCATATCATCCAGACAACGGTCACATGGTACCCATACCATTCCCTCAGTCTGAAAACTCAGCTCGAAAGCACGAGAGGTTCTTTTCACGGTCAATGTAACATTCACCTTTCCTTTCTGAACTTCAGGACCATCAATGTGAGCGAAGTAAAGGTTATCCAATACAAACTCATACTTAGCAGAGTCTGTTTGCATTCCTTTCAAGTCAATTTTGTATTTATCAAACTTTCCCAAAGCTTCTCTCTTTTTTAAATCGTTAGCTTACAATTCGGGCGACAAAGATACAAATAAATATCCTCATAACATACAAATTATCAGTAAATATTCACTTTTTTAATAGGTATTATGAGGTTTGTATCTGTTAAAAACGGCGATATAAATACCAAAGTAATAAAAAAACAGAAAGCCTCGCCCGTCCAATAGACAAGCGAGGCTTCTTAAAAACGGCGGCTACCTACTCTCCCACTGTTACGCAGTACCATCGGCGTGACGAGGCTTAACTTCTCTGTTCGGAATGGGAAGAGGTGGAACCCTCGTGCTATAACCACCTGAATAAGGTTATGACATGATGAAAAGTAAAAATTCAGTGTCTAGAAAGCTAAACGTATATACCCAACCGGTACATGTTCGAAAGAAAGTGAACGGGCAATTAGTAATGCTCGGCTTTGATGTTACCACCTTTACACCTGCATCCTATCAACGTCATCGTCTTTGACGACCCTAAGAAATCTAATCTTGTGGCTGGCTTCGTACTTAGATGCTTTCAGCACTTATCCAATCCCGACTTAGATACCCAGCAATGCACCTGGCGGCACAACTGGTAAACCAGCGGTCAGTCCAACACGGTCCTCTCGTACTAGTGTCAGAGCCACGCAAATTTCATACGCCCACGATAGATAGAGACCGAACTGTCTCACGACGTTCTGAACCCAGCTCGCGTGCCACTTTAATGGGCGAACAGCCCAACCCTTGGGACCTTCTCCAGCCCCAGGATGTGACGAGCCGACATCGAGGTGCCAAACCCCTCCGTCGATATGAGCTCTTGGGAGGGATCAGCCTGTTATCCCCGGAGTACCTTTTATCCTTTGAGCGATGTCCCTTCCATACGGAAACACCGGATCACTATGCTCTAGTTTCCTACCTGATCGACTTGTCTGTCTCCCAGTCAAGCGCCCTTATGCCATTACACTCTACGGACGGTTACCAATCGTCCTGAGGGCACCTTTAGAAGCCTCCGTTACACTTTTGGAGGCGACCACCCCAGTCAAACTACCCACCAAACAGTGTCCTCGTATCTACGAGTTAGAACTCAAATAATCAAAGGGCCGTATTTCAACAGCGACTCCACAAATACTGGCGTACCTGCTTCAAAGTCTCCGGCCTATCCTACACATCAATTACCCAAATTCAATGTTAAGCTATAGTAAAGGTTCACGGGGTCTTTTCGTCCCATCGCGGGTAATCGGCATCTTCACCGATACTACAATTTCACTGAGCTCACGGTTGAGACAGTGTCCAGATCATTACACCATTCGTGCAGGTCGGAACTTACCCGACAAGGAATTTCGCTACCTTAGGACCGTTATAGTTACGGCCGCCGTTTACTGGGGCTTCAATTCAATGCTTCTCTTGCGATGACATCTCCTCTTAACCTTCCAGCACCGGGCAGGTGTCAGGCTGTATACGTTATCTTTCAATTTGGCACAGCCCTGTGTTTTTGTTAAACAGTTGCCTGGACCTATTCTCTGCGCCCAACTCTCGTTGGGACCCTTTATCCCGAAGTTACAGGGTCAATTTGCCTAGTTCCTTAACCGTGAATCACTCAAGCGCCTTAGTATATTCAACCCGACTACGTGTGTCCGTTTGCGGTACGGGTACCTTAAAGATTAAGTTTAGCGGATTTTCTTGGGAGTATGTTTACACGCACTATTACCTCATTCCGAAGAATTCGGTATACTATCAGGTTCGACTCTTGCGGTGGATTTGCCTGCCGCAATCAACATCTACACCCTTCAACGGACTATTCCGTCAGTCCGCGGCGCTGTCACTCCTCCGTCTCCACGTCACTCTTTAAGGTAGTACAGGAATATTAACCTGTTCTGCCATCGGCCTCACCGTTCGGCTGAGCCTTAGGACCCGACTAACCCTGATCCGATTAGCGTTGATCAGGAAACCTTAGTCTTTCGGCGAGGGGGTTTCTCACCCCCTTTATCGTTACTTATACCTACATTTGCTTTTCCACACGCTCCAGCAAAGCTCACGCTTCACCTTCGACGCAGAGTGGAATGCTCCCCTACCGATCATTACTGATCCCATAGCTTCGGTAAATTGCTTAATGCCCGATTATTATCCACGCCAAACTCCTCGACTAGTGAGCTGTTACGCACTCTTTAAATGAATGGCTGCTTCCAAGCCAACATCCTAGCTGTCTTAGCAATCTGACTTCGTTAGTTCAACTTAGCAATTATTTCGGGACCTTAGCTGATGGTCTGGATTCTTCTCCTTTAGGACATGGACCTTAGCACCCATGCCCTCACTCCTGGGATCGAACTACTGCGCATTCGGAGTTTATCAAGACTTGATAGGCGGTGAAGCCCTCGCATCTTATCAGTCGCTCTACCTCACAGTAGTAATTCCCAAGGCTGCACCTAAATGCATTTCGGGGAGTACGAGCTATCTCCAAGTTTGATTAGCCTTTCACCCCCACCCTCAGTTCATCCGGAAGCTTTTCAACGCTTATCGGTTCGGTCCTCCAGTTAGTGTTACCTAACCTTCAACCTGACCAAGGGTAGATCACTTGGTTTCGCGTCTACTCCTTCCGACTAATCGCCCTGTTCAGACTCGCTTTCGCTTCGGCTTCATGTCTTGAGACACTTAACCTTGCCGGAAAAAGTAACTCGTAGGTTCATTATGCAAAAGGCACGCCGTCACTGCTTACGCAGCTCCGACCGCTTGTAGGCGCACGGTTTCAGGGACTATTTCACTCTTCTATTCGAAGTGCTTTTCACCTTTCCTTCACAGTACTGGTTCGCTATCGGTCTCTCGGGAGTATTTAGCCTTACCGGATGGTCCCGGCAGATTCACGCAAGATTTCTCGTGTCCCGCGCTACTCAGGATACCACTACGCTTCGTTTCACTTCGTATACCGGACTATCACCGTCTATGGTCCCATTTTCCAAAGGGTTCTACTCATGAAATGTCTTGCGATGTCGTGGTCCTACAACCCCAATATTGCCGTAACAACATTGGTTTGGGCTAATCCCCGTTCGCTCGCCACTACTAGGGGAATCATTATTATTTTCTTTTCCTACAGGTACTAAGATGTTTCAGTTCCCTGCGTTAGCTTCCATCTAGGATGGATGACATTCCTTCAGAATGCCGGGTTGTCCCATTCGGAAATCTTCGGATCAAAGGTTATTTGCACCTGCCCGAAGCTTATCGCAGCTTATCACGTCCTTCATCGCCTCCGAGAGCCAAGGCATCCGCCATGCGCCCTTGCTTACTTTCTTTCAAACTTCTTAAATTGAAAATTGAGAATTGAGAATTAAAAAATAATACTCAATGACAATATCAATCACGTACGGTTTGATATATACTTTTAGCTCTTACTAAAATTTTACTTTTTGTACATCATGTCAAAGATCGTTTCTCTTTTCAGAGATCGTGGAGAATAACGGATTCGAACCGTTGACCCTCTGCGTGCAAGGCAGATGCTCTAGCCAGCTGAGCTAATCCCCCAAGAGGTTATCAAGAATTACTGTATTCCGCTTACGCGGCATTTCCTCGTTCTTGAGCTTGGTAGTCCCAGGCAGAGTTGAACTGCCGACCTCTACATTATCAGTGTAGCGCTCTAACCAACTGAGCTATAGGACTATGTTCTACGCATTATCGGCTGCTTTCGGCATAATCGATGCAAGCATCGCTTCTGCTCTCTCTTGCTCGATAATTCAACCTTGTCTACCTGTATGTTAGACTCGGCTTCTTTTTTCTCTTGTTTATCTCTATCTATACTTCTATAGATGGTTGATCTATATATTATAAATAAACAAGTACCAGTAGTACAAAAACAGAACCTTTAAAGTCACTTTTTTTACGATGTCGTATTTTACATTATTCATGCAGAATTACATCGTTTACGGCATCACTCCAGAAAGGAGGTGTTCCAGCCGCACCTTCCGGTACGGCTACCTTGTTACGACTTAGCCCCAATTACCAGTTTTACCCTAGGACGCTCCTTGCGGTTACGTACTTCAGGTACCCCCGGCTTTCATGGCTTGACGGGCGGTGTGTACAAGGCCCGGGAACGTATTCACCGCGCCATGGCTGATGCGCGATTACTAGCGAATCCAGCTTCACGAAGTCGGGTTGCAGACTTCGATCCGAACTGAGAGAGGTTTTTGGGATTAGCATCCTGTCACCAGGTAGCTGCCTTCTGTACCCCCCATTGTAACACGTGTGTAGCCCCGGACGTAAGGGCCGTGCTGATTTGACGTCATCCCCACCTTCCTCACATCTTACGACGGCAGTCTCTCCAGAGTCCTCAGCATGACCTGTTAGTAACTGAAGATAAGGGTTGCGCTCGTTATGGCACTTAAGCCGACACCTCACGGCACGAGCTGACGACAACCATGCAGCACCTTCACATTTGCCTTGCGGCTATATAGTTTCCTACATATTCAAATGCAATTTAAGCCCGGGTAAGGTTCCTCGCGTATCATCGAATTAAACCACATGTTCCTCCGCTTGTGCGGGCCCCCGTCAATTCCTTTGAGTTTCACCGTTGCCGGCGTACTCCCCAGGTGGAATACTTAATGCTTTCGCTTGGCCGCTTACTGTATATCGCAAACAGCGAGTATTCATCGTTTACTGTGTGGACTACCAGGGTATCTAATCCTGTTTGATACCCACACTTTCGAGCATCAGTGTCAGTGACAGTCTAGTGAGCTGCCTTCGCAATCGGAGTTCTTCGTGATATCTAAGCATTTCACCGCTACACCACGAATTCCGCCCACCTCTACTGTACTCAAGACTGCCAGTTTCAACTGCAATTTTACGGTTGAGCCGCAAACTTTCACAACTGACTTAACAATCCACCTACGCTCCCTTTAAACCCAATAAATCCGGATAACGCTCGGATCCTCCGTATTACCGCGGCTGCTGGCACGGAGTTAGCCGATCCTTATTCATATGGTACATACAAAATCCCACACGTGGAATACTTTATTCCCATATAAAAGAAGTTTACAACCCATAGGGCAGTCATCCTTCACGCTACTTGGCTGGTTCAGACTTACGTCCATTGACCAATATTCCTCACTGCTGCCTCCCGTAGGAGTTTGGACCGTGTCTCAGTTCCAATGTGGGGGACCTTCCTCTCAGAACCCCTATCCATCGTAGTCTTGGTGGGCCGTTACCCCGCCAACAAACTAATGGAACGCATCCCCATCGATAACCGAAATTCTTTAATATCAATCTCATGCGGGATTGATATGCTATCGGATATTAATCTTTCTTTCGAAAGGCTATCCCCGAGTTATCGGCAGGTTGGATACGTGTTACTCACCCGTGCGCCGGTCGCCATCTTCACTTTGCAAGCAAAATGAAATGCTGCCCCTCGACTTGCATGTGTTAAGCCTGTAGCTAGCGTTCATCCTGAGCCAGGATCAAACTCTTCATTGTAAAAGTATTTTTATCATCAGTTAAGATGATTATTTGCTCTGTTCAGGACGCCGTAAATTTATTGACCTTATTCAAATACCTATCAGCCTTAATTGTATCGCTACTTCATAAGACAAGCATTGACGGTTCTATTTTTACTTGTACTACTTGTATTGTTTATCAATATTTCAAAGAACTAACGTGGCTTCCGCCGCGCCTGCTTTCTTTTCGAAAGCGAATGCAAAGATAAGGACTTTTTCAGATAACTTCCAAACTTTTTTCAAAGTTTTTTGTTTTTATTTTCCGTGGCCTTCATCTTATAGCAGAATGTCAATCATTAGGCTCTGTCTCTCTAGCAAAGCGGGTGCAAAAGTAGACAAGTTATCAATAACATCCAAATATATCTGACTATTTTTTCTAATTATTTTCGGGTATTCATCCTAACTTACTGAATCATAACGATGTTGTAGAATATATTTTTCTTCATATATGTTGCATATATATGAAAACAGACAGGAAAGGACACCTTATTATATTACATACGCGCGTATAGAGCAAATAGCAAAAAGATATTCGCAAAGAGAAGGTAAAAAGAGAAGTACTCTTAAAGAAACAAACTAAAAAAATAGATTTCTACAGGACAAGAACACATAAAAAAGTGAGAATAGTTATCCGTTATCACTCTACTTTTGTTTATAATTCGCTCCTACTAATCAATAAATAAATTACTATCCTAATTTCAGCATACAGGTGTCTTTCTTTATAAGACATACCACTTCATAGGCTTTCTTCTTATGTTCAATATTCATTTGCTTAGTAGTTGGCAAGGGCTCACTGCAGTAAACAAATAAGCTATCAGATGTAAACAAATTCGTTCACTGCAGTGAGCTGTTAAAAGACATTAGGGCTTATCAGAAGAATCACGAGGGATAAACATCTATTATATAAGACATTGACGTCTATTGTATAGGAGAGTATAGGATAAAAGCGAATAGACAAGACACTTATTATAAACTGTTTAAGATAGAATCAGGACGAGACAGGGTGAGGGTAACTTTTTACCCTCACCCTACTACCGCACTTACCCTCACACGTTGTAACCACGATGAATAAAGGGATTGAGCGAAGGTGTGAGGGTGTGAGGGTAAAAGTGATACAAAAATTTAGTTGAAATGAAATATTAAAAGCATCCATGTTCTATTAAAAAAGAAGGAGCTGCACAATGCAATGCATTCTTTCTGTTAAAACCTCCGGGATACTCAAACAAAAAGAACCTCCGTCTGTTACATTAGCGATTTAAACATAGTAACCTAAACTTTAAAATTATGGCTAGAGAAAGTGTAAAAATCCTACAAGGTAAATTAGATGTAGAAAGTTTAATTTCACAGTTGAACGCAGCATTGGCTGAAGAGTGGTTGGCATATTACCAATATTGGGTAGGTGCATTAGTAGTGGAAGGCGCCATGCGTGCCGACGTACAAGGTGAGTTCGAGGAACATGCCGAAGAAGAACGTAGACATGCACAGTTGCTTGCCGACCGTATCATCGAGCTGGAAGGGGTTCCGGTACTTGATCCGAAACAATGGTTCGAACTGGCAAGATGCAAATATGATGCTCCGCAAGGCTTCGATTCAGTCAGTTTGCTGAAGGATAATGTTGCTTCCGAACGCTGTGCCATTCTCCGTTATCAGGAAATTGCCGACTTTACTAACGGGAAAGATTTCACCACTTGTGATATCGCCAAACATATTCTTGCCGAAGAGGAAGAACATGAACAAGATTTACAAGATTATCTGACTGACATTGCCAGAATGAAGAAATCATTTCTCGAAAAGTAAATTCTAATTTAATAATGATTAGGTGAGAGAGGGTGCGTCCGAAATACAGGATATGCCCTCTTTTATGTAATAGTGCGATAAAAACCAAACTATTTTCAAACAAATCAAGAAGAAATCTTTCTTTTTTCGTATTTTTGTCCCAATATGCATGTTTAATCCAAGTAGATAACAACATCAACGAAAAGGAATGAAAGTAATTGATTTAATAAATAACAGTAAAGGTACAGCTTTTTCTTTCGAGATTCTCCCTCCTTTGAAGGGAACCGGAATCGAAAAGCTCTATCAGACAATCGACACTCTTCGAGAATTTGATCCGAAATATATCAATATCACCACGCATCGCAGCGAATATGTCTACAAAGATCTCGGCAACGGGCTCTTTCAGAGAAACCGCCTGAGAAGACGTCCGGGAACAGTTGCCGTAGCGGCAGCCATTCAGAATAAATATAATATTACTGTGGTTCCTCATATCCTGTGCAGTGGTTTCACGCGTGAGGAAACCGAATATGTATTGCTGGATTTGCAATTTCTGAATATCACAGATTTGCTGGTACTTCGTGGGGACAAGGCTAAACATGAATCGGTCTTTACTCCCGAAGGAGACGGATATCATCATGCGATTGAATTGCAGGAGCAGATTAATAATTTCAATAAGGGAATCTTCGTTGACGGTTCAGAAATGAAAGTCACCGCCAGTCCTTTCTCGTATGGCGTGGCGTGTTATCCGGAAAAGCATGAAGAATCTCCTAACATAGAGACAGATCTTTACTGGCTGAAAAAGAAGGTAGAAGCTGGTGCAGAGTATGCTGTAACACAATTATTCTACGATAATAAGAAATATTTCGATTTTGTGGAGCAGGCTAAGGCAGCAGGTATCAACATACCTATCATTCCGGGAATCAAGCCTTTCAAGAAAATCTCCCAACTAAGCATGGTCCCCAAAACATTCAAGGTGGATTTGCCGGAAGCTCTGGTGAAAGAAGCATTGAAATGCAAGAATGACGCGGAAGCCGAACAGGTGGGTGTTGAATGGTGCGTGGCTCAATGCAAGGAGTTGATGGAACATGGGGTTCCGAGCATCCATTTCTACTCCATCGGAGCAGTAGACAGTATCAAGGAAGTAGCCAAAATCATTTATTGATATGTTTTTCAAAGACGTAATCGGACAAGAAGAAATCAAGCAACGACTCATTCAGGAAGTGAACGAGGGGCGTATTCCACATGCCCAACTCATTTGCGGTCCCGAGGGAGTTGGTAAAATGCCATTGGCTATCGCATACGCACGCTACATCAGTTGCACCAATCGGGGCGAGGAAGATGCTTGCGGTGTCTGTCCGTCTTGTGTGAAATTCAATAAGCTGGTACATCCGGATGTGCATTTCGTATTCCCCATCGTGAAAAGTGCGAAAGGCAAGAAAGAAGTGTGTGATGATTATATTGCCGATTGGCGGCCATTCGTTATCAACAATCCTTATTTCAACCTCAACCATTGGTTGGGTGAAATGGATGCGGAGAACTCGCAAGCGTTGATTTATGCCAAAGAGAGCGATGAGATCCTGAAGAAGCTCAGTCTGAAATCCAGTGAGGGTGGATTCAAGATTACGATTGTATGGTTGCCGGAGAAAATGCACCCGGTATGCGCCAATAAGTTGCTGAAACTGCTTGAGGAGCCACCCGAAAAGACGATTTTTCTATTGGTTTCCGAAGCTCCGGACATGATTCTGCCTACCATCTTGAGCCGTACTCAACGTATGAATGTGCGGAAAATTGACGAAGCCAGCATCGACCGGGTATTGCAGAGTAAATATCATGTTCAGCCTGCGGATAGCATCTCGATTGCCCATCTGGCAAACGGAAATTTCGTCAAGGCACTCGAAACGATTCATCTGAATGAGGAGAATCAGTTATTCTTCGAGCTCTTTGTCAACCTGATGCGCTTATCCTATCAACGGAAAATAAAGGAGATGAAGATGTGGAGTGAACAGGTGGCCAGCATGGGACGCGAACGCCAGAAAAACTTTCTGGAATATTGCCAACGTATGATCCGCGAAAACTTTATCTTCAACCTGCACCAGCGCGATCTGACGTATATGACTATTAACGAACAGAATTTTGCAACCCGCTTTGCACCTTTTGTCAACGAACGTAATGTGATGGGTATCATGGACGAATTAAGCGAAGCGCAACTACATATAGAACAAAATGTAAATGCTAAAATGGTATTTTTCGACTTCTCACTGAAGATGATCGTACTGTTGAAGCAATAATAAATATATAACTTATGGAATATAAACTTCATAATGGGAGCGGTGGCCTTTGCTGCAAAGGATGTTCCCGACAAGATAAAAAACTGAATACCTACGACTGGCTGGCTGACATACCGGGCAATGCGGAGGAGAGTGACATGGTAGAAGTGCAATTCAAGAATACCCGGAAGGGATATTTTCGGAACAGCAACAAGATCAAACTGGAAAAAGGAGATATAGTTGCCGTAGAAGCTGCTCCGGGCCATGACATCGGAGTAGTTACATTAACCGGCCGGCTTGTTCCCCTGCAAATGAAGAAAGCAAACTTCAAGGCAGATACGGAAATCAAACGTGTTTACCGGAAAGCCAAACCAGTGGATATGGAGAAGTTCAACGAAGCCAAAGCCAAAGAACACGCTACCATGATCCGCGCACGCCAAATTGCATTGAACCTCAATCTGGATATGAAAATCGGTGACGTGGAGTATCAGGGAGATGGTAATAAGGCTATCTTCTACTACATCGCCGATGAACGGGTAGACTTCCGTCAGTTAATCAAAGTATTGGCCGAAGCTTTCCGTGTACGTATCGAGATGAAACAAATCGGTGCCCGTCAGGAAGCCGGACGTATCGGCGGAATTGGCCCTTGCGGACGCGAACTGTGTTGTGCCACATGGATGACAAGTTTTGTGTCTGTGTCTACCAGTGCCGCCCGTTTTCAGGACATCTCACTAAATCCGCAAAAACTTGCCGGACAGTGTGCTAAACTGAAATGTTGCCTGAACTATGAGGTAGACTGTTATGTAGAAGCGCAAAAACGACTTCCTTCGAGAGAGATAGAGTTGGAAACAAAAGATGGTACTTTCTATTTCTTCAAAGCAGATATTCTAAGCAATCAGGTTTCTTACTCTACGGATAAGAACTTCCCCGCCAATCTGGTTACAATCAGCGGCAAACGCGCTTTTGAAGTCATCTCCATGAATAAAAAAGGGATGAAACCGGACAGCTTGATCGAGGAAGAAAAGAAACCGGAACCGAAGAAACCGGTTGACTTGCTGGAACAGGAAAGCGTTACCCGCTTTGACCGTAGCCGGAATAATAAAGATGGCGGCAATAACGCTAACCGGAACAATAAAAAGAAGAAGAAAGGAAACAATAACAATAATAACGGTAACCGCCCGCAACAACAAACGGAAGGTGGAAATCGTCCGCAACAACCTCAACGGGAGAATGAAAACCGCCCGCAGCCGTCAGAAAACGGCAACAGAGGGGAAAGGGACAATCGACCGAGAAATAACAATAACAACCGGAACAGAGGACAGAACCAGGGACGGAATAACGAAAACAGACGTCCGGAAAGGGGACAGAACCAAGAACGCCCACAAGGACAAGAGCGCCCCAGTCAAGAACGTCCGCAAGGTCAGGAACGCCCACAACAACAAGACCGCCAACGGGAGCAGCAAGGACAGGAACGTCAAGAACGTCGTCCTAATTTGGAGCGTCCTTCCAAACCAGAAAGAAATCAGAATCAGGAGAAACTGCCAAATAATGAAAGGTCTACTCAAGAATAGTTTATTTATTCTATTCAGTGCTTGTTTACTGACAGCCTGCAATGATAATACGGTGTATCACTCCTATCAATCCCTCCCTGACGAGGGATGGGAAAAGAGTGATACACTCTCTTTTCAAATATCCATAACCGACAGTATTCCCACTACCCTCCGGCTTTTTGCAGAAGTCCGCAACAGAATAGAGTATCCTTATCATGACCTCCACTTATTTATCAGTCAGAATCTACAGGATTCTACGGTATGGCGCACTGACACAATCGCTTTCAGCTTGGCTGATTCTGAAGGGAAATGGACTGGACATGGATGGGGAAGCATTTACCAATCGGAAACTTTTTTTAAATCTCTCCTCCCCTTGCATTCCGGCAACTATACTATCAAAGTGATAAACGGAATGAAAGATGAAAAACTACAAGGATTGAGCGATATAGGCATCCGCATTGAAAAACAGTAAAAGGTAAAAGTTAAAGCCTTCTGCCACGGCCTGCATCAATCCGCAGGAAAATAAACAGCAATATCGTAAATCCCCATAAAGAAGAGCCTCCATAACTAAAGAAAGGTAATGGAATACCAATAACCGGAGTCAAGCCCAGCACCATACCGACATTGATAAACAAGTGGAAAAGGAAAATACTGACGACCGAATATCCATAAACCCGGCCAAAATTCGAAGTCTGCCGTTCGGACAAGAAGATTAATCGCAAAATCAAAATAAGGAATGCCAACAGGACAGCAGCCGAACCAACAAAACCTTGCTCTTCACCTACTGTACAGAAGATAAAGTCGGTATCCTGTTCAGGCACATACTTTAACTTCGTTTGCGTACCATTCAGGAACCCTTTTCCTGTTAATCCACCGGAACCGATGGCAATCTTAGATTGATTCACATTATATCCGGCACCGGTCAAATCTTCTTCCAAACCAAGCACTACTTTAATACGGACTTGCTGATGGGGTTCCAGCACATTGTCAAATACATAATTACTAGAATACAGGAACCCGACAGAACCGATTGCAAACAGAGCAATCAGGAAATAAGTACGTTGCCGCTCACTTAATGCCAGATAAATCAGATAGCCTATCATTACAGCACAAAGCCCCCATTGCACCCAAACCAGACTAAAGTGCACCCAATATTCCGATATTAAATAGGTAATCAGCAATATGATCAAACTTCCACCAATGATATTGCGGGTAGCAGCCCATTTCTTGCGATATACCCATACCATGCCACCGGCAAATAATAGAATCAACAGCAATACGATAAATTCTCCCAGCGGCGTAGGAGTATCGGCAATAAATACTTCATCAAAACGGATGCCGACCACAAAGTAGATTACCGCGCATACGCCTGCAAAGAGCACTACCCCCGGCATTCCTTCACGATAAAGAACCAGAAAAAAGGCGAGATAAACCAATGCAGAACCCGTCTCCCGCTGACCGATAATCAATAACATCGGAAGCAGAATGATAAATCCCAGGATAAAGGCACACTTTTCTTTTTTGATGCTGAATGAATAAGAGTTCATGTATTTGGCCAAAGCCAAGGCTGTGGCAAACTTGGCAAATTCGGCAGGTTGCAAGCTAACCGGCCCCATCACCAGCCAAGAGCGTGACCCCTTTGTGTCCGGCGCTATGAAGATGGTAACGATGAGCAAGAGAATCATTCCTACATATATAATGTACGCGAACATATCATACATACGGTCTTCCAGCATCAACAACACAAATCCGAGCCCGAAGGAACAGATAATCCACACAAACTGTTTACCGGCACGGGTCGAAAAATCCAGAAAATCACGTTCACCATAGTCGTAACTGGCTCCGCAAACGCTGAACCATCCACCAACAATCAGGAGCAGGTAAATAAAAATCGTTACCCAGTCCAGTGATTTCCACAAACTATCGTTCCTCGTTACCATACAATATCACTCTGTTACTAATTTCTTCCGCTCTTAATTCATTTTCCGGTGATAACTTCCCGTTTATATATTGTTCCATCATCAACGCACCAACAGGCACTCCATAAGTAGCTCCCCAACCACCGTTCTCCACATAGACGGCAATAGCTATCTTGGGTTTATTCATAGGTGCAAAACCCATAAATACCGAGTGGTCGTGCCCACGATTCTGTGCAGTACCTGTTTTACCACAGGCCTCCAACCCCGGAACCATTACGGACAGCATACGGCAGGTACCACCGGTGGCTGCGCCACGCATCCCTTCTACTACTGATTCATAATGCCTCTTCTCAATAGTGGTATAACGCGGTACACGATAGATGCTATCCAACTGGTTATCCTGGATTTCCTTTACAATATGCGGTGTCACGAAATATCCTCTGTTGGCAATCGTCGCCCCCAAGTTAGCAATCTGAAGAGGAGTGGACAGAATTTCTCCCTGTCCGATAGAGATACTGATTACGGTTAATCCGTTCCAATGTCCGCGATAAGCTTTATCGTAGAACTGTGCATTCGGAATCAAACCACGTTTTTCTCCCGGCAAATCGACTCCCAGTTTGTAGCCGAATCCCTGCGAAACCATGTGATCTTTCCAGACCGTTATGGCATTTTGCGGTGAACCGTATTTACGATCGCCGAACATACGAAACAGTCCCCAACAGAAATAGGAGTTGCACGAAGTGGCAATGGCAGGAATCAGAGGCAAGGGAGAACCATGAGCGTGGCAACCTACTGTCAATCTTCCGTAATGGAATCCATGCGAGCAAGGGAATGCCGGACTTTGTTCGGTAATAATTCCTTCTTGCAAGAAGGTCAGTCCCTGCGCTGTTTTAAAAGTAGATCCCGGAGGATACACTCCCATCAAGGCACGATTCAGAAGTGGTTTCGTCATATCACGTTGCAAAGCCAGATGATTCTTTCCACGCTGACGGCCAATCATCAAGTGCGGATCGTAATTGGGAGAGGATACCAGACAAAGGATTTCCCCGGTTTCCGGTTCGATAGCTACAACACTTCCGATTTTATTCTTTAATAAACGCTCGCCCAGCATCTGCAAGTCAATATCCAGGCTCAATGTCAGATTCTTACCGGGAACGGAAGGACGGTCATATTCGCCATCCATATAATGCCCCTGGATACGGCCATGTGCATCACGAAGCAGAATTTCAATTCCTTTCTCGCCACGAAGATATTTTTCATACGATTTTTCAACTCCCAGTTTGCCGACATAGTCACCACGAATGTAGTATCCTTCTTCATCAGCCTCCATTTCTTTTGCGGAGACTTCTCCAATATCTCCTAAAGCATGAGCGGCAGCGTTGTAGGTATACTGGCGAATGGTACGCCGTTGAATATAAAAGCCACGGAACTTAAATAGTTTTTCCTGAAAGACACCACATTCCTCTGCCGAAAGTTGCGACATAAACAACTGGTTGGTATAGCGGGAATATCCCGGATTACGGCGACGGTCTTTCATGTCGCTCATAATTTTCAGGAACTGCGAACGGGTGATATTCAGCGATTGGCATAAATCGAGGGTATCGAGATTCTCGACTTCCTTCGGCACAATTGTTATGTCATAGGCCGGCTGGTTGAATACCAGCAATTTGCCGGTCCGGTCGTAAATAGCACCGCGTGAAGGATACTGAATTTTATTCAGAAAAGCGTTACTGTCAGCATTCTTTTTGTAGTCATCAGTCATGATCTGCAATACAAAAAGACGTATCAGATAAATCAGAACAATGGAGAGAGCAATACCTCCGATTACAAATTTGCGCTTCTCTAAGATATAATCTTTTGCCATCGTTACCTCTTAATCCCTTCTATAGCTATGATACAGGTTACAGTCAGAACAGTGCAAAGGAGCACTCGCAACAATAACAGCCAAATGCTGGTAAATGAGAAGAACTCGATGGAGAGTAATGCCAGACTGTGCACAAAAACACTTGCAGTAGTATATTTTAGAAAAGGACTGATTCCCATCGTCTTGAAAGAGGGAATGAGGCTGTCCGGATTATCACGGGGCATGAACAGACGAAGCAAAGAGGGCCGGAGAAAAGCAAGCAATACGGCAGCCGCTGCATTCATTCCCGGAGTATCGGAAAAGATATCAATGGTCAGTCCGAAGAAGAAAGCCCACAGCATCAGTTCATTGCGGGAAGTGCCGGAGCTGAACTTCAGAATAAAGTAAATATAGAGAAAAGGAGTTGCGTATCCGGCAATATGCACATTATTCAGAATCAGTACCTGAAGAAGCACCAAGCCGATAAACCATCCGATTCTATGTATATAAGTAATTATCATTCTTGCGTCACCTTGTTTTCAAGTTTCTTCTGTTCTTCCTGTCCCGTCCGGGCTATCACGCGAACATCACTCAACTTACCGAAATCAGTAGCCAGCTTAATCTTCAACAGATAGGAAAGTCCGTCATTAGAATCGGACATATCATCCACCGTTCCCACCATGACACCTTCCGGAAAGACAGTCGAGAAACCGCTGGTGACGACCGTATCTCCCAAATTAAACTCTGCATGACGAGGCAGGTCTTTCAGATAAGCATAGCGCGAATCTCCATGTTCCCACTTCAGGTAGCCGAAGTAATCGCTACCGACAATCTTACAACTGATATTCGACTTGCTGTTCAGTACCGAAATCACCACCGAATAAGAAGGGGATGTTTCATAAACAATCCCTACAATTCCATTACCGTCCACGACTCCCATTTCGGAGCGAATGCCGGAAGAAGAGCCTTTATCAAGTGTGATATAATTATCAACGAGATTCAAGCTGTTCTTTATCACATGAGCCTTGAACAGCTCATAATCCGTTTGCGACACCTGCCGAATACTTTTGATAGTCAGAGAATCAAGCTGACGCTCTCTCAATGCTTTCTCCAGATTAGTAATCTGTTGTTCGAGCACCATGTTCCGGTCCATCAGGTCTTCATTGACCGATTTCAGATGAAAATAAGAGGAAACTCCTCCCGAAACTTCATAAACTGCCCCCACAACCGTATTGGCAGAAGTGAAGAATGCACTCTGCTGATAACGGTTGAACCGAAATAACAAAACAAAACTGGCTACCTCCAATACGATGAAGAGGAACCAGTAATTGTATTTCAGAAGGAAGTTTAATAAATTCCTCATTCCCGGTTTATCTCATTAAGAAAGAGAAACGGTCTACGTTCTTTAATGCCACACCTGTACCTTTGGCGACTGCGTGCAAAGGATCTTCCGCAATATGGAAAGGAATGTTGATCTTGTCGGTCAAACGCTTATCCAGTCCACGAAGCAATGCACCACCTCCGGAGAGATAGATACCATTGTGCACAATATCAGCATACAGTTCAGGAGGCGTATTTTCCAATGCACTCAAGATAGCAGTTTCAATCTTTGAAATAGATTTCTCCAGACAGTGAGCTACTTCCTGATAGCATACAGGCACTTCCATTGGAAGAGCTGTAATACGGTTCGGACCATGAACGATATAATCTTCCGGAGCATCTTCACCCAGTTCGGTTAAAGCAGCACCCACATTGATCTTGATACGTTCTGCCATACGCTCGCTGACTTTCACATTGTGCTGACGGCTCATGTATTCGCGAATATCTTCTGTCAGGTCATCACCGGCAGTACGAATGGAGTTGTTGGAAACGATACCTCCCAAAGAGATAACGGCAATTTCCGTAGAACCACCACCTATATCGACAATCATGTTTCCTTCCGGAGCTTCTACGTCGATGCCGATACCGATTGCCGCAGCCATCGGTTCAAAAATCAAATAGACATCACGGCCACCGGCATGTTCCGCAGAGTCGCGAACAGCACGGAGTTCGACTTCCGTACTTCCCGAAGGAACGCCAATCACCATGCGAAGAGAAGGTGAAAACAAATGGTTGCGAGTATTCACCTGCTTTATCAAACCGCGCATCATCTGCTCGCAAGCATAAAAGTCGGCAATCACTCCATCTCTCAACGGACGGATAGTACGTATGTTTTCGTGGGTTTTTTCATGCATCAACTTCGCCTTTTCCCCCACGGCAATCATCTTTTCTGTACGGCGATCCAAAGCAACGACTGACGGCTCATCCACCACGATTTTCCCATTCGTGATGATAATGGTATTGGCTGTGCCCAAGTCCATTGCGATCTCTTGTGTAAAAGAAAATAATCCCATTCTTGAATAATTTATTAAAGTGGAGTATTAAGTTTAAGTATTATAACTGTGCAGTGCAAGTTAACACTAAAAACTTAATACTTATTTTTTTAGTGTTTAAAATGACGGATACCGGTAGTCACCATCGCCATACCATGCTCATTGCAATAAGCAAAGGATAAATCGTCTTTTACCGAACCTCCCGGTTGGATAACAGCCGTAATACCTTCTTTATCTGCAATTTCCACACAGTCGGGGAACGGGAAGAAAGCATCGGAAGCCATCACTGCACCATTCAGATCAAAACCGAATGATTTGGCCTTTTCAATTGCTTGCTTCAATGCGTCTACACGCGAAGTCTGTCCTACACCGCTTGCAAGAAGTTGCTTATCTTTTGCCAATACGATGGCATTAGACTTGCTGTTCTTTACAATTTTATTGGCAAACAACATATCTTCTACTTCTTCCGGAGTAGGAGCTTTGTCTGTCACGGTTTTCAGGTCAGCTACCGTTTCAATATTAGTATCTTTATCCTGCACCAATACGCCATTCAGTAAAGCACGGAATTGCTTTTTAGGCAATTTGGCTTCTTTACGAACGAGGATGATGCGGTTCTTTTTCTGTCCCAGGATTTCGAGTGCATCCACATCATAATCCGGTGCGATAATCACTTCGAAGAAAATCTTGTTGATTTCTTCCGCTGCTTCTTTGTCAATGACGCCATTCGTAATCAATACACCTCCGAAAGCAGAAACCGGATCACCGGCCAATGCGTCTTTCCAAGCATCCAGAACAGTAGTGCGGGAAGCCAGTCCACAAGCATTGTTATGTTTCAGGATAGCGAAAGTGAGGTCGTCGAATTCGTCAATCAGGTCAACGGCAGCATTGATATCGAGAAGATTGTTATAAGAGATTTCTTTTCCGTGAATCTGGTCGAACATCGCTTCCAGATTTCCGTAGAAATAACCTTTCTGATGTGGGTTCTCACCGTAACGAAGTTGCTTCTGGCTATTTACCGAGCAACGGAAAGCAGAGCCTTCGCCGGCATCGAAATAGTTGAAAATAGCCGAATCGTAATGAGAAGAAACGGCAAATGCTTCTTTTGCCATCCAACGGCGTTCTTCGAGTGAAGAAGTAGCACCGTGCTCCATCAACATATCCAGCAATGGTTTGTATTGAGCTTGAGAAGCCACAATGATTACATCGTTGTAGTTCTTGGCTGCGGCACGAATCAGAGAGATTCCGCCTATATCGATTTTTTCAATAATATCTGCTTCAGATGCACCGGAAGCTACCGTAGCTTCAAACGGATACAAATCAACAATCACCAGATCTATCTCGGGGATTTCATACTTCTCAATCTGTTGCATATCCTGCTCCAAGCCGCGACGGCAAAGGATACCTCCGAATATTTTCGGATGTAATGTCTTTACTCTACCACCGAGAATAGAAGGATAAGTGGTCAAATCTTCCACTGCCTTGCAAGGATATCCCAATGATTCAATAAACTGACGAGTTCCGCCTGTCGACAAAAACTCTACTCCCTCTTCATGAAGTTTGGTAATAATTTCGTCCAAACCTTCTTTATAGTATACAGATACCAATGCAGTTTTTATTTTTTTAGACTCTGACATTGAATTGCTTATTAAGTATTTGGTGTGCAAAGTTACGAAATATTGTTTATCGTACGTAATAAATAAGGTGTGAATTAATAAAAAAAAGCGTTGACCCTCCTCAATGGAAAATCAACGCCTCTTCGCAGTTGTGTTTTCTATTCAAAATCTATTACCAGATAGACACTCGTTTATCCTTAGGTACAAACATCGGATCCTGCTCGGTAATTTTGAATGCTTCATACCAATTTTCGATATGAGGAAGAGCACCGTCCACACGCCATTTTCCTAATGAGTGAGGATCGAGTTTAGTTAACCGGAGAATTTCTTCAGGACGGATATTTCCTGCCCACACATTAGCATAAGCAAGAAAGAAACGTTGTTCCGGAGTAAATCCGTCAACAATTTCCAATGGTGCAGCTTCTGTTGCTTTCTTGAAAGCCTGGAAAGAAACCTGCAAACCTCCGTGGTCGGCGATGTTCTCTCCCAATGTCAGGCTACCGTTTCCGTGTACGCCCGGAGCCACTTCAATGCTGTCAAAGAAGTTCACCATTACTTGGGCACGTTCTTCGAACTTTTTAGCATCTTCTTCCGTCCACCAGTCTTTCAGGTTTCCGTCTTTGTCATATTGACGTCCCTGATCGTCAAATCCATGAGTCATCTCATGGCCGATGACCACGCCAATTGCACCGTAGTTCATAGCATCGTCCGCATTCATATCGAAGAACGGAGGTTGCAGGATGGCTGCCGGGAAGCAGATTTCATTGGTAGTCGGGTTATAATAAGCGTTCACAGTCTGGGGAGTCATCAACCATTCATCCTTGTCTACCGGTTTGCCGGCTTTAGCAATCATTTCGTTGTAATCCCATTGGTTCGCACGTTCAATATTTGCCCAGTAAGAATCATTTTTGATCTCCAGTGCAGAGTAATCTTTCCATTTATCAGGATAACCGATTTTTACATGGAAGGTAGCCAGTTTCTCCAACGCTTTTTCTTTGGTCGGTTCGCTCATCCATTCCAAACCTTTGATGCGTTCACCCAAAGAAGTTTGCAGGTTCTTCACCAGTGTAACCATGCGTTCTTTAGCAGCAGCAGGGAAGTACTTTTCCACGTACATTTGTCCTACCACTTCGCCAAGCACACCGTCTACGGTGCTCACAGAACGTTTCCAACGAGGTTGCATTTCTTTCTTGCCGGACATTGTTCTGCTGTAGAAATCGAAATTCTGTGCTTCAAAATCATCGCTTAAATAAGAAGCGGCAGCATCTATCAATCCCCATTGGAGATACAGTTTTTGATCGTCCAGCGATACGGTGTTAATCACATCGGCTACTTCCTTCATGGCAGCAGGCTGACCGATGTTCACTTCCTTCAGATCTTTCAAACCGGAAACGGTGAAATAAGTATCCCAGTCGAAAGTCGGGAAGTTCTTTTTCAACGTTGCCATGTCCATCTTGTTATAATTAGCATGAGGATCACGCAATTCCACTTGTGAACGAGCTGCTTTCGCCAGACGGGTTTCAATGTCCATCACTGCTTTTACCGCTTTCTGTGCAGTAGCGTCATCATAACCTGCCAACTGGAACATCTTGGCGATGTGTTCCTGATATTTGTTACGGATATTTTTAGTCTGCTCGTCATCTTCCAGATAATAATCACGTTGTCCCATTCCGATACCTCCCTGATAGGTTTGTACGATATTCATGGAACTGTTCATATCGTCTGCACTTACGAACATGGTGAAGTAAGGACGGATGCCTTTCTTCTGGCTTTCGGCGATATATGCATAGATTTCTCCTTTATCCTTGAGAGCGTCAATGGCTGCCAGTTCCGCTTTGATCGGAGCTACACCTTCCTGATTCAGTTTCACGCTATCCATTGCGATATTATAAAGATCGCCTACTTTCTGGGCAGCACTGCCCGGTGCGTTATCTTTCTTTGCAGCCAATTCGGCAATCAACGCTTTCAGTTGCTCACGGCTGTTTTCGCGCAACATATCGAATGTACCGAAACGTGAATACTCGTCTGTCAGCGGATGATCTTTCACCCAACCTCCACAGGCATATTGATAAAAACTTGTACCCGGCACAGCCGTGGTATCCAGATTAGCAAGGTCGATACCGGACGTCAGCACGGCCTCTTTCTTACTGTTACATCCTGTTGTCATAAGGCATACGGCAAGAATTGGTAAATACTTGGTTACTTTCATACTCATATAATATGTTATAGAATTATCATGCTATTGGAAAGGAAGTTCTAGCCTTTCACTTCTTTCACTTCTTCCAGTTCCATCGAAACTCGCTCCCACTCTTCAACAATAGTATCCAACTGCTGTTTCAGTTTCTGATGCTGCTCATACAGTTTCATATCCGAAGCTCCTTCGGGAGTGGCCATTTTCACTTCTATAATGGCTATGGCCGATTCGGTTTCTTCGATCGAGGTTTCGCAATCCGCAACTTGGCGCTCGAGTTTCTTCACTTTCTTATTCAGTTCTTTTTGAGCTTCATAAGAGAGTTTGTTTTCCGAAGGTTGTGCGGCTTCCTGTTCATTATTTCCTTTGGCAGATGCCGTAGGAGAAGTGGATAAGCCTGCCCCTTTCTGAAGTTCGTTCAAGCTATCTATCTTTTTCTTTTGCAGAAATTCATAGATACCGCCGAGGTGTTCTTTTACCAGTCCGCCACCGAACTCATATACTTTAGTCGCAAGTCCATCCAAAAAATCACGGTCGTGGCTGACAAGAACTACGGTTCCGTCAAATTCGCGGATCGCTTCTTTCAATACGTCTTTCGAACGCATATCCAAATGATTGGTCGGTTCGTCCAGAATCAGGAAGTTGACGGGTTCCAGAAGAAGTTTAATCATTGCCAATCGGGTACGTTCTCCACCGGAGAGGACTTTCACTTTTTTGTCCGAGGCTTCGCCTCCAAACATGAAAGCTCCCAGTATATCACGTATTTTCAGACGGATATCGCCTGTAGCTACCCGGTCGATCGTATCGAATACAGTCAGGTTCTCATCCAGCATTTGCGCCTGATTCTGCGCAAAATAGCCGATTTGTACATTATGACCGATGGTGAGCTTACCATCAAAGTCAATCTCTCCCATGATACACTTTACCAATGTAGATTTACCCTCTCCATTCTTACCGACGAAAGCTACTTTCTCTCCCCGGTTGATAGTGAGGTTTACATCATGGAAAACAACATGGCTGCCATACGCTTTGCGTACATCTTCGCAAATCACAGGATAGTTTCCGCTACGGCTGGCAGGAGGAAACTTCAAACGAAGCGAGGAGTTATCTTCTTCATCTATTTCAATGCGGTCTATTTTATCCAGCTGTTTGATACGGCTCTGCACCTGTACGGCTTTGGTAGCTTTATAGCGGAAGCGTTCGATGAAGTCTTCCGTATCCTGTATCTGTTTCTGTTGGTTTTCGTATGCACGGAGCTGTTGTTCGCGACGTTCTTTACGCAGAACTACAAACTCATCATATTTCACTTTGTAGTCATAAATCTGGCCACAAGTGATTTCGATGGTACGGGTCGTTACATTATTGAGGAAAGCACGGTCGTGGCTGACCAATACGACTGCATTGGCACGTGTAGCCAGAAAGTTTTCCAACCATTGGATACTTTCAATATCGAGGTGATTGGTCGGTTCATCGAGCAAGAGTACGTCCGGGCGACGCAAAAGCAACTTCGCCAATTCGATACGCATACGCCATCCGCCGGAGAATTCCGAAGTAGAACGTTCGAAGTCCTCCCGGCTGAATCCCAGTCCGAGCAGAGTCCGTTCGATTTCCGCCTGATAGTTTGTACCACCCATCATCAGGAAGCGGTCATTTTCATGCGTGAAACGGTCTATCAACTGATGGTATTCTTCCGAATCGTAGTCTGTCCGTTCGGCTAGTTCCTGATTCATCCGTTCCAACCTCGCCTGAAGTTCAAAAATATGTTCGAATGCCAGTTCCGCCTCTCCCATCACCGTCCGGTTGTCGGAAAGAATCATGACCTGCGGCAAATATCCGATGGTTACATCTTTCGGAGTGGCTACAATGCCATGTGTCGGCGACTGCAAGCCGGCTAATATTTTCAGCATGGTTGATTTGCCGGCACCATTCTTGCCGACCAACGCAATGCGATCTTTCTTATTAATTACATAGCTGACGTCCTCAAAAAGCGGCGTCGCATTAAATTCTACTGATAATCCTTCTACTGAAATCACTTCTGCTTCTGATTTATAACATTTTGGACTGCAAAGATACTGAATATTTATTAGATACAGCTTAGTATTATACGTTATGAAAAACAAAAAAGCAGTCATTCTGATTGAATGACTGCCCTCTATCTTTACCTATGTATCTTCTTTAGAACAACTTAGCAGGATATTCGCCGGCATCTACCAATGCCTGAATCTTGTCTACTACGCTCTGACGATCTTCCGGATAAGTAACACCAAACCATTTGCTGGTAGTATCCAATACTTCAACAGTAGCAGTTCCGTCATTAATCAATTTATCCACCATCAATGGGATGAAGAATTCGCTCTTCAGGTTTTCCATGTTCTTCGGATCGCTAAGGAAAGTCTTGAAAAATTCCTGGCTGTAAGCGAAGTAATCAGGAGTGAAGCCCCAGAAGTTCATACTTACCGGAGTCGTGTCAGGAGTAGCAGTCCATTCGCCATCATCACCGATATATTTCACTTCACCGTCAAGACGTTGAATCTTCGTACGTTCTACTACAGATGTCAACAATCCTTTAGCATCTGTGCTACAGATACCACGAGATACCGTACCGCTTTCGCTCAAGGTATTTCCTACACGGAAACCTACCATTGAATAAACGTTCTCTGAATTTTCAGGAAGAGCTGAAAGGAATTTACCCATTACCTGGAAAGAATCGCGACCATAAAAGTCATCGCAGTTGATTACTGCAAACGGTTCTTTAATCACATCAGCACCCATCATTACTGCATGGTTTGTACCCCATGGTTTTGTACGGTCTGCCGGACAAGTAAAGCCTTCCGGAAGATCGTTGATAGACTGAAATACCAGTTCGCAAGGGATGTGACCTTCGTATTTGGAAATAATTTTATCACGGAAATCTTGCTCAAAATCTTTGCGGATTACAAATACAAGCTTACCAAATCCGGCATTGATAGCATCATAGATAGAGTAATCCATAATAGTTTCGCCATTAGGACCCAGTCCGTCTAATTGCTTCAAGCCTCCATAACGGCTACCCATACCGGCTGCCAATAAGAATAAAGTTGGTTTCATAAATTGTGTAATATTAAAAGGTTAGTGATGTCAACGGCATCAGATTTCGTTGCAAAATTACAAAAATAGTTGAATCCAACAGGACAAATATCAATCATTATTTACCAAAATCGTACAAAAATCATTCATTAGAAGGGATAACCGATAGCAAAATGTATTCCCAGATTCTTCATAAAGCTTCCTGTGACATTGTAATATCCGCTTCTTTCGGTATCGTAAGGCAAATGCAAAGGTATACCGAAGTCGAGACGGAACACCAGAATATCCATATCATACCGAATACCGACACCAGTACCCAAGGCGATTTGTTTCGGGAAAGTTTTCAGTTCGAGCTGTGAGTCCGGACGAGCCTCATCTTTACGCATCAACCAGACATTTCCGGCATCTAGGAAAGTAGCTCCCCAGATACTCTTAAAGATACGGAAACGATATTCTACATTTGCCTCGAAACGGAAAGTACCCGTCTGATCGAGGTAGGAATAGCGGCTTTCCGACGGATGGTAGCCACCCGGTCCGATGCTACGCACCGTGAAGGCACGAATACTGTTGGCACCGCCTACATAGAATTGTTCGCTGTAAGGGGCTATCGTTGCATTACCGTAAGAGAAGAGAGCACCCAAGGCCACACGGGAGGCAATCTTATTATTCTTGTCCATATTCCATAAATGGCGGAACTCCGTATTCAGCTTTACAAACTGTGCGAAAGGTACGTTGAGCAAACGCTTATCCTCTTTGTTGAAAGGCTGACCGAAAGCACGGTAAATCAAGGAGGTCAAGTTTCCGGCAGAAGTAATGGTGGACTGCCACCAAATCGGATTCTTTATACCGCGTGCGGAAGCGTTATCATACGTATAAGTATATTCCATGGCAGGAATAAACTGGTCTTTCAAACTGATATATAAGGCCGGATTAGCTTCGGCTATTGCGATAAATTCGTCCGATTGATGTTGCAGGACATTGAATGTCAACTTGAAAGGGGTAATACTATGTCGGCTTGTACGTGTCGGCTGGAAATCGTAGGTAGCATTTCCACCGAAGGATAGCAGTTTGTAATATCTGGCGCGGTTCAACTGGTCGACGTACAGGCGGAAAGTCGTTGTTGCCGGAAAGTCGAACTCTCGTTTTCCCAAATGCGGGAAAACCACCCGTGGGAAAGTCAAAGAAGTAGAAACTCCCATCTCCCAGCTATTCATCAGAGAACTCTTCTCTCCTCCGCCGGTTTGCCACTCATAAGAACCTTTCAGCTTTACATTCCAGCTTTCTCCACCTCCGAACACATTGTTCCGGGTGACGCCGAATGAGGCTCCCGGACCGGTCTGGTCGTTACTTTTGGTTACGACATTCAATTCCAGCTCGGCATCCAGCGGCTTGGCAAAAGTAGCTTGCATGGTTACGTTCAATGTATCACAAACGGCTGTCGTATCTTTCGGAGCATATTGCAAATCCAGATAACTGAAGATTCCCAACTGGCTAAGTTTCTCCTGCACCTGCTCCTGTCGATACTGACTGTAAAGCCGGGTGCGGTTGGAAGCACGCATCTGTGTATTCCGCACAAATTGCTGATAGTTCAACCACCGATAAAGCATATTCGGACGAACCTGCAATTTCTTATAGAAATGAATATTCAGATTCTTGTACATCATGCTATCATTCGGCATTTCTCCATTTTTCCCAAATAAATAGACGGAAGCATCTCCTACATAGTAAGGACGCTGCGCAGCAGCAGGCAATCCCGACACAGGAATCAGACGAAGACTGATGTGTCCTCCGGGCACTAAAGTTGTATCTGCCTGATAAGTCATATAGTCGGGACGGAAATAAAAATATCCCCGGTTACGTAACAGCGTACTGATACGGGTACGTTCTTCATCCAGATCGACCACGTTAAACTGCTCACCGGGATTTATATAGGACATCCGGCGCCCCCGTTCCATAATACGTAAAGTCTGGGGTGTGAAACGCTGATAATAGACCGTATCAATAAAATAAGGGTTCTTCATGTCAACCGTATAAAGAATGCTTGCTTTCAGGCTGTCTTTCTTATCCACCAAGGTTTCATAAGTCACTTTCCCGTTAAAATAGCCATAATCACGGAGCAAGTTAGTAGCCACCTTGATACGCACTTCCGGATTGACAGTGGAAATAAATACCGGAGGGTTGGCAGCCAGGCGGTTGAACATCCACTTTCCAAATCCCTTTTTATATTTCACAAAGTCATTATACATCCACATTTTAAAAGGAATAGGCAGAAGGCCTCCTAACATCTTTGTACTGGGAGTTTTGTCAAGAGCCGCATCAATCTCTGTTAAGGCCGTCTCTCCTACCGGTGTTGCCGACTTATTCTCTACTACCGTTTTTCCTCCTGTATAGAGTACCTCCCCTTCAGGCAGGTGTTTTGTCACCGAACAGCCCGAAAACAAAATGATACCAATCAGACAACTTGCTAATATGTTATTATATATCCCTTTCATGCTTACTTCTTTTTCTTAAAGATGAACAGTTCACTGAGTTTGTCCAGTTTCTTGCGAAGTACCAGACCGACTCCGGTTTCCGTAATCTCGCCTTCGAGTACACTCTCGTAGTTTTTATCGTAAAACAGACGGACATAACGGGTTCCGGTTCTATCCAAACGATATTCCAGAGAGATGTTATCAATAAAGGATTCCGCATCATTCGTCGCACTCTCACCTGTAGAAACCTTACCTCCGATTACAATCTGGAAACGATTGTTAAAGAGACGTTGTGAATAACGGAAACTGTAATCCGTACGCTTACCACCCGTATCCGACAAATCGTGATCTTCGATACCGACAGAAACACTGGCATTTTTCAGATTTCCCATCAATGAATTGATTTGGCTGCTTAATACGGAGTTCAGTGCGGAACCCATATTCAGTTTACCCAATCCACCACCTCCGCCACCAATCGGTCCGGTGCCAAGATAGGTTTTCATAACCATAATATAGAGAGCTTGTTTACCTCTCTCTTCCGCCCCCATGGCTGTCAACTCGTTTTGTATGGTTGCATCTTCGGGAGCAGATACATCAAATGCAAAGGAAAGATTATCCAACCGGTTCTTGACGACAATGGATACATCGAAATTAACCGAACGCGTTCCGCCGTTCTCTCCTTCGGAAACAGAAGCACGGATACGATCGGTGGCTTTGAAGTTCAACATCGGGTCCATGGGGTTTCCTGTCCATTCCACATAGCTACCGTTATCGATAGCAAATTCTTTGGCGGCAATGACAGGCAAAGCATATTTCATCAAACCGCCGCTCAACGTATAGCGTCCGGTCAATGTCAGATCACCTTGCGGAGTATATTTCATAGAGAGGTCACCTCCCCCTTCCAGTTCGACACGATTGTCATTGCTTGCATCCAAATCGACTTTCAAACGGACGGATGGATCGATATGTACCATCATCACCATGTCCAACCCACCTAAAGAAACAGTCGGCACTTCTTGTTGAACAACCGTAGTGGTGTCGCTAAACGAAGTAAAGGTTACCAGACTTCCCAAACGATCCTGTACCGTCAACGGTGAGTCGGTCAAGATATAGGAAACGTCTGTATTACCCAACAGGCTCATGTTTCCACGCATGTTCAATCCATCCAACGGTCCTTTCACTGTTGCCCGGAAATCGGCAAAGACTTTTCCGTAGACCAGACTCTCACGAGTGCGTTTGGCATCCAGAAGCGTATAGTTCTGCGCCAGCAGATTCAGATTTGCCATCGGTCGGGACATATCCCTGAAATCAACATAACCGTCAATCGTAAATGGAGTTTTTCCTGTTGTATAGATAGCGAATTTATCAAATTCCAACCGATTATTCTTTATCAGTACCGGACGGTTGTCGAACCTGAAATTAGCACCATACTGTTGAGAAAGGACAGAAACGCTATCCAGCACCAGTTCGCCATTAATCAAAGGCTGTTCGGTGCTACCCGTAATGTTCAGATTACCATCCATATCACCGGCCAGCGTAGCCATTTTATCAGGAATAAATACGTTAGCTACACGTAGCGGGAAATGCTCCAGAGTAGCGTTTACTTCCAGACTATCTTTTCCTGTCCGGGTTGGAAGCAGCTTACCATCCGCCACCATCACTTCTACTTCGTCGTGATTCAGATAGGCGTTCAGGTATTGCTTTCCCTGTTCGCCCGGTAGCCAAGTAGCTCCCACTGTCACGTCACCAATGCGTTGACGTTCATAAGTCAGCTCATCAATAGCTGCTTCAACCGAAAGCTGAAGATCCTTTTCGGTCTGTACATAGTGCGCTTCCGCAGAGAATAAACCGGTTATTTCCGGGAAGTAAGGAAGTACACTGCTCAAATCAGCCAAACTGATTCTTCGGATTTCCACATCAATATTCTGTAGAGAAACGGTGTCTCCCCGTACGGAATGTACACGGAATCCCATTCCTTCGTCATCCCACATATCGACATTGGCGTATACGCGCATATTCTTATGTACATAAATCCAATTATGCTTTTCATTGAAATGGAACTTCTGGAAGGCGATAATCGGTTCTTCCGGAATCAAGGTGAAAGCCAGTCCATCGCCTTTTCCTTTGCCCTCAAACAAGGGACGTGCATTGACACCGAGTAATACTCCTGTTTCTCCTTTTCCATTTTTAAAGTCTACCAACAACTCGGCATCCCGGTCACGAATCTCTCCCGTCAGTGTGGTAGAGAAGGAGAATTGCGGATTCTTGGGGCCGTTAATAACTCCGGCACGCAATTTCATGAGTGTGGTATCTTGTTTGACGGTAAAGAAGATGGTATCCAATTGCAAAGTATCTACTTTCAAGGCATGGACAGCGGCCTTTCCATTGATTCCCCAGTTGGGAGCCGTTCCGAATTTCACTGAAGCGTCATGGTAAGCTATCTTCTTGGTAGCCAGGAAATATGCCAAAGGGTTCTCTTGTCCTGCGGAGAAAGAGAAAATAGCAGTTGGCAATGCTTTGCGTAATTCAGCGTGATTCAAGGCTTTCTCCTCAATCTGCTTCATCAGTACATCTACAAAATGAGTGGACTGGCGAATCAAAGGATTAACGCCGGAACGTGCACTCAAATCGAGTTTCATATCTCCGGAGATTAAATGTGCCGAAACTAAATCCCGACGTGCTTCGGCAACTAAGTTAAAAGTCAGCGGACGTTTCATTGGCTCTGGCATGATTCCCAGTTCATGCAAATCCAGTTGGGTGACATCAATCGTTATTTTACCGTCGGGGTAGCTGTGTGCCAGATTGTATTCAGCATCCGTTGTCATTTTCAATAAAGCATTGTCACTTGTTAGATGTGCAGTGACCAATGCGCCTTTAAGTTCTCCCGTCAGATCAAGATTGGAAAGATGGTATTTAGCATAATGAAGCTGATCTAGTGAAAGATTCAATTTGGCAAATGAATGGTAGGACATGACATCTAATCCACGACCATTAGCCGCAGCCGAAAGAGAAAGTTCATAGATAGAGTCTTTCGGGAGGAAACTATGAAGTTGCAGATTGTCTATTTTCAGATCAGCCTTATAGACTTCGGTAGTGGTATTTAAGGCTGCATTCACGTCCATTGCTCCTTGTCCTTCTTTCAAACGGAGATTTGCTTTATATTCAGGACCTTTGATATCCACTTTCGCCACCAGATTCATGCTGTCAGGAATGACAAGCGTACCATTCGGCGCTTCTCCCGACAGAGCGGTCAGGAAGTTCAGGTTTTGAGTGGTCATTTTCAAGCCGATGGTTCCGGTGCGTGTGAGGCTGTCAGCAAGGTTTTCCAGAAGACCACCACCCTCCAATGCAAAAGCACCCGGCAGATCTACCGTGAAACGGGAAATCTGCATTTCTTTCAGATTGCCGTCCGTGCCGGCACGGATGACGAGCGGGCGGAAGGGATAGGCTTCTTTGAAGCTTTCAGGCAGACCGCCGGCAAATAGCATGACGTCTTCTTTGCCGATATAGGCATTGAGACGGGCGGATAAGCGTCCCGTAGTGGGGATATTGACCAGTTCCCAATAGGTATGGGCAGATAAATCGATTTCAGAATGGGGAGTGTTCAGTTTCAAACCGGGAACACAGATAACAGAATCATTGGAGTAGGCTCTACCCGTCAGGGAAGTGACGCTCAATCCGGAACGTTCGTTCATGGTAAATTCACGAATGACTGCGTTCATATCCCTCCCTTTATACAGCAAGGAATCCAGAGCGATGCGAATATCCCGGACGGCAATATGAGAAGCATCGAAGCCCTCTGCCGGTTGAGCAGTTCCGGTATCATAGCTGGCGGAGGTTCCCGATAATAAGAACTTCTTCAAGTCGTAGTACTGATTCTTCAAATCCGCTTGAGCATCATCGATGGCTGCTTCTCCAATATGGGTCGCCATACGCATGGAATCAGCAGGAAGCTGCATACTGAACGATACATTTTTCAATTTCAACTGATGAAGAGCTACTTTCCAGTTGATCGGAGCAGAAGCTGCGGTATCTTTGGGCGTAGTTGTGGTATCATTCATCAGTAGTTGCACGTGAGTGTCGGATAGTTCGACCTGATTGATTACCGCTACTTCATTAGACAGATCGACGCCATGACTTTGCAGGAAGAAACGTCCCAAAACGCCTTTAATCTTCATTCCCTCCATCAAATCGGCTGAATTAACGGCTACCCGGCTCAAAGTCACTTCATCCACTTCTACTTTTCCTTTTATCAACGGCCATGCCTGTACACGGACATTGAGGCTTTCTAAAGACAAAAGGGTGTCCGGCTGTTGAATGACCTCCACACCACGTACCAACAGATTAAGTGGGAAACGAAGGTCTATCCGCTCCACCTGAATCTGCATGCCGGTTGCTTTAGAGGCGTATGCAGTAACCTCCCGACGCAAAAGATTCTGAACGGGAGGAACATAAAGCAATACCATTAGTATTACAAAGAGTATTATAGGAGTAAGCAGTATCCAGCTTACCCAACGTATCCATTTTCGTTTCATGTAAAATGTGTCAGTGTAAATAAGGTGACACAAAGTAAACAAATTATTTTGAAAAAAGGTTTGGGTAATAGTAAGAAAGATATAAATAGTAGCTAAGGAGTAGGAGAAACCAGCTTATTGGGGCTTCTTCATTGTCTCCAAATAAAGCTCCGCTTCACTAATTATTTTACGGACAGCTTCTAATGTATTAAATGTTATTTCTTCTATTTTTTCCGAGAATTCTTCTCCACGACAAGCCTCCAACCATTTTAGTGGAGCGATGGTTTCCTCCGCTCCGATCATTGTGAAGAGAGGGAGAAGTTTATGCGCCATGGCAGCTATCCCATCCACTTCTTTATCGTTCAATACTTGTTGCATCCGTTCGATATTCCTACCTGTCTCTTCAATAAAAGTATGAATGATGGAGTATGCTGCTTCCGGATCATCTTCAGAATAAGCAGTAAGTGCAGAAAAGTTGATCCCGACAGTTCCCATATCTTCTGTAATATGCGCTTCATCGGCCGAAAGTTGACCTTCATTTACTGTTAGCAACAATTCCTTTACTGTAAACGGTTTATGCAAACAACCGGCAAAACCATGTTCATGTAAAGCGGCTTTATCCATCTCACTACGGGCAGTCACAGCAATAACAGGGATTGTTTTTGCTTGTGGTATATTAGAAGCCCGTAATAGTTTTACCAAATCAAACCCGTTAATGGCAGGCATTTGTATATCTGTCAGCAATACATCGAAGACGGAAGAGCGAAGTTGTTCAATCAGCTGTTCCAGCTGTTCACAACATACCGCATCAATACCATACTGTTTCAACATGGCAGCAGTCAGATTCAGCTGAATCTTATCATCATCAATCAAAAGCACACGAATGACTTTCATGGGAGGAATGGCAGCCGACTGTTTGGGAGCGTATGAACTTTCGTTCTCCGATGATTCACTTTCCGGAGATTCACTCTCCGCAAGGGATTTACCTACCGGATACAGAGGCAGAACGACCGTAAAACAGCTTCCCTCACCTAATGTACTCTGCACGTCGATTGTTCCCTCAAGCAAGGTTACCAGCTTCTTCACAATAGACAGTCCGAGTCCGAATCCTTCTTCCCCCTGTGCACCGGAAAGACGTGTGAACTCTTGGAAAATACGTTCACGATCTTCTGATGCCATTCCTTTTCCTGTATCGGCTATAGCAATGGTTAACTTTGAAGAATCATAACCGGCTGTCAGGCTAATCTCGCCTTTTTGAGTAAATTTTACAGCATTGGACAAAAGGTTATTCACAATTTGCCGAAGTCGCAAAGGATCGCTAATATATCCTCTGTTCAGTTCCGAAGCGACGTGACATTGCAAGGCTAATCCTTTGGCAGCAGTCAGAGGTTCGAAACTGACATAAATTTCATCAAATAGCTGGGAGGGGTTAAAGGTTACACGATTCACTTCCGCTTTATTGAGATCAAGCCGGTGGAAATCGAGCAAGTCACTGACTAACTTCAATAAATGTTCCGAAGAACTTTTCATATTGTCGAGATAGAATCGTTGCCGTTCATCTTCTGTCAACCGGGACAGAAGCTCGGTATATCCCATAATTGAGCCTAACGGAGCTTTAAAATCATGGGTAATGGCAAGCATTAATTTCTCGCGGGCAACAAGCAAATCTTCCGCTCGTTTATTCGCTACCTCCAATTGCCGGCGGTAACGGTTGCTACGGGAAATATCCCGCATAATCAATATCAGGAAAAAAGCAGATAATAGTACGGCACCAACCGCGATACCGCCGATGATACGTGCCGACCGCATCCTCACTTCCTGCTGAAGTTCGGCATCCTGACGGGCACGCAAGGTCATTTCTTCCTCATATTGTTTAATCAGGCTATCCATCCGTGCCGTCAACTGCGTATTCATCCGCTGGTACTTTGTACTGGTACGCCGGATTGTTTTCCTCCGTTGCAGTCGTTTTTCTTCGGTAGCCATGCGGATTTTCTGCTGAAGAGAATCTTTGGAAGTGGTCGGTTGAAGAATGGTATCGGTAGCGACTTCCAACGATGTATTTACTAATACGGCACTGTCTTGTTTAGAAGGGGAAAACACCTCGGCGAGTCGCTTAAAGAATCCCTTCTTTTTAGGCGTAGTGATTAAAGAGTCACGCTTGGTAATGACCCGATGTTGTACCCGCTGCTGGGTAATAACTGAATCCTGTTCGGAAATGATTTCTTCGATTTCCGAAGCAGAGAGAAGACTGTCGTTTGCCTCACTTAGCACCCGCAACATCTGAATCGTGTTTTGATCTTTCTCATGGAGAAGGGTCAACAGACTGTCTGTTCTTAAATTCTGTTGATCGTCGGCGGCCGATAATGCTTCCATCTCACGATGTACAAACACCAGCGAGAAAAGGAGGATCGCCAGCAACAAAGTGTAACCGGCGGTTATTTTCAACTTTGTAAAACGGAAGGAAGCCATTGGGGTTAAGTATTAAGTTTTAAATATCAAGTATTTAGTATCAGGTTTTGGGATGGGGTTCGGGGAGCTTCGTCATGTGATGAAAACGCCACCAAAGCATCAATCCTGCGCTCGTCAAACCAAAAGGGAACGCCATCCAGACACCTACTACTCCCCATCCCATCACAAAGCCACAGAAATAACCTACAGGAAGGGAAATAATGAAATAGGCGACAAAGGCAATCACCATCATTAGTTTTACATCTGAAATTCCACGCAAAGCGTTGGCAAAAGTAATCTGCAGTCCGTCGCCAAACTGATAAACGAGGAAAGGTAAGATTAGAGAGGTCACCATAGCAGCCACTTCCTGACTGTCGGTAAACCAGCCTCCCAAGTAATTCCGGCAAAGGAAAACAATCAAAGAAAGCACAACGCCCAATGTCATCATCAGATGAAAACCTGCATAGGCAGAACGACGTACATTGATGATGTCATTCTGACCTTTGAAGTTACTGACACGAACAGCCACAGCGGCACCCATACCGTAATACATCATAAATGTAAACTGCGAAATAGCCAGCATAACCTGATGGGAAGCCAGAGCGATAGTACCCAGCCAACCGATCATGATCGCACTTAGACTAAAGGAGGCTGTCTCCATTCCCATTTGAAAGGCAACCGGCCATCCGATCCCATTCAAACGTCCAAATATAGCTCGTGACCATCCCAAACGGAAAAAGCCAATCTTATAGCGGACAAAACGCGGACTACGCATAAAGATAATGATAAATATAATCACCATCACGATACGCGAGAACAGCGTGCTGATACCTGCTCCCAACAGACCTAATTCGGGCAATCCGAGCTTTCCATAAATCAGGATATAGTTTCCTATGATATTCAAGACATTTCCACCAAGCAATATCCACATGGCGGTTTTAGTATCCGTAATTCCGTCTGTAAACTGCTTAAATCCATTGAAAAGCATGACAAACACTAGCGAAGCGAGCAAAACAAGATAATACGGTTTAATCAGGGGAATCAATTCTTCCGGCTGTCCGAGACGTTCTATATTTAGATAAAGAACAGTCATACAGATAGTCAGCAGCAATGCAACCATCAGGTTTGCCAGCAAACTGTTGCGTAAAGCCTGTCCCGCAGGGGCATACTGCCGGGTTCCATACAAACCTCCCACAATGGGAGTCAGCCCATACGAAAACCCTGTACTGAAAATAATCGCCAGATTGAACACATTATTGACGAAGGAAGCTGCTCCCAGCTCAATCGTACTATGATGTCCGATCATTAACGTATCCGCGAATCCAAGAACGATTACTCCTATTTGACCGATCACAATCGGCAATCCGAGAAAAATCAGTGCTTTATAATGCTCTTTATATGTACTATAAATATGTCTCATTTACTTTTCCGTTACCTAAACGAATCTCCATTTTCAGGCAAAGGGACTTTTCCCTTTCACTGGTAGATTATAAAAGGGAGAATTTAATTTTGTTGTTTCTTATAATAAAGTATTACTCCGTTCTCCTTACGGAAAGCAGATTGAGCCACTGCCCGCAATTGTTCGGCTGTGACAGATCGATAACGATCAACCTCTTTTTCCATGTCTTCCGCCCGGCCAAGCAATTCGTACCAAGCCAGGTTGGTTGCCACATTCAAATAATTGATGTTGCCGAATATCTGGGTAGACTCAAATTTATTCTTCACCTTTTCCAGTTCCTGTTCGTCAACCAATTCTTGTTGCAACAAATCCAGTTCTTCCCGTACTGCCGCTTCCGCCTGTTCCAGGGTGACACCTGCCGAAGGTTTGCCACTAATATGGAATAACCCCGCATCTACACTGCCGGAAATATAGGCATCTATACTTGAGAATAATTGTTTCTGCTGTACCAAACGCTGGCTCAAACGGCTGGAACGCCCGTTGCTCAACACATCCGACAGAATATCAAACGCATAATAATCCGGATGATGATGATCGGGCATATGGTAAGCCATAAACAGGGAATCGAGAGGAACATTTCTCTCAACTGTCAGTCGACGTTCTTCCGTCTGCTCCTGTTCCTGTGGCAGGTTCCGTTGAGGAACTTCCCGACGAGGAATAGAGGCAAACCATTTTTCCGTCAAAGCAACCGCTTCTTCGAAAGAGATATTGCCGGTCACAGCCAATATAGCATTATTGGGAGCATAAAAACGGAAAAAGAATGCCTCCACTTCTTCCAGCGTAGCATTGGCTATATGCGACAACTCTTTTCCGATAGTAGGCCATTGATAAGGATGCGTCTGATAAGCCAGAGGACGCAAAAGATGCCCTACATCTCCATAGGGCTGATTCAAACAACGCTGTTTGAATTCTTCCATTACTACTCCCCGCTGTACCTCCAGACTCCGTTCACTAAAATCAAGACTCAGCATCCGGTCGGATTCCAGCCAAAAGCCGATTTCTACGTTCTGACGAGGTACAGTGAGGTAGTAATTGGTTATATCATTATTCGTCCAGGCATTATTCTCTCCACCCGCCAGTTGAAGCGGCATATCATAATCGGGAATATTCACCGATCCTCCGAACATCAGATGTTCGAACAAATGGGCAAAACCGGTATGTTCGGGATCTTCGTCACGGGCTCCCACATTATATAATATATTAAGGGCAACCATCTGCGTACTTTCGTCCTGCGAATGTACCAAACGTAACCCATTATCAAGAATATGCCTGTTGATTTTCATATATTTCAGTCAAGTATTGTCACCTTTGTTATTTTTACATCTTCTTCGGGACGGTCGCTACGGTCGGTTTTCACCTGCTGGATTTTATCCACAATATCCATACCTTTCACGACTTCGCCGAATACGGTATATTCGCCATCCAGATGCGGAGTTCCTCCCACCGTTGTATAGGCTTCAATCTGTTCCGGAGTGAAATGAAATTCCGGTTCTTTGGCAGCCATTTCCTGTGCCTGTGCAAACAGTTTTTCCTGCAAATCATAAAGACCGTTCTCGTCATTTTCTTTCCGCATCTTATAGATTTCTTTCATGTGTTTCTGTGCCAGCGTATTGAAAATAACATTAATCTTATTCTCATTCATCTGGCTTTCCATACCCAGCAAGGTAGAATCATTGAACACCTTACCCGTCACGATATAAAACTGGCAACCGGAAGATTCTTTCTTCGGGTTCACATTATCTCCCTGACGAGCAGCGGACAGGGCACCTTTCTTATGGAAATATTTAGGATATACAAATTCAGCGGGAACAGTATAACCTACATCTCCGGTACCCAACATTTTTCCTTTCGGCGCATTTTTTGAGTCCGGGTCACCTGCCTGAATCATAAAATCTTTGATAACGCGATGAAACAACGTACCTTCATAAACTCCGTCTTTCACCAGTTTGATAAAATTATCGCGATGCTTCGGTGTCTCATTATAGAGCTTTACCTCGATGTCTCCTAAAGTGGTTTCAATCTTTACCAACGTTTCTTTATCCATGTCTCCTCCTTTTTTTGTTCCGGTTTTGCAGGCAGTAAGTCCGCAAAACGATATGGTTAATATGATCAATAAAATCTTTTTCATAACGCTTTTATTTAATTTAAGTTTGCAAATATACCATTTTCGCCTAAATCCTCTTACCTTTGTGACTTAAAAGAATCAAAACCTGACATGATGAGCTCCATATTGATCGTTGAAGATGATATCACTTTTGGAATGATGCTAAAAACCTGGTTAGGCAAAAAGGGCTTTGAAGTATCATCAGTGAGTAATATTGCCCGCGCCCGAAAACATATTGAAAGCCAAAGCGTCGACCTCATTTTATCAGACTTGAGACTCCCCGACCACGAGGGCATTGATCTACTGAAATGGATGAACGAACAAGGCATTGATATTCCTTTAATTATCATGACCGGTTATGCAGATATACAATCGGCTGTGCAAGCAATGAAACTGGGAGCACGTGATTATATCGCCAAACCTGTGAATCCGGAAGAGTTGCTGAAGAAAATCGCAGAATCCTTACAGGTCGGAAAGGTTCCGGTGACTCATAATACCGCCAAATCTTCTTCTAAAAAAAGCACCTCCATTTCATCTAAAGATTCAACAGAAAATCATCATGCCTATCTGGAAGGTGAAAGTGATGCAGCCAAACAACTTTACAACTATGTAGGTCTGGTAGCTCCTACCAATATGTCCGTACTTATCAACGGTTCCAGCGGAACAGGAAAAGAATATGTGGCACACCGCATCCACCAACTTAGCAAACGGAATGACAAGCCGTTTATTGCCGTAGATTGTGGCTCTATCCCCAAAGAACTGGCGGCCTCCGAATTTTTCGGTCATGTAAAAGGTTCGTTCACAGGAGCCTTGACAGATAAGACGGGGGCTTTCGTTGCTGCCAACGGCGGAACTATCTTCTTGGATGAAATCGGGAATCTTAGTTACGAAGTACAAATACAACTGCTCCGTGCCCTGCAAGAGAGAAAGATACGTCCGGTAGGCTCCATGCAGGAAATATCAGTAGACATCCGTCTGGTATCTGCAACAAATGAAAATCTGGAACAAGCTATCGAAAAAGGAACTTTCCGTGAAGATCTTTATCACCGTATTAATGAATTTACGTTGAAAATGCCTGACCTAAAAGAGCGGGAAGAGGACATCCTGCTCTTTGCAAATTTCTTTCTTGATCAGGCAAATAAGGAGCTGGACAAGCATCTGATAGGCTTTGATGCAAAAGCATCACAGGCTTTACTGAACTATCATTGGCCAGGTAACTTACGCCAAATGAAGAATATCGTGAAAAGAGCGACCTTATTGGCACAAGGCAGTTTCATCACTCTCCTTGAACTTGGGACCGAACTTTTGGAAACTCCCGTATCCAGTGTCACAAGCATAGCATTACGCAATGAAGATACCGAAAAAGAACATATTCTGGAAGCATTGCGCCAAACCGGAAATAATAAGAGCAAAGCTGCACAGTTACTGAATATTGACCGGAAGACATTATATAATAAATTGAAATTATATAATATTGATTTGTAGCAATTTACAATCTTATATTTCTCAAGCATTCTCATGCCTATGAGAAAAAACTCTCATAGGCATGAGAAAAAGTTCTCACTATAATGAGTATTTTTTCTCATCACAGTGAGAACACTTTAGATTGTACTTCCCTGATACTATTTGACTAGTTCTTTCTTTATTCTTGTTACAGGTTGATTAGAATGATTGCGTAATAACCTGCTAATAATTGGCTACCTTTCTATATTTCTCCCATATATTTAGAAGGAGATACTCCAAAATGTTCCGTGAAATGTTTGCGAAGAGTGCGAGTATCAGAATATCCGACCATTTCCGAAATCTCCTGAATAGAATAGCGGTTTTCCAGAATTAATGACGCCGCTTTGCTTATACGTATACTGCGGATCATATCTATGACCGACAAATCACTACGCTGCTTCACTTTCCGATACAACGTAGGCTGGCTCATATTTAATTGTTCCGCCAACATCTTCACATTAAAATCTTCATTGGAAAGATTAACCTCTATAACATGAATAAGCTGTTGCAGGAAAGTATCTTCTTTCCCTCCCTCTTCCGATTCTTGTTTCAGCATCAAGGCCTTTGTATAAATCCGTCTCAACCGTTCTCGTTGTAAAATCAGGTTATCCACTTTGGCAAGAAGAATCTCCGGATTGAAAGGTTTCAGCATATAATCATCCGCTCCACTATAAGAACCATGCAAGATATCAGCATCTTCCGATTTTGCAGTCAACATCAAAATCGGAAGATGCGCCGTTTCCTGTTGTGCACGAATCTCCCGACAACAAGTAAAGCCGTCTTTTACAGGCATCATCACATCCGAGATAATGAGGTCGGGCAATTGTTCTTTTGCCATACGCACCCCTTCTTCACCGTTGCCGGCTTCATATACTAAATACTTAGAAACAAACAAACTCCGGATATATTCACGGACTTCTTCATTATCCTCAATAACCAACAAGCTTTTTTTGGATGTTGTTTCTTGGCTATTTTCTGATGCAGAAAGAAATAGTTCCGACTTCAACTCTTCATTCGGTTTCGTACTCATTTGCTGACAGTCAACCAGTTCATAATCATCTTTTGCAAAATGCTCCTTGCCATCAGGAATATATAAAACAAACGTACTCCCTTCACCCGTTTTGCTCTCCAATGTCACTTTGCCATGATGCAAATCCATCGTATTCTTCACAATGTATAATCCAATCCCTATCTTTGTTGATATTTCCGGTATATTTTCTCCTGTTATGAACGATTCGAAAACATGTTTCTGCAAATCCTTCGGAATCCCTGCCCCTGTATCCGAAACAGCAATCCGGCAATATCCTTGTCCATCTTTCATTGTATGGGAGACAGAGAGCAGGACACTACCACCCGAAGATGTATACTTAAATGCATTCGAAAGAAGATTTTGCACGGCCGAAGTAATTTTGGGTTCATCTACCCAATACAACAGTTTTCCTTCAGGCAGATTAACCTCAAAGCGCAAATCCTTGATCTCCGACATTTGCCGGAATGGTTCCGACACACTCTTTATCACCCGAGCCAAGTCGGTCTCGGACAATTGGAGTTTAACCATTCCTGCCCCTATTTTTTGCACATAAAGTAAATGATCTACTAAAGTATGCAAGGAAGTAGCATTCTTATGCATTATCTGCAATTTCTTATAAAAAGGTTCCAACGGATTAGCTTGTTTCATCAATTCCTGCAACGGAGCAAGAATCAAAGTTAGCGGAGTACGCAGTTCGTGGGCAGCACCAGTAAAGAAATTTTCACGTTCCATACGTATCTGCCGTTCTTTCTCACGCTCCAGACCAACAGTCAGCAATTCATGTTTCATCTGCATTTCATGTTCCAGACGCCGTTGTCTCAATCTTAACAATCGCACAAAATAAGCTATCATGCCAATCACCACAAAGAGAATAAACAACCGAAAAGCCACTGTGCGACTCCAATGAGGAAGTATCTTTATATTCAGGGAAGTCACTGCTCCCGTCTGTCCATCCGGAAATATATTCTTTACCTCGAATACATAGTCCCCTTCCGGCAAGTTAGTATATGAGGCTTTTTCTCCATCATCAGATATCAGCCAATTCTCCTGATAGGGCAAAAGCCGGTAGTTATACTTTTGTTGTTCATTGGAATGAGACAGATTATTGAAAGTCAAAGAAAAATCGCGATTATCATTATTCAAAATAACTTGATTGGTATAAGAGATTCCCTCCCGAAGTATTATTTGACCGTTTATCTCCTTATCTATTTCCACCGGACGGTTGTCGACTTCCAATCCCGTTATCAATACCCGTTCATTTGCAGGATACACATCTACATCATCCGGATGAAAGTAAGTCATACTCTGATTATTCCCAAAGAACAACGTATGGTTACTGAATAAAGCCGAACGGTTACTACCTGCAATATAATAATTATAGAAAAGGTGCTGATGACGGCTATAACGGGAAATTCCCGAATTGCTGCCCAGCCATATATGTCCTTTAGCATCTTCCGTAATACAACCGACAAAATTACTGCACAATCCGTCAGCAGTTGTATAAAATTCACGAATCGAATCCTGTTGAGGAGAGAGAATTGCGAAACCATCCATATAGCCTACATACAGATTTCCATCTGTAGAAGCTAACAATGACCGCACTGAATGATTCTTTACATTTGCTTTCTGCTCATAGCCAGACTTGGCTGATATTTCACCGGAAGCAGAGACAGACACCCTACATACTCCCTGATTGCTTGTGCCCAGCCAGATACCCCCGTCTTTTGTTACAGCAATAGAACGTATGGCAAGTGCTTCTTTTTTATCTAGTTTCTGTTCAACCGGCAAACGCTTGCACATTCTTTTTTTAGGTTCAAAGAGCAAAAGTCCTTTTTCAGTACCCACCCAAATAACTCCTTCAGCATCTATATAGATAGCCCAAATATCCGAAGTATAGATGATACCATCCACCAGCAAAGTATAAGTTATGAATCGGCGGGATTTAACATCATAAACGGTAAATGTCCCATTTCTATTCCCGAACCATAAATTACCCTGTCCATCTTTCAAAGAACAGAGCACAGTTTCACTACTATTTCCCGAACCGGAATATACAGTAGAAAACTGTAGCCTCTTACCTGATTCATAAGGTTCATCACTTCGCATAATACCTTTATGAAAAGTGGCCAGCCATACAAAACAGTCGTCGTCCATCGTTATACTGCAAATCTCATTATGCCTATCCTGATAAAAACGGTTATAGAACTGTGACCGCAAGTCCGAACACATCACTCCTCCACCGTTTGTCCCAATCCAAAGCACCCCATTCGGATCATAATAGGATGAAATCATACGAGTTTCCAAGTTTTGCTGAACTTGTGAAGCTGTATTATTATAAATTTCTGTAGTGAGTTTCTGTGGATATCCCTTATCCGGTATCAACACAGTATAGCCACTCCAAGTTACCGCCAGATAACGGTTATTATCTATTGGTATGACTTGATAAACATCCGTATGGGAAAGCTGATTTCCCTCTGTTGTCCCGTCATACGAGATCCTGTCAATCTGATGAGTCCGCAAATGATAGCGAATAATCCCCCGGGCAATGGTTGAAATCCATACAATATCATCCTTACACATGACAGAAGTAATCTGAATAGACTTTATTGTATCTAATGGGATCAACGTCCGGCACAACTTCTCACTATCCGGATGAAATAACAGCAAGTTACTGAAATTGGTAACCAGACACAACCCTCTATTTTCATCAAAGCAAACAGCAGAAAAAAATTCTCCTTTTGCGGATAGTAGCTTAAAGTCCTTCTGAAGGTTCGCACAAATAAAGTCTGCATCGCCTGACTGATTTTTATGCTCTTTCCATTGATACAACAATAATTTATCTTCGAATATAGCCCAAAAAGAAGTTTCATTCAAGGGTAACAATCCCCAGAGCCTGACTCCATCCGTCTCCTTTCCGGATATGACAGGAGTAAAACATTCGGATTTTCTATTAAAACAATAAAGTTTGTTTCCGGCAATAATACCCAGATAGTCTTCAGATAATTTCACAATCTTTTCAACCGAAACAGACATTTCCATCGGACTGAAATTTTTAATCATCTTCCCATCATAACGGCTTAAGCCATTATTCGTACCAAACCACATAAATCCATCCGCATCCTTACAAATGCAAGAAACGGTATTGTCTGCCAGTCCATCCTGCATTGTCAACAAACGAATATCCTTATCAAAAAAAGCATAAACGGAAACCAAAGGAATACTGCTTATTATCAGAACTAGTAAGATTAGATTTAAGCGTTTTGTCATATTAATCAATTTAGGGCAAATAAACGAAATAAAGTCAAAACATACAAAAAAAAAGAATAAAGAAATGCCGCATGAATTAAACATGTACACTGAATGAAAGAAATATGCATATCCGTAAAGACTTTGTTCGCGTACATTTGCAGTACAATAACCTTATGTATAACTTTAAATAAAATGCAATGAGAAAACTAACATCATTACTCACCATGCTATTGCTAGGTATCAGTTTCGTGTATGCGCAGCAAGTCAGCATCAAAGGTACCGTTACAGACAAAAGGCTTAATGAGCCGATTATCGGTGCCAGTGTATTAGTGGAAAACACAAACAACGGAACCATCACAGATATAGATGGTAACTTCTCTCTCAAAAATGTCGCTAAAGGAAATGTGCTGATCATATCTTATATAGGATATCAGCCTCAACGCCTGACATTCGACGGCAATCAAACGACTTTCAAAATCATGCTGACCGAAGATACGCAAACATTGGATGAAGTGGTTGTAGTAGGATTCGGAACACAGAAAAAGGTGAACCTAACCGGAGCAGTAGCAACTGTAGATACCAAAACGTTGGAATCCCGCCCGGTTACTTCCGTATCACAGGCCCTGCAAGGGGTCATGCCGGGATTGAACATTGACGTGAATGATAAAGGCGGACGACTGGATAAGAATCCGACAATGAACATCCGTGGCGTCGGTAACCTGGGAACAGGTTCCAGTGCTTCACCACTTGTTTTGATTGACGGTGCCGAAGGAGATATTAACACGCTTAATCCACAGGATATTGCTAATATTTCCGTATTAAAAGATGCAGCTTCCTCTTCTATCTACGGATCTCGCGCTCCGTTTGGTGTGATATTGATTACTACTAAATCCGGAGAAGCAGGAAAGACAACGATTCAATATTCAGATAACTTCCGTTGGTCTCGTCCGACCAATATACCCGACATGCTTGACTCCTATCGTTTTGCCAGATATTTCAATGCAGCGCAACTTAATACTGGAGATGGTAACAAGAAATTTATTTTCGATGACAACACTATTGATCGTATCCAACGATACATGGCAGGCGAGTATCCATACACCTCTGATCCGGAAGGTTCTCAAGGGAGTAATTTTTTCCCTTTCAATGGAGCGTCTAATGATAACCAAAACTGGCCGCGAAACTTCATAGACAAAACATCTTTCGGACAAGAACATAATTTAAGTATTTCCGGTGGAAGTGAAAAGGTCAAGTATTATATCTCCGGTGCTTTTCTTTCGCAAGAAGGACAAATGAACTACTCTGACGAGAAAAAGAAACGTTTTAATATCAGCGGAAAAGTCAGCGGACAGGTAACCCAATGGTTAAACCTTGACTTCAATGCACGATTTATCCGTGAAGATATTGCAATGCCTACGTTTATCAATCTCTATGGCGACCGTTTCTTTGCAGAAACAACCAAGTTATATCCTACAATGCCATTATATGACAACAACGGACACTATACACGTAACCCCAAGTTAATGCAGTTAACTTCCGGAGGGCGTTCCAACTCAACGAAAGATACTTACTTCACCCAGGGAGGATTTCATTTAACCCCCATCAAAGGATTAGGCATACACGGGCAAGCCAGTCTGCGTACCGAAAGCTATCAACATCAATACAACATTAACAAAGTATATCTATACACTCGTGACAATCAGCCGGTTGAAGAACAATGGCTGGGTGGTGACGACGATCTTGCCGCCGGAAGAACATCTGCACAAAGCGAAACGGAACAAACTTCCATGGTAACTACGGCTCTTTACGCAGACTATGAATACTCTTGGATGAAGCATAATTTCAAAGCTACCGCAGGTATGAATTCGGAATATTACCGCATCAACAACATGGTAGGCAAACGCTATGACGTAGTCAACGAACTGGTCCCCAGTATCAATACCGCAACAGGAACGAGTGTACTGAAAGCCTTCACAAGAGAATGGGCTACAATGGGTTATTTCGCACGCGTCAACTATGACTACGACGGCAGATACCTGATTGAAGGAAATATCCGTCGTGACGCGACTTCCCGTTTCCGTGGAGATCAACGTTGGGGAACTTTCCCTTCCGTATCCGTCGGTTGGAATATTGCACGCGAAGCATTTTGGGAACCGATACAACAACAAGTAAATCTTTTGAAACTCCGTTTCTCTTATGGTAGTCTGGGAAACCAGAACACAGAGAGCTTCTACCCTACCTATTCCATTCAGAACATTACAGTAGGTAGCGCAGACGACGGAGGCCGTTGGTTGCTTGAGCAGGCCAACAAGTCAAGTATAGCTTCTACTCCCGGACTTGTAAGTTCATTGCTCACTTGGGAACGGGTCACCAGTTACAATGCCGGTCTGGACTTCGGAGCTTTCAACAACCGTTTGACCGGATATGCGGAATATTATGTCCGCGACACAAAAGACATGGTAGGACCTGCCGAAGAGATTTCTCCGATTGTAGGTGCGTCAGCCCCGAAACTGAACAATACATCTTTACGAACCAAAGGATGGGAATTACAAATAAATTGGCAGGATAGAATCGGTCAGGTAGGTTATCACATATCTCTCAACTTATCCGATGCGCAGACTGAAGTGACAGAATATCCTAACCCTGACAAGACATTCTATACCAAAGACTCTGATGGTAATACAATAGAAAGTTACTGGAAAGGAAAAAAACTAGGTGAAATCTGGGGATTCAAGACAGTAGGCATGGCAAAAACCGATCAGGAAATACAAGATTATATAGCTATCCATGACCAAAGCAGACTTCCCAATGTTGGCAATAACATCTGGAAAGCAGGTGACATCATGTATGCGAATCTCGATGATAATGCTGCTATTGAAAAAGGGACTTCCGCCAACGACCCGAAGGACCTCTGCATTATCGGCAACAGTACACCGCGCTATCGTTTTGGCATCACATTGGGAGCAGATTACAAAGGTTTTGATATCAGCATGATGTTCCAGGGAGTGGCCAAACGCGATATATGGGTAGGTGGAGATGACAGATCTGTATATGAAAAAGGTATGATTTTCTGGGGAGTCAACGGAGGACAATGGGACTCTACAGGATACGAAGAACATTATGATTTCTTCCGCCCGGAAGGTGACGAACTGGGAACAAACCTAAACGCTTACTTCCCTCGTCCCATCATCGGAAGCAAGCAAAATCAACAAGTACAGACTCGTTACCTGCAAAATGCCGCTTATATCCGCCTGAAGAATCTACAAATCGGATATACCTTACCGAAAGCGCTGATACAAAAAATCAGTTTACAAAAAATACGGATCTTCTTTTCTGGTGACAATCTTTGGACAGGAAGTAAAATGAGTAAGAATTTTGATCCGGAGCTATTATATCAGAATGGTATGAGTTACCCACTAAGCTATACACTCTCCTTCGGTGTCAACATCACATTATAAACCTTAAAAACAGATTATTATGAAACTAAAATATATATTCTTTTCATTCATGGCTGCCTCATTCACTTTGAGTTCATGCAGTGACTTTCTCGACAGGCAACCCTTGACAGACAATACGGACGAAGGATTCTTCACCGAACCGATTCAATTGCAGGCATATTGCAATAAAAAATATGATTTGCTCCCCGATTATAAAGATGTCAATCTTTTCAATGATGACGAAACGAGTGATAATCAGGCAGCAGACGCACCGAAAGATCTCTTTTTGCCCCAGCGCATCAAAGTAGCAACAGATGGCAGCTATAACCGGCAGGAACATTTGCGGGATTGTAACCACTTCCTGCACTATGCTCTTGAGAACCTGAAAAGCGGAAGACTTAATAATACCAATGAAACACAGCAATATATAGGCGAAATGTATTTCTTCCGTGCCTATATTTACTTTGAATACCTAAGAAAGTTTGGAGACTTCCCTATCATTACGGAAGAACTTACCGCTGATGACTATGCCGCCAATGTGGAAGCAAACAAACGTAAGCCACGTAATGAGGTAGCACGTTTTATTCTTAGCGATCTGGATGAAGCTATCAGCCGTCTTTTTCCCCGTAGCAATGCATTAACCAACCACCGGTTGAATCAGGAATCCGCATTATTGTTTAAGTCCCGTGTTGCTCTTTATGAAGCCAGTTGGGAGACCTATCACAAAGGAACAGCCCGCGTACCGGGTGGTCCGGGATGGCCGGGAGGAACATTTGATGGTAATCTGGACACAGAAACAGACTTTTTCCTGACACAGGCAATGGAGGCAGCAAAACCTATAGCAGAAGCATTTCTACCCAATATCACCGATAAAATTGAAGACTACATGAATTTGTTCAACCAATATGATTTATCATCCAATAAAGAAGTATTGTTATGGCGTATGTATGCCGTAGATGCAACAGTCAACAGCAAGGTGGAGGGTACGTATCATAGTATCTACTACGGAGAAAAAACAGAAGCCCAAGGTTGTGCCGGCAAAGACGGAGGATACACACGCTCATTAATGGAAACATTCCTGACCACTAACGGTTTGCCTATTTACGCAACCGGCAACACAGAATATCAGGGTGACGCAAGTATTGAAGATGTGATGAAAAACAGAGATCTGCGTCTGGTACAATCAACTTCCAAACCGGGAGATCTCATATGGAGGGGAGCAAACCTTGACCAGACAGGTATCATGAGATATGTCAACTTGCTGAATTCATATGAAAGCGTATCTCATTCCACTACCGGTTATATGGTACGCAAAGGATGGAGAGACAGCAACGTTACTATGAATGATAATTCGCCATTGGCTTATATGATTTTCCGTGCTTCAGAAGCATTCCTCAACTATATGGAAGCCGATTGTATGAAAAACGGAGGAATTTCCATAGATGCAAACAGCCAGAAATACTGGAAAGCATTAAGAAAACGCGCGGGAGTATCAGATGATTATCAAAAGACCATAGACAACACTGACCTGAACAAAGAAAATGACCTGGCTGTATGGTCGGGCAATGAACAAGTTAGCAGACTGCTTTATAATATCCGACGTGAACGCCGTTGTGAGTTTATAGCTGAAGGTATGCGCAAAGACGATTTATTCCGTTGGCGTTCACTAGATAAAATGAAGAATTATATAGTGGAAGGATTCAACTGGGAAGAATATAAGAAAGAGGAGTATTATGTACATCAGACGCAACTGGGATTGAAAATCTATGATAGCAAATATCTGCGACCATATGCCTTCAACGAGTTGATTATCAACAACAATGGCTATAACTTTGAAGAAGCAAACTATCTTACCCCGATTTCTTATGACATCTTCCGCATGTCGACACCAGTGAAAGGAGGAGACCCAACCACTTCAGTTGTATATCAGAATCCGGGATGGCCGATAGGCTCCAATCTCTATGCAAATCAGTAGCAATTCAATATAAATCATAATCCATTAGAAATAAAAAGCTATTTTTGCCATTATGAGTATTACAACAAGTATGATATATCACCGGACATGGATAATCGGAGCAGCACTTGCTGCTCCGATTCTTCCAGTTTCATCACAGGTCCCCCCTAACCTAGTCTTTATCATGGCCGACCAATATCGGGGAGATGCATTAGGTTGTGTGGGCAAAGAACCTGTAAAAACCCCTTGTCTGGATAAACTTGCTTCCGAAGGAATCCTGTTGACCAATGCAATCAGCAGTTATCCCGTTTCATCACCGGCACGGGCCATGCTGATGACAGGTATGTATCCGCTCCACAATAAGGTGGTAGGCAATTGTAATTCACAAACTGCCCCCTATGATGTAGAACTTCCTCAAGAAGCCCGCTGCTGGAGCGACGTACTGAAAGATATGAACTATCAGACCGGATATATAGGCAAATGGCACTTGGATTCTCCTCATAAACCTTATGTAGACACCTACAACAACCGCGGTAAAGTAGCATGGAACGAATGGTGTCCGCCCGAACGTCGTCATGGTTTCGATCATTGGATAGCCTACGGGACGTACGATTACCATCTAAAGCCCATGTATTGGGATACTACCGCCCCACGCGATAGTTTCTATTATGTAAACCAATGGGGACCTGCCTATGAGGCAGATAAAGCCATCGAATACATTCAGGCACAAAAAGAGAATAAACAGCCTTTCGCATTAGTCGTTTCAATGAATCCTCCACATACAGGTTATGAACTGGTTCCCGACAACTATAAAGCCATGTATAGGGACTTGAATGTAGAAGCTTTGTGTGCCAATCGCCCCGATATACCTGCCAAAGGGACTGAAATGGGTGACTATTTCAGAGACAACATACGTAACTATTATGCATGTGTTACAGGAGTGGACGAGAACGTAGGACGTATCGTAGACGAATTAAAAAGAAACGGGCTCTTCAAGAATACGATTATAGTGTTTACTTCCGACCACGGCATCTGTATGGGTGCTCACAACCATGCAGGGAAAGATATTTTTTATGAAGAGTCTATGCGTATCCCCATGATTATTTCCTGGCCAGAAAAAATTCAGCCGCGTAAAGACGAACATTTGATGATTGCTTTCGCCGACTTATATCCTTCTCTCCTATCCATGATGGGATTCCGGAAAGAGATTCCCGAAACGGTACAAACATTCGACTTATCCCGGGAAATCCTCGGCGAAAGTAGAAGAGAGGTCATACAACCTTATTATTTCGTACAGTTCGACAATCATGCCACAGGTTATCGCGGACTACGCACAGCAACCCATACCTTTGTAGTACATGCCCAAAATGGTATTATAGACGAAACAGTTCTTTTCGACCGCACAAAAGACCCATATCAAATAAACAATATAGCCGAACACTCCCCCAAGTTAGTCCGGCAGTTCCGGGAACAACTCAAGAAATGGCTACACCATACCCATGATTCATTTGCCAATTATCTGACCCCCTAATAAATAAATTAAAGACCATGAAGAAACTACATTACTTTATTCTTTTTATCTTTTGCACAGTTACCTGTCTCGCACAACAGCAGAACATCCCTGTCCCCAAGCCTCACCAACTAAAATGGCATGAGGCGGAATTGGGAGCCGTCTTCCACTACGACCTGCATGTGTTCGACGGCATCCGCTATGATCAAAACAACAACCGCATTAACCCCATCGAAGATTACAACATATTCAATCCTACCAAACTGAATACCGACCAATGGGTGCAAGCCGCCAAAGCTGCCGGATGCAAATTCGCTGTGCTGACAACCAGTCACGAAACCGGCTTCTGTCTTTGGCAAAGTGATGTCAACCCTTATTGCCTGAAAGCCGTGAAATGGCGGGACGGCAAAGGAGATATTGTACGCGACTTCGTGAACTCCTGCCGCAAATATGGTGTGCAACCGGGCATTTATGTCGGTGTACGATGGAATGCTCTGCTAGGCATCCACAATTTCAAAGCCGAAGGAGAAGGAGAATTCGCAGTCAACCGCCAGACATGGTATAAACGCCTGTGCGAGAGAATGGTTACCGAGCTGTGCACCCGCTACGGCGATCTCTATATGATATGGTTTGACGGTGGAGCCGATGACCCGCGCGGTGACGGTCCGGATGTGGAACCTATCGTGAACAAATACCAACCGAATTGTTTGTTTTACCATAATATAGACCGTGCCGACTTCCGCTGGGGAGGGTCGGAAACCGGTACTGTGGGCTATCCTTGCTGGTCTACTTTTCCCGCTCCCTGCTCGCACCATAAGCGTTTGGAACAAGACAAAGACCTTTTGGAGTTGCTAAAACACGGAAGCAAGGACGGCAAATATTGGGTTCCCGCCATGGCAGACACTCCATTAAGAGGAGCTAACGGACGTCACGAATGGTTTTGGGAACCAGATGACGAAAACAATATTTACCCGGTGGACGTGCTAATGGACAAATATGAAAAATCGGTAGGAAGAAACGCCACGCTAATCCTTGGACTTACGCCCGACCCCACAGGGTTACTTCCCACCGGAGACGTGCAACGGCTCAAAGAAATGGGAGATGAAATCAATCGCCGGTTCGCTTCACCGATAGCACAAACCGCAGGACAGAAGAAAAGCCTGCCCCTTAAGTTTGGCAAAAAGCAACCCGTAAACTACTGCATCATCCAGGAAAACATCAAAAATGGAGAACGCATCCGTCAATATAAAGTAGAAGCGAAAGTGAACGGCAAATGGAAAACCGTCTGCACAGGAGAATCCGTAGGCCACAAACGGATTGAAAAGTTTGAGCCGGTAGAAGCAACGGCACTAAGACTGACTGTACTCGAATCTACCGCATTACCGGATATTATCAATTTCAGTGCATACTCCGTCCAATAAAATCGGAAACATGAAAAGAACCATCCGCACCATGAAAGAGTATGGATTTGACTTTTTAAAGATAGATAACCAATCTTTCACGCTCCCGTTTTATATGGACGGAACGCAGGCCGTTCGACAGGCAAAGTACTGTAACCTCGCATTAGAACATCAAGCCCATCGTATGCAGCTGGGATTGATGAATTGTATGGTACAGAATGTTTTGAATATAGTATGGGGTGATTCTAACGGAAAGCAGTAATTACGAAGTATCCCCATCAACAAGATAGGCATAATTGAAATAAAGAAATAACACCCAAAAACTCCCCCCATGAACAAGAAAGCTCTATTTCCTCTCACACTTTTGCCGCTGGCCGCAACTTATTTGCAGGCACAGAACAACGGCAGTCTCCGAAGTGAATGCACAGACAAACGTCCGAATATCATCCTCTTTATGGTGGATGATATGGGATGGCAAGACACTTCCCTCCCATTCTGGACGCAAAAGACACGTTACAACGAACTGTATGAAACACCTAATATGGAACGCCTCGCCCGGCAAGGAATGATGTTTACCCAAGCGTATGCCAGCAGCATCAGTTCTCCTTCCCGGTGCAGTCTTATCACCGGAACGAATGCAGCCCGCCACCGGGTAACCAATTGGACACTACAAAAGAATACAAAGACGGATCGCGAAGACAAATTACTGGATGTTCCGGATTGGAACTATAACGGAGTAAGTCAAGTAGCCGGCACTAATAACACCTTTGTCGGAACCTCTTTCGTACAACTCCTAAAAGACAGCGGTTATCATACCATCCATTGCGGAAAAGCCCACTTCGGTGCCATAGACACGCCGGGAGAAGATCCACATCATTGGGGATTTGAAGTCAATATCGCCGGACATGCCGCCGGAGGGCTTGCCAGTTATCTTGGAGAAGAGAATTACGGACATACCAAAGAAGGGAAACCGGTTTCATTGATGGCTGTTCCCGGGCTTGAAAAATATTGGGGTACAGAAACTTTTGTAACCGAAGCGCTGACTTTGGAAGCTATTAAAGCATTGGATAAGGCAAAGAAATACAACCAGCCTTTCTACCTGTATATGGCTCAATACGCCATCCATATCCCGCTGAACAAAGATAAACGTTTCTATGACAAATACAAGAAGAAAGGGATGACTGACCACGAAGCTGCTTATGCAACGCTCATTGAAGGCATGGACAAGAGTCTTGGTGACTTAATGAACTGGCTGGAAAAGAATGGGGAAGCTGATAACACGATTATCATTTTTATGAGTGATAACGGAGGGCTTGCCTCCGAATCTGAATGGCGTGACGGCAAACTGCATACACAGAATTACCCTTTGAACAGTGGCAAAGGCTCTACCTATGAAGGTGGTATTCGCGAACCGATGATTGTCAGCTGGCCGGGTGTAGTGGCTCCAGAAAGCAAATGCGACAATTACCTGCTGATAGAGGACTTCTACCCCACTATCCTCGAAATGGCAGGAATCAAAAAATACAAAACAGTCCAGCCAATAGATGGAATCAGCTTCATACCTCTGTTGAAACAGACAGGCAATCCCTCCAAAGGCCGGAGCCTTTTCTGGAATATGCCTAACAACTGGGGAAATGACGGTCCCGGAATCAACTTCAATTGTGCCGTTCGTAACGGCGACTGGAAATTGATTTATTACTATGGAACAGGCAAGAAAGAGTTGTTCAATATCCCTGATGACATAGGTGAAAGCAACGACCTTAGTGCACAACATCCGGATATCGTGAAAAAACTTTCCAAAGAGTTAGGAGACTATCTAAGAAAAGTAGATGCACAACGACCTACTTCCAAAGCTACCGGCAATCCTTGTCCCTGGCCGGACGAAATAAAATAGATTACCCAAACAAAAGGAGTGTGGCGGGGAGTGTGGAATAATTCCACACTCCCCGCCACTATTTCCACACATTCCACATACGGTTCTACACAGTCCTACGCCTTTCGAAATCACATACACCTTTATTTATCAACCACTTAGCATATCGCTATTTTTTTGGCACGCGCTTTGATCTTTAATAAAACGTTAGCGAAAAAGTAATAACCAATTCCTTAACACAAAAGTAGAGAATTGAAAACATATGTCTAATAATCTTTAAAGCAAACGATTATGAAAAAATTAGTATTAGTAGTAGCAATGTTTATGTTTGTTTGTGGTGGTTCATTCCTTGTAAAGGCTCAGAGTTCTGCAGAAGCTGTGACAGCCCCGACAGAAGTCAATGCGACAGTTGTCAATGATACAGTAGTAAAAGATACTGTAACTAAAAAAGACGAGCCTGCAACGGCATCACTGGTTGCATTAGCCGCTAATGTCAATGATACAGTTGTCACAGACACTGCATCTAAAGACAAACCGGCTGTGCCTGTCAAGGAATAACCTTGCCAACAACAAGCAGGACATAGTCTGCTGAACAATAGTAAGCACACTACAAAAAAAGCCATCCCTACTTTCGTCTATTCCGGGGATGGCTTTTTTTATTTTTATTCCAATATCGGATCTGCTTTCCAACTTGAAACGATATTTGCCGCCTCTGCTTCAAAACTCTTTCCTACCAAAGACACAAATGTCTTAGTATTGCCATTTCCATTATTGAACAACCAATTAGCTACCATTCCATCCTTATCCTCACTCAACAACTTGCCGCTCTGCTCGGAAATTTGTTGTTCCGATAAGGCTTTTGTCCAAATACGGGCATAACTGATAGCTCCGTTCAACCGGCGTTTACCATCAGACTGTCCGATGTAGAAATCAGAAGTAAGATTGATCTCTTTCAAATCATCCGGCGTACCGTTTGATAATTGAAGCGTTTCTTTGGCACCATTTACATACAATGCAATCCGTTCACTTCCGCTCTTACTATTATCCAATACCACAGCCACATCATACCATTTATTAGTTTCTATCTTGGTAGAACCTTCATAGCGGATACTGCCTTTATCATCTGCAGCAAGCTGAAGGAAACGTTCCTCATTATTGCTTCCTCCTTTATGCACATCGACACGCAGCAGGAATTTCTTCTCTATACCCATCACTGTATTAATCCGGGCATTTCCATTGTCATCTCCATTCAACGACTCAATGTTGAAACGGGCTTCAAACGTGATCGTACTCAAATTCTTTAGCGATTCATCTGCCGTACCATTATATTCAAACGGTACTTTAAAGTAATTACCGCTACCCAGGTTCGCTACTTTATCTGCCTGTACCACCGTTACAGTCAGACTTAATTCCTGCTCCGCTTCGTCTCTGACAAACACGGTAGTGATACCCGCTTTTTTACCTATTAAATTGAAACGAGTGTCATCCACCTGCTGAATAGCTACAATCTCTTCATTCTCTGCTGTCAGACTATAACCTCCGTTTCCTTTTTCTACCGTAATCATGATCTTATTGTTGACTCCCACTCTCGGTGTCAGATTGGAGACATCAATAGAAATCGGATTTACCGTCACCTGAACCACTGCCTGTTTTCCTTTATGGTCTGTAAAAGTCACTGTTGTATGTCCGTTCTTCAAGCCTGTCAAAGTATAGAAAGGACGGAACTGGTCTGTATTGACCATGCTGACAACCGTTTCGTCCTCCACCTCATAAGATAATTCATCATTGCTGGAAAAATTCCCCATGCTGACAATCAACTGCTTTTCACCGGAAACTTCCAAGATCACCTCCGGCTCATTCACTTCCAGTTCAAATACACCTACATTCACAGAGATATTGGCAGCTACTCCTTCTCCATCCATTACTTCGATGGTAGTGGCTCCATTCTGTGAGCCACTTTTTACAGTTATCAATTCACCGGAAACAGTAGCCGTTGCAATGGCAGTGTTGAAACTTCTCACGGTATAGTTTCCGTTTCCAACCACTACATTCACTTTGGCTTCCTCATTCTGCCCGATACGTATCACCGGTTTATTCACAATCAACTCTATCAAGTCTTTAGCCACATCGTCATCATCATCGTCATCACAACCTATAACGGCAAACGATAATACCGACAAAAGCAACAGACACATATATGTATAGATTCGTTTCATCTGATTTTCTTTTTAAAGTTATACATTCCTACCGGTTTACCATCCGGGATTTTGTTCAATGGTCGGTGTCTTCTGCAACTCACTCTGGCGAATGGGGAACAGATAATGCTGAATAGAGAAAGTACGTTCTTCCACGCAGAAACGCTCCATTCTATATTTCACACCGTCAACCGTAATCGCTCCATTCTCATCCTGTACCGGACGCATTCCGTTAATCATTCGCTGGCAACGAGGCAATGCACCGTTATTGGCAGCCCAGTATTTCTGTGTACGTTTTGAGTTGTCGCTTCCACTAGATTTCCAAAGGCTTTCCTTTGCCAGTTCTTCCTTACTTGTCGGCTCCAAATACAAACGGCAAGTCCACGGACGTTTTCCCTCATAAAAGAGTTCCACGCGACGTTCGCGCTGAATGTATTCACGCATCAACTGCTGATTCGTTTTTACTTCCGGCGGCATCGGTTTCATAAAAGAACGTTCACGAACCGTATTCACCAATTTATAAGCTTCATCAATATCCTCTCCCAATTCATTACAAGCCTCCGCATAAATATATATAAACTCCGGAAGACGCCAGATGGCGGGCGCATTGATACTGAAATTACCGGATTTGTTCCATGACTCCTGTTGGAATTTACGTAAATAATAACCAGTAGTAGTTGCATTGGTAGCACCAATCTTATCGGAACCACTCGCGGTATTGATCGTTTTCGACTCGTTCTTATTATTACGGTAAGGAGCTCCGTGATAAATTACGTCGCGATAGAAACGCGGGTCACGAGTACCTTTCACATACGGATTAGCATCGTCATAGCCACCTTTACGGGCTTCTGCCGAATACACCGGATAACCATAATCACCTACGATATATTCATATTCATCCACTTGTTCCTGCACCGGTTGCTGTCGCGAACTTCCCTCACGGCTAGGCGGATAAATATCTCCCTGCCATGCCTGATCCTTGCTCTTCGTCATAAAGAACACATACTCATTGGCAAAGGCATCCATATCATAAAACATATCCCACAAACGAGCATATACACGGCTGTCATTCAGATTACCGTCAGCCGGATCCTTGAAATCATTTGCGTCATGTTTCGTATAGAGAGAATAACGCTTGGTGCCACCGACTTCGAAATCCAAAACGGCTTTGGCCGCTTCTTTTGCTTTTCTCCAACGAGTAGCATCGTAAGCATACTCATCTTCGAACACACGACGCAGGTTATATCCATATTGAGAAGCACCATTCCACAACGGAGTAGCTGCTACCCAGCGAACAAAAGAAATCAATCCCAGACAGGCTCCCTTATCCACACGACCGAAATTCTCAGAAGTTTTCACATATTTATTGGGAACCATGCCATAAGCTGTTTGCGCATCCGTCACAATCTTCTCGACCATCGAATGAACAGACTCTTTCTTGAAGTCCATATTATCTCCGGCATTAATCACACGATCAATATAAGGAGCTTCGCCATACATACGCATTAACAACATGTGGAAATAACCACGCATGAAATACATTTCACCGATACGGTTACGAAGATCACCATCCTGCTGAGGATTATCAGGAGTGTTATATTTTTGTACATTTTCTATAATCAGATTCGCTTTACGGATTCCTTCATAAAGAGCCTCCCAATATTGTCCAAAACTACCGGGCAAAGAGTTCGGGTTCCAAGCGCCGTTATTGAAGTTATTCGTTATGTTTCCCTCTACGTTGGTTCCTTCACATTCGTCCGTAATGGCACTGTTGCTGAAGTGTTCGAAGAATACCAACGGACGGTCTGCTTTCTTTGCAGCCGCATATACGTCGGAGACTAGTCCGTTCACTTTTTCGTAACGGGCAAAAACGTCCGCTTCCGTAATATTATCATCATCGTCCCGGTCCAGGTAATCGCTACAGGAAGTAAAGACCAAAGGCAGGACCAATAAAGCAATTGCTAAAAATCTATCTAACTTTTTCATATTTCTATCTTATTTAGAATGTAATATCAATACCAAAATTGAATACCTTTTGAATAGGATACCAGGAAGCTCCGTCTCCGGATTTCGTTTCCGGATCGATATCCACATCACCCAGTTTATCAAAAGTCAACAGATTCAGACCTTGCACATAGATACGTGCCTGTTGCACATGGAATTTACGTAATAATTTGGGCGATACATTGTAACCAATTTCCACATTCTTAAGACGCAGGTATGAAGCATCATACAAAAACAAACTGCTGTTTCCATTCTTGTTGTTATCATGTGTTCCATAATGTAATGCCGGATATTTGGCAGTAGCAGCCGTTTCTGGTGTCCAACGGTCCAGATGCATTTTCTTCACACGTCCGATCTTATCCTGTTCAAATTGCGGGAAGTCAAATACAGCAGCCCCATTCAACAGAATAGATGATTTTGTCGCACCTTGCAATAATACACTAAAATCAAAGTTCTTATACTGGAAACCGAAAGGAATACCGAACATCAGTTCCGGACTACGCGGATTTCCCATTGCCGTACGGTCTTCATCATCAATCACTCCGTTACGATCCAAATCCTTATAAACAACATCTCCCGGAATTAATTGTCCCCACGGCTGATAACCGATTTTGTTCAGGCGGTCAGCTTCTTCCTGATCGGCTACAAAATGATCGAACACATAGACGAAGTTTTCGTATAAACGTTTACCGGTCTCTTTACGCCAGGAATTCTTACGGGCAACTTCCGCTTTATATTCCAGACGGTTGCGGGAGAAAGTCAGGTTCGGACGGATATAGTAACGGAAATCCTTTCCAATCTTATCGTTCCAGCTCAATTCGATATCCACACCGCGGTTGCTTACTTCACCCAGATTCTGTAAAGCCGCATCCTTACCTACAATGTCCGGATATCCCATGATACCGTCACCGTTCATATCCGTAATAATGTCAAAACGATATTCATAAAATGCATCTACCGTCAATGCCAACCTTTGATTCAGGGTAGTAAAATCAATACCGACATTCAGTTTACGAGCTTTCTCCCAAGTCAAACTTGCATTAGCCAGATTACCTTCGGAATTACCGCCTACATTTGTACCAAAGTTATTACCGAAATCATAACCGCTACCACCACCATAGAAAGCCAGATAAGGGAAACGGCTGCTGACATTGTCACTACCTACCAAACCATAAGAAGCTCTTACTTTCAGGAAATCAACCCAGGAAGCTTTTTTCATAAATTCTTCTTCTGAGACTACCCAACCGATTGAACCCGCGGGGAAGAATCCGTAACGTTTGCCCGGAGCGAAATTCTCGGAACCATTGTAACCGAAATTGAATTCCATCAGATACTTCTGATTATAATAATAAGCAAAGCGCCCGGTGATACCTTGGCTATGATAAGCCAGCTCATTGTTAACGGTACGATTACCACGGTTTGCCAATAACATGGCTGTCACTTCGTGACGATCGCTAAACAAACGGTTGTAATCCAAACGTGCTTGTATATAAGTACGTCCATCAGAAGCATTATGACTGAATCCGTTACCGATAGTCTGGTCAATATCATACTTGTTACCTGTTTTATAAGCACCGGTATAATGGCCGCCAGTCATATAAGCATCTGAACCTTCAATCGGCATAAACGTTGCATACTTCGGATATTCACGATATCCATCCTTGTAAGTATCCAGTTTGCGGTTAATCCATCGTCCTTCGGAAGCATCATAAGAAAACATCAGTTCCGCCTTTAATCCTTTCGTCAGAAATCCCATATCCAGATTCATCGCAAAACTACCGTTCAGATAAGTATTCTTCTCATTCAAATAACCCGTACGGCTCAATTCACCCAAAAGATTGTAGCGATAGATGTTGTCACCATAAAGCATTCCACGAGGGTTCTGCTGAATATATTCCTCATTCTGCGGATGCGAGTTTTCTTCCACCAAAATGGGCAGATAGGGAGGTTGAGTTGCACAGATGGTCATCAGGCGACTAGCCGTTGTACCCGGTGCATTACGGTCAGTAATACGGGCTCCCAAGTCCAGACGGGTACTCAAATAACGATTAATGTTAATATCAATGTTTGAACGAAAGTTGTAACGGGTGAATTTGGTCTGTGAGTCATATTCACCAGCATTCGCATATTTGTAGTTACCTCCTTGTGAGAAGTAATTAGCCAATACATAATAACGTACCTTGTCCGTACCTCCACGGATGGAGAGGCTTACATCTTCCTGCAAGCCCGGTTTAAAGGCAAAATCATAATAATCCCAGTCATATCCCAAGCCATCGGAGTTATCTCCTTTGGCGCGGCGGAAGTTATCAATCGCCTGTTGAGAGAAGAGGTTCAAACTGCTGATGTCTGCACCCGTCATCTTGGCATCGTTCAATCTGGCCTCATTATATAAGGTTGCATAATCGGCAGAACCTAAATATTCGGGGAAACCGATCGGCTGGTTAATACCGATAGAGGCTTTCAGATTCACGGTTGCCTTTTCCGCTGCTTTACCACGTTTGGTGGTAATAACGATTACACCATTTGCACCACGGATACCATAAGCGGCAGTAGCGGAAGCATCTTTCAGAATAGTGAATGTTTCAATTTCATCTGGTGCGAGGTAACTCATGTCACGTTCGATTCCATCGACAATGACAATAGCACTTTGATTACCGTAAGTTGCCTTACCACGGATAAACAATTCACTTTGGTCAACACCCGGTTCACCACCCGCATACTGGTTTACAATCAAACCAGGCAGACGTCCGGCAAGTGCATTGTTGATATTAGCCGTAGGACTCTGCGTCAAATCTTTTGTCGTAATGGTAGCAACAGAACCGATCATGGTTTCTTTACGTTGTTTGGTATAACCTACCACAACCACTTCCTGCAGGGCTTTCGTATCTTCCTGTAGTAAGACAGTCAGTTCCTTCTTTGCACCGGGAACAATTTCCTGCGGCTGGTAACCCAGATAGGAAAACACCAACGGAGCTTCTGCATAAGGCAGTTTCAATGTAAACTTACCATCCATATCCGTAATCGTACCTGCATTGGCCACTCCTTTCACGACAACAGACACACCGATCAACGGGTCATTTGTCGTCTTGTCCAATACCGTACCTGACACTGTTATCTTATTGCTTTGTGTGGCCTGCACCTTTGCCGTTCTTCCCGTTTGCGCCACCCCCTGCAAAGGTATACCTGCAAGAAGAGTGCAAGAAACAGCCACCAGACAAATATTTCTTTTTATATGTATCATCTTTCTTTTCGATTTTCTATGTGTAATAAATCAATCTTATTCCTCTGCTTTCTTACCGAAATCCGGTCCGACCCAGTTGGCTTTTTCCGTTGCTTTACCTTGCACCCAGTCTTCATAACGGGCACGGATTTCAATCATTGTTGCTCCCGGGACTTCCGCATTCAAGGAGATTGTCAGACGATCTTCCCTGTTGTCGCGATTACCGAAGACCGGTGCTTTTGCCCAGTCGTACTCCCACACATAATAGCCTTCGGGATGAGCCAACGTCCAAAGCACATCAGAACAGCTGCGCAATGCAGCAATAAACTTATTCTTGGTCTTTTCCGGATAAAGGCTGCTAGTCGGCTGTTTCACCATATCCAAAAAGTAACGGACAAATATTCCACGGAATAAAAGATTATCTCCCGAATTTCCTTCACCACTGAATACCGGATAGTTGGAATCCATTTTCTTATTCACCTGGTAAGAGCCGAAAGCAACTGCATTACGAAGATATTCATCCTCACCGGTAGCGTTGTACAACTCCAGAGCAGCCGCCATAAATGTTCCCTGATTATAAGACAAGGCTACTTTATCAGGATCTCCCGGTGTACCGTCATCTTTAATACTAAGATTATCATATACCTGTCCGGTGGAAATATCACACAGATAAGCCGTCATCCAGTTATATACCTCTTTGGCGAAGTTCAGGTAATAAGCAGCCTGCTCTTCCCAGCCGTCTTTAGCCTCTTTAACGGTAAGCTGATACAATTTCATAGCCAGAAGGCAACCGGGACCATTAGAACAAGACATACGTGAAGCCGGCGCATCCGTTTTCCATGCCATTCCTCCTACCCCTTTATAGTCATTCTTCGCTCCCTTAATATGGTTCCACATCTTCATCAACGCACTGTAATAATCCTGATCGCCAGTCAATTCATAAACCCGCAGACAAGACAGTGCCATCCATTCCATATCATCATAGAAGTTATTCCAGAAGTCTTTGCCACCATAACCGCAATGTTCATTCCAGTCATCAAAAGCCGGCAGGAAAGGTTTCATGATGTTTTCATACAAATGAGCCTGATATTCGGGATTATTTGCATGACGGATATAAGCATCGATCACGATATCCAATGCATGTCCCTGCGACCATCCACCGCTACCGCCTGTGCTTGCCGGTTCTCCGGTTTCCGGTGTATTCGGTTTTTCCCAGTAAATGCTTCCGCAAAAGGTATCCCGTCCGCTGGCATTCTCATAAAAATATTTGATATAAGTTCCCGTACTTTTGTCGGCTGCATCTGTCCAGTTCACATCCGACACATATTCGCCAGACGAATTGCCCTTGTAGATATCTCCCAAATCGCCGTCGTCACAAGCTGTAAATATTGCCAGTGCACCGCTTAACAGCAAAGCTCTTTTTGATAATGATACTATATAGTTCTTCATATTATTATTCAGTTTTAATCTTCATTCGTTTCCGAAGCTACCCAACGGTGGGTATACGTTCCAAACTCTGCATTGAAATAGAGGGTCACATCGGTTTTCACCGTAGCATAATAGACATTTCCCTGCTTTTCGCCCCATTGCAGTAACTCGTCGCAAAAACGGAAACTGTAATCCCATGGATCTGTGCCCAATGCCAGTTGATATAAATTATAATAGCTGTTGTCGGTAGTCAGATTCGGTTGCCCTTTATCTTTCTCCTTATGTCCCCAACGGTAGGTTGTTCCGTTGATCTCCATCTTAAAGCTATGACGGGTTTCACCGCTTCCTGCCCAACTTTCCGTTTGTTTCCGGGCAGTATAATTCTTCACACCCCATTTGCCATATCCCAGATAGTTGAAGTTCTGTCTATACCCGCCTGAATGGTTATAAAGATACACCTCTCCTATTTCATCATAACTGATTGTCTGCTCACCCATATTGATAGTAATCCGGTAGATGCCTGATTGAGGAACCGTAATTGTATAATCTTCACCGTCATTACGTTCACGCAACACTCCGTTATCATCTACATAATAATAGCACTTGCGACCTTCAACAGTAGATGTAAAGACAAATGGCTGATCAGCTTTCAATAGAGTAAATGTCTGATAAATTCCCTCATTCTGACGAAGCATCTGCTGCGCTTCCGCTTCATCGCCATCATCTTCTGTACCTGCTCCAGTGATATAAACCGGCTCGTTTTCAGAAGGCATATCATCGATGCCGTCCATCATAAAAATTACGAAATAGCCTTCCAAACTACTAAGAGCCTGATCCAATCCGCAATAAGCACGTACCTTCCAACGCAGTGTGCCGTTGGTATTGCAACGGAACTTAGCCAGTTTACCTATTGTATTTGCCTGATAATGGGTAAAAGTCAGCTGTGATTCCAGCCCATTATTATCCGAAAAAAAAGTTTCTACCGGTTTGGTAAAGTCGCCCCCGATCGTATCAATCAATACTTCATAACGATATACAGTATTTCCGTGCTTCTCGGTAGGCGTCCATTTTAAGATAATATCCGTTAACGAAGCACCCGAAAGTACTACCCGCTCACCGCTAGCCATTGCATCCATTGTTCTGACTGGTTCAGGCGGAACAATCGGTTCATAATCATCCGGATCAAAGCCCGGATTCAGTTTATTGTCACAGGCCGTCAGTCCGATAAGAAAAAACAGCAGGGCAAATTTGATTAGTTTCTTTGTTATCATATTGTTTCTCATATTATATTCCTAGTTTTAGTATGAATGAGGACATCCAATTGGTTCAAAGCGGCTCTTATCTCCATTATAAGTTGCAGGAAGTTCCGCTCCCCAAGCTGGTTTATTTTCGCTTATATTCTGCAAACAAACTTGCGCATCCAATCCGCTACCGCCATTTCCCCAATTTTCAAAAACTGTAGAACCTCCGACACCTTTCGAGAATACCCAATATCCCATCAAGTCAGAGTGTTCTTCTGCATTAAGGATTTTGCACATATTCGCTTTAATTTCACTTTCGTCCAACGCTCTCTTCCACATCCGTGCCTGATAAACTTTGCAATATCCTACCCGATATGAATCTCCGGAACGTCCTATCAACAACGCCTTATCATTTCCACCTACATCTGTCAGATTGAGAGATGAATTAGGGGCACAATCTTCATAAGAGTTATCTGCAGGAGTCAACGTTTCTCTCACTCCGTTTATATACATTTTATAAGCCTCTTTTGTACTTGATTTCGTTCCATCATATACAATGGCTATATGATACCATTTACCCGGAGTCTTACGTCCACCTTCCGAATCATCACAATAAATAGTCTGCTGACTACGGAAACGGGGGTCACTCTTACCATTAATTTTAGTGGCTATTTCAAAACGCGGATTCACATCCTTAGCTTCTGCACGAAGCAGGAATACACTTTCCAAACCTATAAACGATTGCAAAGAACGAGTATAAGTCGGATAGAAAACAACCTCAAGAGTAAGCTGATTCATACTTTTCACCTCTGAATGTGATTCCGCATACTTCTTAATATCAATTTTAAAGCATACGTCATATTCCAAACGATAACATACCGGATTCACATAAACTGGTAAAGTCAATTTCTGACCTGCCGCATCAGACAGTTCCAGTGTAGTAGTTCCAAGCTTCTTTCCTGTTAGTTTTAACTTGGTAGCCCCGTCTTCCGTAATCAATTCAGCGGTTTTCAAATAGGTTTTATTATCATCTGTGAGTTGTGCCAACTTATAATCGCCATTTCCTCTGGTGATGGCAATTTCTGTAGATGCCTCATAGCCACCAATAATTAAAGAAGTTGCTTCATTTTCCAATTTAAGGTTATACGGATTCACTTTCACCGCAATCTCCTCCATGGAACCTTTTTGGTCTGTCACAATCACTTTCACATCACCTCTGGCTTTGGGTTTCAAGGTAATCAGATTCTCTTTTTCAGTGGCCTCCACAATCGTTGCATCCGTAGTAGGCTCGCCATCTCCTACCTGATAAGTAAAACTATAGCCACCATTACCTTTCTCTATAGATATATATTGAGATTCGGCATCCGGTTCGACAAAAATGGCTTCATTACTTTTCAGTGTCAGATCCACGATGTTCACTACCACAGGAAGGATGATCGTTTTGCCTTTCTTATCTGTTATCGTAACATTTACCGGATCATCTCCAGTCTCGAACTTGGCAGTCAACGGAATAACCTGTCCCGATAGTTCGCCCACTTCCAGAAACTTATCAGCACCTTCCGGTATGGAAATCTGGTAATCTCCGTTACCGGTCAAAATCTTCACCAGTCTCTTTTCACCGATAAAGAGGTCAAACCCTTCTTCCGGTGCATCTACCGTCAAATCCCAAAGTTTTGCTACCCGAACCAGCACTCTAGCCACTTTCTTACGCCCATCTACTATTAATATAGTGGTTTCCGTACGGTTATTTTCCTCCAACTGACTATTTTCGGTAGCTTTAATAGTCACCTTATTACCATTGATTGTAGCCGTCGCCACATTTTCATCAAATGGCTTCACATAATAATCTCCATTACCGGAAGTGATACTTACCGTAATCTCATCTCCTTGTAGCAGTGTCACCGAATTATTATCGACAACCAGATCTGTTGCCGGTTTCACTTCCTGTTCTTCTTTATCATCACTGCACGATACCATAAAAAATGGGATAGTCAATGCTGAAAGAAATAAAAAACTAAGTTTCCTTTTCATTAGATTAAAGATTAATAAATTAATACTTTTCAAGTTTATCTACTTAAAACTTCGATGAGACAAAGATAAAATCACTAAACTCTACCAAAAGAAAATTAACTGCTTTTTTTTACCTTTTGGCACGGATATTTACTACATTAACACGGATATTTACTTCTTCTTTTTCTTTAAAAATTCCCGCCACAGACTACTGCTGAACCTCTTCCAAATGTTTCATCCGAAACTCTTTTGGCGTACATTCATACTTTTCACGGAACACCTTAAAGAAAGTAACTTTGTTCGAGAATCCCGAATCGAATACAATTTCATCAATCGTCTTTTTAGTGGTCAGCAATAAATCTTTCGCTATGTGCAAACGACATTCCTTAATCAGATCGGTCGGGCTATCCTCTCCTATCTCTTCCATCTTCCGGTAAAGACTCCGGGGACTGATTGCCAGCCGATCGGCGATATAACGCGGAGTCAAATCTTTGTTCGTTATATTATCATTGATAATCTTCAAAACCGACTGTAGGAACTTCTTCGACTCTTTATGCGTCAACTTCCCGTCCGACTTTTCAAAAGAACTAATTGGCGAACTGAAATAATTCTTCAACACCTCTTTCCGTTCCATCACCTGACAGACAGAAATACGAAGGTACTCCGCACTAAACGGTTTCGTGATATACATTTCCGCACCGGCAGAAAGAGCCTCCATCTGTTGTTCCATCTCGTGCCGTCCGGAAACCACAATAATAGGAATATGCGCCGTCTCTTTCACCGATTTGATCCGCCTGGTCAGTTCAATGCCACCCATTCCCGGCATCATGACATCACAGATTATCACATTCGGATAAACCTCATTCATCACCTGATCCAGCCGTTCGGGATCTTGCAAGGTTACCACATTGAAATCAGCCGAGAATATTTCTCCAATAAACCATAGCATTTCAATTTCATCATCGACCACCAAAAGCGTGGGACGCATCTTGTCAAACTCATACTGTGGAAGTTTCAGTATCGGTTGAGTATCTATCTTGGGGATATATTCCGCCGTGAGCCGCTTTGCTTCCGCCACTCCGGTAGTCTGCTCCATAACTGGCAAGGTGAGTGTAAACATCACCCATCCGTCAGGAGTATTTTCCACTTTCAACGTACCATTCAGTAACTTTGCCATATTATAAGAGATGGCTAGTCCCAGTCCGTTCCGGGAAAAGTTCTTTTCATCCTGATTTTCGAAGTTATCCAAAATAGCATACCGGTTAAAAATATACTGGAAATCCTTTTCCTTGATGGTACTTCCTTCATTTGCTACACGAAGAGTCAACATGTTTTCCCCACTCGTATCCACTTCAATCTTGATACTCTGTCCGTCGGGAGTATATTTAAAGGCATTAGAAATCAGATTAATAATAATCGTATTCAGAAATCCCTTGTCCGAGTTCCACATCACCTGTTCGGGTATCTTGCTCAAGAAAGTGATGTTTCTGGATTTAGCCATTTCGACAAACGTTTTAGCTATTCCTTTCACAATAGAAGACACATTCAATGACTCAATCCGTACTTCCCTGTTTCCTGTTTCAATCCGACGGAATTCAATCAACTCATGAATCAGGTTGTTGAGACGCTCCGCATTCGTCTGAATCATCTGTACGTAGTCCACGACAAATTTACTAAGTCCCTTCGATGAAAGGATTCGTCCGCAAGGACCATAAATCAAAGTCAGCGGAGTACAAAACTCATGTGCGATATTAGTAAAGAAACGAAGTTTGGACTCAAAGACATTCTTTTGATGGCGTTTCTCTATCTCGTTCAGCAATTCCTGCTTTTTACGTTTGGAGCGCAGTATAAAAGAACGTATCAGTAAGGCTGCCAGTAAAAGCAGACAGAAGGCATAAATCAAATAAGCCCACCAGGAAGCATACCACGGATCGCCTATACGAATGACCAGGGAATAGACATCACTCTCTTTATCAAAGACACTATTGTAATATTTCACCAGTAAGGTATATTCACCAGGAGCCATATTCGTAAAAGAGACTCCACTTTCCGAACCATTGTTTACCCATTGGTCACTCAATCCTTTCAGTTTATAGAAATAGGTACAGTTATTACCATTCAGATAATCCACAGAAGCAAATGAAACAGAAAAGAAATTCTGGTCATACTGTAAATTCAAGACTTCAGCTTCTTTTTTCCGGGTGAGAAATTCTCCCAGATTGTATTGTTCACCGAAGATAGACAGCTTATCAAAATAAACAGGAGGCATATAAAGCTGCTCCGGACGGCCATCCGCCCGGATAGCTACGACTCCATTGATTCCTCCAAAGAACAGAGTACCAGTCCGGGAATCCCGAAAAGCGGCACCGTCACTAAACTCTACCACCTTTAAACCATCTCCGAAACCATACGAACGAAAGACATTCCGTTTCGTATCGAAATTGATTAATCCGAGATTGGTGCTCAACCAGAAATTGTCGGACGAGTTTCTAAGAATTGCATGAATGGTATTATTCAGGAAACCATTCTTGGCATTGAAGAGCTGATAAGAAGTTTCCGAAGTGTACTTTATCAATCCGTAGCTCGTTCCAAAAAGATAGTTATTGCTGCTGTCTTTACTGATGGCGAGAATATTATTCAGGGTCATGTTTTCGTATTTGTGAGTAGACACCGGTTCCAGGCCGTTCGTCGTTTCGTTATAGCGGAACACCCCATATCCTTTATTACCAAACAACAGGTTGGTTTCATTCTCCGCATAAATAGTAAAGAAATAGTTCGATCCCAGTTCGCCATCATTAATGATGTAACGTTGCGCATCCACAATCACCGGATTGTCCGGTGTTCCGGCAATACGAGCCTTCACCACTCCCATGCCGACACTCGCCAGCCACAGTTCGGAATCTGCTGTTTCGTAAATGTCATGGATGTATTTGAAATCTTCGTTGCCGATCCGTATTGGTATACTCTTGATACGTTTTTCCCGATATGAATAATAAGTTAATCCTTCTTCGTCTCCTATCCAAAGCAAATTCCGGTGGCTTTTGGCAAAACAATAAACGGCATTACTACTCAAAGCACTATTAGAGGTAGTCAACACCTCTGATCGGCAGTCAGAGATGTTTTTATCGAATTCGTAATCATAGATTTTAAGAATTCCGTTTCCTTTGGTTCCCACCCAAAAAGTACGTTCATCATCAAGATAGATGGCACGCACGGGGCGTTCTATTTTCTCGGTGTAATTGCTAAGCACCATTGATTTGATAGAATAAAGCGGGTTCGAATAAAGATAAACACCTTGCCCGTCTGTACCAATCCAAACAACATCCTGAAAACGGTCCTTCTTGAGACAGAATACACCGCTGTTGATTGGCAACGGCTGAATTTGATAATGATTCGTTTCCTTCTGTTTCTCCAACAGCAGAATACCATCCATCAAAAAGCCCACAAAATAGCTGTTATGATAATGAACGATGGAAGAGATTTTGCCACGTTCCTGTATTTCCTTACCCAGATTGGCAATAAATTCATTCTTCTGGGTCGGAATATGGAAAGCATAAAAATTAAATTCCTTGTCTATGTAATAAAGAGATTGCTCGTCATTGAAACAATAGATCAAGGAGGTCTGATAAATCAGATTCGTTTTTTGGGGTAACAGGGTGATATCTCCCGATGTGGCTTCCTGCTGTATGTCATAACAACGGTTGTATCCTTTCATGACTACCCACATCCGGTTATTACCGTCGATAAAGAAGTTTACGATATCGGAAATCGGAATTCCCGTGATATTGATTTTCTTGAAGACGCCTTCTTTTTTATGATAATAATAAATGCAGTTACTATCCTGGATAATGAACAGATTACCATGACTATCCTTATTCATAAAGAAGAGTTTCTGAAATTCATTATAGTGAGTGATTGTATTGGTTTTCCGGTTCAAACGGTTCAACCCATAGTAGGTTTGAATCCAGTAAATGTCTTCACCCGTATACACAATATTGTCAATCAGATTACCAGATAAGTAATCCTCCTTGTCACGGGTCTTAAATTCCTCAATCTCTTGTCCATCATAAATATTCAGTCCGTCGCAGGTCCCGATCCACATTAATCCACGTTCATCCTGGCACAGAGATGTAATCGAACTATTAGACATATATTCTTTATCTGCAACTTGCTTCAAATTATAAGCATAAGCGTTATGTATCAACAGATTAAGAAAAAAGAATAGAATAAAAAACGACTGTTTCCCCATAGTGTATTATTCTTAGATTTGCTATATGACAAAGGTAAACAAAAAAACATTCCGAGCTTTTTTTTTGGCCGAGATATAAGTAAATATCCGTGCCAGAGTAGTTAATTTCAGCGACAAGAGACGATTTAAACTCCCTATTACTAGAAGCGCATTCCTTTTCTCCCTATTTTCGTCGTAGAAATTATTTTCAAATCTATAAATTCATTGGTTCATGAAAACACCTTTTTCATTTAAACACTTGCTATTTCTTGGAGGTGCCGTGTTGTACAGCCTGCAATCTTCTGCCGTTAAGAATCCGGTAGACTATGTCAGTACACTGGTAGGCACTCAATCCAAGTTTGAACTGTCTACCGGAAACACGTATCCGGCTACGGCATTGCCGTGGGGAATGAATTTCTGGACACCGCAGACCGGTAAAATGGGAGACGGTTGGGCATACACGTATGATGCCGACAAAATCCGGGGATTCAAACAAACACATCAGCCCAGTCCCTGGATGAACGACTACGGGCAGTTTGCCATCATGCCTGTCACCGGCGGACTGGTATTCGACCAAGACCGACGTGCCAGTTGGTTCTCTCACAAAGCGGAAGTCGCCAAGCCTTATTATTATAAGGTATATCTTGCCGACCACGATGTAACAACCGAGCTTGCTCCTACGGAGCGTGCCGCCATGTTCCGTTTCACATATCCGGAGACAAAGAATGCCTACGTGATTGTAGATGCTTTCGACAAGGGATCTTACGTGAAAGTGATTCCGGAAGAAAACAAGATTATCGGCTATTCAACCAAGAATAGCGGTGGCGTGCCGGAAAACTTCAAAAACTATTTTGTGATTCAGTTCGACAAACCGTTCACATTCCTTTCCGCAGTTTCCGAAAATAACATTCTTCCGAATGAAACAGAAGCGAAAGGAAACCACACAGGTGCCGTGATCGGGTTCGCCACCCAAAAAGGAGAAATTGTACACGCACGTGTTGCTTCCTCCTTTATCAGTCCCGAACAGGCGGAGTTGAATCTCAAAGAGCTTGGCAAAAACAGTTTCGACCAACTGGTAGCAAACGGAAGAGAGGTCTGGAACCGTGAAATGAGCAAGATAGAGGTAGAAGATGACAACATTGATCATTTACGTACATTTTATTCCTGCCTGTACCGTTCGATGCTTTTTCCACGCAGTTTCTACGAAATAGACGCTAAGGGACAAGTCATGCATTACAGCCCCTACAACGGCGAAGTGCGTCCCGGCTATATGTTTACCGACACCGGATTCTGGGACACGTTCCGCTGCTTGTTTCCTTTCCTCAACCTGATGTATCCGTCAATGAATCAGAAGATGCAGGAGGGACTGGTGAATGCTTACAAAGAAAGCGGTTTCCTGCCGGAATGGGCCAGCCCGGGACACAGGGATTGCATGGTGGGCAACAACTCGGCTTCCGTAGTGGCCGACGCTTACATCAAAGGGTTGCGCGGGTATGACATCGAAACTCTTTGGGAAGCATTGAAACATGGAGCCAATGCACATCTTAGCGGAACTGCTTCGGGGCGTCTCGGCTACGCATCTTACAACCAACTGGGATATGTCGCCAACAATATCGGCATAGGACAAAACGTTGCACGTACATTGGAATATGCATATAACGACTGGGCGATTTATACATTAGGCAAGAAACTCGGTAAACCGGAAAGCGAAACCGATATTTACAAGAAGCGCGCATTGAACTATAAAAATGTCTATCATCCGGAACACAAACTGATGGTAGGTAAAAACGACAAAGGCGTATTCAGTCCGAAATTCGACGCTGTAGACTGGAGCGGTGAATTTTGTGAAGGAAACAGCTGGCACTGGAGCTTCTGCGTATTCCACGATCCGCAAGGACTTATCAACCTGATGGGAGGCAAGAAAGAATTCAATACGATGATGGATTCCGTTTTCGTCATTCCGGGCAGACAGGGAATGGAGAGCCGCGGCATGATTCATGAGATGCGTGAAATGCAAGTGATGAACATGGGGCAATATGCGCACGGAAACCAGCCTATTCAGCATATGGTGTATCTCTACAACTATTCAGGCGAACCCTGGAAAGCCCAATACTGGATACGTGAGATTATGAACAAGCTATACACCGCCGGTCCCGACGGCTATTGCGGCGACGAAGACAACGGACAAACTTCCGCATGGTATGTATTCTCCGCACTCGGTTTCTATCCAGTTTGTCCGGGAACAGATGAATATATCATAGGAACTCCGCTCTTCAAATCAGCGAAGTTACATCTGGAAAACGGAAAGACCATTACGATCAAAGCAGATAACAACCAGCCTGCCAACCGCTACATTAAAGAAATGAAGGTGAACGGGAAATCACAAACCCGCAATTTCCTTACACATGACCAGCTGACAAAAGGTGCCAATATCCAATTCCAAATGAGCCCCGTACCCAATAAACAGCGGGGAATCACAGAAAAAGATGTACCTTACTCTCTTTCATTTGAATAAAATATTGTACTTTTGGAGGTCAATGAATTATCTACCAAACAAACTATAAAAACATGAAACTGAAAAGTCTTTTACTAATTTCCCTTGTTGCGATCGTATTCTGCAATTGCCAGAGTAACTATCAGCCTACCACCTTTACTGTTGCCTCTTATAACCTAAGAAATGCCAACGGCAGCGATTCACTTCGCGGAAACGGTTGGGGACAACGTTATCCGGTCATTGCCAAGATGGTGCAATACCACGATTTCGATATTTTCGGCACACAGGAATGTTTCCTTCATCAGCTGAAAGACATGAAGGAAGCACTTTCCGGTTATGACTATATCGGTGTGGGCCGTGACGACGGTAAAGATCAAGGTGAACATTCTGCAATCTTCTATCGTACCGACAAGTTCGATCTTGTAGAGAAAGGCGACTTCTGGCTGTCGGAGACTCCCGATGTGCCGAGCAAAGGCTGGGATGCCGTGCTACCGCGTATCTGCAGTTGGGGACACTTCAAATGCAAAGATACCGGTTTCGAATTCCTGTTCTTCAACCTGCACATGGACCATATCGGGAAGAAAGCCCGTGTGGAAAGTGCGTTCCTTGTACAGGAGAAGATGAAGGAACTGGGCAAAGGCAAGAATCTTCCGGCTATCCTGACCGGTGACTTCAATGTCGATCAGACTCATCAGTCATACGATGCTTTTGTAAGCAAAGGCGTGCTGTGCGATTCCTACGAAAAATGCGATTTCCGTTATGCTATCAACGGAACCTTCAATGACTTCGACCCGAACAGCTTTACAGAAAGCCGTATCGACCATGTATTCGTATCTCCGTCTTTCCATGTGAAAAGATACGGCGTACTGACAGATACTTACCGGAGCATCGTAGGAAACGGAGACAAAAAAAATGCAACCGACTGTCCGGAAGAAATCGACATCAAAGCATATCAAGCCCGCACTCCTTCCGATCACTTTCCTGTAAAGGTAGAGTTAGAGTTTGACGAACGTCGGCAGAAATAATTTTATTAGTTAAAAATAACCTGAAAAGTTTCACCACACAACCTGATATTCCTATGAGAAATATATACACCCTAGCCTGTATGTTATTTTTCCTTACGTCCGCAACGGGAAAGACACCGGAAAACAATCGCTATCTTTCCATTGCCGACTCGATTCTGCACAATGTATTGAATCTTTATCAGACGAAGGACGGATTACTGACAGAGACTTATCCTGTCAATCCCGACCAGAAAATCACTTATCTGGCTGGAGGAATGCAACAGAACGGAACGCTGAAAGCCTCTTTTCTATGGCCTTACTCCGGGATGATGTCAGGTTGTGTGGCGTTGTACAAAGCTACCGGTAACAAGAAGTACAAGAAATTACTCGAAAAGAGAATCTTGCCGGGGATGGAACAGTATTGGGATAACAGCCGCCAACCAGCCTGTTATCAGTCATATCCGGCCAAATATGGTCAGCACGGACGTTATTATGACGACAACATCTGGATTGCATTGGATTATTGCGACTATTACCAGCTCACCCACATCCCAACTTATCTGGAAAAAGCCATCGCATTGTATCAATACATTTACAGCGGCTGGACTGACGAACTGGGTGGAGGTATTTTCTGGTGCGAACAGCAAAAGGAAGCAAAACACACTTGTTCGAATGCCCCGTCAACTGTGCTCGGTGTCAAGTTATACCGATTGACAAAAGATGCCAAGTATCTGGAAAAAGCAAAGGCTACCTATGCCTGGACCAGGGAACATCTTTGTGACCCCGACGACCATCTTTATTGGGATAACGTCAACCTGAAAGGAAAAGTGTCCAAAGAGAAGTATGCCTACAACAGTGGGCAGATGATTCAGGCAGGCGTGTTGCTCTATGAGGAAACAGGAGACGAACAATATCTGCGTGATGCCGGACAAACAGCTGCAGGAACAGACGCTTTTTTCCGTACGCAAGCCGACAAGAAAGATCCGGTAATCAAAGTACACAAAGATATGGCTTGGTTTAATGTGATTCTGTTCAGGGGATTGAAAGCTCTGTACAAGATTGACAACAATCCGGTTTATGTAGATGCCATGGTGAACAACGTTCTTCATGCTTGGGAAAACTACAGGGATGAGAACGGACTATTGGGAAGAGACTGGTCGGGACATAAGGAGGAACCGTATAAATGGTTGCTCGACAATGCCTGCCTCATTGAGTTTTTTGCCGAAATAAATTAACTTCATCCATTATTATCACCATGAATATAACTAAAATAGTTGGTTTATCCATCCTCCTCTCCGGCAGTGCCGGTATGCAAGCGATGGAGTAGCCGATTGCTCATATCAGGAATTATTGTATTCCTGCTTACGGAATAACTGTTTCTAACATTGACACTTACGGTTCCAAGATAGTTTCAAGGCAGAAGAACTTTAGTTTCAAGCCTTTGAAACCATAGTTTCAAGCAACAGAAACTAAAGTTTCTCACCAATGAAACTAAAGTTTCCTACTGATGAAACTAAAGTTTCAAGCAATGAAACCTTCTCTCACCTGTAATAGTATGATAATGAGCGAATACAACTCCGAATAGAGAAACAAGTACCCTCATAGCAGAAAAACAATAAAATCCCAGCTTTCGACAAAGTGACAGCACACCATGCCGTCACCTTGCCATCACACCATGCTGTCACACCGTAATATTTTCAGGATCAATAATTTATATCCAATCAGGTGACAGATGACAGCATTTTATTCATTTTTCAATTTGTATGTAGAGAGTTATATGACTCCTGAAAATAAACAACCCATATAATATAGACAATATGAAATCAACTTTTTTATTCTTACTTGCTACGACAGTGATGACTTGTGCTGCCAACGGCCAGTCTTCCAATCATAAAGAGAACCAGTTACCCGATTGGGCTTTCGGTGGTTTCGAACGTCCGAAGAGCGTAAATCCGGTAATATCCCCCATCGAAAACACCCAATTTTATTGTCCGCTCACAAAAGACTCCATTGCATGGGAATCGAATGATACATTCAATCCGGCAGCTACAATCTACAATGGAGAGATTGTCGTGTTATACCGTGCAGAGGATAAATCAGGGGTCGGCATCGGACGCCGTACTTCACGCCTCGGTTATGCAACCTCTACTGATGGCACACATTTCCAACGGGAAAAGACTCCTGTATTCTATCCGGATGACGATTCACAAAAAGAATTGGAATGGCCCGGCGGCTGTGAAGATCCACGGATTGCTGTAACCGATGACGGACTTTATGTAATGATGTACACCCAATGGAACCGCCATGTGCCTCGTCTGGCAGTAGCGACCTCCCGCAATCTAAAAGATTGGACAAAGCATGGGCCTGCTTTTGCCACGGCATACAACGGAAAGTTCTTTAATCTGGGCTGTAAATCCGGCTCTATCCTGACGGAGGTTGTCAAAGGCAAACAGGTTATCAAGAAAATCAACGGAAAATACTTTATGTACTGGGGCGAAGAACACGTATTTGCGGCTACTTCTGATGATTTAATCCATTGGACTCCGATTGTCAACATTGACGGCTCCCTGAAGAAGCTGTTTTCTCCCCGTGACGGCTACTTTGACAGCCATCTCACCGAATGTGGACCACCGGCCATCTACACTCCGAAAGGAATCGTCCTTCTTTACAATGGTAAGAACCATTCAGGAAGAGGTGACAAACGTTATACTGCCAATGTTTATGCTGCCGGACAAGCGCTCTTCGACGCCAAAGATCCTACCCGCTTTATCACCCGTCTCGACGAACCGTTCTTCCGCCCGATGGATAGCTTCGAAAAGAGTGGACAATATGTGGACGGAACCGTATTTATCGAAGGAATGGTCTATTTCAAAAACAAATGGTATTTGTATTATGGCTGTGCCGACTCCAAAGTAGGAGTAGCCGTTTATGATCCGAAACGGCCGGCAAAGGCTGATCCGCTGCCATAATTAAGTATATGCACACAAGTAGTTTATATAATCATTCAGACACGGATTACATTCTCCTTTAAAAGAAAGAAAGTAATCACGACTAACTTATTTCTTAAAACTACATCCTCTCAAACGGCTGAAAACGGTAAGTTCCTGTAAGGATTTACTTTTCAGCCGTTTTTAGTGTATAAAATAAAGCTTTCCGAAGCTGAACTAAATGTTACAACCGGAAAGCTTTACAATACCTATTGAAAACTGAATTAATACTCGGGAACTAACTTTATTCTTTCATTGCCGGAGACTTTTCCCTCCTTTCAATAAGGACTTATCTTTTATAAGCTGTCTTTCATCTATTTATATTATTCAAAACAACCGGTCTGTTTGCCGGAGCCTTACCAAAATTCTTATTCGGCTTTTTCCCCATTACAAACTTCAATGTGCTGCCATTTATTATATCCTGATAAGTGATATAACTCTTATCATAAGGCTTGCCATTTAAATACACTTTCTGGATATAGATATTTTCTTTGCTGTTATTTGGTGCTTCTACAGTAAAAGTATTACCACCACGTACCTTCATTTCTACTTTCTTAAAACAGGGGCTACCGAAAACAAATACACCATCCGACGGGTTCACCTGATAGAGTCCCATGGATGAAAGCAGATACCAAGCTGACATTTGTCCACAATCTTCATTGCCGATAATACCATCCGGTTGGTCTGTATAAAAATCACTCATGATGAAACGGACCTTTTCCGCCGTTTTCCATTGTTCACCGGCATACGCATAAAGGTAAGCAACATGGTGGCTCGGTTCATTTCCGTGCGCATATTGTCCGATCAATCCGGTTATATCGCTCGATGCTCCTTCGCCCATACTGTCGGTGTTGGTAAAGAAACTATCAAGCTTCGTCGCAAAGGGTTTGTCACCGCCAAACAAGGCAATCAGTCCATACGGATCTTGTGGAGCAAAGAAAGTATATTGCCATCCGTTTCCTTCACAGAAATCTCCGACAGTATGAATGGAACGTGCCGGATCGTAAGGAGTACGCCAAGAGCCGTCTTCCAATTTCGGGCGGATAAAATGGATGGAAGAATCAAAATAGTTCTTATAATAATGAGCACGTTTCGAGAATGTTTCAGCATCTTCGGCCTTTCCCATCTTATATGCCATAGCAGCAATTCCCCAATCGTCCACCGCATATTCCATTGCTATCGAAGTCGCCTCATGGATTTTGTCGGCAGGAATATATCCTTTTTCTACCACATAGGGTACTCCCTTTTGTTTCTCGTAAGTAGCCGTAGCTTTCATAGCCTGCCATGCTTCTTCCGCATCGAAACCGATAAATCCTTTCAGATACGCATCGGCAATCACCGGCACGGAGCTATAGCCCGGCATCTGATTGGTTTCGCCGCTCATCAAAGGCCAGATGGGGAGTTTATCCTGCTGACGATAGATGGAAATCATCGAATTGACTACATGGTCCACCATTTCAGGTTGGGTGATAGTCATCAGAGGATTCAATGCACGGTAGGTATCCCATAAAGAAAGAGTTGTATAGTTGGCTTTCTTCGGATCCGTGTAAATCATGTCGTTCATTCCCCTATATTCTCCATTCACATCACAAAAAAGTGTAGGGGCAATCATGGTATGATAGTGTGCGGTATAGAACACACGTCTGGAAGCCTCATCATCGGTTTCTACTGTCATCTTCTCCAGTTGCTTGTTCCATCGGGCGGCACTCATATCCACTACTTTGTCAAAATCCCAGTGGGTAAGTTCGGCTTGCAGATTCATCGCCGCATTGTCACAGCTGACAGAAGAAAGAGCGACTTTTATCTTCACTTCTTTCACGTTACCAAAAGTGAGGACACTCTTCACTGATGCCACTTTCAGTTGCCCCCAAGGTTTCGGGGTATTATCGTCATAGGCAGTAAACTGCTCTATCTTCTTATCACTTTTCAACACAAAATAAACTTTGCGGGAAGGACTCCAGCCTCTCACATAACGATACCCCTCTACTGTATAATCATCTACTTTACGGATATAACTGTCGTAAGCATTCGAGCCGTTCCCTTCACGTAAGTCGATCAATATGGAAGCCGGTTTTCCTTCAGGATAAGTATAACGATGGAAGCCTACACGATCTGTAGCTGTCAGCTCAGCTTTGATATTGTAACGGTCGAGAAGCAAAGAGTAATATTCGGGACGGGCAATTTCATTCGTATGGGAATATCCGGAAGCATAGCCATCTCGTATATCATCCTGATTGCCTCTAGGCGTACGGATTTCATTCAATGGCATGATGAGAATATCACATAAGTCAGTACAGCCCGTACCGCTCAAATGGGTATGTGAAAAACCGATTAAGATGCTATCGGAATAATGATAACCCGAACACCAGTCCCAACCTTTATGGATGTTAGTAGGGCCCAGCTGCACCATTCCATACGGAACACTCGTCCCAACAAAAACGTGTCCATGATAACCGGATCCGATATACGGATCGACGTACTGCAATAATCCTTCACTTTTTGAATAGTCCCGTTGCGCAACTCCATTTCCCGCTGCAAACAAGAAGCAGGAAGTCAATGCAAGTAGTTTAAATGCTTTCATTCGTATTCTTCTTTGGTATGATTGATAATAACAATTAGCGAATGATGCAAATATATTACCTATTCAGGAATTTACTAAATGTCGCTGGAGTTTACTAGAAAAATGGCAGGCAAGTTTACTCTTTTGGCAAGAGTTCCAATCACAGACTTACCCGAATTTCCACAAAAAAAGCTGTATACCAAGCACTCTTGCTAAACAATCGTATATTATTAGGTACAGATTCCATGTTTTTTAGAATAATGAATTGTAAAGCAACAGCGCCAATCCGTGAAATCCGTGCTTAAATTTATTATAGAAATCCGTGTTAATCTATGATGAATCCTTTCCATAAATTCCCTTCGGGAAGGGGAGCTTCAAGCTCTATCAGCTCTTTGGAAACAGGATGTATGAATCGCACTCTCCGGGCGTGCAGACAAATGCTCCCATCCGGATTGGAGCGTGGAGAACCATATTTCAAATCTCCTTTGATAGGACATCCCATTTTGGCCAACTGACAACGAATCTGATGATGACGTCCGGTCTTCAAATCAACTTCGAGCAAATAGTAATTCTCCGAACGACCGATCAACCGGTAATGCAAAATCGCTTTCTTACTGTTCGGAACTTCCTTATCATATGCATAACTTTTATTTTGCTTTTCATTACGCACAAGAAAATGTATCAGTTCGCCTTCCGGTTCTTCCGGTTCATTTTTCACAACCGCCCAATAAGTCTTTTTCACCTCACTGGTGCGAAACATTTCGTTGAGTCGTGTAAGCGCTTTACTCGTTTTGGCAAAAATAACAAGACCGCTTACGGGGCGGTCCAACCGGTGTGTCACACCGAGGAAAACATTTCCGGGTTTCTGATACTTCTCTTTCAGATACTGTTTCACAGTCTCCGAAAGCGGCGTATCGCCCGTCTTGTCTGCCTGGACAATCTCGGAAGCGGTCTTATTGACTACAATGATATGGTTGTCTTCGTATACAACAGTCATTCTGTTCGATTACATATTCATACCACCATCTACCTGAATCACCTGGCCCGATACATAAGATGACATATCAGAAGCAAGGAAGGTAGCGATGTTTGCCACATCTTCAGGAGTACCACCACGACGCAAAGGTATTTTCTTTGCCCATTCAGCTCTTACTTCATCAGAAAGAGCAGCTGTCATGTCTGTCAGGATGAATCCCGGAGCGATAGCGTTGGCACGGATGCCGCGAGAACCCAACTCCTGTGCGATAGACTTAGCCAATGCAATCATACCTGCTTTGGAAGCAGCATAGTTAGCCTGTCCTGCATTTCCGTGAACACCTACAACAGATGCCATATTGATAATGCTACCGGCTTTCTGACGCATCATGACAGGTGTACAAGCATGAATGAAGTTAAACGCCGACTTCAGGTTCACGTTGATCACCATATCCCATTGCTGTTCGCTCATGCGCATCATCAAACCGTCACGAGTGATACCGGCATTGTTTACCAATATATCGATCCGTCCAAAGTCCTTGTGGATTTCTTCTACGACCTTTGCAGTATCTTCAAAGTTAGCAGCGTTAGATGCATAGCCTTTGGCTTTCACGCCCATTGCTTCAAGTTCTTTAGCTGTATTTTCTGCATTTTCGTCAATGACAAGGTCAGTAAATGCGATGTTTGCACCTTCGGCGGCAAACTTAAGAGCGATAGCCTTACCAATACCGCGAGCAGCACCGGTTACAATGGCTGTTTTTCCGTCTAATAATCCCATACTAAAAGTTATTTAATTAAATTTCTGTTCTATGCAGTGCGCCAAACACGATGTTGGACACATATTTATTTCTTGTATCTTCATCCAGATGCGCGCCTATATGACCACGGATATAAGGAACTTCAATTCCTTTCACACAATAATGAATCAAGTCGGCAGTCATCTCCACATCGTCAATATGAAAAACTCCTTTTGCCTGTCCTTCCAGGAGAACGGCTTTAAAAAGCTGGACTTCCTTTGCATCAAACTTCTTGCGGACTTTCTCTACCCGCCATATATCACGGAAGAAATAAGCACGCAGTGTTCCGTTTCGATAGACTACCTCTTTTACCGCGTCCAACCGGGTATATATCATCTCCAGCAATTTCTCGTCCGGTGAGATGTTTTTCTCGGCTACCCGCTTCATCATATCCGACAGAATATCCAATTCCGACTCCACAACAGCCAAATAAATTTCGTCCTTGCTTTTGAAATAAGTATAGAGTGTTCGTCTACCTTTTTTAGAAGCAAGAGCGATATCGTTCATAGTTGTGTTTTCTACTCCCATCTTCGCAAAAAGCTGACGGGCTACATCTACTAATTTGGCTTTTGTCTTGGATACGGTCATAGGTTACAAATTGCACATTGCTGAATATTTTGAGCAAAAGTAATTCTTTTCTTTAGACCATACAAGAAAATAGAGAGAATATTAACATTTGTATATTAATAGGTGCTAAGAAAAAGTTTCATCATTATTTCGCTCATTCTCAACCTAATAAGAAAAAAGTGAAGATTTATTCGAAAAATATTCAGCAATATATTTGTTTGTTTCAAAAAAAGCCGTACCTTTGCACCCGTTAAACATCGCGGAGTGGAGCAGTTGGTAGCTCGTTGGGCTCATAACCCAAAGGTCATTCGTTCGAGTCGGATCTCCGCAACTAAAGAAAAGAAGAATCGCAAAATGCGGTTCTTCTTTTTTATGACGACTCTTCTCTACAGACTTTATTCACAACCTCATTTCAGTTATCAACAAGGATATTAACAAAGTTATTAACAGGTTAATTTGTTTATAACAAGATAATTAACTACATATAGTCATTTTCTATCAACAAGGCAGTATTTAGTTATTCACCATACAAAAGCCGGCTGATTCCTCATGAATCAGCCGGCTTTTGTATTCTTTCGAAAAAGGGTATTCTATGGATGCTTATAGAACTTCAGTACCTTTTTTGCATAACGTTTCCCTAATAACAATTGTGCTTCCGTATTAAAATGAGGGTCCTTCTCATCTTTATACCATCCCAATCCTTTCGATGATACCCAATCGGAATGGGGAATAAAAGAAGAAACTTTTTTAATCATCTGATTAAAGGGGACTGTACCTGCTTCTCTTTTCGTCCAGTTCCATTGAGAAATCTGTCCTACAACAATCGGCAGTTCCGGCAGATTCAAATCTTCCCGCAGGTCTTTCACCAAAGAAATCAGTTTTTGTTTATACGCTTCCGGATTGGAGCAGTCGGCTTCTCCCTGATGCCAAAGGATTGCTTTTAAAGCACCTCCCTGTTTCATCGCAATCCGAATCCGGGAGAGTGCTTCTTCATAATATCCGTCTTTACTTCCTTTTAGCCAAGAGTTGATAGAAGAACCACCACGTGCATTTACTACCAGTCCGATAGGGCGTTTCGTTTTCCGCGTCAATTCTTTGGCAAAACCATAAGCTGGTCCCAAGCGTTGCATAGACAAATCTTTCCGGACTGTTGAATAACGATTGAGGGGATTTACTGCCGGTTCAAAATTCCCCTTATCATTCAACAGATACACATTTTGAAGGGTATCCATGACTTCCGGAGTTAATGTTGCACGCCCCGCCATGTTGGATTGTCCGATGCATACATACAAATCAAAAGAGGACGGAACACTCTCCTTTACATTCCCGGCAAAAGCAAACAAGGATTGCAGGAGGAGAAAAGACAGTAAATAAATAGACCTAAGCATATTGATAGCATTTATAATTAATAGTTTCTATAAATACGGATAGCATTCAGAATTGGTTCTCCCTCCTTTTTATGGAAATCGACACTCAATCCTTTTCCATCCTTCACTGTTATCACAAACTTCTTGATAACAGCACGGGCATATCCGTAATCGCGGGCTACGTTAAAATCATCAGAAACGGTTGTTCCATTGATTGAAATTCCGAAGCTGCGGTTTCCGGCAAATGTCTGTTCCGAGTCAGCTCCCAAGTTATAAACCAATGCTTCCCGCTCTTTGTCCGACTCCAGTTCTGCCCAGTACAAATATACGGAATATTCTCCATCCGGTACATCAGCTTTAAAAGATTTTATTCCGACACGTTGGGTCTGGAAAACCGGATTCATGTCTGTTCCGTGAATATCAATATCCGAGCCAAGCATACTGCCGAACCCTGTTTTGCGGCGATAAGAAGTTCCGCCGACAAATCCCCAGCTACCGGGCTTATACTCCTGTTCGGGAATCCATACTACATTTGCCGAACGGTCTTCAAAATATCTTGGAGAACCTAACATTACATTGATTTCCGTGAATGGCACAGCTTCATCTTTCAATTGTGAACCTACCAACTGGAACTGAATCCGGAGCATATCACGCAATTTATGACCACTAGCCACAGCAACAGCTTCCAGCAGATTCTCTCCACCAACGAACGGCACGTCGAACAAAGCATAATTATCTTCTACCTTTTTCTTTCCCAGACTCTTGTTGTTCACAAACAGCTCAACTTCTTCCGCATTAGAGAATACAGGGACAGACTGAATACACTCTTTCTGTGCAGTATTCACCACTCCCCCACGGCTTTTCCACTCCCGATTACCTATAACAAGTATCGGACGACGTGACAAAGCTGTCTTATAGAACCAATAGACATCTTTCTTCTCCCTGTCTAATCCGACAACTCCTTTATTGTTTACATGAGGAACAGCATCTACACGGGATTCGGAATAAAAATCATTCAGATTCCACAGACTGGAACCGGCTATAAACGGACGTTTCATCATTTCACGGAGATAATGTTTATGATATACCAGACCGTATTCCTGTGAGAAGTCGAAACGTTCCGACTGGTAAGAATGAAGTCTCGGATCTACTCCCGGTCCATATTCCGTAACCATCAGTACTTTTCCTTTGTATACCTTATGGGCACGATCGAGCAAACGCTGAAACTCATTGATATCCGGTTCATACCAGCCTTGATACAGGTTCCATCCCTGAATCATCGGTATCTCGGTCAGATGGGCGTCTTCGTAATATTGAGGCATATTATGATAAGCCATCATGGTATATCTTGAAGGATCTTCTTCTCGGATGGTCGCCTCCAAGGCACGGGCTACTTTTTCAGTAAAGCGGTAATAATTTTCCAATTGCTTGCCTTCGGTATAAGGGCGACGCAGGAAAATCTCATTCATATAACCCCAAATCATAACAGAAGGGCGGTTGAAGTCCTGACGCACCATTTCTTTAGCCATCTCAACGGAGTTCTGCAGAAACTCTTCGGTTTCCGTAACAGCATTGACAACGGGGATTTCAACCGAAGTCACAATACCCAGTTTATCGCACATTTCCATGATTACAGGATCTTGGGGATAATGTGACACACGCAGGAAATTCCCTCCCATCTCTTTCAACAGCAATACATCCTGTACATGCAACTCGTCGCGCAAGGCATTTCCTTTCTGAAAATAATCCTGATGCCGGGCAGTTCCGATCAGTTTACGTCCTTTGCCATTCAGGAAAAAGCCTTTTTCCGAATCAAACTTGAACCAGCGCAAACCTAACGGATTCACCACTTCATCCAGTAAAGCGCCCTTTTTCTTATCAAGAATACGCGTATATACCATATACCGATAGGGATCGTCTATATCCCACAAACGGGGAGAATCTATTTTTATCTTTTTAGAGATGTCCGTCTTTGTTTCGCCGGATGCCAGCTTTACTTCCGCATGAGTCTTTTTCACTTCCCTGCCATCCGCATCGCAGATTATATTTTCCACCCTGATTTCAGCAGGTTGGAGTGTATTATTCGTCAGTAACGTAGTGATTTCTATCGAGGCTGCGGAGTTGTTCACTTCGGGGGTACGGATATAAACTCCTGACGAAGCATAATCATTCGTTGCAATGTGCACCGGATTCATAAACTGCAGATAGACATCCCGGTAGATACCGCCAAAGAAAGTAAAATCGGCAGACAGAGGCGGGATATTCGGGTTATAGACATTGTTCACATAAATGGCAAACAGGTTTTCCTGTCCATAACGCAAATGGGAAGTAATGTCAAAACAGAAACGGGTATACCCTCCTTTGTGCTCTCCCACGAACTGACCGTTCAGATAGCATTGCACTTCCTGATTGGCTCCTTCAAAATAGATTACTGCCTGACGTCCTTCCTGGCTTTTGTCTACAAATAATTGTTTCCGATACCAAGCCGGCCCCCGATAAAATCCCGGAGTTTCGTCGTCGGCATCTTTATCATTCCATGTATGAGGAATATTGACCGTCTCCCAAGAAGAGTCGTCACAGCCGGCCAGCTGCGCTTCAAACGGAGATCCTTTTGTAAATTTCCATCCGTCGTTGATTGTGTATACCACGCGTTGTTGCGCCTGCGCCCATCCCACAATAAGCAATAGAATAAAGATATAGAAAAACTTCTTCATAATCGATATATGCATCTAATTAAAACTTTATTTTTACCTCTCTACCTGTGTAGACACACTCTTTACTCTCAAAAGCAGCACCTTCAGGCAGATATAATTTCATATGCACTTTTATTTGTTCCGGCATACCGGGATAAGTTCCCTCACGCAGGCCAATAGTCAATGTCCGTTCCGAATCTTTCCATTGCACCGGCACTTTCGAACATACACCCTCTTCATAGCGGTAGGAATCACCTTCATCCTCATACCATAAAAAAGAAGCGTCCGCTCCTCCATAGATACGCAGTTCCAATTCACGGTCGGGATATTCCATCGCATATTGTTTTACTTCTGCCAAAGGCAAGATAGAACCTGCCTTCACATAGAGCGGAAGTATATCGAGGATACTTGTCTGCATTTGTTCTCTTCCTCCTTCAAAAGCTTCTCCGGTCCAGAAGTCATACCAATATTTACCGCTGTGTTCCGGCAGATAAATGCTGACGTTCTTTTCTTCCGATTGCGGACGAAATACCGGACGCACCAATAAGGAAGTACCGAACATATAGGCATTATCAATATCAAAAGTCCGGGTATCTGTTGTGAAATCCATTGCCAAGCCTCTCAACATGGTATAGTTATTGGCGGTTACCTGATGAGACATTGAGTAAATGTAAGGCAACAGACGGTAGCGCAGATGGATATATTTCACCTGATTATCATAGAATAATGTCCCCTTTTCACCGAATTGCCAAATTTCACGCGGCACGTTCGTACCGTGAGCACGGAAGATAGGAGTAAATGCGCTAAACTGGAACCAACGGGAATACAACTCTTTATAATCATTACTTTTCAGTCCGTCGGGATATTTCGCATCCCGTTCTGTGACGAAGAATCCTCCCGTATCGGAAGTCCAATACGGAATACCAGACATAGACAAGTTTAAGCCGGCAACCAGTTGTTTGTGCATATTCTCCCATGAAGCCGAAACGTCACCCGACCAGACAGCCGTACCATAATGTTGTTGCGAGGCAAAGGCGGAGCGAGTCAGGATAAATATTCGTTTCTGATCGCTTTCGGCTCGCAGGCGTTGATAGAAATCTTTCAGCATCTCTAAAGAATAGGTGTTCAGATAACGGTGGAAGCTACCCAGATAAGTATTACCTGCCGATTTGGTCTTTTCTTCCTGTTTCAACTGTGTGAATCCGTCCCGGAAAGAAGGTTCCGTTGCATCCATCCACCAGGCATCCACGCCCATATCATAGAGTCCTTTCTTGAGGTATTGCCAGAAGATATCCCGTGCAACAGGATTATAGGCATCAAAAACCTTATAGCCTGCCCATGTAGGTTCACTAAACAATGCACCGATAGAATCCAAAGACTGATAGACAGCCGTTTCCGGTCCGAATCCTGGCCATACGGAAAGCATAAAATGAACATGGTCCTGTTGATGCAGTTCATCAATAACCTGACGGGGATGATTAAAGTTTGCCGGATGGAAAGTCAGGCTGTTCCAATGAGGTTTGTCTCCCCAATATTCCCAGTCCTGCACAATGTTATCCAACGGAATTCCCCGTTTACGGTATTCTTTAACGACTGCCTTCAATTCATCGAACGACTTATAACGCTCTTTGGACTGCCAGAAGCCATATACCCATTTTCCAAACATCGGCACGTCCCCCGTCAATTCCCGATAACCGGCAACGACTTCGTCCATATTCTTGCCATAGACAAAATAATAGTCGGAAGCATCACCTACTTCGGAAGTAAACGAGTAGCCTTCCTTCGTATCTTCAAACTTCGTAGAAGAATAATTATCCCATAAGACACCGTATCCGTTGGTCGAAATAAGGAACGGATTGACAATATCCATATTGGCCTGCAACAGAAGTACGGATTTCCCCCGATAGTTCATGATTCCGTTCTGATACTGTCCCAACCCGTAAATAGCCTCATCCTCGGTAGGAACAAAGCATTGAGTGACTTCGAGACATTGTTCACCTCCGGCAACCGAACGTTTAAAGTTCCGTGCCTTTCCATCCCCTTTCTCTTTTAGTAACAACTTACCTGCGGATGTTTCCTGAAAAGTGAAAGCCGCATCTGCCTTATCAAAAGCTACGGAAAGTTCACGGGTGCGAAAGAACAGCTTCTGTCCCGTATCTTCCCATTTATAGTCTTTGAAAGCCGGCTTTTCCGCATCGACCACCAATCTTTTTGTTATCAACGTATCACCTTGGGGAAAAGACAAAATCCGTACGCATCCCGCCGACATAAACTCAACCCGATATTGAATACTGTCAGATACGAAAGCACATCCTCTACCATCCTCATGAACCGGAGAGGAACAGCCGAAGCAGGATAGTACCAATAAAACTAATAACCAATTATTTAAGCTCTTCATCCATGCATTTATTTGACTGTGTAGATCGTATAACCCAATGACAAATTACGGACTACGACATTTCCTTTTAAATAAAAAGTAGGCATATTGAATCCATTCACGATATTATCCTTATACAATTCTACTTTTGCGCTTTTCCACTCGCCCGTATTGTCGGTACGTATCCGGGATACAATTTTAAACGGCTCTTTCGGTTCACGCAGCGTAGACGAACGTATAAAAAGAGATTCATTTCCTTTATCCAGATACTCAAAATAGAGATATCCTACATAGTTATTCATTTGTAGTTTGGAAACCAACTCTTTAGGCAAAGAGATAGAGAGAGTCTCTTCGGCACTGTAGCCACCGGATTTCCGCTTTCCCTGAATCTTCATGTCCGACTCACGCAAACGCATCATCTCAACCGTTAAAGCCGACTTTGCCGTCTTGACATCATTTTCTATTTGCGACAACAAACCTATCGCCACCGGATAACGTCCCTGGCTGATTAACAATGCTGCTTTATCGAGGGAACGATGACAACCGGATACGTCCATCTTTGTCTTTTCCAGGAAACGGGCTTCTTTTCGCAAACGGAAAAGCATCAAAGGCAAGGTTAATCCACGTTCATCCGCCTGTTCACCTTTGAACTCTGCCGCATATTTTAAAGTAGTACGCAATTCGCGGTCGCCGTTTTCAATGGTTGGCTCTATTTCGTGTCCTTCGGTATAGTCGCTCCACGAAGCAATAAACATCATATCCAAGCTGTCTTTCTCCGCCATACAGAACTTCCACATACTTTGGTAGGTTTCTCCATTGTTGCGAGGAATATAATAGAAGTGTCCGCGTCCCCAGCCTGCACACCCCCGGTTATCCATCCCCGGCATGGCAAATCCCGACTTTATTGTATATGCAGGATTGTTACTATGCCAGATAGAATCGCGGAAAGGTTTCATAAACTCGATAACATCATCCTGTGTGGCGTAATTATCCCATTCGGCATGTGCCTGATCTCTTGTACGGATACGGGCAGGAAGCCATGCAGTCGGAATTTCTCCCACTTCTTTCCAAGCATCCATTTCATCGCTACGAGTGACGGGGATATATTTATCGTTTTCCAGTTTTCCCCAATCCGCCCAACGGCGTAAAGCAACCGGTTGCTTCATTCCTTGCGGTAACTTCGCCAGTGATAATACTTTCTTATATTCATCCACCTTCGCTCCGGGACCGAAATGATAAAAAACAGGCATTCCCTTCACCATAGGAGCTGTAGGACCAGTAAAGACGCTATCTACCAAATATTGGTAACATTTAGCCATGTATTCAGTCTTTGCCTCACGGGTATTGATTTCCGGATAAAGTTTAGTAATCCAGTCATAATACAACCAACCGTCACACCAGTTTACACCAATCTCAAAGTCGTACTTCGCCGCCACTTTCTGCATCTCACGCAACAAGATGTCATTTTCGTGAGGCTTGAATCCCCATTCAATAAAGAATCCATCTATCTTGGCTGCTTTCGCAGACAAAATCTGATATTCGATATAATCGGAATCGAGATTGGACTGCATTCCGACTTGCGGATAAGCCACTGCCGCTATTTCATGCCGTCCTTCACTGTCTATCAGGTCGGCATTATAACACAGCGACTTTCTTCCGGTACTTGATTTCTCCGTATTGGCATACATCTCCCAACGGCCCAACTTTCCGTCATGCTGCCGGGTATAGCGTACACCGTGAAAGTCGGCATACACTTTCTTTCCATTCTGCGCCAAAGCCGGCAATGCGATAGATACCAATAAAAATAGAAGAAGCTTCCTCATTGTTCCAAACTTAATTATTCAACTTATATACTCTATCAATCTTCTATGATACTTAATCAATCCTCACCCAACACGAAATCATGCTTTTCCGGATAACTGAAGGTATTGTCTATCATCCAACGGCCTTTATAAATCTTGGCTCCGTCCATTTTGAAAAGTTCTTCTCCCTTCTCATTTACAAGTCCTTCTGCCCACCACTCTTCAGTCGGTTTCAACATCAGGATTCCATCCGGTCCGTTGCAGATACTTTTTATATCGGCTATGCTATACACTTTCTCGCAGGTCGGTTCGGCCGACTCATTGGTCGTGGCATCCGTAACACCAGTCAGATCAAACTTATAAACAGCCGAAGCCGCAGTAAGCCATAATTTATCTTCTTCGCCATATACCGGAAATAAATCATGCCCGCCCGATTCATTGCTGAATGTATAGATACGAGTCTGATTGGTCAGCTTCGGATTACTCCGGTTACCATCATACTTAAAACGGAATAATGCAGTCACTCCTCCCGTCATGGTAGCTGTTGCATAAAGATATGATCTCTTCTTATCCCAGACTACATTATGCGCATTACCCAATTTCACCGTATTAGCCTTTGCTCCCAATACCTTAACCGTGTCAACCACAAAGGTATTGATTTCACCGGATTTTGATTCTGCCGTCACAATATTTCCATCGGGTAATACCTCCGCGGAGTGAGGATTCTGTCCGCAATTTGCATAGAACATTAATTTATGATCCGACAAACGGATTAAAGCCACAGCTCCGCCGGAGGCAGTCATTAAGATATAGCGTCTATTGAAAACCGGTTTTACTTCGCTCGGATTGACAAACCAACCCTGTTGGGCAGCAGGCACACAGGCAGTATAAGGATCCCAACTCCAAATATTGCGATGCGTTTCCGCATCTCTGATGACAATAGCCCGTCTGGATTGCTCCGCCAGCACATAAGCTTTTTCCGGAAGTTGAAAGATTTCATCTTGTACTACAGAAGCGGCATCATCATCGGAACATGCTCCCAAAGCTATATTAAATCCTAAAAGGATTGCCAATAAACTAAACTTCTTCATGGTCATAACTATTTTAATTCTAAATATTCAATTTGTCTTTTTAAAGTTTCCATTAATCTATTGAACCGATTTTTTATCATAATAATCGATCAATGAATAAACTGCAAGATTCAACTGCCGCATCTGCGACAGGAAAGATCCATAAGGTTCATATTCGATGGACACCACTCCTTTATTGGAAGCTTTTCCATCAGAATCGTAGCCGTCATTATACTCAAAGTGTACCCAGCCCACACAGTTTCGGGTTTCCAGCAAACGAAGACAAAAGTTCTGATAAAACTCACCTCTATTTTTTTGTATATGCACCAGCCATCCACCTCCTTCGGTATTGGCATATCCAGTTCCCTGATAACTGGCATCTTCTGCTTTCGTATAGAATTCCGAAACTAAAAAAGGTTTCGCTCCACACCAGGTTTTCAGGTTTGCCAGAAAATCGGTTTCCGGTTGCCAACGCGCATAATAGTTGATGGAAACAAGATCGCAATGACGGGCACACGCTTCCACTACTTTCTGATTATATTTACTCCAATCGTGCAGACGTGTTCCCAAAATCAAATGCTCTTTATCATATTTCCTGACGGCTACGGTAGTCAATTGATAATAATGATCGGCAACCATCCCCCGAAAGTCTTCCTGATCTTTCTTGGTTATCGCTCCGGCAGAGGCTATGCCGTTATCCCGCATAAACTTTTCTGCATACTCCCGGGCTGCTTTATAGCGCTCGGGTAAGGATAGGAAATGTTTCAGATCGATCCCTCGTAAGGGATCAGCATTCTGATAGCTGGCAAACGGTAGTTCATTGTCGAGATAGAAACCGATAAAATGCTTATCACCGGCAAATAAAGCAGTCTTTTCCTGTACAAGATGATCTATGTAAGCAGCAAACGTCGGTTCGAAAAGAAGAACCAGGCGATTGTACTTGTCATCATCAAACGTATAGCCTAAATTCTTGCTCATATCCCACATAAACGTACGAAGCAGATACAGATTCTCCGCATAAGCAATCTTTTGCGTCTTGGGTGTCAGCAGGTTATTGCGTACTGCTGCAGGAAATGCTTCGATGCGGTTCGATCCATACGAAATATAGTTTATATGATTGTCCGCAATCAGTTTACCTGTCTCTTCACTCCATCGTGCTCCACTACCATATCGAGTGCTGAAAGCCTTCTTATGTGCAGTAGATTCTCCCGGACGGACATGCTGAATTCCATGAATAACAACAGCTCCATTATCCGGGTCGAGCAAATAAGAACGTCCTGCGCAACTAGCCACTCGAAAAAAGCCTTCTTTTCCAACCACAGAAGATGGTTGCAGGCCTATCCGTCCTCCCCAGGCAGTCCGGCTATAATCCGAAGAGGGAGCATACCAATTCATATGATCAATGGTTCGGGTTTCCCTCGAGTCTGCCATTGTCCATGCTTGGAAAGTTCCGTTCTGCCATTTCCGGTATTCCACGTTCACAAAAGTATATTCCTCTTTTTTCGGAGGAGTGTCCCCTCCTTCCGGTGTCAAAGGTTCTATTTCGTCAGAGGAGGAACAGCCAGCCGCCAAACACATCCATCCGACTAAAGATAAAAAGAGGAAATACCCATATATCTGTTTTCTCATATCACTTTCAGCTATTACACACTACTTATTAACCATCGTGCTTGTTATCAGTCGCATCTTTCGTATACTCTACGGTTCACCGGATAGTTATTACTAACTCTCGCATTGGCTATTAATAGAAAAGTTATTCTCTACTAGGAGAGAACTTCCTTTACCCTTGTTGCAAACTTCCTTTACCCTTATTATAAACTATAAACGAAAGCTTTGTTTTTATAATTGCAAGCTTTGTTTTTAAAAACGCAACTTGCATTTATAAAAACGGAAGCTTCGTTTATAGTTTGTATCCGATAGACAATAACTTTACTTCTAATGAAATGAAAGTTTAGTCTTAATCGAAAAGAAATTTTCTATTCATACTTCAGGCGGTAAGTAGCATTACCCAGCATTATTTCTTTTGGGGAAATTTGATTTCAACGGTCAATACACGAGCTGTTGTATCTCCGGGCTTCAATACACCTTCACCGGTAGATGGCGTCATGCTAACAACTCGCATTACTCCGATTCTATTTCCTCCTGCTGCAGAAGTCGATGCAGTTTTAAAGGCGATAATATCCCCTTCTGCTATCGGCATCAGATCTTCTTTCACAATCAAACTGGCTGATATTTCAGAAGCTATGGAAGCAACAGTTGCATTGTCAAAATCAAAATTAGGCAATTTGGCCATCGTAGTCTTATTCTTTACAGCTGCGGTATTCAAAGCTGCTCCACCAGACCCTTTATATTCTTCCGATTTTGCAGCATTTATAGAATACAGACGAGGTTCTGAATCAACATTTGAACCTTTTCCCATACAATAGAATTTCAAATCGACATTCTTTGCATTGTCTGCACCGGTTAATGCATAATCAATAGAATAAGTTTTCAAATCTTTGAAGGACAACAGACCATAGGCATCCGGATATTTTTCGTGTGCACTATTTGCAAAAGTCTTACTAGATATATTCACTGTAGCAACATCCATATTTACATATGCTTTCACTGTTCCGGTTGCTTCTTTTCCAATTCTTCCATCAGAAACCACCACTTTAATTTTAGACGTCGTTTCGGTAAAAGTTATTTTCGGAGCATAATCCAGATGCGTTTCACCATTCTTTTGTTCACGTAAAGCTTCAATCTCCTGTCCGTTTTCAATGCGATAAATTATCACTTCATGAATACCACGTACAGACTCTACTTTTACAGGTACTTCTTGTTTTGCATCCGTACTAGCTATAATAGGTTTCTCTGACAAAGTCAATACAGGTATTGGAACTGTTTTGTATTCCACTGGTAAAGTTGAAATAGTAACATTATCATATATATCCACTGCTTTTACCTTGAAACCTTTATCACCTTCTTTGTAATTAATCATCTCGTCATACGAGAAATCCTTCTTACCATTCAGTTCCACACTTCCTTTCGATTCTTGTCCGGTTGCAGATACCAGATATACTTCCACTACTTTCAAACCTGCTTCCGAAACAACCTTGAAAGTGGTACGGGGAATTACCGGATTTTCATCCATCTCATCATATACAATCTCTTCCGGATCGAATGTTATGACAGGACGTGCCATTACATCGGTAACAGCAATTGGCAAAGTTCCACTCGTCACATGGTTCAATTTGTCCGTAGCCTCAATGATAAAGGCTTCGTAGTTAGCATTATATTCCAAGTTCTCAGACAAGCTGTAAGAATTGGGATTAAAGAATTCAGTCACCGTCTTATATTCGGTCACTCCCTCTAGCGTCTGCAATTTCATTGTCACACTCCGGAGTCCGGCCTGCGACTTAATGACAGCCACTACCGGCAAATTATCCACTTTATTTAAATCCACATCCAGTTGTTCCATCGGGAATTTAATCACAGGAGCAGCCGCATTAGGATCCAGACCATCATTATCATCGCTACAGGCAGCAAAGCCCAGGCAAAGTCCTAATATTAATAAGGTATATATTTTACGAATCATAATTAGTTCTCTTTTTAATTAACTGTGGTTATTTGGAATATTTGCAATAGTTCTCAAATATATGAATCACACCATTCGTCGGGAGAATGTTGCTGGTCTTAGCCTGACGCTGTGGAGATTTCCCGTTGCTTCCGGTCTGATTCACCAGAATCTTACCGACTGCAGCCTGCCAGGGATTTTTCCATACAGACATTGTCATCAGCCCATTCTCTCCTTTCAGCATCGTCAATACGAACATAGGTTCCACCTGCAACTGTCCATAAGAACTATATTCACCGTCTACAATGTGATAAAGCAACATGTTCGTTACTTTCTCTTTATCACAATCTGTAATGGATGCCGCACCTGCAAATTCATTCTCCCGATACAGCTGCATACCTGTATTATTCAAAGCCAGAAAAGTATATTTATTATCAGTCTGGTTATAATAATCCTTCAGACCTGTATACTCAATAGCTGCTATCAACTCCGAGAACATATCTTTGTGATCTTGGAAATATTCCCACGCTGTCACTTTTACATACGGATCATCCACCGACGGTTCATAGTCATAGTTCTTTTGTAAGTCCAGATCACAACCGGTCAACGCCAGAATGGCCCAACAAAAGAAAAGAGCCTTATATAATATTGTCTTTTTCATCGTTTCTATCTTTTTAGTTGTTAGTATTGCCATAATACGTATTCTGCACAATCTTCGGATTTTCCAGAATATGTGAATAGTGGATCGGGAAAAGTTCATTACCGTCCTGCTCCATTCCGTTGATAGGTTTCATCACTTCTTTCCACTTTCCGGTACGTACCAAGTCAAACCAGCGACGTCCTTCACCAGCTAATTCCACTTGGCGTTCACGCAAAATATAATTAACGACTTCTTCTTCTGAAGCAAAATCATTTTCAGTCAGCGTGTTCAATCCGGCACGGTCACGTACAGATTTCACCAGTTCCAAAGCCTCACCCCATTTACCCTGATGAGCACGAGCTTCTGCTTGAAGCAACATCATATCTGTATAGCGATAGATCGGATAAGCAACCTCGCAAGTCTTATTCAAAGAATTACTAATATCACCCGCCATATATTTACGCAATTCATTTCCATTCTGGTAATACTTCACCATATAATCTTTGCGCAAATCACCTTTCATGTCCTTTTCATCAAAGATGCTCATAAACTTGTCGGACATAACCGCCGCACGGTTTCCTGAACCGGAGAACCATTGATACATATAACTATAACCATTCGTGCCGACTTCATCCATGTTGAAGTGAACCAGGAAAATAAACTCTCTGGAGTTATATTCATCATTTTCCGGTGTATCATCAGACGGTTTATTGGTCAGCTCTTCCGTGAACATGGTATGCCAAGTAGCAATGTTAGGTTCGAAGTCCACAAAGCGACCACCTTTCTTGGAAGCAATAGTTGCCATCTTATCAATGGTCTGATCGGCCAGATTATATTCTTCAGCCCACATATAGGCGTCTGCCATGATAGCCCATACGCCACAGATAGAAATACGTTTGCGTTCAAAATTCTTGTTACGGTTAATCAGACTCTCCGCTTTCTTCAGATCCGGAAGAATAACATGTTCCAGAATATAATTCTTATCTGTACGTTCCTTGTAAATAGCCTCCGAATACTTTTCAGTAGGTTCTATAAACAAAGGTACGTCTCCCCAGACACGGATAGCATAGAAGTAGGCCAAAGCACGTAGCGCATACGCTTGTCCGAGGTAATCGTTGCGGTCTGCCACGTCGGGCATACTGATATTAGGAACATATTTGATGGCCAGATTGGTCTGGTTAATCATCTGATACAAGGTTGTCCATTTCGCACATTTCTCGTCCGTAGACATCAGGTTATTAATCACACGTGCCTGATCGGCCATCACCGGTGCTCCGGGAGCTACGTTATCCGAACGGAATTCACCCCAATAAAAATAATTCTCGCGTAGAGTGGAACGCAGCAATCCGTAGATTTCATTTATACCTGCCTTAGCATCACGAGCGGTCTGCCACATGTCACCTGCCGGGATTTCACTCACCGGTTCCTCATTCAGAAAGTCTGAACAGCTATTCAATGATAGAGCCAGGCATACAGCTCCAACAAAATATTTTATATTCTTCATACGATATTTTCAATTAAAAGTTAGCAGAAAAACCAATACCATATTCTCTCTTTCTCGGATAACGATAAGAGTCTTTACCTACCTGCAAAGGATTACTTGTAGAGAATTCAGGATCGAATCCCGAATAGTTGGTCCATGTCAATGCATTGTTTATAAAAGCGTAGATGTTTATATTCTTCAACATCAGCTTCTTTATCCAGTTTTCAGGAAGATCATAGGCTATACGTACGTTCTGCAAACGGATAAATGAAGCATCTTCCAAATAGAACGAGTTACCCATACGCGCATTGTTGAAATCATCGTTATACGGACGCGGATAGATGGCCTGATCGCCCGGATGCAACCACATATTATGAATGACTTCCGGTGAAGGAGTGGTTCCGGTATATTTGAACATATTACGATTATGTTCGGCAGCGTTATAAATCTGTCCTCCCAAAGAATAATAGAATCCCAAATACAAGCTTACGCTTTTCCAAGTCACGGTTGTATTCAAACCACCGGTCACATCAGGCATGGCATTACCAATCACCATACGGTCATTATCATCAATCACACCATCACGAGTTCCTTCCGGCTCTTCCCAGTTGTAATCTCCACCACGGAACGGTTTGCCGTTCGGTAACGTTTTCTGGCGGATATCACCTGCATATTCCTTTCCATTCAATAAATACTTGTATTGGAATACACCATTTTCAAATACCGGAGTCAGTTGTTCCCATTTATCTGTAAAAGCGTTCGATTCGTCGTAAGCAAAGATACCGGCGCTTTTAAATCCATAGAAGTCACCTACACGGCCGCCTTCTTGCATCCACCAGATATCACCTTCCATATATGCCTTACCTTCAGACAGTTTCTCAATGCGGTTGATATTTCTGGAGATATTGAAAGAAGCATTCCACTTCCAGTCCTTTGTGCGGATAATATCACCGGTAACGGCAATTTCAAAACCGCGGTTACTCATCTCACCGACGTTTGTCTTCATATATGCAAAACCGGATTCTTTAGGCAATTGGTAGTTTGCCAACAGACCGTCTGTATATTTATCGTAGTAATCGGCAGTAATCGTCAAACGGCTATTCCAGAAATTCAAGTCCAAACCAAGGTTGAACTGTTTGGTTTCCTCCCATTTCAGGTTGTCTTTACCGATACGGGTCGGAATAACACCACCCACTCCGTCATAGATAGAATTCGGAGAATAAGAATAAATATAGTCATAGTTTCCGATCGCTTCATTACCCGTAATACCATAACTTACACGTATCTTACCATCTTCCAGGAATTTCTTCGAGAACTTCATGAACTTCTCATCAGAGAAACGCCATCCCACTGACACTGACGGGAAATTTCCCCATTTGTTTTCTTTCGCGAAACGGGAAGAACCGTCACGACGCATATTCGCTGTAAACAGATATTTTCCCAGATAATCATACGTCACACGTGCAAAGACAGAAGCCATGGAGTGATTGCTCAAGGTAGATCCCGTAGAAGACAAATCCAAATTAGCAGCAAAGGCATTCATCGTATAAATAAAGTCAGTGGATGAATTCAAACCTACAAAGGTTTCATTTTCATAACGCCATTGTTGAGCACTGACACCCACCATTGCGCTGAAATTATGTCCCTTGATCTTACGTGCATAAGTGATGAAATCTTCATTCATCCAGTTCCAGTTCAAGTAATTATAAGAATAGCCCTTATTCTGTTTCTGCCATTCATCGGTGATAAGACTCGGTTCGAGTTTTTTGCGCTTATCCAGATAGAAGTTGGCATTGATATTGGCTCTGAACTTCAGATATTTGTTGAATTTGATTTCAAAGAACTGGAAAAAGTTCGCCTTATAAGAGTCTGTAAAGTCAGTTGTATAATTAACCTGTGCAATAGGGTTCTTCTGACCATTAAACACTCCAACCAAAGAGCCATCCGGATAATAAGTATTGAAATAAGGGCGACGAGTCAATACCGCACTCAATAATGTACCTTCATTCAGACCTTTCTTCTTAGAATAAGTCAAAGAAATACGGCTACCCATATTCATCCAGTCTGTCGGTGAATAATCGGAGTTGATACGAGTATTTAATCTTTGAAAACCGGTATTGGAAATAATACCTTTCTCGTTATAATAACCGGTATTGATGAAATATTTCAGTTTCTTCGTACCGCCACCTACGCTGATATCCACCTGATCTTTCTGCGCAGTGCTCGTAATCATGTCCAGATAATCATTGTCTACATTAAAGAAAGAGTTCAACGGATCATTCAGTATATCACTACTTTCGTCAGGATTACCTCCGCCGTATGTTTCAAAATACTCTTTGCGGTACTGGTCGTACAACAGACGCTCTTTGCGATTTGCCTGTGGCACCTTATGAGACAATGTACCCCATGAGTGATTATACTTGATATCAATACGGGCTTTACCTTCCTGACCGCTCTTGGTAGTGATAATAATCACACCGTTAGCCGAACGGGAACCGTAGATAGCTGCAGAAGCAGCATCTTTCAAAATCTCCATAGAAGTAATATCATTGGTATTGATACCGTCGATACTTTCCAAAGGCACACCATCTACAATATAAAGAGGAGTCACTCCTTCGGCGGAGAAAGTGGAAGTACCACGAATTTTAATAGAAGAAGACTCACCGGGCTGTCCCGAACCTGACACTACCTGTACACCGGCAGTAGTACCTTGCAGTGCTTCAAAAACATTAGTAGCCATTTTCTGCTCAATAGCCTCACTTGAGATGGAAGTAATAGCTCCCGTCACATCACGCTTTTTCATCGTACCGTAACCCACTACCACTACTTCGTCCAGTAACTTAGAGTTCTCTTCAAGCGTAATATTCATTGTTTTATCTTTCACTACTACCTCTTTAGGGGTATATCCCATGAATGATACAGTCAAAGTAACTCCCTTCTTTGAAACATTCAATGAGAAATTACCATCTAAATCCGTAATTGTCCCATTAGATGTTCCTTTCTCCATCACGTTAGCGCCAGGCAAAGGAAATCCTGTTTTATCCACAACAACTCCCTTCACTGCAAACCCGCCTTGAGCATAAGCCGGATGGACAAGGAAAAGGAGACTCAAGGAAATCAAAAGAAACGACTGCAACAATCGCACTTTTGTCCTACTCTGCAAATTTTTCATAACTAGAATAAAATTAAATTGGTTAATTATCAAGGTTTTACTCACTACTTAATTAATTAGGAGAAATACATTGGCTCTCTCCTGTAAGATGTTATCTTTTATTTATTACATAGGTAATCGTCTTTCATAATACTATACAATAATTATTATATTAGAATAAAGATTATATCATACTTGGTCTGCTAAATAAAAGTGTGTGCGGACACACCTAATTAAAGAAAACTCAAGTACAAGCTGGCATGATCCAACGCCACAAAAGTATCGCATTTGAGCATATTGCACCCTATCGAATTGTTCGTTTTATCTAGTCTAAAAATTCAGATGACTTATTTTAATCACCTTACAGAGGGATCGGAAGGGGCATCATGAGATTTCCTATACTGTGTAGGAGCTATATCAAAAAGTTCTTTAAAACATTTGTTGAAGTATTGAGGATTTCCAAATCCTAACCGGTAAGCAATATCCGAAATGTTCATCTCCGGAGCATTCAGCAGAAAATACGCAGCCTTTTTCAGACGGAGATTCATGATAAAATTATTTGGTGTACTTCCCGTGATACCTTTTATCTTCTGAAATAAGACAGTACGCCCCACCCCCATCTCCCGTGAGAAAGCATCTACACTGAATTCGGGATTTTCCATATTATCTTCCACCACTTGAGTAGCTTGTTCGATAAACTTCTGGTCGAGTTCGTTCGTTGCAATCTTCTCCGCCTTGCTATCCAATTGATGGGCATATTTATTCTGTAAAAGTCTGCGGGTATTAATGAGATTATTGCATTGCATCACCAGCCGCCGCATATTAAATGGCTTCACCACATAAATATCCGCTCCAATTCTCAATCCTTCCAACTCACGTTCGGGAGCACTAAGGGCAGTCAGAAGAACGACAGGTATATGGCAGGTTTCTATATTGTTCTTGATCTTGGCACATAACTCTGTTCCGGGCATTCCGGGCATCATGATATCCGAAATAACCAGATCGGGCTGCATCACCTTTACTTTCCCGTATCCTTCCTTGCCATCACTTGCAGTTTCAACCGTGTACAATGGAGAGAAAATATCCACAAGGATATTTCTGATCTCTTCATTATCATCAATTACCAATAACTTACAGTCAGTAGTCCCGCTTTCACTCTGGGCTGACCGCACCTCCTTAACCAACAGTTCTTTATCTTCCGAATAATAAATATATTCCTTATCCCGCTCCGGTTCAACCCGGGCAATAGAAGAATCAAAGTGAGCATCCCCTTTTTTCAGAATGACCTTAAAACAAGAGCCTTTTCCCAACTGACTTTCTACTGTTATATCCCCCTGATGGGCTTTCACAATACCCTGACTCAAAGCCAGTCCGATACCTGTTCCTCCATACTGTCCTATATTCTCAACCTGATAGAACCGCTCGAATATCTTAACGTAGTCTTCCTCGGAGATTCCCGCACCATTATCGGAAACGGAAAACATACATTCCTCCGTTCCATCAGCCAATTCCATACGGATAGTTCCACCGTCTGAAGTATATTTAAAAGCATTAGACAGCAGGTTATTAACCACCTTTTGTATTTGCATCCGGTCTCCCCACACGAGGCATTGCTCGCAGTCGGCATGCAAAGCAAACGAAATATTCCTGTTAGCAGCCAACTCCTTGAACAATACATAATGCTCTTTGAGCAAAGAATATAAGTCAAATTGAGAAACTTTCAGTTTCAAAAGTCCCTGTTCTTGTTTCCGGAAATCAAGCAATTCAGTAATCAATGATTTCAGGTTACCTGCATTTTTATGTATATTCAACAGTTTTGAATAAGCATAGGTAGACAATTTGCCGGAATTCAGCAATAGATCAACCTGTCCCAGAATAAGAGTGATCGGAGTTCTGATTTCATGCGAGATATTCGTGAAGAAACGAAGTTTGGATTGATTCATCTCTTCAATGTATTGCTTCTCGCGAAGTTCAAAATCCAATGAAGTTTTCAGGAACAGACGGATTCTATATTCTCTCACGATAAAGAATAGAATAGTCAGAATCACGCATACATAAATCGTATAGGCCCACCAAGTGGCATAGAAAGGTGGCGTAATCGTTATATTCAGCGATCTGATTACTTCCGGGAAGTTCTTCAGCCTGATCTCAAAGACATAATCGCCCGGAGAGATGTTCGTATAAGTAATATCATTTCCCAAACGGTTCTCGCTCCATTCATCATTATACCCCATCAACCGGTATTCTACCTCACCCCCGCCTATATGCAAAAAATTATCTGTCGAGAAGCCGATAGAAAACACATTCTGCAAGTAATTCAATTTGATCCGGTCGGTATAGGCAAAGGATTTATTTAAAATACCGGTTTGATCGCCTGTTGTTATCTCTTTGTTGTTGACATACAAATGCGCCAACTCCAGATCGTATATTTTCGGAGGATAATACAGACTACTTTCACGAATGGTAACCAGTCCGGTGGCCCCTCCCATATAAATATCATGATTGCGCGATACATGCATGGATTTCCGGTTCACAAGAGTCAGAGGAAACCCTGTTTTCGAATTGAAGTTAATCACTTTTCCCTCTTTCTGCTCCAGCATTGACAATCCATGCCCGGTACCAATCAGCAAATTTCCGGAAGGAGTTTCACCCAATACCCTGATATTTTCTCCTGACAATACACTTTCAGGAGTATGCAAATGAAATGAACGGTCTTTCTTATCCAACAAGAAAAGTCCGTTTCCATGTGTCCCTACCCAAATATTTCCTTTCCGATCTTCATAGATAACATTGACCAGCTCTTTTTGAGATCTGACCCGTTTCTTCAGACTTATCCTATAGGTTTCAAACCGCTTTTCCTCAATCACATAAGCTACACAACCGTCATCGGAAGCAAACCATAATCTGTTTTTCGAATCAAGCAATAGGGTGTTGTAGTTATGTGTAAACAATTCCTTCTGATGAAACAACACCTCCGGTTTCAAGGTCTGTTTATCCAAACTCACAATAGCGGATGTTGTCCCGACATACAATTTACGAGGCGTATCTGCCAAAGCAAACAGAGCTTCTCCTACACTTTCTTCTCCAAGCGGTTCGAGATTATAGATATCATTCCGATAGTTATCAAGATGAAAACAATTAACCTTATTGGTAAAGTCAGCGGCAATCCATAAGCAATTATTAGCCTCATCGAAAACGACATCTTTCAGGTAGTCCGTACTGAAATGATACCCCGTATGCGCATTAAAATGCTTGAACTTCCCTTGCTCCGGTTGATATAAATCCAATCCGCCTCCTTCCGTACAAATCCAGATATTTCCGGCTTTATCTTCCGCCATAGCACCGACCACCGGAAAAGACAATCCGGTGTCCGAAGCATGATAATGCACAAAATGCTGATATTCCGGGGAGAAAAAATTTACCCCTCCCCAATAAGTCCCCACCCAAACAGTTCCCTGATTGTCTGTATAAAGAGACGTCACCGAACGATTGGACATGGCACCCACCCGGTTAGGATCTGCCTGATAATGGAATATTTTCCCGGTAGCCACTTCAATCTTACTCAATCCACTTCTGTAGCCTACCCATATATTCCCTTCCAAGTCCTGACATAACGCTCTCGCCATATCATCCCGAACCGTGTAAACACTCTTATCATTGTATTCATAGTGATGTATGATGGCACCTTGAGGTGAAAAACAGAAAACGCCCTGATCCTGCGAACCTATCCAGATATTCTGGTCGTTACTTTTTATCAGTTTCATCACTTTAATTCCGGGCAAGTGAAGTGACATCGCTCCGCAAGTGTCTACACGCATCACCCCACCCTCTTTCAAAGCAATCCAGAGGCTTCCCTCGGAACCTTCCACCATCGTCGGGCCACTGTCCGGCAGCTGCAAATCGGCATACATCGGTTTCAAGAGGCGGGTATTCTTATCGTATAAGAACAGTTTCCCTCCTTCTGCAATCCACACTCCCGTCTTTCCTTTGGCAAGAGTGGAGGGAGAAGTCACCGGAAGGATATAATATTTCTCCGTTTCAAGGTCGAACTGGAAAAGTCCGGTAGAAGCCAACAGGAAAAGACTTCCCTGACCGTCTTCCACCATTTGAGTCACATATAAATTACCATAACTGATAGAGTCGTTATGAAAGTGGTTGAAGACTTTGATGTGATTGCCATCGAAACAATTCAGCCCGTCCAGAGTGGCAATCCATATACGCGATTTCTCATCCTGGCAAATATCACTCACCGTTATTTGCGACAATCCATCTTCCACACCCAATGTTCTGAACTTGTATTCCTGTGACCGGAGTGGAAATACAAATCCAAAAAGAGATAGCAGAATCAAAAAATGGATATTAGATAGTCTTTGTCCACGCATATCAAGAATGATGGTTTATAGCGCACATTAATCTCGTCACAAAAGTAACAGTTTTTATGATATTCCCAAAATCAGAGCAAAATTACTGATAGATATAGACTTTCACCCTATTCATTCTTCCCGTCCGAACGAACGATATTCCAACGGAGTAAGCCCTGTACGCTTCTTGAAAAAAGAGAAAAAGTATTCGGTAGACTGGAAACCCAGGAAAAAAGAAATCTCTTTCACGGATTGGGAAGTTCCGACCAGCATTTGTTTGGCCTTACGTAGTTTCAATTCCTGAAAATACTTGGCGGGAGCATAACCTGTATATTCCTTGAAAACACGTCGGAACCATGAATAACTGATGTTGAGCCGCATAGCCAACTCTTCCGGATCCACATTACCGGAAACATTTTCATTCATGATAATTTTAGCCTGCTCTATCTTCTGGTCCACATCACTCATCTCAAAAAACTTATTCTTGGAAACAGAAAGAATCATTCCTATCATGTGAAGCACAATGCCGGAAAGATATTGTTGCGCGGAAATCTTATCCGCTTCTGCCACAGCAAGGGCACGGGAGAACAAGGAAACCAACTCTTCATTAATACCAATTTCGAGTATTTGCTGTTCCTGCGACAAAAAAGCATCGTTCACGATGGCGTCTATCATTGGTCCTTCAAAACCAATATAATACTCCGTCCAACCAGTCTGCCGTAACGGGCGGTAAGTATGCCATTGACCGGGAAACAGCACCATCAGCCGACCTTTACAAACCTGCTTTTCGGAAGTGGAATCGGATGAAAACAAACCACGCCCTTTGGTGATATAAACCAACTGATATTCGCGGAGTACCCTTCCTTTTTCCGCATTAAAAAAGTAACCGGAGGGATGTTCTTTCAACGGATAAGGTGAATCGGGAGGGATAGACTGATAGCCGACAGTATTTACCCACAGGCCGAATTTACGGTCCATGTCATTTACAATCAGATATTTAAATTCTAATCCCAAACTATTATCCTCGATCATATCAGTGTGTTTTCATGCAATTGAACCAGACAAAAATAGGAATTATTTTCAGAAAACACACGCAAGGGTATAAAAAAACATCCGGAGCGTACTTTCAAGTATCTCCGGATGTTTATATAAAAACAAACTTTACTATGACGAGATTTAGAATGCTTTATGATACAAGGCTTCAATATCCGCTACCGAAGTAGGACGAGGATTTCCACCTGTACAAACATCATTGAAAGCAGCTACAGCCAATGCAGGAATATCTTCTTCTTTCACATTGATTTCATGCAATTTCTGTGGGATATTAATGCTGATAGAAAGTGCTTTCACAGCTTCAATAGCAGCTTTAACGCCCTCTGCTTCACTCATTCCGGTAGTATCCACTCCCATTGCTTTCGCAATATGGATATATTTCGGAGCTGCCGGAGATTCAGCATTGTATTCCATCACATACGGTAACAACAAAGCATTGGCTACCCCATGAGGAGTATCATAGAATGCACCCAGCGGATGAGCCATTGAGTGAACTATTCCCAAACCGACATTCGAGAATCCCATACCGGCAATATATTGTGCCTGCGACATTGCTTCGCGGGCTGCCACATCTTTACCATTATCTACGGCTGCTTTCAGATTTTGTGCAATCATCTCAATAGCCTTCAATTCGAACATATCGCTCATTACCCAAGCACCCGGAGTAATATAACTTTCGATGGCATGCGTCAGAGCATCCATACCGGTAGCGGCAGTCAGTCCCTTCGGCATTGAGTACATCAGTTCAGGGTCTACGATAGCCACGGCAGGGATATCGTTCGGGTCCACACAAACCATCTTCTTACGGGCATCTTCATCAATAATCACATAATTGATCGTTACCTCGGCAGCCGTTCCGGCAGTAGTAGGCAGTGCAAAGGTAGGTACAGCTTTATGTTTGGTATCAGCCACACCTTCCAAAGATTTCACATCTGCAAAGTCAGGGTTGTTCACAACGATACCGATCCCTTTGGCGGTATCGATAGAAGAGCCACCACCCAAAGCTACGATAAAATCGGCTCCGGAAGCTTTGTAGGCCGCCACACCGTTTTGTACATTTGCAATAGTAGGATTAGCTTTTACATCACTATAAAGTTCGTAAGGTATCTGGTTCTCATCAAATACTTTAATGATTTCGGCAGCTACTCCAAACTTAATCAAGTCTTTATCCGTTACAAAAAAGGCTTTCTTAAAGCCACGTCTGGCTGCTTCCACAGCAATCACACTCCGGCATCCGGCACCGAAGTAAGAAGTTTCATTTAAAATAATGCGATTCATGGTTGTGCTATTGTTTTTTTATTTAGGGAGATTAAAAGCAACTGTCATTTCTTTCATCTGTTCCTGACTCATACCATCCGGCTCGAAGCCCATATTTTTCGCTGCAATATAGATGAGAGCCGATTTATTAAGTACATCAATCTGGTCGAACGCCTGCATCGCATCGCAATCTACTGCAAATACACCATGTTTCTCCCACATCACAACATCGTAATCCTGCAATTCCTTGATGGTAGCTTCCGCCAACTCAACAGAACTAGGCAATTTATAAGGAATGATACCCAAACCACGCGGACAGAATGCCTTTGTTTCGGGAATCATACTCCACAACAGATTGGTAGCTACATCTTTTTCCAGAAACTTCGGGCAATGCGTCATGGCAATCAGTTCGATCGGGTGTGTATGCACAGATGCTTTATAAGGAGAGTTTTTACTCAACAGGTCATTATGCACGCTCAAGTGAGAAGGCAATTCCGATGTCGGAGCCACAGCCTCGTCCGCAATAATTACGTAGCTGGCACAGTCATCCAGAATACGGATCACCGAACCATTCTCCATTGGCCAACGGGCCAAATCGCGCATGCGCTTATTAGTTCCCTTGCAGTAGAAATAACATCCTTTCAGATAAGGAAGAGTTACACCGATAGGTTTAACTTCACTGATCGGTTTCATCTGACGGATTTCATCGTCTACAAACTCTGTGATATTAACAGTGATATTACCACCGTTACGTTCAGCCCATCCTTTCTGCCACAAGTATCCGGCAACTTCCGCTACCTTGTTTACTTCTTTGGCAAGTCCCGGACGATTCTCTAAGATTGATTTCATTCTATATATATTTTTTAATTAGGCACGGATTACACAGATTACACTGATTTTGTCGCAAGTTATAAAAAAACTGTGTAATCCGTGTAATCCGTGCCTGATTTTTTTAAAACAAATTTGGGAACACTAATGAGAAGATAAGTACGATCAGACCAGCTATCAGCACAGTTATGGTCTTATTTGACACGCCTTTCCATTCTTTCAGAATAATTCCCCAAACATTACTAAATGTGACATTCAATGCCATCAAAATACACCAGGAGAAAGCCAGCAATACCGGACTTTCCGTAAGGAAACTCTTACCCATTTCCAGTCCGAAGAACTGCATGTACCATAGTACACCAGCCAACGCACAGAAAACTAAATTATTGCCCCATACTTTTCCTTTAGCATAGTCACCCATCGATTTATTCGCTACATTCTGCTGCAGACAGTAAACTGCATTTGTCAGGAATCCCCCCAATGTAACCAGAAAGATCACCGGAAGTCCGGCATAAAGCCCTTCTACTCCACCGGCTAAAGCAGCTTCCTTGATAGGTGTTCCCGCATCCAGTCCCAAAGCAAAACAAGCACTCATGACACCGGCTAGAAGTGCCACCAGCAAACCTTTTGTCAATGCGAAGTCCTTTACGGCAGCACGTTTTTCTTCTTCACTCATGTTTTGTGCACGCAAGCTACCGGCATACCCGATAACGGCAATACCCGCCAATGTGATGCAAACACCCAACAGAAGAATCAACCCGTTACCTTCAAACAAGTTTGTGCCTGCAAAAAGAGCCGGAAGAAGAGTTCCGAAACCGGCACAAGTACCCAATGAGATACTCTGCCCCAGCGCAACCCCCAGATAACGCATGGAAAGTCCGAAAGTCAAACCTCCCACTCCCCATAATATACCATAAAAGATGCTCATTCCAGCACCTCCCGCTCCCCACAAGTCGAACAAACTACTTTCCTGGGGTACCCCCAGTAGTGAACCCAGGAACGGGAACACTAACCAGGCAAATACACCTTGTATTAACCAGAAGCTTTCCCAGCTCCATTCCTTTACCTTTTTAATAGGCACATAAGAACTGGACTGGCAAAAGCTACCGATGGCTATAATCAATAAGCCGATTAAAATATCCATAACTTATCGTTTAGAAGTTACTTCGGCTTCGTACTTTTCGATTTCTGCGATGAAATCTTCACCTACAGGAACATTATTCTTCAAGCAGAACATATCCCAAACTGCATTCCAAGGCAGCGCTTTTTCTTCTTCGAGCAGAGCCAGACGCTGGAATCCCTGTCCGTTTGCTTCGTATTCACGCAACTTCGCAATCGGTTCGAGCAAAGCACGAGTCATACATTTCTGTGCTGCACGGCTACCGATCACATAAGCACCGATACGGTTGATAGATGCGTCGAAATAGTCAAGGCCATAGTGTACACGATCCAAAGCACCGCAACGAACGATTTCGCTGAACAGTTCCATAGTCGGGTCATCCATGATAGTTACGTGGTCTGAATCCCAACGAACCGGACGGCTTACGTGCAACATCAATTCAGGAACATAAAGCAACAATGAAGATACTTTATCAGCTACACTTTCTGTCGGGTGGAAGTGACCGGTATCCAACGTAATCATCTTATTACGAGAAGCACCGTAACCGATATAGAAGTCGTTAGAACCTACCGTGTAGCTTTCCAGACCAATACCGAACACCTTAGATTCGATACAATCCTTCATATTCTTATATTCGGTAGCGAAAATCTGATCCAAAGAATCTTTCAACAATGCCCGATATTTCATACGGTTTACAGTGATATCCTTGCTTCCGTCATGTACCCAAAGATTCATGATACATGGATCGCCCTGTGCCTTACCCATTTCTTCCGCAACTGCACGACAACGTTTGGTATGTTCAATCCAGAACTGACGGATACCTTCATCAGGATTAGAAAGTGACAAATCACCTGATTTCGGATGAGAGAAAGAAGTAGAGTTGAAGTCGAGCTTCATGTTATGTTCTTTACCCCATTCAATCCAGCTCTTGAAATGTTCCGGTTCTACTTGGTCACGGTCTACCACTTTACCTTGGAAATCTCCGTAGATTTCATGCAAGTTCAAACGATGAGTACCCGGGATATAAGAAGCAGCTTTCAAGATGTCGGCACGCAGTTCTTCAATGTTACGAGCTTTGCCCGGATAATTACCGGTTGCCTGAATACCTCCGGTCAACGAACCGGCCTGTACTTCAAATCCTGCAACGTCATCAGCCTGCCAGCAGTGAAGTGACAGATGAAAATCCTGCATAGTTTTCAATACTTTTTCGGTGTCTACACCTACTGCTGCATAACGTTCCACAGCAATTTCATACGCTTTCTGAATCAGTTCTTCTTTTTTCATGATATTCTATTAGTTTTAAAAATGATTATTCTGTCGGTTGTTCCATTTATTTCCGAACACAGTTCTTAAAATGGATATAAGCCGTATCCCAAGCTTCCGTGTCTTGCGGTTGATAAGTCTTCAACGGGATAGAACGGTTAATTAACTGGCGCATACCGGCAACATCCGTTGCTTCGCCTGCTGCCATGGCCTGAATCATCACATTACCGATGGCTGTCGCTTCAGACGGGCCGGCTACCACAGGAATGCCTATTGCATTGGCAGTAAACTGGTTCAGCAAATCATTCCGGCTACCTCCGCCAATCACGTGCAATGTATCAATCGGACGGGGAGAAAGTGAACGTAAATTCTCCAACACCTGACGATAACGCAAAGCCAGACTTTCAAAGATACAGCGCACCACTTGTCCTCGTTTCTCGGGAACCGATTGTCCGGTAGCCCGGCAATATTCAGCAATGGCTTTTTCCATATCCGCAGGATTCGCGAAACAATCATCATCCGGATTAATCAGACTACGGAATGGTTCACAAGCATCCGCCTCACTGATTAATTCAGGATAACTTGTATCTCCCCAATTCAGACGGCAACGTTCCAGCAGCCACATTCCACAAATATTCTTCAACAGACGAATGGTTCCTTCTACACCGCCTTCATTGGTAAAGTTCAACGCTTCTGTTTCGGCATTAATCACCGGAGCATCCGTTTCAACTCCCATCAGCGACCAGGTTCCACTACTCAAATAAGCAAAATTGCGATCCAATGCCGGAACGGCAGCAACAGCAGAACCGGTATCGTGTCCGGCTACAGCAATCACAGGAATCGCCCCCAGTCCGGTAATCTTTTGCACTTCTTCCGTCAATACTCCCACCGTTTCACCCGGGAATACAAAACGGCCGAAATTCTTCTCGCTCAATCCTACCGCTTTCAGCAACTCCGGCTCCAAACGTCGTGTTTGTGCATTCACCAGCTGGGCTGTCGAAGCAATCGTATATTCCGTCACCATCTCTCCAGTGAGCATATAGCTCAACGCATCCGGCATAAACAGAATTTTATCTGCCGCCTCCAATGCGCTGTCGTGATTGCGCCGTAAAGTATCTAATTGGAAAAGTGAATTAAAATTCATAATCTGAATACCCGTTTTGCCATACACTTCGCTACGGGAGATACGGGAGAAAAGAGCCTCCGGTGCTCCTACTGTATGCGGGTCACGATATGCATAAGGCTGGCGAAGCAAGTTACCGTCTTTTCCGACACATACAAAATCCACTCCCCAAGTATCGATACCGATAGAAGCAATGGATTCGCCACGGTGAGCAACCAACTTCAATCCGTCAATAATGTGACGATATAATGCATAAATATCCCAATAGAAATGTCCACCCACTTCAATCAGGTGGTTAGGAAAACGATTAATCTCTTCCAGATTTAATCCGCCTTCAATGAAAGTTCCCAAGATTGTACGACCGCTCGTTGCGCCCAGGTCGACTGCAAAAAAGTTTTGTTTCATGGTATTCTGTCTATATATTTAAGGTATACATTTACCTACATGGCAAAGATAGGCGATTCCCTCCTCCCTTTCCTTATGTATTTTGATTGAAAGGGTATACATTTTGACACAAAACAGAAAAACAGGCTCTCATCGTTTAGCATATTTTTCACTTTTATGCAAAAAAACTTTGGTTTTATGCATATTTTCTCCGAAATAATGCATACTTTTGCGCCATTCTTAGAATAATTATACAATGAAGAAGAAAGCAAATCGGTTAGACGCCATCAAAATGATTATCTCAAGCAAGGAGGTCGGTTCGCAGGAAGAACTGCTGCAAGAGCTGAACCGCGAAGGCTTCGAACTGACACAGGCCACCCTCTCCCGCGACTTGAAACAACTGAAAGTAGCCAAGGCTGCCAGTATGAACGGAAAGTACGTATATGTACTGCCGAACAACATTATGTATAAACGTTCTACCGACCAGAGTGCCGGTGAAATGTTACGCAACAACGGATTTATCTCTTTGCAGTTTTCCGGTAACATTGCCGTTATCCGCACCCGTCCCGGTTATGCCAGCAGCATGGCTTATGACATCGACAACAATGAATTCAGTGAAATCCTGGGAACCATTGCCGGTGATGACACAATCATGCTGGTATTGCGTGAAGGAGTTGCAACCAGCAAGATACGCCAGCTTTTGTCACTCATCATTCCCAATATCGAATAATTATACCTATTATTATATCATAAAGAAATGGACACTCAACAAATAGATGTTATGGTAGCCGACGCCTCACATGAGGTTTACGTTGACACTATTTTGGAAACTATCAGAAATGCTGCCGCCGTACGAGGAACAGGAATTGCGGAACGCACACACGAATACGTAGCGACAAAGATGAAAGAAGGTAAGGCGATTATTGCTCTTTGCGGTGACACTTTCGCCGGATTCACCTATATCGAATCATGGGGAAACAAGCAGTACGTAGCTACTTCCGGTCTGATCGTTCATCCCGATTTTCGTGGATTAGGGTTGGCAAAACGTATCAAACAGGCTTCTTTCCAACTCGCACGTCTCCGATGGCCGAAAGCAAAAATATTCAGTCTGACCTCCGGAGCAGCAGTCATGAAGATGAACACCGAACTGGGTTACGTACCTGTCACTTTCAATGAACTGACAGACGATGAAGCTTTCTGGAAAGGATGCGAAGGATGTATCAACCATGACATTCTGGTAGCGAAGAACCGTAAGTTCTGCATCTGCACAGCCATGCTGTACGATCCGACAGACCCGCGGAACATAAAAAAAGAACAAGAAAGAAATAACATTTAAAAGATACAGCACTATGGAAGAAAAGAAGAAAAAAGTAGTGGTGGCATTCAGCGGCGGACTGGACACATCGTTCACCGTCATGTACCTCGCCAAAGAAAAAGGTTACGAAGTATATGCAGCTTGTGCCAATACGGGTGGTTTCAGTGAAGAACAACTGAAGACAAACGAAGAAAATGCTTATAAACTGGGAGCAGTGAAATACGTAACACTGGACGTTACCCAAGAATACTACGAAAAGAGTCTGAAATACATGGTTTTCGGAAATGTGCTGCGCAACGGTACTTATCCTATTTCAGTCAGTTCCGAACGTATCTTCCAGGCATTGGCTATCGCACGCTATGCCAACGAGATTGGTGCAGACGCCATCGCACACGGTTCTACCGGAGCCGGTAACGACCAGATCCGTTTCGATATGACTTTCCTCGTACTGGCTCCCAATGTGGAAATCATCACATTGACCCGTGACATGGCATTGAGCCGTCAGGAAGAAATTGATTATCTGAACAAGCATGGTTTCAGCGCAGACTTTACTAAGCTGAAATACTCTTATAACGTTGGTTTGTGGGGTACTTCTATCTGTGGCGGCGAAATTCTCGACTCCGCGCAAGGACTCCCGGAAACAGCCTACCTCAAACATGTTGAAAAAGAAGGTAGCGAACAGCTCCGCCTGACTTTTGAAAAAGGGGAACTGAAAGCTGTCAACGACGAGAAGTTTGACGACCCGATCAAAGCTATCCAGAAAGTGGAAGAGATTGGTGCAGCATACGGTATCGGCCGTGATATGCACGTAGGCGATACAATTATCGGTATCAAAGGCCGTGTAGGATTCGAAGCAGCTGCCCCGATGTTGATTATCGGCGCTCACCGTTTCCTTGAAAAATATACATTGAGCAAATGGCAACAATACTGGAAAGACCAAGTAGCTAACTGGTACGGTATGTTCCTCCACGAAAGTCAATATCTGGAACCGGTCATGCGTGACATCGAAGCCATGTTGCAGGAAAGCCAGCGCAATGTGAACGGTACAGCGATCCTCGAACTTCGCCCGCTTTCTTTCTCTACCGTAGGTGTAGAATCGGAAGATGATCTGGTGAAGACTAAATTCGGAGAATACGGTGAAATGCAGAAAGGCTGGACAGCCGAAGATGCAAAAGGCTTTATCAAAGTGACCTCCACTCCGCTCCGCGTTTACTATAATAACCACAAAGACGAAGAGATATGATTAAAGCAGGAATCATTGGTGGCGCAGGATATACAGCAGGCGAATTAATCCGTCTGCTGCTCAACCATCCGGAAACTGAAATCGTATTTATCAACAGCAGCAGTAATGCCGGAAACAAAATTACCGACGTACACGAAGGCTTGTATGGAGAAACAGATTTAAGATTCACCGACCAGTTACCTTTGGACGAAATCGACGTTCTTTTCTTCTGTACCGCCCACGGCGACACAAAGAAATTCATGGAAAGCCACAACATACCGGAAGACCTGAAGATTATCGACCTCTCCATGGACTACCGTATCAAAAGCGATGACCATGACTTTATCTACGGTCTGCCGGAACTGAACCGCCGGGCCACTTGCACGGCGAAGCACGTAGCCAATCCCGGTTGTTTTGCAACCTGCATACAACTTGGTTTGCTTCCGCTCGCCAAGAACCTGATGCTGACGGATGATGTGATGGTAAATGCCATTACAGGAAGTACGGGCGCCGGAGTGAAACCGGGTGCTACCAGTCATTTCAGTTGGAGAAACAACAATATGAGTGTGTACAAAGCATTCGAACACCAACACGTTCCGGAAATCAAGCAATCGCTGAAGCAACTGCAAAACAGCTTCGATGCAGATATTGACTTCATTCCATACCGTGGAGACTTCCCTCGTGGTATCTTTGCAACGCTGGTAGTCAAGACCAAAGTAGCACAGGAAGAAATCGTTCGTATGTATGAGGAATATTATGCCAAAGACTCCTTCGTACACATCGTAGATAAGAATATTGACTTAAAACAAGTCGTTAATACTAATAAATGCCTGATACATCTGGAAAAGCATGGCGACAAGCTATTGATTATCTCTTGTATCGACAACTTGCTGAAAGGCGCCAGCGGACAAGCCGTTCATAACATGAACCTGATGTTCAACCTGGAAGAAACCATAGGACTACGTTTGAAGCCTTCAGCTTTCTAAAAAACAGAAGAATTATGAATTTATTCGATGTATATCCTTTATACAATATCAACATTGTCAAAGGTGATGGCTGCAAGGTATGGGATGAGAACGGAATAGAATATCTGGATCTCTACGGAGGTCACGCCGTTATCTCCATCGGACACGCGCATCCCCACTATGTAGCGATGATCAGCAATCAAGTATCAAAACTTGGTTTCTACTCGAACTCTGTCATCAATAAGCTTCAACAAGAGGTAGCCGAACGACTGGGAAAGATTTCCGGTTACGAAGACTACAGCCTGTTTCTGATTAACAGTGGTGCCGAAGCAAACGAAAATGCCATGAAGCTGGCTTCTTTCCACAACGGACGTACCAAAATCGTATCTTTCAGCAAAGCGTTTCACGGACGTACGTCTCTTGCAGTAGAAGCAACTCACAATCCTTCCATTATCGCTCCTATCAACAATAACGGTCATGTCACCTACCTTCCGCTCAACGACATTGACGCGATGAAGCAGGAATTGTCTAAAGGAGACACCTGTGCTGTTATCATTGAAGGAATTCAAGGTGTAGGCGGTATCAAAATACCGACCACCGAATTTATGCAGGAACTCCGCAAAACTTGTAGCGAGACGGGAACCATCCTGATTCTGGATGAGATTCAGAGCGGATACGGACGTAGCGGCAAATTCTTCGCTCATCAATATAACGATATCAAACCGGACATCATCACTGTAGCCAAAGGAATCGGTAACGGCTTCCCGATGGCAGGTGTCCTAATCAGCCCGATATTCAAACCGGTATACGGTCAGTTGGGAACTACCTTCGGTGGAAACCATCTGGCATGTGCGGCAGCTCTCGCCGTGATGGATGTCATTGAACAGGAAAATCTGGTAGAGAATGCAAAAGCTGTAGGTGACTATTTACTGGAAGAACTAAAGAAATTCCCGCAAATTAAGGAAGTGCGCGGACGCGGACTCATGATCGGACTTGAATTTGAAGAACCAATCAAGGAACTGCGCAGCCGACTCATTTACGACGAGCACGTATTCACCGGAGCAAGCGGCACGAATGTACTTCGCCTGTTGCCCCCTCTTTGTCTTAGCATGGAGGAAGCAAAAGAATTCCTTGCCCGGTTCAAGAAAGTACTCTAACCGCTCATTTGATTAATAAACAGCCAACGATAAAAGCAGCCTCTATTAGAAATTTAGTTCTTATTCTGGCTGCTTTTTGTTTTTTCGTAATTAACCGTTACCTTTGTCTGTAACAACTCATTAAAAACAAGCGTATATGAAAATAGCCATTATCGGTGCAGGAAACATGGGCGGTTCAATAGCCCGTGGCCTGGCAAAAGGAAGTCTGATAGACGATTCGGATATCATTGTATCCAATCCCAGTGCCGGAAAACTAGAGAAACTGAAGAATGAATTTCCGGATATCTCTATCACGAACAATAATGCGGAAGCTGCCTCAGGAGCAGATATTGTCATCCTCGCCGTCAAACCGTGGTTTATGGAACCTGTGATGCGCGAATTGAAACTGAAAAGCAAACAGATACTAATTTCTGTAGCCGCCGGCATCAGCTTTGAAGAATTGGCTCATTGTGTCGTTGCACCGGAAATGCCGATGTTCCGTCTGATTCCGAATACCGCTATCAGCGAACTGGAAAGCATGACGCTTGTCGCTGCCCGCAACACGAATGATGAACAAGACAAATTCGTCCTCCGGCTATTCAGCGAGATGGGAACAGTGATGCTGATTCCCGAAGATAAAATAGCGGCAGCCACTGCATTGGCATCCTGCGGTATCGCTTACGTTCTGAAATACATTCAGGCAGCCATGCAAGCCGGAATTGAAATGGGACTCCGTCCTAAAGATGCCATGCAGATGATAGCCCAATCCTTAAAAGGAGCGGCCGCACTGATTCAGAACAATGACACCCACCCCAGTGTAGAAATCGACAAGGTGACTACTCCGGGCGGAATCACCATCAAGGGAATCAACGAACTGGAGCATAACGGCTTCACTTCCGCTATCATCCGAGCGATGAAAGCGTCGAAATAACAATAAGACTGTCAGTAAGTTCAGGCACGGATTACACGGATTACGCTGTTGCTTTATACAATTATAATACTAAAAACCGTGAAATCCGTGTAATCCGTGCCTGAATAAAATGAAATCATTTCGCAAAATTACTATAACTAATCACTTATAACTTCAACAATATGAATGACCAAATTAAACAGATAGCAGAACGCCTTCGCGGACTACGTGATGTACTCGAATTGACTTCTGAAGACATTGCCCGCGACAGCGACATTTCTGCTGAGGAATACCGGCTTGCGGAAACTGGAGAGTACGATATCTCCGTCAGTATGTTACAAAAAATAGCCCGTACGTACAATGTAGCTCTCGATGCCCTGATGTTTGGCGAAGAGCCCAAAATGAGCAGCTACTTCGTGACCCGTGCCGGCAAAGGTGTCAGCATCGAACGTACCAAAGCTTATAAATACCAATCGCTGGCTTCAGGATTCATGAACCGTACCGCTGACCCGTTCATCGTTACCGTTGAACCGAAAGCAATCGACGAGCCGATCCATTATAACAAACATAACGGACAGGAATTCAACCTTGTCATCGAAGGACGTATGCTTATCAACATCGAAGGCAAAGAAATCATCCTCAACCAAGGCGACAGCATTTATTTTAACTCTAAACTTCCACATGGCATGAAAGCGCTCGATGGCAAAACGGTACGTTTTCTGGCAGTAATTATGTAATAACATCATGGTAGAAAGATTTTTATCACAGACCTCTTTCAGTTCACAAGAGGACTTTATCAAAAACTTAAAAATAAACGTTCCGGAGAATTTCAACTTCGGCTACGACGTAGTAGATGCCTGGGCTGCCGAACAACCCGACAAGAACGCTTTGCTTTGGACAAATGACAAAGGCGAAAGCCGCCAGTTCTCATTTGCCGATATGAAACGCTATACAGACATGACCGCTTCTTACTTCCAGAGTCTGGGTATCGGTCGTGGCGACATGGTGATGCTGATTCTGAAACGGCGTTATGAGTTCTGGTATAGCACCATTGCCCTACACAAACTGGGAGCAACCGTCATTCCGGCTACCCACCTGCTGACTAAAAAGGATATTATCTACCGCTGCAATGCTGCCGATATCAAAATGATTGTAGCTGCCGGTGAAGGAATCATCCTGCAACATATCATAGATGCTCTTCCCGAATGTCCTACTGTAGAAAAGTTAATCAGTGTCGGTCCGGATATTCCGGAAGGTTTCGAGGACTTCCATCAGGGTATCGAACATGCCGCCCCGTTTGTACGTCCCCGCCATGCGAACACTAACGACGACATCTCACTGATGTATTTTACTTCCGGCACTACCGGCGAGCCTAAGATGGTGGCACACGACTTCACTTATCCGCTAGGACATATCGTTACCGGTAGCTTCTGGCATAATCTGGATGAGAACAGCCTTCACCTCACCATTGCCGATACCGGCTGGGGGAAAGCGGTATGGGGCAAACTTTACGGACAATGGATTGCCGGAGCCAATATCTTCGTCTACGACCACGAAAAGTTTACCCCGGCAGCTATTCTTGAAAAAATCCAGGAATATCATGTCACTTCCCTTTGTGCACCTCCTACCATCTTCCGTTTCCTGATTCACGAAGACCTGACGAAGTTCGATTTATCTTCACTCAAATACTGCACCATTGCCGGAGAAGCATTGAACCCTGCCGTATTTGAAACGTTCAAGAAACTGACTGGTATCAAACTGATGGAAGGTTTCGGACAAACGGAAACAACCCTTACCATCGCTACCATGCCGTGGATGGAACCGAAACCGGGAAGCATGGGACTGCCGAATCCTCAATATGATGTTGATTTGATCGACCATGAAGGTCGCTCTGTTGAAGCCGGTGAGCAGGGGCAAATTGTAATCCGCACCAGCAAAGGCAAACCTCTCGGACTTTTCAAAGAATACTACCGGGATGCGGAACGCACTCATGAAGCTTGGCACGACGGTATTTATTATACCGGTGATGTTGCCTGGAAAGACGAAGACGGATACCTGTGGTTTGTCGGTCGCGCAGATGACGTTATCAAGAGCTCCGGTTACCGCATCGGCCCATTCGAAGTGGAAAGTGCATTGATGACTCATCCGGCTGTTGTGGAATGTGCCATCACCGGAGTACCCGATGAGATTCGCGGTCAGGTAGTAAAAGCTACGATTGTTCTATCTAAAGATTATAAAGCACGTGCCGGCGAAGAACTGATTAAGGAGTTACAGAATCATGTGAAGAAAGTGACTGCTCCTTATAAATATCCGCGTGTAATTGAATTCGTGGAAGAACTTCCGAAGACGATCAGCGGCAAGATTCGCCGGGTAGAGATTCGCGAGAATGACAACAAGTAAGTAGAAAATAGTTTCTAATCAATAAGAAAGCGATATTATATGAACTGTAATATCGCTTTCTCAGTTTAAAGAGAATGATCCCTCATCCGCCTATTTTTTCATCAAGCGTTCGATATATTGTATCTGGAAACGATAAAAATCACGGCTTTCCTGATTGCCTACGGAACTATTCGCCTTATAGAGCTGAAGTATTTTCTGCAATTGCCCGAAAGAGGAAGATTGCAACAACTTCTGATTCAAAGGAGGAATGACAGGCATACGCATGGTGGCTGACTGTTCCTCGGATGCGGCGGAACAGCAGCAGCGCCATTTCTCCGAATAGAATGAATCGGCCAATCCGATTCGAAGTCCCCCCATGGGTGGTTGTATAAATCCCGCATTAGTAGCCAGTGCTTCGATGGCTGCCGCCTGCATTTTCATCTCAGTATAATTGAGTGCCTGTCCGGCAATGGTAGATTGGAATATAGTACGATAGACGTCATCCAAATAAGACGTGAGTGTATAGTTGTTCTTTGCGTCTACTACGCCTCCTTCATAAATACGTTGCAACCGACGGGCATCGTAAAGTGTTGCCGCACCTCCTTGAATCAGACCGTCGGCACCATTCAAGTCAAATCCGAAGCGGATTATTTTCTCCGGTATAATCAGCCAATTGTTTGCTTCCCGCAGTTGGCTGACAACCCATTTCATGGATGCGGACTGTTGACTTTTGGGTACGAATACACGTACGCCGTCTTTTTCTCCTACACGATTGTAAGTATATACAACTCCTCCCACATACCCCAGTGTATGTCCCAAATAATTAGAATACTGTCCGACAATGCTGGCAAAGTAATCTTTTAAATCCTGATAAGTATCTCCCTTCACGCCCATCCAGTCTTCCAAGTTCTTATAGACGATTTTCAGATTGCTGATACCGTAATCACCCGCCTTTATCGGGTCATTGCCTAAGTCTTCCGTTTGGGCGGTCGGGTCTTCAATAATCCCCATTTGCTGTAATCCGAATTGGTACATCGGGTCACCGGCTTTCTCTTCAATCCATTTGGCTAGAACCTTAGATTGCTCTTTGGGAGTCTTATTGCCCGGAATAAGGCGATATCCCCAATTGATGGCATATATGTCATACACTCCTAAAATAGGAGGCGTCAGTCTCACGCCTTTCTCAAAGTCGCCGGGTTGGGCAACGTAGTTGTTGCGGGCATAGTCCATGATGCTGGGAGTCGTACCGTATTTCTGTGTGAAAGCCGGATCGCGCAATTTCTCCACGGGGTAGGAATGGCTAGCTCCCATGTTGTGGAGCAAACCTAACGTATGTCCTATTTCATGAGAGATGACATAACGCAGTGATTCGCACATTACATCGTCAGGAAACACATTGGCACGTACCCGTTTATCTACGGCACCGGTTTGTACAAACCGCCAGTTGTGTACAAGTTGGATGACATTGTGATACCAAATGACATCGGCTGTAAGGATCTCTCCCGAACGGGGGTCTACGTAACTGGGGCCCATCGCGTTCGGTATCGCGTATGTGGCATATTTCACACAACTATAGCGCATATCATCCGGATCGAAGTTAGGGTCGTTCGGATACATCTTGGCTTGGACGGCATTTTTAAATCCGGCAGCTTCAAAGGCAGTGTTCCAGTCTAAGATACCTTGTATGATTGTTTCACGCCATTTTTGAGGGAATGCTGTATCTACGTAAAATACGATGGGTTTTATGGGCTCTACCAGTTCTCCACGGAAATAGGCTTCCCTGTCTTTAGGTTCCAGCCTCCAGCGATGGATAAAATTATAGGTGGTTACTTTATCTTCCTGGGTGTCGAATAGGTTACGGAATGAATGGAAATATCCCACACGATTGTCCTGAAAGCGCTGTTCCATCAGCGTATCCGGCAATTGGAGTATCGAGCGGTTGAGCATCAGCGTGATGCACTGGCCGTTTTGATTGTTGCGGAGATTCATTTGTGTGCGTACTTCCATATTGGACGGAAACAGTTTGACTCCTTTGATAATGGAAGCGTCCGGTGCAAAGGAGTAGGACTTGCGTATACCGTCGTGTATGGGAGAGATGATGCGTTGGTCGGTGGTGAAGAAATCGGTAACATCAATCGTCAAGTTCCCTTGATATTTGCTTTTCACTTTGAAGGCAGCTACCACGGGATTGGTAAAGTTCTTATGGAACGATGGAAGTACAGGGTCCCCTTCCGGTACAGCGAATACAAGTTGGCGCTGATGTATGTACACATTGATGCTGTCAGTAGAGAAATAAAAGCAAAGTGGTTCACACTGCATTTGTCCCGCCACTCCTACCCCAGTATTACTGGTCTCCGCCAATCGGGTAGCCAACAGATAATCATGCTTAAAGGCTTCGGAACCGAGTTCCAGCAGAAGCTTTCCCTCTTTGGTATAAGCGCAGAGCATGCCTTCCTGCCTTTTCATGCCCTCTATCAGTTTGTCATATTCCGTTTTTTTAGGGTCGGCGGGAGGCGTTACGGCTTCTGTTTTACCTTTTTTCTTTTTGGTCGTTTTCTTGTCAGACTTAGGTCCGGCAAATACAAGCATGGGGATGCAAAATGCCGCCAATGACACTAGTAGTAATTTTCTCATACGATATACTTTCTTTTAAGTTTGAATATTATTTCTTTGGATTGAAGCTTGCCAGTAGTTGTTCATAGTATGCTATGTATCGGTAGTTTTCCGCCGTCGTATTTTTGCGAATCTCGGAAAGGCGTTTCTTCACCCAGCCCGTTATCATTTTTCGGGTGGCGGAGGTGATTGTTCCGTTTCCTATGCGTGAAGCCCAGTTATAAAGAATCCCATCCGAGACGTCTTGTTTGCGGATTGCTTCGTTGCAAATTTGCGCATATTTGTTCCAGTCTCTTTGGTATTCCGCCACCAGCAGATGGTTGCGCAACATTATTTCGTCTCCTTTGAAGAGTGGGAAGCGGGTCATCTCTTCGAAATAGCGGTTTAACCCTTCTTCATCAATCTTATATACAGAGCCTTCCTGTTTGAAGAAGTCGCTTGCATGTGCCGACCACACTTGATACAACTTATCGTCTAACTGTTGCGGATCATATTGGGCTTTAAATTCGTCCTGATGTTCCTGCACGTAGCGGAAAAGAGGATGAAACGGTTCGCGGATATAGCGGAAGAAAAGGTCGTAAAGACCTTTGCTCTCCAACAATTCCTTCTCTTTCCCTTCCAGCAGCTCCAATGCAAGTTGCATAGCCTCTTTACGTTTCATGTGTTCATCGAGAGTCACAATATACTGCACCATAAATTCTTCACTGCGTTCCCCTCCCTCATACTTCGTTTGCAGGACTTCCAGCGTTTTGCCGGATAGGGTGCGTTCCGTACGTTCTATAAATTCGTCGGCTGTACAACCGCCCACGGCGGAATTCATCAACGTCCCCTCTTTGGTCAGATAGAGAAAAGTAGGAAAGGCTTTTACGCTGAACTTTTTGGCAAGTTCCGGCCCCTCTCCTTTTTCCATGTCTATCTTGGCGCATACGAAGCGCCCGTTCAGATAGTCTCCCAACTTCTTCTGGGTGAAAACCTGGCTTACCATCATTTTACATGGTCCGCACCAAGCGGTGTAGCAATCTACCAGAATCGGTTTGTTGGCAGCCTGCGCTTGCGTCAGCAGGGATTGCCATGCGGGATTGTCGAGGAAAGAAACCCCTTCTCCTTGCTGGGCGTACGTGATGGTAGTCCAGCAAGCAAGTAATGTTACTATGATATGCTTTAACAGTCGGTTCATAATTCTTTTGATAAATCAATATTAGTAGGGATATCCCATGAATGGACCGGAATCATTTCCCGGATATTTTGGTGCAAGATATACGGCGCGTTTCAGTTTACCGGTTCCGCTAATCGTTTTTACCGGTTCCCCATCGGGAGAACCACCTAACATATTATATAAATATAATTGATAGCTATCCCCCGTTTGAGTTCCTATTGCAAGGTATCTGAAACTGTCTCCATACCTGTCTTGATTGAATTGTTCCCAATAGATTGTTTCTGCATATACAATTTCTTCACCTGCAGGAATGCCTTCCGGCTTTAATTCCCATTCAGCCTCTTTCTCTATCTCTTCTATCGATTTCTTAGGATCTTGTTGATAATTTAACGAATAGGCATAAAGTTTTCCACCATCTACACAGTAGGCTATAGATGCCCAACGAGCATTGTAAGAACGATAAGTCGCTTTGGCGAAATGCATATCGGGATTCACGGTGAGCATGGTATCCGGAGTGCAATTACTCCAATTGGCTGTCATGCGGTAGAAAATCTTATCGCCGGTAGATGTTTCATTAAACAAGAAAAAGAGTTTGGTATCATAGTTAATGTAAGTCTGTCCGGCAGAAACACATTCATAATTGGTCAGGTTTTCTACTGCAACCTCTTGATATGCATTCTTTTTTGGACTAGGAGTCTTTATACCTCCATTCATGTCTATACGATAAATCGTATGGTTCTTTTCATTCCAGAAGACAGTTTCGTATGTTCCGGTTTTTACCACAAAGGGACTGGCGCCCGCCGGTTCTTCCGGATGACTGAATTTACCAATAGGCATGGGTTTTGCAGTGGCGTCGCCGCAAGCGGTAATGTATGCTCCCTTGCTGGAAAGATAGAGATTTTTAAAAGTGGTGTTCACACTTGTATAAGGAACCTCGTCTATTCCATCCGATGCATAAAACATGGTTTTCTCATCATGTACTACCGCTAAATCCGGTGCACGCAGAAAGCGTACTTTTCTGTCATCAGTAATGACACACAATGAATGGTCGTAAGACGCTTTGTTAGTCTCCGGATCAATGTACGCATGATTATATACGACCGACAAGCTTTTAGGCTTTCCGCTTACCGGTGCTTGGTGCAGTCGAGTAAAGACATTGTCTATCTTTTCATTCGAAGGGGACAGGAAATCCAATTCCGTGTTTCCGTTCACTTCTTTCAGTATATAGAATCCCTCTGTATAACGGGTAGATACATTCAGTGATGTACGTTGGTAGGCCACACAGCCATTGCTTAGGGATTTAACCCGAAGCACAATGGTGTAGTCGCCTACCCCCAAATTGACAGGATAGGACAGATTCTCATCTTCACTGATAAGGACTTCTTCGTAATGGTTTCCATCATTATCTGTAGATGCATTTTCTTTCGATTTTTCATATAAGAACCAATGGTATTCCAAGTCTTTTTTGGGATAGTCACTTTTGATAACGGGATTGATCTGTAGTACTTCACCATTATCGGACATGGCTGAATATTTCTCTTTTATCCCGCTGATGGAAATGTTTCCCACTTCAACGGAAGCCTCCTCGCTATTGTCGCTATAGCAGGCAGAGAGTATCGCCATCATTATAATCATGTATGTTATAAAGTAATGCCTTTTCATATCTTTACTATTTTGATTCATTTCATTTTTTCTATAGTGATATCAGGGGAATGGAGACTTCCGTCCCGTCTGCCTCTTTCAGTTTTCCTAGTCCTTGCGCTTCACGTTCCGCATTCAGTTTGTCAAGAGCCTCGCGTAAAACACTTTCCAAATAAGCAATATAATATTTATCACAAACAGCGGCATCTTCAATAGACAGTTCGTTGGCAAGGAAGTCATCATCCCACTTATCTCCTGTCGTGTCTATCAAAAATTGATGTTTTGCTACTCCGTATTCGCCGAAATAATAGGTTGATAAAGTTTTCCATCCGGAAGGTTTAGCCAAAAAGTCCGCAATATAAATGCTCATGAAGCTCTTGTTGGTGTATCCGGCAGAAAACTCATCTGTGGTTTTGATGGTAAATACAAGCATGAAGCCTTGTGATTTTAGAGAAGCATCCCGTTTAAGTACTATTGGAATAGTAGTACCGGCAGAGTTTGCAGGAATATAATAATATTTCTTTAGCAATTCAGGGTCATCGAAAGCTACGTAATGTTTACCCGGTACAGCGTTATCTGACACTCCATAAGTTACTTGCTCTAACTGGAAAGGACGGTCATAGGGGGTGACAAAACCCATAGTATGTACTTTATACCACAGAGTATCTGTTGTGGTAGTGGCTTTCTCGTAGACAAACGAGTATCGCTTCAGTGTGTCCGCCGGATTGGAATAATCAAAGATCAGACGGTTATTCGGATCACTGTATACAGGTAGTTCTTTCTCGCATCCACTCATTAGCATGGCAAATATACCCCCTAAAAGCAATGATAGGAATGCATGATTATAATGTTTCATAAATTCTGTTTTTTATTGAATTGCATTTGGATTGTATTCTGTTTCCGGTAATGGTAAGACGTACAGTCCTTCATTCATGGTTTCACCAAAAAGAAAAGTCATAGACGTTGAGTTACGACGCTTGTACTGATAGAACATGACACCTTCCGCATAAAATTCACGCTGATACTCTGCCAACATGAAATTCGCCACAGCATCCAAAGAAGTAAAACTGTCCTCCGCAGAGATAGATATGTCATGAGAAGCCATATATTCTTTATATAACGCATTGGCTTCCTCCAGACTAGTGGTAGTTTCCATAGCAATCAAGTACAGTTCGGAAATACGAAGCAAAGGGATAATTTGTCCTTTCACCATATCATTATCGCTGCTGTATTTGCTATAATACTTCTTAAGTGTTGGAAACTTTTGTCCATTGGAGCTTGACTCCGTATTCAATTCCCATTGGTAAATGTATCTGTTGTGTGACGTGATAGAAAAGCCTGTGAAGAGCCTTTGCAAATTCCATGTGCCGTTCAGACAAAGTTGTTCCGATGGATTTATCTTACGGTCTGCGTCACCGCCTAGTACAGTAGGAGAATAGTCCCGTAAATTGTACTTGTGTATAGCAAGCAGACATTCTGACGGGCAGGCATAAAGACCTTTGAGGAGATCTTCTCTTCCGCTTAATTTCATTAGAGACTTGCCATCCGCTCCTTTTGCGTTGATAATTTCCATTGCGTTATCATGTGCTTTTGTCACATCTCCGATATATAAATAGAGACGCGCTTTTAAGGCCTTCACTCCCCAGTAGTTGAAGTGTAATTGGCGATAAGCCAGATAATCATCGTTCAAATTAATGTTTGAAGGAGTATTCAGTTGGTCGAATGTGTATTTAAAGATCAGATCATAGTCTTTTAGTAGAGAACAAGCTTTGTCCAGATCTTCATCCAACTTCTTCACGTAATCCTCAAAAGAATAATACACCGGCATAATCTTTATATCAGCACTTTCTGAATAAGGGAGCGACACTGTGAGCGTCGCATTTTGCGGAAGCTGCCCGAAGAGACGCAGTATATCCAATTGGCAAAACGCGCGTATGCCATACGCTTCTCCTTCTATCATGGCACGACTCGCCGGATCCGCAATGTTGTTGCCATATTGCTCGCAAGCTCCGATAATCATATTCGCCTGGGTAATCACATTGAATAATTGACTGTATATCGTTTTAATGGCATTCTTTGCATCATCCTGAGTATAATTGTGATGTAAAAAATAGTAGTCAGCTTTACGATAGTAGTCACTGGTCAGATTCCATTGTGCGGCAAGACTTTCAACATTGCTCATTGTCAATCTCTCACCATAAGCGTTACAGTCGGCTAATGCCATATAGCAGCCGTTCAAAGCATCTTTGAAACCCTGGTACGAAGAGAATAGGTCTTTTCCATACACCTCGTCCTCCGGTTTGATGTCCAGCCAATCGCGGCAAGATGTACACATGAAAGTAATGCCGGACAGTATGATTATCAGTTTCTTATTTATTTTCATATCTTTTCTTATTTAATTTGAACTAAAAAGCAAAGGAAAGAGTACCTCTGATGCCTCTGGCATAAGGATAACCAGTTCCACGTTCACGTTTGACGGATGAGATATAAAGTAAGTCGGACATATTGATTCCGAATATCAAATAACTAAATCTGGTAGCTTTCTGAAAGGCGGCAGAGTCCCAACGATATTGTATATCAAGTGATTGCAATTCAAAAACATTGTCGTCCATCACATAACGAGACGTGGCACGAGTGGCTTGGTTTGAGAATCCCTTGAAGAAGGTCAAATCACCTTCTTTGATCCATCTTTGACTTAATACGCGTGAGTCTACATTTTGTGAAGCAATGGTGTAGGTACTCACTTCCACTTTATCGAGTAATGTTTGATTATAGACTTTTCCACCCCAATGATAAGCAAATGAGAGATTAACGCTCAACCCTTTCCAACTGACCATCGTCCCGGCTATGCCCCGATAGAGTGGTTCACCGGAACCAAGATACACTTTATCCGACGGATTCCATGTGCTAGTGATCTTCCCATTTTTATCCAAAAAGATTTCTTTACCCGAGCTGGGATCAATGCCCAATGATCGCACGGCATAGATACCGTTTTGCGGGCGTCCTTCATAGAAAAGACTGCTTACATCTACATTTTGTTTCAAGTATTCTTCATTTTGAGCTTTGATAGCTTCGGATACCTTGACAATACGGTTCTTGTTGTATACCAATTGGGCGCGTCCTGACCATGAAAAGTGATGCGCAGGATTACGGAGTATGATACCGTTCAATCCTATTTCGAACCCGTTATTTTTCACCTCCCCCACATTGGCGGCATACGAAGAAAAGCCCATTGAAAGAGGAATATTCATAGAAGACAGCAGATTGTTGGTCTGTTTCACATAGTAATCGAAGGTTCCTGAAAATCTTCCGTTCCACAGACCGACCTCAAGACCGACATTGTATTGAGCCGTCTTTTGCCATGTCAGGTCGGGATTTCCTAAACCAACGAGGTAAGCTCCCGTCCAGTTCAGGTATTTGTTGTTGGTTACATACTTGTAGGAGGTCTCCGTCGCCAGACTTGAGAAATTCATGGAACCGGTTTCTCCATAGGAGGCTTTTAAACGCAGTTGGGTGAGCACATCGTTTTCTTTCAGAAATGACTCATGATGCAGGTTCCATCCGATACCGGTACTCCAGAAAGGAGCGTACTTCTTGTCGGTCCCATAATTGGAACTTCCGTCCATACGCAGAGATAAATCGAGGAAATAACGGTTGTCATAAGTGTAGTTCACATTGGCTGTCAGACCAATGCGGCGATTGGTGCTTTTAGAACCTGAAGGAGTCGCGTCTTTCTTATATTGCAATGCATTGTTTATGTAATTCATATTCTCATTGCTGAAGCCTTCCGCTTCAAATCCATACGAGTGTGACTTATATTCGGTAATGGAATAGTCCAGACCTGTATATAACTGATGTTTGTCGGCAATAATTTTGGTATAAGACAGGGTGAGGGCACCATCGTAATTCTGGTTCTCTCCTGTACCGTAGCGGTAAAGTCCCCGGCGAAAATATCCACTGGCGCTCTTGTATTCATCGGTATTGAATTTGGAATGTTCTGCCGGCAAAAAATAATCACTGGAGTGTGTCTGACCGCTGATTCCTAATTGTCCACGTAATTTCAGACCGTCAAAGATATTCCATTCAATAGAGAAATTATTGCTTATATCCTGATATTTACTTTTATCAAATGAGTTGAGAGTCGCGTCATAAAGCGGATTCTGCGTCCTTGAGTTCGGATTGGCATAGAAGTCGTCGAAATAACGCACAATATTACCATTCTCATCATAGGGAGCATTGTAAGGTTGTTGATTGGCATAATTGCTGAATGAACCGTAATTACTTTCCCTACTGTTAGTTATCCCTATGTTGGTCTGATTTTTGAAAATAAGATTCTTAATGGAATACATTAAGGTAATGCTTCCATTGAAAACTTTACGTGAAGAACCTTTCATAGCTCCTTGCGTGTCGTTATAGTCAGCGGAAGTGCTCCAGCGAAATTCTTCATTGCCGCCTTCCATTCGCAGATTATAACGCTGCCCGACTCCTGTACGTAGCGGTTTGCTCAACCAGTCAGTGTCTACACCGGAAAGGACTTTTCGTAAACGTCCGTTGTAGATTTCCTGTCGCTCTATCGTTGTCGTAGGATAACCTTCCAATACATAAAGTCCCGTCAGGCGTTCCAGCTCTAGTTTGTCTGCGGCATGCAGCAGATCGTATGAAGTAAGATCGGGCATTTCGAGGTTGAGTCCTATCGTACCTGTCACTTTCAGCCGACCGGAAACCGGGCGTTTTGAAACGATTACAATGACTCCGTTGGCTCCGCGTGAGCCATACAAGGCTGTAGCCGATGCGTCTTTCAAGATATTGATGGATTCGATATCATTGTCATTATAGTCCATCAGTTTGGTGAGTGAAATCTCAAAACCATCCATGATGATCAGCGGAGTATTGACTTCTCCCTTTACACCTTCGTTAAATTCCTTTACGCTCATAGGCAGGGAGGAGGTACCGCGGATATTGATATTGGGCAGGTTGTTAGGGTTACTACCCGAAATATTATCGACAGCCAGATTGATGGAAGCGTCTACATTGCGTAATGTTTGCAGCATATTCTGTCCCTTGTACATTTTCAGTTGTTCAGAAGTGATGGTAGAGACAGCTCCTGTAAAACTCTCTTTCGGTTTTTGGAAAATACCGGTTACGACAACCGCTTCCAATTCGGTTTTATTATCAGCTTTGAGCGATACATCCAGTTTATTCCCTCCTTTATAGGTGATTTCCTGAGCTTCCATTCCGATATAGCTGAATTGCAATACGGCATTGGGTTCCGCTTCTATTTCGTACACTCCATTGATATCCGCTACACTGCCGATGTTAGTCCCTTTTATGCGGACACTCGCTCCGACTAGAGGCTCTCCTTGCTGGTCATAGATTCGCCCTGTCACTTTTTGTTTCTGCAGCCTTGCCCCCGACGGAACAGGGGTTTTCTGACTTTGCGTTTCCAGACCGACAGTCACCATGTTCCCGTTTCTTTTGAAAGTGAATCCTTTCTTTCCGAAGACCAAGTTCAGCAGTTTCTCTATCGGTTCGTTCTTTACCGAAATGCTGATAGGTTCCATAGCAGCCATCTGCTTCGTGTTGTACACAAAATCCAATCCGGTCTGTTGATGCACAGCATCAAAAAATTGTTTGACTGTCGCTCTTTTCAAATTTAGAGTCACCGTCCTTTCCTTATCCCATGACCAATCCGTCTCATGCACGTCTGTTTTCACCTCCCGTGCACATACGCTTGTCGGTTGACATAATAAAAGTCCTGAAACTAATGTAGCTATCCACATTAGCTTCTTCTTTCTCGCTGTTTTTTTCATTGTGTATTCTTTAATATTTATTCATAACGGTTATTTGGTGCTCGTCTATGTGGAATTTGACGCTAGACGTTGCTTCAATCGCGTTCAAAAGAATGTTGACGTTCTCGTAGCGTCCCACGCTACCGGTGAAATGTATTTTAGAGAGAGCCTCATCTTCGAATTGTACGTTCATGTCATACCAAAGTGAAAGGTTTTCCATGATTTCTCCCAATGATTGATCGTCAAAGACAAAACGGGAGCGATGCCATGCCACGTAAGCCTCAAAGCTTTCGGGAGCAGTAATTGAAATTGTAGAGTGAACTCGATCCCAAACAGCCACATCGCCGGCATTGAGCATTCTTACATCTTCATCGGGAGAAATCATTCCGATGGAACCTTCTTCCAAAACAATCATCGTATTTTGGGGAGAACGCGCGTTGATGCTGAATTTTGTTCCATATTGCCGTACGGTCACTCCATTCACTTTCACCATGAAAGGACGTTTCGGATCTTTGGCTACCTCAAAATAGGCCTCTCCGGTAAGCTCTACGGTTCGATTGTCCGCTTCAAAACAGACCGGATAAGAAAGGGTGGATTGTGAATTCAGGTGTATCCGGGTTCCGTCTTCCAGAATGACACGATATTCGCCTCCGCGCGGTGTTTCCAAAAGGTTGTTCTGGTGTATGTCTTGTCGGGAAGAAGTTTGGTGGTAATCCAGAATGCCTTGTTTCTCAGCAACCATATCCAGCCGGTTCAAGCGTATCCATTCAAATTCCTTAGAGTTTCCCAACTCAATCTTGGTAGTTGGGTCGAGATAAAGAATCGCCTTTGAGGTGCCCGGTTCTATTTGTATCTCTTTGTCCGAGCGCAGTCCGAGATATAGGCTGAATGCTACTAGCACAGGGATCGTCCAGCAAGCCGCTTGCACAAGCACGTGTTTCCAACCGGATTGCCGGACGCTGAAATTCCGATGGGAGCGCTTATATTCTTGATATCGTTCGCTATAGTTTCTCTTTTTAAGTTTTTCCAAATAAAGAGCATTGTTCGGAGATTCTTTCATCCACAAGTCCAATAACTGTCGTTCTTTTGTGCTAAGTATTCCTAAGATATACTTAACTAAAAGTTCTTTTTTTCTCATGTTGACTATCGTTTTATTATTAAAACGACAAACTTCCTTAAATTGGGTACAAGAATTTAAAAAAAAATGAAGAATGGTGATGTTTTTTAGGTTTATCCGGCAATCATCTGATAGTCATTGAGTAATACAGAGACTTTCCATCAGTAAAGACATGGAATCAGGGTTCCAGTGCAATCCGCTATTGTTCAGATAACTAGAAGAAAACTGAAAGACCTGAAAGACAACGATGTATAGCTGTCAGTTGCTTCTTAAATGGAGCAGAGTAATTTAAAAAAGATAAAAGTAAATGAAATATTGGGAGAAGACTGGCTTTGAAAATGTTCTCTTAGAAATTTCATGGCGCGTTTCTTTTGTGTCCGTACGGTATCAATCGAAAGGGAGAGTTTATCAGCAATCTCTGTGCTGCTTAATCCGTCCAGATGCAATAAAAAGATTTCCCGACAACGTTTGGGCAGGCAGTCGATTGTCTTAAAAAGGAGCTCCATTACTTCTTTGTCGAACTGTTCATCAATCACATCTTCTTGGGATGTTTTTTCCATATACGCTTCTGCATAACGGGTCTCTACATCCAAATGCTTCAAATAGTCGAGAGAAAGATTTTTGACTGAAGCAAACAGATAAGAACGCAAAGCCACCTCCGAGAAAAAGTCATGGTCTTTTTCCCATAGTCTTATGAATGCTTCTTGTACTAAATCTTGCGCAATATCCTCCCGCATAACATAACTCTTGGCGAATGCCAATAAAGAGTCATGATATTCGTTGTATATATCTTTTATATTTTTATGCAGGATATCGGCGTTGATGTGAGAAGTATCCATTTTATTATGACTTAGACCGCAAATTAACATATATTTCAACACATATCCAAATGAATGCTGCATATTCTTCTTTTGCAATCTTCCGTTCGGTATGTTGGGGAGAATTTGTGGCAGGCATTGTCCTATTGGCTATTTCGTTTCCCGGGGGAAGGTAATATCCTGCAGGTGAGTAAAAAAGTTGCTGGAAGCTAAGAAATTCGCCGGTATAATCATGAAACAGGTGAATCTTATTACGTAGAGGATGTGGAGACATGGATGATAACTTCAACAATCACAAATAATACTATTATACTTCCTAAAACCGGATATTATGATAGCAATGAAGAAACTGAGTCAGATAGAAGTAGCACCATAAGTATCTTTCACTTAACAAGTAGGTATTGTTCGGCTAGAGTAACGGTATCTTTACCTTCCCACGGCCGTGGTGACTTCTTCCCACAGCCGTGACAAGTTCCTACCACGGCCGTGGGAAGATCTCGTCACGGCCGTGACGAACTAAAGATACCAACACTTTAGCGGAACTATACCGGCAGGTGAATGGAAGTATACCTGCTTCTTATCATAACAATACACGGTAGACAGCACATCCATACCCACTTTCCAATGTATCAGTCCCAGCATCATTAGTTCCGAACGTCATTAGTTGCAAATTAAAAAAAAACTGAATTAAGAAAGTCTATTCTTTATCATGATAAATCCTAAATAGTTTGTTTTACAAGCACCTTATCCGTACCTTTGAAACCTATAACAAACACTTACAGGTCTATAAAATTCAAGATAAAAAGAAATGAAGATTACACAAATCAGGGAAAACGGAGATACGGAAGCACTAAGCGTGATGGACATTGACCTGCTGATAGAGAAAATGAAGAAAGAAACCAAGCTCCGCCCGGTATCCGGACTACGTCAGGCCCTGCATTTTGTTCTGCCCGATGAACCTTGTTCCCTCGCCAGCAAACTACCACGAGTGATTCCTGCCGCAGCTTTCGGGCGAGTGAACGGAGTGAAACGAATGAAAACCTACAATGGTATTGTAGAACTGACCATTGGTCCGTTAGCCGGAAAAGCAGAAGTGGATATTGTGAAGCAAAAGGCTGCCGAACTTCCCCAGACAATGTTGGCCTTCATGGGGGCAAGCGGTAAAAGTGTCAAGATATGGACTTGCTTCACCCGACCGGACGGCACTTTGCCACAAACAACGGAAGAGGCCGAAGTGTTCCAAGCGCATGCCTATCGCCTCGCCATCAAATGTTATCAGCCTCAACTCCCTTTCAACATTCTGCTAAAAGAGCCGAAACTGGAACAATTCTCACGTCTTAGCTATGATCCGGACCTGATTTATCGTTCCACCCCTGTCCCTTTCTATCTTTCACAACCTATCGGTATGCCCGGCGAGATGACTTATCATGAGAAATCGAGCTCTGAAACATCTCCATTGAATCGTGCCTTGCCGGGATATGATACGGAAGATACTGTAGCATTACTCTATGAAGCGGCATTGCGGAAAACATTCGAAGAAATGGAAACAGATTGGCACCGGAACGATCATGATTTGCAAACTTTAGTAGTCCCGCTTGCCGAAAACTGCTACTATTCAGGCATCCCGGAAGAGGAGGCAACCAGACGCACCATCATGCGTTATTACAAAAGAAAAAATCCGATGCTGGTACGCGAAATGATAAGAAACGTGTATAAGGAATGTAAGGGAGTGCCCAAAGACAACTGCCTGACTAAAGAGCAACGCCTTAGCCTGCAAATGGACGAATTTATGAATCGTCGTTATGAGTTTCGCTACAATACGCAGATCGGGGAGGTGGAATACCGGGAGCGTTTCTCATTTCAGTTCTATTTCCATCCCATCGACAAACGGGCGCAAAACAGTATTATGCTGGACGCCCAATCTGAAGGAATCGGGGTATGGGACAGGGATATAGACCGTTACTTACATTCCAACCGTGTGCCTATCTATAATCCATTGGAAGAATTTCTGTTTCATTTGCCGCATTGGGACGGTAAAGACCGCATTCATGCTTTGGCAAACAGGGTTCCTTGCAACAATCCACATTGGGAATTGCTTTTCCATCGTTGGTTCCTGAATATGGTTTCGCATTGGAGAGGGGTAGATAAAATGCACGCGAATAGTACATCACCCATATTAGTAGGGGCACAGGGAACTCATAAATCAACTTTCTGCCGTGAAATGATTCCGCCTGCACTTCGAGCTTACTATACGGACAGCATTGATTTCAGCCAGAAACGGGATGCGGAACTGTATCTGAATCGGTTCGCGCTCATCAACATTGATGAGTTCGACCAGATTACTCTGACGCAACAGGGATTTCTGAAACATATTCTCCAAAAGCCCGTGGTCAATCTTCGGAAACCGCATGGTCGCTCGGTACTTGAATTGCAACGATATGCTTCATTTATCGGCACAAGTAATCAGAAGGATTTGCTGACTGATCCTTCGGGAAGCCGTCGTTTTATCTGCATTGAAGTGACGGGAAACATCGACACTACACAACCAATAGATTATGAACAGCTTTATGCACAAGCCATGCACGAGATTTATCATGGTGAGCGTTATTGGTTTGATAGCGAAGATGAGCAGATTATGACTGAAAACAACCGTGAGTTTGAGCAAACACCGGCTATGCTGCAATTGTTTTATCAATATTTTAAGGCTGCGCAAACGAAAGAGGAAGGAGAATTTCTTACTCCGGTCGAAATTCTGAATTATCTGAAGAAAAAAAGCGGTATTTCATTGTCCGACAATAAAGTATATCACTTCGGGAGATTACTGCAAAAATGCGGAATTACCTCGAAACACACTTATAAAGGTACTGTTTATCAGGTAATAAAGGTATCATAAGAGATAAAAGTAAGGCTGACAATAAAAGTAGAGATATTTTATTGTCAGCCTATTATCAATGGTTATTGTCAGGTGATAGAGTACTGATATTCATCTACTTGAATAGAATTCTGACAGTATGACAATAAAATAGGTACAAATGATTATGAGATCTAACTTTGATATTTTTATTTCATAGATGAATAGAGGCGAAGTATCTCCTATTTTATCTCCATTTTCGTCTGTAATCTGATGTCATCAGAAGCAGCACCGATCATTACTTGGAAAGTTCCCGGTTCTACCACCCTTTTCAAATTCCGATCGACAAGTGCAAAATCCTCTTCGGACAGAACAAACTTCACTTCCTGTTCTTCTCCACACTTCAAAAAGAGGCGTGCAAAGTGTTTCAATTGCTTCAACGGTTGCACTACTGAAGCATATTCATCTCTCAAATAAAGTTGAACAACTTCTTCACCATCGTACTTTCCGGTGTTCCGGATTTTGCATGAAACTTCGAAAGAGTGTGGTGTCAGAGCTGACAGATGTAAATCTGAATATTCAAAAGTGGTATAGCTCAAACCATATCCGAAAGGATAAAGCGGAGCAGCAGACATTTCTACATAATCATGGCTTTGGGGGGCTTTCTTATTATAGTATACCGGAATCTGTCCGACGGAACGGGGCACAGAGAATGGTAATCGTCCTGCCGGATTAAATTCACCGAATAAAACATCAGCAATGGCATTTCCTCCCTCTTGTCCCGGGTAATAGGCCGTCAGCAGTGCATCAGCATTTTCAGATGCCCAGTTTTTATCCAAAGGACGCCCTTCAATGTAAACTACTATTAATGGTTTTCCAGTAGCTTTCAAGGCTTTGAGCAATTCCTGCTGTTTTCCTAATAAAGAAAGCGTTGCCCGGTCGAATCCTTCACCACATTCCATATCGCTGATTGTCTTTTCATCAGCAATGGCCGCACCTGTTTCTTTATAACTGGTTTTGAAATCACGGGCACTGGAACCACCTACCACAGCGATAATGACTTCGGAACGCCGGGCGGCTGCAACGGCCTGTTCAATATCAGATGCCACAGTATCACGAATGGAACAACCTTTCACATATTCCACCTGTGAGGAAGTAAGTTTTGTTCTGATTCCATCCAGTACGGTCTTTACATTCTCTTCTTCCTGCGGAGCGGTGTAATCTCCCAACATATTATAGCGGTTATCAGCATTAGGTCCGATCAGCGCAACTTTCACATGCCTGTTCAACGGAAGCAGAGAGTGCTCATTTTTCAACAAGGTGATCGAGGCTTGTGCCACTTGGCGTGCCAAAGTAACGTATTCTTTGCTACGAACTTCTTTCTTCGCTTTTCCGTAATCTACATAAGGATTTTCAAACAATCCCATTTCAAATTTCAATCGAAGTACACGGCTCACGGCTATATCAAGGATTTCTTTACTTATTTCCTTCCGGTTCACCGCATCCATAAGATTCATATAGGCATCGCCTCCGAGATCAATATCGACTCCGGCAGATAAGGCCATTACAGCCGCCTCTTTCATTGTAGAAGCAACAAAATGGCTTTGATGAATACCTTCGATACTGTATAGATCGGAAACGGCAACCCCTTTAAACTTCCATTCATCCCGCAAAAGTTCGGTCAGGAGATAATGATTGGCTGTACAAGGAATACCATCCATCGAATTATACGAAGTCATTACGGATAATGCTCCGGCATTGATAGCTTGTCTAAATGGCGGCAGAAAGTTTTCATGCAGTTCACGTATACCTGCAAAAGAGGGATTCCCGTTCTGTCCGCTTTCCGAGATACCGTAAGCGAGGAAGTGTTTGAGAGTAGCCAGCGTGCTGTATGGACGTGACAAATCACCACCACCTAATCCTTCCACCATCGCTTTTCCTATTTCCCCCGTCAATACAGGGTCTTCACCAAAAGTTTCTTCCACGCGAGACCAACGGGGATCACGGGCCAAATCAAGCACAGGTCCATAGCTGATATGTCCGCCTTGAAGACGTATCTCTTTACCGATTGCTTTACCTACCTCATTAATCAGTTGTGGTGACCAAGTTGCAGCCATCCCGATTCCGGTAGGAAAAACGGTTGTACCAATCGCCATGTGACCGTGGGGCGCTTCTTCTGCCAGGAATAAGGGGATTCCCAAACGGGTATTCTCCATCACGTACCTCTGTAAGGCATTTCCTGCCTTTGCAGCCAATGCGGGATTCAGTCCGGTTGCCAATGTTTTCTTTGTCCACGGATCGGCACGATAGGTTGCCCATAGCATTCCCGCATTTCTGTCTTTTATAAGTTGCTTGAATTTGTCAGAAGGAAGGACATCGTTGCCTTTGATTTCATACATCTCCCAACCCAAAGGACAAAGAAGTTGCCCGACTTTCTCTTCTAATGTCATACGGGATAGTAAATCCGCAACTCTTGTTTCTACGGGTAAAGTCGGATTTTTATAGGCTACTGCCGGAAGCTGCTGTGCAAAGGAATAAGAAATTCCTGTCATCATAGCCGTAAGCAATAGTGATTTACTGATTCTACTTAGCATAACTATTTTTTTAGATACGAATAAGCTATTTAAAAGAGAAGTCTGCCATCCCCCTCGCAATGCCTTACAGCAAAACCGATTCGACAGCAGACTTCATCGTATTAAAGAACAATCTCTATTTTACCTCTTTTAGAACGGACATTTCTGGTTGTCTACGTAGGTGATAGTTCCACCGGGCACTGCATTGTGGCCATGACCTGTCATATCAAGCACCGTACCATCATCCTGCGTTTCGCCATCAAAACGCCAGTAAGCAACAAGCCCTTCGCTAGTGGGGTCCACATAACAAACACCATCCTCAATCTGTGCGGATGTACGCGCCACATTCCATACGCGACATTCGCTTATGTAACCATCGAAGAAACGGGCATTACCTGCTGAACGGCCAATGGAAAATGCATCATTCCATGTATGACCATCATAAGCCATACTCAAGTTGATAGTTCCGCCATTCTTGGTCTCTACGAAATGGATTTGCTCACCGTCCAGATAAAGACGGAGATACTGACCGTCGTATACGGCAGCAAAGTGCAACCAATGTCCGGTAGGGAATTCTTTTTCTACCCACGATTCATAGTGGTCTTTCTTATCGGGATGAGATGCCGCACCGATGGAGCCTTTCACAAACTGCAACTTATTCACAGGATTACCGGCACCGTCACCAAAACGGAAAAGGAAGTTTTCTTCGCATCCGCATAATGAACTAATGCCACTGGCACTCTTTTCCTGCCCAACAGGGAAAGACTTAGGAAGTACTTTCATTTCCAATGTCATCTGCCCGAGTGCTTTCACCGGGCTATTTTCCTGATCACCAAACGAAGGAATATTGAAATATCCCCGGCGTGCCAAATAGGCGGCTTTAATTTCAATCACTTTGGTGAGCATGACATAAGCAGTGCGGGAACTCTCCATAACTTTCAGATCACTGTTTGATACGGAAGTTATAGTTACGGGAAGACAGTAAGATACACCTTCCTGTAATTTCTCGGAATCAGCAGTCACTTTGATTTGTGTAGACTGGTTTTGTCCGGCAGGAATTATCACTTCACCACCTTCAAAACTGTAGCTGCCTTCAGGAGGCATTTGACAGTTACGACCGGTAGAAGAGTTGAAAGATTCCAGTAATTGAGGAGCCACCTGTACGCCTACCGCCACGTCTGTTTCCGTTTTATCGGTGGAGGTCACGGTCAATCCTAAAGTAGACTGTCCCTCTACCAGAAATTTTACGTTCGATGAAGTCAGCGTACCGGTCATGTAAACGGCATCACTGTAATCCGGTTCGGTCTTGCAGCCTGATACACAGAGCAACAAAGCCAATAAAGATAAAAGTGTATATTTCTTCATGGTTTTAATTATTATTTAGCATAAACATTAAATACGCCACAGTTTACAGAATAAGAGGTTGTCTCCACACGAATATAACGTGCGGTCAACGGTGCATAGAACACGATAAACCTGGAACTATCGGTCACTTCGCCGGCACTCTTGAAGTTCGTACCGTCATCGCTGGTACTAATCTTTGCTCCAGCATTGATGGAATTATAGTCCCCCCAAGAACTGCCCCTGTACGCCACAATGGCATTAAAAGTATAAGATTTGCCCATATCGACTGTAAAAGCTGCCTTATAATTCGACCAATCGGAAATGGAAGCAGTAGATTGAGGATTTCCGTCGAACCATCTGTTAAGATTTGATCCGCTACCACTCAACACCTCCACACTCCATCCTGTCTGATCAGCTACCAACGTACCAGTAACATCGGCTTCAGTGGCCTCATGATTTACATTGTCTTCTGTCACGGTAATGGTCAGGAAAGAAGGTACTACCATATTGGTGCTCAATTCTGTATTAGGACCTTCTGCTGACACCAAGCGTAAAGGTATGATGTATCCCTTTTCGCTCTTAAGTGTAGAAAGCACGCTAACGTCATCTGTCAGTTTCACATGCACAGTGTCAGCAACGACCATTTCTCCGGCAGGGATAGTCATCTCGGCATTTTCCAGTACGATGGCTCCGGCAGGCATAGCTTCAAACTCGGTACCATGCTCTTCATTATAGGCAGCAATCAGAGAGTTGTCCACTTCCACTGCCACTTTAATGGTACCGTCTGCTTTCCTCGAGCATTTTACCGGCCATTTAAAATCCACGTTGCTGACCGTACTAATAGGAGTCTGCACAATCTTGTATGTTTTAGAGTTATCCAGTGTGTATACCCGGTTAAATGGATCGCCATAAACATCATAAGCCTCATCGTCACCACAAGCGGCAAGACCGATGCCACAGAGGGCGAACATACCTATATAAAATAGATTTTTTCTACTTTTCATTGTCATCTTTCATTAAAAGGTTAATTAATGGATAGCCGGATTCTGTATTTGAATACACTGACGGAACCGATAGTAAGGTTCAGGATTGTATTCATGTACATTATAGTCACGATGGATAAAGAATGCGCCAAAGCCACCTTTACGCTTGCCGTTCGCGGGCTTGTAGCGTGCCTGGTTGTACATAGACTGCATATCTCCCTGCCAGTTATCACCCATATTGCAACAGTACACCACTTTTTCATCAGGCCATCCGCCTGCTCCCGTACCACCGCCATAAGCTTGAAGGAAGCAATAGTTACTATACGGGATAAGGCTAGTCATGCTGGTACTGGTCTGGTCGATATTGAGCATTTTATCACAGATACCTTCCTGTGAAGCGATTTCTTTACCATAGCGTTCTTCGATGAGCTGTAAACGTTCTTCCTTAGTGATGTCCGGATTCGGTCCCATGTACTTTGCCATGTGTTTGTAAAAATATTCAAAGTTAGAGCCACTCAAGAAGTCACCTTCCGGCTCATAGTCCGCATCAAAACCGTCGAGATCGTTCAGAAATACCTGATCGAGGAAATATTCGGCATACATTTCAAAAGAACGATTGAGTGCGGCAGTCCGTTCTTCACCACTCGGCATTGCCTTCGCTTCATTGTAAGCCTGCTTGAAAGCATGGTCATCTGTTTCCGCATCGATACGGGTGATTGCCACACAAAGCATCTTGGTTCCTTTCACTTTCTGCACGAAGCGGATTTCTTCCCAAATCTCCGTATTTTCTGTTGCCGGAATGCCACCCCACATAGAGCAAATATCAAGGCTGTCAGGTAATCCCATAAAACGAACAGCGGCAGAGTTCTGCGCTCCATACTGTGCAAACCATCCGAAAGCAATTTCGTGCTCGCTCGCTTTGTAGTCGCGTAAGTTCTGGTAGTATTGGTCGTCGCAAGTCAGTGGTCGCTGAATGGTCAACGACTCTATGTCTGTATTACATGAGGCCATCATACCGCCCACAGTCAGTGCGGCCAATATGTATTTCATTGTTTTCATATTCTGATTACTTAGTTAGATTGTTCTACATTATATATCTGATCACCTTTTCACATCCCACCAAAGACGTGTGCCGGCAATATCCGTGCCTTTCAACAGGGAAACAGCAGCTTGTGTGTTCTCGCCATTGTCAGAATATTCCTTCGTAGGGAACTTCAAACGGCTGATAAGCTCTCCAGTGGCAACTTCTCCACCGGAAGCATTTGTGTTGATAGTCACAATGCCGGGATAACCAGTACGCCGCATCTCGCTCCACGCTTCTTGCCCGTCCGGGAAAAGAGCAATCCATTTCTGCACCATAATGCGCTCGAGTTTCTTATCAGGAGAAGCCGATTCATCCCACTTCACTGTCAAAGTCGAAACCATACGACTTACATCGGTATTACGTCCGTTTGTCGGATCAATGAATGAAGTTGATGGTACATTTACATCATTATCAAGATAACTCTCCGCACCGGAAGCACCTTTGGAAGAAAAAGAGGTCTTCACACCTTCTTCGTAATATTCCTTCACAGTCTTATCTCCCAAGTTTAAACGCAGTTTAGCTTCAGCCAAAAGGAAATATGTTTCAGCGGCATCCATCCAGAGGATAGAGCTAGCCTGTCCTACGTTCATGCTAGACGCTGCTTCAGACAAAGTGCCCTGACTACGGCTGGTTTGTCCATTACGGACTCCATGATATGCTCCATCTTTCTTCGCAACCTTGAAGTAAGATGCCAAACGCGGATCCTGTAAGCCTTTCAAATAACAATCCATAGTGGCACTCATTCGAAAATCATTGAAACTTTCAAATGCTTCCCACCACTCATTAATGAAAGAGAAGGATACAGACTGTTTCAAAACGGCATTGTCACTAACGGAAGTCATTAACCCGATAGTATGATCTATTGCTGCTTTAGCTTCATCCAGGGCCTTTGTCTGATCCACATAAGAAATACGCATTGCCAGACGGAGACGGAGAGTATTAGCAAACTTTATCCAATTCGCCACATTACCATTGTAAATATAGTCATAGTCTTCCAAGTAAGGCTCGGAAGTACGACTGTTGTAGCTGGTGAGCACCTCAATGGCATTTGACAATTCTTCAAAGAAACGATAATATACATCCTTTTGGCTATCGTAGGCTACTTGAATGCCGGTACCAAACTTTGAATAAGGGATGGGACCATACTTATCTGTAATACGACTCATACCGAACACCTTGACAATAGTAGCCATAGCGCGTGCGGGGGATGTTTCACTAGTACAATCCACGACTTTCCGCCATGGCTGCATCACCTCTGTATAAGCGGTGCTAAACGGAGAGTTGTACCACTGCGGATAGAGTTTGTAACAATCGTTGTCCTGCTCTCCGGCATAGTTCCATGTTTTAATAGGAGCACAGTAGCTGGCAAAAATATCACCGGTCAGCATTTGAGTCTCCTCAAACAAGCCACCTTTGTCTTTACCTACTACGAAAATACCTCTTTCCATCTGCGTGAAATAGGCTCCCGTCAGGAGATTATCGCGTTCCATCTGCTCGGGAGTTACTTCATTCGGATTGATATTCCAACTTTCATAATGGTCGGTACAAGCGGTAAACAACAAGCCTCCGGCAAGCAACACACCATTGAACACTTTCATGCATTTTAATATATGTTTCATCTTATCGATTCTTTAGAAATTGAGTTTAACAGAGAAACCTAAATTGCGTAAGCTCGGCAACATAAAGTAGTCCATTCCGCTGAAATGCGTGCCTGTACTTGCCGTCAGTTCAGGGTCGAAAGGAGCTTTGCAATAGAACATCAGCAGGTTACGTCCCGTGAAGGCTACATTCATGCCCTGTATCCAAGGAACCCACTTCTGAACAGGGATATCATAACCGAGAGACAACTCTGCAAGGCGAACGTTTGTCGCACTATAAACATACATAGAGCCGACACCACTTCCTACAGTACTATAATACTTCTGTACAGCGGGTACTTTATAACCGTCAATCAGCACATAGCCCAAGTCGCGTGCCTCAGCAGTAGCTGTAGAAACACCGTAAGCATCCATCATCGCCTGTGTCTGTGAGACAACAATACCACCAATACGTGCATTAACCAGACAGCTCAATGTCAAACCCTTCCATGAGAATGAGTTGCGCCATCCCATCATATACTTAGCTTGCGAGTTACCGGCATAAATCCATCCGTCCTGGCGTTCGCCCGCCTTGTTGTCTATAGCTACTGTATTGTTGACATAGTCTACGTCAATATATCCATGGGAGTCGGTGCGAAGTGCAGTCACGTACAAGTCACCAATAGAGCCACCTTCAAAGAGACGCGAATTCACAATTTCCAATCCGCCCAAATCCATCATATCCTGTTTGACAATTTCTCCACTCGATAAAGTAGTCGGTTTCAACAGTTTTTTAATCTTATTGCGATTGATGGTATAAGTAAACGTAGAGTTCCATTTTACCGGTCCGAGCGGTTGGTTTAATGTCAGACTTGCCTCGATACCTTTGTTATCCACTTGTCCGCCATTGATATAAATAGAAGAATAACCGGAAGAAGCGGAAATCGATGGGTTGAATAATTGGTTGTAAGTAGATGTCTTATAGAGAGAAACGTTCAGCTCCAATCTATCATTCCAAAGATGAGACTGCAAACCGACTTCCCAAGCCTTGGTACGCTCCGGCTTGATATCCGTATTGGGATATGTGGTAGCCGTGACGGGAGAAGCCGATTCGTATGGGTAAGTCTGATAAGCGATGTAGCGTGTAGGAGCATTACCTACCTCACTGTATGAGCCGCGTACCTTCAAGAAGGTGAGCACATTGTTCTTGATGGGTAGTAACTCTGTCAAGATAGCAGAAACACCCACCGACGGGTAAGCAACCGACTTCGTATCGGTCCATGCCAAAGCAGATGACCAGTCAACACGTCCTGTTACGTCCAAGTAAAGTTTGCTCTTCCAACCCAGCTGTGCTGTAGCAAAGATGGATTGCGTCTGGTCATGATAACCATCCTGCTGGAATTTCACGGCAGACTGCATCAGGTTGAGCATTGTAAATCCGTCTGCCACAGAATTCAAGCTACCTCCCACATCGTAATACTGGTAGTTGACATCCTGAATACTGGTACCTAGTGTAGCGGTCAGCGAGAAGTCACCGAAATATTTGTCGATATTCAGCATCACATCGCCATAAAGTTGACGAGTGGATGCATCACCTTTATAATATCCTCCAAATTTCTGGCAGAAAATATTATCGGTAGATGCAGCGTATTTCTTTTCGTACAGAGCCGACGTATAATCCATTTTGGCACGCGCACCTAATGTAATGCCTTTCATGATTTCGAAACTCAAACCTCCACTCATGAGGAAACGGTTCTTGTGATTGATAAAATTGTCGCGATTGACAATCCAATAGGGGTTCTGCATGGCAATACCCTGATTACCCCAAGGCCAGTATTGTGTTTTGAAGTTACGGGCTTCGTTGTACATTTCAAACTGCTGAAGCATTTCCAAACTATAGCTCGGCGACATCAGATAGATAGGAACAATCGGATTGAAATACTGTCCCTGTGACACCATGTTCTGTTCACGCACATTCATATAGCTTGCGCTTAGGTCGAGACGCAGACGATCATTGAGCATGCTAGTCGTATTACGGATAGTGAAATTGTAGCGATCCAACGTGTTGTTCGGAACAATACCTGCCGCATTGGTAGCAGCCATAGAAAGGAATATCTGGTTCTTCTCATTACCATTACTGATGGTTAAAGAGTTGGTTTCGTTCCATCCGGTCTGATAGAAGTCCAACGGATCGTAACTGCTGGCTTGTCCCAATTTCTGTCCCCAGCTTCTTATTTCTCCCGTAGTTGCACCATAAGTGTTTTGAAATTCCGGAGTTACAAACGGATTGAAGAATGAGGTATTATTGGCATAGTTGACACGAAGCTTATCTTTCGATCCTTTCTTTGTGGTAATCATGATAACACCGTTGGCGGCATCACTACCATAGAGTGCGGAAGCGGCAGCACCACTCAACACAGACATAGTTTCAATATCTTCGGGGTTAATCATGGAAGCACCGTCACCGGATTGGCCCATACCGGTCATAAAGTCGTCCGGTTGTGTTGTTTCCAACGAAGGCATCGGAATACCATCGATTACATACAGGGCGTTATTATTCCCGGATAGAGATTTCGCACCACGCATCACCACCTTAGCTCCACCACCGATACCGGATGAGCTGGAGTTGATGACAACACCTGCTATCTTACCGGACAAGCTATTTACGAAATTGGCATCCTTGACGCCGACAATTTCACTGGCAGAAACTTCTTGGACATTATAAGAAAGTGCTTTCGCCTCTTTACGAATACCAAGAGCGGTAACCACCACTTCGTTCAACACTTGCGAATCATCTTCCAAGGTGACATTCAATACCGGACCGGAGACAGGCAATTCCTTTTTCTGATAACCCACATATGAGAATAGCAATACCGGGCTGGCAGTCTGTGTGGTCAATGTATAGTTTCCGTCAAGATCGGTCACTGTTCCGTTAGTGGTTCCTTTCTCCATAATAGAGACCCCAATCAGCGGTTCGCCATTCTTGTCTTTTACCGTACCTGCAACGGGTTTTGTTTTTTGTTGAGTTACTTTCGTTTCTTTAGCCGTCAGTACAATCTTATTATCCAATATTTTATATTCGACATTTGTACCTGCAAAGACCTGTTCCAACACCTGAAAAATATTCTTCTCGGAAGCTGAAACCGATACCCGGCGATTAAGGTTAAGATTCTTGCTATTTATAAAAAAGCTGAATCCAGATTCACGTTCAATCTTGTGCAGCACTTCTTCTATAGTACAATCGTTAACCCGTAAAGTGATAGAAGTTTTTTGCGCATATCCATCTGATGCATACGCTAGTCCGGCTGAACAAATAAGGAGTATAAATAGTAATTTCATAGCCAATGATATTTCCTTTAAGGTCCGTCTAATAGACTTTAATCCTCCAAGAAATTGGACGATACAATAATTTTGCATAAATTTGTAACGAGTTTAATTAGAAAATTGGTAGTTATACTTGTCGGGAAACAAGTAGGTTCACAATTACTGAAGCTCATACGGGAGGATACGGCCAATATCATCCCGTATTTTTTTGGTTGCTAGGGATCTTTGTTTTTCATGGCAATAAGTTTTTGGGAATTAAGGTTTTTATCTTTTAGTACTAAATAAATATCTCTATCTTTATTTTCTCTTTACCGGCATCTGCGTTATTATTCAGATAACGCCAACGAACTTTCGAGGAGGCACTGATAAAATTAAGTACCTGTTCCAGATTCCGGTTAGTAAATGTCCCGGAGAATGAGTCGTCATAAGGTACATTCTCCTGTATGACAAATTCGGCATTGTATCTATCTGCCAAGATATCCAGTGCATCCCGTAATGACGTTTGACGGAAAATGATTTTGCCATCTTTCCATGAAAGTTCTCTCTCGCCGGAAGTCGTATAGAGTTCCGTCTTTCCATTCTGGGAATAATAGACCAGTTTCTGTCCCGGAGCCATCACAATATACTGCGGTTGTTGACTGGCATTGTTGAATTCAAAATTAACTTTCCCTTCAACTAAAGTAGTAATTACCTCATCTGCTTCTTTGTATGCCTTTACATTGAATTTTGTACCCAGAACTTTTATGGCAGACTGGTGAGCGGTAGAGACTATGAACTGTTTTTCCGGATTTTTCCGGACATCAAAATAGGCTTCTCCATCAAGTTCCACAGTACGTGTACGGGAAGAGAAATGGCTCGGGAAAGTCAATGTACTTTTTCCATTTACCCATACTGTAGTTCCGTCAGCAAGTGTCACGAATGTGCGTTGTCCGGCTGGCACATAAACAGTCTGCATTTCTATATCCTCTTTTTGGAGAACCTGTATCATTGCATAACTTAATCCGAAAGCTACGACAAACACTGCCGCAATCCGCAAGATTCGTTGTGTAACAGGATGCAATGAAATTGTCTTTTTTGTCTTCTTTGAGAATGCGCCTGTGTCTTGCCAGATGAATGCATCATAACTCTTACGAAGAGAAATGAATTCTTTAAGATTGGCTGCATCTGCATCAATCCATGTAGCAACGTCTTCCTTTTCCTTTTGGGATGCCTTGCCTGCAATATATTTTAATAGTAATTCCTTATCCATACAATAAATAATTTATGAGTAATGAGAATAGGAGTATTATTCCCCTTTCATTAAGAATACCACTCACTAAAGAGATTCTCTAGTAAGAAATGTGATTTTTTTTATTATTGCTTAAAAAAAATAGCAAGCAAGGAGGTATTTTCCTTCTTTTCAGATGAAAAAGAAAAGGAATGGAGCATAATCTTTTAGATTATCACGCAGTATTTTAACTGCTCTGCTGATATGATATTCTACTCCTTTTACACTAATGCCCAGTTCTTCGGCTATTTCTTTATGGGATTTTCCATCCAGGCGATCGCGGATGAAAGCAGTACGAGTTTTTTCTGGCATACTCTCCAATAATGCATGCACTTTTGCCCGTAATTCCTCTGATAATATTTCCTTCGGATCACAGGCTTCCAATGTTGATATACGAATTTCCAATTCACGCTGTCCCTTATCAAGCAAAGTTTGAAAAACATTCTCCTGTGATTGTATATGTTTCAGGTAATTGAGTGATTTGCTGCGAATATAAGTAATTAAGATCGCTTCAACACTTGGGATTTCCCGTTCTTTACTTAGTTCCCATAAATGGATAATGGCTTCTGATACAATATCTTCTGCTACTAAGTCATTATGGACATAGGACAAGGTAAATAGGAAGGCTTTCCTATAATATGCAGTATATATCGAGTTGAAGTTGATTTGAGCCATTCGCCAGTATATCCATAAGTATTAAACGCTGCAAAGGAATGCATTTTACTTATAATAAGAAAACTTTTTAGAGAAAATTTAAATTTGGCTAAAATTCCTTTTTCATATAAAGAAGAAAAGGGGTGCTGATTATAATTTGCACGTCAGCATTAAATCCCCTTCTGATGTACTGAGAAAAACATTTAGATGAAAAAGATATAAACAGGATAAATAGTAACTTCTTCATAAAACAAACATAAATAAAAGAAACCTGCTTACCAAAAGAATATTATCTTTTCAGTAAGCAGGCTTTCACTCATATTCAAAAATGCAAAGAGCAAAACTCTCACAAATTTGTGTGTTCCATTAATTAATAGCTATCGGAGCATCCAACGTCTTAATAGTAATTCCATTTGTAGTACCGTTTATACGCCCTGTGGCATCTTTGATAACTCCACCTTCCTGAGTCTCCGATCCGTCTAGTTTATAATAAAGTGCCAAGCCTTCTGAAGCAGGGTCAACCCCCAGCATATTCTGCTTAAGTTGATTTTCCGTACGGGCTACACTCCAAACACGGACTTCACTCATTTTACCATGGAATGGACGTTCACCCCATTTGAAACCATAGATTCTACCAATATAAAAACCCATATCCGAATTCGGATCAAAACCGTCAATACCCCAATCTGAACCAGCCCATTTTTCACCATTTACATAAATGCCGGTTTTTCCTGTCGGTTGATCATAAGTCAACGCTACATGATACCAACGATTTGTTAACAACGGTTTCGTTACACGGTAGTTCTGTCCTCCGGCCACTTCCAAATAATCTTTAGGAGTAATTCCTCCTCCCGCATCACCGATACGGAGAATCATCACACCTTCGGTTCCCATAATCGTATTATTATCGAGGAAATAATCCACATTAATCAATGCTTCGTAAGTGAATGACGAGAAGAAAGTACCGACAGGGAACTTCACAGAAATATAGTGATTACTGAAATTACCAGCTTTGGTAATTTTCAACGGTTTGGAGAAAAAGAAATATGCAATGTTTGTTCCGGAAAGAGTCGACACCGAAGACGAATGTACCCGCATAGGCAAAACATACGAGTTCCCGGCTTTCAAGGCTTCTAACCCGGAAAGTTCGACTTCTACATTATTCGCATACAATTTTCCACTCGAAATAGAAGATGTCGTACTGCTTAGCTTTACCTGCGAAACATCAAGCATCTCATAATTTGTGCCATACTTTGCATTGTATTCGTCTACTACACTTGGTTCGGCTACACTATATGATACGTCTACCTGAGAGGAAGTTGCTGACGAGAGTCTTGAAACCAGATCAAATGTCATTACATCCATCTCATCTTCCACCGAGAAATTATATTCCTTGCTTTCGAAATAAACCTTAGGCTCCAGCAGGTCATTCATGCTGTCGTTGCAAGCGCCCAACAATAATGCCATACTACCTACCATCAAATAATAGAATATATGTTTATTCATCATCTTTTTACTGTTTTAGAATTTTATAAATCCACTTATTCCTGCGGTTTATTTTCCGCTTCGTTTTGTTTCGCTTTCCATTCATTGAAAACCCGCTGATTGATTTGAATAGCCTGACGCATCCATTTATAATTTGGTGTATTGTCATAATCATTATCGAAGCGATAAGCTCCTACTCCACCTTTATAACCTTTCCGCGGCATAGCAGCAGCCTGTCTCAGCAATTGACCTCCATTTGTGGCATACTTTTCAAAGTTTTCAGTACAGATTATTTTCTTAGGATCAACGCCATAACCATCTAAATTGGGGTTGGAACTACCATAACTTTGTATAATCCAATAATCGACATACTCATCCAATTCACTGGTAAGCCCATAAATATTTCCATCAATACAGATCATTTTATGTCCTTTACCTTCCGGATCGCTTTTCGGGCCAATGTAATTGTTCATCTCTTTAACCAAATGAATCAAATGCTTGTTCTGACTCAATGTGCCATCCATATCAAACACACCACTACCGATTTCCCAGTCTACATCATAACCGTCCCATTCGTTTGCATACAAAGAATCGCACAGAGCTTTGGCAAACTTCGCCAGACATGCATAATGGTTTTCACTTTCAAACTGACCTTCAAATCCCCAATATTTCCAACGGGCTTGTTTCTTCGCCGTTTCCAATTGAGCCGCCGACCAGCCTTCTTCCTCCGCTTGTTTTTCCACTTCGAGGTATACCGAATTTGGTGTCGCACCCTTACCAAGATAAGAAAGCAGACTTACCTGCAACAGTTTCGTTCCTTTCACCTTTTGCACAAACTCTTTATCAGCTTTCTGCTCCGGAGTGATTTCATAACGTCCTGGAGCGCCACTCCACATAGAAACAAAATCCATACTATCGGGCATAGCAGAAAGATATCCTCTTCGATAAGCTCCAGCAGGCGCCCAATTGGAATACCATCCGAAAGCTACGGGACGATTGTAATTCCAGGCAGTCGCCTTATAGGCACGCAGATTGGCATAATATGCCTCACTCTCCGCATTGTTCATTGTGGCATACCCGCCTATATGGTCTATCTCAATATTCTCCACATCCATGCAAGAAGTTACCATCATGCCTGTCAATGGAATAATATATAACAATTTTCTTAATGATTTCATATTTTTCATCTGTATTAAAATGATACATGTAGGTTATCTCTTACAATCCCACCACAAACGGGTAGAAGACCTATCTTCGCCACCGGCACCGTTATTGAACAACTTCAAGGCTGCTTCATAGATAGCCTTTCCCTCGTTAGTCTGAGAAAAACTGGTGGGATAAATCATACGGCGAATACCGCCCTCAAGAGTTGCGCCTTGCACTGCTCCTTTCAAAGTCTTAATGACATTCAACTTCGGATAACCGGTTCTTCTCCATTCCGTCCACGCTTCCTGTCCGTTAGGAAACAAAGCAATCCACTTCTGAATCATAATCTTTTCCAACTTCTGCTCAGTTGTTCCTTCAAACTTGGCAGTAGTCTCACACGGAGCAGAAAGTGTTTGCCCATACTGATAATGGGAAAACACAAATGCCCGAGGTGACAAATTGGAATTCATATAATCATCTACAGGATCGGTCACGCCATTCTCCTGAAAAGACATATCAATGCCCTGTTTATACCATGAATCCGCACTACCGAAACCTTCCCAGACTAAAGCTGCTTCCGCACGCAAAAAATAAACTTCCGACGCACGCAGCCAATATGTAGGAGTCCCACTTTGAATATTGGGCTTTGAGCAAGATTTGTAGATATCATTCTGCGCATTGGCATGCCCTGCCGGCACCGCTTGATATGTTTTTCCGTCGAAAGCCTCAACACCATAAGAGGTATTACCATCCATCGGCAAAAAATAAACACTCAAACGCGGGTCTTCATATCCCATCAGATAAGAAAAAATGGAAGAACCCATACGAGCTTCATTATAGTTGCCTGCCAGCCATTCAATGTTGTTGCGGAAAGTCATGCCTGCTCCTTGACTCATTTGGGCCGCATCATCCTTAGCCGTCATCACACCGATAGAATGATTTACTGCTTGAGTAGCATATTTTTTCGCCAGTTCCGCATTAGCGAAGCGGACACGCATAGCCAAACGAAGCATCAGCGAATTGCCGTATTTCACCCATTTAGTAGCATCTCCGGCATATACCGCATCATAAGCTCCCATCACATTCACCCCATTTTCAGCTTTTTCCGTCAATACGGCAATGGCAGCAGTCAAATCCTGAAACATAGCTTCATAAACATCCTTCTCCGAATCGAATGGAATGTTCATTGTAGCGTCCGCCGCATGAGAATAAGGCATCGGACCGAAACTTTCAAGTGTCTTGTGCCAAGCGGAAATCTTCAGAATTTGAGCCAAAGCAAAGACTTCGGGCGTACCATTTTTTTCGGACGCTATTTTCAATTTCTTCCAAGGATCAAGAGCATTGGTATAGGACTGTGTATAGGTCGCTTTTATCCAATTGTCCAACAAATAATAAGTAGTATTGTTACTACCTGCGTTCCAACCGTTACTGTTGTTCTCGCCAAAAAATCCACTCCAATTATCGGCCGATAGATGATAAGCTATTTGATATTCATTGATAACATCTGTATCATCAGCCTGTGTGCCTACGGGAATCACTGTCCGTTGCATAGCTGTAATCAGCCCTCCGACTTCAAAACCATCCATCGCACCTTCTCCGTCGCTCATCTCAAATTGGTTGGTATTGATTTCTTCAAAATTGCATGAGGCAAATAGCGCCATTGCGCATATCACCGCTAATAGTTTAAACTGATTCATTTTTCTCATAATAAAGAAGGTGTATTATAATTTAAATTTAATACCGAAACCAAAGCTACGAACACTCGGTTGCATAAAATAATCATTACCTTGTCCGTAAGTACTAGTGGAAGGAGTCAGTTCCGGATCGAACGGAGCTTCGCAATACAACATCCAAGGATTGTTGGCTATAAACGAAACTGTAACATCTTTCAACACGTTACCAAACCACTTATTAGGCATAGTATAGCTAAAGGTAAGTTCTTGCAAACGAATATTGGTGGCACTGTATACATAGTAACCGGAAGTTTCATAATTTCCCGTACCTGTCATCTGATAATAAGACTTCGCGTCTACCAGACCTTGTCCCTTCAACAATACGCCTCCCGCTTCACGAGCCTCAGCCGAACGTTTGGACACACCGAAACGATCGAGCAATGCCTCTGTAGAAGAGGTCACCACGCCACCAAAACGTCCGTTGATCTGGAATCCGAGCCCAAAGCCTTTGTATGTCAACATATTACTCCATCCCATATTGAAATCAGGAGAAGTTTTTCCCAAATAAACGGGTTCCCCCTTTTCCATTCCAAAGGTTCCATCGCTCTTTACCTCAACATATCCCAAGTGGTCTTTCTTTAAGAAGGTGTTGGCATAAATATCGTGAATACTTCCACCTTCTTTCAAGATGACACGACCACCATCCTTCAAAACCTCCGGAATATTAATCGGTTCATCCATCAAATCCGTATGATAGTTTTCAACCATCTCCTTAATCTCGTTTATATTACGAGAGAATGTCAATGTTGAAGAGACTCCTAATCCGAACTTAAACTGATCGGAATAGCTTAATGAAGCCTCCCAACCACGATTTCCCACATTACCGGCCTGCAAATAAATCTGCTTGTATCCGGTAAATTCCGGAAGATCACCCAAGAAGGTCTGATTGTATGTATTAGAATGATAGTAGGTTACCTCCGCACTTAATTTATTCCACAACTTCAGACTTAATCCAAATTCGTATGACTTTGTACGTTCTGCCTTGAAATCTGTAAACGGATAGATACCGGTAGGATCTAATGCACCACCCACAATAGGGGTAGTTACCGTACCCGGAGTCAGTCCCGAACGGGATACAGGCGCACCGACTTCCGTATACGAACCGCGAACTTTCAGGTAAGAGATAAATTCGGGCAATTTGACCATCTCGGAAATAATCCCGGACAGACCGATTGAGGGATAGAAGAAAGATTCTTCATCGGTATTCACCAAACGTGAATTCCAGTCATTACGTCCGGTCAGCGTCAAATAAAGCATACTCTTCCAACCAAGTTCCAAATTGGCAAAAACAGCATGATTACGTACACGACTATCACCACCCTTTTCTGAAATACGACCATTAGCCGGATCGATATTAGAAGCCGCAAATTTATTGGGCACTCCCAATAATGTCCCTTTGTATCCTCTCTCCAATGCCCAATAGTTAGAATAGTTCCAACCCGCATTGGCAGAAATACTGAAATCAGCTATATGTTTATTTACGTTCAACATAAAGTCGGCATATTCCTGACGGTCTTCATAGTTATTGTATCCATACAGTCCTTTCTTGCCTTCCGCAAATTTATCGTCGGATGAAGCGTAAATCTTGCGTTCAAACAATACATGTGTGTCATCCATTCTGAAACGGGCTGCCGCATTCAACCAATCGGTAATATTATAAGTCAACCCTACGTTGAACATATAACGACTCTTTTCATTCGTAGCTACATTGCGATAAGCAGTCCAGTAAGGGTTCTGTGAAGCATATACCGGATCTGCCACCGGCCAATACTGAACCGGAAGTTGACGGCTTTCATCGAAATGCTCGAATGACTTAATTCCATCAAAGTCTTCACCACGAGGGAACAAATAGGCGGCCATCACCGGATTCCAATATTGTCCTTGCGATACCATATTCTTGTCTTTCTGTTTCACATACGACGCACCTAAATCAAGTTGTAATTTATCATTAAGGAAAGTTGCCGTATTACGGATTGTGAAATTCAAACGTTCATATTCATTATTAGGCACAATACCTTTGGAATTGGTAGAAGAAACAGAAGCAAAAGTCTGATTCGATTTCGTACCGGTGGTCAACGTAACCGAATTAATAAAGTTTGTTCCGGTATTAAAGAAATCCTTCTTAGGATCATAACTTGTAGGAGTCAAAAGTTTCTCACCCCAGCTTTCATACATATCTTTTTTGTTACCATACGTATTTTGAAACTCAGGAGTCATATAAGCTTTGCTGAACTCTGAAGAAGAAGAGAACTGCACTGAAAGTTTTCCTTCTTTTCCTTTTTTAGTGGTAATCAAAATTACACCGTTGGCAGCACTACTACCATACAGCGCGGCAGCCGAAGGACCACTCAAAACAGAAAGGCTTTCAATATCTTCGGGATTGAAGTCGGCGATTCCTTCTGTTCCGGCCTTACCTTCACCCATAATACCACTGTCGGTATTTCCCATATTGGTATTGAACAAAGGAATACCGTCCACCACATACAAAGCATTGTTATCACCTTCGATAGATTTTGCACCACGCATTACAACACGTGTCGCACCACCAACTCCACTAGCGCTTTTATTAATACTCACTCCGGCTATCTTACCGTTCAACGAGTTTACAAAGTTAGCATCTTTTACCGTAGTCAAAGCATCTCCCTTGACTTGTTGTACATTGTAAGACAACGCCTTTTCTGCGCGTTTGATACCCAATGCCGTCACAACAACTTCATCGAGCACTTCGGTATCCTGCTTCATTACAACCGGATAAAAATCTTTCTTGGAGACAGGAATTGTCTGTGTAGCATATCCGATATAAGATACTTTGAGAATCGATTTTTCTGCCGCTTTGATCGTAAAGTTACCATCGAAATCGGTAATCGTACCTGTAGAACTACCATCCACAGATATATTTACTCCAATCAACGGTTCACCGCTTTCATCGGTAACCTTTCCTTTGATATTTTTAAGGGTTTGCGTAACTACAGGCTTCTTTTCAGTTATTATGATGTAGTTACCTTGAATCTGGAATGAAAAGCCTGTCCCTTTTAAAATGGTATCGAGTGCGGTTTCGAGGGATGCATTCTGCAAGTTTAACTGGGCTATTACTTTTCCTTTTAATTCGGAATCACTATAATTTATAGACTTTTTGGACTGTTTTTCCACAGTCTTTAAGGCATCAATGACAGTGATGTTCTTTTGCTGGATAGTTATTTTACTATCATTTTGAGCCAAAGCGAAAGTCTGTATAAGAATAAGACTTAAAAAAGTGAGAAAGACCCGCTTATGAGCTATTTTTTCTGCTATTTTTTCGTAGATTTGTAGCATCTTTAGTATTAGTTAATTGGTTATTATTCTAGGATCATTCAGAATAGCGTCAATATTACGCTAATATTAAAAGAAATTGATTTCATATCCGGGAGGAACGGCCATTCCTTCCGGGTATTTTTTTGCATTACGTATTAAATTAAAAAAGGTTCTACAATATATTTATTCTTTGCTAGTTACATAGCACTTATTTCCCTTGACAACATAGTTTACATTTCCTACAACTTGCGATATAATCTTCATAACTTCCTCCAAATTAGCCTGTTTGGAGAAACGGAAACTATATGTATTCTTTTTCAGACTATGAAGGCTATATACAAAGGCATAAGGAAATTTACGTTCAAGATTTGTAAAAATATCCTCCAGATGCATATTACTAAAAACCAATTCCCCACGTTGCCATGCCGTCACATCATCTATCTCAGGCATCCGCAGATTGTGCGCTTTCGTATGTTTGTCATAGACCAACTGTTCATTAGGCTTTAAAATAATATTTGACATTAAATTATTAAATTCCACTTTCACACGACCTTCCAATAATGTGGCAATTAATTCATTGCTGTCAGGATAAGCATTTACATTAAACTCTGTTCCCAAAGCTGTAACTTGATAATCATTCGCCTTTACAATGAAAGGATGCTTCTTATCCGGTTTCACTTTAAAGTTGGCCTCACCAATCAAATATACACTTCTAGTTTCTCCTGTAAATTGTTCCGGATATAGTAGTGTACTCTTTGAATTCAGCATGACATGTGTACCATCCGGTAATGTAAGTTCACGAGTTTCCGCTGTTGGTATATAGCATTCAACCAAATCTTTTTCTGGTCGGTCCTTTTCCAACATCAGATAGATAGAAATGGATGAGACAGCTAACAAGAAAATAGCTGCAGCTCTCCATATAAGTAACTGGTAATTTCTCTGCGAAGTGACAGACTGCATTCCCAGATTCTGCCGCATTCGTTGTATTGATTGTTGCATACCATCAGGTGCTCTCTGTCCTTCTGCTTGTTTCCAAAGCTCATGAAGAGCCTCATTCTTTTCATCAACATGCTCCTCATCAGCCAACCACTGTTGCACTTTCTTCTGTGTATCGGCAGAATAGTTGTTATGGCCGAACAATTCTATGAGTTGTTGAATATAATTTTTCATGAATCTTTTTCTTTCTTTTTTGGGCTTTATACACTAAATACAACTACTATGAACACACTACTTAAAAATATTGGAGAAAAAAATAAAAAAGAGGAGTACCTTCTTTAATTCGATCAATGCCAGATAAACCTGATGCTCTATAGTACGAATAGAAACATCGAGTTTATCAGCTATTTCTTTATGGCTTAATCCTCGAAAACGGCTAAGTTCGAATATCAACCGACGACGCTTCGGCATCTTTTCCAAGGTCAACTGAATAATCAACAGCATCTCCCTATAATATACATTATTCAAGATCTCTTCTTTCTCTGTCAATTCATAAAGAAAAGTCTTTTCTATAACCTCCGCCTGATATTCTTGCTCTACCTGTTGATGCTTAAAGATGTTCAGAACTATATTTCTAGTCATTATAAAGATATAATTGTCTAGTTCTTTATCATTATTCAGCCATAACTCCGGCTGCAGCCAAAGCTTACAAAAAACATCTTGAGCCACATCTTCTGCATCACTTTCCGATTTAAGCAGCATTTGAGCAAAGTTTTTTACTTTCGGAAAATTCACAGTAAAAAACCTCTGAAACTTTAATTCAATCTGCTTGTCGTTATTTTCCATCTCTCTAGTATTTTTCAGTGTTAACGGTTAAATCAAATGTACCATGTATAAGGTTAAAGAAATGATTAATATAATATCTATTACAAGCTTATAATCTGAAAGCAAAATAAAAGATTAATAACACAATAAAAAAATATTATTACTGTTTTTTGATTTATTTTTTCAAGTAGCCATTACTACAAAGCTCCCTCAAACAAAACAAATGTAGATTACACACCCATAAAAATAAAAAAGGCTTTATGAATCAATGATTCATAAAGCCTATAAAGAATACTCGTACTCGAAGCGGGACTTGAACCCGCACAGCCGCAATGGCCAAAGGATTTTAAGTCCTTCGTGTCTACCATTCCACCATTCGAGCATCCTTTCAAAGAAAGAGCGGAAAACGAGACTCGAACTCGCGACCCTAACCTTGGCAAGGTTATGCTCTACCAACTGAGCTATTTCCGCGTTTTTTCAACGGGTGCAAAGATAAGTAGTTTACTTGTTTCTGCCAAATCTTTTCGGAGGAAAGTTTAAAAAACTATCCTCCGAAAGTTTATTTTATCTTCCAAGCAGTGCTTTCTCCGCTTGCTCCATTCCACAAAAGTTGAATCCATCGATCACTTGCTGCATCAATGCTGAGATTTCCGCATTGCAAAGGTTGCCAATACTACCTTCATGAGTATGGTGTACTTCTTTTGTATGAGAGAATTTTCCAGCTTCAATATCCAAACCAACCTTCTTATATGCATCACGGAAAGGCATACCTTCACGTGCCAGACGATTCACTTCTTCCACGCTAAAAATAAGGAGGTATTTATCATCATCGAGGATATGCTCATTGACCTTTATTTCATTCATGATGTAAGTTGTCATCTGCAAACAGTCTTTCAATTCCTGAAAAGCAGGCAGGAAAACTTCTTTTATAATCTGCAAATCACGGAAATAGCCGGAAGGCAAATTATTCGCAATCATCATGATCTGTTGAGGAAGCGATTGCAGTTTATTACATTTAGCACGTGTCAGTTCAAAAACATCGGGATTCTTCTTATGGGGCATAATGCTGGACCCCGTGGTACAGTCATCGGGCAATTTCACGAAACCAAAGTTCTGGCTATTAAACATGCAGGCATCAAAAGCTAACTTGGAAATGGTTCCGGCAATCGTAGCCAATGCAAAAGCAACATTACGTTCCATTTTCCCACGCCCCATTTGAGCATACACAACATTGTAATTCATCGAATCAAAGCCAAGCAAGTCGGTTGTCATTGTCCGGTTCAAAGGAAAGGACGAACCATACCCTGCTGCAGAACCTAATGGATTACGATTACACATTTTAAATGCGGCCTGCAAAAACAGCATATCGTCCATGAGACTCTCGGCATAGGCACCAAACCACAAACCAAAAGAAGAAGGCATTGCAATCTGTAAGTGGGTATACCCTGGCATCAAAACGTTTTTATATCGTTCGCTCTGACGAATCAGTACATGGAAAAGTTGCTCTACAGCTTCGGCAACTTCTTTTATTTGTGTACGGGTAAAAAGTTTCAAATCCAATAAGACCTGATCATTTCTGGAACGACCACTATGTATTTTCTTTCCGATATCACCCAAACGACGGGTCAACATCAGTTCTACCTGTGAATGTACATCTTCCACCCCGTCTTCTATGATAAATTCACCTTTTTCAGCCGAGGCATAAATACTCTTCAACTCTGCCAGCAACTGTTCCAGTTCTTCTTTTGTCAACAAACCGATACTTTCAAGCATCGTAATGTGAGCCATAGAGCCGAGCACATCATGCTTGGCCAAATAAAGATCCATCTCACGATCACGACCTACCGTGAAACGTTCGATATCCTTATTCACCTGTACGGACTTCTCCCAAAGTTTCTGTGCCATAAAAAATAAGTTTAAGTATTAAGTGTTAAGTATTAAGTATTAAGCACAACAGCATGAGCCAAAGTGACTGCGGTTAATACTTAATACCTAATACTTAATACTTGTTTTTTAATATTCAATAACTGCCAGCATATCAACCATCTTCTCCAAACCCTCCTGAAGAGGTTTCTGTACCATTGCTTTCATAAACGGATTAAGATCCATACCGATAGTCACCTTCACCTTGCACTCTTCTTCTGCAGTTTCAACCAGTTGAATCCACATATTAAAGGGAAGTGGAGAGTTAGTTGTTGCCAACTTTATACATTTACATGGATCACGCTCTACAATTTGCAAAGTCAGTTGCCCAACAGGAGGGACACTAAAGCTTAACGTGTCCGAATCAAAACTCAAATCCTGTACCTTATCCTTCGGTAAACGATCTTTGACAGCTTCCAGATTACTCAAATCCGAAAGTTTATTATATACGCGTTCCTGACTGTAAGGTATTACCTTGACACTACTCTCAAAATTACTCATAAATTTCTATTAGTATAAAACAAAAAAAGAACAATCCGGCCAAGTATTGTCCGAACAGTTCTTTTTACCAAATATGTTTGATCAAAAAATGAATCTTATTTTCCAGCATCCCAATGAGCAGGGTCTTTACGCCATTCGTTCAATGTCTGTATGTCTTCTTCTTCAATATAGCCTGTACGAAGAGCGACATCAAGTACTGCTTCATAATTGGTCAATGTTACCAAAGTCACCTTCGCATTTTTGAACGCCTCTTCAGCTACCGGGAATCCGTATGTATATGCTGCAACCATACCGATCACTTCGCAACCATCGCGACGAATTGCTTCAACAGCCTTCAAACTACTACCACCAGTAGAAATCAAATCTTCTACGACTACGACTTTCATGCCCGGACGAAGTTCACCTTCAATCAGGTTTTCCAATCCATGATCTTTGGGGGTAGAACGAACATACACGAACGGCAGATTCAATGCATCAGCTACCAAAGCTCCCTGCGGAATAGCGCCTGTAGCCACACCAGCAATCGCATCCACCTGTCCGAATCGTTCTAATATCAGACGTGTAATTTCAATCTTCACAAAATTACGAAGAGAAGGATAGGACAGAGTTTTACGGTTGTCACAGTAAAAGGGGGATTTCCATCCAGAAGCCCATGTAAAAGGGTTAGCGGGTTGAAGTTTAATAGCCTTAATCTTCAACAGTTTCTCCGCAAATAGTCTCTCTAAGTTTTTCATAACTAAACTAACTATTAATTATTTGCCGCAAAAGTACAGAAATTGAATGAGAATAAAAAGAAGAATCCGTTTATTTTTTCAGTCAATTTGTTCCTCTTCATCGGGAATGTCAATACAACGCTTGATATCTTTCAATTCAAATCCACGACTCATAGCGAATCGCATCAGCTTTCCATTCAATTCGTAATCGTCTGCTGCATGGATACTTTTCCGCTTGGAAGTCAGCAAGTCACGCAGAATAGAAAGATATTCTTCTTCATCAATTTCATTCAGATAACGCCATGCCACATCAGAAGGGATTTTCTTCATGTAAAGCCCTTGGGCTATTTTCATTTTCCCCCACTTGGCAAAGCGGAACTTGTCATTCACAAAAGCCCTGCAGAAACGTTCATCATCAATGAACTTCTCTGATTCCAGTCGGTCAAGAATACGCGCAATGGTATCATAGGCAATCCCCCAACGTTGTAACTTCTCATTTATTTCTGCCCGGCAATGCTCGGCAGTGGAGCAGTAAGAGGCTACGCGATTTAAAGCCTCTTCATCAGTTAATTGTGCACTCATCGGTTAGCTGTAACTATTCTATCTTTTCCAAATATGTCTTTTATAACACGAACATCACGATATTGGTTCATTTCAAGTATGTGTGCTGTTTCCCGGCCATAGGCCTGGTTGATTTCAAAATAAAGTTTTCCGCCCGGCAATAACAATTCACTTCCCAGACAGGCTATACGATTATAAAACCGTAAAGGGTCCTCATCAGGAACGAACAAAGCCAAACCCGGCTCCCACTCAAGGACATTAGCGTCCATTTCGTTCTTTTCCGTTTCAGTCACATAAGGCGGATTACTGACGATCACATCAAAAGACGGTACTTTTTCCCAGTCATCGGACAGCACATCTCTTTGCAGAAATCTCACCCCGGCTTCTAAATTTTCATTGTTTTTACAGGCAATAGACAACGCTTCTTCCGAAATATCCCAAGCCTCTACGGCTACATCCGGAAGTTTTTTATCCAGAGAGATCGCAATGCATCCGCTTCCTGTACCTATATCTAACAAACGACGTGCATTCGGGTTCTCCTTTACTATTAGCTCTACGAGTTCCGCGGTCTCCGGCCGAGGGATTAACACGCCGGAAGCAACCTTAAAATTCCTTCCACAAAACTCTGCAAAACCGCGAATGTACTGTATAGGTTCATTTTTCTGTAAACGGAATATAATGTTTTCTAATTCACGCTGTTTGCATTCGGATAAAATTATATCTTTGCCCATGTAAATATCGAGCGCATCTAAGCCTAACATGTCGCAACAAATCAGCATTGAAAGAGCTTTTATCTCTTCCGGCGGATAGATTTCCTGCAAAGAATGGCGAATGTAAGCGGTGATACGATTCATATTTTCACAATTTCGGAGTGCAAAAGTAAGAATAATATGGCGAAGAGCACCAAAATGGAAGAAGAAAAATACATGAGGCGTTGCATTGAGCTTGCAAAGAAAGGGTTATGCAATGTGCCTCCAAACCCGATGGTAGGGGCTGTTATCGTATGTAACGGACGTATTATCGGTGAAGGCTATCACATTCGTTGCGGAGAGGCACATGCGGAGGTCAACGCAATCCGTTCTGTCAAAGATGAGTCTTTATTGAAACATTCTACGATTTATGTCAGTCTGGAACCTTGCTCCCACTACGGGAAAACGCCTCCTTGTGCGGATCTGATTATAGAGAAACAGATTCCACGCATTGTTATCGGCTGTCAGGACCCCTTTTCTGAAGTAGCCGGACGAGGAATTCAGAAATTACTGGATGCCGGACGGGAAGTTACAGTCGGCATATTAGAGGAAGAATGTCAATCGCTGATTCGTCGTTTTATTACTTTCAATACACTTCATCGGCCTTTTATCACGTTAAAATGGGCAGAGTCAGCCGATCGTTTTATTGACATAGAACGTACAGGTGGAATGCCTGTGATACTCTCCTCTCCTCTCACTTCAATGCTAGTACATAAAAAAAGAGCGGAGGCCGATGCTATTATGGTAGGCAGACGAACGGCTTTATTGGATAATCCGTCGCTAACGGTACGCAACTGGTATGGGCATCATCCAATACGCATCGTATTAGATCGCACATTATCTCTTCCGAATGATTTACAAATATTCGATGGAAATGTGCCAACATTAGTCTTTACTGAAAAGAAACAGCCAGAAAGAACCAACATCACATATATCTCCATCGACTTCAATCATAACCCACTGGAGCAGATTATGGAGGTACTGTATCAACGGAAAATACAATCCTTACTGGTAGAAGGAGGCAGTCAATTGCTGCAATCATTCATCGATAATGAACTATGGGACGAGGCGTATATCGAGAAGTGCCCCAGCTGGCTACATTCCGGTGTTAAAGCACCCCAAATGAACGATAATTATAGTTATTCGATAGAAGAACACTTCGAAAGACAATTTTGGCATTATGTTCACCGGATATAGCTAAGATAGTTCTATTCAGGGGGTTTTACGTCGATAAAAACAGTATTATTATCTATAATTTTATATAAAACTTACCTGTAATGTTCATTATCGGAAAAAATGTTTCTATTTTTGCAACTTGTAAATAAACACAATCTTTCAAATGAGAATAAAGTTTTTATCATTCATTGCGAGTTTTTTCATGGTGTCATTTGTTATAACGTCATGTCTTGATGACGATAATAACATCGAATATAGCCCGGATGCAACTATCCATGCGTTTGAACTTGACACAGCAGGCCTTGGGAGTTATAAATTCACTATTGATCAATTATCACGTGAAATTTATAACGAAGACTCTCTTCCTGTTCATGCCGACACCATCATTGACAAGATTTTAATCAAAACATTAACTACGGCATCTGGTGTCGTAACAATGAAAGACAAAAGCGGTAACGATTCTGTCATAAACATCAATGATTCTATTGATCTCCGAGAACCACTTATTATAAAGGTATGGTCGACAGAAGCTTTAGCAGGAGTATCTCCTAATCAGACTAAGGAATATACTATTAAGGTAAATGTGCATCGGCATGATCCTGATTCATTGAGATGGAATTACTGTGGGAACATTGACGAAGCTAACCTCACAGGAGAACAAAAGTCAGTAGCTTTAGAAAATGATATCCTAACTTATTCTGTTGTTAATGGTAGCCTTATGGTATATCGTGCACAAATAGGTAACACGATGAATTGGAGCTCAAGTGTTGTGAGTGACAGCAAATCTAAATTTGATGACAAGCTCCCTTCTTCTATTTTATCATATAAGAAGAAACTGTATGCAACATCTGCAACAGAAGACGGAAAGGTATATGAGTCTACAGACGGAACAACATGGTTAGAGTCAGATTTGTTTAGTGGCAATCACGTCAATTTGCTTCTGGCACCACTAAGTAATAAAATAACATATATCAAGACTGATGACGGCAAGAAAGTATTTGATTCAACCGCTGAAATCGCATCTATAGCAGAGGCAGAAAAGAAGCTTCAAGAAGTACCGGATGACTTCCCGATTGGCAATATTTCCTACACTACCTATACAACAGCTAGGAACCAGGAAGGTATCATGTTAATCGGTAAATATAAAAATCAACCAACTGTTGGAGAAACCGAAACGATTGTACCTTGGGCATATATGGGAGAGATATGGATTCCACTACCACCCAATAATGTAGATACAAGTTGTCCTGCATTGACTAATCCTTCCATAATATATTATAACAATAAGTTCTATATTTTCGGAGAGAAATTTGAATCTTTCTATATTTCTGAAGCAGGTATTGCATGGAAAAAGGCAAATAAGAAATTTTATCTACCTTATCAGGATTGGAGTGAGTCAGACTTTAAACCAAGTCCGGAGAAGCCGGAATTCAGGGGTAGAACAAGCTATTCAACCGTAGTAAATAAAGACAACAACAGTATCTATATTCTTTTCAGTGCAGGCAATGCTAGCTTTGATGAAGAAGTAGAAGATGACGATAGTACACGAGCTACGAACCACCATACTTATTCTTATAAATCAGAAGTTTGGCGTGGCCGTCTTAATCAGCTATGGTTTGATTTGGCAAAAGCTGGCAAATAAAAACGTATACGTTTAAAATAAAAAGATGTCCTATATAGAACAAATAGACAAAACTCGGATACCACAACACGTGGCCATCATTATGGATGGGAACGGACGATGGGCAAAACAACGAGGGGAAGAACGTACTTATGGTCACCGTGCTGGCGCAGAAACGGTACAGAATATTACCGAAGATGCCGCCCGTTTGGGAATCAAGTACCTGACACTGTACACCTTCTCAACCGAGAACTGGAATCGGCCGCAAGACGAAATTGCGGCTCTGATGAATCTATTGCTAGAATCTATTGAAGAAGAGACATTGATGAAAAACAATATCCGCTTCAATGTAATCGGTGATTTCAAAAAGTTACCTGTTGAAGTTCAGAAAAGTTTGGCATCATGCATAGAACGCACATCCCAAAATAGTGGCATGTGTATGGTATTAGCTCTTAGTTATTCATCCCGTTGGGAAATAACCGAAGCTGTACGACAAATAGCAACACTGATAAAAACTGGAGAAATATCTCCCGAACAAATAACTGATGAATGCATCGCATCTCATCTGGAAACTAAGTTTATGCCCGACCCGGATCTACTGATCCGCACGGGAGGAGAAATCCGGCTAAGCAATTACCTCTTATGGCAATGCGCTTATTCGGAGCTTTATTTTTGTGATACTTTTTGGCCTGACTTCGACAAAGAAGAACTCTACAAAGCCATTTGGGAATATCAACAAAGGGAACGCCGATTCGGCAAAACCAGTGAACAGATCAGCTAATATAACTCGAAACATCAAATTATAACATAAATGCATTATCGTATTTCCTTTATATTCATAACGTTTGTCTGCCTGTGCTGCTTTGCGACAACAGGCATTGCGCAAAATGCTAACACTGATGAAGACTCGAAACCTGTCATCTTATACTCTGGAACACCCAAAAAGTATGAGATAGCAGATATTAAAGTCGAAGGCGTAAAGAATTATGAAGACTATGTATTGATTGGACTATCCGGACTATCGGTAGGACAAACAATTACTGTGCCGGGTGACGAAATTACTGGAGCAATCAAACGTTATTGGCGTCATGGTTTGTTCTCAAATGTACAAATCACAGCCGAGAAAATTGAAGGCGACAAAATCTGGTTAAAAATCAGTCTGACACAACGCCCGCGTATCGCAGATGTGCGCTATCACGGTGTGAAGAAGTCGGAACGCACCGATCTTGAGGCCAAGTTAGGGATGGTAAAAGGTATGCAAATCACTCCGAATACCGTAGACCGTGCCAAGACATTGATCAAACGCTATTTCGACGATAAAGGATTCAAAAATGCAGAAGTTATTATCTCGCAGAAAGACGATCCATCCAGCGAAAATCAGGTGATCGTTGACATTGATATCGACAAGAAAGAAAAAATCAAAGTACACGAAATCCAAATCGTTGGTAATCATGCAATCAAGGCTTCCAAGCTGAAGAAAGTAATGAAGAAAACCAATGAGAAAGGTAAACTTCGCAATTTGTTTCGCACCAAAAAATTCGTGCCGGAAAACTTCGAAGCAGATAAGCAGCTGATTATCGACAAGTATAATGAGTTGGGATACCGTGATGCAATGATTGTAAAAGACAGCGTTTCACAGTATGACGAAAAGACTGTAAACGTTTATTTGAATATAGACGAGGGACAGAAATATTATCTACGTAATGTTACATGGGTGGGTAACACTCTTTATCCGTCAGAACAGTTGAACTTCTTGCTTCGCATGAAGAAAGGTGACGTATACAACCAGAAGTTATTGAACGAACGTGTTTCTACAGATGATGACGCTATCGGTAACTTATATTACAACAACGGTTACCTGTTCTATAACCTCGACCCGGTAGAAGTAAATATTGTCGGCGACTCTATCGACCTCGAAATGAGAATCTATGAAGGCCGTCAGGCTACTATCAATAAGATCAAGATCAGTGGTAATGACCGTTTGTATGAAAACGTTGTTCGCCGGGAACTTCGTATTCGTCCGGGACAATTGTTCAGCAAAGAAGACTTGATGCGTTCCTTGCGTGAAATCCAGCAGATGGGACACTTTGACCCGGAAAAGCTGCAACCGGATATTCAACCGGATCCGATGAACGGAACTGTTGACATAGGCTTGCCTTTGACTTCCAAAGCCAACGACCAAGTGGAATTCTCTGCTGGTTGGGGACAGACAGGTATTATCGGTAAGTTGAGCTTGAAGTTCACCAACTTCTCCGTAGCCAACTTGTTGCACCCGGGTGAAAACTACCGTGGTATCCTTCCACAAGGTGACGGTCAGACATTGACTATCAGCGGACAGACGAATGCTAAATACTACCAGTCATACAGTATTTCATTCTTCGACCCATGGTTTGGCGGTAAACGTCCGAACTCATTCTCCGTATCGGCATTCTTCTCTGTACAAACAGATATCAGCAGCCGTTACTATAACTCCAGCTACTTCAACAACTACTACAACAGTATGTATAGCGGCTACGGTGGTTATGGTATGTATAACTATGGTAACTATAACAACTACGAAAACTATTATGACCCGGATAAATCTATCAAGATGTGGGGACTTTCCGTAGGTTGGGGTAAACGTCTGAAATGGCCGGATGACTACTTCACTCTTTCCGCTGAATTAGCTTACCAACGCTATAACTTGAGCGACTGGCAGTATTTCCCGGTAACCAACGGTAAATGTAATGACCTTAGCATTTCATTGACTTTGGCTCGTAACTCTATTGACAACCCAATCTTCCCTCGTTCGGGTTCAGATTTCTCACTGTCAGTTCAGTTCACACCGCCTTACTCGTTGATGGACGGTAAAGACTATAAGGGATATTACAGCAACCCTGAAACAGGTAGCATTACCCAGGACAACATGAATAAGCTTCATAAATGGATAGAATACCACAAATGGAAATTCAAAGGCAAAACATATACTCCGCTGATGGATCCGGTTGCTCATCCAAAATGTCTGGTATTAATGACACGTACGGAATTCGGTCTGTTGGGTCACTATAACCAATACAAGAAATCTCCGTTCGGTACATTCGACGTAGGTGGTGACGGTATGACCGGTTATTCAACTTATGCAACTGAAAGTATCGCTTTGCGTGGTTACGAAAACAGCTCATTAACACCATACGGTTCTGAAGGTTATGCCTATGCACGTCTCGGCATCGAATTAAGATATCCGTTGATGCTGGAAACAAGTACTAACATTTATGTGTTAGGTTTCCTTGAAGCAGGTAACGCATGGCATGATATCAAAAAATTCAATCCATTCGAGTTGAAACGTTCTGCCGGTGTCGGTGTTCGTATCTTCCTTCCGATGATTGGTATGATGGGTATTGACTGGGGTTACGGTTTCGACAAAGTATTTGGTTCTAAACAATATGGAGGAAGCCAGTTCCACTTTATCTTAGGACAAGAATTCTAATGTATCATCAAAAACTAAACGTTATGAGAAAGTCTGTTCTATTAATTATGATGCTATTTACTGTCAGCATGGCAGCAAATGCACAGAAATTTGCACTGATCGATACGGAATATATTATGAAGAATATTCCGGCAGCTCAAAGCGCTAATGAGCAAATGCAAGAAGCTACGAAAAAATACCAGAGTGAAGTAGAAGCTCTGGCTAAAGAAGCACAGAAGATGTTCCAGGATTACCAGGCAAAATCTTCCACTCTTTCTGCCACACAAAAAACAAAGACAGAAGATGCAATCGTAGCAAAGGAAAAAGAAGCAGCCGAACTGAAGCGTAGCTACTTCGGTCCGGAAGGCGAATTAGCCAAGATGAGAGACAAGTTGATTACTCCGATCCAAGACGATATCTATGAAGCTGTAAAAGCTATATCACAGCAACATGGATATGATTTGGTAATCGACAGAGCCTCTGCTACAGGTATAATATTTGCAAATCCACGCATAGATATTAGTGATGAAATCCTAAGAAAATTAGGATATTCAAATTAATTTCATACATTTGCAGCTGGAAATAACTAAAAATCATTCAAATAAATTATAGAACTATGCTAAAAAAAATTGCACTTGTAATGTTGCTTGCACTCCCAATGGGTGTATTTGCACAGAACCTGAAATTCGGCCACATTAATGCACAGGAAATCATCACTGTGATGCCGGAATTCACCAAAGCCCAAAATGATATTCAGACTTTAGAAAAACAACTTACTGCCGAACTACAGAGAACGCAGGAAGAATTCAACAAGAAATATCAGGAATTCCAACAAGCTATCGCTAAGGATTCTCTTCCTCCCAACATCGCTGAAAGAAGACAAAAAGAGTTGCAGGATATGATGCAGAGACAAGAGCAATTCCAACAGGATGCTCAACAACAAATGCAGAAAGCCCAAAATGATGCAATGGCTCCTATCTACCAGAAGTTGGACAATGCCATCAAAGCAGTAGGTGCTGCTGAAGGCGTGATCTATATCTTCGACTTGGCAAGAACTTCGATTCCTTACGTGAACGAATCACAGAGCATCAACTTGACTAACAAGGTAAAAGCAAATCTTGGTATCAAATAAGATCTGACCAAGGATAAAGAAATACCAAAAGGGAAAGAGAAAGAAGGATCATCTTCTTTCTCTTTCCCTTTTTTTGGTGTACATTTGCATATATAAATCAGGTTTGTCATGAAGCAACATCTATCCCATACGCCCGGCCCAATCGGAGTATTCGACTCCGGCTACGGAGGTCTGACCATCTTAGACAAGATTAGAGAAGTATTACCGGAATATGATTATATCTATTTGGGAGATAATGCACGTGCCCCCTACGGAACGCGCTCTTTCGAAGTCGTATACGAATTCACCCGACAAGCCGTCAACAAGCTGTTTGATATGGGATGCCATCTGGTTATATTAGCTTGCAATACAGCTTCCGCCAAAGCTTTGCGTAGCATTCAGATGAATGATTTACCCCAAATCGATCCTGCCCGCCGTGTGCTCGGAGTCATCCGTCCCACTGTAGAATGTATTGGAGAGATTAGCAAGAATCAGCATATCGGTGTACTGGCAACAGCAGGCACCATCAAATCCGAATCGTATCCATTAGAAATACATAAACTGTTTCCTGAAATTCAGGTAAGTGGAACGGCATGTCCGATGTGGGTATCCTTAGTTGAGAATAACGAATCACAAGACGAAGGAGCCGACTATTTTATCCGGAAGTACATCGACCAATTACTGTCAAAGGATCCTCAAATAGATACTGTCATCCTCGGATGTACCCATTTCCCCATACTCCTACCTAAAATCCGGCAATACATTCCGGATCATATCAGCATAATTGCACAAGGAGAGTATGTTGCAGAAAGCCTGAAAGACTATCTGAAGAGACATCCCGAAATGGATGCCAAATGTACCAAGAATGGCAACTGCCAGTTTTACACAACCGAAGCGGAAGAAAAGTTTTCAGAATCGGCCTCTACTTTCCTGAAACAGCAGATTAGCGTAAAACATATCACACTCGAATAATTTTTAAGAAAATAAATAACTATTTCTCTCTCTTTTTTGTTATATTTGTAGATAACAACCCCTAATAAGTAAGATCATGAAAGAAGAAGATTACAGCAAGGCAATAGAAGTATTCTCCGGATCCCCTTGGGAAGCCGAGATCATTAAAGGGTTATTAGAAAGCAACAACATCCGTTGTGTGATTAAAGATGGAATTATGGGGACATTAGCACCCTATATCGCTCCTTCCGTATCCGTCCTCGTGACAGAGGAAGAATACGAAGCAGCCACCGAGCTAATCAGAAGCCGGGACGAGAAAGGTAGCGATTGATACGGTCCAGTCCTTCTTTGATATTCTCCAATGAGTTTGCATAGGAGAAGCGTACATATCCTTCACCTCCCGTTCCAAAGTCTACCCCGGGAGTAATGCCGACATGCGCATGCTCGAGTACATCGAATGCAAAGCGATAAGAGTCGGTTGTAAATTTACGTGCGTTGGCAAAAATGTAAAATGCTCCTTGAGGTTCTACTTTAATCTCAAACCCCATTTCCCGAAGACGAGCAATCATGTACCGGCGACGCTCATCATAAATCTGCTTCATCCGTTCCACATCCGAATCAGCCTGCCGTAATGCAGCAATCCCAGCCTGTTGAGCAACGCTGGACGCACAAATAAATAGATTCTGCTGCAACTTCTGCAAAGAACGCATACAAGATTTAGGTGCGATCAAATAACCCAGCCGAAGACCCGTCATCGCAAAACGTTTAGAAAATCCGTTCAGGACAAAAGCCTGATCGGTATATTCAAGAATGCTGTGCGCACGTCCTTCATAGACAAGTCCGTGATAAATCTCATCTGAAATAACAGGAACTCCCAGTGCTGCCACTTCTCTCAAGAATTTTTCATCCAGCAACATTCCGGTCGGATTCATCGGAGAATTGATAAAGATAGCCGCTGTATGTGGATTCACACATTTGCGAATAGCTTCTATGTCGTATTGCAGATATTCTTTAGACAAAGGAACCAAAACGGGTTTAGCCTGGGTAGCCAACACAAAATTACGGTAACAAGCATATCCCGGATTGGAAAGAATCACTTCGCTATCCGTATTGCAGAGCAACATTAATGCAAGAAGAATGGATGGAGAAGAACCGGAAGTCACTACAATACAATCCGGATCTACCGTCACTCCATATTCCCGTAGATAAAAAGCAGCAATTTCCCGCCGCAGTTCCGGGTCCCCCAAAGAATGCGTATAGTGAGTAAGATGACGATCATAAGCCGCTTTTGCTGCTTCCGACACACAAGACGGCACATCAAAATCGGGTTCACCAACTTCCAAATGAATAATATCAACACCTTGTTTCTGTAATTCGTTTGCCCTCTCCAACACATCCATTACAATGAAGGAGGTCATCTGTTCTACTTGTGGATTTGTATGTTTCATTGTTAATCTTTTCTCTATCTGGCTGCAAAGATAATTCTTTTTAGCCTGTTTTGGTAACATATCGGCAAAAAGCTCTATATTTGCGCTTTCAAATCGTTAGTAAGGATGAAACAGGAATTTACACGAATCGCAGTAAAAGTAGGAAGCAATGTATTGACACGCCGCGACGGAACGCTGGACGTTACCCGTATGTCGGCACTTGTTGACCAGATAGCGGAATTACATAAGTCCGGGGTGGAAATCATTTTGATTTCTTCGGGAGCTGTTGCTTCCGGACGCAGTGAAGTGCATCCGCAGAAAAAACTCGATAGTGTAGATCAGCGCCAGTTATTTTCTGCTGTGGGTCAGGCCAAACTAATCAACCGTTACTACGAACTTTTCCGCGAGCACAATATCCCTGTGGGTCAGGTACTGACAACGAAGGAAAGTTTTGGTACTCGCCGCCATTATCTGAATCAGAAAAATTGCATGACGGTAATGCTTGAAAATAATGTCATTCCTATTGTCAACGAAAACGATACGATTTCCGTCAGCGAGCTGATGTTCACCGATAATGATGAATTGTCCGGACTCATCGCTTCCATGATGGATACGCAGGCACTCATTATCCTAAGTAATATTGACGGGATTTACAATGGTTCTCCTTCCGATCCGAGTTCTTCTGTTATCCGGAAGATCGGTCACGGCAAAGACTTATCCAACTATATTCAGACAACTAAGTCCAGTTTCGGACGGGGGGGGATGTTGACGAAAACCAATATTGCCCGTAAAGTTGCCGATGAAGGAATTACAGTGATTATTGCCAACGGGAAGCGGGATAATATTCTCGTAGATTTGCTACAGCATCCTGAAGAAACTCTTTGTACACGTTTTATACCATCAGACGAACCGGTATCCAGTGTCAAAAAATGGATTGCCCATAGCGAAGGCTTTGCTAAAGGGGAAATTCATATAAATGAATGCGCTACAGAAGTTCTAAACTCTGAAAAAGCTGTCAGCATCCTCCCAATCGGAATCACTCATATTGAAGGTGAATTTGAGAAAGATGACATTGTGCGTATCATGGATTTTCAAGGAAACCAGATCGGTGTTGGAAAAGTGAACTGTGATTCGAAACAGGCACAAGAAGCGATTGGCAAGCATGGAAAGAAACCAGTAGTACACTATGACTATCTATATATCGAATAATCACCAGTAGGAGATACTGTTTGCGTTAATTTGTTCCCTTTCCGTACGAGTTTTGAATTAAACAGGTCATAAAATTTAGGCACGGATTACGCGGATTACACGGTAGCTTTGCGCACTCACTACGCTAAAACCGTGAAATCCGTGAAATCCGTGCCTGAAAAGAATCATAAGCATTTGATTCATTTCTGTACGGTTATGAACTAAATCATAAATTGAGGATTAGGCACGGATTACACGGATAAACACGGTAGCTTTTCGTAATCATAGCATTAAATCCGTAAAATCCGTGTAATCCGTGCCTAAAATATATTCCTTATTAATCGAGAGTAAACAAATAATCACACGAAATAAACGAATGCTGCCAGAACGAGACTTTATTGAAAAAGATGGAGATAGACATGTACTTTCCAATCTCATTTCCAAACTCTGGTTCAAAAAGGAATATTATAAGTAAAGAGCAACATTTATTTCTATTTTCAACAAGTTTTATTCACATCATTCACTATATTTGCATAGTTTATCTTTCCATTTAATGCAAAAAAGGAGCAAATGACTACAAATTTAAACGAGACCTTTGCCGCTGTACAAGTAGCAAGTCGGGAATTAGCCCTGCTGAATGATGATGTCATCAATCAGATTTTAAACGCAGTAGCTGACGCAGCAATTGCAGAAACACCTTTCATTCTTTCAGAGAACGAAAAAGACCTCGCACGGATGGACAAAAATGATCCGAAGTACGATCGGTTGAAACTGACGGAAGAACGTTTGAAAGGTATTGCCGCAGATACACGCAATGTAGCAACACTCCCCTCTCCTTTGGGTAAAGTGCTGAAAGAGAGTGTTCGTCCCAATGGAATGAAGTTGACGAAAGTCAGCGTTCCTTTCGGAGTCATAGGAATCATTTATGAAGCGCGCCCCAATGTTAGCTTTGATGTTTTCTCCCTTTGTCTGAAGAGCGGAAATGCCTGCATATTGAAAGGAGGAAGTGACGCCGATTGTTCCAACCGGGCCATCATCAGTGTGATTCACAAAGTATTGAAAAAGTTCAAAATCAATCCGCACATTGTAGAATTACTTCCGGCTGATAGAGAGGCTACGGCAGCATTACTGAATGCTGTGGGCTACGTAGACTTGATTATCCCCAGAGGCAGCAGCAGTCTTATTCATTTCGTACGCAAGAATGCAAGGATTCCTGTCATTGAAACAGGAGCAGGTATCTGTCACACTTACTTCGATGAATTTGGAGATACAAACAAGGGAGCAGACATTATTCATAATGCAAAGACACGTAGAGTTAGCGTATGTAATGCATTGGACTGCACCATTATACATGAGAAGAGACTGACCGACCTCCCTCTGCTTTGCAAGAAACTAAAAGACAGCCATGTCATTATTTATGCTGATCCGCAAGCTTACCAGGCATTGGAAGGCCACTATCCTGCCGAGCTTCTGGAACACGCAAAAACAGAAAGCTTCGGCACGGAGTTTCTGGATTATAAAATGGCTGTCAAGACTGTAAAGAGCTTCGAAGATGCCTTAGGACATATTCAGGAAAACAGTTCCAAACATAGCGAGTGTATTGTTACCGAGAACGGGGAACGTGCAGCCTTATTCACCAGAATCGTGGACGCAGCTTGCGTATACACCAATGTGTCTACCGCTTTCACTGACGGGGCACAATTCGGATTAGGAGCCGAAATCGGAATTAGCACGCAAAAACTACACGCGCGCGGTCCGATGGGACTGGAAGAAATCACTTCTTACAAATGGGTCATTGAAGGAGATGGACAAACGAGAAGAAATTAAAAATTGAGACTATACCTATATGTTAGAAATCAAACAAGGTTTTGAGCGAAGCTAATTAAGAATTAAAAAATAAATGATATGAAGAAATTTACTTGTGTACAGGACATTGGCGATTTAAAATCAGCCCTTGCAGAAGCATTCGAAATCAAAAAAGACCGCTTCAAATATGTAGAACTGGGACGAAACAAGACTTTAATGATGATCTTCTTCAACTCTAGTTTACGTACCCGCCTTAGCACACAGAAAGCTGCACTCAATCTAGGAATGAATGTCATGGTGCTGGATATCAATCAAGGTGCATGGAAATTGGAAACTGAACGTGGCGTAATTATGGATGGAGATAAACCGGAACATATATTAGAAGCCATTCCGGTGATGGGATGCTACTGTGATATCATTGGAGTACGCTCTTTTGCCCGTTTTGAAGACCGTGACTTTGACTATCAGGAAACTATTATCAATCAATTCATCCAATACTCCGGACGTCCTGTATTCTCAATGGAAGCGGCAACACGCCACCCTTTGCAGAGTTTTGCCGACCTGATTACCATTGAAGAATACAAGAAAACAGCACGTCCAAAAGTGGTTATGACTTGGGCTCCGCATCCACGTCCATTGCCGCAGGCTGTCCCTAATTCCTTTGCCGAATGGATGAATGCAACAGATTACGAATTTGTCATCACTCATCCCGAAGGTTATGAGCTTGATCCGCAATTCGTGGGTAACGCAAAAGTAGAATATGACCAGATGAAGGCTTTCGAAGGAGCCGATTTCATATATGCCAAGAACTGGGCTGCCTATTCTGGCGACAACTATGGACAAATATTAAGCAAGGATCGTGATTGGACTGTAAGCGACCGCCAAATGGCAGTTACCAACAATGCTTATTTCATGCATTGTCTTCCGGTGCGTAGAAATATGATTGTGACAGACGATGTCATTGAAAGTCCACAATCTATTGTGATTCCGGAAGCTGCCAACCGTGAAATCTCGGCAACTGTCGTTCTGAAAAGATTATTGGAAGGACTGAAATAACCAAAAAAATAAAGTGCTGATAAATCAGCACTTTATTTCTCTATTTCTTTACCTGCTTCCTCCCAGGAATTAAATCCCTTATCAAGCTCAAAGACTTTATATCCCTTCTCACTCAAAATAGCCGCAGCCTTCTTACTTCGTTTTCCACTACGACAATATACAGCCACCGGTTTGTCTTTTTGCAACAAAGAATCAGCCATTGAAGCAAAAGAGTCATCCATCACATTGATGTTGATCGTCTTCGTGATATGCCCCTCCGAATATTCCGCAAGTGTGCGAACATCCAGACGTTGTATATCCTCATTCTGAATAAGAGAATCAAACTCCTCTACATTCATTGATTGAAAATCACCTTTCTGCTGACAAGAGAAAAGGGAAGAGAGAAATAAAAATATTCCCACGATTAATTGATTCAATTTAAACATATACACTCCATTATTCAATTCTGTCCCGGAGTATAGTCAAACCCGGGATCACAGTACTTATCAGATTCTATCGGAGAGCCATCCTTATCGTACGTATAATATTTAAACTTAATCTTTATCGTCTGACCCGGATTCTCTTCATCTATATATTGCGCCAAAGGAACAGAAATGTAAGCACGCCGATTATAGTATTCTCCATCACTGTTCGCATCATGGTATAACAACATATTCACAATACCATTTGTTTTAAGTTCGGACACATCTTCCACTATACCGAAAACATGCCCCTTACCTATACTGACCTTGAGATTCAAAATCATATTCAGATAATCCCTTCCGAGCCAGATACTGACCATCTCTACCGGATCTAGCTTTATTCCGTCCTTGTAAACCGGATCATCTTCCGGTTTAGGCACTGGTGTTATAAGCGATTGCAAAGAATATATAGTAGCGGTGTTCTCACCGGAAAGTACCTCATAGTTACTCATTACACGTCTGGAAGTGTTTGGAGAGATAGTAGAACCCGTACGGTCTTCCGAAACAGTCAAGACTTCTCCCTTATCAGGAATAAGCGTTTGTATGCGACCGTCTTCTCCAGCCTCCACAGTCACAAATTCCAGTTTCACCGAAGGATAATAATAGTCATCATCTCCACAGGCAGTCATCAGGAAAAGCAATCCCCACAACCAAACAACATGTAATTTTCTTCTTTTCATCGGCAAGCTGCTAAATAATTAACTAACGGATTGGAATACATTAATAACAACTTCTCACGCAAAAAGTCTTCATCCTTATTCGGAATCTTGATCTTTGCCAATTGTTGTTCAATATAGTTCATAAACTGCTGTTTCTCTTCTTCCGTGTAATTGGACACGAATTCCGTTGTGCTATTCAGCCAATCATACGCCACATAATTTCCCGGATATATCCGATAATTACGATGGATGCGGCGATCAAGACAGGCAGAAATACGGGCAAACAAATCCGGTTTCGGCAACGAACGGTCCAAGTCTTGCAAGTCATCATTCAGGCAAGGAGCAACCTGAAAATGTACCCTGCCTTTATATCCGAAAAGACCAGTCTGCATATTAATCAAATCATCCTGTGTCGTCTTTTTATATCCTTCGATGTCCCTCTTCAACTGAAACTCTTGCGCTTTCAGAAAATCACACGGATCATATTCGTATGAAATAGCAAGAGGAGCAATATTCATTTCCATCAGGCGGTCTATCAAATCGCCTTCACCTCCCATTGCCAACATTTTCAATACACTGTCTTGTGTACGGTCATTCGAATCTTTTGCACGTCCTTCACGCTGCGCAATCCAAATAGACTGATTCTTCCCTGAAATGGTGTAATGCATATAACGGGACATACGCGCTGAAGATTCCAACATCTGCCGCATAGTCAACGCCCGCTGTACAATAAATGATTTATTGACACGCACCAGTTTCTTAATCCAGGGATAAATAAGCAAATTGTCGCCAATCGCAATTTCTACCGTATCCATTCCCTGGTCAATCAGCAAAATAGAGAGAAAGCCCGAATCAAGAATAATGTCTCTATGATTCGATATATACGTATAAGCTTTGCTTTTATCCGGTATGGCGGTATGATCCAGTGTCAGTCCGGCAGTATGATCTGCCGCTATCTTCCACAAAATGCCATAGCAAAATGCCTCCTGAAAATCAAGCTTAGTCTTACAGGCACGCATCTTTTGCGCCAGAAGTTCAAATGGAACGTTCGGTATAGCACCGGTAGCAGCTTTCTGAAAAGCCGGATCGGCAATCAGTTCCTCAAAGATTTGAGGAAGTTCCTCATCATTGTAAGGACGAATTTCATTAAACTCTGTCAGATCCATAAGTCTCAAGTATTATGTGCTCAAGTATTAAGTAATAAGTATAAAGTATTAGACTGCGTACAAACCGCATGGTTAATACTTGATACTTGATACTTAATACTTAAAACTTGTTTTCAATAATATCAGTCATCACATCCTTTATATCCAGTCCGGCTGCACGCACTTGCTGGGGAATAAAACTGGTAGTAGTCATTCCCGGAGTAGTGTTTACTTCGAGAAGATTCAGTTTTTCACCGGCAGTTATAATGTAATCTACACGGATAATACCGGAACAACCTAATATATCATAGATAGCTGAAGTCAGCATCTGTACGCGTTTGGTCAATTCATCCGAGATACGCGCAGGAGTGATTTCATCTACCTGTCCATTATATTTAGCATCATAATCAAAGAACTCATTGTGCGTCACTACTTCCGTAGGCGGAAAGATCACCGTCTTCTCTTTTGTCTTATAACAGCCGCAAGTCAATTCCGTTCCGTCCATAAACGCTTCAACAATCACCTCTTCCGCTTCTCCGAAAGCTTTAACAATGGCCGGTTGTATTTGTTCTTTTGTCTTCACTTTCGTAACCCCGAAACTCGAACCTCCCAAACTAGGCTTGATAAAACAAGGCAGGCCGATCTTTTCCACTACTTCGTCGTCAGAAACCGATTGTCCCCGGCGCAGCAACAGTGATTCGGCAATGCGCACCCCGAAAGCTTTCAGATATTGATTGCAGGTAAACTTGTCATAAGTAATGGCAGCCGCCAACACTCCACAACAGGAATACGGAATACGCATCATATCAAAATAGCCTTGCAGCCTGCCATCCTCACCCGGCGTACCATGGATGGTGATATAAGCAAAGTCGAATACAACCTTTTCCGTTCCGTTCATAAAACTAAAGTCATTTCTATCCACCGGCACTTTGTTTCCGTCCGGTAATTGTACTTCCCAGCGACGGCCTTCCATCTCCACGATATACAAATTATACTTTTCCTTATCAATAAAGGAATAAATACCCTGTGCGCTACGCAGGGAAACTACGATTTCAGAGGTATCTCCTCCTGCTACGATAGCGATGTTGCGTTTCATTCTAATTCTCTATTACTTATATAGCCTCTCCACTTCTCGATAAGCCGGGTCATGTCATCCGGAAGTTCGGAAGTAAAATACATCTCTTCACCTGTGACGGGATGCACAAACCCCAACGTCATAGCATGCAAAGCCTGTCGGGGACAAGTGTCAAAGCAATTATTTACAAACTGTTTGTATTTACTAAAATGGGTTCCTTTCAGTATCTCATGACCGCCATAGCGTTCGTCATTGAACAGCACATGACCGATATGTTTCATGTGGACACGAATCTGATGAGTACGTCCTGTCTCAAGTATACATTCCACAAGGGTTACGTATCCCAGTCTTTCCAGTACGCGGTAGTGTGTAACGGCATGTTTGCCCACTGTCGGATCGGACATCACCGCCATTTGCATCCGGTCTCTCGGATTACGGGCAATATTACCGACAATCGTTCCTTCATCCTGTTCCACAACACCCCACACCAAAGCACGATATTTGCGTTTGGTAGTCTTATTAAAGAATTGAATTCCCAAATTTGTTTTGGCATCCGGTGTCTTGGCAATCACCAGTAAGCCTGAAGTATCTTTATCGATGCGATGAACAAGTCCCACGTGCGGGTCATTGGCATCATAATCCGGTATATCCTTCATGTGCCAAGCCAGCGCATTGACCAGCGTGCCGTGATAGTTTCCGTGTCCCGGATGCACGACCAATCCCGCCGGTTTATTCACAACCATCAGATAAGGATCTTCATAAACGATAGTAAGGGGAATATTTTCAGGAATAATTTCATTTTCATAACGGGGACGGTCCATCATCACTGTAATGACATCCAGCGGTTTCACTTTGTAGCTACTCTTCACCGGTTTGCCATTGGCCATAACGAATCCATCTTCGGCAGCTTTCTGAATACGGTTGCGCGAAGCATTGACAATACGTTCGAACAGATATTTGTCGACTCTGACCATCGCCTGCCCCTTGTCTACAACCACGCGGAAGTGCTCGTAAAGCTGGGATTCGTCACCGACAGGTTCTATATCATCCAAATCATTCTCCAGTTCATCTGGAAGTTCTTCCTCTATCATGCGAGTCCGTTTCTGTTATTTATCTATTAAAACCAACTATCATCTTGGGCAGATGATGATTCCGACGTAACCGGCTTCTCCGTATCCACGAAAACTTCGACCGAGTCCTCTTCTTCCGACATATCACCGGAGCCGTCTCCTACCATCAATGTCAAAGAAGCTCCCAAAGGAATCTTTTCTCCGGCAGCCAACTGACGTCCCTGATATTTCACACCGTACACCCAGTCTTTCTCACCATTTACCAATTGAATCTGATTCAGTTTAAAACCGGCATTCAGTAACTTAGCCTGTGCCTGCCGGAGCGAGCTGTTGTCCGCCACATCAGGAATGGCACGTAAAGGGACATCCAGTGTATTAACAGTCAGGTATACCGTACGTCCTTCCTTCACTTTCTCACCGGCTCCCGGTTTCAGTTCAAGAATGATACCCGCTGCTTTATCCTTGACATATTTAGTATCGGAAATCACATATACCAGACCGTGATTCCGGAACATCTTCGTAGCTTCTTCCACTGTCATTCCTTTCACATCGGGAACTACCACGCTTTCACCATGATGTGTATGTATATCAAGCCATTTCAACACACCAAATATCATCACTATCACCACCACAATCATGGCGATAATATTCACCCAGAAATATTTATTGTTTTTAAAAGAAAAGAATTCCTTAATAGTCATACGCATTGCTGTTAATATGCGCCAAAGATACGACAAAATAGTTGAACTTTTAAAAAGTAGGCGATGAAAAATGTCCCTACCTATTATGCAAGGACACTTATCATCACCAGAATTGCTGCAACTATAATCCCCACTCTTATAGATTTCAACAACCTTATTATAATGATACGGGATTTCAAGTCCCGGATATACTCTACCATCGCATATGTTCGTTTATGAGTTTTATTTAATCTCACAAAGAAAAGCAAAAAGTCATAAACAAGAGCAAATAATATCGCTTTTTAACATACTATCCCCTTGAAAAACAGAGAAACAAAAAAGGCGAAGATTAAAATCTCCGCCTTTTTTGTTTCCTGATGACAAGTGATTATCACTTCTGTCCGTTGTACTCATCAGAAACAGTCAGTTTCTTTCTGCCTTTCGCACGACGAGCAGCTAATACTCTACGACCATTAGCCGATGCCATTCTCTCACGGAAACCGTGTTTGTTCTTTCTCTTTCTGTTAGAGGGTTGAAATGTTCTTTTCATTACTGTATCTTGTTTTTATGTTATTATTCTACGTAATCGGGCTGCAAAAATAGGCACTTTTTTTAAATTAACCAAGAGATAACTCATTTTTGCTCAAAAGTTTTTGTGTTTTTTACCGATTTAGATTACTTTTGCAGTCGAATTCCTGCGAAAACAATTAAATAACAATAATAGATTAAGAAAAATAGCAGTATGATTAATGCTCAAGACATCAAAAACGGAACTTGTATCCGTATGGACGGAAAGCTCTATTTCTGTATAGAATTCCTGCATGTAAAACCAGGTAAAGGTAACACTTTTATGCGTACTAAACTGAAAGATGTAGTTAGCGGATACGTTCTCGAACGCCGTTTCAACATCGGTGAAAAGTTGGAAGATGTACGTGTAGAACGTCGTCCATACCAATTTTTGTATAAAGAAGGAGAAGATTATATCTTTATGAACCAGGAAACATTCGACCAACATCCTATCGCTCACGATTTGATTAACGGCGTTGACTTCCTACTCGAAGGTATGATATTGGATGTGGTTTCCGATGCTTCTACAGAAACTGTACTTTATGCAGATATGCCAATCAAAGTGCAAATGAAAGTCACTTATACTGAACCAGGACTGAAAGGTGATACAGCTACTAACACACTGAAACCTGCAACTGTGGAATCAGGTGCAACAGTACGTGTTCCTTTGTTCATCAGCGAGGGTGAAACAATCGAAATCGATACTCGTGACGGTTCTTACGTAGGACGTGTGAAAGCATAATTTAAAAGAACATATAAAAATAGCCGGGAGTCTTTGGACTTCCGGCTATTTTTATATTCATACAGTTCTATTATTTATATCCTGCAGCTTTCGCAATTCTTTTAGGTATTTCTGTATTATCAATCTTCTCACCAAACAGTTGAGAACCTGCACCAATAGCAAATACAGGAACATAACCGGCAGAGTGTCCGCCACTTACCCATCCTATCATGGCTATTTCATCCATCACTTCCTTCGCACGTGCAGCCATCGGTTCGTTCTTAGAGTACATACTTTCAGCAAATACGACTTTATTCTTCACGAATGATTTCTCAAACTCATCACGCAACTTTTTTTCCTGTTCCCAAGATATTGGGAATTGTTTCCAGAAGCCCATTTCTTCGCCAAGGAATGTTTTCATGTCCTCCCAAGTGACTTTATTGTCTTTTGATTTTCTCAATTCACTGATACGTTGTGAAAGTCCGTCAGTAGAATTTTTCTGATATTGCAATGCTTTCAGGTTCAACGCATATTTTCCCGTACCGAGCACGATACCACCTGTTTCATGATCTGCAGTGATCACAATCAGTGTTTCTTTCGGATGTTTCTTATAGAATTCATAAGCTACTTTGACAGCATTATCCATGTCTTTCACTTCGTTGAACACAGTAGCGGCGTCATTGGCGTGGCATGCCCAGTCAATTTTACCTCCTTCTACCATCAAGAAAAAGCCTTTATTATTACCTTTAGTAAGGAAGTCAATAGCACTTTCCGTAATTTGTGCCAATGTCAAATCATTCTCTTTGCGATCAATGGCATAAGGCAGACAAGAAGGATTGGCTCCTTCTTCCTGAATCAAGATCATCTTTTCTGCTTTTGCAGCTTTTGCCTTATAGTCATTGTAACCACGTGCTACTGTATATCCTGCTTCTTCAAAAATAGGGAAAATGCTCGGAGCTTCTTTCTTGTCATAAGTAGTGGTAGGTTTCAAGAAACCACCGCCTGCATAAAAATCGAAATTGGCTTTCGGCAAATCAAGAGCGATTTCATAATTCATATTACGATCAGGTTGATGTGCATAGAATGCGGCAGGAGTAGCATGATCTACACTGACAGAAGTCGTTACGCCCACCTTTTTTCCAGCTTTCTTTGCCTTTTCAGCAACAGTTTGAATGGCACTTTTATCTTCTCCTACGGAAATAGCACCATTATAGGTTTTCTTTCCTGTTGCCAATGCAGTACCTGCAGCAGCAGAGTCTGTTACTGAATTTTTAGCAGAGAAAGTGGTTGCTACGGTAGCAACCGGAAATTGAGTAAACAACAAAGGCTCGACGCCAATACGGCCATTTTGAATTTCCGCCTGATACATCTCCGTACCATTTACTTGATTGACTCCCATTCCATCTCCGATGAAATAGAATACGTACTTTGCTTGCCCGTTGGCTACAACGGAGATAAGGACAAAGAACAGTGTGTAGATTAACTTTTTCATTCTCTAGTATATTTATTATTAGATTAGTTGCCTACAAAGTTAGAAAAAAAAGAAAGAGATGCAGCGGATTATCGAACACTAAAAGTGGATATTTGCTGAATATGCCAGTATTACTTGCTCGCATATTACGAAGCAATAACACATTGCTATCTGTGAATAGCACTATAGGTTCATTACATTCTGCTCAAACTGATCTTTGTCCCCGGCAGCTTTATTACGCATCCGGCTACGATAATTATAGATAGTGGCCAAAGAATAACCGAGAAAATGAGCGATTTTGTTACTGTCTACCACTCCCAAGCGGATAAGGGCAAAGATACGAAGTTCTGTTGTCAGAAGCTCATCGGATTTCGGATAAACCCTTGCTTCTTCTACCAGCAATTCATTAAAAGCGGAAATAAAGTTCGGAAATAATTTCAGGAAAGACTTATCAAATTCATTATAAAACTCATCCCGCTCATCCCGGATAAACTGTTCGGATTTAATAGCCTTAAATAAATCTTCGATACGGGATGCCATCGCCAGTTTAGCCAATGAGCGACGGTAGGTTTCCAGCTTATCCAGATAGTTGACACACCTGTCCAGATAGCGGGCAATATATACCTCTTTTATTTTCCCCGTCTGCTCCAGTTCTTTGTTGACTACTTGCATCTGTTCATTGGCCAAACTCAAATCATGCCGCATGATAGACAGTTTCTTCATCCAACGGTACAGAAAGAAGATAGCAACCAAAAGAAACAATGACAACAAGCTGACACTGATTAACATGGTTCGGGAAACCGCACGTTCTTTTTCTTCTTTCAGTTTATAAGCCTTATCAATAATCGGAAAAAACTCAGTTACCTCGATAAAACGTAAACGGGCATTACAAGCTACAGCGTCCTCCATCGAACAACTCAAATACTTGTAAGCACGATCAATATCCCCCTGCTCATACATCAGATGGGCCAACTTCTGCAAAGAGGCATACTCCCTCACTGAAGACTCCAAATCCGCTATCGCTGTCAATATCAGATAGTATACTTCTTTCTCTGTATCTTTCTTCATACTATATGCTTCGGACAGCGTATAGTAGATATAAACTTTCTGGCGTTCATCAACAACGTCTTTCAATGCATCATTAAGCATGACTAAAGCTGTGTCGGCTTTACCATTGACTATATATTTTTCAGCTGCAACAATCGTCCTGTTTGTTTCCGGAGGCATGATACTGATAATAGAATCACGATATAAATCTGTCTTTTTCAGGTATTTCTTTTTTTCCTCCTTATTGGTAGTATAGTCAGCAAGCCAGCCATAGCAGGCACGGTAAGTCTGATAATAAGACAGTAACATTCTTTTGTCCAACTTCGCCGGGCGAATTCTCTCCAACTCTTTCATTGCTTCAATATACATCCCCATCACCCCCAACACTGTTGCCCGGTTAATCATAATCTCATTCTCCAACTCCGGACGATTCAGTTGAGGTAGAATCTGTTTTCTACTGTTTATATAATGAAGTGCAGAATCTGCCTGATAATGGAGATAAGCATCAAACAGAGCACCATATAGCCGGTATTTATCAACAGGATCAACCGAATGAGCAAGCTGGACTTTCAAGCCATCAATCTCCTTTTCTTTCTGAAGCTGATAAGTTTCTTTCTTATTTATGATGTCGTCCAGTCTTTTAAGAGCTGCTCCATATTCCGTCTGCTTTGCAGACAATGAAACAGGATAAGCCAAGAGAAAAAATAAAATATAACAGGCTATATTTCTCATAGGATACTTTTTAAAGATGTCACAAATATAATAAATATAGTAATGAGAATGAAATATATATTCATAACTATTTTAATTTTCACTTATATTTCCTCATCGTTATTTCGCTAACATACTATTGATTTACAACGCATTAACTCCCGAAAGCATTTATATTTATATTCTAGTTTCCCAATATAGCATCCTATCCCTCTACATTTGCAACATCGGTTCGCCGAGCAAACATTTAAAATCTACGTTACCATGAAAAAGTTTTTTTTATCCGTCATCTTACTTGTATCCTTATTTAGTTGCAGCTCACTATTCGCCGCAACTGCAATAAAAAAAGTAACCCCTGCATTCTGGTGGGCAGGAATGAAAAACCCCGAACTGCAAGTCATGCTGTATGGGGAACATATAGCTTCTGCAGAGGTCAGCATTTCTTCTAAAGACATCATGTTACAAGAAGTTGTAAAACAGGAAAATCCGAATTACCTGCTTTTATATATGAATATTTCGGAAGCAGCCCCACAGAAATTCGAAATCATTCTGAAACAAGGAAAAAAGCAAACTGTAGTCCCCTACGAGCTTAAACAAAGAAGACCGTCAGCTTCCGAAGTGGAAGGTTTTAATTCAAGCGACGTTCTTTATCTCATTATGCCGGACCGCTTTGCCAATGGCGATGTTTCTAATGATATAATCCCCGGAATGTTGGAAGCTAAAGTAGATCGTAATGATCCTTTTGCACGTCATGGCGGTGATCTGAAAGGTATAGAGAATCAACTGGATTACATTGCCAATTTGGGAGTGACGAGTATATGGCTCAATCCGATTCAGGAAAATGATATGAAAGAAGGCTCCTATCATGGTTATGCCATTACCGATTACTATCAGGTAGACCGGCGTTTCGGAAGTAATGAGGAATTCCGCAGTCTGGTGCAACAGGCACACAACAAAGGCTTAAAAGTAGTAATGGATATGATCTTCAATCATTGCGGAGACCAAAACTATCTCTTCAAAGATATGCCTTCCAAGGATTGGTTCAACTTCAAAGGCAACTATGTACAAACGACTTTCAAGACAGCTACTCCATCAGATCCGTATGCTTCGGACTATGCGAAAAAGATTGTAGTAGACGGCTGGTTTAGCGAATGTATGCCCGATTTTAACCAACGTAACCGCCATGTAGCTACTTATCTGATACAAAGCAGTATCTGGTGGATTGAATATGCAGGTATCAATGGCATTCGCCAAGACACACATCCTTATGCAGACTTCAACATGATGTCTGACTGGTGTAAAGCGGTAACAGAAGAATATCCGAATTTCAATATTGTAGGAGAAACCTGGATAGGCAGTAACGTGCTTGTCTCTTACTGGCAAAAAGACAGTAAAATAGCCGCTCCCCAAAATTCCTATTTGCGTACAGTGATGGATTTCCCGCTGATGGATCAGATGAATAATGCTTTCGACGAGGAAACGAACGACTGGAACGGAGGACTTTACCGGCTCTTCGACTATCTATCACAAGATATCGTCTATGCCGACCCGATGAATCTATTAATCTTTCTCGACAATCATGACACTTCCCGCTTCTACCGTTCGGAAGCTGCCACACAAAACCTCGATCGCTACAAACAGGCACTCACATTTCTGTTGACAACCCGGGGAATTCCACAAATATATTATGGAACTGAAATTCTAATGGCTGCCGACAAAGCCAATGGCGACGGTTTACTCCGCTGTGATTTTCCTGGGGGCTGGCAGAATGATACACGGAATTGCTTCGACGCAACCAACCGGACAGCACAACAATATGAAGCTTTCTCTTTCCTGCAAAAACTACTTCAATGGAGAAAAGGAAATGAAGTGATCGCCAAAGGGAAATTAAAACATTTTTCTCCTAATAAAGGTGTTTATGTATACGAACGCAAATATGGTGACCAATCAGTAGCGGTATTCCTTAACGGAAACAATCGGGAACAAACCATAAACCTGAATGAATATCAGGAAATACTACCCGCTTCATCTGCTCATAATGTGCTGACAGGAGAGACAGTCAAACTAGAAAAAGAATGGACCCTTCCAAGCCGTGGAATTTTGATTTTATCCTTCTGAACAAGTTCATAACGACTTATATTTACGGAGGTGACATTGCCAGTTAATTACCTAGTAAACAACGTATTGACATTTACACAGACTTGTATTTTTATTCTAATTCATAAAGCCGGCAAGGATAGTCTTTACATTTGCGATATTCCTAATGCAAAACACCTGAAAGCTCAAATTAATTAGCTTACAATTTAATACCATAGATAAAATGAAGAAGAATTTATTGATTATTGCCTTACTCTGTATTTCGTTCATCGCGAACGCACAACAGAAACTGACCTCACCGGATGGAAATCTGGTTATGACCTTCCAATTAAATAAAGAAGGTGCTCCCATATATGAATTGAGTTACAAAGAAAAAGCTGTCATCAAACCTAGTAAACTGGGATTGGAACTGAAAAAAGAGAATGCGACTAAGACTGATTTCGATTGGGTAGACCGCAGAGACATGGATAAACTTGATTCAAAAACAAATCTATCTGATGGGTTTGAAGTGAAAGATGCCCGTACATCTACTTTCGATGAAACCTGGAAACCGGTATGGGGAGAAGAAAAGGAAATCCGCAATCATTATAATGAACTGGCAGTGACCTTATACCAACCGGTAAACGACCGCTCCATCCTGATACGTTTTCGTCTGTTCAACGACGGTCTGGGCTTCCGCTATGAGTTCCCACAGCAGAAGACATTGAACTACTTTATCATCAAGGATGAGCATTCACAATTTGCAATGGCAGGTGACCATACCGCTTATTGGATTCCGGGTGATTATGACACACAGGAATATGATTATACCATTTCCCGCCTATCAGAAATCAGAGGATTGATGAAACAAGCTGTCACCCCTAATACTTCACAGACCGTATTTTCACCAACAGGTGTACAGACTGCATTGATGATGAAAACCGATGATGGATTATACATCAACCTTCACGAAGCCGCTTTGGTTGATTACTCCTGCATGAACCTGAACCTCGACGATAAAAATATGATATTCGAGTCATGGCTGACTCCGGATGCCAAAGGAGATAAAGGTTATATGCAAACTCCTTGCAATTCTCCATGGCGTACGGTGATTGTCAGCGACGATGCCCGCAATATCCTTGCCTCACGTATTACCCTTAACCTGAACGAACCTTGCAAACTGGAAGATACTTCATGGATAAAACCTGTGAAATATATCGGCGTATGGTGGGACATGATTACCGGAAAAGGTTCATGGGCTTATACCGACGAACTGACCAGCGTGAAACTTGGCGAAACTGATTATTCTAAAACAAAACCAAACGGCAAACATTCCGCCAATACAGCCAATGTAAAACGTTATATAGATTTCGCAGCTGCTCACGGATTCGACGCAGTGTTAGTGGAAGGATGGAATGAAGGATGGGAAGACTGGTTCGGCAACAGTAAAGACTACGTATTTGATTTCGTAACTCCGTATCCTGATTTCGATGTACAGGAAATACATCGCTATGCAGCAGGTAAGGGTGTTAAAATGATGATGCACCATGAAACTTCCGCTTCTGTACGCAACTACGAACGCCACATGGATCAGGCTTATCAGTTCATGGCAGATAACGGATACAACTCTGTAAAGAGTGGTTATGTAGGCAATATTATTCCTCGTGGAGAACATCATTACGGTCAATGGATGAACAACCACTACCTGTATGCAGTAAAGAAAGCCGCCGACTATAAAATCATGGTCAATGCACATGAAGCAACCCGGCCGACAGGTATTTGCCGCACTTATCCCAACTTAATCGGCAACGAATCGGCACGCGGTACAGAGTATGAATCATTCGGAGGGAACAAGGTATATCATACCACTATCCTGCCTTTCACACGGTTAATTGGCGGTCCGATGGATTATACTCCGGGCATCTTCGAAACTCACTGCAATAAAATGAATCCTGCCAATAATTCTCAGGTACGTTCTACTATCGCCCGCCAGCTAGCTTTATATGTGACGATGTACAGCCCTTTACAAATGGCTGCCGATGTCCCCGAAAACTACGAACGGTTTATGGATGCTTTCCAATTCATCAAAGATGTAGCCATCGACTGGGACGAGAGTCATTATCTGGAAGCAGAACCGGGAGAATATATCACCATCGCCCGTAAAGCAAAAGGAACTAACGACTGGTATGTAGGTTGCACGGCAGGTGAGAACGGACATACTTCTAAACTGACATTCGATTTTCTGACTCCGGGCAAACAGTATGTTGCCACTGTTTATGCAGATGCCAAGGATGCCGACTGGAAAGAGAATCCACAGGCATATACCATCAGAAAAGGTATTCTGACCAACAAGAGCAAGATGACTTTGCGTGCAGCCAACGGTGGAGGATATGCAATCAGCATCAAAGAGGTAAAAGATAAAGCAGAGGTAAAGGGATTGAAAAGACTTTAAGGAATAAGATTGAGAGAATATAGTTTTCGATAGGTATTTTTAGAGAGATATAGTTGATTTTGATAAAATAACTTTAAATTAAAGACATGAAAAAGAGCTTAAAACTAAAAGCCCTGCTTGTATTGTTGGTGGGACCCTTCCTTTCCATTGGAGCATTTGCGCAGCAAATGGCTGTCAAGGGGCATGTGAAAGACACAACGGGCGAACCTGTCATTGGTGCTAATGTACTGGTGAAAGGTACAACCAATGGAACTATAACAGATTTCGATGGTAACTTTATGCTGAATGTTCCGAAAGACGCCATTCTTTCTGTTTCATTCGTCGGCTATAAAACTGCGGAAGTGAAAGCAGCTTCTTCCGTAGTGATTACATTGGAAGATGACTCTCAAGTACTGGATGCGGTAGTTGTGATCGGCTACGGTTCGGTGAAAAAGAATGATATGACAGGTTCGGTTACTGCCATCAAGCCCGATAAACTGAATAAAGGTTTGATTACCAATGCGCAGGACATGATGACGGGTAAGATCGCCGGTGTGAGTGTTGTCAGTAAAGGCGGTGCTCCGGGTGCGGGCGCAACGATCCGTATCCGTGGTGGTTCTTCGCTGACTGCGGAAAACGACCCGCTGATTGTAATTGATGGTTTGGCGATGGATAATAAAGGGGTGAAAGGTCTGTCCAACCCGCTTTCTATGGTTAATCCGAATGATATTGAAAGTTTCACTGTATTGAAAGATGCTTCGGCTACCGCTATTTATGGTTCGCGTGCTTCCAATGGTGTCATCATCATTACGACGAAGAAAGGCCAGGCGGGTGCACGTCCCACCATTTCTTATGACGGCAATCTATCTGTCAGCAATGTAAAATCGACTGTTGACGTGATGGATGGCGACCAGTTCCGTTCTTTCATCAAGGACATCTGGGGAGAAGACAGTGAAGCCTACGGCAAATTAGGGAATGCCAACACCGATTGGCAGAAAGAGATCTTCCGCGCAGCCGTCAGTACAGACCACAACCTCACCATTTCAGGCGGATTGAAAAATATGCCTTACCGCGTTTCTTTCGGTTATACCAACCAGAACGGTATTGTAAAAACATCCAAGTTTGAACGCTATACAGCTTCCGTCAGCTTGGCTCCCTCTTTCTTTCAGGATCATTTGAAAGTGAACGCCAACCTGAAAGGGATGATTGCCAAGAACCGTTACGCTGACGGTAACGCGATAGGTTCCGCAGTAAGTTTTGACCCTACACAGTCCGTCCGCTCCGACGACCCTTACCATAAATACTATTTTGACGGATATTTCCAATGGAATACGGATGCTTCCTCATTGAATGACGATACATGGAAACGTACTTTCAACAGCAATGCTCCCGGCAATCCGGTTGCCTTACTGGAAGAAAAGAATGACCGCGCCATTTCCAAATCTTTGATCGGTAACCTGGAACTGGATTATAAGTTTCATTTTTTGCCTGACTTGCACGCTCATGTGAATGGCGGCATGGACCTGTCTACGGGTAAGCAATATACAGATGTCTCCCCCTATTCTTCTACCAACAACTATTATGGTAGCTATGGATGGGAAGAGAAAGACAAGTACAACCTTTCTTTGAATGCTTATCTGCAATACAGCAAAGATTTCACCGACAAACATCATTTCGACGTGATGGCCGGTTATGAATGGCAACACTTCCATGATACGTCCGATCAGGAATATTGGGGACTCTACCCGCTGTCAAACAATGTAGTAGAGAACAGAGGACAACGCTACAATGATATCAAAAGTGGTTCGGCTACGGAAAGCTATCTGGTATCTTTCTTCGGTCGTGTCAACTATAGCCTGCTGAACCGTTATCTGTTTACAGCAACCGTACGTCAGGATGGTTCCTCCCGTTTCAACAAAGACAACCGTTGGGGATTGTTCCCGTCTTTTGCCTTGGGATGGAAACTGAAAGAAGAGGCTTTCCTGAAAAACGTTGACGTACTTTCCGATTTAAAACTTCGTCTTGGTTATGGTATCACCGGCCAGCAGAATATCAATTCGGGAGACTATCCGTATCTCGCTGTTTATGAAACAAACAAAGACGGCGCTTACTATCCCATCCTGGGAGAGGGAATCACTTACCGCCCGAATGCATACAACCCGAATCTGAAATGGGAAAAGACTACCACCTACAACGTAGGTCTGGACTTCGGATTCCTGAACAACCGCATCAGCGGTGCTGTGGATTATTACTACCGCAAAACCACAGATTTGCTGAACAGCGTATTCGTCTCTGCCGGAACGAATTTCAAAAATAAAGTATTGTCCAACGTAGGTTCGCTGGAAAACTCCGGTATCGAATTCTCTATTAATTCAAAACCGATTGTAACTACCGGCTGGACATGGGATCTTGGTTTCAACATCACTTACAACAAAAACGAAATCACTAAATTAACTTCCGGAGACAGCGAGAATTATTATGTTGCTACCGGAGACAACATCGGTGGCGGACGTGACATGAAAGCAATGGCACATGCCGTCGGACATCCGGCTTCTTCTTTCTATGTTTACCAGCAAGTGTATGACGAAAACGGAAGACCTATCGAGAACGAGTTTGTCGACCGCAACGGAGACGGCACGATCAACGGCGACGACCGCTATTTCTACAAAAAGCCGGCAGCCGACGTACTGATGGGACTTACTTCCCGTCTTTCCTACAAGTCATGGGATTTCAGTTTCTCGCTGCGTGCCAGCCTGAATAACTACCTGTACAACTCTGTCGAAGCAGGTGGCTCGGACTGTAACCCGACCTCTATCTATTCATTCGGCGCACTCAACAACCGCCCGTTGATGGGAGTGGCAAACAACATCCAGAACAAGAGCGACAACACTTTGCTGTCCGACTACTTCGTGCAGAATGCCTCCTTCATGAAATGTGACAACATCACTTTGGGATACTCGTTTAAAAAACTGTTCGGCGCTCCGATTAGCGGACGCGCATATGCAGCGGTGCAGAACGTATTCACTATCACCAAATACAAAGGACTTGATCCTGAAGTAGAAAACGGGCTGGATAACAATATTTATCCGCGTCCCCTGACTACACTCATCGGTCTAAGCCTTAATTTCTAAACCTACTAAAAATACCAATTATGAAATTCAGATATATAAAATCAATCCTATCGGCCGCCTCACTATTGCTGGCAGTCAGCGTGACTTCATGTATCGGTGACCTGGATGCCACTCCAATCGACCCGAACATCGTGATGACATTCGATCAGGCAAGCGTTTTTAATAAGATATATGGAACTCTGGGACTTACAGGGCAGAAAGGCCCCGACGGAAGCGGTGACCTGGATGATATCGACGAAGGTACTTCTTCTTTCTACCGTATGACTTGGTGTGCCAACCAATTGATGACAGATGAAGCGATTGTCAATTCATGGAATGATGCCGGTGTTGCCAGCATTGCCGATTGCAGCTGGAGTTCTTCCAATGAAATCGTGACAGGACTTTACTACCGCCTGACCTTCGACATCACTTTGTGCAACTACTTTCTGGAACAGACGGAAGGGTTGGCAGATGACGAAACTACACGCCAGCGTGCAGAGGTTCGCTTTATCCGCGCTTTGAACAACTACTACCTGATGGATTTGTTCGGCAATCCTCCGTATTGCGACAAAGTCTCTACCGAGAAGCCTCAGCAAATCAAACGTGCGGACTTGTTTGTGAAAATTGAAGAAGAATTGAAAGAAATCGGTGATGACGCTACCGCCACACTGGCACAGCCGCTTCAGACAACTTATGGTCGTGTAGACCGTGCTGCCGCCTGGCTATTGCTGGCACGTATGTACCTCAACGCTGAAGTCTACACCGGCACGCCCCAGTGGGGAAAAGCCAAAGAATACGCCCAAAAAGTAATCGGTTCCGGCTATAAGTTAGCTCCTGTCTACAAACACCTGTTCATGGCTGATAATGATGGCAGCAATGTCAACAAGGCAAAACAGGAAGTGATACTTCCGATTTTGCAGGACGGCGTGAGAACTAAAAGTTGGGGTGGTGCTTTGTTTCTTATTGCAGGTACGCACAAGAGTGACACGGGCATGAACCCATGGGGAAGCAAACAAGGATGGGGTGGCCCACATTGTCGTCAGGCAATGGTAGCCAAGTTCTTCCCGAACGTTAATAATGCTCCTTCCGTATTGGAGGACCAGATGGTAGTGGCTGCAAAGGATGACCGCGCCTTGATGTGCGGAGTACAGAGAACTCCGTCAACAGGAGACAACATGAGCTTTACAGACGGATTTGCATGTGCCAAATTCTCGAATATCCGTGCAGACGGTGGTTTGACCAGTGACACTGACAATCCGGACATGGATATTCCTTTACTTCGTATGGCAGAAGCTTATCTGATTGTAGCAGAAGCCAGTATCCGTGAGAACAACGGTGTTTCTACTCAAGAGACAGTAGAAGCCATGCGTGAAATCCGTAAACGTGCGCACGCCGCTGAAGCCGCTTCATATACATTGACGGATATTCGTGACGAATGGGCGCGTGAGTTCTGGTTTGAAGGCCGCCGCCGTATCGATTTGGTTCGTTTTGGCAATTTCGGTGGCAGTTCCGACTACAACTGGGATTGGAAAGGCGGAGAAAAGCAAGGTACCGGAATCAAGGAATTCCGTAACATTTATCCTATTCCCGCCAATGATATAAATGCCAACACGAATCTGGATCAGAATCCGGAATACTAAATCAGACCGAAGTTATACTTTTAAATAAACAGAGTAATATGAAAAAAATAAATATACTGACGTCCATATTAGTAGCAACAGCCTTGCTGACTGCCTGCGAAGATGACAGAGACTCGAATCCTACCATACAGGAACCTACTACTTTTGTATTGAACACTCCTGCCAACGCAGCGTCCAATGTCTATGACTTGAACCAATCCAAGAATATTGAACTGACTTGCACGCAACCGGATTACGGTTATCCTGCCGTAGTGACTTATACCGTACAAGCAGATTTAACAAATAAGTGGACTGATGAAACGGAAACGGCAGATGCTTCTTATCTGACATTGCCCTCTACATCTACATCGGCGAAAGTGGACGCCAGTGCTCAGGAATTGAATAAGGCAATCGTAAAACTTGCCGGATGGGCATCGGAAAATGAATATGACGGTGAGCCGATGAGTGTTTTCGTACGTTTGTACGCCCATATCGGAGAGAATGGTTATCCCATACACTCCAATTCGATAGAACTGAAAGTGATACCTTATTATATGGATATATCTGACGCTGTTCCGGCTACTTATTATTTATTGGGCGATTTCATCGGTGAAGTTCCTTGGGGGAATCCGACAATGGAAGCAGGTACTGCTTATTTCCCGATGTCTCTGGTAAAAGGATATGCGTATGATGCCAATACGGGTAAGGGCGAGTTTACTTACACAGGATATATCCCGGCAGACAAAGGATTTAAAGTAGTGGCAGTTCCCGGCACATGGGATGACCAATGGGGAAATGCAGACAGTGAAGGCTTTACCAATTTGGTTAATGACAAGAACTCTCAAAATATAAAAGTGGATGCAGCAGGCTGGTACACGCTTCATCTGAATACGATTGAGAATAAACTGACAATGAAAGCAACTACTTTCGAGACTCAACCGGTGGAGTATGATGCAGTCACACTGACTTATGGTTCGGAAACTGTTGAACTGACTAAGGTTACGATGGAGCACTCACACGTATGGTATGCTGACATCACAATCGCAGCAAGTTGCAAAGCCAAGTTCACTTCCGGCGACAAGACTTGGGGCGGAGAGGTATTCCCGTTCGGCTCATTTGTCGATGGCACTACCATCAGTTGCAAACCGGGCGATTATACCGTACTGTTCAACGAACTGGACGGGTGCTATTACTTCAAAGCTAAATAGATGAATCTTAAATGCAGATAGATATGAAAAAATTATCAATATATATAACCATGTTACTGGCTGCCTCACTGACAGCTTGCAACGAAGATTTCAATGAAGGGGTAGCTTCTCCACAGTCTTACGGACAGGAAGAAGCCGCCGGAAAGATTACCTTTACAGCCACAGGCGTAGACCCTGTCAATCTGGGAAATGTTACGGAAGAATCCGTAGCGGTTGCCGTATTTACAGCTCCTGCCGTTGAAGAAGAAGCGACTTTATCCTATAAAATGAAGTTAGATAACAAAGTGACTTTAACAGTAGATGACAGAGGATACGCAACAACGGAAGATTTACAAGATGCAGTGGCACAGATATATGGTATCCGTCCGGTAGAACGCACCATGAATGCAGTAGTAACCGCATATATAGCTGCCGGTAAAACAGTATATGCAGCATCGGCGGAAAGCTATGAATTAAAAGTAACTCCGAAAGCCCCGGTCATTGAGGGAGCCTATTATTTAACAGGTTCATTAACTTTCAACAAAGAGGTTGCCTTTGCTAATAAAAGCGGCGATGTATATGCTAATCCGATTTTTACAGTAACTGTACCTGCTTTAACCAATAGTGACGGGGTTGTCCAAGCTTCCGAATTCACTATCCAATCCGTTTCGGGTAAAAAGTACGGCACACTGCAAGGAGAAGCATTAGAAGGGAATTTAGTTCAAAAGGATGATGCCAATGCTATCCAGATACCTGCCGGAGATGACTATAAGAGTGTTAAGATAACCATTGACATGATGAACGGAACTTACGAAGTAGAGAAATTGTCGTATGCTAACTTCTTGTGGGTGCCTGTGGCTGACTCTTGGTCTCCTTACAACTCTTCCACTATGACGGGAGTAGATAGTAAACTTCTATTCGGTATAGTATCCATCGAGAATCAATTTAAGCTAACAGTCGGTCCTTCATGGAGTGATGGTGACTATGGGTATTCGTATTTTCTGAAAAAGACAGGAATATTGCCAGTTGAAGGGAGCGATAATATGCAAGTGTCCGAAGCAGGAAACTACTTCTTGAAGGTGAATATGTCCGATGACAGGAAAGAAATCAGTGCCGTTAAAATAAACTCAATGGGCCTTATTGGTGATGCTACCGTTGGTGGATGGGATGAAGCAGCGGAAACTGATATGCCTTACGATGATACGGAGAAATGTTGGAGTACAACAACTACATTGTCTGCCAATCAATTCAAGGTTCGCATAAACAAGAGCTGGGATACAGCTATCGGCGGAAGCTTGGATGCACTCAATGCCGATGGTGGTGCAGGAAATATAGTACTAGACACTCCGGGAGAATATACAGTTAAGTTATACCTTAACGGGCGTCTCATTCTGATTAAAAATAATAATTAGTTAATGGCAGAGAACCATCATCTTGCATGAGGGTGGTTCTCACCTTCTTAAATTGAACAAGTATGAAAAAAAATATAAGACATATATTCTGGATGCTATTCTGTCTGTTGACGATAGTAGCCTGTTCCGACGAAAACCATGAGATGTTAATCACCGGCCCGGAACTTCCCGAACTGGACCACGAGCCGTCTATTGAAGAGTTAGTAGAAGGAATCAATAATTACCCGACTAAATTCAATGGTGACAAACAAGGTAAAATCTGGTATAAAGCAGCCGCCGGTGACGCCTTGTATGGATACGAAGGCAATGTATATGTCCACATCGGCATTAACGACTGGATGTATGTTCCCACAGAATGGGGTGTAAATGAAGATAAATATAAGGCAGAGAAAGTTGCAGATAACATTTGGTGTTTTACGCTCGCTCCGACCGTACGCGAATGGTTTGGCTCGGAAAATGCAGCTAACATTCAGAATGTCTGCATCATCTTCCGCAATGAGGAAGCACTGACTGACGAAAAGAAAACCAGCGACTTCTTTATCACAGTCACTGGTGACAAGACGTTTACACCTGCCCCGGTAGAGATAGCCGTCTGTCCGGTAGATGAAGCGGGTATTCACCCGTCCGCTGACGGAACATCTGTGACTTTTGCACTATACGATTTGGATACGGATGGCAATTATAAGGACTATGCTTGCCTGATTGGCGACTTCAATGACTGGGAACTTAGCACGGAATACCAGATGAAGCGTGATAATGACAAACACTTCTGGTGGTACACAGTCACAGGCATTGATCCTACCAAAGAATATGGTTTCCAATATTATATGGGCAGCGAAAAAGACGGCAATGTCCGCATTGGCGACCCCTATTGTGAAAAGGTTCTGGATGGCTCGAATGATAAATATCTTGTAGAACAGGGAGTTTATCCGGCTAGTGCCATACAGTATCCGAACGGAAAGACAACAGGCATTGTCTCTGTATTCCAAACGAAGCCGGCATCTTATAATTGGCAGGTGTCCGATTTCAAAATTGAAAATACGGATAATATGGTAATTTACGAACTGTTGTTCCGCGACTTTACACAAACTGGAGCCGAACTTGCTACCGGCACTATTAAAGAAGCGATGAAACATTTGGATTACATCAAGAGCTTGGGAGTGAATGCGATTGAGCTGATGCCCGTACAAGAATTCGATGGAAATAACAGTTGGGGATACAATCCATGTTATTATTTTGCAATGGACAAAGCATACGGCACGAAAGAGGAATATAAACAATTCATTGACGAATGTCATAAGCAAGGTATCGCGGTACTGTTGGATGTTGTCTACAACCACGCTACAGGAAGCCATCCATTTGCTAAACTTTATTGGGATTCGAAAGCAAGCAAGACCGCCAAGAATAATCCGTGGTTCAATGTCGATGCTCCGCATCCATTCAGCGTATTCCATGACTTCAACCACGAATCACCGCTGGTACGTCAACTCGTAAAACGCAACTTGAAGTTCTTGCTCGAAGAGTATAAGTTTGACGGTTTCCGTTTTGACCTGACGAAAGGATTTACTCAAAAGTCCAGTGATTCCGGTTCATCCAGTAATTACGACCAGTCCCGTATTGATATTCTGGCAGACTACCATGAAACAGTAAGCACAACAAATCCGAATGCCGTAATGATTTTGGAACATTTCTGTGACATATCAGAAGAGAAAGTACTAGCTGAAAAAGGTATGAAGTTATGGCACAATATGAATGAAAGTTATTGCCATTCCGGAATGGGAGAATCGAGTAAATCAGATTTTTCATCTATGCGAAATGACGGAATGCCTGCCGGCGGTTGGGTCAATTACATGGAAAGCCATGATGAAGAAAGAGTTGCATATATGCAGACAGCTGACGGTAATCTTCAGAGTGCTGACCTTGACACTCGCATGAAACAACTGGAAACAAATGCCGCCTTCTTCCTGACAGTTCCGGGACCGAAAATGATTTGGCAGTTTGGAGAACTCGGATATGATTATTCTATCAAATACAAGTATGAGGGCACAATGGGTTCTGATAAGAATACTGATGCCAAACCTGTTAAATGGGATTATCTTGATAGTCAAGAGCGGAAAGGCTTACATGACACTTACAGTACTTTGCTGAAATTGCGCAATGAGAATCCTGAATTATTTAGTAACAATGCTTTCAAGGATTGGAAAGTAAGTGTTTCCGATTGGGATCAAGGTCGTTATCTAAGATTGGAATCAAGCACAAAGAAATTGGTTGTAGTAGGTAATTTCAAGAATGAGCAGATTAATACAAGTGTGTCCTTTGGCAACACGGGAGATTGGTATGAATTGAATGGCGAAACATTGAATGTAACCAACAAGGATGCACAGCCTGTTACTATACCTGCCAATAGCTTCAAACTATACACTAGTTTTCAAGTAAATAATTAATTGTGCGATTGTTATCAGAACTACCATAGAAGATAACCTATGATAATGTAATAAATCCCTGCCTCACAGTGTTGGAGCAGGGATTTATTGCTTTAAATATATTCTTATCAGTATAGAGTTCTCACCTCAAGTATGAGCTCCTTTTCCGACCATTTAAGCGTGTTAGTTGTTTCACACCGGGAAACCATTCGTTTCATACCGTGAAACTATTAGTTCCAAACGGGGTTGAAACTTTCTGCCTTAGACTTGCGTCTCTCCTTCTATATACTCCTCCAGAAAAAGGTTCTCTCCGTCGAATACGGCATAAGAGAAGAAATTAATCCAATCCCCCAAAATCAATACACGGGAAGTGGCACTTAACATCAAATCGAGTTCAATGTGGCGATGTCCATAAATGAAGAAATTGATATTCGGGTGATTCTTCAAATACTCTTTAGTGTACAACACCAAGTGTTCCTTATTCTCTCCCATGTAATCCGGTTCTTTTCCATCAACCCGTTTCTGTCGGCTACGCTTTGCCCACGTCAGCCCCAATTCCATACTCCAACGGGGATGAATGGCTGAAAACATCGTTTGCAAAGTTTTACTATGAAACATCTTCCTGAGTAATTTGAACTTCTTGTCCGGATCACCCAATCCGTCACCATGGGCGAGATAGAATTCTTTCCCATAGATTTCGGTAGTCAAAGGCTCACGGTGCATAATGACACCACATTCTTTCGTAAGATAATCCCCACACCAGATATCGTGGTTACCAATAAAGTAGTGAATTTCCACTCCCATATCCGTCAGCTCGGAGATTTTCCCCAAAAACCGGGTATAGCCTTTAGGAACCACCAACCGGAATTCATACCAGAAGTCGAACATATCTCCCAACAGATAAATGGCAGAAGCTTTATGCTTTATACTGTCGAGAAAGTTCACAAGGCGTCGTTCCTGGGTGCGTCCATGTTCTATGGCACGAGACCCCAGATGCGCATCGGAAAGGAAATAAACGTTCTTCATGAGTTTTGAGTTGTTAGTTATAAGAGATTGATTATGAAGCTATCACTCGTAACTAAAGAAAGCCCAGTTCAAGTTTTGCTTCCTCGCTCATCATATCTTTATCCCACTCGGGTTCAAACACTAGATTAATGGTGGCTGCAGTCACCCCCTCCACCGATTCCACTTTCTGACGGATATCCTCCATTATAAAATCAGCTGCCGGACAATTAGGGGCGGTGAGTGTCATATCAAGTACTACTTCCCCATTATCAGAAACATCTATCTTATAAATCAGTCCAAGATCGTATACATTCACCGGGATTTCCGGGTCGTACACCGTTTTTAGCATGGCTACAATCTTTTCTTCTATTTCAATCTTTTCCATACGTCCTCTCATTTTTTTATGTATCGCAAAGATAGAGATAAAAAATGAAACATAAAAAATTAGGCACGGAATGCGTATCGCGTGCCTAAAGAATATACAAATTATTCTCTACCTCCGGCTGATTAAGAAAACGTATCGGGATGGCAAATTGTTGTAGAAAGCCAAACAGTCAAAGTAATCCTTCATCTGCAAAACTAAAGAATCCTTCTTCACAAACGACCACGTGATCTATCAGGCGGATATTCATTGTATCCGCCGCTTTGCGAATATGTTCCGTCAAGGTTTTGTCGGGCTGACTAGGACGGATATTCCCTGAAGGATGATTATGGACCACAGCTATTTGTGTGGCTCTTTGCAACAATGCTTCCCGAAGAATGGTACGCACATCGGTGTATGTTCCATCTATTCCGCCAGTACTGATACGCACCTTATCAATCAGTTTCGTTGCCTGGTTCAACAAAAGAACCCAGAATTCTTCTTGTTCCAGATCGCACATCAGAGGTTGAAAAATATCGTAGATATCTTTTGAACAGCTTATTTGAGGTCTTTCTTTTATACTCTGCAGTTTCCTTCGTTTTCCAAGTTCCAATGCAGCCATCACCGTGATACTCTTCGCCGGTCCTATACCTTTAAAACGGGAATAGTCGCAGACTTCCCATTTTGCCAAGGAATTAAGATTATTATCACAAGACAGAAGCAAGCGTCGCATCAGTTCAACAGCACTCTCTTCCGTATTTCCGGAGCCGATTAATATAGCGAGTAGTTCGGCATCACTCAATGCGGCTGCTCCCTTCTCCATCATTTTCTCCCGCGGGCGGTCCTCCAGTGCCCATTGGTTGATGGATAGTTTGTGTTTACTTTCCATTTGCTATGTTTTGAAAGTGTAAAGGTAGACTTATTTTATTTAATGATAGAGGTAACGGAAAAGAATTTGGCTATAGCCACCTTCTTTTTTCTATGCTAAGATGACTTGTCTGAGACCCGGGTGTCAGATGTATTGAGACCCGGGTGTCAGACAACATCCCTTTTAAACAAAAACAGGAATGGTAATAGGCAAATAAAAAATAGATTACTTATAAAAATTCTTTTGGAAGGCCTCAAACTCATCCTTCCCTCTGACACAACGTTGCCACCATGCACGCCAAAAACCTGTACCATAGCCTATAAGCTGTATAAAGGCGGCTGCAATGGAATAAATACCGATGGCCAGACTTTTATTCTGAATAGTGGAATCAATGCATACGAGCAATGCATAGAGAATGACCGGCATGAAACTGAAGAGGCAGAAAGGAGTTCCTAATAATAGAAGCGCCACTCCCAATGTAAATACGGCTGGAAGCAAATGCACCAGTTTCAGGGAATCCGGATATTTCTTATAAAGATTAATACGGGCAATGCCGGAGTTATGCACCTGCTTGAAGAATTTCTTCAAGTCAGTCCGACGTTTATGATATACCCAGGCATCAGGAAAAAGACGACAAGTGTACCCATTCTTAAAGATACGGATACTGAAATCAATATCCTCCCCAAAACGCATCTTTGAAAAACCTCCCAAAGCCTCGTACACTGCCCGGCGAACTCCCATATTAAAACTACGGGGATAGAATTTGTCCATTTTCTTTTTTCCGCCACGGATACCTCCGGTCGTGAAGAAAGAGGTCATGGAATAGTTAATTGCCTTCTGAATATCAGTGAAAGAATCGTGTGCACGGTCGGGGCCACCAAAAGCATCGGCAGGAGAAGTGGTAATCTCCTTCTCTACCGCATCGAAGTAGCCTTCGGGAAGGATGACATCAGAATCCAATATAATAAGGTATTCTCCTTCGCTACGTTCTGCTCCGTAATTACGGGTTTGTCCCGGACCGGAATTGGGTTTAGAGAAATATTTTATATTCAACCGATCTGCATACCGGCCTACTACTCCTTTGCAGGGAATGGAAGAACCATCTTCAACAACAACAACTTCAAAATCCTTAAAGTGTTGCACTGTAAGACTTTGCAATAATTCATCCACTTCATCGGGACGATTATAAACGGGAATTATGACGGAGTAACGCATATCAAAAACGGGATATAACTATTGATATGCAAAGTAAGACAAAAAAAAGGAAACTGCTTCTCTGATTGACAAAAAATAAATGGAAGGAAGATTTGTCTTCCTCATTTTTACTAAAAGCATTAAAGCAGCCAACTCATAAGCCTCATCCGGCTACCAGAATCTATATCTTGCTTTTGCAATGCTTCCAGAACATCACGAATAGCCGCAGCCAAATGATTATCTACGGTTTTCACTGAAATCCCCAGGATCTCCGCCACTTCTTTATTCTTTAAACCATGATACTTGACCAGCATCAACACATTTCTTCTTTTTTCCGGTAAACTTTTAATAATGGAATGAATTTGGCTGATTTCTTCTTTGGAAACGATGGTGGTTTCCGGAGTTACCGAACAATAAAACAACTCGTCGTGTACATCTTCTAAAGTAAGATAATCCCAACGCACTTCTTTTCGTTTCACATCGATCGCCTTATTTTTCGTCAAGACATAAAGATAGGTAAATATATTATCCACGTCGGCTTTATGCCGATTCACCCATAAAGAGGTGAAAACTTCTTCCAGTGTCTCTTCTGTTAACTCCTTATATTCTAAAATGGTATTCGCCACACTATATAGACGCTTATACATCAAGTGATACAACGCTTCAAAAGCTTTCGAATCATCTCTGCGTATTTTATTATACAGCTCACTTAACATGTGATTGTCTATTTCCATAGTAGTCGATGTTGTGTTACATTTGCAAATATACTATTTCTCATCTTAATAAGAAAAATATCATTAAATAAAAAAATATCTATATTTCGAATAGGGGATTTTTCTTTTCGTTTCGTCCATACTATAGAAAACGATACGAAAACAGCAAGAAAAGAAAGTATGGAAAACAACAAAGCAATTGAGATTCTTTCTAAAATCGTCAGGAAAGAGCCTATAAATGAGGAAGAACAGTCATTCATCAATGAGTGGCAAAAAGAGAATAATATCAATCAGCAGGTATACACATTTGTAACGACAAAAACCTCTATTGACTCTTTGCCGGATAACAAAATTGACTATCAAGCTATTTATAATCGAATAAAAGGTAACATAGACAAGAACGAACAGCTCCTTATTGAGGAACCGATGAGAAGTATACGAAAAACATATGCCCTGAACCATCTATGGAAATATGCAGCTGTTTTCTTCTTTGGAATAATCAGTGCTGCAACAGCTATGTATCTGATTCCATCCGGAAGTTCGCAGGCAATCAGCGAAATTACCGTTCCCAAAGGATCGGTATCTGAAATTATTTTGCCGGACAGTTCGGTTGTTACGATCAACTCCAACTCCAAACTGTCATATGCAAATGACTTCCTCACAGGAAAACGTGTGGTCAATCTGGAAGGAGAAGCGTTTTTCAAAGTCAAAAAGCAACTCAACGGTAACGAATTTACGGTATGTTCTAAAGGAACAAATATCGTGGTAAAAGGTACGGAGTTCAACGTACAGGCTTATCAAGACACTCCGTCCATAGAAGCAACACTGGTAAAAGGATCGATTATCTTTTGTGCCGACAAGAAAAGTATTCCTCTGCAACCCAATCAGCAACTCACTTACGACACGGGAAACCACAAAGCTGTAGTAAGACAAGTCAATGTGGAGGATACAGAATGGCGCAATGGCAAATACACATTCAAAGAAATAAGTTTAAAAGAGATTGTCCCTATTTTCAATCGGATATACAATACAAATATTGTGGTTGACAAAGCGGCTGAAGACATTATATTCTCGGGCTATATTGACCGAAAGAACCCGATGACACATTCGCTGGATGTGATCTCGTTAACGACTGGTACTCACTATCAAATAATCAATGATACAATTTATATAAAATAATAATCTAATACACCTCTATTTTTATGAAACAGACTTCTTATGTGAAGCGACCTTTCTTCTGGTCGTTTCTAGTACTACTTTTTTGCTTTACCTTACCGGTAAATGCATCTTACAATTCACCACAGGAGATAGATCTGACGAGAAACAGCCAAGTCAAAACGCTGAAAGAACTCGTACAGGAAATCGAATCTCAAAGTTCGTATCGTTTCTCTTATGTCAAAGGACTTATCGACAATGTCGCTGTGCAGGTAGGAAAAACCAGAAAAGACATTGACGGAATTTTGCAAGAAGCATTGAATGGCACCGGACTGTCCTATGTGATTAAAGCAAAGGATATTGTACTAATGAAAACCACTCCGCAGCCTAAAGCACAGGTAGACAATGTCTCGAAAATCATAAAAGGAACGGTGATTGACTCTGAAAGTAACGAACCAATTATCGGAGCTCAAATCTGGTTGAAAGAAACTCCCGAAGGAACTGTCACCAACATTGACGGTGAATTTCAACTAAGAGTTAAAGGTGGTGTAGGCATTCTCGTTATATCTTACATTGGATACAAAAGTCAGGAAATTGTCATTAAAGGCAATCAACCGATCCTTTGCAAACTTCAACCGGACACTAAAGTCTTGGATGAAGTAGTGGTAGTAGGTTATGGCACACAGAAAAAAGAGAGTGTTGTCGGTTCTATTGCCAGCGTCAAAGTGGACGAGCTGAAAGCTCCTGTATCAAAACTTAGTAACAACCTGGGCGGACAGCTATCGGGAGTGATTACCTTACAGAAAAACAATGAACCCGGTGCCAGTACTGAATTCTGGATTCGCGGTATCAGCACATTCGGAGCCAACAAAAAGCCATTGGTATTGGTAGACGGTATAGAACGGGACATGGACCTTGTAAATCCAGAAGATATCCAGTCATTCTCTGTTTTAAAAGATGCTGCCGCTACGGCTATCTATGGTGTACGTGGTGCAAACGGCGTTATCCTGATTACTACCCGTACAGGTGAAGAGGGTAAGCCTAAAATTTCTTTCCGTGCAGAAGCTGGTATGTTAGGCCCGACTAAACGTCCTAAAATGGTCAATTCTTCACAGTTTGCCGAAATGTATAACGAAGCCTATCGTTCTTCCTCCGAAAAAGGCGAAAACTTCTATGATGAAGAAGCAATCAGAAAATATGCAAGCGGAGAAGACCCGGATTTATATCCGGACGTGGACTGGATAGATGAGCTTTATAAAGACTATGCGTTCAGCCAAAGAATAAATTTAGGTGTCAGCGGTGGTGGTAATATTGCCAAATATTATATTTCCGGCGCTTTCTACAATGAAGGAGGTATGTTTAAAACCGACTCTATGAATAAATACGATACATCGACTTATTTCAGACGATATAATTTCCGTTCGAACGTTGACGTAAAGCTTCATCGCACCACTACGTTGAATGTAAATTTATCATCCGTATTTGAAAAGTTGAACGGTCCCGGCTCCAATTCGGACACAGCTGGTGCGGGTGCAGGTGCGATCTGGAAGTATGCATACATTTGTGCCCCCAATGCGTTTCCCGTTCGTTTCTCTGACGGGAAGTTCTCCGGTCCCAGTATCAACGAAGGACAGAATCCTTATAACCTGTTGACACAATCCGGTTATTATGAAAGATTCTGGAATAACGCCCAGTCATTAATCGGTTTGACACAAGATTTCTCCGAACTGATTACTCCGGGATTGACCGCTAACATTAAGCTTTCATTCGACGCACAAAATTACAATTGGATCAGACGCAAAAAACAAGTGCAAACCTTTACGGCCAGCAAACGTGACGAAGAAGGAAACCTTGTTTATACAGAAGGAAATATAGGTCAGGACAATCTGGATTACTCCAAAGGGAACACCGGATACACCACTACATATATTGAGGCATCCATCAACTATAACCGTACGTTCGGAAAACATTCAGTGGGCGCATTATTTCTATATAACCAAAAACAGAAAAATAAAACAGGAGTCGATAAAGCAGAAGACGCATTACCTTATCGGCATCAAGGTATCGCCGGACGTGTGACGTATGCTTACAATGACCGTTACTTCATTGAAGGTAATTTCGGCTACAATGGTTCTGAGAACTTTAGCCCGGGACATCGCTTTGGTTTCTTCCCGTCGGTTGCTGCCGGATGGATGGTATCTAATGAAAAATTCTGGGAACCCATGTCGCATGTCATCGACATGTTGAAAATTAAGGGTTCTTATGGTGAAGTAGGAAATGACCAGATTGGAGGTAGCAGACGCTTTATTTATAATGCAACCGTTATAGATAGCGGCAGTTATGACTTCGGGCAGACGGCACACACCGAAAAAGGTCTCCGCGTAGGTGACTGGGCAAATCCGAATGTAGGTTGGGAACGAGCTAGAAAAATGAACTTAGGGGTGGAAGTCTCTTTCTTCAACGCGCTGAAAATACAAGCAGACTATTTTAGTGAAAAGCGTGAAGGTATCTTTCTGGAACGTGCTTCATTACCCCTTTATGTAGGTATAAGCACCAAGCCTTATGTGAACGTAGGAAAGATGAAGAATCATGGATTTGACACGTCTCTTGAATATAATCAACGGGTAGGCCAGGTTAGATTATCCGGAAAAACAAATTTCACATATGCCCACAATACCATCATTGACAACGATCAGCCAGACTGGCAATATCTTTATTTGAACCGTAGAGAACAAATGTTATGGCAACAATACGGATTGGTAGCCGCCGGATTATTTGAGTCACAGGCAGATATCGACAGTTGGCCCAAACAGACCTTCGGAGATGTAAAACCCGGTGATATCAAATACATTGATATTAACGGTGACGGCAAGATTGACTCAAATGATGAAAAGCCTATCGGATGGGCCTCCGTACCGGAAATCGTCTATGGTTTCGGATTATCAGCTGTATGGAAAGGGATAGACTGTTCTGTTTTCTTCCAAGGAGCAGGTCATGTCACATTGCAACAGTCAGGTTCGGCCATTCAGGCATTTTCAGCACGAAATATGATGGAAAGCGGTGTTTATGAAGATATTTATTACAATCACTGGTCGGAAAGTAATCCAAATCCAAACGCCAAATATCCACGGTTGTCAATCGGTTCCAACAAGAACAACTTCCGTAATTCTACTTTCTGGCAAAAGGATATGAGCTATCTCCGTTTAAAAACAGTTGAAATAGGATATAACTTTCCAAGCAAATGGATAGACCCCATTCATATAAGTGGCCTGCGAATCTATCTATCGGGAGTGAATCTGCTTACTTTCAGCAAGTTCAAGCTTTGGGATCCCGAGGTTCTGGAAGGACAAGGTGCCAATTACCCGGCAAACCGTATCTTTAATTTCGGTATCAACATCAATTTATAACCCAGTAAAAAAAATACAAGATGAAAAATATCATTAAATACATAAAAATCTCCGCATGTATTCTGATGCTGACTTCATGCGATGCATATTTGGACAAACAGCCGGACGATGCCATGACTATGGAAATGATCTTCCAGAAACGAGCTTCTACCCAAAAGTACTTGGTGAATGTATTCAGCTACATGATTGATGAATCTCATACGGCACAAAATACACCTTGGCTGGGGGCATCGGATGAAGCTTCCATCACTTATATTGATAGAGGATATTGTTATATGAACAACGGTTCATGGTCACCGGATAATCCTCCGTATGTTGCTTTTTGGAGGGCCTATTATCAAGGGATTCGGGAAGCCAATATCTTTATGCAGAATGTAGACAAATGCCCGGAAATCAATTTCGAAGAAAAGCTCCGTTGGAAAACCGAGGCACGCTTTATGCGCACTTATTACTATGCGATGCTAATGCGTATGTATGGCCCTGTCATTCTGGTAGGTGATGAACTAATAGATATTTCTTCTACCAACTTAGGAAAAGAACGTTCTACATGGGAAGAATGTATGGATTATATCTGTACGGAGTTTGATGAAGTGGCGGATATTTTACCCGAACAACAGGAAACTACCTGGTATGGTAAACCGACTAAAGGGGCTGCATTAGCTCTTAAAGCCCGTATGTTGCTCTATTCTGCCAGAAAGTTATACAACAGCGACGACTCATTCTACAAGAATATTATTTCAACTGAAGGAAAGCATTTATTTCCACAATCATACAGTAAGGATAAATGGAAACTGGCTGCAGAAGCTAATAAAGCCGTTATCGATATGGGTATTTATGATCTGTATAAAGCATACGCTACCAATGGTAGCATTGACCCATACAAATCATACGCAGGAATATATTTGGAACTTTGGAACAATGAAGTTATTTTCGGACGTGCTCTTAGCGGAAAAGACTGGCGATTGGTTACAACTCCCCGCGGTATCGGCGGTAGTTCATTCGGCGGTGTATCTGCTACACAAAAAATGGTGGATGCGTATGCTATGAAAAGCGGACGTTACCCTATTTCCGGATATACCAATGAGGGGAAAGATCCGATTATTGTGGAAAGCAGCTATTCGGAAGGAAAATTCCAAACGATTACGAATCCGGCCGACGGCACCTCTTATGCCAATACCAATACAATGTATAAGGACCGGGAACCTAGATTCTACGTTAGCATATGCTGGAGTGGCGAGAAATGGAAAGCCGGTTCAACAACTATTGATGTACAGTTTTACAACAAAGGAAACAGCGGACCGGGTGATTCACACAACTACTCTAAAACGGGATATTTAATCAGCAAAATGACTGACCATTCTCTGAATCATAAAAACAATGAATTCGGACGTTTCTCATGGCCTATTTGCCGTTTGGGAGAAATCTATCTGAATTATGCGGAAGCATTGAACGAATACGATCCAGGGAACGAAGATATATTGAAATACATCAATCTGATACGTCAAAGAGCAGGTGTTCCCAATCTGGAAGAAGTATATCCGGAGGAAGTAAAAGACCCCGATAAAATGCGTCAGTTAATACGCCGCGAACGCCAGATAGAACTTGCCTTCGAAGGTTATCGTTTCTTCGACACCCGTACTTGGAGAATCGCAGAAGAAACAGAAAACGGGCCTGTATATGGTATGAACGTAATGGCAACCGACCATACTCCCACCGGAAAATTCTGGCAACGCACAGTCGTCGAAACAAGGGTGTTCAGCAAGAAACACTATCTCTTCCCAATCGCACAGGAAGAACTGGATAGAAACAAAGCAATCACTCAAAACTATTTATGGTAAACAATCTATTAATGCTGGAGAATATGAAACGAATATATAATATAGGATGGATAATAAGCGGAATACTGCTGCTTGCCGGATGCGATATAAGCAACCGCGATAATAATCTGTCGGATTCATTGGTTTATTTTATCAATGAGGGAGAAAATAATATAGTCCTTTACAACACAGGGGAAGACTTTACGTACACAATGCCTATCTTCAAAAGCGGGTTGCTTAACGAAGAAGCTAATGTAGAATTGTTAGTAAACAGCAAGCTTATCGAACAGTATAACAAGGAGAACAAAACAACCTCCGAGTTACTGCCTGCCGAATACTACCAAATCGTAAAAAGTAAGCAAACGATGGATCCTTCACAACAGAAAGCCAATTTTCAGGTGGTATTCAAGACAAGTCTTCTAAACGAGAATCCTAACAGGGATCGTTTTATTCTACCACTGTTATTGACTTCGGAAGGAGAAGTAGAAATCAATCAAAATAAAAATATCGTTTATATCGCTCCTGTCGTGAAACCGGCCACATTAGGTTTCAATTGCGAAAAAACGCTTCAAACAGTTATCCCTACTACTGCCACAGGAAAAATAGAGGTAGAGTTACCCATCGGGACTCCTTTCGATAATAAATGGAACATCGACTTCACGGCCTCTTTCGATCAGGCTTTATTGGATCGATGGAATGAAGAGAACGGAGTAGACTACCACATGCCTGTCGAAGGTAGTTATGAACTGGTAGGAGATCAAAAATTAGTAGCAGGAAAAAATAGCCAAACATTGAAATTGGTGATTGACAAAGACAAGCTAGGTTATGGTTGGTTTGCAGTTCCTATTCGTCTAAGCAATCCATCTAAATTTGAAATAGACGAAGAACGAAGCACTTGTGTTGTCACTATACTAAACCGCATGGAAGAAATTCCTCACTCACTATGGGCGGTAGAAAGTTATTCCGGATATCATAGTACCGAAGTACCCAAAAACATGATAGACGACAACGAAAGCACTAGATGGCACATCAGATGGAACAGCACCGGAGCAGGTACTACGACTCTCCCACAGACACTTGTATTCAAGTTAAGTGCAACTTACAAAATTTCGGAGTTCGAGATTCTAAGACGCAATGACCAGTACAATACCGACCTGAAAGGAGGATATTTTGAAGTCAGCATGGACAATATCAACTGGACACGCGCAGCGACATTCGATTTCGGAACTGGAAAATCAACGGGATATGTTTCATTCTATTGCCCGACAGCAGTGACCGGAAAATACATAAAGATGGTAATAACGGAAAGTAACCGTGGAACACAAGTTTCCGTCCATGAATTAAAAGCACATGGAGAACTGAGTAAATAACCATCCATCTATAACCTTTTAAAACGATTATCAATTTATGAATAAGAAAAAAGCAATATTCTTCCTTTTAATGCTCCATTCCTTCATGGGATGGGGCCAAAAGGTGCTACAACTACAATCACCGGATAAAAAAACAACCCTGCAAATATCCATTGACAAAGATCTGTCTATCGGTATTTCTCAAAATGGGACAGTAGTGTTGGAACCGTCGGTGATAGGGATGGATATCCGGGAAGCCGGAATGTTGGGCGAGGCTCCTAAACTCAAAAAGGTGGAGAGACGATCTATTTCAGGACAGAAAATAGTATCACCTGTCTACAAGAAAAGTACAGTGGATGAAACCTATAATGAATTGACAGCAAACTTCAAAGGCAATTATTCGGTCATATTTCGTTGCTATAACCAAGGAGTGGCCTATCGTTTCGTAACAGAACTCACATCCGGACAGGTTACCGTGAATGACGAGAAAGCGATCTATAAATTTCCGGAACAGGCCAAAGGATATGCAGCTTATAGTAATCGCGGAAAAGACGGAAATATAGAAAGCCAGTTCCTGAACTCGTTTGAAAACACATACGACTGCCAACCACTTCCCTCACTGAACTGTCAACGGTTGATTATTCTTCCATTTTTAGCAGAAATCCCCGGAAGCAATACGAAAGTTTGTATCACAGAAAGTGATCTCTACGACTATCCGGGCATGTTCCTACGCAGCAATACAAACGGCAGCTCCATGCAGGGAGTATACGCCACAGTACCTAAAACGACCGGGCAAGGCGGACATAATATGCTTCAAAAGATGGTAAAGGAACGGCATGATTATATTGCTAAAACTAACGGTAAGCGCTCTTTCCCCTGGAGAATATTCGCCATTTCTGAAAATGACAAAGAATTACTGGATAACGACTTGGTATTTCTACTCGGCAAGCCGTCTCCCCTAACCGACCTCTCATGGATAAAACCGGGCAAAGTGGCTTGGGACTGGTGGAACGACTGGAATCTTTCAGGAGTAGATTTCCGTGCGGGAGTCAACAATGATACGTATAAATACTACATTGACTTTGCCTCTCAAAACAATATTGAATATGTTATCTTGGACGAAGGATGGGCAGTGAATAAAAAGGCAGACATGTTACAGGTAATTCCTCAAATCAATCTGCCGGAACTAGCCGCTTATGCCAAAGAGAAAAACGTAGACCTTATCCTGTGGGCCGGTTACTGGGCTTTCCACCGGGATATGGAAAAAGTGGTAAAGCATTATGCAAATATGGGGATCAAAGGTTTTAAAGTAGACTTCATGGACCGTGACGACCAGGAGATGGTAGACTTCATGTGGAAAGCCGCCGAATTATGTGCCCAACACAAAATGTTACTCGACTATCACGGCACCTGCAAACCTTTCGGATTGCAACGTACCTATCCGAATGTGATTAATTATGAAGGAGTGAATGGATTAGAGCAACTCAAATGGAAGAAACGAGGGTATGACCAAGTGACGTACGACTTGACTTTCCCATTTATCCGCATGCTCGCCGGACCAGTGGATTATACACAGGGAGCCATGCATAATGCCACACAAAAAGGATATTACCCGAGCAATCACGAACCTATGAGCCAGGGTACACGTTGCCGTCAACTAGCCGAATATATCATATTCGAATCTCCTTTTAATATGCTATGTGACACCCCTATCAACTATATAAAAGAACAGGAATGTACCGATTTTATATCTTCAGTTCCTACGATCTGGGATGAAACCGTTGCTTTAGACAGCAAAATTGCAACCTATATCACGATGACACGCAGAAGCAAAGATACCTGGTATATAGGAAGCATCAATGACTGGAAAATGCGTGAACTTGAGATAGATTTAAACTTTTTACCGGATGGCAAGTATCAAATGGAGATATTCAGAGACGGAGTAAATGCTGACCGCACTGCAACCGACTACAAGAAAGAAACCCGGACATTGCCTGCTGACAAGAAAGTGAAAATTAAAATGTACCCGGGAGGCGGATACGTAGCCCGAATTATAAAATCAAATTAATCTTATCATTATGAAAAATATCAATTTATTGATTTCACTACTTTGCGTATTGTTTTGCGCTTGTTCCGAAAGTAACGATGACGATAGCAACACGCCATTAGGACAACTCTCCGTAACACTAAAAGATGCCAACGGAAAGCCAGTAAAAGATGCTTTTGTCGTTTTATCCGGTTTGGAAGGCAGAAGATTAGTGAACATGGGAGAAGGATTTTCCAAAGAAAACGGTAGCTGGCTCCCTTACTATAAAGGTAACATAGACGGTTATATCTCTGTGGTTGCTTCCGGATATGAGGCCTCCAAAACAAAAGTTTCATACGATGGTAAGTATGAGCAAAAACTGGATATCACTTTGCAAGAATCTCATTCACTTAGCATCATGTCTTATAATGTTAAAGATGGATTCGAAAACAAAGACAACAAGAAACAGCGCTTCCTCGAATGGATACGAAGATATGATCCGGATATCATGTTATTTCAGGAACTGAATAAATTTACCGAGAAAAGCCTGGGCGAATTTGCTAAAAAATACGGGCATGAATATGCATATATAGTAAAAGAGGACGGATATCCTACCGGAATCACCTCCAGATATCCACTCACAAACGTGGAAAAAATACTAAGAGCAAACAAGTATGACATCTTTATCTATCATGGATGTATCCATGCCGAATGCCAGGGCATTCATATTTTCGTGACTCATCTCTCACCATTTGAGGTAGACGACCGAATCAGAGAAATCAAAGGACTGGTAGAGGAAAAAATCAAAAAACTGCCAGCCGATGCAAAAGTCTTGGTAGCAGGCGACTTTAATTCTTATAATGAATACGATAAGAAAGCATACGGACCCAAATTCGAAACAGAGCGGTTGCAGTTCTCTCCTACTGTCGCTATCAATTACGAGGTAACTAACTTCATGCTGGAAAATGGTTTTAAAGATGCATTCACTCTTTTCAGTGACGGACATTTCAAACAGAGCATTCCTGTCACTATCACAGAGTTCCCCGAAAACAAGGGATGCAGGTACGACTATATCATGCTTAGCGAGAACCTTGCTGCTGATTGCGTTTATGCAGACATTTTACGTGAAAAGAATACGCATGTATTATCCGACCACTATCCCAACTATATCCGCCTGAAGGTGAATACGACCAATAAATAAGGATATGCAGTGCCGACAACGCACGCCGACATTTTTTCCATCCATATAAAAACTCTCCGAAGCACACAACCACCTTGCTTCGGAGAGTTTTTATAAATTATATCTTCGGGCAATACATAAATATGCCCATAATCTATTCTATCCCAACTTTTCTTTCTAGCCAATTTGCGAAGTGAAAGATTAAGCAATCGTGTCGCAATCCTCGACAAACATTCGGAAAAACAATCCATACAAAGAAAAAAAGATTGCTTTTAGCACAGTATTCGTTTCTTTTCCTTTCTAAAATCTTTCGATTTCTTTCTAAAAAGTTTTTTTATATGCTTTTTATATTTATATTTGTAGCGTCAACCTATAATAAAGATAAAAGTAGAAACTACAAACGCTATGAAAAGAAAGAAACATTTATCTCTTTATCGATGTGAAGTTAGTATGAAATCTATGCTAAATTATTTTGATTTTGTTCTAACAGAGAGCCTCTTAACAGAACTGTCAATCCTCCGTCACCATTAAGTAACATACAATATTGTCATTTGCATTTTAAACCAAGAGTATTTTATTTTTAATTAAATTATATTTTATATGATGAAAATTGATTTATTATGTAAACATTTGCCTAAAAATGTAAGGTGGAGGCGATGGTTACCCCTGTTAACCTTATTCTTATTACCCCCTTCCTTCTGGAGTTGCGACGATAGCGAAGAAGGCAGAAACGAGTTTATCAGCGTGAGTCATGTAGACCGCCAGACAGGAGAGAAAATAGAGATGAAGCCTGATGAGGCCATCAACATTCCTCCCAAGGCCGGAGAACTATCGATCTTTGTAAAAACGAATACGGATTATTCTGTTCTGGTACAGAGTAAAGTTCCTGCCAATGAACAGGAGAAAGAAGAAGTCGTTGAAGATTGGTTGAAAGCAGAAAAGGTAGGCCGGAACGAAACTACCGGTGAAGACGAATGGCATCTTGCATGGGAGGCACAAACCAAAGACTACAAGCGCCGCATCGCTACCGTCTCAATCACTTCTCCCGGAGTTGACTATGGTAAGTTTATCAACATCCGGCAGGGTTTCACCACTCGTTTGGGTGAAGATTTTGAATGGTTGAAATACGGTTCATCTACTGCCTCTCCCAATGTGACCACTAATGAAAAATTGATTGGTGACTGGACGGAAGCACAGAAAGAATATAACTGGTCGTCGACTATTGGCAAGGAAGCAAGCAAAGCCTATTGCTATGGAAAATTCGGTTTCATCCGCCTTGGTGATAATCAGGGACATGGCGCCGATCTCATCACTCCCTACATTACCGATATTGTAAGAGACTCCGTACTTCTTGTCTCATTCGACGCAGTCGCCTATGTTGCCGATGACGGAGCAAAAGATAACAACAAACTAACTATCAACATACTGAATGGCGGAGAATTTGCAGATACCCATACCACAACGAAAACCATTGATTTAAATTACTATGATCCTCTCGATGAAGACATTCTCCACACCATGTGGAGTAAGGGACGTCATGATTTCTATGTGGTAAGTCCTCCGGAACGTCCTATCACTGCCAACACCAAAATCCAAATCATCGGCGGTGACTATATTCTCACTACAGGCAACAACCGTGTATTCGTGGACAACTTCTATGTCTACCGTCTGGATAACATATACTATTATTTATTAGAGGAATAAGAAAGCTATGAAAAATATATATTTATACATCAGCATTGTACTACTGTCTCTTTCCTGCTTTTCGTGCAACGACGAGGAAGAACTGGAAGTGATAACTATTGGTGATGCATCCAGTATCTATATCTCATCAGAAGCAGGCAGACGTGAAGTTCCTTTGAAAGCGACGTGCGCATGGACGGTAGAGCGTGACTCTTTGACACGCCAATGGATCAACATCGAGCATAAAAACGGAGAAGGAGATGGAAGTTTCAATCTGGTCTGGAGAGCAAACGAAGACTTTCCCCGTAAGGGTAAAGTGATTGTAAAGCTTGCTAATAAGGTAAAAGCTGATACCATTTATATCTATCAATATGGTCTATCACCCTCTATTGCCTTTCCTGACAAAAAGGCTCATGTCTCTGCTGTAGGTAAAGAGTTGGAAGTGAACTTAAACACCAATATTCCCGCCAGTGACAGCACCCGTATTACAATGTCTGTGGATTATGACAAAGGCGAAAAATGGGTATCTCAGTTCTCATTCAACAAAGAGATGAACAAGATGCAAGTAAAAGTAGCAGCCAATGAGCCCGAAGTAGGCGAACGTAATGCCGTGCTTCACATCACGTATGTCGACGACTGGGGCAAAGCTCACACCAGCGATTTCAATATAGGCCAGATGGAAATGGGAGGTACTAAAGAGACTAAAACCATTTCATTTGCCGAAGCCCGCAAATTGGTGGATGGTACGACTGGCTCCCAGACTATTAATAACGATGTAGCCATTGAAGGTATCATAGTTTGCGATGCAACCGGTACCAATAATGCGGCTAACACACAGCTTACCCAAACGAAAATTGATATGACTACCACTTACCGCACGGTTTATATACAAAGTTTGGATGGCAAGTATGGCTTTGCTTTGTTTTTTGAAACAAAAGAACTAAATGAACTGGCTCCTTTCGACAAGGTCAAAATCTGGCTGAAAGGTTTGACTTTAAATAAAGAAGACAGGCCTCAACGTTACACATTAACGAATATGACCCTCAAGAGCTTTATTTCCAAAGAGGAAGGTAATGCTACAAATCTGGTAAAAAAAGAACGCACGATAGCCGAGCTTACCGACAATGATGTTTACACTTTCGTAACATTAAAGAACTGCGAGTTCCCTATCCGCAAAGGTCCTTTCACACCTTTCAACGAAGGCTATTGCCCCAGTTACAATGTACAGCGTGTCGACCGGTATCCTTTGCTGGTACACGATAATCAGGGACAAAGCATATTCTTGATGACTAACACCGACTGCCCCTACCGCCGCGATGGCAATGTATTACCACAAGGCTCGGGAACTGTGGCAGGCATCATTATACATGAAGATTACACTCGCTTCGAGAACGGTGGAGATATCGGACTCTATCAAATGCGTCATCTCTCCCGTGAAGACATAAAGATCGACCCATCGAAGAGTAATAGCTTCTCCACTATTATTGCCGAATGGAATGCATTCAAGCTTTCGGGAACAAAGGTACTTCCCTCTGAAGGTAGTGGCGAATTATGGCATACTGCCGTAACTCCTACAGCTGCAACCGATTATGGCTACCTGGGACCTATCGACGGAGCAAGTGACGGAAAAGGAATTATATCTGCCAGCAAAAACCTGGCTTTCCAAGCTAAAACCTGGTGGAATGCTTCTACAGGAAAAGCAAACAGCTGGATGATAAAATTCTCCACGTCGGGCATTACCGCCACACACATATCACTGCAGCTTGCTACATTGAATTACAGTATTGGCGCTCCACGCTATTGGAATGTAGAATGGTCTGAACATGGAAATGAGAATGGCGAATGGACGAAGATCGATGAATACACAATTCCTGATGTAGTACAATGGGGAACCACCCTCTACGAGCAGTTGAACGCCTGGAAAAACACCAATATCGAGTTACCTCTCGATCTACTGGGTAAGAGCACCGTTTATCTGCGTCTGATTCCTTCTGCCAATAAAGCCGGGACAACCACTACTTACGACACAGCTGTCATCAACAACAACAGTACAAGTGGACTAATGTATGTAAGCATTCGCTATAATAAATAAACAAAAAAAGTACAATGAATAAATTTAGCAAAATACTTTATGCTGCAATGGCATTGGCAATGGCTGTATGCAACCTCAGTTGCAGCGATGATGAAGAACTGCCAACCGGAGACCTTGAATTAAATAGCGGCTCCAGTGTGACGACTGAAACATTAAAAGTGTTGAGTTACAATGTACTCGAAGGTATGAAGTTGGACAAAGCCAACAACTATAACAACTTTGTAACTTGGGTCAATGAACAGGCACCCGATATTATGGCCATCGAAGAAACCAATGGGTTCACTACAGAAAAGCTGACGGCATTATCAGCCCGTTGGGGACATAACTATGCTGAAATGTGCAAAGAAAGTGGTTACCCCGTATCTATCACGTCTAAATATCCTATTGAAGTAGTCAGTCGTATTCTGGATGGCGTATGGCACGGAGGAATCCATGTTAAAATCAAGGGCATCAACATTCTGGTACTCCATCTTTATCCTTTTTCGTACACACCTTCCGGCTCCAATGCAGCCAATGGAGACGCTTACCGTTTGGAAGAGATTCAGACTTATCTTAACCATACAATCCGTAAATATCCGGATGAAAAATATTGGTTGATGATGGGAGACTTCAACTCGTTTTCTCCGCTCGACAAGAATGATCTTTCTTCTGGCACTACCCTAAATTATCAGGTACACCAGACCATTCTCGACAGTGGGTACAGAGATCCTGTTCGTGAGATGAATGTAAACTTTGTGCGTAGCTGTCCGACTATCTATGGAGGATGGACAGGACCCAGCGGTTCCTACAAAGGATCACGTATCGACTTCATCTATGCATCCGGAGAGGCTATGCGCAATATGCTCGATGCCCAGATTCTGATGGACGACTTCACCGACAACCATTCCGATCACTATCCAGTGACGGTAACTTGCCGCATTTACAATGAATAAACTTATTAAGAAAGCGCTTAATCTATAAAAGCACATGAGACAATTAGTAAACAAATACAATGCATCGCTCTGTCGGAATACTTTCCGAAAAGCTTTGCTCATGCTGGTGGCATGTTGCCTGTTGCTTCCGGAAGCAGTGGCGCAGAATGCAAATCGAAAAATCAAAGTGACTGGCACGGTGTTCGATGAAGAAGGTTTACCCATGATTGGGGCAACCATCAGAGAAGCCACAACACAAGTCGGCACTCTGACCGACCTTAACGGGTGGTATGAAATACAGGTTCCTGCCAATGGCGTCCTGGAAGTCAGCTTTATCGGTTATGAAAAGAAAAGAGTCAATGTAACCGGGCGAGAGAAGATCAATGTCAAACTCTTGCCTGACAAGAAAACGGCGTTGGACGAAGTCGTAGTCATCGGTTATGGTACTGTTAAGAAAGCCGATTTAACCGGTTCCGTATCGAACGTTAAGATGGGAGACATTCAAGACGCCCCGGTACTGTCTATCGACCAGGCTTTACAAGGACGTATTGCCGGCGCGGATATTATGTCAACGACCGGTGAACCGGGCGCCACGACCTCCATCCGTATCCGTGGTACACGCTCCATCTCGGCCTCCAACGAACCGCTGATCGTGGTTGACGGTGTAATGGATGCCGTTCACGACTTGAACGACTTGAACACTGCCGACATCGAATCTATTTCCGTACTGAAAGACGCTTCTTCTACAGCTATCTACGGCTCGAAAGGTAGTAACGGCGTTATCATCATCACCACCAAAAAGGGACTATCGAATGCGGACAAACCGAGTATCAGTTTCAAGACAGATATCGGTTTCTCCAAAATTCCGCAGAAACTCGACATCATGAATGCATCCGAATTGGCACAATATCGGAACGATTACGCTTACTTCAATACCGCCGATGGCAATGATGAAATTACTGACGGTACTCCCCTATCATCATACCCCTATTCCGATCCTTTCTCTTTGGGTGAAGGAACCGACTGGGTGAATACTATCGGACGCACAGCCATGTATCAGAATTATGCTCTCTCTTTGTCGGGAGGAACAAAGAAAACTTCTTATTATGTTTCTTTGAGCTACAACAATACCGAGGGAGTCATTCGCCGCAGCGGACAGGAACGTATCACGGGACGTGTTTCTCTCACTCACCAACTTTTCGATTGGATGAAAGTGGGATACACCGGCAATTACACTTGGCGCCACAACGACGAGAATCTGGCCTCTATCGGCGGCACAGGATGGTGGAACTCTGCTATCTATCTAAGTCCTACCATAAAACCAATGGATGACTATAATCCGTTCTACTATTCCGGTCAGAAGATTAATACTCCGTTGGCTACCATATTGCTCAACACCAATTATCAGGTACGCCACTCTACCAACCACACCGGTTTTATTGAGATCGAACCTATCAAGAATTTGAAGTTTAAGAGTCAGTTTACCTATTATATGTATCAGCGCCACACTTACCGCTATTATCCCAGCACCTTGCCCGCCAAGGTTGAAGGAGAGGGTGGTGAAGCCTATCGTGCCGAATATGGCGACCATAACCTGCTGACAGAAAACACCCTTTCCTATTTGAAATCATTGGATTCGGGACACACATTCGACGGACTTCTCGGTTTCACGGGACAACGTATTTCTTCGAATGATTTTTCGCTGAACGGCAAAGGTTATATGGATGACAACGTGAAATGGAACAACATGAATGCCGTACAAGACAAACAGACGTATTCGGCTTCATCGAGCACCAGCAAACGTACCAAAATGTCTCTTTTGGCCCGTTTCAATTATAACTACAAACAGAGATATTATCTGACTGTAACAGGACGTTATGACGGTGCATCCAACTTTGCCGCTAACAACAAGTGGGGTTTCTTCCCCTCCGCAGCTTTGAAATGGAATGCCGCTAAAGAAGAATTTATGGAAGGAATCGACTGGATTAATGAAATGGCCGTTCGCCTAAGTGCCGGTCGTACCGGTAACGACGCAATCAGTGCCTATCGTTCACTGGCAGCCCTTTCCAGCACCACGAGCGGTTATCTTTTCGGTGGTTCGCAACCTGCGGCATACTATCCTTCACGACTGGCAAGTCCCAACCTGACCTGGGAAAAAACCGACCTCTACAATCTTGGTATTGACCTGGCATTCTTCAACAACCGTTTGTTCGTGACTGCCGAAGCCTACATTTCCAAAACCAGAGACTTGTTGCTAACGTTACAGACTCCGACACAAACCGGTTATTCTTCCCGCCTGACCAACATCGGTAAAACCTCAAACAAAGGAATTGAATTAACCATCGAGAGCCGCAATATTGAGAAGCCTAAGTTCTCTTGGTCAACAACCTTTACCATCGCTCACAATGAGCAGAATGTGGATGACATCGGTACAGAAGATTTTGTAAAAGCTTATGGTGCGCCGGGCAACAACTCATACATGATGTATGGTTATGTAAAAGACTATCCTTTGAACGCCTTGTGGGGATTCAAATATGGCGGTGTATGGAAAAATCAGGACGAGGTAAACCGTAACAAAGCAACTTTTGCCTATGCATCTCCCTCTACTACTTCAAACGGCTCGGTACGCTACTATGATATCAACCATGACGGAACACTCAGCCAAGAAGACTTGGTTTACCTGGGCAATGCCGATCCCTGGATTTATGGAGGCTTGCAAAATACGTTCCGTTTCGGAAACTTAAAAGTGGGTATCTACTTCAACTACTCCCTAGGAGGCAAGATCTACAACTATGCCGAACTCTATATGTCGGGGAGTACATTCACCAACCAGTACCGCTACATGCTCGACTCCTGGCATCCGGTTCGTAACCCGAACTCCGACCTCCCCCGCGCCGGAAGTATTGACACCCATGTGCCCAGCGACTTACAGATTCATGATGCAACCTTCCTGCGCTTGAAGAGTATCTCTATCGGCTACACATTCAACCTCTACAAGAAAACAAAATGTATTCGCGACCTGACTTTGAGTGTAAACGGCGAGAACCTCTATCTCTGGAAGAAATACAACGGATTCGACCCCGATGTATCAACCAGTGGCGATTCCACCTTACGCCGCATGGACTTGGGAGCTTACCCGAAACCGCGTACTATTACGTTCAGTGCCCAAATCAGATATTAATTAATGTAATAATATGAAAACTATGATAATGAAGAAAAGAAAAAATTGGTTGATCGCTCTTCTGTCAATGTTCGCACTAGCTTCCTGTAGCCTGGAAGAGGACACGTCGAGTTTTTCTACGCCCGACAACTTTTATCAGACGAAGGCCCAATGTCTCTCTGCACTCAACTCTTGTTATATTCCTTTAAACGGAACCTACAACTATACACTCTTCATCGCCACAGAGGCTTGCACTGACATCATGTATATCAATTCGGGAACACTAGACTCCCGCCTAGATATCTCCCCCGCAAAGCCCCGTCACGGTGAAACGGTTTGGACCAATGGATATAAAGGTGTCATGTACTGCAACGCTACTATAAACGGAATTGAAAACTCTCCACTTACAGAAGAGGAAAAGCTTCCCTTACTGGGTGAAGGCAAAATCATGCGTGCATTCTATTATTACCTGCTCACCTCATTCTTCGGCGATGTACCTTTTTATACAGAACATGTAGCAGATGTGGAGACACAGCAAAAGATAGGACGATTGGGTCGTATGTCGGCTGTCGAAACCCGCGAGTATCTGATAAAGGAATTACTGGAAATTGTTCCTCTGATGGACCAGGTACGTTCGTCAGAAGTAGACGCTAACCGTACAGGTGCTGCAACCGGATGGATGCTGATTGCCAAAATGGCGATGTGGAATAAGGAATGGGGTACAGCAATTGACGCCATATCCAAACTCGAAGAAATTTATGGAGCTCTCGATCAATACCCGCTTTCAGATGTAATGTTCCGCAATAAGAACACTCCTGAATCAATCTTTGAAATCCAACACTCTTACGTAGCCGGTGGTCTAAACTACACCTCCAATCTTGCAAGTATCTGCATGCCTATCACCCGCCGTTCAGGCACTTGCGAATATGACGGTGTGGAAATACCGGAATTAGGTGACAAGTCGACTTGTTGGACTCCCTGGCGTCCTACCGCTTACTTCTGCCAGAATCTGCAAACAAAAATTGGTGGTGACTTACGTGCCAAATACAACATGGCTTGGGAATACAATGGTCATGCTTTCAAAAGTGTAAGTACTGCACCCTGGCCGGGCCCGAAATTCTGGTGTCCATATCTTGACAGTAGCCGCGACGGAAACAATTATAAGATATTCCGTTATGCCGACGCATTGTTAATGAAAGCAGAATGTTACTGCCAGTTGGAACAAGATCCCGATATTGCGATAAAGTATCTGAATATGACCCGCAACCGTGCAGGCATCGGCGACTACCCGAAATTCCGTACTTGGGCGCGATTAATGGATGAAATTCAAAAAGAACGGGGACGTGAACTAATCGGTGAGTTCCAGCGTAAATTCGACCTGGTTCGTTGGGGAATCTGGTATACGCAGACTTATGAGAACACCGGTTCATCAAGTCTAAAAGAGAATATCCGTCCTTGCCACGAGTATTATCCGATTCCGGACACACAAGTCGTATATTCCGGTTATGCACTCGACAACAAAGCCTATGAGGCTTATTATGGTTCAAATCAATAATATTCATCCAGATACTCAAATCGTATGAAACTAAAATATACAGGAATAATGCTCTTCGCATTAATGATGGCTTTGCCTGGGTTTGCCAAAGGCAAACGGGGAAAACAAGCCATGAAAATCATATCCTACAACATAGAGTATGGCATGCGTGCCGATACTACTGCGGGCAAAACCGTATTTGCCACATGGATGCGCAATCAAAACCCCGATATCGTGTGTTTGCAGGAAGCCAATAAATTCACGCAGAAATCACTTGAAGCATTAGCTGCATCCTATGGTCATCCTTATGCCGTGTTGCAGAAAGAAAAAGGTTTCCCCACTGCCATAACGTCCAAATACCCTATTGTAAACATTATGAAGGTGGAGGATAACATGTGGCATGGATTCGTAATGGGTACAGTGAATGGATACCACATTATTTCGCTGCACCTTAGTCCGCACCGCTATGAGAGTCGCCAACTTGACATCGATCTTATTCTCGAAACCATCCGTCAAAATGGACCATTCGAAAAATGGATCATAATGGGCGACTTCAACTCCGTATCCCCTGTCGATGCCAAGAAATATAGCGACGGACGCTTGGCCGACCGCCTTCGTAAAGAAGAAGAGAAGCGTCCCGCATTAAAAAATCTTGTAAATGGAGAAATCGATTATTCAGTGCATCAGCGCATTCTTGATTTCGGTTTTATAGATTCGGCGCGTCTTGATAAAAACTTTTCGGAGAAAAATTTCGGTACACGTATTGACTTCATCTACATCTCTCCCGACTTGAAATCTGCTTTCACCGGAGGAAACTTTATCACAGACGACTTTACCAAGAAATATTCCGACCATCGTCCGGTTTATATGACTTGGGGAAAATAACAAAACTGTTACTATAAATTAATGAAACGATTTACAATTATGATACGAAAAAAACACCTGTATTATTCATTCCTACTCATAGTTTCGGTATGCAGCTTCCTGCTTACAAGCTGTGAGAAAGATTTTGAATGGGAACTTCCCCTTGCTTTCACGCAGAAAAATCTGATTCTATCTTCGGGCACAGGAACCACTCATATCTTAGTATACGCCACGAAAAACTGGAATGCCCACTTCGTGGAGAAAGTAGACTGGGCCTCTATCGACCGTCTCTCGGGTAAGGAAAACAGCGAAATCATATTCTCATACGCCGCCAACTATGGCGTGAACCGTAAAGTGCAACTGGCGTTTGAAACTGAAGAACATCTTCGCGACACGATAACATTAGTGCAGAGCGGCGAAATCTCATCAAGTGACGCCCGCCTCATCATCAACGAACCAATAGTAGAGATACCAGCCTCCACTACTAAGTTTGGCCTGGAGCTCGATACTAATTTAAAGTACGATCTCCACCGTGTCAAATACCTCGTAACATACAACTCCGGAAACCCCGAAGAAAACTGGATTGAAGAAGTGTCCCATGACAGTGGAAATATGTACATCAAACTGGCAGCCAATCCAACTTACGAGCCTCGTGTTGCCCAGATACGTTTAGCTATTTCAATTCCTGCCAATACAATTAATGGCAGCCCCAAAGTAGTGACAACCAGCACTACAATTACTCAACTGGGAAAGGAATGAAAATAAAAGAATTAGTGTTTATCAGTTTAATACAATGACTCTAATATGAAACGATTTATTAAATACCGACCAATACAACTGGTCACATTTTTAGGAGCTTTCATGCTTTCGTTGTCCTCCTGTGAGCTGGATAATGGTGATGAAGCCAATTTTGAAGAATTTGGAGCCGACGGAAAGACCTATACGCTCCCTTCTGATGCAGGCGACCTGGCCATCAAAGTTTATTCGAACCAAAATTATAACATTGCACTCGAAGACAATACCGGTGAATGGGTAACAGTAGCCGAGAGAAATCTCACGGGCGACGGTACGCTCCATGTTGAGTATGATTTCAACGACGGATTCCCCCGTATGGCGAAAATCTGCCTGACTGCCAACGGCGCTAACCTCTCCGACACGATCTACCTGAAGCAGAAAGGTGTGAAAACCCCAACATTTAAATTGGCTAAGCCTAATATGACTGTACATGGTTATGGAGGCGAAGTAAGAGCAGAGCTTGACATGAATGTCGACATGAAGGATCTCCGTATCAGTGTAGATTATACCAGTGGAGAGGAAACCATGCCAGTAGCCGACAAAGCAAACGGATGGGTCAGAGACATCACTTACGAGAATGGATTCCTTGTCATCCAGACCGATCCGAATCCTGACGAACGCGCAGTACGTACAGCTACCGTCAACCTGGTTTACATTGACGGTTGGGAAGTCGAGAATAAACAGCAACTTTTCTTGATGCAAGCAAATGCTAAGGATGAATTGGGTGTTGAAGTTTCGTTTATTGATGTTCGCAACTTGGGCGATACGGAGGGAATGAAAGTGACTGACGATGTTTATATTACCGGATATGTGGTAAGTGACCGCAACTCGGGCAACGTAGGTGATAATACCCAGACCACCCAGAATGCAATCGACTATACCGTCACACAAAAGACCGCTTATATCGAAAGCCTCGACGGACGCTACGGATTCTGCATTGAGACTCCTACAGTAGATGACAACACTTTCTCACAATATAGCAAAGTTCAGATTCTACTAAAAGGAACGAAAGTGATTCTGGAGGAAAACCCCGAACGCTATACTATTTCCGGAGTAACATCCTCTATGGTTATGTCGTCTACCGAAGGCACTGCAGCCGACTTACCCGTAAAAGAGAAATACATAAAAGATCTCACTGACGAGGATATCTACACCTATGTCACTCTGAAAGATTGCGAACTTCCTGTCCGTAAAGGTAGCCTGACTCCGATCAATGAAGGTTATGCCAATGCCGGTGGCGCTCACCGTTGTGCTAAATATGCTACACTAATGCGCGACATCAATGGTAACAGCATGTATATCTATACCAATACCACTTGCCTCTATCGTCGTGACGGCACCCGTCTACCCTACGGTTCAGGCAATATGTCAGGCGTTATCGTACATGAACTTTTCACTCGCTTCGAGTACCTGGAAGCAGCAAACGGATTGATCGATGAAGAGAAAGCAGGCGATATCGGCCGTTATCAGATTCGCCACATGTCGAGAGCCGACTTTAAAATGGCAGATGATTTAAAAAATAGCTTTTCGGGCTTGATTACCGAATTCCGCTATATCAACACTAATGGCATCAACAAAGAAGATGGTTCTTTCCCTTCCACTTACGGAGATGGAGGCCGCTTCCGTCATACTTACACCAAGCATCAGATCGGCAACGGTTTGCGTGGAAATGGAAGTAGTGATTACACTTACCTTGGCCCTGTAGGTAACAGTGCAACAGGACCTTTTGGAGATAATAGAGGCAATGTAAACGGGTTTGGTATCATTCTTGAAGATGGAACAGATTATATGAAAAACTACCAAGACACCAACACTGACGGTAAAGGTAATACCGGTGGTGGTGCCTGGTTAGCCTGGTCCAATCCTTATTGGTGGGATGAGGAAAACAATCGTGGTTATGCCTGGATTGTGAACTTCTCTACCAGGAACATTTCCTCCAATCATCTCTCTATGCAACTTAGCGTCAGCAATAATGCCGGTAACCAGGTGAGCAAACCTCGTTTCTGGAAGGCCGAATGGTCATTGAGCGGCGATATGGATAATGAAGCCGATTGGCATTATATCACTTCCTATACCGTGCCTGATATGGTAGTATGGGCCAACACATTGATATCCCAGTGTCCGGGCTACAAGGCCATTGATGTGGAACTACCGTTAACATTGTTGGGCAAGGAAAATGTATATATCCGCTTAATGCCGGAGAACAACAAGGCTAGCAACGGTGCTTCCTGGGTCGACACCGGAGCGACAATTTCAGTGAAAGGCGACGCTACCAGTGCCATGAATTACTTTGCTATTCGTTATAATAAATAGGGCGTACCCCCAGTCTGAATTTATTAAAAAGAAGCCTCTTCTTCTACCTTAACAGTAGTCGAAGAGGCTTTCCTCTTATCTTTCTGCTTGTCTCATTAGCTTTTTCACCACCGGACAAATCCCCTTTGCGAACCTATAAAATCCCAAATCCGTAAAATGCTCGCCATCAACTGTACTCTCACCATCCTCACCCAGCAAATGTTCTGATTTTAAATAATGCAAGTTACGATACCCTTTCTTTTTCAACTCCTGAAATACGTTCCGTAATGCTGCATTACTTTCTTCAACCCATTTCCCTTTTTTCAAATCAAACTCTGCCAATGGAAAAGGAACATGTTCTATAAACAAGATCTGTACTCCCGGTATTTTGTCTTCAATAATATTCATAAATTCTTCAATACGTTCATTCAACATAGAAGCACTGACATTGGGAATAAAATCCATCACAATGACAGAAGGATTTCTATGTGTCATCAGTTCGGCTATTTCATATTCTAAATGCCCGTATCCGCTAAAGCCCAAATTCACCACTTCCCAGTTGAGCATACGAGAAAGAATGTTTGTATATGCCATACCCGGACGCGTTGCGCATCCGCCTTGAGTGATACTTGTTCCATAGCATACAACAGGCCTCTCTGTCACAGGCGATTTCACTTGCGGTTGCCGAATCAGAGCGTTTTCTTCTACTCCAATTTCAAGTGTTTCAATGCCATCATAAAGCGGCAAGTAAAGCATATACTCATTCATTTCGCCTTTCATATTAGAAATAATAACGCCTTCATTCTTCTTACCTTTCGGACGCGCACAACGCACATAACGCCATTCTCCATTTTTTAGCACGTAAAGATCAAGCCCTTTCACGCCCACCATAGCCATATGCGACATATTATTATCTCTTTTTGCCGTCCATTTGGCAGCAATCATTGTTGAATTGGTTGCAAAACGTATGGCCAATCCGGGTGTATCCTGCCCCAACACCCACACCCACTTTTTACTTTTCTCCTTACAGGAAAGAGGCAAACGGGCATAACGTCCTTCCGTATCGTCAGACATCTTACCAATAAGCGGGAAATCATCCGCATTATAATATTTCAAACTCTGCCCCATTGTAGTCACAACGCAGTAAACGAGAAAAAACACAATTACAATTATTTTCTTTTGAGTCATAGTTTTGAGAATTAGTATTTATAATAAAAAGCAAATAATGAAATAAAAGAAACACAAAAGTATAATATTCAAAAGCAAACAACAAGAAAAAGCAATTAAAAAAGAAAATTTCTCTTAATTAGTTTCGTTTTATAACCTATTATCTTTATCTTTGCTTCAAATAAGCCACTAAAGAAAACCAAATAAAAACCTAAGTAAATAGTAAATCTATATAACCCTTTAAAAACAACTCCTGTATGAGCAAGAAACTACTATGTATAATGTGCTGTCTTTTCATCACATTATCTACATTTTCACAGAACAAAGAAGAAAGTTTATCTACTCCGGAATTATTTGACTTCGTATTGTTAAAATGCGATTTGAACTCTCCCGTCAAAGACAAAGATGCAATAGACGGAGCCTTCAAGAAAGGATTAAACGGTATTTTCATCAACGACAAAGAACTGGCCAACTATGCTGCAAACAAAGGAATGGTAGCCGTCAGCAAATATACGATGTCAAAATGCCAGTCGATACTAGACAACATCAAAGAGCCGACTAAAACCACTCTTGTTTTCGCACGCGAAAGAAGTGACGGATATCTCCGTAACGCTTTGTTAGATCACTGCTTTGTGGAACTCTTCAACGATACCATTTTCGGTGAGGAAAGATGGCTGAAGAAGTTGATAAATTCTTCTTTGGATATACGTACCCGTCTCATCAACAATAACACCCGGATGGTAGTTGACATCACCAACAAAAGCAGCATCCCCTTCCATATCCAGATCACCCAATGCGATCAATTAAAACCGGAGCAAAAAGAAGTTACTCTATCGCCAATGGGCCAAACCAGTCTGTTTTTCAACAGTGACTATATCAAGTCTCCCCAATATACGTTACACGCAAATATCAAAAATGCATTCAATACAGAGAAAAAAGTATTGAAGCATGTGTTCCGCCTTCACGGAATGGATTATATGGTAGGAACGGAATCTCAAAACACGTACAACATCATCCCTGCACCACGGTTTCTCGAGAAAGGACAAGGCAAGTTTGTATTCAACAAAGAGACTCGCATTATACTAAAAGACAAAAATGCAGAAGCTCCTTTACGATTCCTGACCGACAGATTAACACGGACTGCACAATTACCTGTAAAGGTACAGAATAGCACTCAAAAGCATTCCGGCAACTATGTGATTTTCGATCGTGCCAACGACTCTGCATTAGGAAATGAAGGCTACAAAATAAATATTTCATCTGAATATATACAGGTACTGGCGAATAAAGAAGCCGGATTCTTCTACGCCATACAATCTCTATTACAATTACTTCCTGCAGAAATCTACTCCAACACGACAGTATACAAAGACTCATGGAGCATCCCGGCGGCAAACATCACAGATACACCGCAATTTGAACACCGGGGATTACACTTAGACGTAGGGCGTCATTTATACCCTGTTTCTTTTATCAAAAAGTACATAGATTTAATGTCTATGCAGAAAATGAACCGCTTTCATTGGCATCTGACAGAAGATCAGGGATGGAGAATAGAAATCAAGAAACATCCGAAGTTGACGGAAATAGGCTCTATGCGCAAAGAAACAATCATCAACCGGTATTCTGCCACCACTCCGGGAATATATGACGGAACCCCTTATGGAGGATTTTACACGCAAGAAGAAATCAAAGAGATAGTAGCTTATGCCAAAGAACGTTATATCACGATCATTCCCGAAGTTGACCTTCCGGGACACATGCTCGCCGCATTGGCCACTTATCCTGAACTGGGATGCACGGGAGGCCCTTATGAAGTAGGGACAAGATGGGGAATCTATGACGACGTGCTTTGCGCCGGCAATGAGAACATCTATCCTTTCATCGAAGATGTGTTACAGGAAGTCTTTAAGCTGTTCCCTGGAGAATATGTACATATAGGAGGAGACGAATGTCCTAAAACACGTTGGAAATCCTGCCCGAAATGCCAATCCAAAATAAAAGAACTGAAATTAAAAGATGAACATGAACTGCAGAGTTATGTTATCAGGAGAGTAGAGAAATTCCTGAATAAAAACGGGAAAAAGCTGATCGGCTGGGACGAAATCCTGGAAGGCGGAATAGCGCCCAATGCTGCACTTATGTCATGGCGGGGAATCGCCGGAGGAATTACAGCCGCCAAATCAGGTCATCCGGTCATTATGACTCCCAACACTTATGTATATCTCGACCATTATCAAGCAAGTATGGAAACGTCTCCATTGGCAAACGGACGGATATGTTCACTTGAATGGACGTATGGATACAACCCCATCCCCAAAGAATTGACAAAAGAAGAAGCAGGACACATAATTGGCGTACAGGCCAATGTCTGGACAGAATATATGAAAACTCCGGAGCAAGTGGAGTACATGGCATATCCACGTGCCAATGCCGTTGCCGAGATAGGATGGAGTAGCCCAGAGCATAAGAATTGGGAAGATTATTTAGACAGACTTCAATATCAGTTCAAAAGATGGCAATTTTACGGTCTGAACTGTGCGACTCATTATAAGAACAAATGATTTAACTCACTGACAGGATTCATTTGCTTGATTCCTTCCCGAACGATAAGGAATATATTTTAGGCACGGATTACACGGATTTCACGGTTTTAATGCAATGATTACGCAAAGCAACCGTGTTAATCCGTGCAATCTGTGCCTAATCTTTTATTTAGAGTTTCCTCATAACCGATACGTTATGAGCTTATTATTACTAAAAAGTTTCCTAGTTACTTTTAAGCAATCACTTACCTAGTGATAGCTATTGCATTACCTAACAAATTTTCGTTTGACTATAGTTGAACGAACGCTTGACATATGTTGAACTATCGCTTGACTATAGTCAAACGAAAACTTGTTAGGCAATTGAAAAAATAATATAAGCAAGAGAAAGAAATAAAAGCTGCATATTGACGAGTTATTGTCAGCGAGAGTATCTTTGACTCATTTCTGCATCGATAGGAAACAAGATTGGTTTTGACTAAAAAAAATGTTACGGGCAGTAGAATTGCCCGTAACATCATACCTATCAAAAACACAACTAATAATAAATATACTATTGCATTTTCATGCACTAATCTACTTCATGAGCTAATAAAATCATTTGCTGGAACGCTGCCAGATCACGTAAAATCAAATCCGGATTAGGATGAACAGCAATAGCTGTCTCATACGTCGTTTCACCGGAAAGCACCAATACTCCGAGAGCATTTGCTTTTTGCGCCATCAATATATCGGTATAAATACGATCACCTACCATAGCTACTTGGTCAGCCTGTAAGTTATGACGTTCCATGATTCCGTTCAACATTCGCGGATCAGGTTTCCCAATCACTACATCCGGCTCCCGCCCCGTAGCATATTCCAAACTGGAACAGATAGAGCCACAATCTACCAATACTAAAGGTTTATCCGTAGGACATACACGATCCGGATTAGTGGCAATATAGAGTTTCTTCTGATTAATCCACCACGCAGCACGACACAAACGTGAGTAAATCAGCGACATATCAAAACTGACCACTACTGCATCCGGTTCATCATCAGCGTTATCCTCCGTAGACTCAAATCCGGCTTCTTCAAACTCTGTTATCATACTGGGAGTACCCAACAAGAAAAGCCGCTTACATTCCGGGTGATGTATCCGTATATAATCTATTGTTGCCTGAGCCGATGTATAAAATTCATCTTTTGTAGCTTTAATGCCCATACCGGATAAATGCCGGAGATAATCATTCGTACTCCTCGAAGGATTATTCGTCAGAAATGAATAACCAATTCCCAAATCCTTCATTTTATCCAAAAAAGCAATCGTAAAAGGGAATAAGGTGTTTCCGTTATAAATCGTTCCGTCCATATCCAAAGCAATATGTTTTATGCGACGAATACGCTCCATAAGCTCTACACCCAATTTATTTTCTACCTCATTAATCATTATCATACCCATTCGCTTTCGCCGACCATGCGGCCATAAATATCAAAGTTCCCATAATAGCAATCAGAATTAATGCACCAACAGCAATATTCCAACCATAATGTTGAGCCAACAATCCTAACCCCCAACCGGAAACCAACGTACTAGCATATCCGAACAATCCCGTAAATCCGACTGCCGTAGCCGCCGCTTTCTTGGTAGCTATATTAGCCGCAGCAATGCCGACCAGGGCTTGCGGACCATAGATACAAAATCCCGCAGCTCCCAGCAAAAGCGTGGCAAGCCACATAGGAGGCTGGGATATGCCCCAGAATAAAGCAACGAACACCGTAGCCAATGCCATACAAATCACACAAACCCGTGGCCCACGTCCACCAAAGAAACGATCGGTTGCCCAACCGGCCACCAGCATCCCCACGATTCCGGATATTTCAAAAGCAGCAACCATCCAACCTGCATGATGAATAGAGACTCCTTTCCACTCTCCCAAAAGAGTCGGCCCCCAGTCAAGCACAGCATAACGCACGATATACACAAAAAAGTTGGCAATAGCCAGTACCCAAATCGCCGGGTTACCAAAAACATTCTTACGCACGAATTGCTTAAACTCGGCAGAAGTATCTTCTTTCTCTTCTACACCTTTTTTGGAGTTAAGCTCCGGAAGTCCTACCGAACGAGGCGTATCGCGCAAAGCAAACCATAGGCCAACCGCACCCACCAAAGCAATAATGGAAGGAAACCAGAAACACCAGCGCCATCCCAGACTGACAATATATCCACAGACAATCACTACCAGACCCGCACCAACTGAATGGGACGTATTCCATACTGACATCTTTGTAGCCAGTTGAGTCGGAGGAATCCAATGCGTCAATAAACGGGCACAGGGAGGGAATCCCATTCCCTGAAACCACCCGTTCAACATCCACACAATTCCAAACATCACCACAGCAGAACTAAACCCAAACCAAATATTACATGCTGCAGAGAGAACCAACCCGGTCACCATAAAATAACGGGCATTCACCCGATCGCCAACAAAGCCGTTTGCAAACTTGGAAACCCCGTATAGCAAACCGTGCAAAGTAAGGAATAGTCCCAAATCACCCTTGGTTATCCCCAAATCATCTTGCATGGCAGGCATTGCAATACTCAAGTTTTTACGAACAAAATAAAACAGAGCATAGCCTATCATACTTGCTATGATCGTCCGCGTCTGCCAGTATTTAAATTTCTTTGCCACCTCGGGCGCCATTCCTTGTAATTCCATCTTCTGCCGTATTTAATCTGTTATTTCCCATATTTTACCTTTACCAAACAGGCCATCCAACCACTTTTCCATGTATCCTATCCGGACAGCCAAATCGAGAACTGTAAAACGACGACGAATAAACTGCGCACGGACAAACGTTTCACGCAGGCGTTTTCGTGTAATACCTATTTGTTCGGGTTCTGTGGGAGCACCTACCTGTCGCAAACATTGCTTAACCTCTTTATAAGGAATTAATTGTTTGGATAGACGCTCACGAATTTCAGGCCAGTATTCTTTTAATTGTCGCAACTGAACAGCCAACTGTTCCCGCGTCACGTATTTTGCTTTCGTTTCCTGCAAACCTATATTCGGGAAATCAGTACCGGCAAACATATCAAGGGCTACCTTCTCTGCAAGATCCGGTTCGGGCCATGCCGCGCAACATGCTTCTACATCCAGTTTCTCCAAGGGAGTGTTCAGCACCTGTTCGTAAAATGCCGTGATGGCCAGCATACCTATACTCACCTGGAAACCATGGGAAATATGCTCGCCATGATGCAAATGATGTTCCATATTCCAAAGGTGGCTAAACTGGTGTTCCGCTCCTGAAGCCGGACGGCTCGATTTAGACCATTGCATGGCAAAGCCTCCCAGCATCAATCCCTCAATAAGCTGCGACACCGCTTTTTCATCCCCGGCCAGTGCACCTTCAGGATTCGAGAGTGCATCATGCAGTCCATCTTGCACAATCATCCATGCTTTTTCATCAATATCTTCCACTCCCATCCAATCGGCCAGAATCCAGTCGGCACCAGCGGTCACTTTTGCAAACAGATCAGCATATCCCGACGCTGTCATCGGCCCGGGAGCTCTTTTTATAATTTCAATATCAGCCAGTACAGCTTGTGGTGCCGGACAACTAAAAGTCTGCTTTGCTCCATTGGCAGTAATGGAAGCGCCAAATGCCGTATACCCGTCCATGGAAGCAGCAGTAGCCACGCACATATATCTTCTTCCAATCAGATGAGAAGCCAATTTCGTCAAATCATTAATTGTACCGGAACCGACAGCCACCGGAATGGCATCATGCACTTTCAACGATTCGACCAAACGGTCGACATACGAATATTCTGCATACAAATCGGAATCAGTAAAAACAAAAGACGGCAATAATTCAATATTCGCATTACGCAACTCCGCCTCTACTTTTTCACCTACTACGCGATATGTTGTAGTATCAGCTACCACTATCGCTTTTTTACCTGCAAACTGTTCCTTAAACAGTCCGGCTACTTCATTTAATATTCCACTTCCTATACGAAGAGCACGTGTCTCATTCGCCGCTTTCAAAGCCTGTTCTACTTTTGACATTTTCACAGTATTAATTGTTAGTTCACTAACCGGATTTTCCTTCACTATAGTAAACAGACGTTGCACCATATCAGGGCAACAATCTATCGAGATTGCAAAACTGTCCATACTTCTGTCGGTATATCAGATTCTATAATATCCGGTTTCTTATTAATCTCTTCCCTATATTTTGAAGCCCGTTCTTCTTTCGAAGACAGTCTGTCATGCGTAGGCGCCACACTAATCATACAACGCACGCCACGGGCATGGAGCATTTCAACTATTTTCTTATTTTCAGGTGTTATACTATGCCCTACATAAGCAATCATATTTTCCCATGGCACACCTGATATCGACAAGTCTTCAAACTCTTTCATATTACGGGCGAAAGCGGACATCATAATCGTTGGGAAACGGTCATAATAATATCTGGCTTGAGCACCGGTATGCACTGTCAGCATCACATGTCCCTCTGCCTTATGTTTTTTGATTAAAGCCGCAATCATAGCCATCGGCACATCTTTCTTATCAAGGTTTATAATTGTTTTACCTCTACTCCATTTTATTACTTCTTCCAGGGTAGGAATCTTGCAGTCGGTCACTTTTCCCGAATGATCTTTCAGGCGAAGCTTCTGCAATTCTTTCCAAGTATAATCGCAGACTTTCCCCGTTCCTGTTGTTGTACGATCCAAAGTAGCATCATGCATCAATACAACCACACTGTCTTTTGTCAGACGAGGGTCAATTTCAAAGAAAGCCGGCATCTGCTTCAGCACATTTTCCAAACCTTCAATACAATTTTCCGAATACCCTTCTTCGTATCCACCACGATGTCCGCTAACGATGATTGAGCCATCTCCCGTATATTTAAAGAAATCCCTCAACTGTGAAACATCATCGAACTTTAACAGATGTAGTTTTTCCTGCGCCGACACAGACTGTATTCCCGACAACAGAAAAAACATGAATGAGGCTACGAGTCCTCTCTGCAAAATCATACAACTTTTCATAAGCATTTATTTACAAACAACACTAAAGTATTTTTTCTTCTAGTTCAAGATATATCCTCTTGCCAACCGGTTAAAATCGGCTATCTGCTCTTGTTCCCAAGCTTCGTCTTTTCCCAGTTCCGTAGCCAATACGGATGCTACTTTCGGAGCTATCTTCAGAGCAGCACGAGCATCCAGAAAAAGCATTCTCACACGGCGGGCCAACACATCTTCTATATTCTGCGCAAACTCTTCGCGAACTGCCCACACCACATGAGCCGCTGTAAAAGTATAACCTTCATACAACTTTTCAGCAAAAGAAGGCTCTTTTTCTATCATCTTTTGTATTTTATCCGCGTCACTGCCATACACATAATTCCAATCATTCTCATCAAACGCCTCTTTGGTATATCCATGAACTCTCAAATTCTTCGTCACACATTCCGCAGGAGACAATCCGCCTATCGCAATAGCCTGATTAATGACATCTTCAGCCATTGCACGATAAGTAGTCCACTTTCCTCCGGTAATTGTCAGAAGTCCCGATTTCGAACGATAAATTTTATGATTCCGTGAGATTTCTTTTGTTTTCTTCGAATCAGCATGTGTTGGCACTGCCAATGGACGCAAACCGGCAAAAATCGAAAGTACATCGGCACGAGTTGGCTTTCGGTCTAAATACTGCCCGGCCTGATCTAATATAAAATCAACTTCTTCTTCCAACGCTCTCGGTTCCAAAGAAGCTTCATTCAAAGGAGTATCCGTTGTGCCAAGCACCACCTTTCCATGCCAGGGAACTCCAAAAAGAACACGCCCATCTTTCGTTTTAGGTATCATTAGTGCCGAGCGACCACCCAAGAATTTATGATCAACCACCAGGTGCACTCCCTGACTAGGACGTACTTTCCTTCGAATATCGCACTCATCCATCTTCATCACATCATCCACAAAAACTCCGGTAGCATTTACCACCACTTTCGATTTTATCTGATACTCCTTTCCATCAAGCGTGTCGACGGCATGCACTCCATTTATTCTTCCGGTGGCATCTTTCAGCAAACAATCCACCTTTATATAGTTCAAGCACACTCCGCCTTTATCAATAGCGGTGAGTGCCAATGTGATAGCCATGCGCGAATCATCAAACTGCCCGTCGTGATATACCACTCCGCCCCTCAATCCTTCATGTTTTAAAGAAGGTATTTCTTTCAACACAGATCGCTTCAGCATCGGCAATGAACGTCCCAACGTCTTGCGTCCTGCCAGCAAATCATAACAAGTTAATCCTATCGCATAGAAAGGCTTTTCCCACCAGCGATAATTACCTATTATAAAACGCATATCTTTCACCAGATGAGGAGCATTGAGCCTCATACGCCCACGTTCATGTAATGCTTCAACCACCATAGAAACATCTCCCTGTGCTAAATAACGAACCCCTCCATGTACCAGTTTCGTACTGCGACAAGAAGTACCTTTAGCAAAATCATGCTGTTCCAGTAGAATCACCCTGTACCCTCTGGAGGCTGCATCTACGGCAGCCCCTAATCCGGTAGCTCCGCCACCGATCACCAGGATATCGCATTCACATTTCCAATTGAGCATCCTCTCAAGCAAATCACTTCGTTTCATCTCCTATTATTATTTCGTTTTCTTTCTTTATCTATAAATCAGCCCTGCAAAAATACACAAAAAGAAATATCATCCAATATAAAAAGCAAATTATTTTTCGTTAGAAGACTATTTTATATCTAAAACGGAAGTTTTACATCATAGAATGAAACTTTTCTTCTTTTTATTTGCCACATATTAATATTTAGTTTATCTTTGTGATAAAAATTGGGAATTATGACAAGTATTGCAGAAAGACATAAGTATATTCTTGAAAGTTTAGCAAAAAACGGCTTCATCAAAGTCAACGAAATCGCTAAAGAGCTAGAAGTTACCCCTGTAACTATCCGAAAGGACTTAAAACATCTGGAAGAAAAAAAACTTCTCTACCGTACTCATGGAAGTGCAAGTCCGGTCAACCCACTGACATCAGATATTGATGTGCACGAAAAAGAAAAGCTTCGAAAAGAAGAAAAGAAAAGAATCGCCACTGCCGCAGCCAAATTGATAGAAGAAAACGATTCGATTATTATCGCTTCCGGTTCTACGGTACATACATTTGCCGAGCATATCACTCCTATCAATCACCTAACCGTAGTTACAGCTTCCTTGAAGACCTCCTTATTATTAAATACAATTAATAATATAGAAGTGATTCAGCTTGGCGGAATAGTACGTAAGAACTCTTTTTCCGTCATTGGCGACTACACTTCTTTATTCTTTGAACAAATCACTTGTTCAAAACTCTTTTTGGGGGTAGACGGTATCGATCTTGAATACGGAATCACAAACTCTAATATCGAAGAAGCCGTTCTTAATAAGAAAATGATAGAAGCGTCATTACGCACCATCATCCTGGCAGATTCTTCTAAATTCGGACGACGCGGGTTCGGCAAAATCTGTAGTTTAGACTGCATAGATGTGATTATCACAGATTCCGGCATTTCCCAGTCAATGGCACAAGCGATTGAAGAAATGGGCATAGAACTTATCATTGTTTAAAACAGTTATATCACCCAAAGAATTATCCTACTAAAGTTATCTTTAGAAAACTATAAGTATCCGGATAATACAAAAAAAGATGGACTCGTTACCGAGTCCATCTTTTTTTGTATTATCATCAATAACATTATTACTTCTTCAGGATATCCATTGTATCCGATGCGATCAACAGTTCTTCGTCTGTCGGGATCACTACCACTTTCACTTTAGAAGCAGGAGTAGAAATGATTGCTTCTTCACCGTGAACCTTAGCATTTACTTCATTATCAAGTTCGATACCCATGAATTCCATATCCTTACAAACTTCACGACGACATTCCATCTGATTTTCACCAACGCCACCTGTAAACAGGATAATATCCACACCACCCAATGCAGCAGCATAAGCGCCGATATATTTCTTGATACGGTAATAATACATCTTCTCAGCAAGGATTGCTTTCTCATTACCAGCCGCACAAGCAGCCAAGAGTTCACGCATATCGCTTGATACGCCTGAAATACCCAGTACACCGCTCTTCTTGTTCAACAGATTAGAAACACCGGTCGTATTCAAGCCTTCTTTTTCCATGATAAATGTTACTGCACCGGCATCAATATCACCGCTACGAGTACCCATCATCAAGCCTTCCAACGGAGTCAAGCCCATCGTAGTATCCATACATTTACCATCTTTGATAGCAGCGATAGAACCACCGTTACCAATGTGGCAAGTGATAATTTTCTGTCCTACCGGATTTACACCCAGGAATTCGCATACACGTTTTGACACATAACGATGAGAAGTTCCGTGGAAGCCATAACGGCGTACACCATACTTTTCATACAATTCGTGAGGAATAGCATACATATAAGCATAATCCGGCATTGTCTGATGGAAAGCCGTATCAAATACACCTACCTGCGGAATGTCAGGAAGAATAGCAGAAACAGCATTCACCCCTTTCAAGTTGGCAGGATTGTGAAGTGGAGCCAAGTCATTACAAGCAGCGAAAGCTTCCAAAACTTCTTTATTCAGCAATACAGATTCGCTGAAACGCTCTCCCCCGTGTACCATACGGTGACCTACAGCATTAATCTCATCCAAAGATTTGATAGCACCATATTCAGGGTGGGTCAATGTATTCAGGATAAACTCTACTCCTATTGTATGTTCCGGAATATCTTTTTCCAAAATTTTCTTCTCACCATTCGGCAAAGTCAATTTCAAGAATGATCCTTTCAGACCGATTTTTTCGATACCACCTTGTGCAATCACCTCTTTGGTGGTCATATCGAACAATTTATATTTAATAGATGAACTTCCGCAGTTCAATACCAGAATCTTCATGTTGTTGTCGATTTATACTTAATACTTTATATCTAATACTTATTTATTCGCTTTTGCTGCAATGGCCTGATTAGCCGTAATAGCAATCATGCGATATACATCCTCGATAGAACAACCACGAGACAAGTCGTTTACCGGACAAGCAATACCCTGAAGAATCGGGCCGACAGCATCAGCATGTCCCAGACGTTGAACTAATTTATAAGAAATATTACCAACCTCCAGACTCGGAACGATCAGCACATTTGCTTGTCCTGCAACTGGAGAACCCGGCGCCTTGCTAGCACCGACTTCCGGTACAAGAGCAGCATCAGCCTGCATTTCACCATCCAGATCAAGAGTAGGAGCCATCTCTTTCGCAATCTTAGTAGCTTCTACCACCTTATCCACTACTTCGTGTTTAGCAGAACCTTTGGTAGAGAAGCTCAACAGAGCTACTTTCGGATTTTCAATACCGGCAACAGCTTTCGCAGTTTGAGCGGTACAAACAGCAATCTGTGCCAGCTGGTTAGCATCCGGAACCGGAGTTACGGCAACATCCCCCATGACTAGAATACCGTTCTTTCCGTATTCAGGAGCATGAGTCAAAAGCAACATAGCACCAGATACGCAAGTGATTCCCGGTGCAGTCTTGATAATCTGTAAAGCAGGACGCAGTACGTTACCGGTCGTGTTGCGGGCACCGGCCAACTGACCGTCAGCATCACCGCTCTTAATCATTAAACAACCATAGAACAAAGGATCGCTCGTCAATTTGCGGGCTTCTTCGATAGTCATCCCCTTCTTTTTACGAAGTTCACACAACAACTGTGCGTATTCTTCGTGTTTCGGAGAAGTTTCAGGATCAATGATAGTAGCTTTACCGATGTTTCCCAATCCCCATTTTGTAGCAAGTTCATTAATTTCAGCCGGTTTACCCAGTAAAATTAGATCGGCTACTTCGTCTGTCAAAATCATATTGGCAGCTTTCAATGTGCGTTCTTCAGTTCCTTCCGGAAGAACAATACGTTGGCGATTTGCTTTCGCACGCGCCACGATTTGGTTGATTAAATTGAGCATAGATATATTGAATATTATTATAAAACCTCATTACAATTTGTAATTTGCGGTGCAAAAGTACTCAATTTTGCAACATCCACATTACAATTTCGCCTATTTTTCTCTTTCAAGTCTAAAATATTATAATATTTAACACTGTACTCCTATTTTTCATACCTTTGCAGCGTTTTCAAAACAAAATCAATAGGTTATTAGTATATGATACGTCAGTGCGCCATTTTATTTGGCTGTTTGGCTTTGGGTGAATTAATTGTTTATTTTACGGGTATCAAGCTCCCCTCCAGCATCATTGGCATGCTGCTGCTCACCCTCTTTTTAAAATTAGGTTGGATTAAATTACACTGGGTACAGGGGTTGTCCGACTTTCTGGTTGCTAACTTGGGATTCTTTTTCGTTCCACCCGGTGTGGCTCTTATGCTATACTTTGATGTTATTGCGGCAGAATTCTGGCCAATTGTGATAGCTACCATTGTCAGTACCGCACTTGTACTTGTCGTAACGGGATGGGTACATCAGATCGTTCGCAAGTTCAGACTGGCGCATCAGATCAAACTGGCACGCAAACTTCATCTGTCAGATTTCCATCTGCCGGAGAAACTACACCTTAAAGATAAAATCAACTTAACGAATAAAGACAAATGAGTTTCTTAGAAAATAATTTCTTCCTGTTGGCTATTACCTTCGGGATTTTCTTCTTTGCCAAACTGCTTCAGAAGAAAACAGGACTGGTATTATTAAATCCTATATTGCTGACCATCGCACTATTAATCATCTTCCTTAAAATGACCCATATCTCTTATGAGACATATAATAAAGGAGGACATCTGATCGAATTCTGGCTACGCCCGGCCGTTGTGGCTTTAGGCGTACCTTTATATCTACAACTGGAAATGATAAAAAAACAGTTGTTGCCTATTCTACTGTCTCAACTGGCAGGCTGCATCGTCGGAGTTATTTCAGTAGTACTGATTGCAAAGTTCATGGGAGCTTCACAAGAAGTAATCCTGTCACTGGCTCCAAAATCGGTTACGACTCCCATTGCGATGGAAGTAACCAAAGCCATCGGCGGTATTCCGTCACTGACGGCGGCAGTTGTTGTAGCAGTAGGTTTATTAGGCGCTATCTGTGGTTTTAAAACAATGAAAATCATGCATGTAGGCAGCCCGATCGCCCAAGGACTTTCAATGGGAACAGCCGCCCATGCCGTCGGCACCTCTACCGCAATGGATATCAGCAGCAAATACGGAGCCTATGCTAGTCTGGGACTGACGTTGAATGGAATATTCACTGCATTGCTGACACCTACAATCCTTCGATTATTAGGTGTTTTGTAAAAACAAAATCTCTTGATTTTCCGTTATATAAAGAGTTAAACGCAAAAAAGCAATCTTATGATTCCATTTAAAGATATTACATTAACAGACAGGGACACAATCACCTCATTCACGATGAAAAGTAATCGCCGCAATTGCGATCTTTCATTCTCAAATCTTTGTAGCTGGAGGTTTTTATATGATACCCAATTTGCAGTAGTCGATAATTTTCTGGTGTTCAAGTTCTGGGCAGGAGATCAGCTTGCTTATATGATGCCCGTAGGTACAGGAGATTTGAAAGCAATATTGCGGGAGCTGATAGAAGATGCCCGCAAAGAAAACCATCATTTCTGTATGTTAGGAGTGTGTAGTAATATGCGCACCGAACTTGAGACCATCCTTCCGGAACAGTTCACTTTCACAGAAGATCGCGACTATGCTGATTATATCTATTTAAGAAGTGATCTTTCGACGTTGAAAGGTAAGAAATTCCAAGCGAAAAGAAATCATATCAACCGGTTTCGCAACACTTATCCGGATTATGAGTATACACCGATTACCCCAGACCGTATTCAGGAATGCCTCGATCTGGAAGCAGAATGGTGTAAAGTGAACAATTGTGACCAACAGGAAGGAACGGGCAATGAACGCCGTGCCCTGATCTATGCACTTCATAACTTCGAAGCACTCGGGCTGACGGGTGGAATTCTTCATGTGAACGGTAAAATCGTGGCATTTACATTCGGTATGCCTATCAATCATGAAACGTTCGGTGTACATGTAGAAAAAGCGGATACCAGCATTGAGGGTGCATATGCTATGATTAATTATGAATTCGCCAACCGGATTCCTGAGCAATATATTTATATCAACCGGGAAGAGGATTTAGGTATTGAAGGTTTGCGCAAAGCCAAATTGTCTTACCAACCGGTGACGATTCTGGAGAAATACATGGCTTGCCTCAAGGAGCATCCCATGAATATGGTTAAATGGTAAACTCTTTATAAATATGATGATAAAGGAGCAAGTAAAAGCATTGTGGAAAGTCTGTTTTGACGATAGTGAAGAATTCGTCGAGATGTACTTCGGACTGCGCTACAAGACAGAGGTGAACGTCGCCATCCAAAGTGGTGATGAGGTAATCTCTGCCCTTCAGATGCTTCCTTATCCGATGACTTTTGGTGGAGAGACCGTGCAGACCTCCTATATTTCAGGAGCCTGTACGCATCCCGATTATCGAAGCAAAGGGGTCATGCGCGAGCTTTTATCACAGTCTTTCGCCCGGATGTTACGGAATGGGGTACACTTCAGCACATTGATACCGGCGGAACCCTGGTTGTTCGATTATTATGCCCGCATGGGATATGCTTCGGTATTCAAGTATTCAACTAAAGAGATCGTTTTGCCCGAGTTTATCCCTTCTAAAGAGATAGCGGTCAGTGTTGTTTCTGAATTTCAGGAGGAGGTCTATTCCTATTTGAATAAGAAGCTTTCCGAACGACCTTGCTGTATTCAGCACACACCGGAAGACTTTCAGGTTATTATGACCGATCTTGCCATTAGCGGAGGTTATTTATTTGTAGCCCGCCAGGAAAACGAAATCAAAGGAATAACCATTATATATAAAGGAGAAAAACAGATCATTATCAATGAACTTTGCGCTGATGATAAGGATGTGGAATATAGTTTATTGTATGCGATCAGGCAGCACACCGGATGCAAGCGCATGGTTCAACGACTGCCTCCTGAAGATAAACAGCCTCAACATCCGCTAGGCATGGCACGTATCATCAATGCCAAAGAAGTGTTGCAAATCTATGCCGCAGCTTTTCCTGAAGATGAAATGCAGCTGGAATTATCGGACAAACAATTGTCTGTAAATAACGGCTATTATTACCTGTGCAAAGGAAAGTGCATGTATAATACCGAGCGACTGCCCGGTGCACATATACAAATGAATATTAGCGAATTAACCAATAGAATATTTCAGCCGTTAAAGCCATATATGAGCTTGATGCTGAATTAATATAACCTTGAAAGCAGCAATGTAACATAACTACCACTTTTTGAAACTTGGCTCCCAAGAGCAATTGGCAAAATTATCTTTCTTTGCAAACATGGAATAGATAAATTTAACACCAAGTAATCAAATGAAAACTCTTACTCTACAAAAACTGTTATTAACTGTAAGTATAATGTATATGGCGTGTGGAATTACCCTCGCTAAAAACATTTATGTATCTCCTAATGGGAATGACAAACATAATGGGGAAATAAATACTCCATTGCAAACAATCGAGGTGGCAATAAATAAAGCCGCACCAACTGACATTATTATTTTGAAAGACGGCACCTACCAACTCGAAAAAACACTTCAAATCCCTTCTGGAAAGGACAACATCATCCTTAAAGCGGAACATCCAGGAAAAGCGACCCTATCAATGGCTATCGAAATATCTCCCAAAATGCTTACTTCTATAAAAGATAAAAAAGTATATGCACGCCTGCGACCGAAAACAGCAAAGCAAATAAAGGAAGTGGACTTAAAGAAGCTGGGTATCAGCGTAGAATCTTTTAAAGTATTGTTCAATGCCAGAGAAGAGTTCCCCGAAATATACTGGGGAGAAAACCGACTCCCTTTAAGCAGATACCCCAATAAAGGATATATGACGATGAAACGAGTTCTCGATAATTTCGGAGATGAAACCCATGGAGGTATCTTCGAATATTCCGATCCTCGCCACGAAGCATGGAAAGGGGCAGTGGAAGAAGGATTATGGATGACTGGATTTTGGAGAATACCCTGGCAGGCAAATACAATTAAAATACAGCAAATTGATACAGAAAAGAAAACCGTTACACATGAAGTCGGAATCGGCGTATCCAAGAATCCGGCCAATAATAGTTCAGGAAATGGAATCGGTTCAAAATACAAGCGTCCTGAAGGTTCTGGTGAGGAGCCTTATTATGTCATTAACCTACCGGAAGAAATAGATCTTCCCGGAGAATGGTGTATTGATTTTAAACGGCAGAAAATGTATATTTTACCACCGAAAAACGCTTCCTCCCAAGAAATAAAAATATGCTGCAAATATACTCCGTTAGTGAACATAAGCGGAGTCAACAATTTTACAGTTTCAGGTATCGTATTTGACAAATCCGCACAAAATGGATTAGTGATGCAGGGAGGAAACCAGAATCTAGTAACCGGATGTACCTTTAAGAATCTCGGTGGTACGGCAATCATCATAGATGGAGGATTAGAACACCAAATCAAGAGCAATGACTTTTACGCATTGGGAAAAGAAGGAATCTCTGCCATGGGTGGAGACCGCAAGACACTGGCTCCCTGCAATTTTCTAATTGAGAATAATTATTTTCATAATTACGGACTCATAAAAGATTCTTGGGCGGCAGCTGTAAGACTGGGACGTTACGAGGCAACCGGAAGTGATAAAGCCGGAGAAGATGCTGTAGGAATCACTGTCCGTCACAACCTCGTACATGACGCTCCTCACTCTGCCTTTCTTTATGTAGGTAATCTGAACGTATTTGAATATAATGAAGTGTTCGATATTGCCAAGAAAACCGGTGATGTAGGAGCTTTCTACTCTCGCCACGACTGGACCAGCCGGGGAAACGTAATCAGACATAATTTTATCCATCATATCCCCCGTGCCAACGGTACCTATCACGATGATGGACATACGGGGGATTCCGTTTATAATAATATTATCCACCGCGCACTTAGTGGCACAATGATTGGCGGAGGACACGATAATGTAGTGAAAGATAACATCTATCTCAACTGCATTCACCAAGGAATCAGTCTTGACTCACGAGGGAAACACCGCAACTATACAGTTAAAAACAAAAATTATACATTTCGTTTTAACCAGTACAACCTTAAACAAGGAAACTGGAAAAAACTTTATCCAGAAATGGAGAACTTCCTATCACAAGAGCATCTCGAACTTCCTCACAATAATGTCATTGAGGGAAATTATTTCATCAACTGCCCGAAAGGTCTCTATTTAAGTGGTGACAAAGCAGATTTCCGTTATTCTCCACAGTTGTCCGGCGGAACATCTATAAAGTCTGACAAAGACTATATTTCCTTACTGATTGAGAAACGAGACGAAAATATACTAAATAAACCAGGCATGACTATTCCCGTCATCCGATTAAACAAAATCGGATTGTACAAGGATGAGTTCCGAAAATCCCTTCCTGACATTCAAAAACTGATGAAAGGTTTGTCAGACACTGCCGGATTTAACTCTGCTAATGACGTTAAAGCAACCAATCAGCAGTAAGAAACCCTTGTTTGAGCCCCGTGATAAACACACTATTCAGAAAGACATTCCCCTTTTAAACACAAAGGTATAGAAGAAATGCATCATTTCTCCTATACCTTTGCAACAATATTACCAGCCCAATTGCTATCTTTTACCTAGATTTGCCCTCATTAATAACTCCAAAACACACGATCATGAGAAGACCCAAGAGCTACTTACATCATTTCATAGGAATAGCCCTACTATTATTAATCACAGTACCGACAATGACAACCGGGCAGGTTTCACAAGATAAAAACCTGCCATACACACGTTCGGCTAGAACTGCCGCACTAAAAGCTATCGGAAATAGCATTGCACTTTTCCCGGGAAGCCGATATGCTTATATAAAAGGGAAAAAAGTACGGCTAGATAATAATGATATTTTGGAGTGCTGGTCTGTTATAAAAAACGGAAAACTTTATATTCCACAAGCCTTTGCCGATGCTATCACTGCCAAACAAGTAAAATTTGCTCCCATCCCCGCAGACCTGAAAGTGCTAGAAGAACGATGGGTATATACCGCTACTTTTCCAAAAGCTCAAATACTCCCCGAAATATCCATCATAAAGATAAAAGGAAAACCATACTTTGCTGCAGCAGACTTTGCAAAAGCCATTGGCAAACATGTATACACCAATGACCGAGGACTAGTACTCATCAATGAAACGCCAATTAAATACACAACCAATCCGATAATTGACGATTGTGTTGTCACTCTCTTCGATACCCCTGAAAAATATGCCGATCCTGATATAGCCATCCGCTATATTCCTTATCTGCATAAACAGGGAAAATGGACCGATCACGCACGTGTTACCAAAGAACAATTGAAAGACTTGGAAGAAGGAGAAGAAACAGAATGGCCGTTGACACCGGAAAGTGAATATAATCTGAATGGGTTCAACAGCACCCTGCTTGGTTCGAAAGTTCCATCACCGGGAGTCTACCCGCGTATTCTTTTCAGTCCGCAAGATATTCCCATGTTGAAGAGACACATAGCCAACAACAAATCAGCACAAAAGGGATTGATAGAAATAGAAATACTACTTAAAAAGACTTGGCTTAATGAGAAGACCAGTGATGGCAAAATATTCAAATTACTATACAACGGAAAACTGGATGAAATACGTAGTCAACAAGAACTTCCGAAAGAGGGTCCAGCCGTATATCATGTCCCCAAACTGACCAAAGACCATCAACCGGGCATATACAATTCACACATCACATATGTAACAAACTGTTTGACGACAATGGCACTATATGCCATGCTTACCGAAAATAATGATTTAGGGAAAAAAGTCGCAAATGCCATCATATCTTATTATAAACTGATAGAGCCTCAAATAGAAAAACATCTACAAACCAGCGACAGTGAATTCGGGGCCGATTTTGACGCAGCCAGCCATTCGTCCACCCACTGGAGAGGAATGCATGGTGTAGTTCCTCATATGGATTTGGCATTCTCCCTTGATTTCGGAGGAAAATGGATGACTAAAGAACAAATCAGGTTTATGCAGAATTTAATAGCCAAAACTACTTATGGAAGAAGAACCGGTGCCGGAGATGGTCCTAAACGTGCATGGCGTGACATAAACCATATGACATGGCATCTGACACATCTGCTGGCCATTACAGCTATCGAAGGTTGCCATGGTTTTGATCCTGAAGCCTATCAATCCGGCAAGGAACTCGTTCGTGATTTTCTCGAATTCGGAATAGACAAAAACGGGCAAATCTTCGAAAGCAACGGAAAGAGCGGCGGCGGTATCCAATTCCAAGTACTCTCCATGATTTCAGAAGCCCGTAGAGGTAATAACCTATGGGGACATCCCCATTGGCGCAAACTTACCACCGGATTGGTATACACCACATCTCCTGACGGTAAAGAAACAGTGAGTAGCGGAACATGGGGTGGTTCCCCATTTTCATTCCAGACAACACTCGAATTAAAAGCCTTCTTCCCCGACGATAAGAATGCAGATTTTCTACTTTCTTCTATCGAGCCTGACTATGACTTGAAGAACTTTGATTTGGAAGCCTATCGTCAAAAATTAGAAAAGAATATTCATGGTGTCCGTTTGCCGGGGCCTACCTACCCTAGTTTGACATGGGCATTCCCATACGCTGGCGACTGGAATCACGTAACCCAACGAGACGCTTCCCTGCCGCTGGATTGGAACACCGACATTCACGGAGTATTCTCGACTTCCAATAAAAATGGCAAGGATGCAACATGGCTATGCCTTCATGTCAGAGATAATCATTATATAGGTTCCGGACATCACCATGCCGATGCAGGTATGTTCTATTTCTCCGGACTTGGAGTGAACTGGATTACAGAATCACCTTTTCCAAAGACATATTCATCACGTTTCCATAACCAGCTGTTAATTGACGGATTCGCACAATCTGAGCAATGTCCGGCCAAAGCCGATTATTTGGGAGCAACACTAGGAGACAAATTCTCTGTTGCATCAGCAAATCTCTCTTATGCTTACAACTGGACTTGGTGTACGCAAGTAAGAGATTGGGGAACCGGCTTTGCGGTCTACAATGCTCCTGTATATACTGACAAAGTATGGGAACTGGAAACTCGCCCTGAAATACTAAAGTTCTTCCGGGGTACGTCCCATTATAAAATGCGTATCTGGTGGGCAACCTCCAACCAAGCAAACTTTATTCCGACTCTTCGAGCTCCCTGGAATCCGGTTAAATATGTATATCGTTCAGCCGGGCTTGTTAAAGGTGATGATGCATTTGGAATCATCTGCGACGATGCATGTAAAGATGACAACAATCACTTATACCAGTGGACAGCAATGCTTGGCAAAAATATCTGGAAAGCTGAAGTCAACGGAGTTCCTGCAAATTGCACAGTAGTAGCACATAGCCCGGCTTTCAATGCCTTGAAAGCCCCAAGCAACGCTCCTGCAATCAAGCCGAAAAAGGGTGACCCGCTATTGATGGTCTGTGCACTTGGAATGGAACCGTCAGACGTAGTAGACCTACCTCTGATTTACACCGAATTAGCACAAAATGGTCCTGACGAAGGCAAAGGAAGCCAGACCTATGCCCGATTGGTTATTAACCAAGTTGATAAGAAAGTAAATTACCGGGTACTACTGATACCATTCCGTTACGGAGAAAAGTTACCAGTTATCCAATACAGCAACAATACAGCAAGCATAACTCGAAATGGAAAAACCGATAAGGTCTCATTCTCCCAACGTAGTGATAACAGAACTGAAATCAAAGTATTGTAAAAAAAGATGTCCTTCGGATTGTCAATCATCTATTTTAACATTCTTCCCATATTGTTGGATATATGCTTTAGGAGCAACACCGTACATGCTCTTAAAGCATTTTCCAAAATGGGAAAGGTCATTAAAACCAACTTTATAACAGACTTCCGATACATTAGTACTTCCATTTCTCAAATACTCTGCTGCTATCTTCAACCGCAAATCATTCAATAATTTCATTGGTGACATATCAGTCATCGCCTTCACCTTTCTATATAACTGCACTCTACTTATATTCATTTTCTTACTCAATTCTTCCACACTCAAATCCGGATTACTGATATTCTCACGCACATAAGCCATCAGATTCTCAATAAATTGGTCATTATCTCCTTTTGTATCCAATTCACCTGTTGAAAGAATAAACTGTTTACTAAACCGCTGACGCAACGTATCCGTGTATGCCAATATATTACGCACACGAGTCAACAGCAATTCCGCATCAAAAGGCTTCAAAATATAGTCATTAGCTCCTATTTCAAACCCTTCTTTTACTTGACAAATGGCAGCCTTCGCCGTAATTAAAATCACAGGAATATGCGATGTCGCCATCGTCTGTTTTATATGCCGACAAAGTTCCAGACCATTTATACCAGGCATCATAATATCACTGAGAATCAAATCCGGAATATCCTCTACCGCCTTTTGAAGCCCATCCGTTCCATTGCTTTCTTCAATCACGTTATAGTTCTGTTTCAACAAAGAACTTATATAATGCCTTAAATCCGTATTATCCTCAATAACCAGTATGGTAGGCTTTTGCTTATCGTTTACAGAAACCGAAGTCTCCGATTCCTGAAATTCTGCTTCATCAACCTTCAACTCTTTCATCCATATATGTTCAGTACCCAAACATTCCGTACCCATATCAGCAGGCGAAAAGTGTGCATTACCACATCGCAACAACACGTAGAAGGTTGAACCCTTGATTCCATCACTTCCTGCCCAAATTACTCCTTTATGTAATTCCACAATACTCTTACACAGATTTAACCCGATTCCGGAACCATAAACTGGTGTTTCATGATTATTAGACTGATAAAACGGATCGAATATATTCTTCAAATCTTCCGGCGCAATGGCCACCCCATTATCATAAACAGTAATCAGAACAAAGTCATCATCCCCTTCTATCTGATACCTTTCGGCAACTGTTAAAGCAGTCAATTGCTCCACATTTACTAATATGGAATCTCCTTTCTGAGTAAATTTCAGTGCATTGGACAATAAATTAAAAAACACTTTCTCCAAAAGAACAGGATCATACCAAATCCTGTCCGCATCTGCATTATATTTAAAAGTCAATCCTATTTCCTTCCGCCTTGAAAGTTCTTGAAAAGCGACTACTATCTCTTGAATAAAAGATTTCAAATCATCGTTGTAAACTTTTAAAGTCATCTTACCCGATTCTATTTTTCTAAAATCCAGCAGTTGATTTACCAGCCATAATAACCGGTCACAATTTCTTTTGATAAGATTGAACGTCGTCACATATTCTTCACTCAAGTCGCTACGCCTCAACATATCTTCCACCGGACTTATAATAAGCGTCAACGGAGTGCGCAATTCATGCGAGAAGTTTGTAAACAAGCGCATACGAAGCTGGTGATTCTCTTCTATACTCTGTTGTTCAATCTGCTTTATCCTTATCGTGTTCTTAAGCCTTTCTTCTATCTTTATATGACGTACGAAAATATACAGCAAGCTAAGAAATATAAGCAGATAAAGAACATAAGCCCACCAAGTTTTCCATAACGGGGGATGTATAATGATTGAAATTTCATCGGGAGTTTCATTCCACACTCCGTCATTATTGGCTCCTTTCACTATAAAAGTATATTTACCCGGCGGTATATTAGTATAAGTTGCACTATTTTGGTGCCCAGGATAGCAAAAGTCTTCATCAAACCCCTTCAACTGATACACATACTCATTCTGATTGGAATAAACATAGTTCAAGGCTGCAAACTTAATTTGAAAAGATGCTTTATTGTAGGGCAGTTCAATTACAGAATTAGAAGTTACAGATATTATATTGGGAAATTTACGTTCTTTCAAAGGCAATATTGATATTTCCTCAATATGGACTTCCGGTTCTAATGGATTAGAAAGCACGGAAGAAGTGGTGAAAGACAAAAAACGATTGCTTCCACCAACAAAAAAAGCGGAGTCGGTGGTTTTGATAAACGCCTGTCTGTTAGCTTCCCCCAACAAATAACCATTTCGATTATTATAGTTGCGAAATTTCTTTGATTGAAGATTTAGAACTGATATTCCTTTCAATGTAGATACCCATATCTGACCGTTCTCATCTTCCGCAATTCCACAGACAACTTCATTTTCAAGTCCGTTCTCTTTATTGTACCTTTCAAAAGAGTCTGATTCAGGAAGATACCGGCATAACCCTCCCCCGAAAGTTCCAAACCAGAAGCGTCCCTGCGTGTCCTTAAAAGATGTGCTAACATTATTATTACTTATGGAAGATACATCCTTTGCAGAGAATTTATACTGGTCCAGCATTCCGGTGATATAATTATAACGGTACAAACCGTCCGAACGAGTGGCAGCCCATATATAATCACCATCAGCCAATACTTGCTGGACATTTATCAATGAAAAAAGATTGGAATCACCCTTCTGCACAAATCTGTCTTCTACTTTCCCAGATGCAGGTTTATATCTCAAAAGCCGCCCATTTGTAAAACTGCCCATCCAGTAGTTTCCCTCTTCATCACGACTAATAGAATGGATATGCACATTGCTCTTCACAGGCATCTTGCCGGTATATCTCCTTAGACGGGTATCAAAAAGATAGATACCTTTCTTATAAGTACTGACCCATATTGTATGCTCATTCTCTGCATATAAATAACGAACCTCCTCTTGCTCAACAGGATACAATGAATATTTGTTTTCCTTTCGATTGTATGCGATCAATCCCACATCCGTTCCAATCCATAAGTTACCGTCAAGTTCCAAAAAAGAATGTACACTCCCTATTTTACCTCTAAGTAATCCGCCGAAATCTTCATGAACCTTAAACTGGTTATGATAAGGACTATATAAATCCACTCCATCTGTCCAATGCCCCACCCAGATATTTTGATCTTTATCTTTAAAAAGAGAGATAACGGTATTGTTTATCAGATTTTGTTGCTTCTGATTCCAATGTGTGATGCACTGTTGCTTTTCCGGATCAAAAACGATCAATCCACCTCTTGAAGCCAATAACAAATTACCAGTCCCCAGCTCTATGATATAACCGATTTGCTCATGATTGAATGAGTCATCATGAACATATCGAAGATCTACACTATCAAAATGACCGGTTTTTCTATTGAATAGTTTAAGCCCTGATGACCACATGCCTGCCCACAATCTCTTATTTGAGTCTTCAAACAGGGTATAAATCTTATCATTCGAATTCAAAGGATAATTGGTTATCAAACCTGATACTATATTATAAGTAAAGAATCCATCTTTATCATTCGCGAAACACAAATTACCGAAACTATCTTCTACAATCCATGTTACTGCGCCATGAGTATAAATACGTGAAAAATCATTTGTATCCGGATTATACATTTCCAGTCCCTTAGTAGTGCCTATCCAAATATTATCATGCGAATCCTTATATAAATGCTTGATGCAGTTATCAGAAATTGTTGTATCATCTAAGGAGCTATAAAAATGTTCACATTTTCCCGTATAAGGATTCATACGGTTCAATCCATTGTATGTACCGATCCATAAATCCCCTGTCGAATCTTCCACAATAGAAGTAATATCACTGTTGCTCAAACTCAAAGAATCTCCGGGTACAGAGCGATATATCATAAACTCTATTCCATTATATTTATTAAGTCCATCTCTGGTGCATAACCATATATATCCTTTGCTATCCTGATAAATACGAATAATAGAATTTTGAGAAAGTCCGTCATTGGTAGAGATATTCAGAAAAACAGGCATATCGAAATCTTGTCCTTTAATCAATGAAAAGCTGCTCAAAAGAAGAATAGTCCAAAAACAGAAAAGACATCGTTTATACATAGCATATTGTTTTAGATTACAAGACAAAGATAAAATAACACTCAATATGAACCAACCAAATATAAGCTAAATTTCATTTCCATGTATCAAAACTACTAACTTTAGAAACAATTCCACTAACCATAACAAATCAAAAGCCTCAAATTATACTTCAATCCACCGTATGTTAAAAACAGGGTCAAACAAGAATATAACACATTGATAATCAACACAATTATCATCACACTTAGTTTTTGAAACAAAAACACTAATACAAACAGAAACAATTCGGCTACATTTGTAGCAGTTCATTGAGCGCATATTAATCATATTGAATAATTCATTTAATAATTTTAGTTATACATGAAAAATACACTTTTCAACAAGTCGTTTCTGTTGTTAGTTTGCTTTCTTGTGCATATCAATATGTATGCCCAAACTAACACACAACAAGCTAGCAGTACTTTTACACTTCAAGGAACTGTGCTTGATGCATTGAATGATCCCCTACCAGGTTGTTCCGTTCAAAAGAAAGGGAATAAAAGTGGTACAATCACCTCTATTGACGGGAAGTTCTCCATTTCGGTAAAGATAGGAGACATACTTGTTTTCTCCTTCGTTGGTCTGAAAACACAAGAAATTAAAGTGAAAGACCAAAAGCCTCTAAAAATCACTCTTGAAGAGAACTCCAAAGTACTTGATGAAGTTCAGATTATTGGTTATGGTACGATTAAAAAAGGTAATCTGACAACTTCTGTCAGTAAAGTAAAAGCGGATGACATTGCCGATTTTGCTATCTCACGCCTTGAGTCTTCACTGGATGGACAGTTGGCAGGCGTACAAGTACAGCAATCTACCGGACAGCCGGGAGAAGCACCTTATATCCGTGTGCGTGGAGTCGGTTCTATCAATGCAGATACCAGCCCGTTATATGTAATTGACGGAATGGCTATTGACGATCCGGACATTATCGGTAATCTCAATATCAATGATGTAGAGTCAATGGAGGTATTAAAAGATGCTTCCGCCGCCGCAATCTATGGTTCACGCGGTTCAAACGGAGTTATTATCATCAGTACTAAAAAGGGAAAAGAAGGTGATGCCAAAATTGACCTAAAAATGTCATGGGGGGTTCAGAAACTAACACGCAGTATCGATATGCTGAGTGGTCCGGAATATCTGGAAGCGCGCATGGAAGCCCGTCCTGCCGAAAAAGACAAGTTAATGGAATTGCTGCCCAATGCTCAAACTTATGATCACATTGACTATATTATGAGAACGGCACTGAGACAAAATTATCAGTTGTCAGTCAGAGGCGGTACAAAAAAAGTAAGATACATGGCATCCATGAACTACATGGACCAGGAAGGTATAGTAAAAAACACAAGCTATAAGTTACTGTCCGGTCGCGCTACACTTCAGGCAGATGCAAAGGAATGGCTGAAAATCGGTGTAAACCTTTCCCCTTCTTATTCTAAAAAAGTAGATAAGCGGGTAGACCGTAAAGAAGGTAATATACATCGGTTATTACTAGCTCCAACCATTCAGCCGACAAATTCCGGAGTAGATGGAAATCCGGAATATCCGTTGGAGAATTTGCAACGTACACGCAGTGCTATCTCTCAAATCAACGACTACGAATACGGTGATTCAAGATACCAGTTATTAGGAGATATTTCGGCAGATATACGCCTAATGAAAGGATTGGACTACCGCTTAAAAGCCGGATTCTCTTATTACAATCGTACACGTGAAGATTTCTGGCCTGTAAGTGTCACATTATCCACTCCTGCACGTGGCGGTTATTGGGGAAATGAATATTTAAAATGGATGGTAGACAACATACTTACATACAATGTCAGCATCAAGAACAGGCACAATCTAAGCGCGACATTCGTATATTCCGCAGAAAAGACTTCAACAAACAGCCAATATATTGACGGTAGAGATTTTCCTTCCGACCAAATACATACCCTTAATGTAGCAGGTGTCATCGGATCCAACAGTAATACAGCTAAAAGCGAAAATTCGCTGCTATCGTATGTGGGACGTTTAAATTACGACTACCAGAATAAATATCTAGCATCAGTTTCATTCCGTAGAGACGGCTCTTCCCGTTTTCCTAATGACCCGTGGGGAAACTTTTTCGCAGCGTCGGCAGGATGGAAAATTAGTGAAGAAGCCTTTTTCAAAAAAATAAAGCCTGTAATGAATAATTTAAAGTTACGTTTCAGCTTTGGTGAAACAGGTAACAACCGCGTAGGAGATTATGCCTCATACAGTTTGCTCACACAAGGCGGTTATATCACCGGAACAAACAAAGATAAAGGTATCGGATTTTATCCTTCCAATATTTCCAATCCGGACTTGAGCTGGGAAAAGAAACGCTCTTTTAATTATGGATTAGACTTCGGCTTCCTGGAGAACCGCATTTCCGGTAGTATAGATTATTACAATCAAGATACTAAAGACCTCCTGTTGCAGGTACCTGTTCTGGCCAATACCGGATTTACCACCAAATATGACAACATAGGAAGTATAAATAACAAAGGTATAGAATTTGAATTGACAACACGCAATTTAGTAGGTCGTTTTAAATGGGAAACGACTTTCAATATTGCCTACAATAAAAATAAAGTCACCAATCTTGGCGCAGACAATTCGCCAATTATCGGAGGAGACTTCTACGCTTATGTGTCTTTAACCAAAGTCGGTTATCCGGTGGGTATGTTCTATATGCACGTAGCCGATGGAGTATTCAGAGACAATCAAGAAGTAATCACCACTCCCCACTGGACAGGTTCCCAAGCCGGCGACCCCAAATTAAAAGATATTAATGGAGACAATAAGGTAGACAATGACGACCGCACATTTGTCGGAAACGGTATACCGACCTACAATTGGGGATTGACTAATAAATTCTCTTACCGTAACTTCCAATTATCGGTATTGATTACGGGATCGGGAGGAAATAAGATCTATAATGCTATTGGACGCCAATTGGACTTAGGTACTGACCCTTCTTATAACTCATACAAACATTGGGTGAACCGTTGGAAAAGTCCGGAAGAACCGGGAGACGGAATTACTCCGCGCATCAACGCGACCGGAGCTATCACAACTCCTTCTACACGTTGGCTATATGATGGCACATTCGTACGGATTTCCAATGCGACATTAAGCTATAACTTCACCAAAAAGCAATTAAGAAAAATCGGTTTGGAAGCACTTCGTATGTACGTCTCAGCAGACAATATATATACATTCGATCATTATCCGGTCGGCTGGAATCCGCAAGTCAGCGAGAAACAGTCCAACCCATTAGCCCCGGGATATGACTATGGTTCTTACCCATTACCCATGACTGTTTCTTTGGGCTTAAACGTAACATTCTAATATTCAAACTGTATGAAAAAGAATACCCTATATTTATCTCTGGTCATCACATTCATAATGTTGTGTACCTCTTGTTCAGACTTTCTGAATCTGGAACCCAAATCTAATTTTACTGGTGAAACATTTTATCGCACAGAGGATGATTTCAAGATGGCATTAAATGGCACATATCATCGTCTTCAAATCATTTATAACCGATATTATTATCAATATTCTGAAATCCGGTCAGACAACTGTTGGCACAGCAGCCATAAATGGTGCGACGAAAATGTAATGTCAGCCAATGACACCAAAGACCTATGGGAACTCTGCTGGGCAGCTGTACATACCGCCAATGAATTAATAGTCCATCTGGAACCCTTCGAAATGGATGCAACTAAAAAACAGGATATACTCACTCAAGCCCGTTTTATCCGGGCACTGACTTATTTCAATCTTGTCCGTTTCTACGGAGGGGTGCCCATCCAAAAGAAACCTGTCAACGAGGTGGAAGCTATGACAATACCGCGACAGACAGCTGAGAAAACTTACGATTTCATTATTTCTGAACTGGAAGAACTAAAAGACCAACTCAGCCCAGAATATATTGACAATTCAAAACCATCGTCCGTGGTTGCAAAAGCACTACTGGCACAAGTATATTTAATGCGTTGCGGTTACCCTTATTACACCGGTGAATGGGACAAAGTTCGTGATTATTGTCAAGAAGTAATAGCAACAGCTCCCTTCAATGAAGCTATGACATGGGATTGGAAAAAGATTTTTAGTGCAGATGGAGAGAATTCCCCGGAATTTATTTTTTCCATTAAGTACAAAGCTGGAGGAATCGGTGAAAATTGTGAATACAATAAATGGTTTTCCAAACTCGAAGAAGGTAGTGGCATACTGATGAACGAAGACGGATTTAGAAATACTTTTGAGGAAGGAGATATACGGCGTGACCACAGTATTGCAACCACTTACTACGAAGCATCCACAGGAGAAACAAAGAAGCGGGAGCACGTCATCAAATTTGGATGGAGTTTTGATAGTGGCAATAATGAATGGGGAAATGACTTGCCGATTATCAGATATACGGATATCAAATTGATGTATGCGGAAGCCCTTTGTGAAATTTCCGGAGAAGTGGAAGATGACGCAGTTGAGATTTTAACGGAAGTGCGTACCCGAGCGGGGCTTTCTACAACAGTGCCACAAGATATAGACAGTTGGAGAACAGCCTTACTTGATGAACGTCGCCATGAATTTGCCTATGAAGGTGTCAGATGGTTTGATTTGGTTCGCTCTAACACTTTCTTGCAAGCATTGAGTGATGTTGGAAAAGCTACTCTGTTTAATGAAAATCACTACATATTCCCGATTCCTCAAAAGGAAGTCGACCTTGTGAACAACAAAGACATTATGTGGCAAAATCCCGGTTATTTTGGAAACTAAAAAAGACAGAAGATGAAAACAACAATCAAATATATGATATTACTCTGTTGCGCTTGTTTAATGAGCAACTGCAACAATGATTTGTATGACTCTCCTCGAGGAGCACTGACTATCTCATCTACAACGGTGACGGCAGGGGAGCCTGTTACTTTCACCTGGAATGGCGACGGAGACCATATCGTTTTCTACAGTGGTGAACTGAAACATGAATACAAATACAAAGACCGGAAAAGACTCATAGGAATACCCGAGGTCAGTTTCGAATACCGTAATTACAAAGGCGACCTCCCGTGGGAGAGAGGTGATTTCAAATTCTACTATTCGACCAACTATACCGGAGAGAACTTTGAATCGGCTACATGGAATGACATAACCGATAGATTCAATATCGGCGAAGGCAAGAACTCATATCAAAAGACTGGTTATGTACGAATGGAAGAGTTACAAGGACATCACGCCACTTTCGCTTTCGAAGGTATTTATAATGGTGGCAATCCGGTAGATATCGGTTGGGGGAACTTTAAGATTCGTTCCTATTCACCAGAACTGGAATCATACGTAGACCTTCTTTCCGTAGCCAAAGACACTCCGGGAATAGTTACAAAAAACAATGGAGAAGATCCCTCGGCTCATATATGGGAACTTAATACCAATTGGAGATTCAAGCTGCCCCAGGGAGTATCACAAGCATCTAAAACTCCGGAAACAGGTTGGTGTATTCTGCCGACACAATCATTCGAAGATGCCCAATACCCCGGTGACGAAGGAGAAGTGAAAAAAAACCTGAGTGCCGAAGCACTTCCCTGGACTCATGTTTACACCCAACCTGGCGTATACACCGCTACGGTAGTCGTTTCTTGTTATGACAGCGGCAGTGACCAACGTAATGAAACCATTGCAGAATATCAAATCACTGTGTTGGAGAAACCTAAAGAAGGATTGGAAATCTCATCTACCAATATAGAAGCAGGCGATATAGTCACATTCTCCTGGTATGGTAATGAAAATTCAGTTGATTTCTTCAGTGGTCTGCCGGGGCATGAGTATAAAAACAAAGACGGAAAAGAACTTAACAGGATTCCACAAATCAAATTCAAATATCGTAATTATAAAGAAACCGGCTGGGACAGAGGACATTTTGAAGTTCTTTATGCAACCGATTATAATGGAACGAACGCTGAAACCGCCAATTGGGTAAATATTACCGAACGATTGAATATTCCGGAGGATGGTAATAATGTAGAGAAAGAAACAAGCTATGTAAAATTGGATGAAATCAGTGAAACAAATACAACCTTTGCTTTCAAAGGGATATGTAATAAAGGTAAAGTCGTAGACATCGGCTGGCGTGATTTCATAATTGGGTATAACTATTCTGAAACCGGACAAGATGAAGAAATACAAAAAATAGGTTCTACCAGTGATGTAAAAACAATCGACAAAGAAGGTGCATTCTGCAGTTGGCGAGTTGAAGGTAATATGTGGAGATATAAATCCAGTTTGTCAGGAACTTCCCCGGAGGCCATAGAAGGTTGGTGTATATTACCAATATATACTTTCACTAACAAACTTCCTGCCGATACTCCAGAACAAAAGACAGGAACAGATGGCGTCATTACTTGGGAGACAACCTATACACAACCCGGAAGATACACTATCACCATTGTTGTAGGTAACCAAGTCATTGAGAAAACAATCACTGTAGAGTAAAATCTAAAAATAACATGATTATCCGCAATAACACCACGAGTACATAGGATTGTTTCGTGGTAGTATTGTGGACAATCCACAATTAATAATTCAACTGTAATATATGAAACAAATTCTATTATTAGTATTATCCATCATTATCAGCACAGCATGTACACCAAACAAAGAACAGAAACTACTCATTCTTGACATGGTTCATCACAATCCCGGAGAAGAATTCACCATTTCAAAATTCAATCAGCCGGACACATTGGATCTTTACGGGTTTAACGGTCAAGTAATAAATGAGTTTCAATCAGTGCACTGTGCCATCACTTATGATTCATTATCTTCTGATATATTTCCTAAAGGTTCGGAAGAAAGAGCATGGGTAGAAAACCTGGCAGACAGAATTGACCATAAAATAAATGAGATTCATGCCGCCGGACTAAAAGCCTATTATTTTATGGATATTATCGTACTCCCTAAAAAGGTAAAGGAACTATACCACGATGAGATTTGCGATTCCGACGGATGGATTAATCTCAATCGCCCTAAAACACAAGAAATTCACCGCAAAATGTTGCAGGAAGTCTTTGCACGCTTTCCGTCATTGGATGGCCTGGTAATCCGTGTAGGTGAAACCTACTTACACAATGTCCCCTATCACTGCGGCAATGGGCCTATCCGTAAAAAGAACGGGGAATGGAAACATGACAACAGCAAAAAAAGTGACGGCGGAGAGAATACCCATAGTTTACTAATCAACTTGTTGAGAGATGAAGTATGTGAAAAACTACAGAAAGATATAATCTATCGTACGTGGGACTTCGGATTCTTCCACACCAATCCGGATTATTACCTTCAGGCAACCAATCAAGTATTGCCTCACGAACATCTTTATTTTGCAATCAAACACGTTGAAGGTGACTATCATCGTACAATTCCATTTAATTCAGTTTTAGGTATAGGGAAACACAAGCAGATTGTTGAGGTGCAATGCCAACGCGAATATGAGGGAAAAGGAGCATATCCCAACTACATTGCCAACGGCGTAATCGAAGGCTTTGAAGAGTATAAGAAAACAACAGGAATACACTCTTTAAAGGAATTGTCATCTTCCCCCTTATTCGCCGGAGTCTGGACTTGGTCACGCGGTGGCGGATGGGTAGGACCTTATATAAAAAACGAACTTTGGTGCGATTTAAACACTTATGTCCTATCCAATTGGACGAAGGACTGTACACAGACAGAAGAACAAATATTTAATAATTTTGCAGTTAAAATAGGTATTAGAAAAGAGGATATCGGAAAGTTCCGCCGTCTGGCACTTTTGTCAGCAGACGCAGTTGTCAGAGGCAGAGCTTCTCTGATATATCCGGCAAACGTATGGTGGACCAGAGATGAATTTATCGGCGGTCTGAATGAACTTCAAGATGACTTTAAATATCTTCAGGAACATAATATGGCAAGCGCCGCACTGAATGAAAAAAAACAGAGCGTGGCTATCTGGAAAGAAATGCTTGAACTGGCCCACTCCATCCAATGCAACGATAAGCAAATAAAAAATTATATAGAAGTTTCTACGGAATACGGATACTGCCTATATTCTATTTATGCGCTTGGTTGGGAAATCTTATGGTACGGTTTCACTGGTGACCAACAAGGAACCTACGATACAGACCAAATGAAAAAAGCCATAAAATCTTATGACGCTATGTGGGAACGTTATCAAAGCCTGCACGAATACAATCCACAATGCGGCACACTCTACCGTCCCTACTCATTTGTCAATGAAGGTCCCGACTATCATGGTGAAGACGGTATGGCTAAATGGATAAATCATTATCGCCAAAAGGTTTTATAATACATCAAAAATGAAGAAACATATTATACTTGCATCTTCCTTCTTATTTCTGTTTTCGCAGGGATATGCACAAACTATAAATAAAGAATTAAAGAAAAATTCGCCTCTGCTACAGGAACAACCGTCAGGCCACCTGAAAGCAGAGGATGTACTGAATGGTAATCTTCATTGGAAAAACCCCTGCCCGGTGAAGCTGATTTATAATGATGAAGGTTTCGACCACTCGAAATTGGGACATGTACCTGCCAAAGGAATACATCCACGTATGTTTACCTCTCCGGGCGAACTTGAAAATATAAAAGTCCGCTTGAAGAACACCCGTATCGGACAAATGATGCTTGCACAAGCCAATAAACATACTAATGAAATGCGAATTGGAAAAGGTAAGTGGGGAAAAGACTATCAACAGTTACTCTCGAAAGAAATCGAACCGGAGCGCGCCTCTGAACTAGGGTGGAAATTTGTCAACCAATTGACTGTACAGGGGCTGCTTGCACAGATGAACCATAACAAAGCACTGATGCAGGAAACCGCCACCATTGCAGCAAATTATCTACGAAGCATGGCAAAATACATCGAGCGAATGCCTATTGTAGAAGGTCTGGAAGACTGCGCCAAAGAGCCGGTATATATCGGAGCTTTTTTAGCCAAACTTTATGACTTCACAGCCGCTGGAATGAAAAAAGAAGACCGAAACTTCTTTGCCCGGTTTATGGATAAGCAGACAAGAGGCAAATACTCTGTCGGAATGGAATTACCTCCTCACTGGAGAAGATGGAACCATATAGCAGGTTCTCTTTCTTACCCTTTCTCACTATTGTCACTCGAAAAAGAGTATAACTTAGATTCACGTATCTACGAACGGGGAAAAGAACTGGCAGAAGATTACTACACCTATCAGTTTTCTCCCGAAGGAATGAGTACGGAAGGCATGAATTATACATTGGGACAATCTGAATATGATTTTGCGTTCCTCATAGCCATGGCACGTCGGGGAGACAAAAATCTGTTCACACACCCTCATGTAAAAGCTATGCCCGATTGGTTTATGCATACATTATCTCCTAATCCGAAAGCACTTTGGTACACTGGCGGAGATACCGGCTCTATCAGCCTTTTACCGTGGACATTGGTGATGGTAATGAAATATTTCTATCCAACAGACCAACGTCTGGACTATTTATTAGCCAATAGCCTGCCCGATACCCTGAAAGAGACACCGGATATAGTAGCTTTTGTTTGTTGCAACGATCCTGACAAAACTGCCGAACAATACAATGGAACTCCTTCCATAAATATGCCGTTAACTTATTATTCTCCTTTAAGAGGCGCCTTCATCACACGCAATCGTTGGAACCGGGAAGCCGTCAAGTTCTCATTGGAAGGACGCACGGATACCTATTTTATCTCACACGACCACTCCGACAGAGGACATTTCTCTCTATCGGCACACGGACGGGAATGGGTAGTAGACGGATTCAGAAGTACCGAAAGCAAATATCATTCAGTAATATGCATAGACGGTCGTGGACAAGGATATTTTGCTACTCCTGCATCCTGGTTGGGATTTGTCAACAAGCCGGAAGCCACCTTCGGTATATTAGACACCAAATATTGCTATGACTGGTTATGGCTTAAATCACCGGTAGCAGATTTAATGTCCGGTCACAAAGTTGCCACAAAATGGGAAAATGGTGTTTACAGGGATGTAGCAGACAAGCTGTTTCAATATTACCCCAATGAAAAACCGGAACGGGACCCGTTGGAAAATGTCGCCCTATATTATTCAGAGAATTTGAAAGGCAACCCTTTGATATGGCACGAAGATAGCTGGCCGATGCGTTTAAAACATTATCCAGTACAGTATGCCTATCGAACTGCCGGACTAATAAAAGGTAAACACACCTACGCACTTGTCATAGACGACATAAAAAAAGACGATGACGAACATTTGTACGAATGGATTATGCCAATGCCAATGGATGTAGAACTTGTATCCATCAAGCAGATAGCAACCGTTCAGATGCAAAGAAGTCCTTTAGATTTAGGTTTCAACAAAATCAGTAACCATCGGAAAGGGGGAGAATACGACATTATCTTAGGAGACAAACGGATGAAACGTGATATGCGACCTGTAGACAATGAACCCGGCGGTTTTTATAAAGCCGGTACTTTCAAGCCCTCCAATGGCGATCCTCAATTGTTGGTACGTGTACTGGACAAAACACCTGCCCCTCGTCCGAATCTGGAAATAAATCCCTGTCTGGAGACTATGGAACATCTGAAAACTGAAGATATGCACCAGTTCTATCTTCGTACAATGGGACTCGGCAAACGTCTGGTTATCCCGGCAAGATGTAAAGGCGCTCCCGAATACAAAGTTTTGTTATTTCCACACCTTCATGGAGAAGCACTTCCACAAACCGAATGGAACGATGACCGTACCAAACTAACTGTAAAATGGAACGACCAAACCGATTTCCTGACCTTTAATAAAGGAAAAGACGGAAGAACACAAGTTACATTGGAAAGAGATGGTAAAATAAGATATATTATTCAATAATTATCAGTCTCCAATTATCTATACATTCTTCAAAACCACACATACTTAAAATCATAGGCTCTACGATACTGTTTGCAGAGCACTGTTTCAAAAAATTAAGTCCGGACTCATTCAAGTCCGGACTTAACTGTAAAAAGAGCTTCTAAAACTACCCGTCAGTTTTTTAATTATCCTTTTTGATATCGCTTATCTTCATTTCTCCAACTTCAATCAAGACATTGTCATTAAAAGAACAATTTCTCGGGTTCTCCGGTCCATATTCTTCTGTTAAGATTTCAGTCCACAAATTAGTCTGATACTTATATTCTCTCATTAAGTCTTCCCCCCATTTTAACCAGGGAGCAACATTCACATTAAATCTTGTCAGGTCTTTCTCATAGTTGGTTCCCAATTTGTAGTTTCTGTCAATCCCCCTATTGTCTATATTGATTTTCTGGCAATTCACTACCATATTGTTGTACATAAGATTGTCGTGTCCTCCACCAACATGGAATCCGTTAACACCTCCATGAATGATATTATTGTACATCACGTCTCCGCTGTCACCATCATCCGGATATAAACCGTTGCCTCTGCAAATATGGTGGATAAAATTATACCGCAAGACGTTACCGTATGTATACCACCCGCCATAACTGTACACCGCACCTGTATCACCGGACTTTAACGCAATGTTATGCATCTCATTATATTCTATCAGTATTTTTATTCCGTTTCTGTTTTCAATACAGCTTTTAGGCGTGTCATGAATCAGATTATGGCTGATAGTAAACCCTGCACATTCGAGCAATCCAATGCCGCCATTGAATGCAAGCAAGCCCATATTGTAGATATGATTGTTATCTATAATGATATTGGCATCAGTAAGGGTGTACAGATTTCCACACTGTTTCGCATAGATGGCAAACGAACCGATGTTGAAAATATCGTTTGATTGAATATGTATCTCCGAACTTTTCTCGATATGAATACCCGTCGAAGAGATATTATGTATCTTACAGCCTTCCAAGGTGATGTTCTTGCTGCCATTGACAATCTCGATTCCATAGCCGAGATTTCCATTGAACTCAATGCCGCTAAAAGTAATGTTACTCACACCATCGAGTTTCACCAATGAAGTTTTATTATCGGACAGAATAACATTAGAAAGATCTTTTTCTGCCTTCGGATAAAAATAGATCTTCTTATCCTTGAAGTCTATTGCCCACTCTCCGGGTTCGTCTATCTCATCCAAATAGTTTATCGCGAAATAAGTTTCCTCGCCCGAACCATACCTATATACTGGATTGGAACCCGGCACCTCGCCTGTGTATTTAGAACCCATCCCAAGTGGCGGCATCTTGACAAAACGGATGTATTTTTCAGTGGTATTTATTTCTTTCACCTTGATTGTGATTGGATCCCAAGGTACTCTCCAGTTACCCTTCAACCATAGTTCGTGCCCATTTTCCATTGATTTCTTCCATCTTCCGGCTCTCGTTTTATCATTATACTCAAGCTCATTGGTAAAATCCTTATCCGCTGGAGCCCCTCCCTCAGCATAATAAAAGGTTGAGGCATCTTTAGAGCCATTACAGGTTATCCATCCAAGCTGGCTTTTCTCCGTCACCTTTTGCGAGACATTGGGATATTGGGATAATTGCATTCTGTCATTTCCGACAAACAAGTCTACACTATTCCATACGGTAGTAAACATATCGGGCAGTGAAGCAATGTTATTCATTCCAATTGTTGTCAAATCCAATTCATATAGCTTGCCGGAATCAACATCAGGATGACATCTCTCCTTTGCCGCGCTACTTAATGTTTTCCATTTGTCGCGAGGAATTGCCCTGTTGCCCATTAATATCGGTTTCTCTTCGTTGTAAGCTGCGATCATCAGTTCCGACTGGCCATTTCCGAGATCGTTTGCATTAAAAATGTAGTTACTGCTACTATAGTAAGTACCTTCCCTCAAATATATATTTACTTTAGCCGACGGATTGCTCTTAAATATACTTTTAGCTTTATTTTTGGCAGTTGCCAAGGTTTGAAAGGCATTGGTAATGGTATTTCCGCTATTACTATCGTTCCCATCTATGGCTGAGACATAAATATTGTGTTCTTGTGTAAAAGCCACTACCGATGCAAATAATGCGAATATAAACAATTTAATTCTTTTCATACTGTTCCATGTTTTTCATTCTTTGTCATTTGGTAAATATTTCCTTATCTTCGGTATCAAGCCCAGTCCCTATCCGATCCGTAAGTCCGCCGGCTTCCTCTCTGGTAACAACTTTTTTCCTAAATTTATCTCTATACAACCCAATTTTAGGAAAGAACTCATTCAGTTCCGGTATCTTCTTCAAAATTTCAGGATTATTTGTTCTGAGATCCATTTTTTCATAATTATAGAAACCCGCCTCGTTTATTGACTTGATAATCATATTACCTTTCACTTCGACGGAACCAGCAACTCTCCCGGATTTGATACTGTCAGTCGGGAGTTCTTTTCCGGGCAGTTCTACAGCCCTGCTGTCGTTACACGCAATCGTCCCTAAAGACAATATAACGACCCAAACTATTTTCTTCATAATATTATATTTTTAAATTGTGATTAATTCCAAATCAAATACTTTACCCTGTATGATTGTCGCAAATGTAACGGATTTGTTTTGCAAGTATTAGTCTGTCTGTTTCAAAATATCCGTTCAATGTTAAATCTACATTCTCCAAATCTAAAAATACCTTGCCCACCTATTAATACTGCAAAATTCTTCTGCATGTATCATTATTCCATATTCCTGCAACATGATTACCTGACCATTCTTCTTCGTTTTCATACATTTGCTGCAAACCTTTTTTAGTTTTAAATTTAAATCATATTACTTATGAAACATCGTTTCTTTGAATGGCTACTTATTAGCCTATTCTTATGTATCAGTCCAACAATCTATGCACAACAAATTAAAGTTTCAGGTCTTGTCACCGATAAAGACAAAGAACCTCTAATCGGAGTTGCAGTTTTTACAGAAAGTAAAAATGCAGCAGGTGCCATCACAGACAGTAAAGGCAGATATACAATCAGCGTGCCGGCCAACGCTACCCTGCATTTTTCGTACATTGGCATGGAAACAGTCACTGTGAAAATGAAAGGCCAAAGGATAATCAACGTCATGATGGAAGAATCACTAAGCACCACCCTGCAAGAAGTGGTTGTATCCGTAGGTTACGGGCATGTAAAAAAGCGTGATTTAACCGGTTCGGTAGGTCAAGCCAACATGGAAGAACTTAACCAAGCTCCCGTAACATCTATTGAGCAAGCATTAGCCGGACGAATCGCCGGTTTGAATATCATCCTTGCCGACGGGTCGCCCGGGGCTGAAGCAACGGTAAATATCCGAGGAGGAGGGGTTTCTCAAGATACAGCGCCCCTTTACGTGATTGACGGATTCCCGATGGAGAATTTTAGCCTAAACACATTGGATCCTAGATCAATTGCAAGCATTGAAGTACTTAAAGACGCTTCTTCTATTGCCATTTACGGTTCTCGGGGAGCTAACGGTGTAATCATTATCAACACCAAAGAAGGTGAAGCAGGTAAACCACGTGTAACTTATGACTACAACATATCCTTCAATACACGTCCCAAGTTCATAAAAATGATGAATGCTTATGAATATGTCAAACTACAGTTAGAACTGGATGCAATAGACAACCGAAGTTATTCAATAGACCGCTATTTAGGAGCAATAGACGAAACAACCGGTCAACGCCCCCGTACATTGGACTATTACAAGGAGAATCCGGGAACTGACTGGCAAAAGGAAGTTACCCAAATGGGGATAACCCATAATCATTCCATTTCTTTATCCGGAGGATCCAAAGACACCAAATACATGATAAAAGGTGGATATATGGATCAAGATGCCATTGTAAAAAACACCGGGCAAACAAGATACAGTGTCATGGGAAAGGTAGAACAAAAAATCAACAAGAAGCTGACTGCCATCATGAACGCGAATTATACAAACACCAAAACTCTTAATAACCAAGCTTTCAGCAAAGCGCGAAATTTCTTCCCAACCACAGGTCTGCAAAGTACGGAAGAGTTTATTGCAGAGATGGAATACATGCTGGAGCAAGGTACTTTAAGCGACTCCGGTATAGACTACGGCTCGCTGATAACTCCTCTACAACAAGCAAACAACGAATTGAACAAACGCATCCAACAGAACACGCAAGCTGGATTGACTTTGAAATGGCAACCTTTCAAATATATCACCGTCACACCACGCATGCAAGTCAGTACGGTAAGAACTGATATTGACAGGTTCTATAACAGATATACTTATCAGGGGCACTTATTCAAAAAATCAAACGGCACATATGCCAATAACAATGGAGTAAATGCACACGTTGAAAACAATGAGGCCAAAAGCTACCTTGGTGAATTAGTATTGAACTATAAACGCAAATTCAAAAAGATTCATAGTTTGGACGCCATGTACGGGTTCACCTACCAACATAGTGAATTCACGAAAGAATCATACGATGTTGTCAATATTTTACCGGAATTTGAATATTTAGGATTTTACGGATTATCTGCCGGTTCTGTCAAAGGAGGAGATGTGAACTACGAAGGAAACAAAAACCGACTGGTATCTTCCTTCGGACGGATCAACTATAATCTTATGGATAAGTATCTGTTTACCGTAACAAGCCGATATGACGGTTCGTCAAAATTCGCAAAAGGAAACCAATGGGGATTTTTTCCTTCCGCTGCTTTTGCATGGCGCATCTCCAGCGAACCCTTTTTGAAAAAGAGCAAAGCTATTGATGACGCAAAAATACGTCTTAGCTACGGTAAAGTCGGTAACAACCGGGGAGTGAACGATTTCTCCTACTTAATCGAATTTGGTGGTCTGCAAAACGCACGGCAATATATGCTGGACGGAAAGACTTTACAGGGTGGTTTATTCCAATATTTTTTGGCCAATCCTCAACTGACCTGGGAAGAAACAACCGAGTTTAACATAGGTACAGATGTTACTCTTTTCAAAAACAGACTCGCTTTCTCGATCGATTACTACAGAAAAGTGGTTGACGGATTATTGATGCCACGCCCGGCTCCCTTCTATTTGGGATATGGTAATAATGCCCATACCAGATATGAAAATTCCGGATGCACACAAAGCCAAGGACTTGAACTGACAATTCTTAGTACTAACATCAAATCCGGAGATTTCACTTGGAACACAAACTTCAACTTCTCTTATAACCAGAACAAAGTACGGAGCTTTGCCAATGGCTATGAAGTAATGACCGTAGGCAACAACGATTTTAATCCGAACACAGAGACATGGCTTGCCATTGCCAACAGTGCCACCTCCCAATTCTACGGCTATAAGTACGTGCGTTTGTATCAAGAAAGCGATTTCTACAAAAATCCTAATGGTACTTATGTGCTAAAGGAAGGAATACCAACATATAAAAGCACGGTAGGCGGTTATCGGGTACAACCAGGAGACCCTATGTATGCCGATTTGAATGGCGACGGTTACATTACCAGCAATGACCGCACCACGTTAGGTTCTCCAAATCCCAAAATCACCGGAGGTATTTCAAACACGTTTACTTATCGCAATCTGTCTCTGAATGTTTTCTTCCAATACTCTTTAGGAAGCAAAATTGTTGACTACAACCGATTAATGTTTGAAACCACGGGAAGTTTCACCCGTTACTCCAACCAATATGCAAGTTATGCCAATCGTTGGACACCGGAAAACACGAATACAGACATTCCACGTTTGCAAAAACCTACATCCAAGGGCGATGCGGAAAATATCTCGCAACCTAAGTTATCTGACCGGTCTATAGAGAAAGGCGATTACCTGCGTCTATCGACATTATCACTTAGCTATCGGTTGCCGAAATCACTACTCAAGAAAATTGCAATACAGAATGTAGTATTAAGCGTTGCAGCACAAAACTTATTTGTAATCACCGGATACAATGGGCAAGACCCGGAGGTTAATTCGTACAACACGAACGCAGCTCCAAAAGGTTTGGGTTACAATGTATTAACCAACAGTAATACTTATACCAGTATCACAAGCGGATTGGATAAAACGCCCTATCCAAGAGCACGTGTCTTCAATTTGGGTATTTCAGTAACTTTCTAACCATAACAATATAATAAATATGAAAACAATATCCTATTTAATAATAGTAGTGGCGATAACTGCGTTTAGCAGTTGTGACGGCTGGAATTTGAATCTGGACTCCACCAAACCCAATTATAGCGGTGTTGGAAACGCAGCTATAATAAGATCTCAATTGGCAACAGCGTATAACATGATGATAGCCTCCAACGGACTGTTCGGAGAAGCATATTGGGGAACATTGGGTTGTGTAGACACCGACGAGGGATTCAGAAACGGCGTATCAACCAATACCAGCATTTTAAACGCACATAACATATCTCTTAGCACAAATCAATTAATCCGGTTATGGCAAAGAACCTGGCAAGGTAATGAGACAGCAACGAATATACTTAGCATGCTTAAGACCGTACCGGACATGGAAGAGTGGGAAAAAAACGAAATAAAAGGACAAGCATTAGTCTTACAAGCTTTTTATCATTACTTTGCCGCCATCAACTGGGGACCTGTTCCCATTAAAAACGTAGCAACCTTTGATATGACCGGTTCCATTGAACTAGAGCGAAAACCGGTGAAAGAGGTATTGCAGTTCGCATTAGACAATTGTCGGCAAGCCATTAGTCTATTGCCTGAAATCAGTACATACGGCACAACTGCCCGCATCAGCAAATCCGCAGCAGAAGCATTGTCTTACCGAATTGCCCTCTACATGGCCTCACACCCCGACATACAAGATATAGCCAAGTATGGACAAATAGTAGAATGGGCCGATGATTTTATTGCCAACGGCCCGAACAAGCTAAACACGAAACCTCTGACTGTCAACGGAGAGACATTACCTGCATACGCTCGTCTTTTTGTCAACAATATGGCGGATAACCAAAGCTGGAATTCCAACGATAATCCGGAAGGGATATGGGATGTTATCTTTAACTGTAAATCAACGACATCAGGTACTTATGCCAATTTGGGATATGAGGCAGTGATGCGTTTAGGACGTGATATGGGAGTTCCCTGTCCAGATGACCAAGCCGGCTCTCCTATAGGATACGCTGATAACAGTTATCGTGCCAGCAACCTCCTATTCAATAATTACACGGATTTTAATCACGGTCAGGATTATCCGATTGGAGATTTACGGCGTAACTGGAACTTCCCCTCTTTCTGTTATAAATACAAAAGTAATGAAAAAATGGCAGAAGGATACTCTGCAAAAACCCGCTTCGAATATTTCAATGTATTACTCCCCCAAAAAATCACCTGCGAAGAAGAAGCCACTGTATTGCCCATCTTCGACAAGGCAAACTGGAATGGAAGTGACAATAATGCCCCGGTCATTGGCTTATATGTAGAACAAGGCGGAAGCGGTTACACCAACGAAAAAGGAGAAACCACTTTTGATATAACAATACCGGCAACAACTTCTGCACTCACCTCTATGAAGTTTTATGATGCCACCAAAGGAGCGATAATCGGATATTCAGTCGGTACCAAACAAGATGGTAAGGCTGCCGGATACCAGCAGATCAACAGTAAATGCAATAAAGATGTACTCGTCAAGTTCGTAAACGGACAAATGACAGAAATGAAAATCACAAAATCCGGTAATATCGGCTCATTTATGTGTCCTCATGGAGTGGGCATAGGCAAATGGCGCAGAGAATATGAAGTGAACGTGCCACCGATACGGCACAAAGACTTCACCTCGTGTAATTTTCCGATCTTACGTTTTGCAGACGTACTTCTCATGGCGGCTGAAGCTCATCTAATGGCCTCAAACGGCAATCAAGAAAAAGGATTGGAATATCTGAACATGGTTCGTCGGCGCGCATACGGAAAAGAGGATGTCACTCAGCCGGATTCAAAGATTGATTTCACTACATTAACCATTAAAACGATTCAGGATGAACGTATGCGAGAACTTTGTTTTGAAGGTGTTCGCAGAGCCGACTTGATGCGGTGGGGATTATATACAATAGATGATCCGACAAAGAATGTGGTTGACTTATTTGTTGAAGCACACCCCAAACATATCAACATCAACTATCCTATACAAACGCTAAGAAATCAATTCACGAAATATCAAACATTGCCAATACCCTTACAGGATATTGCCGGTGCACCTACTACCATGTGGCAAAACCCGGGTTGGTAATATAATAACAATCATAAAATTCAAAGAGTATGAAAATTTGCAATACAAAAAAATCAGTATTAAGATATGGTATTTTCTTCTTTCTATCCGTTCTTATCAATAGTTGTGAGAATTTTGATGACCCAAAGGATATTCATTTCGATATCAGCATTAATAATATTCTAGAGACAGATTTCGAAACAGGTGCTTATGTAGTTAACTCAAGCGATGATATCGAATTCCTGTTTCATGGAGACATAGTAGACAATATCACCTTCTATTCAGGAGCTATCGGAGAAGAAGCTCGTTACAAGAACCGTTGGATAGCCGACAAAGAAGCTAATATAAAACCGTTAGTACGATTGAAAACGTCTGCATTTAATTTAAAGGACCTTGCTACAACCAGTAAATTCGAACTTCTAATTGCCTATGATGAGGATATTCCCGATGAGTATACAGATAAAGCCATAGCGGAAACTCCTTGGGAACATTTTCCTTTGCGCACCAGTAATTTGACTTCCGGTAGTGGTATCACGGAATATTTCAATTTCAACGATAAATTAGTAACTTCCAATGGCACGCATGATTACACGAATTGGTTCTCACACAAGGAAGTAGTGTATGGGATCAGGGCTAAAAGTAACGTGGCTTCAACCAATAGGTTACAACTAAATGAGTTTTATGTTTCCAATACGGAAACACGTGATTACAGTTACACTTATCAAGGCAAAAATGTAAAAAATACGAAGACAAAAGAATATGTTATCTTCAAGGATTTCTCTATCATAGACCAAAATTTAAGAATCTCCAATAGTTTAACAGGAGCCAATTGGGGGATGTACACTCCTTTAGAAACCATTAAAGAAGGAGAAGAAAGCACTCAGCCTAATTCCCAGCACTATGCTTGGAATTGTGCAGAATTCGGCTTAAAATATGGAGAACTGACAGGTAGCTATCCCTGGACGACAACCAATAAATTCGGGCAAGACATCCGCTCCGCATATAGCGTGGAAATTTTTGTGCCAACCAAAAACATTCAAGACCCAAATGGTAATCCTCTGTCCGAACCTACGGAAGAAATGATGAATGAACCTTACGAATCATGGATTGTAAGTAGCAAACATAATATTCACAAAGTTATGCCTGATGTTCCTTCCAGTTATATTAAAGTTAAGTCGCAAGGTTCGACAAATAGCTTTATTTACTCGTATTCCAAGATAGGTAAAGGTTTGTATACCGCCACTTTTATCATCAATAACCAAACTCATGCAGGAACCAAAGAGATAGTTAAAGAATTCAAGTTCCTAGTCAAATAAAAATAAGCGCAGTTTTTTAAATAGGACCTGCCAAAATAAAAAGATTCAGGTAAAAACAGTAGGGTGGTAGCACATAATACTTAAGAAAAATAAAGAAGTTGTGACTACCACCCGACTTATCTCTAAATAAAGAATCTGACGACAATTAAGAAAAACGAATCATTAATAAACATATTACCATATGAAGCAAATAATCAGAGGAATGGCTGTAGCCTTACTGTTAACAAACAGTCTTTACGCCCAACAATGGGAGGGAGATTTATCTCAAGTCGGGAAGTCGCATCCCGGTGGATTCGATTATCACCTCAAAAAATATACAATAGAACAAGTAGGTACCCGCAAGCAAATGACGTTCAATTATGACGGAGTAAGGACTTTCACACACGCACCTGCCCCAGGAATACACCCACGTATTTACTTCAATCCGGAAGAACGGGAAAACATTATTGACCGTCTCAAAAATACGGAAGTGGGCAAAGAAACAGCACGACTGTTACGTGCACACGCTGCACTTGTCAATCTGCCTTACGGAAGTGGCGGTTATCAGAAAGGCAAACCTTATTCACAAAACAAACAAGGCATGGAATATATATCCAATCCCGGCATGTTTAACAAGTATGAGTTATATGAACAAATATCGGCTCCTGACGCTCCCAAAGGTCTACTTGACAGATTTATCGGTGATGGTAAAAAAGAAGAATTAAGAAGAATGGCGGCAGGGTTGAGCTGTGAAGCATTTGAATGTTATCTGCACGAACCCGAGCAAAAAGATACCCAAGCCCCATATACCGTCACCAATACACTCACCTATCGTCAACGTGCGGAAAAACTAGCTCGTGCCATGACATACTGGGCAGATGCATTTATTACTTGCTACAAAGATCAGGTTCCCCAAAAGGCCATCAACAAATACGATCAGTTAGGCGGAATGCATATGCCTGTGATGTACGACATCAATTTCTGGGCAATGAATGAAAATCAGAAGCACGTTGTACGCAAAGCTATTTCCATGACTGTTCCCCAACAACCGAAATATGGAATGTATTGTGAACCGTTCACTACCACAAGCAACTGGGCAACTTTAAATTTCTTTGAAATCATTCCGAACCTCGCTATTGAAGGCGAACCGGGATATAATGCGCAAGCAACACATAACTGGGTACAAGTTTTATACAAATTCCTAAACTATGGTTTCTATTCAGACGGATCCCCTTGGGAAGGATTAGGCAAAAACTATATGATGACCGGTCAATTAAATGCTTTGGCACGCCGAGGATATAGTTTTCTTGGACATCCCCATGTACGTAAATTTACCAGTTTTTACCTGTCACAAATAGTACAACCTTTCGGCTTTGCCTTTATTGGCGACGATTTATATGGAGGCACGGATGGTGGAAATGGCGGAAATCCCCAATTCGGTGGTTATCGTTTCCATTCCATCGATGCTATCGGTCTGAATTATGCTTATCCCGACGATGCAGGATGCTCTTTTGTCTGGAGAAACTACGTCAGTAACAAAACTAAAGATGAAAAAGAGTTCATCGACCTGACCAACGGAGCATTCAGTCCTGGCACGCACAACTATTTTGACCGGATGGCTATTTTAGTATCCTATGCAGACGATTGGCACGGCAATAAAGACTGGACGGAGCACCGTAAAAAAGCGCTGGGCAACCAATTAGATTACTTTGCAGATGGACGCGGGATAGCCATCATGCGGAGTGATTTCAGTCCCAATGCCCTCTCTACCCAATTCAACGTCCGACAGAATTTTGGCGGCCATACCTCAGCAGACAGAAATGATTTCACCCTCAGTGCCCTAGGACGTATATGGGTACCACGTGAAGCTGCCGCCGATGTCACTGAAATGGATTTCTTTTCCTGCCTACTCGTCAACCACAAAGGAATGACAGTGAGCCCGGATGAAGGAGTCAAATCACGGCAACCGGTCAAAGTTATTGATTACCAATCAAATGATAAAAGTTGTATTGCGGTAGGAGATGCCACCTATGCCTATAACTGGGATTTTAGATGGAAAGCAGGACCTTTGACAGACAATCATCCACTCTTAATTAAAAATGAAGGATGGGAAAAGGCTAACGAAACACTGAACGATTTCATGCTGACCCTCGTCAAAGACGAACCATACTTCAACAAGCCTTTCTACGAATTCGGAAGCTGGAACGCGACAAAACCGGGAGATAAAGAACGTATCGTAAAGCGTAAAGTGAATAACATGGATCATGTAATCCGAACTATAGCCATATGTAAAGGAAAACATCCTTTTCTCATTATTGTAGACGATATAGCCAAAGAAAACAATGAAAAAGCCGATTATACTTCCTATATACAAATGGCTACCGACCTGAGTCTTGATAAAATTCAAGAAACTCCAAAGAAAAATGGTCTTTATGATGTGATCATAAAAGATAAAGACAACCGCAGGTTATTGATCCGCGTTATCGGACATAACAACTATAAAGATGGAAACAAAATCCAGTCAAACTTCGGGGAATTGAAAGATAAGGATGGAAACTACTTCATAAAACGTGGCAAAGAGATGAAACGCCAAAGAATCGCTTTTGAGGCATGCAATGTAGTATCACCTGATTTTAAAATGTTAATCTTCCCGTTATCTCACAGAGATGCACTACCAGAAACTATATGGAATAAAAATAAAACTGAATTATCCGTGAAATGGGAAAATGAGATGCAAACCATCCGTTTCGTCCCTGATACCAACAAAAAAAGAACTATTGTTACAGTTCTGTAAACCCAAACACTTCTTATAATGAAAAAACATCTATCTTACCTACCTATACTAGAGATTTACAAAGTGAATATTTGCTGTCACCTGTCACACATACACACCTAAGGCTTTGATTATTAACAACTAATAACGTGACTGCAGCGTGTGACAGCATGGTGACAGTACTTTTACTGTCACCATGCCCCTTCCTGTTCTTTCTTTTCTCCTTTTTCTTTCTTAAGAGTGTGGGGGCATATCCATCAGCTATAGGGCAAACATCAGTTTCACCTATTTGAAACTAGAGTTTCAATTATTTGGAAACATTAGTTTCTAAGTAGTAAAACTAAAGTTTCAAGCAAAGGAAACTAACTTGAAACTTACTTCCAAAAGAGGACGAAGAGGTGACAGTAAAATGCTATCACTGTGCTGTCACACACTGCTGTCACACCGTTACTCACTTACATTCAGAGATTTAAATGTAAATATGTGACAGGTGACAGCAAATATTCATTTTATAATTCTTATGTAGAGGCTATTCATCTAAATCTTCAACCTCTTCTTTTGAAAGAGCAACATCATAGATACGTACATCTTTCACCCAAGCATGATGACCCAGAAAAAAATCCATGGCATCCGTAGCAATTTGAGTACTTCCCGGCGCAGTGGCTACCAGTTCACCATTCACGTAAAGAGCCATTTGCTCTTCTGAGGCAGACAACACCACATGATACCACTCTCCCGGAGTCAACTTCTTACTCCTCAAGCGTCCCGGATTTACATATAGCTCTCCGTTATTTAAAGCACAGGAAACAGTTCTGTACCCTTTGCCAAAAGCATTGTACCCGGTTTTGCCAAACAGGCTTCCCGTTTTTTCATTACTCTTGAACCTTAGAGAGATTGTTAATGCATTTTCTTTTAGTTTCAAATTATAGACCTTGAATCCCGGGTTGATATACTCACGCGCCACATTCACATCCACTGTCGTAGTAAACGTTTTATCATCTAATGGAGTTTCCAATATTTTCTTGCCGGATTCTTTGGCTGTCTTTGCACCATAGCCAACCCAAACATTAAAATCCGCCTGCACCGGGAAATCTCCCTGCTTGCCATTCCAATGATTAAAATCTACAATTCCCAAGGGATTAACTTCTGAATTATCAGATACTAACTGGACGGGATGTGTGTCACAATGGATATTATTGCCATCTAATGGAAGCGAGTTGCCATCGGGATAAGTGACAGACATATTAGTACCGCTTATTCCGAAACGGAGAGAGACAGGATACCATCCTCTTTTCAAGCTCACTTTTCGAGAAGGATTACGCCCATATACCCCCCGCTGAACAAGAACCTCGCCTGCAATCTTTAACTGATTGATACAGGAAGCCTGACGGGCTCCCAACGACAATCCTTCGCCGTCTGTTTTCGGAGTATCAAAGCTATAAATGCCATCCATCGGAGCAAAGAAATAGCCGTTATAAACTCTCACCGTCTCTCTACCTCCACCACTCGTTATGTTTGTGACGTACGACTGACGAAAAGGTTTCAAGCCATCTATGTCTAGAAAATCGGGAGACATACGCTTTCCTTTCCGGTCATAATCATATTGCACGAATCCCCGACGCATCGATGGAACTTCCTTTATCGGTTCCAAAGAGGGAATAGAAACATCAGCTGTCAACTTCACAGCAGGCAGAGGAACATAACACAAATTTCCGGCTTCAATAGTTTTCATTTTTCCACCGTTTACTCCATAAGTCACATCAAAAGGCATCGGATCTAAAGAATTAATATTCCAATACAGAGGATCGCATACCACAAGCTCAAACAGATGCCACCCTTCGCCTAATGCTACTTCACCGGTTCGTACATCCTGCTGCTGATGAAATACGCCGATCTGTTCTATCACTGCACGACCTGCTATATCCAAAGTGACCGGACCGCAGGAATTGACATCGAAACGATAAATCCCTTCCTTATCAGCATACAGCCAACCGTTAAAACGATAAAATCCCTTACATTGCTGTTCCAAATCTCCTTGAGGCACAGAATATGGCAATCTCATGCTCTCTACATAGGTATTTTCTTGAGATTTATACGCGTCGAGTTTCGGCATCATTATTTTCGATGCCCTGAAAAACCCTTTATCATCATAAATCTTTGTATTAATCTCATAGACGCGCGCCATCAATCCTTGTTGTGCATTGGCAGGTTTCTCATGTTTACCCTGTGCATAGGGTGTTTTTACGAAACGGGCAATCGTAGTGGCGCTTTGCCGAGGTCCGTGCTGCCAGCTTGTATGGAACACTTTGGCTTTTATAGTAAGCGAGCGGTCTACCTTTACAGGTTTTTCATATAACAGAGAATTAGCCGTAGGTTCGCTTCCATCCAACGTATAACGGATTTCCGCAGGTGCCTGGGGACGGACAAACAGCACCTCTTCTTTATCTGCAACCGGATAAACAGGAATTTCCCCTTCCCGGCGTGTGTCCCGCAAAGCATAACTGTCATATTCCCGCCCGCGTACTGTCATCACAGGACGAGCAGGAGAAGCATTGCTCGAAAGAGTTTGCTTTCCGTTCCGGCTCATAGTAAATACAGTACGACCTCCGTCCGTCTGATCCAACTCATACACATCCTTCACCTCACCAATGGCAACGGTCAACTCTGCACGTCCTTTATCCCATGCAGTGACAGGCATAGGATCACCATGCCGATAGGGGTAGACCAATATCTTGAACTCCGGAGATTCGCTGATTGCAGGAACAACCACCTGATTGTATCCCTTATAACGTTCGAAACGGGGAACAGGAAAGCCATACGGACTATTTCTCCACAATACACGTATCAGACATAAAGGTTCTCCTTTTTTAAGAACTACTTTACCGGTTTTCGGGTCCCGTGGCAATCCCGCTTTTCCCAGAATCAAATCATCTGCCCTGGAAAAATCAGGATCAGTGTTCTGAAAACGGATTTCAGGTGTCGACGCTTCTATCAAGTCTACATCCAAAGGAACAGATATATTCCAATCGTACAAATGTACTTTACCGTCTTTGAGGGCATCATCCATCACTATCAGATATGGATATTTCCCCTTGCCGATCTGGACGGTACGGAAATAGTTCTCCATCTTATTCCACTCCTTATATCCCTCCACCAAACGGGTTTCACTGCTCCACGGACCATAATCGGTGTGCGCATATCCATCATTAAACGCAACAGTGTTGGGATGGAAGGCTATCTGAATATCTCTGGTCAAATCACGATTGGGTTCTGCAAACGGAGCGTAATATGGTATTTTGGAAGAAGGGAAATAATAGGGATGTATCTGCATACTTTTGGAGTAGGAAAAGCCATTTCGCGCATCTCCGCAAGCAGTAATCCCATCCGGCGAATCCTGCACGCCCAGCCATGTGCAAGGTGCAGGCGGCCATTTGCACCCTTTTCCATCTACGGTCATCATATTCTGCAAGAAAGTAGCTTTCGTTGCCAGCATATCATTATCTTTAATCCAATTCATTCCGTCTTTCCACAAGATGATGCGGTTGGCTTCCGTACCCTCGTGTCCACCATAAAAGAAATCCTGTTTGCAATACATGGCAACCTGCATATCTCCTTTTTTCCATGAATTACGAGTATAAAGATACCCTCGTTGATTGTCTGTCCAAACTAACGGCAAGTTCAATTCATCGACCCTCTTTTGTTCCGTCCAGTCAAGTATCTTCCCTTTTTCATCTTTCATCCCGTCACTTGCATACAAAAGCATCAGTTCCTCACAGATTCCGACAGGATTGGGCCAGCGTACTGTAGAATCAACAAGCACTTTATTGGTAGTCAGAGTCGCTTTATACAAGAAATCGAGTGCTTTATCTTGCGGATGGAAATAACGCATCATCCAAATCGGATGAAACGCAGAGGCCCGCATCTCATCACGCATTTTCCACACGCCATCCTGCCACCACATGGCGGCATGAAAAAAACGCATTTTTGCACGCAGATGAGGATGTTGGAACAATTCCGGACGACGTAACCCAACGGCAACAAAGGCAGAGGTATTCAGCCATCCTTTGATTGTTTCATAACACATCCCGTCTTCATCCAGAAAGTAATCCAACATGGCAAAGGCTTTTTGAGAAGCACGGTTAAACAAATCGTTGTTGAATCCTTTTTCGCCTTCAATGAGCAACATCAACCGGATATATTCCATGCCGAATCCCTGATGATTGTTTATCATGAAATGGTCTGGAACCACCATGAAATTTGTATAACGGTGCTCTGTGATCCGGGCAATTATCTTTCTCACTTCTTCGCGCTCTTTGGCTGTCATCCATGGAGCGATATAATCATACTCCAGCAAATGCCAGATTTCAATAGGTGGATCGGGTTCTCCCATTGCTACAGTAGACCGCTCTGCCGACCAAAGGTTATCCGTATCAGCCAATTTGTCCAATTTATCAAGTTTGGGTTGAAGCCGGTGAATCTTTTCCATTAATTGTTCAGCATATATCCTGCCCAACTTCCGGTCGTTCATCACTAAAGCATAAAACGGCGTTTTCTTTGTCTTCACCCGTTGCCACATGGTTCTGAAGGGTAAAGGAGCTTTTTCTCCCAAAGTAACTTTAGCCCGTATACTGTCTACCTCGTCAGGAGTAATCAGTACACGCGGATGGACACCGGGAGCCGGTATTTTTCCTACACGGGAAGCATCGAACGTCAAATCGGGAGTTCCCTTCGCTACTTCCGGCGACTTTGGCCAGAAGCTTCCATCTATCACTTCCTCATAAGTCAATGAAACGCGAGGTTTCCACTTCGGTTCCTGATAATATTCACGTTGCTGGGCAAAGCCTCCTATAAAAAGCATCAACAAGCCCCCGCTCACTATTCCTTTCTTATAATCAATCATGTTTCATTTCAACTTTAAATACCACCGTAGAATAGTCCGGCATCTTCTTCGGAAGTTGTATACTCAATTTCTCTGAAAATCTAGTCCATTTTATTTTCTCTTTACTACCCAGCATCTTGATGGAAGCAATCTTACAATCAACAGGCAGCGAGGATATTTCCAAATTACCGTCAGGATGTTCCATCGCAAAGACATAAAGGTTTTTGCCTTTACGTGTAAAACGCACATCTCCCGGAAGATAGCTACGCACATCTTTAAGACCGCCGAATCCTCCTTTTTCCTGCTTTATGCTTAGCGAAGGCCCCTCACCATAAACATGCCAAGGACGTGAACCATATATTGCTTCTCCATTATCTTTCATCCATATAGCTATACCTTCCAATTCAGCAAGTACATCCTCTTCCAAATCTCCTTCGGGCGTTTGGACGACATTAAGCAACAAGTTACCATTTTTACTCACTACATCCACCAACATCTGGATGATTTGGGTAGATGTCTTATACTTTTGTCCGGTTCTATAATACCAGTCGCCCAGCGATGTATCAGTTTGCCAAGGATAAGGACTGATATCTTCACGAACCCCACGTTCCACATCCTGCACAAACCGTCCGTCAGACTCCTGCTTGCAAGTGTATACCGCCTCCGGTTTTCCATGCTTATCCAAACTTTGATTATAATAATGCGCAATCAAAGAACGCCCGACTTCATTACCAAAAGGAACCGCACTGTCCGAATAAAGTAATTCCGGTTGGTACATATCTATCAATTCCTTGATCCTGAAATACCATTCTTTCTGAAATTTGACATTCTTAGTCATCCATCCGGTATCTTCAGGGTCGGCCTTCTCATGATACAAGTCCCAAAACTCGGAATTGTTTCCATCGTAGGGTATTCCTGCCTTATCACCCTTTTCGTCCGCCCCATGAGAGGGTTGAAACCATGTATAACTAGCTGCCAGATGTTCCGATACGCCAAAATGCAAACCATATTTCTTAGCCGCTTTCTGCCAATCGCCTACTACATCACGTTTCGGCCCCATACTCACAGAATTCCAACGATTCAACTTTGTATCCCATAAACTGAAATTATCGTGATGTATTGCCATTGATACAAAATAACGGGCACCCACCCTTTTGAACAGTTGCATTAACTCATCCGGCTTCCATCTCTCAGCTTTCCATAAAGGGATGATATCTTTATAGCCAAAAACGGAAGGATGACCGTAATTTTTGATATGATAATGGTAAGCAGGCTCGGCTTCTCCAGTATATTTTTTTTCTTTCCAATTATATTTATTGCTGACATACATTCTCTTTGCATACCAATCACCTTGTCGTGGGACAGCTTGGGGCCCCCAATGAGACCAAATTCCAAATTTGGCATCTCTGAACCATTCCGGATATCCATATTCTTTTAAAGATGAATCATCCGGTTCGAATATCCCTTCTTTCATCGGTAGTTTTTCTATCTGCGCATTTACATGCAAAGACACAGATACTGCCAAACTAAACGCAGATAATAATGTTTTTATTTTCATACAACCACTATTTTTGATTATAATATCTGTTTAAAGAATCACTTTTTCCCTGCTCATTTAGGTAACCATGCCTCCGGTTTCGAAACGACCAGATTTGACTTTCCTTGTAAAAAACCATGACGGCACATGTAATCGTCAATCTGTCGCATGGCATCAACCACTACTGCTTCCGGAGCCCTCCAATATGTACAAACAAATGCATGGTTAGCTCCCGGCAATACTATCAACTCACAACTGCTACCCACTTGTTTCATTGCCCGGTAAAGTTCTTCCGATTGGGAAAGAGCGATAACTTTGTCGGCTGTTCCATGCATTAATAATGTACGAATGGAATTCTTACGAACATTATATAAAGGAGAGAAGCGTTTCGCCAGTGAAATTATTTCAGGGGAAAGAGACTCTATATCCGGCTTTTTGTTCTTTTTAAGAGCCTCTCCTCCTATCACAACCTTTATAAAAGAAGACTGCGTGAAATCGGTGAGCGGATTGCATAAGATTGCCATGTCGGGTGCGTCACTCACCTGCAAATCATCATTCGGGTCATCAAACCCCGTCACCGTTCCCATGCAGGCAGATAAATGAGCTCCTGCAGAGTCTCCCATAACTATGATACGTAAAGGGTCAATCCCCCAATCGGCTGCATGGCTCCGGATATAGCGCATAGCAGACTTGCAATCTGCCACCGCATTCTCCAACGTTGTTTCACCTGCTTTCACCAAACGGTATTCAACACAAAAGACTGTCGCACCACGTGAAGCAAAATAACGGGCATGAGGGAAAAAGGCCTCCACATCTCCCCCTGTCCATCCTCCTCCGTGAATTATCACCAAGGCCGTACGTTTTTCCTTTTGTGGAACATCCTTCGAATGAAATACATACAAATGCAATGGAACATCAGAAACTGATTTATAAACAATCTTATCCATCGGGCCGTCCGTCAACTGGCTGAACGATATTTGTGCTTTGCCGGTAAAATTCTCCTGCGCATGGGTGGCAGGCGACAACAAGCACATAATCAGGGTGAAGAGGGGAAATAAACACTTCATCATTTTACAGTATAAGTTCGGGAATAGGAAGAAACTCCATTATCATTAAAAGCAGCTATCGAGAATGAATACGGGCATTGGGTATTCAGCAGGAAGGTATGTAATTCATGTTCTCCATATACAATAAAGTTATGATACAGTTTATCTGGCTCGGCTCCATATTTAATGACATAACCCGTTGCATTATCCTGTGCAGTCCATCGTAATGTCACATTTCTGCGATCGTCCGCATCCCGCTTTACTGAAAATTCGCGGACAGGAGAAGGTACTTTTCCTTTTCCCAAACCAAATATGCGGAATCCACATACAGCAAACTTTCCATAAGGGACTTGAATGTTTTCCAGTCTCACAAATCGTGCATTGACAGGCTGCGCCAATTCAATATAATCGTGGGGCGTGTCATGCTTTGAAGCAGATTTATCGACAACGCTTCTCCAAGTCTTACCATCTTCAGAAATTGCCACCCGATATTGATGCCCTTTTCCTTTCACTACCCCTTGATAACTCGCATCTTGATCTGCAAAATTTATCTGAATAGCATAGATCTCTTTGGAAGCGCCCAAATCCGTCTGTAGCCACTCATTCTCATTACCTTCAGCACTCCAATAAGTTCTCATGTTTTCATCAAAAGCATGACTGATTGAATGCCCCCGTAAAGTGGAAGAAGCCGTAGCCGGCTTTTTGTAGGATAGCAACATCCATCCGGTAAAGAGCTCCTCGGGGCTATCAAATGTACCTTGAGGCATACGCTGCGGATAATCCCCCCAAAGTGTACAGCAATAAGGAACACCGTCTTTATCGAACAGGGTCGGGAAAAGACTTAATCGTCTTTCATAACTATGCTTTACCGACAGACAATTCGTTACGATGTGCCAATAATTATTTTTTTTATCAGTAAAAGTTGAACTGTGTCCAGCCCCACGAACAAATCCGGTAGGCTTCATTGAAAAAGGATTATGAATATCAAACCGGAATCCGTTCATCGGCTCGTTACTTACGTAATAACCGTCAGAGTACCAATCCAAATCTGTTCCTGCAGCAGCATACTGCAAATAATATTTTCCATTCACCTTATTTGTCCAACATCCTTCTATCCAGGGTCGTTTGTTATCCTGACGACGTTCCCAACCATGATTCAACGTATCACTGTCTACGGTGATAACCGGCTCATTCATGGCTTGGAATTCCTTTTCAGGGTCTAATTGCACAACCCAAGTCGGTGTTTTGTTACTGCAGCCCCAATACATATAAACATCCTCGCCATCTGCAAGTAACATCGGATCAATACATTTTGTCCCATTAGTGTAAGTGGAGTACTTGAAAGGCTTGTCGGTAACTCTCTCCCATTTGTCCGACATCGGCTCTGTTGTTTTATACAAAGGCAACGGTTGTTTGCTCTCAAAAGAAGCCAGAAAATATAACTCACCTTTATATACCATTGCAGTCGGGGCATAGTCCTCGGCAGGAAGTACTTTTGTTTCTACAAAATGCCATTTCAACAAATCCGTACTCCACCAATACCCACCGCTTTTAGAAGCAAAGAGCCAGTATTTCCCTTGATAAAACACCATGGAAGGATCGGCAGCTTCACGATATCCCATTCCATCCAAACTATAGCGGTAACTTATATTCAACGGATTACACCAAGTACGCTGGCTTTGCGCTACTCCGGCTTTTACCAAACAACTCAATAATAGGAAAAACAAAATCTTCTTCATAACAATCAATATTTTATATACTACTTCAATGCAACATCCCAAGGCTTTATCCGCCGGGATTCACCACCTTCTCCCCTAATGATTAAAGTAATGTGATATTTATCTGCCTTCCGGTATTGATGAACCGGACTTTTCTCCGTTGAAGTCATACCATCTCCGAAATCCCAATAATACTCAAGTACTTTTCCTACCGATTCGTCCGTAAAAGCGACTACCCGATTTTTCGAATCAATCACATGGGAAGTAAAATCCGCTTTTAATACCGAAGCCCATTCAGGTTCGAGCGGCATCAGTCGGAAAGGATTGGCAGCCGTAGCATCACCATACATTCTCTTATCTTTCGACAAACTCCAAAAAGCATCCATTTCTCCGGCATCTTCCACCTCTTTATCATAATCCATCACTGCCCAAGTCAGACCTATTAACTTGTTTTCTTCCAATATGGATTTCACCGAACGTTGAGACCCTTCGGCGCCTGCATAATCAAAAGCCGTCACCCAAAACTCCAGTATCAACTTCCCACTCTGTCCATGCTTGAAATCATAAGAATAAGCAGCGTTGGCATACGGCAATTCTTTGATCCACGCCTGTGGTCCCCACACCATTGCCCAATCCTTTCCAGCCGGAGCAGGTGTAAAGATATGGTAGTTTTGTGCCTGACAACCGTGATAATCCATATAGGAAACCATTTTTGACGCATCATCCCTCTCGCTCAAAAAAGGATGGAAAGAATTAATAAAAGGGCCACCGGAACGATCCCCGTCAACGATTAACTCGAAAATGTCACTATTACGGGGATGCTTATCAAATATCCAGCAATCATCCCAAAGTTCTACAAGAAAGTAGATACGACTCATTCCTTTCACCCATCCGACTTTCACTTTTGCCTTGGAAGAGTGAGGATTCGGTTTCTGATAGTGCCCTGTATTGTCGACCAATGAATCAGAGGTGATCTCATAAGATACCGGCACTATATCCCAATCCGAAGCATCTCCGTCAATTCGCGGTATCTTATCCGATGGGAATTGATACACTTTATACATAGTCTGCTGTGCCACAAGTCTTTCAACAGAGAACACGCACAAGATTATAAATAGCCAAGTCTTTATTCCAAACAGTCTTTTCATTCTGTACAAATATCACATATTCATTATGGGAAATCATATTCACACAAACATTAACGGTCTAATATGGAATATCCCATATTCAACTGTTTTGTGCCGGTTCTCCATCGTTTCATCTCCTCCTGTGAAGGTGTTTTTTTACGGTATTCATCCTTATATAGTCCTATCTTTTGAAAAGGAACCGGTTTAAATCCGGGTAAATCTTTGAATACAACCGAATTCTTCTTCAAGCGGAAATCAAAATTTTCCATATCGACAAATCCCGGATCTTTGTCATAGCTTACATTATGCCCGCTAACCAATTCTTTAGTGGCCCGCACCGGATAACGTTTCCCGGGCACCACCCGAGAATAGCTATAAGGCTTCTTGACGTTGACTGTAAAATTATTAGTGACCGTAGAACCATCACCGGTTACAATTTCGAATCCGACATTACTATTTATAGCTATATTATTGTAACAGTTAATGGTATAAGGCTGCTGATACTGGTGTCCTTTCTTATACAAGTACGCCGTTCCTCTTTCAGAAGAACTGTTCAATGCAACGATATTCCCATAAACTTGCATCTCGCGATGATCTTCATCAAAGTAAATGCCGTCAGCATTCGGACTGCTATGGATAAAGTTATAACGGAATATCAAATTGCCCATGCGTTTATTGTCGTCAAAACTATAGAATCCTCCCATATCATTGGAAACCCGACAGACATCAAAAATCTCATTATACTCAAAAACATTATCGAAGCTACCGAACAAGACACCGACATGAGGAGTGCCGTGAATGAGATTATTGGCAATATACATTCCTACAGCCGTATGATGACCTCCTCCGCCACCGCCGGTAAAGCCACAATTGATAGCGGCACAGTAAATCTTCTCTATCTGAGAAAACTCGAAGATATGGTTATTCACCACACGATGTCCGGCTGCCACTCGAGGGGTACTATTCTCATCACCACCTTTAAGCCATACTCCACCGCCACCCAACTCGTACAAATCACAACTTTGAACCGCATGATTCTTACCTCCATTAATGACAATAGCTGTCTTGGTGGTATTGCGCACACGGCAACCGGCTATTAAAATATTTTCCCCTTCATTGATTTCGACCGCATTTCGCTGGGTCTCTTCAAAACAAAGATTAAGAAATCGGATATGAGATGCATGTTTTGCCTTAATAATCGGACTACTGTTATCGGCAATACTTAACACCAACTGCCCGTTATTCGATGGCGGATAAAGATAAATTTTCTTTGCTGCAAAATCCAGACACCATTCTCCGGGGACATCGACCTCTTCCAAAAGATTCAACAACCAATATTTCTCTTTACCACTGCCTTGGGGACGCATATACTTATTCCCAATGCCTCCGGGAATAGGCTGGCTAAAAACAACCATCTGCAATGTCGTGTCAATCTTGTCAACCCGTATTGCTTCATTCTGCCAAGGTACTCTCCAATATCCTTTCAACCAGACTTCCCCCCTCCGGGCCGCATCCACCCAAAGTGAATGACGCGGATCACGATACTGAAAGATTCCCTGACGGGGAGCCCGCCGGACAGGTTCCTTATTGTCATAAAAGTCACGCCAGTTAGCTCCATCTTCTTCCCCACCGCCATTTATTAACACATGCTTTATCTCCATATAACCCTGATTAGGATACCGGGAGATTGGCAAACGTTTATTATTTGCAAAAAGAGTAATAATATTCCCATTATCATTAAAGACATCCGGGAACCGGGCTATATGTTTCAGATTCATATCCGAAAGGTCTATTTCCAACAACTTATCTACCAGTTCCGGAGCAATGCGTTTACGTACAGATTCATCTGTAATTTTGCTGATTTTAGTAGTCGGGACTGTTCTGGAGCCATATAGTACTACGTCCTGTTTACCGGTTAGTGAGCGATAAGTTATCGGATATTTGTCTGTTCCACTATCTTCTTCACTAAAAACAAGAGTACGGTCAATCCTATAATTACCGGGATACAAGTAAACATTAACAGCTTCTTTCCGCATATTCAAGTCACGTACAGCTTTCTGAGCACGTTGTAAAGTAGCAAATGGAGCTTGTCTGGTGCCGTTATTACTGTCTTTACCTTGAGGACTGACATAAAAATCTTTGGCACTTGCCATAGTTATCATTGACATGATAACCAATAACAAACCTATTCTTTGTATCTTCATAACATATCTCCCTGCTATTCATACAAATAAAATATCCTATCCATTAGCCTCCATTTTTCCGCAGAAGTAGCGCCTGGCTTGGAAATTTGGAATATTGACATATATTCCTCCCATTCCGCCTGCCGGGGCAATGTGGCAAGTTCTTTCATTGCCCGCTCCCAATCAAAATCCAATGGAGTTTCTACAATCATAAACAAACGTGTATCTATAATATAAATCTCCATTTCGAGAATACCCACTTTACGTATTCCTTCGCGGATGACCGCCCAATGCTCGGATTCACTATGGCGTTTTTTATATTCTGCAATCAACGCAGGATCATCCTTCAAGTCTAATGTCTGACAATAACGTTTTACGGGACAGTTATATTCCCGTACTTTATAACCTTTTTCTTTCGCTTCCATATACTTACATTTTTTATCTGTTTATTTCAACCACTTTTATATCCATTGGCGCCATGATTATTTCTTTGTTATACTTCTCTTTAGAAAGAATATCCGTCATTGTCCCCTCAATATATACGTTAGCAGACTGTTCCGAGAAATTAATCAAATACAGATAGCGGCTCTTACCCTTTACCTCTGTTATTTCAACCATTTTGTTTTCAGAAATGGCTAACGGGCGTATTCCCTGCTGTGCCAATACTGTTTGTATTATTTTAGCCGTCAACTTCCTTTCTGCAATTGTTCCTACATAATAAACAGAAGCTCCCGATTTATCAACCCGGGAAGAAACTGCAACGTTACCTTTAAAAAAGTTTTCGTCATAAGATGCCAATGGAGATGCGGAAGTTAAGCTAAACACATCAAACCAATAACCGCTCGAGTATTTTTCCGGAGAATTATCCCATTTAATTCCTATACTTTTCTCTCCAAGTAAAGCATGCTGTTCGCCTATTTCAATTCCAGCCAAACGTTCAAGCCGTTTGTTTACCAACGTGCCATAACTCTGTACTTGCATATCACGCAATCCGCTCATACCTGTAATCACTAAAGAGACTCCTTTCTTAACCGCCTCTTCCAGTCGTAATGCCAACTTTTCGTCCATTAAAACCAAAGAGGGTACTACAATAAGTTTATATTTCAGAAAGTTATCTTCCGGAGATATAATATCCACAGTCATCCCTTCTTCACGCAATGCATTATAATATGAGTGTACTTGCCTCATATAACGAAAATCAGAAGAGAATAATTTATTTTCAAATGCCCAATCAGCATGAAAATCACGTATAACAGCAACAGATGCTGTCGGAGTGAGTTCTCCGGTCAGATTTAAAATCTTACGAATTTCATTTCCGGTTTCAGATACCTCCGAATAACGCCGTCGAGGTTTGTCATCCACATCTATGACTCCTGACATCACATGTTCATGACCGGCTTTGAAAGCTTTATAGGGGAAAAAAACTATTCCATTTGCACCATGTGCCACCTCCTGATGTGACCACAGACGAACCATTCCCGGTGATACCAAATGGCGCTGACGCCCTGCGGTACGTGCAATCTGCGCTTCAGTCACCATAAACGGCAACTGGTTATTTGTCCCTCTTATTTGAGAAAGAGCCAACGAAGCCATTGTCGGAGTATAAACGAAACTACCGGTATTTCCATACTCATTCTCCAATGTCCATGCTATCGGATAATTATCAATAGACATAAAATCTGCCTTATCCGCCAACTTATATAAATTCAAACGATAAAGAAAACCACTGGAACAAATGTTATGTGTCACTTTAAAACGCTGGGATACTTTTTTAATGGCATCCCGCTGCAAACAGAAAAAATCAATAGCACAATCAGAATAAAATTCCAAATAGTCTTGAAAACAAGATGGATTATCACCACTTCGGGGTAGATAAACCTCCTCAAACGTTTTTATATTCTGGCTCCAAAAACTTAAATTCCATGCTTCATTGAGCCGTTCCACATGCTGATATTTCCGTTTCAGCCAATGAGCGAACTTCTTCCGGCAAGTGCTGCAATAACAATATGGTTCTTCAGCCATCAATTCGTTATCTATCTGGAACCCGATGACTGATTTGCTATTGACGAAACGAAGTGCCAATTGTGTTGCTATACGTTCTGCAAACTTGCGATAATGCTCGTTATTCAAACACGCATGTCGCCTGCGTCCATATTCTTTGCGTATCCCGTTTGCCTGAACTTGCATGACGTCCGGATATCTGTCATACATCCATTTGGGAATTGCCGCCGTAGGTGTGCAAAGTAAAGAAGAGATACCCTGTTTATCCAATGTCTCCACTGCATGTTGCAACCAATCCAACGTAAACTGCCCTTCGGAAGGCTCCATGCTACTCCAGGCAAAGTCCCCCATACGCATTAAATTGAAACCTGCCTGTTTCATTAATAACGCGTCTTTTTCAACTTGACGGTCTGTTATTTGCTCCGGGTAATATGCCGCGCCGTAGTAAAAATTATCCTGCCCGGCTACTCCATGACAAATGAAAACACATATCACAAAGAATGACCATTTCAAAATATGATTTCGTCCCATTATTCTTATCTTCTACATATATATTACACTATCCGATTAAAAAGACATTTTTTTTGTCTCATTAGGAGCCAACTGAATCGTCTTAACCTTATAAAGCACATTCTCTCCCAATGGTTTCATACGTTCTGAAGCATTTTCTACCAAAATTTTTGTTTTAACAGGAACCGATGAGGGATTTCTTAATTCACAAACAAATTTTCCATTCTTCCGCACGGAAGTTTTCAACAATATATTATCGAATACAGTTGCCATATTCTTATCCGGCTGTATGTATACACCGGGGATTTCCACAGTGGTCAACATTAGTCCTGTTTCAGCCCAGGTTGACAAACCAAGAATTTCACCAATACGTTCTTTCCCCTCCCAATCTGTCATATTTACACGTTCACACACCCATCCTTCTTTCGCCTCACCGATAGGATTGGCTTTACACGGAAGATACTGTGTAATGTTGTGAGCTATATCTTGCAAAAGATTCAGATAAAACAGGTCTCCTGTTGCCCGGTACAAGCGCAATAAAGCTATGCCGGAGGCAGTACAAATGGCAGGTGCTCCATGTTTATTCTGCGTATTTGCATAAACAGCTCCCATGGAATGGATGCCGGTCTTTCCAAAAAGCGATTGTTCAGGAAAAGAATAATCACCGGTAACCACCCAAGTAGAAAACTGGCGCGCCGCATCACTTGCATATTTGAGCCATTTCTTTTCACCTGTCAGTTCATAAAGCAAGGCAAATGATTCAACCAACGAATAAGAAGATTCCGAATCCGGATTCTGCAATGCATCTCCGGGGCCTCCGCAAGTAACTCCCTGACAAGTAAATTGACGATAATAATATTCTGCCGACTCCAAAGCTACCCGAATATATTCTTTGTTATCGAAATATTGTCCCGCCAGCACCATTGCTGCTGGCACAATAGCCCCGGATGTGGAACCTCCCACGCATATCTTTCCGGTAAAAGCATCTACGAACTGACCGAACTGCCGGTTCTCATTCCATAACTTAACAAAAGAGTCACATACCTTACGTGTACCTTCTTTCCATATCGGTTTTATATCAAAACCTTTAGATTCCATCAACATCAGTTGCTTGATGATATAGTAAACCGCATCACCACTTTTACGAATCAGATGCCAGTTGGCGGTATGTGGTTTACGAATATCTCCTCCTAACCATACATTTCCTTTTTCCCCGGCATCCCAGAAGAAGCCGGACGGACTGATTCCGTCGGGAAACAACCAATCAAAGTTTCTAATTACATTTTGACAAGTCTGCTCATCACCCATAAACAATAAGGGATAAGTGGATATCATTCCTCCAGTCCATCCGATTTGCCAATCCTGAAGGAAGTTTTCTCTCATACCTACAGAATAATACCCGTATTCGGGAACAAAATTCTGTGTGTTGAATTTATTCTCTTGAATAGACTGACATTCAGAATAAGACAAAGTGCTGCGCAACTCCCCACACATTATATCTTTTCGTACTTCAGAATATCTTTGGAATAAATCTGTTATCTGATTGGCTTGAAAACCGTATATGCGTAACCTAACAGTAACAGAATCCCCCGCTTTGAAAGTGTGTCCCTTGTCCCAGGATGGAACACGGCTGTCGCAATTCATATACACATACTGCTCTCTCATACAGGGGGACGTTATTGCAATCGTAGCATTTTCACGATTTCTATCCTCCTCGACCGACAGACTATAGTCTCCCAAATCATTGCCATACTCTGTCAACAAAATAAAACCTTTCCTAGTGGATGGAGACTGATAACAGACAGCAGGAGTTGCAAAAGCTCCGCTACGGTCTTGAATACGAGAAAAACCATTTCCTTTATCCAAGCGCAATATATCTGTTACGATAATAGGTTTATCCGGCCCTATATCCTGTATTTCATAAAGTTTGGGAGAATATCGCAGTCTTCTGGATTCAAACTTATTGCCATTATAAGCAACCGAAGGCATCAAAACATAATTATCTGCACTCCATTGGTTGCAATCAATATTCACAGATACGGCAGCCTGTTCAATCTGTCCGGATGTACATTGAAAAGTAACATTCAGCTCCAATGCATCCAACCTGTCCGGCACCTCTCTTATATCCGTTCGAACAGCCCATGTACTTCCAACCAACTGATGTCCTTCCCCCAAAATGGCTTCCGAACGAGCTTGCACCATATTGTAACGTGCATAATCATATTGCGTGACTGAGGTATAAATCTTACAATGATTCGCATCCTGCCATTTTTCAACTTTATTCTCCGACGTAGCAGCAAAGACATTAAAAGAAAAACAGCCAATAACCCATAAAAACAAACCTATATTCTTCATGTTCAACCTATTATTTTATATCATTAAGCATTTTATAAACGTCAATTCCTGCGAACATAACCGCAAATGATCCATGAGTATCGTCATCAAAGAAGGGACGATTAATATAGTAATTGACATCTTCGGAACACATTGTCCCCATACAGATATTATGTACTGTACCATCCGCTTCTACTTGAGAAGCCAACGCCTTCCAAGCTTTCTCTAAAATTGGCCTATATTTTTTTCCGTCCAACCAGCCATAATTGATTCCGCGGGCTATTGACATCACAAATATAGCTGTACCGGAAACTTCAGGCTTCGATTCGGGATATTCAAGTACATTAAACCAGAATCCGCTCTTATCCTGCCACTTGATTACCTCTTCAAGATGCCTGCGATACTGTTTTAAAATAGATTTATACTTAGGATGAGAAGTCGGAAGAACTTTAAGAACATCACTCATAGCCCAAGTTGCCCATCCATTTGCACGCGACCAATGAGGCATCTTCACTTCCGGACGTTTTGAATAATGTGCATGCATATATAAGTTTGACTTCTGATCAAACACTTGCGGAATAAAATCTATTACTTGCGAAGCCGCATCATCCAAAAAGACTTTCCGGGTAGCATCATCCTTGGCGTAAAGCGAAGCCTGCACAAGGAACGGAATCCCCATAAACATATCATCCACCCATGTGGTGTATTCTTCCGGTGTGACACGAGTATAAATGGAAGAACCCGGAAGACGAATTTGCTCATCGCGAGCATACTTCATCATACCATTCACAAAAGTTTCATAATTCGTACGATTTTTGAAGTTGCCTTCTGTGCGAAGTTTGTAGATAAACGGCAATGCCGGAGCCAATGTAAAATCGAGTAAGGGAGTCTTTATGATAAAATGATTAGCCGAATTCATATAATTCAGTGTACGTACCTGATGTTTGACAAAAGGCATCCCCGATAATTGAAAATCACAAAAATTATCAGCCCATTGTCTGTATCTTGTATCATTGGTAACTTCCGACAACTGTTGCATAGCCCATGCCACCCCTCCATTATGATAATTCCATTGATAGGTGGTTCCCCATTCTTTCGGGTCTATCATATTTCCCAATATTTCTATTTTAGGTATTGTCCAGGTTATAGCTTCATCTCTCAAACCGGAATACATGGTTCCAAACCGAAATTCCATTTCGGGGGCATAAAGAGTATCGATTCCGGGAGCAAAAGGACCTATTACCAGCCAATTTGTTAAATCAGCAATGCGGGCATCCACATCAGCAACACGATGCAAACCGATTGAAGCATAATCAGCCTCAACAGTCACAGAACCTTTGAGGCTGGGAGGCTGCATATAAAACGTCCATTGTCCACCTGCCGTTTCAGATTTCACCAATAACGTGTTTTCCCCTTTTTTCAATGGAAGTTCGCATTGGAAAGACATCTCGACACTACGTTCCTCGTATATTAAATTCAATGCCCTATTACCTTTCTTTTCATAAACCATCTCTCCGTTTAGCCATATTTTACATGCATCATTGTGTTCCAACTGAATATTCATTCTCTTATCATTGTCTGAATAAATACGGGTGTATGCATAGGCAACAGCAGGACGCCCCAATCCGAATGTACGTCCGAAATTAACAAACTCAACATCATCAAACACTGAATCTGCCGGTGCTACTTCCAAACGATATTTGAAGGGAGTTTCGCGGATTAGTTTTTCACCAATCCGCTGAACAACCCTTAACGGTTCGTCTACAACTTGCCCATACATTGCACCGCTTACTAAAACTGCTGACAAGAGAATCTTAAATTTACCTTTCATAAAACTATACCTATTTTATACTATATCACTTATTTCATTGTATTGTAGGAGATGAGCCTGAATATAAATACTCAATAGACGGCAGAGGCACATACATCTCTGAGTACGGAGGATTCAATGCTCGAATCGGCGTGCCTGTCATCGGATTATTTGTATCAGAACTCAAATCTATTGCATCCAAACTCATTTTAGTACCGTCAATTGATTTCTTCATTGCCACCAGATAAGTCAACCTGTCATTTGCCTCAAAACCAAGTTCTTTAATTCGTTCCTTTTCTATATCTTCCTCCGTCACAGATAGCAAATCCGGCAATCCGGCTCTCTTGCGTATGACATTTACATCTTTACGTGCTTGTTCTGCGTTTGAAGCCAACAATAAAGAAGCACGAGTCAGATAGATTTCCGATAAACGGACGATAGGAACATTCGTATAACGGGCGTATGGTGCGCGGAAATTTTTGTCAGACCAAAAAGTATTCCACTTCATGTGAGGAAATGTCTGCTCATATTCTTCTTTGGAAGCACCCGAATCTCCATTATTCCCTTTCAGGAAAGCATGTAACTGAACAAAACGTTTATCTTTCAACGCCTCATCACTAGGTACATAGTTTTGCAAGTCAAGAGGATTATCAGTTGTTGACCAGCCGATATATTTTATGATACGAGGATTCCAATAAGCACATGCCCATGAACCATGCTGGAAATTTTGTCCTCTCAAACCACCAGTCCAGTTCAAATCATCCGGTGAATAACTACCCGCAGCCGAGTTGAAATTATATCCTCCGGCTTTACTCATACGTGCCAACGCAATAGGTTGATTAGCCCCTTCTGCTGTAATAGCGGCTTCCCAGAGCACTTCCTTCGCCAAGGGATTCGTTGTGTAGAGAGGTTCGGCATTTCTATTGAATGCACGAATAGGTTCTTCCGTCAAATCGAAATAAGGATTATCCTCCACTCCATTTTTTATGATAAAATTACATTCATTCAAAGCTTCTGTCGTATTTCCCATCAACCAATAAATCCGCATTAAAAAAGCCGACGCAGCATACTTATTTGCTCTTCCTCTTTTATTTGTATCCGGCAAAAAGTTCTTGGCTTTCTTTAAATCGCTGATCATAAAATCATAAACTTCAGCAACCGTACCCATATACGGATTACGCAATGCTTCTTGAGTAGGATCAAGTTTCGTAATTAGAGGAATAAAACGTTTTGAATTATTGACCTCATTATAGGGAGGCATAAAAATCCGTGAAATCATCCAATATGAATATGCACGCATGAAATACAGTTCCCCTTTTTGACGTTCCAATACTTTCTTATCATCCTCGGTCATATAATCAAAAACTGGTAAACCTGCATCCTCACGTTCCTCAATAAAAGTCAATGGTACATTACAAGTTCCAACCGCACCATATAAAATTTTAAAGGAGGATTCCAGTTGCTCTCCAGTCACGTCAAATGTGGACATTTGGCGAGGATACCAATAGAGAGCTTCCTGTTCGATAGACCATGGATTCGCCAATGCGATATCTGCCGCCAATTCGCCATAATAAGATATAAGTGCTAAAGGAGATTGCCACCCCGGAATCTGGAAATGCGCCGTATACGGACTGACCACCATATACTCCAAGTCATTTACATTCTGCCACGGAGTTACCTCGGGACGATCCAATTCAAAAAATTTATCCATGTTACACGAAGTCAGACTAAGTCCGAGCATCAGTGTCATTACTATATATTTTTTCATATAATACATTGATTAATTGATACTTAAAAATTAAGGCTTGCACCAATAGAGAAATTGCGTATTTGAGGCATTTCATTTCCCTGAAATAATATACCTTGAGAATTCGCCCCATTTTTATTGTTAGACAACCTCACTTCAGGATCCCATCCGGAAAAATCAGTGATCGTAAACAAATTAGTAGCAGTTACATATATCCTCAACTTAGAAATCAAAAGCTTCCGACAAATATTTTCCGGTAAAGTATAACCCAGTGTCAGATTCCGCAGACGGAGAAAAGAAGCACTTTCCAGAAATTGGGTCGTTCCAACATCATTAGACCCATAGTTACCCGTTCCTTGAGTTCCGTCATCTTTTATATTATATTGGTTTCCCCATCTTATCTCCGGATATTCACAAATATCTCCCGGCTGTTTCCATGAGTTAGCAACCAAACCTGCAATAACATTATTACGTCCGTCACTTGCCTTAGAATACAAGTCCATCCAACGGTTATAAATATGATTACCCGTAGAGAAATAGAACATAAATGAAAGATCGAAATTTTTGTATGCGAAATTATTGGTCCATCCGCCATATATTTTAGGCATTCCGGATTTTCCTTCCTGAATAATACGATTTTTATTGATATTATTGCCCGTAGCAGGAATCAGTTTTCCGGTTTTCACTGTACGCCCGGTTTCCGCATAAACATTCTGATCAATCTCGTAAATCAATCCTATACCTTTCTCCGGATCTACTCCGGCCCACTCTGCCAGAAAATAGGTACCTATCGGCAAACCTTTTTTGGTAATAACTCCCGGACGTGTATTTATGATTCCAGTTCCTTTTGTATCAACATCCGGACTTAAAGCTGTTACTTTATTACGATTGTAAGTCAAATTAAAACCAGTCGTCCAACTAAAGTCTTTAGTAGTAATTGCATTATAATTAATATCAAACTCAAAGCCTTCATTATACATACTGCCGATATTGGCCCACATACTATTATTGAAGTTTATATTGAAGTCTTTATTAGGAATACCGGCAGAAGCGGGCAATTGCACTTTCAATAACATATCGTCTACATTTTGACGATAGTATGCAATAGAACCATTAATCCGATTATTAAAAAATGCATAATCAAGACCTACATCTATGCTTCTTGTTTTCTCCCATTTAGCTCCTTTATTAGGGACACTCCACATATACATATTAGGATCACCGTTGTAAAAAGCCTTGGCTTTGGTAGCATAAGAAGTAATAGTGGCTTCAGATGGAATATTTTGGTTTCCTGTTTCACCATAACTTCCACGCAGTTTCAACATAGAAATCCAATCCAAAGACTCCATAAACGCTTCATCGGAAATAATCCATCCGGCAGATGCCGAGAAGAAATTCGCCCAACGGTTCTCTTTTATAAATTTGGAAGAACCTTCGCGAATGAAAGATGCCCCCAAAAGATATCGTTCCATGAACTTATAATCCAAACGACTGAAAAAACTCATTCCATAATTTTCTCCACCAATATAACCTCTTGAATCAGCATTGTATGTGCCCACCCCCGAAAGTTCTTGAAAAACCCCGGTGAGTTGTTTACCCGATAATGTCAGATAATCTGTATATCCACGGCTGGATTCAATACCTAGCACTGCATCTACACCATGATTACCGAAAGCTGCTTTATATTTACCAAACAAATGATATTGTTGGGAGTAACTAGTATTTTTATAACGTGAGCCCGAGTCCCCGTCTAATTTGTTGTCGCGAGTGATAATATTAGAAGTCCAGCTATTATTTTGAGAATTGCCATAAGCCAAACTTGCATCAGCACGAATTGCCAAACCTTCCACTCTGGGAATAGCTAATTCTACATATGCATTAAGTCTCAAGTTCAGATTACGAGATTCATTGGTGCGATAACGTTCATCAATCACCGCCACAGGATTCATACCAGTAGTACCATTCCCCATACGCGGATTCCAATAACCGGAAGGTGATGTCTCATCATATACTTTATACCAAGGAACTAAAGGAGGATAATTCCAGTTAGTCGCATTATCCATAATACGAAAGCGTCCGAACGCCTGAACTCCTAACGAAATAAGTCCTTTTTTATAATCCGTATTCAGTCGGGCGGCATAAGACTCCAGTCCACGCCCCTTCAAGTTAGTTTCATCCTTTCTGTAATTAAAAGAGGCATAGTTACTAATAGATTCCCCTCCTTGAGTGACGGAAACATTCAAGTCATGGTAAAAGCCTGTACGAGTAGTCATCCCGACATAATCATGATGTTGCTTTAATGCTTCCTCACGGGTGATTTCCGATTCACAATTGTTCCAAAAAGGTTTTATTACATCGCGTTGCGGATCAAAAGGTTCTTTTCCTGTATTTTTACGCGCCAAATCCATAACTTCGAAATATTCTTCAGTAGAAGCAATCCCCAAATCATCCTTAGTCAAAGAGGTCACACCATATTCGTAACTGATGTTAAACTGTGGCGTCCCTTTTTTCCCCCGTTTGGTTGTTACTATAATTACACCATTCGAACCACGCGAACCATATATAGCAGTAGCTGCAGCATCTTTCAGAATCTCGATAGATTCAATATCATAAAAGTTCAGATTGGAAGCATCTCCCCCAACCATCCCATCAACTACCCACAGAGGATCAGTACCCGATGAAATAGAACGAATACCCCGTATCTTTATCTGGGGGGAATTTCCGGCAATACCATCATTGACTATTTGAACACCGGCTGCCTTACCTTGCAGTGCATTTTCAAAACGCCCCCCGGTAGATAATACCAAATCCTCACTCTTTACTTTTGTAACAGATCCGATGACATCTCTTTTCTTTTTTGTACCATACGCTATAACCATAACTTCGTCAAGTTCGCTCACATCTTCCTGCAATACAACTTCAAGCAGTTTATCCCGCTGTACCGGTAACTCCTTCTTTTTATATCCCATATAAGTTATAGCCAGTACAGACGAACTTGAACTTACACGAATTACAAATTTACCGTCAAGGTCTGTCACCACACCATTAGCAGTACCTTTTTCAAGTACACTCACCCCTATCAACGGTTCCCCCCGTTGATCTTTTACAAATCCAGAAACCTGAAATGATTGAGCTGATACATTTGGACATCCAACAAACAAGGCTATGACAACCCCAGTCAGAAAATAAATCATCCATTTGTTTTTTTGCAGTAGGTTTTTCATAATACAATTATTTATTAATAACTAATTAATAGATTCTCTTTGCCAAAAGTAGAAGAAAAACAGAAATCAGATATGTATTTATCGTTCATTCACAGGTAACATTGATACATATCACCCATATTTTCATCTTATGGGGTTATCTCCATAAGAACCGGATTACATAACCGCTCAATATAGTCATTGATCATTCCTAAATAAAAATCACGATTAATAAAACGCTTGTCGCTCATTTCCCAAGCAGCATAGACTCTGTAACGATATTCCCCATTTAAATCCGGCTTTAAACCTGCACACCAAGTATTTCGTATATTTGAATTCAGACTGGAAGCTTCAAATAGTGTATCGACATTTGAAACAGGTAGAACAAGCCCCAGCCCTAAATACCATTCTTTTTTATTTGCCTGAAGATCATGTGTATTCATCGACAGATACTTGTCAGAATGTAACCTGGAGACTTGCGGTTTTTCATTCTCTAAAGTAACCAATCCCGTTACGAGACGTGCATTTTGCGGCAAAGCATTAGTGGTCACCAAACTTTCATATCCATATTTGCCAGCCCAAATAGTAATTATCTCCTGCAAATCAATTTTACATTCTCCTACCTTCCAACCATAATAATTAAGCTTAAACATAGAGCGTACAGTTCCTTTGGTTATCAAAGTGTAGCGGGTAGAATCGACATTATCTACGGTTTGTTCCGGTAACACCCCCAATCTTATCAATGTATCCGGCAGTTGCATAGCAATTCCTCCCACTCCAAGAGATCTGCCAACCATCAGAATATCTCTTCCCCAATTTCTCATCACATTGTAAGTATCCCCCGGCATCCCGTCAACAGTTATCCCTACAGTGTCAAGTACCATAGCAGGAAGCAATTTACCGAAAACATCCCGATTATTGCGCCCGTCAAAATAATGCCTGAATCCGACTTTATCATTCTCCCAGGCCGGACCGTCCATTTGATAAGGATACCCCTCACCTCTTGGCAAACCTTCACTACCATGCACGTCGGTCTTCAATTCCTTGATGTTGCCCGGAGTTATCATTTTTCCATAACGAATGTTCGTGCGATAAGGAAAAACAGGATATTTCTTTGGATTAACCCAATCTATCTTAAGATTTAACCGTACCATAGAAGGTAAATCACAGACAAAAGCCAATTCGTCCCAACGACCGTCTCCATCCACATCATCATATTGGCACGGAATAAAATTGTTGGATTCATCCATTAATACCGGCACTAATTCACTACTTTCATCAATGTTCAATTGTTCCCGGCGTATAACAAAGGACTCATCCACCCGAACAGTATCCGAAGGATTAGTCAAAGTAATATGTAAAGCCTTCTCGTTCTTCCCGCAAGCGAGAACTAAAAGAGCCCAAATTGCCAAATACAGTTGTTTCATATCTTTTGCAGTCTTTATTGAACGGTTGAAAAACAAAGTCATTTCGAGTGCAACAAACATAAGCATTAACAGACACATTTACTCGTACTATTATTCCAAAGACAAGAATCCATGTTTCAAAATCCACCAAATGAAACATATCTACCAAAAGATGTAACATTCCCCCGTAAGAAAGAATAAGAAAAATGATACTTTTGTTTTAAAGAAATAAATCTCTTAACTTTCAAAATCGTCATACAATGAAAAAAACATTAACCGCCATACTATTGGTTGTGCTATACACCTGTTTCAGTACTGCACAAAAACCTAATATATCTTTTCTCAATCTTTCCGTAAAAGATGGATTATCGCAAAATACGATCATCAGAATCTATCAAGACAGCAAAGATTATATGTGGTTCTGTACCAGAGACGGACTAAACAAGTATGACGGAACCGGCTTTGAAATATTCCGTAACATTCCCAAAGACTCAACCAGCATCAGTAGCAGCGATATTACCACTATTACAGAAACGGGAGATGGATACCTGTGGATAGGAACTCACTACGGATTAAACCGGATGAATCCCATCACCAAAAAAGTCACACGCTACTATCCTGACAGTAGTTCAAAGAATAGTATATCTGATTATATTATAAAGCATCTATATGTCGATTCCAAAGACCGGTTATGGATAGCCACTACATCCGGTCTTGACATATACGATAAAGAACATGACTGTTTTCACCATATTTTTCAAGGAAACCCCATCATATGGTTAACAGAAGATTCTTATAGCAATCTCTGCTTCACAGATGGCAATATGCTCTATTTTTATAATCTTGTCAATAAAGAAATAACTTCCTATCCTTATACAGAAAAAGACAATATCTACCATATCTACGAGGACAGCAAAAAGAACTTATGGATAGGAACCACATACAGCGGTTTAAAACGTTTCGATCGCCCGACGCAACGTTTCATAACCATTGATTTAGGGATTCATAATAAAACTAATTTCAACAATGAACAGATAGGATACATCATTGAGGATGAATCATGCAATTTAGTATTAGCTTCAAGAAGTGGAATACTTATATACAACAGTACCTTAAATCAATGTATGGCGCATATTGTTCAAACCGGAGAAACAGGAAGTTTAAGTGACAATACAGTGATAGCGTTATACAAAGACCGCAACGAGAATATTTGGGCAGGAACATGGATAGGAGGAGTTGATTATTACAGTCATTTCAGTAATTATTTTCAGTTTCATGTAGCAAGAAAGGATATCAGGCGACCTGTACACAGTTATAATTCATTCATCGAATGGAATAACAGACTCTGGATAGGCACCAACGACGGACTTATTGAATATGACAAGGATCAGGAGAGCTATATCTTTCATTCAAATAAGCTCATAAATCCGGCACTAAATGAGGAAGTTAAATATATCCAACTAGTAGAGAATAGAGACTTATATATCAGCATCTTCGGTGGTAATCTTTATACGCTTCAGACAAAAGGAAGGTTGAAGAAAACCCTTCAACAATACAATGGAGCATATCTGCGCGATTTAGAACAGGACAGCACCGGTACTATCTGGCTGGCTTCGCATACCAATGAGTATCTGACCTGTTTTAATCCCCAAACAAACCTTTATATTAACAAGTTTCCAGTAAAAGGAGAAAAACAGCCCCGACAGTTTGTCAATGTTCAGGATCTATTAATTGATTCTGATTCTATCATTTGGATAGGAACACGTAACAACGGGCTATACAAATATAATTATATAAACCATGATATTAAACAATATCAAGCCGGACTGCAAAACGGAAGTTTGACTAGCAACAACATATCCGTTCTTTTCAAAGATTCCAATAATGAGCTATGGGTAGGCACTTATGGAGAGGGAGTCTGTCGCTACAACCGTACCACAGAACTTTTTGAAGTTTTCGACGAGCGAAATGGATTAAGCAATAAAGCTGTATGCGGCATCCTTGAAGATAATGCCGGAAATATTTGGCTTACAACGCAAGGTGGCATTTCTTGCCTTAATATAGAAGACTATTCTTTTATTAACTACACACACGCCAATGGCCTTCCTCTTCAGGAAATTAACATGCATGCCTGTCTAAAAACAACTGACGGAACCTTTGTGGTAGGAGGAAGTAACGGATTTATTAGTTTCCGTCCCCAACATCTCAAAAAGAACCCACATATTCCGAAGATTGTTATTACTGACTTCAAAATATGGAATAACAGTTTTCCACAATACGACACTCCCATACATCAGATTGAAACAGACAACAAAATCTATTTAAAATACGATCAGTCCCAGTTTTCAGTCAGTTATGCGGCTCTTAACTACATTTTCCCCCATACCAACCAATATGCTTATCAATTGGAAGGATTTGACAAAGGCTGGAACTACGTCAACAACATCACTACTGCAAATTACACAAACATCCCTCCCGGAAAATATAAGTTCCGGGTGAAAGGAAGCAATAATGACGGAATATGGAACGAGGCAGGAACCAGCTTCACAATAATTATCACTCCCCCATTTTGGGCAACTTGGTGGGCATACACGATTTATACCATTCTTGGCTTATCATTACTGTGGTTTATCTTCAACTACTTCATCACTAAAGAAAGGCTGGAGAATAACCTAAGGATAAAGCAAATAGAACAGCAGAATTTAGAGGAAAATCATCAATTACGAATTCGCCTGTTCACCAATTTCTCGCATGAACTACGCACGCCGTTAACACTTATCATCGGGCCTCTTAACAGCTTATTATCAGATAGTAGCATACCTTCACGCATTGTCGACTCCCTAAATATAGTACAAAAAAATGCTAATAGATTATTACTGCTAGTCAATCAGTTGATGGACTTTAGAAAACTAGAATCCGGAAATCTGAAGTTAAAGGTCGAAACTGGCAATTTCAAACAGTTCATTGATGAAATCTTCATTGCTTTCCATGAATTGGCCAAACAAAGGAATATCAAACTGCATCTCAATTATGCAGTGGACAATCCACCATTATGGTACAATAGCGACCAACTGGAGAAAGTCCTGTTCAATCTTCTCTCCAACGCCTTTCGCCATACACGGAATAATGGAGAAATTACAATTGATATCCGCCAATGGGAGCTACCGGCTGCCATTAATAAATATGGAAAACGGTTTGATAATCTGCCGGCAAACGTCAAACAAATAGTGGAAATAAAAGTAAGAGATACCGGACATGGAATTGCGGCAGAAGACCTGAATAAAATATTCGACCCGTTCTATCAAGCCAATAATTACGAAACAAATACAGTTTACGGTACAGGCATAGGCCTCAACCTAACCAAGGGGATTATAGAACTTCATAAGGGAACAATATGGGCAGAAAGCAAGGAAGGTGAAGGAGCTATTTTCCGCATATTTCTGCCTTTGGGAGACGAACATCTGAATGAAGGGGATAAAATAACTCTCTCCAAAGAAAAAATAACTGAAAACATCGAATTAATCCAGCCCAACTTATTATCCAATGTTGAAAACTCCTCTTCTTCCGAGAAGAAAAAAGAAACATCAAAACGATACACTGTTTTAATTATAGAAGACAATCAGGACATCCGTTTTTACATCAAGTCGCAAATAAAACACAAGTTTAATATCAAAGAAGCGGAAAACGGTTTGAACGGCAAAGATATAGCCCTCCATACCATCCCCGACCTTATCGTATGCGATATTATGATGCCTGGGATGAATGGCATTGACGTATGCAAAATTCTGAAAGAAGACATTAGGACATCACACATCCCCATTATCCTATTAACAGCCCGTATCACCATTCCGCAGATACAGGAAGGATTGCAGTACGGAGCAGATGACTATATAACCAAACCGTTCAATGCTGAATTACTTCTAACAAGAATTGAAAATCTAATCATGAACCGTGAAAAACTACGGAAGGCATTCAGCAGAAAAATCACTGTTGAGGATAAATGCATAGCCGGAGAACCAAGCATTGATGAACGCTTCCTTATGAAAGTTCACAACTACATTATGGAGAACATTGATGACCCGGAATTAAGAATTGAAGATCTCGCAGAAAAAATAGGTATGAGCCGTACGCAATTGTATCGAAAAATTAAGGCAATTACAGATATGTCACCACAAAAACTGGTACTTAGTATACGACTAAAAACAGCAGCAACATGTTTGAAAGACGAAGGGCTTAACGTTTCTGAAACTTGCGCAAGGGTTGGCTTTAGTGATCCTTCTTATTTCAGCAAACGCTTCAAGGCTTTCTTTAATATTTCTCCATCAGAATATGAAGAAAAGAATAGAAATGTAACCTAGATACCAGAAATAGAAACATACATCTTATCTCTAATATGACTTTCACCTTACCTTTGTGACAGTATTTACTAATTATTATTCATACCATGAAAAAACAATTCATTTACTCCGTATTAGCCTTATTCGGCTTCTTACTTATTCCGGCAAACATATTTGGTTCCGAATGGTTTGTAAAAAGTGATGCAAACGGGAACGGTACATCCTGGGAAAATGCCACCTCCATTCAAAACGCTTGCAAAAGTGCAGCAGACGGGGACATTATTTATATAGCATCAGGTAATTATGTACTGCCGCAAGGAATAAATATCACCAAAGCTATCTCCTTAATCGGTGGATTTGCCGGTAATGAAAACTCTCTAAAGAATCCTGATGCTCAAAAAAACAAAGCGGTTTTTACCGGTAAAGACAACAGGGCATTTTTTATCAACAACAAGTCAGAATCAAACAAGGCAATCCTCATAGAAGGGCTTTGGTTCGAGGGCTTCTCCCCCAAAGAAAAGAATCATGGAGGCGCCCTGTATATCACCTACTCCACAGGTAATGTTAATCTGAAGAATCTAAATTTCAAAAAATGTATTGTTGTCTCAAGTAATAGTGATGATCCGAAACGCGGTTCAAACGGTGGCGCCATTTACTTTAACAACTTCATCGAACCCATTTCATTCAATATTGATAATTGTACATTCGACTCTTGTTCAGCCAAAGAGGGAGGAGCCATATACATAAATAACAGCAATGCTGATGCCGGAAAAAATATCAATATCAAAAAAAGTACATTCACCAACAACTATGCAGCTGTAAACGGCGGAGGTATTTGTGCACGCATTGGTAATACAATCCGTATCGAGGATTGTCTCTTCCATGCAAATGCCGCATCAGACACAGACTTGATTGGCAATGGAGGAGCCATACAACTTCACCAACAGAATAAGGTCGAACTAATTTCATGTACTTTCTGCAAAAATACTGCTACCAACAAAGGTTCTGCCATTTTCGGTAATGGAAACAAGGAAAAGCCCAACCTCATCAATATCAAGAATACTGTCATCGCAGACAACTATGCTTCTCGCCAAAACAACGGACGTTTTGCTCTTGATGCAGACAACATAGGAGAACACTGTATTTTCACATTGACAGACTGTATCGTTGCAAATAACAAGAATGCTAAAAACAATATAGCTGACATGAATCTATATAACTCATCCAGCAACAACACCATCAAAAACTCTATTGTCAATGGAAGCTATCACTCCAAAACGACAGCAGATACGACCAATGGTAAAGGACGCTACAAAGAATATCTAACCAACGAACAATTGGAAACACTTCTCCAAAGCCGGGGAGTTAAAGATATTAGTATATACAAGAAAAAATAGTTTATCACATTTTAGTCAATATGGGTAGATTTACTACCCATATTTTTTATGTCTTCAGAAACCAATGCTAATTACTAAAGTGACGTACCCGTTCGCAGGCTGCCAATAGAAACGCACCTACTCCAAAATTCGAAGTGGAGTTTGCGTCTACCACCTGACCGGGTATCGCTTTCTCACCAATCGGTTGCACATATCCAATCTTGCCATCAGGCTGCAAAGCAACTGTTGAGAGATATTTCCATGCTTTTTCAACCACCGGCTGATATTCTGCAGCATCCAGGAAACCGTTATTGATTCCCCATTGTAAACCATAGGTAAAGAAAGCCGTTCCACTGGTTTCCGGTCCCGGTGCATGCAGTGGGTCGAACATACTGCGTGTCCAGTAGCCTTCCGGCTGTTGACAAGCAGCAACCGACTTAGCCAGGGTACGGAAACGGTCTATATATTCCGGACGATACTTATCTGTTTCAGGAAGTTCTTTCAAGACTTTTGCCAATCCGGCCAATACCCAGCCGTCTCCACGTGCCCAAAAATCCTTTTTGCCGTTCACACTTTTATGTTTAGGATACACGTATTTTCCATCCCGGTAATAAAGTCCGACCTCTTCATCATACATAATACTATCAGCATAGGAGAGGTATTCATGTAGTTTCTCCAAATAGAGCGGATTCTTAGTTATATTATACATCTTTGTCATGACCGGCATGACCATGTACAAGCCATCCGCCCACCACCAATAATCATGATTGGGGGTACTCATCTGATATTCCATCACTTCGCGGGCACGGGCTATTTTCTGTGTATCCGGTTCCAGATTATAGAGATCGGCATACGTCTGGAAACAAATCTGATAGTCACCGAAAAGCACATAATCATCACTTTCACCGTAACTGTACTTCCAGTTTTCCTTATGATCTGATTTTGCCCCTTTCCATTCATTATGTTCCGCCCAGGCTTTCGAGTATTCCAAATAGTCCGGCTGCTTAGTCAAAAAATAAGCTTCCATATTTCCGGTGTGATAAGCGGCATTATCCCAAAAAGAACGTCCGTGTTCCGGATGATTCGTCTGCCAATAATGATTCACTTTATGAATGGTGTTTATCACTTCTTCAGCAGAAGCATCCTTCTTATCCGTACAACTTGCACAGATTGCACCGCCTAGAAAGAGTGCAGAAAAAAGAGTTGCATATCGTTTCTTCATACCTTTATTTATTTGTATCCATATTCGTTTCCAATACATATATCATTTGAGGCTCAATTTCCGCTGTGCGTTCACCATCTCCCTGACGGGTGTGTTGTACAAAGAGATGCAGTTTCCGCTGCTTTTTCCAAAGTTCCGTATCATGAGAGGGTTCCCAAGCATCCACGGAAAAATCCGTCAGATCCGTTATCGTCCACTTACTCGTACCCACATCATTCGCATATGCCATCGACACACGACTTCCCCGTTCTTCGTCACGGAAAATATAAAAGACTTCTCCACCTTCTACCACAATACGCGGACGGGCAATAGGGATCATTTTCGTACCTCCACCCTTCAAGGTAAAAGGTGTCTGGCGATCGGTTATCTGCCGTTGATGCCACATCTTCCCGTCATTCCAGACGATGCGGTATTGAGGAACATCACTATCGGGTTCCCGCCAATAAGTAGCTATATACGGATTTCCTCCCGCATCGGCACTCATACTCGTCTGATTTATCAACTCACAGTTTTGAGGTAAACGACAGGCATACTCCGCATTGGACAATTTGATCGGGAGTTCATATCGTTCTCCACTCGTCTTATACCAGGTTACCCCATTATCGAAAGAACGGGCATAACAAATATCATGGTTTGTTTCCACATGCCAGGTCTCGCGCCATACCCATGAAAGATGAATCGTCCCTTTCTCATCAACATATAACTGCCAATAGGCATTCCGTTTATTTTCCCCATCGATCAGTATATCCTGCACACGAGTCCATTTATGTTCTTTCAGCGAATAACGGTTCATTACCAGATTTCCACGCCCCGAAGAACCGGAGCGGTAAACAAACAATAAATCTCCTCCGGATAAAGGATAGAACTCCGGATAGGTGACATTTCTTTCGTCAACTCCGGTCATGGGTATTTTATCCCCCAGTTCCAGAGAACCGGGAGCAATACTCCGGCAATAATTCAATGGATGTCCGTGATGGTCAAAAGATATATGTATGTATCCTTCCCCATCTATCATCATGCTAATTATATTATGAGCATCCTTCACATTTCCCTGATATTGGGTGCGATGTAATGTCCATTGTTCCGAATCCAGTTTCCGCTTTCCAAGTACCAGATAGCCATCGTTATCGTAATAACTGATATATTGTTCATCACCGTGTGTAACCAGCGAGTTATTCCGAAAGACCGTCGTATTGACCGAAGTACAGCTATACCCCTTTCCTACTTCAACCAAATGCTGGGAACAGGCAATAACAGGAACGAGCATTATTCCACAAAGTAGCAACAGTATCCGTTTCATATTTATTTTTTATTTGTCAAAGATAGAAAGGTTCCATTTTTCATACCAAGGGATCGTTATTTTCCCATCTTTTACCAACACAGGCAACCATACATAACGGGAATCTTCCAAATCCTTCTTCTTCCAACGGTCGAACATGGCAATATATGCATCCTTCTTTCCGACAACGGGCTGGACATAAGTACTCTGGGCATAAAACGTTTTATCTGCATCCGGTCCCGTACAAGGGTTTCCGATTGTCTTCCATGTTCCCATAATAGAATCGGCTACTGCGATCTCGGCTATATTAGGATCCCAGCCAGTACAACCAGAGCTTAACATATAATATTTACCATTATATTTAAATACTGCCGGAGCCTCTCTCGATTCTTTTACGAAATTGCGTGTAAAACGTCCGCTCGGTTTCAGATAATCATCAGTCAGAAGGCTGATATACATCGTTTCATTATTTTCTGAAGAATAAAACTGATAAGCACGTCCATCATCATCCACAAAAACAGTCTGATCGCGGCTCATCGCATTGTTCGGACGAAAACTTCCCTGATAAACGAACGGACCGACAGGAGAATCGGAAACTGCCACTCCGGCACAAGCCTTACTGTAATCAGCACTTTCCACATGGGCCCACATTACAAATTTGCCCGTTTTCTTATTATAAACTACTTTCGGACGTTCCAATACTTTGGAGGGATGCAGGTCATGATCCGGATCGTCTTTAACAGCCGGAAGCACAATACCCTCAAATTTCCAGTTCAGCAAATCTTTAGAAGAGTAACAACCTACTCCGGTCACATCCGTACGATAGCACTCCCACGTAGCCCAGTCAGGCAAAATGGTTTTCCCTTTCTTGTATTCGCCATACCAATAGTAAGTACCGTTATGATATAGAAGTCCACCACCATGGGCATTGATCGGATTCCCGTCCGTATCTTTCCAAACTTCACCAGGGATAAATGCAGCGTTTTTCTGGGCTTGTACCGGCATCGGCAACAAGCCAAGACAAACTACAATAAATAATAATAGTCTAGTCATATATAAATCTTTATTAGTTAGTCCATCTTAATGAACAGCATGATCTTTCGGGAAATCTTTCCCCTCCCAGGCTTTCTTACTTGTCCAATCCTCGGCAGGTGAAGTCCAGAATGGATGTTCTGCCGGAAGTCCCAATGGGAGAAATGCGAGTGAAGCCATATATAAGCTACCATTATTCGTATACCAGTCTGATATATTCGGCTGCTTACCATTGAATCCTAAAGTCAGGAATCCTTTTTCATTGAAATTATGATTATCACTAAACATTCGTTTGATAACTGCCGTCATAGCTGCACGTACTTGTCCATTTGGTAATTCTTTAGGGAGCCACTCTCTCCATGCCAGCAATGCCAAAGGTTGTAAAGTTCCTGTACGGTACGTGATAGAACGCCCGAATACCGGGAGCGTACCTTCCGGAGAAATAAACCGTTCCAGAATTATTCCAAAGCGTTGCATCCGTTTGACTGCACGATTATAATCGCAATCCGGCATATTCCAGACTTTGTTCTTACCGGCATTTGTCATGATTTCCAACGGTTCTATATACATAGGGTGCAAAACGAAACTATTATAATAGTCAAAAGCAAAATCCGGACCGTCCGAATACCAGCCATCTCCCACATACCATTCTTCCACTTTACGTAGAGCCGAAGCAATGCGATAAGTATCACTCGGTGCACCAGCCTTACGCAGGAAAGATTCCACTGTGGCAGAGAATAACAACCAGTTAGTATAAGGAGGGTCTACCCGGCGAAGTTGGGTAAATTCGGTAATATAACGTTGTTTTGTCACACTGTCCAGCGGAACCCACAAGGCATCGTATCCTCTTATGAAACTTTCTGCAATATAGGCTGCATCCACCAACGTCTGTCCCTCTTTTCTCCACAACAAATAATCGGGACTTTCCGGATCTACAGCCTGCGCATAACTCTTTAACGCCCATTCGCGCAACTGTTTACGCTGAACACCTTCTGCCGTATCATCATCCGGCAATGAAATCCAGGGAGCCAGTCCTGCCATCAAACGCCCGAAGCACTCCATATAAGTGACATTCTTATTTCGTCCATCCCATGTCGGACTCAACTCTACCAACATGTTCTGTTGCAACTTGCCCTCACTCATATTACTAAGCACGGGTTCAGCCATTCGATATAATACTCCCGCCCACAGTTCACGGTCGTTCGGTTCTTTTACTTGTTTTTTCTTTTTCGCAGACAGGTCCTGTGCAGGGATCAACAACATTGCTATCAGCAACAGTAGTAAGTAATGTCTATTCAAATTCATGATATTATTTTAGGTTTTTCGTCTACAAAGGTACTCCATACTTAGATAAATAGAGTCCAAATTTACGTCAAAAAGGGATACAAAAAGACCATTATTCGTATGAAAAGCTTTTATAAGGCCATCTTTTCGCAAATGAGTCTCATTGCCATTATATATAATACGACATTACTCCACTTTCCACCTATCCATTATTCCATATTTCAATGACCAACTATACTGTTTGCATGATATTGATATTGGTTGTTTTTGGGAAGATATATTAATCCCTAAGGCCGCTACATAACTTTCACAATGCACTATGCATCAGCATCAGGGATTATTTTCCACTCCTTAATGCCGCGTGTCTCGGAAGAGAAGTCAACACCTATCTTATATAATTTGCGGGAATCTTTGGCAAAAGGCAAAGCATAGTCCTTCTCCTCTATCTGACGCAAAGCATCGTCGGCAGTACCATCAAGTTTCAATTCCATCACGTAAATATAGTCTTTGGTTTTCAACACAATGTCTATACGCCCATTACTAGTGGTACGTTCTACGTCGGTATAAAAGCCCAACATTTTGAACACCAGATACATTGCATTTTGAAAATAAAGTTCCATCTTCCCCGTTATCTTGTAGTCAGTATCAGCAAACATGGATTGCATTCGCTGCATAAAACTTTCGGGATCTCCACGTTCAATGTCCATGATAAAGTTAGTAATGAAAAATCCGGTTTTTTCCTCTTCTACCGGTGTATAAAAAGGTATCAAATATTTAATGAAACCATTCTCCACTTCCTTATTCGGAAAACCCAACTGATAGTTGCCGAAACGTTCGTCATATCCCTTTATCGTGAGATATCCGCTCTGATAAATGACAGGAATAGGATTGCGTGACATGGAGTCAATGCTATTCAAAAAGTCACCGGGAACTTGCTCTTCGGTTAGTTTATCTAATTGGTAATTCGAATTCTTCATCAGATAAACAAGGAATGAAGGTGTACCTGTTTCAAACCAATAATCGGCAAACTTCATTTTTGCTAAAGTATTGAGGATACTGAAAGGATTATAGAGTCCTTCGGTTTTGTAGTCAAAATGATAACCATCGTACTGTTCCTTCAGTTTAGTGTAACATTCCTCCTTTGTCAACCCATTTCTTTCACCTAACAGTACCACATCATTATCAAAATATTCGTGAAGTTCTCCGTCTGTGATACCGCAAATATTGATGTAACGGCCGTCCATAGAGATATCATTCAGGTTATTCAAATCACTGAACACGCTCACCTTGCCGAATTTCGTCACACCTGTCAGGAAAGCAAGTTTGATATAGCGGTCCTGCGTTTTGAGTACAGAGTAGAAAGCTTTCAGCGTGCTGCGATATTCAGCCTGCAACACCTCGTTGCCAATAGCTTGCAGCATAGGCTTGTCATATTCATCCACAAGAATAACTACGCGATGACCGGTCTTTTCGTAAGCACGTTCTACAATTCCTTTAAAGCGCAGGGCGAAGGTTACTTCTGTAGGAAAGGTGCCATATATCTCTTCCCATTTTTTGAGACTGTCATCAAGAACATGATTCAAGCTATCCATCGCGTCATATTTGGCGGTGTTCAAGTCAAGATGAAGAATAGGATGTTCCTCCCATTTATGTTCCAGCTTCTCGATGGCAAGCCCTCTGAAAAGTTCCTTTTTCCCACTCAGATAAGCTTCCAGCGTAGAAAGAAGCAAGCTCTTCCCAAAACGTCGGGGACGGCTAAGAAAATAATAACGTCCGGTAGTAGCCATTTGATAGACTAACGCCGTCTTGTCCACATACACATAACCGTCATTTATCAGACTCTCAAAGTTCTGTATTCCTATGGGGTAAATCATAATGGGATGATATTTAAGTATTCACTACGCAAAGATAAACGATTTCCTCGCGTAGACAAAGTGAAGGGTGTTAAAAGATTAGGAATGATATCGCAAGAATGATTATATCATAATTATTCCCCCTATCCTCTTTATTTCCGAAAGAAACAATTACCTTTGTAATATTGAAATAGCCATGACTACCAATAGCTTGAGAAACATACGGATTCTGCTCTGCTTATTTTTCTGTTTCAGGATGACACCGTTCATATATGCCGGTGGATTCCTGTTCACCACCATCAATGCGTCGCAAGGATTGAGTGATAACCAAATACGTTATATCCTCCAGTTGCCCGACGGAAGAATGGTATTCACCACCAGCGGTAATGTAAATTTATACGACGGTGTACATTTTAGCTATCTTCACCGCACCACGGAATACGTATATCCATTAAACCAATATAACGGGCATTACCGCATTTACCAGAGTGAGGATTCTCTTTTATGGATTAAAGATACTCACAAACTGATGTGCATTGACCTGTACAGAGAGGAATACATTCCTGATTTAGACGCTTACTTTAAGAACAGAAAGATACAAGCCCCCGTAGAAGACCTTTTTGTAGACGATTCTGGCCACATCTGGCTACTCATAGCTAACGAATTACTGGAATTAAACAACAAGACCCGTATAACCTTGCCCGGCAAGTATTCCGGAAAATTGCAGGACCTAAATGCCGACAGTACCTCCCTATATTTATTCTATGACACAGGCGAAGTGTCCTGTTACCACATAGCCGACCAAAAAACTGTATACAATATAGCCGCTTATCCTGCATCCGAACAGGCTGAATATCAAAATACTTCTCTCGTCGTCAAAAGCGCAGACGGCTTCTATCAACTACGCAACGGGCGTAAAGGCGGTTTATTCTATTTCAATAGCCACAAGCGCACATGGAAAAAACTCTTCGAACAGAACTATACTCTCAATACCCTTATCATTACCCCTAATGGTGAGAAAGCCTATATTAGTTGCGTTCACGGGTTTTGGATTATTGACCTCCACACAGGAACACAAAAATACATCCCCCTATTGGAAACCGGAAACAGACAGATTGTCTCTACCGAAATCAGCACTGTCTTTCAAGACCGGCAAGGAGGGTTATGGCTCGGAACTTTCAATCGGGGATTATTATATCATCACCCGTCCATGCATAAACTGACTCATATAGGTCGCAATGCATTTCCCGTCTCCCCGGAAGAAGAAATCAATATTGAATCTTTCGCCGAAGATAAAGATGGAAATATCTATCTGAAAGCTCATTCCCGAATTTATCGCCTGACAGTCAATGAGCAGAAATCCCATGTATTGAAATCGGCAGCTATCCCTACAATTTCTCCTGAAATCCTGAACCGGTTGAACACCCCAAGGAACTGTTATTTCAGAAACAAAGTATATCATACATTATATACCGACACACGCGGATGGACATGGGCAGGAACTCCTGACGGACTGGAACTTTTCACCAGCGAAAACGACTCTATCCCACGTACCTTCTACCGCGAAAACGGATTGAGCAATAACTTTATCCAGGGTATCATTGAGGATAAATATCGAGACATCTGGGTAACGACCAGTAATGGTGTCACACGCATCCACATAAATCCGGAGAATAAGAACATCAGTTTCACCCGGTTCAATCAGTTGGACGGTGCTTTGGACGGCGAATACATAAAAGATGCCGTATTCAGTTCTTCCGACGGCACTCTCTATTTGGGTGGTATTGATGGCTTTAACATATTCCATCCCGACAAGGACTCCATTCATCCAATGCTTCCTGATCCGCCGGTTTTCACAGCCTTACGCTTGTATGGAGAAAAAGTGAATACTGGAAAAGAATATGGCAACCGCATCATCCTGTCCAAGGCTGCTCCTTATACAACCGAAATCGAACTGGACTATAACCAAAACTTCCTGACTTTCGAATCTTCGGCATTGAATTATATCAATCATGAACGCACATACTACCGTTATCAACTGGAAGGTATCGACCCGCAATGGATGAGTACATTTGCAGGAAGACAGGGAAATGCGACTGTGGGGAAAGGTCTTCTTCAAGCTGTTTACACCAATTTACCACCGGGAGATTATACATTCAAAGTCATGGCTTCGGACAATCCTCTTCAGTGGAACGGCAAAGTGACAGCAATAAAATTAACCATCCATGCACCGTGGTGGAAAACAACCACGGCTTATATCCTGTATGCAGTCATTTTATTACTGATTGTTTTCACCGGTATCCGATTGTATATCTATTGGAGCAGAAAGGAAATGGAACGCAAGCATAAAGAAGAGATTCTATTACTCCGTATACGCAACCTGATCGAACAAAATAATTCTCTAACCTGTAGCATAGAAGAAACGTCTCCCGACCATCAGCAACAGGACACGGAAGAATCTGCATTTCTGGCACAAGCCATCAAACTGGTGGAACAGAATCTGCACGTCAATGGCTATTCGGTGGAGCAACTAAGCCGCGACCTCTGTATGGAGCGAACGGGATTATACCGCAAACTGGTGACTATGCTCGATCAGTCTCCCAGCCTCTTTATCCGCAACATTCGTCTGCAACGGGCAGCACAACTAATAACAGAGGGCAAGCTAAGTATTACAGAAATTGCGGAACACACAGGTTTTAGCAGTTCCAGTTATTTAAGCAAATGCTTTCAGGAAATGTACGGATGCCGCCCGTCAGAATATGCCGAAAAAGTGAAGAAATCAACGTGATTACTGTTTGTTTCAACCTGATTGTTGTCCGTTTTACTTGCCTCTGCCCTACTTTTGCTGCATCATAAAGCACTAAAAACCATGAAAATGAATCTTATTAGAAAAGCCGGTTTCTTGCTGGTATGTGCAACAATGGTTGCAGCAGGCAATGGTACAGCACAAAATGTACAACGTACCTCACAAGGCATCAAGTGTGCCACACAGGGGATGGATGTCAACATTGAGTTTTATTCACCCTCCATTGTCAGGGTTTATAAGACGCCCAGTCAGAAATCTTGCAATAAAGAAAGTCTGGTCATTGTCAAAACGCCTGAGACAACTCCTGTTTCTTTCGGTGAAAAGGGGAAAAATGTGACATTAAGCAGTCGTCTTATCCAAGTGGAAGTGAACCCGAAGACTGGGGGTATCCATTTTTTCGATTCGTCCGGCCAATGTCTGTTGACGGACAAAGATTACGGAACGCAATTCACTCCTTTCAATGATGCAGGTGTTCCGTCTTTCAATGTCCGCCAGGCTTTTTTGCTGGATAAAGACGAAGTAATCTACGGATTGGGACAGCAGCAGACGGGTAAAGTGAACCAACGTAACCAGAAACTACTCCTCCGCAATCAGAATATGAGTATCTGTATTCCGTTTATTCATTCCGTCAAAGGATATGCCCTTTATTGGGATAATTATTCTCCCACTACTTTCCTCGACAATCCGCAAGAGATGTCATTCGACTCGGAAGTAGGCGATTGCGCTGATTATTATTTCATTTATGGCGGTAATGCGGACGGTGTAATAGCCGGAGTGCGCGAACTGACCGGTCAGGCTCCGCTCTATCCGCTCTGGACACTGGGATTCTGGCAATGCCGCGAACGCTATAAAAGTCCGGACGAACTCTGCGAAGTAGTAGACAAGTACCGTGAACTGAAAGTACCTCTGGACGGTATCATCCAAGATTGGCAATATTGGGGATGCAACGAAAACTGGAACTCGATGAAATTCCAAAACCCACGCTATATCAACAAAATGGGTGATCCGGAATACATGAAATTCCTCCCGAACGGAGAAGACAGAAATGCTAATTATGGAACGCCACGCATCAAAAGTCCGAAAGAAATGATCGACTATGTACATAAACAGAATGCACATATCATGATTTCAGTATGGGCCTCGTTCGGTCCGTGGACAGAGATGTACCAGAAAATGGATAGCCTGAAAGCATTGCTTCACTTCGAGACATGGCCTCCCAAAGCCGGAGTAAAACCGTACGATCCGTTCAATCCGACAGCACGCGATATGTATTGGACAGAAATGAAAAAGAACATCTTCAATCTCGGAATGGATGGCTGGTGGCTCGACTCTACCGAGCCGGATCATCTGGAAATCAAGGATAAAGATTTCGACACCCCCACTTATCTGGGTTCATTCCGCAGAGTGCACAACGCTTTTCCTTTGATGTCCAACAAGGGTGTATACGAACATCAACGTGCCACCACTTCCGACAAGCGGGTATTCCTGCTCACACGTTCGTCTTTCCTAGGACAGCAACGTTATGCGTCACATTCATGGAGCGGCGATGTAGTCTCTACCTGGGAAGTGATGAAGAAACAACTGGCGGCAGGACTAAATTACTCACTATGCGGCATACCATACTGGAATACCGACCTGGGCGGCTTCTTCGCATGGAAATATAACAATAATGTACACAATATCGCTTATCATGAATTGCACGTGCGCTGGTATCAGTGGGGAGCATTCCAGCCGATCATGCGTTCACACAATTCCAGTCCGGTAGCTGTGGAAATATACCAGTTCGGCAAGAAAGGAGACTGGGCTTATGACGCGCTCGAAAAATATACTCACCTGCGCTATCGCCTTTTGCCCTATCTCTACAGCACTTCATGGGAAGTTACCAACAAAGCGGGCAGCATCATCCGACCACTCATGATGGATTTTCCTAAAGATAAGAAAGTACTTGAGATGGATACAGAGTATATGTTTGGCCGTAATTTCCTTGTCCGCCCCGTAACTGATTCGCTTTATACATGGCAGGACAACAAACAGAACGGCTATCAGAAGAATATGAATAAGATAGGAAAGACAGATGTTTATCTACCCGCAGGTGCCCAATGGGTTGATTTCTGGACCGGAAAAAGCCTGAAAGGCGGACAAACCATCCAGCGTGAAGTGCCTATCGACATCATGCCTGTCTATGTCCGTGCAGGTTCTATCCTACCTTGGGGACCGGCTGTACAATATTCCACCGAAAAGAAATGGGATAATCTGACACTTCGCATTTATCCGGGCGCCGACGCTGAATTTACTCTTTACGAAGATGAGTTCGACAACTACAATTACGAAAAGGGAGCATACACTACCATTGCCATGAAGTGGAATGATAAAGACCGCACCCTGACGATTAACGACCGCCAAGGTAATTACAAAGGAATGCTGAAAAATCGTAAATTCAATATTATCATTGTAGAACCGGGAAAAGGTTGTGGTGACGGTGATGCTACGACGTTCGATCAATCAGTTTCTTATAAGGGAAAGAGAGTTGGCTTAAAATTATAAAGTTTCAACTTTATTCCCACCATCTCACACTGGGGAAATAAACAGTAACCAATCGGTAGATTTCCCCCTAACACCTATTTTTTAATTTCACAAATACAGCCTTCACCTTTCACAATGCCCTATTCATCGGCATTTGCGGGTGAAGGTTACTCTTTCATCCGCCTTTCACCCTCCGTTTTCTTAACCCTGCATAATTCTTCTCCACCTGTTACTTCTAAAGACATATCTAACCTGTTTCCTACTCATTACTAACTAACTTCTTTTTCATTAACAACAAACTTTCTTTTGATTACTGGTAAACTTCTTATTACCAGTATGTAAACTTGCTTTTCATTAAATGCAATCTATAATTGCAAGTTGCGTTTATAAAAACAAAAGCTTTGATTATACAAATGAAAGTTTCATTTATATAATCAAAGCTTGCATTTATAGTTTTCTTATAAGGCAAAGAAAGTTTGGTTCCTATACAAAGGAAGTTTATCCTTTATAGAAAAGAAGTTTTCCTATAATAGTCCGAAAGCTATCTGCTAACACTTCTTCTGCCAACTATAGATGAAGGATTTAGCAAACTGGACAATCTGTGAAAGTCAGGGTAGAAAGGTGAAAGGAAAGTGAAAGCCTGCCCTTCACCCGCTAATACCGATGAATAGGGCATTGTGAAAGGTGAAGGGTATTTTCTTGAATATGATTATTTTAGTATACCAGCGTAAGGTAATGTCTGCAACCACAATTCCATAAAACGGTCGTATACACAATATCCCTCTTCCGCCTTAAATACATATTCTTTATTAATCAGGAATTTAAGGGCTGCATTAATACTACTCGAACCTTTCAATCCATATTTCTTAATAAATATAGAACTATTAATAGCCGTTACGAATTGCTCCCGGGCGATAGCGCGCAACAAAGTTGACTGATTTTCGGTCAACATACCATATAAACGCTGGTATTCATCCACCTCGGAACGAACTATATCTGCCAAACATTTCTCAAATATGGTTTCATTCAAGACGGGCTCCTTTTGTTCATAAAGTCGGTTCAGCACATACTGTACATACCATGTATGCCCATTAAAACGTCGATAAATCATCTGAAAGAGTTCATCACTCAATTCCTTTCCTCCGGCCTGCATCCAACGTATGGCAAAAAGAGAATAATGCTCTAAAGGGATGGATGCCAGATTCATCTTTTCCGTACTCCGGTAAAAAGGACGTTTCGCTGAACCAAACATTTCTGCCATCAGATGTTGTTTACTTCCTGAAAAAATAAAATGTACATGAGGTAAAAATTGAATGTAAGAACGCAACAAGCCTTCTACTCCTTTTTCCGGATATTCAGTGATCTGCTGAAATTCATCAATAGCGATATAACATTCTTTTCCCGAATGTTCCAGGTAATCAAAAATCTCTTTTAATGTTGCCTGTGCCTGGGAAGGTTGAAAATCAAGAGTTGCTTGTGGCACTCCCGTTAAGACATCGGGGGAAAACACTAAACGACAACTTCTAAAAAAGCCACTGATTGTCGCCAGCGTCTTCTGCGATAAATTATCTAATTTACCAATCACAGTCTGCCCGAACTGAATGATAAAATCATCCAGACATGTCGTAGAAAAAATATCCATGTAAAAACAAGCTGCCTCCGGATACTCCCGTCGTATCTGATGAAAGACGTTCTGTATTAATCCGGTCTTACCCATACGGCGAGGACTCATTAAGGTCACATTTCTTCCATTCCGTAAAGCGGAAATCAAATGTTCCGTTTCTTCTATCCGATCACAGAAATACTTAGGACCAGCATAGGCATAAATCAAAAAAGGATTATTTACGTCATTCATATTCAAGCAATTATTTATAGCGTAATTATTGTAGTACTTTTTATGCTACACAAATTACGCTATAAATAATGATTCTACCAAACTTTTGCCGAACAATCATTTCCCATATGATCCCGCCACGCTTCTATTCACCAATAGAACACCTCCCTGTGGAAGGATTTCCAGTTGCACTTTTCCGTTTTCTTTCACTTTCAACGGCAGAAGCTGCGGTTCTCCTTTTTTATCATCCTCATACAGAGAAACAGTTTTTCCGGCAAACATATCTAAATCCAGCCTCAACTTTACGATTTCTTTCCCGGCATTCACTGCTGCCAGATACCAGGTGTCACCGTGGCGACGCGCCAAAACTACATATTTCCCCGGATATCCGTCAATAAAACGTGTCTCATCCCATGTGGTAGGAACCGTTTTCATATAGTCCATACAAACAGGGGAAACATCTTTCAGGTTGTTGGGAGCAAGCGCAAAATTCTGTATCGGATTCTGGAATAATACGGTAGTGGCTAATTGAAATATATCAGTAGTACGGCGGGTAGTTCCTCCGTCATTGTTGCGATTCAGCCGTTTGTTCAGAAAACAACCACCGAATTCCATGCAACCCACCGCATTGCGGATAAACGGATGCAGACAGGCATTGAAAGCCTCTTCATCACAGAAGTGCTGGCCGAAAACCATATTTTCGGAGGCCAGTACAGCCTCGCTGCCTACATAGTTCGGGTACATACGTTCCCATCCTCGAGGGATGGTGCAACCGTGGAAGATTACCATCAGACCGTGGTCGTCAGCATCACTCAAAATATCTTCATACAGGCGCATCGTTTCCTGCTTGTCGCCACCAAAGAAATCAACTTTGATTCCTTTCACTCCAAGGCTTTGCAACCATTTCATTTCACGTTTGCGGATAATGGCATTGTCCATGTGATTCACCGGCCCCTGCTCAATATCATTCCAATAGCCGGAAGAGCTATACCATAAGAAGAGTTCCACTCCTTTGCTTCGTGCGTATTCTATCAAAGATTTCATACGGTCACGGCCGATGTTCGTATCCCACCAGTTATCGATCAAGGCATACTCATACCCCATTGCAGCTGCAAAATCAATATAGCGCACCTGATCGTCACAGTTGATACTACCATCCTGCCAGAGAATCCAGCTCCATGTGCCGCGTCCGAAACGGTAGTCATGCTTCGTTTCATAAAGAGGACGTACGACATCCCAGATAACGGTTGTTTCCACAATCGGTTTCAAGGTTTCACCAACAGTTATGGTACGCCAGGGAGTAGCACCGGGAAGGGCAAATGCCGGAGCAGAAGTTCCGTTACCGTTATTTTCTTCAGCCATGGGGAAAGCAACCGTATACAGATTGCCTTCGCTTACATCGCTCAAACGAGAACTGCAATAACGACTGTCCACACCTGTTTCGCTGACTAATACCCAACCATCGTCACCGATACGGAACAGACAAGGGAACGTGTAGCCATGCCCGTACTGTGAACGGTCACTCATGGGAGCATCTGCCTTGTACTCTTCCTCATAACTGGGCTTGGTACGCTTCCAACCTATCATGGCATCGCTTTGCGGACATAAGAAAGTAGTTGTTTGTTGCGGAAAGCGAAAGCCGGTTTCTTCGGCAGTTACCGTTACACTTCCTTTTCCATCCTGACGCGGAAGAGTATAACGGAAAGCTACATCGTGATTGCTGACACGAAAGACTACATCTATTTTCTGCCCTTTCGGATTCTCAAAATTACAAATCAGTTCGTTTGCCTGATAATGCACTGTGGAGGTTTTAATACGATCCTGATGATAGACAGTATCAATCGGAGTAACAGCGTGTCCTGTCAGTTTCATCCCTTTTGCAAAATCACCGATATTCGTATTCATACCCAAAGGAGATTTCTCCAACATTGTCTTTCCATTGTAGGTAATCGAATAACTTGGCTTTTCGGCTGGAGAAGCAGATACAACCAATTGCAGTTTTTCATCCGGCCCTTTCACTACCACTTCCTGTGCTATCAGAGAAGTCAGACAGCAACTAGCCAGCAGAGTACTTATTATCTTCTTCATATTATCTATGTCGTTATTATCTTCACTTTTTTCTGTTATTTCTCATTTGCCTTCTTTATGCGGATCACCGTAAAAGAATAGGCAGGTAATTGGTAGTCAAACTTTTCTGCTACTTCCATCGTGTCTTCAACAGGTAGCGGGGTATCGGCCGGTTTGCCGGTCAGTACGGTTCTTTTTGCAGAAGACTGTATAGCACCGATTCCGGAAAGGTCGACATTCGTATTCACTTCTACGGGAAGTAAATTGACCAGCTTCACAATCACATCACCACTTGCCGAGTCACGGACAATAGAAGAAGCAATGCGTTTCCGCACTTGATCGTCTCTATTATCAAGAGTGATCTGCGACGGAAAATATTCGTTCCCGGCATTCTGCCCGTAGAGTTTCTGAACATAGTAGCCGGTGGTAGGTTTCACTTCCCGGTTATTGAAGTAAATCAAATCCGGATTCCACTGGGTATGTCCTTCTTTAGCGAGAAGAGGGGCATAGGAAGTCATGTGTACAACATCGCCATTACGTTCCAAGGCAGCAAGATAAAGAGCTTCTGTCAGTGCTGTTTCGATATTCGCCTTTCGTCCCGGTATGTGAGTTGCATATTCGCCCAAGTATACTTTTGTCTTTTTCGAACGATCGTATTTGTCGTAGAAATCCTGGTTGTTCAGGAACCATCCCGGAGTCTGGTAATAATGTTCGTCGACCATCGGAATACCCAGTTTGTCCGCCAGCTTCCATCCTTCCACGTAGTCTGTACCCTCATTGAACGGTCCCACTGTACCGACAACAATCATTTCAGGATATTTTTCTTTGATGGCATTGAAGATCATCGTGAAGCGTTCTTCGAAGATATCAGTGATAAGATCTTCATTTCCGATACCGATGTATTTCAAATTGAATGGTTTCGGATGCCCGGCTTCGGCACGTACCTTTCCCCACTTTGTCTTCTTAGCGTCACCGTTTGCCCATTCTATCAGATCAAGAATATCCTGAATATAAGCTCCCATTTCGTTCATCGGAATACCACCTTGTTGTCCTCCTCTCAAGTCGCCGTGACAGGCAGAGTTCTGGCAAGGAACACCGGCCGCCAGCACTGGAAGCGGTTCCGCACCAATATCTTCGCAAAACTGGAAATATTCAAAATAACCCAATCCCATGCTTTGATGGTATCCCCAAAGGTTACGCTGTGCTTTTCTTGCTTCCAACGGACCGACTGTGTTTTTCCATTGATAGATATTCTTCAGACCATCACCATGAGCCACACAACCACCGGGAAAACGGATGAAACGGGGATGAATGTCGGCAAGTATCTGTGCCAAATCGGCACGCAGACCATTCTTTCTGCCTTTGAATGTATTTTGTGGAAATAGAGAAATCATATCTAAATCAACTTCGCCTGCTGACTGTGGCTGAATTTCCAAATGTACATCAACAGATGCTTTTGCAATCAAAACCGCTTTATAAGTCTTCCATGAACGGGAGGAAACGGTTACTGAAGTTTCTCCCTGCACTGTCCCCCCAGCATCAACCAAACGTATCAGTAATTTATTGGATTTTCCTACCGGGACACGACCAAATAAAGAAAAGTTATACTTATCACCTGCATTAAGCGCAATTCCGTCGAAGCCTGTATTGACCAAAAAAGCTCCAGGCTGCTTGACATCCAATATAGCATAATTCATATTGTTAGAATGAATAGCGTCTGTAGCATCTGTAACGATCAAAAATTCAGCTTCTCCATTCCCTCTCAATGACCAGGAATGAAAGCCATCCCAGTTCTTATCTCCTTCCCTGTCCGAAGGGTCGTACTCGAAGTCGCGGTTTTGGATAAGTTCTGCGTAGAGTCCTCCGTCTGCCGAATAATTGATGTCTTCAAAAAAAGCGCCCAGCAATACATCACTAATGGCCTTTGCACCTTCCGGTTGTACAGTGACCGTTGCTTTTACAGGCTTCAAACCGGCAAAACGTTCTCCATCCTGTACCGGACGTTCTCCATGTAATGAGTTCCGATATTGATTCCAGCCATAATTTTTATCCAATCCATCCACCAAGGTCCAAGCTACCCGGTTGATATTCCCTTTCTGCTCTTCTCCGGCAACAATAGCTTTCACTCTCACTCCGTCAAAATCCGGTGTAGTACGGGGATATTTCTGACTAGTCCAGTTGATTAAATCCTTGGAAGTAGCCTGGCCGTATCCATCACGGTCATTCAGTTTCCAGGTACAAATCCATTCGCCATCGGGCGATTGTTTCAAATAAGGATCAAGCATTTTCTTCTGTGATCCCCAGCGGCTATAATCGCACCGGAGATATCCGTAGTTCCGGCCAATTTCAAACCAGTTTTCTTTATCTGTACTCCAGGCGAAACGGAGTCCGCTGCGTCCGTCGTCTCCAGAAGTTGCAAAAGAAAACAGATAAACCGAATCGGGTGTACTCGTCATTTCCTTGATTGCAGCTAAAGTGAACTGCTGAAACGACAAAAACAAGACAACTAGAAAGAGGAATAATTTTCTCATGGTATATATTGCATTAAGATTATCAATCGCAAAGTTTTAGAAACTTTCCGGTTTACCATATGCCTTGAAAAGGCGTCGCAATTCTTTTTGAGTAATCGGAATAACAGTACCGTGACGTGGATGAAAATCCATGCTGACGGCATGGTCAATCACTTTAAAGTATTCCAGATCGGAACTTTCGGTAAACTGGTATTTGCCTTTCATATACACATCGTACATCAAGATATATTTATCCGAACCAATCAATGGAAAAATGCCTGCACCTTCTACCGCATCCTTCGTCTGCTGCTTATAATCATCCGATTCCGCCCACTGTCCGGAGGTCAGAGAGGAAGTAGTCGCTTTTTTAATTCCATTTCCATTCCCTTCCGTTTTGTAGAACAAATGATAGAGTCCATCTTTATAAATAATGTCGCCATCAATACATGATTTTCTGTTTTTCGGAAGAAACAGTGGCTTCGGTTCTCCTTCTATATCTGTAAAATCTTTGTTGGCATAAGCATAATAAATGATATCGGGACCATTGCCATGTTGCATAGACCAGTAAACCATGTACTTCCCAGCTTCCTTATCATAAATAGTTTGTGGTGCCCACACACGTTTCAGATCCTCCTGATCTGGATATTTCTTTTGGATATTCACGACATTGGAAGTCCAGTGTACAAGGTCTTTTGATTTCAAAAGTACCATGGCACGGTTAGAACTCCATCCATTTCCGGATACCATATCCGTAACCACCATATAAAACGTCTTCCCATCTTCACAACGCAGAATATGGGGATCACGCACTCCACCTGTCGAACTAATCACACGGGAATCAAGTACCGGCTGATTTCCATTCAAGGCTTTATAATTATATCCATCAAGACTAACAGCCATCCGGACGGCTTCCTCACTCATGCGATTGCCGGTAAAGTAAACAAACAGGTAAGCAGATTGCTGGCAATACCCAGTCAGCACTCCTATAAATAGGAATGCGAAAAGAATTATATTTTTCTTCATATTCATCATCATTTCAATGCTTTTTCATCCATTGTTTTATTCTTGTTCATTCACTGTTTAGTAGTTGAAATCAGCAGGTTTCACATATACGCGATATTCCTTAATCATACCCGGATACCCTTTTTCGGCGCGGGGCAGATAGCGGAAACCGGTCACATTTTCCACTTTGCTCAAGTCAATTACCAATTGATGAGGATAAGGAACATTGTCCACTGTCATCCAGAAAGTGGATTCCTGCAAGTCGAATATCTTGTCGGCTGTACGGTTGCCACTACGTGTTTCTTCACTATCGGCATAACGAATCTTCCAATGTTCGCGGGATACCGGTTTACCATCAGCTCCCAAGACATCAAACTCCGCTATCGCTGCGATGTTATCATTTGCTTGCGGAGAAAGTGCTTCCAGACAGAAATAACGTCCTTTCACCGGAGTGATAAATCGTACCTCCTGCCAGCCGTTGCCCGGAGTGAAAGCTCCTTCGTGAACCACTTTCTCACCCGTCAGTTTCAGTTTCTCTCCATCCTTGCGGTGTGTTTCGGGAGCTTTTTCACGAAGCACATCGAGAATTGGTTTCTTCAAACCTTTGATGGAAGCCCGGGTAGGACCTTTCAAATCCAGAACAAGAATTTCATTCTCTCCTTCTTTCAACCAGCACCCCGGCATAAAGAGAGTCTGCTGCGGACCGATCTCCCAAAAACGCCCCATTGCATGACCGTTCACCCAGACCATGCCTTTCCCCCATGTGCTCATATCCAGAAAAGTATCTCCTACTTTATCCAGTGTGAAGGTAGTCTTGTAATAGGCAGGCATAGTCGGTAACATCTTTTTATCGCTATATTTCTTATCTTTTATAAAGGAATAATCTACCGGGAAGTTATACACCGTCCAGTTTTTCAATTCCTTAGCCCGGTTACCCGAAATAAGTTCCACCTTTTCGGTGATTCCTTTGCGGTCGTGGATAGATTTGTCAAAGTTAACACGTCCCATTGCTTCCACAAGAATATCCAGTTGTGTGCCTTTTTTCAGTGCGGGCATGGTCGTTGTAAATTCTCCTTTACGACGGTCTAAACGTGCCAGCAGTTTACCGTCGGCATATATCTGCGCCCAGTCGTGCACTTCCGTAATTTTCAAAGTGGTGCCTGCAAGAATAGTTTCGGACAATGTGGTGCGATACAGAATCGTTCCCCATCCCTGGTTGAATGATTCCATCGGTTGAATATCCACCGTTTGTTTTGCCTCCGGCAGATTCGAGAAAAGCGGAGCCACTTTATGGAAGTGAAACTCGGGGATTTCAATAACAGGCAAAGCTGCGGGTACTGCGGGCAGTGTTTCACCTGCCGGAAGATAGTTTTTCAACAAGTCACGAAGCAAGAAAAACTTGTCGGTCGTCCATCCGGGTTCGCTAATCGGAGCATCATAATCGTATGAGCTGCACATGGCGGAATAAGCCGGGTTGTTCGCACCTCCCCAATGTCCGAAAGTCGTTCCTCCGTGAGTCATATACAGACTGAAAGAGATGTTCCGGTCGAGCATATCCTTGATGCCCTGTACCATATCTTTTGCAGGACGTGTCTCATGTTTGCGTCCCCAGTGGTCGAACCATCCGCTCCAGAACTCGCTACACATCAACGGAGTTTCGGGGCGAAGTTCTTTGAGTTTTTTAAATTGCTGGTCGATATTGGCACCCGTTCCGAAATTCACTGTCCAAATCAGGTCATCGAGCGCATTATTGGTGAAGTTACTGCTCCAGTCACATTGAAACAGAGGTACATCGGTAAAACCGGATTCACGAACCAAGTCGCGCACGGCAGAAACATAAGGTTTGTCGATTCCATAAGAACCGTATTCGTTCTCTACCTGCACCATGATGATATTTCCCCCCTTATTCACTTGCAGCGGAGCCAGTTGCTTGCCTACTTCTTTCATAAAGACGCCTACCCGTTCCATATAATAGGGATCGAGCGTACGCAAGGCTATATCTTTTTTCTTCAACAGCCACCAGGGAAGTCCCCCCATCTCCCACTCCGCACATACATACGGACCGGGACGGACAATGACATACATACCGTGTTTCTGTGCCGCACGGCAGAAAGCTGCAATATCATTCTGACCGGAAAAATCGAACTTACCTTCTTCCTGCTCATGGATATTCCAGAAAATATAAATACAAATAGTATTCATGCCTAATGCCTTGCACATCTCAATGCGATGTTCCCAATAAGCTTGCGGGATGCGGGTGTAGTGCAACTCGGCAGCCTTCACCACAAACGGTTTTCCATCCAGCAAGAATGTGTTCTTGCCTGCCTCAAACTTCCGTGCGGTAGTTTGCGCCTGTGCAGTACTAAAGAAAATAACTGTAAAAAGTACCAGTAAAGCAATCAATCTGTTTTTCATGGTTTATTCAAAAATAGAATTTTAATAGTATACGGCAAAGGTAGGCGATTCACCTAAAAAGGAGGGCATAATTATCATTCAAAAAGGGTTGGAAATAAAGCAAAATAGGGCCAAATAGCAGATAAAACAACAATGGTCAAACAATGATGGTCATTTTATGACCATCATTGTTTGACCATTGCCTTACCAATATAAAATCAGTTTTCTTTTGTCAATAGACTTTCCAGTTCTTCCGCATTCAGGCGGAGGTAGAATTGTCCGCGATAGGCCACGGAGATACCACCTGTTTCTTCTGAAACAATAATGGCATGCGCATCCGATTGCTGTGAAATTCCCATCGCTGCGCGATGCCGCAAGCCAAGCTCCTTCGGTATATTCAAATCATGGGACACAGGAAGAATACATCCCGCTGCCTTGATACGTTTTTTGCTGATGACCATCGCTCCGTCGTGCAACGGACTATTCTTAAAAAAGATATTCTCGATTAAACGCTGATTGATTGCCGCATCAATCAATTCGCCCGTACGAACGACTTCATCTAAAGGAGTGTTATGCTCAATGACAATCAATGCGCCGACTTTTTGTTTGCCCATGCTTAAACAGGCCATTACCACGGGCATGATATCATCGTGCTTCAACGACTCTTTTTTCGATCCGCTAAAGAGACGTGCCAATGCACTGACATGACGGTGAGATCCCAAAGTCAAAAGGAAACGGCGTATCTCATCTTGAAAAAGAACAATCAACGCTATCACACCCACATTCATCAATGTGTCGAAAATAGAACCCAACAGCTTCATCTCCAACACTTGAGTCACCACCAGCCAGATCAGGATAAAAACCAGGATACCGGTGAATACCTTAATAGAACCGGAAGCTTTCATCAGTTTGTAGGTATAGTACAAAACAAAAGCCACCAGCAGAATATCGATAAAATCTTTTATGCCAAACTCAAAAAACATGCACCCTCCTCTTATTTGTCATATCCACTCTCTATTTTTAATTTCTCTGTGATCCGGACAGCTTCCACCGCCTCACGCACATCATGTACACGCAGGATGTGCGCTCCTTTCATTAACGCAACAGTGTCCAATACGGTTGTCCCGTTCAATGAATCTTGCGGGGTTCCCCCCAATAATCTATAAATCATTGATTTCCGCGAAACTCCCACTAAAACGGGAAGCTCGAATATATGGAACTCTTCCAGATGTGCCATCAGTTCATAATTATGCTCCAACGTTTTTCCGAATCCGAATCCCGGATCGAGAATGATATCTTTCACTCCCAAGTCGCGAAGTTGCTGCACTTTACGAGCGAAATACAGGAAAATGTCTTTAATCAGGTTATCATAAGACGGCTCTTTCTGCATACTTTGGGGAGTTCCCTGCATATGCATCATAATATAGGGCACTCCCAAGTCGGCGACTGTCTGAAACATCCGATGGTCCATTTCACCGGCAGCTATGTCATTAATAATAGCAACTCCATAATCTTTCACACATTCTTCCGCTACATCAGCCCGGAAAGTATCAACAGAAATGATGGCTTCCGGATGATTACGGTTCAGAATTTCCAGACCGGTACGCAGTCTGCCCATCTCTTCTTCAGCAGAAATATGTTCGGCATTCGGCCGTGAAGAATAAGCTCCTATATCAATAATCGAAGCACCTTCATCAAGTATCTGCCGCGCCCGGGCAGCAATGTCTTCTTCAGTCTGCATCCGGCTGCCGGAATAAAAAGAATCGGGAGTAACATTCAAAATTCCCATCACCTGCGGAGTAGCAAGATCGAGCAACCGCCCTTTTACATTTATATAAGTAGGAGATATAGGTTTCATCATTGACAACATTCCTTTTAGATCGCCTACAAATGTAGATAAAAAAAGCAAGTATTCGTACTAAAAAGAAGAAATAAACGTATATTTGCAAACTATAGAAGAAACCGAAAAATTCATACCATGAGCCGATTAACCCTATTTCACGTAGGATTTCTTTTCCTCATTTTGCCCTTTGCCACTACTGCTAAAGCTCAAAAAGAGGCTGAAACTTTCAATGTTGACTCTACTCTCTATGAATATTATCAACGTTGTCAAGAATACTTGTTAGATCCTATTGTGCTTAACATGTCCGACACATTGTTCAGAATGGCCGGTGAACGACATGATGAACGAATGCAGGCAGTAGCCATAGCCACCCAACTGGATTACTATTATTTCCAGGGGACCCATGAAGATAGCGTAATCTACTATACCAACAAAGTAAAAGAATTCGCCAAAGCCACCCATCAGCCTAAATATTATTATTTTGCATGGGCTAACAGATTAATCACTTACTATCTAAAAACAAGCAGAACAAACATAGCACTTTATGAAGTGCAAAAGATGTTAAAAGAAGCACAGGAAGAGGATGACAAAACCGGTCTGTCCCGTTGCTACAATATCATGTCACAAATCTACACCATCAAAAGATTCGATTCGATGGCGGGTGAATGGCGGTTGAAAGAAATCGAACTGACTGAAAAATACAATATCGAAAACTATAACATTTCCCAGACCTATGCCCAGATAGCCAACTATTACATCAGCCGGGAAAAACAAAAAGAAGCATTGGAAGCTATGGAAAAGGCCGTTGCAACAGCCAATTCTTCTACACAGCAAATATCTGCCAAGTTGGAGTACGTAAACTACTACAGTAAGTTTGGTGACTTTCAGGCAGCCGAAAAAATATTGAAGGAATGCCAAGCCGCATTCGAACAGGATAAAAGACTGGAATCGATCAAAAAAAGGCTATATAATATAGAATGTTTATACTACCAGCAGACCAGGCAATATCAGAAAGCACTGGAAGCTGCAGAAAGGCAAGAAAAGGAAGAGCGCCGTTTAAGTGAAAGTATACTTAGCAGCAACCACTATCGCACACAGGGAGAAATCTACCAAAAGATGGGGAATATGAACATGGCAGTCAAATTTCTGCAAATGTATATCAACGCAGATGACTCTTTAAAAATAGCCAATGAGCAAGTAGCCAGCAGCGAATTCGCCACCTTGCTAAACGTTGAGAAGCTCAATGCCGAAAAGAAAGAATTAACGCTCCAGACACAGGAAAAAGAGTTGCATAATAAAACAACATTGATTATCTCATTGATTATTTTATTAGGCGTTCTTTTCTTATTCCTTTATAGAGAAAACTTCCTGAAACGCAAACTGAAAGTTTCGGAAGCGGAACTTAAAACAAGAAATGAAGAACTTACTGTATCAAGGGAAGAATTACGTAAAGCGAAGGATATAGCGGAAGCAAACAGCCGGATGAAAACCACATTCATCCAAAGCATGACTCATGAAATCCGTACACCGCTCAACTCCATTGTAGGCTTCTCGCAGGTGTTAAGCGATCACTATAGCAACAATCCGGAAACACAGGAATTTGTCAATATTATCAAGAGCAACAGTAACGACTTGCTCCGACTGGTCACTGATGTGCTCGCTCTGTCCGAACTGGATCAATACGAACAACTGCCCACAGATGATGAAACAGACATGAATACGATCTGTCAACTTGCCTCTGAAGTGGCCAAAGACAACAGGCAGAAAGAAGTGGAAGTCCTGTTCGAGCCTGCAAGAGAAAACCTGCTCATACGCAGTAATTCGGAACGTATATCACAAGCGTTGAACAACTTGGCGCATAACGCCGCTAAATTCACGACTCACGGCAGTATTCGCATAGCTTATTCCATACTGGAAGCTGAAAAGAAAATTGAAATCAGTGTCACCGATACAGGAACAGGCATCCCGAAAAATCAACAGGAGGCAGTATTTCAACGTTTCTACAAAATGGATTCTTTCACACAGGGAACCGGTCTCGGACTTCCGATATGCCGGAGTATCGCCGAGAAGTTAGGAGGCAGCCTCCGAATCGATTCTTCCTATACGGACGGATGCCGGATGATACTGACTCTTCCTTTGGTATATGCCTAAGTAAAAATCTGTCCGAACTCCCGTCAAATCCGAAAGAATAGCCTATCTTTGCAACGTTTTAAATAAAAGATCAGGTTATGAAACTTTCTGCTCTTTACCAGATTTTTCTGGATTGCCAATCAGTTACTACTGATAGCCGGAACTGCCCGGACGGTTCTTTATTTATCGCCTTGAAAGGTGAGTCGTTCAACGGTAATGCATTTGCTAAGTTAGCGCTGGACTCCGGATGCGCATTTGCCGTTATCGATGAGGCCGAATATGCCATAGAAGGCGATCAACGATATATACTTGTAGACAACTGTCTGCAAACAATGCAGCAGCTTGCCAACTATCATCGCCGCCAACTCGGGACGCGAGTGATCGGCATTACCGGAACTAACGGAAAGACGACCACCAAAGAGTTAATCTCCAGCGTTCTCTGCCAAGCTCATAATGTGCTTTATACCTTAGGTAATCTCAACAATCACATCGGTGTACCGACCACTCTGCTACGATTGAAGCCGGAACATGACCTTGCTGTCATCGAGATGGGTGCCAATCATCCGGGAGAAATCAAGTTTCTTTGCGAAATAGCCGAACCGGATTATGGCATTATCACCAACGTAGGCAAGGCTCATCTGGAAGGATTCGGTTCTTTCGAAGGAGTGATTAAGACTAAAGGAGAATTGTACGATTTCCTCCGTAAGAAAGACGCCATTACCTTTATCCATCACGATAACACCTATTTGATGAATATCTCACAGGGATTGAACCTGATTCCTTATGGAACAGAAGAGGATCTCTATGTTAACGGGCGAATCACCGGCAATTCACCTTATCTCGCTTTCGAATGGAAAGCCGGTAAGGACGGTGAACGCCATCAGGTTCGCACACAGTTGATCGGAGAATATAATTTCCCGAATGCCCTGGCTGCCATCACCATCGGCCGTTTCTTCGGAGTGGAAGCAAAGAAGATCAACGAAGCTTTGGAAGGGTATACACCACAAAACAATCGCTCTCAACTTAAAAAGACAAAAGATAACACGCTGATCATCGACGCATATAATGCAAACCCGACCAGTATGATGGCTGCCTTGCAAAACTTCCGGAACATGACAGTCCCTCACAAGATGCTCATATTAGGAGATATGCGCGAACTGGGTGCTGAAAGCCCGGCCGAACATCAGAAAATCGTTGATTACATCAAAGAAAGTGGTTTTGAGAAAGTATGGCTCGTAGGAGAACTGTTTGCCGCAAGCGAACATTCTTTTAAAACTTACGCCAATGCGCAGGAAGTTATAAAGAATCTGCAAGCAGACAAACCTAGAGGATATACCATTCTAATTAAAGGTTCCAATGGAATCAAACTTAGTTCAACGGTAGAATACTTATAATTATACTATTTTTTCAGGCACGGATTACGCGGATTACACGGATTTTAGAATTAGCATTTATAAAGCGACCGTGTAATCCGCGTAATCCGTGCCTGAAAATCCTTCTAGCCAGCAAATTTCAATCAGCCTTCATCATCCTCGGTCGTACGACATAATAGGCCACTAAACTAGCCAGAATCGCTCCCGTAGTATTAGCTGCAAAATCCAACCAGTCTCCTCCCCGGTAAGTAGTGCAATACTCCTGCAGTAATTCCACACAACCACTAAAAAGTACAGGACAGAAGAATGCACCTACCCACGCATGCCACATCGGAGCATTGTCCCTGCGATGCGCACGCAGAAATTCCAGCCACAACATGCCCGACATACCCAAATACATACAGACATGAACCAGTTTGTCGAGGTTGGGAATTTCATTTAAATCCGTCTTAGGCGGTTTAAAGAACGACAGATAAATCACTGTCAGAATAATAAAAAGCGAGATCGGATATTTCTTAATATAAGATAGCATATCTAAATAATATTACAATTATCGTGCAAATATAAGTATCATTTTCTATATTTGCATTTTATACGTGCATTTTATAACGATTTGTAAGATAAAACAAGATTTATGGCAAAAAATGATAGAGCGAACTTCGGCAGTAAATTAGGGGTCATACTCGCTTCTGCCGGCTCTGCAGTCGGACTGGGTAATATATGGAGGTTTCCCTATGAAACGGGAAATCATGGAGGTGCGGCATTTATATTGATCTATTTAGGCTGCATCTTTCTTCTGGGACTACCTATTATGATTGCCGAGTTTCTGATAGGACGCCGTTCGAGAGCCAACACAGCAAGAGCGTATCAGAAATTAGCCCCTGGAACACATTGGCGTTGGGTAGGACGCATGGGAGTATTGGCCGGTTTCCTGATACTTAGTTATTATGCCGTAGTAGCAGGCTGGACGCTTGAATATATTCTTGAAGCTGCGACCAACGGCTTTGCCGGAAAAAACTCCGGAGAATTCATCTCTTCTTTCCAGCAATTCTCCAGTAGTCCGTGGAGACCGGTTGTATGGTTGGTAGCCTTCTTGTTAATCACTCATTTCATCATCGTGAAAGGAGTGGAAAAAGGAATCGAAAAGTCCTCCAAAATCATGATGCCTACCTTATTTATCATTATCCTCATACTGGTAGTTTGCTCGGTTACTTTGCCGGGAGCCGGTGCAGGCATTGAATTCCTGCTCAAGCCTGACTTTAGCAAAGTGGACGGGAATGTGTTCTTGAGTGCCATGGGACAGGCTTTCTTCTCTTTGAGCTTGGGAATGGGATGTCTTTGTACATACGCCTCCTATTTCAGTAAAGAAACCAACCTGACTAAAACAGCTTTCAGCGTAGGAATCATTGACACTTTTGTAGCGATACTAGCCGGTTTTATCATCTTCCCGGCTGCTTTTTCAGTAGGCATACAACCTGATTCAGGTCCGAGCCTGATCTTTATCACACTGCCTAATGTATTCCAACAGGCATTCAGCGGAGTCCCCATACTGGCATATATATTCTCTGTCATGTTCTACGCGTTATTGGCAATGGCTGCTTTAACCTCCACCATTTCCTTGCACGAAGTAGTAACCGCTTATTTACATGAGGAGTTCGAGCTTTCCCGTGGAAAAGCAGCAAGGTTAGTCACCGGCGGTTGTATCTTCCTCGGAATATTCTGTTCATTATCACTGGGAGTCATGAAAGGATTTACTATTTTCGGACTGGGTCTGTTCGATCTCTTCGACTTCTTAACAGCTAAAATCATGTTACCACTTGGCGGATTGTGTATTTCGCTCTTCACCGGGTGGTATCTGGACAAGAAGATTGTATGGTCAGAGATTACCAACGACGGTTCATTAAAGATACCGGTATACAAACTCATTATCTTTATATTAAAATATATCGCACCAATCGCCATCTCACTGATATTTATCAATGAACTGGGATTGATCAAGCTATAATGTGGAAAGACTTCCTTTATTATACTAAAACTGAACGACAAGGCATTATCGTCCTTGTCGTTCTTATTTTAGGAGTATATGCCGCTCCTAAACTCTTCTCCTTTTTCAAGCACGCTGAAGATACCGACTGCAAAGAGAATGAGAAGTTCGATAAAGAATACAACGACTTTATTTCTGTCCTCCGGGAAACCAAACCTCACCAAAAGTCCGGTCCTTCTTTTCAATCATCCCCTCAAAGGGAAATCAAGCTTGCGATATTCGACCCGAACACCGCAGACTCCACCACTCTCCTGTCACTCGGACTACCTTCCCGGATGGTAAAGAATATCCTGCATTATCGTAATAAACAAGGCAAATTCCGCCATCCGGAGGATTTCCGGAAGATTTATGGTCTAACCGAAGAACAATACCGGACTCTTTATCCCTATATCCAAATTACAAAAGATTTCAGTTCAAAGGATACGGTACGATTATTAACCGCACAAAGTGTACAACGGGACACACTCATGAAATATCTCCCCGGAACCATCATCAGCCTCAACTCCGCAGATACCACCGAACTGAAAAAGATTCCGGGAATCGGAAGCAGCATTGCCCGGATGATGGTGAATTACCGCGAAAGGCTGGGAGGCTTTTTCCGAATAGAGCAGTTACAGGAGATTCATCTAAAGGCAGAGAAACTCCGTCCGTGGTTTTCCATTGACATCCAGCAGACACGCCGTATCAATTTAAATAAAGCCGGTATGGAACGAATGCTGCATCATCCCTACATAAACTACTACCAAGCAAAGGTTATCATAGAATATCGGAAAAAGAAAGGATCCTTAAAAAGTCTGAAGCAATTATCTCTTTACGAAGAGTTCACTCCTATTGATCTTGAACGGTTAGAACCCTACATTTGTTATAATTAATAAAAAAAAGATGCATTCCTATCACACCAGACAAGAATGCATCACACACAAACAAAACAAACACTCTACTATCATCTTCACAGACTTCCGTAGAGAAGCGACTATAAATATATAACTAAAAGATAGAACACTTGCAAGGCTCTACCTTTTTGGTATACATTTTTAGAAATTAGGTTCTCTAATTAATCTTTTTTAATCATACCATCCACCATATGAACGGTCCGGTCCGTAATTTTGGCAAGCCCCTCGTCATGCGTCACAATGACAAAAGTCTGCCCCAGACGGTCCCTCAAATCGAAGAACAGTTGATGTAAATCTTCTTTATTATGTGTATCCAGACTACCGGATGGTTCGTCTGCCAGAATAACTGCCGGATCGTTGATTAAAGCCCTCGCTACCGCTACCCGCTGCTTCTCCCCTCCCGACAATTCGTTCGGTTTATGAGAAGCCCGGTCAACCAGTCCCATAAAATCCAGAATCTTCACAGCGCGTTCGTGCGCCTCTTTGGAAGACACCCCGGCAATTAGGGCGGGAATCATCACATTTTCCAATGCCGTGAACTCCGGCAGTAGTTGGTGAAACTGGAAAACAAAACCAATATTCTTATTACGAAAAGCGGATAGTTCTTTTTCTTTCATCCGGCTCACCACTGTTCCGTCAATCTGTACCACACCTGCATCCGGTTCATCTAAAGTGCCCATTATCTGCAATAACGTAGTTTTACCCGCACCGCTCGGGCCTACAATACTAACAATTTCTCCTTTGTTGATTTCCAGATCAATGCCTTTCAGCACCTGTAATGAGCCGAAACTCTTCGTAATCCCTTCTAGTTTTATCATCATAGCCTTATAATCGTTTAATGACATATTCAGCCAGATAGCACCCGAACACGGCCGGCATATAACTGACTGTTCCACATGTCGATTTCTTATTCTGCTCATCCTCCGTCAGCAGTACGGCCTTCGGATCGGCTTGTTCCGTACTGAATACCACCGGAAGTTTCCGTTTCATTCCCATCTTCTGCAAACGCTTCCGTACCGCCTTGCTCAAACCGCAATGATACGTCTCCCAAAGATCGGCAAAACGAATCTGGGTGATGTCACTCTTCGCCCCTGCTCCCATACTGGAGACAATCTTTATACGACGTTTCATCGCTTCATAAATCAGAAAGCATTTCGGACTGATCGTATCAATAGCATCTACTATAAAATCATATTTATCGGCATCCAGCAGTTCCGGTATATTTTCATCCTTCAGGTAAACAGGCAGGACAGTCAGCTCAATCGCCGGATTTATATCTTTATAACGGGCTGCCAACACCTCCGCTTTCGTCCTCCCCAACGTGGAATGCATGGCCGGCAACTGACGGTTCAGATTGGTAGGCTGCACCGTATCGGCATCTACAATCGTCATCCGCCCGACACCTGCACGGCAGATCATCTCGGCGGCATAAGCACCTACTCCACCCAGTCCCACGACCAATACGTGTGCATTCCGGATGCGCTCCATCTTTTCCTCCCCTAACAGGAGTTCCGTTCTCTGTTGCCAGTCGTATCTTTCCATTAGTTTTTCTTTAGCCATTTATAGAACCATTTACCGACCTTCTCATAATGTTGAGACTCATTATGTCCACGAGGATCGGAGAATGACACAATTTCCTGCGGTTCGCCAAACTGGTCGGGATACAGGATTATCAAACTATTATTAGAGAAATATTTTCCTAATTGTGCCGGCAGGCGCTCAAAAGAGGGATCATAAGAGATAGATCCGCGACGGGCAGAGATAACTACCAATAAATGGTCGTAATTCACCTGCCCTGTCAACAGCAAGAGATCCTCCCACTCCTCCAATATGGAGAATTCTGTCGGGGTACCTGCATGTCTCTTTTTCACAAGTTGCTGAATACGCATCAACGTACGCTCATTGGCAAAGAAATGCACCCGACAGCCCAAGATACTTCCCATACGGCAGAAGTGTTCCACCCATTTAGAGAACCCCGATTCATATTCAGCCTTCGGCGGAACGGCAATATTGATTCGACGCAGGGTATTAACAGGCATCAGGAATTTGGCAATCATCACTTCACGATGCGTACCTTTCAGCAGACTTTCAGCCAGATGTCCGAAGAAAGAGTCGACAATATTTGCCTTCCGGTGCAAACCGATCACAATATCCGTAGCCTCATACTCTTTGATCGTATGGATAATCCCCGAAGCAATATTCAAATCATAACGACTCACCATCGTAACAGGCACATCAGCGGCAGCGGCAATCATGGCAGCCTTCTCCAGATTACGTTTTCCCTGCTGCTCTTTTTTCTCCGAGCTATTATTATCGTTGATAACATTCAACGCAACCAATGCATTCTTCTGCTTGGCATCCTTTATCACTAAAGCCAGATTGACCAGATCTTCAATCGTCTCCGGATTAGCGACCGGAATCAAGATTTGTTCCTTATTTATCTGTTTAGCTTCTTCTTCCGCTTGCACATTTTCATCCAAAGCAAAACGACGGGCCGAACGTTCGGTCACCAAAGAACTGATGACACAAGTGAAAAGTATCATCACTACCGTACCGTTCAAGACATCATCATTCAGCAACCGCTCTCCATTCTCCATTATGATTTCATGACCGATCAACACTGCCGCCAGCGTAGCTGCGGCCTGCGCATTGCTTAAACCGAATATCATGCTCCGTTCATTCGACTGCATCCGATAGATCTTTTGTGTGATCCAGGCAGCCAGCCATTTACTAAAGGTTGCCACCACTGTCATCACAACAGCTACCTTCAATGCTTCACCTCCGGTAAACAGGCTTCTTACATCAATAATCATTCCGACACCAATCAGGAAATAGGGAATAAACAACGCATTTCCCACAAATTCCAACCGATTCATCAAAGGAGATACATGAGGAATCAGGCGATTCAATACCAAGCCCGCCAGAAAAGCTCCTAAAATTCCCTCCATCCCTACAAATTCCATCAATCCTCCTCCGAGGAAAACCATCGCCAGCACAAACACAAACTGCATCACGCTGTCATCGTACTTCCGGAAGAACCAGCGTCCGATACGGGGGAAAAAGAATACAATCAGGAATCCGAGGAAAGCCACTTTTGCCACAAGAAATACCCAGAACCAGCCATCGACAGTCCCCTTAAACATGCCTCCTATAACGGCAAGAATAATCAAAGCAAGGGTGACGGTGACAGCAGTACCACCAATGGTTATATTGACACTGCGCAAACGCGACAGTCCATAACGACTAATAATGGGATAGGCAATTAAGGTGTGGGAAGCATACATACTTGCCAACAGCACTGCCGTGAGAAAACCGTACCCCAGCATACTCATACTACTCCATATTCCCAACGCCATAGGAATCAGAAAAGTGAGCCAGCCGAACACGAAACTTTTTGTCCGGTTCTTCTTGAAATCCTCCATATCCATCTCAAGACCGGCAAGGAACATGATATAATAGAGTCCTACTTTGCCGAACAGTTCGAAACTACTGTCACGGTCGAGCACATGAAAGCCATGTTCGCCAATCAGCACACCTGCCAGAATCATGCCTATAATATGAGGTATATGGAGACGCCCCAAAATCATCGGAGCAAAAAGAATGATAATTAGTACCAAAAAGAACACCCAGGTCGGATCAGAAATCGGCAGCGTTAAATTGAGATCAAACAGGTTCATAGGCTGTGTTTTTTAGGAATTTTCTGCAAAGGAACAAAAAAGTTTGCAGAATCCAATGAATGTCTAATGGTCATTTTACTCCAATAACCACGTCCAACTATACGGAAGCATGAGTAATCCGCCGAAAAACTGAAATATTTCTCTCAAAATCGATGTTTATATGCTAAATTGTTATAATTTTGCAGCCAAATCTTTTCTATTCGACAGGATAAGGAGAGAAATTCAATATTCACAATTTAACAAAAGAAAAAGATGAAAGTAGCTATTGTTGGCGTAAGCGGAGCCGTAGGACAAGAGTTCCTGCGCGTGCTCGATGAGAGAAACTTCCCGATGGACGAGTTAGTTTTGTTCGGTTCTAAACGTAGTGCCGGAACAACATATACTTTCCGCGGTAAACAGATCGAGGTGAAACTCTTACAACACAACGATGACTTTAAAGGGGTAGACATTGCTTTCACTTCTGCCGGTGCAGGAACATCTAAGGAGTTCGAGAAAACAATCACCAAGTATGGTGCTGTGATGATCGACAACTCCAGCGCTTTCCGTATGGATGCCGATGTGCCTTTGGTAGTGCCTGAAGTAAATGCAGAGGATGCATTGGAACGTCCGCGCGGCGTTATTGCCAACCCGAATTGTACGACTATCCAGATGGTAGTTGCACTGAAAGCCATCGAAAAGCTTTCTCATATAAAAACCGTGCACGTGTCTACCTATCAGGCAGCAAGTGGTGCGGGTGCCGCTGCCATGGACGAATTGTACGAACAATATCGTCAGGTATTGGCAAACGAACCTGTGACTGTAGAAAAGTTTGCCTATCAGTTGGCTTTCAACCTGATTCCGCAGATCGACGTATTTACAGAAAACGGTTATACGAAAGAAGAGATGAAAATGTATAATGAAACGCGTAAGATCATGCATTCTGACGTAAAGGTTAGTGCAACTTGTGTACGTGTTCCTGCATTACGCGCTCACTCTGAAAGTATTTGGGTAGAAACAGAACGTCCGATTTCCGTAGAAGAAGCTCGTGAAGCATTCGCTAACGGTGAAGGTCTGGTTCTGCAGGACAATCCTGCCGAAAAAGAATACCCGATGCCGTTGTTCCTGGCAGGTAAAGACCCGGTATACGTAGGCCGTATCCGCAAAGACCTGACAAACGAAAACGGATTGACTTTCTGGATTGTAGGTGACCAGATCAAGAAGGGGGCTGCCCTGAATGCAGTTCAGATTGCCGAATATCTGATTAAAGTAAAAAATATCTAATATAGCGGACTGGAAATAATATCCGGACAGCTATAGATAAGCCCAATAAATCAACCGGCTTGCAATGTGATAGTGTTCGCAGTGCAAGCCGTTTTTTTATTCTCTAAGCTATAGTTAGAGGGGAAATACCTATTCGTAGGTAAGAAATCACTAGTTATAGGTATCATGATTTGCCAAAATAACTATTTATAGCGATTGATACAAACTCGGTTTTTATCGAATTTTGCGCAAAACTTATCTATGAAATATTGTCTTTTTAATATAGCATTCTGGGGGCTACTATTTTTCAATTTATTTGAAGCCGCAGCTAATTCAAACATCTATACAATCTCGGGACGTGTGACCGAGGCAAAAACGAATTCCCCTTTACCCGGTGCTTCTATTCTCATTAAAGGTACCTATTTATGGGCTGTATCCAATCAGAAAGGAGAATTTACGATACATGGAGTACAGGAGGGAAAATACAATCTGGAGGTTTCTTTTCTTGGATATGTACCGGCAACCATTCCCGTAAATGTACGCAGCAATATCAATAACGTTCCTATCATACTCAAAGAAAATACACTTGCACTGGATGATGTGGTCGTTACTGCACAAGCACCCAAGAATGAATTAAACACCACGCTCACTATCGGAAATAATGCATTGGAACATCTACAGGTGTCGAATGTGAGCGATATCTCCGCTCTTCTTCCGGGGGGAAAGACCAAAGTACCGGATCTCACCGCCAACCATATCTTCTCATTACGTGACGGAGGGTCAACAGCCGGTAATGCCGCATTCGGAACTGCTGTGGAAGTGGATGGGGTGCGTATTGGAAACAATGGTTCGTTTGGCAATATGAGCGGAGCGGATACCCGGAATATCACTGTTGCAGATATTGAATCGGTGGAAGTCATTACGGGAGTGCCCTCGGCAGAATATGGAGACTTGAATAGTGGTATGGTCAAAATTCACACCCGAAAAGGGAAAACACCCTGGAACATATTGCTGTCTATCAATCCTCGCACCGAACAGGTGTCATTCTCTAAAGGATTGGATTTAGGAAACGATAAAGGAGTCATCAACATAAACGGTGAATGGACCAAAGCTACTCAAAAGTTGGTATCTCCCTATTCTTCTTATACAAGAAGGGGATTCTCTGCCGGATATAGCAACACATTCCACAACGTATTGAGATTCGACATCGGTGTTACAGGCAATATCGGAGGAATGAATACCAAAGATGATCCCGATGCCTATTCGGGAGAATACAACAAAGTGAGAGACAACGTATTCCGGGCAAACACGTCACTCGCTTGGCTGCTCAATAAATCGTGGATAACCAACCTCAAGTTCGACGCATCGATATATTATAATGATAACAACTCCCACGCGCATACGTTCTACTCGTATGCATCGGAGCAACCAGCTGTTCATGCCACGGAGGAAGGATATTTTATGGCAAACAAACTGCCATATACTTACTTTGCCGACCAAATCATCGACTCCAAAGAACTGGATTATGCCGCATCGTTAAAATATGAATGGAACAGACGCTTTAAGACTGTAAACAGTAACCTGAAAGCGGGCGTTCAATGGAAAGCAACAGGCAATGTGGGCGAAGGAGAATATTACAAAGACCCAGCATTGGCTCCGAACGGTTATCGTCCCCGTCCTTACACTACTTACCCATATATGCATAATGTTTCGCTTTATGCAGAAGAAAGTCTCTCATTTCCTGTGGGAAATACCATGCTTAGACTGATGGCAGGGGTACGTTGGGAACACTTGTTTATCAAGGGAACGAACTATAAAAATCTGAATACTCTATCTCCGCGTTTCAATGCCAGATGGCAGTTGAACGAATATATCGCTATCCGTGGCGGTTGGGGAATTACCGAAAAGCTTCCCTCTTTTTATACCTTGTATCCCAAACAGGAATATCGGGACATACAGACCTTCGGCTTTTCCTATAATAAGATTGAATCATCTTATATATATTATAGTCAGCCCTACACGTTATTGCACAATGAGAACCTCCGGTGGCAACGGAATCAGAACGCTGAAATCGGTCTGGACGTCAACATCGCCCGTACCAGAATTTCATTAGTCGGTTATTTCAACCGTACCAAGTTGCCGTATAAATACACAAATACCTATACTCCGTTCTCCTACGATGTTCTCCAATTGCCGGAAGGATTCACTATGCCTACTAATCCGCAAATCAATGTGGACAACCAGACAGGTATGGTTTACATACGCGACAATGCATCCAGTTACTGGACTCCTATGGATGTCAAAGTGACCGACCAGACTTTTGTAAAGTCAACTTCTCCCGACAATGGAATGGACGTGATTCGTCGCGGAGCGGAAATGATCGTTGATTTCCCGGAAATTACTCCGATTCGCACGCAATTCCGGATAGATGCCGCTTATACTTATACGAAATACATCGACAACTCTTTATCGTATTATTATCAGAATGGATGGTCGCACACCAGTCTTGCCAATCGTTCTTACCAATATGTAGGTATCTACGCCAACGGCGACAACTTATCGAGTACTGCCAACGGCAAGCGTACCCACTCGCTGGATGCCAATATCACAGCCATCACCCGTATTCCGAAAGCCAGACTGATTATCTCGTGCCGACTGGAAGCTTCGCTTGTGAAGCGTTCGCAGAATATCTCCGAATACCAAGGAAAAGAATATGCTTTCAATGTGAGCGAAAGCAGCAATACCCAAACCGGAGGAAGTATCTATGACGGCGACTCTTATACTGCAATCTGGCCGGTGGCATACCTCGACCTGAATAATGAGATGCATCCTTTCACGTCAGCGGAAGCCGCAAATCCGGAATTCTCCTACCTGATACGTAAATCGGGCAATGCTTATACATTTGCTGCAGACGGATATGATCCTTATTTTTCTGCCAATATCAATATCACCAAAGAGATTGGAGACTATGTATCTCTTTCTCTCAATGCGATTAATTTCACCAACTCACGGCCTTATGTAAAATCTCATGCAACGGGTGTAAGCGCTCTTTTCACCCCGGATTTCTATTATGGACTTACTTGCCGTATCAAATTCTAACTATATGAAGCAATCCATCTACATATTATTACTGACAGTGACCGGCATCTTTGCAGGATGCACGGATATCGATAAAGAGAATCCGTATGACAACCAATTGCACAACCTGCAGGTTACCGCCGTATATCCGGACGGATACACGGAGCATCTCAGGGAAGGAGTGACCGTAAAGATTGAAGATGTCGACCGTGGAAATTCTTATAAGGCTAAAACCAACAAGAATGGAGTGGCACAATTCTCTCTGACCAAAGGTATATACCGTGTGCAAATCAGTGACAAAGACGGACAGGATATTTTCAACGGGTTAGCTGATAATGTAAAACTGACCAGTAGTGATATATCATTTAATCTCCCGCTGATTCACTCCAGAGCCGGAACGATCATTATTAAAGAGATTTACTGCGGAGGATGTACCAAGTTACCGCTGGAAGGAAATTATCAGTCCGACAAGTACATTATCCTGCATAATAACGACTCGGAAGTGCAATATCTGGATAGCTTGTGTTTCGGAGCTCTCGACCCTTACAATTCACAAGCCACCAATGTATGGGTGACACAGGACGAAGCAACCGGAGCAACCATCTTCCCCGACTTCGCTCCTATCGCACAGTGTATCTGGCAGTTTGGCGGTACCGGCAAAACTTTTCCGCTTCAACCGGGAGAAGATGCGGTGATTGCCATCAACGGAGCAGTTGACCATGCGGCACAATATCCGCAATCTGTTAATCTGAACAAACCCGGATATTTTGTATGTTACAACAATGTTTATTTCCCGAACACGCAATATCATCCGGCTCCCGGCGATCAGATTACACCGGACCATTACCTGAACGTAGTGTTGAAAACAGGACAGGCGAACGCTTATACATTCTCCATCTTTTCTCCGGCCACGATTATTTTTAAAGCCAAAGATACCACGATACAGGACTTCGTTCTTAAAGAAGGCAGCGTCATACAGAAGCCGGGAAGCACCACCGAACGGGTGATAGCGGTACCGCTCGACTGGGTGATTGATGGGACGGAAGTGTATTATGGCGGTTCCTCCAACAATAAAAAGCGCATTTCCCCATCCATTGATGCGGGATATGTCATTCAAAGTGCCACGTACAACGGACGCAGTTTATACCGTCATGTGGATGAAGAAGCGACACAGGAAGCGGGTTATGAAGTACTGGTAGATACGAACAATTCTTCTACCGATTTTTATGAACGGGAAAAACAATCTTTGCATGAGTGAGATGAAGAAAATATATATAACAGGCCTTTGGCTCCTATGTCTGGCATCCGGAGTTTCGGCACAGACTTATGACATCATCGAACGCCGTAACTTCTGGAATGCCGGGGCAAATGTCACAGGTATCATGACGGACAGTATTTCTGCTTCCTATGCCGAACTGTACGGAAAGAATAACCACGGTGATTTCCGCAACTATTACGAAGCAAAAGAAGCATGGAGTGCCGGAGCGGTAGCAAAGTCCATCACTCATCTGAAAGGTTATTCGTTGACGGGTTCATTCTCCTTCGACCATACTTCCGGCAAGGATATGAGCGGTTCGATGTTCATCCACCCGGGATTTTATCCCGTAGATCTCCTGGAGTTCACGCCCGGACGCAAAGACTTGCAAACCTACGCTTTCATGGGTGGTATTGCAACTGATATTGCACCCAACTGGCGATTAGGAGGAAAGATTGACTTTGCCGCCTCCAACTATTCCAAACGAAAGGACTTGCGGCATACCAATTACCGACTGGATTTGAAAATAGCCCCCAGCGTCATGTATCATTCGGGAGATATGGCAATCGGTTTTTCCTATATTCTCGGTAAAAACAGCGAATCAATGAAAGCAGAAGTCATCGGTACAGCCGAAAACTCTTACAATGCTTTTCTGGATAAAGGACTTATGTATGGAGCTTACGAGGCATGGGACGGTAGCGGAATCCATCTTAGTGAATCGGGTGTCAACGGTTTTCCCATCAAAGAATTGTCGAACGGGGGAGCCTTGCAACTTCAATGGAAAGGAATTTACGGAGATATTGAATACACGTATTCTTCAGGTTCTGCCGGTGAAAAAGATGCTATCTGGTTTAAATTTCCCACCCACCGGATTACCTCCCATTTGAGTTATCATTTCAAACAGGGAAAGAAAGAGCATTTTCTGCGACTGAACCTGCAATGGTCACATCTGGCCAACAACGAGAATGTGATAACTAAAGAAACTGTGAACGGGATAACGACCACTTACGTACATGGTTCCAATCGTATTTTTGAGCAGGATATTTTCTCCGTCCATCCTGAATATGAATTCATAAGTCCCCGCACGGAACTTCGTTTGGGAACGAATATATCAACATTCAGACGACTGACCACACAGATGTATCCTTATGTGACTTCGGAAAAGATGCTTTGCAGCCGGACTTATATCTCCAGTGTATTTCATCTGGGGAAACTCGACCTGAAAGCGGCTGCATCCTTTGCCATAGGAAACTTTACCGGGAAAAACAGGACTACGGCAACAGATACGGAACCGGGTGATCCGCCTTATCGGCTGACTAATTATTACCATCTGAAAAATGAATATGCAACCGCCCCGCAGGCGACATTTCATCTCGGATTGCGCTACCATTTCAACTATGGAATTTATGCGGAAGTACAGGGTAGTTATACGCACGGTTTCAACCTGCAATATATAGATGGTTCGAACCGTTGGAACGAGGCTGTCAAATTAGGATATACTTTTTGAAAACAATGAATATATATATAAACTAAATTATTAAGCAATGAAAAAGAGTTTGACATTTATCTTCGCAGCAGCACTTTTGGTATCTTGCCAACAAGAGGAGAACGAAGCTACGACTCCTGCAAACAGTCGTATTACTATCTCTCCTATTATTACACGTGCTACGGAAGTTAACTTTGAGACCGGAGATAAAATCGGTGTTACAATCACCCAAAACGGTGACTTCGTATATGCGGAAAATAAACTGATGACATACAATGACGGAGTATTTGCCGGTGATTTACTTTGGTATCCGGAAGGAAATGACAAATCGCAAATAGTAGCCTATTATCCCTATAAAGAGGGCAATACTCCGGCTTCATTTACTGTAGAAACCGATCAGACTAGCGGATATGGAGCGTCAGATTTTATGGCAGCAAAGAAATCGGATGTACTTCCGACTACCAACGTTATAAGCATGAACTTCAAACACATGTTTACTAAATTAGTGATTAATGTAACAAAGGAAGTAGAAGCTAACATCTCGTCCATTGCATTGAAAGGTTCTATCCCGACTGCAACTCTTGATTTGAGTGCTCTCACAGTGACTGCTGATGCAAATGCCTCTGCTACAAGCATTGTTGCACAAGCCGTTAAAGCGAATGAGACATACCGAGCTATTATCGTTCCCCAAACAGTAGCCTTGACGCTTGAAGTAGCAACATCCGACGGCAAGACCTTGTCACAGAAGCTCACATCTACCACTTTGGCACAAGGAGGACAATACAGTGTGAACATTCGCGTGTTACCTGACGATATAGAAGTCAAACTTAGCGGTGACATTGAGAACTGGACAGATGAGGGCGAAATTGGAGCTGATAATGAAATTCCTTTTGAGGAACATCTCGATCAGAACTATTTCCTGTATGATAATGTGAAATATAAGACTGTAACTTTCTCAAACGGTACGACATGGATGGCTGAACCACTTTGCTATTTACCTAAAGGATATACACCCTCTACTGATCCGACAGCTGATTCACATATTTGGTATCCATATGAGATTGTTAACAATGTAGCCGTAGCCATAACAGACGAAAGTGCTATAAAAGAATTAGGCTATCTTTATGATTTGCAAGCTGCGCTAGGTGGTAAGGAAATTACTGAAAATAATCTGAAAGACTTTGAAGGCGCACAAGGTATCTGTCCGAAAGGGTGGCACATACCGACGCAAATGGAATATTTTAATCTTGTTGGCAAAAGCAACAATGATGAAGATGGAAATACTCCAGCAGATGGTGATAAAGCTCTCTTTTATGATGCAATCTATGATGGAGCTAAAGTACTGTCACTTCATAATGCAGGATTCAATTACCAATTTTCAGGAGTGCGTATGGTGGCAAATTTCGCATCTACTCCAAGTTACCAGAAAACTGTAATATCCAGCACTACTAGTACAATAACCGAGTGGATTGGAAAACCAGCATTGAATTATTATATGACTTCAACTCCATATAAAGCAATACTTAATGCTAACAACGAACTTACCAACATACAATTTTTTGCATTAATGAGTACGTTTACTTCCAAATATTTGGAAGGCAGATTAACGTTAGGTTATATCAGCACCAAGTCCGGTATGCAACTCCGTTGCGTAAGGGATCAAGCCGGCAACTAAAGGACTAACATTTGTTTCACACCGGGAAACCTTTAGTTCCCCTACGGGGAAACAATAGTTTCTCGGTGAGGAAACAACAGTTTCCCGGCATGAAACTCAAAGTCCCAAGTAAGGTTAAGACTCCTCGCCCGTAAGGCGAACTATGATAAGCTATAAACAAACGATAAACAGATTACAAACTATATAAAAACGAAGCAAGAACAATGAAAACAAAAAAGCTAACAATCGCAATTGCCATCGTGGCAATGACTTTTATCGGAACTTCATGTGGTAACAAACAACAGAAAAGCGCATCAGAAGCGACTACAGAACAGTCTGCTTCTTCCGCTTTGGAAATCGACTCTCTCCTTGCCAATGCCGAAAGCCTTGCAGGACAAGAAGTGACCATTGAAGGCGTCTGCACACACACCTGCAAACATGGAGCAAAGAAAATCTTCCTGATGGGTAGCGACGACACCCAAGTGATCCGTGTAGAAGCAGGAACCTTGGGAGCATTCGACCCTAAATGTGTAAACTCCATCGTTCGTGTTACCGGAACACTGAAAGAACAACGCATTGACGAAGCCTACCTCCAGAACTGGGAAGCACAACTCAAAGCACAGGCTGCCGAGAAACACGGAACCGGTGAAGCCGGATGCGACTCTGAAAAGAAAGCACGTGGCGAAACAGCCAACAGCCCCGAAGCCCGCATTGCAGATTTCCGTGCAAAAATAGCCGACCGCAAAGCAGAGACGGGAAAAGAGTATTTATCTTTCTATTTCATGGAAGCTAACTCGTATGAAGTGGAGTAACAGCATCCGTAAGTGGAGTCGACTCATACATCGTGACTTATCATTTTTCTTTTCCGGAATGGTATTGATATATGCCATTTCCGGAATTGTAATGAATCACCGTGACACGATTAACCCGAACTTCTCCATCACACGGAAAGAGTATAAGATAGCAGAAAAGCTACCGGATAAAGCAGGAATGAACAAGGAAGAAGTACTCACCCTCTTGGAACCGTTGGGAGAAAGCGGCAACTATACCAAGCATTACTTCCCGAAAACGGACGTAATGAAAGTATTCCTGAAAAGCGGATCCAACCTCCTCGTAAATGTGAAAACAGGGGAAGCGGTATATGAATCCGTCACCCGTCGTCCGCTTATCGGAGCAATGTCCCGCTTACATTACAACCCGGGACAATGGTGGACTTACTTTGCTGATATTTTCGCTATCGCTCTTATTATCATTACTCTTTCCGGCATCATCATGCTGAAAGGAAATAAGGGCATTATCGGCAGAGGAGGAATCGAACTAATTGTCGGAATCTTGATTCCCATTCTTTTCCTTTTCTTCTTTTGAATAGAATAACAGATAAAATCAAATGGAACATATTATCGAATGTAACAACCTGACGCACTATTACGGCAAACGGTTGATTTACGAAAATCTTAGTTTCACAGTACCCAAAGGGCGCATCCTAGGACTGTTGGGAAAGAACGGTACGGGCAAGACCACCACTATCAATATCTTGAGCGGTTACCTGAAACCCCGTTCGGGAGAATGTCGCATCTTCGGACAGGAGATACAGACAATGGCACCGGCTCTGCGTCGCAATATCGGACTGCTCATCGAAGGTCATGTGCAATACCAATTCATGACCATCAACGAGATAGAGAAATTCTACGCAGCTTTCTATCCCGGTCAATGGAAAAAGGAAGCCTACTACGAACTGATGAATAAATTGAAAGTAGCCACCGGTCAACGTATCTCGCGTATGTCCTGCGGACAACGTTCACAAGTAGCCCTCGGACTGATTCTCGCACAGAACCCGGAACTTCTCGTACTGGATGATTTCTCTCTCGGACTCGATCCCGGCTATCGTCGCCTGTTTGTCGATTATCTCCGCGACTATGCCCGTTCAGAAGGAAAAACAGTCTTCCTGACCTCGCATATCATTCAGGACATGGAACGGCTTGTTGACGACTGCATCATCATGGACTACGGAAAGATACTGATTCAGAAACCAATCGCCGAGCTACTGGAAAAAGGACGTCGCTACACCTTCACTATTCCCGAGGGCTACGAACTTCCTGCATCCGATGATTTCTATCATCCTTCTGTCATGCGGAACCAGTTGGAGACTTTCTCCTTCCTTCAACCGGCAGAAACAGAAGCCAAACTGAAATCCATGTCAGTGCCCTACACTAATTTTCATAGTGAACAGGTGAATCTGGAAGATGCATTTATCGGCCTGACAGGCAAATACTAGAATCGTTGATAATTGATAAAAACAATGTACGCTATATTTTATAAAGAATGGATAAAGACACGGTGGTATTTTCTACTTGCCGTGCTCGCCACACTTGGTTTTACAGGCTACTGTATGCTCCGCATCAACCGGGTGGTAGAAATGAAAGGGGCTGCTCATGTGTGGGAAGTGATGCTGCAACGAGATGTCATCTTCATTGATATGTTGCAATATATCCCTCTGATTGCGGGAATTTTGATGGCTATTGTTCAGTTTGTTCCCGAAATGCAGCGCAAATGCCTGAAACTGACTCTCCATCTGCCTTATCCGGAGTTGAAGATGACAGGTAATATGCTACTTTCGGGATTAGTGTTGCTACTTGTCTGCTTCGCTTCCAATTTCCTGTTAATGGAAGTATACCTGAATGGAATACTTGCCCATGAACTGAAGAACCACATATTGCTCACCGCTTTAACGTGGTATCTTGCCGGGATTTCCGGTTATCTGCTTGTGGCATGGATCTGCCTCGAACCGGCATGGAAACGTCGTATTCTGAATCTCATTATCGCAGTATTATTACTCCGAATCTTCTTTCTGTCGCCCACACCGGAAGCATATAACAAGTTCCTCCCTTATTTAGTGGTTTATACTTTGTTGACAGCTTCTTTCTCGTGGCTTTCTATCGTACGATTCAAGGCCGGAAAGCAGGACTAGGAACAATTAAAAATTAAAGACTAAAAATTAAAAGATTGAGTAATGAGACGTTTCAGTACTATATTATTATATGTAACCATCGCTTTTCTGCTTCTTTGGCAGTTGCCCTGGTGTTACAATTTCTTTGTCGTAAAGCCGGAGAAGACTCCCTTTACCCTGTACAGTTTCGTAATTGGCGATTTCGCACAGATGGGACAGGAAGAGGGAAAAGGAAGTGTACGTCGCGACCTGGCTGGTAATATTTATTCGGAAGCAGCTTTCGACAGTATCCTGCCTATGTTTTATTTTCGTCAGTTGATGTCTGATGAGCGTTTTCCGGATACCATTCAAGGGATAGCAGTAACTCCTAAAATGGTACAGACGGAGAACTTCAACTTCCGCAGTGTGCCTTCGGATATTAATGCGCCTTCTATCGGACTTTATCCTCTGATGGAATCCATGTCGGGACGTGTAGACCTGAAAATGCCGGATGACGTATTCCGCATCACCTCCAAAGGAATCGAGTTTATCGACATGGCCTCCAACAGCGTGAAGGAAGACAAGAGTCTTCAGTTTACCGAAGCTATGACTAAAAAGGAGTTTCGTTTCCCGGCAACGGAGATCGTAGGAAATCCAACAGTGAAAAAGGAGTATGACGAAGGTTATCTTCTATTGGATGCCGACCGCCGTCTGTTTCATCTGAAACAGGTGAAAGGGCGTCCGTATGTTCGTGCCATCACCTTGCCTGAAGGACTGACACTGGAACATCTGTATCTGACAGAGTTCAGAAACAAGAAGACACTTGCTTTCATGACCGATGTCAACAATGCTTTCTATGTACTGCAGAACCGGACATACGAAGTGGTAAAAACAGGAATTCCTGTATTTAATCCCGAAACGGATGCATTAACCATCATCGGTAATATGTTCGATTGGACGGTACGTGTAACTACCCCGACCTCTGATAATTATTACGCATTGAATGCCGACGATTATTCATTGATAAAAAAATTAGAGAACGAATCGTCCACTCATTCCATGCCCGGTATTACTTTCACATCTTATACAGATAAATATGTAATGCCACGTTTCGAATAGTATTCCCATATTGAATGTAACAGTCGTAAGGGACTATCAAAAGTCAATCTATTAAATATGACTTAGGGTAGTCCCTTACTGTTTTCTTCCCATGCGTGTATAGGAAACAAAAAGAATTACAATCTTTTCTTCTGTAAGTACGGGCTTTTTCCGGCAAGAAAGTTTATCTTTGCCGACTCATTCAACTATTAAAACCGCAATTGCTTCTGCATTATACACAAACAAATACGGTAAAACGAAAAAACTCAAATTAAAAACTGTATGAAAGTTTACAAAGCATTTGCTTTCCTAAGTATCTTCATGATGTTATTCTATCATTGTTCACTTCCTGCTGATGACGAAGAAAAAGGAGATGTAGAAGGAGAAGATACGGCTACTTCCGAACTTCCCTGGGAAGGAGAAACAGAAAAGTTCACCATCAATTCTAAAGAAGGAATTCATCTGAATGACCCACAAGAAGATGCCGGAGCGGCTTATGTCACTATACCGTCCACTTCGGTGAAGAATACCCGTTGGGAATTTGGAGTTCACCTCACCTTCAATCCTTCCGCCAACAATTATGCACGGTTTTATCTGACTTCTTCCTCAAACATTCTTTCCGAGAATTTAAACGGTTATTATATTCAGATAGGAGGAGCCAAAGATAATGTAGCTCTTTATCGTCAAAACGGAGACCAGTCTAAACTGCTGGCTTCGGGAAGAGAACTGATGAAAGGCGACTCATCACCGAAACTATACATAAAAGTAGAATGTGACAATAACGGTTACTGGACTTTTTGGACACGGCTTGAATCCGAGAATGAATACGTAAAAGAAAAACAGATAAAAGATACCGATATACAAACCTCCCGCTACTGCGGTATATACTGCATTTACACCAAAACACGATGCAAAGGATTCACGTTCCATCACATACAGTTGTCCAACGATGTAGAAACGAACACTACACCTGATGAAACACCCGATAATCCCGAAACGGACATTCCTGATAATCCGGACACTTCCGAACTACCGAGAGATGTGAGAGGTATGCTTCTTTTCAATGAAATCATGTATAACAATGCTACTGATGGTGCAGAATATATAGAAATCTACAATCCGACTGAACAGGCTATCATTTTACCGGCACTTTATCTATATAAGATGTATAAAGACGGGGCAATATACAATACTACCATCCTTCAAAATGAAAGTCCTTCTACTCCCCTAACCATTCCTGCCAAAGCTTATCTTTGCTTCACGAAATACTTCAACAGAGTCGTTCAGAAACATAAAGTCGGTGGAGAAAATATAATAATTATACCGAACTTCCCGGCACTGAACAATAATGGCGGGTATCTGGCACTTTCAAGTAGTAAAGAGACTGCACCAGGACATACTTTTGACACTTGTTGTTTTAGAGATGAAATGCACACCATTGATAAAATAACCGGAGTTTCACTCGAAAAGAAATCCCCGGAGTTGCCCTCCCTCAATAAGAATTGGCATTCATCGAAGCATACGACTGGAGGTACACCCGGAATAAAAAATATGTAAGATTATACATATCTATGATAAATTCCCTACATTTGTAGGCAAAGTAAACAAGTTCCGGATATTCATCCTCAAACGAATTTAAAACAGCAGATATGAGTCCAGCCGTTATATCTATTACTATTGTGGCATACTTTATCATCCTGTTCACTATCTCTTATATAGCAGGACACAAAGCCGACAATGAAGGATTCTTTGTAGGAAACCGTAAATCAGCCTGGTATATCGTTGCCTTTGCCATGATCGGTTCCACCATTTCCGGAGTCACTTTCGTTTCCGTTCCGGGCATGGTACAGGCAAGCAGCTTTTCTTATCTGCAGATGGTGCTGGGATTCATAGTAGGACAAATTATCATTGCGTTTGTACTCGTTCCTCTCTTTTATCGTATGAACCTGGTTTCCATTTATGAATATCTGGAGAACAGGTTCGGAAGCTCCTCCTACCAGACGGGGGCATGGTTCTTTTTTATTTCAAAGATGTTAGGGGCAGCTGTCCGGCTCTTTCTCGTATGTCTGACATTGCAGTTTCTTATCTTTGCTCCTTTTCATCTTCCATTCCTGTTGAACGTGATCCTTACGGTATTTATCGTATGGCTTTACACTTTCCGCGGTGGAGTGAAATCATTGATATGGACGGATGTTCTAAAAACATTCTGCCTGGTAGTGTCGGTTGTACTTTGCATCTATTATATTGCTTCCAGCCTGCATCTGAATTTCAGTGGTTTGATTAGTACGATTTCAGACAGTGACTTTTCCAAGACATTCTTTTTTGACGATGTCAATGACAAACGATACTTCTTCAAGCAATTCCTGGCAGGTGTATTCACCGTTATTGCCATGAACGGACTCGACCAGGATATGATGCAGCGCAATCTTAGCTGCAAGAACTTCCGGGACTCACAGAAGAATATGATTACCAGTGGAATCTCACAGTTCTTTGTCATTCTGCTTTTTCTGATGCTGGGAGTACTCCTATATACGTTTACAGCACAGCAAGGCATTGAGAATCCGGGAAAAAGCGATGAGTTGTTTCCGATGATCGCTACCGGAAATTATTTTCCCGGCATAGTCGGAATATTATTCATTATCGGACTGATAGCCTCCGCCTATTCTGCAGCGGGTTCTGCCTTGACGGCACTGACCACTTCTTTTACTGTAGATATTTTACATGCACAGAAAAAAGGAGATGCGGCACTTAGCAAGATACGCAAACATGTACATATCGGTATGGCAATTGTGATGGGGGCAGTCATTTTCGTATTCAATTTGCTGAACAACACCAGTGTGATTGATGCGATTTACACATTGGCCAGTTACACGTATGGTCCTATCTTAGGGTTGTTCGCTTTCGGCATCTTCACCAAGAAACAAGTTTATGATAAATATATTCCGTTGGTAGCTATCGCTTCTCCTATTCTTTGCTATATCCTGCAAAGAAATTCGGAAGCATGGTTCAACGGTTACCAAATTAGTTACGAGCTGCTATTATTTAACGCTGCATTTACTTTCATCGGACTTTGCTTCCTCATTCGAAAGAAATCAACTATGGACAATACGACAGTTCTTTAATATTAAAATCAAGATGAAGAAGAAAATTAATTGCTTCATACCTTTCGGCACCCCGGAAGATATCATGCAGACAGTGAAAGAACTACAAGCGTCAGAGCTAGTAAATAAAATCTATTTATTAGGTTCGGCGCCCGGCAAGAAAGCTCTTCCGGGGTGTGAATATCTCTCTGTTAAAGGGTTCTATTCCACAGACACAATGAAAACAATTGCAGCCAATGCCAATTCGGAATATACTCTGTTCTACTTGAAACAAACTCCATTAAAACTGGGACTGTATGCCTTGGAACGCATGGTGCAAATCATGGAGAACGATAAAAAGAATGGAATAGTTTATGCCGACCACTATCAGCTGATTAACGGAGAACTTAAACAAGCACCTGTCATTGACTACCAATTAGGAAGCGTCCGGGATGATTTCGACTTCGGCTCTATGCTTCTATTCAGTTCTTCTGCCTTCACTAAAATAGCAAATGCTTTGCGTGAAGAGTACGAATACGCAGGACTATATGCTATGCGTCTATTCATCTCTTACAAATATTCAATTGTGCACATCAATGAATATCTATACACCGAAATTGAAACAGATACCAGGAAAAGCGGAGAGAAACAATTCGACTATGTAAACCCCAAAAATCGGAAAGTGCAAATTGAAATGGAAGCTGCCTGCACCGAATACCTGAAATGTATTGATGCTTATTTCATGCCTACTTCTTCACGGCCTGTAAATCTTCACAGCGAAAACTTTGAATTCGAGGCATCTGTCATCATCCCTGTGCGCAATCGTGCTCATACCATCCGTGATGCTGTCAACTCGGCTTTAAACCAGCGGACCACTTTTCCTTTTAACATTATTGTTATCGACAATCATTCCACCGATGGAACGACGGAAATACTCCAGGAACTAAGTACCGATAAGAAATTGATCCATATCATTCCCCAAGAGAATGATTTAGGCATAGGAGGTTGTTGGAACAAAGGTATACATCACGAAAAATGTGGAAAGTTCGCCATACAGTTAGACAGTGACGATTTATACAAAGACGAATCCACTTTACAGAAAGTCGTAGATACTTTTTATAAGGAAAGTTGCGCAATGGTAATAGGCACTTATCTAATGACCGACTTCCAGCTAAACGAAATAGCCCCCGGTATTATTGATCACAAAGAGTGGACACCGGAAAATGGAAAGAACAACGCTCTACGTATCAATGGTTTGGGTGCTCCACGAGCTTTCTACACTCCTATTCTTCGTGATATCAAATTGCCGAATACCAGCTATGGAGAAGATTATGCCATAGGATTACGAATCTCACGGGAATATAAGATCGGACGTATCTATGATGTAATATACCTCTGTCGCCGTTGGGAAGGTAACTCCGACGCCGCATTAAGCACAGAAAAGATCAATCGGAACAACTTCTACAAAGACCGAATCCGCACATGGGAAATTAAGAGCAGAATCCAGATGCATACTATCGATCAAGAGTTTCAGGAACTTGTAGAAGAAATGATAGAAAACCAAAAAGAAAACTGGGAACTTGCGAAAAGGAACTATGAAGCGTTGGAAGAAAATCTGGAAAAGAAAAAAGTATTGAAGCTGAAGAAAGAAGACAGAGAGATGAAAGTTATAATTTTCCCAAATCCTCAACGCATCCTCTCGACCATGGCAAAAACAGATAGTCATTCTATCCAAGAAAGACCTTGTTTCTTATGCGGGAAAAACCGCCCCGCAGAGCAAACATATCTACCATTCGGACATTATGAGGTATGCCTCAATCCTTACCCCATTTTTCAGCGTCACTTGACAATCATCGACAAGGAACATACTCCACAAAGCATGAAAGGACGTTTTGAAGATATGCTTCACTTAGCTGAAAATCTGGACGAGTTCTATATACTCTATAATGGACCGGAGTGCGGTGCTTCCGCCCCTGACCACATGCATTTCCAGGCAGCAGGAAAAGAAGAAGAACTGACTAATCCTTTTGAGCTGAATTTCTTGACGGATATATTAGAAAATGGAAACTGCGTAACAACTTATGTAGACGATTTATTTACAACTTGCATAGGTATTACATCAAGCCTGAAAGTTGAATTAATGCAACAATTTGAAAAGGTCTACAAAAATCTTTCCGCCATTTATTCGGATAAAGAACCTTTAATCAACATGATAACCTGGTATGGCCTCGATAAAATCAGCCATTTCGGAGGTGACGAAGTAGAAGTATGGAATTGCATCATTTTCCTACGCTCAAAACATCGTCCCGTTTGCTATTATACCCCAAATGAAAAAGGGCTATTAATAAGTCCGGCTGTTGCAGAAATGGGTGGCATATTCCCGATTGTCAGAGAAGAAGATATGGATAAATTAAACGCCCAACAACTCACAGAGATTTACAAGGAGATAAGTTTATCTCCCCAACAGTTAAATACTCTATGCGATCAATTATTCAAAAAGGAATAGCAATAAAATAGTATGCAAATCCCTCTAATAAGTGTTGGTATCCTTTCCGGGAAAGAGATTGAATTCTCTTTCCCGGTGAAATTTAATTCTTCTGTCGGAACGGAAATTTCCGGAACACAGAAAGTTATTTATCAGAATGGAAAGATTCATTGGCAAGGGAAAGAATATAATGAATTATCTTTCACTTCCCAACAAAATGCACATGCTTTCTTTGAACTGAAAGATGTGACTATCGGAATCAACTTCCATTGGGAACGCAAAGAAGTCCAAAAATTCAAAGGGGAATTAAAAATTATCATCGAAGGAGAACAACTAACCGCTATCAATGTGATTTCCATTGAAGAATATCTCACCAGTGTCATTTCATCAGAGATGAGCGCAACAGCTTCTTTAGAACTACTAAAGGCTCACGCCGTCATCTCCCGAAGCTGGTTACTTAATAAATTGAGAATTGAGAATGATAAATTAAAAAATACGATGCCGTCAAACAGCGCAGCCAATCCTCAATTTTCAATTCTCAATTCTCAATTTATAAAATGGTATGACCATGAAGCACATAAGAATTTCAATGTATGTGCAGACGATCATTGCCAGCGTTATCAGGGAATTACACGAGCCTCAACACCACAAGCCATCGAAGCAGTCTCCGCCACGCGGGGGGAAGTACTGATGTATAAAGGAGCAATTTGTGATGCCCGTTTCTCTAAATGTTGTGGCGGAGCTTTTGAAGAGTTCCAAAATTGTTGGGAAAACGTAAAGCATCCTTATCTAATCAGACAACGGGATAGCAAGACTGAAAAACGACTTCCCGATTTGACCATAGAGACGGAAGCTGATAAATGGATACGTACCTCGCCTGTTGCTTTCTGTAACACGCAGAATAAGAAAATTCTAAACCAAGTACTAAACAATTACGATCAGGAAACAGCAGACTTCTATCGTTGGAAAGTCTGTTATTCGCAACAAGAGCTTTCAGAGCTGATTCATCAACGTTCAGGGATTGATTTCGGACAAATCATTGATTTAATTCCTGTAGAACGGGGGACATCCGGACGTCTTGTCCGGCTAAAGATTGTAGGAACCTTACGGACACTCATCATTGGAAAAGAGTTGGAGATACGCCGCACTCTATCGACTTCCCATCTTTACAGTTCCGCTTTTGTAGTAGACAAGGAGTACGGAGATGAACTTCCTTCCCGATTTATCCTCACCGGAGCCGGCTGGGGACACGGAGTGGGACTTTGCCAAATCGGTGCCGCCGTGATGGGAGAACAAGGTTATAAGTATGAAGAAATACTATCCCACTATTACCCCAGTAGTACACTTGAAAAACAATATAAATAAAATCGAACGAATGCCATGACAACACCCACTATAAAAAGAAATCCCTGGAGTTGGATTCCAACCCTCTATTTTGCAGAAGGATTGCCTTATGTAGCGGTAATGACTATTGCCGTCATCATGTACAAACGTCTGGGATTATCCAATACCGAAATAGCCTTATACACTTCCTGGCTTTATCTTCCCTGGACTATCAAGCCGTTATGGAGTCCATTCGTCGATCTGGTAAAAACGAAACGTTCCTGGATTATCGCCATGCAAGGGTTCATCGCCGCCGGATTTGCAGGCATCGCCTTTTTTATTCCAACGACACATTACGTACAATTCACTCTTGCTTTCTTTTGGTTATTGGCATTCAGTTCGGCTACGCATGACATCGCAGCAGATGGTTTTTATATGCTCGGACTCAACAACAAGGAACAATCTTTCTTTGTAGGCATCCGAAACACATTCTACCGACTCGCCAATATTTTCGGGCAAGGTATTCTCGTCATGCTGGCAGGATGGTTGGAAACCTCTCAAGGCAATATCCCTCTGGCATGGAGCATCACTTTTTACCTCCTGGCCGGATTATTCCTGGCTCTTACTTTGTACCATCGCTTTATCCTCCCCCATCCCGATTCCGATGTCAAACGTCCCGGACTCACAGCAGGTAAGCTATTAGAAGACTTTCTTCTGACTTTTGTCACTTTCTTCAAAAAGAAACACCTGGGTCTCATGTTCTTTTTCCTGCTCACCTACCGATTGGGAGAATCGCAGCTAGCCAAAATAGCTTCCCCCTTTCTATTGGATACCGCTGAAAAAGGAGGTCTGTCCCTATCTACGGCAACAGTCGGAATGATCTACGGGACCATAGGTGTCGTAGCTTTGCTACTGGGAGGAATTATCAGCGGTTTTCTCGTTTCCCGTGACGGTTTCAAGAAGTGGATATTGCCCATGGCATTAGCCATCAATATTCCCGACCTATTATATGTGTGGATGGCAGCCACTACTCCGGACAATACAATACTGATTGCCAGTTGTGTAGCCATCGAACAACTAGGGTATGGCTTCGGCTTTACCGCTTACATGCTTTACCTGATTTATATTGCGGAGGGTGAACACAAAACTGCCCACTATGCCATCGGAACCGGATTCATGGCACTTGGAATGATGCTTCCGGGCATGCCGGCAGGATGGATACAGGAACATATCGGATATACTCATTTCTTTATATGGGTTTGTATCTGTACTCTGCCTGGTATTATTGCCGCACTAATGATTCGTAACCGGCTGGAAGATTCTTTTGGAAAGAAACAATGAACTTACTTACTGAATAACTTAACACATTAAAAAGATACATCAAGATATGATACTTATTGCAGATAGTGGTTCTACCAAGACCGACTGGTGTGTCATCCTCAACGGCACACCTATCAAACGGATTGGAACGAAAGGGCTTAACCCTTTCTTCCAGTCAGAAGAAGAAATTCAGCAAGAGCTGACACATTCCCTCCTGCCACAATTGCCGGAAGGGACCATCAATTCCGTTTACTTTTACGGTGCAGGTTGTACACCCGAAAAAGCTCCCGTTCTCCGCCGGGCGATAGCCGACAGTTTACCTGTTGTCGGAAATATCAAAGCCTACTCGGATATGTTGGCTGCTGCCCGTGGATTATGCGGCCACGAAGCAGGCATTGCCTGCGTTCTGGGAACAGGCTCCAACTCCTGTTTCTATGATGGAAAAGAGATTGTCAACAACATCTCTCCTTTAGGCTTTATCCTGGGAGACGAGGGAAGTGGAGCCGTCCTTGGCAAATTACTGGTGGGAGACATTCTGAAGAATCAACTTTCGCCTGCCATCAAAGAAGCATTTCTAAAACAATTCGACCTGACAGCTCCCGAAATCATCGACCGGGTTTACCGTCAGCCCTTCCCGAATCGTTTTCTGGCAAGTCTGTCACCTTTTATAGCGCAACATCTGGAAGAGCCGGGGATAAGACAATTAGTGCTTGGCAGTTTTATTGCTTTCTTCCGAAGAAACGTAATGCAATATGATTACACGCAGTATCCTATACACTTTATCGGATCAGTGGCTCACTGCTACAGGGAGATATTACAAGAAGCTGCACAAGAGACAGGAATCAGAATTGGAAAGATTCTGCAAAGTCCGATGGAGGGATTAATTTTATATCATACCGCTTCATCTCAATCCTTGTAATTTGTATTTTTAGTCAATCGCCATTACCAATATGCAGATAACCGAACAATCGTCGCTCTACGACAATTTAGAAAAGAAGTCCGTACGGGAAATATTAGAAGACATTAACCGGGAAGACCAAAAGGTAGCGTTAGCCGTTCAAAAAGCCATTCCACAAATCGAACTGCTCGTCAACCAGATTGTGCCCCGCATGAAACAGGGTGGACGTATCTTTTACATGGGCGCAGGTACCAGCGGCCGCTTGGGAGTGCTGGACGCTTCGGAGATACCACCGACATTCGGAATGCCTCCTACCTGGATTATCGGATTGATAGCCGGTGGAGATACCGCCCTGCGCAATCCGGTAGAAGGTGCCGAGGACGATATGAACCGGGGATGGGAAGAACTTACGGAATATCATATCAACCCCAAAGACACCGTGATTGGCATTGCTGCTTCGGGCACTACTCCTTATGTAATCGGTGCCTTGCGGGAAGCTCGCAAGTATGGCATCCTGACAGGTTGCATCACCAGCAATCCGGATTCTCCGATGGCGGCAGAAGCAGATGTCGCCATCGAAATGATTGTCGGTCCGGAATATGTCACGGGAAGTTCGAGAATGAAATCAGGCACCGGACAGAAAATGATTCTGAACATGATTAGTACGTCGGTGATGATTCAACTCGGACGGGTGAAAGGAAATAAGATGGTAAATATGCAGCTTAGTAACCATAAACTAGTGGAAAGAGGAACCAGAATGATTATGGAGGAATTGGGATTAGAGCATGACCATGCACAAAAATTGTTGCTGTTATACGGTTCGGTTAAAAAAGCGATTGACGCTTATCAACACTCAAAAGACTATTAAGCACACTAAAGCCCCCACACATACAAGATAAAAAGATTTTGAAACAAAATCAAAAATATTTATTGAGCAAATCTGTTTGTTCACACTCCCTCATATTATTTCTAAAGAAAAAACTTCCCCAAAAAGTCGATAGGTATCAACAGTATAAATAATTGTAACATACCAAAAGCCCGTTCTTATCAATACCAACTATCTTTGCATCGTGTCACAATACAAGTGGAATAATAAATAATTAACCACAAATTATTAAATATTGAAACCATGAAAAAGTTATTTCTATTCTTCTATCTCTCTGTTGTGGGTATAGCGGCATTTGCCGCTGAACCATTCGTAGTATTCACAGCAACCGGCAATCATTTCCCGTTGGTTGCCAACGGAGTTCCTTGTCCGATATACATAGATTCTTCCGAAGACAAAGGAGTCATGATTGCTGCCGGCAATCTTCAACAAGACATACTGCAGGTATGCGGAGAAAAGCCCGAACTCTTAACAAGCGCAAGTTCAAAACAATGTATCATTGCAGGTACTTATGGCACTCCTTTTATAAAGAAGCTGATGTCGGCAGGAAAAATAGACAAAAAGGAATTGGATGGGAAAAATGAAAAATATATCCTGCAAATCATCGCCAATCCTTGTGAGGGAATAGATGAAGCGGTAGTTATCATCGGCAGCGACAGACGTGGTACTATTTATGGTATCTACGAACTTTCCGAACAGATGGGAGTATCTCCCTGGTATTGGTGGGCAGATGTTCCCGTCATGAAACAACCCAACGTATATATTAAACCCGGACAATACTCGGACGGAGAGCCGGCCGTAACCTATCGCGGTATCTTTCTGAATGATGAAGCACCGTGTCTTACCCAATGGGTAAAACACACTTACAGCACCAACTATGGCGACCATCGTTTTTATGCACGGGTGTGTGAACTGATACTACGCCTAAAAGGTAATTTCCTTTGGCCGGCCATGTGGAACTGGGCTTTCTATGCTGACGATCTGCAGAACAGCAAGACAGCAAGTGAAATGGGAGTCATTATCGGCACGTCCCACCACGAACCGATGGCACGCAACCATCAAGAATGGTCACGCAAGCGCAAAGAATATGGTGCATGGGATTATACAACTAACAAAAAAGTGATCGATCAGTTTTTCCGTGAAGGCATCGAACGGATGCAGGGCACAGAAGATATCGTAACCATCGGTATGCGCGGAGACGGTGACGCAGCCATGAGTAAAAGTACCAATGTGAAACTTCTGGAGAATGTAGTCAAGAATCAGCGCAAGATTATTGAAGAAGTCACCAAACGTCCGGCCAAAGAAACTCCGCAAGTATGGGCGTTGTATAAAGAAGTATTGGATTATTACGATAAAGGTATGCGTGTGCCCGATGATGTAATCATGCTATTGTGTGATGACAATTGGGGCAATGTATGCCGCCTGCCAAATGCCAAGGAACGTAAGCATCCGGGCGGTTGGGGTATGTATTACCATGTAGACTACGTAGGTGCTCCGAGAAACTCCAAATGGCTGAACGTAACCCCTATACAAAATATGTGGGAGCAACTTCAACTCACATACGATTATGGAGTAGAAAAGCTGTGGATACTGAATGTAGGCGATTTGAAACCAATGGAATATCCGATCACGCTCTTCATGGATATAGCATGGAATCCCAAACAATTCAACGTCTCTAACTTGCTGGATCATCCCCGTCGTTTCTGCGCGCAGCAGTTTGGCGAAGATCAGGCGGATGAAGCTATGCGAATCTTAAACCTGTACAGCAAATACAACGGCCGAGTGACGGGAGAAATGCTCGACCGGAATACTTATAACCTGGAGACCGGCGAATGGAAACAAGTATCTGATGAATATCTGAAACTGGAAGCGGAAGCTTTGAGACAATACATATCACTAGAACCGGAATATAAAGATGCCTACAAGCAATTAATCCTCTTCCCCGTTCAAGCCATGGCAAACCTGTACGAAATGTATTATGCACAAGCCATGAACCATAAATTGTACAAAGAAAACAATCCGCAAGCTAACGAATGGGAAGATAAAGTGGAACAGGCTTTTGCACGGGATAAAGCGTTGAGTGACGATTATAACAACGTTATGTCCGGCGGCAAATGGAAGAATATGATGATTCAGAAACATATCGGTTATACATCATGGAATGATAACTTCCCTGCTGATACACTGCCTAAAATCTACCGAATCAAACATCCGGAAAAGGCTGCCGGCGGATACGTCTTCACTGGGCAAGACGGATATGTAGCTATGGAAGCCGAGCATTATTACAGCGCTAAAGCAGCACCAAGGACGGAATGGACAGTGATTCCCTATATGGGACGTACCCTTAGTGGCATGGCTCTGATGCCTTACACACAACCGACCAGCGGAGCTTCTATCTCCTACAAGATAAAGTTGCCTAAAGGAATTGACAAGGTGACTGTCCATGTGATAGTAAAATCAACTCTTGCTTTCCACGATCGCAAAGGACATGAGTATAGTATCGGATTTGAAGGAGGAAAGGATCAGACGATCAATTTCAATCATAACTTAAATGAGCTTCCTGAAAATGTATACAGCATATACTATCCGACAGTTGCACGACGCATCGTTGAGAAAAAAGCAAAACTGAATGTACCGAATACATCAGACGGTATGCAAACAATCACTTTCAAACCTCTTGATCCGGGCATTGTACTTGAGAAGTTGGTTGTAGATTACGGAGGTTACAAGAAATCCTATCTGTTTATGAACGAATCAAAGAATAAGAGAACAAACCTGCAATAAATATAAAATATCCATGTATTGTGAGAAAGGATTCCCTATTAGTAGGGAAAAGATTCCCTCATTTTGTGAGAACAAATTCCCATAAAATGAGAGAATCTCTTCCCACAATATATGGAACAACTAGAGAATATAATGACAGTCAACAGAAGATGCATGGTTTTATCCTGTGGAACATACACTATATCTATTATTTGCTACAAATCCATATAATTATGAACAGAAACACTTTTTTTGTATTATTCCTATTAATAAGCAACCTTGTTTCAAGACAGGACCTGAAGCTGTGGTATAGTCAACCTGCACAAAATTGGTCGGAAGCTCTTCCTATTGGTAACTCCCGTCTTGGAGCCATGGTATATGGCGGAATCGAACGCGAAGAATTACAACTTAACGAAGAAACATTTTGGGCAGGTTCTCCATACAATAACAATAACCCGAATGCCGTACATGTGCTACCGGTTGTACGCAAACTGATTTTTGAAGGGAGAAACAAGGAAGCGCAAAGGCTCATTGACGCCAACTTCTTAACCCGGCAACACGGAATGAGCTATCTGACATTAGGTAGTCTTTACCTAGAATTTCCGGAACACCAAAATGCATCCGGCTTCTACCGCGATCTGAACCTGGAGAATGCAACGGCAACTACCCGTTATCAAGTGGATGACGTCACTTATACCCGCACCACTTTTACTTCATTTACTGATAATGTCATTATTATGCATATCAAAGCAAGTAAAGCAAACGCACTGAACTTTACTATTGCATATAACTGTCCTTTAGTACATAAGGTGAATGTTCAGAATGATAAGCTGACCGTCACCTGTCAAGGGAAAGAGCAGGAAGGTTTGAAAGCCGCACTACGGGCAGAATGTCAAATCCAAGTAAAAACGAATGGCACTCTCCGCCCGGCAGGAAATACTCTCCAAATAAATGAAGGAACAGAAGCCACCCTTTATATATCGGCAGCAACCAACTACGTAAACTACCAGGATGTCAGCGCCGATGAATCCCACCGGACCAGCGAATATCTGAAAAGAGCAATGCAAATACCTTACGAAAAAGCTCTCAAAAACCATATCGCTTATTATAAAAAACAATTTGACCGTGTACGCCTTACATTACCGGCAGGCAAAGCTTCCCAACTGGAGACTCCCAAACGAATTGAAAACTTCGGAAATGGGGAAGACATGGCAATGGCAGCTCTACTTTTCCATTATGGGCGTTATCTGCTGATTTCTTCTTCGCAACCGGGTGGGCAACCGACTAATCTGCAAGGTATATGGAATAACAGTACTCATGCACCCTGGGATAGCAAATACACCATCAATATCAATACAGAAATGAACTATTGGCCGGCAGAAGTCACTAATTTAAGTGAAACACATAGCCCGCTATTCTCAATGTTGAGAGATTTATCCGTCACAGGAGCCAAAACCGCCCGAAGCATGTATAACTCACGCGGATGGGTGGCACATCATAACACCGACTTATGGAGAATCTGTGGTGTAGTCGATTTTGCAGCAGCCGGCATGTGGCCTAGCGGCGGCGCCTGGTTGGCCCAACATATCTGGCAACATTATCTTTTCACCGGAGATAAAGAATTTCTAAAAGAATATTATCCGATACTGAAAGGAACCGCACAATTCTATATGGACTTTCTGGTGGAACATCCTACCTATAAATGGCTGGTGGTAGTTCCCTCCGTATCACCGGAACATGGTCCGGTCACTGCCGGATGCACCATGGATAACCAGATTGCTTTTGATGCACTGCATAATACCTTACTGGCTTCATACATCGCTGGTGAAGCCCCTTCTTTCCAAGACTCCCTAAAACAAACGCTAGAGAAATTGCCACCTATGCAAATAGGGAAACATAACCAACTACAAGAATGGCTGGAAGATGTTGACAATCCCAAGGACGAGCACCGTCATATTTCACATTTGTACGGGCTATATCCGAGTAACCAAATTTCTCCATACTCGAATCCCGAGTTATTTCAGGCAGCAAAAAACACATTGGTGCAACGCGGTGATAAGGCTACCGGTTGGAGTATCGGCTGGAAAGTCAATTTCTGGGCACGTATGCTGGATGGAAACCATGCCTTCCAAATCATCAAAAATATGATTCAACTATTGCCCAACGATAACTTGGCTAAAGAATATCCGAGCGGACGTACCTATCCCAATATGCTGGATGCTCATCCGCCTTTCCAGATTGACGGTAATTTCGGTTATACAGCCGGAGTAGCGGAAATGTTGCTCCAAAGTCATGACGGTGCCGTACATTTATTGCCGGCATTGCCTGATGCATGGGAAGAAGGGAGTGTGAAGGGGCTGGTGGCACGTGGAAACTTTACTGTTGATATGGACTGGAAAAACAATGTGTTAAATAAAGCGATCATCCAGTCGAATATAGGCGGTACGCTCCGCATCCGGTCTTATGTTCCCCTGAAAGGGAAAGGCTTAAAACAAGTAAACGGGAAAGAGTGCTCAAATAGATTATTCGCCACCACTCCTATCAAGCAACCTCTTGTAGCCAAAGGGGTAAGTGCGCAGTCTCCCAAACTGCAGAAGGTTTACGAATATGACATCGAAACAAAGGCCGGTAAAAGCTATATTGTAAATACAATAAAAGGAAAACAATAATACATAAGGAAAGATTAATCTTTTCTCATGTTACATTTTTCACGAACGATGTTACAACATCCGATTGCACTCCCGGAGCCTATTGAAAATATTCATCTTTTATTAGGTTATATTTAGGTTTTTAGTTTTCTTTGTACTACCAACAACGATCTATAAACTATGAGAAATGTATTGATTTTTCTATTATCATTGTTTTCTTTGTTATGCAACGGACAATCTCCTAAGTTATTCACTACTGACAAAGAGCTATCCAGTAGTCTGATTAATCAAATATATCAAGACCGAAACGGTTTCATTTGGATTGCAACAGAAGATGGTCTGAACCGTTATGACGGTGCTAAATTTACCATATACAAACATGAGCCTAATAATGAACATTCGTTAGCACACAATTTTGTTCGTACTGTTTTTGAAGACAGCAAAGGTCATTTGCTTATCGGCACATATATAGGAATTCAAATGTATGATCCGGCCACGGACAATTTTACTCCACTTGCCAAATTGGAAGATACCGGAGAAACGCTTGAAAGCAACATTAATTCTTTCATCGAGCGAAAAAACGGAGAGATATGGGTATCTGGAAATGTGTTGTGCAAACTAAACATCAAAGACCATCTGTTGACTGTCCGGAAAGTCGATATTGCAGTCACTTCACCCGGGAGCCTGTTTGAAGATAAAAAACAAAATGTATGGATGGCAAAAGGGGAAGAAGGAGTATATCAACTCACTCCCGACAATCAGCTTACGTTACACTTGTCTAAAGACAACGGATACGTCAAAAGTATATGTGAGGATCAGCGAGGCAACATTTATGTAGGAAGTATACGAAAAGGGCTATTCATTTACGACAAAGAATGTAAAACCTTTGTCCCTGTCGATTTGAAAGAGAAAGGAGAACTTCCTGTTTGCTTTCTTTATTCTGGTATACCAAATGAATTGTATATCGGCACTGACGGCAAGGGAGTAGCCATTTATAATATCCGAACACACGAAATCTCCGAATACAAGTTTGACAATAATTATTTTGATTCGGGGAACTCGAAAATACACTCCATCCTAAAGGACAATTCGGGTAACTTATGGTTAGCTGTTTATCAGAAAGGAGTTATATTAATTCCAGCCCGCACCAACAGCTTTAAGTATATCGGACATAAATCAACAGATAAAAATTGCATAGGCTCCTGTTGCATTACTTCGTTCTGCAAAGATAATAACGGGACTCTATGGGTAGGAACGGATAATGACGGTATTTATGCCCTTACAGAAAAATTAGAGCCGGCAAAACATTTCTCACACACCACCCATCCTCATTCAGTCCCCTCAACTGTTATTAAATTGTATGAAGACTCCGAACACAATATGTGGATTGGTTCATTTATCAACGGTATGGGAAAGCTGAACAAACAGACAGGATTATGCGATTACCAGTACCAACTGGTAGATAAGAACAACAACTATATACAACGTGTATATGACTTCGCAGAAGATAAAAACAAGCGTCTTTGGATTGCGACAATGGGATTCGGTTTGTTCTACTATGACCTGAAAACGAAAGAATTTACATCCGTACAATCTCAAACATCTTTAATCAACGAATGGATAGGTTGCCTGCACTATTCCGATGACAATAAACTGTATGTCGGAACTTATGACGGTGTCAACTGTATAGACCTTGACAGCCCTGATTTTCAAAGTCATAAGATACTCTCACAAAATGTTATTTATTCAATCTTTGAAGATGCCGACGGAGTTGTCTGGTTAGGCAGTTCCGAAGGATTATCCGGTTGGAATAAAAAAACGAAAGAACTAACCAGTTATACTACTGCAGACGGATTGCCCAGTAATACAATATATGCCATACAAGGAGATGGAAATGATTTTCTTTGGATAAGCACCAATGCCGGAATTTCCCAATTCCAAAAGAAAAACAACAAATTTATCAATTATTATGTCAGCGACGGATTACAGGGAAATGAGTTCTACAAGAATGCCTCCTTCAAAGATAAACAAGGTATTATCTGGTTTGGCGGAATGAATGGCATCACCTATTTCAATCCACAAGACATTATCAATCCGGCAAAAACATGGAATATCCGGATCACCGACTTTTTCCTGCATAACAATCCGGTTAGAAAAGGAATGAAATCCGGTATTCATAATATTATCAACTGCCCTGTATTCAACGCAAAAGAGTTTTATCTATCCCATAAAGACAATGTGTTCAGTATCGAGTTTGCCACTCTGGAATTAAATGCCCCCGAACATATCAACTACCTTTATTCTATCAACGATGAAAAATGGATTAGTTTGCCCAAAGGTGTAAACCGTATCTCATTCAGCAATCTGAAACCCGGTACCTATAACTTTAAAATCAGAGCAAAAGACAACACTGTGTATTCAAATATAAAAGATATTACCATCTTTATATCTCCTGCATGGTATGCTTCATGGTGGGCCAAAGTTATCTACTCCTTATTATTACTGACCATTATATTTATCATTATTCTTCAGATCAGACATCGGTACAGAATGCATCAGGAAATGCTGCAACATATCCATGCCGAACAAATCAATGAAGCAAAATTGCAGTTCTTTATCAACATCTCTCATGAGATACGCACTCCGATGTCTCTAATCATCAGCCCTCTACAGAAACTGATTAAGAATGAGGACAACAATGAACGCCTGAAAATATATCATATTATCTACAGAAATGCGGAACGTATTCTGAATCTTGTCAATCAACTAATGGATATTCGGAAAATTGATAAAGGACAAATGTTCCTGATGTTCCGGGAAACCAACATTATTCCTTTTATTGAGGATTTATGTACAACTTTCAGTCAACAGGCAAATACAAAAAATATCCGGCTACAACTTCACAGTACGCTCCGGGAACTAAATGTATGGGTAGACACAGGTAATTTTGATAAGATTATCCTGAATATTCTGTCTAATGCCTTCAAGTTTACTCCTGAAAAAGGAAACATAGATATTACCATCCGTACGGGAGAAGATAATACGCTGCCCGCTCCCTTGAAACAATATGCCGAAATAATTATCTCGGATACCGGAACAGGCATCGATGAACAGGAAAAAGAACATATCTTCGAACGTTTCTACCAGATCCGTAACAGCCAACAGAATCCAAAAGGCGGAACAGGAATAGGATTACATCTGACTCGTTCATTAGTGGAATTACATCATGGAATTATCTATGTAGAAAATAATAAAGAACAACCGGGTTGCCGTTTTATTATCCGATTACCGTTGGGTAACAAGCATCTACGACCTGAAGAAGTTGACAACAATAAGCAAAAGGTAACAGTTACCGTACCAACTGTTCCTGTCATCTCTTCCATTATAGAAAATGAGGAAGAAAAGAAAGTCAGGGTAAAAACTAAATATCGCGTATTAATTGTAGAAGACGAAGAAGAAATCCGAAATTATATAGCGAAGGAGTTTGGGGACAAATTTCATATCATGGAAAGCCGTAATGGTAAAGAAGCATTAGAGCAAATATTTAAAAAGGCTCCGGATTTAGTCATTAGTGACATCATGATGCCCGAAATGGACGGACTTACCTTATGCCGGAAGATCAAGCAGAATGTAAACCTCAACCATATCCCAGTCATTTTGCTTACTGCGAAAACGAGGGAAGAAGACAACCTTGAAGGTCTGAATACAGGAGCCGACGCCTATATCATGAAGCCATTCAATATCGAAATTCTGCAAAAGACGGTAGAAAATCTGATTAATACACGGCAGCAGTTACGCAAAGTATTTACAGGCCAGCAAAACCAGGAGAACAAGGTTCAGAAACTGGAAGTGAAATCACCCGATGAGAAATTGATGGAACGTATTATGAAAGTGATCAATGAAAACATCAGTAACCCTAACTTGACAATAGAGACAATCACCACCGAAGTAGGTATCAGCCGCGTACATCTTCACAGGAAACTCAAGGAGCTCACCAACCAGACAACCCGTGACTTTATACGTAATATACGTTTAAAAGAAGCCGCTCGTCTATTGTCCGAAAAACAGCATACCATATCCGAGATAGCCATGTTAACAGGATTCACTGATCCTAATAATTTCTCGACAACATTCAAAGAATTGTATGGAATGCCGCCTTCAATGTATATGAAAGAGCAGTTGAGTAAAAAAGAAGAGTAACCCAACTGCTCTCTAGCATGTTTATCTGTTAAACTTGTACCAATCAAAGTTAAACAGTTTACAGCCTTTACGTCCTTTGAATACAAAATAAATATCTTGTATTCCTGTGACCGGTTTTACAATATCAGCCTGCAATGTTTTCCAGCATTCCCAACCTCCCGTTGAAGGAATAGTCAGTTCCGCAATTAATGGTCCGCTTATACTGTCTGTACGTACTTCAAGTGTCCCGCCACGAAGGGCACTGGCAACGGTAGCTGTAAACCGTTTGGGAGATTTATTGCCGAAATCCACTTCACGTACCTTTAGATAGTCTCCATTATGAATTTCAGATATATATATACCGGTTTTCACATTTGGCTCGGACTTCACTCCTTCAGAAAACGCTATAGTTTCAGCTTCCACCCTTTCGTAAGGATTGAGCGTACCTATCGGTGATGCCCCTCCCCGGGTAGCATTAATAATCGGGAAAGTACCGTCAGCGTTATATTTGAACTGCTCCACCGCTGCACTTCGCCCGAAGCCTCCACCCCCCGGCAGCTTACCCGTATGATAGAAAAAATAAGAATTGCCTTTATAGTCTATCACCCCACAATGGTTAGTAAACGAGCCTGTATCTTGTAAAGGCATGATTTCTCCCATATACTTCCACGGCCCAAGAGGTCCGTCACTCATAGAATAGGCAATATGTTCGGGTACACCTCCGGCAGCATAAAGAAGATAGTATTTTCCTTCCCGTTTATGAAGCCATGGGCCTTCTGTATAAGTATCTTTATACTTAACACCTTTGACACGTTTTTCCGGATTGGGTGCACCAAAGCTCTCAACAGTCTGTTCCAGTTTACCCACTTCACCTTTCAAAGAAATCATATCTTCATTCAATTCTGCATAATAGATATTCGGATTTCCCCAATACAGATAAGCACGACCGTCATCATCTATATATACGGTAGGATCTATATAATCCCAGCTCCCGTCATGAAGGGGTTTACCGATGGCATCCTTAAAAGGACCGACAGGCGTATCACCGACTGCCACACCGATCGCCATGGTATTGGTCAGTTTAGAGTGCAAACAGACATACCAATAAAATTTACCATTACGTTCGATGCACTGTGCTGCCCAGGCACGATCGTCCGCCCAAGCAAATGATTCAATAGCAAGAGGAGAACCATGGTCAGTCCAGTTCACCATATCTTTGGTAGAATACACGCGCCATTCCTGCATCCAGAAAAAATCCGCCTTATCTTCATCATGTCCCGTATAGACATACAATGTGCCATCATGCACCATAGGGGCAGGATCTGAAGTATAGCATGTTTGTACAATCGGATTTTGCGCAGATAAATGATGTGGCAATATCCCTAAAAACAGCAATACTGCTGCAACTTGTTTAAATTTCATATTCGTATTATTTAATGTTTAAACAGATTTGGAAGAAACTCTTTCAGGCAACGTCTCCAAGTCAACCATTCATGTCCCGTACCTTTCGATTCATAATAATCCACTTTGATTCCCAATTCACGGAGTGATTCTACCATTTTCTTTGTTCCCATTTGTTCTTCCGTACCACAACCAAGAAAGAAATAATTCACTCTTTTATTGAATCCGTCCGCATCAGAAAATACTCCGTTAAAACAAGTTTTCATGTCCAGTCCGAAAATTGCTCCGCTAAAACTCCCTATATAAGAGAACTTGTCAAGGTGGGGCAGTGTAGTATTGAAAGTCTGGTGTCCTCCCCACGACAATCCTGCCATTGCACGATGTTCGTGGTCGGTCTTGGTGCGGAACGTACGGTCTATCATAGGTATCAAGTCTTTCAGGATAACATCATAAAAAGTTGCGCCATACAGAGCCCGCTCTTCGTTTATATCCTTTCCGGGACGCGGCCGGAACGGAGCTTCCACATCTCCGCTATCCATCACTACCAACATCGGCACACACTTGCCAGATGCAATCAAATTATCCATAATGTGATTCATACGTCCTTGTGTGCCCCAGCCGGTTTCATCTTCTCCCATACCATGCTGCAAATATAGTACCGGATAACGCTTCTTCGGATGAGTTTCATACTCTGCCGGCGTATATACCATACACCGACGAAACTCTTTTTGTGTTTCCGAATAATACGTACAGGAACGAACTTGTCCGTGAGGTACTTGTTGAGGACGATAATACTCCCCCTCTTCACCTTCAGAGATTTCGATACCACTTGCCACACGGCAACAACCGAAGAACGTATAACTGGAAGGATCTGTTACCGACACTCCGTCTGCTATCAGGAAATAATAATGGAATCCTACAGGTAGAGGGTCGGTCGTTACCGTCCAGAGTCCTCCGGTATCTTTCCACATATCATACTTCTTTCCGCAACAATCCACTTGTAGCTTGCTAGCCTGCGGAGCATAGAAACGAAAATGAGCACGCCCCTCTTTATCCACCCGAGGATAGTCATATCCCGGAATATTAGTGGACGCCGGTTGGGTAGTAATCCCGGAGTTTGGTTCTTTCTCTAACAAAAGGAGTCGTTTCTCGGCATACCGCACTCCCAATTTTCTGTATCCTTCTGCCGTGAAATGCAAATTATCTTCTGCGGCAGGACAGCCTGAAGAAGGAATCACGTACGCATTCTGAATCACCTGTGGCAGCGTATTGATTATCTCATTCATGCTTGCACATCTGCCATTCTGGTCGGCATGCACTACTTCTCCCGCCAGTAAGGGAACATCCTTTGCCTGAAGATTCAAATCCCTCAACAGATTCTCATAGACTCTCTTTACTTTTTGAGGCCACTCTTTATCACCGGTATTAGACTCGCCTTGATGCAACAAAATACCTTTAATCACCCCAGCTTTCTGTGCTTCTACAGCCAATTCCTTTAGTCTACGATAAGGATTATTACCGTATGCTTTCACGGTAATTCTCAGCCATTCCGGTTGAGAGGCAATATGTTCTTCGCAATTCTCCTCATCAAACAGTTCAATCCTGCAACCACCTACAGCTACATTGATAACACCTACCTTAATATTATCAGGCAACCTTTTCACCAACGTACGCCCGAAATAATCGGTCGGTGTTAACCCTGTATGGCAACGTACTAACGGAGGAATAGCCTTATACCACTGTCCTTTGACACGTCCCAAAGACGGACAGTCAACAGCCGCCATCATCAGAAAACGTTCATTGACATTGCACGTATCCTGCGCTTCAATCTTTGCATTCCCTTCCATATTGGATTGTCCTAAACAAAGGTAAATATGGAAATTAGGGTCTTGTGCAAAGGCAAATATGCTTGCACATAACATACAGCTCAATAAAATAATATTTTTCATTTTGTAACAAAATTGATATTATTATTCATCCATTTCAGCATACTCTTTAAACCAGTGATAAATAGCCCACGGGCACGCTTCCGGGTCATTCAAAAAAGTATAGTTTCCCGGTTCACCCGCTACATCCCTAAAAGCAGCCAGTTCATGAGACTTTGTAGTAAAGAACAGCCAGGAAACATTGCCGGATTGATCGGCTATGTATTTGAAATTAGCTCCAAAACCTCCGCCTTTCGCCACTCCCGTAATACTTTTCCCCCATGTTGCATCATATTTCTTCGGTGCCCAGTCTATCTCAGTCACCATGACAGGAGCAAAACTAGCTACCGGACCTACTTGCTTGTCCCAACCACGTTGGAAAGGTTCATATCCCCCTCCTATAGAGGATCCATTTCCTTCACCACTGTCCTGTTCGGCATCACTTCCATACCAGCCCGGATAACAGTGTACGGCAAAACCTATATTTTCTCCTTCTATACGATGGTCTTTATAGCCACTATACTGAGATTGCCAGCCCAATCCGGGTACCCAAATGATATTGTTACAAGCATTTCCACGTATTTTATCAACAATCGCCTGAAAATACTTTTGCATATTAATGAAGCAAGCATCACCGTCTCCTCCATATATACCGTCTGCACCTTTTATATGAACGGGTTCATTAGCCAACTCGAACATAATCCCAGGATTATTCTTCACAACAGCATTCTGCGATACAATGTCCCACACTTTCAGTAGAAACTCCTGATAAGAATCTCCCAACTCTATACCTAGATACCTGTTATCTTCAGTATCACCTGCATGTGGACAAACTCCCGGCGGGCGCATCACCACATACATCCCTTTAGAAATAAAATATTCCGCCATCGGGACAAACAACTCTTTCAGGTACTTCTTGAAACGTGTTTCCGAAAAACGTTCATGTCCTTCATAACGTACATAAGGCAGCGTAGTATCATCACTCCAATAAGGATCCATATGCAGACGTACAAAGTTAAATTTCCATCCGGCAGCCAGTATTTTATCCACCATACTTTTGTTATAGCTAAGGCAACTGCTTACATCATAATTACTCCATGCGTTGTTATTAAAATAGGGACTATAGGTCTGCGTAAATCCATGCAAGTTGACAATTTTCCCTTGTTCATTTTTCAGATAACGTCCCTCTACATGTAAAGAAACAACCAGTTTCGGAGAATCAGGATCATCATCCGATTTATCACCACCGGTATCATCACCGACTGTTGTTTCTTCTGTTTTCTTTTCATTTTCCTCTTGCGGAATTTCATCCTTGCCACAAGCAGAAAACAGCAGACAAGACAAAGTTAATATACCTATTATTCTTTTCATAATTTCATCAATCTATTTAATTACATCTATTTAAAATAATAGCGGAGCTCTATCGAGAGACTCCGCTATCCGGACGAGCGTGCCTAATCTAAATCAGCATAAACTACATGATAGTTCTCTATCTCATTTATTTACTGGCAGTACCATTTTTCAAACCTTCAAGGAAACCAACATAGACAGGTTTGCGATTGTAATTCAAATCCCACAGACCAATTGGTTGTCCTTTTCTCCAGAAGGAGTTTTCAGAAGGGCTGTCTGTCGGACTCCAATGAGTGATGCCATATTGCTGTGCCACTGGAATAATCTCAAAGTATTTCTCAATAATAAACTGATAGAAATCAGACATATTCTGCTGCATTTCGTCTGTCAGATTCTCTGTCAGTATCGTTTCACCGGTTGCATCGACAATCCCCATATCCAATTCTGTGATCTTTATGAGCTTACTGGTAGAAGCTAACAGGGTAAACATATTGATAATGGCGTTTTCCTTACTAGCCTGAGTAGCAGGATTCATATAGTAAGACACATGCATTTGAGTACCGATACCGTCCACCTTTGTTTCCCCGTCAGACTCCCAACGTTCGATCCAATGTATCAAGCTCTTTAACTTCTTATTCTGATCCCAGTCGGATTCCAGATTATAGTCGTTAATAAAAAGCTTCAACTCATCAGGATTACCACCGAACTCCGCAAAATACTTACGCGCAAACTTAATCGGAATACGGGCGTAATCATCACCCAAATAATCCTGCCAATAGAAGTTCTCACCGGAGACACCATTATCATCTGTTTGAGAAGCTGACTGAAGATCGTAATAGCCATCCCCATCCGAATCTTTTCCGGAAATAGGTTCATTCACGACATCCCATGCCTTAACATAACCACCGCAAGATTCCAACATACCTTTAATCCAACGCTCCAATTCGTTCGTTAGGATTTCTTCTTTCTCTTCCGGAGTCAGAGGAATCGTATTACCCGATTTCTGCCAATATATAGACAAATCATCAATATAGATGGTACCGACATACTTCCCATAATTAAAAAGAATACGAGTAGCCGCATCTCCCGTGCAGTTGGTAAATACAGTAACCTCTTCCCATTCTGTTGTAATTGGTATAGAAGGGAAGTCACCACGCCCGGCAAATCCGTCCGGTTTTTGAAAGGCCGCCCCAATACTACCTGCTACACTGCCTTTAATCTTCATCTTTAAGAAATAGGTAGTCCCTTCTGTCAAAGGAGCTGAAAAATCATAGCCAGCCTGTGCTTCCCAAGGATTTACTTCCGACGAATTTGTCATTTGATGTACTCCGTCAATCACCTGCCGAGTCGAATTATTTCCCCACCCCATCATAGCTGTTCCACTTGAAAAGTCATCCTCTAATATATATACATTAGTTAACACGGATCCACTTTCCTGAACCTCCTCTATACCATAGGTAAAATCAATCCAACTCGCTTTGCTCCATCGGGACAAATCTTTGCTTTCTTCGAAAGTAGAGTTTATAATCAAATTTCTATCAGAGCCCGCGGCAGTCAATGTTAAATCATCAAAATACAAATCACCGCCAAACAAACCGAAACAGAATCGTAACCTATCTATATCAGCAGAAGGCGTAAACGTGAATGTGTTAGTTGACCATTGCTCACCCGCTGAAAAAGTCCCTGCACCATATTGAGTGTCAGATCCATCTTTCTTCCCGGGCCAGAACGGAAAGGTTATAGCCGAAGAAGCCTTCATCCGCACACTTATGGTATATTCTTGATTTGCTATTAATGATTCATCTAAATCATAATACAATTCCCAATCCCATACATTCGCTTGAGGCTTCGAGGTTTTTATATGAAGTGCGATTTCTGAACTTCCAGGAATCGGTTCCGGTTCTTTATCAGCAATCAGCCCATTCAAATAAGCATTTTGCTGCTGTGAATGCCAACAGAGCGTATGCCCGTAAATACTGATTCCCGTTTCTTTAGCAGTTTTCACAAACTTCTTGACTGTACCGAAATCCATATTTCCTTTGGCATCTACACAGGAGCTATATTTCATGGCATTACCAGCCGTCACGTCGTCATAGTTATTGACAGTCAAAGTATAAACCAAATCTTGCTTCAAGAAGTCACTCACCGTGACTCCCGTTCCCAACTTGAAGTCGGGATGGGAGATACGATCAATATATGTTTTCAAATCACCATATTCGTTCAAGTACTCATACTTTTTCAGACTCTCCGGTTTCTCCGTCTTGTAGTCCGCAAAAAGCGCATCCGCACAAGATACAGTTATTCCGACAACCATAGCAAGCAGTAAAATTCTATTATAGTATTTCATATTCTTCTAGATTTAACGATTAATTCTTCACATAGACCGGCGTAAAATCTTCTCTTGCCACACCACGACTATGCGCAACCAATGTATCTTCTGTTTCAAACTTTAATCCATTACTGAAATCCACAGTATACTTCAAATAAATGGCATCACGATCTTTATTGCCCCAACTATTCTTCTCACCGTCTTGAACAAACTTACCTGTACCAGTAGCCGTAACGCCGTCCAACCCGGAAACCACACATTCATCGCCATTAAAAGCCAGCAGTAACTTATAACTGATATTACGCGGATTGTCCGTTGTCCCCAAATTGGTAGTAACTGTAAGAATGGTTTCAGTCAAGGATTTTGTTACAGTCTGACATATTTCATCATCTTCTACATACTCGTTATGACGATCATTCTCGGTAGTTGTCCCGTTTTCTGTCACTTTGTCCACGCCATGACGCAGATACTTACCAGTCCATTTATTGATGTATTTCACACAATAAAGTACATAATCCTGTGGTTGCACCAACCACACTGACGAATTACATCTGACGGCTTCTGCTCCTTCGGACAAAGTACCATTCAAAATACGGTCAGCATTAGTCACACCTGTCATTACCAAAGGTATGACATAGGTAGCGGTCAGCGCTTCGGGATCAGCAAAGAAAGCATCAGTAAATGAGACTTCCACACCATCCATCAATACATTCTTCAGAGTGATCTTATCATCGGATAATGTATAGTAATTGGAAGGCATAGCTTTTACCGGCACATTCTCAGATGTAGAAGTGTACGAGTAATAAAGGTTATCACACAATGTATTGTCTACTTCAATATCTATCGTGATATCCTTCTTATTAGCATAAACACCGCCCATAGTAGCATTAATCTTACATTTATGAGCGTTGTCCAACGTCGTATCATACTCATCTTCACCCATAACCAACGTTCTCACCGGATACTGGGTTGCAAAATAGACTGAAGTGCCGCCCTCATAATCAGGAAATTCATTATCTTGATTTTCACAGGATGTCATCGTCCATGAAACAAAAACTCCAACTGACATGGCAAATATTAATTTAATTAATTTCATATGCTTCATTATTTATTATTTTACAATTATTTCCAACCGGCATTCTGTTCCAGATTGCTCCACTTCATTACTTCAGCAAAAGGTATTGGCCCGTAAATCATATACTCCTCATACTTTCTTTTCTCTACCGTAAGCGGAGAGTAGCTCATTATAGAACCGCTCTTGCTTATTTCCACCCCAAGAGCAGTTTCATTCAGTTTGGTCAAATCAACATTCCAGCGACGTAAATCCCAGAAACGGAAATTCTCAAAACAAAGTTCGATACGGCGTTCATTACGGATTAGTTCACGCATCTTGTCTTTATTATCCTTTATGCTCTCCAAATAAGCATCTCCATTATCCAGACCTAAACCGGCACGCGTACGAATGGCTTTGATTACATCATAAGCACTAAAAAGATGTCCATGATTATTCTGTGGTCCCCAAGCCTCATTAGCCGCCTCCGCATAAATCAGAAACATCTCTGTATAACGGATACGTGCCGTATAATGCTTCTTCTTTGTATTATACTGTGAATTAGGGTTACACTCTTTACGCAATAGTTTCCGCAAGTAATAACCTGTACGAGTAGACTTTCCGCTTTCCTTATTCACAACGTCCGTATTCGTACCGTAAGTCCCTGTAATAATTTCCGTATCACTAGGACCTTGCTTGCTACCATTGTAAACGATGTATTTTGCCAAACGCGGATCACGGTTATCATACGGGTTTTCTGCATTGTAATTGCCTGATGTTTCAGAAATAGGGTAACCATTCGCCATAGGAAAGGCATCCACCAGATTCTGGGTAGGATTGACACGACCGTTTCCGTAAAGTGATGGAGGAAAGTTAGCTGTTTCCAATGTATTATTATCATCTGTACTACTACGCCAGATAACCTCGGCGGGACTGCCGCCCGTTCCATAATCTTTATCCGCAAGTGTATACCACTCCAATCCATCTGCATCCAGCCCGCAGCCGCCGCCACCGTTAGCTTTCTCTATAATTTCAGCAGCATAATCGGCAGCTTGTTCCCAAGTCATTCCCGACCCGCTTTGAAATGCCGGACTGGCAGCTAACAGAGCCGTTTGTGCACGGACTGCCAATGCAATCCGTCCGCTCATCAACCCTCTATATTCTTCACCACAAACACGCCGATAATCACTCGCATTCGTCACACCGATGTTTCTATATTTTTCCGGTATCTCACTATCTGCAAATTTCTTATAATCGAGCGGCAATAATTCGATAGCCTTACCGGCATCTTCCATTATTTGCTTCACGCAATCGGAATAAGTGGCACGAGCATGATTAAAATCCGCATCCGGTCCTTCTGATTTCAAAATAATAGGTACTCCCATCAATGTGCCGTCCACAATCTTACCACCATGTGCACGTAACAAATAATACATATGCAGTGCACGCAACCCATAAGCCTCTCCTTTCAAACGATCAAGAAACATAGTAGAGATACGTTCGTCTTTAGCCCATTCTACCTTATCCACATTCTCTAAAAAAAGATTGATATACAGGATAGCGTTGAAACGATTCTGCCATTGGGAAACCGGATTATTATTGGCAGTCCAGGAACCTGTAGCCATTCGCAGATAGTTACTGGAAATCTCATTAGTCACAGCATCATCCGTAGCCAAGTCACTTGTAGGTGAAGTTTCGTAAGGGAGTATAATATAAGCGTTCGCAAGTATACCCTGCGCATAGCTCGGCTCTTTATGCATAGCTTCAAGATCTCTGTTGTTCTCCAGTGCCGGTTCAAACAAATCGTCACAAGCAGTCAGCAGAGGTAAGAAAGCCAATAATTTGAATATATTTTTCATAATTTCGTTCTTTAATTATTGAAATAATCTGTATTAGAAAGTTGCAGTCACACCTAAATTATAGAAGCGGCATTGCGGGCTGGAGCCAACATTCAATTCCAGCGCCTTGCGTTCCTTGGATATTGTGAGTAAATCAGAACCGCTGATATATGCGGATACTCCATGAACAAAACTATTCTTAAACCACTTGGAAGGTAGATCATACGTGACCTGTACTTTTGCCAGACGGAAAGCATCCGTCTTATACATCCAGAAGTCGGAAGAATAAAAGTTATTAGTTCCACTTTCTGTAGTCAAACGCGGATAAGTAGCTGTTGCTGCCGTTTCCGGAGTCCAACGCCCCCGGACTACTGCCGAGTATTTATCTTCACCGGATATCCAATAATAAGACTCGTTGTTTTTCATGGCATGTCCGCCAAACTCACCTGTACCCAATACAAAGAAAGTTAATCCTTTCCATTTAGCAGTCAAGTTTATACCCAACGCCAAGGGAGCTCCATACCAACCGCCACGAGCCAGATAAACCTGATCTTTATCATCAATTATACCGTCATTATTCTGATCTACATATTTCAAATCACCCGGTCTTATTGTACCGCCAAGACGCTGTTCAGGAGAATCTATGATGTCCTGCTCATCCTTGAAGAATCCGATGCACTGTAATCCCCAAATACCGTCAACAGCATATCCTTTACGGTATTGGTATTTATCCTGATGCAATTCATCCCGCTTGGTAGCTTTCGTTGTATAGTAAGTTCCGGTAACGCCCGCTGTAAAATCAACCTTACCGAAACGTTTGTTGTAGTTTACGTTGAAATCAAATCCCATGCGACGGTCATTATCGTAGTTGATGTACGGACGAAACGAAGCGGTCGGGTAATAAGTGAAGAAATACTCCGGATACTGAGTAGTAGAAGTCACGATTTTACCTTCGATTGAATTAACAAAGAAAGATGCATCCGCTGTTATCATCCGGTTCCATAAAGAAGTTTTCAGATTAACAGAAAGCTCTTTACGCTTGATAAAGCTTAAGTCTTCATTCGCCCCTTGTTTAGAGTTAGTAGAGTGTAGTGATACACTCTCGCGCCATCCCCACCATGCACCGTCCGATTGGTTGTAATAACCATCATACATATAATAGTTGTCAATTCCCAAATCCGTATTCAAGATACTGCCAGACACACTCAACATCAGTTCGTCCACTACCGGAGATTTTTCCAGAAAGCTCTCGTTGGATAATCTCCAGCCCAATGTCAAAGAAGGTGAGAAAGCATTACGATGTCCCGGAGCCAACTTTGCAGAATGTATAACAGCCCCACCAAAATCGGCATAATATTTATTGCGGAAGTTATATCCCAACTGCATGCCCAAATTTACATTGCTTGTCTTATGATATTCTCCTGAATAACTTTGTTGATAACCGGAGGCTATTAACATGGCAGCCAAATGATGATCATCATTAAAAGTGTTCTCGTAATCGAACTGACCGGAGAATAAAACAGTCTGGTTATCCGAACTGCCGCTGATATTCTGCACACCAGACTTCTTATCCTCATTGTATTTTGTCAAACCGACAATAATATCTTTCCCCCCATTATTAGACCAGGTAGGAGCATATGTGGCATAGCTGTTATTATAAGAAGTGATATAAGCAGTAGAGTAATCTACAGAAAACCGAGTATGAAAAGAGAGTCCTTTCAACACCTTGTCCAAACCAATGTTCACTCCCGCATCAAACTGGAACGAACGATCTGTTGCTTTGCTATAACCTGAAGCATAATAATCGCCAAATACATTTGTCATATCAGATTGTGTTCCGGCCAAAAAGTATTTTCCATCAACTATATTATTGCTATTCGCCACCAAATCCCATGCACTGGCTGCATTTGCATCAATATAGCTCAACGGAATCAACGGAGAAATACGATTGGGACGCAATGTAGATGCCGCACTCCAATAATAAGAGCCATTGGCACTACGACGTGAATAGAAAGATACTTTAGCATTCACATAAGCTGTAATAAAGTCATTCAATGTCAAATCTACGTTACCGCGAATATTTAAACCATTGGTCCCATTATGCTTCGCTTCACCGATTTTGAAAACGTCATTGGAACGAAGATAATTTATATTCGTATAAAAATGGGCACGATGATTGCCACCCGAAATTTCGGCTGTAACATCCGAACGATTATATACCTTCTTGATATAGTCCGACGAATACATATTCACATTAGCATAACGATAAGGATTCTCACCGGATCCATAATGGTAAATATCTTCCGCGCTATAGAGAGTACCGAGCCCGTCATTGGCACGTGCTTCATTATAAAGAGTCATGTATTCGGCCGAACCTAAATATTCGGGGTAACTCTTTGCGACATAAAACCCTGTATTAGCACGTACATCTACTTGAAGGTCCGTACTCTTACCTCTTTTGGTTGTAATCATAATTACTCCTTTAGCCGCACGACTACCATAGAGCACCACAGCTTGCGCACCTTTCAAAAAGGTTATTTGGCTGATTTCCGTAGGAGAAATATAATCAATATTGCGAGGTACCCCGTCCACCAATATCAGCTTTTCATCCATTCCCCACAATGAGTTTCCATTGTAACCACCGACATATCCCTGCATATCGGTCAAGCTCCATGTATTGTAATTTTTCTTCGTCAATTCCTCTACATTTACTACTGAGACACCTCCTAATAAATTGCTCTGAGAAACCTTTCGGAAAGCTACCTGCACCAACGAATCGTTTTGCAGCGAACTTGCATTATCCCCTGCCAACTCTTGTGCACCGGTAGAAATAACAACCGGAAAAACAAGCACTGCACTGAGAATGAATCTTCTATATATATGTTTCATTGTTTATTCATTTATAATTATACATTCAGTAACCATAAGGAATTACCATCCCGGATTCTGCGGGAATTCAGCATACAGATACACGTCATTATCCAATAAGGGGAACCAGTAATGCTTCGTTCCAAATACCCGTTTCAAAATAGTCACCTCACGGAAGTTTCTCACTTCTGCCTCTGCCGGATCATTATTCTTATAAAAGTCTTCATTCTCTACACGTTCGAATTCTTGTGAAGTCTTAATAATATAGGGTTCTTCGGTCAGCAGCAACCAACGCTGCAAATCGTTAAAGCGGAAACCTTCGAAAGACAACTCGACAGCACGTTCACGACGAACTTCATCCATAAATTTCCGGGAATTGGAAATATATTCCGGACAAAGAGTACCTTTTTCATCACCCGGCTCTCCTCCACCAACAGGGCCTACTCCCGCACGTTTACGCAAAGTATTGATCGCATCTTCGGCCGTTTTACCAAAATTCGTAGATTTACCTGCAGCACCATCTACTGCCGCACAAGCCTCAGCGTACATCAGATAAATATCCGCCAAACGCATGTAAGGTAAGTATGTATGCAGGTTACCTGACCAATTATAGAGCCCATCATATTTATTAGCCTGATGCGGTACTAATTTCTGGATGAAATAGCCGGTACGGCTGGCATTGGCCACGGCTCTCATAGCTCCACCCGTATACAGGGTGCAATAGCGCAAGAATTCCTTGTCTGCTTCAGGAATAGCTGCATTGACATAATGGAATCCGTCAAAAACTATGTCATGATAAAAACGGGCATCACGATTTCTAAATGGAAAATTCTTTCTAAAACCGGATTTTGTTTCATCTTCACTCAATGGCAAACCGTTCTCCATACCATACAAATTCACATAGTTGGCGGTAGGCTGGTGAATGATATTATCATGTTCAACCAAACCATAAATTTTAGGTCCCCACAATTTGGTCATATTCCAGTTACTACCGTTGAAGTCTTCGGACGGACCACGGAAAATAGCTTCTGTAGTACCCGGCATTTTCCAGTTCTGACCAGTAGTATAGAATATTTCAGAATAACTATCAGAAGCAGATGCCGATTTGGTATGATTGTAAATATCACTATAATCAAACTGCGCCAATGCATATTGCGTCTGCCCGCTTTCGACAAGTGTCAGTAACTCTCCGAATGCCTCTGCAGCTTTTTTTGCATATTCTGTATTGTAATTGTAAGTATTGCTTCCACCTAGCTGCGCACCATGCTCCATCAAAGGACTGGCAGCCCAAAGATAATTCTTGCCCAGATAGCCTAATGCCATAATCTTGTTGATACGCAAATCATTCTTACCCGCGGTTTGTTTGCCAACAGTTGTGTTATCCCAATTAATAGGAAGCAAATCCGCTGCCATACGGAAATCGGCTGCCGCTTTATCCGCACATTCCTGATAACTCAGACGTGGCAAAGACATTTTCTCTGTAGCAGATAAGACTGTATCAATATAGGGCAATCCGCCAAAATATTGCATCATTTCAAAGTGCCACCATGCACGGAAAAAATAAAGTTGACCGGCAATCAGGTTTTTCTCCTCATCCGTAGCTTCCGTTAACCTTTCTAGATTAGCGATGCCAATGTTAGCCTTACGTATACAATACCATGCATGTGGCCACAGTGAATGTTTAAACTTAGCATTGCCGTCACTGTTCGGATGATAAGTAGCCGTAGGATCACTGCCGGTACGATAGAGCCAGCATTGATTATTGGTAGACCATGCACGGAAGTTACCCAAATCGACCTGATGCGTCATGTGGCTGTCACCTTCCGGGTTGAATATTTCATCATCTCCCCAGTTCCAGGAAGTAGTATAATTGTTCTTCTCCTTATCAGGAATACAGTTGTATATTTCCTCGATAAACCCCTGAAAATTCCTAAAGTTCTTAAATGCTTCTTCTTCAGACACGGTAGAGTCAGCTTCCTTGTCCAGATAGTCCTCACAAGATGAAAATCCCAACGAGAAGAGCAATAAGCTACCGCATAAAAGAGTTCTATATATTTTTCTCATAGTACTTTGATTATAATGTAAATTTAACACCTAAGTTGAAACGTTTCACCGTAGGATACGCCCCTTGATTGCCCGAACCTGCATAATTCGATTCACGGTCGTCCGGCATCTTAGACCATACCCATAAGTTGTTTCCATTTAAGTAAATCTTCAAATTTTTCACCCCGAGTTTTCGCACCCATCCATCTGTAAAGGTATAGGCTATCTCTGCATTTTTCAGACGAATGTAAGAACCGTCATAATAGTATTGCGTACCATTACTGTAACCGCTCACCTTTGACAACCAGCGCGGAGTTACAACATCGGCCGCATCGCCAGCCTCAGACCACCAACTACCCTGGTCGTACACCGTATTCATCTGACTGCCGAAACTGGTCAACTGAACGACACGAGTCACATTATTTACACCATAGAACTGTACAAAAGCGCTGAATCCCTTCCACTCAAAGCCAAGAGTAGCATTATATGTGTTCTGTGGAGTATCAGAGTAACCGTAAGGAGCTTGGTCCTTGCTGTCGACTACGCCATCACCATTGAAATCGACGATATAATAGTCTCCGGGAAGACGTTGTGAATTGTTTGTATCATGCTGCGGGCTACCAATCACATCGTCATAAGAATTCAAATATCCATTATCAATATATGCCTTATTCTGACCAATGGCATAACCAGCCACCTTTTGATACCCAGCCAACAATGGAGCATCGTCTTTTTCAAGTATCTTATTTTCCGCATGGGTCATGCTCATATTAGCCCAAACGCGCATCCTATTGGAAAATGTCTTGTTGATACGAAGTTCCAACTCATAACCTTTGGTTCTAACCTTACCTAAGTTAGCGGTAACTGCTGTAGTACCAAAATAAGAAGGAATAGCCCGATCGCTTCCACCCACCAGAATATCAGTACGTTTATCACGAAAGACTTCCACGCTACCTGCAAACAAGCCATCCAAAAACGAGTAATCAATACCAAAATTCAATTTCTTTACTTTCTCCCAATGCACATCAGAATTACCTACTGCTGATTCACGATACCAAGTATATGGGCTTTCACCACGATCTACATCCAAAGACGAGGTTCCGCCGTAAGCCCATTGGTTCATATACAACCAACGTGTTTTTACATTATCATCACCAATTTCACCGTAAGAAGCACGAATTTTCAACATATCCAAAATTCTGCGTTCTTTCAAGAATTTCATAAACGGTTCTTCACTAACCATCCATCCGATAGCACCGGAATTAAAAAACGCAAAACGATTTTCTTTGCTGAACTTCTCGGAACCATTATAAGCACCATTATATTCAATAAAATACCGATCCGACCAATTATAAGTAGTACGGAATGCCCAGTCTTCACGATAGTGAGGAATTTCACTTCCTGTAGCCGTTTCCTGACGACTGAACAATCCCATAAGGGTAACATTATGCTTTCCAAAACTACGGGCCCAATTTAATTGTGCCTGATAATTAAGATTACGCTGTGTCGCCCAATTCTTGACTTCACCACCTTCCGTATTCCACATTACACCCTGCATAAAATCAAAACCAGTATTGTTGTCATACGACTTTTTATAACTGACCTCACCTGTATCCGGATTAATCCATTTATGTTGTGCGTCGTTATATAGGTCATTGATACCGCGCTTCCATTCTACAAAAGTATTATCCCAAGAAACCATAGCTCTTGCACTCAATCCTTTCGTTATAAAGCTCAAATCCTGCTCCAATGCAAAGTCAGTTGTTATCTGTGTAGTAGTGGTAGTCATCGTACCTCCCAATGACACATTTTCTGCAGAGTTGGTAACATTCGAGATATTCGGATAATATCCCCACGAACCATCCGAATATTTCGGAAGGAATACATCCGGAGCAATATTATACGCCCCCGCCCACTGCTGGGCAATCGACCAGTCGGCCGAACTATCATAATTGGAATTATTATAAGGAGTTTTCTTGTATCCATTAGAGCCTGCTACATTAACCTTAAAAACAGTACTCTTGGTTATCTGGAAATCCAGATTACTACGTACATTAATTCTGTCATACCCATAACCGGAATTATAATCACGCCCATTATCAAATACATCGAACAAGTCTCCCTCATGCACATAATCGACAGAAGCGAAATATTTTACAAATCGAGTACCACCGCTGACATTCACATTTGCATTGTAGGACATCGCATAGTCTTTGAACAATACATCCTGCCAGTCCACATTCGGATAGCGTTCCGCTTCTTCCAAATTTGCCGGATTACGATACTTATTAATTATTGCCTGCGGCTTTATGTACGACCATGAATCCGGATACAAGCTCAACTCATGCTCAATAGCCATATTACGCGCCATCAAAGCATCATAAGAATCCAACTTGTTAGGAAGTTTAGAAGGTATCTTCATCGTGGCATTGGCTGCAATGTTTATTTGGGCAGCTCCCTCAGTTCCGCGTTTGGTCGTTACTAAAATGACACCATTTGCACCTTTCACACCATAAACAGCAGTTGCAGAAGCATCCTTCAAGACAGAAATAGATTGTACAGAAGCAATATCCACACTGCTCATCGGACGTTCTATGCCATCCACCAGTACCAACGGGTCACTATTATTCCATGAACTAGTCCCACGTATTGTGATTTTCGGTTCTTCCTCACCCGGCATACCGGAGCTTTGAGTCGTTATAACCCCCGGCAGGTTACCGGTTAACGCCGCACCAATATCAGAAATGCCAGCCGCCCGTTCCAATACTTTTCCAGTGGTCTGCGTGATAGCACCTACCACACTCGCTTTCTTCTGTTGTCCGTAACCTACAACTACGACTTCTTCCAGTTGTTTAGTATCATCTTCCAACACCACTTTAATAAGACCTTTGGAAACCACTTTTACTTCCTGTGGCTTCATTCCTACATACGAAACAATAAGGGTAGACTTCTCATTGGGTACGGTCAATACAAAATTTCCATCTATATCTGAAATCGTACCTATTGAATTATTACCCTTTAAAACTACTGAGGCCCCAATAATCGTCTCACCATTACTGTCAAGAACTGTTCCTCTCACCGTCATTTCTTTTTGTGCTTGTGCTGTTACAAAACTAAACAACATAAGGAGAAACAAATAAGGAATCTTTTGAATTTTCTTCGTTACATTTTTCATTACCATTAGTTTAAGATGTTAATTAACCACATTGTTTTCTAATCATCATTCTTTTTTTAATTGCACTAGCCGTCATTATAAATACCACTCATAGTTACTAGTATTAGATTTATATAAAAAAAATAATTATTTGCAAGTAGCGTATAATCCGATTGTAGTACCAGTAAATCCACCAGCCGTTGTAGTAGAGAGATAACTGGAATCTACATCTTTACAAAGCAGTTTCCAGCTTTTTTCACCATCAATAGAATAATAGAAATCGTAACCAATTCCTTGAGATACTAATTTCAAATATACTTCATTTGTATTTGCGTCTATTTCATCTGAAGCCAATGTCTGTTCCTTTTCACCAATTTGTTTCAGAGAAATATTTTTATTCTCACCCACTTTATTCAAGCAGAAGAAATATTGATGCGTCTCATCTTTAAACAACAGCATTCCTGCCATTTCCTTGTCGTCAGAAGGATTGAACAACATACGGGTAGCACATTCAAATTTATGATGTTGCAACCGACGGCAGACAAATGCCGGAGTCTTCTTCTCCGTAGCGCTAATATCCGCACACTTCAAGGTCAAATATCCGGGTGTTTCCGACAAAGAATATAGATCGGATGCAGAAGTTCTTAAAGTCATCCATGGCATATCAAGTACAGGAGAATCAAAGTTCTCTATTAACTCGAAATTACCATAAGTAACTGTCGTATCGCGTTTCGCACCTTCACGTTTTACAATCATAGGTACTAAATCATCGCCTTGTGTCATGTACGGGAATCCGTCTTCACTCCATTTCACCGGCATCATAAATGTTTCACGTCCCAAATTCTCAAACTGATTATTAATAGGGCGACAAGCCAGAAAAACAGCCCACCAATCTCCCTCTTTTGTTTGAATCAAGTCTGCATGACCAGCACAGGTTACCGAATTAGGACGGTCAGAATTCAAATGTCTTTGCGTCAGAATCGGATTGTTTTTCCATGGAAGAAATTTACCCATCGGAGAATCACCACGGAAAATCACTTCCGAATGCCAGTTCCCCGTTCCACCTTCGGCGGACATCAAGAAATACTTTCCATTTATTTTATATAAATGAGGGCCTTCTATCCAAATTGGTTTATCTGCCGGTTGAGCTCCTTTGTTTACAAGAATTTTACGGGGACCGATCGTCTTATCCGCCTTCACATCAAACTCTTGTATGCGTATAGTACGGTGTCCGCTATATTCAGGTTTATTATCCGGAGCCTCATCATTATTAACAATATATGCCTTACCATCTTCATCAAAAAAGAAAGAAGGATCAATACCTCCGACCTCCGGCAACATGACGGGTTCCGACCATTCACCAAACGGGTCTTGCGTCTTAACAAAGAAATTCCCGGCTCCGACATTGGTTGTTACCATATAATATGTCTTGTTATACGGATTATAAGAAATAGCCGGAGCAAAAATACCGCCACTCACTTTCTGTCCTTCCATCTTCACTAATTGCGAAGCACGATTCAACACATGTCCTATCTGTTTCCAATTCACCAAGTCCTTGCTGTGAAAAATAGGAACACCGGGAAAATAGGTGAATGTAGATGTTACCAGGAAATAATCACCTTCTCCATTTGTGCAAACACTAGGATCGGAATACCATCCCGGCAAAATAGGATTATAAAAATAATCTTCACCTGACAGAGGATTGGAAATATAAAAATCATCATTTCCTTTATAGGAAAAATAATCAAAGAGAGCCACAGATTTTCCAATAGTCGGTAATTGTTGTTCTTTCTTTGAGTTACATGACATCATTGTTATCCCTAACATAAATATGGAGAGCCAAACGATTGACATTGATTGCATAACCTGTGTATTCTTCATAATACTTCTTATTTTCTTTATAATCAAATATGAATTACTATCCTTTTCTGCAAAGATATCCCAGCTCATAAAACTACAGACATAATTATGTTACGGGCTTCTTTTCCAAAATAACATCTTCATTTTCAATGTTACATCTATCTTTTCCCTTGTAGCACAGTAAAACAATCACACTGATTATCAATATATTACATTTCTACTTTTTTTTTTATAATGAAAGAAATCAATATCCACATATCCACCTTTCGTTTTCGTAGCATAATTGAATATGGCAAACTTTGTTCCCATAAAAAACTTGGTAAAATCAAACTTCATTTTGAAATCCTGTCCGACCTTTATCCATTTGCGATTATCCAAACTATAATAGAAAGTAGCCAAATCACGATGCTGACTAAAATCACAGTCAATACGCAGATAAATCATATTCTGATCCAAGCCTATCCGCTCTTCCTCAACAGCGTCAACTTTCAGAATCGCTTTGTCAGAATCATTCAATTCTACAACATTCGTACTCATTGTGAGATATTTCTTATTTCCATCCATTATTATAGACAATAACCCCGAATCCCCGTTAAATGCACTAAATCCGGCGACATCCCCATCTTTCATGTGGGATATATCCATAGAAATAGTTCCACTACACGCAGGTCCTTCCATACGCTGTGTGATGGTATTGGGAGCAGCATACAAATTATCGACTATCCGATCCGTCTTAAGCCGCAAGTAACCGGGACGTTCACTCAAGGACCAGAAATCGTTCATCGGATTATGGTTCCACTGCCAGTTAAGCTTTAACTTGGAGACATCAAAATCATCACTTACCACCAAAGGGATTTCCGGATAGCCTTGAATCGGCTTCTCCATCACCAAAGGTACATGTCCATTTTCATCCCCCAGCATCGGCCAACCGTCTACCCAACGACATGGCATCAAGGTAGGAACACGTCCCACTCCGTTACGGTCTTGAAATATCATGCCATACCAACGACCGTCCGGTGTATCAACAATATTCCCTTGTCCCACTCCTCCATACGTATCAAAAGCATCTTCTAAAATCACGTTCTTTTTATATGGCCCGGTTATATTATCAGCACGATAACATACCTCTCTGCGGATTCCATTTCTCGGCCATGAAATCATCAACAAATAATACTTTCCATTATGTTTTATCACCTGGCTTCCCTCCAACAGTCCATTCTCCGTCTCGTCACGTTCGAAGATTTTCATATTGACACCATTGGGTTGCACTCCTGAAAGATCACTCTTTAGTTCAACAAGAGAGCCTGTCCCGTAAAAAATATACACTTTACCATCATCATCGAAGAAAAGAGATGCATCATGAAAATGCGGTGTACGAGATACCAACTCCCACTTACCGCCCGGGTCAGTTGTCGAATAAATATATCCTTTGTGCGGCTTGTCATTAGGGGAGAAGAATACATAAAACTTACCATTATGATAACGAATCGATGACGCCCATTGTCCCCGTCCATAGACAGTACCGTCTTTCAGGTCATAATTCGGAGTATCCGTCAGTTTATCAAATACATAACCTACAATTTCCCAATTTACAAGATCTTTTGATTTCATGACAGGCGCTCCGGGCATCAGATGCATTGTAGTACTGATCATATAAAAATCATCACCTACCCTAATCACAGACATATCAGGAACGTCCGCATAAATAACCGGATTACGAAATGTATCACTTGCATATCCCATTATCCCGGATAGTAGTAACAAAAACAAAACAAACAGTTTTCTCATGACCATATTCTTGATATATAAAATTAAAAAACAATTGCTGTGTATTGGAACTATTTAAATTCCCAATAATCCAAATTGAAAAGTTTCTTCCCTTTCTCTCCCTTAAAACAAAAATAAAGATCATGCACCCTTTTGGCATTCTTTATCTTGCATGACATCAGTTTATAGATATCCATTCCTCCTGTAGAAGATATGCTGATATTACCAACTATCTGTCCGTCAACACCGTCCAAACGAATCTCAATATTTCCTCCTTTTTCAATGCAGGCAGCGCTGACACTAAACTTCTTCGCCCCTTTTGCTCCAAAATCAACACCTCGCACACACAAGTATTCATCATTGTCAATATCTGTCACATATAAACCTCCATTCTCTAAATTCCCGGTCTTCAACCCATACCCCCAAGCCATCGTTTCAGCCTCCACTCTGCGATAAGGATTAAAGGTCCCGATTTGCTCCAGTTTTGTATCCTGCCAATAGGGGACTTCCTGAATTGTCCCATCCGGATTATAATGCATTTTTGCAACAGATACCGAACGCCGCTCTTTATGATCGAAAGTCTCCAGATGAAGCAAATCATAATTTAGGCCAAACACATACGAGTCCCCCTTATAATCAATAATTCCGGGGTGATTGCCTCTGGTTCTTTCCGTAGGACGCATGATATATCCTTCTGTAACCCATGGACCGGTAGCCTTGTCACTCATGGCATAGCCAATACCTTCCGGGCAACAAGTTGAAGCAAAAGCCATATAATAATGTCCGTTCCGCTTATACGTCCAAGGTCCTTCCTGATAATGTTCCGGCTTATCAGCCAGTTTTACGATTTCTCCCGAATAAGAAACCATATCCTCATTCAGTTTCACGTAATAGACATTTGGATTGCCCCAATACATATAGGCTTGCCCGTCATCATCAATAAATACGGTAGGGTCGATATCATCCCAATGCTCTTTTTGCCATACTAACGGTTTATTCAAAGGGTCTTTGAAAGGACCGTAAGGAGAGTCGGATACCAATACGCCGATACCATTACCGTGAATCGGGCAATACATATAAAATTTACCATTACGTTCGATGACTTGCTCTGCCCAGGCACCGTTATCACGCTTCACCCAATTGAAACTCTTCAAGGAAGCGACTGCACCATGATCCGTCCAGTTTACCATGTCTGTAGAAGTATAAAGCAGCCAGTCCAGCATTTTGAAACCTTCGGCATCATCCTCATCATGAGTGGTATAAAGAAAAACGGTATCATTATATACCATTGGAGCCGGATCAGCGGTATATTTTGTCTGGATAATAGGATTTTGTGCCGTTCCCGAAACAGCCATCATAACCAACAGGAGTGATACACCCCAAAAATTCAAGTTTTTCATATTCTATCAGTTTAAAGTTATTGGGTTATTAATATTCCACCATTGCAAGGAATGGCCAATTGCAATTCTTGTTTCTTACCTATTTCTATTTGTTTTACGCTACCCTGCAATGCCTTATCATCACCATACAGTCTCACCTTTTCTCCATTGGAGAACATCGGCAAATTAATTTTAAGTTTCAGTGTTTCCTTCTGCGCATTTACTCCGGCAATATACCATTTGTCTCCATGACGACGGGCAAGAATAACGTATTTGCCAGGATAACCATCAATGAAACGTACCTCATCCCAAGTCGTTGGGACCTCTTTCATAAAATCAATTGCCCACGCAGGAGCATCAGTCAGATTATTCGGTGCCAAAGCGAAATGTTGTACCGGACTTTGAAATAAAACCGCCGTAGCCAATGCAAAGACATCTGATGTCACCCGTCGACTTCCTCGTGGAGCATTATCCGCATTGTAATATTTGTTCAATGCACTACCTCCGAAATCCATGCTACCTACCGTGTTACGGATAAACGGATGCAGGGTGGCATTAAAAGCCTCATGATCACAGCTACCTTGAGAGAAATGAAGATTTTCACTAGCCAACACAGCTTCACTCGATGCGTAGTTAGGAAACATATGTTCCCAACCACGAGGCAAAGTACATCCATGAAAAATAACCAGAAGGCCGTACTCGTTTGCATCCGCCAAGATATCCTCATACAACTGCATAGTCATTTGCTTGTCACCTCCGAAAAAGTCAACTTTTATTCCGCGGATACCAATGCTTTGCATCCATTTCATCTCCTTACGTCTGGCTATCGCATTATCCATAATACCTCTCGGAGTTTGCGGAGCATCATTCCAATACCCATTCGAATTATACCACAAATAAAGAGCTACCCCTTTGTCCTTCCCATATTTAGCCAATTCTTCAATTTTATCACGCCCAATTTGTTTATCCCACAAGGCATCGACCAACACAGATTGATACCCCATCGCTGCCGAGAAATCAATATACCGGAGTTGCTCTTTGTAATTAGTACTTCCATCCATACCGATAATCCAGCTCCATGAACCCCGGCCATACGTATACTCTCCTTTTGCCGGATAAAGCGGTTTTACAACATCAAAAGGAACGGTCGTCTCCACTATGGGAGCCAAAGTCTTACCTAAAGTAATAGTACGCCAAGGCGTCTCGCCCGGTAATGCTATCCCCGGAGAAACCGTACCATTCCCATTCGCTTCACCTTCTTGCGGAAATCCAATGGTATATACTCCTCCTTTTTGTCCCAACAGACGGCTCGCACAATATCCGCCATTTACTCCCGTTTCGGAAACAAGCACCCAACCGTTATCTCCATTACGGAACAGACAGGGAAATGTATATCCTTCTCCCCAGCCATTTTTCCCTGCGACATCATCTGCTGTATAAGACGTCTCATAACTTGGAGAAGTACGGGCAAATCCCCCCATCGGTTTACTTTGCGGACAAAGGAAAGTGGTGGTTCCGTCAGGAAACGCAAATCCTGTGGCTTCCTTCCTAATCACGCAATTTAGTGTCTCACCTTGCGGATACATCTTATATTTAAAAGCAACATCATTATTACTTATGCGGAATATAACATCATAAACTGTTTTCCCTTGTTGTGTAAACAAAAATACAGCTTCATTCGCCACATAATGAACCTTGCTCTGTTTAATAGAAGGTAGCTCATAGGTTTCATCTATTTCGTTTATTGAAACATTTTTCTCTAGCGACATCCCGGATGAAAAATCTCCGATATTTGCAACAATCCCCAATGGAGATGGCCCTAAAAAGAGAACATTGTCATAACTGACAGAATAAGAGGGTCTCCCATCTCTATCCGAAACTGTTACCACCAGCTTCCCATCAGGACTTGCTATCTGTTTATCTTCTGCACTCGCAACGCTACTAACCAATAACATAGCCATTGCTATAAAAAAATTCATCATATTTCTATTTTTTAGATTCTTCAAAGGATGTATTTTCATAATTACAGAATGATAAGGTTTCTAATTAATTACCAACAGATGTTGCATACAGGCCGATCATTGCTCCTGTAAAGCCACCAGCCACATTAGTAGAAAGAATATCACCGGAAACGGTTCCTCCTAAATTTATAAAACTTTTGCCATCAGTCGAATAATTAAAACGATAATCATCTCCATTGGCTGTTACTTGCAGTGTCACAGGTTTCTCTATCTCTATCTTCACCTCGCCTAGAACACTTGTTTGCCCTTTTTCGGTTCTTTGCAGTATCAGATAATAGTCTTTTTCTTTTTTAGTAATACCGAAAACGTAGTGATATCTTTCATTCTGATAACATGTTACACCGGCAAAATCTTTCTCATTTTTCGGTTTGTACTCCATTGTCGCTGCCGCTGTAAATTGATTATGCTGCTGGCGGTAGAACAAGGTAGAAGTAGGTTTCACTTCATTGATATTTGTGGTAAAAGGAATGATTCGCAAACCTTTACCGGTGATATCCACGAATTCCTCACGAGGACCTCTAAGACCGATCCATCTAAAATCCAATGTCTTATCGGAGAAATCATCCTTAAAGACAAAGTTACCACTAGGCAAATAACCATTTTGCCCTGTTTGGTTCTCTACTCCTGAAGGCATCTTCAATGTAGGTTTCATAGGAATAAGCCCATTCTCAAAAACAGGAAATGTTCCGCTCCAGTCCACCGAAAGAATAAAAGTTTCACGTCCGGTATTCACTCTATTCTTCTCATTGGGACGTATCCCCAAAAATACACCATAATATTTTCCATCCGGTCCCTCCACTAAGTCTGCATGACCAGCCCAGTCTACTTTATTCACCCGGTTTGCAGGAAAATAACGCTGGGTGAGAATCGGATTGTTACTTGCCGGAAGATAAGGTCCTTTCGGATAATCACTTACAAAAATCACTTCACTATGCCAGCCTCCGGTTCCACCTTCCGCACACATCAAATAGTAACGTCCATCTTTCTTATAGATATGAGGAGCTTCAATCCATATTGGCTTTTCTTCTATATTGATGCCACCATTGACAATGATCCGGTCCGATCCCGGAACCACTTTATCATTCTCCACATCATAATCCCATATTTTTATGACACGGTGTCCTGAGTAACATTCATTTGCTTTAGCAGGAGCATCATTATGCACCACGTATGCCTTGCCATTATCATCAAAGAAAAGAGAAGGATCAATGCCTTCAAATTGAAGTTTGACCGGATCACTCCAACCATTCTCCGGATTCTTTGTCTTTACCACCATATTTCCAAAGCCACCGGAAAATTGAGTGGTTATCATATAAAACGTATCATTATTGGGATTATATCTTATAGCAGGAGCATATACACCAGCACTAATACCACAATCTTCAACCTTTAATTGTGACGTTCTGTCCAGCACATGACCGATTTGTTTCCAGTTGACCAGATCATTAGAATGGAAAATAGGTACCCCGGGAAACATGGCAAAAGATGAGCACACCAAATAATAATCATTCCCTTTCCGCGTTATACTCGGATCGGGATAGCAACCCTGCAAAATAGGATTATAGAACTCACCCGGCTTTAAAGGATTGTTTTGATAAATAGCATCCTCCCCCTGATAAATAAATTGCGTAAAGACAGGAGCATTTTTCGTTATTTTACCCTTGCCACTCACCTCCATATTAAAAAACAGCATAATAAATACGACAAGGCCCACGGATTGACAGCCCGACAAAATCAATTTTAATGTTCTCATATTATCACTTTTTATTTTCTATAATTTCCTGTTCCATAGTAGTGATGGCAAATGTATTGATTTGATTTCATCGTATCTGAATAATCACGATACAGGCTTCTATATAGAGGTTACATTTATCACAGACATGTAACATTCTTCTTTCTTGGTGTTACACAAGCATTTAAATCCATAAAATGGTAAGAGAAATGTTACATTGAAAAGACAACTAGGGACAGTTGTCCATGGAATGAGAAGATTTCACGATAAGTATTAATAGAAAGAATCTAATCTATTAATAATAAACTTGTTCACTATTAAGGGGAAACTTCTGTAGATCAGTATACAAACTTACTCTTCCCTAATTACAATCTATAATTGCAAGCTTTGATTATAAAATCAGAACTTGCAATTATAAAAATGCAAGCTTCATTTATAAAAACAAAACTTGCGTTTATAGTTTATAATAGGCGCAAAACAACTTTACCGGTAACTAAAAACATGTTTGTCGGTAATGAAGAGAAACTTTTCTATTAATGGTTTGCGTACAGTATTCCTATATTTCTCATTGGATAGAGAAGCGAAGTAGAACATTTAGTATGAGAAATACCTTGATATGCCCTAGAATAGGATGAGAATAAAAGGATTTCGGGACTAAAATAGGAGAAAAGTATGAGAAATGAATTTCTAGAAAGTATTTCTCATAATGCATCTCCCTGATAATCTATATATTATATAAAATGATGAGAATATGAGAAATGAAAATGAAAAATCGTTTGCAGGGCGCTGAATTTAAATTTGAATTCAGCGCTCAATTTATATTGGTTGTAGAAGGTAGATAGTTCCAATATACTGGATAAAATCAGGAAGTATGATTATTGCACGTTCATCACTATCGCTTTCAATTTATTTTTATCGGAAGAGCCTCCATACAGCAATTCATAAGTACCTGCCACCGGATGCATTGTATTAGTCGCCTCATCAAACCATTCGAAACTCTCATGTGTAAGAGGAATAGTTACTGATTTTGTTTGCCCGGCAGGAATATGGACACGTTTGAAAGCACGCAGGGTATAACGGGGGCCGTCTTTATCTGCCGGAGATCGCAGATAAACCTGAACCACTTCATCTCCGTCCCGCTGCCCTACATTACTTACCGGAACAGTTAACATAGCTGTTTCTCCTTTTCCAATCGTATTCTTACCCAGATTAGCCTCACCATAAATAAACGTTGTATAACTCAGCCCATACCCGAATGGGTAAAGTGGTTGCTGTTGCATATATCGATAAGTATGTCCCTTCATGGAATAATCTTCGAAGTCCGGCAACTGACCGGCATCCTTATAGAAAGTGACCGGTAAACGTCCTGCCGGGTTATAATCTCCAAACAGTACATCTACAATAGCCGTACCACCTGCTTGACCCGGATACCACGCCTGCAAAATTGCCTCACAAGTATTTGATTCCGGCACTAATCCGATGGCTGAACCGGAATAATTGATAAAGACTACTTTCTTTCCAGCTTTCTTCAAGGTCCTCAGCAAGTCGCGCTGAACAGCAGGAAGTTCAATATCCGTACGGTCGCCCCCTTTAAATCCGGACACTTCCACCGGCATTTCCTCACCCTCCAGACTGGGAGAAATTCCGCCGGCAAAAAGAACGACATCAGCATCCTTCACTTTCTCTACTGCCAAATTCAAATTAATTTCGACTTGTTTACCCAAATCAAAGTCTAATGTAGCTCTCTCATTCCGTTGCTTAAACAGAATCTCAATATGATACTCCTTTCCAGCTTTCGCCTGTAACGTATAGAGATTCGTCGGATTCTTGACATATACTTTTTGAGCTACTTGTTCACCATCAACCATCAGAGTTACTTCACCATCCAACTGGAAACGGAAAGCAACATCACCGGACTGTGAAGGACGAAAAACAGATTCATAACGAGCCGAGAAATCTGTTATTTCTACACCGGGAGCAAATGTAGTAGCCCCTGTTGTAGCAAAATGGAATGGAGTAGAAATCTGGTCAGTGGCAACCACTTCTCCTTCACGAGTCCGATTATTCCAATATTCTGCCAAGAAGCCGGGCTTACCATTTATACTACATTCACTAAACAGACTTTGCAGTGCTTCTCTACTCGTGCGGTCACAACCGGGCTCATACATCACTTGTCCTTCGGGTAATTTGGAACGGACAGCTTCCAGTAAAGTAACTGTATGTCCCGGTATACCATTATAGTTTCCCCACTGCATCACAGAATCGTTGGCATTTGGTCCCATAACAGCCACTTTCAGACCAGTATTCAAAGGAAGAATATTGTTTTTATTCTGCAAAAGCACCAATGACTCACGCGCCATACGCAGGGCTAAATCCTGATGTTCCTTACTATTAAGAGTAGAAGCAGGAATCTCCGCCCAGGCAGGTTGTTCATCCATCTCTCCCAACTCAAAACGTGCAGTCAACAAACGTTTCAGCGAAACATCAATCAGCTTTTCATCAATCAATCCGGCTTTCACAGCATCTGCCAACGAGCCATATTCACCACCACATTCCAGGTCTGTTCCTGATAATACAGCCCCGGCAGAAGCGTGTTCCTTGTCCGGATGAGTTCCATGTGTTTCCGGCCTGTAAAAATCGGAAATTGCACCGCAATCGGAAACAACAATCCCTTTATATCCCCACTCATCACGTAAAATCTGCATTAACAGACGGTTGCTTCCACAACAAGGCTCTCCCTCAAAACGATTGTAGGCACACATCACCTCTTTTACATCCGCCTTCTGCACCAAGTCTTTGAAAGCCGGTAGGTAAGTCTCCCATAAATCACGGGGAGCAATATTCTCCGCATCAAAACTGTGGCGGTTCCACTCCGGTCCGGAATGGACTGCGAAGTGTTTGGCACAAGCATGCAGTTTGTCGTATTTACTATCCTCCGGTCCCTGCAAACCACGAACAACGGCCATCCCCAGTTGTCCCGTCAGATAAGGGTCTTCACCATAAGTCTCCTGTCCACGTCCCCAACGAGGATCACGGAATATATTTACATTCGGCGTCCAGAATGTCAGTCCCTGATAGCGTTTTAAAACACCGTTTTCACTGAAAATACGGGATTTCACACGAGCCTCGTCGGATACAGCATCAAATACTTCATACAATAACGAATCATTAAAAGAAGCCCCCATACCGATAGCCTGGGGAAAAACTGTGGCCAACCCTGCGCGTCCGACTCCGTGTAACGCTTCATTCCACCAGTCATACTCTTTGATTCCCAGACGCGGAATAGCGGGTGAGGCATTCTGCATGAGTGCAACTTTCTCTTCCAGAGTCAATCGGGGCAATAAATCTTCCGCCCGTTGTTCAGCCGTTAAAGAAGTGTCTTGATAAGGTAATTTTTGAGCGCAAGAAAAAAGTAAAGAGAGACTGCATACTCCAAGCGCAAATTTTAGTCCTGTATTCATGTTATTACATATTAGTAGGTTATCTTGTTTCAACGCAAAGTTAACGGATTTCAGCCAATAGTATATATAATCATGTATCAAAGACTTGTATTCGTGTTACATATATGCATAGAAAAACCAAGATTTCCTGATATTACATTTCAACAGAACTAAAATAGACTTAAAACTTTCCCGATTTCCAATAAAAGTTTGAAGTATACTTAAAACTTTTCCTTATCTTAGCAAAAGTTTTAAATACAAATAAAACCTATAATAAAATGGACTTTCCTAGAATTCTCAAAAAAAGAAAAGGCTACATCGAACGGATAAAACCTTTCATGCGGAAATCTGTAGCTAAGGTACTGACAGGTCAGAGACGTGTAGGCAAAAGCTTTCTCCTTTATCAACTTATTGAAGAAATTTTAGGTGAAGAGCCAAATGCCAATATCATTTACATCAATCTGGAAGACTTTGAATTCAGTTCATTACAAACAGCCCAAGATTTACATTCCTACATCATTTCTCAAAGTCAGAAGAAAGACAAGAACTATATATTTATCGACGAAATACAGGACATTCCGGGATTTGAGAAAGTGATTCGTTCTCTTCTCCTCAATGAAGATAACGATATATACATTACCGGTAGCAATGCCAATATGCTTTCAGGAGAACTTGCAACTTATTTAAGCGGCAGATATATTGAATTCAAAATATACAGTCTCTCTTATTTGGAATTCCTCGAATTTCATGGATTAACTGACAATGAAAAAAGCTATGAACTATATAGTCGTTATGGTGGGCTTCCTTACTTGTTGAACCTTCCTCTCGAAGACGAAACAGTAAATGAATATCTAAAAAGCATATACTCTACGATTGTTTTTCGTGATGTAGTCAGTCGGTATAAACTACGAAACACATTATTTTTAGAGAAGTTAATCCAGTTCTTATCCGAAAACATAGGAAATCTGTTCTCGGCTAAAAATATCAGTGATTATTTAAAATCACAACATGCGACAGTTTCTGTGAATCAAATTCAAAATTATACAGAATACCTAAGCAACGCTTTTCTTATTCACCGGGTAGAAAGATATGATTTAATAGGTAAACGTGTCTTTGAAATAGGAGAGAAATACTATTTCGAAAATATGGGAATCCGCAATATTGTTATTGGATATCGCATTACAGACAAAGCCAAAATATTAGAGAATCTGGTTTATAATCATCTTTTATATAGAGGATATGAAGTAAAGGTTGGTTATTATGGAGATAAGGAAATTGATTTCATCGGAGAAAAAAACGGAGAAAAACTCTACATACAAGTTTCTTTAAAAATAGACAGCGAAAAAACCGCTGAAAGAGAATTCGGGAATCTACTGAAAATACAAGATAATTATCCTAAAATGGTAATAACAGAGGATAACTTCAATGGAAATAGCTATGAAGGGATACGCCACTGTTCAATACGCCAGTTCTTAATGGAGTAGATTGCAGCAGTAACTCAATCGATCATCTTCTTAGATGCAGATTGCACGGATCAAATAAAAATCTCTGTTCCGTGCAATCCTGATCTGATCATAAGAGCCGACAAAACAGTTACTTAAAACTCAACTAAAATACGGAATACCTTCCCCGGATTAGCCGCCCATTCCTGCATAGCTTCTAAAGCTCCTTCAGGTTTGGCAACTTTCGAAATCAACTCTTCTACCGGACAATTTCCTTCTTTCATATAATTGATGACTGCACGGAAGTCTGCCGGCAAGGCATTTCTGGAACCACGAATATCCAGTTCTTTCTGAACAAAGAGTTTCGTTTGAAAAGCAACTTCACTCTTAGCATAGCCGATACAAACCACCCGTCCTGTGAAACCGACCTCATCTACTGCCATTACATAAGTCACCGGACTACCAACAGCTTCAATCACGACATCAGCGCCCAATCCCTCTGTAATCTCCTGCATCCGTTCGTGCACATTTTCTGTCTTGGAGTTAATCACATAAGAGGCGCCTACCTTTTTCGCCAGTTCCAGCTTTTCATCATCCAGGTCAACAGCGATTACCGTTGCACCTCTCAAAGCAGCACGTACAATGGCACCAATACCAATCATACCACAACCAATCACCATCACAAATTCATTATCGATTACTTGTGCACGAGATACGGCATGAAAACCGACACTCATCGGTTCGATCAAGGCACAGTCACGAGAAGAGATATTACCTGCCGGAATAATCTTTGTCCAAGGCAATACAGCATATTCGCACATCACTCCATTGCGTTGCACGCCTAATGTTTCATTATGTTCGCAGGCATTAACACGGCCATTACGACAAGAAGCACATTTTCCACAGTTGGTATACGGATTCAAGGTCACATTCATACCTTTTTCAAAACCCGCCGGAACATCCGGGCCGATTTCCTCAATGACTGCTCCTACTTCATGTCCCGGTATCACAGGCAATTTCACCATCGGATTTTTACCCAGGAATGTGTTCAAGTCGGAACCACAAAAACCAACATACTTGATTCTTACTAATACTTCACCGGCTCCAACGGTCGGTTTTTCCAGTTCAACCACCTTCATTTCGGAGGGATTGATAATTTGAACTGCTTTCATTTGATATGTATTTGATAAAATTTTATTAATCGATTACTTTATAACCTTTCCAGCCATAGTAGGCACAGAAGACAAAGCAAATCATCGGCACGCAATAAGCCACATAATAAATATGCTCATTGGCATGCATGAAATAAGCTGTCAACTGCGGGAGACAGGCATTACCAACGATCGCCATTACAAGAAAGGCCGAACCGCTCTTCGTCTGATTTCCAAGTCCTTTTAAAGCCAATGAGAATTGAGTGGGATACATAATGGACATAAAAAACGAAATAGCCAGCATCGCATATAGTCCGATCATTCCTCCCCATATCATCACCACTCCGCACAGGAGGATATTCATCAGGGCATAGAGCAACAGCATATCTTGAGGACGGAATTTCACCATCAAGCCTGTACCAATCCAACGCCCCAAAAGAAAAGCCAGCATATAGAGTCCGAAGAAAGTGGTAGCCGTATCTTCCGGCAATCCTGCATAGGTGCAGCAATAGACCAGGAAAAGACTATTGATGGCTGTCTGCCCGCCATTATAAAAGAATTGGGCAATCACTCCCCAACGAAGATGCGAGTGTTTTAATACTCCGAAGTCTATCAGTTTTTCTTTCTTAGCATCAGTCACCATTGCATCTGAAGAGGTTGTTTCATCTCCAATCTTCGGCAACTTTGAAAAGACAAATACAACGGCTATGGCAATGAGCAGTAAGGCCAATATCAGATAAGGAAGTTTCATGGCATCTGTTTCCAGTTGGATATAGGCTTGCCAACCACCCGGATAATCTACAGGAAGTGTTTCCCGTGTGTAATGGTTCCCACTAAGGATGAGTTTGCTTAAGAACATGGCAGCAATGAAAGCTCCGAGTCCGTTGAAAGACTGCGCTAGGTTCAATCGGCGGGGAGCCGTTTCAGAGGCACCCAGCACTGTTACATACGGATTGGCAGCCGTCTCCAGAAAGCACATTCCGGTGGCAATGATAAAGAAGATGCAAAGGTAAGCCCAATATTCTTTTAGCATGGCAGCAGGGAAAAAGAGCAGACCTCCGATAGCAGCCAGGATAAGTCCGAATATAATTCCCACTTTATAACTATATCGTTTCATGAACATAGCTATCGGAATAGGAAAAATAAAGTAGGCAAGCCAATAGGCTGTCTCTGTAAAAGAAGCCTCAAAGGTATTCAGTTCACAGGTCTTCATTAATTGCCGGATCATCGTAGGAAGCAGATTACTGCTTATCGCCCACAGGAAGAAAAGGCAGAAAACCAAAGCTAAGGGTATTGTATATGTATTCTTTTTCATGGTATAAATATAGTTTCACGATAAGATTGTTTTCTCAATCATTCGGACATGTTCTTGATGTAAGGAAGCACGGGGAGATCCGTAAATCCATAGAAATTCCGGGCATTCTCTCCTAAAAAGAGTCTTTTGTCCTCTTCCGTCAATTCAGAAGACTTCACCACAAAATCATAAGACATTTTGTAGGTGATCGCTGTGATGGTACGCGGATAATCCGAGCCCCACATCAGTTTTTCCATTCCTACCAGATCTGCCGCTTCACGGATGGCTTTTATGGCTCCTTTAAAAGGATAGAACTCGTCATTGAAAAGCCAGGTGATTCCACCGGATTCAATCATCACATTGGAATGACGTGCCAGACGGATTTGCTCTTTCCAGTCGGGCCGTGTCACCATTCCGAAGTGTCCGATAGCTATCCGCAAATCCGGACATTCCTGAATAATCTCCTCCATTTCAGGAACCTGTGTGGCTCCGTCGGCTAAATCAATAGAAAGCAGAACGTCCTTATCTTCCATATAATGGAACATATCCATCATCTCTTCACTGTTCAGCATCACTCTTCCTTCTTTCAGTAATAGCCGTTGTGCCGGAATCTTGATTGCCTTAAAGCCATTATCAATAAGTTCCTTGGCATGATTCAGAAATCCCGGTTTACGGAATTCACACATGCCGCAAACAATAAAACGATTGGGAAAACGTTCCTCTACTGTTGCCAGATAATCATTCTGAATTCCATCAATAAATTCTTGCGTGATGACTGCGGCAGCTACCTGCGCATAATCCATATTCGAAAGAAACGTCTCCGCATCATTCACCCCATTCACCATGAAAGGAGGAAGCATCTGGCGAATCTCTCCCATAAATTCCGAACGTCCATTCTGTAAAGAACGAATGGGTAAACCATCTACTACCGTGTTCTGCTCTATCCACAGATGAGCGTGCGCATCAATAATTGTATAGTCCATACAAATGATTCTGTTTTATGAATTTGCCCAGCTTACCCGTTTCTGTTCTCCGATAATCTCCTGCACTTCCTGAACGAGTTCCCAATCAATAGGTTCTTCGATGAAAGCGATGTTCTTTTTCACATTCTCCGGATTAGTCGTACTAAACAAAGTCGTTGCTATACGGGGATTGCTGACGGAAAATTGCATAGCCAGTTTCTCTATCGGATAGTTTTTTGCCTTGCAATGTTCCATGGCTTTACGGCAAGCTTCTACCAATGGTTGGGGAGCCGGATGCCAGACAGGAACACCACGTTCACTCAACAATCCCATTGAAAGCGGAGAAGCATTAATCACACCGATTGCTTTGGATTCAAAATAGTCCAGAAAGTCTGCTAATTTATCATCACACAGGCAGTAATGGCAGAAGCTAAGTACAGATTCAATCGTACCGCTGGGTGAATGATCGATGACCCATTTCAAGTTTTCCAGTTGCAGGTCAGTAATTCCTACGTGACCTACCACACCTTTTTCACGCAACTCGACCAAAGCCGGCAGTGTTTCATTGACCACTTGATTCAAATCGGCAAATTCCACATCGTGCACATTAATCAGGTCGATAAAATCTATATTCAAGCGTTCCATGCTCTCGTACACACTTTCCGTCGCACGTTTTGCAGAGTAATCCCACAGGTTCACTCCGTCCTTTCCATAGCGTCCCACTTTGGTAGAGAGATAATAGCGATTGCGGGGAAGATCTTTCAGTGCTTTTCCTAAAACTGTCTCTGCTTTGTAATGTCCGTAATAAGGAGAGACATCTATAAAGTTCATTCCCGATTCAACAGCTGTGAACACGGCCTGAATGCCTTCTTTTTCTTTCAAATCATGGAAAACTCCTCCTAAGGAAGAAGCTCCGAAACTAAGAGATGACACTTTCATCCCTGTTTTTCCGATTTCATGGTATTGCATAACTTTTAGGTTTTAAATCATTTTGTATGTGACAAAAGTAGGTAAGGAATGGTTTCAGTGCAGCAGAGAACAGTCGAAAAACCAACGTAACGGTTTACGTAAAAAAGATTGCTTCAGATGTTTTTAATTTTCCGGGAATGTGCTTTCTTTGTAAAAAGAATCTAAGTTACAGACTTTCAAATGGAAAACCGGAAACATACTTCACTCAAAGATCTCGCCCAAGCACTGGGGGTATCGATTCCCACTGTATCCAGAGCACTGAAAGACAGTCCGGAGATCAGTCGTGAACTTTGTGCCAAAGCAAAAGAACTGGCCAAAGAGATGAACTACCGTCCCAATCCTTTTGCCATGAGCTTACGGAAGAATGCACCGCGCATCATCGGAGTAGTAGTTCCGGATATTGTGACTCACTTCTTTGCGTCTATTCTGAACGGAATAGAAAATATGGCCATTGCCAACGGATATTTCGTGATTATCACCACGTCGCATGAGTCGTACGAACATGAAAAAAGGAATATTGAGAATCTGGTGAATATGCGGGTAGAGGGTATTATCGCCTGCCTATCTCAAGAAACAACCGATTTTTCCCACTTATCCGCCTTGAAAAACATCAATATGCCACTTATCCTATTCGACCGCGTTTGTTTGACCGACCAATTTTCTTCAGTGGTAGCGGACGGAGTGCAATCTGCACAAATGGCAACGCAACATCTTCTCAATAATGGAAGCAAACGGGTAGCCTTTATCGGAGGAGCGAATCACTTGGATATTGTAAAGAGAAGAAAGCACGGTTATCTGGAAGCTCTACGCGAAAATCGGATTCCTATCGAAAAAGAGTTAGTCGTTTGCCGGAAGATTGATTATGAAGAGGGGAAGATTGCCACAGAGACACTGTTATCTCTCCCCCAACCTCCCGATGCTATCCTTGCCATGAATGATACGCTGGCTTTTGCAGCTATGGAAGTTATCAAAAGCCGTGGACTTCGTATACCGAATGACATTGCTATTATCGGATATACCGACGAGCAGCATGCCAATTACGTAGAACCTAAATTATCTGCCGTTTCGCATCAAACCTATAAAATGGGAGAAACTGCCTGCCAACTATTAATAGATCAGATTAAAGGAAATAAGACAATCAAACAGGTTACAATTCCGACACATCTGCAGATTAGGGAGAGTAGTATAAAATAAATTCAGGAAAGAAATATATAGTAGAAAAATGAAAAAGTAAATTCTGCTATTGAGATAAATAAAAAATAAGGTGTTGCATCTAAACGATACAACACCTTATTTATATTTATTATATTGTTATAAGATTATCTCTCTACAATCTTCTCTAATCTAACATTATATACTAATGCCGAATAAGCTTGCAGATTACCATCATTAGTGCTTGAGCCATATCCACTTTGATAAGGAATATACAAAGTCCAAAAATCACCAACTACCATATGTATCAGCGTATAAGACCAGCCGGAAATAACACCATTCAAAGTAAAATTTGCCGGAGAATCAAAGTCTGTAGGTTCTGTTCCTGTGTAAGTCTGTTGAACTACATCTCCATTGAAATAAGACATACGATAATGTGCACTTACTGTAGAAGTATATTGAGGCACCTCTTTGCCCGTCCCTTTTTTCACCTTCTTAACATATATCCATTGACCAGTTACCTCATCTTGATAACGATAAAGTTTCTCCGGATCATTCTTAGCTAAAGCCTGATTTTCAGGACTATCATACACACTAGCGATCGAGTCTATAAAAGCCACACTACGTGCCTGCCAATTATCATAACGACTCGTCTCTTCCGTCTCACTGCAAGCAGTGAACGCAAGAGCCAGCAATACTAAGGAGAATAAATAGATCTTTTTACTCATTCGTCAAAGGTTTATTGTAAAGTTTTCAATAGAGAAGTGATGCTTACTCTATCTGCGATGATATTATTCAGTTCAGAGATAGCGACACGCTCTTGCTGCATGGTATCGCGGTTACGCAATGTCACACAATTATCTTCTAATGTCTGATGATCGACTGTTACACAGTACGGAGTACCAATAGCATCCTGACGGCGATAACGCTTACCGATACTATCCTTTTCGTCATATTGGCAATGGAAGTGGAACTTCAGGCTGTCAATAACTTCACGGGCTTTTTCAGGCAGACCGTCTTTCTTTACCAACGGCATAACTGCCAGTTTCACCGGAGCCAGAGCAGCAGGCAATTTCAGAACCACACGGCTTTCACCATTTTCCAGCTGTTCTTCGCAATAAGATGCGCTCATGATACTAAGGAACATACGGTCAACACCGATAGAAGTTTCGATTACGTACGGAGTATAAGACTCGTTCAGTTCCGGATCAAAGTATTTAATACTCTTGCCGGAGAACTTCTCATGTTGAGACAAGTCGAAGTTAGTACGAGAGTGGATACCTTCTACTTCTTTGAATCCGAACGGCATCAGGAACTCGATGTCAGTAGCGGCATTTGCGTAGTGAGCCAGTTTATCGTGATCGTGATAACGATAGCTTGCATCTCCGAAGCCAAGTGCCTTATGCCATTTCAGACGGATTTCTTTCCATTTCTTGAACCAGTCAAGTTCTGTCCCCGGTTTCACGAAGAACTGCATTTCCATCTGTTCGAACTCACGCATACGGAAGATGAACTGACGGGCAACGATCTCGTTACGGAAAGCCTTACCAATCTGTGCAATACCGAAAGGAACTTTCATACGACCCGTCTTCTGTACATTGAGGTAGTTTACAAAAATACCCTGTGCAGTTTCCGGACGAAGATAAATTTTCATGGCTCCGTCGGAAGTAGAACCCATTTCAGTAGAGAACATCAGATTGAACTGACGAACTTCTGTCCAGTTCTTTGTGCCGGAGATCGGACATACGATTTCTTCATCAATAATGATCTGACGCAATTCTTCCAGATTACCGTCGTTCAGAGCTTTAGCAAAGCGAGTGTGAAGTGCGTCACGTTTTGCCTGATGCTCCAATACACGTCCGTTAGTTGAACGGAATTGAGCCTCATCAAAAGATTCGCCAAATCTCTTGGCAGCCTTCGCTACTTCTTTATTAATTTTATCATCATACTTTGCCAACTGATCTTCAATCAGTACGTCAGCACGATAACGTTTTTTAGAATCCTTATTGTCAATCAAAGGGTCATTGAATGCGTCTACATGTCCGGAAGCCTTCCAGATAGTAGGATGCATAAAGATGGCAGAGTCGATACCGACAATGTTTTCGTGCAACAGCACCATGCTGTCCCACCAGTATTTCTTAATGTTGTTTTTCAATTCAACGCCCATCTGACCGTAGTCATACACAGCGCCTAGTCCGTCGTAGATATCGCTCGAAGGGAATACGAAACCATACTCTTTGCAATGCGATACAAGCTTCTTAAAAACGTCTTCTTGTGCCATTTTCTTTTCTATATCTATTAATTTGAATTTGCTTTTTTCGTAAAAAGTGCCACAAAGATAGGGATTTATCTCATAAATAAGACAGGGAGGGTATTAATTTATCTTATTCCTGAACTTCTTCACCGATTTCCAGCCCTTCTACCTCGAATTCCGCCAGTTCTGTCTCCTCATCTGCTTTCTTCATCTCTTTAGTCAGCATACTTTCCTAGCGTCACCTGTTCCGACAGATTGGTGCATTTAGTTTTATGAAAAGCTCATAAAGTTGTCGAGAAGGGACACCCAAGCTTCATTGAGTGCCGACAAATTTTGTTCGCGGACAAGAACAATGCTACACTGACGACAGAAGTCCTCTAAAAGCGCTTCGGTTTTCGCATCTTCCACTTGCATCTTTTGCGGCTTTCCTGCATTCCGACGAAAAGTATCGGCTAGTTCCACAAGTATTAGTATAGGATTTTTCTCAAAATCCTCTTTACAGAAAATGGGCCATAGATATTCAGAATCAGCATCTATACAAATCAGCACAGCTGGAAAATAAGGAACCTCACTCACTCCGTCATTTACAGGAGTAGGTATATGAATAATCCGCAGTTGCAAAATGCAAGATGCAGGAAGAGCTTTCACCATATTTACAAGTATATCATTTTCGAACTTCACCGTAGCATACTTGTCTTGCACAAGGGCAGGCAATTTCACAGTACTCCATTCATACGTTCCATCAGCGGTAGGGATAAGATAAGGCACAAGCTTACTTCCCTTTGCCGTGGGATAAGCTCCCCTCTTGTCAAAACCAAGGCTTTCAAAATCATGTATCGTCAACTTTTCACTCACAGCAATTGCCGCACGAAGCGCTTCCGTAATGTCACGAGCATCTTTTTCACACGTGATGCCATATTGCGCCTTGTATGGCTCGAACCGGGTAAAGTCCGGCCATCCGTTGGAGCGACTAATTTTTAGACCAGCGTCATTGACATATTTGCGAATTCTCTTCTTCGTCGTGTCATCCAAGGTAGAAGCCGCCACGAAGTCACAATTGATGCAGTCAAAAGTCATCACAGTTTCAAACGTCTCGCAACCAAAAGATTGTTGCCTTCCCATATCCAAGGTCTTCAAGTAGCAGGAAAAGCCATTCTTACCTCTATAGAATCCAAGGGAGAAATGCTCACCTGCATTGCCCATCACACTACAATAGCCCGTCTCACCATCCGACAAGCGAAAAGCGAACACATCACTGTCAGTTAGCTCCTCCCACAAACAAATGCTGCGGAAACGAAGCGCTGCTTCAAGCATTTCATTAGTTAGTATCATAATTCTGTTTTTTAGTTTGAAGATTGCATTCAATATGATTACAAATAAACAAAAAAAATCCAGTTTCACTAAGCACTCCGTTTCTTTTTTTTGTTTTCGTTAAATAGATAGTGGCTCATTACAATTAACTCTTTGTTTCCCCCAAAGAAATCTACAACTTTTCTTATATCAATATTTTTTGGATCGGAGCCGCATTACTCTCCGTCTTTTTTGCTTTATTGGTATGGAATGTGAAATCAAAGGATTAACAGAACTGTCAGTATCATAAAAAACGTGAGTTCTTTTCGTCCTCATATGAATTTATTTCGTATTTTTGCGTGGACATCCCCTTTTTTGATGTTCAGGAAGATAATTTGTTGTTAAAGCAAAGCGAAGATTGATATATGAGTGACGAAATCAATGAGATAACGGAAGGACATTCAGACTACAAACCGGCGGACACGCGGGACGAAAACGTAAAGCATCAGTTAACAGGCATGTACCAGAATTGGTTTCTGGACTATGCTTCATACGTTATACTGGAACGTGCCGTGCCTCATATCAATGACGGTTTGAAGCCTGTGCAACGACGTATTTTACATTCAATGAAACGTCTGGACGACGGACGGTATAACAAAGTGGCTAACATTGTGGGGCACACCATGCAGTTCCACCCTCACGGTGATGCTTCTATCGGGGATGCCCTGGTACAGTTGGGACAGAAAGACCTGTTGATCGATTGTCAGGGTAACTGGGGTAATATCCTCACCGGAGACGGCGCAGCTGCTCCCCGTTATATCGAAGCACGCTTGTCCAAGTTTGCGCTGGATGTTGTCTTCAATCCCAAAACCACCGAATGGAAACTTTCTTATGACGGACGAAACAAGGAACCGGTCACTCTTCCTGTGAAATTCCCGTTATTATTAGCACAGGGAGTGGAAGGTATCGCCGTGGGACTCTCTTCCAAGATCTTGCCGCACAATTTCAACGAACTTTGTGATGCCTCTATCAGCTATTTACGCGGAGAGGAATTCCAACTATATCCTGATTTCCAGACGGGAGGTTCTATCGATGTAGCCAAATACAACGACGGAGAGCGTGGCGGAGCCGTGAAAGTACGTGCCAAGATCAACAAGATTGATAATAAAACGCTTGCTATCACAGAAATTCCATACGGAAAGACGACTTCGACAGTGATCGACTCTATCCTGAAAGCTGTTGATAAAGGAAAGATCAAAATTCGTAAGGTAGACGACAACACGGCTGCCAACGTAGAAATATTGGTGCACCTCGCACCCGGCACCTCATCGGATAAAACGATTGATGCTCTCTACGCTTTCACAGACTGTGAAGTAAGTATCTCGCCCAACTGTTGTATTATCGATGACAGTAAGCCACATTTCCTTACTGTGAGCAAAGTCCTGAAAAAGTCGGCAGACAATACGATGGATTTGCTGAAGCAGGAGCTGGAAATCAAGAAAGGAGAAATACTGGAATCCCTGCATTTCTCTTCTCTCGAAAAGATATTTATCGAAGAACGCATCTATAAGGATAAAGAGTTTGAGCAATCCAAAGACATGGATGCAGCCTGTGCACATATCGATGAACGCTTGACACCCTACTATCCGACATTTATCCGTGAAGTTACAAAAGAAGATATTCTCAAGTTGATGGAAATCAAAATGGGACGTATCCTGAAATTCAACTCGGACAAGGCGGATGAACTGATCTCCAAGATGAAAGAGGAAATTGCCGAGATTGATAACCATCTGGCCCATATCGTGGATTATACCGTCAACTGGTATCAGATGTTGAAAAACAAATACGGCAAGAATTTCCCGCGCCGCACGGAATTGCGGAACTTCGACACCATCGAAGCAGCCAAAGTAGTAGAAGCTAACGAAAAACTCTATATCAACCGTGAAGAAGGATTTATCGGAACGGCATTAAAGAAAGATGAATTCGTGGCCTGTTGTTCGGATATTGACGATGTGATTGTCTTCTTCCGTGATGGCAAGTACATTGTTACTCCTGTTGCAGATAAAAAATTTGTCGGTAAGAACGTTCTTTATGTCAATGTATTCAAGAAGAACGATAAACGCACGATCTACAACGTAGCCTACCGTGACGGAAAAGAAGGAACGACCTACGTAAAACGCTTCGCCGTAACTTCCGTGGTCCGCGACCGTGAATATGATGTAACACAGGGAACTCCCGATTCACGGATCACCTATTTCAGCGCCAACCCGAACGGAGAAGCCGAAATCATCAAGGTGACATTGAAGCCGAACCCGCGTGTACGCCGTATTATCTTCGAACATGACTTCAGCGAAGTCAGTATCAAGGGACGCCAGGCACGGGGTGTGATTCTCACCCGCTTGCCGGTACACAAAATATCCCTGAAACAAAAAGGCGGCTCTACTCTCGGTGGACGTAAAGTCTGGTTTGACCGTGACATACTCCGTCTCAACTATGACGGACGAGGCGAATATCTGGGAGAATTCCAAAGTGACGACTCCATTCTGGTTGTACTGAACAATGGTGATTTCTACACCACCAACTTCGATTTGAGCAATCACTACGAAGACAATGTGAGCATCGTTGAGAAATTCGATCCCCATAAGGTATGGACCGCTGCACTTTATGATGCCGATCAACAGAATTACCCGTACCTGAAACGCTTCTGCTTCGAGGCCTCCAACCGCAAACAGAACTATCTGGGAGAGAATAAGAATAACCGTCTCATCTTGCTGACCGATGAGTACTATCCGCGTCTGGAAGTTATATTTGGCGGACACGACAGCTTCCGTGATCCGTTGGATATCGATGCAGATGAATTCATAGCTGTCAAAGGGTTCAAAGCCAAAGGAAAACGCATCACGACCTATACCGTGGATACGATCAACGAACTTGAACCGACCCGCTTCCCCGAACCTGAACAAGAGCAGCAGGAAAGCCCGGAAGAGGAACCGGAAAATCTGGACCCGGACAGTGATAAGAGCGAAGGCGATATTATTGATGAGATCACCGGGCAGATGAAATTATTCTGATGAAGAAAAAACTAATATACCTGGGGCTGACAGGATGCATCCTGTTCGCCCTTTGCACCAGATTACAAGCGCAGATTGACAGTCTGCAAACCCATCGGTATGTAACACGTGCCACCATGTACGGTGTAGGATTTACCAACGTATTCGACACCTATCTTTCACCGCAGGAATACAAAGGAATTGACTTCCGTATTTCCCGCGAGACGATTCGGATGACCAAGTTATTCGATGGAAATGTGTCTGTGCAGAATTTCTTTCAGGCAGACATCGGTTATACCCATAACCGTGCCGATAACAATAACACCTTCTCCGGATTAGTCAACTGGAATTACGGATTACACTACCAGTTTCGACTGACGGAGAATTTCAAATTATTAGCCGGAGGATTGATAGATGCCAACGGAGGCTTTGTCTATAATCTCCGGAACACCAACAATCCGGCATCCGCACGGGCATACGTCAATTTGGATGCCTCAGGAATGGCTATCTGGCATTTGAAAATCAAACGGTACCCGATGGTATTACGCTATCAAGTCAATCTACCGGTGATGGGAGTAATGTTCTCACCGCACTACGGACAATCTTACTACGAGATATTCTCTCTGGGAAATTCGAGTGGAGTGATAAAGTTCACCTCCCTGCACAACCAGCCTTCACTGCGGCAGATGCTCTCGGTCGACTTACCGATAGGATATACAAAAATGCGATTCAGCTATCTGGCTGATTTGCAACAATCCAATGTAAACAATATCAAGACACATACCTACTCGCACGTATTCATGGTAGGATTTGTGAAAGACCTATACCGTATCCGAAACAAAAAAGGAACAGCTTTGCCTTCATCGGTCAGAGCCTACTAAGAGAACAAAATTTAATGTTGAAACTTCAAGTGAGATCAATTAAGAATGAGAAATAAGATTAGACAAATGCTTTGGCTGCTCTGCTGTCTTCCGGTATTGACCGGTTGCATCGGAGAAGAAGACTACGCCAATGATCCTGTAGGAAACTTCGAACAACTATGGAAGATCATCGACGAACAGTATTGTTTTCTGGAAGCAAAAGGTATTGACTGGGATGCCGTTCACGACAAATATAGCCCACTGATTATTCCGACAATGTCTAATGACGACCTGTTCGACATCCTAAGCCAGATGCTATACATTTTAAAAGACGGACATGTCAATCTATCCTCTGCCAAACGTACTTCTTTCTACGATGAATGGTATCAGGGTTACGACTGGAACTACCGGGAAGATATTCTCTATCAAACTTATCTGGGCAGTGCCAGCACAGGATACTATACATCCGCCGGTTTAAAGTATAAAATATTCGATAATAATATAGGATATATTCGTTATGAAAGTTTCAGTTCCGGAGTGGGCGATGGCAACTTGGATGAAGTTCTCCTCTACCTGGCCACCTGCAACGGATTAATCATCGATGTACGTGATAACGGAGGCGGAAACCTGACCAACTCCACCCGCATTGCCGCCCGGTTTACCAACGAGAAAACACTTACCGGATATATACAGCACAAAACCGGACCGGGACATAATGATTTCTCCAAGATGGAGCCGATCTATCTGGAACCATCCAACAGCATCCGGTGGCAGAAGAAAGTAATCATTCTGACCAATCGTCGTTGTTATAGTGCCACCAATGATTTTGTGAATGCGATGCGCAGCTTAAACAAGGACAACGAAGAGAAAAGAATCATCCAGTTAGGTGACTGGACCGGAGGTGGTTCGGGACTTCCCTTCTCATCAGAATTACCTAATGGATGGAGCGTCCGTTTCTCCGCCAGTCCGCATTTCGACAAAAACAAGCAGCCCTTGGAAGAAGGTATTGAGCCGGACATTGCCATCAATATGTCTGAATCAGATCAACTTAAACACAAAGACACTCTGATTGAAAAGGCATTCGAAATCTTAAGTGAATAACTTTATTGTCGAATTATTTGCCAAATCAGAAAATCTTCCTATCTTTGCACCGCTAAACAAAAAAGCTACACATGCGGATGTGGCGTAATTGGTAGCCGCGCCAGACTTAGGATCTGGTGCCGTGAGGCGTGTAGGTTCGAGTCCTATCATCCGCACATACTACACTGTATTTACAGTTAAAAAGCCCCTAAAACGGACATTTTAGGGGCTTTTTTGTGTCCTCTCCACTAGTGTTCCGAACAATCATGGGGCAAAGATACGAAATTCCGACGAATTGTCATATCCCCCCGCTTCATGGTCGACAGTCGCCCAAAAGTCACTCGGAAAAACATCTGTCGACAAAGAAACAAACAGGTATATCGAAGATTTGAAACTGCAAATTGAAGAAACCTGTAACAAGCTCCGGCAAAAAAAATATCCCCTCAACATCAACAACTCGACCTTGAGGAATCTGCGGGCTTCGCAAGACATTCCTTTCTATAAGTTGAGCGGAACGTTTCTATATAAAAGGAGGAAATCATGAACTTTCTGGCAAAAAACTATAGCAAAAGAATATGAGCAAGAACGGATTTTCTTATTACAGGCAGAAACTGACCGCTTTCAGGACATTAAAATCAAACGTCTGAAGAAAAAATACGGATGCGACGGCTATGCCGTATATCAATACGCGTTGAACGAAATCTACCGTGTAGACGGTTCGTATATCCGCTGGACGTCCGATCAGCATTTTGATTGCGCTGACTATTGGGGCATCCATGAAGAACGAGTGGAAGAGATTGTAGACTACTGCGCTGAAATCGGTCTGTTCGACTCCGTGGTGTGGAAAACGCAATGCATTCCCACCTCCCGGGCTATCGAACAGACCGGAGAAGGCAGGCAAGGAAAAAGAGGGGGAAAATGATTGCTAGCAAAATACGCTCCGGAAGATCTTGA
>NZ_JBFNXO010000001.1:3515000-5089509 GCF_040812255.1 Bacteroides sp. L008 | reverse complement strand
CAAGTTAGCCTTATCGGTATCTGCTTTTTTATTACAAGCTGAATACGGCATACGAGTTTCATGGCCGTCTCGTGGGCTCGGATATGTGTATAAGAGACAATCCTATTTGTGCAATCTGGCACTTAGCTATAAAATTAGTTTATATTCACCCTAGGATGTTCCAACCAAGAATGTAACTTCAATATCATAGTGGTAACCAATATCCACTGTTTCTAGCAATTATCTTAATTCATGGAGGATCCATATTCACTTTTGTTTATTTATTATATCATCAAATGGTTCTAGCAAATATAACTTTATTTACTCTTTAACAATTAATTTGTCATTTAACTTCACATTGATATCAATATAGTTAGACGCCTTAAATGCCACTTACTTTTCCACTTCACCTGTTATCCTTATAAGCTCTAGGTTATTCTCTGCATTGGAATTTATAAAAATGACCTTATTAAACATACCATATTGATTTTTAGTATCAATATGTACTGCCAGTTTTCTTATTTTACCAGGATTTATTGGTTCTTTCGAGTAATTGACAGACAAGCACCCACAAGACACGTCAACTTTTGATATTATTAAAGGAATTTTCCCCGTATTCCTCAACTCAAATTCAACATCTAAATATGAATGTTCTTTTTTGCTTATTTTTCCAAAATCATATTTCTTATTTACAATTTCCAAGCAAGCTTTCCTATTTTCTATAACGGATTTTTCGGTTGGCAAGTTAGCTTTTTTACCTGTTGTATCATTTATACAACTAGATAGAAAAAATAAAGATACAAAAATCAAAGCAATAGTCTTCTTCATTTTACAAATCTAATTAACTGTTATATATTAGTATTATTTCCAAATTTGAATTTGATCTACATATGTAAAAATCCGTTCTTATATTCCTCTAGAGTAATTTTTCAATAGCTACAATCGGTTCTTCTTTATCAAGCACATCCGAAGCATAGAATCAGGACAACCACACTATTTTTTTGCACAGATACACATTAAATCAACATCATTCAATAACCGCCTCTAATAATTTTATGAAATAGGCACCCGTTACCGGTCTTCCCCATGATACGCCTCTTGTTTTCTGATTCACAACATTATAAGTGTCTGCCATTGGTACACGCCATTTGTTTTCATTCATATAATTGTAAAGCGGAAGAATAAACTCACGAAACATAAGTCGGTCATTCTGCAATGCAGCTGTCCATACAGTCCAATCAGCTTTCGCATAATCAGTTTTACTATGCAACGGACAACCGTAAGTATTCGATTTAGTCCTATAAAAAGCAGTCTCCAATTCTACGACTCTATCCGGAAAAACATGAAGGTCAAGGAGTTTATCCCAAATCAAGTTATATTTTTGCCCCCAGCTATCCATCTGGTCAAAAGCCAAACGATAATGGTCCCCGTCAGAAGCCTGCTTCTCCCATTCTTCGGCCATTCTTTTTGCTGCTGCCAAATATTTTTCAGCATCTTCCTGTTTATCTAGCATTTTTGCCAGAAGAGCATACGATGCAATACCTAAAATTCCTTTGGCAGACAAATTAGCATTATGAGAATAGCGGCCGGCAAAGCTATCGGTATCAATCTGTTTACCGGTATCAACCCCGTTCTCCACCAAATACCCCGCCCATTTGGAGAGAGTCTCCCAATGAACCTTTGCGTATGATGCATCTTTTTCCGCTTTAGCCATAGCAGCCACCATAATCAGCATATTTCCGGCATGTTCAACCGGTAAATCTCCCCCTTTCGCTTGTCCGTTTACAAACGGATAACCGCCCAAATCATGAGCCGGGAAAGGCTTATTCCATTTACCACTCTCACTATAATAGAAGAAAGGATTCAACATTGCTTTCAGCAGATCGGGATTATAACAAAGAAATAGCGGTGAAGCAGCATAATAAATATCCAGTGAACCCACCAACGTAGTAAAATAGAGCAACTCATCACTCGAATCCTTAGACATCTGGAAAGACGAAACGGCCTGACGATATGCCGAAGCACATAGTTCTGCGTACTCTTTACCACCGACACGGCAAGCATTTTCCATCAATTGCCTGTCAAAAGCATAACACCTTGCCATTGTTTCTTTATATACTTTTTCCGCGTCTTCATATAATCCTTCTATCGTTTTATCTCCGTCCTTATTCCAATAAGGCCGTAGATCCTCACCGAAATAAGCCATTGTATACAATCCATCGAAAGCCGCAATCAGATGTTGGGGAAACTCACTATTCATTTCCAGCTTCTGTGCTATAGCCGCATAACGTTTTTCATTCGACCGACGCATTTCTTTCAAATCACCTTCTTTCATAAAGTGTGCCCGCATCTCTGCCGCGTCCCCTTGTGCATAAGTAGCATTCTCTTTCGCCCCTAAATAGAAATACCCCCAGGCCGGAGCATCTTTCAGCTTATCTACCCATAACTTCTGATTCTCCCGACCGGTCTTCATCATCACCCAACCGTCTTTTTCATACATTTCCGTAGACTGCCCGGCACGAAAGGCTTTATGAGGATCCATTTCAAAATAAATAGCGACATCATGTTCCTTACCGTCCAAGGCCTTAGCCTGATAAGAAATATAATTGACCGGGCGACTTAACAGTTCCAAATCATCCAATAAATAAGGAGCCGTAAACGTCAGTTTCAATTCCACATCTCCACAAGCAAAAATATAATGTGTTTGGGTAGCCTGCACATCCACTGATTTTTGCCCGGCTTCCTTTAGCTCACCATACAACCCGAAATCTGCAAAGGAAGTACCTCCCCAATTCACACAACGGGCAGCAAACAAGGCTTTTCCATCTTTCATTGTTTCCAAGATAGAATCCGGGATCTGCACTTTCACATCGTTGCGTGCCTTCGTTCCTGTACGAACAAGCTCCTTTCCATTAATAAGCAGCTGCATACCGTCATTATACGAATAACGCACAAAAAGTTGTCTGTTTTTCACTAAAGAAGGATCGAATGAGACTTCCCTCCTAATCCATAGCCTATTGGTATTCCAGGGGGTACCAACACTCGGTCCGCCTTCCGTGCCAAAAGCAGCGCTTCCTTGTGCCCATGTGCTATCATTGAAAGCAGCCATTTCCCAACCCTCTTCCGGTTGTTCCGTTGTATATTTCCCAATCCATTCCTTCTCATTAGAAACAGGAGCTATGCCTTCTACCAATATTCCCGGTTCCTCTGCAAATAAGCCGAAATCAATCAATGCACTACCTTTTTTATTCTCACAATGAGCTGCAATAAGGGCTTTCCCTTCCTTCATTGTATTCAAGATAGAATCCGGCAACTCGACTTTTAAATTTGCCGCTGCGCGGTCCGCACTCACGACTAGTTTTCCGTTAATATATAATTGAAGTATGTCATCATACGAATAACGCAAATAAATTTTCTTGTTCTCAAGCAAATATGGATCAATATCCACGATTTCCCTCCGCACCCAGATATCAGTAGAAAGCCACGGCGTTCTCGTTTCACGTCTGTCGCGTGTACCGAATGCACCTTCACTTACCTGCCAATATTGATCATTAAAATCCGGTTGCTCCCAACCTTCATCCGGTCTAAGAGAGGTGAACTTTCCTTCCCAACTTTCATAATCGTATGCCATTGTTGCAATGGCTTGCATAGGCAGATCACGACTACCCATAAAGCGATACATCGTACCGTCTACCCGCAGGAAACCGACAAAAGGAAGATTTTTCCCATTAGTAAAAATCATATTCTTCTCCGTCAGTTGATCTGTTGTCGACCATAAACGCAGATGCGGGTGGAGCATCAGTAACGGATAAGCAGGCACACGCAGATCATTTTTAATGGTTTCGTCAGAATAGGGAACACTTTTCGAACAGGCTGCCAAAAGCAATATTAGTAAAGCAATCAATAGTTTCTTCATTGTTTCATTTTTTAGTGACCAAATCATCCTTTCATTTGTAATATTTCTTTTTCCATCTCTCGTTTCATCATACGTATTGTCATGGAATTTATCTTTACCGGTTTATTTATAATCATTTCAGCCGTTTCATAGGCTCGTATGTTTTCACCAGACTGCTTATAAAGTTTAAATAGTTGATAAAGTGGAGTAAATCTCGATGGACACATCATTGATGCATTCTTGTAATATTTTTCTGCTGAAATAAAATCTTCTTGTTCCTGATAATTCTCTCCTATCATCAATTCCAAATCATAATCCGCCCAATACTTGCGGCACTCCAACGCCACCTCCAAAGCTTTCTCATATTCCTTGATTTCCGTAAGAACAGCAGCATAATTATACAGGAAATAAGGATTATCTTCGAATCGGTGTTTCAGACTCACATAGTACGGAAGCGCCTCATCATACGAATGACAAAAAGCTAACTCCGAAGCCTCCTGCCAACTGCGTTCCGACTGTGTACGTGCGCCCAGCCTAACCTGTCCCCAAAAGAAGCCCATCAACGCTGCGGAATATATTATATTCCTGCCCCATGTACCTATCTTTATCCGCTTCAAATAATCAGCAGTCAACATGAGAACGGCAAGAAATGTCACCATCCACGTAAAAGGATACGTAAACGGATAGGAAAAGAAAGAGAATATGCCTATTGATAGCAAAGCATAAAGAGCTATTTTCTTTTCCTGTGTAGGATTTTGCCTATAACAATACACAAGTGCCCCCACAATACCCAAAAGCAAAGCCAATCCGACAATACCGAAATTAATCAGAACTCCCAAATATTCATTAAAAGGCTGCTTTACATTATCCGCTAACATTGCATAGCGATTTTGCGAACCATATTCTTTGAAATAATCCGCCTGATAGTCCATATATTTAGCCTCGAAACTTCCGACGCCATGCCCCGTCCAAGGAGCATCTTTCACCATTTCCAAGCCACACCGCCAAATCAACAACCGACCATCTGCCGAATCTTTTTTCAACCAATAGGAGCCGATTATTAACAATCCTATCATAGATACCGATAATAAATATCTCCACAATCTCCCATGAACGAATCTTCCACACAAATACATGACACATACCGCAATGACACTTACCATGCCGGATCGCGAATGAGATAAAAATACTGCCAATACCATCACTCCCCCTGCCAGCCATCCAGCATATCGAATATACTTATTTCTATGTATGATCAAAAAAACGACAAAAGGCAATCCGGCACAAAGACAAGCTGCAAATCCTGCCGGATTATCAAAACTACCGGTCACACGGAAGGTTGCATGAGAAGGAAACAAACCTACGTATTGCAATATTCCATAAACAGCCTGCAACCAACAACTGGAAACAATGATACTCCCCCATATCGCCATATCCACCACTATGGATTTACGCTGCAATGCCAAAAATGCAGCACACACCAGCATCCATAACAGCACAAACAAAACGCAGCACCATTTAGGCACAATATATGCGTCTGTAAATTGGTGGGAATATACAAACATACTGCCTATAAATGCTGCGGCAAACAAAATATGAAAGAGTCTTATCATTTTTATCCTAGTATTAAATCAAGTTCTCATCCTCCAATACCTTTTTCAATCGATGATAGAGATCCAGTTTATGCTCCCATTCCTTCGGATTATCTGTGTCGTTCGATGCCGTTCGTGTCGGGCAACAATGCTTTTCCTCCCAAACAGTCGCCGAAGCCTCATCAAATTCTGCTACTTCCACTTCTATCACATCCCCGACTTCCAATAGTCCTCCGTCCCATACCAAATGCATCTCATCAGACACCCGCAAACTACCAACGCTCCAAGACGCACCACTATGCCAAGTAATATTAGCAACAAGACCAACTCCATTTTGAGGAATACCAGCCTTGCTAATTTTATCTTTGTTTTTTACTAAAAGTCCTTTCATATCAATATTCTATATAAGTCCCTTTGCCTCAAGCTCGGCTTTGAGTCGTTCGTATTTTGCCTTCAATTCTTCCCGATCATAGGTCATCTTCACAGTAGGAGATACCGCCGACACTTCAACAACCTTTATTCGGACTCTATCACCCACTTTCAGTTTTTCATCTACCCAAGCGATTCTTCTCGAAGTATCCGATCCTCCTACATAAATACTATCACCGAAAGAGCAATTGCTATGCACCATGACGAATGCCACGTCAGGTGACGTGACAACCACAGGTGACTGATCATTAATAGCTATTTCATATCCTATCATAATTTTTCCGTTGTTGATGAATACAAGAGGTTTGCTTCATTCGTTTGATTTCTCACCTCAACATATTTGCAATAGACGCAACCAGCACCATCGAAATTATAACTATGCAACCAAAATCTTTCTTTTTATTTATGAGTACATCTACAACTTCCCACAATAAAAGAAAAAACCAAGTTGAAAGATAAACGATATTCAGCGTTACATCTCCTATTGGATATTTCCTGTTTATCATTGATAACAATATATATAAGATACACAACCCTATATAAATGTTATTCTTGGTCGACAGCATCTTTTTAGTTGACGTTTTATCTTCCCGGATCATATTCTTTATTAATTCAATTTATTATTAGCAGCTCTATACACATTCTCAAACACAGCGATAGACGCATCTTTACTTAATTTCAACTTATCAATAATCCTGAATATTTTAGAACACGCTGCCGAATATTCCGCAAACTCTTTCGTTTGTTCCACATCTTCGCCCTCACGCATAGCATTCTTCTTTGTCCGATACTTTTTGTATGAATCAAGAAATACAGCATATTCATCCAATGCTACAATAGAATCAACCAATGTACGTTCTCTATCACTGACGTTAAGATAATCCCATATTCTTGGATCACTCTTCATTTCATCATGATTCTTTGCTAACTTAGTAGAAGAGCCACAACTTGACATGAATATCAATGCCAAGACTATTGCCAAATAAATTTTCTGTCTGTTCATATTATAAAAAATGATTTATCACCGTCTATTGATGAAATTAAACTTATACTTCTTATCTTCTCATATCTATATATAACTTCGTTTTATTCTTTCCTGTCATAAAATCAATATTCACGCAATAACATAAATAACGCCAAAAGAAGAAAGCGAAAAGCATCTGAACATCCCTATCCGTTTCAAAAGCATCCAAACATTGATGGTTGTTGGCTCGGAACTTTCCCAAAACGACAGTAAAAGGTAAACTACCGGTTGCTTCATACGCATTGCATATTTCTTTAAATAAAGGAGATGTAGCCTGAGAGAGTTCCTTCCGATAATAAGTTTCTCCATCAAGTTGTTTCTTGAACTTATAGCCGCAAATGATATGATAAAGATCGTACCGTTTCCAATTCTTATGAAGTGAATCTATAGAAGGCTCTTTAGTCTCTACAAAATAGCTCCCAAATAAATCCAGATAAAGTTTGCCATTAACAGCTTTCAATGCCTCCTTATCCACATCAATAATATAATGAAATTTATAATGTAGAAGAGCATCCATTATCAACTTTACTGCTTTTCCGTCAGAACTGCCGTAGTTACGTTGCAATGTAGAACGAAAAAAGTTAATCATTTCAGATTCAATAGAGACTATGTTAGTGGCTTTATTGTGAATACACGCAAAGGAGCAAAGAAACGAGTATAGAACTACTACATATTGTTTCATTATTGATACAATTAGCAAAAATACAGAGGAACAATTCAATTATCTAAATAGTAGCATCATATCTACTTTCAAGTTTATAAAAAACTCCTCTAACCTTATCCATACAATTCTTATAATTTTCAGCTGCTATTTCTTTTGCTTTTTGCAAAAATGTTTCCGCCGACATTTGACAGAGAGCTGGTATGGGCTCACTATCACATAATGCCATCATTGCATAATATGTACTATAACTCATTTCTAATTCTTTTAGCAACGCTTCATAACAACCTTCTTTAGTATTTTCCTCACGTTTTTTAAGCAACATAACAGCATGTTTGGCTGGCTTTGTATAATCATAGAATAACATATCTACTTCTTTACTATTAAGCTGGGAAAATTTTGTTGATTTGTTCAATCTTTCTCGAGCCTCAACAATTTGATTAATTTCATTCTGAACATCAGCCTTTTCCACAAGTTTTAGTACAAAATCTACATTATTCATATTATGCGAGATTTCATTTAACTCCTCTTGAGTTAAAGTTGCCCTATAATTATCCATCTTCTCGGTCAACAAATCACAGCTTATAATAAAATCCATATACACATCTGATTCTGCAATAGATTCAACCAAAGTTGTCCTACTTTGTATGCTACGCGTAGTTACCTTTAGTTCTTCTGAGTTATCTACAAAATCATAATCTTCAGAACTACAACTATAAATAATAGTTGTACAAAGTGTTAATAACAACAGTAAAACTGTTAGACTAATTTTCATTCTTAATTTCATATTCATTTTAATAAGTCTGATGTAATGTTTTAGCAAATAAAGCGACTTGTTCTTCTACTGAAAGGTTTAATGTCTTAGACATTACGATTATTTTACCCCAACAGTTATTCAGATCTTGAAGTTCATTCTCAATATCTATTTGTGCTCGCATATTTTTTAAATAAGCTTTGGTATAAATCTCATCTCGCATATTTTTTCTAAATTCTTTTATTTTTTCTTCACCGAGACTCATTGTATAAGGTTCTACTTTCTTTTTTAAACGTTTCAACGTCTCAACATATTCTTGAATTTCATTTGTTTCTATTATAGAATCAATCAATACAACTCTATCCTCTGATAATTTCGGTATAGGAGGTGCAGTTCCAACACCAGTAATTATTGCCATACAGATGTTCTCACTAGTCAACGCATTGTTGTCAGTAGTACAACTTTGAATAAAGGGCAAAATAAAAGCCATAAAGAAGACTTTTATACAAATGTTTTTTCTTACTTCTTTTTTCATTTGATATATATTTTCATTGCTGTCCCATTAAAACCTAAAATAGTTCTTTGAAATATTTGAAATTTAGTTAGTTACAGAGTTTTTTCGATTAAACGGATTTCGATTTGCACCTTTGCCTCTCTAAAAGGAGATTTGCAAATGCATAAAGATAAATACGTTTTCGCTCAACTAGTGTCATTCTTAGATAGGAATAAGTTCAACTACATTGTACGCAAGTATGATGGCGACAAATATGTGAAGCGCTTCACTTGCTGGAATCAACTACTTGCTTTGATGTTTGGTCAACTTTCTAATCGTGAAAGTCTGCGAGATTTAATAGTTGCGCTTGAAGCCCATCATTCCAAATGTTATCATTTAGGAATGGGTAAAAACGTATCAAAGTCATCGCTGGCACGAGCAAATCAAGATAGAGACTATCATATCTTTGAAGAATACGCTTACTACTTGGTTGGTGAAGCACGACAAAAGCGTGTTAATCATATTTTCAAACTTGGCGGTAACGTTTATGCCTTCGATTCGACAACTGTTGACTTGTGTCTTTCAGTCTTTTGGTGGGCTAAATTCCGCAAGAAGAAAGGTGGTATCAAAGTGCATACATTATATGATGTAGAAACGCAGATCCCTGCATTCTTTCATATCACGGAAGCATCCATACACGATTCTAAAGCGATGATTGAAGTTCCTTATGAACCAGGCTCTTATTACATCTTTGACCGCGGTTATAACAACTTCAAGATGCTGTATAAGATTCATCAGATTGAAGCCAACTTCGTTGTCAGAGCAAAAAAGAATCTCCAGTACAAATCCATCAAATGGAAACGTAGGCTGCCTAAGAATGTGTTTTCAGACGCAAGTGTACTTCTGACTGGATTCTATCCTAAACAATATTATCCGGAGCCAATTAGACTGGTTAAATATTGGGATGAAGAACAAAAAAGGGAGTTCATATTCATAACCAATGCGATGCATATATCTGCATTTCAAGTTGCCGAACTTTATAAAAATCGCTGGCAGGTAGAGCTGTTTTTCAAATGGCTCAAGCAGCATCTTAAAATTAAAAGATTTTGGGGTACTACAGAGAACGCTGTTCGAATACAGATATATGCTGCAATATGTACTTACTGTTTGGTGGCAATCATTCAACACGATATGAAACTAGATAGAAGTACATACGAAGTGCTACAAATATTGAGTATCTCATTGACTGATAAAACTCATCTGAGAGACCTCTTTGATAAAACTAAATTTCAAAATGACAAAGAACGATTCGGACCAAGTGGGCCAAATTTATTTAATTTTTAATTTGTCCCAGTTTTAATGGGACACTAGTGATATATTTTAATAAATAACATTCCAAGATTAACTTCTCATGAATATAATACCAATTCACATTTCTCCTTAGATACTATTTCCATAATAACTTTTTATTGTCACAAAAAAATATCTGTCTCTGCCTTCCTCGTGCATGATTCTACAGCAACAATATTCTTACTGTTTTTTTGAGATGTCATAATCAGGCCATTTCTTTTTTATCTTCATTTTACAAAATAATGCTAATATAGACTCTCTTCTCATAATCATTCTATAAACAAATGAACACCTACTTTATTATTGAAACTATCATAATATCCTACATCTTAATCATCCGTATTACTCAACGATTCCTCTTTCCCATCATGCTCCATAATAAGATGATTGTGATAACCACTTTTCGTTACAAATTCAATATCTGCAATGAAACCATAATGCAAAGAATCATATTGAATACTCAAGATTTCAAAATCGTAGACCACACTATCCTTCTCTATCGTACCAATACACGGAGCTAACATTTCTTTCAACCGAACAAGATCACCACCTGCAAGGTATTCTCCATTTGGTGCCTGTAGATTAAGCTTCCTTTCTTCCGCTGAGATAGTAATTTTCCCTGTTTCATCATTTGTTGCCTGACAGCCAATGAAAGATGCCATTAATACGAATACACCAATAAACCATTGAATAGAATTCTTCATATAAATCGGTTGTAATGTTTTATGTTTTACATTTCTCTTAACCAATCGTTCTCTCATAACAATGTACTTTTAAAATTAATAAATATGTAAAGTAACTTACTACTTCCACACCTGCTTTCTATCCTCATACACAAAAATCCGTTCCTGATTCCCGCGTGTATGATTCTGCAACAGCAGCAATGCTCCTTTAGGAACCCTCCTGTAAACCAACGAATCTAACATCGCCGTTTGCTGTCCTAAGGTCCTCCACCCTCTCTTTGTACAATAAGACAATTCATAGTCATCCAACGAACGAACATAATTATCCCGGTTGGCAGGCGTATAAATTATCTTATCTATCACCTTTGGCGTGCCTAGATCTAACCCTGTCCACCCACCATAGGGTTCCGTATAATCAAAAGACGTTTCAGTATTACCGTCGAACGCATTTGTATATTCGTGCGAGCCATCCTGTTGATAACAACCGGGAGTACCAATAATTCTACCGCTTAATGGCAACAGTCCGCCCGCTTCATAAAACTCTATTTCCGCCACATTACAATGCCCCTTTTCCGGTCCTATATAGCGAACATACCGACAAGGCGTCAAAGAACGGGAGTACGCCATTGTCCGCAACCGTTCGGGTTGCTTTTCTATCAGGAAAAGTACCTCTTTCTGACGAAAATCCGGATCATTGCTTCCTTCAAAAACACCTCCTATCATACGTTTCTGGTACTTCTCATCTTGCCACAAAGGATATTTAGCAAACAGCGTTACATCCTGAACAGTATCTGACGGAGTAAAAACATGAAACTCACCGGAAACAGTAATTTCAAAAGGATCAGTCCAGTAACGAAGTCTTCCCCGTTCGTAAGTTGCTATCCGCATGACGGGTTCTATCTGGACATCGCTGAAAACAAGATGTTTACCATCAAACTCCGCCCATGCCACAGGCTCCCAATCCATGCGGCTACTCCCACATAGATAAGCGATACGCGAACGGGGCTTTCCTGCATAAAGCATAGATGCAGGAATCTCCAGTTTCTTTTTGTAGGTCTTTGCGTAATCGGCTGTCACATCAACAATATGCGGATCTCGGAAGAAAGGAACAACAGCCGTATCCAAGCGTTGCATTTCTGCCTGCATAATACGATTAAGACTGAACGTATTCCGATAAACCTTTATTTTCGAGGCTTCACACATCTTATCCTTACGGACTTCTTTTATCTTATCGGGAAATTCCTGAAAATAAAGCGTACCATACTTATCTGCGAATGACACCCACTGATGCCCATCATTTCCACCTCCATGAAGAGGCATAAAATCTATGGCACAAGGAATTCCCAACGCACGACAAACATAAACGACATAATCGGAAAGTTCACGACAACTGCCCGAAACGCTTTGTGCAATCTCCGGCCCTACATGAGGAAGTCCTTGCGGAACCGTAGTTGTAAAGAAGCGGCTACGTTTACGAAGAGAATCGCACAAACAACGGGCTGCAACAAGAGGATCTTCTATATCAAGAACTGTGGAAGCACGCAACGAATCAAGCAAAGGATTATACTTTCGATAAATATCCTCACGCCAATAGCTTAATGTTTCATCACCAATACGATAAGGAAGAATATACTCGCAAAAATCAGCAAAAGACACATTCTTCCCCCAAGGCTGTTCCTGCCAAACTTTAAATGCCCAATCAATGTTATTACATAAATAAGCGGAATCGACTGTCAAAACGTCTTTGCAATATTGCAAAGAATCTAAAGAGAATGGTCCATACATCTTTCTGATAGAATCTACCATTGTTTGTGGATATATCTTTTTACTCCGCGCTTCTTGCAAGAGAGTAAAGAAGGTGAGGTATTGTTCCAGCAGCTTACCTTTATAATAGGTATAAGATGGCATATTCTCTATCAGGAAACGAGCTGCCCTATATTTCAGGCTATCCGATGGATTGGATTGATAACGATGCAATACCTTTTCTAATTCAGCACGATTTCCTCCAGCCTGTGACAGAGCTGCCTCCAATGGAAGTACAATAACAATCTCCTCTTTCTTCTCTTGTGAACAAGAATAAAAAAGAGAGCCTCCTATAATAACAGAAAGGAAAATAATAGGAATCAGCTTTGTCATTGCTTTCATAATATTATTTTTACACAAAGATACGAGCATAACAAATGCCATTCAAGGGGGCGTTACACTCCTGCCCCTGTCATATAAGCATTTATCGGACATACAGAGCCCTAAAAAATCATTTTATATCAATTGTAACATTGATATATAGGTTATCATAGTCATTGAAAATCTACATGGACACAGTATATCATTTTTTTACTTTTTCCATACACCTTTCATATTCAGTATCTGCTTGTGACTTCTCTGCTTCATAATTCAGTTTTGTTGCTACTTGACATGCATATTTATCCCTGTCTGGCAAATAATCACAAAGTAATAATCTCCGTATGAAAGCGTCATAAGCAGTATCGTATGCTTTCTTCTTAGCTTTTTCACATTCCTGTTGAGTTGCTCCTTCACCACCTCGCGTCTTTATAAACATACGCCCTCCCGCCACAAAACAGCCATCAAAAAGCTGTGATTTCTCCGACTCATTTAATCGCAAAAAAGAAGTATTATCCAATAGTCTTCTCTTTGCCAATGATATAGCTAAAACTTCTTTTTCAATATCAATACAATCTATAAACTTCAACACAAAGTCATCATTATTCGCATTACTAATTAATTCTTCTTTTTCTTTTTGACTTAGCGCAGATATGTATTCATCCATTTTATCAGAAAATAGATTACAACTTTCTACAAAATCCAAAAAATCGTTAGACGTAGCGACTGAGTCTACAAGCGTAGTTCTATAATCTAAGTTTCCAAGACTCCTTGTTGATACCAACGCCAGAGCATCATCATCAACAAAATCATATTCATTTGAGCTACAACTATAAATAACTAATGTCATACACAAAGTGAAAGACAATGAGACAAAAAATGTTTTTCTTTTTAACATCATAATTTACAAGTTTATTAATACATTATATACCAAATTCAGCACTCATCCCCAAATGAGGATAAGTATACCAATGTCAATATTTACTTAAACTTTTTGATTATTAGAGCTATTCTTTCCGCTTCTGTTAATTCCACCCCTTTAATCATTTTATCAAAATCCTTGCTTGCTTCTTCTACAGCTTTAATTTCTATTTCAATATTTATACATGAATCCATTTTTCTCATAAAATCTGATATAAAAGCAGCATCAGTCCCATTTTGTGTAAATTCTTCTATTTCTTCAGAACTCAAATTAGCAAAATAAGAACTTGTTTTTTTTATCAATTGCCGATAAGCGTTATGATAATTGATAAACACATCCAAACTAGAAATCGAATCAACCAAAGATGCCTCCTTTTCTGATAATTTTGGCATTGGCCAACTATCCGCATTCATTGCTGCCATAGTTATTAGATTAAACTTATTTGAGTCGACTTTTACGTCAGAACTACAATTACAGGCAATAATAATCACTAAAGCCATTAATACTAAAGTGATGAAATAACATTTTCTTTTTCTTATTTTCATACTATCTATAAATTAAAATTATGCATTAGTTCATAATAACATCTTTTTTAGAAAGTAGCCTTTTTTCTCTTCTCTTGTGAACAAGAATAAAAAAGAGAGCCTCCTGTAATAACAGAAAGGAAAATAACAGGAATCAGCTTTGTTATTGTTTTCATAATATTATTTTTTACAAAGATACGAGCATAACAAATACCATTCAAGGGGGCGTTACATCCCTCCCCCTGTCAGCCAGTCATTTATCGGACATTTAGAGCCCTAAAAAAGTCATTTTATATCTAAATTGTAACATTGATATATGAGTTATTATAGTCATCAAACAGCTATTTGAACAAATTATTTCATTTTTTGAACAAAACATTCCATCTAATTGCTGTAAAATCCCTTTCTTTGTTTTTCCTAAATTTAAATTATAAACAAGACATGAAAAGCGAAAACAAAAAGCAGAGTAGTATATACGTAATTGCACTGTTTGGAATATTATTGACCACATTCCTTATTTATAGTTGTAGCACTGATGAATACAACTGTACGAATGAGACAGCAACAGAAGTAAACTCAATTGCTAAAACACGCAGCTTGGTCTCTCAAACTTGGAATACAGGAAATATATTGATAGATTCCGTTGCCAATTCTGACGAGTTTTATGAATTTGAAAGATGTAGTGAACAATTAGCGGACAAGTTTGGTGCTTATACATCCAAACTAAATAATGAAGAATATGACAAACTCATGGAAAGTCTGAATGATGATGAGTATATGGAAGATTTCATCAAAAAAGCGAATCTGGAAGAAGAACTCCGACAAATGGATGAAGCTAAGAAAGGCTTGCTTGAGCATACAGTATTTTTAAGATTAAGTGAAGAGGAACGGTTGTCATTATTCAGGCAATATGCCAAAAGTCGTGGGCTAGCAAAAAGAAAGATATTAAAAACACGCAAAGAAGGAAATGGAAACAGTAAATGTGAAGAATTGAGACAAGCAGCATACGAACAAGCTGAAACAGATTATAATAATGCCATAGCCAAATGCAAAGCTGAATCTCCAACTACTTATTGTTATACACAAGCATTAGCCAACTACAGAAGAAATCAAAGAGCAGCTGATAAAGAATACGAAGAATGTATAAAAGAATAATTATATATATATTTCTATATAATGTAATGTGGATTGCCAGTATTGCAATGTGTTATTTAGATCGCTTTATTGACAACATAAACTATACATTTCAAGATTTTCTAATTATTTTCTTTGAGCTCCTTGCACGAACAACATTTGTGGCAGGAGCTATCAGCCTATTTCCACAAGAACCATATTCTAATAAACGAGTATGGTTTTACTATATGATCATGGGTGGGAGTTTGACGATTATTGACACGTTTATACGATTGGTCGGTACCCTACAAAAATTATTATTTTAATTCGTTCTGCAAAAAATTTTCCAAATCCTCCTCTCCAATCCCCAAACGCTTTCGAACACGGGACTTCATTGTACGATAAGTGCCATCACTAATGCAAAATATAGATAAAATTTCCCCTTTCGTTTTACACATTCGAATAAGCACACATAATACAATATCTCGCGGTGTGAGTTGACAACCTTGCCTTCTCAACCAAGCAAATAAATCAGGATCAATCAGATGGCACCCCTCTACTAATAAAAGATAATCTTTAACAGATAATTGAGCGATAGAGCGATTCTCAATAAGCATACGAAGAAAAGAAACGCCTTTCTGTTCTGTTGGAGGATCATCCATTAATTGTTGTATTTCTTGAGCTTGAAGAATGGTTTGTCGACGTTCGTCAGCCAATTTTTGATACAATGCGATGGAGACTTTAATCGTGCCGGCTACCATTACACCAACGACAACCAATACAGGAATAGTATATCCCGACAATACAGGCGCTATATCCAAATGAATTTCTTTCGGCATGATGATATAAATCTGATCTGCCGTAATCAAAACAAAAGCGGCTATAAACTGCCAGTCTATTACTTCAGAAATACCGATACGTTCTCCTTTTACACGGAATGTCCATAGTAATGCCCCCACAAAGAGTGTCAGCCACATCAATAGATGTATAGAAGATGAAAACGCATCAACATACATTTCAGGGAAAAACGCCTGAAATATATAAGCAGCCAACAGAATCGCGCAACAAAGCAAGCCTCCCGACAGTAATTGTTTAAAAGAATAAATAGACTGTTTCATCATTCTCTTTATCTTGTGCTCTTGAATCACAAATATAAGAAAAAAGTATATTTACATCATTAATCGACCTCTATATTTTCACTGAAAAACAAAAAAGCCCTATATTATCATACGAAATGACTACATCCTTCACCGCTTTCACCTTCTTCCTGAAACCTCTATTCTAAGCAGGAATGCGGGTGAAAGCGACCATGCAAAAGCCCTTCTATCACGCTTTCACCACTTTCACCGACACACTTCAAATCGACGCTTACTCAAATCGTTTCCATCTACCGCCGGAGCACATCCCGAGATACCCCGTAATAACCCGCTGCAGCCACATAAATCGGCTGCATACGTTTGCCGATATTTTTCAATTTACCTTCTTCCAGTAATCGCCGGAGATGACGGTTCGCCGTAGTCCGTGTCATGCAGCATACTTCCTGAAAATCATAACGAAGCATTACGTCATGATCGGCGAAATATTCCTTCAGCCGCATATCTATCTCCACTGCCGACAAGGATTCCGAATGGCGTGCATACTTGCTTCGGCTACCCTTAACACCTACCAGTTCCCCCCGCAAACGAGCATCGGGACGAAAACCAATTGTTTTCAACTCCATTTTCGACCATTTGTTCTTAGTGCTGCGAGTCACTTTTTGTGTACTCCGCAAGATTGGAACAAAATAGCCAAGTCCCTCAATATGCACCTCACGTCCCTCGCGCAGTTCTTCACCACAAATTTGGGCAAGCATCTCGAACGCATTTTTTACATCACCTACGGAAAGCGAACTGCGCCCGTGAATCATCCGGCACAGTTTATCCGTTCCCACCTTACCATTCAAAAAAATGCGGGGATGCAAACCTTTCTCTTCCGAATCGTCGGACTCACCGGGATTCTCATACCAATCGTAAAGTATAGCCATTAGTCGTCAACGTTTTGATAGTGAATATATTTCATGTAAAAACTTTAAGTTTATCATCAAACCACTACCGTGGTTCATTTAAATCACAGCTGTTATCCAATTAGATCACTTTTGTCATTTGATTGAACCACGAAAGTGAATCATCAATAACTCTTCGTCAAAGATACGATAAAAAATAGAGAAAAGGACGATAAGAAGCCGACTTCTTCAGGTATGTAGAAATTAATATTTTTTCCGGAGAAATACTTGCAAACCGGTATCATCCTATAGTACATTCGCAGTATCAGCGCTGAACAACAAACCGATTTTAATCACTTAAAAATAGAAAAAATAATGAATACAATAACATTGATATGGAGACAGGTATTGAAGGAACTAAAATTGTTTCAAATGAAGGAAAACAAAGAAGATGCAGTTGAGAAAACAGACAAAGAGCTACAGAAAACGCTAAAATGTCATGAAGATAAATATACCGTTCCCCTGCCGGACACTGCACTGCCTACTGGAAGAGAGAAGGAGACAGAACGAAAACAACCGGTCCGATTAACCCAAGAGGTACGTACATTCCTGCAAAAACAGTATGATTTTCGTTACAACCTATTGACGGAAGAAACAGAATATCGTCCTGCCAACAAGCGTGCCGTTCCTTTCGAACCTGTAGGTAAGCGGGAACTGAACACTTTCTGCATGGAAGCACACGACCAAGGTATATCCTGCTGGGATAAAGACTTGAGCCGTTACATTTATTCCACTTGTATTCCTGAATACCATCCTTTCCGGCTTTACATGGAAGAACTGCCCGGCTGGGATGGGACAGACAGACTGGAGGCTTTGGCGCAGCGTGTCTCTGACAATCAGCTCTGGATAAAAAGCTTCCATACCTGGATGCTGGGACTCACCGCTCAATGGTTAGGCATGACGGGAATACATGCCAACAGTGTAGCCCCCATACTTGTCAGCAGCGAACAGGGGCGACAAAAATCCACATTTTGCAAGGCACTAATGCCGCCAGCATTGTCACGTTATTACATGGACAACCTGAAACTGTCTGCACAAGGAAAACCGGAAAGGTTACTTGCCGAAATGGGACTTCTGAACATGGATGAATTTGACAAGTACGGAACGCAGCAAATGCCATTATTGAAGAATCTGATGCAAATGGCAAACCTGAATATCTGCAAAGCATATCAAAAGAATTTCCGCAACCTACCGCGCATTGCTTCTTTCATCGGTACAAGCAACCGCTTTGACTTACTCACCGATCCCACCGGTAGCCGGCGATTCATCTGCATTGAAGCAGAACATCTGATTGATTGCGCAGACATAAAGCACGATCAAATCTATGCCCAATTGAAAGCTGAACTGCTCTCCGGCATCCGCTATTGGTTCACAAAAGAAGAGGAACGGGAGCTGCAACGCCACAACGCTGCTTTTTATCATCCGTGTCCGGCAGAAGAAGTCTTTCATGCCTGCTTCCGGATAGCTAAAGACGATGAAGAGGGAAGCGAACGTCTCTCGGCTTCGGACATATTTAGAAGACTGAAAAAGTATAACCCCGCCGCCATGCGAGGAAGTAATCCGGCTACGTTCGCGCAAGTTTTGCTTGCGGCAGGTGTCACCCGCAAACATACCAAATATGGAAATGTGTATTTGGTGAAACCGCTGAAAGCGGCATAAAGCTCCAAACAGAGAGAGGGTTCACCCGTAAGAAGTTGGATAGTAATGGTTTATAATAGAAGTGAAAGAGATGAAAAGAGAAAGAGGGCATTAAGAGAGAAATAAGCTGTAAATAGTAAGAATCTGAATAGAAAATCAGGAAAGACATGATTATCTATTCAGATTCTTACTATTTCCGGATATTTATCCTACTATCCATTTACTGCCTGGTATAAACGAAATAATCTTTGTCGTTACAAAGCAACAGATAAATGTAACCACTGCAATACATGGGATAGCGGAAACGGTGGGTAATCCCAATGTGTCCTTGAATACAGATACCCACAGTCCGAGCCAGAATATGTGCATAAGATACATACCATAGCTAAGTTTCGAAGTTTCTGTCACCAACTTGGGAGCTTGCGGACGTTTGATACATGTAAACATGAGGAATGTGCCCGTTGTGAGAAGCACACAGTTAATAGTACAGAAAGCCCATCCTATTTCTATTACAGGGGTGGAATGGAGTTCGCCGGGTATAGCCTGAACATAGAATGAATAAATAGTCCATACAGCACCGATCACCATTAAAATAGTTCCTATAATAAAACGTTTGGAACGGTTCCATGTAAGGTGTACACGAATGTAGTGTGCCAGAACGAGATAGCCCAGATAACCGGAGAAGTACCACAACATATGGTATTCATTCCAGAAACATTGTCCCCACACTTCACCGCACCAACGATTGAGATACGGCATACACGTTGACAATACGAATAGCCCAATGAAGAAACGTTCTTCTTTTGCCGTGGCTTTACGCAGCCATGGAGATATAATAGGGATAAACAGGTAAAGACTTATCAGGGGGTACATGAACCACAAGTGTCCGGCCAGTGTCGGAAAGTTCAGCAATATTCGCGACAAGTCTTTCACGGATGTTTCTCCGTCTATCTGTCCCCACAACATTGGCAGGGTGCTGTATAATATCATGAATATGAAAAACGGTGGCAGGATGCGAAGACAGCGCTGGCGATAGAATTGCCACATCGTCTGTTCCTCTTTCATCGGTGCAAGCAGGAAGGCAGAGACTATCATGAACAGGGGTACCGCCATACGTGAAAAACCGTCGTATACTGATACCCATAGCCGGTCTGCTTCATTCGCTAGAAAAGACTGCGGTCCTGCCATATCGGTGGATCCGGGAGCACCGTAGAAATTTTCACTAGCATGAACTAGGATGACGAGAAAACATGCAAACACACGGATGTAATCTAAAAAAACTATACGTTTCATTTATTCTAAGTTTTCTAGTTATTAATTTATTCTCTTGTATTCGGGAACGCAGATATTCTCAACCGTGCCGCACCCATGGGGATCAATGTTATTTCTTCTTTATCACCTTTCACTGCATCTTCTTCCGGCAATACGCCACACAATCCGGTTTCGTCTATCTTCCATTCAGTAACCAGGCGGCCGGTAGCTTTTACCTCTAAAGGTACACTGGCTACTGTGAAAGGATAATTATCGGCAGGCCAAGATTTACGGATTACCTTAAAGTTTTTCAAAGGCTCTGTCTTGTCCAGTACCAATGAATAGTTCCAGGGACTATCCGGATAGATTTCAGTAGTAGGCCATTTCTGGGGATCAGCGCCTTTCTGCCATTTAGAATCACCGATAGCAGTCTCGCGGCTGTCTTTCTCTACATATTTCTCTGCAATCTTGAGAGACAAAGTGAGGGGACCATAATCTACGCTTACGCTATTTTTATTAACCTGCCAGGTACGCATAGACAAAGACATCGGTAACATCAGTTCCACGCGATCTCCATTCGACCATTCCCGATGGATGCAAAGGTATTTTCCCGCTACGGGAGCTACATTTACCTTCTTACCATTCACGCGCACTTCTGCTCCTTTTGTCCATGAAGGAATGCGGAGATAGAACGGAAAAGTGACCTTTTCACCGGTAGAAACAGAGAAGGCAATGCTTTCCTCAAAAGGATAATTCGTCTCTTCGTGAAGAGTGATTTCCTTTCCGTCGCCCACCTTTACAGTAGCTTTGCAAGCTGCATAAATAGCAGTTGCCACTCCGTTGTCGGGAGTTGCCAATACCAGATGTTCGGTAAAGTAAGGCCAGCCCTGTGCATGATTGTGTTGGCAACAACGGCTGCTGAAAGGATTCATCGAAAGGAATGGGCCACGATTGTCAATGCCCGGATGATGATTCTTGGAATCACTGATGGCATGGTTCGGACAGGTGATATAGCGCAATGCTTTAAAGTCCGGCATCACGGCAGCAGGATAAGAGTTGAATGCTACTTCTTCACAGTGTTCAGCCCACATAGGGTCTCCCGTCATGCAAAGCATGATTTCATCGGAGGCCATCTGTTCAACCAGTCCGCAGGTTTCCACTCCCTGACGGGGATCGATGTATCCCAAACGGGCATTCTCATCCGCACCGAACATACCACCGGGCACTTGTCCGAAAGTACGGCGAATCAGATGATGAACATTATAAGAGGCTTTCAGCATCGCTGAATCTCCGGTCTGCATATAATAAGTGGCAGGTTCACGGAAACATTGGGCGATATTGACATTGTGCCAGTTGGGTAAAGAGGTAGATTTAGTCCAGTCGGCAGTGTTGCGATGAATCTTTTCAGCCAATTCTAACAAGAAAGCATCTCCGGTATGGTTGTAAAGCCAATAGATGCTGATGATATTATCACCACCGCGGCTTTTCTCCCAGTAATCTTCCAGAAGCTGGTCATCGGGAACAGTCATCTGCCATTTAAAGTAGTTCGTCATCAGGTCAATGACACGCTGATCTTGAGAATACTCGTAATAGGATTGCAGACACCAGAGCATAATCATTTGTGCCCAAAGTTCACGTTTTCCGTTACGTTCGTTGACAGGACCGAAGTAACCATCCGGCTGGCGACTGGCAAATACGCCTTCAATCCAGTACTTGGTTTCCTCAATCATCTTCGGGTCGTTCAGGATATATGCCAGATTGCCGTAGCCTTTGAGCCAATAGGGAACTTCTTCCCAACCATGGTCACCACCGGTTGTCAACCAAGCATTATTATCTTTCTCCAGCCAGGCACTGATCTCTCCCAAGTGTCCGGTCAGACCGTCACGCTGCAATTCGAGATACTTCTTCACCCAACCTTCAGGCTGAATACTGCCTACCGGCAACTTGATAAAATTCAATGGACGAAGCGGAGCGCGATACCCTGTGTAATTGGTATTGACAGACTGCATATCCGGCCGATCCACTACGGTCACTGTGCCACTGGTGGGAGCAGGTGCGCAAGCTGTAACCGCTATCCCAAACACTATCGATGCAAAAAAAACTTTAGTCTTGATTATCTTCATATCGTCTATTCTACTGATTCCAGAAACTCCTCATCATCCAACGAACCTTAATGGGATGCCAGTACATGACATTCGAAACACAGAACGGATAATCCCTAATCAGACAATCCGTTCTTCAAAAGCAGGAGCCTGTTTTATTGCCTACTTATCTACAGAGAATTTAAAAATACATTGACTTGTATATTTCTCACCCGGACGAAGTACAGCCGACGGCCATTCGGGTTTGTTCGGTGTATCCGGATATTTCTGTGTTTCAAGACATACGGAAGCACGTTGGTTGTAAGTGATACCTTTCTTTCCTGTCAGTGAGCCATCGAGGAAGTTTCCGGCATATACCTGAATACCCGGTTCGTTGGTATAAACATCGAGTACGATACCTGTCTTCGGTGATTTCAGAGAAGCGCATTTACGAGTTACGTCACCTTTTGTATTCAATACCCAGTTGTGGTCGTAGCCGTTGCCGTTTTTCAGTTGTACGAAATCATAGTCATTGATACGCTCGCCTACCGGAGTCGGAGTACGGAAGTCCATTGGAGTACCTTCTACTGTAACAATTTCACCCGTAGTCATAAAGGTGCTGTCCACCGGAGTGTAATAATCCGCATCAACTGTCAACAGATGACCGGCGTTATTGCCTGCGTCTCCCTCCAGGTTGAAATAAGAGTGATTGGTCATATTCACAATAGTCGGCTTGTCTGTTTCTGCCTCGTATTGAATGTCGATAGCGTTATCATCTGTGAGTTTCATTACCACTTTACAAGTGATATTTCCAGGAAAACCTTCTTCACCGTCTTCTGCCAAATAGGTCAGTTGCAGTTCCTGCGGATTGGGTTGAACAGCATCAAACACACGATACTGGAAGCCTTGCGGACCACCGTGCAGGCAATGGCCATAATTGTTACGAGGAAGCTGATATTCCACACCGTCCAATGTAAATTTACCCTGATTGATACGGTTGGCATAACGTCCGATAGTTGCACCGAAATCCGACGGTTTACTGATATAATCCTGAATAGAATCGAAACCGAGCACGACATCGCGCATCTGTCCGTCTTTATCGGGGACCATCACTGAAACAATACGTCCACCAAAGTTCGTGATACAAACTTCCATGTTGTTCTTGTTGCGCAAAGTAAACAAATCGGTTTTCTTTCCATCCACTTCCGTCTGGAAATTACTCTGCAATAAACCGGAATCCGTAGTCTTTTCGGCTTTCGGCGTACAAGATGCCATTAAAAGGGCGGCAACGGCCCATACACATAAATTTTTCATGATACAACTTGTTTTTAGATATTCATTTTCAGATGCAGACGACGCGGATAACGCGTTTTTTCTCATTTTACATCAGAGAAAGAGCCGCATCATCCGCGTTATCCACGTCTAATTTAGTATGTCAGCATATTATTGTATACTATTCAATAAATCTACCTTTCCTTCATTAATCAACTTCAAAATCAGCTCACCGAAAAGAGTATTCTGCCAAGCGAACCATGCACGGGTAAATTTCTTCGGATTATCCTTATGGAAAGATTCGTGCATAAAGCCTGTGCCGGCATCCGTATCCATCAGCATCTTGATACAGGTCTTGATTTCGGCATCATTCTGACTGGTAAAGGCTTTCATCATAATACTCATCGGCCATACCATGTCATAACCGATGTGCGGTCCGCCGATTCCTTCACCTGCCTTGCCTTTAAAGAAGTAAGGATTGTCTTCGCTCCATACAAAGCGACGGGTGTTCTGATAAATCGGATCGTTCACATTCACATCGCCCAGATAAGGCATTGCAAGCAGGCTCGGCACGTTAGCATCGTCCATCAGGTAATGATTTCCAAAGCCATCTACCTCGAAGGCATAGATTTTACCATATTTAGGATGATTATATACCGCGTATTTCTTCAAAGCTGTTTCTACTTCCTGCGCCAGGTCTTTACATTCTTTAGACAAGGCTGTTTTCTTATTTACTTTCTCCAGAATCTCGGCAGCCTTACGCAAAGAAGACACTGCAAAGAAATTGGAAGGAACCAGGAATTGAAGAGTGGTGGCATCGTCCGAAGGACGGAAGCTGGAAACAATCAAACCGACAGGTTTCACCGGTGCTCCAAGGCCGTCATTGCTCACAGTATCCAGTGCACGTTCTGTTTTACGCTGGAATTTATAAGGGCCTACTCCTTCTTTACGTTGCTGTTCCTTGAAGGTTTTTAGTACGTTAGCGATTGCCTGAATCCATTCTTCGTTGAATATGCTTGCATCTCCGGTAGTCTTCCAGTAGTGATAAGCCAGACGCAACGGATAACACAGGGAGTCGATTTCCCATTTACGTTCGTGCAATTCCGGTTTCATATCCGTAAGGTCGCTCATCCAGTGACCGTTAGGAATGGCACCGTCATTAAACGCATTTGCATACGGGTCGATATTGATACATTTAAACTGGCGGAGGATCACTCCTGCCAGCATTTCTTTCAGTTCGGGGTCCGAATTAGCCAGTTGCACATAAGGCCATACCTGTGCACCGGAGTCGCGCAGCCACATGGCATGAATATCCCCCGTATATACGAATGTATCCGGTTTGCCATCACTTCCCTTACGGAAATGTACGGTAGTATCCAGGGTATTCGGGAAACAGTTGGCAAACATCCATGCCAGCTTCTCATTCTTCAGAAGCTTCTGTACACGGAGAATCTCCTTTTCCACTGCATTCGAACGGAACAGGCGGTTGGATATCTCAGGACGGTTATCTTTCTGAATGGCATCTGCCAGACATACATGCATTTCCATCATACGGTTGGAGGCTTGTAGCTGGCCACCGCAGAGAAGCATACCCGCCAGCATACCTGCACTGATATATTTGATTTGTTTTTTCATGATTACTTCTTCTTTTTGAATTCATTAGAGAAAGAGTAAGGGAAATCGCTTTCTTTCGTACCACGTTGCTGATTGGGTTTGGCATCCATCTTGAAAGAAATGGTGGCACCATTCATCAGGTCCTGATGGGTCAGGTAGTTTTTGGTGTGTTCCTTGCCGTTCAGCGTCATTGATGAAATGTAGCGCTTGTCATCTCCGTTATTCGGGGCGGAAATGGTTACTGTCTTTCCGTTTTCCAGATGCAGTTTCATCTCTTTGAAGTAAGGAGTACCCAAGACATACTCATCTGTACCGGGGCATACCGGATAGAATCCCATTGCCGAGAATACATACCAGGCAGAAGTCTGGCCGTTGTCCTCATCACCGCAATAACCGTCGGGAGCAGGAGTATAGAGTTTATCCATTACTTCACGAATCCAGTGCTGCGCTTTCCAGGGTTGACCGGAATAGTTGTACATATAAAGCATGTGCTGGATCGGTTGGTTGCCATGTGCATAGTTGCCCATATTCATAATCTGCATTTCACGGATTTCATGGATAACGGCTCTGTAATAGCTCTCATCGAATATCGGAGGCAGAATAAATACAGAGTCCATCATCTGGTTGAAGCCATCTTTACCACCCATCAGGTCGATCAGACCTTGAGGATCGTGGAATACAGACCAGGTGTAATGCCAGCTATTACCTTCCGTGAAAGCATCTCCCCATTTCAACGGGTTGAACGGAGACTGGAAGGTGCCGTCTTCATTCTTGCCACGCATCAGTTTGTGTTCGGGGTCATACAGATTCTTATAGTTCATCGCTCTCTTTGCGAAGATTTCAATCTCTTTTTTCGGTTTCTTCAAGGCTTTGCCGAGTTGGTAGATACACCAGTCATCATAAGCATACTCCAGTGTGCGGGCTGCATTCTCGTTAATACCTACATTATAAGGTACGTAGCCCAACTTGTTATAATATTCATATCCCAGGCGTCCGGTAGAACCCACTTTCGGATGCACAGCATTCGCTCCGTGTTTCACGGCTTCCCACAACGTCTCAATATCGTATCCTTTCAATCCTTTCAGGTAAGCGTCGGCAACTATGGAAGCAGAGTTGTTTCCAACCATACAACCTCTATGACCGGGGCTCGCCCATTCCGGCAGGAATCCGCTTTCCTTGTAGGTGTTCACCAATCCTTCCTGCATCTTCGTATTCATGGATGGATACATCAGGTTGAGGAATGGGAAAAGACAACGGAATGTATCCCAGAAACCGGTGTCGGTAAACATATAGCCCGGAAGTACTTCACCGTTATAAGGGCTGTAGTGCATAACGTCTCCTTTGGCATCTATTTCATAGAAGCTTCTGGGGAACAATACCGAACGATACAAGCAGGAGTAGAATGTACGCAAATGGTCGATATCATCGTCTTTCACTTCGATACGTCCCAGAACGTCGTTCCATACCTTGCGGCCTTTCGCTGCAATCTGTTCAATGTTGTCCGTACCCAGCTCTTTCAGGTTCAGTTCAGCCTGTTCGGGGCTGATGAAAGAAGAAGCTACACGCACATTTACCTGTTCGCCCTTGCGGGTTTTGAAACCGATCAGTGCACCGGCATGATTGTCTGTCACTTCCAGTTTGTTGGTGTCAATCACACCACTGGCTACGGCAGCTGTATAAGTAAACGGTTTATCGAATACCAATACAAAGTAGTTTTTAAAGTTGGCAGGAACACCACCGCTGTTTTTAGTAGTATAGCCGATAATCTTGTTCTCCGAAGGGATCACTTTTACAAACGAGCCTTTATCGAAGGCGTCTACCACTACATAAGAGTGGTCGTTTTCGGGGAAAGTGAAACGGAAAGCGGCGGCTCTCTCTGTCGGAGCAATCTCCGTCACTACATCATGGTCGGCAAGATATACCTTATAGTAATAAGGGGTAGCCGTTTCAGCTTTGTGAGAGAACCAACTGGCACGCTGGTCCTGATTGAATACTGCTTCACCGGTGACCGGCATGATAGCAAATTGACCGTAATCATTGATCCAGGGACTTGGCTGATGGGTTTGTTTGAATCCCCTGATCTTGTCAGCGTCATACGTATAGGCCCATCCATCGCCCATTTTACCAGTCTGCGGAACCCAAAAGTTCATTCCCCAGGGTAACGCAATGGCGGGGTAAGTATTTCCGGTAGATAGTGCGTGCTTCGACTGCGTACCAACCAGCGGACTAACATAGTCCACTGGGCCGGTAATTGTTTTTGCAGTCATACTCCATGCACTAAGTAACGTAAAAGCGAATAGAGCTAGTTTCTTCATGGTATTCTTGTTTTATTTAATCAGTTTTCCTTCAAGCATCTTGATAAAATATCCACCTACAACGGAACGTGCCTGGAAGCCTCTCTGATTCGGTTCATCTGTAAATACCCAGTCGGACATCGGAACACGGTTAGGTGTCACGTTCATAAACAGATATACCGGTTCAATAAATTTCTCAAAGGTAGCTTTGTCGTCAGCCAATGTAGCTGTCCACATGATCCAGTCGGTTTTGGTGTATGTTTCACGGTTATCCAATGGAAGACCATATTTATTTTGCTTCGAAAGATAGTAAGCTATTTCCGTTTCTGCAACATTTTTAGGGAAGATTTGCAGATTCAACAGTTTATCCCACACTAAGTTATACTTCTGGCTCCATGTTCCCGGTTTGTCAAATGTCAGACGGTAGTGGTCGCCATCATCCGCCATTTTCACCCATTCGGCAGCCATATCTTTTGCTTTCTGTGTGTATTTCTCGGCTACTTCTTTCTTGCCCAGCATATCTGCCAGATAGCCATATGAAGCAACACCCATGATCGCTTTGATAGAAAGGTTGGCATTGTGTGCGAAGTGACCTGCAAAGTCATCGGTACAAAGTTGGTTGGCCGGATCAAGTCCGTGCTCTGCCAGATAATCCGTCCAAGTAGTCAGTGTTTCCCAATGTTTCTGTGCATATTCTGCATTGCCTTCCACCTTTGCAATAGCAGCAGCCAACACTACCATATTACCCGATTCTTCTACCGGCATATCACCGCCATAAGTCTGGCCGTTAGCTAATGGATAAGTACCTACATCATGTGCCGCAAACGGTTTCTCCCATTTTCCGCTTTCGCTATAATAGAAAATATGGTTCATGGTAGCTTTCACCAGTTCCGGGTTATAGTACAAAAGCAGCGGAGCTCCCGGATAAGTCAGGTCGACTGTTCCGATAGAACCATTACTGAAGTTTTCTTTAGAAAGGAATACCAGGTCACCGTTCGGAGCTTCTACCAATTTATGAGCAGCCAATGCCTGACGATAAGCCAATGCACAAAGTTCGGCATATTTACGTCCACCGGCTGCAATCGCTTCTTCCATCATTTTCTTGTCGAAAGCGGCACAGTTCTTCATCTGTGTCTTATATTCTTTCTCTGCTTTCCGGAATTGGGATACAATCGTTTCATTGCCCTGACGGTTCCAGTAAGGACGCAGGTTATCGCCAAAGTATTGGATAGAATAAATATCATCGTATCCGATCAATAGATGACCATCCGCTTTTTGTGTTTCGCCTAATGAGCGTACCAAAGCCAATTTATCATAACCATTCGTGGTAGGAGCTTCCAGTTTATTTGCTACAAAGTTTTTACGCAGTTCTCTGCCGTCACCGATTGCAGATGTGCTGTTTTCTTTTTCAGCAGCCAGATAGAAATGTCCCCAATCGATACGTACATCATCACCTTTCTTCTTCAGGATTTCCTGATTACGGCTTCCGGTACGAAGGAATAACAAGTCACCGTCAGTAAAGCTGTCGGCTACAGATTCCTGGTGAGGTTGGTCGATTGCCCATTGCGGAGATACTTCGAAATACAATTCAACCTGATGTTTCTTGCCGTCATTGGAAGCTACTTCATAAGAAATATAATTGACCGGACGTGACAGCAAATCCAGATTATCCATAAACATAGGAGCGGTAAATGTCAGTTTCAAATCTACCGGACCGCAAGTAAAGGTATAATAAGTCTGCATAGGCTGTACGTCTACAGATATTTGTTGTGCTGTTTGATGGAAAGAACGGTAACCGTCCAGTTCTACCAATAATCCGAAATCCAGTAATCCGTTTCCTACACGGTTACGGCAATAGCCAGCAATCAGATTCTCACCCGGTTTCAAAGAAGCTACCACTTCTTCGGGCAGTTTCACTCTCTCGTTCTTTTTACAAGCATTACCAGTATCTACCACTTTGATGCCGTTGATATAGATGATAGCATCATCGTCGTGAGAGAATTCCAGATATACATTCTTTCCTGTCAAGTCTTCCTGAATATCAGCTACCCGGCGTACCCAGATAAATTCTTCACCCCATTGGGTCTTGGCTGTATGTTCATTCTCCATGGTTCCGAAAGCAGCTTCTCCTTCTTTCCATGCTTTATCATTAAATCCGGCATTCTGCCATCCGTCAGCAGGCTGTTGAGTGGTATACTTTCCTATCCAGCTACCTTGTTCGGATGTCTTTACCAAAGGACGTAGTTCCAGTTCTTCCGTTCCCATGAAACGGTAAGTTTGTCCGTCTACTTTCGCCACTCCAAGCAAAGGGAAATCCTTACCTGTCCAATGTTTTACGGAGCCATCATACAGATTGTCAGTAGTAGACCAAGCACTAGTGTAAGGGTCAATCGTCACCAGCGGGTATGCCGGAGCACGTAATTCATTTTTCTCGTGCTGCTCTATCTGGGTCTCACAGCTACAAAGTACAGAAGCTGTTCCCAGCAACAGCATCATCAGTTGTTGTTTCATAATTTAAATCACCTGTTTTATTTAATCTATTTTACCATTCTATGGATACATTCACTCCGGCAGGATCGTTCTCGAAACTCAATAAAAGAGTTTTTGAAGATTCATCCCATTGCGGCTGTTCCGTCTTCCCGTTTACCAGAACTTTCCCGGGCTTGCGCGGCAAGAGGATTCTGGATACATTCGTCGTATGTAACGGACTCTTAGCTACAAATGAGTAGCTCTGCTTCCCGACTTTCTCATCGTAAACGCGAGAAGCTCCGCAAAGCACCTTCGCTTTCACCTTACCGGACACTTTACTCAAGTCATACAAATATCCTTGTTCGCCGGGATTAATCTGTTTCATGGTCAGTATCGGCAGGTCTTTGTCGAATAAATCGATATACAGTCCCGACAGTTTCAAAGGCTCTTTAGAGGAACTTTCATCCATTACTGCCGCGATTGTATAAGGTCCCCGTTCCACCACAAAATTATTTTTGATTTCTATCTTTTTACCTGTTTTGTCCAGATAAGCGGATGCAATCGTTTCAAAGTATTTGCGGTCGTTCCCATTCTTCAATACAAAATGCTTCGGGTCTTCGCGCATGACAATCACGGTACCTTTGCCAGAACGATATGTTCCATCGCCGGGAGTGCGGGACAAGCCCATTGTCTCAAACAAATGTTCCGAAGGGGCTTTGTAGGCGTTTCCTTCTGTATTCCACCATTCCAAAACGGTTTGATAGGGATCGACATCTTCTCCGCAATACACCAGTGTACCTCCCTTTTTAACCCAGTCTGCCAGATAGTTATGGTATTCCGGCTTCATCGGTTTCATGTTCGAGTAGGACATTACGAGTACCTGAAGTCCTTTGAAAGTTTCTTGGAACGGAGTATTCTCCATGTGTACCAGTTCCACCGGGATTCCTCTTTTTAATAATGGCAAAGTTTGGCCATAGAAGCTGGAGAATTGCGGATCGTCATATCCGTTATGATCCGGAAAACGCTGGAACATCAACGAATTTGCCATTAATACCCCAATGCCGTGCGTACCGTTGATCTGCTTGTCAGAGGTGCGAATGTCATTCAATGTATTAATCATCACCTGCATTTGCGTGGAGTATGAGCGTGGAATGCGTTCTTTCTGATCGGTTCCGGCTATCCGGTATAATCCCTGATAAATACGGTCCGGCCATGGCATCACTTCATAAGTATCTACCATCGGGTACATTAGCTGTGCGGCAAAAGTGGCCTGATAATTTATCTTATAATCCAGCCAGTCTTTGGCACGGTCTTCAATCGGATCGGTCAGGAAATACATTTTGCGATTCAAAGGATCGGTCATGGATTTCATGCAGCCATATTCGAGAAAGGCATTCTCAAATACACGCTCTTTCTTTACACCGTTATAGAAGTTCGGTTCACGGGCAGTACCCGTCCATACCTGTGCTATGTAGCCGTCTACACAATCCAATGAAGCCAGACTGGCTTCCGGGCTTACAATTTGCCAGGAAGTGTAGTTAATCAAAGAATGAGTAGGCACATAACATTTCACATCCAGCCCTTTCGATTTACCGTATTCTTTGGCATAAGTAAATATCTTATCCAGTGCATAATAGTAGAGGTGATATTTCAACTTATTGGAAAGATAGGTGTTCTCGGGAGATTCATGTTGAGGTCTCCAGGGGAAATTATAATATTTCTGCCATTCTGACTTGAAGGCTTCGCTATATCCGCCACGCATCCAGAATTCAGGTTCCTCCAGATAGATAGAAGTAATTCCGGCATCAATCACCCGCTTTATCTGCGTTTCCTGCATATAACGGATAAAACTTTCGGTAGGCACAATGTAGGGTATCAAGTGTCCGTGGGCTATCTCGTTTCCGTCACGATCCCGTTGACCTTCTTTCAGGTGACCGTCTATTCCATCCCATTTGCCGAGAAAATAGTCTTTATAGTCTCCCCATGCCACTCCGGTCATAAATTGTGTCTGATATCCCTTGTCTCTCCACGACTGGACACGTTGTTCAAAAGAAACACCCTTTTTATCAAGTGTACCATATACCATCGTGGCATCGGCACGCACATCTGTTTCCGGTTTCCAGGGTTCGGCTGTTTGAAAAGTTGTTTTTGCTTCCTTGCCGTTAGTCGTTTGAGCAAAGGAGGCATTATTACCGCTTAATAAAAGGCTGAATATAATCAGTAGTTGTTTATTATTCATTTTCACGTGGTTCTGTGTCGTTTTCTATTTACTTCTTAGCCGGAAATAAAAGCATCAATGCCGGTATACCGGAAGCTGAATAACTGTCGATTTCCGCACCTGCCGGCAACTTCTTATGATATTCGCCTCCACACACATTCCGCGTCTCATCTCTGTTTGCCCAACCTGTTTTGATGGTACGTTTCAGGAACGGAAGATATTGGGTTTGTCCGCAATCATATACTAACCATGCCATGTATTCTGCAAAGATAGCAGTATAGATACCCTGTTCAATACCACCTTCGAAAGGTAGCACTTTATGTTCCGCAGACATATCTTTCACTGTATAGTCTGCTGCCAAAATTGCATTGTCCAGATAACGTTTCTCTCCGGTCGCCTTATAAAGCAGTATGGATGCACCGATAAAGGTTGCCTGATTGTAGACATGTGACTTCCACGCGGGATTGCCATTTCCATGACGGCTATCAGCTATCTTTCCCGTTTCTTTATCCAGCAGATTTTCCACTCCCCATTCGTAGATTTCTTTGCCTTTGGCAAGATATTGAGCCTTCGTCTGATAAGACGGACGTTTGTCGGTCGATTCTTTTCTATTTTCAGGCACATTATTGTAGAGCGTCAATGCCGCTACCACTGTCGGGAAGTTGATACATGCCATCTTTCCATCACCGAATTTATTCGGTTTCGGATTCCGAATGGGTTGCCATTGCCAGAACATACCTCCGTTTTCTTTGTCATACGAACCGGTATCACCCACCTTTTCCGAGCCATACCACACACGTTTGAAACTGGCTTCCGAGAGTTTCAGGTATTCATCCACTCCAAGAAGCTCGTATGCGCGCGCCAGACTGATAGTCCACCACATGATGTCATCGTAGATGAACCAGCCGGTGTTTTCGTTGTTATCATCAAAATCAAACTGGCAATATTGTGCTTTGTTTCCTGCGAAAATTTTCTCGCAAAGAGTTTTATACTCACGAGTCTTTTTTTTGTCTTTCTGTGCCTTTGCCAGTTTATAGGCATTCATCGCCATGTCCCAATAAATAGGCTGACACCAAATAGCCGCCGCTCCATTACCGCGGTCAACGGCGCTTGGATAGGAGGAATTTGTTTTATAAATATATTTATTAGAGTCTAGTAGGGTATTGTTAAATCCTTCGTAAGCTGCCCATACATCTTCGTTAGTATATGCGTGCTTCTTCTGGTTTGCTTTTCCTAAATTGCCGACTGCCCATATAGTAGTTGATGCTCCCATTAGCAGCGTCAGAGCCAAAAGAATTTTGCCTTTCATGATAGTTTATAAGTTTATAGTATTTTTCCTGTTACAAAGATTGCAGAAATAGCTGAAAAAAAACAATAATATTTATTCAATAAAGAACAAATACAGACCAAAACGCTTTTCTGCAATAAAAATATAGGATTAATAAAAGGGTATTGGAGAATAATTTCCCCTCATTCTGCCTTACGACAGAGATAAGGGGAATATTTAATCTACCTATTGAAAACTCATCCTGGTAAACAATTATTTGTTATCTGAAATAGTTGTAGATTCAACCCATTGCCAGTTATCACCAACTAATGTTGCTGTATGACCTTTCACACCTTTTATTGTTTCGGTAGCACTTTGAGTAGGCTGATCGCCTTTCACTTCAAAATCCCAAGCATCTACCAAATCCGCATTATCAGCATTTACACCTTCTTCATTTCCCATATAAGAAGCATATACTTGATTTTCTGTCCGGTTTGTTTTCCAGATGCGTATCTTCTTTATGTAACCGGAGAACCATTCATTACGATTTCCATTATTGTCCATCATACAGAATCCGGTCATGTGAATCTGATTAGCTATGGATTGCTCATTGATATATGTTCTCCAGGGTTCACCCACACGGATGGGATCTCCTTGTCTCGTACCGTCAATCATGGAATAACATTTCACATCTGTCGGAGTGTCAAATCCCGGCAACCCTTTATCTCTGAACAGGAATGCATAATGTGTCCAACGATCTTTAGTCCAGTTGTCCGATTTCTTCCATCCCGGCTCCCACTCTTGAGGATTTGTATGATTATCATCTTCCCAATGGGCAACCATTGTTCTCAACAGCCCTTTTGTGCGATCCTGTGCACGCCATCCGCTCCAATAAGGATCGTTCGTCATCGTAGAAAGGAAAGTACAGTTATCTTCCCCCTGTTTATTACAGTATTCTTTGATATTCACCCAAAGTTCTATCGTGAATGCCTGATTATCATCCTCTCCAAACTTTACATAATCCTCACTATAACCAAAGTCTATATATGAACCGGCATTTCCGTCTACAAACAGATTCCAGGTAATCTGGCTGTTATCCGGCCATGCAGAATCTTCTACTTCTTCCACTTTCTTATCGGCAGCGGCAATAGCCTCATCATAAATTTCCTTCGTCATATCTGTAATGGAACCGGATTTGATTCTTTCAGCCAGACTTTCCAAGTCTTTAGCAGCACTCTCCAAAACTGATTTATTATCAACCGGATATTGTCCTTGATGATTTCCCCACTTCGTTTCATCATTAACGATTGCAAGTATTTCATCCGCTTTAGCCAGCAAATTATTAATATATTGTTGTGCTTCCGGAGACAGATTATAATATTTTGAATTCTTAAACTCATCAATAGCCTTATTTACCTTTGCTACAGCAGCTTCCAGAGTTGTTTCATCCAGTTCTTCGCCACCTTCTACCCGCTTTATCAGGGCATCCAACTCGGCAATGGCAGCATTCAATATATCCTTTCCGGCTTCGGGATAGGTGCCGGGAGCAGTTCCATAGGTTGAATTTTTCAATAAATAGTTCAATGATGTACGGTTCTCTTGCAGGATACTCAATTGTGTATCTGTTATATACTCATCTTCAATATCATCACAAGCGGTAAATATCCCTGCCAGACAAGAAATCAGGAGGAAAGAGAGGAGCATTGCTCCCTCTCTCCATTTATTAGTTAAACATTTCATGTTTTTCATCGTTTTTACATTATTATTCAACAATACGTTGCCACTCGTAAGTACCGATAATCTTAGCAGTATGACGACCTGTCAGGTCTATTACTTCATTACCCGAACCGGAAGGTTTGGTGGTGAAATCCCATGCTGCCGCCAAGTCTTCTTCTTTACCAGTCACTTCAGTCGTCCCATTATAAGAGCTCTGGATATATTCGTTATCCTTTGCACTTTTCCAGATACGGATTTTTTTCATATAGCCGGCAAAACCTTCTTCAAACAGATTATCACTGGTACGCATATACCGTCCGAAAGCGGTCATCGGCGTGTTATAGCTGGCATAGTTACTGGAATTATAGAATCTGCTGCCAACATTTCCCTCGGTCGTTTTCACTTCTCCATTCACATACAACTTCGCACGGAATTCCGGACTACCCGGCAAACCTTTATCACTGTACACAAACAGGAAGTGTTGCCATTCTCCATCTTCCGGAGCCTTTAATGACGGTTCACAAATATTTCCTCCCGTTTCGCCCCAAGTTGCACGATAAATACCACCGTCTGCATTGCGCCAATACATCATCCAGCCATTGCGCCATCCATCACCGCCCATGTAGGTAGAGAGGAACACATTCTGGTCTTTTCCACCACCTTTGGTTACTTTCACCCAGAACTCAACAGTAAAGGCTTGATTTCCTTCAGTTCCGAAATTCACATATTCTTCGCTACGTCCGAAATCGATGTAAGAACCACCGTCTCCACGTCCATCCACAAACAGTTCAGCCGGCGTAGTTTCAGCATCTTCTGTACGGATCGTGCTTTCAAACTGTTCTATAGCCGCCTCGGCTTCTGCCACATAACGTTGTTTCTCACTTTCTGACGGAGAAGGTTTCTGATATTTGATTAGAAGTACTGCACGATTAGCATCATCTATCGCATCTGTCAGAATAGCCCGGCTTTCGGTGGGATACTGTCCCTTCTTATCTCCGTATTCTGAATTTTGCTGTAAATCGGTCATTTCAGCAATCAATGCATCCAGTTGGTCTATATAGGCATCCTCTATTTCAGGAGCCGCAGTATACTCGTCATGTGTTTCTTCAGAACAAGCCGCCAATTGAAGTGTCAGTATCATGCATAACACATAATACCACATTTTCCAATTTGAATATTTCGTATTCATTATTCTTCTTTTTTATGGGTTACAATTATTTATCTGCCGGAAACAATAACATCAATGCCGGTATTCCGGACGCACTATAGCTGTCGAGAGTAGCACCTTCTATCTGTGCCTTATGGTATTCGCCGCCACATAGATTACGTGTCTGATCGCGATTAGCCCAGCCATAATTAATGTTACGCTTCAAAAATGGTAAGTACTGTGTCTGACCACAATCGTTTACCAGCATAGCCATGTATTCCGCAAAGATAGCGGTATAAATACCCTGTTCCACTCCACTCTCAAACGGCAATAAATCGTAGGTTGCAGACATGGTATTCATCGTATAGTCGGCTCCCAGAACCGCATTATCCAAATAAGTTTTCTCTCCGGTAGCTTTATAAAGCAATAACGAAGCTCCGATAAAAGTGGCCTGATTGTACACATGGGCTGACCATGCCGGATTTCCTTCGCCATGCTTACTGTCGGCAACTTCTCCAGTATTGCTGTCCACGAGATTCTTCACAGCCCATTCATAGATTTCCTTTCCTTTTGCCAGATAAGCATCTTTTGTTTCATAATGCGGACGGGTAAAGTTACCGTACTTATTACTCCAGCTTTCCGGATTCGGATCTGCCACACGGTCGGCAGGAACATTGTTGTAGAGAGTCAATGCAGCCACTACAGTCGGAAAGTTGATACAAGCCATCTTGCCGTCGCTGGCTACATTCTCATTCGGATTGCTGATAGGCTGCCATTGCCAAAACATACCTCCACCCAAATTCTTTTCCGGATCTGCATACGAACCCGTATCACCGACCTTTTTCGAGCCATACCACACGCGTGCAAAACTTGCTTCTGCCAGACTGCGATACTCGTCTACTTTAAACAATTCATAAGCACGCGCTAAAGTAATGGTCCACCATTGGATATCATCATAGATAAACCAGCCGGTGTTCTCATTATTATTGTCAAAATCAAAGTTTGCATAATGCGCTTTATTTCCGGCAAACAAATCATCGCACAACTGCTTGTATTTGTTTTCTCTTTCCGTATTCCCTTCCGTTTTTGCACGTTTATAAGCATTCATCGCCATGTCCCAGTAGATAGGTTGGCACCAGATAGCGGCAGCTCCGTTATTGCGGTCTACAGCAGCAGTATAAGCGGTACTTGTTTTATAAATATTCTTATCGGGGTCCAGCAAATAATCATTAAATGCCTCATAGGCAGTCCAGGTATCTGCATTGGTATACTCCGGGACAATCTCATAATCCGGCGTATACGGCTTTGCCTGCTTATCCTCATTGCAAGAGGACATACAAAGGACACCGGACATGAGACAAACTGCAGAGAAAATATATTGTTTCATCATAATTTCTATTTTATAATCAGTATTTAGAATCCTGTATTCTGAACCAAGTTCTTGTCAATATCAATCTCACCCTGTGGTATCGGGAAGAAATACTGACGGTCAAAAATACGTTTTACAATCTCCGTACGTTTAAAGAATTCATTTCCGTCATAATTGACATTCATTCCATGAATTGCCTTGTTGAAATATTCATTTACCAATCCCCAGCGGCGTACGTCAAAATAACGGCAGTTTTCGAAACTCAATTCGATGCGTTTCTCCTTGCGGATCAACTCCATGACTTCATCCGTTGTAGTCGGTTTAGGCAGATTGACTGTCTCACCGTATCCCGGAATACCTGCACGCTTACGGATCATGTTCATATAAGTCCAGATATCTTCATGAGTCGGGCTGACATGTGCCAGCGCTTCGATATAGTCAAAATAAATATTAGTCAGACGTAAGAGCACACAAACCAAATTCTGGTTACGGTCGCCGGAATCCATTCCTTTGCGTACCAAATAACCTGTGCTCGTATAGTCATTGCTACCTTGTTCTTTACCACAACTTCCACTATAAGTAAAATCTACTACATAACCGCCTTCTGTTCCCTCAAACCATTTTGAATTGCTAAAGGTAATGTCGGCATAGAAACGAGGTTCACGATTGACATACATCATTCTGGTTCCTACCGGTGCATATAATGTACCGTCTGTTCCTTTGTATTCTGTTGTAGAGACTCCCTCTTCTACATAATCAGATTTTTCGTTGATAATCGGAGTGACTCCGTCAGCACTATAACCGGAAATAGGAGATTCTCCGTTTGACATGAAATAGGCATCTACCATTTCCTGTGTTGCCCCCAACAAGCTACCACCTCTGTAGTCGGTCGTATTACCGGATCTATTCGGCATACGGTCATACTGCATGGTTCCAGCAGCATTATCCAGACGATAGAAAATCATCTCTTTATTGTTACCCATTTCAGAAAACAGGGTTCTCACTGCACGACGATAAGACTCTGTCGGACTGAATCCTTCCGAGTCCGGGCCGGAAACAGAAACACCATCCTTATTGGTATACATCAGATGATAACGGCTACCATAGTTAGAGAAGAATGTGTTACATTCATCAATCACTCTCTGCCAGTTGGCGCGTTTGGTAGCTTCATCCGGTCTGTCGGGAAATAGTTTTGTTCCATCATTATTAGCCAAATCAGAATAATAGGTACTTTCTCCATTAAACAACCAGCTGGCACGATAAGTCAATGCCTCAATGATAAATGCCTGTGCAATCGCTTTGTCAATACGACCATATCCGGACACCTTGTCGGTAGAAGCATCATCCAGCAAACCGTCATTTTGTGCACCTTTCAGTTCTGATACGATAAAATCGAAACACTCATCTACCGTATTACGCGGGAGTTGCAACTCGTCACTTGGAGTATCCATCGCAAAGTCCTTTTCAAGCAAAGGAACCGGGCCATAAGTACGTACTAAATAAAAATAGTAGATAGCCCGTAAAGCTCTTGCTTCTGCTTTCCATTGATTTCTTTCTGTAACAGTCAACGGTGCCTGACCTACATTTTCTGTAAATACTGCAGCTTCATGGATACCAGAGAACCAGCTCTTCCAGCGATACAATACCATCGTTCCTTCGGTAGCATCGATAGAGTTGTTATTTATCAGTTTTCCCTTATTGTCATTTGTCCACTCTGCCTCGTCACTGGAACCTGTCCAAGGACCGGGAGTACGGTACAGACTGGTTTCATGTACCTGACGTTGGTTAAATTCATCCGGTAAGAATGTGTATACGTTCGAAAGATACCGCAAAGCTCCATCTCTGGTTGTGAAAATCTCTTTGAGTGACAAACGGTCATCAGGCACCTGATCAAAATAGTCATTACAAGATGTCGTCAAGAGACACGCCAGCAAACTAACGATTATATAATTATATTTTTTCATTATCTTTTTGTTTAGAATGTGAAATTAATACCAACTGAGTAAGAGGTCGTATTTGGATAAGAAGCACCATTATCGGTATTCAACTCCGGATCCCACAATTTGAAACGACTCAAGGTGAACAGGTTAGTTCCCATTACATATACAGCCGCATTCTTCAGATGAACTTTATTCACCCAAGGTTTCGGCAGGTTATAAGATACCTGCAATGTCTTCAGACGCAGGAAGTTCATGTTACGCACCCACCATGTGCTCTTCTGGAAGTTATTAATATTACTGGTTGTTTCGCTTCCATAAGACAGACGCGGATAAAAGGCATTCTGATCCGGATTTTCCTCTGTCCAACGGTCGCCAATGTTAGAGTAGAGGTTACCGCTACCACCACCGCCGTTAAACGGATTAATACTGCTACCATTCAAAACACGTTCGGCTCCTGCTACACCTTGGAACATCATACCTACCGACAAATCTTTCCAACCTACGGTAAATCCGAAACCATAAACAGTTGTCGGCACATCCCCACGGGAAATGTAAGTCTGGTCGTACGCATCAATCTGACCATCATTGTTCAAATCCTTGTATTTGATATCTCCCGCCTTTACAGTGCCAAACTGTGAAGCAAATGGTTTGGGAGTGATTGCTTTATTGGCATCCGACAACGATTCCCAACGTGCCATATCATCTATTTCAGCTTGAGTGAACAGTCCTTCGGCCACATATCCTTTAACTCCATTGATGTTACGTCCATACTGGTTCATCCATTCGTATTTTTGTTCCGGCAATTCTCCCTGAATCCATTTATCCTTATTAAAGGTGATATTACCACGAAGCGCAAGTACCCAGTCTTTATTTATACGCTTGTTATACTCTATCGTTCCATCGAATCCTTTATTTTCTATGATACCAATATTTCCATAAGGAGCAGATGTATTGTAGCCCAGGAATGAAGGTATAGAATGCTCACGCTTCAACAGGATGTTCTCACGACGTTCCTTAAACAAGTCGAATACAATAGACAGATCGTCATTAAACAGTTTTATATCAATACCCAAGTCTTGTTTACGAGATTCTTCCCAAATCAAGTCAACAGCCATATTTACTGTTTCATAACCAGACCATTTTGTTCCGTTCGGTCCGAATTTATAACCATAATCACCGTTCTCTTTCATCTGGTCCAGATACATAAAACGACGGTCGGAAACTTCACTATTACCTACTTTACCATCCGTATAGCGTATCTTCAGGAAAGAAACAGTTTTTGACAGCGGTTGCCAGAATTTCTCGTTCGAGATAACCCAGCCTACACCAAATGCAGGGAAAGTTCCGAAACGATGTTTGGGTGAGAAGTTCTCGGCGCCGTTATAACCGATGTTGAATTCTGCAAAATAACGGTCTTTCCATGAATAAGTGGCACGACCGGCAATACCCATCATACGATAAGGAATCGCATCTTCCAGTGTACCTTTCGGATACAACAGTTTGGATTGCTGGTTGAACAGGAACAGTGCACTGACACGATGATCGTCATTGAATGTCCGGTCATAGTTCAGGGAAGCTTCCAGATAAGTTTTCTTATTACCACTTGTTTCCTGTTTATAACTCAACACGTTACTTCCTTCATAAATACGTTGCAGAATGGGTTGTCCGTCCATATCGTAAGGAACACTTGTATCCAGGAAGTTATAAGTAGACTCTGCACGGTCTTGATGTACATGTATCTCATTGTATACATCGAACGCATACATGGCAGTCAATTTCAGCCCTTTAGTAAGCATATCCAAATCCTGTGTGATACGCAGATTGGAATAGATCTGATTTTTCGTCAGGTTATCATATCCACGACGGGTAGCTTGTGAATAAGGGTTATTAAAGTTATTGTTAGTTGAAGTTCCGGGCACATAGGCTTGTCCGTTGACAAAGAACATCTTCGGATATTCAACCGGTGAAATTGACATTGCCGCATTATACAAATCAGCAGAAGAGATGGCCGGATAGTTTCCTTCTCCCAAATAACCTTGTGCACCGATCTCCACTTTAGTAGTAGGAGTCACATCGATATTCAGATTAGTGGTAAAGTTATAACGGCTATATTTCATTTTGGAATCATAGGTGTTGATATTCTTATCAGTCACCGTCATACCAGTTTCATTGAAGTAGCTGACTGACGCATAATAAGCGACCTTTTCACTACCACCCCGCACGTTTACATTCACACGACGATTGTGTCCCCAATCATTAAAGATTTCCTTCAACCAATCCACGTTCGGGTACAAATAAGAATCTTTTCCCGCAATCGTGTTACGTATCTGGTCCTCCGTATATTTTGTAGCAATACCGTCATTACGCATTGCCTCGTTGGCTGCATTCATATAAGTGATACCGTCTGCCAGATCAACCATCTTCGTGAAACGGGTAAACGATTCATAATAATCCGCGCTCACTGTCGGTTTTCCCACCTTTCCCGGCTTGGTTTTAATCAGGATCACACCATTAGCACCTCGCACACCATACACAGCCGTTGCCGATGCATCTTTCAGTGTTGTCAACGATTCAATGTCTTCCGGATCGATGTCATTGAACGAACGTTCCACTCCATCCACCAATACCAGCGGAGAAGAAGTGTTGGGAGTAGAAATACCACGAATCCAGATATCAGCGGCATCTTTACCCGGTTCTCCCGTACGTTGCACGGCTACAACACCGGCCAAACGACCTGCCAGCGTTGTAGTTAAACTGGCAGAAGGTGTTTTAATATCCTCCATCTTCATAGAAGATTGTGCGCCGATATTACTTATTTTACGCTGGGTACCATAACCAACAATCACAGTCTCTTCCAACTCGTTCACCTGTTCTTCCAAGGCCACGTCGTAAATATTAGTAGATGCATTCGTCCGTATTTCTGAAGTTTTAAAACCTATATAAGTAAATTTAAGCACTACGCTTTTTTTGGTTACGAATATCTCATACAAACCATCCATATTGGTAATCGAACCGTTTGCATCTCCATCCACGGTAACGTTCACTCCAATAAGCGGTTCCCCTTTTACATCAGTAACACGTCCGGTTATTTTCCGTTTATTCTGTTGCTGTTCATTAGGAGCCGATGCTTTTCCGGAAATAAAAATTTGTCTGTCAGAGATCCGATAAGTACATGAAGTACCCTCGAAAAGTTCAGAAAGAATTTCTTCTATCTTCTTATTCTTACTGTCGATAGATACCTTACGTTCTAAGTTCACAGCATCATCTAAGTAGAAGAAAACAAATTGACTACTTTTCTCTATCGTTTTAAGCACTTCTCTCAACGTCGAGTTATTAACGCTGACCGAGAGGGTCTTAAATTGAGAATAATTGTTGTAACTTGCGAAAGAGTAGTCTATTCCGAGAAGTAAAAAGCAAAGGAATAGCCCGAGAACCTTACTCTTTCGTTCTCTAATTGCATTTTTCATATTAAACATGTTAAAATTTTCTCATAATATTATTTCTGTATCTAAACATTATTGGGTACACACGTCCCAGTTGGATGATAGCGTGTATCATCCACTTTCTACAAAAATTACCATAAAATTCAGGAATTAGATTTATTCTTTATCTTATTTTTTCATATCTATTTCTTTACGACTCGATACGTCTTATATTGTTCATCATAGGCATAAGAGATTGGTGCAACAAAGGTTAATCCATTAATTACTGTTTCAAAGTTGTCTTTCAAATCGATTTTTCCGGAACATTTTATTTTACTTAGCGCTGGGTCAAATTCTACGTTAATGCCATAATAGGTAGACAGACGTTTCAAAACGATTCCCAAATCAGCACTTTGGAAATAATAGAGTCCATTCACCCATGATATAGCTTCTTCTACATCTACCTGTGTTATATTTTCCTTTCCATCGGCAGAACTGAACATCTGATTAGGAGCCAGAATGGCTTTAGGAGTCCGGTCTGTCTCCACCTGAACACATCCTTGTGCCAGCACTACACTTCTAATTGCTTCCGATTCATACGCAGTTACATTAAATTTAGTACCAAGCACTCTGACATTCATATCTTTGGTCCGCACATAGAAAGGACGATTTTCATCTCTGGCCACTTCTATGTAGATTTCACCATCCACATAGATTTCACGTTTGTCTTGTTCAAACTCCACCGGATAAACCACCCTTGTACCGGCATTCACCCAGACTTTAGATCCATCGGCAAACGTCAATACCGAACGTTTTCCACGTGGAATAACCAATTGGTTATAAGTTGCCGATTTCTCCTTTTGTATACTTTCCTGATTCGTTTTGATTTCTACGGAATCATACGTGATCTCTGTTTCTTTTTCCTTCAAACTCACGACATTATCTTCTGCCAAAATCAACAGTGTTTCTTCCGTCAAAGGCAAATCGGCTTTCGTATTCACAGCAAATGTGGCAATGTCCGGATCCAGAGCCGAAGAATAGTTCTTCAAAAAGAAGAAACATCCCACAAGAATAGCCACACTGGCAGCCGCACTCAATCCTATTAAGAAATAGTTCTTGCGTCTCGCTTTCTCCTTATTTATATTAGTCGCTTGAATACGAATCCATAAATCATCCGTTTCCTGGTTTGAAAGTACCTCACCCTTCTCTTTCGAAAAAACTTCCAAATATCTTTTTGCAGCGATATATTCATCTATATTAGAAGGATTCATCTGTTCAAATTCATCCCAGAACTTCTGTGTTTCTTCCGTAGGATAGTTCATAGAAGAAACAAAGAAATCATTCTGAAGAAATTCTTCAAAAGTATATAGGGAAAAATCTGTATGTTCTTGTTCAGAGTTCATCATTTTCATTGTCTTTACGTATGAATAACAGTTGTACTTTCATTTTATACTCACCTTTTTCGAAGTTTTTTCCACTTTTTTTGATAGGCAGGAAAAATGGGCTGGTTATTCTCTCTTATTTTCTCTTAAATAAGTCGCGGATACGTCCCAAAGCCCGTTGAATAGAATTAGAAACAGACTGATTATTCATATCTGTCACCTTACTGATTTCATCGATACTCATCTCTTTGATATACCGATAATAAATAATTTCGCGCTGTCTGTCCGTCAATACAGACATCATAGAATGTACGGTTGTCTGAACTTGTTTTTCCTGTTCATTATTAATATATATAGTTTCCGGAGTGGAAGGAGAGTCGTCAACCGTATCTTCTCTCTCACCTATTTCATCAAACGGGAGAGAATCTGTTGTTTTTTTCAGCGCATTAAAAAGAGTGTTTTTCAACGCCACTGTCAAATAGGCGGCAATATTATCTGTTGGAGCCAACTTTGCACGATTCATGTGAATTTTCACAAACACATCATGTATGCAGTCTTTAATTAATTCTTTATCCGAAGTATATAATAATCCGAATCGAAACAGATCTTGTACTGTTTGATTATATATTTGGGTATACGCACTCGAGTCTCCTTCGAGAAACCTTCTCCACAAAAGGGAATCAGAGAGAGAGTGTATATCCGATTTCATTATAATAAGTATATTGAATTTATAAGGACAAAAATAAAACAATAAATCAAAAAAAGCCCATCTTTATTAAAATATTAATTACCGATGGGCTGAACTTTTCAGATTTTACTTCAATGGGCTGGCTTCTACTCCCTCGAAAGTCATCTTTATGGGTTTTATTTTTCCGTCTTTATCAAAAATCATGCGATCAATACAGGTCACACGAGCGTTTCCATCCGTTTCACCTAATGGATGGCGATGATAAATGATGTACCATTCGTCCGCTCCCGGACCTTTCACTACAGAATGATGGCCGGCACCCGTTCCAATATTGGGATCTCGCTGTAAGATTTTTGCTTCTCTTTTAAAAGGTCCGAATGGTGAGTCGGCAATCGCATAGGCTACGCAATAATCCGGTCCGGTCCAACCGCCTTCCGACCACATAAAATAGTATTTACCGTTACGTTTTAACATGAAAGGTCCCTCTACATATTTTTCGGGAGTTACTTCCTTATAGATGGTACCATCCTCAAACGGTACGATACTCAACAAGTCCGGAGCTAGCTTCACCATATTGCAATGTCCCCAGCCACCATAATACATATAATACTGTCCGTCATCATCTTTGTAAACAAACTGATCGATCGGCTGTGCACCATTTACAAACTTATCAATCAGAGGTTTGCCCAGTGCATCCTTAAATGGTCCGGCAGGATTGTCGGCTACAGCCACACCGATACCTCCCAGCTCGTTATTACTTTGAATATCATTCGCACCGAAGAATATATAATATTTGTCATTCGCATGAATCACAGCAGGTGCCCATAAAGCACGTCTAAACCAACTTATATTCTCTTTCGACAACACTTTCGGGTGTTTTGTCCAGTTCACCAAGTCTTTAGACGAGAAAGCATCCATGAAGGTTTGTTCGTCATAAGGCGCCGAATACGTAGGGTAAATCCAGTATTCATCTCCAAACACAATTCCTTCCGGATCGGCATACCAGCCCGGAAATACAGGATTGCCACTTGTCTTTGGTTGCTGACCGGCCTTTTGCCCAAATACAGACAGGGAACAACAAATAATACAGAAAAGAATAAGATGTTTTAGTTTCATATAATATCAATTTTAAAGTTCGTGCTACAAAGATGAGAAAAAACGAATAGAAAATTCAATAATTATGAACCAATTAAGGATAAATACTAACCAATCTGCAAAAAAAAGATGATTTATCAAGATTTTGTGCTTTCTTTGCAGTGTCATTATAAAATGAAAAATACCATGAAAAGCGGAATCTCATTACTAACTGTACTTTTAGTCATTATTTGTGCATCTTGCCAACCCAAGAAGAAAACAGAGCCGGAAAAGGAAACGATAACAGGAGATACCTATACGAATCCGTTGCGCGAAAAAGGAGCAGAACCATGGGGTGTTTTTCACGAAGGGAAATATTACTACACACAAGGTTCCGAAAGCAGGATCATACTTTGGGAAACGAGTGATATAACAAACTTGGATGACAGTCTTAAAAAACCGGTATGGATACCGACAGACCCTAGTAATTCGCACCATTTATGGGCCCCCGAGCTACATCGGATCAATAATAAATGGTATATCTATTTTGCGGCAGATGACGGTAACATGGACAATCACCAGATTTATGTAATTGAGAACGAGGCTGCCACTCCTACAGAGGGAAAGTTTGTCATGAAAGGCCGAATACCGACTGACAAAGATAACAACTGGGCGATTCATGCAAGCACTTTTGAACATAACGGACAACGTTACATGATCTGGTGCGGATGGCAAAAACAAAGAATCGACAGTGAGACACAGTGCATTTACATCGCTTCCATGGAAAATCCATGGACTCTTTCTTCCGATAGAGTCCTGATTTCCAAACCTGAATATGAATGGGAATGTCAATGGGTCAATCCTGATGGCAGTAAAACGGCCTATCCGATTCATGTGAACGAGGCACCTCATTTTTTCCAACCAAAGAATAAAGACAAAGTTTGCATTTTTTATTCTGCCAGTGGTAGCTGGACGCCTTATTATTGTGTAGGATTACTAACAGCAGACGCCAATGCTGACCTGCTGGATCCCGCCTCCTGGAAGAAACATCCGACACCCGTATTTCAGCAGGAGCCGAAAAACGAAGTTTTTGGTCCCGGCGGCAGTTCTTTCATTCCTTCACCGGATGGAAAAGAATGTTATATGCTTTATCATGCCCGCCAGATTCCCAACGACGCTCCGGGCGCAATGGACTCACGTACTCCCCGCTTACAAAAAATGGAGTGGGACAAAGACGGAATGCCTGTACTGGGAATACCGCAAAAAGAAGGAGAACCCATGGCAAAACCATCCGGTTCCCCAACCAATTGAGACTAGTTACATTTTGTACTTTCAGGTCCAAGATATGAACGTTTTAATCCTCCCATATCAATGACTATTTTTTGAATAACGATTCCGGGATCACCACAACGTATCTGTAGAGTATGTTTACCAGGTTTCTTCACATACAAAGTAGATTTATTCACTCTGCAGTTCTTTAGTACGCTATCATACCAAATTTGAGAATACTCAATAGCGGAAGTCGAAGGAGTAGAAATAGATCCATCATCTATACGGACACTATACTTTGTATCTGAATTAGTATGTTCCGGCAATTTATAGTCTCGTTCCGCGTGTAACGGGAATGTGGGTAGAACATACGTATACACATCATAAATTCCAGCATTAAACGTATAAAAATCATATTCTACTCTAGGTACATCACCCGCACGATACATCTGTAAAGGCGCCATAGGAGTTCCCATTTGTAGAGAACTTTCTTCAAAACCGAGTCCAGGGAGAACAGTCATTTTGATATCCCTATTCTCAAACTTGCGATGAAAATCAACAGCCGGGATAGAAATATATCCATTCTCTTCGACATATAATCCTTGCACCTCATCACGTATAGGAGAAACCGGATTAAAAACAGAAACCAGCACACATTCTTTCTGATCTCCAGATACAATTTCAATATCTCCTCTTATCCTCTCTCCCACAGGAACTTTAGTCCAATCGATAGAAACAACTATTCGATTTTCCAACGAAGTTTTTCCAGCTTCTTGCGAGAGTATTATCCAATCAGCTGAAGATTGTGCATTCCATACGACTTCTCCTGTCCCCTGATTATAAATATCAATCCAATGTTCCTTGCGAGAGTAAGTGCTGAAAGCAGGCAAACTATGAAAATTTAATCCACCTTTGTCCAATGCCTCACCTTCCGCTTGGACTGCAAGTTTAGGACTTCCCATAGGAACATAGTTCTCCTCCATCAACGGAACCATGAAATAAGAACTTGTACCATCATAGTTCTGTTTCAGAGACATCATATATTTCCATTTCCCATTCAACAACGAATTATAGCTATCGGTAATAAGTTTCAAGCTATCATGATAATTTTTCACCTGTGCTTTCAGTTGACTGGCAGCTGCACGTTGCTGACGGACATACTGGCGATAAAATTGCCCTTTTATAGTCATGTGATTCATCAGTTCGGCACCCTTTACCGGATAATACAATAGCTGATACAATGCCGGTTTAGCTTCTTCCGTCAATGAAAGAAAAACATTTTCCGCTTCTTTCCCAATACGACGATATTCACTCAGACGTCTTTCCGCCTCATTATAATTAGCGAAAGAGAATTCAGTATCCGTACGTTTTTCTCCTCCACCCCAATAATTATTCCAATACCCCCACCCCATATATTCCGGTTTTCTGGAAAAAGCAAGATTAATATGTGAAGTTGTAATATCCTCAAAAACATTATAATATTGTTCTCCAAACATCTCAGCCAACCAATGTGCCGGATAAGTGACCACATTATTGGCATTAAACTGTTCAATATTATAAGCCATATCAAGGAATAGAGAAACCTGCATTTCCGCTCCTTTCAAATCTCCACAATTAGCCAGCCAAATACGATCCGCAGTAGTATCATAAGCTTTACGAAGTTCTTCATACATTAAAGCTGGAGGAGTAGTACTGTACCACAAATAACTATGAGGAACTCCCAAATAAGATAAGTGATAATAAACTCCTGATCGTCCGGAACGCTTTTGCTCCTGCGGACCACTCAATCGCTTCATATACCCAAAATTATCATCCGGCCAAATAATTGTAACATCATCCGGTAGTTCCAAACCATTTGAATAAATTTCCAATACCTCTTTATAAGGAGTAAATGCTTGCGGAATTGTTTCAATTGGTTTATCAGTATGCCTGGCTATAATATCACGTTGGTCTTTCAATGCACTCTCCAGCAATTTCACCTTCTCTTTCATCGATACATCTCCGCCTCCCATAGCTGCATCGTGAAGTCCCCGCAATGCCAGTGTATATACATTCTCATAAGCACAAATCTCTTCCACACGGCTTCCTAAAACCTCATTAATTTTATCTTTATTTTTTCCATAGTCCCAAGGACCCATAGTTTTAGAATTCCATTCACTAGCAGTATTCAACAATAATGGTTCGCAATGACTAGAGCCCATCACAATGGCAAAAGTATCTGCCACTAACTTATTTTCAGGTATCTTATAAAATGCGGTTGACACCGGATGCATAGCAGGGGCCAAATGATTTGCTTTCAGGCGTAACAACAATTCGCATATTTTGGCATAAGTACGGGGACCGATATTCCCGCGTTCCTTTTCAAAAGTCTTAGCAGCCCATGGTTTTAATCCCCAGTCCTCATCATTCAAGAAAATCCCCCTATATTTCACAGAAGGAGTCTTAGATAAAGTAGCAGGAGCATCTACATAAAGTGTTTTATGTTTCTTCACAGGGACATCCGCCCACCAGTACCATGGAGATACACCTGCCATTTCCGAAAGAGAGAATAAACCGTAAGCGGCTCCTCGTCTATCACTTCCTGCTACCACCAAAGCCTTACTCACACCCGGAAAAGGACGATCAACCATTTGAATCAAATACCGTTCCCAAGCTCTTTCCAAAGGAGCTATATTTATTTTCCCTTTGGAAGCTAACTGACGAATTGCCCGATTCTTCTCAATAGTGCCAACAATGACCACTGCTCTTCCCTTCTTACATTCATTTGTCAATTTCAGTCTTTGACCCGTAACATTCTCAATGTCTGATACAAACAATTCAGTGGCCTTCTTTACAACCAGATAATCATTAGCATCATAACACACAGTCGCCTCCACATTAGAAGTAACTAACGGAAAAACATTTTTACTATGTTTTATATTCTCATTCACAACGACTTGCGATTGCAGAACAGATGCCATCATCAGTAATATTAATAGCGAAAAGACTTTCATTGATACAATATTTCTAGTTATTTAATTCTATTTCTTTTTATTATAAAAATTATTAATCACACTTACCTGCACTCCCAAAGGTATATCCGCACCAATAGCCGTACAAATAGCAGAAGTATCATCTATAAGTGAGTAATTTCAGCCAATTAGCTATTAAAAGATCACATCCAAAGTTCGACAGTTTATTTGGCAAATTATGAAAATAGCTGTTCAATAAAGAATAAAAAACAGCCATTTTCATATAAAAAAGTTAGAAAAGCTCTTCTCTTATTTATAAAGATTGAAAAAATGGATAGCAGAATCATAAAAGGCTTGTGTATCCTTTTTTTCTGTAGCGAGGCTTTCCATCACTTCACCAAAGCGTCGCTCATCAATTTTACCACGAAGTGATTTCCAAAGTTCAATATTTCTGTCAACTTGTTCTATTCCCTGTTTCAAATTGGCAATAAGTTCCTCACGAAGCGTCAGGCCGGATTTCATTTTATGATTCCAAGGAGTTCTGTGAAAACAAAGTAAATACAATTCAGGGCATTGATTGATATCATTAAAAAGTGAACGATTCGGTTCAAAATACTGTGATACATAATCAGAGCCAGTAATCGTCCGATCATTACCAATACTTTCATTATCTATCTTCCATTCTTTATTGGCTCGTATCTCAAAACCAGCCAGATAATGCCCTTTAACCTGTACCGTAAATCCAATACTATAAGGAGCATGACTACAAACAAAACTTTTCCATGTTGGCATCATCATTTGTTCCACAACTTTCAAAGTTTGTTTGTCGCAGTTCCATGTCGATTTTATCCACTCGGATGTAATCTTATGGGTCTCCAGTTTCGGATTCCAAGCCAAACGTCCGAAAGCAAACCAATTAGCTTGCGCAAAATGGTGTCCTGTCCAATTGTGAGAATCACCGGTATTGGCCACTCCTGCTATAGCACGATATGACTGAGGGATTACCTCACCTGTCAGAATTTTGGCAATGGTACTTCCAGCACCTTTACAATGTGTGTCAAAATCTAAAAACTCTCTCCACATTGGCAGCAAATACACCAGATAAGTAGAATGACCGAGATACTCCTGAGTAATCTGAAGCTCTGCCATTAAAGGGGTTCGTGTCATACTTCCAAAAAGAGGTTGTGCAGGCTCACTCGGTTGAAAATCCAATGCTCCGTTTTTAGTTTGCAAAATTACGTTATCATCAAACATTCCATCCAGCGGTAGAAATTCCTTATAAGAACGCTTTATCCGATCTTTATCTATTTCCGGATTATATACAAATGTCCGCCACATTACAATCCCCCCATGAGGTTTCAAAGCACGTGCCAGCATATTAGCCCCATCTGCATGCGTACATCCATAATCCTGCGGTCCCGGCATTCCTTCTGAATTTGCTTTTACTACAAATCCACCGAAGTCAGGAATCAATGAATAAATTTCATCAGCTTTTGTTTTCCACCACTTCTGTACCTCAGGATTTCGAGGATCAGCCGTATTCAAATTTCCTACTCCTCCCCATTGCCTCATGACATCCGGTGTTGCAGATGGTTTCATGGGAGCTCCGAAATTGGCTGCAAGATACACACGTATATTATATTTACGGAAAATTTGAGCCAGAACTGCAATTTTTTCTAAATAATCACGGCGTAAAAAGCGAGGATCGGCATTGACATTATTCAAAATCACTCCATTTATTCCAATAGATGCGTTAGCACGGGCGTAGTCGGTGTACCTCGGATCTATTTTCCCGGGTAAGTCATTCCATTTCCATAATGATCTTCCAGCATATCCCCGTTCTATAGTTCCCAGATCATCCCAGTGATTCAGTTGACGGGAGTCCAATGCGGGAGTTTCTCTGATATTCAAGTGTTCAAGTGAATATTCACATTGTATCAAACGAATCAAATGGAACGTACCATAAAGAAATCCCGCATCGGAATAAGCCTGGAGTGTTATTCCCTTTTTACCACTGCGAATAATGTATCCCTCCTGCCCCAAGCTTTTATCTGCACAAAAACTCATTTGAATGCCTTTTTTCTCATTATGAACGAATTCTGGCGTGATTGTCAACATGGCCTTCAAACTGCGTTTCAGTTCGTCAGCTATCACTTCATCATATCGACTGCCGGACAAACGAATTTGGCTGTAATGCTGAACATAAGTTCTTTTCAGCCTAGTATCCAGAACCGGTTTATAATTCAACCAAAGTTGATATCCCGTATCAGTAGTAGCTGAAGTCTGTGCATATCCACAAACACTTCCTATAAGACATAAGAAGAATAGGACAATACTAACGTGAGTAAAATGGTTATTCATGCCTTTTCAAATTTACAAATATGTTACAAATATACTATTATTCTGCTAAATTCGCCAACATCCGGGCAACTCCCTCCATCAAAGATGCACCGCTTGTCTGAGCTCCCATAGAAGCAATATCACCGGATGGAAACACCTTTCCCCAATAATAATTGCAATACATTTCCGGATATAAGCTTCTATCCAAATTATTCCATAATACAGTTGCATTATCCTGCAAAAAGAGAATAATACGTTTTTTAACATAGTCGGAAGCCTTCTCATCTAAAGCCAGATTTACAGCATAAGGAATAAAGACGGCCTTAAAAATGCTACCATCCATAGAGGTACCTTCATCACGCAATATCCAATTCTGGAGACATCGATCACTGGTCATCGTATAGTTTATCACCTCCTCTGCTTTCCTCATGTACTGCCGTTCCTGCGTTATATGGTACAACTGTCGACACGCTTCACCAAAAGTTCCCTGCGTATAAGTTAAGGGTGGTTCCTCTACCCTACCATCACCTTTTAGCAAATTTTTCACAATATAATCATATAACATTTTCGCATCATTCAGATAATTTTCTGTACCATATTTTTTATACAATTTAGCTGCAATCAAACAACCCGGAGAATTGGTACATGCATTCCTGCTTTCATCATTGCTTTTCCATGGCAATCCGGTTCCTTTAGCATCCGTTCTTGCCCGAGTAATAATATGCGTATCGTAAACTGTTTTAGCCATATTAATGTATACATCATCGCCAGTAGCCTCCGACATATGAATTAATGTCAGACAAATCCAACACATATCATCTGTAAAAGAATTCAAAAATCCAGTCTCATCATTTTTATCATGATTATAATTATTAGCCTTATTTTTAAGCCAAAGCCTGAAATAATTCTCATAAGTATCGGCCAATTCGGGATTCTTATTCTTAATCCGTTCATAAGCATATACAATAACATCCATAGCATGAGCTTGTTGCCAATAAATATTATAAGACCCTCCACTTACATTCTTCGGTGACTTCCAAAACGTTCCTTTTTCTTTGTTCATAAATTGCTCTACCAGAACAAACGTACAGCTATCAGCAACAGCCGTCCAATCAATCACAGGATCTATTTTTACAGTTTCTATCACCTCCAGATTCTGCCATCCAGCTTCTGAATCACAGGCAGAAAAGATAGACAAGATAGATAAAATAATAGGAATATATATCTTCATTTCTTTATTTTTTTATAATACTATTAATTACCAAGTTTCAACACGTAGATCATATAATGGATCCTGACGTAACACTAACTTTTCAGCAACATGATAATATTTTCCGTCCTTTACATAAGTATATTCCAGATCAAACTGAGGAGCACGCGTACCAACATTAGCCACATAATCATAATCACCTTCAGTTTTATAGCTTCCTGACGCATCACTTATAGCGGCCTTACCTTCCACACCTGTCACTACAACGTTCTTATCAACATCCATTATCAAAGTCACACTACCGACATTTTCTTTTTCATTACCGACTCCCGGACACACAACAGTACGTGGAGCAGTACTTTTAAAACCAACAGTACTACAATTGATAATGTCATGTGTATTTCCATAATTTACCGGACTGCCCAAAGCGGTTCCTGACGCATCAACCTCCGTAACGGTCCCCATACGATAATACGTTCCAGCATAAGTACTGATATATTTAATGATGGCAACAGTTGTTTCAGCACCTTCACGCAAAGCTCCCAAAGAGTTTTCAGTCATACGAAACGGTAAGACATAGTGATCTTTCAGACTAAGCGGATCATTATAGAATGCTTCCGTAAAATCAATGCGAACATCAGCCACTGGAAGATTAGACTTGCGTACCCGGAAATATTCCGGGTCTGAGAGAGTATAATAATCACTTGGAAGCAGTTCCTTACCAGTGCCTTCTACCAATGTCGGATCAATTACAAATCGAGCCCAATCCGACATATCCACTTCTCTTTTACCCCCAATTGATACCCCTATGTATATCGGCATATCACGCTCCGAAATAACTGTACGCATTGGTTTACTAACAGCAAATCCCATATTAGGATTTTCATAATCGCTCACATAATCATCATAACACGAAGTAAATCCTAATAACGCAATAATAAATAATAATGTATTTATAGCTTTCATAATATCCTGTTTTTATAAATTACTACTTTCCCCACCCTCTATTATTCATAAGATTTGAGTTCTTCAGTATCTCGTCGTAAGGCAACGGGAGATAATAATAACGCATATTATCAAGCGGGCGTTCTTCTATTGGCACAACCTCAAAGACTTCAGTACCATCTACTTTCCGAGTAACTTTCATACCTAAAATGGTCTCATCGAGTGGCAAAAGTCTACGACGTAAATCCCAAAAGCGTTGATTTTCAAAAGCAAACTCTATACGACGTTCATTCTGAATCAATTTTGCAAAACTTTCTTGAGAAACCGCCATCTCATCCAGATAGGTAACATCAGTTATTCCTCCTGATTTTTCACGGATCGTACGAATAACATCATATGCAGACATCGTACAATCCGGACCTACAACTTTTGGCCCCCATGCTTCATTTGCAGCTTCTGCAAAGTTATACCAAACTTCAGCTTTACGCAACATCGGGTTATAGTGACGAGACTCCTGTTGATCAAGAGGCTTAATGAAATTTGCAAGATCTGTATTAATGAACTTTGCAAGATAATACCCAGAGCGACTTGCCTTTTCATTCAAATAATCAGAATCTTTTCCTCCATATGCGACATCTATGTTAGAGTCGTTTGCTCCAAACTTCCGCCCTTGATAGTAGAGATTCACATCAAAACGATTGTCACGTATACAGGAGTAAGGATTCTCTTTATCATATCCGGCACGAGGATCATCAATCGGAAACCCATTTTTTGCAGGAAATGCCGCAGCAAGATTATGAGAAGGAACTGTCTGCGCATTTCCATAATAGAAAGGAGGATAGTGACGACCTTCAATAGCATGTCCCTTGCCTACAAATGTACGAAAAAGGAACTCTGTAGATTGTGCGTCTCCACCATCATACAGTTCTTTCGGTTTTAGAGCAGCATAAGTTGTCATTCCGGACATTTGGAGTACTTCATATGCATAGGTTGCCGCCCGTTCCCATTTTGCCTGATAAGCAGTTTGATCTACAATAGTATAATCCCCCATACCATTTAACCTAACAATATTGTCAGGCTGATATGCCGGACTTGCAGCATATAGTAAAACACGAACTTTTAGTGCAGCGGCTGCTAGACCAGATGCTCTACCAAAAAGATTCTCACCCAAAATTGCATCACTCCCCGAATAAGTCAATGGCAGCAAGGACATAGCTGTTTCACAATCTTCCGCTATTTGTTTTACACATTCTTCATAAGTATTACGTACAAAGTTCTCCGGATGTGAAGACTCTTCCGGAGTAACAAAATGAGTTACAATGGGATAACCAAGTACTGAACCATCATCTGTTTTTCCCCCATACATCTGTAATAACTGAAAACCAGTCCAAGCACGCAAGAAAATAGCTTCTCCTTTAAGGCGCTGTTTGATTTTCCTGTCATTGTCCTCGCTTGTCATACTATAACAAACATCATTTGTCAATCCCTTATCCAGGAAAATATGAATTTGCTGGAACTGATTATAACATTTACTCCAAATACCCAATGGATTTGTAGAAAAACTAAAAGCACCTTGTCCAGCGCGATAAACACTTGAACCTGTATTACGAGTCAAAGCATTATCTGTAGCCGCATCAAGAAAATTACCATCCCACGCATCAGGAGAAATCATGACATCCTGATAGACTGAGAGTAAAACACCTTGAGCTTTTTCCGCATTTGTCCAAGTATCATCTTCCGACCACTCGTTTGTCAGTTTAGTATCAAGCATATCGCTACATGAACATACAGTGCCTGCCAACAAAACCGTGATAAATGTATATTTTATTAATTTCATAATCATAATAAGTTTAGAAAGAGATTGATAATCCACCCGTAACAGTACGGTAGGTAGGATAATTAGTCACACCAGAGAGTATCCTTTCCGGATCAAGATCTTTAATGCCTGAAAGAACAAAAAGATTAGTTCCACGAACAAAAAACTTATAGTTCTTGCCGATACCTTTTCCTGATTTATTCACCAAAGTATAACTCAACTCAATATTCTTAAGACGGAAAAACGAACCATTCTCCGCCCAGAATGTAGAGTTACGTTGATTGTTATCGGCTGCCATTGTTGTCAAGCGGGGTTGAGTCCCCTCTGGATTGTTCACTGGGTGATAACGGTCAAATGCAAGTACAGAATATCCGTTAAGACCAGAGTTCCAGTAATAAGAACTCGTGCATAACTTAGTAATACCTGTGGTGACAGTACCTAAAATATAAAGACCAAATCCTTTATAATTTAAAGTAACATCAATCCCCATTGTTGTAGTAGGAAAACTCTGCCCAATACTTTTTTGGTCATTATTATCGACAGTTCCATCACCATTCAAATCCGCATAAGCAATGTCACCGACCTGATAATTGCCAAAAGTCTGATTAGCATGACCTGCAAGAGGAACATCTTTACCAAAAAGTCCTTGTGCCTGCCATCCAAAGATCGTGCTGGTCGGACGTCCTATTGCCTTACGATACTCTTCCATATTACTTAGTTCATTACTTTTACGCAATTTATTTTTCGTATAAGTAATATTGAATCCCACATTATAAGTAAAATCCTTTCCTATTTTATCATTCCAACTTACATAAGCATCAAATCCCTGATTCATGACTTCCCCAATGTTCTCGTACGGAATAAAATCACCTCCTGTTGCTGCATACTTAGCATTATTTACACCTATAATATTCTTACGCAACTCACGGAAATAGTTAATTTCAGTAGAAAGGCGGTTATGCAAGAAAAGCCCTTCTGCACCCACGTTCAGCTCATTAGAATACTCCCACTCCAAATCGGGATTACCCCAACGAGAAAGATCGGTAGTATTCCCCCCAATAGTCGGTCTGAACTCTTCCTTATCTCCTTTTTTCCAATTTGTTCTATAAAGGAAGAAACCGGTATTACCAGCATAACCAAGATGACCGTAACTAGCCTTTAACTTCAAAAAGTCTACTTTTTTCATATTTTTCAAGAACGATTCATTAGAAAGTACCCACGCTGCGCCAATTGCCCGGGCAAAGAAGTATTGGCTACCTTTCTCAAACTTATTACTTCCCATTGCAGAAAGTGTACCTTCAAGCATATACCGTTTGTCATAATTATAATTAGCCCGGAATGTAAAATTAGCATCTTTCGAGTCCTGTGAACTGCCTGTGGCTTCTTCTTGAGTATAACGAAAAGCAGCATTGGCAGAGACTCTATGAAGTCCGAATCTATTTTCATACCCCACATTCGCCCGCCATCCGAAATAGCGATATGTATTATTTGCTACAATCGATTGCTTCTTAGGCAAATTCAGTCTTTTTCGCTCCGTAAAACGAAGAACTTCATCACCATTAGCATCCAAATAACGATCAATAGAATAAGTTGGGTATGCATTACGTAATTCCTGACGTAAATAACTGTAATTATCAAAAGTCATATAAGCATCGGCAGTCAATCCTTCTACAAACTCATTCAAATCAAATTTTAATCCCAGATTCGTCTGACTGTTTACATATCTTTCTGATGTATTCCCCCCATATGCCATATCTGAATAAAGATTGCTTGATTTACGAGAGCTTGCTCCAAAAATCAAAGAACTTCCATCTACAGCAATACCATCATGCCCGTTGATCGCCTCCGGAGAGATTATAAATGGATATTCATTGGAACGAAGGGTAGATATCTCTCCAAATAGTCCTTCACCATCCTTTGCTCCCCAGTCCTTCTTTTCAATACGTGCCGCAACATCTGCTGCAACCGAAAGAAAATCTGTAATACGAATATCCAGATTACCACGAGCGTTTATTCTATTCAAGTCAGAACGGTCTCCCACTTTTTCCAAACCAGAACTTCCTGTATAGCCTACAGTCACAGCATAAGTAGCATTTTTATTTCCACCATTCAGTTCAAGAGTGGCTTTCCGGAAAGTATTCTGATCACGAAGAAACTCTTTATAATAATCTACATTAGGATAAAGCAGGTCATTTACTCCTGATGAATGACGGTAACCTTCTAAATCTTTATCCGTATAAAATGGAGACATACCGTCATTTTCACGTGCCTCATTAAACAATGTGGCATAATTATAAGAATCGAGATACTTAGGTAAACGTGTTGTAGGTTGCACACCATATTCTAATCCAAGCCGAATAATACGCTTATGTGCTTCTCCACGTTTAGTGCGCACCAGCACCACTCCATTAGTGGCCTGCGCTCCATACAGAATTTTAGCCGGAGCATCTTTCAAAATCTCAATTGATTCTATTTCCTCCGGAAGAATATCATCAATCGGACGTTCAATCCCATCAACAATTACAATAGCATTATTCGTACCATTGTTGTGATGCCCGCGAATATAAAGTGTCGAATTATCATAGCCAATTCCGCCCGTCCCTGCAATAGCAATCAGACCAGCCGCCTGTCCTTGCAAAGTATTGGATAGTTGTAATTCAGGCATTGTTTTCAAATGTTCAATATTCACATGACCAATAGCAGCCGTTAAATCAGACTGATATGTTTTAGCACCATCACCACGTTCATAAATATCACGTTCTGTTGAGTACAATCCTTCAAGCTCAAGTTTGATTTCACTGGGACATCCCCCCTCCTGTAAATTAATCACTGCATCCTTATACCCAGGAGTCTCAATCAGAATGGTGCCATTTGCCTTTGTTTTAAGGGAGAAACAACCATTCACATCTGTATAATTAGTTATTGCTCCACCCCCACTTAATACCATAACATCACGCAACGGCTGACCGTTTACATCGGTTACTCGAGCTTTTACCTCAATTACCGGAATTTTCTTCTTATTCTTGTTCTGGGCTTCCACGTCCATTGTACCTCCTATCAAAAAAGCCGACGCAAACAATCCCATGAAAAATATACGATATCTGTTTCTCATAAACATCTAAAATTAAGTATTTTCATTACCAACCCGGATTCTGTTGCAAATTGCGAAGCGCATCCACATCATGCTGTGGCAACGGATACCAGTAATTACGCATATTCGAGAATCCCCGAACTTCTTTAGTCATGTCAAATTTCTCATAAGTGAAACTTTCCGGTCTTGTTTTATCACCATACGAACCAACAGGATGAAACTTAACTCCTTGAAGAGGATATGCTGTTTTAAATAAATCATGCATAATCATCCAACGACGCACATCCCACCAACGGTGATGCTCGAACATAAGCTCTACCCCACGTTCACGACGATACGCTTCACGGAACTTCTCCGGATCATTCACTATATCCGAAGGCAAATCCGTCACATCTACACGATTACGAACTAAATTTATAGCTTCTTCTGCCGTCATTCCACAATTCTCTACTGTAGCTGTCGCACTTCCAGTCGCTTCAAACGATGCTTCTGCAAAATCCAGATAAAGCTGAGCAACCCGAATAAATACAGTTTGCGCACAGTATCTTAACCATTTATCATTACCACTAGGAAAGTGCTGCCCATGAGCATCTTCCCAAAGAAATTTACGGCACATAAAACCCGATATTTCACGTCCATTCGAATGTTTGGATGTCAAAAAGTCATTATATGGTTTTGAACCAACCCATAAACGAATATAATAGGTTGCACCATTCTGGTAAGTTCCCCATTTATCACCAGGAATTAATATATTATTATAAAAACGAGGGTCACGTTTGGTGAAAGCATGTTCTGGATCAAACTCATAACCGGAACGAGGATCATCAATCGGATAATATATTCCATCATCCCCCTGACGTTCGTACATATTAACAGCATTCAACGTCGGACAAGACATGGCAAACGCTTCCGCCCCCGTGCCTGTAGCCAACTCCGGATAAAGCCAGAACGCACGTAACGTTTTACTCCGATCCGTTGTATTTTTCATGCTACGGCGCGTCCATATATGTTCTGGCTGCTTTATCTGCGTATCCGGAAACCAAAAAATATTCGTATATTCTTCCTTAGTCTCCATCCTCACTCCGGTCACCCCCTCATTATCTTTCATATACTTAATAGCCTGCCAAGCAGCCTGTGCCGCTTTCTTCGCCCGTTCCCGATCATAAGTTTTCACTTCAATTGAATTCAGATCATTTTGCATTAAAGGACTTGCATCATACAATAACGCCATCTCTTTGAAAGCCATGGCTGCCAATTTCGTCGGACGACCGTACTGCATATTTTCCCAAGTATCAGGAAGCATAGCTATCGCTTTATCGATATCCCCAATCATCCAATCCGAACTTTCATGATAAGTGACACGGGGAAGATCATCATCTCCACCCTCAAAAACGCGATCTATGATAGGCATACCTCCATAACGTTTTATAACCGAGAAATAAAACCAGGCACGATAAAAATAAGCCTGTCCCAGAATCTCTTTTTTTTGTTCTTCCGTCAACGGGACTTTATCAATATTGGCAATCACACGATTCACAATACGTAAAGATGGATATGCCTTTCCTATCGGTGTTTTATCCCCATTACCAATCTCAGTAACATTTTCACTCTTACCCGTCAATAACCAAGAGCCTGAAAAGAATTTAGCAAAAACCGTACTATTATATGTTGCTGCCATTTCATCGGCCATTACACCCACATAAGTACGGCCATAACTACCTCCATCAGCACTTTCAAACCAATTGTAATTATCTAATTTGGAATATACACCATCCAAAAAGCCACGAATCGATTCATAATTTGCATAAACAGAAGTTTCGTCAAGCCCGCCAGCATCTTCACGTTTATCCAGGAAATCTTCGCATCCTACATTTAAAAGCAAGAAAAATCCCGCCAACAATATATATATACATTTATTCTTCATACTACCAATTATTAAATGAATCAGAACGAGAGTCTTATACCGGAGGTTATCGAACGCAGAATAGGATAGCCTTTCTGGTTACCTTCCGGGTCAATACGGTTATCTCCTCCCCAAAATGTCAACAAATTATTGCCATTCACATAAAGCTGTAAATTGGAAATACGCGCAGCTTGCAACCAACGTTTGGGTAATTTATAGCTAACTTCAAGATTTTTCAAACGCAGATAAGAGAAATTTCGATAACGATATGTACTCTCTGTTCCATTAAATCTGCCATTATTAATCAAATGTAAAGCCGGAGTTGTAATGCCACCCTGATTGGCAGTTTCCGGTGTCCATGCAGCCATGACATCAGGCTGTGCATTAATCTTTCCATCGATAAATGAAGCCATATATACATGATCTACTAATTTATAGACACCTGTTGGAGCATAAAACATGGCACTAAACCCTAATCCTTTCCAGTCAAATCCTAATTGAAAACTATAAGTGTGCAAGGGGTAATTAAGTTGTGAAACTGCAACTTTATCAGAACCATTCAAAACACCATTGGCATCGAAATCAACATAAACCAAATCACCTGGAATTACCTGACTCGGAGCAACAGAATTAATAGAACCTGTTTGGGCATAATTAAATACATCATCAATAGTTCCATAATTACCAATAGCCAAATAGCGAATCTGATGTCCAATAGGCTTTCCTGCACCTTTCAGGTGCTCTGGAGAACGATATGGGTCATCACGGAACACAACCCGGTTTTCACTTGATGCCATAGTGAAACCAACATTATAACGAAAATCCTTACCTATTTTATCTTGCCAGCGCAACTCTACTTCAAATCCATGATTCTTAGTACGCCCCATATTCACAGCATTGAAAGTCGCGCCTGCTATTGATGAAGTAGTGTTAGGTGTCATTAAAATATCCTTTCGTTTCTCATCAAACAAGTCCAGTGTCATGGATAGTTTGTTCCAGAATCCCACTTCAATTCCCAAATTTTGTTTGGTTGACTTCTCCCAAGTCGAGCCCACGTTTGCAATAGAGCCTTCTTTATAAATAGGTCCCCATTCATGCGTTTGCGTATCACCCAATGTTATCACTCCCCCAGAAGTAAATGACTGTATATAATTCCAGCGACTTGCTCCTGCATCAGAACCGACCTTTCCCCATGAATAACGAAACTTAAGATTAGTCAGTATCTTACTTACACTACTTTTCTTTATAAACGGTTCTTCCGAAAGACGCCATCCCAAAGAAAATGAAGGAAACAATCCAAAACGATGTCCGCGAGCAAACTTTTCCGAACCCGTATACGAAACATTCATCTCTCCTAAATACCGCTCTTTCCAGTTATATGTCACACGTCCTACCCAGTCCTCATTATAGCTAGGGAAACGAACATTGTCACCATCTTTTGAATCATAAATCTGCCGATTAAACAAAGCAAGTGCCCCGACATTATGACCATTGAATGTACGGTTATAAGCTACTGAAAACTCATAATAGAAACGACGTGTATATCCATCTAACCTATCATAATATTCAACAGTAGGAGACAAGGGTACGGACTCTGCATCAGGAAGACGTGTATTCTCAATCATTGGATACGAAACCGAACCATCCTGATTAATAATCGGATTAGCGTAGTCGTAAACACGATGATAACGGATTATAGACTTTAACGCCTGATTCGCACTTCCTCCACGAGTTACATTAGTCGAGGTAGTAGAGGAAGAAGAATAAGACAGCTTAGCACCAATTTTTAATCCGGGAGTAATAAAATCCAGTTTCTGCTCAAGAGACGCATCATACCAGCCTTGAAAAGTCTTACGTAAGTTTGCACCGGCCAGATTCATATTAGCAACCGGATTCTTTTCTTCATCATCTCCCCAATATCCATCAGAATATTTCACAGGGTGATCGCTCGTAGACTCTGTCATTATACGGTTAAATGGATTATCGCTATCTAGAGATTTGTTACGATATGCCATTTTACCGGCAACATTCACAGAAAGTTTTGTGGTGGAAGTAATATTAAAATCAAAATTAGAGCGCCAATTATAACGTTTGTACGTATGTCGCGGATCAAAAGCATCGTTTTCTTTCAAATTGTAGATATCACCGTCTCCCTGATAACCTACAGAAGCAAAATACTTCATATAACCAGTTCCTCCACGTATGTTTACATTATAATTTTGGGTATAGCCACTACTTACCAATTCATCCCACCAATTCACATAAGGAAATACATCGTTGTAAGCACCATAGTTACCTTCCTCATAAGCACGCTGCCAAGCTTCAATCGTAGAAAGAGGAATCAATTTATCCCAACTTCCATCATTAGCAAGCCCTCGATTATACGCTTGCATAGCCGTCACATGATCAGCTAAATGCATACTTGTCGTCGGACTCTTAAACGTCACATTTGCCGAAAAATTAATTTCCGGCGAATTGTCCGTACCACGTTTGGTTGTAATAAGAATCACACCATTACCACCACGCACACCATAAACAGCCGTTGCAGAAGCATCTTTCAGAACAGAAATTGTTTCAATTTCATTCATGTCAATATCATCCATGTCGCGCTCGATGCCATCCACTAATACTAAAGGATTCGTATTCCCCCATGTACTCTTACCACGAATATACATCGTCACATCATTATCACCCGGCTTTCCCGAAGAATTGATTGCTATGACACCATTCAACTTTCCTTGAAGAGCTTCCGAAACAGAGTTCACACTACCAGACTTCATCAATTCCAGTCCGTCCGCTTGAGTGATAGAACCAACATTCGTCACTTTTTTCTGAACACCATAACCCACCACTACAACTTCTTCGAGTACACTCGCATCTTCCTGCATCTTAAAAACGGTTCTTTTGACTGCCTCTTCAGCTTTCATTTCAATGGACTTATAGCCTACATACGAAAATTGAAGAACAGAATTAGCTTTAACAGTCAGCTGAAACCCTCCATCAAAATCAGAAATCGTACCTGTAGTAGTTCCCTTAATCTGGATATTCACCCCGATAAGAGTCTCACCACTTTTCGCATCCACAATTCGTCCCTTGACTGTTTTTGGCCATCCTCCATCGGCATGACTGATCTGTACCGAAAAGAGCAATAGAACCAACATCAGCAGACGAAATACTTTCGTGCTAAAATCTACATTTCTCATAAATTAGATCCAATTAGGTAATTAATATAAATTGTTATTAAATCTCTTTACGTAGTTTATACAATAACTTTAGTTTAGCGGGAATATTGAATTTACCGTTGAACGAATCCCCAGTATACCAAGTAGCAAATACGCCTTCTTGAGTAGCATAGAGCGTATCACGAGCTTCCTCTAACTGCCTAATTGCAGCATCCAGATTTTCAACCCGTTCATCAGTATTTTTATATGCAAGAACAAAATGATATAATGAACGGCTTAAGGCTTCCATATAATGACACGGAGCTGCCAGATTATCCCTGAAGAAACGTTGATCTTGACAAGGAAGTTGTTTCAGAAGATCCTCACAACGACGGGAAACTTCACCAAAACGAAATACAGCTCTCTCCATTCCTGCAATTAAAGAGTCAACTTGATTATTTCCGTCAATACGAAACGTCCGTCCCGGTATCCGTTCAAATCCTATATCATACAAAGGATTGGGAGAAAAATCCTGAAAACGTTTTCCTATTTGATCGAATACACGTGAATATCTTAAATCCTGAAAAATAAACTGCCGTTCCATATTTGGAAATGCAGAAGGCTTCTGCTGCCAATAAGCATAATAATAATCATGATAAAGCTTAGCAACTTTAGCGGCATGTTTCTTTCCAAAGTACTGCGTACAAAAATCCAGTAAAAACGAATCAGTATCATAAAGCTGCATATCCCACATCATACGAGCATTGGCAGCCATTTCCATTACAAATTCCCGCAAATTACCTGCGTTGACAACAGAGAAAGTCAGCGGTCCACGAGTATTGACATATCGATAATTAAACTCCATTTTCCACGGACCTTCGGCCGGAGCCAGATGAGCACCGGTAGAAGTAAACTGAAGATTCATATAATAGCCCAGCTTCACTTGCTTTTTTGTATCAAAGGCAACCAAATCATCATAAGGATAATGGTCTCTCCGCCCGGCCACAAATGTCCAAAGCATATTCTCACCCGTTGGTGGCTGAAGATAGTCTTTGGCTAATAAATCAGACAGTTCATCATAAAAAGTCATACGAACAAAAGGATCTTTTTCACCTGTTGCTTCCTTTATCATATCCAGTTGAATACGGATCATACGGTTAATAACCTCCGCACGCTCCTTATCCGTTTCCGGAGCATCAGAGAAAGCTGCCCAAAAAGGCTGGTCATTAATTCCACGGAAAGAAATCTGCCAAAGATTTTCCTGTTTATCACGGCACACAGTTTCAATGCTATACTGCCAGAACTCACGCAACGATTCCTCATCAGACAATAATAACTTAGGCGGTTCCATTTTACGCACTGTCCGCCAATAGCCCTCCCAATTCATCAGATTGTTGTTACAAGCAACGTGATGATGAGAAGTTAATATCAGACCATATTTACGCAATAATGCAGCTCGACTATTCAATTTATAATCAGGGTATGTTACTGTCGCTTCTAATTCTACAGTATTAAGTTTCAGCCTCAACATAGTCTCAAGCCACAATTCATCATTTTCTTTCGACAGCTTCCTCCATGGCTCAAATAAATCTGTATCATTAGGAAACCATGCACGATATCGAACTTGTGGAGACTTTTGATAATAGTCAAAATCTGAAGAAATCATTACTTGTTTCTTATACTGTGGTTCCCAAGACGAGAAATACCATAATGCCGGCACTTCAAGAAACTGTTCACTAAATGTATAAAGGGCATAAATAGTGCCCCGCATATCTTTTCCATGGATGTATATCCGTCTCTTCAACACATCACAATAAATTCTATGGGATTCAAAACCATCTAAAGAGCGAAGCAGTAATTTATCAATTAACAGATCATCCGTAGATTCATTAACAACTACAATATCTATCCCTTTTGCATTATCAGCCCTTTGAGAAATCTCCGGTTTATAATGCATCACTTTCTCAAAGTCTTTAGATAAAGTTGCCACCGCCAATTTCACAGGTTCAACTTCGTGACCGGATACCACAATCTGAAAGTTACCATCTTTTAAATTTAGAGATGAGTTAGCATTTATTGCTAACGATGAAATGGAAATAAAAGACAGCATAATCAGAAGCGATACAAACAGTCTACTATAATTCTTCATAGTCTCACGATTTTTAAATTCAAGTCATTAACATCCTATTTATTGAAGTGGAGGCAAATTTAAAAATTATGAACTGGATAAAAATGAAGTATGTTTATCGTATAATAAAAATATAGGTTTCTCAAAAAGAATAATTACTAATAATCAACTACTTAACAAACAAGATTAAGGCAAAAATATAGGGTTTTATACATATCTGTACAGAATATATACTACTCTTTTTTATATATAATATAGACACAAACAACCTTTATATGTTTTTTTTATATACTTTTGCGGAAGTACTCATATTAGATAACCTCCAGTATACTTACATCAGAATCTATGCAAAAAGTTAAACAGAAATACGGTTTCATTTTTTTAATGATATCTTTTATCCTTACTTCTCTATTTTACATGGGATGTTCTCAAAGAAAACAAGTAAGAAATAAAAAAGAAATCGAAAAAAGAATATCGCCCGTATTGCAGCAAAAAAGAACGTACCGTCAAGAAAAAATAGAACGTGTAGATTCCATTAAGCATTTTCTTCATACCAATGAAAATGCTATGCATGAAGAAGATATATTTAAAGAATATATGAATTTATACAATGAGTTCAAATTATATTCTTTTGATTCTGCTTATCACTATGCCACACAGTTGTGTAAAATAGCCAATGAACTAAACTCATCAGGTTATAAAATTAGTGCCAAAACTCAATTAGGCTATATCCTAGCACGTGGAGGGTTCTTTAAAGAAGCTATCGACACTCTATCTTCAATACAAATTGAAAAAGATGCATTACCTGACGTCGTGCTATCGAATTATTATATCAGCTTCGGCCGTGTTTATCATGATCTGGCAGACTATACAAAGGATGATGTATTTTCTGCGAAATATAATAAACTAGGAAATGAACTATTATACAAGAGTTTATCACATTTGACAGATTCATCTACTATATATTATGTAAAAGGGAAAATTGCTCTCAAAGAGAATAAAGTAGAAAAAGCCAAACAATTCTATCAACAAGCATTGCATCTATGCGATACGACAGATTCGGAAACACTTTCTATACTTCTGTCGACGATGGCATTCATTGACTATAAGTTGGAACTGAACGACGAAGCCATTGAATATTATGTACAAGCAGCCATCAATGATATTCGCAGTGCGATCAATGAATCTGTATCTTTAAGAGGATTGGCAACTATACTTTATTATTATAAAGATGATGTGGACCTTGCTTCCGATTATATAAATGAAGCTTTTGAAGATGCCACTTTCTACGGAACACGTCATAGAATGAATGTAATCGGAACATTATTACCTGTTTTTGTCGGAGAAAAACTTGATATTGAAAAGGTAAAAAGACAAACCTTCCAAGACAGTTTCATACTAAGTTCTGTTTTTGCAATTATACTAATTGTCTCTATAATCTACATTCTGATACAAATGAAACGTCTTCGCCGTTCACGGGAACTGCAGGAAAAACTAAATGCAAAATTAGCAGAAGCAAACAGAATCAAAAATTCATATATAGGACATTATCTGGATGCAACTTTCAAACTTGTCAACCAACTGGATAAGTTTGTACTGGTAGGCCAACAAAAATTGGATAATAAACAATACGATTCTCTTTATTCAATGATTCATAATCTGAATCAGGAATATAACAGAAAAAATACATTTGCAGATTTTGATCAGACTTTTCTGTCCTTATTTCCTACATTCGTAGAAAGTTTTAATGCATTGCTTCATTCTGAAGATCAATTCGTAATAGATAACAAGTCTTCATTGAATTCTACTTTACGAATTTTTGCCTTAATACGCCTGGGAATTACAGAAAATGAGCAAATCTCTACTATTTTAGGGTATTCAGTAAACACGGTATACAATTACAGAGTGCGCACCCGTAATAAAGCAACAGAACCCAAGGATTTTGAAGAGAATGTCAAAAAAATAGGTTTATAAACTTCCATATATTTATATGCAAGAGCCTATATTTTTGCATATCATCATATCGTTATTTCTTTGATTATCAAAACAATGCCATTCAACCAAACCTATATTTTCATTATACGATAGACATACCCCATTCTTATCCGGTCCACAATCTTTAAATTTGCCTACATTCTAATGAATACAGAAAATGAATAACTTAGATTTAAAACCGTGAAAAATATAATGAATATGCACAGCTCTATTAAAGTTCTATTCTCTATTTATCTATTATGTATCTATACAACAATAGCAACCGGACAAAATAGAATAAACAATGCCAGAGATACTCAACATCTTTGGCTCGATTCAGAGATTGGTCATCAGGGTGACTATCAGTGGAAAATGATCAAAGCAGGAGATGCAGCAGACCCCGGCGAGAAGATCTCGTTATCCAATTATGCAACTGCAAATTGGATGCCGGCTATCGTACCCGGAACAGTGTTGAATTCTTTGGTGTATAATAAAAAATATCCGGAGCCTTATTATGGAATCAATAATAAGATTGAATCAAAATTGATACCGGATATTTCTAAAACCGGACGTGATTTTTATACCTACTGGTTCCGTACAGATTTTACAGTTCCGCAGTCATTTAAGGGAAAGACTGTCTGGTTACAGTTGGATGGTATTAACTATCGGGCGGAAATTTGGGTGAATGGTAACTTGTTGAGTACAATGAACGGCATGTTCATTCAGGACTATATCGATGTCACAGACTTCGTGAAAGTCGGAGAGAGCAACGGACTGGCCATAAAAGTCTACCCGGTAGATGTTCCCGGAAGTACAAAGCCAAAGTCTTGGGGAGCAGCCGGTGAATTTCATAACGGTGGAAACGGTAACATTGGTTTGAATACTACGATGCTGATGACTGTGGGCTGGGATTTCACGTTTATGGATGGTATTCGTGACCGTAATACAGGTATATGGAAGAATATTTCCCTTTATGCTACAGGCAGAGTAGCATTGCGCCATCCTTTTGTTAAGTCTGAATTAAGAAAGCCCGGTTATGATCAGGCTTGTGAGACTGTATCAGTTGAAATTATCAATCCATCAACCAATAATCGGGTAATCAGTTGCAAGGTAAAGGGTGAAATTGTGGGCGAGAATATCACTTTCGAAAAGACTCTCCGGCTGATACGCGGAGAAGAAAAAATAGCTACCTTCACTCCTGAAGAGTTTCCGCAACTTATCATCAACTCTCCAAAACTTTGGTGGCCTGTCAATAAAGGACCACAAAACTTATATGACCTGAAGCTGACAGTGTCAGTTGATGGTAAAGAATGTGATTCAGTGAAAACAAGATTTGGTATTCGAGAAATTGTTTCGGATAGAAAGACTCCGGACAAATCACGTGTCTTTTATGTGAATGGTAAACGATTGTTTATCCGTGGCACTAACTGGATACCGGAAGCCATGTTGAGAACTTCGGATGAGCGTACTTATGCTGAATTACGTTATTCTCGTCAGTCGGGCGTCAACCTTTTGAGAATGTGGGGAGGTGGTATCGCAGAATCCGATTACTTCTTCCAGTTGTGTGATGAATTAGGACTGTTGGTATGGCAGGAATTCTGGATGACAGGTGACACTCGTCATCCGCATGATAAAGCTCTCTATATGAGCAATGTGGAATCTACCGTAAAACGTATTCGCAATCATCCTTCTTTGGCTTATTACGTTGCTTCCAATGAAAGTACAGAAGTTACAGGTACTCCTGAATTACTGAATAAACTGGATGGCACACGTGGATTCCAGATGCAGTCCGAATGTGAAGGAGTGCATGATGGCAGCCCTTACAAACAGGTAAATCCGATGCAGCATTATGAAAATACAGCCTCTCCTAGAGGAAGTCGAGTAGACGGGTTTAATCCGGAATACGGTGCGCCTACTCTCCCGACTGTGGAAATCCTTCGGGAAATGATGGATGAAAAAGACCTTTGGCCGATCAATAAGGAAGTATGGGATTATCTGGATGGAAATGGTTTCCATCTGATGAGCACTATGTATACAGACTTGGTGAATAATTACGGAAAATCCTCTTCCATCGATGAGTTTGCACAGAAAGGACAATTGTTGGGTGCTATTAATTCGAAGAGTATCTGGGAAGTATGGAACTACAATAAACTGGATTACGGTGACCGGTTCTGTTCCGGACTACTGTTCTGGTATCATAACTGCTCCATGCCTCAAGTGGCTTCCCGCATGTGGGACTGGTCTTTGGAACCGACAGCGTCGCTTTATCATACAGCTAACTCATTAGAGCCATTGCATGCGCAGTTTGACTATCTGAAAAATACGGTATCTGTAGTGAATGATTATTACCGTGAATTTAAGAACTACAAGGTGACAGCACAGGTGTATGACATTAACAGTCGGAAAGTATTCGAAGAATCAGCTACTGTGAATCTGCCTTCGGATGGAGTGGTGAACGATGCATTGACCATTCGTTTTCCGGAAAGTATATCTCAAGTCCATTTTATCAAGCTGATTTTGAAAGATGAGAAAGGAAAAGATGTTTCTTCTAACTTCTATTGGCGTTCTAATGACAAATATGAAGGAAGTAAGACTTTGACCGGTCCGGCAGCTTCAGGTTTCGAGGATTTGAGTAAACTGAAGCAGGCAAAAGTGAAACTTACCTATAAAGTAAGAGAAGATAATACTAACTACTTTGTAGATATTACTTTGAGAAATGCATCCGGTCAGATTGCTTTCTTTAACCAGTTGCAATTCCTGAACTCAAATATGAGTCCGATACGTCCGTCGTTCTATACAGACAATTTCTTCTCTCTGATGCCGGGTGAAAAGAAAACGGTAACCATTGAGACTGCAAAAGAGAAGTTGAAAGATGGAGCAGTATTGACGCTGAAAGGCTGGAATACAAATGCACAAAAGTATAAACTGAAATAAAGATAAGCAACGTGAAACGAATCTACATTCTTGGCTTTTTATTAATAATAAGCTGGAACCTATTCGCACAGAATAGTTTTGACTTAGTTATTGTCGGAGGCAATCCTGGTGGTATAATGACAGCAATTGCTGCTGCAAGACAGGGCAAGACCTCTGTTATTCTGGAACGCACCAACCATCTTGGCGGTCTTCCTGCCAACGGATTGGGAGCAACAGACATTGCCACCCGGAAAGCTACTACCGGTTTGTTTGCCGAATTCACGAAGAAAGTGAAACAATACTACATCAAACATTACGGAGAGAACTCCCGGCAAGTAGAAGATTGTAGTGACGGATTCCACTTCGAACCCTCCGTTGCGGCATTCATTTATCAGGAAATGTTGAACGAACATAAAGATAAGATAACCGTTCTTCTTATGCGTCAGTTTGATACAGCGTATCAAAATATCAACGTCAAAAACGGACATATCGAAAACATTAGTGTACTAAATCGTGAAAATGGACGAAAAGAACTGTACCAAGGCAAGATCTTTGTAGATGCTACCTATGAAGGAGACTTGGGAGCTGCAGCCGGTGTACCTTTCCGTGTCGGCAGAGAAAGTAAGGAAGAGTATGGAGAACCCGGTGCAGGGAGAACTTACGAATATTGGAAAAGCCAACCGTCAGAAGACAGTACAGGAGAATCCGATAATGCAATACAAGCATACAATTATCGTCTTTGCCTGACAAACAACCCGGAAAACCAGATTCCTTTCCCCAAACCGGAGTCTTACAATCGTGATGAATATATTTCACTCATTGAAGACGTATGGACCGGAAAAAACACGCAAAAAATTATGTCGAAAGTGACAAACGAAATGATGGAAGAAAACCGCCGGCATATTGCACAAGGAAACCGCACCAAACTACCGGGAGATAATTGGGGTATTAAAAAGTTAAGTAGCCTGGTGAAATTGCCCAATCAAAAAGTGGATGGTAATAATCAGCATGCCGCTTTCCTCTCCACCGATTTGCCTGAAGAAAACTGGCCTTGGCCCACTTCTTCCTGGGAATGGCGGGACAAATTCGCCAAACGCTTGAAAGACTACACACTAGGCTTGTTCTGGTTTGCCCAACACGATCCGGCACTTCCCGAACATTTTCGTAAAGATATAGCAAAGTGGGGATTAGCTAAAGACGAATATCAAGATAATGAAAACTTTCCACGTCAGGTTTATGTGCGCGAAGGAAGGCGCTTTGAAGGTGTCTATTTTTTCACCGCCAAAGACGCTTTACCGGTTGAACAAGGAAAACGTCCTCCTCTGCATCCCCATAGTGTTACTGCAAGTCATTATGCACTTGACTCACATGCCGCCCGAAAACGAGAAACAGGTAGAGTGCACTTGGATGGCTTTATCAGTTACCCCACAGCCGTATACACTGTACCATTGGGCGTAATCCTTCCCCGGAACATAGACAATCTATTACTTCCTGTACCCGTATCCGGTTCACACATAGGATTTTCTACTCTACGAATGGAACCTTGCTGGATGGCATTAGGACAGGCAGCAGGAATAACAGCCTCGCTTGCAATAGATTGCAGAGTATCTGTACGTGATATAGATACAACCATGCTGCAAGATTTACTAATCCGCCAAAAAGCAACTCTGGTTTACTACCGTGATATAAAACCGGAAGATGCAAATTTCCCTCTAGTACAATATATGGGATTACGAGGGTATCTACCTGAATGGGAGGCGAATTTACAGGACGCAATAGACAATGAGACATTACGGAAGTGGAGTAAGTTGTGCGGACACAGCCTCCAGGCTACTCCGGGAATAACGCCCAGAATAGAGGTGCTGCAACAGATTTACGATCAGATTTTCCTATAACAATGTTACCGTTCTAATTAAGGGATTCAATCTCCAAAAGCAAAATATTTAATAGAATAAAATCAATTATTATGTACAAAAAAGCATTATTTCTTTTATGTCTTCTACCTATCCAAATCTTAGTTGCCCAAACCGGTGCATTAAAAAACTTTCCTGATGGTAGCACTCCCGACGAGATAGGCAAGCGTCTGGCATCTCGTTTTGTAAAATCCAAGCATCTCCTTCATGCAAACAAATGGATTGGCTATCCGGAAACATGTAGTTGGAACGGTGCTCTTAAGTTTGCAACAATCACCAAGGATAAGAGACTCACGCAAATGCTGAAAGAAAAGTTTGAGCCTCTATTCACTACCGATAATAGAATATTGCCTGCCATGACTCATGTTGACCAAAATATGTTCGGAAGTTTGCCTTTAGAGTTTTATCGGATCACCAAGGAAAAACGATATAAGGAATTAGGAATGCCTTATGCCGACACTCAATGGGAAATCCCGGAAAATGCAACAATAAAGCAAAAGGGATGGGCTGATAAAGGTTATACATGGCAAACTCGCCTATGGATTGATGATATGTACATGATAACCATTGTACAGACACAAGCATATAAAGTGACTAAAGATAAAAAATACCTTGATCGCACAGCTAAAGAAATGGTGATGTATTTGGATGAACTACAACGCCCGAATGGTCTTTTCTATCATGCTCCGGATGTGCCGTACTATTGGGGACGTGGGAACGGATGGGTAGCCGCAGGTATGGCAGAGCTACTTCAATGTCTGCCCAAAAAGCACAAAGACCGTCCTCGTATTCTACAAGGGTTCCGGACAATGATGGAAAGTCTGAAAAGATATCGTAACCCGGAAGGTTTGTGGAATCAGCTGATCGATCAGCCAGACTGCTGGACCGAAACATCCGGATCGGCCATGTTCACTTTCGCGTTCATCAAAGGAGTAAAGAATGGATGGTTGGATGCAAAAGAATATGCGCCAGTCGCCCGCAAAGCCTGGATAGCTTTAGTTCGATATATCAATGATGAGAATGATGTAAAAGAAGTGTGCATCGGAACCAATAAGAAAAACGACAAACAATATTATTATGATCGCCCGCGCCGTACAGGAGACTTCCATGGACAGGCTCCCTATCTTTGGTGCGCTGCCGCTCTTTTAGAATAATAATACTTGCCGAGAATTCTAGAAACACCCTATAAAGGTTGTTGTTTTGCCCTTTGTCGGGACTTTAACAGGCACCAAAAGGCTTTTTGGGGCAAAAAAGAAGAGATTTTGCTGTTTTTTGAACGGCAAGTTTCCTTTATTCTCTTTAAATTCCACTTTCTTTGCAATGTTCCTTCTTATGGAATTTATATCTAATAACTAATTATAATGTATACCATGAACATGAAAAAGAATTTTCTAACAATGCTACTTGCATTGGCTCTATGCAGTTCGACTTTTGCTCAATGGAAACCTGCCGGTGACAAAATCAAGACATCGTGGGGAGAACAGCTCGATCCTAAAAATGTATTGCCGGAATATCCGCGTCCTATCATGGAACGTAGTGACTGGAAAAACCTGAACGGGCTTTGGAAATATGCAATCACAAAGAAGGGAACTCCTGCACCTGCTGCTTACCAGGGTGACATTCTGGTTCCTTTTGCTGTAGAATCGTCTTTATCAGGTGTAGGCAAAATGATAAACGAGAAAGAGGAACTGTGGTACCAACGCACTTTCGACGTTCCTTCCAACTGGCGTGGCAAACAAGTCCTGTTGCACTTCGGAGCAGTAGACTGGAAAGCAGAAGTTTGGGTGAATGACGTAAAGGTAGGTGAACACACAGGCGGATTTACTCCTTTCTATTTCGATATCACTTCCGTACTTAATAAAGGCAATAATGATCTGGTAGTAAAAGTATGGGACCCTTCAGATCGTGGCGAACAACCCAGAGGAAAACAAATAGCAAATCCTCATGGCATTTGGTACACTCCGGTTACAGGTATCTGGCAAACAGTGTGGTTGGAACCGGTGGCAGCACAATACATCGCTAATCTGAAAACTACTCCTAATATTGATAATAACTCTGTTAAGGTAGAAGTTGCTGCCAACACAACTTCTGCTGACAAAGTGGAAGTAAAAGTATTCGACGGCAAGAACCTTGTAGCCAAAGGTGCAGCGTTGAACGGAGTACCCGTTGAACTGGCAATGCCTGCTAATGCTAAACTGTGGTCTCCGGACTCTCCCTTCCTTTACAATATGGAAGTGACTCTGTATAAAGACGGAAAAGCAATCGACCAGGTAAAGAGCTATACTGCTATGCGTAAATATTCTATCCGCAAGGGTCCGAATGGTATCACTCGCCTGCAGTTGAACAACAAAGATTATTTCCAATTCGGTCCGCTCGACCAGGGATGGTGGCCTGATGGTTTATATACTGCACCGACAGACGAAGCTTTGGTTTATGACTTGAAAAAGACAAAAGACTTCGGCTACAACATGGTACGTAAGCACGTTAAGGTAGAACCTGCACGCTGGTACACTCATTGCGACCAGTTGGGATTGATCGTATGGCAAGATATGCCGAACGGTGGTCCCAGCCCACAGTGGCAAGCACGTAACTATTTCAACGGTACAGAAGTGATTCGCTCTGCTGCTTCCGAAGCTAACTACCGCAAAGAGTGGAAAGAAATCATCGACTGTCTGTACTCTTATCCGAGTATCGCTGTATGGGTACCTTTCAATGAAGCATGGGGCCAATTCAAAACTCCGGAAATCGTAGCGTGGACCAAAGAATACGATCCTAGCCGACTGGTGAATCCTGCCAGTGGTGGTAATCACTACACTTGTGGCGATATTCTCGACCTTCACCACTATCCGGGACCAAACATGTTCCTTTACGATCCGAGACGTGCTACCGTATTGGGTGAGTACGGAGGTATCGGCCTTGTAGTAGAAGGAAACACTTGGGTGAATGACAAGAAAAACTGGGGTTATGTGAAGTTCAATACATCGGACGAAGTAACCAACGAATACATCAAATATGGCAGACATCTGTTGGAATTGATCCAGAAAGGATTCTCTGCTGCCGTATATACTCAGACAACAGACGTAGAAGGTGAAATCAACGGTCTGCTCACTTACGACCGTAAAGTAATCAAAATGGATGAAGCTAAAATCAGGGAAATCAACCAGAAAATCTGTAACTCTCTGAATAAATAATAATTAGAATAATACTCTTTTCCTTGTTGAATTTAAAAACAGCACCTCTGAAGGTCTATATTCAGGGGGCTGTTTTTTTATGTTTTCATTTTTTCCCGATGGGCTTACTCTTCTTCCTGCATGAAGATCTTTACCTGATTCCAGCTATTCTCCGTATCATTCGATACTTTCTCACCGGGTGTAGAGCGTCCTTCTTCCAGATATTTCTTCATAGTCCGTTTCATCTCTTTCACCTCATTCTCATAACGTTTATCACCGATGATATTTTCTTTTTCCGAAGGATCTTTCACGATATCAAACAATTGCATCGGAGGGAACTTAGCTACATCAACCGGTTTAACGGGATATGTCCACCCACCGGAGCCTCCGTAAAATACCAGTTTCAGTTGGGAAGTACGTAAAGACAGATACCCCTCTCCTGCTTCATGCACCAAGTCTTTGCGGGTGGAAGTGCCTTTCTTACTCAATATCGGCCACATACTGTAACTGTCGACGGCTTCTTCCGTCTCCAAATTGTGGTTAAGCATTTCGGCAAAGGTAGCATAAAAGTCAATCAACGAAACCAGAGAGTTATTTGTCTCTTTCCCGTATTTACCTTTCCAGGAGACAATAAGCGGTATTCTGTGACCGCCTTCATAAATATCACTCTTATAGCCTTTGTAGATATAACTGGGGAAATGCCCCTGTCTTTCCATATCTTTGACGCCTATATAAGCAGCACAGCCATTGTCCGAAGCAAATACGATGATGGTGTTATCCAGTTGTTTATTCTTCTTCAATGTTTCTACAATTTGGCGCACCATGTCGTCTATCATGACTACAAAATCACCATAGGGACCGATGCTGGTTTTACCCTGAAATTCTTTCGAAGGCAATATAGGTGTGTGGGGAGCAGTAATAGGCAAATATAAGAAGAATGGTTTCTTACTGCCTTTCTGCTCATTGATATAGTTCAGGCTGTGACGAATGATGTTGGGAAAACATTCTTCCGGTTTGAAGTCAGCTCCTGCCATTCCTCCGTGCATCAGTAAAGCCAGGTTCTTTTTCTGGGGTTCTATCACATGATCGGGGATAGAGGTTGCCTTATTGTTTTCCACGTAAACATAGGGAGAAATATCCAGTGATGCAGGGATGCCGAAGTAATAGTCAAATCCTCTGTCGGTAGGTCCGTTCTTGATCGGGAGCGAGAAATCGATATCTTTCATGCTTCTACCGTTGTCCGTATATCCCCAGTCCCAGCCTAAATGCCATTTGCCGATACAAGCGGTATTGTATCCGTTGGCTGAAAACATTTGTGCGATGGTGCGACGTTCAGGGTCGATCATAGCAGGTGAATCACCATTAAGACCGCCTCGTTTCAGTTTGGTACGCCACGGATATCTTCCGGTCAGGAGAGAATATCTGGAAGGAGTGGATAAAGCAGAGGAAGCATGGGCATCCGTAAAGGCAATTCCGTGCCCGGCCAGTTTGTCGATGTTAGGAGTATGGATTTTAGATTCGGGATTGAAGGCGGAGATGTCTCCGTAACCTAAATCGTCAGCCAATATAAACACGATATTGGGTGTTTGCGCCTTTACAGCAGTTACTGCAAAAAGTGCAGAAGAGATTGTGATTAGTTTATTCATATATATAATGTATTAAAACCGTAGTTAATAGGTGATATCGCCTATGCCTTCATGTTTTCCAAGCGGCATGCCCGTATTATCCTACTGCCATCTCTTTCGTTCCACTCCAGTGAACGACCCCTTTCACTCCAGTGAACAGGTCTGTGCACTCTAGTAAACAGTTTGTGCCACTCTAGTGGAACGATGCAGATGCTTTATCAATAACAAGGCAAGAACGAATGGAAAACAGGAGGACATCAGGTTGTTTGAACGGAAAATGCTCTTCATCTGTTTTCAATGTAGGCGTTTACAGTACCCATCATCCGTGCAATTTCGATGAGAAGTGTATGAGAAATGATTGAAAAACGTATGAGAGAAAGCCCTTTTTCCGTTAAAATATCTATAAAAAGTATGAGAGATGCCTGTTTTAAAAACATCTCTCATACTATATACATTTAATTACAAGCTTATTATCGAGATTTTATGAGAAATGAGAAATAAAAAAATAAAATCTCTTTCAGAGAGCAAATAACGATAGCATTGTTGGAATGCTATGCATTGGCTGCTTTCTTCTGCTTGTTCTTAGGGGTGCGTGGCTGGTCTTTATCAGCTCCGGTATCATTTTGCTGCTTCATCCATTTCTGCAGTTCCATCGTCAGTTCAGCTTTCTTCTTACTATATTTCTTCATATCCGCCAGATTATTCATCTCGAACGGATCTTTCTTGATATCATATAGCTCGAATTCAGGACGATTCTTGTAACGGTTCAATATTTTATGTGCCTGATCCGACTCCTGTGCTTTCCAGGAGAGATACCATTCTGCCTTTTCAATATGTTTTTCCACGTATGTTTCTTCCGGAGTCAGATTCCAGATCAAGCGATAGTGTCCGTCTGAAATGGAGCGAATCGGATAGGCCGGACCTTCGGGAACATTGTTGTGAACATGATAAGCATATTTATGGTGTGTCTTCGTTTTCCCCTGAAACACACCCAGCAAGCTCTTTCCGTCTATCACGTCAGGAATTTCTCCGCCTGCAACATCGATGAACGTAGGAAGAAGATCCTCATATTGAACAATGGCAGAAGTTTCCACACCCGGTTTAATGACACCCGGCCAGGAAGCAACCATCGCCGACTTGACCCCTGCACTCCAATTCGTCCATTTAGCTCCGGCAAATTGCGTACCTTGTTCGGAGATGAAAATGACAAGCGTGTTCTGCAGCAGATTCTTATCTTTCAGAATCTGCATAGCGTCACCCACCTGCTGATCGAGCAAACCGACTTCAGCCAAATATCTGGCATAGTATTCACGCGTTACTTCCGTATCAATAAATTGTGGCGGCAATTGAAGTTTCTTCCGGTCGAAGACGGAAGCGTCACCACCCGTCCAGGGAGCATGCGAGTTGATAGAAGCCAATACCAGACAGAAAGGTTGGGAAGCATCACGCTCCATAAACTTTTCGATGCCTTTGGTATGATAGTCAGTGTTTGTACTTGTACATCCTTCAGGAAATCCCGGTACTTTCTCGAAGGGGAAGTTAGCCAAAGGCCTGATATGCCATTTCCCGGCTAATCCTACCCGATAGCCAAGTTCCCCTAGATAAGTGGGAAGAGACTTTACATCAGCATTGACCGCACTATGGTTTGCATAACCACCATGATGCATCGGATACATACCTGTATACACACAATGCCGGGTAGGCGTACTCATCGAAACGGAGTTATACGCATTGTTGAATTTGATCCCCTGCTCCGCCAGTGCGTCTATATGAGGTGTCTTGTTGTTTACAGCCCCGAAACAGCCTATATCATAATAGGAGCAGTCGTCGGCTATGATTAATAGAATATTAGGTTTCGAAGGAGTTTGGGCAAACCCATTCCCTATCGCCAATCCGCCTAAAAGGCACATGCTAATCATTGATTTTTCCATCTTGTATTATTTTCAATTCATAGGGTTAACAGATTCAACGTACTACTTTCCATTCTTTAGGAGCCTTGAATCCGTCACGGCCTTTACCGTATGGAACCTCCGGTATACAAGGAGTGATGGTGTCATATTTCAAGGCAACCTGATACAGGGCCTTCACAATCTTCTCGTTTCCTGCACTGGCATTTTTCTTTTCATAAGGATCTGTCTTATAATCAACCAGAAAATCCTGTTTCAAATCAAGTCCCGGTTTCATGCCTTTTCTGATCAGTTTATAGTCTTTATTGACTACGGCTCCGTGTCCCAGATAGAAATCGCGGTCGATGCAGCTCTTCTTACCATTCAATACAGGGAGTATGCTGATACCATCATATTCACGTTTCGGACGGCTGTTATCTCCTACCAGTTCTTTCAATGTGGGAACAAGGTCAACAAAACCTGTCACCTGCGAACTCAAGTTCTTATACTGTTTCTCTGCTTTCTTCCAATAGAGAACAGCCGGAGCGTGCACGCCTCCATCCCACTCGTCGAATTTATGCCCACGCAATGGTCCTGATGAGGATCCCGGAACGCCGGCAGTACCGTTATCGCTAAAGAAGATAAAGAAAGTGTTGTCCATTATTCCTTTCTTCTTCAAGGCATCTACGATAGCTCCGATTCCTCTGTCCATACAGGAAACCATTGCACTATAAGTCACCTTTTTCTGTTCCTTCGGTGTCAGACTGTCGAAGTTATCACAATAAAGTTTAATATCTTTTTCCTGTGCTTGCAGCGGAGTGTGAGGCGCATTATAAGCTACATACAACATAAACGGACCTTCTTTCTCATAAGCATCGATGCAACGGATAGCTTCTTTAGTTATCAGTTCGGTAGAATATCCCTTGTCATGACAAGTTTCCCAATCGTTGTGCCAATCCAATTCGCCCTCACGCGTAAGGTCGAAATAATCTATTGCACCGTTCAGGTGACCGTAGAAATGCGAAAATCCCCTATTCATCGGATAATGCACTTTCTTCGTATGTCCCAAATGCCACTTACCGATAATGGCTCTGTTCTTATATCCGTTGCGTGCCAACATATCGGCCATCGTTTCTTCATTCTCGTCCAGACCGTCTTCACGCCAAGGCGGAATAACAGCCGAACGAACACCAAAGCGGTTCGGGTAACGTCCCGTCATCAGTCCCGCACGGGTAGGCGTACTGATAGGAGAGGTATAGAAACGTTCGAGCTCCACTCCTTCTCCAACCAGAGCATCCAGACAGGGAGTCTTGATTTCACTTCCATGAAATCCGACATCTCCCCAACCTAAATCGTCGGCCAATACAATCACAATATTAGGACGCTCTGTCTGTGCATGAAGAAATGCCGGAAGCAGAGTACATCCACAAAGCAAACCAAAAAATTCTTTTTTCATGATATACGATTTATTAATAACATTCTGTGTTTCATTCGTTTGATATGTGACGGCTTATTTTTTCTTTCCCGGCATGTGTTCGAAGGCACGCATCTCGGTAGCTTGTCCTTCGTCTCCACAATCCTTCATCCATCGTTTCAATTCTTTATCCAGCCGGCTGATGGTAGAGGCTTGTCCCGCATCTTCCGCCAAGTTTTTCATACAATACGGATCATTCTTCACATCGTACAGTTCGATAGCAGGGCGATGCTGGTATCTGGTCGTCATAGCTTTCGCATGACTATCCGTTTCCGCCAGACTTTTCCACTCCTTGAATAAAGGAGAACTCGTCATAACATTCTGAAAAGTAGCTTCCGGAGTGAGATTGACAATATATCTGTACCGGCCGTCGTATACCGAACGGATTCCGTAATACGGCGATCCGGCATTGATACCTCTCGTGGTCTGAAGGGAGAAAGAATATTTTTTATGTTCCTTCTTTTTGCCTGTCAACACCGGTTTGAAGCTTTCTCCATCCATTTTCGCCTGCGGCTTTCCTCCTGCTATGTCGACAAAGGTAGGAACAATATCGACGTATTCCACCAATGCATCACTCACGCTTGCCGGCTTAATCACTCCCGGCCAGCGGACGATACACGCAGAATGTACTCCCGCATCATAACAAGTCCATTTGGCAAAAGGCAGGCTGTTGCCTTGTTCGCTCAAATATACGACAACAGATTTATCTGTCATCTTTTCCTGATCCAGAATAGAAAGGACGTTGCCAAACTCCTGATCCATAAAATTGATTTCTGCCAGATAACGAGTAAACTGCTTGCGTGTTTGGGGAATATCCACATACATAGGGGGTAAGGTTAGTTTATCTGCATTAAACTGCGAAGCGTCTCCTTTATTCCAGGGAGTATGCGGTTGATTGGAAGCAACAAACAGACAAAAAGGGTCTCCTTTTGCTTTGCAATCGGAAACAAATTTCTGAATCGCTTCAAAATTCAAATCTCCTCCTTTCAAAGAAGGTACATAAAGGTCGAAAGGAAATACTGATTCCGGAGCGATATGCGATTTCCCGATCAATGCTACTTTATAGCCCAATGGCTGCAGATGATGCACGACACTCAATGTTCCTTCATCGGCACAAGTATGATTGGGGTAAGCCCCGCTACGTACAGGCCATAAACCTGTATATAAATTATGGCGGGTAGGTGATGACATCGGGACAGCCTGATAGGCTTGTGTGAAACGTACTCCCTGGGTAGCGAAACGGTCGATATTCGGAGTTTTCGAATCAACACTTCCATAACAGCCCAGATCATAATGGGAACAGTCGTCGGCTATAAACAACACAAAGTTCGGTTTTTCCGTTTGCTGTGCATATGCCAGGCTGGTAGCACCCAATGCAACGGATGCGCTCAATAGCAATTTATTCATTTTGTGTTCCTCCTAATTATTTCTTCGGATGTTTAGGCAATACAAAGTTAGCATTCGCCCATTTCTCCCATTCGGTAACCAGTTTCGTCAATACTTCAGGGTGCTGTTCTGCCAGATTGTTACGTTCGGTGCGGTCTTTAACCACGTCATACAGTTCCCATTCTTTTCCTTTTTCGTCGCGGATCGCTTTCCAGTTGCCCCAGCGGATCGCTCTGTTGTTTTGATGTTCCCAGTACATATATTCGTGCAAAGAGTCTGTTTTCTTTTGAATAGCAGGGAAAAGACTGCTTCCTACCAATGGATATATTTTGTTTCCACCGTGATAAGTTTCCGGGTAAGCGGCTCCTGTCGCTTCCAGAATAGTCGGCATAATGTCCGGCAAATAACCGGGAACACGACACCATCCACCTTTTTTATTCTTCAGATTGTTTTTCCACGACACGATGAGAGGGGTAGAAATACCTCCTTCATAAGAACGGCATTTGTATTTGCGGAACGGAGTATTGGAAACCTGTGCCCATGCCCTTCCATAAGAAGGGAATACGCTACAAGCCGGGTCGTTGATCTCTGACACTTTTCCGCCTCCTAATTCTGCATAAGGTTCGGCACAAGCACCATTGTCGGACAGGAACATGACAAGCGTATTGTCCAGTTTATGATTCTTCTTCAGGTAATCCAGCAATTTTCCTACATTATAATCTACACAATGCACCTGTGCTGCATAAACAGCCATCCGATAGGCTACTTTATCTTTCTCCTGCTCCGTCAATTCATCCCATTTCCGGTTTTCCCATTCGGCGAATTCTGTGCTCGAGTCAATAATTCCCATTTTAGTCATCCGTTTCCGTCTTGCTTCACGAATTTCATCCCATCCTTTTTCACGATAGATCTTTGTGAATTTCTGAATGTCTTCCTCTTTCGCCTGCAACGGCCAGTGAGGAGCATTAAAAGCCAGATAAAGGAAGAAAGGTTTATCGTCTTTCTGTTCATCAACAAAGCGGATGGCATAATCAGTAAATGCATCCGTTGTATAATAAGGCGCTTCCGGAGTCGGAAGTTTGGTGTTATCTAGCGTCAACCCGCGTCCTCCTGATGGTCGTAGATAACTGCAAGCTCCTGCCAGGATACCGTAGAAACGTTCAAATCCCCGTTGTAAAGGCCATTTTTCTTCTCCATGCATTCCCAGATGCCATTTACCAGCCATATAAGTATGGTAGCCTCCTTCTTTCAAGACCTCGGCTATTGTGACACAGTTCCGGTTCAGGAATCCTTTATATCCCGGCACTCCCCAGTCGTTCGGACTCTTTTGATTCTCTTGCTTAAACGGATCTTCGGACATTTGCCCGATGCCCGCCTGATGCTGATATAGTCCTGTCATTAAACTGGCCCGGGCGGGGCAAGAACGTGAAGTGTTGTAAAATTGGGTGAAGCGTACTCCTTTGGATGCCAACGCATCAATATTAGGGGTCAGTATTTCTCCACCGTAGCAGCCGATATCGGAATAACCCATATCATCTACCATAATCAGTACGACGTTCGGCTTTTCCTGTGCCGAACAAAACGATGCCATCAGTAAGGGGGCAGTCATTAAGAAATTCTTCTTTACCATAGTATTATCAATTATCTGGAAAACAAAAGTAGAGAAGTTTATGCAAAAGGAAGGAAAAATGCTAATCAATAAAGAACAAAATCAGGTATATGTGATACTAAACAGGCATACAACACGCTCCTGTACTTTTATTTCTATCATGAATAGTTTTTTTCCTTTATTGAACAATATGTTTTCTATTTTTAGATCCATTTTCTCTAACTTTGTACTTTAGTTAAAAATCTATTGAAATGAGAAACAAACGAATTATTCTTCTGCTTTCTTTTTGCTTATCATTAATAGCAACATGGGGAGAAGTACCTCCCGCCAAGGTCATATTCCAACAATATATGAACCAGGCACAAACATTCGCCAACAACTTTCCACGGGAGAAAGCGTATTTACATTTTGATAATACGAGTTATTACGTCGGTGACACAATTTGGTTCAAAGCTTATGTCACCCTTGCCGAAAAGCAGACTTTCAGTCTGATCAGCCGCCCTCTGTATGTGGAGTTAGTAGACCAGACAGGGCATATAGCAGATAAACAAATTATCAAGCTGACACAGGGAGAAGGAAATGGGCAATTTATTCTTCCTCATTCAATGCTATCCGGTTATTATGAGGTACGCGCCTATACGCGCTGGATGCTTGCTTTCGATGAGCCACAGTATTTTTCGCGCACTTTTCCTATTTATCAGCTTTCCAATAGTGATAAATTGGAACGTAGTATCACGACTTACGAACTAAGTTCGTCGATGAAGAACCGTCCGTCTGAAACGGAGGAGAAGTTTAATTTGCGTTTTTTCCCTGAAGGAGGACAATTAGTGGAGGGGGTAACTTCGCAAGTCGCTTTCAAGGCGGAGAGTAAGAATGGAGGGGACATTGAATTATCGGGAACGATCTATACCAAAGAAGGAACAGAGATCACCTCTTTCGAAACTTTGCACGATGGAATGGGACATTTTGAATATACTCCTTCCGCTCAACCCGCGATCGCTAAAGTCAGTTTTCAAGGAAAGAAATATGAATTCACACTTCCACAGGCATTGCCCAACGGGTATGTTTTAAGCACTGTCAGTAATGCCGGTGCCCTTTTGGTGAGAGTATCCTGCAATGCCGCCACTCCTCAAGACACATTGGCTGTATTTATCAGTCATCAAGGGCGTCCATCTATTCATCAGCTGATTAGTTGCCGGGCAGATGCTCCGCAGGAGTTTATTTTACCCACCCGTAAACTACCGGCAGGTGTACTGCAGGTCAGCCTCATCAACCGGGCAGGTAATACATTGTGCGAACGTTTCGTCTTTGCCAATCCGCGTGCTCCCCTGCAAATATCGACGGAAGGATTGAAAGAAGTGTACGCTCCCTACGCTCCCATTCGTTGCGAATTGCAAGTAAAGAATGCTAAGGGAGAACCAGTATCCGGAGAATTGTCAGTCAGCATCCGGGATGGTGTCCGGTCGGATTACCTGGAGTATGACAACAATATTTTCACCGATCTGCTGTTAACCTCCGATTTAAAAGGATATATCCACCAACCCGGTTATTACTTCGCATCCCCGTCTCCGCGAAAGCAAACCGAACTGGATGTTTTATTGATGGTGCACGGATGGCGTAAATATGACATGAGCCAGACCATCTCTACTGCTCCTTTCACTCCGCTTCAATTGCCGGAAGCACAATTGGCACTGAACGGGCAGGTGAAATCAACCATTCTCAAAAATAAGCTGAAAGATATTGCGCTTAGCGTGATAGTGAAGAAGGACGATCAATTCATAACCGGAGGAACCGTGACCGATGAAAACGGTCGTTTCACCATTCCGGTGGAAGATTTTGAAGGAACGACGGAGGCAGTAATCCAAACCCGGAAAGTCGGTAAAGAACGTAATAAGGATGCTTCTATCCTGATCGACCGTAATTTCTCCCCCGCTCCGCGGGCCTACGGCTACAAAGAGCTTCATCCGGAATGGAAAGACCTGGCCTACTGGCAACAGAAAGCCGAGAGTTTTGATTCTTTATACATGGATTCTATCCGGAAGGTAGAAGGACTTTATGTATTGGATGAGGTGGAAATAAAAAGCAAACGCCGGCAAGGAAGTAACATGGCTACCAAGATCAGCGAGAAGAGTATTGATGCTTATTACGATGTACGCCGTTCGGTGGATGTATTACGCGATAATGGAAAGATTGTCACTACCATTCCCGAATTAATGGAAAAGTTGAGCCCGCAATTTTATTGGGATCGCACCAATGACAAGCATACGTATCGCCAGAAACCGATCTGCTATATTATGGATAATCACATTTTGTCTGAAACAGAAACTCAAATGATGCTGACCGAGGTGGACGGATTGGCTTCTATCATCATTAGCAAAGGTACCGGAGGTATTGATGACGACATCATCCAAAATACAAAGATGTCCGAGGTGACCGATAGTACAGGAGTCGATATAAGCAAACTGGATAAATATAGTGTTTTCTACCTGATTCCCCTGCCCAGACGCGATGTATTGAATAAAAGCCAAAGTGCGGTACTAGGTACCCGGCAAACTGTTATCCAAGGATATACCCGTCCATTGGAATATTATTCTCCCGCCTACCCGACCAAGGAGCTGTATATGGACAAAGTAGATAAAAGACGGACGTTATACTGGAATCCATCCGTACAAGCTGATGAAAATGGGAAAGCGGTGATTGAATGTTATAATAATCAATATTCCACTCCGTTGATTATTCAAGCGGAAACACTGGGTAAAGATGGACAAATAGGAAGCATGAGGTATTCTACTATTAGCAAAACAGAACAATAATCTCTATTACGGATTAGTCAAGTTAGTATGTGAATATATTAATGGGGATGAAGTTATTCCTGACCCGGAATCCTTCATCCCCATTATTTGTTCAGTCCTCTATTAATCTGTTTTATATAAAACCCATTTTCTATGAAATAATTCTTATTTCTTTTTCTGTCCCGGATAAGGTTCTACCATACAACGTTTCGCCCATGCTTCATAAGCCTTTGCCATCTCTGCCACCTTTTCCGGATATTTAGCAGCCAGATCGTGTTGCTCACTACGATCTTCATTCAAGTTGTACAATTCCCATTGAGAGTTATTTTTCGGACGAACTAATTTCCAGCCATCATTAGACAGGAAAGCACGTTCGTTGAAGTGTTCGAAACCTAAATAATCATGTCCTTTACGATGTCCGGTCTTAAAGATCGGAAGCAAACTCTTTCCTTCCATAGGAAGAATATCATGTCCTTTGTACGTTGTAGGATATTCTGCATCCGCCAGATCAATACAAGTAGCCATAATATCCATCACATGGCCGATTTCAGACGTCATGCCACCTACGTTCTTTTTGATACCTTTCGGCCAGTGGGCAATCATCGGAGTACAGATACCTCCTTCATAAGATTTAGCTTTCCAGAAGCGGAACGGAGTATTAGCCACATTAGACCAGCGGGCTCCTAATGAAGCGTATGTAGTTTGTGGTCCGGGCAATACTTGTTTATTACGTGGGTAAATGATTTTCTTTCCATCACGGGTCATATCCGGACGGTCGTTCTCCCCACCAGTCATATTCTGGCAATCTTCATTACTGCACCCATTATCAGACAGGAAAAGAATCAATGTATTATCAAGCTGCCCGGTCTTTTTTAAAGCCTCAATAACCTGCCCGATACCTTGGTCTACACGGTCGATCATGGCAGCATGAACAGCCATGGCACGGGCATCCCATTCCGCGTGCGGATTGTCTTCCCATTTGTCATGAAACTGACGTTCGGACAAGAAATTATCCATTCCCGGGAAAATGCCCAATTGCTTCTGACGTTCGTAGCGGGCATTACGGATAGCTTCCCAACCTACTTTATAGGTATCCTTGTATTTCTCAATATCTTCCGGCAATGCATGCAGCGGCCAGTGTGGTGCTGTATAAGCCAGATACATGAAGAATGGTTTGTCATCTTTTGCGTATCCTTCTACTTCCTGTACAGCACGGTCTGAAAGAGCTTGTGTGATGTAATACCCGTCGGGTACTTCTTTTATGGGTACCTCACCTTCTACCAGACTAAACGGATCAAAATAATCCACTACCCCATAAATAACTCCATAATGAGAATCAAACCCACGATTTACAGGATAATGACACAAATCAGAGAATGTGTCATGGAAAACACGGTGTGCCAGCCATTCGCGTTGATCTTTGCGCAGAGGAGTTTCTGCAACATGCCATTTTCCAACCATACTGGTGGTATATCCTGCTTCCTTCAATACTTCGGCAATGGTAACGGCATTACGTGAAAGTGTCCCACGATAGCCCGGTAAGTGAGCATCAAAGGTCATTCGTCCGATTCCGGCCTGATGCTGGTAAAGTCCCGTCAATAGGGAAGCACGCGTCGGACAACTACGGCTTGTATTATAAAAATGATTAAATCGTACTCCTTCTTGTGCCAGTTTGTCCAAATTAGGAGTATGAATCTCACTACCATAGCATCCCAAATCGGAGTACCCGAGATCGTCTGCAAGAATTACCAGAATATTAGGGCGTTTATCCGACTTTTTCCCTTTCGCTTCCGCTACAGAATTACCGGCAACCATCAAAGCAGTCGGCAATAGTAATAATTTAGAATTCATAAGTTTAATGTTGGTTTATAATTTGTTTTTCACTGTATTACTCTTTTCCTTTATCTTTATTCTCTTCAAACCATTTACATACTTTTTTACTTAACTTGGCTACAACTTCCGGATGCGACTGTGCTACATCATTTTTCTCGAACTTATCTTTTTCAATATCATACAATTGCGCATCACTTCCATCACTATTTATCAGCAACTTCCAGTTACCGCTGCGTATAGCCAGATGAGGACTTCTGTCATTCGGGTTTCCCGGTTTCTTAAAGAACTGATTTCTTCCAAAATCCCACATCAAATCTGTTTTACGTTTAGCTTTTGACTTACCCAAAAGAATTTTATCATAATTTTGTCCGTCTCCTTGATAGCCTTTTTCTGTTGCAATCCCGGCTATTGCACACAAAGACGGATATAAATCGACTGCACACAACACGCTTTCGCTATTCACTTGCCCGGCCTTTATCTTCTTGGGATATTTTATCAGGAACGGCATACGGATACCACCTTCATAAAGGCTGTTCTTGGTTCCTCTTAAATAAGCAGCACGAGCGGATTGAAAGCTGGGAGCCGGTCCGTTGTCACTAGTGAAAATCACGATTGTATTTTCTGATAATCCCAGCTCTTCCAGTGCTTTGATAAAACGTCCGATCTGTTTATCCATTTCAGCAAGAACAGGAATGAAGGCTTCTTCCGTATTCCAGCTTTTGTTTTCTTTTTGCTTAAATTCCGGTACCCAAGGGGTATGCATATCATCCGGCCACAGATTCAGGAAGAAGGGTTGGTCTTTATGACGTTTGACAAAGTCAATACTCTTATTTACAAAGTATTCGGTACGTCTCCAACGTTTCACACTGTCTTTAGCTGACCAGATCCAGTTGGTAGCAGTGATTGCCGGATCAGGGTCAGGGCTTTCATACGTTGATATATATTCGTCGAAACCATAATTCCTAATAGAAGGGGCATTGCGCACGTCGCGTCCGCCTCCCATGTGCCATTTCCCGATATGTCCGGTAGCATAACCTGCACTCTGAAAAGCACGTGCCATAGAAGGAGCCTTATCGTTTAGAAAGTTGCGTTGCTCACATTTTTTATTAGCAGCTTTCCCATTTAAAAAGGTGTTGATTCCTTGTGTTATAGGAAATGTCCCTGTTGTCAGTCCGCAACGGGAAGGTGAGCTGACCGGTGCCGAGGAATAATATTGATTGAATAATAATCCGTCCTGCGCTATCTTGTCAATATTCGGAGTGGGGACAAACTTACCTCCATAACAACCGATATCTCCGATTCCCATATCATCTATATAGATAATGACAACATTGGGTTTTGTCTCTGCCTGCATATTGACCACGGGTAGCAAAGCTCCGAGCCAAGGCAAATGTTTCTTGATGTTCATAACTATTTTGATTTAATTAACTGTACTTCTTGTCGTTTTTTGTGTGACTGACCTACAGAACAAAAGTAGAGAAGTTTTCTTTTAAAAAAGGAAAAATACAAATCAATAAAGGAAAAAAACAGGTAAACAGAGGTGAAAGCTGTCGGTCATAATCTATTATAAGCAAATAGGGAAGATATAATTTCCTATATCTTCCCTATTTCTATTTATTAATAGGATTACCATTCAACCTGCTGATCTTCATCCGGAATCTGGGTATTGATATTCCGCTGAAGCGTCATGCTTCCTTCCACCCTATATTTGATGGGAATGACTTCTATACCACTTCCACCATAGGTGAAATCCTGAAAATCGTATTCAAACATGATTTGAACATAACGACGTTCCAAATAAGGGCGTGTAGCATCCATAATCGATGTTTTGCTATAGATAGGTGTTCCTATCAATTTGAACTGCATTTCGTTATTGGGATCATCCGGTTCCATATCCAATGTTTCATCGTCCCTAAAACGCACATTGATTTTGTATTTCTTACGGATATCCTTATCCATGTCTTCATTAATCAGACCGGCATAAAAGAATACGGAATTGTTGTCTATCACATACGCGGTGCGCTTATCGGTCGTTCTGGCATTGGTATCGGGCTTACCATTGATATAAGTATACACTTTCATGGACGAAGCCGCATACGAACCTGAATAATCATTAAAGGGAACCACATTCAACAAAGCTTTCGCATAGTTCTTGCGCGGATGACTTTGATAATTGTAAGACTCATCATCTACAATGGTTAGTGGTAAAACCCACTTTTCCAACATATCAATGCCTTGCAAATTGAAATCGATATTCAACTGTTCTACACACGAACCGGCAGGAATATGCACCGTTTCGGGGAATTCATATTTGTCCTCCTCCAGTTCCGTATACCACAGTTCCGGGCGATAAAGACTGAAACGCTCGATATTCAACGTGTGCAGTGTATCCTTATCCACCGCTATATGAATATCTCTGTCCTGTCCGTTCACTGTAGAGCCGCTGACAACTACAGGCAATTGATAAGTCACTTTCCCATCCTCCTTATATCTGACGTAGATAGTAGTAACACCATCGCCTCCGGAAGCGATAGGCGCTTTGAAAGAGACGTATTGTTCATACTGCTCATCTTCCCACTCATTATTACAAGCGGTTCCCAAGACGATGACAGCCAATAAACTTAAATAAATATATATATTCTTCATATCATATTCTTATTAGGAGATTAATCATTGTATGTCCATCCCGGATTCTGTGTCAACCGTTTATTGCGTTTCAACTCATCGTGGCTGATCGGCCAGAAATAGAGCTTGCGTGAGAAGGCAGTGGGCAAATCCGCAATTTCAATCGGAGTGTAGAATTGTTCTCTCTGCTCCTCTGTATCCGACATATAAAAGTTACATCCGTAATTTTTCTTGGATTCTTCCACTTCTGCATCTTTCCATCTGCGCAAATCGAAATAACGCTGTCCTTCTGCCATGAACTCAATCTGACGTTCATGTTTCAGTTTCGTACGGAACACATCCCGATCCTGATATTCTGTCATGGTATAATCGGGAACACCTGCGCGACGACGCACATCTCTGATGCCCTTTTTCATTTCATCAATATCACGTTTGACAGTATAACTAGTAGAACCGTCCCACGATGGAATGTTGTATGAAGATCCGTCTTCCAATTCATTCAAAGCTTCGGCATAGATTAACAGAATTTCGGCAAAACGAATAGCTGGCTCCGCTTTCGCTTTGATTTCTTTCCGATTCGTATCATCCGGATGTACATACTTCATGATACCGATGCCGGACCGCAAATAAACACCTGTACCGGAGAAACCGTCAGAATTGATGCCGTAATAATAGTTGACCTGCTTCTCAACGTCATTCTTATAGTCTGTTGTCTCTGCATTTTTCAGTAAAGACCACACGCAACCATTGAAAGAAACGGAAGCATAGAAACGAGGTTCACGCCATGCATATTCTTTCCACACTCCTTTCTTTAAATGAGGATATGTTCCTGCTTGTCCTTCCTTTTCAGTCACAAAACGGTTTCCAACCCGACAAGTGTCCAAAAAGGTTTGGCGGTCAAACTCTGAACCGTCATACATATAGTAAGCGTCACACATCTTTAATGTCATACCGTAAGCATTACTTCCGTTCCCTAAAGTTCTCGGCATTTGAAGCTTCACCATTTCAACCAGGCTGTTACCTCCCTGGTTACGTCCGCGACTGAAAATCAACTCCGGATTTTGATACATCGCTAATGCACCATTAAAAACTGCCCGATAAGATTCATAAGGGTCTATATCACTATAACCACCTTCGTCCCATGTCTTCGTTGAGAAGTCATCGTCCTGGTAAGGGGCAATGGTAGCTGGATATCCGGGTTCGGCAATGTTAGTCGCCTTTTTATGATAGAGTTCATAGCGATGTCCGCTATTTTCTCCGGGAAGTTCCATCACATCTCTGGCCGCAGCAGCTGCTTTGGCCCACTTATATTCATTGTATTCCTGCGACATCAAACAATTTCCGTCGTAATCTACCATATCCGAGAACTTGTCCGCATCTCCCGGGCGGGGATTATTGATGGGACTAGCCGAATACAATAATGCTCTGGCACGAGCAGCCAATGCCGCTCCGCGCGTAGGACGTGCCACCTGGTTAATGGCACGGGTCAAGGGCAGATCTTTGGCAGCCAGAAGCATCTCCGATTCAATGTATTCCACACACTTATCATACGAACTGCGTTGAATGGCTAGATCATCATAAGTGGCAGTATAATCCAATCCCTCATCGGGCAGCAAGGGTACAGGACCGTATTTGCGTAACAACAACCAGTAATAGTAAGCACGGACAAAGCGCGCCTGCGCTTTCAGATCCGCTCTCTCCTCTTCCGTAAACTTCGTGTTCATGTCAATATTCTGAATGAAGATAGAGGCTTGGCGGATACCTTTATAACTATCATCCCATGAGTGCCGGTAACTCTCATCGTAAGTACCGGTCTTAAAAGTCTTATACCCTGCGAGACTATTGCCTCCGAAATAAATGTCATCGGCAAAATTAGTGATTGTATTCAGCATCATAGATACTTCCAGATTGTATCCTCCCAAATAGGAATAGGCATTTGCCAACCATTCTTCCGTGTTTTCCTTGTCAGTAAACACATCCTCCAAAGACCGACGGTCTTTGAAATATTTATCTGAGTCGAGTTTATCCGAACAAGCAACGGCAATCACGCTCAGCATAATACCAATATACAGTTTATATATCTTTCTCATTTTTCATGCATTAAATTAGATATTCACAGTCAACCCCAAAGTAAATGTTTTGGCAAGCGGATACTTCTCTCCGTTAGTACTTCCCATTTCTGGATCCCATTCTTTAAATTTGGCAAACGTCAGGAGGTTGGTACCAATGAAAAATACACGTATCTTATTAAACCGCATCTTGTTTACGATCGATTTCGGTAAGGTATAGCCCACTTCCAATGTTTTCAAGCGCAAATAAGAACCGTCTCTTAGCCAGAAGGTAGAGGCCCTATAGTTATTGTCGTTTCCTCCATAACTAAGACGCGGATATGAAGCGTTCGGATTCTCATTGGCAGAGATACCCAATGTGGCAGCTGTCTCCGCATCGACATAGCGGTCTTTCACCAGATTTGTCAGGACATTTCCCCACTGGCTACCACTAAAGGCATATACGGTAGGCCCGTTAATGAAGAACGAAGATTTGCCTGCCCCCTGGAAATGTGCATTGAAATCGAACCCTTTCCACTGCGCAGAGATACCAAACCCATAAATTAAATTGGGCTTCGTTGTGGCACCGATAGCCACCTCATCACTCGCATTGATAATTCCGTCTCCGTTAACATCCTTATATTTGATGTCACCCGGTTGAACCTTTCCCCAGTTGGTTTGCTGCGGACTATTGCGTATATCATCGTAGTCCTTAAACAACCCCAAAGCGATCAATCCCTTCGCCTGATTCACCCGATAACCGGCCTCTTTTTGATAAGGGTAAACCGCATTCATTTCATCTTTCTCCAGAATCTCATTTTTACTGTAAGTGAAATTACCGCGGACAGTCAGATTGACTTTTCCCAACTTCTGCTTATAAGCAAAGTTCCCGTCAAAACCTTTCGAAAGCACACTTCCCACATTCGCTTTCGGGTTACTATTCACCCCCACAATGCCCGGCAGATATTTACGTTCCATATAGATACCGTCACGCCGTTCATGGAAATAATCTACAGTAGCCGTAAACTTGTCGTTGAATAAGGAGAGATCCACACCTGCATCGTGCTTGGTTGCAATTTCCCAAGTAACATTATTGGATGCCAGTTGTGTATACCACATTCCTGTATAAACATTGTCCGAAGAATTGTAATCACTCCAAGTCCAACCACTTCCATTATCATTAATCGTGTATAAATAGGGGAAACGTTCATTCATCTTGTCGTTACCCACTTTACCATAAGAATAACGCAACTTGAACATATTCATCCATTTCAGATGTTTCTTGACAAACTTCTCTTCCGCTATATTCCAAGCCAAAGAAAAAGCCGGGAAAAAGCCGAAACGGTGTCCGTCCGCAAAATTTTCCGAACCATTATAACCAAAATTGAAATCGGCAAAGTAACGATAGTTCCAGTTATAGCTGGCACGACCTGCCAATCCCATGTGACGTTGAGCAACCCCATTTTTCACATCCGTTCCTATACCAACCGTGGTCCGATAAGCATCCTGACTATATTTCAATGTTCCACCCACATGATGCGCTTTGAACGCACGACTATATTGTAAGAATGCTTCCAAGAATTCGCGCCGCTCACCAGTAGAAGAACTGGTTTGTGCCATCGGTTTTTCTGCGTTCTGTTGCTTGTAAACCACATTCCCCTCATCATCACGGTCTCTTTGAGCGCGCCAAGTTTCCGGCATTCTTATCCGATCGATTTCACTCTGATTGTTTGTATCGAATCCGAAACGTCCCTCAAAGCGCAAACCTTTGGTGATAAAATCCAACTTTTGCTCCAAAGAGATATTGGTCTGAATCTTATTGTTCCAGATTTCCTTATAACCACTCTGTGTAGCAAGTACCCAAGGATTATTACGATTATCGTCCGTTCCGTGTGAAGGAATGTAACCGTTAGAGTACATGACGGGAATACTGATCGGGCTCTGTCCCATTAAAGAAGTCCATACGTTAGAACCCTGTCCCGGTGCATTCCGTTTCTTCAATGAACCGGACACCCCTACTTTGACAAGAGTACTCTTCGTAATGTCAATATCTGTATTCAAACGATAGTTCCAACGCTGGCTACTAGGATTGGTGTTGTAATCCTTGCGCATGGCCTCGTCTGTTTTATACATACCTTCTTCATTGACGTAGCTAAGAGACACGAAGTAACGTGCCGTACTGCCGCCACCACTCATATTCAAATTGGCACGATAAGTCATCGCTCCATCTTTCAACAGCACGTCCATCCAGTCTACATTCGGATACAAATCCTGATCAAGTCCCAACCGCAGAATCTCCATTTCATCATCTTGATACATTCTCTCCTGATTACGAGTAATTCGCGCTTCATTCATCAACATGGCATAAGTATAACCATCCGCAAATTCCGGCGTAATGGTACGCGCATTATAAGAGGTCTCCACCTTAGCATTAATCTTAATCTTGCCCTCCTTACCATGTTTGGTTGTAATCAGCACTACTCCATTTGCACCACGAGGACCATAAATCGCTGTAGTAGAAGCATCTTTCAATACAGTAAAAGATTCAATATCTTCAATATTGATTTCATCCAGATCACGTTCAAAGCCATCAACCAACACCAATGCAGCGCTATTGGCACCAAAAGTAGATATACCACGAATCCAGAATTCAGAGGTGTTCACACCCGGCTGTCCGGAAGTCTGCATGGCAAGCACACCCGGCACGTTTCCCGCCAACGCATTGGAGAGGTTGGCTGAAGGATTAGATTTTAAAACCTCGACATCTACGTTCGTCACGGCACCGGTCACGGTCAACTTTTTCTGTGCACCGGTTCCCGTGATAACCACTTCATCAATTTCCCTGGCATCCGATTCTTTCATCGATACATTGACCAAATTCTGACGTTTCACCAATACCTCTTGCGTATCGAAACCGATATACGAGAATACCAAACGGGAAAATTCCTCAATCTTAATTTTGTAACGTCCGTTGATATCTGTTATCGCTCCCAAGCCCGGCTTATCCTTCACTGTCACATTGACGCCGACCAACGGCTCTTTATTTGTATCTGTCACGACTCCTGTCACCTCAAATGTCTTCTCCTGAGCAAAAAGGGAAACAGAGACCAGTAACAGGCAAATCGTAATAAATTCTTTTACTCTCATGTGTTCTTCTTTTTATTGATTTTCTTGATTCTCACTGTCACTAGGTTCTGCTCCGACTAAATCGTCCGGAGCCTGCTCTTTGGCAATCTTCCGAATCTTATAATTTCCCGAATCGCCAACATAGAAAGTCTTCGTCGCCTCATCGTAGGCCAAAGCTATCGGTTTATTAAAACGAGCTCTCTCGCGTATCTCTCCGTTTTGCTTACCCCATTTATAACTAGTTGAAGAGGCAGAACCACGTCCGGCAAACGTCGAAACTATTCCATCCGGAGTCAACACTCGGATACAATGATTTTCTGTATCCGTAAAATAAAAGTCATACCAATCACTTTTATTAGCAGCCTTATATTCCTCATTGAGTACGAAAACACCTTGACCAGGTTTATTGATACGCGCATTGATACCTACAAGATCTTTATAATCAGCCCCACCGGATTGTCCGCATACGATGTACGGAGTCACCAGTTTTTTGGTTTCTTCATCATAACTGGAACGAAGGATATAATGTGACTCATGCATGATGATATAAATGTATTTCCCCGTTGGATGAGGGACCATACTGAAGTCAACCGTCTGATTAGGCACACTAAATGCCAGAAGGTCAGGCAATCCGGCTCCGTTAGGAACATTCGGATTGTTATTATAGCCGTTCTCTATAAAATTATATCTGTATACATTGCCCGTTGCACGATGATTGAAATAAAGCTCTCCCGTTTGTGGAAGAATCATAGATCCATTACAAGCATTGCCATGCGTCAAAGGCACCCAACTGGACTCTTTGAAATCCTGCCCATCGGCACTGCTGCCACGCTCTAAAATAATATTATTTCTATTCGTAGCACCATTATTTTGTGGGGTAGCCAATACCATATCTCCATCATTCGTCCATGTAATGGTCGTTGTACGATCAATATTATCCAATTTTTTGGAATAGATCATTTTCTTTTCCAAATCCAACACTCTTAAAGGTCTACTTTGATTATTTTGAGACAAATAAAGAATGTTAGGATGTTGGGGATCGAAAGAGAACCAGAAAGGATACTCTATTTTTCCACAATTATCGAACGGCCCAGTCTCTACGACATCTCCATTACCCAATTCGTCCACATCACCACATAAGTCCGTTACTACCATTTGCGGTTCATACTGGTATTTTTCAGGCAATATCACCGTTTGCTCACCAACTTTCACTTCGACAGTCCCTTCAAAACAGCTTTCCGGTGTAGAACAGTAAATACTGGTACCTTTGGCACTGACAACAATCGCATCTTTTCCACCTACCTTTACAGAAATGATAGAACGGTCTGTTCCAAAATTACTTCCATAGATAATCATTTTCTTTTTTCCACCTCCCGATTTAGGCGTAAAATCTGTCACCTCTACCGGCTGATTCGGATCGTAAGGCGCTGATGTCTCATCTTTACTATCTTTACAGCTACCAAGACAGACTGCAAAGATGAATCCCAACATCATGCACTGTAGCCCTATGCTCCCATGTTTCATAGTTTTACATTTCATAATACACTAGATTTAAATTATTGATTATTCTGAACTTTGTCCATTAATACCTTCATCCAGTATCCTCCGATTACTGAACGTGCTCTGAAGCCGACCCATCTGCCGCTGTCTGTATGATGCCAGTCACTGATAGGCACACGAGATACCGTTTCGTTGATATATTTATAGAGAGGATTAGCAAATTTCTGAAAAGTCTCTTTATCCGGAGACATAGCTGCTGTCCACATAATCCAGTCGGATTTTGTGTATTCTTTGCGGGAATCTAGAGGAAGTCCATAAGGATTCTGTTTTGTCAAGTAATAGCTGATTTCTTTTCCGATTACATTATTAGGGAACAGATTCAGATTCCACAACTTATCCCAAACCATATTGTATTTTTGGCTCCAAGTGTTCTTACGGTCAAAAGCCAAACGGTAATGGTCGCCTTCATTTGCCATTTCCTCCCACTTCACCGCCATTTTCTTGGCTGTCGCTGCATACTTATCTGCCACATCATTCAAACCGAGCATACGAGCCATCTCGCTATATCCGGCTACGCCCATAATCGCTTTCACTGAAAGGTTGGCATTGTGCGCCCAATGCCCGGCAAAGTCATCCGTGCAAAGTTGGTTTTCCGGGTCCTGTCCATACTCTACTAAATAATTAGTCCATGTAGTTAAAATGTCCCAATATTTCTTAGCATAATCGGCATTACCTTCGATCTTCGAAATGGCTGCTGTTAGAATCACCATGTTACCACTTTCCTCAATTGGCATATCACCACCATAAACTTGTCCATTAGCTATTGGGTAAGTACCAAGGTCATGTGCAGCAAAAGGTTTATTCCAGCGACCACTTGCACTATATTCGAAAATACTGGTCATCATCGCTTTCTCCAAATCTGGATTATAAACGAGGAACAGAGGGGCGGACGGATAGGTCAGATCGACTGTATTGATACAGCCATTACTGTTATTCTCTTTAGAGAACCACATCAGATTACCTTCTTTATCAGTAAAGAGCTTGTGAGCAGAAATAACTTGACGATAGGCTGCAGAGCAGATTTCTGCATATTTTTTGCCACCTGCTTTTTCTGCATCACTATAAATAAGTTCGTCAAGTGCACGACAACGCTCCATGATGGATTGATAGTTATCTCTTAGTTTCTCGAAAGCATCAAAAATCGTCACTTTACCATCATGTTTCCAATATCCCATACGTTTTTCATACATATATTCAATAGAATAAATGTCATCATAACCGATCATCATAAAACCATCTTTACCATCTTTGGTGACAGTTCCAAAATTATGTACATAAGCCATTGCAGGAATATTTTCTTCTCTGCGAGTGATCCATTTAGCTTTACTTGAAGCTAAAGTTCCATTTTTAGCAAAAGATTCTTTCATTCCGCTATAGTCACCCAAGCTTACAGATTTTCCTGCTCCATTTACACTACCAAGATATACATATCCCCAATCCGCACAAATCAAATCACCTTTACGATCACAGATCGGTTGATTAATAGTACCAGCCTCTACATAACTAATACCATTTTTTGATAATGTGCGCGCAATAGTGGGTTGGGTTGTTTCATTCACAGCTAACTCCGGAGTAGTTTCTATATAAAATTGTACATCGTGCTCTTTTTTATCAAGAGGACGTACACGATAAGAGATGTAGTTAATCGGAGTTGAAAGCAAGTCCAAATCATCTATCAATTGAGGTGCTGTAAATACGACATCTAATTCGACTGGGCCACAAGTGAATGTATAGTAACTGGAAGTGGCTAATACATCTACCGACTTCTGTATGGCTTCATTATCAAATGTTACTGCATTTTTCTTTTCACGATATAAACCGAAATCCACGTAAGATCCTCCAGTTGTGTTATGACAATGTGCGGCAATCACATTTTTACCACTACGAAGTTTCTTCTTTGCTTCATCTGAAAGTTTTAGGTTTACATTATTCTTCCATACGAGATCCGTAGCCACCAGTCTTTCCCCATTTAAATATAATTCAAATACATCGTCGTGAGAATAAATGAGAAAAATATTCTCTGTTAAATCCAAATCATTAATTTCAAATGTACGTCGAATATAAATATCTGTATTATCTCCTTTCCATTCTGTACGAACCCGTGGCATATCACGGCTGCCGAAGGCAGCTTTACCTTTTTTCCAACTACTATCATCAAACTGGAATTCTTGCCATCCATTTGCGGGTTGGCTATTAGTATATGCCGCCTCCCAGCGTTCCACATTTGTCATGGGAGCAATAGGTATTAGAGCCACTTGATCTTTACCCAGAAAACGATACACTTTGCCATCTACACGTAAGGCTCCTACTAAAGGCTTTTTAGCTGTAGTCCAGTGTTCTGTACTTCCTTCCATCAATTTATCATAAGGAGACCAGATAGAGAAGTGAGGATCTGAAACAACGATAGGTACTGATGGAGTACGTAGCGCTACCTCTTTTACTGGTTTAAATAAGTTGCCGGTTTGAGCATTTGCAAATAAACCGACCGAAAAGACCATTACTGTTAGTAGTTTCTTCATAAATATTTTCTAATTAATCTACAATTTTAAGGTTACCCATCTACAATCTTGTTTACCAATAAAGAAAAACAAACCCTACGTTTTCTTTTATTCTTCTTTTTACCTTCTTACTATTACCTCGTAAATACAATCTTACCTTTCTATCGCTATACCTAAAGAATATATAAAATCAGTACTGTCGAACATTGATAAATGCTAAGGGGAAAAGTTAATATAGAATTGTGTGTTTCAGGCAGACCTGGGAGTCATACAAATCCAACTGTTTTTCTATAGCATTTTATTTGTAACGCTACAAAATAATGGAATTAATGCTAAATATTAGGAAAATCTGTGTTCAAGAAAGGACAAAATCTATTCTTTTTTCATGTTTTGAACGTTTTTAAAGTATAAAAAAGGTCTGTTACAGTATGATTTGAGTAGTTTTTTTCCTTTTTGAGCAATTTTTATCCACTTTTTTTTTAAGATAGCGCAATACATTTTGAGATTCTAGCTTTTAACGATGAGATATTGCTCATTTCAGATAGCTTTTGTAACTTTGCAATACGAATGCAATACAGATTTTACTATCGCCAAATATACTCCATATATTAAACCAAGGTACGTCACTCGAGAGGGGACTACTGTCCTTTATGTTCGATATAACTACAATCGAACTAAGCGTACGCTCATCTCTACTGGATACAGTATTAAACCAGAACACTGGGATTCTAAAAAGAGATGGATTAAGCGCGCTTGTCCAAACTATGATGAGATTGATGCCTGTCTGATTAGAATGACATCCAAGCTTGGAGAAATTCTTACATATGCAAAGATAAATGGAATAAGTCCAACCGTAGATTTTGTTTTACTTGAACTAAAAAAGAATAGAGAATATGAATTACGACCTAATCGGGTAGATATCTTTGATGCATTAGAAAGATATATTACAGAAAAAGCTCCAGTTGTTTCTGCAGATCAAATAAAAGACTACCGAACACTTCGCAAACATCTGGTCGCTTTCAAAGAACATTCATCGCAACCAATTACTTTCCATAACCTGAATCTTATATTTTACAATGAATTTATGGACTATTTATTTTATAAAGTTATAAAGCCCGATGGAAGTGTTGGTTTACTCACTAATTCTGCTGGAAAAATTGTACGTTTGTTAAAAGGGTTTGTTAATTATCAAATAGATAAAGGAGTTATTCCTCCAATTGACTTGAAGCATTTTAAGGTCGTAGAAGAAGAAACTGATGCTATTTATTTAAGTGAAAAGGAACTTTCAACAATACACGAGTTAGATTTGTCAGATGATAAGCAATTGGAAGAGATTAGAGATGTTTTTATTACTGGGTGTTTTACAGGACTACGATATAGTGATCTCTCAACATTAAGTCCTGAACATATTGATTTAGATAATGAGATTATAAATCTCAAACAGAGAAAAGTGCATAAAGCTGTCATAATCCCCATGATCGATTATGTGCCGGAAATACTCAAGAAGTACAACTATGATTTACCTAAAATTCCTAGATATATATTCAACGAAAGGGTTAAAGAATTAGGGCGAAGAGCAAAACTAAAACAGAAAATCGAAGTTGTTCGCAAAAAAGGAAAGGAACGGGAAAAGAGAGTCTATGAAAAATGGGAGATGATCTCTTCTCATACCTGTCGACGATCGTTTTGCACAAATATGTATTTATCCGGCTTTCCTGCTGGAGAGCTTATGCGCATATCCGGGCATAAGAGTCCATCTGCATTCATGAGATATATAAAGGTTGATAATCTACAGGCTGCAAAAAGACTAAAAGAACTTCGAGCTAAACTTGCCAAGTAAAGATTGAAATATTTTATCTTAGTTATTTCAAATTATGTTCTATTTTTCATGTATGCAGGAGAATTAAACTTTTATTGAGTTGCTAAATAGAAAAAAGAAAGTCACATTTACATCATATATATTCCTTTTATTGAATATATATAGCATAATTCTTTATAAACATGTACTTTTTCTTACTATCGAAAACGAGTTTTGATATAATGAAACAAGTCGTTGGTTTAAAAGAAACATCTCCTACCTTTAAAAGAAACCACTTATTGGTTTAAAATGAACTACGCTATGGCTTCCTGAATAGGTTTCTAACATCTACTTTGCTTGTTTTCTTAAGCTATTATACGATAGCATTTCTCTGCAAAATAGTATAAAAAGATAGATAATTTATTCTGGAAAGCCTCATTTACGTCGAATTCATTCAATAAGAGCCATTATTCAATCTATTTGATGTTTTACATCTCAAAATGTTTCCAGTTTTTATATCATAAAAGAAATTACATAGATAAATGGGAAGAGAAAGAGAAAAAATATTCATTTTTTCAGATTAGTCCATTTCTCATCTCAGACTACCACTATATTCATCCATTAGCTTTTTTATTTATTAAAAGTCTACTCATAAGTTAGAATTTTGTACTTCGTTTGATGACCATAACAACACAAAGACAACACAAAATGACGATAATCAATTGTAGCACAATTAGTTATTCACCATCGGCTTAGTTTGGACAGGACCCAGGCAATCAACTTTGTACAGATGATTTTGCAGGTCATTGGGCTCACAATGCCAATCTTTCAGTGAAAGCGATTATGGGTGTAGCCGGATACAGCGAGATAGCTCGTATGCTTGGAATGAATGATGTGGCTGATAAATATGCAACGATAGCTAAGAAAATGGCGGTGAAATGGGAAGAAATGGCAAATGAGGGTGATCATTACCGTTTGGCCTTTGACCGTAAGAATACCTGGAGCCAGAAATATAATATAGTGTGGGATAAGATGTGGAGTCTAAATTTATTCCCAAATAATGTAATAAAGAAGGAGATTGATTATTATTTAACAAAGCAGCATCCTTACGGACTGCCTTTGGATTCCCGTAGAGAATACACTAAATCCGACTGGATTATGTGGACAGCGGCTATGTCACCCAATCAATACACATTCGAAAAATTCGTATCCCCCCTTTATAAATATATCAATGAAACAAATTCTCGAGTACCTATTAGTGATTGGCATGATACAAACAGTGGTGACTGGATAGGATTTCGTGCACGTTCAGTGATTGGGGGATATTGGATGCAAGTATTGATGAATAAATCTTATGAAGTGTTTGAGTTAAAGAATTTCTATTATTAATTAAAATGAAAAATATGAAAAGTAGAATGAAAAAAGTATTGAATGAATGGCAGTGGATGATACTGGCATTACTTGCAATTTGTAATTACAGTTGCAAGAATGAGAACAATGTAAAAGTAGGTGTTTTTGATCCTTCAAGCCCTATGACAATTTCTGATTTTACTCCACATGAAGGTGGAGCATATCAAAAACTTTTAATCTATGGGGAAAATTTTGGAACTGACGCTTCTAAAGTAAAAGTGACTATTGGTGGAAAAAACGCAATTGTTATTAATGTGAAACACACTTATATTTATTGTTTTGTTCCTTCTGGAGCCTTTAATGGAGAAATAGAAGTAACCGTAGGTGAAGGAGAAAATAGTATAACAGCTGTTGCTGATAGAAAATTTGAATATCAGAAAAAGATGGTAGTAGGAACACTTTGTGGTTATCGCAATAATCGTGATGATCAAGGATGGAAAGATGGACCATTTGATGGTCCCGATGGTATCAGATGTTGCGGTTTTGCTAATAGCGGTCGTATGGCATTCGATCCGCTAAATAAAAATCATATATATATATGTTATGATGGTCATAAGGCCATACAATTGATTGACTTGGAGAAACGTGAACTTTCTTCACCTTTGAATATTAATACCGTGCCTACTAACCGCTTGCGTAGTATAACCTTCAACAAAAAAATAGATGGATATGCTGATGAGGCACAATATATGATCATATCAGTTGACTATGATGGTCGGGGAGATGAAAGTGCCAGTGTTTATATCATCAAACGTAATGCAGATGGAACATTCAATGATAATTCTGATATTCAATTGCTAGCTTCTTATAAACAATGTAATGGTGCCTCTATTCATCCTATTAACGGGGAACTCTATTTTAACAGTTATGAAAAGGGACAGGTATTTCGTTTGGACTTAGCTGAATATTTCAAAACAATCAGAAATAATCAGGATTGGGATCCAGTCGTAAAAAAACATCCGGATATCTTCAAACAACTATTTACTATTGCTGACCCTAGTTGGGAGTTTCAGATTTTTATTCATCCTACAGGCAAATACGCTTATTTTGGAGTCATTAATAACCATTACTTTATGCGCTCTGATTACGATGAGGAGAAAAAAACATTCATTACTCCATATAATTTTGTGGGAGGTTATAAACAAAGTGGTTATAAAGATGATGTAGGAACGGTGGCGCGCATGAATCAACCTAGCCAAGGTGTGTTTGTCAAAAATGACGAGTATATAGGTGAAAATGATGAGTATGATTTTTATTTTGTAGATAAGCTCAATTTCTGTGTCCGAAAAGTAACTCCGGAAGGTATCGTTTCTACATATGCAGGACGAGGAATATCTACAACTTTGGCTGATGGCAACCAATGGGGAACGGATGATGGTGATTTGCGCGAAACAGCACGTTTTCGCGATGTTACCGGGCTTGTTTATGATGATGAGAAAGAGATTTTCTACATTCATGATCAAATAGGACGTACCATTCGTACCATTTCAATGGAGAAAGCTGTAGCTATCGGTGACAAGACAGTGGATGACGAATATAAATAAAAGAAACTAACAAATAAACATACTATTGGAATATGAAAAAAATATTAGCTATTTTCTTATTGGTCGCAGTAGTTCCATTGACAATATTAGCACAGCAAAAAATTACTGTAGGAGGAATAGTCACCGACACACAAGGGGAGCCAATGATTGGCGTAAACATTACTGTAAAAGATGTAGCCGGTTTGGGTACTATTACAGATATTAACGGTCAATTCATCATTAAAGTAGAACCCTATCATCGTCTGCTATTCTCATATATTGGATACGATAATGTAGAAGTGCTTGTGAAGGAACAGCGTACTGTTAACGTAACAATGAAGGAGTCAGAAGCGAGCAAATTGGACGAAGTTGTCGTTACTGGTATGGGGACTCAAAAAAAGCTTACCGTAACGGGAGCTGTAACGAACGTAGATGTAGGTGAGCTGAAACGTTTTCCAACTTCTAATATCTCTAATGCATTAGCAGGTAATGTACCGGGTATTATTGCCCAACAAACTTCCGGACAACCGGGGAAAAATACATCAGAATTCTGGATACGAGGTATTTCGACTTTCGGAGCTAGCTCGAGTGCTTATATTTTGGTAGATGGATTTGAACGCAGTAGCTTGGATGAAATCAATATTGAAGACATCGAGTCGTTTACAGTATTGAAAGATGCTTCCGCCACTGCCATTTATGGCTCTAAAGGAGCTAACGGTGTGGTACTGATTACAACCAAGCGCGGTAAAGCCGGAAAGATAAATATTGATGCTAAAGTGGAAACCTCTTACAATACTCGTACTATTACACCAAAGTTTGTAGACGGCCTTACATATGCAGGATTGATGAACGAAGCGTTGGTGACCCGTAATAAGGGAGTGGCCTATCAACCTGAAGAACTGGAACTATTTCGTACTCAAATGGATCCGGATTTTTATCCGAATGTAGATTGGTTAGACTTGATTTTGAAAAATGGTGCATGGAGTTATCGTGCCAATCTGAATATGCACGGCGGTGGTAATACTGCCCGTTACTATGTGTCTGCAAGTTATACAGAAGACCAAGGTATGTATAAAACTGATGAAACATTACGGAAAGATTACAATACAAATGCCAACTATAAGCGCTGGAACTATCGTATGAATGTGGATATTGATATAACAAAGAGTACTATTCTGAAGTTAGGTGTAGCTGGCTCGCTTGCTAAGCGCAATAGTCCGGGATTAGGGGACGATACTTTGTGGGGAATGCTTTTCGGATATAACTCTATTGCTTCACCTGTGTATTACTCCAATGGATATACACCTATTTCTCATAGGGATAATGTGAATAAGCTCAATCCATGGGTAGCCTCCACACAGACTGGATATAATGAAAATTGGGATAACAATCTACAAACTAACGTAACCTTGGAACAGAAATTGGATTTTATCACTAAAGGTTTGAAGTTTATCGGACGCTTTGGATACGATACAGATAACAGTAACTGGATAAACCGCCATCGTCAACCGGATTTATATAAAGCAAATGGACGTGATCAGACAACTGGTGAAATTATCTTTGATAAAATGTTTTCTGCATATGATATGCAACAATCAAGTGGCAGCTCTGGTAAACGTCGAGAATTCCTTGACTTGTTATTAAGTTGGGACCGTAGTGTAGACAATCACCATGGAGGAGTTACTTTCCGTTATACACAGGATAGTGAGAAACGCACCGTAGATATTGGTTCGGATATCAAAAATGGTGTGTCAAAACGTAACCAAGGATTGGCGGGACGTTTCACTTATAACTGGAATTACCGCTATTTTGCCGATTTCAATTTCGGTTACACCGGCTCGGAGAACTTTGCTCCAGGACATCAATTCGGTTTCTTTCCTGCTTTTTCTCTAGCTTGGAATGTAGCCGAAGAACCATTCGTTAAACAACACCTAAAATGGATGAATATGTTTAAAATACGCTACTCACATGGCAAAGTAGGAAATGATAACCTTGGAAACGAAAACCGTTTTCCATATTTATATACCATAGCAACAACTGGATATAATGACAAAGGGGATCCTAATTATGTATATAATTGGGGATTTGGTGATTATAAAAAGCAATTCATTGGTGCTCATTATACACAAATGGCTTCAACCGGCGTAACTTGGGAAATTGCAACAAAAGATGACTTGGGAATAGACTTTTCTCTCTTTAATGACAAACTTACTGCAACGGTAGATTACTTCTATGAAAAACGTACAGGAATTTTTATGCCTCGTGAATTTCTACCAGAAATTGCCGGTTTAGAAAGCAAACCGAAAGCAAATGTAGGTGCGGTAAAATCTCGTGGATTCGACGGTAACTTTACCTACCATCAGAAGCTTGGTAAAGTGGATATGACTGTTCGTGGCAACATCACATACAGTAAAAATGAGGTGCTGGAAAAAGATGAAGAAAATCAAGTTTATTCTTATTTATATGAAAGAGGCTACCGTGTAAACCAGTGTAAAGGATTGATCTCTGAAGGATTGTTTGCCAATTATGATGATATCCGTAACAGTCCTAAACAAAGTTGGGGGACAGTACAACCTGGTGATATAAAGTATAAAGATGTCAATGGCGATGGGATTGTTAACGATCAAGACAAAGTGGCTATTGGTGCTACAACCAAACCGAACTTAATATATGGCATAGGGGCTTCTTTTGCATGGGAAGGTTTTGATATCAATATTCATTTTCAAGGAGCTGGAAAATCTACTTTCCCCATTTATGGTAAGTGTGTCTATGCGTTTAGTGAAAGTGATTGGGGGAATATCTTCAAGGATATGATAAATGACCGTTGGGTGGATGCAGAAACTGCTGTCAAGCTAGGTATTCCTGCTAATGAAAATCCGAATGCATCTTATCCTCGTCTGAGTTATGGAGGAAACAGTAACAACCAGCAAACATCCACTTTCTGGATGCGTGATGGACGGTATATTCGTTTAAAGAACTTGGATATCGGTTATACATTGCCAAAGAATTTCGTAAACAAACTGCATTTTAATAATATTCGTGTTTACATCACAGGATCAAACCTGATTACATGGTCAAAATTTAAGACTTGGGATCCAGAATCAGCCAATCCACGTGGCGAAGACTATCCATTAACAAAATCGATTACTGTGGGAATAACTGTCAACCTATAAAATACAATTAGAAATTATGGTAAAGAAAATTTTTATATTACTATTAGCTATAGTGGGAATAGGATTTATGCTCTCCTGTTCAGATTACCTAAATTCGGAGAAATATTTCAAAGATCGTCTAACCTTGGAAAAAACATTCGAAAGCAAGGATCATGTGGAAGAGTGGTTAGCTTATACTTATTCATTTCTAAAAGGAGAAAACGAAGAGGTTACGACTAAAAACCCAGGAACTAATCCTTTTTGTTTCGCTGACGATATGTATTTTGGTGATCGTGATAAAACAATTGATGCTACCAAAAATGAATTGTCGTATAATATGTTCAAATTGGGAGAATATGATGAAAACTCATATAATATTGGTGCTTGGGGAGCATGTTACAAAGGAATTTATCAAGCATCCGTCATGATTCATAATGTAGACAAATGTAAAGAAATGGAAGACTGGGAGATTCAAGACTACAAGGGACAAGCTCGTTTTGCACGTGCCTACTATTATTGGTTGTTGTTACGGCGTTATGGTCCTGTGCCTGTTATGCCGGATGAAGGGGTAGACTACACTGAAAATTACGAACAAATTGCTACGCCACGCAACTCATATGAAGAAGTGGCTCAATATATTAGTAACGAAATGGTACTGGCTGCCAAAGAATTGCAATACGACCGACGTACAGATAATTATGCTGTTACTCGTCCCACTAGGGGGGCTGCACTAGCGACACGTGCCTATGCACTGATTTTTGCTGCTAGTCCATTTGCTAATGGTAATAACGATGAATACGCGCAGGCATTAGTAGACGATCAAGGTAATCGTCTACTCTCTCAGGAATATACTGAAGAGAAATGGGCGAAGGCCGCTGCTGCATGTCGGGATGTTCTTGATTTAAATGTTTACGACTTGGTTCATGTGAACAAATCCACTTCGGATAATGGGCCTTCCGAACGTCCGACTGTTAAAATACCGGATGATGGGGAATTTTCCACTAAAGAGTGGCCCAACGGTTGGGCTAATATTGATCCGCTTAGATCTTATCGTAACATATTCGACGGGACGTTATTGCCTGCTAATAATCAAGAACTCATCTTTACACGTGGTGCGACAGATATTAATATGATGGTGCTTCACCAAATGCCAAAAGATGATGGTGGGTGGAACTCACATGGTATGACGCAGAAAATGCTTGATGCTTATTATATGAACGATGGAACCGACTGCCCGGGTATGAATAGTATGTATATGGGAGTTACCGGTTATGAAGACCGTGTAGATAGCCGTGAACGCAGGACTGGATTTACCGGATTACAAGATCTTAAAAATGGTAAGTACACAGAACTCGGATGGAAATATGATCCTAATAAGGGTGACAATGAGCAGGCTTCAACAGGCATGAATGTTTCTTTACAGTATGTAGAGCGGGAGCCAAGATTCTATGCCTCTGTGGCATACAACGGCTGTACATGGCATTACTTGAGCCAGACTGAAAGCAAACCCGCTGATTGTAATCAACAGGTCTGGTACTATTTTAGAAGTTCTGACGGTTATCGAAATGATGGTTTCTATTTGCGTACAGGTATAGGAATCAAGAAGTTTGTTCACCCAAATGATTATCCGGGTAATTATGTCGCAAAAGCAGAAACTGCTATCCGTTATGCAGATATTTTATTGCTTTATGCAGAAGCACTGAATGAGTTAACTGGAATTTATGATATTTCTTCTTGGAATGGAGCGATAACCTATACTATCAGTCGTGACAAGTCACAAATGGAACGGGGTATTCATCCGGTTCGTATTCGTGCCGGCCTACCAGACTATAGTGACGATGTATATGCTAATGCTGATAAGATGCGTAAAGCGTTGAAACGTGAACGTATGATCGAATTAATGGGAGAAGGGAAACGCTATTTCGATCTTCGCCGCTGGAAAGACGCACCTACGGAAGAGGCTGTGCAAATATATGGATGTAATGTTTTTGTGGCTGAAGACAAAAGAGAAGAATTCCATTCTGCTATCCCTGTATACAATCTTCCATCTACATTCTCTGAGAAATTGTGGCTTTGGCCAATCAAACACAGTGAGTTGAAACGCAATTCTCGTTTGACACAGAACCCTGGATGGACCATGTATGATTAATTATAAAAGTAGAGACAGATATATGAAAAAGATATATACTTTAGCAGTTTTAGCTGCAATTATCGTGTTAGGAACTTCCTGTAACTCAGAATGGGAAAAGGAACAGTATCAACATTACATCTCTTTTAGCTCTCCTTTAGACAGCAAAGGAGTCACGAATATTTATGTGCCTTATAGTCGCCATGATATAGAAGGTAATTATGCAGAAGGTGGCGAAGGAAGGTCCAGTTATCGCTTGCCAGTACTTGTCAGTGGTTCTACTGATAATACTCAAGATATTACCATACATATATCACATGACTCGGATACGTTGAACACTTTGAATAAGGCTCGTTTTGCAACTCGTACAGATTTATTCTATAAAGATATGGGAAATGAAAGGTTAACGTTTGTTTCCTATCCGGAAAACATGCTGATAGGGGCAGGACAAAATATTGGTTTGTTAGACCTCAAGTTTGATTTTCGGGGAATTGACATGTCTGAAAAATGGGTACTTCCATTACAAATAGTAGACAATCCGTCTTACGGTTATCAAGCACATCCACGTAAAAATTACGCTAAAGCAATATTGAGAATTTTTCCGTTCAATGACTATTCAGGTGATTACTCCGGAACAGGACTAACTAACAAAGTTGTGATGGGCGAAAATACAGATGGCACAATAAATGAAACAGCTGAATCTATTACGAAAGCTTCAGTAAGAGGATATGTAATAGACGAACAGTCGATGTTCATTTATGCCGGAATTGTAGATGAAGATTATACAGACCGCAAAAAATATAAGATTAAATTCAAATTTAAGGGCGACAAGAACGGGTCAGTCAGCATATCGTGCGATAATGCGGAAGAGATTGGATTCAAAGTGAATGAAAAAATTATGCCTTCATTCCGTATTTCATCATCCATGGATGAAGCAAAACCTTACTTGGAACATCGTTATGTAATTATCAATAACATAGATTACTTCTTCAATTATATTCCAGTAGAAGGCACTATCATTCGCTATCATGTAAAAGGTACATTGACTTTGTCACGCGATATCAATACCCAAGTACCAGATGAAGATCAGGCTATTGAATGGTAATTTGTAAGTATCCGCTTTATTCCCTTAAAGAGATTAGTGATTAATAGTTAGTAGGCTGCACTTCATATTGTGCAGCCTACTCGGTAAATGGCTTACATATCTTCCAGCCCTAAAACTCGTGTCTCAATATCATATTTTGCCATCTCTTTGTGTCTTAGATGCTCCACTTTTTCCATGAAGGCCGAATGGACATAATTGTTCTCCGGCATTCGTTTCACCTCAGCTACAAGTGCTTTCTTACCACTTGATTTGAGAGCAACAATATCAATTTCAAAAGAATTTAATCGTTCCTTGTTTGCAGAACTTTTAGTTTCCCACCAGGAGCCAATTTCTTTAAACCCTCCTTCCTCTGCTAATTTCTGTTTAAAATATTTCTCCAATACTCTACCTGAATAGGTCTGATAATCAGCTTTTGCTAGTTGACGAAGGTCTTCAAAGTTCTGTAGCTCAATATAGGAACGGTTCCGTTCAATGTATTTAAACCAGAAATTTAGAAAGTTATCACCAATAATATATCGTACATTCTTCTTTGTACCGGGTTTCGCAAAAATAGGCCGCTCACGAGTTATCAAATTATACACATTTTCTAATTTACTTAAATGGCCTCCAATAGATATACCACCTAATGCCGATTCTATTTCTCCTTGTGTATAATGTCCATTTGCTATTTCTAATAGGATAGAAAAGTAAATACCGTAATTTTTTCCAAATTCAGTAATCAACAAATTACGCCCTTCATCTATAAACAGGGAATTCTCTGAAAAAACGAAGTCATATATCCGGTCAACAGAAAGCGCTTGATTGTCACAGAATAACTCTACATATTTAGGGATTCCTCCGCTCAATGTATACAAAGCTAACAGGTCATCATTGGTATACCCGGGTGCAAAATCCTCCATAATTTGTTTTAGCACTTTGGTATTGAAGGGCCGAAGACATAAAATGTTGTCAGCACGTCCGAATAATGGTTCTCCATGATCTGTGAATATCTTTTGCATCAATGAATATACAGAGCCGCTAATTACAAGATTTATTTTAGTTTCTTGCCGATATTCATCCCAAAGATTTTGCATATCACTAAAAACATCGGGTCTGATATTATAAAACTCCTGAAATTCATCAATGACAATATTAAAAGAGCGTGTTTTTCCTATTTCGAAAAGATATTGTATCAAATTAGTAAAGTTGGATATGCCATCCGGAATAAAAATAGATAATGTCTCACGTACTATTTTTATAAAATCTGCTACTAATATACTCTCTGCCTTTCTTCCAATGAAAAAATAGACAGTAGGTGTTCCCTTCAGAGCCTGTTTTATAAGACTGGTTTTTCCAATACGCCTACGGCCTGTAACCACAATCATTCTGGAGTTTTGACCAAATGCAAGCTCTTGTACACGCTTTAATTCTGCAATTTCTTTCTCTCTATTATAAAACTTCATAATCAATAAGTTTTTCTCAACGGTCGTTGAATCAACCGCCGTTGCAAAAATATGAAATAAATTAAGAACAGGCAATTTTACAATACTTATTATTGATGTTTTCGCCATTTTTAGAGCTCATCCGAAAGAAAATGGAATAATAAAAAAATGAAAATAAGTGACTTTATTGAGAGAAAAATTACTTTGATTTTACTCAAAAAAGGTGTAAAGCACAATACAGAAACAATACATAAATCTATAATACCTAGATTATCAAATAGATATAATAAGATTTGTTAGTTTGGACAGGACCCGGAAAACCAACTTTGCACGGATGACTTTGCCGGGCATTGGGCGCACAATGCCAACCTTTCAGTGAAAGCGATTATGGGCGTAGCCGGATATAGCGAGATGGCTCGTATGCTCGGTTTGAATGATGTGGCAGATAAATATGCAGCGACAGCCAAGAAAATGGCGGTGAAGTGGGAAGGAATGGCAAATGAAGGCGACCATTACCGTTTGGCTTTTGACCGTAAGAACACTTGGAGCCAAAAATACAATATGGTTTGGGATAAGTTGTGGAATCTGAATCTGTTCCCTAATAATGTAATCGGAAAAGAAATCAGCTATTACTTGACAAAACAGAATCCTTATGGACTTCCTTTAGATTCCCGCAAAGAGTATACAAAATCCGACTGGATTATGTGGACAGCAGCTATGTCTCCGGATAAAGAGACTTTTCAGAAATTTTCTAATCCTCTCTATAAATATATCAACGAAACGGTATCTCGTGTGCCTATCAGTGACTGGCATCATACAGACAGCGGCAGATGGGTCGGCTTCAGAGCACGTTCAGTAATCGGAGGATACTGGATGAAGGTATTAATGGATAAAGTTCAGAATAATCAATAAAGTTATCATGACGTTTATTTCAAATTTATACAGAGGAGATCTTTAAAGAATATTACTATAAAATCAAAGGCTTACAAAATATAGGCTAAACGCTGTATAGTAGAACTTTATTCAGGACAGAAAAAAAGAAATAAGAATGTTTTTTATACACACAACTTTTTAACGTTATTACTATGAAACATCAAAACTTGGAATTTAAGTGGATGTGTCTACTTTTTCTAGCTCTACTACTTTCTCCTCCTTTACTTTGGGGACAGAATCATAGCATTAAAGGGCAAATTGTAGATGCAAAAAGCAATGAACCTTTAATAGGAGTAAACATTACTGTTGAAGGAACTTCGAATGGTACCATTTCTGATATAGATGGTCGGTTTACGCTATCTGTAGCTACTAATGCCGTACTTAAAATTTCTTATATCGGCTATCAAGAAAAGAAAATCAAAGTGAATGATCTGAAAAAAGAGACTATCATTTCTCTGGAGGAAGATAGCAAGCAACTAGAAGAAGTAGTGGTAGTGGGTTATGGCATTCAGAAAAAGGTATCAAGCGTAGGCGCTATTACCCAAACTAAAGGAGAAGAATTGTTGAAAGGAGGTAATATTACTTCTGTATCAGAGGCTTTACAAGGTAAACTAAATGGTTTGGTAGCTATCAATACTTCAGGCAAGCCTGGAGCAAGTGATACAAAAATGTACATTCGTGGTAAGGCTTCCTGGCAAAACTCTGATCCTTTAGTCTTGGTGGATGGTATAGAAAGAGACATGAATGATGTTGACATGAATGAAATCGAGTCTATATCTATTCTAAAAGACGCTTCTGCTACAGCCGTATATGGGGTTCGAGGTGCAAATGGTGTAATATTGTTAACAACCAAACGCGGACAAGATAAGAAACCAAACATCAATTTTTCTACAAGCTTTGGTATTAAACAGACTACTGCAAATATGGAATGGGCAGATTATGTTACATCCATGAAAATGTATAATGAAGCTGTAGCTAATGATAATAATTGGAATCAACAAATTAAACAATCCGTTATCAATGCTTGGTCAAATGCTTTTGATACAGGCAACTACGGTCCTTATAATGATGTCTTTCCACAAGTAGACTGGTGGGATGAATTGGTTAAACCAGGTTTTTCCCAGCAATATAATGTGAATATCAGCGGAGGAACCAATTTCATGCGTTACTTCGCCTCCATCGGTTATCAAAATGACGGTGATATTTATGATTTACAGAAACAGGAGAATTTTGATCCAAGGAACTACTATCGCCGTTATAACTGGCGTTCAAATTTAGACTTTAATCTAACTAAAACAACTTCCTTATCAGTAAATATTGCCGGAAAAATGGGATACCGCAATGACAACTTTGCTGATGATGTATACACTAGAATCATTGCGGCACCAACTAATTCCTTCCCGATAAAGTATAGTGATGGCTATTGGGGAGATGGATCTACTGCCGGCTATAATCCTGTTTGTAATATGAATACAAATGGGTCACAACTGTATAAAACCTTTCAGGGATGGTATGATGTTCGTTTGGAACAAAAACTGGACTTCCTAACTAAAGGGCTGAAAGCTGCCGCTAAAGTTTCATACACCTCTGCTTCCACTACTCGTTCTAGTATAAAGACTGGTGAAATTTGGGGTAACAATGATTTTGAATCCAGAAACAGTATTATTAAATACCATCGCGAATACGATTATTCTAATCCGATAGTCAATGCAGATGGTTCCCTCACTTATCCCATGATTTTGGAGAAACGATGGCCAAATGATGAGGATATTGAACTCCCTCCCAACGTTTCTTATGATAATTTGGATGGTTATAACCGTAAGTTATATTACGAATTCTCCGTAGAATATAATCGTTCATTCGGGAGTCATAATATAACAGCATTAGCTCTGATGAATCGTCAAGTGTCCGATTCAAAAGATGATAAAGTTATCAAATTCCCAAGTTATCGTGAAGAATGGGTAGGACGTGTTACTTATAATTGGAAAGAACGTTATTTGGCAGAGATGAATATCTCTTATACAGGTTCGGAAAAATTTGCCCGGGGACAACGTTTCGGTCTGTTCCCTTCCTATTCTTTGGGATGGCGTGCTTCAGAAGAACCTTTTATAAAAAAACATGTTGGAGATGTGCTGACTAACCTAAAATTCAGATATTCATACGGCAAAGTCGGCAGTGATGCAGCCGCTGCACGTTGGAATTACATCCAATTATTTAATTCACTAGGAAGTATTGAATTAGGAAATACACAAGGAGTTACACATAGCCCGCTCTATACTGAAGGAGATATTGCTAACTTGACTTCAACTTGGGAAAAAGCAACAAAACATAACTTCGGAATAGAAATTGGCTTATGGAATAAGTTAGACTTAACTTTGGATTTATTTAAAGAGAATCGTAAAGATATTCTAATGACCCCACAAACCACATCTTCTATTGTAGGAGCTACTTTTAACGCTATCAACCGAGGAGAAACGAAAAATCATGGTTTAGAATTAGAGTTACGCTGGAATGATAAAATCGGACGTAATTTTAATTACTGGGGAGCTTTAACTTTTGCAACCAGCGAAAACCGGATTGTCTATAAGGATGATCCAAGAAATGCGGATGAGCACTTGAAAGCCGCAGGTAAACCGATTGATTATCAAAACCGTTTTATTGCGATCGGTAATTATGGTTCGATAGACGATGTGTTCAATTACGCACAAACGGCCATAAATGGTACTACAGCATCGCAAGTAATTCCTGGAGATCTTATTTATATAGACTTCAATGGAGACGGGATAATCAACTCAAATGACAAGGTAGTTGTAGACGAATTGAATTACCCATTGACTACTATCGGATTTTCTTTCGGCTTCAATTGGAAAGGACTTAACTTCAGTGCAATGCTCTATTCGCCACGCAATATATACAAGTTACAGTTTGACCAATATCTGTGGGATTTTCCCGCTTCAAATATACGCGTTCAACCAAAGTCTATGGAACGATGGACTCCGGAAACAGCTAACTCATCGGGTGTTATGCGACCTACTACACACTTGAACAATACATACAATAAAGTGGAAAGTACTTATCGTTATTCCGACTATTCATATATACGATTAAAGAATATGGAGATAGGTTATACATTCCCTAAAAAATGGTTGAGTGAAGCACATATTTCCAATCTTCAAGTTTACATGAATGGAAATAACTTACTGACTTTCTGGAAAGGCGACAAACGAGTAGACCCAGAAACAGGAGGTGTAGGTAGCTATCCGATTGTCCGTACTTATACCTTAGGACTAAGAGTTTCATTTTAATCATATTCAAAAGAAATAAAGATGAGAAAAGTATTATTATATATCTGTTCAGTTTTCATTCTTGGCGGGATGACAAGCTGTGAAGACTTCTTAGACAAAAGGGAAGATGTAGGATTGACAGAAGATGATATCTTCAGAGACTACTATTCTTTACGAGGTTTCTTAGATCAATCTTTCAACCAATTGGAAAATGTTATGGTAATGGATAATTGGGAAAATGGACGCGCATTTGTCGGTCTCTTTGCAGACGAGATGGCAACCACGGATAATTCATCTGCCGTTTTTACCTTACATTCCGGAAACTGGTTAAGTAATGCCAAATCAAGTACAACTTTTGAGATTGGCAACGGTGGAAGTACAGCCATATCTCGTTCTTATAAAGCGCTACGTATCAATAATCGCATAATTAATGATATCGATAAGGCTCCTTTGACACCTGAACAAAAAAACGAGATTCTGGGACAAGCTTATTTCTATCGTTCGTGGTTCTACTTTCAGATAATTAAAAGATATGGGGGGATGCCTATTATTGACAAGGTCTTTGAAGGTGGAGATGATGATATTTCCCGTATAACCTACCATGAATCACATGACTGGATGATGGAAGATATACAAAAAGCAATCTACATGCTACCAGACAGTTGGGATGATCCAAACTATGGAAGACCCACAAAAATTGCAGCAATGGCACTTAAAGAATGGGCACAGTTATTTGATGCAAGTCCATTGATGCAAAATGATTTAAATTCTACAGAAAACAAAGGCTATGACACGGAACGCGCAAAATCAGCAGCAAAATCAGCTTATGAAGTAATACGTTATATGGATGGAAGCAAGTCTGCCCCTTATCCTTATGGTTTGGCTAGTAAAGAAGAATATACGAATGTTTTCTATTTTAAATATCCACCAGTACATCAACCGGAGTACATTTGGGTCAAGCGACAATTTCCTAATGCTGCTAATCAAAACCAAAAACGTACTATCCGCACATTCTGGCAATATGAGGATCTTGCATTCGGTTCGGGACCAGATGGAAATTCCATGTGCTGCCCAAGTTTGAATATCGTCAACATGTTTGACAAAAAGGGAGCAGACGGTATTTATTACCCGATTGATGACCCACGAAGCGGCTATGCGCTTGATTATGATCATAAACCATTTGAGGATCGTGATCCCCGTTTCTATAACAATATCCTTTTACCAGGAACAACTTGGGGACATTACGCCGATGGACGTACCTATTACATTACAACCTACAAAGGAGGAGCAGCCTATCAGCACATGCTAACTCAAAAAGACTGTAACAAACGAATGTTTACAGGATTTATGTGTAAGAAGTTCATGTGGCCGGAATGTAACCAATATCTTGAAAAGAACAATCCGAATTGTTGGTGGGACTATCGCTTCCTCACCATATATATCCGTGCTTCGCAAATTTATTTAGATTATGCAGAAGCACTATTCGAGGGTTGTGGAAGTGCTACGGCAACTATTGAGGGATGTCCCATATCAGCAGCAGAAGCTATTAATATTCTCCGCAGACGAATTGGCTTAACAGATCTGCCATCAGATATTGTAGCCGATCCTGATAAATTCCGTGCAGCTTATCGCCGTGAGCGTGCTGTAGAATTAATGTTTGAAAATCATCGTTGGTGGGATATCCGCCGTTGGATGATCTTAGAAGAAACATTCAAGGATACTTATCCTATTAAGGGAGCATTATTCACACCACGAGAATCCAATCATGGAAGTATCACGGACAAGTCTACATTGACTTATGATTATGAACAAATCGATATAACTCCAGAAGTGCGTTCTTTTACAAAGAAGAATTACTGGTATCCTTTGCCTCAACATGATGTAGACGCATTGAATAATTTGCAACAAAACCCATATTGGTAATTAAAATGGCTTAATCAAATGAAAAGATATAATAAATTCATATTTATTCTGTTTGTCACTGCTATATTATCCGGCATAGCCACTTCGCTAGAAGCACAGGATAAACCCAAAAAGAAAAAAACAGCCCTTATTGAAGTGAAAGGGCTGGTGACAGACAACAGTGGTAAACCGCTAAGCGGAGTAACAGTATTGAGCGGTGAAGGTTCTATTATTAACTATACAGATGCAAATGGAAAATTTGCATTCAAAACAAAAGCTGATGGAACCTTATTAATTGAAGCGTTCGGTTATAAAGATGTTGTAATAAACCTCGCAAAAGAACAACCCACTGTTATTAAATTACAAAATGAAGATCTATATGCTTCAGAAAGAAACATACACGAACGTGCAGACGGTGGAAAAACGTATCAGCGGGATCTGGTAGGTACAGTATCCAAGTTATCTATGGAGAATGTATTAAAATACCCTGATTTACAATTATCCAATGCCTTACAAGGACAAGCTGCCGGACTAATTGCTATTTCCGGTGACGGCGGCTTGGGCTATAACGCATCAACATTATATGTCCGCGGACAACACAATAATGGAACAAATACAGCCTTAGTCATTATTGATGGAATAGAACGCCCAATAGATGATATTTTACCGGAAGAAATAGAATCCATCGAAGTTTTAAAAGATGCCACAGCCAAAATCCTGTATGGAGCAGCTGCCACAAACGGAGTAGTCTTAGTACGTACAAAAAGAGGAGAGGCACATAAACGAATTGTACGTGTCGGGGTAGAATATGGCGTACAACCCACTACACGTGTACCTAGCTATCTGGATTCCTACAATTATTCAAAACTGTTTAACGAAGCTCGTATAAACGATGGTATGAATCCCTACTACACTGACACACAATTAGAAGGATATAGAAATAGTAGCGGAATCAATGACGTATTGTATCCAAATGTTGATTATTACAATGAGTTCTTATTGAACCAAAATATCTACCGAAAAGGTACAATTGAGTTTAATGGAGGTAATGAAGGTGTGAAATACGCGTTAGTTGGTGGATATACCGGCGGTTCCGGATTAGAAAAAGTTGGAGAACGTTCGGCCTTACACCGCATGAATGCACGTGGTAATCTGGATATTAAAATCACAGATTTTCTTACTGTAACAGCAGATGTTGCAGCTCGTGTGGAACTGAAAAACTGGGGTGCCAAAGATGGCGCAGGTATATTCAGCACATTATCTTCTAATCGTCCCAATGAGTACCCTTTCATCATTCCTAATGAAACATTATCGGGACAGTTTACCCCCAATGAAGACGGGACGCCATTCTTCGGAGCCAGCACACGGATAGTAGACAATTTATATGCAGATATGGTTTATGGAGGTGACACTTCCGAAAGGTATGTAAATAGCCAGACAAACCTTGGAGCAAATTTTGACTTCAATAAATACGTTAAGGGATTGACATTTAATGCTTATGTAACTTTTGACAATTATAGTTATTTACGTCAAGAATTAAGGAATACTTATCCAACCTATGCTATTGACACTTATAGTGATTTAGACGGTGAAACTATCACCCGATATACACAGATGAAAAAGCTGGATTTGCCCAAAACGCAAAAGATAGCCTCCAATAATACCTACCGCTATTTTGGTATGCGTGCAGATATAGGATATGAACGTACATTAGGAGTGCATGACTTTTCAGCAATTGGAGCATTCCGCTATACAAAGAATGAGATGACAGGAATGACACAAGATTTTAAAGATGCCAATATCTCTCTGCGTCTAAACTATAGTTATGACAAACGCTATCTAGCCGAGCTTACTCTGGCTGGTATGGGGTCTAACAAATTTGATAAAAACGATCGTTTTTTCTTTTCTCCGGCTATAGGAGCTTCATGGATAATTTCTAACGAAAGTTTCATGAAAGAAGTAAAGGCAGTTAACTTCCTGAAGCTAAAAGCAAGTTACGGTGTGTTAGGCTATACAGGTAATACAGGATTCTTCTTGTATCAAACTGGTTGGAATAATAATGGCAACTATAATTTCTTTCAGGATCAAACAGATCATAAAGTTAGTTTAGCTCGTTGGGGAAATCCTGATTTAACATGGGAATACTCTCAAGAGTTTAATATTGGTATCGAAGGGTTATTCTTTAATAATCGTTTAAGCACAGAACTTAATTATTTCCATGAATGTAGAAAAGACATCATTGGAGTGAATAATGCCCAATATGCCGCTACAGCAGGGAATTATACAATATATGAAAATATCGGTCAGGTGACTAATCAAGGTATAGATATTGCAATCAACTGGAAAGGAAATATCGGGCGAGACTTTTTATACACAGTCGGAGCCAATATGACTTATTCGAAAAATAAATTAGATAAATGGAATGAAATAGAAGGAGTGGAAAGCTATCGTAAAGCCATTGGGCGACCTACTAGTACTATTTTTGGCTTACAAGCACTAGGATTATTTGGAAAAGACATTCCATTAGAAGGTCACTCATTGCAATCATACGGTATATATCAAAATGGCGATATTGCATACGCTGACTTAAACAACAATGGGATTGTAGATGATAATGACCGTATGAGTCTAGGACAAAGTTTTCCTGTAACTACTTGGGGAATCAATGTAGACCTCAAATACAAAGGGTTTGGACTTTATATGTTAGGAACTCTTCATACAGGTATTACTCAATTATGTACAAACGCTTATTATTGGAATAATGGTCTGAATGGATACTCTGAATTAGCATTAAATCGCTACCATGAGGTTAATAATCCTTCAGGTACAATGCCCCGATTAACAACAACGACAGAAAGCAATAACTTTCGTGATTCCAGTTTTTGGACAGAGAATGGATCATTTTTCCGTTTGAAAAATGTAGAACTTAGTTATACATTTGAAAATAAAGCTGGTAGATTCTTTGCAAATAAATGTAAACTATTCGTTCGTGGTACAAATCTGCTTACTTTCTCTAAAATAAAGGATCTGGATCCGGAAAGATTAAATGCCGGAATCACAAATTATCCAGCCTATATGACTCTAACCGGCGGTTTATCCGTCTCTTTCTAAACTTAAAAAATATGAAAATATGAAAATAAGCAAATTAATACTGTTAACTTGTGTTTGGGGAAGTATTGTTTCTTGTGAAGATCTGCTTGACCCTAAATTGACGAATGAATGGTCCAGTGAGACCGTATGGACTAATCCCGATATGGCACAAGCCGTTTTGACTCAAGTATATGCTGATTTAATGGTTGTTCCGGATCATTATGATGATAATTTCTTAGATGCTGCAACAGACAATGCACTAACCCGAAATTATGGTTCGAGTGTATACCGAGCTAGTATGGGAGCATTCAGCCGATCAACAAATCCACTTGGAAATTGGGACAATATGTATGATAAGATACAAAGCATCAATCTATTCATAGAAAAAGGAGTTACAGATGATGTGATATACAATCGTGTAAGTAAAGAAACTGACCAGGCAATAAAGACTCGTTTACTTGGTGAAGCCTATTTTTTAAGAGCATGGTGTAGCTTCAAATTGTTACAAACTTATGGAGGACGAACAGACGAAGGAGAAGCATTGGGATATACGATCACCAACCATTTCATTAGCGATAAGGAATCTGCAAAGCCAAGTCTGTTTAAACGTGACTCGTATAAAGATTGCGTCAGCCAGATTGTTTCCGATTGTGAAGAAGCTGCCAGACGTTTACCTGTAACTTACACAGGAGATGATGTAGTTGTCGGAAAATCTAAAATTGGTAGAGCTTGCGGATTAGCGGCAAATGCTCTTAAAGCAAGAACTTTGCTCTATGCAGCAAGTCCGGCTTATCAGAACATAGATGTGATTCAAATAAATGGCATGGGTAATTTTACTGTATTGAATGAAGCTACTTATCAAGCAGGTTGGGAGCGTGCTGCTCTTTTTGCCAATGAAGTGCTCAAAAACGCAGGGATAAACTATACCTTTACAGCGATGGCTGCTAAAGACTTGGCTGATGCTGGCAGTGATACCCCGGCCGATTTTATTTTCCGCACCTACATGGGACTTGTACATGGTATGGAGAGTCGACACTATCCTCCTTTTTATTTGGGAAATGCACAAACAATTCCCTCCCATAATTTAGCTGCCGCCTTTCCCGCCAAAAATGGCTATCCAATAACAGATTCACGTTCATTATATGACGAGCAAGATCCGTATCTGATAGCTAGAGATAACCGATTCAATATGAATCTATATTATCAAGGAAAAAAGTTTGGAGCTTATAACTCAAACATTGATGTATCTGAAGGTGGAAAAGATTCAGAGAGTTTTCACATTTATGCCAGTCGTTCGGGATATTATTTATCCAAATTCTTGTCTACTACACAAAAAAATATGCTGGATCCGATTCAAACATTGAATTCTCGGCACTTTAACCCATTATTACGTAAAACAGAAGTTTGGCTGAATTATGCAGAAGCCGCCAATGAAGCATGGGGACCTGAAGGTAAAGGTGACGACTGCAAATATAGCGCTTATGATGTCTTAAAAATCATACGTGAAAAATCAGGTGGTATCACAGATGCTACCTATTTGTCAGAAGTAGCTTCTGAAGGTAAAGACGCATTCCGGAAATTAATCCAAAATGAACGTCGTATAGAATTTGCTTTCGAAGATCACCGTTTTTGGGATTTACGCCGCTGTTTACTTCCCCTAGATACCACTATTGAAGGAATACAAGTGACAAGAACGGATAATGGTCTTTCTTATGAAATAAAAGAAATAGAACAACGTCCGTTGGATGCACTTCGCTATTACTATTTGCCGTTACCTAACGACGAATTATTAAAGAATCCAAACCTCAAAAATAATATGGGGTGGAATAATAACTAATATTATATACGATTATGAAAATTGCAAAAATAATATTGCTCGCTTTGACGACTTGTTTAGTGTCTTGCTATGAAGATTATACCCATGATTATGAAACAACAAATGTTGGTTTTGCTTTACAAAACCCATTGCGTACAGTTATATCAGACCGTGATATGCCTATATATGTGGGAGTATCATTAGGAGGTAAACGGGAAGTTGACATGAATGATTGGGCTAAATTTACCTTGGATGCTTCTTTATTAGAGGGTACTCCTCTTACACTTCTCCCCGAAGAATATTATACATTGGAAGATCCGGAGATATTTAAAGTGCGGAAATCTAATTTACCTGTAGCAGATGTTGAAATCAAGTTTACAGATGCTTTTTATACAGATCCATTAAGTCTGACTACACATTATGCCCTCCCTTTCAGAGTTATAGAAAGTTCCATGAACTCTATTCGCGAAGGAGCGGATTATTCTATTGTAGCAATAAAGTATGTCAGTTCCTTTTCCGGCGTTTACTATCTTCAAGGTGAAGTAAGTGAAGTGGATGATAATGGAAATATTATAGAAAGTACCACTGTGGTGTATAAAGAAAAAGACTTGATAAATAATAATACTCTGGAACTAAGCACTCTCGCCCAAAATAAATTATTAAGACCCGGAGTAGCGAACTTAACGAAAAGCAATGCCAATCGTTTCCAATTGACAATCGACAACAACGGCGAATCAGGTCCGGACTACAATGTTCAAATAGAAGGTATAGAAGGAGGAGTCACAATCGTTGAAGGAAATGGCAGCTACATTGCCCAAAGTCCGACTTACACCTTCAATAGTGGAGACAAACCTTGTCCGGAAATCAACTTGAATTACACCTATGAATTAGCAGGCAAACGTTATAAAGTGAAAGAACAATTAGTGTTACGTCGCGATCCTGTGAACGATTTACGAGTAGAATCATGGAAGTAATTTAAAACTTGAGACATGAGGAACTATATCGGTTTTTCATGTCTCAAAAAGATAACAGTAAAAGCAAAAAAGTATATGAAAAAAGAATTAGCTGTATCAGTTGTCTCCAGCATACTCTGTATAACCACAGGAGTTGCCCAAACTAACAAACCCAATGTTGTTATTATCATGACTGACCAGCAACGGGCAGATTTATGTGGTCGTGAAGGCTTCCCAATGGCTGTAACTCCTTTTACCGATTCTCTTGCATTGAGTAATGTGTGGTTTGACAAGGCATATACGGTGGCTCCTGCCAGTATGCCTGCGCGTTGTTCCATGTTTACAGGACGTTTTCCTACTGCCACTCATGTCCGTACCAATCACAACACTCCCGACATGTATTACAAGAAAGATATGCTTGAAGTATTTAAGGAACAAGGGTATAAGACTGCACTAGTAGGTAAGAATCATGCACATGTGAAAGGAAAAGATTTCGATTATTGTGAGGAATATTTCCATTGGGGAAAAAATCAGCGAGATACACAAGAAGATAAGGATTTTGCATTCTTCCTAAATAACAAAGCTCGTGGACAATATTTGGAAGCTACTCCTTTCCCGTCAGAAGCGCAGAACCCGGTAAAAATTGTCACTAAAGCTTTAGCCTGGGCGGAAGCGCAAAAAGACTCAGCCTTTTTTATGTGGGTTTCAATGCCTGAACCGCATAACCCTTATCAGATATCGGAACCTTATTTTTCGATGTTTTCTCCGGAAAAGATACCTGCAACTTTGACAAGCCGGAAAGACCTGTCTAAAAAAGGAGACAAATATGCTATCTTGGCAGAATTGGAAGATACTGCTTGTCCAAACCTTGCGACAGATCTTCCTCGTTTGCGTGGTAATTATTTGGGGATGCTCCGCCTAATTGACGATCAGACTAAACGTCTGATTGAAGGATTTCAAGCTGCCGGGCTTTATGAAAATACCATTTTTGTAATCTTGTCGGACCATGGAGATTATTGCGGGGAATACGGTTTGATTCGTAAAGGTGCCGGAGTTCCTGAATGTCTGACTCGTATCCCGATGATTTGGGCGGGATGTGGTATTCATCCTCAAAGTGCCCCTATGGATGCACATGTCTCTATTGCCGATGTCTTTCCTACCATTTGCACGGCTATTGGTGCGGATATACCACTCGGAGTGCAGGGACGTAGCCTTTGGCCTATGTTGACTGGCAAGTCATACCCAAAGAGAGAATTTTCGAGCATAATAGTTCAACAGGGTTTTGGCGGTGAAGATTTCACTCGGGATGAACCTCTAACATTTGTTAAAGAAGGTGCCTTGCAACCCAATAAAATAGCACACTTTGACGAACTGAATACTTGGACTCAGAGCGGAACAGAACGAATGGTTCGCAAAGACGACTGGAAATTAGTGCTTGATAACTATGGTCGTGGCGAATTGTATAATTTGAAAACTGACCCTTCCGAGATTAATAATCTTTATAATAAAAAGAAATATACTTCCAAACAAATGGAATTACTGGAAGAGTTGATGACTTGGGAGTTACGTATGCAAGACCCGTTGCCAGTACCACGGAATCGTTATCATTTCAAAAGAAATCCTTTTAATTACCATTTCACAAAAGAAAAGGAAACCCTCTGATCCTGTCTATAAATATATTGATGAAAATATTAATGGACAAAGTTCAGAATAATCAATAAAACTACTATGGTGTTAACTCAAAATTTATACGTATGAAGTTCTTAAGAGAAATTTTGTTAGTTGGACTATTACCCGGTTTTCTTATAAGCCAGGCACAAAATGTCCAAAACAAAGAAGATTTACCTTTAGATTTAGGTTATCGTGTACTTCCTATGGGAGATTATAACGGTTCAGCCTACACTATCTCGGGTAAACAGTTACGCAATCTACCTGTTACAAATCTCTCGGCAGTATTGGCAGGATTGGTACCAGGTTATTTTGCCCGGCAGGTCCAAGGTGGTGGATTGGTGAATGAACAGAATTCATTCTGGATAAGAGGACAGAGAAGTAATTCATCCGATGTGCTAGTACTGGTTGATGGACAAGAACGGGATTTTGCTGTTTTGTCATCACACGAAGTAGAATCAATTACCGTATTGAAAGATGCTGCAGCAACAGCTTTATATGGAATGCGTGCAGGCAGTGGAGCTATTCTGGTTACAACCCGTAAAGGAATAAAAGGGAAACCACAGGTTGAATTAACAGCTCAAATAATAGCTCAACAGCCACTTAAAGAGTTAGAGTCATTAAATGCAGCCGATTACGCAAGACAGCATAACATAGCCCGTCACAATGACAATATGGATCCACTGTATTCCAACTATGACATTATGAATTATGCAAACAATGACCCTAATTCCATATTGTATCCCAATGTAGATTGGGCTGATAAATACTTGAAAGATACCCGATGGAGCCAGCGCTATAATCTTAATATCCAAGGAGGGACTGAAAAAAGTACATATTTCGTGAATGCAATGTACACTCGTAACAATGGCTACTTCAATACGGATGATTCACATGATTATAGTACCAATCACTCTGCCGAACGGTTTAATATCCGTTCCAATATTGATTTTGCTGTAACTCGCACCACCCAACTGGACGTAAATTTGTATGGCTGGTATCAAAGCCAGAACGGGCCTGGCAGTGGAGCCGAAAACATTTATAAAAACCTGGTCACATTACCGCAAGGAATCTTCCCTGAATGGTACAGTGATCAAGGGTATACAGATCAATACGGCAATATTATCAATACAGAAGATGGAAAAATTGTAGCAGGAAATGCATTCCGTGAAAATCCATGGGCAATGCTAAACCGCTCCGGTTACTTCCAGGACAAACAATTGTATGGTTCTTTCCGTACGAAACTCTCACAGGATCTTTCCTTCATAACAGAGGGATTAAAAGCTTCTATTGCTTTATCTATGGATTCACGCACAGTTTCTTCTATCAGACGTACAATAACTTTCGCATATTACGAAAAGGACGCCACGAATGAGAACGTTCTCCGCCGGACCCGCGAGGATGACTCGATGATAAACAAGGTAGATAATACCAGTTCTTTCCGCCGGACCGGTATCGTGGCTCAATTAGATTATAACCGTACCTTTGGAAAACATGGAGTTTCGGCTTTAGCTTTCTATGAACAATATGAAAGCAATGATGAAATGGTATTACCAACCCGCTTCCAAAGCGTAAACGGTTGGTTCGGCTATAATTATGATAAAAGATATGGCATCGATGTTATCGGAGCTTATCAGGGTTCTCACAAATTTGGTCCGGGACACAAATTCGGTTTCTTCCCTACAGTATCTGCCGGATGGACTGTTTCTAACGAGTCCTTTTGGAAAGATGTCCAAAAATTAGTGCCCTACCTGAAACTAAAAGCATCTTATGGACAAGTCGGCAACTCATCGGGTGTAGATGCCTTTTATTACAGGGGACGTATGTGGCCGCAAAACGATGTCTACATCACAGGGGTAAACATGGGAACAAAACTTGGAGGATATATTCAGGATATACTTCCAAATCCCGGACTGACTTGGGAAAAAGCAAGAATTCTGAACATCGGAATAGATACCAGACTATTTTCAGACCACCTATCTGTTACAGCTGAATTTTTCAAGGACAACCGTCATGATATGTACGTAGTTAATAATAAAATCAGCTCTCTTGTCGGTAATGTAAAAGAATTTAAGCAGAATATAGGCAAGATCAATAGCCATGGAGTAGACTTATCTGCCATGTGGAATTCAAATATCGCAGATTGGAGCTATTTCATAGGAGGTACATTCTCTTATTCCACGAATGAGCTGATTGCAAATGGCGAAGTAGATCAGCCATACGAATGGTTGAAGAATCAGGGACGTCCTTTGGGAGAAAACCGAGGATACATCGCAAAAGGCTTTTTTAACTCTTGGGAAGAAATAGCAGCCTCTCCTGTACAAACATTCTCTGATGTCCAACCAGGCGATGTACGTTATGAAGATATAAACAAAGACGGACAGATCGATGTAAACGATATGATACCTATCGGATATGGAGATATTCCCAGAATGATGTATGGCATTAATCTAGGAGTCGGCTACAAAGGATTTTCGATCACCGCATTGTTTCAGGGAGCAGCAAAAGTCTCTCATCAATATTCGGACATCGTAATGAATCCTTTTACAGACAACGGAACCATATTTGAGCATCAACTTGATTATTGGACACCCGAACACCAGAATGCAGCATTCCCACGTTTAACAACACTGGACAATGCCAATCTTAACAACAGGCAGATAAGTACATTAAATGTGAAAGATGCTGATTTCTTAAGATTGAAAACGTTGGAAGTTTCTTATGACTTTCCTGTAAAAATGATACAGAAAATCCATCTTAAGGGATTGAGACTTTTCCTTAGCGGAACGAATCTGATTACCTGGACAAAATATAAATGGGTTGATCCTGAAGCGCCTTCACTGGCGGCTCCTTTGACGAGAAACATGAGTATAGGTTGTTCCTTAAAATTCTGATAGCATGAAAAAATCGATAATTTATTTAGCAATAAGCGCAACACTTACACTTTCCGGTTGTGATTATCTGGATGACATGCCCTATGACTGGGCACAACCTGATGATATTTTTACGAATGAGCAGAACTATCTGAAACCTATCAATCAGGTTTATGCATATATTCCCGAAGGCTTCAACCACGTAGGAAATGCCTTTTTAGATGCAGCCACTAATGATGGAATAAGCACAATCATAGATTCGGATATCCATAAGTTGTCTCGTGGATATATCACTTCTTCAAATCCGATTGAAGAATGCTGGAATAATTCATACAAGGGAATCCAACAAGCTGTTTTTGCTCGCAAGTATTTGCGTGAAGCCGACTTGGTGTTACAAAATAAGACAGAAGAAGATATCCAGGCATTTAAGGACACTTATTGTGCGGAAACTGAATGTTTACAGGCCTTATTTGAGTTTAACCTGTTAAGACACTACGGAGGTTTTCCTATTGTCGATCGTATTTATGAAGTCGACGATCCTGAACTGCAAACAAAAGCAAGAGACTCTTTCAAGGACTGTGTCAATCACATCGTACAGTTGTGTGAGAGTGCTGCCGCTGTGTTGAAAGTTGACCCGGAAGGTGGGAATGGTTCTTATGGCCGTATGACTAAAGGAATGGCACTTGCCATTAAAGCCAAGACGTTACTCTACGCTGCAAGCCCACTCTATAACAGAACAGATAATAATGACCCAGTACTAGGGTATACTGACGGCTCGGATGTGACAGAACGCTGGCAACTTGCCGCCAAAGCTTGTGCAGATGTAATTAACCTGAATGCAGATGGAACTATAAACCCAAATGGAAATAAGAAATATAGCCTGATAGCTCTTACTGCTGCTAAAACGTATGATAAGATCTTTATCCATGCTAACCCTAATCAGGAATACATATTGTTCTACACAGCTGCCAAAGACAATGCTCTGGAAAACAGGCATTATCCCCCTACTATTTCCAAAGATCAGGGAGGAGGTACAGTACCTTCACAGCAATTAATCGATGCATTTACTATGAAAGATGGAAGTAATTATACCCATTCTTCTGATGGCGAGAACATGTATAATAACAGAGACCCACGTCTGGCAGCAATTATTGGATATGACGGTTCGGTTTATGGAAAGAATACCATCTATACGCGAATTAGTGATAATATAACCATAGACGGACTCAACCAAGTGAAAAACCGTTCGACCAATACGGGGTATTATTTGGCTAAGTTCCTGGACAAAACCCTGAACTTCGGACAGGCTAATGTAGGTACTGTTTTCCACTTATTCCCGATGATTCGCTTATCTGATATCCTACTTTCCTACGCAGAAGCCATGCATCACGCTTACGGCATGAATGCGGACCCTGAAGGCTATGGTTTGACAGCAATAGAAGCCGTACAGAAAATACGTTCCAGAGCCGGATTCGGAACAGATGATAAATTTCTTAATGGGGTGACAGATGATAACTTCATGGAAAAGGTGAAGCAAGAACGTCGTATCGAACTCTGTTTTGAAGAACATCGTTACTTTGATTTGCGACGTTGGATGGATGGCAATCAACTAAGAGAACCTATTGTCGGAATGAAAGTAGAAGAAAATGTTTCCGGACTTCATTATACTCGCTTTACAGTAGATGAAGCACGCAATTTTAAGGATTACATGTATTATCATCCCATTCCTCTGAAAGTAATCAAGGAAAGCCCTTCCATTCAACAAAATCCGGGTTGGTAATGGGGATCAAAACTATTTAATAGATAGAAAACATGAAAAAAATAATAATATTATTCATATGCTTAACCAGTTCCATCTGGCATGTCTATGCACAAACCAAAGTTAGCGGAATTGTCAAAGATGCCCAAGGAATGGAGATGATTGGTGCTACTGTCCTTCAGAAAGGGACTAATAATGGAATAGTGACTGGTTTGGATGGCAAATTTACTCTTACATTGTCCAACGAAGCAGAACAGACAATTCTTATCTCAATGATTGGCTTTATTGAACAATCTATTGCCATAAAAAAGAATCATCCTTTTATCAATGTCACTTTAGAAGAAGATGTTGCGCAATTGGATGAAGTCGTTGTTGTAGGATATGGCACACAGAAAAAAGTATCTCTCACCGGTTCCATTTCTAATGTCGGGACGCAAGACTTGAAAAGTATGCCTGTATCAAGTGTCACAAATGCTTTAGGCGGCCGCATCCCGGGACTAGTAACCCGACAGGAAAGCGGACGTCCCGGTGGCGATCAGGCTACGATGTTTGTTCGTGGTCGCGCTTCATTGAACGATTCTAGCCCCTTGGTACTGATTGACGGGGTAGAACGCCCTATGGCACAAATCGACCCTGATGATATTGAAACCATCTCCGTGTTAAAGGATGCTTCTGCAACGGCGGTATACGGTGTACGAGGAGCAAATGGTGTGATACTGGTGACTACCCGACGAGGTCGTGAAGGAGAAACTCAAATTTCTTTCTCGTCTGAATTCGGTGTTACGTCCTTCAATCGTATATCTCAAACTCTAAGTGCAGAATCCGTTTCAAGATTCATGCGTGAAGGTGCTATCAATGACGGCTTTGACCCTTCCGATACTGGTAATACCCGAGGCCTTTTTCTTTCAGAATACGATAACTATCTCTATCGTACCCAAAAAAGTCCGTTCACACACCCGGACAATGACTTTGTAGATATGTTTACGAAGAATGGTTTCCAACAAAAATACAACGTCAACTTATCCGGTGGAAACAAGACAGTACGCTACTTTGTCTCTGTGGGATACTTTACTCAAACAGGTATGTTTGAGACAGATGTGGACAAAATTAAAGAACACGAAACGATACAAGCTCTTTTAGCAGCCTCACCAGATGTAGCAAAAGGCTTGTACAAAGAAGGCTATAATTCAGAATACAAGTACAATAGGCTCACTACCCGTTCAAATATCGATATCAATCTGACTGAAGATTTTAAAGTATCCGTGAATCTTGCTTATCGTTTCGGAAGTCAGAACCGTCCCTATGGCTACGATGCTGATGGACAGGAAGCCATGCGTTTGTTCGGTATGTTCTACCGCAATTCTCCTCAAGCATTCCCCATCTTGAATGCGAATGGTACCTATGCCGCTGCCGATGGGATATGGAGACAAAATCCACTCGTAACGTTATGTTATACAGGTTTTTTTCTTGATTTCAACAATAAGCTTGAGACAGATTTTGCTTTCAAATATAACCTAAGGAAACTGTTAAAAGGATTAAGTATAGACGGAAAGTTCTCTTACGATGCCGGTTGGAGCAATAACCGCAGCATACAGCAGCGTCCCAATATCTATCAATATAATCCTGTAAACGAAACCTATAAACAAGGGCTTGAAATGGTGTTGCCAACAAAAGCCACTAACAAAACGGCAGCTACACACCGTAAGTATATTGAAGCAGCAGTTCGCTATAAACAGTCCTTCTCCGGACATAACGTATCCGGACTGGCACTTTATAATATGAGTTACACCTCCACCCCCGGCGGACGCTATTCTTACGTGCCTCATATCTATCAGGCTTTAGTAGGACGTGTAAACTATGATTATGAAAATCGCTATCTGCTCGAAGTTAACGCAGGTTATAACGGTTCAAACCGTTTTGCGGAAGGACACCGTTATCAGCTCTTCCCTGCAGCATCAATGGGATGGGTACTGACTAATGAACCTTTCTTTAAAGAAAACCCTATCTTAAGTTTTACTAAACTACGCTTCTCTTATGGTGAAGTTGGTAATGACAAGCTGGGAGGCTTCTCTTACTATTATCGTTCAGGATATGATGAAGGATTAGGGTACACTTTTGGAGAGACACACAATCCTGCGATTAAAGGTCTGATTCAAGGAAAAAGTGCCAATGAAAACATCACATGGGAAGTTGCACGGAAATACAACTTAGGACTTGAGACAAAATGGCTGAAAGACAAAATATCTGCCAGTATCGACTTTTTTAAAGAACGTCGCAGTAACATCTTATGTGAACCGGAAAGATATTCTCAGGCAGCCGGTTCAAACGGACTGGCTCCCATAAACTATGGTGTCGTAACAAATCAGGGATATGATCTGGAAATAGGATATCAAGATCAAAAAGGAGATTTTGGATATTCCGTAAAAGGGATTTACGGATATGCCCACAATGAGATTGTAGAGAAAAGTGAATCAGTGAAACCCTATTCCTATATGTCACAAACCGGCAATCCTATCGGACAGTTTATCGGCTATATTTCCGACGGATTCTTCAGTTCTTATGAAGACATAGCAAGTTCTCCCGTTCAATTCGGACAAGTAAGCCGACCAGGAGATATTAAATACAAAGATTTGAATCATGACGGAGTGATCGATTCCAACGACCAGGCTCCTATCGGTTACAATCCGGTGCCCGAGATGACCTTCTCTCTTGCCGCCGGTTTGAACTGGAAAGGATTTGATTTTAGCATATTACTTCAGGGAGCTGCCCGTTCATCTATCTATCTGCAACAAGATATTGCATGGGATAATTTCTGGGGGAATTATTACGAAGAGCATATCGGAAGATGGACACCGGAGACAGCGGCAACAGCAACATATCCACGTTTCACAAAAGCAGCCACTGCCGCACATCCTAATTATTATAAATCCGACTATTGGTTGAAAGACTCCAAATACTTGCGTCTGAAAAACATTCAGTTAGGCTACACTATACCTCGCAAACTATTGAAAAAATTCGGAGTACGTTCACTTAGAGTATATGCGAATGCCTACAATCTCTTTACATGGGATAACGTAAAAAAGGTAGACCCTGAATCATCGAACAATAGCAATGGACAATTCTATCCACAACAAAAAGTAATAAATTTTGGTATCAACCTGAATTTCTAATGTTTGAAATGAATAATTTATGAGAAAACTATTTATATCCTTTGTAACGGCTGTCCTGCTTACCAGTTGTAGTGCAGATAGCCTGATGAAAGAAACCGAACTGGATCTTACAGATACAGAGAAAGTTTATTCGGACATTACCTTGACCCGCAAAGTTGCATACGACTTGTATGCACGTATGCGCATGGGGAGAGACCGCCTGGGCAGCTTTGGCTTTTTGGCAAACATTGGCGGTTCACCTTGTATGCTTGACAACGCAACAGACGATGGAGCCGGAAATACAACCCGTGCCGGAGGTGCAGTCATTCCCGAACTCGAAAAATTTATCAAGGGAGGAATTGATGCTTCCAAAGGTTTGATTGGCGGTGACCATCCCTGGATATTCTACTATAAGGCCATTCGTTCTGCAAACACCTTCCTAAACAACGTAGACCGTTCACCTCTGGAGGATGCAGAGAAGATCTCCTTGAAAAATCAAGTACGTTTTCTGCGTGCATTGTATCACCACGAACTGTTTCGTTTCTACGGAGCATTAGTAATCGGAGACAAAGAACTCGATCCGTTGCTTTATGATGAAATCAAACGTGAATCGTTAGAGACCACCGTCCGTTGGATTACTAATGAATTCAAAGAACTTGCAGAACCGGGAGTATTGCCGGACAAATACGATGCGGCAGACTACGGAAGAGCTACCCGGGGAGCAGCCCTAGGCTATCTGGCACGCACATTACTTTATGCAGCAAGTCCCTTACACAATGCGTCCGGAGTGACCTGGAGGGAAGCTGCTGATGCTGCCTACGATATGATTGAATATTCTGACAACGGAGATTTCTATCGTTTATATGAAGATCCGACCACTCCGGAAAAGAGCTACACACGATTATTCAATACTCGTGCCAATGGTGAGGTAATCATGGGATTTCTCCGCGCACCGGCAAATGATCTTTACGGAATGATGCCTGCCTTTGACCCCTGGAATGTAAATAAGGAGCTACTGACTTGCCCGGACCAATGGTTGGTAGATTGTTATGATATGCTCGACGGTTCACAGCCCATTCTCGGTTACGAATCAAATACGAAAGCCATCATCAACCCGAATTCCGGTTACAATGAAAATTCTCCTTATGCTAACAGGGATCCCCGTTTGGCGCAAAGCATTCTATGTGATGGTGCTACCTGGCCTCTGGTCAACGGTAAGCCAGCTACAATAGACCTGTCAAAATCATATAGATGGGGAAGCGGATACTTCCTGACAAAGTTCCTGGATGACCGTATCGATCATCGAAAAGGTGGTACCACTTACATGGACTTTCCAATGATGAGATATGCAGAAATCCTGCTTGATTATGCAGAAGCCGAGAATGAAGCTGAAGATACGAACACAGCCAGAGAGAAAGCAATAGCCCAACTTAACAGGATCCGTCGCCGTGCCGGTATCACGACAGACTTACTGGCCGCAGATTATAATCAGGCAACCCTTCGGGAACGCATACGCAAAGAACGCCGTGTAGAACTTTGTTTTGAAGATCATCGATTCTTTGATATAAGAAGATGGCTGATAGCAAAAGATGTAATGAGATTACCGGCTGTCGGAATAAAGAAAATTAACGGTGAATATCAACGGGTAACTTTAGATACACGTAATTATAACGAGCGTATGAACTTGGCTCCAATACCACAGGATGAAGTTAATAACTGCCCGAATATCTACCAGAATCCGGGATACTAATCTAAATAGAATGTTTACTTAAAAAAATAAAGTCATGAAAACAAATAGTATAATTGCATTAATTCTGTCAATCAGTTTATTCGGACTATTTAGCTGCGCAGATAAATATGAAGTTGATTATGAAGCACCTGTCAAGATTGAATTTGCAGATGTCGATCAGAACAATAGAGTATCATTAGAGAAAGGAGTTGCAGAATACACGGCAACTGTCAAAGTACAGGGAGAGATCATGAGTTTTGAAATCTACCAGGCAGATTCCAAAACCGGAATGCAAGGAAATCTGATAGAAGAAACTGCCCAGTCATTTGCAGACGGAACCACTAATTATGAGACAAGTTACAAGTTTACTTCTTTAAAAGAAAATGCCTGTATTACAGTAGTCGTTCTAGGTGCCGACGGTCATACGTACCAACGCAACTTATTGGTAGAGATTACTCCTTCCGTTTTATTCTCCGATCCGGATTACGGAAAAGATGGAGAAATAGTAGAGACAGCCTCGGCCTACTATGGTTGTTATTATGCAACATGGCTTCTTGGACGCACCTATATGGCTGCTGATGCCATGAAATATACAAACGAAGTAGATTTCTCACTCGGAGATGTTATCTTGTCTTCGGGAAGTGAAGCAGTACCTGCTTTTGTTTCACCAGCTAAAAGAAGTGAGTATGGTTTGATGACAATTAGCGGTTTACAACATACATTATTTGCTGAAACCTCTTTATCACAAGCGGAATTTAATGCAATCTCCCAGGTAGATGCAACTCCGATAGAAAGTCTGGCAGATCCGACCTCCGAAGTTTTAGCTATTCAAGCAAATAAAGTTTACCTGTTCAAAACAGCCAATGGAAAGAAAGGATTGATTTGCATACAAAAAATAACAGCAAAAACTGGTACAATCGAAGTGTCACCGGATAATTGGGTAGAAAACACTAAATACTCATGGGTACAATTACTGACTAAAACTGTGGCAAAGTAAAGCTCCCATTCAAGATACTCTCTCCAATGACAGTACCATAGAATAATTAGAAGAATAGAGAAGTTTTCGGTTTCTACGAGCTTCTCTATTCCTGTTTTATCAACAGAAGAAAGGAGAAATCTATCATTCTACCATTTTTTTTCCTTTATTGATTAGTATTTTTCCTTCCTTCTCTGATATCTTCCCTACTTTTGCGAAAAGTCATCACGAAAAACTGAAGTTAATTAAATCAAAATAATTATGAACTTAAAAAAACATTTACCCTGGTTGGGAGCCCTCCTCCCCATTGCTAACACACAAGCTGAAACAAAACCCAATGTAGTAATTATCTATATCGATGATATGGGTATCGGTGATATCGGTTGCTATGGAGGTAAATTCGCTCCTACTCCTAATATTGATAAATTGGCACAGGACGGATTATTATTCAATCAGTATTATTCTTCTGCGCCGGTTAGTTCTCCATCCCGCTGCGGACTGACAACAGGTCTATTTCCTCTTGAAGTGGGAATCAACACTTTCCTGAACGACAAAGCGAGCAATAGGAAATGCGAGCAACGTAATTTCCTTGATGATAAGTTGCCTTCAATGGCACGTGCTTTCCAAAATGCAGGTTACTCAACAGGACATATCGGAAAATGGCACATGGGAGGCGGACGCGACGTACATGATGCTCCTTCTATTAAGAATTACGGTTTTGATGAATACATTTCAACTTACGAGAGCCCGGATCCGGAACCCGCAATCACTGCTACTAAGTGGATATGGTCGGATAAAGACAGTGTGAAACGCTGGAGACGTACCGAATACTTTGTAGATAAAAGTATTGAGTTTGTAAAACATCACAAAGATGAGCCTTTCTTCCTGAACCTATGGCCGGATGACATGCACACCCCTTGGGTACCGGAATTCAAACAAAAGGAAAGAAAAAGCTGGGAAACACAGGAAGCGTTTGCACCCGTACTTGCGGAAATGGATAAACAGCTCGGACGTTTTATCAAAGCACTGGATGAGTTGGGACTGGCGGAAAACACAATCATTATTTTCACCAGTGACAATGGTCCCGCACCTAGCTTCAAATCTGTACGTTCCGCTTATCTGAGGGGAACTAAAAATAGTCTTTATGAAGGCGGTATCCGCATGCCGTTCATCGTCAGATATCCTAAGAAGATTAAAGCCGGACAGGTAAATAATGAGTCTGTATTATGTGCCGTAGATTTATATCCGACTTTATGTTCAGTAGCGGGAATCAAAACTGAAAAAGGCTACAAAGGTGATGGGCAGAACTATGCAAAAGTTCTTCTCGGAAAATCGGAAGCTAAACGCAAGACTGATTTAATGTGGGATTTCGGAAGAAACAAATTCTTCATGTTCCCCGGAAATGCTTATGATAAAAGCCCTCATTTAGCTATACGTAGCGGAAAATGGAAATTATTAGTGAATGGTGACGGAAGTGATGCACAACTATATGACATGGAAAAGGATAAGTTTGAAAAGAGCAATATCGCAAGTGAGCATCCTGATCTGGTTGCCAAGTTGAGCAAAAAGGTATGCCAATGGTATGCCGAAAACAAGGACAAAGGATTACAAACCTCTAATTAAACAATAATATTCATGAATTCTAAAGCTTTTATTCTGCCGGCGGCGCTAATGATAGCCGGCAACACTGCAGCAAACGCCAAAGGAAAAAAGTCTGATCAGAGACCTAATATCCTGGTAATTCTGGCGGATGACCTCGGTTATTCCGACTTGGGATGCTACGGTAGTGAAATCCACACACCTAATCTGGACAAACTGGCAAAACAAGGAGTACGTTTCAATCATTTCTATAACACCAGCCGTAGCTGTCCGACACGCGCTTCCTTATTAACAGGACTTTATCAACATCAGGCAGGAATCGGACGAATGACTTTCGATGACCACCTGCCGGGATATCGGGGTACACTATCACGCAATGCAGTTACCATTGCTGAAGTATTGAAAGAATCAGGATATGCAACCAGCATGGTAGGTAAATGGCATATCGCCGAGACTCCCTTACGCAAAGACCAACGCGAATGGCTGGCACACCACGTATACCACGAAACCTACTCTGACCTCTGTCATTATCCGGTGAATCGAGGATTTGACACCCATTATGGTACGATTTATGGAGTGGTAGATTATTTTGATCCATTCAGTCTAGTAGAAGGAGAAGTACCCGTAAAAGAAGTACCCGACGGATATTACATCACACAGGCACTTTCAGACCGTGCAGTGAAAGAAGTGAAAGAGTATGCCAAAGACGATAAACCATTCTTTATGTACCTGGCTTACACAGCACCACACTGGCCGTTGCACGCATTGCCGGAAGATATTGAGAAATACAAGGATACCTATAAAGTAGGTTGGGAAGCCATCCGTAATGCACGTTACGAACGTCAGAAACAACTGGGTATATTCCCTGACATGGATAATTTCCTGTCTGACAGACAGTTCAAAGATAAATGGGAAGATAATCCACATGCTGAATGGGATGCTCGCGCCATGGCTGTTCATGCAGCCATGATCGACCGTATGGACCAGGGAATAGGACAAGTAATCGATGCTCTGGAAAAGACAGGACAGCTTGAAAACACATTGATTCTATTCCTTTCCGATAACGGATGCAGCAATGAAAATTGTCAGAACTACTCTCCTGGAGAAAACGACCGTCCTGACATGACACGTAAAGGGGAGAAAATGGTTTATCCTCATAACAAAGAAGTACTACCCGGACCGGAAACAACTTATGCTTCACTGGGAGCACGTTGGGCAAACGTAGCCAATACACCGTTCCGTTTCTGGAAAGCTAAATCTTATGAAGGAGGTATCTGTACTCCGATGATTGCTCACTGGCCGAAAGGTATCAAGAAGAATGTCGGCAAGATGACTCCTGAAATCGGGCATGTGATGGATATTATGGCAACCTGTATCGATATGGCGGGAGCTACTTATCCTACCAAATACAAAGGAAACGACATCATTCCATTAGAAGGTAAGAGCTTGGTTCCTATTTTCAAGAACGGACATCGTGAAGGACACGACTATTTGGGATTCGAGCATTACAATGAACGTGCATTTCTTTCTAAAGATGGATGGAAGCTGGTTCGTCCGGGAGAAAACGCTAAATGGGAGTTATACAACCTGAATGAAGACCGGAGCGAAATGCATAATCTAGCAGCGCAACACCCTGAAAAAGTAGCGGAAATGACAAAAGCTTACGAAGCGTGGGCGAAACGTTGTATGGTAGAACCTTATCCGGGACAAAAAAAGAAATAAAAAGCATTCAATTGATTATTTTATAAAAGACTCCTGCCGCAATATCATAAGATATTTCCCGGCAGGAGTCTTTTTATATGCTTTATGCAATCTATCACTCCTCACCTGAAACCGGAGGCTGACCATTATATTCTTTAGGTAATACGCCATATTGCGCTTTAAAACATTTCGCAAAATAAGAAGAAGAAGTAAATCCCACCTGTGCTGCCACTTCAGAAATCCGGGTACCGCTCATAATCAGTTCAGCAGCTCTATTCATACGAAGTGTCTTCAAATAATCATTAGGTGACATTCCGGACAAAGCCTTGATCTTCCGATAGAAATTGGAACGGCTCATATTCATCTGTTCAGACAAGGTATCTATCGAAAAGTTCTCATCTGCCAGCTGTTCGGCTATCACCCCTTGTATCTTCGCAATGAATTCACAGTCTTTCTGCGACATCGCAAAGTCCGTTGTCGAAACAGCCACCGTATCCCCAGCCAGGCTCACCATCAATTTATGGAAAGACTGCCTCAACTTCAGCAAATTCTCGATCTGCATATGAAGTTGTTTGATAGAAAATGGTTTCTCCACATATACATCTGCTCCACATGTAAGTCCTTCGACTTTAGACTCCAAAGTGGTTTTTGCCGTCAATAAAATGACCGGAATATGGGAATAAGAGATTTCAGACTTCACTTTGCAACAAAGTTCCAGACCATCCATCTCCGGCATCATAACGTCGCTTACTATGACATCTACATTTTCCTGCGCAAGCACTTCAAGTGCTTCACGACCATTGGAAGCCCTCAACACACGGAACCATTCTGCCAACGACTCGCGAGTCAGATTCAATAAATCAACATTATCCTCAACCAGCAGAACCGTAAACTTCTTCCCTGAATACTCCGAAGATACAGCATCAGAAACATCCACATGTTCCGGATGCATTTCTACAATATCAGCCGTTTTCTCCGTCTCCCACTCTTTGACCGGAAGAGACAATATAAATGAAGAACCGCCTCCAACATTATCTTCCAAGTACAAATCTCCCTGGTGAGCCTCCGCCAAAGACTTTGCAAAAGCCAATCCGATACCGGTACCTACAGCCGTAGCCACCTTATCATCAGGCAGTTGATAGAAAGCTTCAAATATCTTTTGTTTCTGTTCATCCGGTATTCCGGGACCATCATCATTCACCTGTATCTCATATCCTTTATCAGTGACAACTAGTTTCAATTCAATATGCGCATGAGCATATTTGATGGCATTTCCCATCAGGTTAACAAGAATCTTACTTAATTTCTCCCGATCCACCGTAGACACCAGCTCTTGTTCTGGAACAGTCAATTGTAAATCAATTCCCTTTAATTCAGCAGGGCTTGTAAATTGGTTATAAACATCACTGACAAGTTCCTTAATATCACTCTTCTTCAAATTCAAATGCAGCGTGCCACTCTCCATTTTCTGGAAGTCAAGCAATTCATTAGTAATTCCCAACAGATAATTTACATTCTTATCTATCACAGACAGATACTTGAGATCTTTCCCTTCACGCTCTTTCTCCAACAGTTTTTCCAAGGGAAGACGTATCAAACTAAGCGGAGTACGTATCTCATGCACCAAATTGATGAAGAAGCTAATCTTCGACTTATAAACTTCCTGTTCCTTGGCAGTCTGATATTTTTCCATCCGCCGTTTATATTTGCGTTTAACGCGGAGATTCCATCGCCAGGCCATCCAGCCGATCCATCCCAATAACATGAGAACATAAACAACATAAGCCAAAGTACTACGCCACCAGGGAGGAGTAATCACCACCTTTAAAGTAGTAGTCTTCTCATTCCACTGACGGTCATTATTAGAACCTCTGACTTCGAACAGATACTCACCGGGAGGCAAATTGGTATAAGAAGCCACATTATTCTCGGTATTCATAATCCATTCCTTATCCACTCCCCGAAGTATATAAGAATATCGGTTCTTTGCCGGATCTTCAAAACTAAGAGCGACAAATCGGATGGAGAAACTGTTGTTCTCATAAGATAAAGTCACCTTATCGGCCATATAAAGCGGTTTATCCAACTGAAGCAGTTTCTTTACTTCCAGTTCATCAGTCTGATAAGGCAACCGGATGTCGGTCACATAAACCGGAGGAATGTATTTGTTATCCACAAACTGTTCGGGCTGAAATACATTAAAGCCATTTATTCCACCAAAATACAATTTTCCTTCGGATGATTTCAATGAAGATCGAGCCATAAACTGATTTCCCTGCAAACCATCATTAATCGTAAATTGTCGGAAATGATCTTTAGTGAGAGGATTAATCTTGAAAATTCCGGCATTACTGGATATCCAGAAATCACCTCCCTGATCTTGTTCAATCGCATAAATAACCTTATTAGGTAATAAGGTATTATGCGGATCAAATTCAATGAATGTTTTCGTTTTAGGATCAAAGGAACACAACCCTCCTCCATTAGTACCAAACCACATGGTTCCTTTCGCATCTTCAAACAGAGTGATGACCGAATTGCTGGTAATTGTGGTCGAGTCTTCCCGTTCATGCTGATAATGCTTCCAATGGGCATTCATCGTGTTGTAAGAAAACACACCACTATTGGAAGTCGCAATCCAAAGATGATTGTACATATCCTCATATATATCGACAACAGAAACCATTGAACCGACACTTGTGATAGTCATAAAGTTATCTTTCGCAGAGTCATAACAGCATAATCCCCAACTCGTCCCTACATAGATATCTCCTTTCCGTCCTTTATAGATACATAACACATCATTGCTACAAATTGTATTCGGGATTCCACGAGAGTGAGTATAAGCCTTCACTGCTCCTGTGCGCAAATTAACAACCCGTATTCCTCCGGCATAAGTCCCGATCCATAAGTAGTCGCCGTCCAACATTAAAGAACGAATATCATATTTCTGACTTTTAGCTCCTCCAATAGCATAGGGAGAAAGCTCTTGGGTAGCAGCATTAAAGAAATACAAACCGCTTTGAGTTCCAATCCAGATATTCCCATCTTTACTCTCACAGAAAGGAGCAACCACCTCCCCTGCTCCCGGCACCCCGGACAAATAGGCAGGCGAATAATAATCAAAGCGTTTAGTTTGCTTGGACATATAGTTGATTCCTCCCAGATTGGTCAACACCCAAAGAGCTCCTTCAGCATCCCACATCATTCCATTGATGGTCTGATCGCTCAAACTTCTCGGATCCGCCGGATTATCCGCCCGCTGGAATGTGTTTGTATTCTGATTGAACAGATAAAGCCCGTTATCAGTCCCTACCAACAACTCTTTGTCCGTATACTTCAACAAGCAATGAACAGCTCCGAAATTAAACGCCGAACCACTGTAGTTATCTATAGCTTCGGTTCGTTCATCCAAGCGACTCAGCAGATTGCTTCCTGCACCAATCCAGATTTCTCCATCGATATTCTGAATGCAGTTCACCTTATAACTATCGGAGGCATTTGTTTCCAATGAGATTTCGTATGCCCGGAGAAACTTGCCATTCTCGTCAAAACACAACAATCCTTCCTGTAGAGAAGAGATATACACCCTCTTTTGATCGGCACTCTGACAAAGGTCCCACACAAAAGAAATCTGGACACTATTTTGAGTCAACACCTCTGTTTTCGGATCATAAATAAAAAATCCCTGTCCCAAAGTCGCAATCCAGATAAGACCATTTTCCGTCTTTATAATCTTCTTAATCTCACTACTGATATATACACCATACTGCGTAGTTTTATCAAAATAAGAAAAACGATCGGTATCACGGTCATAAATATAAAGTCCGGAGTTCGTTCCGACCCAGATAGTCTTATCCACTTCTATCAAGGCTTCTACAAAATTATTTTCTAATGAAAATTTGTCGTTGAGAACATTCCGGTACACTTTATTGCCTCGTCCGTCATAACGGTTCAATCCGTCACTGGTACCCAGCCAGATAAAGCCATAACTGTCTTGAAGGGCACACCACACGGTATTATGAGACAACCCATCCTCCACCTGGTATTTCTTGAATGAAAAATAAGGAGACGCAGATAATGTTCCGGCCCAGAAGACCAGCAAGCATATTAGTATTTTAGTTAACTTCATTCTCTGTGTGTTTTTTTAATTCAATTATCGATTCAGCCAAGGTTCAGGGTTCAGCTTTTCTTTCTCCCTGCGCAACTGGAAATGCAATACCGTCCGCCCATTATCCGTAGCGTCAGAAAAGACCTGACCGATAGACTGCTTCGTCTTCACCGTGTCACCAGCCTTAACGGAGGCAGAAGAAAGATTGCAATAAACAGAAATATAATCACCATGACGAATGAGAACGTTAAATAATCCGTTCAATTGGAATACAGCCGCCACCTTTCCATCAAAAATGGCACGTGCCTGTGCACCCGGTCTTCCCTGAATATCAATACCCTTGTTATCCAGTTTCACGTTGCGTAAGCCCTCTACAGCATATTGCCCGTAACGGCTGGTAATGATATAAGCTCCGGATATAGGCATTGGCAGTTTTCCGCGGTTAGCAGCAAAGTTACCCGATAATTCCCGATCCGCCTTGCTCATGGTATAAGCATCAAGAGGTTTCGATTTCGCAGCCGCTTCCGTTGCAGTGGATTTCCCCTCCTTACTTTCCTCTTTCTTACGTGCAGCGGCTTCACGACGGGCTTCTTCCTGTGCACGCTTACGGGCACGTTCTATTTCTTCCGCAATTAATTTATCAATACGGGCATTCAGTTGATTGGCTTCCCTGCGTTTTTTATTAATCTCATTCTGCAATCCTTTCTGTTTCTTTTGCAGATTAGTCACCAACGTACGCTTCTCCTTTTCCTGTTCCTCCAGCTTGACCTTTTCGCTCTCGCGTTCCTGCAGCAGGCTCTCCTTGGCAGCTTTCACCTGTTGCCGTTCCGCTTTCTTCTTGCGTATCTGTTCTTGTTTCTTCAGGATTTCCTCCCCTTGCAGACGTTGATAAGTAGCATATTCACGGACATAGCGCATACGGCGGTAAGTCTGTCCCAAGTTCTTTGCCGAAAAAATAAACATCAGCTTCTCCTCTATCGACTTATTCTTATACAAGTACTGGACAGAAGCTTCATATTTCTTCTTTTTATCTTTCAAATCCTTCTCCAACCCTCTCAACTGACGTTCCAATGACGCCAGTTCACGCTGGATAGCTTCCACATCATTGTTTATAGCCATGATATAGCGTTTCCGTTCTTCAATCTGCCCCGTCAACACAGCCAAGCTGTTCAACTGGCTTCCCACATCTTTCTTTGTATTCTTCAATATAGATTCCGATTCGGCAATCTGTTTTTGCAGCGTGCCGCGTTTACTTTCCAGCTCACGAATCAACTTGTTCGATTGAGCGAAAAGAGGAACTGCCAACCAAAGGCAACTGATTAGAATAACAAAGAAACGTTTCATCATAATAAAGCTACCAGCATTTTTACTAATTCTTCCAAAAGAATTTGGTTATACTTAGACGTCAGTTCCGTCGGAGTCATTGAAAACTCCTGTGTCGAAAACTCATAAAGTTGAACTTTAGCCTTTTCCAATGAGGGGATTCCTATATCCTTTCCTGTCAGTTCTGTCTTTCCGCCAGGAAGAGAAGCATCCATCAATATCTTTTCCAAACGGGAGAATTCCACATTCTTCGATAACACATTCTTCAATTCAGCCTTTGTTGCACGAACGAAGCGTTTATTCATCCGGTCTACAAGCAGCACTTCGTCGGGAGTTACTTCTATACGTGCCACTTCCGTACGGAGAATAGGCATCAATAAGGAGATTTGTACCCGCTCATGAGTTTTCATTTTTAGGGTTCCCCCTACAGACATACTCCCCTTCTTACCGGGAATGGTCAATTGAAGCTTGGAAGCCAAATAACTGGAGGTCTGCGTCTTTGTCGAAGTCTTAGTTTCCGAGGTCGCTAAATGCTTCGAACTCTTACAGCCTGCCAACACTACCACCACCAACAATAGATAAACTATTCTTTTCATTCCGCAATATATTTCTTCTTTTCTATTTTCTGTTTCAACATCTTCGACTCGCTACCCATTTCCAGTGCCTTCTTCCAGTATTTCAACGCACCTTCCACATCACCGGTCATAAAATAAATATCTCCGCAATGCTCCACAATCACATCACTTTTCTCACCGTCGTTCTTCATCGCATTATCAATGTAGATACGGGCTTCGGCATAGTTTCCCTTTTCGAAAAGAATCCAGGCATAAGTGTCGAGATAGGTCGAATTATTAGGTTCAGCTTTCACCGTTTTGTAACTCATCTCCTCCGCTTTGTCCAAATCACGACGTTCCACAGACAGATAATAAGCATAATTATTTAATGCGCCAATATTGGAAGGATTATATACCAAAGCCGAATCGTAAGCAGCATAAGCCTCCGCCATCTGTTTCTTGGTATGATAAATATCCCCCATGATAGAATAAAAATCTGAAACGACTTCTTTCCTCGTATCAGGAGCTATATGTTCCAATGCTCTATTACAAACACTCAATACACTATCTCCCTGTTCTGCCTGATGATAAGCGATAGCCAGATAATAATAAAGCTCCAACGCATCCGGAGTGGCTTCAATGCCCGGTTCGCAGACCTTGATAATTTGCTTGTAATCTTCCTTCTTCACCGCCGCACTGACCAGCATCAAACGGGCAGCCTTATTAGTAGGATCCAGATCAACCACCTGCTCCAATACCGGCACAGCTTCCTGTTCCATATTCTTCGACAACAGGTATTGAGAATAAAGCATCGGTATCTGCGGATCATCCATATCCTGCTTCATCATCCGGTCAAACAACTCAATCACCTGAGTGCTATCTTTAGCGGATGACTGTTCATTTTCCGCAATCACCTGTCTCATGACACTGATTTTAGTATCAGAAGTCACCTTTTTGTTCAATAACAACGTATCCAGTTGCTGTTGATACAATTCTTTCTGACCGGTCTGTTCATAATAAGAAGCCATCGAGAAAAGAGCCATCGGATTATCAGGTTCTACAGCCAGAACTTTCTGGTATACATCATAAGCTTCCTGCTTTTTCCCATTCTGAAGATATACATCTCCCAGGATCACCTGATAACGCATATCCATCGGATATTCCTGTACCAGACTTTCTATTTCCTGAAATGCCTTCTTATCATCTTTCATCTGAAGATAAATCCGGAATTTCTCCATAGACAGCTGCTCATTCTTACCCAGACGTTTCTCTAAACGGTTCAATGTGGAAATGACATCATTATACTTCTCCTGGCGACTGTAAATATCAAGAAGGCTGAACAAAGGGTCCTGTTTCGACGGGAAACGGGTGACCATCTTCTCAAGCAAAGCCGCAGCCTTATCCAATTCATTTTGTTGCTGATACAGACTGACCAATCCCTGACTATACCAATAGTTATCAGGCGCAAAAGCCACTGCCTGTTCCAGAGCAGCCTGACCTTGCGGCACCTGGCGAAGGAACATATAATATTGCGATATTTCATAAAGCGCAGAAGAAGCAGTGGGGTTGATATCCAGACAATGCTGTAGCAATCCAAATGCCGCATCATACTCATTCTTTCCTTTCATCCGCATGGCTTCCAAGAAGAAGTAGTCATATTTACGCTGTTGTTCAGCAGAAAGCCATGTTTCCTTCATCAAAGAAGCTCCATCTGCTTTCGCTGTTGTTTTTGCTGTACGCACAGACCGGATTCCCCCACACGAAGTGAGCATCAATACCGTCACGAACAGCCATCCTATTTTTATCTTCATTCTATTTTCTCCATTAAGCATTCATCATACTCCGGTATGTCCGAAACCACCGGCTCCCCGTTCTGTTTCATCCAGCACCTCTACTTCCTGCCATGCAGGCTGTTCGTGCTTCGCTATCACCATCTGCGCGATACGTTCACCGTCTTCAATCACAAACGTTTCAGAGGAGAGATTGACTAAAATGATACAAACTTCCCCACGATAATCCGCATCAATCGTACCCGGAGAATTGAGCACCGTAATCCCTTTCTTGATTGCCAGTCCGCTACGTGGACGAACCTGTGCCTCAAATCCCTTCGGCAAGGCGATATACAGTCCTGTCGGCACCAGACAACGTTGCAACGGTTCCAGTGTGATAGGTTCAGAAAGATTAGCACGGATATCCATTCCTGCGGACAATTCAGTGGCATAAGCCGGAAGCGGATGCTTCGATTTATTGATAACTTGAATATTCATAAATGCATGTTTACTATTTAACGGGCGAAAATACACATTTTGAACTGAAAAATAGTTAAGTTTGCAGTTAAATAATGTACCGTTCCCTAAATTGTAAATAGTAAATATAGTCAAATCGTAAATAAAATGATGAATTGGAACCAATTAATATCAGCGAAACGTTTCGGAATGGAAGAATTCCATGAGGAACGACAGGAAAACCGATCCGAATTCCAACGGGACTATGACCGTCTTATTTTTTCGGCTCCTTTCCGCAGATTACAGAACAAAACGCAAGTATTCCCTCTACCGGGCAGCGTTTTTGTACACAACCGCCTTACGCACAGTCTCGAAGTCGCCAGCGTCGGTCGTTCACTCGGGGACGATGTTGCCAAAGCACTTCTGGAACGTCATCCGGAACTTCAGGATTCTTTCCTGCCGGAGATCGGCTCTATCGTTTCAGCCGCTTGCCTGGCACACGATTTGGGCAACCCGCCTTTCGGTCATTCAGGCGAAAAGGCCATTTCCACTTTTTTCTCTGAAGGGAAAGGAGTTCGTCTGAAAGAGAAACAGCCCGACGGAGAGCAACTTTCTCCGATGGAATGGGAAGATTTGACACATTTTGAAGGAAATGCGAATGCCTTCCGGATACTTACACATCAGTTCGAGGGACGTCGCAAAGGCGGATTCGTTCTAACATACACCACCTTGGCTTCTATTGTAAAATACCCCTTTTCATCGAGCCTTGCAGGAACAAAATCCAAGTTTGGCTTTTTCGTCAGCGAAGAAGAAAGCTTCCACAAAATTGCAACAGAATTAGGACTGATATTGCTCAACGAACATCCTTTGAAGTATGCACGCCACCCGTTAGTTTATTTGGTTGAAGCAGCAGACGACATTTGCTATCAGATGATGGATATTGAGGATGCATATAAACTGAAGATTCTCACCACAGAAGAAACCAAGGAGCTATTAATGGCCTATTTCAGCGAAGAACGACAGGAACATCTCCGGAAAACATTCCTGATCGTCAACGATGTCAACGAGCAAATCGCCTACCTGCGTTCTTCCGTCATCGGTTTATTAATCCGGGAGTGTACCCGTGTCTTTTTAGATCATGAACAAGAAATACTGTCCGGCACGTTCGAAGGGTCACTAATCAAGCGCATAGCCGAGCGTCCGGCAGCAGCCTATAAACACAGCGTCGAAGTATCTATCAACAAAATCTACCGTTCACGGGATGTACTGGACATCGAGCTGGCGGGGTTCCGCATCATCAGCACCTTACTAGAATTGATGATAGATGCCGTAACTTCACCCGAAAAGGCTTATTCCAAACTCCTGATCGACCGGGTTTCCAGCCAATACAATATAAAATCGCCCGTACTCTATGAAAGAATACAGGCGGTACTTGACTATATATCTGGAATGACCGATGTCTTTGCTCTTGATCTTTATCGTAAAATTAACGGGAACAGTCTGCCTGCGGTGTAACCACTTTAGGAGTAAACACTTCTTCCCCTCCACAAGAAGACAATCTCAACGCATCCGGATGGCTTTCAATAAACGTCTGGATGTGTCGAATCCGTTTATCCTCGAGAATTTCGTCTACAGCAATCAGAATACCGGTTTCTTCCACATCGCCGAATTCATAATTGATAGCTGTTCCGAACATACGCATCGTAGGGCTTAGGCTCATATATGCATTTACCAACGGAGGTATATTATACCCCAGTTTACGGATTTCACAATTCAATATTTTATAGTCTTCCTTGAAAGAATGCTTGCAGAAGAGAGATTTCAACTCTGCCTCGGAAGTTTCAAGTTTCAGAGGCTCGATCGGAGTGACAAGTTTCTCTTTGTCATAAAAATGCTTCTTAAGGAAATGAAGAATCATATCACGCCCACGACGATGATAGCTCGGATACATGGTCACTTTACCAAAGAAATATTTCACATTCGGCATAACCACGGTCAACGCTCCCAATCCATCCCACAAGTTATCTAAGGCAAACAAACCTTTGCTTCCGGCACGGGTAGACTGATATTCAAGCGTAACGAACGAACGCCCCAATTCAATTGTCTGCGGCAAGTATTCTTTAATAAAAGCATCAGAAAAATGAAACATATGGGAAGTAGCCAGAATCGGAGCACCTTTTTCATCAAAACGCACGTCCGTACCTAGCAAATACCGGTAACCACCCAGAATTTCTTCCGCTTCCGGATTCCATACAATCAACTGCTTATAGGGGTGTTCCATCGTGTCGTATTCATCGATATCCATTGACAGACCTGTACCTCCACCAGCAGCACGGAAAGCTATCTCACGCAAACGACCAATCTCTCTCATTACATTAGGAGCATTCTGATGAGTAATAATATAAATCTGATTATTACTCTTATTCGTCATTCGTAAGCGCCTGTCTTCCGTCAATTCTGCTTTTAGCAGTTCTTTGCTTACCGGTTTAATAATCTCTTCCATATTCCTTGTTATAGTTGTTCTATCAGTTACAGTTTATAAACAATATCCTTTACGTATTCAGCCCACTGCGCAGGAGTTTTCGATTTATCAAAAGTCTGCCAGGGTATGGGCTTTCCAAAAGTGACAGTAAAAGTTTTGTGGCGATTCTTAAACATTTCATCCGCAAGATACAACATAGCAATGTTAAACTTAATGCCCAGTGCCTTGCAAACATTTGCCAGATTGTAAAAGAAGTCAGAATTCCTACCCCCAAAATGCACGGGTATTACATCACGTTTTGTTTGTATGCTCTTTACTACAAATGTCTTTTTCCATTCCACGTCACGAATGACTCCATTGTGACGGCGCGAACACAGTCCGGCAGGAAACATAATCAACTGATCGTCGGAATGGAATCCGGCTTCCACCATCTTCGGGAAATCCTTTGCTTGCTTGCCGGTTTTATTAATAGGTATGCAAAGGGGAGCCAGCCCGCGTAGATTCATCAACAAATCATTCACTAGGTATTTCACTTTCCCATCATAATGTTTTCCTAACACATAACCAAGCGCAACACCATCCTGTCCGCCCAGCGGATGATTGGAAACAAAAGTGTACAGACCATCCTTAGGCAAATTCTCAATGCCTTTTACATCCACTTTCGCATCCAGAAAATCCATACACGCTTCCAGAAAGTCCACTCCCAGTTTATCCTTCGACTCATTCAGGAATACATTAATTTCATCCTGATGAATAATTTTCTTCAAGTAAGAAATCACGAACTTAGGGACGTACTTATAACGCTTCGGAGCCTTTGTCCGAAGTATCTTATCGACATCGATCAAAAATAAAGAGTCATCAGTCATTCTTTTCAAATAAAAATGATGGCACAAAATTAACGGTTCTTTTTTATTAATCGCAATAATTTGGTAGAAAATGCAGGATTTAAGTTCAGAAGATAAAAAAACACCACCCAAAAACTATCAAAAATGACCTAAAAACTATCCGCGGATAGTTTTCGGGTAAAAAAACGTCTGTTTTTCCCCTACCGGGTTTCAGAAATTCATGTAAACTTGCAACATCGAAAATAACAAACGAATATTCACCTTTAAAAAGCAACACATTATGAAAAGTTTAAGCTTCAGAAAAGATTTAGTAGGAGTACAAGATGAATTACTACGCTTCGCTTATAAACTGACAACTGACCGTGAAGAAGCAAACGATTTGTTGCAGGAGACATCATTAAAAGCATTAGATAATGAAGATAAATATACCCCTGATACAAATTTCAAAGGATGGATGTATACCATCATGCGCAATATATTCATAAACAACTACCGCAAGGTAGTCCGCGACCAGACATTCATCGACCAGACTGACAATCTTTATCATCTGAATTTGCCACAGGACGGAAGTTCTGAAAATACAGAAAGAGCATACGACCTGAAAGAGATGCACCGTGTAGTCAACAAACTCCCCAAAGAATACAGGGTCCCGTTCGCGATGCACGTTTCAGGATTCAAATACCGTGAAATTGCGGAAAAATTGAACCTGCCGTTGGGTACAGTGAAAAGCCGTATTTTCTTCACGCGCCAGAAATTACAGGAAGAATTGAAAGACTTCCGCTAAACCTTAACTATATAAAACTTAGTGATTTTGAGTCACATATTTCTTTAATACAGATTTTTAGTTTTGATAATGATTAAAAGGCAGAAATACTCCGGTATATTCTGCCTTTTCTTTTATTGCAAAGATTAGTTGTCCGACACCCGGGTGTCAGACACACCGGCACCCGGATGTCAGGCATGCCGAGACCCGGGTGTTGGGAGTACCGAGACCCGGGTGTCAGTCTATTTATTATTGCATAGAAATAAAACTCTTTTCTCTATATTATCAAATTTTACCTATACAGACATTTTTTTCGTTCTGCGGGCACAAGCTCCCCACCAGTAAAGCATTCTCGAAGGCACATCATTTTCAAGCAAATAGACATTTAACATTCTGTTGAAAACTTCTCTGAAAGTTTTTTATGGAAAGTTGTGGGGAATTGTGGGGAATTTCATACTTTTACGGTCGCTTATTATAATAAGGTAATGACACGTTTTTTAGGAAATATTGAAGCCAGGGCGGACGCCAAAGGAAGGGTGTTCATACCCGCCACCTTCAGGAAGCAATTACAAGCCGCTTCTGAAGAGAGGCTTATTATGCGTAAAGACGTATTTCAGGACTGTTTAACCCTGTACCCCGAGAGCGTGTGGAACGAGGAGTTGAACGAGCTACGTAGTAGACTTAACAAATGGAATAGCAAACACCAACTTATTTTCAGGCAATTCGTGAGCGACGTTGAAATAGTGACACCTGATAGCAATGGGCGCATATTAATTCCGAAACGGTATTTACAGATTTGCAGTATCCATGGGGATATCCGCTTTATCGGCATCGACAACAAGATAGAGATCTGGGCGAAAGAACGGGCAGAACAGCCTTTCATGTCACCCGAAGAGTTCGGTGCAGCATTAGAAGAAATTATGAACGATGATAATAGACAAGATGGAGAAAGATGAATTGACATATCACGTACCTGTATTGCTGAAAGAAAGCGTTGACGGTATGAATATCCAACCGGATGGAACGTATGTAGACGTCACATTCGGAGGAGCGGGACATTCGCGCGAGATCCTTTCACGGCTCGGAGAAGGCGGACGTCTGCTGGGTTTCGACCAGGACGAGGACGCTGAACGGAACATTGTCAACGATACTCATTTCATCTTCGTGCGCAGTAACTTCCGCTATCTGCACAACTTCCTGCGTTATCACGACATCGAGCAGGTAGATGCGATTCTGGCCGACCTCGGCGTATCTTCCCATCATTTCGACGATAGCGAGCGTGGCTTCTCCTTCCGTTTTGACGGGGCACTGGATATGCGCATGAACAAGCGTGCCGGAATGACAGCAGCAGATATCGTGAATACTTATGATGAAGAACGCCTTGCAAACATCCTCTACCTGTATGGAGAACTAAAAAATAGCCGCAAACTGGCTTCTGTCATCGTTAAAGCCAGAAGCGGACAGTATATCCGGACCATCGGTGAATTTTTGGAAATCATCAAACCGCTTTTCGGTCGTGAACGCGAAAAGAAAGAGTTGGCAAAAGTGTTCCAGGCACTGCGAATTGAAGTAAATCAAGAGATGGAAGCATTGAAGGAGATGTTGCAGGCTGCTACGGAGGCATTAAAGCCGGGCGGCAGACTGGTAGTTATCACCTATCATTCGTTGGAAGACCGTATGGTGAAAAACATCATGAAGACAGGCAATGTAGAAGGAAAAGCGGAAACCGACTTCTTCGGCAATCTGCAAACACCTTTCCGCCTTGTCAACAATAAGGTAATCGTTCCCGACGAAGCAGAAATAGAACGAAACCCGCGGTCGAGAAGTGCCAAATTACGAATTGCAGAAAAGAAGTAAAAAGATATGGAAGAAGAAGTAGTAAATAAGAAAGCAGAAGAGGGCAAGAAGAAAAAACGTACCTCACTGAAGAGTATTCTGGGTGGAGACATTCTGGCTACCGATTTTTTCCGCCGTCAAACGAAGTTGCTGGTACTTATCATGGTATTTATCATCTTCTATATTCATAATCGCTATGCCAGTCAACAACAGCAGATCGAAATAGACCGGCTGAAAAAAGAATTGACAGATATTAAATATGACGCGCTGACACGCAGTTCGGAGCTAATGGAAAAGAGCCGCCAGTCGCGCATTGAAGATTATATATCAAGTAAGGAAAGCGATTTGCAGACATCGACGAATCCTCCCTACCTTATTAAATAAGTGAGAGTGGATAGTTGATAAATGATAGTTAAAAAAGAAAGGCGCTGTGGCAGTTAATAAAAAGAACATAATGACCCGTTACTTCTTCGTCATCCTGTTGATGGCGTTGATAGGAGTAGCTATTGTTGTAAAAGCAGGCATCACCATGTTTGCCGAACGACAATACTGGCAGGATGTGGCTGATCGTTTCGTAAAAGAAAATGTGACGGTGAAACCCAATCGTGGAAACATTATTTCTTCTGACGGTAAACTAATGGCCAGTTCTCTGCCCGAATACAGAATATATATGGACTTTATGTCTGGTGAAAAAGATGAAAAACGCAGGCAGAAAGATCAGGCACGACGTGATTCTATCCTCAACGCGAACATGGATTCTATCTGTATCGGACTTCACAAGATATTCCCGGACAAGAGCGTGGCACAATTCAAGGCACATCTCAAAAAAGGACGCCAGGCAAAAAGCCGCAATTATCTGATTTATCCGAAACGTATCTCCTATATACAATATAAAGAGGTAAAGAGACTACCTGTGTTCTGTTTGAACCGGTATAAAGGCGGATTCAAAGAACAGGCTTACAATCAGCGTAAGAAACCGTTCGGTTCACTGGCTGCCCGTACATTGGGAGACGTGTATGCAGACACAGCCAAAGGAGCGAGAAATGGTATCGAGCTTGCTTTCGACACCATCCTGAAAGGACGGGACGGATTGACACACCGTCAGAAAGTGATGAACAAATACCTGAACATTGTCGATGTGCCGCCGGTTGACGGTTGCGATCTGATTAGTACTATCGACGTAGGTATGCAGGATATTTGCGAGAAAGCGTTGGTGGATAAACTAAAAGAGTTGAATGCCAGTGTGGGTGTGGTGGTATTGATGGAAGTAGCTACCGGAGAGGTGAAAGCCATCGTCAACATGATGCAAGGCAAAGATGGTGAATACTACGAAATGCGCAACAATGCCATCAGCGATATGCTTGAGCCGGGGTCTACTTTCAAAACTGCCTCTATCATGGTAGCTCTTGAAGACGGAAAGATCACTCCGGACTATGTGGTAGACACCGGTAACGGACAGATGCCGATGTACGGACGTGTCATGAAAGACCACAACTGGCATCGCGGAGGATACGGAAAACTGACTGTCACAGAAATCCTGGGAGTGTCGTCCAACGTCGGTACCTCTTATATAATAGACCATTTCTACGGCAGCAACCCGCAGAAATTTGTAGACGGATTGAAACGGATGAGCATCGACCAACCGTTACACCTGCAAATTTCGGGAGAAGGAAAACCGAATATACGCGGTCCGAAAGAACGTTATTTTGCAAAGACAACTTTGCCGTGGATGAGTATCGGCTACGAGACACAGGTTCCGCCGATCAATATTCTCACATTCTATAATGGGATAGCCAACAATGGAGTCACCGTACGTCCGAAGTTTGTCAGAGCTGCCGTGAAAGATGGGGAAATCGTGAAAGAATATCCGACAGAGGTGATCAATCCCAAGATTTGTTCGGATAAGACTTTGGCACAGATCCGTGAGATTCTCCGGAAAGTGGTCGGTGAAGGACTTGCCAAACCTGCGGGAAGCAAGCAGTTCCACGTTTCAGGAAAAACAGGAACGGCGCAGATCTCACAGGGAGCAGCCGGATACAAAACGGGAAGAACGAATTATCTGGTTAGTTTTTGCGGATATTTCCCGTCAGAAGCGCCTAAATATAGCATGATTGTCTCTATCCAGAAACCGGGATTACCGGCTTCGGGAGGTTTGATGGCAGGTAGTGTGTTCAGCAAGATTGCAGAAAGGGTGTATGCCAAAGACCTGCGGTTACCGCTGACCAATGCGATTGATACTAATTCCGTAGTCATTCCGAATGTAAAAGCCGGAGAGATGCGCGAAGCGCAACGGGTATTGGAAGAGCTGCAGATTAATGTACAAGGCAAAATTGCTGATTCGGGCAAAGAAGTTTGGGGAAATACCCATTCTGCCCCACAAGCTGTAGTTCTTGAAAGCCGGAGCAATATGCAGAATTTTGTACCCAGTGTGATAGGTATGGGAGCGAAAGACGCTGTGTACTTGTTGGAAAGCAAAGGATTGAAAGTCAACCTGGTCGGCGTGGGCAAAGTAAAAAGCCAGTCGATAGCCAACGGAACGATTGTAAAGAAAGGACAGACGGTGACGCTTACGCTTCATTAAAAATTAAAGATTAAAAATTGAATAGAGTGATGTTATTAAATGAGTTACTGAGAGCAATCCAACCGGTAGAGATAGCCGGAGATTCAAACATAGAAATCACCGGTGTCAACATCGACTCCCGTCTAGTGGAAGCCGGACAGCTATTCATGGCAATGCGTGGCACACAAGCCGACGGCCATGCTTATATACCTGCTGCCATTGCAAAAGGAGCAATCGCCATCCTCTGCGAGGATATGCCGGAAAAACCCGTAGCGGGGATCACCTATATACAAGTAAAAGACAGCGAAGATGCGGTAGGAAAGATTGCCACTACCTTTTACGGAGACCCGACTTCCAAGTTGGAACTGGTCGGTGTTACCGGAACGAACGGAAAAACAACAATCGCTACCTTATTATATAATACATTCCGTTATTTCGGATATAAGGTAGGATTGATTTCTACCGTTTGCAATTATATCGATGATGAACCGATTCCGACAGAACATACTACTCCAGATCCAATCACGTTGAACTGTCTGTTGGGACGGATGGCAGATGAAGGATGCAAATATGTTTTCATGGAAGTCAGCTCCCACTCGATTGCACAGAAACGTATCAGTGGATTAAAGTTTGCAGGAGGGATCTTTACCAATCTGACCCGCGACCATCTCGACTATCATAAAACAGTAGAGAATTATCTGAAAGCGAAGAAAAAGTTCTTTGACGATCTGCCGAAAAATGCATTCAGCCTGACCAATCTGGACGATAAAAACGGACTGGTAATGACGCAGAACACACGTTCGAAGGTCTATACTTATTCATTGAGAAGTCTTAGCGACTTTAAAGGACGGGTATTGGAGTCTCATTTTGAAGGGATGCTGCTCGACTTCAACAATCATGAACTGGCAGTTCAGTTTATCGGAAAGTTCAATGCTTCCAATTTGTTGGCGGTATTCGGGGCGGCAGTTCTGTTAGGTAAGAAAGAGGAAGAGGTGCTTGTAGCTCTTAGCACACTTCATCCGGTAGCCGGACGCTTCGATGCGGTCCGCTCACCGCAGGGAATTACGGCGATTGTTGATTATGCACATACCCCGGATGCTCTCATTAATGTACTGAACGCTATTCATGGAGTGCTTGAAGGAAAAGGAAAAGTGATTACTGTGGTAGGCGCCGGCGGCAACCGCGACAAGGGCAAACGCCCCATCATGGCAAAGGAAGCTGCCAAAGCGAGTGACCGCGTCATCATCACTTCCGACAATCCGCGCTTTGAAGAGCCACAAGACATCATCAATGATATGCTTGCCGGACTGGATGCGGAAGATATGAAGAAAACACTAAGCATTGCCGACCGTAAAGAAGCAATTCGCACGGCTTGCATGCTGGCAGAGAAAGGAGATGTAATTCTCGTTGCCGGAAAAGGACATGAGAATTACCAGGAGATAAAAGGAGTGAAACATCATTTTGATGACAAAGAAGTACTCAAAGAAATTTTTAAATAATGAATAGACTGTGCTAATATGCCGACCGGCTTCGTTATCTATCCGACAGCAACCGGCATAACAACACATCAATAAATTGGCAAATTATTTATGTTATACTATCTATTTGAATGGCTACATAAGCTCAATTTTCCAGGAGCGGGAATGTTCGGATATACCTCATTCCGTGCTTTGATGGCAGTTATCCTCGCGTTACTGATTTCAAGTATCTGGGGAGACAAGTTCATCAACCTACTCAAAAGGAAACAAATCACAGAAACGCAACGTGATGCTAAAACCGACCCGTTCGGAGTCAACAAAGTAGGCGTCCCGAGCATGGGTGGTGTTATCATCATTGTAGCCATCCTGATACCCTGTTTACTGTTAGGTAAACTGCATAATATATATATGATACTGATGCTGATCACCACCATATGGTTGGGATCACTCGGATTCGCAGACGACTATATCAAAATCTTCAAAAGAGACAAGGAAGGTTTGCATGGCAAGTTCAAAATCATCGGTCAGGTTGGTTTAGGCTTAATTGTCGGAATGACTTTATACCTTAGTCCGGACGTAGTGATCCGCGAAAATATCGAAGTTCATAATCCGGGACAGGAGATGGAAGTAATACACGGAACGAATGACCTGAAATCTACCCAGACAACGATTCCTTTTTTCAAGAGCAACAACCTTGATTATGCCGATCTGGTATCTTTCATGGGAGAACATGCGCAAACAGCCGGATGGATATTGTTCGTCATTGTCACCATCATTGTAGTTACCGCCGTATCAAACGGCGCCAACCTGAATGACGGTATGGACGGAATGGCAGCCGGGAACTCGGCAATTATCGGTGCAACGCTGGGGGTACTGGCGTATGTATCATCGCATATCGAATTTGCAGGCTACCTGAACATCATGTATATTCCGGGTTCGGAAGAACTGGTAATCTATATCTGCGCCTTCATCGGTGCACTGATCGGTTTCCTATGGTACAATGCCTATCCGGCACAAGTATTTATGGGAGACACAGGCAGTCTTACTATCGGCGGTATTATCGCAGTGTTTGCCATCATCATCCACAAAGAGTTGCTGATACCGATTCTTTGCGGTGTATTCCTGGTAGAAAACCTGTCGGTCATCCTGCAACGGGCTTATTATAAGGCGGGAAAACGAAAAGGTGTGAAACAACGATTGTTCAAGCGCACACCGATTCACGATCACTTCCGCACTTCGATGAACCTGATTGAACCGGGATGCACGGTGAAATTCACCAAACCCGACCAACTGTTTCATGAATCAAAGATTACCGTCCGTTTCTGGATTGTAACGATTGTATTGGCAGCAATAACAATTATAACGCTTAAAATAAGATAAAAAGAAGGCACAGATTACACGGATTAACGCGGTTTTAACTGCATAATCCCTTAAAACCGTGAAATCCGCGTAATCCGTGCCTAATTAAAGATATAGAGAGTATTAACCCGATTATTAACTTTTAAAGATGTGCACAGCTAATAGGATTAATCAATTAGAAAATAAGGGCACATTATTGTAGATGAAAAGAATAGTAATTTTAGGAGCTGGCGAAAGCGGCGCAGGTGCAGCCGTACTCGCTAAAGTCAAAGGATTTGAGACGTTTGTTTCGGACATGTCCGCCATCAAGGACAAGTATAAGGAACTTCTCGACAGCCATCAGATTGCCTGGGAAGAAGGACACCATACCGAAGAACTCATTCTGAATGCCGACGAGGTGATCAAAAGCCCCGGTATCCCGAATGACGCCCCGATCATCCTGAAACTGAAAGCTCAAGGCACACCGGTGATCTCCGAGATAGAGTTTGCCGGACGCTATACTGATGCCAAAATGATCTGTATTACAGGTTCTAACGGAAAGACAACAACAACTTCCCTGATCTACCATATTTTCAAAAGCGCAGGTCTGAACGTAGGTTTGGCAGGCAACATCGGCAAAAGCCTTGCTTTGCAGGTAGCCGAAGATTACCACGATTACTATATTATCGAACTTAGCTCTTTCCAGTTGGATAATATGTATAACTTCCGTGCGAACATCGCCGTATTGATGAACATCACTCCGGACCATCTTGACCGCTACGACCATTGTATGCAGAATTACATCGACGCCAAATTTCGCATCACCCAGAACCAAACACCGGACGATGCTTTCATCTTCTGGAACGATGACCCTATCATCAGACAAGAACTGGCGAAACATGGTCTGAAAGCCCACCTGTATCCTTTTGCCGCTGTAAAAGAGGATGGAGCGATTGCATACGTAGAAGATCACGAAGTGAAAATCACCGAACCGATTGCCTTCAACATGGAGCAGGAGGAACTGGCCCTGACAGGACAACACAACCTGTACAACTCTTTAGCCGCCGGTATCTCGGCAAACCTTGCCGGCATCGCCAAAGAAAACATCCGGAAAGCCCTCTCCGACTTCAAGGGAGTGGAACATCGGTTGGAAAAGGTGGCACGTGTGCGCGGAATTGATTTTATTAACGACTCTAAAGCCACGAATGTCAACTCCTGCTGGTATGCCCTGCAAAGCATGACTACCAAAACGGTATTGATTCTCGGTGGTAAAGATAAAGGAAACGACTATACTGAAATTGAAGACCTGGTACGCGAAAAGTGTTCAGCACTGGTATATATGGGACTTCATAACGAAAAGCTCCACGAGTTCTTCGACCGTTTCGGCCTGCCGGTAGCCGATGTGCAAACCGGCATGAAAGATGCCGTAGAAGCAGCCTATAAACTGGCAAAGAAAGGTGAAACGGTATTATTAAGTCCTTGCTGTGCTTCTTTCGACCTCTTCAAGAGTTACGAAGACCGTGGCGATCAATTTAAAGAATGTGTCCGTGCCCTTTAATTCTCAATTTTTAATTCTCAATTCTCAATTTAAGAAGTGGATTTATTAAAGAACATATTCAAAGGTGACAAGGTAATCTGGATTATCTTCCTCTGTCTCTGCCTCATCTCGATCATCGAGGTGTTTTCGGCAGCGTCGACGCTGACTTACAAAAGCGGCGACCATTGGGGACCGATTACGCAACACTCCATCATTCTGATGGTAGGAGCTGTGGTAGTCGTATTTCTGCATAATGTTCCCTACAAATGGTTCCAGGTATTTCCGGTCTTTCTATATCCGGTATCTCTGGTTCTACTGGCATTTGTCACGCTGATGGGTATCATCACAGGCGACCGTGTCAACGGAGCAGCCCGCTGGATGACCTTTATGGGATTGCAATTCCAGCCATCGGAATTGGCAAAGATGGCGGTAATCATTGCCGTCTCATTCATCCTGTCCAAAAAACAGGACGAATACGGGGCCAATCCGAAAGCCTTTAAATATATCATGATTCTTACCGGACTGGTATTTCTGCTCATCGCACCGGAAAACCTTTCAACAGCAATGCTGCTGTTCGGAGTGGTATGCATGATGATGTTCATCGGGCGGGTATCTTCCAAGAAGCTGTTCGGAATGTTGGGAATATTGGGACTTATAGGTGGGGTTGCGGTAGGTGTACTGATGGCTATTCCCGCCAAAACACTGCATAGCACTCCGGGACTTCACCGCTTCGAGACGTGGCAGAATCGTGTTTCCGGTTTCTTTGAGAAGGAAGAAGTGCCGGCAGCCAAATTTGATATTGACAAAGACGCACAGATTGCACATGCGCGAATCGCCATTGCTACCAGCCATGTAGTAGGCAAAGGTCCGGGAAACTCGATACAGCGTGACTTCCTTAGCCAGGCATTCTCCGATTTTATCTTCGCGATTGTGATTGAAGAAATGGGATTGGTAGGAGGAATATTTGTGGTGTTCCTCTATTTATGGTTGCTGATGCGAGCCGGACGAATCGCCCAGAAGTGCGAGCGAACCTTCCCCGCCTTTCTCGTTATGGGTATTGCGCTGTTGTTGGTATCACAGGCAATACTGAATATGATGGTTGCCGTCGGGTTATTCCCCGTCACAGGACAGCCTCTGCCTCTGGTCAGCAAAGGAGGTACAAGTACGCTAATCAACTGCGCTTATATCGGAATGATATTAAGCGTAAGCCGATATACCGCTCATCTGGAAGAACAAAAAGCGCACGATGCACAGATCCAACTGCAAATAGAGGCGGATGCCGCAGCCAATTCCGAAGCACAGGCTGCAGCCGAACCGACAGCCCAGATTCTGAACAGCGACGCTGAATTTGAAGATGAGCATGATAGCAGAAACAACGAACGGTAAATGTTGAGAAAGAACGAACAGAAGAAAACAGTATGATGGAAAAAGAACTTAGAATTATCATCAGCGGTGGAGGAACAGGAGGACATATCTTTCCTGCCGTCTCTATCGCAAACGCTATAATAGAGCTACGCCCCGACGCAGAGATTCTCTTTGTAGGCGCTGAAGGACGTATGGAAATGCAACGGGTTCCCGATGCAGGCTACCGGATTATCGGACTTCCGATAGCCGGATTCGACCGCAAACATTTATGGAAAAATGTATCCGTATTGATTAAACTGATGCGCAGCCAATGGAAGGCGCGCAAAGTAATCAAAAACTTCCGTCCGCAAGTGGCGGTAGGTGTAGGCGGATATGCAAGCGGGCCGACACTAAAGACTGCCGGCATGATGGGAGTCCCCACATTAATCCAAGAGCAAAACTCATATGCCGGAGTTACCAATAAACTGCTGGCACAGAAAGCTCGTAAGATTTGTGTCGCTTATGAGGGAATGGAAAAGTTTTTCCCCGCCGACAAGATCATCATGACGGGCAATCCCGTCCGCCAAAACCTGACAAAGGATATGCCGCCCAAAGAAGAAGCGTTACGTTCCTTCCACTTACAGTCCGGCAAAAAGACAATACTGATTGTAGGTGGCAGCTTGGGTGCACGCACCATCAACAATACGCTGACAGCCGGTCTGGCAATTATCAAAGAAAACACGGACGTGCAATTCATCTGGCAAACGGGCAAATACTATTACCCGCAAGTGACAGAAGCCGTAAAAGCGGCAGGAGCACTTCCGAATTTATATGTAACGGATTTCATCAAAGATATGGCAGCCGCTTATGCCGCTGCCGATCTGGTCATTTCCCGTGCGGGAGCAGGTTCCATTTCTGAATTCTGCCTGCTGCACAAACCTGTTATCTTAGTGCCCTCGCCCAACGTAGCGGAAGATCACCAAACGAAGAACGCCTTGGCGTTGGTGAACAAGCAGGCAGCTATCTACGTCAAAGACAGTGAAGCGGCAACCACTTTGATGGACGTAGCCCTGTCCACTGTCAACGACGAGCAGAAATTGAAAGAACTAACAGAGAATATCGCCAAACTGGCTTTACCCGATTCAGCGAGAATCATCGCACAAGAGGTCATTAAGCTGGCGGAAGCAGAAAACAATAATAACAATTAGGCACGGATTACGCGGATTACACGGTTTAAGAATGATACACGAGAAATTGACAAAAGAGATTATAAGTGCTTTTTATGAAGTACACAGCACATTAGGATTCGGATTCCTAGAGCAGGTCTACCAAAATGCACTTTATAAGGAACTCTTAAAAAGAGGACTCTTCTGCCAAACTCAAAAAGAGATGAAAGTATATTATAAAGGTGAAATTGTAGGAAGGTATATTGCAGATATGATAGTAAATAATGAAATCATTCTTGAATTAAAAGCAGTAACAACTCTTCGTCCAGAACATGAATGGCAATTAGTAAATTATCTAAAAGCAACAGGAATAGAAGTTGGATTACTACTAAATTTTGGTGTAACAGCAGAGATTAAACGTAAAATATTGACACATCATGAAACCGTGAAATCCGTGTAATCCGTGCCTAAAAAAAAAAATAAAAAGAAATGAATATAGAAACGATAAAATCAGTCTATTTCGTAGGTGCCGGCGGCATCGGTATGAGTGCACTTGTACGCTACTTCCTTTTCAAAGGAAAGGTAGTGGCCGGATATGACCGCACTCCTACTCCATTGACTGAAACGCTGATTGCCGAAGGCGCACAAATACATTATGAAGAAAACGTCGACCTGATTCCCGAAGCCTGCAAAGACAAGGAAAGTACGTTAGTCATATACACTCCGGCCGTTCCGCAGGAACACGAAGAACTCGTTTATTTCCGTAACAACGGATTCGAAATACAGAAACGCGCCCAAGTATTGGGAACAATTACCCACTCGAGCAAAGGTCTGTGTGTGGCAGGCACTCACGGGAAAACAACCACATCGACTATGACAGCCCATCTGTTTCACCAGTCACATGTGGAATGTACCGCTTTTCTCGGAGGAATCTCGAAAAATTACAGCACCAACCTGCTGCTCTCTCAAGCAAGCCCTTACACAGTGATTGAAGCGGATGAATTCGACCGTTCTTTCCACTGGCTGTCGCCTTATATGTCGGTAATCACGTCTACCGACCCCGATCATCTGGACATCTACGGAACAGAGCAAGCCTACCTGGAAAGTTTCGAACATTACACCACGCTAATCCAACCGGGTGGCGCACTGATTATCCGCAAAGGCATCTCCCTGCAACCCAAAGTGCAGCCGGGCGTTCGTGTCTACACTTACTCACGTGACGAAGGCGACTTCCATGCAGAAAACATCCGCATCGGAAACGGAGAGATATTCATCGACTTTGTTGCTCCGGACACCCGTATCAACGACATCCAACTGGGAATTCCGGTAAGTATCAACATAGAAAATGGCGTAGCCGCCATGGCATTGGCACACCTCAACGGGGTGACCGATGAAGAGATAAAAAGAGGTATGGCAAGTTTCCGCGGAGTAGACCGCCGGTTCGACTTCAAACTCAAGAACGACCGGATTGTCTTTCTAAGTGACTACGCACACCATCCCTCTGAAATCAAACAGAGCGTGCTGTCTATGCGCGAACTTTACAAGGACAAGAAGATCACAGCCATCTTCCAGCCTCATCTCTATACCCGTACCCGCGACTTCTATCAGGACTTTGCCGATAGCCTGTCGCTACTCGACGAAGTGATTCTGGTAGACATCTACCCGGCACGTGAAGCACCAATCCCGGGCGTCACCAGCAAACTGATTTATGATAATCTCCGTCCGGGTATCGAAAAAAGTATGTGCAAAAAGGAAGAGATACTGAACATTCTGAAAGATAAAAACATTGAAGTATTAATAACTTTAGGAGCCGGAGACATCGACAACTATGTCCCCGAAATAAAGGAACTATTAGAAAAAAGATAAATAAATGAATAATCATCCGGCAGCCTGTCCGAAACAGTGCAAGCATTTTAATTTTTAATCTTTAATTTTTGATTATGATTAAAAGAATCCTTCTATCCATCGTCATGCTGGTGCTCATAGCCTACCTTGCCGTAGCTATCACCGCTTTCAACCGCAAGCCTGCCGACCAGACCTGCCGTGACATGGAATTGGTTATCAAGGATACCGCATACGCCGGCTTCATCACCAAAGAAGAGCTGAAAGGTATCCTTCAGCAGAAAGGGATCTATCCCATCGGGAAGAAGATGGAACGCATCTCCACCAAGTCACTGGAACGGGAACTAAGCAAACATCCGTTGATTGACGAAGCCGAATGCTACAAAACACCCAGTGGCAAAGTGTGCGTGGAAGTGACACAGCGTATTCCTATCCTCCGCGTCATGAGTGCCAACGGCCAGAACTACTACCTTGACAACAAAGGAACTATCATGCCACCGGAAGCAAAATGTGTCGCTCATCGGGTAATTGTCACCGGAAACGTAGAAAAGTCGTTTGCAATGAAGGATTTATATAAGTTTGGTGTATTTTTGCATAATAATAAATTCTGGGACGCCCAGATAGAGCAGATCCATGTGTTGCCCGACCAGAATATCGAATTGGTGCCGCGTGTGGGAGATCATCTGGTCTATCTTGGAAAACTGGAGAATTTTGAAGATAAACTGGCACGTTTGAAGGAGTTCTACAAAAAAGGACTCAACCGGGTAGGCTGGAACAAATATTCACGTATCAACCTCGAATTCAGCAACCAGATTATCTGCACAAAACGAGAGTAGATGATAAATGATAGATGATAGGTGATGAGTGAATAGTCTTTTTTCAATCGTAAATTGTAAATCGTAAAATCGTAAATAAATATATATGGCAACAACAGAATTTATCGCCGCTATTGAACTTGGTTCATCGAAGATAACCGGTGTGGCCGGAAGAAAGAACAGTGACGGAAGCATGCAGGTATTAGCGTATGCCCAGGAAGACTCTTCTACGTTCATTCGTAAAGGAGTAATCTTTAATCTGGACAAGACAGCGCAAAGCCTGACTTCAATCATCAACAGACTGGAAGGTGAGTTGAAAAACTCAATAGCCAAGGTATATGTAGGCATCGGCGGACAATCACTCCGCACCGTCCGCAATGTAGTAAGCCGCGACCTGGAGGAAGAAGCTATCATATCCGAAGAGCTTGTAAGCGCTATCGGTGATGAGAACATTGCCATCCCGGTGGTCGATATGGATATATTGGACGTAGCTCCACAAGAATATAAGGTGGGCAATAACCTGCAAGCCAATCCGGTAGGTCTGGTAGGAAGCCACATCGAAGGACGTTTCCTCAATATCGTTGCCCGTGCTTCCGTACGTAAGAACCTGGAGCACTGTTTCCAACAGGCTAAAATTGATATTGCCGACCAACTGATCGCTCCGTTAGTAACCGCAAATGCCGTACTGACAGAAAGCGAACGCCGTTCGGGTTGTGCACTGATCGACTTCGGAGCAGACACAACTACCATCTCTGTATATAAGAATAACATTCTCCGCTTCCTGACTGTATTGCCTTTGGGAGGCAACAGCATCACGCGTGACATCACCACCCTGCAAATGGAGGAGGAAGAAGCCGAACGCCTGAAAAAAGCCTACGGTGACGCCCTCTATGAAGAGGACCCCGAACAAGAAGAAGCAACCTGCAAACTGGATGATGACAACCGTATCATCAAAGTGGCGGATCTTAACAATATCATCGAAGCCCGTGCCGAGGAAATCGTTGCCAACGTATGGAACCAGATACAACTATCGAGTTACGAGGACAAACTGCTGGCAGGAATCATCCTGACAGGAGGAGCCGCCAACCTGAAGAATCTGGACGAAACCTTGCGCAAACGCAGCAAGATAGAAAAGATACGGATGGCGAAACTCCCACGCAATACGGTTCATGCGCCCAGCAACATACTGAAGAAAGACGGTTCGCAGAACACTTTGTTCGGACTCCTGTTTGAAGGTAACCAGAACTGCTGCCTGACCGAAACTGCTCCACAAGCTCCTGCACCATCAGTCTCCAAACCGGAGCCGGAAGTGCATACAGTAGATATGTTTGAGGACGATCAGGAACTGAAAGAACAGGCCCGCATCGCCCGTCTCAAGAAAGAGGAAGAAGAGCGGGAAGCCAAGTTAGCCGCCAAAGAAGCGGAAAAACTTCGCAAGCAAAAGGAAAAGGAAGAGAAAGAAAGACGGAAAAGAGAAGCGGGTCCGAGCTGGATTCAACGCAAGATCGATTCGTTGACGAAAGAAATCTTCTCCGACGACGATATGAAGTAACCTTCAGCAGCTTGTTAATCAATATTCATAATTCGTAATTCATAATTCAATCAAGATATGGACGAGATAGTACAATTCGATTTCCCGACAGATTCACCGAAGATCATCAAAGTGATTGGTGTAGGTGGTGGTGGTGGTAACGCTGTAAACCACATGTACCGGGAAGGCATCCATGATGTAACGTTCGTTCTTTGTAACACGGACAACCAGGCACTAGCCGAATCACCTGTCCCGGTGAAACTGCAACTGGGCCGTAGCATCACGCAAGGGCTTGGAGCCGGCAACCGTCCCGAACGGGCACGCGACGCCGCCGAAGAAAGTATAGAAGATATCAGAAACCAGCTGAACGACGGCACCAAAATGGTATTCATCACCGCCGGAATGGGAGGAGGAACCGGAACGGGAGCTGCCCCGGTCATCGCCCGCATTGCGAAGGAAATGGATATTCTGACTGTCGGTATCGTCACCATTCCCTTTATCTTCGAAGGAGAAAAGAAAATTATCCAGGCATTGGACGGTGTTGAACGTATCGCCCAGCACGTTGACGCCCTACTGGTTATCAACAACGAACGCCTGCGTGAAATATACGCCGACCTTACCTTTATGAACGCCTTCGGCAAAGCCGATGATACTCTTTCCATTGCTGCCAAGAGCATTGCCGAGATTATCACCATGCGGGGTACGGTCAACCTTGACTTTGCCGATGTGAAAACCATCCTGAAAGATGGTGGAGTAGCAATCATGAGTACCGGATTCGGTGAAGGAGAAAATCGTGTGACGAAAGCAATCGACGATGCCCTGCATTCTCCGTTGCTCAACAACAATGATATCTTCAATGCCAAGAAAGTAATGTTGAACGTATCTTTCTGCCCGTCGTCCGAACTGATGATGGAGGAAATGAACGAGATACACGAGTTCATGAGCAAATTCCGCGAAGGGGTGGAAGTGATTTGGGGTGTTGCCATCGACAACTCACTGGAAACAAGAGTAAAAATCACCGTATTGGCAACCGGATTCGGTGTGGAAGACGTTCCCGGAATGGACAGCCTGCACGCTGCACGCAGCCAGGAAGAGGAAGAACGCCAACTGCAACTGGAAGAGGAAAAAGAAAAGAACAAGGAACGTATCCGCAAGGCATACGGCGAAAGTGCCAGCAACATCGGAAGCAAGAGCCTCCGCAAACGCCGCCACATCTATCTTTTCAACACGGAAGATCTGGACAACGACGACATCATCGCCATGGTAGAAGATTCTCCCACCTATATGCGTGATAAGACTACTCTTACCAAAATCCGGACGAAAGCCGCTCTGGAAGAGGAAGTAGCCACGGAAGAAGCTACAGATGACAACGGTGTGATTACGTTCTAAACAAAGAACTAAGAACGAAAATTATAAACTCGCAAAATCAGGCTTCAGATCTAATTTTTAATCTTTAATTTTTAATTACAATAGTATGGATTTATTCGATCAAGTCAGCGAAGACATTAAAACCGCAATGAAGGCGAAAGACAAAGTAGCCCTTGAAACTTTGAGAAATATAAAGAAGTTCTTCCTCGAAGCTAAAACAGCCCCGGGAGCTAACGATATATTGACAGATGATGCTGCTCTGAAGATTATCCAGAAACTGGTAAAACAAGGAAAAGATTCTGCTGAAATCTATATCGGACAAGGTCGTCAGGATTTGGCGGACGTAGAATTAGGCCAGGTAGCCGTTATGGAGAAATACCTGCCGAAACAAATGACCGCTGAAGAACTGGAAGCTGCCTTAAAGGAAATTATTGCTGAAACAGGTGCAACAAGCGGTAAAGATATGGGTAAAGTAATGGGAGTTGCCTCCAAGAAGTTAGCAGGTCTTGCAGAAGGACGTGCCATTTCTGCAAAAGTGAAAGAGCTTTTGGGATAACTTCCGGAACTTTCACGATACCGTTGCAGATGTGTGCAAGATGTTTTATCTTACACACATCTGCAACTTTCTTTAAATACGGCATTCACCTCCTTCACCACTCTGAAACATCGATGAATAAACGGATTTCGGGTGAAGGGCTTCCTTTCACATAGGTTTCACCCGATTCACCGCATTTTTTGCAAGATTGAAATAAACTGCCTTATGGTTTTCTCATAGTCAGATACCATCCCTTTCCTCTTCCTGGTTCAAGATAAGCATTCGTTCTGATTGTCCCATATATTGTGGGAAAGTATTCCTATATATTTAGGGAATTTGTTCCCACAAAATAAGGGAATACTTTCCCAATTGACTGGGAATCTTTTCCCACAATATATGGGACAAAGGAAATATATAATGAAAGCCAAGCGGAGGATAAGTTTAATCCATTTCCGTACTGAAAGAATAGATAAGGTTGATAATATAGCATCAAAACTGAATGCTCATTCCATATTAAAATTATGTTCAAATTAATATCTACATTGATAACAATTGGCTTTGTTTTATTCACACTAATCAGTTGTCATAATAAAACAAATAATTCAAGAAACACTATAAATCTTGAATATGAAAATAATGCCGACTCTCTAAATTCATATAAAATGGATATATCACATTTCATTCATTCCATCGAGCCAGGAGAAACGATTGTAGAAGAAAAACAAATGCAAGGGAAAGAATTGATCACAAGAAAAAATGAGAATATAAAAGTCTACTTTTTATTACAAGACCCTTGTTCAAAAGACGGATTCTTGAATACTGAAATTACAAATGATACAAATGATACCATTTTTATATGAACGATCTCTTTTCATACTATAAGATATGCTTAATGAGCACAATGGAAAAACTTATTTAGGCGAATCAGGAACTTATATCAATGAAGCTAATAACTTCGTCACATCTTCTAATTTCATTTCTGACGTAGGAAATGGCGCAGGAGTTGGAGCAAATATTCTACCCTCGCTAACCAACCTCACACACGAAGTAGCGGTTACGCCGGGGCATATTTATCAGATTTTTGATAAAAATACACTTATAGATTTTCCGTCAGGTAATCGTGCTATTCAAGTAGAAGCAAGTTATTACCAAGCCTATGTTGTATCTAAAATATTAAATAGCGACATGACTATCGGTGCAATTGTAAAATACATACCAATTGTCCCTGACAATAATGAACTGCCTGCATATAAGTATAATATTGGAAGCCTTCACTACATAGGTGAAACGGTTGAATTAACATTACCCCAAAATATTGAGTTTTTCTTGAAAGAACATAGTGCAGGAAAAAAAGGATTAAATGTAACATCTGCCAATAACAAATTAAGAATAACCCTAACTAAAGCACCTGACATAGTCTACGGACCTTATGGAACATTCGACCTTTATATCCGTTCAAATAATGTCTTTACAGTCGTAGAAGTGAATGTGAAATAAGAGCTTTATTATCCAGTAGAACTAAGGGAAAAGGAGAGGAATAAACATCTCTTTAATTATTGGTATCTTCATACAGTTGTTCTGAAGAGCAGTCGTACGAACCTGAAAAGATTACCTCTTTACCCCTAATGTATGACGATAAAACAGAGAAATTCGGTTTTAAATTTGCTACAAAAATGTCATACGGATATATTCTACAGAGTGATAAAACATCAGAATATCAGCAACGATATCCTGACGCCGGTATCACAGAAGTAAAAGTGAATCATGTTTGGAAGGACAATGGAATAATCCAATTAGGAGGACTTACATTTTAATCAAATTGAAAAAGGAGGTTATTAACAAACGAAGATTGCCCTTTCATCGTTTGTCATGGAATCTATATCCAAGTCCCAGCATCAGATTGCTGGGGTCTTTAAACTTGCTCAACTGATATCCCACGTGCAAAAACAAATGCCGGGTGACATAAGTTTTGAGAGCCAGAATCTGGTAGAACCCTTTTGTATCATCCCCACTGTATATCAGGTTCCGACCGACGCCGACATTGATAGAGAAAACAGGCATCACCAGTTCTGCCCGAAGAGATAACCCCATGGCAAATTGCTTACGGAAAGGAGGACGATGAAACTTCAAATCACCCGAGTAGAACTCGCCCACTCTATACTCCTTAAGATTGGCACTCTCATCATATTGCGCATCTGCAGAAAGCCCTGCCCGAAAATAGTTATTGAAATTATACATCGGAGCGAAATTGATGCCCGCCACGCCGAACGAACCGGGAATCAGACTCGACACATCGTCTCCAATCAGTCCTCTTTTGCGGGTGGCTCCGTAAATTACCAAGTCATAGCTGACGTGAGGCTTTATAAAGAGCCGTCCGGGAGTGATGGAACCGGGCGCCTCATCCGCGCCCAAAGTACGTACGATGCCGACTCTTCCTCCAATAACATTAAGACCGCCATTAGGATAATGCGTGTTTCCATTGGAGAAATGGGTGAGATCTACGCCTGCCGCCAGTTTCCAATACCTGTGAACTTGCCAGTTCAGCAAAAAGCCGAGATTGATGTATGCATTGATCTTGGAGCCAACCAACACGTTTTGCGGATTGGATAGTTCGTCATATTTCTTCCAGCCAAAAGAAGCTCCGAAGTTCCATTCATAATCGAGCGATAGGCGGGGCAACAGTTGCGCGATACGTGACCCTTGAAAAGCGTATACCGACACCGGATTTCCCAATTCAACGGGACTAAAGAAGGTATGGTAGGAAACGCCAATACCCTGATAGGTATGAGGAAAGAGCCTGCCTAGATTGGATTCTTTGCCGAATCTGAAAGCGTACTTGAAATGGAAAGAAAGCGATTGGTCGATTTTCTTTTGTTGCGCATTGTCTCCTTGCAGAAAACTATGGGTGGAGACGATATAGCCCGGACGGATGTCAAAGCTGAGCTGATGGCGGATCAAGGGATGGCTGACGCTGTCGTTCCGTTGTCCGATGATTGTCTGGGCTTCCAGATTTACGTTGATTGCCGGATGTACCAGGAGGCAAAGGAGGCACAGCAACCGTATGGTGTTTCTATTTCTAATCATTAATATGCTAGTTATTGAAAGGTTAGTTGTTGAGAGGAACATCCCTGTGTGTTATGTGATATTTTACAGGCATTTCGCTATGTAACGTACCGCTTACGATTCGTTGTTTCTTGGTTTTGGGATGAGAAACATAGAGGGTATATCGCGTTTCCAACCAATCATACACCATCCATAAGGTATAGGTTCGAGCAGTTCGGGGAGGGACTATGTCTTCTTCCTGTTCCGTACTGGGGCAAGACAACATTTGTTGTGCAGAAATGAACGACACCCGTTTACCGTTCATCCCTAAATATCCGTCTTTCATGCTTGGTATTTCCACCGTCAGACCGGCTTTGCCCAGTAGCTGAAAAGCTTCGGGCACATCGCTTTTGAATCTCATAAAATGGTAAAAAGACTCGAAAGGAAAAAACGTGTATGTAGACGAAACATCTGTAAAGTTATGAAAGGAGACGCCTTCTTTTCTCTCTGTCTTGTTTTCCGGATCGTAAGAATATGCATCCAAAGAATAAATAATACTGTCCATTACATATCTGTCTGCCGGAGAGATCTCGACATGTATCTCCTGCCACTCATACTCGTTGCTTGCCGTGAGTTGAAATTGAAAAGGAGCGGAAAGGGCATTCTCGCCCACCGTTATCTTCACTTCTTCGGGATGAACACGCTCGATAGTGAAATCAATCATCTCCCCGACACACACAATCTTGCCTAATCCGTTCAGCAATGGACCTTGATCATCTGTTACCTGGCGATTGTCCGCATCATATACTTTATATTGAAAGGGAAAACCGGAAGCTGTATACATTGTTAACCAATCCCAATTGGCAGCTGCAAATTGAATAGTGGCAACATCCCCGTTCCCGTCCAACATCAGTTCGGAATCGGAAGGACGGAAGTCGTCGACAAATACGTCTCCGTTACAACCATAAAACTCCCCCAGGATAAGAAGACAGATTGTCAGGTATAAGAATCTTTTCATATTGTTTTCTCTCTTGTTCATGCTCTTTTATTCTCTACGGACAAAAGTAACATATATTTTCAGGAACAGCATACAAACCCGCATTAAGAAGTGTTATTATCACCAGATTAATTACCATATACAGTGGCGGACGCTAAAACGGAGCTAAAACAATATATAGCAAGCAGATGGAGAGAAGTTACTAATTAATCAAACAGTTCTTTCAATACCTCCAGTGATTTCAATGCCGGAAAGTCCGGCAGATGCAAACGATAATAATCATTCATGATCGTCAGGCAGCGAGTACGCTCCGCACGGCTCATACCGAAAAGATGCATGGTCTCATAGTTCATGCGCATCAGCTGACGGAGACGGGCGGCCTCTTCAGGATTGATATAAGAAGAATGTAGCTGGGGACGAATGGAAGTGAAACAGGCATTCAATAAATCGAAGTAATCGCCGGTATGATAATCTTCCAGATTCGGGTAAAGCCCCAGAAAACGCGAAAGACGCATCAGGAAAACCAGATGGAAATTGGCAAATCCCTCTCCACACTCGTCCAGCCAAATGATAGAATGTTGCAGATAGGCGAATAACGGACGGTTCTCCGCCTCCTCCCGGATAGCCCTGTAAAGAAACTCCGACAGGAAAAGTGCCATCGAAGACTTATACGGATCATAAGGTATGGAAGAAAATGGATAAAAGGATTTCGCTTCCTTCACACGATAGAGTGTTGCATTGGGCCGATAGTCGGCCTCGAACTCGATAAAAGACAACGGTTGGAAAAGTACGGATTTTACAGCCGCCTTCCGTGAACGGGGTACTGTTACAAGGAAAGAAGCCCTGCCGGACAACTCTGTATACATATCTACAATGATAGAAGTATCATTGTATTTTAATGTATGAAGAACTATTCCTTTCGTTTTTTGCAACATAACCAAATAACCTCGTTTCCAATCCGAAGCAAAACTACAAAAAATAGATAGTAATCAGAGAGTTTTTAAAGGCATTAACAACAAAAAAGATAACTACTTTTGTTATAGTCCCTGAATAACAAGTAAAGATAAACAAGCTTATGAAACGAAAAAGTAATAAAAACGGATTTACCGGATGCGCCAAAGCATATATCCGGAATTTACAGGAAGAAGGTCGTTATTCGACAGCACATGTGTATAAGAATGCAATTCTGTCATTCACAAGGTTCTGCGGTACTCCCGGCATAGCTTTCGGACAGGTCACCCGCGATAGTTTGAGACGATACGGACAGCATCTCCACGAACATGGGTTGAAACCAAACACTGTTTCGACCTATATGCGTATGTTGCGCAGCATCTATAACCGTGGTGTGGAGGCAGGTATAGCCCGCTTCATCCCCCGGTTGTTTCGCGACGTATACACTGGCGTAGATGTACGGCAGAAAAGGGCACTCCCTGTCAGCGAACTGCATACACTTCTCTACAAAGCTCCTCAATCCCAACACTTAAGTCGTACGCAAGCTATCGCACGGTTGATGTTCCAATTCTGCGGTATGCCGTTCTCTGATTTCGCACATTTAGAAAAATCGGCATTGGAACACGGAATCCTTAGATACAATCGCATAAAAACAGGCACACCAATAAGCCTTGAAATCCTGGACACCTCCAAGAAAGAGATAAACAGACTGCGTAACAACAATCCGCCGAGAGAAGATTGCCCAGACTACCTATTTAATATAATGAAAGGAGATAAGAGACGAAAAGAAGAAAGCATATATAAGGAATATCAGTCAGCCCTCCGCCGATTCAACAATCAATTGAAAAGCCTGTCAAAAGAGCTAAACCTAAAATCACCTGTCAGTTCATATACTATCCGGCATTCTTGGGCAACAAATGCCAAATACCAGGGAATCCCTATTGAAATGATCAGTGAATCATTAGGACATAAATCAATAAAAACCACACAAACTTATCTGAAAGGTTTTGGTTTGAAGAAAAGAACAGAAGCCAACCAATTGAATTGTTTTTACGTAGAATCTTACAGCACAAGTCATCAATAAAATATAAGCAGCTATCTATCAGCAATCTACCTTATCCATTACTTCTTAGGTAACGGATATAAATACTGCACAAAGATATATAAAAAGAGTATTACATTCCAAATTAATTATAGATTATTTTATTCAACTTCTTCCGAAGAATAAAATAAGATATGAGAACACGAATCACTTTTAGTTCATGTTCCAACTATCTATTGCCAATCATCGGACCGTTTTTTTTCTGTCCGAAAGCTTCCAGAGACGTATATCAATAAAAGACCACTGTCTTTTTTACTTTTCCCCCATGTGCTCCTGTCATTAAACAGGAGTTCCGTTACCTAAGAAGTAACAGATACACATAAACAAATAATTATGACACACAAACCCGATATCAGTAAAAATGAAAGGCCTGCTGCCAGCAACAGGTGGAGATATGCGGCAAACATTAAACATGGGCTAGCCATCATTGCCTTTGTTACATGTATTCTGCCTGCTTCAAACCTTTGCGGACAAAATATAGCCCTTAAAAGCAATCTGCTTTACGATCTAACCACTACTCTCAACATGGGAGGAGAAGTGCGATGTGACGATACACATACCATCAGCCTTTCTCTCAATTACAATCCCTGGGACTTCGGAGGGAACAAAAAGATGAAGCATTTCCTGTTGCAGCCGGAATACCGTAAATGGTTTAATGAAGCATTCACAGGAAATTTTATCGGCTTTCAGCTACACTATGCTTTGTTCAATTTTGGAGGAATGCTCCCTTGGGGATTCAGCGATGGGAAAATGCTGGGTATTGAGAACAGGCAGATTGCTCATAACAGATATCAAGGCAATCTGGCGGGTTTCGGCATTTCCTACGGTTATCAATGGATGATCAGCCCTCAATGGAACCTGGAAGCAGGAATCTCACTCGGATATGCACACCTTAATTATAAACGCTACGGACAGTCTGAAGGTGCAGCCCTATTGGAAAAATCAAGCTGCAACTACTGGGGACCTACACAAGCAGGGATATCAATCATATATTTCATCCGATAAATCAACCTAATAATAACCACATAAAATGAAAACGAAAGCATTCATATTTTTCAGCTTATTGATATGCAATCTACTCCCGGCACAAAACATTAAACTGGATATTACTCCACACTTTCTCGGAGTGCGGGCAGATTCATTACTACTCTCCATGGATGTATCGGTAGAAATAGAAAATATGGAGTCTAAAAATGCCGTCAGACTAACGCCCGTCTTAACCGGACAGGAAAAGAAAATCTTACTGCCCTCCATCCTATTGAACGGCAAACAAAAACAGAAATTATATCTGCGCAACCAGATATTACGAAAAAAAAGCGGGCATAAAGAAGAGGATGCAACCTACCTCGTTGCCGGTATCGGCGAAAGTCATTCCCGCACCATCGCTTACCGGACTTCGTTGCCCGCAGAAGATTGGATGAACCACGCAACTCTCCTCCTTCGGAGAACAATCATCCGTCCTGAAAGCGAACAAGCGTTGAAAGACACTTTACTCATTACATCTCAACCTGCTGCACTCCCATCCCTCCAAAAGAATCCGGACGAGGCTACGTCAACAGCAGAAAACACGTCTCAGGCCGATACGACAACCACAAAAATGAAATATAAAGGTTCGTATGTTTCTCCGGCTACGGATGATGTAGATATACGAAATCAGAAAGAGTTGAATTTTAATCTTGAAGAGGCTAAGATTATGGCTGACGTCAATCCACAAATGTTGTCGCTCCGCGAACTCTATACCGTAGCTCTGTCATATGCAGATAACAAAGCCAAGTTTTACCAAATTATTAACATCAGTGTCAAACTGTATCCTGTACACCCCATCGCCAACCTGAACGCTGCCGCTGCCGCCATCGAACAAGGAAATACTCAATCAATAAGCAAGTTTTTATCGATGGCTCCTCATGACAACCTTGCTTACAAGAATTGCCGGGGTGTATATGAGCTAATGACTGGAAACACATACGAAGGCATTCGTATGTTAAAGGCCGCTAAGACAGAAGGGTCAGAAGAGGCTTCTTACAATCTGAATGTATTTTTTGAAAATAATAAACGTCCTTAACGAGCAGATACAATGAAATATTTCTTATTCTTATTCCTGTTCTTATCAGTTGGTTGGCTCCACTGTCACTCACAGAAAGTAGCAGTCAGGGTGAATGCGCTTCCTGCAATAGAGGGGGCTCTCGAGGCCGGAGTCTCATATGCCATCGGAAATAAAAGCACAGTTGAACTGACCGGCAGTCTGCGACCATGGAAACGGGAAGAGAAATATATGAACCGCTATTGGCTGATACAACCAGAATATAAATACTGGACTTGCCAGAAGTTTAACGGCTTTTTCTGGGGTACTTACCTCAATGGGGCACAATTCAATATCGGAGGGAAAAAACTGCCTTTCGGTATATTCGCCGGGTTGAAAAAGTACAGATATGAAGGATGGCTGGCAGGCGGAGGTATCAGTGCCGGATATCACTGGATGCTGAATGATCATTGGAATATAGAAACAAGTCTGGGAGTAGGATACGATTTTATCCGCTACAAGCAATACAACTGCGTCAAGAAATGCGCCGGATTACGGGACAAAGGTGATTATCATTACATAGGGCCTAGTAAGGCTTCAATAAGTTTAGTTTATCTATTTTAAAATAAAACAGGATGAAAAGTTTATGGAAAGTCTGGTTCTCCAGAAAAAGAAGTATCTACATACGAATAGCACGTCAATGCCGTTCTACCCCATGGAGAGTATATTATCTAGGACATGGAGGCATCAGCAGATCAATAAAGGACATGAAGATATTGAAAGCATTGCAGCAGCAAGGAATCATTTCACGAATTTATCCATGGTGAGTTATGATTGCTTTTGTTACGGATAAGGAGTCATTTAGTTGTAAAATTATGAAAACAGGAGGAACTTTTATCATTGCAGCCATCTTATCTCTTTCTCTTCAGGCACAGACACCTGTAGCAGGAGATGATGGCACTGTTCGAGCCACTTCCTCCAGCCTGCACAAGGCCGGGAAAGAATTACTGGTTTCTATTGGAATAGAAGTCACTCGTGACTTCCTGCCCAATGAATCAATGACATTGATACCTGTTGTCAGTGACAGTCTGGAACACCGGTTGGAATTACCACCGATCTATATCAACAGCCGAAAACAACACATCATATTTTTGCGCGAAGCCGGCAAGAAGGAAAGAGAAGCCGAAGCATTGCAAAGAAAAAACGGAAGTCGGCAGACAATACATTATCTGCAATCTGTACCTTTCGAAAGTTGGATGAATCATGCCACTCTCTCACTCGTTGAGAAAAGCTGTGGCTGTGGGATTCCGGGTGAAGAAAATTTCACTTGTATCGCCCGTTTACACCCACAGCCAACCCCTATTCCACAACTCGTATTCCTGACTCCCCAAGTGGAAACCTCGAAAATCAGAGAAGAAAAAGGGTGTGCGTTTATTGATTTTCCTGTCAATGTGACTGCTATATACGAAACATACAGCAACAATACAGTAGAACTGAATAAAATTATTGAAACAATCAACACCATTAAAAATGACACCAACGTTACCATCACACACATCAGCATTCACGGCTACGCTTCACCCGACGGACCTTACCGACTCAATGAGAAGTTGGCCCGTGAACGTACTCAATCTGTGAAAGAGTATGTAAATCAGCTATATGCATTCGACGGAGCGCATATCCGGACAGACTATACTCCCGAAGATTGGGAAGGATTTGAAGCTCTTCTCTGTGATACGACTTTTCAAGAGAAAGAAGCGATAATAAAAACCATAACAAGCGACATTCACCCCGACAGCAAGGAGAGAAAGTTAAAAAAACACTTCCCTGCATTCTACGATTTTGTCCTGAAGCATTGGTTTACTCTACTTAGACATTCCGACTACACTATTGAATATCGTGTACGCCCGTTTACTCTTGCAGAATCCCGGAAAGTCTTTACTACAAACCCTAAAAATTTGAGTCTTGAAGAAATGTTTCGTCTCGCACTTGCCAGTACACCTGGAAGCGAAACTTATAATCAGATTTTCATGACTGCCGTACAACTATTTCCCGATAATCCCACAGCCAACTTGAATGCCGCCTGTATAGCCTTGATGCAAAGAGACGTCCAAACAGCTGCCACTTATTTGGAAAAAGCTCCGGAAGTACCGGAAACAATATTAGCAAAAGGAGTTCTATGCTTTCTTAAAAATAACTATGAGGAAGCAGAGTACTTATTCAGACAAGCTCAAAAAGCAGGACTATCACAAGCGGATAATAATCTGCAATTAGTCCTTGAATTAAAATAAATACTCATTAAAATCAAATGTAAAATGAAAAGATTCAGTAAATTAATGTCACTGCTTTTATTCGCGGCAGTCACACAGTACAGTTGCATCAATGATGCAGATGTGGTCATCGCCGATGACACTCATTCAGAGTCAAATGGTAATCTCGCCTTGTTCTTCGAGATTCCAAACGTTGCTACCAGCCGAAGTGCCGAATCGTCCGGCGTTACCACCGAAGGTTCGAAAGAAGAATATGCGGTAAAGAGTCTCACAGTTTATCTATTTGACTCGACCACAAAAACGCTCAAAGATCAGCAGGAACTGAAGAACATCAACCGGACAGTTACGAGCGGTCAAAACATACAGTACACCGCTGACAAAATCACTGTAAATCCGGGAACTTATAACATCTTTGCCATAGCTAACGGAAAAGCAATCACTGGAAATATCAGCACACAAGAGGCTTTTCTGAATGCAGTTGATGCCGTTACTTACAGTGCAGGAAAAATTCCAAGCGTACCCGAAAACGGTTTCGTTATGACCAATCGTGGAGCTGCCAATCTGAACGTTGAAGTGAAGAAACCTACAGATTCCGATAAAGTGACCAGTGTATCTATTGGTCTCGAACGCGTGGTTGCCAAAGTCGAACTGACTCAAACACAGGAAACTTTCCCGCTAACAGACCCAGCCGGAAAGACCTACTGTACAATCAAACTGAACAATTTCAGAATGTTGAACCTGGCAACCCAGTTCTATACTTTCCGCCATACAGCGGTACTGAACAGTTTCCAGGAACCAGATTCATATACTGATGAAAACTTCGGTGATATCAACGACAACAATGGTTATGTTATCGATCCCTATTTCTTCAAGAAAACAGTGGAGAATGCCGGGGACTTTACAAACGCCGATGGTTTCTTTGCACAAGCTCTAGTACAGTTGGATATCAACGACGGCAACTGGGCAGGTATGGCGCAAGCTAACAGTTGGTCACATATCTACTGCCTGGAAAACTGTATGTTCCTTGACGCCCAACTGAACGCATACAGCACGGGAGTTATGTTCAAAGCCAACATGGATATTGCCCCCGACCGCGTTTTCAATGAAAATGGCGATGTAGTTAGCAATCAGTCCAACTGGCCGACTAATATGTTCTACTTCAATTACAACTTTTATACCAGCGTAGATGCAATCCGTAAACTAGTCCTTAATAATTTGCCCAATGATGTCACTGACAACTCGACAACAGAAGAACTAGCCCGATATAGTATCAAACGTTTCAAGAAAACGGAAAACTACTCTTGTTATTACAATTACTGGATCAAACACCTTGATAATAATTCTCCGGAAATGGGTGTTATGGAATTCGGTATCGTACGCAACAATATATACAGATTGTCAGTCAACAAAATTGCAGGACTCGGTAGCGGCGAACCTTTCATCGACCCGGATCAGCCGGATGAATATAAAGCCGAACTAGACATCAATTTCAATGTTTTTCCGTGGGCCGTACGTAATCAAGATGTAGAACTTGAATAAGTATTGGCCACCCGAACTAAATTTATTATAAATGCGTCCATTTTTACTCTATATTATCAGTGCCATCGCCTTGTTCTCATCCTGTGACTGGGTGAACGACGACTTGTCAGACTGCCCTTCCGGGACTTGGCTGAAAATCTCGTATACCTATAATATACTAGATGTGGACGCTGCCTCCACACAAGTAAGCGATATTACCATCCTTGCTTTCGACAAGGATGATAAATATGTGGATCGAGTGGACGTAGACAGCATTACATTACATCAAGGCTACTGTATGGTAAAAGTACCATTTCCCGAAGGAACTTATCGTCTGCTTATATGGGGAGGGACATCCAACCATATGTACCAGCTCCCTAATCTCAAAGCCGGACAAACGGAACGAAGGTCCCTGAATATATCACTGGCATGCGACAATAAGAACCAGTCGGACAGGAAACTGAATGCACTCTTTTACAGTAGCCTTGAAAATATTACTATTAGTCAAAAATATCAGGTTATTACCGCCAATTTAGTGAAAGATACTAATTATTTCTCATGCATTCTTCAAGATGAAGCAAATGCTCCTCTACGCCAAGAGGACTTTTCCTTTACGCTAGAATCTGGCAACGGAATAATAGACTACACAAACACACCGGTCGGTACAACTCCAGTCTACTATCTTCCATATCAGAAGGAAGTGGCTGTAATGTCCGAGCAAACTCCGGTCATTCATGCGAGATTAAATACATTACGTATCATGAAAGGGGATCAGACAACCTTATCGATCAAACATATACCAAGCGGCCAGAACATTCTTCGTCTCCCACTCACCCAATATCTGTTGTTATCCAAAATCTACAATGATATAGGTGAAATAAGTGACCAGGAGTATCTCGACCGTCAGGACTCATATACGCTTTTGTTCTTTATCCAGTCATCGGATACCGGGATTCCGAAGATATGCCCAAGAATGCAAGTTAACGGATGGATTATACGCCTGAACAACTCCGAACTGGAGTCTTAAAAACGTATGGCGAAATAGTATGTGAACAATATTTAGGTGAGATGTATTTACAAAGGCTACTGCGAAGTACCCTAGCGGGCTCTTTTGCCCTCTGCTCATGTAATGTTTCCCACTACATGTAGCATCTTAATAAAACGATTTTTCAAAGAAAATATCGTTTTATTAAAATTGTTTGTTTTGTTTGTGTTTCGTGCATTCTGTCCAAGCGAGGAGAGAATGCACTTTTTTTGTTACAAGAGAAATCACAAATAAGTAGCCTTTTTAGTTCATTATAATATAATAAGGTATATGAAAGAGGACACCTTCCAGTTTTTTTACCGGAAAGAAGTTTTTTTATAAAAAGTAAAGCATTCTATTTCATTGAATATCAAGATAAAAGAATGGTCAATTTGAAAAAAAACGCATATTCCACGAAAATTTTCCTATGAATCATTTGTCAGTTTCAAAAAAGTTCCTACCTTTGCATCCGCAATCGAGAAACAAACACAGATTCGAGAAAGCAAAACGCAGAAATGCAACAATAGGATGGCCCGTTCGTCTATCGGTTAGGACGCAAGATTTTCATTCTTGAAAGGGGGGTTCGATTCCCCCACGGGCTACAAGTTAAAAGAATAAAGAACTAAAAAAATAGATTAGTCGAGATGGCAAATCATAAATCATCACTGAAAAGAATCAGACAAGAAGAGACTAGAAGACTTCACAACAGATATTATGGCAAGACCATGAGAAATGCTGTTAGAAAGCTTCGTGCAACTACTGATAAAGCAGAAGCAGTTGCAATGTACCCAGGCATTACAAAGATGTTGGATAAGTTGGCTAAGGTGAATATTATTCACAAGAACAAAGCTAGCAATCTGAAATCTAAGTTAGCTCTTTACATCAACAAGCTCGCTTAATAGAAAGAATTTTATAATTCTACATAGCATCCAGGCTGAACTTTTAAGTTCGGCCTTTCTTGTTTATAACCCATTGAATATCAAACTTATCAAGATAGCGGAGAATCCACTCACATTCTTTATTTTTCACTGATTATTCTTCGTCAAGTCGACAATTTTCACTATATTTGCTCTGTTATTAAAGTTAGAAAGGCAATTATGAGCGAAGAACAAATCACTCCCAATAACGGGTCTTATTCTGCGGATAGTATCCAGGTATTGGAAGGTCTTGAAGCAGTAAGAAAACGCCCTGCGATGTACATTGGTGACATCAGCGTCAAGGGACTTCACCATTTGGTATACGAAATCGTTGACAACTCTATCGACGAAGCATTGGCCGGATATTGCGACCATATCGAAGTAATAATCAACGAAGACAATTCAATCACAGTACAGGACAACGGACGCGGTATTCCGGTGGACTATCACGAGAAAGAAAAGAAGTCGGCACTGGAAGTTGCCATGACTGTACTGCACGCCGGAGGTAAATTCGACAAAGGATCTTACAAGGTATCCGGAGGTTTGCACGGTGTAGGTATGTCTTGCGTAAATGCGCTGTCTACCCACATGACTACGCAAGTATTCCGTAATGGCAAAATCTACCAGCAGGAGTACGAGATCGGTAAACCGCTTTACTCTGTAAAAGAAGTCGGTACAGCCGACATCACGGGAACCCGCCAACAATTCTGGCCGGACAATACCATCTTTACAGAAACGGTATACGATTACAAGATTCTGGCTTCACGCCTGCGTGAATTAGCTTACCTGAACGCTGGTCTCCGTATTTCCCTGACCGACCGTCGAGTTGTGAACGAAGACGGAAGCTTCAAGGGTGAGCAGTTCTATTCAGAAGAAGGCTTGAGAGAGTTTGTACGTTTTATCGAGTCTTCACGCGAGCACTTGATTAACGACGTTATCTATCTGAACTCGGAAAAACAGGGAATCCCTATTGAAGTGGCTATCATGTACAATACCGGATTCTCCGAAAACGTTCACTCATACGTTAACAATATCAACACCATTGAAGGTGGTACACACCTGGCAGGTTTCCGCCGTGCGCTGACCCGTACGTTGAAGAAATATGCCGAAGACAGCAAGATGCTGGAAAAAGTGAAGGTTGAAATCTCGGGAGATGACTTCCGCGAGGGTTTGACTGCCGTTATCTCCGTAAAAGTGCAAGAGCCACAGTTTGAAGGACAGACTAAAACGAAGTTGGGTAACAACGAAGTGATGGGCGCTGTCGACCAGGCAGTGGGGGAAGTATTGGCATATTATCTGGAAGAGCATCCGAAGGAAGCAAAAACGATTGTAGACAAGGTGATTCTCGCCGCTACCGCACGTCATGCAGCAAGAAAAGCCCGTGAAATGGTACAACGCAAGTCCCCAATGTCAGGAGGCGGTCTACCAGGTAAATTGGCTGACTGTTCGGATAAGGATGCAACGAAATGTGAATTATTCCTCGTCGAGGGAGATTCGGCAGGTGGTACTGCCAAGCAGGGACGTAACCGTATGTTCCAAGCTATCCTCCCATTGCGCGGTAAGATTCTGAACGTAGAGAAAGCCATGTATCACAAGGCTTTGGAAAGTGATGAAATCCGTAACATCTACACAGCCCTCGGTGTTACTATCGGAACTGACGAGGACAGCAAAGAAGCGAATATCCAAAAGCTGCGCTATCACAAGATCATCATCATGACCGATGCCGACGTCGATGGTTCTCACATCGACACACTGATCATGACGTTCTTCTTCCGCTATATGCCACAGATTATTCAGAATGGCTATTTGTACATCGCTACTCCCCCGCTCTACCTCTGCAAAAAAGGTAAAGTAGAAGAGTATTGCTGGACAGATGCACAACGCCAGAAGTTTATCGATACTTACGGTGGCGGTTCGGAAAGTGCTGTTCATACACAGCGCTACAAAGGTTTGGGTGAAATGAACGCACAGCAATTGTGGGAAACAACTATGGACCCCGAAAACCGTATGTTGAAACAAGTAAATATTGACAACGCTGCAGAAGCCGATTATATCTTCTCTATGTTAATGGGTGAAGATGTAGGACCACGCCGCGAGTTTATTGAAGAAAATGCAACGTATGCAAATATCGACACATAATTTAAATAATTACGTTTTATAAACCAACCTCACATCTTACAACGAGGAAACGCCGATGGCGAAGGAACATCCTTCGATCGGCGTTTTTCTTTTGCCCAAAGGGTCTTTATGTTCGAATAGTTCAACTGCCTATCTCTTAATAAAAGCTAACAGCAGAAACGTTTTCCATACAAAATCACTATCTTGCATAAAAAGCAAAGAAAACATAACTATGAAAATGAAAACTACTGCTCCTAATCCATTATTTGCAAAGATCAGGTTGTTTCTTATTGTATTGACTTCCTGTGTGATCGCCACTTGTATCTTCTTGATTATTATTCATCCGGAAGTATGGATGATACCGGCATGCGGAATAATAATCGCATTGTGTATTTTACTATATCAAGTATATTGCATACGCAAGAACCGGAAGAGAATTTAAATATATTGTTGCTTTTTCAGTTCTTCGGCAACAGTAACCAGTCCTTTGTACCATTCTCCACCGAACTTACGGATTAAAGGCTCTTTCAGAAACTGATATACGGGAAGATTCTCTTTTTTTCCCAGCAAAACCGCTGCTTTGCATATGTCCCAACGATTATAATTCACCGCTTTATAAGGTCCGTAATCTCCAATCCGGATAGGGTAAAGATGGCAGGACACCGGTTTATAGAAAGCAGTCTTTCCCGCTCGATAGGCCTTTTCGATTGCGCAATAACAACAACCGTTCTCATCATAACAAGTAAACACACAGTCCTTATTATTGACAATAGAAGTCACCAAATCACCTTCCTGATCCGTATATACCACCCCTTGCTTTTCAATCACCGCACGTGCCTCCGGAGCCAGTTCGTCCCAGATAACCGGCAAAACTTCTTCCAACTCCATCACCTCATCCAGCTCTACCGGAGCACCGGCATCACCTTCAATGCAACAAGCACCCTTACAGGCACCCAGATCGCAAAGAAACTTCTCCTGAAATACATCAAGAGATACTACTACATCACCTATTTGTATCATCTTAAATTGAGAATTAAAAATTGAGAAATAAATGTTTTGATAAAACAAACTCTTTTTCAGATCCTACTAAAAACTTGTATGCGTTTACTATACGAATAGCAAACGCATACGATTTAACATGAATAGCATTATTCTTAGCTATCATTTTTTAATTCTCAATTCTCAATTTATCAACACTTTTCCGTCCATTTCAGCCGGAACAGCCAGCCCCATAATCTTGAGAATAGTCGGAGCAACATCTGCCAGACGACCGTTTTCTACTTTCGCAGCTTTGTTCTCAGTTACGTAAACACAAGGAACAGGGTTCAAAGAGTGAGCAGTGTTCGGAGTGCCGTCTTCGTTCAAAGCGTGGTCAGCGTTACCATGATCAGCAATGATAATTGCTTCGTAATCCTGTGCTTTGGCAGCTTCAATTACATCTTTCACGCAAGCATCTACAGCAATAACAGCTTTCTCGATTGCTTCATAAATACCGGTATGACCTACCATGTCACCATTAGCGAAGTTCACTACGATGAAATCATATTTGTTCTCGTTGATGGCAGCCACCAGTTTGTCTTTTACTTCGAAAGCGCTCATTTCCGGCTTCAAGTCGTAAGTAGCCACTTTGGGAGAAGGAACAAGGATACGATCTTCTTTGTCAAACGGAGTTTCACGTCCACCATTGAAGAAGAATGTTACGTGTGCATACTTTTCTGTTTCAGCGATATGAAGTTGGCTCAAGCCTTTAGAAGCAAGATATTCGCCCAATGTATTAGATACATTATCTTTGTCAAACAGGATATGAACACCCTTGAAAGAAGCATCGTACGGAGTCATACAGTAATATTGCAGGCCCGGGATGGTGTGCATACCGGCTTCCGGCATATCTTGTTGAGTCAATACAACAGTCAACTCTTTGGCACGGTCATTACGGTAGTTGAAGAAGATAACCACATCACCTTCTTTGATTGTTCCGTCACAGTTGGCATTCACAATCGGTTTGATGAATTCATCTGTAACACCTGCATTATAAGAGTCCTGCATGGCCTGAACCATATCGGTAGCTTTCTCACCTATGCCGTTTACAAGCAGGTCATAAGCTTCTTTTACACGTTCCCAGCGTTTGTCACGGTCCATAGCGTAATAACGGCCGATGATAGAAGCAATCTTGCCTGCAGATTTCTCACAGTGTGCAGAAAGTTCTTCGATAAAGCCTTTACCGCTCTTCGGGTCAGTGTCACGACCATCCATGAAGCAGTGGATAAATGTATTGTCGATGTTATATTCTTTAGCGATATCGCAAAGTTTGAAGAGATGAACGAGTGAGCTGTGTACGCCACCGTTAGAAGTCAGCCCCATAAAGTGAACACTCTTTCCGTTTTCTTTCGCATAAGAGAAAGCAGAAACGACTTCAGGATTTTTCAGGATGCTATTATCAGCACATGCACGATTGATTTTTACCAAATCCTGATAAACCACGCGTCCGGCACCGATATTCAAGTGACCTACTTCCGAGTTACCCATCTGTCCGTCGGGCAAACCTACGTTTTCACCGCTTGCCTGAAGTTGAGAGTGAGGATAAGTAGTCATCAGATAATCCCAGTAAGGAGTGGGCGTGTTGAAGATTACGTCGTCTTTCTTTTGGTCACCTAATCCCCAACCATCGAGGATCATTAAAAGGGCTTTCTTACTCATAATATTTCAATATTTAAATTATCACTCTGATTTTCGGGCGCAAAGGTACAAAAAAGATGGTTACGTAAACGTTTAATCTATGTTAAGTTACAGGGCAGAAGTGCACCAGGCTATGGATGTTTTTCTTACTTTGTAAAAGTACTTTCAATATATTGATCGAAAAACACGATACAAAAGGCGGAACCTACTTCATTTTTCCGTACCTTTGCATCGCTTTAAAAATAAAATCATAGAAATATGGACGATTCAAACCCGCGAACGTGCACAACTAGTATTAATTAAAGCGAACAGAGTCATTGAAACCTGATGCCTCTGCTCGTGTCAAACAAACGAAAGGAGGCAATAAGATGAGAACGTATCTTTATTGTGAAGCTGGCTTTGTGGAAAAAGCTCAATGGCTTCCTAACAGCTGGGTAAATGTAGTATGCCCGAATAACGATGACTTTGAATTTCTAACTCAAACTCTCAACGTACCCGAATCATTTCTTAATGACATAGCCGATACGGACGAACGTCCGCGTACGGATACGGAAGGCAACTGGCTATTGACCATTCTTCGTATCCCTGTACAGATTGCGCAAAACAGCACTCTGCCTTTCAGCACCGTACCAATTGGTATCATCACCAACAATGAGATCATTGTGTCCGTCTGTTATCATAACACTGATCTATTACCGGATTTTATTGAACACACCCGCCGAAAAGGGATTGTTGTGCGCAACAAACTGGATCTGATTCTCCGGATCATCTATTCTTCTGCCGTGTGGTTCCTGAAGTATCTAAAGCAGATAAACATAGACATCAGCGCCGCAGAAAAGGAACTGGAGCGAAGCATCCGCAACGAGGACCTGCTCCGGCTGATGAGACTGCAGAAAACACTTGTCTACTTCAACACTTCCATCCGTGGAAATGAAGTAATGATAGGAAAGTTAAGAACTATCTTCCAGGATACGGATTATTTGGACACAGAACTTGTGGAGGATGTTATTATCGAATTGAAACAGGCACTTAACACGGTGAATATTTACAGTGATATTCTCACGGGAACAATGGATGCTTTTGCCTCTATTATCTCCAATAACGTGAATACGATCATGAAACGTATGACAAGTTTATCCATCGTCCTGATGCTCCCGACATTGATTGCCAGTTTCTATGGTATGAATGTGGATATTCATCTGGAAGAGGTACCCTTCGCTTTCTCTTTGATTGTACTCTTCTCCATTGGATTGTCAACTCTTGCATTTGTGATATTCCGGAAGATAAAATGGTTCTAATACAAAAAACAGCTCACCATCTGTGATCCTTTAGAGGACTCTAAGACGGTAAGCTGTAAATTATACGTTTTTTATTCGATAGAGAATTAATTAAAAGAGAATGTTTAGAGAGAGAAATTAAAATATCTTATCCTTCTTTATTTGCTTTTCTTCCACCCAACGGAATAGAAACTCCAACGAATCCGTTCACAGAGTTAGAGTTCTTACCTAAGAACATATAGTCAGTTCCAACAAACAGAGGACCTAATTTCAGACCCAGACCGAAAGATTTACCTGCTGACTGGATAGCTGAGTAGCTAAGTGCTACATTGAACCAGCTTTTCGGACGGTAGTTTGCAGAGAATGTTAATTCTGTAAGAGCATCAGGCTGTACAAAACGAGTTGTTGACAATACACCTACTGCTAATTTGTTATTGAAGAATCCATATTCTGCACCTAATACTAGGGTAGAAGCAAGACGAGATTTACGGGACTTGCTTGCTTCTTCCGTTCTAAGTTGCAACATTTCATAGTCAAGTACGTCACCGCCACTAACACGCTCCATATATCCATTAGCATCCGTCTGCAAATCCTTTATGTTATTTTCAATAGCAGTAATACTTCCAGGGATATTATTAGGATCAATACCTGATGTGTAGTCACTTCCCTTCATATCAATGCCTGCTGCTTTAGCATTAGCTATTTGAGTGCTACTTTTCGACCATGATATAAACCCCAAGTCCAAAATAGAAGCAGATACAGTCAGATTATCCATAATCTTGTAAGACGCTCCCAAGTCAATACCGAAGCCGTAACCTGCGATTCCCATGTCTTTGCTCTCAAATTCGAAATCACTAATATAATCCTGTCCATCTTCCTTTTTCAAATTCAATCCTTTGAAAGAACTTTCCAAATGAGCATCTACTGCCAGATTAGCATGGTAGCCCTCAATTTCACTTCTTAACTTCGTAATATCGTCAACACCCAAACTAGATAAATATGCTGGATCCTGTAATTGATTAATACGGGCATCACTAGGCAAATTAGCATTCATCGCAACTTTATTAAGTTTCAACTCCATGTTGCCAATACCCAATAAAGCTTTCACTCTAGCACCAACCGTCAAACGGTTATTAATCTGACGTGAAAGTCCTAAACCAACTTCAGTATAAGCATTGATATTCAATTGCTGACCACTAATATCATAGTTACTATTTCTCCAGTTTTCTTCAACTGTTTCCATCTCATTCAAGAAGGTAAACATATTCTTTGTCAGGTTAGCACCAATATCTGTACGAAGACCAATATTGAATGACCAGAAGTTTTTTCCTTTATACCATCCTGCAGAAAGAATTTCTGTACTGAAGTTTACATTCAGTTTATTATTATCTTTCAGACGATTCATGAAATCCGGTTTAGTGTAGAAATCATCGCCATCATCAATAATGTCAATGATATCCTGATAACCTAACGAAGTAGAACCAACCGTTGCATTGACAGCACCGATCACCGGAAGATTGAAGTAACCTTTAGTCGGTGTTAAAGCCGGATTCAGTTGTTGACGATAGTGAGTACCTTCCATGAAATAGGAAGTACGTAAAAACTGTGCATTTGCAGAAAGAGTGCAAACCAACATAATAAAAAATACCCCAATGAGCTTAGAAGACCATAATAGCTTGTTCGTTGCCATGATTTTAAACTTTTTAATTCTTATTATTGTTCGCAAAGATATAGCATTTCAATAACAAATAAAAGCACTAGGCAACACTTTTTTAGCCTAAACGGAACAATTTCACGGTTATCCGTAACAAAATCGTGCTTATTCTGCAAAAAAATGTAGAAAATATGTGCAAAATGAAATAAAGCGACCTTAGAAGTTCAAAGTCAACTGTCCATCTCCCAACAGGTTGAACGTCATGCGATGGTAAGGAGTAGTGCCACGTTCGGCAATGGCGGCACGATGTTTCTTAGTTGGATAACCTTTATTGTGGTCCCAATCATAATACGGAAATTCTTCGTGAAGGCGGTTCATATAATCGTCTCGATATGTTTTGGCTAAAATAGAAGCTGCTGCTATTGAAAGATATTTCCCGTCTCCTTTCACTACTGTAGTATGAGGAACACCGGGGTATTTAGTGAAACGATTACCGTCGATCAGTAAATGTTGGGGACGGGTGGACAACTGGTCCACTGCACGATGCATCGCCAGAAAAGAAGCCCGCAGGATATTTATTTCATCAATTTCTTCCGGTGACACAATGCCAACCGCCCAAGCAATCGCTTCTTTCTCTATTACCTCACGTAATGCATAACGTTGCTTTTCCGTCAGTTGTTTGGAATCATTCAACAGTTCATTCTTAAAATCCTTCGGAAGAATAACTGCAGCAGCATATACCGCTCCCGCCAAACACCCACGACCGGCCTCATCACATCCGGCCTCAATCAGATTCTCGTTCAAATAAGGTAATAACATATTTATCGCTTCTATTTTGACACAAAGGTAATTCAAATAAGAAAAAGGAGACTTGTTTTGTCTCCTTTTTCTTATTTCTCTTCTGCTTTTTTAGAATAAACTCCAAGCAACAGTAAGTCCTGCCATCACAATGGCGACCATACTCATAAGCTTTATCAAAATATTCAAGCTCGGACCGGAGGTATCTTTAAACGGATCACCTACTGTATCTCCTACTACGGTTGCTTTATGCACTTCACCGCCTTTTCCACCAAAGTTACCTTCTTCCACATATTTCTTTGCGTTATCCCATGCACCTCCGGCGTTAGCCATAAAGATAGCCAATACGAAACCACTGCTCAAGCCACCAATCAGCAGACCGAGTACGCCGGGAACACCAAAGATAAATCCTGTAAGAATCGGAGCAACAATAGCAATCAAGGAAGGAATAACCATCTCACGCTGCGCACCCTTTGTCGATATTTCAACACAACGTTCGTAATCCGGCTCGGCTTCTCCAGTCAGAATACCCTTTATGTCACGGAACTGGCGGCGCACTTCGTCAACCATGTGTCCTGCCGCACGCCCTACTGCATTCATTGTCAAACCACAAAACAGGAAAGCCATCATTGAACCGAGGAACATGCCCGAAAGTACTTTCGGATTCATCAAGTGTACTTCGTAATAATCCATGAAGTCGATAAAAGTGGCATTTGCTACGCTGATAGAACTTCCATCTGCAAAAGTCAGGTCCACATTACCAAGACGTGTCAGACCGATTCGGATTTCTTCAATATAAGAAGCCAGCAAAGCCAAACCTGTCAGTGCAGCGGAACCTATAGCAAAACCTTTTCCCGTGGCGGCAGTTGTATTACCCAATGAATCGAGCGCATCAGTACGTTTGCGAACTTCAGCACCCAGGCCGGACATTTCCGCATTACCTCCCGCATTATCCGCAATCGGCCCGTAAGCATCCGTTGCCAATGTGATACCTAAGGTAGAAAGCATACCGACAGCTGCAATACCGATACCATACAGTCCCATACCGACATTGGCAAAATCACCTGCGGAAGCTAACAAATAGGAAGCTATGATACCGACAACCACTGCGATCACAGGAATAGCCGTTGAAAGCATACCCAAACCAATACCGGAAATAATAACGGTAGCAGGTCCAGTCTTACCGCTTTCACTTAGTTTTTGGGTAGGGCGATAGGATTGGGAAGTGTAATATTCCGTAGAACGTCCGATGACAATACCTACCAACAATCCGACTACTACGGCACAAGAAATCAAAATCCAGTTATCAAGCTGCAAGAACCACAGGATTAAGAATGTAGCTGCAACAATAAGCACGGAGCTAAGGTTCGTACCGAAAGCCAACGAACCGAGCAAATCTTTCATAGTTGCATTCTCTTTAGTACGGACAGCAAATATACCTATAATAGAAAGGATAATACCAACAGCTGCAATCAACATCGGAGCAATAACCGCCTTGAATTGCATCACTGTATCTGCCGAATGGATAAAAGCAGCAGCACCCAGTGCAGCTGTTGCCAGAATCGAGCCACAGTAAGATTCATATAAGTCAGCTCCCATACCGGCTACGTCACCGACATTGTCACCGACATTATCGGCAATGGTGGCAGGATTACGAGGGTCATCTTCCGGAATTCCGGCTTCTACTTTACCTACCAAGTCGGCTCCAACATCGGCTGCCTTCGTATAGATACCACCACCTACACGGGCAAAGAGTGCTTGCGTAGAAGCACCCATACCGAAAGTCAGCATGGTAGTAGTAATTACACAGAGTTTATGAGTAGGTGTCAGCGCATCAGCAGGAATCACTGCATTCAACAACAGATACCAGAAAGATATATCGAGCAATCCCAGACCAACTACAACTAATCCCATCACCGCGCCGCTTCGGAAAGCAATCCTCAACCCTGCATTCAGAGAAGTGCGGGCAGCATTAGCGGTACGAGCCGATGCATAAGTCGCCGTCTTCATCCCTAGAAATCCGGAAAGTCCGGAGAAAAATCCGCCTGTAAGAAAAGCAATGGGAACCCATGCATTCTGTACATGAAAGCCATAGGCCATAATTGAAAACAGAATAACCAACCCCAAGAATACCCAGCCTACTATTTTGTATTGCTGTTTCAGATAAGACATAGCTCCTTTGCGCACAGCAGCAGCTATCTTTATCATTTGGGGTGTACCTTCGCTCTCTTTCATCATTTGCTTATGAAAGTAATAAGCAAAGCAGAGGGCTAACACGGAAGCGACTGGAACCAGCCAGAAAAGAATGTTGTCCATAGGATCAATTTTTAAAGGGTTTACGAAGGCTAAAAGTATGGAAATCAAACGAAATAAGCAAGTAAAAAAGAAAGAATTTATAAAGCTGAATCATTCTATCTTTTATACATCTCTTTAAACAAATGAACATGCTGTGGTTATTTACTTTATCCCTTATTTCCGCACTGGTTATGAACATTTCTATTTCACCACAGAGGACACCGAGTATACAGAGGAAAGAAATAATCTGTGGTGAAATGATTCATTTCTATGCCATTATAATTATCTTTGCGGCATTCTATGCCCACAAACTAACTAATACCTGTTAATTATTAAAAAACCATGAAGAAACTTTTCGTATTACTTATGGCATTGTTTACCCTGGCGCAAGTGGACGCCCAAGAAAAGAACGTTATCCGCATCGCAACGGACAACACTGACTTAATTCTCCAAGTAGCTCCTAACGGACGACTCTACCAGGCTTATCTGGGCGATAAGTTACTGAACGAGAAAGATATCAACAACTTTTCTCCTTACGTAAAAGGAGGAAGTGACGGTAGCGTATCCACCCGCGGATGGGAAGTATATCCGGGCTCCGGCGCCGAAGATTATTTTGAACCGGCTGTAGCCATCACGCACAATGACGGGAACCCGAGTACGATTCTCCGCTATATATCATCCGAGCAGAAGGCAGTGGCGGGCGGAACGGAAATGATTATTCAACTAAAAGACGATCAATACCCGGTGGAAGTCACACTGCATTACATCGCTTATCCGAAAGAAAACGTCATCAAGACGTGGAGTGAAATCAAACATGCAGAAAAAAAGCCTGTGACCTTATGGCGTTATGCTTCCACAATGCTTTATTTCTCCGGAAACGAATATTACCTGACAGAATTTAGCAGCGATTGGGCAAAAGAAGCACAAATGAGCACACAACCTCTGTTGTTTGGTAAAAAGGTGATCGACACCAAACTGGGAAGCCGTGCTGCCATGCACACCCACCCGTTCTTCGAGCTTGGTTTTGAACAACCGGCACAGGAAGCACAGGGACGTACCATGCTAGGTACTATCGGATGGACAGGAAACTTCCAGTTCACTTTCGAAGTGGACAACGTAGGTAATCTCCGTGTAATCCCTGCCATCAATCCTTATGCATCTGATTATGAACTGAAGCCGAATGAAGTGTTTACAACTCCTGAATTCATCTTTACTTTCAGCAACAACGGCACGGGTGAAGCCAGCCGCAACCTTCACGCATGGGCACGCAACTACCAGCTGAAAGACGGACAAGGCGACCGCATGACTTTATTAAACAACTGGGAAAATACTTACTTCAAATTCAATGAGGAACTGCTTGCCGAATTGATGAAAGAAGCTAAACATCTTGGTGTAGATATGTTCTTGTTGGATGACGGCTGGTTTGGCAACAAGCACCCACGCAACAGTGACAATGCCGGACTGGGTGACTGGGAAGTGATGAGATCCAAACTGCCGGGCGGTATTCCTGCTCTTGTACAGTCTGCCAAAAAAGCCGGAGTGAAATTTGGTATCTGGATTGAACCCGAAATGGTCAACCCTAAAAGTGAGTTGTTCGAAAAGCATCCCGACTGGGCTATCCAGCTGCCTAACCGCGAAACATACTATTACCGTAACCAACTGGTACTCGATCTTAGCAATCCGAAAGTACAGGACTTTGTATATGGCGTAGTGGATAAGATCCTGACAGAGAATCCGGAAGTGGCTTTCTTTAAATGGGACTGTAACTCTCCAATTACGAATATTTATTCTCCATATTTAAAAAATAAGCAGGGACAACTTTATATCGACCATGTACGTGGTATATACAATGTATTGAAACGTGTCAAAGACAAATATCCGAACGTGCCAATGATGCTCTGCTCCGGCGGTGGCGCCCGTTGCGACTATGAAGCTCTGAAATATTACACAGAATTCTGGTGCAGCGACAACACAGACCCGATAGAACGTCTGTTTATCCAGTGGGGATTCTCACAAATCTTCCCGGCAAAGGCCATGTGTGCACACGTAACCAGCTGGAACAAGAAGACAAGCGTGAAGTTCCGTACGGATGTGGCAAGTATGTGCAAACTGGGCTTTGACCTCGGACTGAAGGAACTGAATGCAGATGAACAGACTTATTGCCAGAATGCGGTTGCCAACTGGACGCGTCTGAAAAAAGTGATTCTGGACGGCGATCAATACAGACTGGTTTCTCCCTACGATGGCAACCACATGTCCCTCATGTATACCTCACTGGATAAGAACAAAGCTGTACTTTATACCTATGATATCCACCCACGTTTCGGTGAGAAACTGCTCCCGGTAAAACTTCAGGGACTGGATGTGAAGAAAATGTATAAGGTGAAAGAAATCAACCTGATGCCGAATTCCAAATCGAATCTGGCTGCCAATGAGAATACTTATTCAGGAGATTATCTGATGAAAGTGGGGATCAATGCTTTCACGACAAATCAGGCTTTCAGCCGCGTAATTGAGCTGACTGCCGAATAAAAAGAAATGAAGTAATCAATAAAAAAGGGGATTCGCTGTTATGAGCGTTTCCCCTTTCTTTTTACACACAATAATATTCAATTCATCTTCAATCGTAACAGCTGTTTCAATGGTTACAACTATTCCATTAGACGGGGAAGTCCCCTAAAAAAGTTGCAGCTACACCGTATTTTTTTACGATATAGCTGCGATTAATGTTAAAGAGAGAGAATTTATATAATATAAGCATGGTCTCACGACCCTCCTGATATTCAATGAACATTTTGTTTCTTTACTTATTAGACGCACGAAAGTCCCAATCACTGCACTTGACTGCATCTTTTTTTAGTTAAAGAATAAAAAAGCCGCTACTCCGCAGGAATAGCAGCTCATATCTTTAAAACATCTTGCTGACACGTTCAATCCCTGCCACCAATGTGTCTATTTCCGATTTGGTATTGTACATGGCAAACGAAGCACGTACAGTTCCCTCTATGCCAAGACGTTGCATGAGAGGTTGTGCACAATGATGCCCCGTTCTCACGGCAATACCTAAACGATCCAGCAACGTGCCAAGATCGAAATGATGGATATCTCCCACCAAGAAGGAAATGACTGCTCCCCGTTCGGCTGCTTCACCGAATATACGCATATGGGGGATTTCTTTCAAGCGTTGCAAAGCGTAAGTTGTCAGTTCATGCTCATGGGCGGCTATCTGTTCAATACCATGTCCATTCACATAATCAAGGGCTTTTGCCAGTCCGGTAGTTCCGATATAGTCGGGCGTACCGGCTTCAAACTTGAAAGGAAGTTCATTAAAAATGGTCTTCTCGAAAGAGACATGCTGAATCATCTCTCCTCCTCCCTGATAAGGAGGAAGGCGATCTAACCATTCTTCTTTTCCGTAAAGCACTCCGACACCTGTCGGACCATATATCTTATGGGCGGAGAATACCAGAAAATCGGCATCCAACTCCTGTACATCTACTTTCATGTGAGGAATAGACTGTGCAGCATCTATCAGGCAAGGTACACCATGCGCATGAGCTGTTGCGATCATCTCCTTCACCGGATTCACTGTACCCAGTACGTTCGATACATGAACCACACTGACTATTTTCGTACGTTCGGAAAATAGTTTTTCATATTCATCCAGCAGAAGCTCACCTTTATCATTCATCGGAATCACTTTAATGGCAATCCCTTTGCGGGCAGCCAACAGTTGCCAGGGAACGATGTTACTATGATGTTCCATCACGGAAACAATCACTTCATCCCCTTCTTCCATAAACTCGTCGCCAAAGCTGGAAACAAGCAGGTTGATACTTTCTGTTGTTCCGCGTGTAAAGACAACTTCATTCGTGCTACGGGCATTGATGAACTGACGTACCGTTTCACGGGAAGCTTCATGCAGTTCCGTAGCTTGCTGGGAAAGATAATGTACGCCGCGATGCACATTGGCATTGACGGAATAATATTCATCCACCAACGCATCAACCACCAAACGGGGTTTCTGTGTCGTCGCACCGTTGTCGAAATAAACCAAAGGTTTACCGTAAACCGTACGGCTCAATATCGGAAAATCTTCACGTATCTTTTGAATATCCACGTTCATTATTTTTTAGTGGTTACTTACAAATAGCACAACCCTGACATCTATTCAACTCGCCACGGAAACGTTTCTCTACCAATAGATGCAAACGATCTTTCAGCGCTTCCAGACGGATGGTATCGATCACTTCGTTGACAAATGCGAACATTAGCAGCAGACGGGCTTCTTTCTCTGCAATACCACGCGAACGCATGTAGAATAATGCGCCTTCATCCAACTGACCTACTGTTGCTCCATGCGAACATTTCACATCATCCGCATAAATTTCCAATTGAGGTTGTGTATACATTCTTGCATCACGCGTAGCACACAGATTCCGGTTAGTCTGTTGGGAATTCGTATGTTGTGCATCGGGACGCACGAGTACCAATCCGGCAAACGCACCTACCGACTGGTCGTCGAGCACATACTTGAACAGCTCATTGCTGGTACAGTTCGGTACGGCATGGTCAATACTTGTATGATTGTCTACATGCTGGTTCTTGTCGGCAATCGCCATACCACAAAGATTTATTTCGGCTCCTTCTCCTGCCAACAACACTTCGGTCGTGTTGCGGGTAGTACCATTATGCAAAGTCATTCCGTTGAGCAATACATTGCTGTTGGCCTCTTGCTTTACATACAGGTTACTGATACGAACTGTGCTTGTATGTGTTTCTTCCAGTTCATACATATCGAATACCGCATTCTCACCTGCAAACACTTCAATGACTTGTGTCGCCAGAAAGTTCACATTATCCATTGCATGGTCACAAATCAGCAAACGGGCTTGCGCGCCATCCTCCAGAATAATCAGTACGCGACGGTTCACCATAAAGTTAACATCTGCACGCAGGATATTTACCAACTGGATCGTTTTTTCCACCACCACGTTCTTCGGCACATAAAAGACAACGCCATCTTGTGCAAAAGCGGTATTGAAAGCAGTCACACCATCCTTGGAAGTATCTGCCAGTTGACCGTAATACTTCTTCACCAACTCCGGGTGTTGCTCGGCCACTTCTTTCAGGCTGCCGAAAATCACACCTTCCGGCAGATTTCCTGTGGGAAGTGCTCTATTATAAAATGTGTCATTTACCACAAAATACAAGGAGGTACTCATATTCGGCACATCACACTTAAACACCTCATACGGATTGACCGGAATAGCCAAACGATTCAAGTTCAAACCGAAATCCGGTTCAAAGTACTTGCTCACATCCGTATATTTGTACTTCTCCATCTTACGGGTCGGAAATCCGAGTCGCTCAAAATCGGCAAATGCTGATGCACGAGGCGCATTCAGCACTTCGGCACTATGCTTGCAGATCATCGCTTCCGTCTGTGAGAAAAGTTCTATATATTGTTGTTCAACCATCATAGCTTATATTTTTTATTTACAGGCACGGATTACACGGATTTCACAGTTTAAAATACATGAGCAAAACCGCGTTATCCGTGTAATCCGTGCCTAAAATTATTCTCCTACTTCTTTCTTGATCCAATCATATCCTTTTTCTTCCAGTTCCAGAGCAAGTTCCGGTCCGGCAGTTTTTACGATACGACCTTTATAAAGGACATGCACAATATCAGGCTTGATATAATCGAGCAAACGTTGGTAGTGGGTAATAACGATTGTACTTGTTTCAGGAGTTTTCAGCTTGTTCACCCCTTCCGCAACAATACGGAGTGCATCAATATCCAAACCGGAATCTGTCTCATCGAGGATGCTCAAACGCGGTTCCAGCATAGCCATCTGGAAAATCTCGTTCCGTTTCTTCTCACCACCGGAAAAGCCTTCATTCACCGAACGGTTAGCCAGTTTATTATCCAACTCCACCACCGCACGTTTCTCACGCATCAGCTTCAGGAACTCACTGGCGGTCAGTGCAGGCAGACCTTTATATTTGCGTTGCTCATTCACAGCAGCACGCATAAAGTTCACCATGCTCACACCCGGAATTTCTACGGGATACTGGAAACTAAGGAAGATTCCTTCATGGCTACGATCTTCGGGGCTCAACTCCAATAGATCCTTTCCATAAAAAGTGACCGAACCTTTTGTTACCTCAAAAGCCGGATTACCCACCAATACGGAGGAAAGCGTACTTTTACCGGAACCATTCGGTCCCATAATAGCGTGCACCTCACCGGGATTCACCGTCAGGTTAATACCTTTCAATATCTCTTTGCCATTAATACTGGCATGCAGGTCTTTTATTTCTAACATGATTATATTTACTATTTTTTCATTTACTATTTACTATTAAAAACCTATACTACCGACAATTTACCTCCAATAAGCACACAGCCAAATAGTAAATCGTAAATTGTCAAATAGTAAATCACCCCACGCTTCCTTCCAATGAGATGGTAAGCAGCTTCTGTGCTTCTACCGCAAACTCCATCGGAAGTTTATTCAACACTTCCTTTGCATATCCGTTCACAATAAGTCCGATAGCATCTTCTGTCGGAATACCGCGCTGGTTGCAATAGAATATCTGATCTTCACTGATCTTGCTCGTCGTAGCTTCATGCTCTACCACTGCCGTCTCATTGTGAATATCCATATACGGGAAGGTATGTGCACCACACTTATCTCCCAGCAACAGAGAGTCACACTGGCTATAATTACGGGCATTATCCGCTTTCTCGGCCACGCGTACCAACCCACGATAGGAGTTCTCACTATGTCCGGCGGAAATACCTTTACTTACAATCGTACTACGGGTGTTCTTACCCAGATGAATCATCTTCGTTCCGGTATCTGCCTGCTGATAGTTATTCGTTACAGCTACGGAATAGAATTCAGCAGTCGAGTTATCGCCCGTCAGGATACAGGAAGGATATTTCCAGGTGATTGCCGAACCGGTTTCCACTTGTGTCCAGGATAATTTACTGTCCACTCCTTTACAGTTACCGCGTTTGGTCACAAAGTTGTATACACCGCCCTTGCCTTCCGCATCTCCCGGATACCAGTTCTGAACGGTACTGTATTTTACTTCTGCACGGTCGTGCACAATGATCTCAACGATAGCGGCATGCAACTGATTTTCATCCCGCATCGGAGCCGTACATCCTTCCAGATAAGAAACATACGAATCATCATCCGCTACAATCAGCGTACGCTCAAACTGTCCCGTGTTACGGGCATTGATACGGAAATAAGTGGAAAGCTCCATCGGGCAACGTACGCCTTTCGGAATATACACGAAAGAGCCGTCAGAGAACACTGCGGAATTCAACGCTGCAAAGAAATTGTCCCGATAACCTACTACCGAGCCCATATATTTCTTCACCAGATCCGGATGCTCCCGCACGGCTTCACTGAACGAACAGAATATAATCCCTTTCTCCATCAGCGTTTCCTTGAAGGTAGTCTTTACGGAAACAGAGTCCATAACGGCATCCACTGCCATTCCACTAAGAGCCATTTGCTCTTCCAAAGGAATTCCCAGTTTATTAAACGTCTTTATCAGTTCAGGATCGACTTCCTCCATGCTCTTCGGTCCTTCTTTCTTCTTTGTCGGATCGGCATAATAAGAAATTGCCTGATAATCAATTTCAGGGATACGGAGATGTGCCCAGGTAGGCATTTCCAGCGTCAGCCAATGGCGATACGCTTTCAGTCGAAACTCCAGCAACCACTCCGGTTCGTCTTTTTTCGATGAAATCAGACGAATGACATCTTCATTAAGTCCACGCTCAATGATGTCCGTATGCACCTCTGTGGTGAAGCCGTATTTATATTTCTCCTCCGCAAATTTCCGGACAAACTCATTATCAGTCTTCTTTTCAAGTTCGTCTTTCTGATTGGGTTTCATTTTATTGGGTTCTTGTTGCATCTTTATCTTTATTCTCTAATATATATTGTTGCGTCATATTCTTCGCAGCAGGGAAAAAGATCCCCGCAAACGTTTCCATCGGATAATATAACAAAGATTCCTCCTTTTTTGTTGCACTAATTAACTTATTATCGCTGTCCACAAACTCTATCGCACCAATCACTACACTCGTTAACAACAGAAACTTAAGTGCTCCCAGCCCACTTCCTAACCAGCGATTCAGCCAGTTCAGCGAAATAGCCTGCATTGCTTTTGTCAATAGCGAGGCAATCAATACAAAGATCAATGGTACGGCAATCCAGATCATGATAAAAGCCAACACTTGTGCAACTGTCATTGAATCCGTCACTGTCGGGCAAAGCTTCTCCGCCAAAGAGGCATACAGAGCTTTCGCTGCCATCAGACCGACTATCAACCCCAAAATAGAAGCCAACTGACGAATGAAGCCTTTTACAAAACCTACAATCGCTCCGGCGCCTATTACAATAAGGATAATTATATCAATCGTTGCCATATTCTTCTATTCTATGATATAATTCAGGCACGGATTTCACGGATTACACGGATTTATTAAAGAACCGTGAAATCCGCGTAATCCGTGCCTGATATTGATTCAGCACTGCCTATTACAGTGTCTGTTTCACTTCTATTTCTTCGAATGTCTCGATCATATCGCCTACCTTCATGTCGTTGCAGTTCACCAGACTGATACCACACTCGAAGTTTGTACCTACTTCCTTCACATCGTCCTTGAAACGTTTCAATGCGTTGATGTTTCCGGTAAAGATTACGATACCATCGCGGATCAAACGAGCCTTGTCGCTGCGTTTCACCTTTCCGGTCTTCACCATCGCTCCGGCTACCAGACCGACTTTCGTGATATTGAATACTTCGCGGATTTCGATGGTTGCAGTAATCTGTTCCTTTACTTCCGGAGCCAACATACCTTCCATAGCAGCCTTTACCTCTTCGATTGCATCGTAGATGACAGAATACTTACGGATGTCAACACCCTCTTGATCGGCCATCTTACCGGCAGCACCCGAAGGACGTACCTGGAATCCGACAATAATCGCATCCGAAGCGGCAGCCAAAGAAACATCAGATTCAGAAATAGCTCCTACACCCTTATGGATAACATTTACCTGAATTTGTTCCGTAGACAACTTAATCAACGAATCGCTCAATGCTTCCACAGAGCCATCCACGTCACCCTTAACGATGATGTTCAATTCCTGGAAGTTACCCAAAGCAATACGACGACCCAACTCATCCAATGTAAGGATCTTCTGCGTACGCAAACCTTGTTCACGAGCCAGCTGCTCACGTTTATTAGTGATTTCACGAGCTTCCTGATCGCTTTCGACTACATGGAATGTATCACCTGCAGCAGGAGCACCATTCAATCCCAGGATCAATGCCGGTTCGGAAGGTCCTGCTTCCTTGACGCGTTGGTTACGTTCGTTGAACATAGCCTTCACACGTCCGTAGCTGGTTCCCGCCAATACGATGTCTCCCACTTTCAGAGTACCGTTAGATACCAATACAGTAGCTACATATCCACGTCCCTTATCCAGTGAAGATTCGATGATGGACCCCGTAGCATTACGGTTCGGATTTGCCTTCAGGTCGAGCATTTCTGCTTCGAGCAATACTTTTTCCAGCAAGTCTTCCACACCCATACCTTTCTTGGCAGAGATATCTTGTGACTGATATTTACCACCCCATTCTTCAACAAGGTAATTCATCGCAGCCAATTCTTCTTTAATCTTATCCGGATTTGCAGTCGGTTTATCGACCTTATTGATTGCAAATACAATAGGTACACCGGCAGCCATCGCGTGATTGATCGCTTCTTTCGTTTGTGGCATCACGTTATCATCGGCAGCCACAATAATGATAGCAATATCCGTTACTTTGGCACCACGAGCACGCATAGCGGTAAACGCTTCGTGACCCGGAGTATCGAGGAATGTAATACGACGACCGTCTTCCAGTTGCACGTTATAAGCACCGATATGCTGGGTAATACCTCCAGCCTCACCGGCAATTACATTCGCCTTACGGATATAGTCGAGCAAAGAAGTCTTACCGTGGTCAACGTGTCCCATCACCGTTACAATCGGAGCACGCGGTTGCAAATCTTCCGGAGCATCTTCTTCTTCAACAATAGCTTGTGCCACTTCCGCACTTACATATTCAGTCTTGAATCCGAATTCTTCAGCCACCAGATTGATGGTTTCCGCATCCAAACGCTGGTTGATGGAAACCATGATACCAATACTCATACAAGTAGCGATAACCTGATTAACCGAAACATCCATCATCGTTGCCAATTCGTTAGCCGTAACGAACTCGGTCAACTTCAATACCTTGCTGTCTGCCATTTCCTGATCTTCCAGTTCCTGCATACGGTTGGAAGCCATTTCACGTTTCTCTTTACGGTATTTGGACGTTTTATTCTTACCTTTGGTTGTCAGACGTGCAAGGGTTTCTTTTACCTGTTTTGCTACGTCTTCCTCGCTCACTTCCTGTTTGATAACCGGCTTCTTGAAGCGATCTTTATTGTTGTTATTTCTTCTGTTGTTATTTCCCTGTCCGTTGGCCTGACCGCCCTGACCGTTACCATTGCCGCCTTTACCCTGTACATTAGGTCTCGGAGCAGCAAAGTTGGAAGTTGCAACATTGTTAACGTCCACCTTCTCTTTATTGATACGGTTCCGTTTCTTCTTGTTTGCAGCTGCTTCCGCACTGTCCTTAGGTCCGCTCTTCGCCAATTTAGAATCATCCTTACGGATTTCCTTGATGATAGCTTCCTTCATCAACTTCTTCTGATCCTGACGGATTTTTTCCTTTTCTTCACGTTCGCGACGTTTCTCTTCCTTCGATTTCTTCTTGGGGCGAGTAGACTGATTCAATGCAGCCAGGTCGATCTGACCGATCACATTAATCTTCGCGCCTAATTCCGGTTGACGGATTTTGAAAACACCATCATCCTCCGGAGCCTTTTCCGCTACCGGGGTTACTTCAGCCTGTGCAGTTTCCACCTTTTTTTCTTCTTTATGTTCTTCCGCCTTCACAGGTGCAGTTGCTACTACCTTCGGCTCTTCTTTTTTCACTACTTCCACTACTTTTTCAACTTCTACCGGCTTCGTCTCCACTACAGGTTCCGGCACTACTACGGGCTCAACCACCACTGGAGCAGGCTCTACTACAGAAACAGGAGGTGTCACCACCTCTTCCTTCTTCACCTCGGGTTCTTTCTTCTCGGGCTCCTTTTCCACTTCGGGTTTAACGACAGGCCGTTCTACAACAGGTTCTTCCTGTTTCTGTTCCGGTGCTTTCTCCACCTTTTCAGGTTTACGACCGTTCAATTTATCCAAATCAATTTTTCCGACAGGTTTAAACTTCGGACGTGCATCCTCAGGTACGACTGTCTTAATCACATCTTCCGACTTCGGCTTTTCGGGCTGCTTTTCGAAGCCTTCAATCGATACCGACGCCTTATTACGTTCCTTATTCTGACGTTCCTGTATGAAACGCTCCGATTCAAGTCTAAGGTTCTTATCTGTACTAAACTCCTTTACGAGTATAGCGTATTGCTCCTCGCTAATTTTGGTATTAGGATTAGCCTCAACGGTATGCCCTTTCTTTTGCAGGAACTCAACTACCGTCGCGATTCCTACGTTCAAATCTCTTGTAACTTTGTTTAACCTTATCGTCATATTTTAAAATTAATGAATAAATGGAGCTTGTTTAATTGAAAATTGAGAATTGAGAATTAAAAAATAAAAGTCTGCTACATTATGTTGTATCGCAATTTTTTAATTTTTAATTTTTAATTTTCAATTGAAGAAGGATCTTCTTCTTCAAACTCCGATTTCAAAATGCGTATTACCTCGTCCACTGTCTCTTCTTCCAAGTCCGTCTTTTCAATCAACATCTCACGAGGAGCATTCAACACAGCCTTCGCTGTATCGATGCCGATAGCTTTGATAGCGTCGATCACCCATCCGTCGATTTCGTCTCTGAACTCGTCGAGATAGATATCTTCGTCAGCTACATTCTCATCCAACTCACGGAACACGTCGATAGTGTACTCAGTCAACATACTGGCCAGTTTGATATTCAAACCGCCTTTACCGATAGCCAGCGAAACTTCTTCCGGTTTGAGGAATACCTCTGCTTTCTTCTCTTCCTCGTTCAGACGAATAGAAGAAATCTTAGCCGGGCTTAAAGCGCGCTGTATAAACAATGAGATGTTCGATGTGTAATTGATTACGTCGATGTTCTCATTGCGAAGTTCACGAACAATGCCATGAATACGACTTCCCTTTACACCTACACAGGCTCCTACAGGGTCGATTCTGTCATCGTAAGATTCCACCGCAATCTTGGCACGTTCGCCGGGGATACGGGCAATCTTCTTGATGGTAATCAAACCATCATTAATTTCGGGTACTTCCATCTCGAACAGGCGTTGCAGGAAAACGGGAGAAGTACGTGACAAGATAATCTTAGGATTATTATTCTTGTTATCCACGCGGGCAACTACTGCACGGGCCGTCTCACCTTTACGATAAAAGTCGCTCGGGATTTGTTCGGTCTTAGGTAACAGCAATTCGTTTCCTTCATCGTCTAAAAGCAACATCTCTTTTTTCCAGATCTGATATACTTCCGCATTGATGATAGTACCTACCTTATCTATATATTTATTATAAATACTGTCTTTTTCGAGTTCCAGAATCTTGGAAGCCAGCGTCTGGCGAAGATTCAGGATCGCACGACGTCCGAACTTGGCAAAGATCACCTCGTCAGTCACCTCTTCACCTTCTTCGTAAGAAGCATCAATTTTCTGTGCCTCGCTCAACGAGATCTGCATATTCGGGTTAGTCAGATCTTCATCGGCCACAACTTCACGGTTACGCCATATCTCGAAGTCACCCTTGTCCGGGTTCACGATCACGTCGTAATTTTCATCGGTGCCAAACATTTTCGCGATTACGCTACGGAACGACTCTTCGAGTACGCTAACCATCGTCGTTCTATCGATATTCTTCAGTTCCTTAAATTCCGAAAATGTATCAATCAAGCTGATTGTTTCTTCTTTTTTGGCCATAACTATTTAAAGCTAATTAAGTATTTAGTATATTTTATTTGCTCATAAGTGAAGGTTTCGTCCTCTTCTACCAGTTTCGGACGCTTTGATCCTTCGGGTTTTACTTTCTTTTGTACGCCTACCGTAAACTTCTCTTCATCGGCATCTTTCAGTATGCCGGCCAACTTCCGTCCGTCTCCGGTCAGCACTTCCACCTCTTGTCCGATGTGGATATAATACTGTTGCAGAACTTTAAAGGGTTGTCCGATCCCAGCCGACCCTACTTCCAGTTCATAATCTTCCTCTTCGCGGTTCAGTTTCGACTCTATGAAGCGGCTAAGCTCCACGCAATCTTCGATCCAAACACCTTCTGCATGGTCTATTTCAACCACAATCTTGTCATCCGGGCTCACGGTTACCTCTACTAAAAAGTAGTCTTTTCCTTCCAGCCACTCTTCTACAATCTGACAAACAGTTTTCTTTTCTATCATTTATTAGCTATATAAGAACAAAAAAAGGAGCTTAATTGCCCCTCCACCTTTCATCCGTTTTCGGTTGCAAAGATATAAATAATCTGTTCGACTACAAAACATTAAAGAAAAAAAGTATGAATTAACAGTGCTATATTCGTATCTTTACGCCGTAATTCAAAAAATAACGACTATGGCACATCGTCTCAACACAAATAAACAGTTTATGGTAGGTAACGGGCTGCTTGCTTTTGCCGTCATTTTTGTCGTAGTTATTTTTGTCTATATGAGCATGCGACTACAACGGGAAAAGCAGGAAGAACGTCATTTTATCGAGAGCTATACAATCAGTCTGGTAAAGGGGTTTGCCGGAGATTCCATCTCTTTGTTTGTCAATGACAGTCTGATCTCCAACAAAACCATGTCGGAAGAACCTTACACAGTAGAAGTGGGACGTTTTGCCGAACAGAGCGCCTTGCTGATTGTAGATAATAACACAGAATTAGTGTCTACGTTTGATCTTAGTGAAAAAGGAGGGACTTATCAGTTCGAAAAAGAATCAGACGGAATTAAACAATTAGCCAAACAATAAGGGCATATTAACTAAGTTTGTGCCACCACGTTGGCACAACTATGCCATCGCATTGGCACGACTGTGCCAACGTGGTGGCACAAGTGTGACAATACGATGCCACTAATCCGGCAATGAAACATTCTAAATTTCCGTACGGTACTTTCTTAATTCTCCCCTTAAAGCCAATGCTTTTCCTTCTGTAAGCTGATTTAGCAACGCCCAAAATCGTTCGCTATGATTCATCTCACGCGTATGACATAATTCGTGCAACAACACATAGTCTATTAAATGAGAAGGCAGTAAAATCAGATAATAGGATAAATTAATATCTTTTCGAGCCGAACAACTTCCCCACCTGCCTTGACTGGAGTTTATTTTCACACTTGAATAGGGAAGTCCGCATTGCTTGGACAAGGAGGCCAAACGTGAAGGAAGGATACTTTTCGCATTCCGCCTCAACGATTCTTCGATTACCTTATGCAACCAGCTTTGCAGTTTCTCATCCGTAAAATCCGCATGAGGCGGACAAACTATTTCCATAACTCCCAACCGGGAATTAGCCAGAAACTGATCTTTTTCACCGGAAACCAAGGATAGTTTAAAGTGCTCCGCATCAATTTTATAATTCAGATCAATCAACGGCCGGGCTAGTTTTTGTCGGGAGGCCAGAAGTTTACCACGCAGATTCTCGACCGCCTGCTTCACTTCTTTCAATGTAGTGCCGGGAGGAACCGAAACATAAACAGCATCACTCTTTGTACGGAATACAAGACTCCTCGCACGTGAATTGACGCGCACTATCAGACGTCCTAATTCGTCATCTTCTATGATCTTATCCATTATAATCCTCCTATCAACAGGCACAAAAGTAATAAAAAAGAAGATTCTAATGAAAAACTTCGCGGAAGATGCAACTTTATATCAGACTCTTCCGTCTAACTGCCATATCAATCATAGAAAAACATAATTATGAAAACAAGTTTATTGCTCGTATTAGTCACCGGATTGTCTCTAGTACTTACTGCCGGCTCTTGCTTGCAGAGAAAACACGTAGTAGGCAGCAAGAACTACATCTCCCAAGAAGTAAAAGCCGACCACTTCAATGAAATCAAACTATTGGGAAGTGCCAATATCAGTTATCACCAAGATACACTCAGCCACGTTGAGATACATGGCTCCGATAACATTATACCACTTGTAGAAACGTATGTAGACGGCAATACATTAATTATTAAATTCAAGAAGAATGTCAGTATCCGGAAAGGGAAACTGGAAATAAAAGTTTTTGCTCCGGAACTGAATAAGCTAACGATTAATGGTTCGGGAAATATAAAATTAATCAATGGAATACAAACTTCTAAAGATATCGAGTTCCATATAAACGGCTCGGGAAACATTCAGGGAGAAGGGCTTAACTGCCGAAGAATGGCTGTTTCAATTAATGGATCGGGAGATGTAAGACTGCAACAAATTGAGAGTCAGGAATGTCAGGCAGGAATTTCCGGTTCGGGCAACATCAATCTTAAAGGCAAAGCCATTCAAGCAAAATATTCTATTAGCGGATCGGGAAACATTCAGGCTGCAGATTTAGAAGCAGAAAATACGGATGCAAGCATCAGTGGATCCGGAAACATCAGTTGCCATGCAAGTCAGAAGCTGGTTGCCCGCGTGAAAGGAAGTGGCGATATTGCCTATAAAGGCAATCCACAAGAAGTGGATGCTCCACGGAAAAACATACGGCAAATCAAATAAAGACAGTCTAAAACACATAAAAGGGCTACTGCATCGCGCGGTAGCCCATTTATTTAGTTAGTTTTAATCTAAAAATTTGAGAGAATTGAAAACTTCACAGTTTCGCCTTCGTTGTTGTTTTAATTAAGCACACTAACTATATTATATGTTTAAAGCAAATGAAAATGTCTATTCGTTTATAACTTGCACCTTGTGGTTGATCTTCGCCAAACTATCGGCTAAAACCTGTTCCGCTTTCACATCATTCGAGATAGCGACCGATGGTGCAGTTACTTGTTTACCAATGGTATCCGTTGCCAATACACTTCCGTCATCTCCGGAGAAAGAATGTTGTGCCACATTCCCCAAAGAAAGGATGATTGCAATCACGGCAGCGGCTTTGAACAGAGGAATAAAACGACCGACCAGCGTCAAGCGTTTCGCTTTTACAACCGTAGGCTCCACCTCTGCCAGAATACGTGCATCAAAGTCTTCGCCCAGTCCTACTTCCTGCTGAACCTGTTGATAAACAAACAGTTTTTTATAGCGAAGCAAATGAGCCGGAACTTCCTCCTTTGCGAAGAAGTCGCGCAATGTTGCTTCCTCCTCAACGGAAGTTTCGCATTGCCAGTATCGCTCCAGGAGCTGTTCTATATCCTTATAATCCATATTCGTCAATTTCTAAGTACCTTTGTTTTACTTTTTGTCTGGCTCTGAAGAGGTTCACTTTGACTTGTTCCTCTGTCAGATTCAGCAACCCTGCAATTTTCTTATAGCTTTCACCTTCAATGTCCCTCAGTTGCATGATAAGCCGCTGTTTTTCGGGAAGTTCGTTTACCAGTCTATTAATAATGTTCATTCTTTCATCATGAATCATCTGGTCATACGGACTGTTTGCATCAGGTTCTTCCTCCATCTCGGGGGTGAGTTCCACGTTTTGAGCCTCTTTCTTTTGACTTCGATCTATCGCCAGATTCTTTGCCACTGTCAGGCAATAAGCTTCGACCGATTCAATTTGAGACCACTCATCACGCATCTTCCACACTCTTATCATGGTGTCCTGAACGACATCCTCGGCTTCGGCCCTATCCAGGGTGATTCTGAGAGCCAATCGAAAGAGTTTATCCTTCAACGGCAAAATATCGTTTCGGAAGCTGATTTCTTGCATCTCTATAATAATGACGGGCTAGGATATGAAAAGTTACAGTCGCCCACTACTTTTTTTTGAATTATTTTTTTATTCTTGTTCCACCAGTATCGTTAATCGCTGACGCTAAGGTGATTACCACTTCAGAGACTCCTGCATTTATTGCTTCAAAAGAATTCTCCAACTTGGGAATCATACCTCCCTGAATAACGCCATCAGCTACATATTGTTCAAATTCGGCACGGGTGATTTGGGGAATCACACTGTCATCATCATTCTCGTCACGCAACACGCCTTTCTTCTCAAAACAATATACCAATGTCACATCAAACAGCGTGGACAACGCTTTCGCTGTCTCCCCGGCAATGGTATCTGCATTCGTGTTCAGCATATTACCGTGTCCGTCATGTGTCAATGGAGCCATTACCGGAACCACTCCCTTATGTATCAAATCCGACAACAAAGTAGCATCCACCTTTTCCACATCACCCACAAAACCATAGTCCACCTCTTTCACCGGGCGTTTCACCGAACGGATCACGTTCATATCCGCTCCGGTCAATCCGAGTGCATTGACTCCGCGCGCTTGCAGGCCTGCCACAATATTTTTATTCACTAATCCGCCGTATACCATCGTTACGACCTTCAAGGTTTCGGCATCGGTAATCCGACGACCATTTACCATTTTGCTTTCAATACCCAGTTGTGCGGCAATCTTTGTAGCCGAACGGCCGCCGCCGTGAACCAATACTTTATGCCCAGCGATAGCGGCAAAGTCATTTAACAACTGACGAAGGGTGGCTTCCTCTTCTACGATTTTGCCACCCACCTTAATAACTGTTAGTTTTTCTCTCATTTCCTATTCTTATTTTTAGGCACGGATTACACGGATTTCACGGTTTTAGTTGTGTGAGAACGTAAAGCAACCGTGAAATTATGCGAAGCCACCGTGAAATCCGTGTAATCCGTGCCTACTTATCTATTCCAAATAAGTATATCCGTAAAGCCCTGAACGATAGTTGGAGAGGAATTCTTTTCCTTCTTCCAAAGAAATCTTTCCCTCTTTCACAGACTTCGTCACCCAGGTTTCGAGTGTACGTACCAGTTTCTTCGGATTGTACTGTACATAGTCCAACACCTCCGCTACCGTTTCTCCGTCAATAATCTGTTCGATATTATATCCTTTCTCATTCACCGAAACATGCACGGCATTCGTATCACCGAACAAATTGTGCATATCTCCCAGAATCTCCTGATAAGCACCGACCAGGAACACAGCTACATAGTAGGGCTCCGTTTTTTTCAGTGTATGTACGGGCAGATAATGGGAAACGTTACGGGTAGAAATAAAATTAGCAATTTTACCGTCCGAATCACAGGTAATATCCTGCAAAGTAGCCGAACGTTCCGGTTTCTCATCCAGTCGCTGGATAGGCATGATCGGGAATATCTGGTCGATCGCCCAAGAGTCGGGAAGCGACTGAAAGAGCGAGAAGTTACAGAAATATTTATCGGCAAGCAATTTAGACAGTCCGCGGAATTCATCGGGCGCGTGCTTCAAACCACCGGCAATCTGATTAATCTCACGCGTAATAGACCAATACAGACGCTCTATTTGTGCACGGGTTTTCAGATCTACGATTCCATGACTGAACAAGTCCAGCGCTTCCTCCCTGATCTGCTGCGCATCATGCCATGCTTCCAACATCTTGTTCTGATTCAGTGTATCCCAGATACCGTACAGTTCCTGCACCAGTTCATGAGCATCCGGAGCAATCTCTTCCTCGTCATCCCATTCGGGCAAGGTAGCAGTTTCAAGTACCTCAAAGATAAGAACGGAATGATGTGCCGTCAGTGCACGTCCACTCTCCGTTATGATATTCGGGTGTGGGATGCCATTTTTATCGCTCACGTCCACCAGAGTAGAAATAGAGTCGTTTACATATTCCTGAATGGAATAATTCACGCTACCTTCACTATTAGACGAACGGGTTCCGTCATAATCCACTCCCAGTCCACCACCAATATCGACAAATTCGACGTTGAATCCCATCGAATGCAGCTGCACATAGAATTGTGAAGCCTCACGCAAAGCCGTTTTGATACGACGTATCTTTGTCACTTGACTGCCGATATGGAAATGAATCAGTTTCAGACAATCCTTCAGCCCTTTGCTATCCAGAAAGTCGAGCGCTTCGAGAAGTTCACTGGAAGTCAAACCGAATTTGCTGGCATCCCCTCCCGACTCTTCCCACTTTCCGCTCCCGGAAGAAGCGAGTTTGATACGTATGCCGATGTTAGGCTGCACATTCAGCTGTTTTGCCATCTTTGCAATCAGCTTCAGTTCGTTCATCTTCTCTACAACGAGGAAAATACGTTTACCCATTTTCTGGGCAAGCAAAGCCAGTTCAATATAGCTTTCGTCTTTATATCCGTTACATACAATTAATGAGTCAGAATCCGTATTGACAGCAATCACCGCATGGAGTTCCGGTTTGGAACCGGCTTCCAGTCCGAGATTGAACTTCTTTCCATGGCTGATAATCTCTTCCACCACGGGGCGCATCTGGTTGACTTTAATCGGATAGATAATAAAGTTCTCGGCTTTATAACCATACTCCTCGGCTGCCTGTTTAAAGCAGGACGACATCTTCTCAATACGGTTGTCCAAAATATCCGGAAAACGCACCAGCATGGGAGCTGCCACATCACGCAATTGTAACTCATCGACCAGTTCTTTCAAATCGACAGACACCCCGTCTCTACGAGGTGTAACAACAACATGACCCTTGTCATTAATACCAAAGTACGAGGTGCCCCAACCTGTGATGTTGTAGAGTTCCTCAGAATCTTCAATACGCCACTTTCTCATTTTCTGTTATTCAGTGTTTTTAGTAAATAATTGGACGGCAAAAATACGGATTAATCTACATGTTGGCAATTAATTAGACATTAAATCTTTCAAACGGTCCAGATAACCACTATTTCCGTTACGGGCGTCATAGCGATGTGCCAGCTCCTCTGCCTGTTGATAGAAATAATTGCGAAGTTCGTTTACCTGATAAATTCCATCCGGACGATAAAGAGGAAACTCTTCCGGCAAAGACAACGAGACTTCCGGACGAGTTTCATACTTCAAAGCCTCTACCATATCACAGGAGAAACGATAACTCTTCAACGTATTCGTACGCAAACTCCAACCGATACACCGTTCGACATATTCCCAAGCCCTTTCCGGCTTCGTCATCATATAATAGGCAATAAACAATCCCAGATAGAGCAAAAGATATTCATCCTTCTCCCTTCCTACCAACGCTTCTTCGGCACGTGCACACATATCAGCGGCAATTTCCGGTTTACCTGCTTTCTGCGCATAATAAGAAAGCTTCAAGTAGGCCCGCAGATTAGCCTCATAACAAGTGACCTGCTTATTAATCAACGGTTGCGCGCGGCTGTAAGCCTCATCAAACTGTCCTGTTTCCAGATAATAATCCAGCATAAAGTTCAATTCACAAGCCTCACACGACTGATCGTCTATTTTCTCATTCAACATTTTATCAATGTATTCTTTCGCCTTGTCATACTGCCGCATCCAGACACATTCCACAGACCAGCGGTGATAATAACTCCGCAAAGAATATCCGTTCCGGAGGATACGTTTCTTATAATCCTCCCCGACTGCTTGCACCTGTTCCATCGGAATCTCCGGAAGATCGAACGTACAAGCCCATATCCACTTATATTTCCACAACAAGTCATCTTCCTTGATCACATCCTTGTGATTCTCGTAATCATCCAGAATTTTAGAGAACACGGTAATCTCCTCAGCATCCGCCGAGAGAAGATTCAGTTCATAAATAAGATCCAGTCTCATCTCCGTAGCCCATTCCACATCTTCGTTCTCATCAGCGATACGGATGGCTTCTTTCAACAGATTGGCTTTTTCGCGGGGATGCAGATTCTTATTCTGTGTCTGCAACAGCAATTTTTGTATTTCAAGTGTGTATCTCATTCTCTTTCTTTAATTCAGGAAATTTATAAAATCATTCATTTTCGAAGTCATCAGTTCACTTAGCGAATGGTTGAAAAGCTCCATTTCTTCGCTGTTTACCGGATATTTACCTTGCAGAAGCGACTGTACATACAATATATGCACCACATGCTGAAACAGTTTATTGTCTCCTTGTATTTGCAATAAGGTCTGCACCATTTCATTATCCGCATTGAAAATGAGTGTCGGCGGAATCTGCTTTGCAGTATTCACAGCCCCCAACACAGCCGCCAACGGGTTATTAGCACTTTTAGCGGCATTCTCCTTTTCCTCCGCCACAAAAATAACCGGAATATCTACCGGAGTAAAATGCTTCAGACGACAGATACAGCCAAACCGTTTCAACAGTTCGTTCGCTTTCACCTCAAAAGCCTGAGATTCCTGGTTCGCCTCCACTTCACCAAACTGCTCCAGCAACCGTGAAGGAGATATTTCATCCAAAGTAAGTTCCGGATTCAGACGGACATACTTTTTCAACAAAGTTTCATCAAACGTATAAGCAGCATTCACGACCAGCCAACCCTGTGCTCCGGCTATACGCCGCACTTGCCGGAAATCCTCCAGATTCTTGGTATAACATATCACATTGCTTGCCGAACGAATATTTCCAAAGCTACGCAACCCCTTATTGGTTTCAAAAGGAAGGTAATCCATAAACAAACGGAGCAATTCATTATCCTCCGAAGCAATCGCCTTGATATGAAAGTGATGAACATCCAGAATCCGGTTGAACATGGCACGGTCATTCTGCACCAATCCCCGCAGATAATCCTTGATAGCCACCCCGATTTCTTTTCGGGCATCCTTCAGCTGGTCATTACTCACCAAAGACTCCCGGGAAGCAGTAGACAGCAACCCGTCCGCATTCACCAGACAACGGATAAAGAAAGCCCACGACGGCAACAGATTGCAATCATCCTCGCTCAACAGCATACGCTTGAGATAGACCTTATGAGAGTTACGCACTGAAAATTGCGTACGGAAAGGCAGGACATAAAGCACCCCTTCCACTTTGCCGCTTTCAGTATAGATCCGGAAAGCATCGAGAGCAGACGACTGAAACACTTTCGCCCCATAATCCAGCAACTCCTTACGAGTCGCCTTCGGGTCAAGCCATACAGGTGAAGGCGTATTTACCAACTCCTCCTCCCCCTGATAATGCAGATAGATAGGATACGGCAACACTTCCCCGTAACTCACCAGTATCTTCTTAAACGTTTCATATTCAAAAAGATGCATCCAGTCTCCTTTCGGGTGCAATACCACCTGCGACCCGATGGGCCGTTCTTCGTCTGATAAAGTCAGCTGATACGTCCCATCCACTTTTCCACACCAGCAAACAGGTTGTCCTCCCATTGCCGAACGGCTCTCTACGGTGATTTCATTAGTCACCACAAAACAAGACAACAATCCGATACCGAACCTTCCGATAAAATCGTCCGCATCGGGAGTATCCCGCTTTGAACTCTCCCCGATAACAGTCAGAAAACGATAAACTTCCTCCTCTTTCAGTCCGATACCATTATCCCGGAATACCACTGTCTTGTCCTCATTCAGAAAGACATCGATGCGACCTTTGTAATTCTCGTCAATATTGCGTAGTGCCGTGATGGCATCTACACAATTCTGCAACAGTTCGCGAACAAAAGTATTCGGATTACTATAAATGTGCTCTGATAACAGGGCAATCATACCTTTAAGATTGACCTGAAACAGATTATTTCCTTCTTTTTCCATGTTCCTCTTCTACTTCCTCCTCCTTCCGGTGATTTTAAGAGCTTTCTCATTGCCATTCTCTGCGGCCTTTTCGAACCACTCCATGGCTATTTCATCGTTTTCTTCCACACCATTTCCTGTCAGATAGGCATTTCCAAGTTCAAATTGTGCTTTATCGTTGTTTTTCTCGGCAGCTTTCAGCAACCATTGCACCGCAGCTTCCGGATCAGGGTTACAACCTTCGCCATACATCATCATCTTACCCAGATAATAAGTCGCAGCGATATTCTCATGCCCCGCCGCATCCGTAAACCAGCGATAAGCTTCGGCATAATTCTGCTTCACACCTACTCCGTTATAATAGCAAAGTCCGGTACGATACATACTCATCGTATTCCCATTATCCGCAGCCAGTGTATAATATTTAAAAGCCTCCGTTTCATTATCTTCCACTCCGATACCCATTTCATAACAGATACCCAGTCCTTCACTGTACCATTCATACTCGGCAGCTTTCTTGAAATAAGCAAAAGCCTTTTCCGACTCATTCAGGTTGTCATAATCATACAGATAATACTCACCCATACGCAACATAGCCATCGGAATCTCATTAGCCACCGCCTTGTCATACCATTCCACAGCCGTTTTATTATCTTCCAGACAGGGACCGCAACCGAAGAAATAATAATCTCCCATCTTAAACTGCGCATAACCATAGTCCTGCTCGGCAGCCTTCATCATATATTCCACTGCCTTTTGAGGATTCTCTTCCACGCCATTGCCGTTCTCATAAGCCATCCCCAATTCGGTCAGACAACGGGCTTCATTCTTTTCCGCCCCTTTACTAAACCATTCGAGTGCCTTATCCCAGTTTTCTTCCGTCCCGATACCTTCTCTATAGCAACGTCCCAAAGCAAAGATCGCATCATTATCGTCCGCTTCAGCCGCCTTTGTATACCAAGCGAAAGCCTCTTCCGGTTTCACTTCGCCAAGAACGCCCTTTTCCATATAAAGTCCTACACGGAACATTGCATAAGGATAACCCTGTTCGGCCGCCTTGCTAATCAGTTCAAAAGACTTTTCATAGTTCTTCTCCACTCCATCGCCATTCTCATATAAGAATGCCAGTTCCACAAGGGCAAAGCAAGCACCCAGTTCGGCCGCTTTTTCATAATATTCCCTTGATTTTACAGGGTCCTTCACACCACTATATCCATTAGCCAGATAAAGAGCCACACGGCAATACCCATCGGCATTATTCAGCGAAGCCGCCTTTTCATAATACTCCAATGCCTTCGCATAATCCGGTTCTTCAGACAAGAAGCCACGTTCATACATCCAGCCCAAACGATAAGCTGCACTTCCCGAACCCAATTCAATGGCTTTCTCCAACAACTCTTTCGCGCGATTCATGTCTTCCGGCACCAAATCACCGTTGAAATAGATATTGGCCAGTCCTTCGATACCTTGTATGTAATCATCCTCCACGCAGCGGTTCAGACACATCAGTCCACGTTCCACGTCCTTATATTCATCATTATACAGGTAGATCAATGACAGTTCATACGCACTGTATGGTTCACAATAAAGCATGCCCTTTTCCAGCCACTCAATCGCCTTAGGCATATCCAGCCATTCCTCTTCCTGATAGTTATATCCCAGGAAATTGGCGGCAGACCACACACCGGCATGCCAGGCCTTTTCCCAAAGTTCGAAGCTCAGTTCTTTCGGTTTATTCAGTTCCGGATAACGGAAATAAAGCGTAGCCAGATTTTTAAGACTATAAAGATTGGGAACAATTTCCAGAGCTTTTTCGTAGTAAGCAGCTTCCTCTGCCACGTTACCTTCCGCCCTGTCGAGCGCATCTCCCAACGATGCATATACATGAGCACGCAAACGTTCACCTTCAGGCAATTCGGCAAGCAGGTCATTCCGTATCTGTAATGCCTTTGCTTTATCTCCTGTAAATTCTTCGACAAAAGCACGATAATGCTTTCCCCACCAAATAGCTTCGGGAGAAGTGAGAGCGGCAAAACGCCGTTCCCCCTCTTCTTTATCTTGTTCACAATAAAATCCCATGTATCGCCAATAGGCAACAGTTGCTTCCGCTTCAGCCCACCCCATATCGGCAGCTTTCTCGTAGTATGGAAACAAATAACTCATATCCCGCTTTCCATAACGGGCTTCAGAATATTGTGCACCTTTCTGCGCCCATCCCGCACCGCTAAACTCTGCTACACGGTCGCATACCTGCATCACCTTTTCCCACCAAAATTCATATTCTTCCGCATTGAGACCGACCTCTACGTTACAGTCAAAAGCACTGAATATCAGTTCAAAAAAATCTTCTGTTAATTTTTCGTCTTCTTTTGTGTCCAAAGCATATTCACATACAGCCAATGCTTCCCACCAGTTTTCCGCACTTAATAATGAAGCCGGTGTATACTGCGGAAACCATACCCTTGCAGGTTGTCCGGATGCTTTAATTTTAGCGGATAACTCCCCAAATTTCTCTTTTAAAGTTTTCATGATATAGACTTTACCTTAATTTTGTGTCACTAGTCAATAAAAATCTCATAACGAGTGCAAGGTACAAATATTGACCGAATGCACAAACAAGAGTCTTAAAAAAGATAAGACTGATATACTATTTAGGCACGGATTACGCGGACTGCACTGTTACTCTATCATACAGATATTTAGAGGAACCGTGAAATCCGTGTAATCCGTGCCTATTTTATAATCCCAAAAGTTGTCGTAACCGTTGCACCGATGTTTCAATCTGCCAACGGTCTTCCAATTCGTCTGCATTAAAGATATATTGAGCCTGGTGATAAAAAGGAGCCCGCTTCTCCAGTGCCTGAATAATAAACGCTTTCAGTTCTTCATCCTCTTTCCCTTGAAGAATAGGACGTTGCTGCTTAGCCACACGCAAACGCCTGAAAAGCACATCCGGATGCACATCGAGAAAAACCGTCTTTCCGGTCCGGTTCATAAACTCCATATTATCATAAAAACAAGGCGCTCCACCTCCCGTCGAGATTACCACATTCTCAAACTCGGCTACTTCATGGAGCATATTTCTCTCCAGCTCCCTGAATCCTGTTTCGCCTCGTTCAATGAATAATTCTCCAACGGTTTTGTGAAAACGCTCTTCAATATACCAGTCCAGATCAATGAACGGTATATCCATATGCCGGGCAAAAGCCTTACCCAACGTCGTTTTTCCGGCACCCATATAGCCGGTAAGGAAGATACGAACCATAAATGATTAATTTTGCTCACAAAATTAATCATTTAATGAAGAATGAAGAATGAAGAATAAAGAATTTTAGCCATTATGTCATCCAATTCTTCATTATTCGTTCTTTATTTCCGATTTATTTAAAGATTCTCACCCGTTCTTCAAGCGGCTGGAATTCTTTTTCACCCGGTTTGCCGACAGGAAGTCCGAACGGCATTTCCGCAATCAGATGCCAATGTTCCGGTAAATCCCATGCACGGCGCACTTCTTCATCAATCAACGGGTTATAGTGTTGTAGCGATGCTCCGAAACCTACATCTTCAAGCATTACCCAGATAGCTAACTGGTGCATGGCAGAAGTCTGCAATGACCATCCCGGGAAATTCTCCTGATAAGACGGGAAAGCCTCCTGAAGCCCTTTCACAACCTTCTGATCCTCAAAAAACAACACAGTGCCATAACCACAGGCAAACGAATGATCTATCTTCTCTTCTGTCTTGACAAACGCTTCGGCCGGCACAATCTTCTTCAATGCATCCTTCACGATCTGCCACAATTTCTGATGCGATTCTCCCAATAGAAGTACCACACGGGTAGATTGCGAATTGAATGCCGACGGCACGTGGCGCACAGTCATATTAACGATACATTCGATCTCCTGATCGGATATAGGTGACTGATTAGTAATTGAATAGTAAGTTCGACGTTGTTTCAAAGCTTCACTAAAAGATCTTTCCATCATGGTTCCTTTCTTATTTTATATTCTTAAAACTCTCTTTTTTTTATAACAAGTAGCCCCCCTAACTTGTTCAGTTAGAGAATATATTTGTACCTTCGCAGCGTCAATTCATTGACTATCTAAAATTATCGTCGGAAAAAATGGCTAAACAGAAATTTTATGTAGTATGGGAAGGTGTCACACCCGGAGTTTATACTTCCTGGACAGACTGCCAACTTCAAATCAAAGGATATGAAGCTGCCAAATACAAATCATTTGACACGCGCGAAGAAGCGGAACGCGCGTTGACAATGTCTCCCTATGCTTATATCGGCAAGAACGCAAAGGCTAAATCAGGAGGTCCCAAACCTTCTTCAGATACTTTACCTTCTTGTGTGATCGACAATAGCCTGGCTGTCGATGCGGCCTGTAGCGGTAATCCGGGACCGATGGAATATCGCGGCGTACACATTGCCAGCCGTCAGGAGATTTTTCATTTCGGCCCGATGAAGGGAACAAATAATATCGGTGAGTTTCTAGCCATCGTACACGGCTTGGCTTTGTTGAAGAAGAAAGGTTTCGATATGCCCATTTACAGCGACAGCGTGAATGCCATCAGCTGGGTGCGACAGAAAAAGTGCAAGACCAAACTTCCCCGGACTCCGGAAACAGAAGAACTGTTTCTACTAATTGAACGGGCGGAGAAATGGTTGCAAGGAAACACCTATACTACTCGTATCCTGAAATGGGAAACCAAAGAATGGGGAGAGATTCCGGCCGACTTCGGCAGAAAATAAAAGAACATAAATTTCAATATAAGAAAAAGATGAAAACATTGACTTCAAGCAAAGCTTTCTGGCTGTTACTAGTCATTTGCGTAGTTACCATCCTGCCTTTCCTCGGTTTATCGGAGTACCACACCAAAGGGGAGCCTCGCGAATCTATCGTCTCCTACTCCATGCTGGATAGCGGGAACTGGATTTTACCCAGAAACAACGGAGGAGAAATGGCTTACAAACCGCCTTTCTTCCACTGGAGCATTGCTGCTGTCTCGGCAGCAGTAAACGGAGGGCAAGTCACAGAAATGACCTCCCGCTTGCCGTCTGCCATCGCCTTGATTGCCATGACTCTCTGCGGCTTTCTGTTCTTTGCCAAAAGAAAAGGAGTGGAACTGGCGCTGTTAGCCGCCTTTATTACCCTGACTAATTTTGAACTGCATCGGGCCGGAGCAAACTGCCGGGTAGACATGGTATTGACAGCTCTCACCGTTGGCGCTCTTTATTGTCTCTACAAATGGTATGAGAAGGGGCTTAAAGGTATTCCCTGGCTGGCCATTCTCCTGATGAGTTGCGGCACACTGACTAAAGGGCCGGTAGGTACTATCATTCCATGTTTGGTTGTAGGCATCTTTTTATTACTTCGGGGTGTCAACTTCTTCAAAGCATTCCTGTTACTTTCCGCTTGGGCCATTCTTTCACTCATCCTGCCTTTCTGCTGGTATGTCGCTGCTTACCAACAAGGCGGAGAAGAATTTCTGGCATTGGTTATGGAAGAAAATCTCGGTCGTATGACCAATACCATGAGTTATGATTCATGTGTGAACCCCTGGCATTATAATTTTGTGACCTTGTTTGCCGGATACGTTCCCTGGACACTGTTAGTCGTGCTCTCCCTGTTCAGCCTGACTTACCATAAATTCAGCATCCAACCTGCCGCGTGGTGGAAACGTTTCACCACATGGATAAAGAATATGGACCCGGTGGATTTATTCTCTTTCACCAGCATCGTCGTAATCTTCGTCTTCTACTGTATCCCGCAGAGCAAACGTAGTGTATATCTGATGCCGATCTATCCTTTCATTGCTTATTTCCTTGCCAAATATCTATTCTATCTGGTTAAGAAGCAATCCAAAGTCATCAAGGTATACGGAAGTATTCTTGCAGTAATCAGCCTGTTACTGTTCACCTGCTTCATCGTATTAAAATGCGGACTCATCCCCGAAACGATTTTCCACGGTCGCCACGCACAAGACAACATTAATTTCATGCGTGCCATACAGAATATCAACGGAGCAAGAGCCTTGATACTGATTGCCATTCCTACCATTCTCGGTATCTACTGGTGGTTCTATCAACGGAAAAATGCATTAAGCAACCGCTTCCTGTATGCCCTCGTTGTGCTAACAATGGGATTATACCTTGCACTGGACGGTGCTTACCAACCGGCGGCATTAAATTCGAAATCGGTGAAATTCATCGCTGCAGAAATAGAAAAGGTTGCGCCGGAAAACGAAGGGACTATGTATGAGTTCATTGAAGAAAGTCTGCATGCAGCAGGTGACCCCGTACATTACTTCGAACTCAACTTCTATCTGCGCAACCGTCTCGACAACTTCTACCGGAAACGTCCTTCGGAAGGTTTCTTGTTAATCGGCACGAATGATGCAGAGAAATATCTTCCCGAATTCGAGAAAGAAGGGTATCAGTTTGAGCAGGTGTATGAATCTCCCAAACGAGTACTCCGGCAAATAGCCAAGGTATACAAGTTCGTTAAAAAACAACAGCCTGAAAATACCGAAACGACTACTCCTATTGTTGAGTGAAAGGTATAGAATTAAGCGTTTTTCCATGCTTCACAAGGAACTCCGCCGATTGGAGCATGGAAAAACTATATTCTTTCAAAGGCAAAAAGCTATCATCCATCGGAACAGCATTCAATTTGCCGTTACCTATATGATAAGTAAGTTCCTGCTGAGTCTCGTAATTATAAAGATAGAGTAACGTATCATTGCGTCCCACCACCATATTGTCAGCAGTATAGAACATACAGGGACGTTCTTCCTTCAACAAGTCTACCCCAAAATTATTCTGTAAATAATCAATATTCAACAACCCTAATATCGTTGGCTGTATATCTACCTGACCGCCAAATGTAGTTTTCTCTTCCGGCTGAATACGGCTGGAGTAAATCATCAGCGGAATATGGTTATAAGACTCCGGCAATTCACATTCGGCGTCTCCCACCAGTTTGCCATGATCCCCTTCCAATACGAATATCGTATTATCAAACCAGGGTTGTTTACGCGCCTCTTCAAAGAACTGGCGCAAAGCCCAATCCGCATACTCAACGATCTGCGTCTCCGGTTCACTTGTTTTCGGATGGAAGAAAGGAGGTATCACATACGGCGGATGATTACTGATGGACAGTAACGTAGCAAAAAACGGTTGTCCGGTAGCAGCCCGCTGATTCAATACCGGAATTGCGTATTCATACAAGAAATCATCCTGCACTCCAAAGCTATTCACCACCTTATCAGCCGGATAGTTTTCTTGTGAGAACACTTCATCATAGCCGTTTGTCCGGAAGAAAGCGTTCATATTATCATACTGCCCTTCATGCGTCATAAAGAAAAGGTTGTAATAGCCGTTTTCTTTCAATACGGTAGGCAGTCCCGAATAGCGGGGAATGACAGAGCCTTTCATCAGGTTCCGTTTCATCATAGCGGGAAAAGAATACAAGGTAGCATACAAACCGTGGTTCGTATGGATTCCTGCGGAATAGAAATTGCGGAAACTGATAGAACGGGTATACAGGCTATCCAGGAAAGGAGTCAAGGTCTCCGATTGCCCGAAATGCTTCATAAACTTGCAGGACATAGACTCCATCATAATCAATACAACATTAGGACGGTGCCGTTGTACGCTATCCGTCATCGAAGGATGCCTATAAACAGCCAGCGGTGACACATTCGCTTCCCCCGGCCGGTTGAGCAGAGCCTGCGCCTTAGTGATTGCTTCCTGTTCATCCATCAGATGCAAGTATTTATTTTCAGGCCGCATATCATCCATCACGCTTGTCAGCAGATTAAAGGTAGGGCTTACTCCCAGTTGATTGAGAAAAGCGTCCTGACAGAAATATGCCGCACTCACTTTGATCGGATTATACCCTGTACGTCCCCGGATTCCAAAGATGCAGAGTCCGATTAAACAGGCTCCGATCAGAACCGCCCCTCCTCGCTTCCAATAAGGAAACGGAGCAGAAATGGTAAGGCTACGATGATGGAAATAACGCGCCAGATAGATAAGCCAAGCTACGAATCCGCCCAGAAGGAGAAGAAATAATCCGATGGACAGATAATAGGCACTTTCACCCAATATCATTCCGGCGGTAGTTCCCGCATAACCGAACCATTCGAATATGGAAGAATTGATATGTTTAAAGAAATAGGCAAAATAAGGAATGTCTGACGCACTGATTAAATAAACCAATCCATAAAAGACACTGAAAAAGATCGTAAAGAAACGGAACAACGCTTTCCCATAATAGTTGCAAACTCCACACACCACTGCAACTACCAGAGGCAACAGAAGTATGTAACAGCCTATCACATTGTCAAACCAGACACCATGCACAAAAGCAAGCATCGAAAGTGTCTTATCCGACAAGGCTTCAGAGGTCAACTGATGATAAGATGAGATGAAAAGTACCAGGCGAAACAGTCCTGCGACCAGCAAAGCCGAAACATGTATGGCAAGTATATATACAACAAGATTTAGAAAACGTTTCATAATAGCCTTTTCTTTTTATGAATTAAATAAAAGGGGTTGAATAGTGTTATTTCCTCCCTTTATAGATATAAACGAAATGAAGAATCAGGAAATTGACAGGCACCACGATAATCATTACCAGTATCGGTGCAAGCAGTTCACCCGCGCCTATCCAAAGGAAGAGATTCAGCAAACCGATCTCAAGCAGGTAATTAATCAGATGACTAAAACCAAAGCCAATCGCATTATGCGAGGATGGCTTGGAACGAAAGGTAAAGAAAGTTGTCAGGAAGTAGTTGCAGACAAATCCCACAGCATAACCGGCCGTAAAGGAGATATTGGCATTCGCAACCAACAAGACCAGGCAATATACACCGTAATGAATGGCCGAAGATATAGTGCCGACAACTCCAAAACGAACAAACTGCCAGAACTTATCCCGCCAATCCGGGTGCTTCTCAAGTATAGCCTTACTTATTCTGATCATCGTACAACACTTCTTCCACGTTATAGAGCGGACGACGTTTTACCTCTTTATAAATCTTGCCAATATACAGTCCGACAGCTCCTATGGATAATAAAACAACTCCGCCTACAAACCAGATTGATAACATCAAAGAAGCCCAGCCATGTTCCGCAGTACCCGAAATCAATGCGTAAAGAACATAGATTCCAATCAAAATACTGATAAAAACAAAGATACCTCCCAGATAAACAATTCCGTAAATAGGCTTTACCGAGAAAGAGGTTATCCCGTCCAAAGCCAGACTGAACATCTTTCTCACTGTATATTTGGAAGTTCCGGCTGTCCGTTCCCGGATCACATCATCTACCGTAGTAGAAGGGAAGCCGAGCAACGGGATAATACCACGCAGATAGACATTGCGTTCCTGATAATGAGACAACTGTTCCAGCACTCTCCGGCTTAGAAAACGAAAATCCGCATGATTGTAGATAGTCTCTACTCCCATCCGGTGCTGTAGTTTATAAAAAGCAGTTGCGGAAAGACGTTTCAGCATCGGGTCTGCCTGACGGGATACTTTCACCCCATATACTACATCATATCCTTCCGTATAGGCATCGATCATCTCCTCAATCGCATCCAGATCATCCTGCAAATCGGCATCCATGGTAATAACGGCATCACTCCAGTCTTTAGCGGTCATCATACCCGCCATGATTGCATACTGATGTCCTACGTTCCGTGCCAGATTCATTCCTTTTATATAAGGATTCGTCCCGTGCAGTTTCTTAATGATGCTCCATGTACGATCTTTACTGCCATCATTCACAAAGAGCACAAAGCTGTCGGCACTGATCTTCTCTTTCGCCACCAGTTCATCAAACAAGGCTGTCAAACGGGCGGCCGAATCTTCCAACACTTCCTCCTCATTATAGCAGGGGGATACAATAGCCAATTTTATCATTTTTCGTCCGGTTTATTCAGTTCAGCCAGTTTTATCTGTGCAAATTCCGAGTAAGTCATAAAAGCATATCCTTTTTCTTTCAGTTTGCGGATCAGCCTATCCAGACGTTCCTCCATTCCCTTACCGGAGTGATTGCGGATAATAAAAGGCATCTTAAATTCAGGATGTTCACCCAACGGGTAGAATTCCCACGGGTGGAAATAAGTCACAAAATATCCGTCATGCTTCAATACCCGGTTTACCAGGAGTTGATACAGCCACATCGGCAGATTATGACAAGACAACCAAAATAGCGGGAAGCGAATCCACGGAGTTACAGAAGCCGGGATTTGAAGTAACTTACCCGTCATAAAGCAGGTACGCGGCTCCGACAAATGCATATATCTTCCGGGGATAAATGCGGGATTCAATGAGGAGTTATATACATACCCCATCCGTTCAAGTTCCGTATCTGATACGGGGAACATACGCGGCTGGCGATAGCCTTGTATCGTCCTGCCGGTAAGGCGTTCCAGAATTTCTTTTGAACGACTGACATCCGAAGCCTGTGGCCGCCAATGGTCACATCCGTGCGCAGCAACTTCATGTCCCTCGTCCATAATGCGCCGCATCACTTCCGGCGCATTTTCTGCAAAATTGCTTGTACAAAAGAAAGTAGCTTTCACCCCGTTGTTTTTCAGGCAGTCCAGTATCCGGTTCGTACCATAGACTGACACTTTCATTGCTTCGTCCAGCGGAAAGTCTACACCATGCTCACGAGGTACATCAAATTCTTCCGTATCAAAACTTAATAATATCATTGCAATATCAAGAATTACAACTGCTGCATATCATGCAGACGTTTATAGTAACCGTTTAACTCAATGAGTTCTTCATGCTTACCACGTTCCACAATCTCACCCTCATACAGCACACAGATTTCATCTGCATTCTTAATTGTAGAAAGACGGTGGGCAATAGCAATCGTCGTACGTGTTTTCATCAAACGTTCCAACGCTTCCTGCACAAGACGTTCTGATTCGGTATCCAAAGCAGAAGTAGCCTCATCAAGAATCAGAATCGGAGGATTCTTCAGAATAGCACGCGCGATACTGATACGCTGGCGCTGGCCACCGGACAATTTTCCACCACGGTCACCGATATTCATATTATATCCTTCCGGTTTCTCCATGATGAAATCATGCGCATTGGCTATCTTTGCCGCTTCTACAACTTGTTCCATTGTCGCATTCTCCACACCAAAAGCAATGTTATTGAAGAATGTATCATTAAACAGAATAGCCTCCTGGTTTACATTACCAATCAAACTGCGCAAATCTGCAATACGTACATCACGAATACTTGTTCCGTCAATGGTAATATCACCCTCCTGCACATCGTGATAACGCGGCAACAAATCGACTAATGTGGATTTACCGGATCCCGATTGTCCAACCAGTGCAATCGTCTTCCCTTTAGGAACTGTCAGGTTTACATGTTTCAGCACCTCTCTCTTACCATCATAGCTGAAAGAGATATCTTTAAATTCTATTTTATCAAACAAACCTTTCAACGGTTTCGGATTCGGAATTTCCTTAATCTTATTCTCTGCCTTCAGGATTTTATCAACACGTTCCATGGAAGCCAAACCTTTCGGAATGTTGTATCCAGCTTTTGCAAAATCTTTCAACGGATTGATTACACTATATAAGATAACCATATAGAAGATGAATGTAGGAGCATCGATGCTTGCATTCTGTCCCAAAATCAATGTACCTCCAAACCACAATACGGCTACAATCAGGATTGTTCCTAAAAACTCACTCATCGGATGAGCCATAGCCTGACGTATGGCAACCTTGTTTGTCGCATCCCGGAGCTCGTTGCTACATTTGGTGAAGCGGTTAATCATTTTATCTTCCGCAATAAAAGCCTTGATGATGCGCAAGCCTCCCAGTGTTTCTTCCAATTGCGACATCGTATCACTCCATTTCGACTGCGCCTCCAATGACTGGCGTTTCAGTTTTCTTCCGACTACTCCCATCAGCCAACCCATTCCCGGCAATACAACGATAGTAAAGAGTGTCAACTGCCAACTAACCGTAACCAATGTCACAAAATATATAATAATCAGAATTGGACTTTTCATCAACATATCCAATGAACTAGTGATGGAATTTTCCACTTCCCCCACATCACCACTCATACGAGCTATAATATCTCCCTTTCTTTCTTCCGAAAAGAAAGACATCGGCAGACGCATAACCTTAGCATACACCATAATACGAATATCACGTACCACTCCTGTACGCAATGGAATCATCACGGCTGAAGAAGCAAAGTAACAACCAGTTTTAAACAATGTCATTACCATCAGGAACAGTCCCAAGAATATAAGAGCCATAGTGGGACCATTATCCACGATCATCTGAGATATGTAATAATAGAAGTTATTCTTGGCAACATCCGCTAAATCTCCACTACCCCATTCCATAAAATGGTACACTTTATCCGCTCCTTCTGTTTTAAACAGAATACTCAAGATAGGAATCAAAAAAGTAAATGAGAATACATTGAATACAGCAGACAAAATATTCAGCAAAACAGCCCAGCCGATATACTTCTTATAAGGCGACACAAAACGTCGCATTAGTTGTAGAAATTCCTTCATTATTTACCATTAAAAAAGTTAAGACCGCAAAGATACAATAAAACTGATTAACAGACAGCAGTTTCAGCTAATTATTAACGCGATTTATCGAAAAGCGTTCTTCAATAAATGAAAAATGACTTAATAATTCTCTTTCAGCCAAATTCCCAAAAAACGATCATATATCTGACAGATTCCCATTTCCTGAGTCACGAAATCCTTTTCCAGTAACCCTTTTAGTGCTGCTTGGACTGAACTAGCAGAAGCCAGTCTGTATTTTCTAATGAAAGCACCGGAAGTGACAGCTTTAGCCTTTCCCTCTTTAGTGATAGCAATCAGCAACTCCTTTTGTTTTTCCGGCAAACGAAAAAGAATCTCCGAATAAGTATATCTGAATGAATCAATAATCTGCCGAATAGCGCCTGGCACCATTTCAACTCTACAGACTCCCTGTTCCGGAGTCATGTCATAAAGCGTATTCAACACTTTTTGTATATACCATGTGATTCCCTCAAACTGTTGATAAATCGCAACAATAGCGTTTTCTTCTATTTCTTTGCCCGCACGCTTGAAATGAGTACCTGCAAAACGAATATATTCTTCTAAAGGAATACTTTCCAAATGCATCATTGATACACTTTGATAAAAAGGCCGGGAAGGCGTTAAAAACATATTTCCCATCACATGCCGCTGACTCCCTGCAAAAATGAAACGTGCATTATTACAATGTTGCACATAGGTCCGAAGAGTAGCTTCCACATTTTTCTCTACATATCCGGAAATCTGCTGGAATTCATCAATTGCAACCAGACAAGGTTTATCCGCCTGTTCCAAATACCGAAAGATTTCATCGAGTGTAGTAGCCGGAGCTTGTATATCCCCTAGCCCCAAATTCAAAGAAGGCATACCATTCACATCAAAAGAGATACTGGCTTGCAAAGATTTCACACATTCCCAAAAGCTCTGCAAAGCTTTCTTCCCCACAGGTTTCAGCACTTCCAGAATCTCCTTACTAAGTGCAAAGACCAAATCACGCAACGAACGGCTATCATATATATCAATAAAAAAGGTATAGTAACCCTGTTTAATTTCAGGAAACTGAAAGCAATGACGGATCAGCCCTGTCTTTCCCATTCGCCGGGTAGAAACAAGAGCCAAATTATTCCCATTCATCACCTCGCGCACCAACTGTTCGCTCTCAAAACGGCGATCGCAAAAATAATCAGCAGAGACATAGCCGCTTGTTATAAAAGGATTTCTTATCATAGTCTTCATACATCTCACGTTATTACGCAAAGATAATTATTATAAAATAATAAAAGCCATCTACTATACATTATTTCATCATCATCCTTACTCAACAGGCACCACATGATAATAGACCCCGCGCGTTTTCCTGAACGACTTTACTCCCAATCTCTGCAAGATACGCCCGAAATAATTAACTTGTCCGGAAGAAAATTTCATTTTACTTGCTTTTTGTATCCGCTGCAATATATCTGCAGCAAGCAACCACTCTCCCTCTTCTTCCTCTTCCGCTGCCCGGTAATATACCTGAAACAATTGTTCAATCACCGGAGACTGTTCAAATTCCCGATTAGCTTCCGTCATGATAGCCTCTTCCTTCTCATCAAACCAGTAGCGTTCATTACTACGCAGCAATGCCATTGCCTGCGCATACAATTGTTCATAATCAATAGGGTGGACCACATCAATCACTCCCGTCACCTCGACACCGATAAAACGACGACTGCCGGAAGTATCCGTCAGCAAATCTTTATGATTACTCGTACCTATAAAAGAAGCGTACCGGCGAAGCTCCTCCACTGCCGAAGCATTCGGACGTCGCGTATTGACAACAGGCTTTTGCAGAATATGCTTGAGAAAAGACTGCTGATTGATGCCAATCTGATCAAACTCATCCATATTAATCAATAGAAAACGATTCAAATACAGTTCGGCATCCCGTTTCCGGCTGAAATCAATACTGTCCGTATAATACGCCTGCAAACACGGGGGCAAGATCAATCGGCAAAATGTAGATTTACGATAGGCTTGCGGACCGATTAATATTGGCGAAGTACTGTTCGCGTGATTCTTACCCATCCCACGCCAGTGTGCAACCATACTAAGAAACCAGCGACGAAACAATTGAGTCCAATAAGGATGATCACAAGGAACCCGTTTGGCAAGATTACCAATATAATCTTTGCCGTTCCAGCGAGGAAGGTCATAAAGAAATTCTTCGACTGGCTGATAGAGCGGCACATGATCCGAATTCAGGTAACGCACGACATCTTTATCCCAAAGTTTAAGTCCCTCATATTGTGCATTCATTGTAATGCTTGCCATCAACCGTTTATCCACCGGACGAAAATAAAAATTAAAGCTATTCCGTTCGCGACATTCCACTTGTGATGTCAGTTGGTTGAAACGAAAATCATAACGCCGTTTCATAAACTCGTCCATCTGCATGACAAATAATTGTTCCGGCAAGAGACTACTCTTACTCGCAAATCCCTCACAAGTACGGTATACATTTCGTACGGTTTCCCGAACCAATGTATCGTCCTTCGGCAAGCGATAATGGGCACGAGACCATCTTACTGTATCTTCTTCAGGAATACCGGCACGGAAACAATGTCCCGCAAGGTTAATCAAAAGCGATTGTTTGTCTCCTTCCGGTTGATAATCAGTCTCTTCATCCAGCGCACGTGCAAAAGCAGCTTCGAAAAGTACAGAAAGCGCATTACATTTTTCATATCCCGGCGCAAGCCGTTGCAACGGCGAAGTTTCCGTTTGCACCCGTTCGCGATAAGTCACCTCACCCGGCATAGCCGCAGGCTGCTTCATATAAATAGGCATTGCATTGGGATTAAAATACAAGTTCGGGTCAAAAGTTAAACGACAATATTGCTCCAATGAAGGCACTTTCAGTTCAATATCATAAGGGAGTTGTGGCTGATAATATTTCACTGCCAACCGATAGGCATGCGCATGAAAAAGCTCTGCTTCCTCACTAGTTGTCGGCAGAAGATCATTGGGATAAGTAAAACGTACCCATACTTTCACAGACTTTCCGGAAGAACCGGTGAAAGCTAAGTAAGTCTGCGGAAGTTCCTTTACCCGTTCTTTCACTTCATCCGCTTCCATGTGCCCGGACAAGTTGTTGACCTGAATCATCACAATGCCATTATATTCACTCATCGTCGTTATGCCGCCTTTGCGAAAAAAGGCGGCTGCGGGTATCAACTTCGGTACATTCTGTACATAGTCATTTTTATCACCCGGAAGCATAAAAGGCAGGACTTCTCTCATTTTTGAGACAGGCTGTGCTTTGGTTTCCACTTTCATTTGCTCCACGAGCTGTTCAATTCTTAACGTACGCATAGTGTTCACCTTGCCATCGTCTCTTACCAGTGTTATTCTCATTACTTCATTTATTTGTCCTGCATGTGTTTGTAGGGCGATTATTATGATACAAAGATACTGTAAATATTACATACAAACAACTTTTCCGGAAATACTTACTACACCTCTCTACTAGAAAAGATTTTTCAATTTCATTTCTCATATTCTCATAGATTTAAGATAAAGCACATATAATCAAAGAAGTACATTATGAGAAACGTTTTTAAAATAGGCATTTCTCATACTGCCCTCATCGATTTTCTTCAAAAAAACGCTATTTCTCATACTATTTCAGGGTATTTCTCATAGTCAGTTACAGCTATTCTCCTATTTATCCACCAAGCTTATCTTACAAAACATCTAGCTATTTCTTTCATGCAAACAACTAGTTAATTACTTGTTTTTCACCTAATAATGTCGTATCTTTGAAAGAGCATACCAACCGTTCCACTACAGTGCACAGGCCTGTTCACTACAGTAAAAAGATATGTCTACTAGAGTGAAAAGAACCGTTCACTGTAGTGGAACAATCAGGATGGCGGTTGAATAATAAAAGAATAAAGGCAAGATGTGATAAGCGCATCAGGTATATAACATATAAACAACCATTAAATTAGAACAAAGATGGCAATACAATTCGAGTTTTATAAGAATCCCCAACCGGAGAAAGAAGGAGAAGAACCTAGTTATCACCCGCGGGTGGTTAATTTTCAACATGTGACCACTCAAAAGCTGGCAAGAGAAATCCATATGGCAACTACTTTCGGGAAAGCGGAAGTAGAAGCCATGCTAATGGAATTGAGCAGATGTATGGGAAACCACCTACGTGAAGGAGAACGAGTACATCTGGATGGAATCGGCTATTTCCAAATTACATTACAGGCTACCGAACCTGTACATTCGCTTGCCACTCGCGCAGACAAAGTGAAGCTAAAATCTATTAACTTCCAGGCCGACAGAGATTTAAAAAGTTTATGTATGAGTACTCACTTACGACGTTCGAAATACAAGCCACATTCGGCGTCCCTTTCAGAAGAAGAGATTGACAAGAAGCTCACTGCCTATTTTGCAACCCATCCTGTATTGACCCGTAGTAATATGCAGTCACTCTGTTGTTTTACCCAAAGCATGGCCAGCAGACAGATTCGTCGTCTAAAGGCACAGGGTAACTTACAGAATATCGGCAAACCCACACAGCCTATTTATATACCAGCTCCGGGGCATTATGAGAAATGAGTTCAACGGGTATGAGAAATAAGCCAAATTAAGGCCTATTCGCGAATGAAACTATGAGAAATGCCAAATTCAGAAACATTTCTCATAGTTTATACTATTAATAATCTGACACTTAGAACATATTTATGAGAATATGAGAAATGAATATTTTATATCCATTTCGGAGGCGTGTCAATTCTCCACTAACCACTTTTCTATATTTCTTGTTTCAGCACTAAAGTTCACACCAATCTTGAAAAGCTTTCGTGAATCCGTTGCAAACGGACGAGCATAATGTTTATCCTCTATCTGCTGCAAAGCTTCTTCCGCCGTACCATTCAATTTAAATTCCATGATATAGATGAATTTATCGGTCTGCAATACCATATCCACACGCCCCTCACTCGTATGGTATTCTGCTTTTACATAAAAACCAACCAGTTTACACACGATATAAAGTACATTCTGATAATGTAACTCCAATTCGCGGGCAAGCTCATAGGGAATATCCGAAAAGAAACTTTGCAAGCGACGAAAAAAAGATTCATAATCACCGGCCTCCACTTCACGAACAAATTTCAGAATTTCAAAAGGAGACTCCACTTTATTGACGTTCGCATAATAAGGGAGGAGAAAACGGATAAATCCTTCCTCCACTTCACGATTAGGAAAACCTAAACGATATATTCCAAAACGCTCATCATACCCCTTAATGGTGAGGTATCCGCTCTGATAAATCACCGGAATAGGATTGGTAGATTCAGAATCTATACTGTTCAGTACCTGTTCATCGGTTTCTTCATGGGCCATTCGGTGTAGATCATAATGATGCTTCTTCAGCAACTCCACCAAATAAGTGGGAGTACCTGTTTCAAACCAGTAGCTTTTAAACTCATTCCTATCAAAAGCTAAAAGCAGACTGAAAGGATTGTACATTCCTTTGGAATTGTGCGTGAAATGATAGCCATCATACATTTCTTTCAACCGGACACATATCTCTTCATACGTCACTCCCTGCACATTGGCAAATTCATGAAGTTCGGCATCCAGATTATCGTATAGTTCCTGTTCGCTCACACCACAAATATCTATATATTTATTCCACATTGAAATGTCATTCAGATTATTCAAATCACTGAATACACTGACTTTACCGAACTTGGTAACTCCCGTCAACAAAGCAAACTTAATACAGCCATCCTGACTTTTCAATGCGCCATAGAAGGCTCTCAATGTATTGCGAAAACTCTTTTGCAAAACATCATCATCAATAGCCTGTAACATCGGCTTATCATACTCATCCACTAGGATCACCACACTTTGCCCCTCTTGCTGACAGGCACGCTTAATAATCCCCTCAAAACGCATCGCTAAAGATTTCTCCGAGGGCTCTTCGCCATATATCTTCTCCCATTCCACCAACGCCCCATTCAGCTTATTCTCCAAACTTTCCGGAGTATCGTATTTTTCCGTATTAAGATCAAGATGTAATATAGGATATTTTACCCAATCTTTTTCCAGCTTCTCCATAGCCAGCCCTTCAAAGAGTTCCCGCTTTCCTTGAAAGTAGGCTTCAAGCGTAGAAATAAGCAGACTTTTGCCAAAACGGCGCGGACGACTCAGGAAATAGTAGCTCCCGGTTTTCACCAATTGATAAATCAATGCAGTTTTATCAATATAGAAATAGCCACCTTTACGAATTTTTTCAAAGTTCTGTATGCCGATAGGGTAAATCTTGCCACTCATATTTCAATCTGTTTAAGTTCATATCGTACAAATACATATACCATCTCAATATAAAAAACCAAATGTCCAAAGAGGAACCACATTACGCATTCCATACTCAATATCATCTTTCACAACATACGCATTCTCTACATCATGCACCTGCTTCTGCGATTTATTCTTTCCACCTACTTCAAAGGTATAACCACCCACCGTAAAATCAGAAACGTCTGATGTAGTTACCGGACATACAACTCGCAAAGTAGAAAAAAATTTAAAAATGAACGATAAGAAGAAACACCTAAGGCGGTGCTTCCGCATCGCAGCACACGAATATAAGGATTTTTACTACAATAACAAGCGATAAACAATATTTCTTAAATGAAAAAGCCGTGCTCCACTCAACATAAAGTGACACATTTTACCTAATAGATTAGTGACTGAAGCATTTTTTTATCACAGCAGTATCGCAATAAATATAGCTTCTCTGAGAATTTATAATAACGACTAGGCTTTTGATTATTCTCATTAATAATATAATTCATAGTTTGAAGATTGTTCTTTTCTAATACTCTTCTTTCTTTTGCTGACACTGGATAATTTACTATCGGCAGACAGTCCTTCCATTTTGTGAAAAATATTCGTGCATTAGTCAACCATTCATTATCTAGTTTTGAATTACTAATGTGCTCTATTAGGATATCATACACACATAATGATTTCAGCCCCAGCATATAAACCTGCAATGAGATATCAATATCGTAAAAATGAAATCCTCTGTAATTTATTTCATCAAATCTTATTTTATCAAAAACAGATTTCCTCATGCAAAAAAAACATCCATCCACTGCTACCACTTCTATGGCTTTCGCATCTGCAATGGGTTTAAAACAAGTATTATAAGTAATGGTTGGATCAGCCCTATTAGTATCAATAGAATACTGGCAAATTGCATCCTTTCCTGCATCTGTACTTCCAGGTCCCCACCAAATACCCGGTATTTGACTAATAAAACGTGGTCCAGAAATTCCAATAAGCCCTACTTTCAAATCTCTGAAATGATTTATCAGAAGCTTTCCCCAATCACTAGTGTAATGTAAAATATCTTCATGCATAAAACATAAAAGTGGATATTGACTCCTTTTGACCCCTTCGTTATAAGCACTAAATATATCATATTGACTTTTGCTGTTATCAATACATATAATCTCATGAATAACCCCAACCGTATTCTCAATATTATCCTTCAATTCCTTAGAGATGGATTGAAACCTACTGCATATTATAATAGAAATCATATTTATTCAAATCAATTTTATATATCAAGATACTTTTATACGAATATCTCTAACTCATAAAAAATAGTTCACAAAACTAAGAATAAAATCCTATAAGGACAAACTTAGATTTAAAAAAATAAAAAAACTCCAGACTTCCAAAGCTAACAGATAAATATAGAATACGTCCATCATTAACTCTTCGAATTCAATTCTCCAGAAAAGAAAATCCTAACATATCACAATTATTTATCAAAACTTCTTAGTAAAAGATTTTTTTGTTTATTTTTGTAAGATACAATACAATTCTAACAGTTTGGCGAGGACTATTGTATAACTTACAGTTATGATAGCTTTGCGAAACATATTAGTGTAAATTATTTTACATGTTCTATAAATTATGAAATGCTATATTTGTTTGACAGACTCTATTGTCAATAGAAAAGATTACTTTAACATGTTAAAGGTTACCTTAATTAGTGCTCGTACAAACACATCTCTTCGATTAATTTGCCTATATGATGGTAAAATTGGAGATCCTGTTTACAACCTACTAAAAGATTTTAAAGTTGAAATCATTATTCATGAATTACCATATAAAAAGGAACTAATGGAAATATATTCTCACGAATGGATGGAAACAGAACTAGGAAAAGATATAGAATATAGTCGAATATTCGGCACATTCATGAGAATGGAGGTTCCTATAATAGAAAAAGAAGATGAATATGTATTATACACCGATATGGACATAATCTTTAATGATGATATATTGCTAAAAGATCTACCTCGTCCTGCTTATTTAGCTGCTGCTCCCGAATTTGAACGTGATACAAAAAGAATGAGTTATTTCAATGCTGGAATATTAGTCATGAACATCCAAGGAATGAGAGTCAAATATCAGCAATTTGTAGAGATGATGAAAAAAAAGCAAAGATCTACTGCAGGACTTTTTGATCAAGGGTACTTAAACGAGTTGTGTTTCGAGGACATGGAAATTCTACCTATTGAATATAACTGGAAACCGTACTGGGGAATTAATGGGAATGCTAAGCTTATCCATTTCCATGGAATGAAACCATGCAGCAATCTCGAAGAAGCAGGATTTGACACCAGAGAATCATTCTTTCGGACGATATTTGACAATAACAGTCAAGGCTATGCAGGGTATATATACTATTTTATTCTCTTTTTTAATTACCTAGGTCAAAAACAAGACCAATGGTTATGCTATCATTTACAATACATCCTTGACCTATATAAAAAACCTTTAATAGCCCTTGCACAAAAAACAGACTATAAACCCAAATACAGAAAATACAAACGTTTATACTCAATATTCGTAAGTATTTCTATACTACTAGCAATACTACTACTTACTGCTTTATTTTTAGTATAATCAATATAAATAACACTCTCAAATAGACAAAACCGAAGGTCTAAAATTAAAACAATACACATGGGAATTGATATATTATATGTTTGCACTGGGAATATGATATGTTCTGGAAGGATTTTTATTTAAGTGTTAAACGCTACGCAAGCACTCGGCGCCCCCGTTTTTCCCTGCTTTTTTGCGTACCACCTTTGCCCAAAAAAGTTATGTGGAATCTCAAATCGTTTGAAGTTATCTATTCCCGTTACGAGAGTAGCGGTTTGAAAGCTCGTGATTTTTGGTACCCCTTCGGTAAATCCTGTCTACTCCAAAAGCTATAATCCCGAACTCAGGTTAATAAGTTAATAGTGATTCTCTGTTTATAATATGCTTTTCATTAGAGTATTGTTAGATTTCTTTGGATTTTCTCTGTTTCCAGTAATTGGGTAGCAACTCTTTTAGGCCTTTCCCCTTATCTCTTGCGCAATATGGCAACCAAACTCTGAAAAGAAAGAATTATTTATTCTGTGGCAATGACGATGCGACCGAGAGTGCCGCAGTGATTTATTCGTTGATGGGATGCTGTAAAGCGGATGAGGTAAACTTCCGTAAGTGGCTCGTATACGTTCTGGAGAATATACACGCCTATGACAACGATTATAGTAAAGATTTAGCAGAACTCCTACCTCACAACTGGAAAGTAAATAAATCTCAGAAACTCTAAACCGTCTCTGAATGGTTTGCAAGTTTCCCAAAGAAAAACTGACAAGATTGCAAAGATACAGAGTAAGAACTATAGAAAAAAGACGGAGTTCACCGAATGCTTACTACCCATTTGCAAGACACTCATGATCAAAAACAAATAGAATTTACTTTAAAAGAGCTCCTGCTACTGGTAATTCACAGAAAATAAAAACACCTCAAACAAATAATATAAAATAAATCTTTATATATTTGCCAATAATATGAATCAAAACAATAAATAAAATGAGAATTGGTATATTATATATCTGTACTGGCAAATATGACATTTTTTGGAAAGACTTTTATCTAAGCGCAGAACGTTATTTTATGCAAGACCAATCTTTCATTATCGAGTATTATGTATTTACTGATAGTCCGCAACTATACGACGAAGAGAATAATGAGCATATTCACCGGATCAAACAAAAGAATTTAGGATGGCCTGACAATACATTAAAACGTTTTCATACATTCCTTCGCATCAAGGAACAATTGGAGCGAGAAACCGACTATCTATTTTTCTTCAATGCTAATCTGTTATTCACCTGTCCCATTGGCAAAGAAATGCTACCATCCTCGGATAGCAACGGATTACTAGGAACTATACATCCTGGATTCTACAATAAACCCAACTCCGAATTTACATACGAACGAAGAGTTATTTCTACCGCCTATATTCCAGAAGGGAAAGGTCTATATTATTATGCAGGAGGCCTTTCGGGTGGATGTACAGAATCCTATCTGCAGCTCTGTACAACAATTTGTTCATGGGTTGACAAGGATGCCGCAAACCATATAATACCAATTTGGCACGACGAATCTCTAATCAATAAATATTTCTTAGATAATCCACCAGCCATTACATTGCCGCCCGCATATCTATACCCCGAAGGCTGGTCCCTTCCCTTTGAACCAATTATTCTCATTCGAGACAAAAACAAACCTGAATATGGCGGACACGAATTCTTGCGAAGAAAAAATTCTTTATGGGTAAAGCTTAAGCTAATCTGCCAAAAAATTAAATTAGCCGATTAGTCGCTCAATTTACCTCTATATTATAGAAATATAGAATTATGGAAAACTCCTTTCCACTGATATTCAACTTTATCATCACAAAGAATCACAATTTTATCTGAACTATCTCTCAATAAAGCACCATACTTTCCCAAAGTACCTTTACTTGTTATCTGATGCTTGCAATAAGCTATCAAAAACAAATCCATATACCCCTTATCTGAACCATTTATATCCACCACCTTATAATTCTCATTTGCAAATTCAAGATAGGGAATAAGTTCTGATGCCACCCATTCCGGCTCATCTGAGAAGAAGTAAAAAAAAGGCGTAACAGTCTCTTTTTCCATATAATCAACAGCCCTTTTAAAATAGCTCACAGAGGCAGGCTTCCCATACGCTCGAACTTCAACACTTAAATCACCCCGTCGAACATGCACTGCTACAGGATTGATATTCTGTTTTATTTCTGACATTAACATTTTGCTACCCTCATCAAATATATCAGATGAGATCCTATAAGTAGACCTAAATGCGGGCACCCAAATTTTTATCGGCAAATGATAATATCCACCTAGATAAATAGGAGGATTTTTCTCCAAAAATGAAAAATCATCTATCCATTCCGATGTATTATTCCCAACATAATAAAAATGTCTCTTATAATAGGAAATTTCGAACTCTGTTGCAATTGTTAGCCCCAAATAAGGAAACACTTTCAACAAATCAAAGTTGCGAGCAAATTTATAATCCATGTCACTTCCCCATTCCTTATAAAAGGATAGATCATACACAACCTTACATCCACGCTTTCTAAAAAATTCTCCCAACAAATATTGGAGCATTTGAGAACAAATACCACCATCCATCAACACTACAACCTTAGGAGTAACTAAGTGAGCCTTCAACATTCTTTTGTAACAACTTCTTTGCCACTTTCTAATAATACTCATTTCTTTATATCTTATTTTACCAACTATACCGCAACAGATTCAAATACCCCAACCTGCTAGATTATAAGCGATAAACAATATATGCTTCATTTCTCAACGTCTTAATTCATCTTAACACATTACAGTTTATGGCGCATATTATAATATCTAAGTTTCAAATCTCCCCAGAAACCTGATACTCTGTAAGCCCTCACAATCTTACGTTCTCTTTTTGACAAGTTATCTATTAAATAAGGATAGGATTCCATTTCATTAACAAGCCGTTTCATTTCCTTCCTAATATTAGCAAAACGTTTCCAATAAATTCTTCTAAAAGCATTTTCAAGATGAAAATGAGCAAGTGCTTCCTTCATCTCTTCCCTCACCCCCTTTTTATCAATATAATTTTCAATCCATATTGTATAATTCACAAAGTCTCCATACTTTTTATCATCAAAATTCGCAGGATGTGACATTGACGTATTAGTAAAATTATAGTCAATGATTATATAATCAACTGAAACGACTTTTTGTAAGTATAACAATAATTGTGTGGAAAGAACGACATCTTCACCAAATGATATATCTGGCCTTTCTATCTCATTCTGATATAATGATCGAAGATGAAATTTTGACCATACACACCAATAAGCCTTTTTTAAAAGAATATTTTTCAAGAACTCCACGCCTGACAACTCTACAAAATCAAAAAAAGTTGATTTATGAGATTCTCCATCATAACAAAACATAAAAGGGGCTACTACCATATCCGCTTGCGTTTCCTCTGCTTTAGTAACCAGCCTAGTTATTGCATCCTCATACATAAAATCATCACTATCTAAATATTGGATATATTTGCCAGTAGCAATATCTATACCCGATTTACGTGCCTGCACTAATCCCTCGTTTTGTTTATTAAATACAACAATTCGGGGATCTTCAGCCGCATACGTCTTTATTATATCTAAACTATCATCTGTACTTCCATCATTCACTACAACAATTTCAAGATTAGTATACGTTTGATTAATAACACTCTGCAACGTTTTAGCTATCGAATTGTGCGCATTATAAACAGGAATAATAACCGAAACTAAAGGGTATTCTTTTTTCATTATATCATTTTTTAATTCTTTTTCTTGGCAAAGTGAGTCCAATAATAAATCGGCCAAAAATAAGTTATCTTACGTAATCGTTTATAATATTTAGAAGACAATTCTTTTCTTGATAAAAAACGCCATCTACCCAACTTATTCCTCATATCTTTAATTTCAACAGGATACGATTGATGATTAGGATCCTTCATAAACTCTTGAAAATGATTAAAGCAATTTTCCACAATCACATTGACGGCATCAAACCAATCTCTACCTTCAAACAACCGCCGTTCCTTTGCAAACTCCAATCTTGGATATTCAGCCAAGAAATAATGATAACGTTTTATAGAGTTGATTGTATGACAAGTACTATCACCTCTCTGTATATAATGATAATAAGCAACATCAATCCAAACTATTTTATCGCAAATACTTATCCAGCGATAAATAGTCGCATGATCTTCAAAAAACACACCTACAGGAAAGCGATAAGAATCAAAAAAAATCTTATCAAAAAGTTTGGTACAAGCTGAACTACTTACTCTCTCAAAAATAATATCCCGTTGAACATCTTGACTAGTACGTACATACACATTACCTGTATTAGGATACATTTGTTCTATACGACCATCTTCATACTCAAAGCAAAAGTTACAATACACCATATAAACTTTGTTCTGTACCATAACTGCCAACATGTTTTCATACATTGTCGGTTCAATATAATCATCGCTATCTATAAACCCAATATATGGAGCAGTCGCTATTTCAATTCCTGCATTACGAGCTATAGACGGACCTGCCTCATCAAGATGTAACACTTTTACTCTAGAATCAATATTAGCATATTCATTACAAATAGAAGGAGAATCATCGGTCGACAAATTATCCACTAATATGATTTCTATATCTTTCAACGTCTGATTACGTACAGACTCTATACAACGTCGCAAATACGGAGCTGTATTATGAACTGGAATGATAACGCTAACCAAGTATTGAGATTCCATATTTGAATATTCATTTTCTATTTGCAAAAGTAAGGAATAATATCCATAGGAAGTATCTAAAAAGAGATTGTTTACAAATAGAGCAGAATTTCACGCCTACAATTAACCATTATTAATAATACATACATATAATCTGAAAAGACAAAAGAGAAAATTCAATGGGTTATTTTGCAATCAGCAACTTACTAGTATAGTTTTCCATTACAAAAGTTTGCAAATACAATCTTTGAAACAAACGACTGACGGAAAATCATGCATTTCTTCTTTATATGACACTTTGCCGGCTTCATTTTCATATTGTTTACTATATCAGAGTTTTCTCGAAAATTGGTACGCTGCGCTTTCCGGTATGGTAGCAATTCTACTATCCGAACCTGCTTAGTTCCTACTGTCGCAATAGGCTATAAACTAATCAACCAAGATATTAACCAACAATTCAACAAACCAACCGACTATTATTTATATGCTTAGGCGAACATTGCAAATAATAGGCATCTATCTCTGCCGTAAACAAAATAAAATCACTAACTTTGCATTAAGTTCAATATAATGATTATAATGAAAAATATGAACCGACTAAAATTAATCCTTGTCGAAAAGAAGAAAACAGGCAAATGGTTGGCAGAACAATTAAGAAAAAAATCCATCAATGGCTTCCAAATTGTATTCCAATGTGTCTCAAGTTAATCTTTATGCAAAGATATTGAACTACAAAAAAGAATAATTATGAAATGTCAATTCTGTGGTCAGGAATTACCTGACAAAGCGAAATTTTGTTTTAAATGTAAAAAGCAAATAGTATGTCAACGGTGTGGTGAAAAACTGATTGATGAAGCAGAGATTTGTGTATACTGCGGCGCAGAGATAAATTCTGCAATAAAATCTAATGATCAAAACCATATTAAATACACGGAAACGCAAACCCAAAAGTCATTTGAGGCATCCTTTTCTAATGAAACCGCAGGCACTGTGGTTGAAACATTTGCTAGTTTTCTCCCTATTAAAAGAAGTCGGGACAATCTAACAGAAATTACCAATGATTCACAAGAGACTACTTTTTCAAAAACTGAGAATGTAGCGATACCATTGTTATCGTCCTCTAATTCCAATGGAGAAAGTATATCAAATAATGAAATATTTTCTATTGACCAAATATTCAAGAAAAGAGGAGATAATGAAATCTATTTGCACGAAACAAGTTTAAAAGCCAATAACAAAAGAGATTATGCCGGACGCCTAACGATTCTCTATTTGTATTATAATCAAGTGCATGGGATAAATGAAGTTAGAAGAACTGAAGTTAATTCTTTTATCGAAAAAACAGGATTAAAGAATGATGGCAATTATAGGAAATGGCTCAACGAAGAAAAATCTTTATACAATATCAATAATGGTTGTTATTGTCTGTGTCGAGCAGGAGAGGAACGAGCTAAAGTATATTTAACTGACATATTTGACAAGGAAAAAGTAGACGGTTGGAAATTAGGTGATAGCACAAAAGATTATTCCAAGAATAGTGGCATATATAAAAAATCACAAAGTTCCAAAGGTTATTCTTTTATTACCGAATTAAATCTGAGTCCATCAGGTAAAGATTCTCTTAAAAACTTTGTGTCTAAGTATAAAGTTTCTAGTGGTGCGGAATATAATCTCGTGTTTGTGTATTATCTACAAAAGATTATTGGAGAAAAGAATATTGGTGCAAATCACATATACACATGCTATATGAATTTAGGAAGTAAATTTCCATCTAATATACGTCAGAGTCTCGCTGATACAAAGTCAAGGAAAGGTTGGATCAATACATCTAATATGAATGATATCCGTGTTTCAACCATAGGAGAAAATGCCATAATCGATTAAAAAAAATGACAATTGAAGAATATGTAAATAGGATTGACGGTTTTTTGACATTAAAACCTTCTGAACAAATACCTTATCTGGGATATTATTTAATAATTCATGAGGGTAAGGAGGCCTTTACCGCAAAAAATATTGAAGATTGTTTTTTTGCCTTGCGGCTTCCTCCATATAGTAATATATCAGCCTATCTTTCAAAAGAAAAGAAGTCTAAACGTATGATGGCTCATAAAAATGGAGGATATAGAATAACAAAACTAGTTGAATCTGAAATTTCGAATCATATAGGAGAACTTAAGGCTAATGAACCATCCGAGAATTATTTCCCTTTGGAATTATTGCATAATACGCGTTCCTATTTAATTAAAACAGCCAAACAAGCCATACAATGTTATGACTATCAATTTTATGATGCTTGCTTAGTCATGACACGTCGATTAATAGAAACTTTAATAATTGAATTATTTGAGCGCTATAAAATTAAAGAGAGAATACAAGATAAAAGTGGAAATTATTTCTTTTGTTCTGACTTAATAGACTGTCTTTTGTCCGAGAAAGTATTATGGACAATTGGTCGCAACTCTGCAAAGGCTCTTCCTGATATTAAAGCTAAAGGTGATTTATGTGCACATAATCGCAGATTTAATGCAACTAAAAGTGATGCTGACTCGATTAAATTGGGACTGAGAATTGTTGTTGAAGAGCTGGTTCATTTAATAGACTATGAGCATTGGAATAAGGAATCTAAAAAGTAATTATCATGACTTCAAAAGAACTTCAACAATACCTGTTACAAGAGTTTCCGATAGAGAATGCACGCTGTGAATGGAAGGAGATGAAGAATCTAAAGAACTCCTTTGTCGGAGACGAAAAGAATGATGTCATTTCGTATATATCCGCCATTGCCAATATGGAGGGTGGACATCTTGTTATAGGTGTGCAGGATAAGACAATGAAAATTGTCGGTACGGACTTGAGTAAGTTTAACCTGAATACCCAATCTGCCGTATGGAAACTATTGGAACACTGCACTAACCTTTCTTCGGAGGGGCTTAATATAGATGAATACATTACAGAAGATGAAAACAAAATTGTGTGGATAATCCATATTCCCAAACATTTGCCCCGTCGCCCGGTATATGCCCATAAAAAGGCATGGCAACGTGTGGAAGATTCGTTGGTGGAAATGACACAAGAACGACTTGCTGTTATTCTCGAAGAGCCTGTTTTTGAAGCAAAAGATTGGTCGGCAGAAATTGTACCAAATGCAACGATGGCAGATTTGGATGAATTAGCTGTGGCTAAGGCCCGTATCATGTTCAAAAAGGTACATTCCTCCAACATTTCGGCAGAGGAAATTGACACGTGGACTGTGGAAGATTTTCTTTCCAATAGCGGAATAATGATAGATAGGAAACTGACTCGTACCGCCATTATTCTGTTAGGCAAACCTGCTTCTGTATTCAAACTTCGTCCTGCTGTGGTTGAAGTGACATGGACTTTACGAGATGAGCATCAGAATGTGGTCGATTATGAACACTTCACTGTTCCATTTATTCTTACCGTTGACAAAATTTTGAGTAAGATACACAATCTTACAATGAGGGAATTACCAGGAGGAACATTGTTCCCTGAAACAATGAAGCAATATGACGACTACACTATTCGTGAAGCACTACATAATGCCATTGCCCATCAAGATTACACATTGCAGCAACGCATCAATTTTGTGGAAAACCCGAGCTGGCTTTATTATGCCAATGGAGGCAGCTTTATTCCCGGTACTTTGCAAAAGGCATTGGAAACCAAAGGCCCTCAACGCCATTTTCGAAATGAATGCCTTTGTCGGGCAATGGTGAATTTTAACATGATTGACACCGTAAGTCGTGGTATTAAAAAGATGTTTAACGAACAAAGGCGTCGTCACTTTCCTATGCCTGATTATGAAATAGATGTATTAAATAAAGAGGTGGGTGTAACAATATATGGAAACACCATCAATGAAAAATACACTCAATTACTCAAAGAAAACGATACACTTACATTGGAAGATTGCATTCTCCTGGATGCTGTGCAAAAGGGACACAGTATCTCTGAAGAGAATGTGATTGCCCTAATAACCAAAGGACTTTTAGAGGGGAATACCTCGGAATATAGTATATCACTTGATATTGCTAAAAAGACAAAACAGTTACCCGATTATACCCGCAACAGAGGATTGGAGAAAGCAAAACTCCAACAAATGATTTTACAGTATCTACAAAATGCGGGATCGTCAGGAGCAAAGCGTGATGCAATATTCGATTATTTGAAAGATGTTCTTCCCAAAACTAAGACTCAAGAACAACAAGAACGAATGGTCGGAAATATTCTGACTGAAATGAAAGAAGCAGAAACAGTCATAATTAAAGGTAGAATTTGGTATGCGAAATAGTCGTAAATCGAATATTACGACTAAAAATATCGAATTACGACTATTTATGACTAAATATGGCCAATTACGACTAAAAAGCAGCCAGCCTCTTTGCCCAATAAAAGATTTTGGTTACTTTTGCACATGAGCTATCTGACAGCAAAATACCGTAATATGTATATCTTTCTCCATTATATCATTTTTTAATTCCTGCATTACGCATATGGACAAATCTAGCTCATCAAAATGCAACACTTTTACACTATAGAATCAATATTAGCATATTCATCACAAATAGAGCAGAACTTCACGCTTGCAATTAACTATTATTGATAATACATTCATATAATCTGAAAAGCCAAAAGAGAAAATTCTATGGATTATTTTACAATCAGCAACTTGCTAAGTATAGTTTTCCATTACAAAAGTTTGCAAATACAATATTTAAACAAACTGAATGTGTATATTTGCAAAACCTAATTGATAGCAATAAAAATGAAAAAATTAGCAATTATCATACCAGCTTATAAACCACGTTTTTTGCAAGAAACACTTGATTCTATCGCTAAACAAAACAATCACGAATTTACCGTATATATTGGTGATGATGCAAGTCCCTACCCATTAGAGACCATAGTAGATTGTTACAAGAACAAATTTGACATTATATATCATCGTTTTGAACAAAATATGGGTAAAAAAGACCTACCCGGTCATTGGGAACGATGCATATTATTGTCAGAAGAAGAACTTATATGGCTTTTTTCAGATGACGACTTAATGCCCTTTGATGGAGTAGCACGTGTAATTCAAGCCTCACAAAAACATTCTGATGGAAAATATATATTCCGTTTCCCTTTAGAAGTCGTTGACGAGTATGGTAAACTAAAATATAAAAACCCTCCTTTTAAAACCGATTTAACTTCTGGATATGAATTTTTATTAGATAAATTATCTGGAAAAATTAGTTCTGCCGCCTGTGAGTATGTATTTAGCCGAACAGTATGGAAACAAACAGGAGGATTTATTAAGTTCCCTCTGGCTTGGTGCACCGATGATGCAACATGGGCTAAATTTGCAGAATTTACAGGAGGAATCATATCTTTACCAGGTAATCCCGTCAGTTGGAGAAATGCTGAAGGAGAGAATATATCAAACTCCACTCATTTCAACAAAGAAAAGATTAGAGCAACAATACTTTTCATAGAATGGATTGGTATAAACTACCATTCTCACCTTAACGAAAGAAAATTCAAAAAAGCAATCAAACGTTATATATATAAATTCTTACAGCATTCGCTAAAGAACGACTTTAGCTTACACGACCTTTTACTTTTATGCAATGCTCTAAAAAAACTCACACTAAATGTTTCTTTGCAAGTTTTAGTTCATCATGTTTGGAAGAAAATAAAAAGGCAATTAGCTAGCAATTAATAAGTTGCCTTATATTTTCGAATTTAAAGAATACCCTTACCAACAATGTCCTTTAAGAATTTTACTACAACAACTATAAATGACTATACTCTTCAATTATTCCAATAGAGATGACAAGCTAACACAATAATTATCGATAGAAAACTGCTGCGCTTTTCTCAAAGACATTTTTTTTAACGAATTGAGCAACTCTCGATCATTTGCTAAGATCATAAGACTCTTTATAAAATCATCGGGAGAAGAACAGAAACATGCGTTGGTCTCATCGCAATAGTCTCGTATAGATCCAACATCACTAACCACCATCGCTAATCCTGCTGCCATTGAAGTACAAATTACATTACTTCCAATAGTGTCCTTCATCACATTTAATGAAATATCAGAATCATTCATATAATGCTTTAATTCCGCCTCAGGAACATACCCCACCAATGTTACATTCTTTAAGCCTGAAAACAAATAATCAATTTTCTCCCGCCCTTTGCATATATAAAAATGAATTTGCGGAAGTTTTGAAACAATATAAGCTATCTGCTCAAAATCACGTGCCAAGGCACCCATTACTATTACCTTGACATCATCACCTCTGTTATATAGATTTGTAGAAGGAGTATAATAATTATTATCGACATAATGAAATGAAGTATAAACATTCTCTATTCCTAAATTATTAAGATAGCATGTCAAACTACTTCCCAACGTTACAATTTCTGTAACAAATCGTGAACTCTTCTTTATTTGTGCTTTCGAATATCGCCTTTCCAATTTTTCAGGAACAAGATGCACCATAGCATATATAGGTGCTTTAGGACATATAAAGCGTATTATTTTTGCAAACAATATTTGATATGAATCTCTATGCAAATATTCAGTGAGAATAAATTTATCTCCCGATTTATATGCCATTGCTAATTTGAGTGCCGTAAAAAGAACAGAGATTTTCTTCCCCTTTTTCCCCTTATCCAAAAAACGCCTCCCCATATTGAAAGTATACATTTTATACAATTCAGGATTTCTTTTTTGAATATATTCATAAAGATACCTCATTCCTGTATGATTACCAGATGTTGAAGGCCAATCATAACAAATAATATATATCATATTATTAAAATTTAAATTAAAGAACAATAGTCTTAAACAATAGAGGAATTGCAGAATTTACATCAGTCCTATTATTTAGACAAACATAATATTCAGAACAAAGGTAATGAAAATAATCCAAAGTTTTATTCTAATGAAATTATTCTTTTCTATTATAGCGCAAGCTCGGGATAAGAAATCAATAAAAAACGAAATAACTTTCATCATTACGAATATTAAAGTAACTTTGTAATCACCTAATATTATTGTGTCATAATGAATTAAAGAAAAGTATGTGCTTAATAACTCTCTCAATGCCTATTTATAATGTAGAAAAATACATTAAACGTGCCTTGTTATCTGCATTAAACCAAACTTATCAAAAATTAGAGATTTTGATAGTAGACGATTTAGGACATGATAACAGTATGAATATAGTCCACCAACTTAAAAGCACACATCCTAGAGGTAACTGCATCCGTATAATTACGCATAAAAAAAATCTCGGTTTGGGAGGAACGAGAAACACAGCAATTGAATTTGCTCGAGGAAAATATCTATACTTTATGGATAGCGACGATGCTATTGTTCCTGATTGCATTGAAACCTTATATAATGTTATTTCACAAGAAAAAGTAGACTTTGTTGCAGCCGGAATCAATCAAATTGATGAAAATGAAAATTCACTCAAAATTACTAACTACCCTAATATAACACGAAAAGGTAAATTATGCATGGCTCAATATTTTTATGAAGAAAAAAATGATATATGGGTAACTACATGGAATAAATTATATAATCTTTCTTTTTTAAAAGAATTTCATATTCATTTTTTGGAACACGTGTACCACGAAGACATAGTAATGCATGCTATGCTCGCTTTAAATACCAGATCATTTACCTTAACTAACCGAACAACTTATCTTTATAATTGCAAGAGAGAAGATTCTATTACAAATATGGGGCAAGGCTACACCTTAAAGCATCTAAATGATCTTACCATAGTTTTTAGTGAAATCAGGAGATTAATACAAGCAGACAACAACCTTAGCAAACATCTTCAAAAAGAAATAAACTTATATTATTTATTTGAAATTTATCATCGATACCTACCAGCGATGTACTCGAACATAAAAAGGGTTGACTTAATAAAAGGATTAGCAAGGCTCTCTCAAAACTGTATCCCTCCTATTTTGGAAACCCGACTAACCCTCAAATCTATAAAACGCTTTTTGTTCCTAAAGCTTCCCTTTAGCATTCAGTATCTAATTAAAAGTCATAAATACAAAAATGACAGAACCTAGGCGGGAAAACTATCAACAAACAGTATATTATAAGAAGTTTCTTAGAAAACATCATTTTCATTTACTAAATTTACAGTCCTATACCTCTTGAAGACGTGGAAAAAACATCTCTTTATTCCTAATTTATCTTAGTTATTATAACAAACTGATAGCAAAGAAACGGATATTATTCTTAAAAAGAATGCTAACCCTCTAATGTTTAGCAAAAAAGCCTTTAACGCTTGTCACAACCAAATAAAATGTATACATTTGTAGAATTTTAGTGCAAGCCCCCTTAACTATTTAACTAACTTAGTAATAATTATATGAATAAACCAATGGCGAGCAACATAAGTACATCGCTAATTATATCCACCTATAATAGAAGCGACGCATTAGAATTATGCGTTAAAAGCGTGCTACGTCAATCTCTCCTTCCTAATGAAATTATCATTGCCGATGATGGTTCTAAAGAAGATACAAGAGAACTAATTCATCAATTGGCTGTTTCTTCCGAAGTCCCCATTATTCATGTTTGGCATGAAGATTTAGGTTTCAGACTGGCCTCCATCCGCAACAAAGCTATTGCGAAAGCATCTAAAGAATATATTATACAAATTGACGGAGATATCGTCTTACACAAAGATTTCGTCAAAGATCATGTACATTTTGCTAAAAAAGGCAGTTTCGTAACCGGTAGCCGTGTATTAATCCGGGAAGGTTTAACCCAAAAGATGCTAGCAGAAAGGAACTGTATTATCTCTATTCACGACAAAGGTACTAAGAATGCAATCAACGGAGTACATTTGCCTTGGCTAAGCCCACTACTTCAGCATTATCGCCAATGGGATATTTCATATTCCAGAGGATGCAATATGGCTTTCTGGAAAGAAGATTTATTAAAAGTCAATGGGTACAATGAAGCTATTACCGGATGGGGAAGCGAAGATCATGAATTAGTGTGCCGCCTTATCAACAGCGGTGTACGCAAGCGTACCATCAAATTTGCGGGAATTGTGTTCCATCTTCATCACGAACTACATGGAACAGATAATTTGAGCAACAACCGCAGCATTTTGAACGAAACGAAAGTCAGGAAACTAGCCTGGTGCGATAAAGGAATCATACAAAACTAATATGGAAAAGAATTTGAACTTTTTAGATCGAAACGAATTTAACTACAGTCCATCAAAAGAAGTAGTAGAAGCTTTAAAAAACTTCGATATAAATAAACTTTGTTTTTATACCCGCATTTATGATGAAGGAAAGAAAAGTATATTATCTGTTTTCTTATCCGAACTTTACGATATAGATGAAACACAAGTCTTATTAGGATACGGCGGAGAAGATATTCTGAAACAAGCCGTACACTACTTCCTGACTCAAGAAGATGGAAATAAAACGATGTTGATTCCCAAGTTCTCATGGTGGTATTATAAATCAATTGCAGATGAGGTGAATGGCCATACTTTGCAATATCCTCTCTACGAAGACGGAAATACTTTTAAATATGACTTTGAGACGCTAAAAGATATGATTCGGAAAGAGAATCCGAAGATTCTTTTACTAGCTTCTCCCAATAACCCTACCGGCAATGGTTTGACTCCGAAAGAATTGGATGAACTACTTGCAGAAGTACCCGGCCAAACAGTGGTATTGATAGACGAAGCATACGCTTCTTTTGTTTCAACTGATACCAGTTATATCAAAAAGCTGGTTAATAAATATCCGAATTTGATTATTTCCCGTACCTTATCTAAATTTTATGGATTGCCGGGTTTACGTATGGGATTCGGATTTATGAGTAAGGAGCTGGAAAAATTCAGCAGATACAGCAATAAATATCTGGGATACAACCGGATATCCGAAGATATCGCCATTGCGGCTCTTAAATCGGACGCACACTATCGAAACATCGCAAAACTGATGAACGAAGACCGTGAGCGTTACGAAAAGGAAATCGGCGTGTTGCCCGGATTCAAAGTATATGAATCGGTTGCCAACTTTATTTTAATCAAATACCCGATAGAGCTGAAAGAGGCTTTACAAAAGGCTTTTGCTGAACAGAGTTATAAAGTGAAATTTATGAATGAACCGGATATCAATACTCATTTGCGTATCACATTGGGTCGCCCAGAGCAGAACCGGATCGTTATAGATACAATCAAAGAAATCGCATCCAAATGAAAGCAATAATATTAGCCGCAGGAATAGCTTCACGCTTACGCCCGCTGACCGATACGACGCCCAAATGTCTTCTCAAGATAGGAGAACGATGCCTTTTGGAAAGGGCTTTTGATGCTCTGATACAAAATGGATTTGATGAATTCATCATTGTCACCGGGTATCGCCAGCAGCAAATCGTTGATTTCCTACAGGCACATTATCCAACCCAAGATATTACTTTCATCTATAATGACAGGTATGAATCAACCAACAACATCTATTCATTATGGCTCACCCGCCCATATACGGATGGGGAGGAAATTCTGTTATTAGACAGCGACATTGTATTCGATCCGCAGATTGTAGAGAAGCTGCTTCATTCGGATAAGGACGACATATTGGCACTGAATCGCCATGAGCTCGGAGCAGAAGAAATAAAAGTCATCGTGGACGACGCACAAAAGGTCGTGGAAATCAGCAAAGTCTGTTCGATATCCGATGCTATCGGAGAGTCCATCGGTATCGAAAAGATGTCAGCTGAATATACCAAGGCGCTATTCCGTGAACTGGAAATTATGATTACTACCGAAGGACTGGATAATATATTCTACGAACGGGCTTTTGAGAGACTGATTCCGCAAGGATATAGTTTTTACGTTATGGACACCACCGAGTTCTTCTCGGCCGAGCTGGACACAGTAGAGGACTTTCAACAGGCACAGAAGCTGATTCCATCCAGTCTTTATTAATTAAAATCAGATAAAATGGCTAATTACGACATCCGCCCTCTACAGCTTCGCATATTAAAGAACTTATTAGCTGTTGACAAAGTTTGCAAAGAACATAATCTGCGATATTACATCATGGCAGGCACCATGTTGGGAGCTGTACGCCACAAAGGATTCATCCCCTGGGATGATGACTTGGATATCGGAATGCCAAGAGCTGATTATGATTTACTAATGGCTAATGCCAAAGAATGGTTACCGGAACCTTACGAAGCGGTATGCGCCGAGAATGATAAGGAATATCCTCTTCCGTTCGCAAAGGTGCAGGATGCCAATACAACCTTAATCGAGCGTATGCATCTCAAATATCTGGGAGGTGTATATATTGATATATTTCCACTCGATGGAGTTCCGGAAAGCCGCATGGCGCAAAGAATGCATTTTGCGAAGTATGAGTTCTACAAACGAATACTTTACCTGATTCATCGTGATCCATACAAACATGGAAAAGGTCCCAGTTCATGGATACCGCTATTATGCAGAAAGTTTTTCACCCTTACCGGAACACAGGAAAGCATCAGGAAGGTAATGAAGAAATACGATTTCGACCAATGCGCATTAGTCTGCGATTATGATGACGGAATGAAAGGAATCATGTCGAAGGACATTCTGGGCACTCCTACTCCCATCCGGTTTGAAGATGAAGAAGTATGGGGAGTACAGAAATACGACACTTATCTGTCACAGAAATATGGAGATTACATGACCATACCTAAACAAAGTGGACAAAGACAACACAATTTCCATTATTTAGACTTGAATAAACCTTATCGGAATTTTGAAGTCTAAATTATAATCATATAAAGGTAAGAAGTAGAAATGAGAATAGGTTTTGACGGAAAACGTGCAGTACAGAATTTCACCGGTCTGGGTAATTATAGCCGCTATATAGTGGATATTCTATGCCAATTCGGTCCGGAGAATGAATATGTGCTGTATGCCCCCAAGAAACGGGAAAACAAGAGGCTGGACAAATTAACGAAGCAGTATCAGCAACTACAGCTTTCTTATCCCACTACTTCTTCCTGGAAAAAGTTAAGTCCATTGTGGCGAGTATGGGGAGTCACCCGCCAATTGGAAAAAGAAAAAATCGATATATTCCACGGGCTTAGTAATGAGCTGCCCCTGAATATTCATCAAAGCGAGGTAAAAAGTATTGTAACGATCCACGATCTGATCTTTCTGCGCTATCCGCAGTATTACCATTCGATCGACAGGAAAATATACACATACAAATTCCGTAAAGCCTGCGAAAATGCCGATAAAATCATTGCTATCAGCGAATGTACCAAGCGTGATATTATTGAGTTTTTCAGGATTCCCGCCGATAAGATAGAAGTTGTTTATCAGGGATGTGACCCTTCATTCATACATCCTGTAGCAGAAGAGAAGAAAAGAGAAGTCCGGGCTAAATATCAGCTACCGGATCACTATATCCTTAACGTAGGAAGTATTGAAGAACGCAAGAACGCCCTTTCAGCGGTGCAGGCACTAATGATGCTTCCTGAACAAATTCATCTCGTCATCGTAGGACGCCATACGGAATATACTGATAAGGTTGAACATTTCATTAAGGAGAATAAGCTGGAAGAAAGAGTGCATATCATCAGTAATGTTCCTTTTGATGATCTACCGGCTTTTTATCAGTTAGCAGAAATTTTTGTATACCCTTCCCGTTTTGAAGGTTTTGGTATTCCCATCATAGAAGCTCTGTACTCCGGTATTCCGGTAGTGGCCGCTACAGGATCTTGTCTGGAAGAAGCGGGAGGTCCCGATTCTATCTATGTACATCCTGACGATATCAAAGGAATGGCCGATGCCTTCAAACAGATATACACAGATCCCGAGAGAAAAAAGAACATGATTGAAAAGGGGCATTCTTTTGCCAAAAGATTCTCTGAAGAAAAGCAAGCGGAAGAGATCTTAAACATCTACAAGAAACTAATGAAATGAACGTACTTAAACATACAATAAAGAAATTTATATATGGCACTCTTCCATATTATTTCATGAAAGGGTATAAACCTGATTCACCCTATCTGAAATATTATGAGTATATTAAAAAACACGGGTATTCAAGACATTTGTATGAATTCAAAGATGAATATACAAATATGCCTGTCAATGTACAAAAGGATGAGAAAAAAGGCTTATACTATGTACAACAAGAAAAGAAACGGCTATATTTCAGAAAGAGTACTCCACCCAAGAAAATCCAAAAGTACTACAGGGCTTTGAGTATGGAGCAGGACAAGCGATCACCGCACCATTATTTCGATAGTGTAAAAGATGTCACAGGAAAAGTTTTTGTGGACATTGGTTGTGCCGAAGGATATTCTTCACTGGAAATCGTAGAAGAAGCCAAGCATATCTATTTGTTTGAGCAGGACGAACAATGGCTGGAGGCTATCAGAGCTACTTTCGAACCATGGCAGGATAAAGTTACAATCATACAGAAGTATGTGAGCGACCATAATTCTTCGAGAGAGCAAACTCTTGATGATTTCTTCAATAACCAGACGGATGAACATCTGTTTCTTAAAATGGATATAGAAGGAGCCGAACGGCACGCATTGACCGGATGCAAGAACTTATTTCAAAATTGCCAAAAGCTGGATTTTGCTATTTGCACATACCACTTGCGTGATGACGAAGAAGTTATCTCTACATTCCTGAACAAACACAACTGCGCATATATTAATCAAAAAGGTTTTTTCAGGCATAGAATCCGCAGTGTAGTGATGCGCGGAAGTAAGAGGTAATCAATCATTGATAATCAGCAGAAAGCAATTCACAATAATCATACTTGCACAAGTATGTATCATAGATATGCTTTTCCTTTTTCAATAAGAAACGTGAGATATGCGGCTCCCAAGAAAAGAATTTACGTACGGAACGGTATAAACGGAAGAATAAAATCAGGGATACAATATGCTTTTCTTTTTCTTTCCGTGCCGCACGACGATAAATGTAATGAGTAAAGAACTGATCGCTGTAACGAAGAGCCAGACTGACCGTAGATTCGATGTCCCATCCACGCAAAGAAGCATATTCTGTCATGATGTAAGTCAGTACCTCACGCGAAATACACAAACGGCACATATTACGGCATACCGTATCACAATCAATTTCCGATAGCAACTGCATGCGATTCACATCGACCAGGGAGAAACTGTATTCATTCGTTTCATTCTGATGGATCAGTATATTACCGGGAGAATAGTCTAAATGGAGGATACCTGCCTGATGCAAAGCAGCAGTGTAGCGTGCAAAAGCTGAAAGTTTGTCTTCATTCCCCTCCACCTTTCCATCCATCAGGGAACGGACAGTTTCGCCACCATCATAACAACAAATGTAATAGCTATGCGAGAGAAGACCATCTTGAAATTGCTCGATCATAGCCACTGGCTCCGGAGTGTCAAAACCATGCTGTTGGATCTCCATAGAATAAATATAGGAACGTTCTGCCTTCGACTGGCGGAAAAACGAATATACAACACGATTGATGATGTGGGGCTTTTTAAAGCTCTTCACCACAACATCAATGCTGCCCAAACTAATCCGTTTCAGAACATTACGACCATCGTACACCACATCTCCTTCGTTCTGGAAGGACCTCGGAACTTCTTCTATCTCCTTCTGCAAATGTGCGTACTTGGGATTTACAATCACTCTCATTACACTCTCCTATATAATCCTAATTACAAAGATTGAGCAAAGATAAAGAAATTAGGCCATATTCCGACTATATTTTTCTCTTTTCTCACAAAGATTGGCTAACTCTCTCCACATATAAGCAGCATCACGGTGGCTTTAATCGTTTTTTCTTTTTTCTTTTCATTTATATTTAGACATAAATGCTTTTTTTTAGTTATGTTTGCACGGTAAAAAGCATAAAGAAGTTTAAGCATGAAACCAATCAAAAGAATTCTGATTATTCGATTTAGACAAATAGGGGACTCTATTCTGGCTGTTGCATTGTGCAGCACACTGAAAAAAAGCTTTCCCGATGCGGAGATACACTTCGTGCTTAATAAAAATATTGCTCCACTCTATGAGGGGCATCCGGACATAGACAAAGTCATTACATTTGACAAGAATGAGAATAAGCCGTTCACTGCATATATAAAAAAAATATGGCAGGTAATGCACCAAAATAAATACGATGTAATCATCGATATGCGTTCTACCATCCGGACTCTTTTTTTCTCTCTTTTCTCATTAAAAACTCCTTTTCGGATAGGACGTATCAAAGGATATACCCGTTTTCTACTGAACTACCGCACAGATACTTACAGCAAGAATCTGACAACTGATATGGTACAACGCAACCTGTTACTTGCAGCACCATTAGAGAAGATCAGACCTATTCAATACACAAAAGAATTCAAGTTATACCTGACTGACCGGGAGAAAGAAGATTTCCGATATTATATGGAAAAGGAAGGGATTGATTTTACACACCCCGTGTTATTAATAGGAGTCACAACCAAACTCATACATAAGAAATGGAATACGGAGTTCATGATAGCCACACTGAAAAGAATATTAGAGGAACACAAGGACATACAAATGATCTTCAACTACGCACCGGGGTACGAAGAAGAAGATGCCAGAAATATCTACAAGGAATTAGGATGTCCGGAACGCATCAAGATTGATATACAAGCTTCTTCATTACGACAACTGGCAGCACTTTGTGCCAACTGTTCATTTTACTTCGGGAACGAAGGAGGAGCCAGACACATCGCCCAGGCTCTTGGAGTTCCTTCATTTGCCATTTATTCACCAAGTGCGTCAAAATCAATGTGGTTACCCGCCAATTCCGTACTTGCCGAAGGAATTAGTCCTGACGACATTCTTCCGCCGGAACAGCAGGCAACATTAACCTATGAAGAGCGTTTTGCATTAATTACTCCCGAAAAGGTATACGGGCAATTGACTTCAATACTAAGGCAATTGAGCTAACTCCCGATACAAATCAAGGTAGGCTTGTATATGCTTCTCGTAACTGAATGAAGCGGCATGTTCCTTGATTTTTTCCAAGCGCTCCTTGTCTTTATAAAAATCAGGTAGATGCTCCCGGATACTTTGCACCATAGATTCTGTATCCAAATGCTCCCACATGATAGCGTGTCCATTACAAACTTCCGGTAAACTAGTGCGATTAGCGGCAAATACAGCCTTCCCAAATTGCATAGCTTCCACCACCGGCAATCCAAAGCCTTCTCCCTCACTAGGAAACAGGAATGCCTCACAGTTCCGATATAACCATATCTTCTCGTTTTGAGAGATAACATCCGTCAAGAAGACATTAGTAAGCTGATTCTCACGAATCAGATTGCGCACTTCTTCAGCATAAGCAAAATGAGCATCTCCACAAATATATAGATCATATTCCGGAAAATGACGCATTACGTCAACCAAGAGATGGAAGTTCTTTTTTCTACGGATTTGTCCAATCGTAAAAAAGAAAGGACGCCCTGTAGCAAACGACGGTTTTGTTCCTTCCAGTGCATCAATCCTCTCCACTCCATTATAGATGACCCGTACCTCTTTCCCTTTCAAATCTACATGCTGTCGAATGACATCTGCCACATAATGAGAGATCGTAGTCACGACCGCTGCCTTATTGACCTTATTCTGCATCCGGCGAAGATACATTTTCGCCTTCCAGGGCTTTTTCTCGGTTAAGAAATTAAAGTCATGTATAGTAAAGATAAATTTTGTACCACCGGCAATACGCAACAACTTGCGCTGTTGATTCACTGCATGCCATACATCTACCTTGGGAAGGGTAAAAGGAAGAAACTTATTGATACGACGTACCGGAACAGAAGTCACATTCGGGCCAAATTCCTGCATATATTTCTGCCGCAATAAATATACAAAATGAAGATCTTCTACCGGCATAGACGAAAAGGCGGTTGCATAGTTGGCCGCAATCTGCCCGAAGCCGGCTGTGAGACTACCATAATTCGTAAGATCTATCAGTACTTTTTTCTTTCGTTGTATCTCTTTCATCATTATTTGATTCTACGCTCTTTCGGCTCAATAAACAGCTAATTTGAACTTCAGCAAGGATTAATCTACAATCCCTTCTATTTTCGCAATGACCTGCTCCGGTTTTATATCCCTCAGGCAGGCATAATCACCTCGCCAGCAAGGCTTCTGTCCATATACGGAACAGGGGCGGCATGACAAATCGAGTTGTACGGTATTGACCGGCAATTGTTTCCAGCCCATAAAACCGGCATAAGGATGGGTGGCTCCCCAAATAGAGACAACCGGAATATTGACCAAGGATGCCAAATGCATGTTGGCAGAATCCATTGAAAGCATCACATCCAGATGGCTCATCAGATTCAGCTCGGTACGCATATTCAGTTTACCGATCATTGAAACAACAGAAGGATATTTAGCAATCCATGCATCAAATACGTCCTGTTCGCTTTTACCACCTCCAAAAAGGAAAACCTTTACTTTGGGGTTGGCAGCAAAATGTGCTATAACTTGCTCTTGCAGTTCTAACGGATAAATCTTACCTGCATGTTTGGCAAAAGGAGCTATACCAATCCACTTCTGGTCTTCTTTAGGTCCTGTGACTGGTTCTATTTCCGCAAAGTTTCCTTTTCCTTCGCCATAAATGGAAGAGAAATTTAATAGTACCGGTAAACCTAGCTTCTCAAGTACATCGGCATAACGACGAAAAGAACTCTTCTGATTTTCCATCACCTTATCATGACGGCGAACCAGCTTCTTTTTGCCTGCCCTTCCTTTACAAATGGAAGCTACCGGTTTATTGGCAAGACGGAATCGCAAACATAAATACTTAGAACGAAGTACATGATGAAAATCAGCAATGTAATCAAAATGCATCGCTTTTAATTCCGAATAAAGGCTATTCAAGCCCCAAAATCCCTTGTGTTTGCCAGTTAAATCAGCTCCGACAAAACCCACATTGGCAGGCAACCCCTGAAAGAGCGGCTGCCATACAGCACGACTTAACACTGTTATTTCGTGCTGCGGGTATTGCACAGCCAGCGAATGTATTACCGGGATTGTCATGGCTACATCGCCAAGAGCTGAAAAACGAATAATGAGAATACGCGCCATTCGTTATTTTTTCGCATAAAGCACCGGATTTAATGCCGGGTCATTATACATCTTCATCTGTTTATATACTTTCATATATTTTCTTCCGGCCTCGATATCAGCCAGCAGCTGTTCAATAGCCGTAGAAAGGTCTTTGCGTTGTTCCAACAGGATATTCAACTTAGTCTGGCATTGAGCACGGTGTTCCTCGGTAGTATCCGTACGCTCCACCTCCTGCTGCATGTGGTAAATTTTCAATGCAAGAATTGACAGGCGGTCAATTGCCCATGCAGGGCTTTCCGTATTGATCGTTGCGTCAGAGAGAGGTTTTACCTCTTTGTATTTGTCTAAAAAGTAGCTATCAATTAATTCCACCAGATCCGTACGGTCCTGATTTGATTTATCAATTCTTCTTTTCAAGGCCAATGCTTCTACCGGATCAATCTGCGGGTCACGGATAATATCCTCAAAATGCCATTGCACGGCATCAATCCAGTTCTTTAGATATAAATAATACTCAATAGTTTTCAACTCGTAAGGATTGTTCATCGGAGCATCCACACTATCCGTCACATGGTAATCAGTTGTCGATTTCCAAAAAATCTCGTTGCAAAGGTTACTAAATGTCATAATCTTAACTAGCTAATAGATATATAATAGGGCAAATCTATGTAATATTTTTCAGACAAGCAACCGTTTCTTACTTTTTTATTTGTTACCTTTGTGGGTACAAAAGATGAATTGTATATGAAAATTATTATCGACAATAAAATACCTTATATAAAAGAGGCGGTTCAGAGAATAGCCGATGAGGTGGTTTATGCACCGGGTAAGGATTTCACCCCGGAGCTCGTACGAGATGCGGACGCTCTTATTGTCCGTACCCGCACACATTGCAACCGGGATTTATTGGAAGGTAGTCGAGTGAGATTCATAGCGACCGCAACCATAGGTTTCGACCATATTGATACGGAGTATTGCAAACAGGCAGGCATTGAATGGACGAATGCACCGGGATGTAACTCGGCTTCTGTCGCCCAATATATACAGTCATCGCTTCTGGTGTGGAAATCTTGCAGAAACAAAAAGCTAAATGAACTGACGATTGGAATCATAGGAGTAGGAAATGTCGGGAGTAAGGTAGCTAAAGTTGCCCAGGATTTTGGCATGCGTGTTTTATTGAATGATTTGCCACGGGAAGAAAAAGAAGGTGCAGAACGGTTCTCTTCACTAAAGAAAATAGCGGAAGAGTGTGACATCATCACTTTTCACGTACCTTTATATAAGGAAGGAAAATATAAAACGTTCCACCTGGCAGATGAAGATTTCTTTCAGTCACTCAAACGGAAGCCTGTTATTATCAATACCTCACGAGGAGAAGTCATCCAGACTGATGCTCTTTTAAAAGCCTTGAACAGCCGGATGATTTCGGATGCCATCATCGACGTATGGGAGCATGAACCGGAAATCAACCGTGATCTACTGGAAAAGGCATTTATCGGAACTCCTCACATTGCAGGTTACTCTGCAGATGGAAAAGCAAACGCCACACGTATGTCATTGGATGCTATCTGCAAATTCTTCCAAATAAAAGGGGATTATGAAATTAACGCACCCGCACCCGCCTCCCCCATTATTCACGCTAAAAACCACGAAGAAGCAGTCCTCCAAATGTATAATCCAACCGAAGACAGCAACCGGCTAAAAAATCAACCGGAGCTATTCGAAACCCTGCGCGGAGATTATCCTTTGCGGCGGGAAGAGAAAGCATACATTATTAAGTATTAGGTGTTACTTAATACCTGTTCTATGATTTTCGGGAAGTGTTCATATTCCAAAGCATGCACCTTTTTAGCTACATCACCCGGAGAATCAGTCGAAAGAACAGGGCAAGTAGCTTGAAAAATCGTATTTCCTTCGTCGTAATGCTCATTTATATAATGTATAGTGATACCGCTTTCTTTTTCACCGGCAGCTACCACTGCTTCATGCACTCGGTCGCCATACATTCCTTTACCTCCATACTTCGGCAGAAGAGCAGGATGTATATTTATAATTTTATCGGGATAAGCATGCAAAAGCAAATCCGGTACACGAACTAAGAAGCCGGCCAACACGACAAAATCAATGCGGTACTCCTGCAAAATAGCCAAAATTTCATCTCCGGCTATCCAATCCTCCTTTGGAAACACGTTAGAAGGCACTCCCAAGCGATGCGCACGTTCCAAAACATAGGCATCACTCTTATTAGAAAGTACCAACGAAACCTGAACGGAATCGTTTTTTTGGAAATACCGGATAATATTCTCAGCATTAGAGCCGGAACCGGAAGCGAAAATTGCGATGTTTTTCTTCATAACCCTCAAATTCGATGCACAAAACAGTGAAAAATGTGCAAAACATTGCATTTATTTAGTCAAATATTTGCGCAAAACGATAAATATTCATTCCTTTGCACCGCAAATTTAAAGAAATAAAACTAATTATTAATTAAAAACTTAAAGTTATGTCTGAAATTGCATCAAGAGTAAAAGCGATTATCGTTGATAAATTAGGCGTAGAAGAATCAGAAGTTACAACCGAAGCAAGCTTCACTAACGACCTGGGAGCAGATTCTCTTGACACTGTAGAACTTATCATGGAATTCGAAAAAGAATTCGGTATCTCTATTCCTGATGACCAAGCAGAAAAGATTGGTACTGTAGGTGATGCTGTATCTTATATCGAAGAACACGCTAAGTAATTCGATTTCATCAATATGGAATTAAAAAGAGTGGTAGTAACAGGCCTTGGCGCCATTACTCCCGTTGGCAATAGCGTTCCCGAATTTTGGGAAAACATTGTGAACGGGGTTAGTGGAGCAGGGCCTATTACTCATTTTGATGCGTCGTTATTCAAGACCCAATTCGCATGCGAAGTGAAAGACTTCGATGCAACGAAATACATAGACCGCAAAGAAGCAAGAAAGATGGACTTGTACACTCAGTATGCCATCGCTGTTGCCAAAGAAGCGGTAAGTGATTCGGGGCTTGACGTCGAGAAAGAAGACTTGAACAAAATCGGTGTTATTTTTGGCGCCGGTATTGGTGGTATACATACATTTGAAGAAGAGGTAGGCAACTACTACACTCGTCAGGAAATGGGTCCGAAGTTTAATCCGTTCTTCATTCCAAAGATGATTTCGGATATTGCAGCCGGACAGATTTCTATCATGTATGGTTTCCATGGTCCTAACTACGCGACTTGTTCAGCATGTGCTACTTCAACCAATGCCATTGCAGATGCCTTCAACCTGATTCGTTTGGGTAAAGCAAATGTAATTGTATCCGGTGGTTCGGAAGCAGCGATCTTCCCGGCAGGTGTAGGTGGTTTCAACGCTATGCACGCCTTGTCAACACGCAACGACGAAGCTTCTAAAGCTTCACGTCCGTTTAGCGCAAGCCGCGATGGTTTCGTTATGGGCGAAGGTGGCGGTTGCTTGATCCTGGAAGAACTGGAACACGCTAAAGCTCGTGGTGCAAAAATCTATGCAGAAGTTGCCGGTGTAGGTATGTCTGCAGATGCACATCACCTGACAGCTTCTCATCCGGAAGGTCTGGGAGCGAAATTGGTGATGAGAAATGCACTGGAAGATGCGGAAATGGATCCGAAAGAAGTAGATTATATCAATGTACACGGTACATCTACTCCGGTTGGTGATATTTCAGAAGCAAAAGCAATCAAGGAAGTATTCGGTGATCATGCGTTCGAGTTGAACATCAGTTCAACCAAATCAATGACAGGTCACTTGCTGGGAGCTGCCGGTGCGGTAGAATCTATTGCAAGCATCCTTGCCATCAAGAACGGCATTGTTCCTCCGACTATCAACCACGAAGAAGGTGACAACGACGAGAACATCGACTATAACCTTAATTTCACGTTCAACAAAGCACAGAAACGCGAAGTTAATGTTGCCTTGTCCAATACATTCGGATTTGGCGGTCACAATGCGTGCGTTATCTTCAAGAAATACGCAGAGTAATATCGTGTTACGTAACGAAATAGATAAGATAAGGCTCTTGTTCCGCAAGGATAGAGAGTCTTATCTTTGTTTTTACCGGATACTCGGATTCTACCCGCGCAATATCCAGCTTTATGAGCAGGCTCTCCTGCACAAATCGACTTCTGTCCGCTCCGACAAGGGACGTCCCCTCAACAATGAACGGCTGGAGTTTTTAGGTGACGCCATCCTCGACGCCATCGTGGGAGATATTGTCTACAAACGTTTCGAAGGGAAACGGGAAGGTTTCCTGACCAATACACGTTCCAAGATTGTACAACGGGAAACGTTGAACAAGTTGGCCGTTGAAATCGGCTTGGACAAGCTCATCAAGTATTCCACCCGCTCCTCCTCTCACAATAGCTATATGTACGGAAATGCTTTTGAAGCGTTTATCGGAGCTATTTATCTGGATCAGGGATATGAACGTTGCAAGCAGTTTATGGAGCAACGGATCATTAACCGTTATATCGACCTGGAGAAAATATCCCGAAAAGAGGTTAACTTCAAATCCAAACTTATCGAGTGGAGTCAAAAGAACAAAATGGAGGTTTCCTTTGAATTAATAGAGCAGTTTCTCGATCATGACAGCAATCCTGTATTCCAAACCGAAGTACGCATTGAAGGACTTCCGGCAGGAACAGGTACGGGGTATTCCAAGAAGGAGTCTCAACAGAATGCCGCCCAGATGGCTATAAAGAAAGTAAAGGAGCCTACATTTATATCAACTATCGAAGAGATCAAAGCACAACATTCTGCAACTGCTGCTGAACCGGAAAATATTTCAGAAGAAAACATCCTCGTCGATGAGATTTCCACAATGCAGGACGCAGAAGCTCCGGAGTCTAACCAAAGCAAATCCCCATGCGACGACCCTGAATCACCAAATCGTGATCTTCAGTAACTAATTTCAGTTTTCCTGCAACTTCTTCAAGAGGGATAGATGCTATATCATCCCCTTTTAAAGTCACCATACGCCCGAATTGGCCATTGGCTATCAATTCTGTTGCATGCCCGCCCATGCGGGTAGAAAGATTGCGGTCGAAAGGAGTAGGCGAACCACCACGCTGGATATACCCCAAAACTGTTTCGCGGGTTTCTATACCGGTTTCATATTCAATTTCCTGCGCGATATATTCAGCAGCACGTTTACGCCCGTCAGTCTGAATACCTTCCGCTACCACTACAATAGAATAGGGTTTGCCTTTCTTTAGTCTTTCCAGAATCGTATTGCCGATATTCTTAATGTCATAAGCAATTTCTGGGACGAGAATCACATCCCCTCCTCCTGCCATACCGGAATACAAAGCAATCCAACCCGCTTTATGCCCCATCACTTCAATCACCATCACCCTTTTATGAGAACTTGCGGTAGAATGTAGACGGTCAATGGCATCAGTAGCAATACTTACCGCCGAATCGAAACCAAAAGAGATGTCCGTGCCCCAAATATCATTATCAATGGTTTTAGGAACAGATACGATGTTAACTCCCATTGCAGCAAACTTGGCTGCGGTCTTCTGTGTTCCATTTCCACCGATACAAACGATACAATCCAGTCCCATTTCACGGATATTCTGAAGAATTAAAGACGGTTTGTCAACATCCGAGACAACACCTCCTTTTTTGAAAGGCTTCTCGCGAGAGGTTCCCAACATCGTTCCACCCAAATTCAGCAGACCGGAAAGCGACTTGTCTGTAATAGATTCGACATCTTTGGTCAGCAAGCCCTGAAAACCGCTGTGAATGCCTATCACTTCCATCCCATAATAATTGATGGCAGTTTTGCACACGCCACGAATGGTGGCATTGATGCCGGGACAGTCCCCGCCGGATGTTAAGATTCCAATTCTCATTGTCGCATTTTTTAGTCTAAAACTCGGGTATTCTATGGAAGTCGTCAATTTTTAACGATTATTTCCGTCGTAAAGATAGAAAAAAAAGATAAATAAGTTACTTTTGCACGACTAAACATTATTATGTTAAAGCAGAAATGAATATTACAAAAATTATTAGTAAGACTTTCGATTCCCGTTTAAAACAGATAGACCTATATGCTAGTCAGGCTAGTGAGATACAGCATCGTGTGTTAAGCCGCTTAATACACCAGGCCGCTCAGACTGAATGGGGAAGAAAGTACAATTACTCCTCTATCCGTAACTATGAAGACTTCCGGAAACGTGTTCCTATCCAAACATACGAAGAAATCAAACCTTATGTAGAACGTTTGCGAGCCGGGGAACAGAATCTGCTTTGGCCATCGGAGATACGCTGGTTTGCAAAATCCTCCGGAACGACTAATGATAAAAGTAAATTCCTTCCTGTCAGCAAAGAGGCACTGGAAGACATTCATTACAGAGGAGGAAAAGATGCGGCAGCTCTTTATTTCCGCATCAATCCGGATAGCCATTTTTTCTCCGGCAAGGGACTGATTCTTGGAGGTAGCCATAGTCCGAACCTCAACTCCAACCATAGTTTAGTAGGAGATTTATCCGCTATTCTGATTCAAAATGTGAATCCGCTTATCAATTTCATTCGTGTACCCAGCAAGAAAATTGCATTGATGAGCGAATGGGAAACCAAAATAGAAGCAATCGCCAACAGCACTATTCCGGTAAATGTGACAAGTTTGTCCGGCGTACCGTCATGGATGCTCGTACTTATCAAACGTGTTCTCGAAAAGACAGGAAAACAGACTTTGGAAGAAGTATGGCCCAATCTGGAAGTTTTCTTCCACGGTGGAGTGGCTTTCACTCCTTATCGTGAGCAATACAAGCAGGTGATTCAAACACCGAAGATGCATTATGTTGAGACTTATAATGCTTCTGAAGGATATTTCGGAACTCAAAACGACCTCTCCGATCCTGCCATGTTATTAATGATCGACTATGGAATCTTCTACGAGTTTGTTCCGCTGGAGGAAGTAGGAAAAGAAAGTCCACGGGTTTACTGCCTTGAAGAAGTCGAGCTCAACAAAAACTATGCAATGGTTATTTCTACTTCTTGCGGTTTATGGAGATACATGATTGGTGATACGGTGAAGTTTACCAGCAAGAATCCCTATAAGTTTGTCATCACAGGAAGAACAAAGCATTTCATCAACGCATTTGGCGAAGAACTGATTGTCGATAACGCTGAAAAAGGATTGGCAAAGGCTTGTGCCGAAACCGGAGCGCAAGTTAGTGAATACACCGCGGCACCTGTGTTTATGGATGAGAATGCAAAATGCCGGCACCAGTGGTTAATAGAGTTCGCTAAGATGCCGGATTCAGTAGAAAAATTTGCAGCGATACTTGATGCCACACTAAAGGAGGTTAATTCCGATTATGAGGCGAAACGATGGAAAGATATAGCCCTGCAACCATTGGAAGTGATCGTTGCCCGTGAGGGATTATTCCATGATTGGCTGGCACAGAAAGGAAAGCTGGGAGGACAACACAAAGTTCCCAGATTAAGTAATACGCGCGAATATATAGAAACAATGCTAGCGCTGAATGACAGTATTCCTTCGGAAGAATAACCAAAAACCAAGACATAACCGACACAAGTATCTTTATTACAGAGATTGCTTGTACAAGGAAGGTATTTCGAAGCAGAAGCACCATTCTAGTATCTTTTAGGCACGGATTACGCGGATTACACGGACAAGTTTATTCTCTTTCCATGTTCATCCGTGTAATCCGCGTAATCCGTGCCTAATCTTTGTCAGTCAATAAGCTAAATTTCGTTTTGACTCACCCCTGTCAGACGAATCACCTTCCCCCATATAAAGATTACCGGGCATTGACTATTATCCCTCCTCCCAATAATAAACCATCTTTATAGAATGCGGCAGCTTGTCCCGGAGCAATGGCGGTTAAAGGCTCATGAAGTTGCACATGTAGTAGATGATCCGGTGTAATGGTAATCGTAGCATGGTTTTCCTGTTTGCGATACCGTATTTTCACAATGATGTCAGAATGCCCTAAAGTACGCTCCTGATTGACAAGATTCCAGTCTTTCAGCCACATTTCTGTTTTCTCCAGAGCTGAAAGAGAAGCTAATACCACTTCGTTCTTTTCAGGATTAATCTCTTTCACAAATACGGGACGGTTCAAATGAATGCCCAAGCCACGTCTCTGTCCAATGGTATAAAAAGGATAGCCCTCATGCCAGGCAATAAAATCTCCCTTTTCATCGACAAATCTTCCTCGTTTCACTTTATTGAGTCCTGCCTGACTGCTTCCAACCAATCTCTGACAATCTTCAACCAATGATTGACCCTCTTCCATCATCAGCTTTTCCCCTGCCAATACCACACTATTTTGAGCCAACCAGTTTTTCAGAAAAGTCCGATAGTCCATTGGGCAAAAACAAACGCCTATACTGTCCTTTTTAGTTGCCACCTTCCGGAACCCATGTTCGGCAGCCCAGGCACGGGCTTCCACTTTCGTAATATTTCCCATCGGCAAGAGCATCCTGCAAAGAATATCTTGTTTCAATCCCCATAGAAAGAAAGTTTGATCCTTATCCGAGTCGGCAGCGTATGTTATATAAAAGGTATTATTTAGTTGTATATTCTGCGCGTAATGCCCGGTAGCGATATAGAAAACACCCATTTCATCGGCAATTCTAGCAAGCAGAGGCCATTTCAGATAATTATTGCACAATGTACAAGGGACTGGAGTCCGTCCTGCCAGATACTCCTGCACAAAATAGTCAATAATCTGCTTACTGAATATTTCACGGGCATCGTACGTTATATGCCGTATTCCTAAACGTTCTGCCAGATTACGGGCATCTTCCAGATACTCTGTCGAGCCATTCAGTTCATAAAAACGAAAGGTTACTCCGATTACTTCATAACCGGCTTCCAACAATCGCATAGCAGCAACAGAACTATCTGTACCGCCGCTCATTCCAAGCAATACTCGTTTGTTTTCCTCCATCATGCTGCAAAATTAAGTATTTTCCCGTATCTTTGTCTGTTAAAGCCTAAAAGAGAATGAAAGAGAGACCAACTAACGGACAAGTTATAATCGTTTTCACAGAGCATCCGATACTCGGCATATTGCTGATTCCCTATATTGCGGAAAGGCTGGACGATGGAACCTTGCAATTGGTGGAACAAGCATTTCATGCCTCTCCCGAAGCTATGAGCAAGATGAGTGAGGCAGAAAGACAAGCTATTCATATCGCCTCTTATTATACAGAGAAGCATCTAATGAGCGTTTACTCCCGCGAAAAAACAGTATCGCGTTTTCTACATAAGTTATCCGAAGATCCGGAACGAATTAAAAATGATATCCGTCCGTCTATCGAAAAGAAACTGTTGGAGATGCTGGCACTGATACGGGACAATGGACTGCCTTTTTATCAGAAACAAGCCGGCAGTAAAATACTATACGCCCATCATGCCTATCACATAAATCCTCATAATGCAGAAATTCGCGTAACGTTTCATGTTGACAATAAAACGTTCCGTTATCAGTTGCAGTGCTATTATGAAGGGCAGCCATTCTCTTTGAGTGAGTTGAAACCTGTGGTTGTACTGACTTCCTCGCCGACGACGCTATTATTGGGAATGGAGCTATACTTCTTTCCGCACATTGAAAGTGCACGTATCTTACCTTTCACAAAGAAAAGATCGATCAGCGTAGACGCTTCCCAAATTGAAAAATACATAGATAACATTGTCATCCCGATTGCACGCTATCACGAAATCGAGGCTCACGGTTTGAGTATGATGGAAGAAAAATGTACTTGTGAAGCAATTCTCTCATTCGAAGACACGACGTACAACGGACAAGCATTGCAGCTTGGTTTCCGTTATGGAGATCAGACATTTACACCGGATAGCGCCCTTGAAATGAAGAAAATCGTCTATCGGAAATCCGGTGGGATCTTCTTTTTTCGCCGGAACATTACTGCTGAAAAACAAGCCGTTCAGCTCTTAACGGATGCAGGCCTGCAACAACTCAATGATACACATTTCAGCCTATCCCCCGAAGCTCCGGAAAAAACGATTGTCGAATGGATCAACAGCCATCGGGAGATGTTGCAGCAGTCCTTCCATCTCACCAGCAATATGGGAAACACACCTTATTGCCTGGACGAGATACGCATCGAGCAAAGTTGCGACGATGAGGTCGACTGGTTTGAATTGCGCATCACCGTTGTTATCGGTAATCTGCGTATTCCTTTTTCACGTTTCCGCAAACATATCCTGGAAGAAAAGAGAGAGTATCTGCTACCCGATGGCCGCATGATTCTCCTGCCAGAGGAATGGTTCAGCAAATATGCGAATTTATTAGAGATAGGAATTCAAACGGAAAAAGGAATCCGCTTGAAACATACATTTGCAGGTGCTGCACAAACTGCCTTAAGTGAAGAGGAATTAAAGAAATTTCCGGTGAAGCAACAGATACAAAATGTTGCCGTACCCAGAAAACTCAAAGCAACGTTACGTCCCTATCAGCAGAAAGGATTCTCATGGATGGTACACTTGCACAAACAAGGATTTGGCGGATGCCTGGCAGATGACATGGGACTTGGGAAGACACTTCAAACTCTCACTCTATTACAGTATATATATAAGCCATCTACTCCCAAGCAACCGGCTACCCTGATCGTTGTCCCCACATCGCTACTTCATAACTGGCGACGGGAAGCCAAACGCTTTACAGCGCTCTCGATGACGGAATACAACAACACCGTGGCTATAGACAAGGAACGACCGGAAAAATTCTTCGGTCATTTTCACTTGATCTTTACGACGTATGGTATGATGAGGAATAACATTGATATACTCTGCTCATACCGTTTCGAATACATCGTGCTCGATGAAAGTCAGAATATCAAAAATAGTGAATCGCTCACCTTCCGGTCAGCCATTCGACTACAAAGTAAACACCGGCTTGTGCTTACAGGTACTCCCATCGAAAACTCATTAAAGGACCTGTGGGCTCAATTTCACTTCATACAACCAGACTTACTGGGCACGGAAAGTGCTTTCCAAAAGCAGTTTATAATGCCGATTCGTCAGGGGAATACCCGTGCAAAAGTATTATTGCAGCAGCTGACAGCCCCATTTATCCTCCGTAGAAGCAAGAAAGAGGTAGCTCCGGAACTTCCGGCACTTACCGAAGAGACCATCTACTGCGACATGACTGAAGAACAGAACACTTGTTACGAACAGGAGAAAAACAGCCTGCGTAACATCCTTCTTCAGCATCCTCAAAGTACCGACAGGCTTCATTCGTTTAGTGTATTAAATGGCATCTTACGTTTACGACAACTATCCTGCCACCCGCAACTTATCCTTCCCGACTATACCGGAACATCCGGAAAAACGGCACAGATAATCGAAACATTCGATACGCTACAGAGCGAAGGCCACAAAGTTTTAATTTTCTCCTCATTCGTCAGGCATCTGGAGGTGCTCGCCGAAGCTTTCCACGAACGGGGTTGGAAATATGCCTTATTAACAGGAACGACCAACAACCGCCCTTCCGAAATCGCCCATTTCACCGATCAAAAAGATGTCCAGGCATTCCTGATTTCACTAAAGGCAGGAGGCGTGGGACTTAATCTGACTCAAGCCGACTATGTATTTATCATAGATCCCTGGTGGAATCCTGCCGCCGAATCGCAGGCGATCGCCCGCGCCCATCGTATCGGGCAGGACAAGCAAGTGATTGCTTACCGCTTCATTACCCAAAACAGTATCGAAGAAAAGATTCTTCACCTACAAGATGAGAAACGGAAACTGGCGGAAACATTTGTTGCCGATAGTGAGCCATTGCCTATGTTAAGCAACGAGCAATGGGTAGACCTGCTCTAATAATACATAAGTCACAATCTATCACAGAGGCGTGTAAAATGTATTATTTCATCGTATTCCTGAATTTTTTTATCCATATATTCTTATTTTATCCGGTTATCTTTGCCATTGTGAAAATTATAAATAACCCGAAATAATAAACGTATGAAAAACAGGAGCATTACCTACCTATTACTATTTGGTATTTGCAGCATGTTGGCAATCATGCAATCGTGCCAGAAAACAGATGACCTGGAAGCAGACATCAATTCTCTGAAAGACCGTGTCGCTGCTTTGGAAAAAGCAACGGAAGGACTGAATACTTCATTTGCCAGTCTGCAAGCCCTTATGCAAAAAAACAAAGTCATTATCGGAATTACTCCGACTAAAGATGGTCTGGGATATTTGCTGGAACTTAGTGACGGAACAAGCATTAAAGTCATGGAAAGTGAAGCGGTACAGGCATCTGTCCCTGAATTTTCCGTAGATGAAGAAGGCTACTGGATATATAAAACAAGTAGTGATACCGATTTCAAATATCTGCCGGGAGCCGATGGAGAGAAAGTATCGGCATGGCCCCGTGATGAAGAAGGCAATGTGGTGGCAACTCCATTAATCAGCGTATCCTCCAGTGGATATTGGCAAGTGAGCTACGATAATGGACAAACGTATACAAGCTTAGGAACTAAGGCCGAAGGTGGAAGTCAGGGAGGAACCAGTATATTCAGTAAGGTAGAATATAATGAAGCAAACCATACTTTCTCATTCACATTATCCGATGGAGGAAAAACATATACCTTTCCGGTAGATGACACCTTTGGACTGATAATTTATGGTCTCAATGATGCCGACAGCGAACAAGCCGTGCAGGTTTTCGCCCCCAATGAGAATCATAAGGAATATAAAGTAGAACAGAATGACGTACAACAAGCCGTAGTACAAGCTCCTAAAGGATGGAATGTTCTTTTGTCCGAGAACTTGTTAACTATCACACCACAAGCAACTGCGACAAAGGATGTGGAAGAAACTATTAAAATTGTACTGACTTCATCAAAGAATTATATCCGTATTGTATCTATTGAAGTTAAACAACTTTCCAGCGAAGCCGGAGCAGAAGCCTGGCAGCAGTTTGTTAACGCTGACCAACAGAATGTGTTATTAGACTTTTCATACGCCGGATATAAGTATGGTGAAATGGCTCCTCCCGAAATAGAAACGCTAACAGCGCAAGGATATAAAGTATACGATGTTACAGATCCCAAATATGGAGCTATCCCCAACGACGGTAAATCTGACAGAGCAGCTTTCATGAAGGTCTTGGCAGAAATAGCGAGTCAAACAAAGCAAGAAGACAACAATATGACCGACCGATATATCAAGGAAAATGCTAAAGCTATTATCTACTTCCCCGAAGGAAACTATATTCTGCAAGATGAGGATTCTAAAGATCGCAGGATTCGTATATCAATGAGTGATATTGTTTTAAAAGGAGCCGGAAAAAACAAAACGACACTCGAAATGACCGCTGCCAATAATTCTCCCAAGCCAACCGAAGAGATGTGGAATGCTCCTGTCATGATGGAGTTCAAACACAATACAGGATTAGGAGAATCTGTCGGTACCATCACCGAAGACGCTCCGATAGGCAGCAAAACCATAACGGCTAGTTTAACAGGAGTAAGCGGAGGCAGCTGGGTATGCCTTGTGTTGGAAAATACGGATGACAATGTAATTAACTCCGAATTATATCCACACAAATGGGAAGATATTAAGATACAGCAAGGTGGTACTCCCAATATCAAGACAAAAGGGATTCAGATATACGAATATCATCAGATTGAGAAAATCAGCGGTAACAATGTTACCTTCAAAGAGCCGATCATGCACGCTATCAATAAAGATTGGGGATGGAAAGTACATAAGTTCGCAAACTATGCCAATGTGGGTGTAGAAGACCTGACCTTCAAAGGACACGCCAAAGAGAAGTTCATTCACCACGGCTCTGACATTGACGATGGTGGTTTTAAGCTCATCGATTTTGTGCGTCTGACCAATTCGTGGATGCGCCGGGTTAATTTTGAGAGTGTTAGTGAAGCCATGTCAATCACCAGTTCTGCCAACTGTTCTGCTTATGACATCACTATTGGCGGTAATCGTGGACATGCTTCTATCCGATCGCAAGCTTCTTCCCGTATCTTTATTGGAAAAGTAACTGAAAACAGCAATGGCTACACACTTAGAAAAGGAGAAGGTGAAAACACATTGATGGAATATAAAATGAATGTTGGACAATATCACGCTTGCGGTGTTTCAAAGCAAAGTATAGGTGCTGTAATATGGAATGTTAGATGGGGAGATGATTCTTGCTTTGAATCACATGCCACACAGCCACGTGCAACACTAATCGACTGCTGTTCCGGTGGTTTCATGCATTGGAGACAAGGAGGAGACTCTGCCCAAATGCCTAATCATATGGAGAATCTGACAATATGGAATTTCTATGCAACAAATGCACAAACAGACCAGGACATCGATACAGAAGGTAAATTTACCTGGTGGGATGGTAACGGCTTTTGGTGGAAATTTATGCCTCCTATCATTGTCGGTTTCCACGGAAGTCCTTTAGATTTTGATGATACTCAAATGAAACGACTCGAAAGCAACGGAACTGCTGTGGAACCATATTCACTCTATGAGGCTCAATTACGTAAACGTTTGGGATATGTTCCTTCTTGGCTATCCTCTTTAAAATAATAACTTTAAAACAATATAATCATGAAAAAAGTATGGAGTATGTTCATGTTATTGGCTGTATGCCTGGTAGCATGTACCAACATTGACGATTTGGAAGATGATGTAGACGCACTGAAAAAGCGCGTTACCGCACTCGAAACACAAGTACGTGATATAAATAGTAATACTGAAGCTCTTCGCGAACTTTATAATGAAGGAACATTTATTACTAATATAGAGGAAAAGTCTGATTCTTACACACTCACTTTGAGCAATGGAAAGACAGTAAATCTATATATGAAAAACGATAATAACCTCTTATGCCCTATTATCGGTATCGATTCAGAAGGCTACTGGACTGTTCTTTACAACAAAAATGAAACTCCGGAACGTCTGACTGTAAACGGACAACCTGTGAAAGCTAATGGAGAGAGTGGCAAGACTCCTACATTCAATGTAGATAGTGAAGGTTACTGGCAGGTTAGCTATGACGGAGGAAAGAATTATAGTTATATATACAAAGAAGGAACTACTGACAAAGTCAGTGCAACCGGTGACGGTTCTGCTCCGACAGAAGACAAAAACTTCAAGAGTGTAACAGTAGAAAACAACGAACTGGTCTTAGTACTTGCAGGTGAGGATGCTCCAACCATACGCATCCCTATCGTTAGCGATTTCGAATGTAGTTTTGCAGCCGAAGATTTAAAACAAGTACAGGAGTTTTCGGCAGGTGAAGTGAAAGAGTTTACCATGACCGTGAGAGGAGTAGAAAATACAATGATTACTGCTCCCGAAGGATGGAGTGCTAAATTCTCTAAGGAAGCTGGAAAAGAAAATGTATTGGTTGTTACTGCCCCTGTATCAAGCGCAAAGATGATGACTCGTGCAACAGCTGATAACAGTACTGATATTGCGGTATTGGCAACAAGCGGAAAGTACGCTATGATTGCTAAAATTCAGGTTAGTATTAAGAATCGTACGGATTACAAGGCAATGTTTGAAGCCGGAGAACTTCAGATCGGTGAAGAGACTCTAAATCCTGAAAATTATACAAGTAAGGTAATAGACAGTAATACAACAAGTGATATAAGTAGTGAGTTAGGTGCATCCGAAGGAACAATTTTGTTCCTAACAGGAACAGGTACGTTCACTATCAGCTCCAATAAAGCGATTAGTGCTCCTATCATCATTGTTGGACAATATCCTGACGAACGACCCAACCTGGAATTTGGAGAAACTGCTTATCTAAGTTTAAAGAGTGGTAAACTTCTGTTGAAGAACATCAACATTAAAGCACGGGCCGCAAACTACTTATTTAATAGTCCGGCTAGTGGTGATGCCACATTTACCAATCTGACTATTGAAGACTGTAAAATGACCAATATAACAAAAGCTATGTATTACGTAAGTGCTACTACTGTAGGTATTGGTAACATCACATTTAAGAATTCTTTATTCGAATTTGTGAATACTGGCAACATAGCTTTCTTTAATACTACAGCAACTGTTAAACCTAGTATTTTTGGTAAACTCATTCTCGAAAACAATATCATATATCATAAGACTGGCGTAAGTGCCATACAGATATTCAACTGGGCTACAACAACCAACACTACGGATGAAGGTACTATGACTGTTAATATTAAGAATAACAGCTTTATCAATGTCAAAGGCAGTAATGTATTTATCAAAGCAAATAAAGCCAACATTGATTACACAAATAATATTTTCTGTGTATCTTCCGAAAGCACCTTAACTTCATATCTATATGAATTAAAGGATGCAGGTTCTACAGTAAATACAACCGATAACATTTTGTATGATGCAAAGGTGAACTGGAACTATGCCAATAGTGATGTATGTAAACCCGCAAATAATACATTGTCGAAAGAGAGCACTATTCCTTTTACAGAAATTGATTGTATCAACGGGGTTTTCACTAAAGATCCTGCTTATATAAACAATGGTGCAACAATTGAATAAAACTCTTTTACCAGTTTAACAATAAAGCCGCATAACTTTCGTTATGCGGCTTTTATTTATCTAAATGCGAGAACCTAATATCCCATTCCGAACTGCCACAACGGCACCACATTCATAAAGCCTCTTTCAATATCATCCTTCACTACAAATCCTTTCTGTACCTCCTGAATCTGCTTTTGTCCCTTTTTCTTTCCTCCCACCTCAAATGTCATATCATCAATCAAGAAATCAGAAACAGGAGAAGCTACTACATCCGAAAAAATACGGGTCTGGTTCAAAAAGAAAGTCTCCCTGATATTTCCAATATTAAAATTATCTTGAGCCAGACTATATATCAAATTGGTATTATCCAGATAAATTTTATCTACTTTCCCTAACCCGCGTATTCCGCCGGTGGCGTCTCTCAACTGCGCTATCAACCCTGCCTCTTCAATATAAAGGCAATAATCGGATATATTATTACGGCTCACTTCAAGAATTTTAGCTATGTTGCTAAAATTAGGCTTGAACGGCACACTCTTGGCAATGATAGCAAGAAGTTGCTTAAGCTTACGCCCAGTGGAAACATTCATATCAGCAAATTGTGGTATGTCCGACTCCAAAGTCAAATTGATGATCTGTCGCAAACGTATATCAAAATCTTCCTCCAATGCAAAAGGATAGTAGCCTTTCCGCAAATAGTCATGAAAAAGTGGAAGCGGATGCTCCAAACCCGGAATTTCCACTTTATGCGCTACAATATCCCGCAAACTGTATATTTCAGAAGGTATACGATGAAATAAATACAAATACTCACGAAAAGAAAGTCCCTGCATCTGATACATGACAGCGCGACGACTCAAATCTGAAGCTCCTTTATTAATATCCAATACAGATGAACCTGTAAAGACTATATTCAATTCTGAATGATAATCGTAAATCAATTTAAGCTCTTTCGACCAGTCTTTATATTTATGAATTTCATCAATAAATAAATGCCTACCACCCATCTTGACAAAAGCATCCGCTAAGTCCAGCAAACGATGGCTCGCAAAATAAAAATCCTCGGCTGTCACATACAAAGAATCATTCAAATTCAGACTTTCTTTAATATGTTGTAACACAAGAGTCGTCTTCCCTACTCCTCTGGGCCCTGTAAGCCCTATCATGCGACTATTCCAATTTATCTTGGAATAAATATACCGGTGAAACTCTATATTAGTTTCCCGTATCATCTTGTTGAAATACTCAAATAACTTATCCATATATCATTGGTTTATAGGCAAAGATACGATTATTTGCACTGCGACAGTGCAAATAATAAAACAAATTGCACTATCACAGTGCAATTTTGGCTAAAACCACATCTTTTCCCCCACCACCTTGCAGAAAAACTTTTTTAATTTATCTTTGCATCCAAAACAACCCTACATGAAATACAAACTTATCGTGCTCGATCTTGACGGCACACTCACCAACTCTAAAAAGGAAATCACTCCCCGCAACAGGGAAACTCTGATACGTATGCAAGAGCAAGGAATACGACTGGTATTAGCTTCCGGACGGCCTACTTATGGCATTGTGCCATTAGCTAATGAGTTACGTATGAATGAATTCGGTGGATTCATCCTGTCCTATAACGGAGGAGAAATCATTAATTGGGAAACACAGGAGATGGTATATGAAAATGTGTTGCCTAATGAAGTCGTTCCAATGCTTTACGAATGTGCCCGTACCCATCAACTAAGTATATTAACCTATGACGGAGCAGAGATAATAACCGAAAACTCTCAAGATCCATACGTATTAAAAGAGGCCTTTCTCAATAAAATGGCAGTTCGGGAGACAAACGACTTCCTGACAGACATCACGCTTCCCGTAGCCAAATGCCTCATCGTAGGAGATGCCGATAAACTGATTCCACTTGAAGCTGAACTTTGTCTCCGGCTGCAAGGTCGCATTAATGTTTTCCGTTCAGAACCCTATTTTCTCGAATTAGTCCCGCAAGGTATCGACAAAGCTCTTTCTTTGGCCGTCCTGTTAAAAGAAATAGGAGTAGCACGTGAAGAAGTTATTGCCATAGGTGATGGCTATAATGACCTATCCATGATTAAGTTTGCAGGATTGGGGATTGCCATGGGAAATGCTCAAGAACCTGTAAAGAAAGCAGCAGATTACATCACTCTAAGTAACGAAGAAGACGGTGTAGCAGAAGCAATCAATAAGTTTTGTAATCAACAATAGCCAAACATTTACTGACATGCTGACAGAGTTTTAGTTTCTCGGTGAGAAACCTTTGGTTCCTCGTAGTGAAACTATTGTTTCCTCGGTGTGAAACTGTCAGTTTCATACCGGGAAACAAATCACCTTACTAGCAAAAACGACCCAACACTTAAAATCAACCGATTAAAGATAGGGCGCATATTCAGATTTTATACTAACTTTGCGACTCCAATAAAACAAATATAAAATGTTATGGAACATCAACTTACCATTTACAACACCTTAGATAGAAAGAAAGAGTTGTTTGTACCGCTTCATGCACCTCATGTAGGCATGTATGTGTGTGGACCGACTGTTTACGGAGATGCCCATTTAGGACACGCCCGCCCGGCTATAACCTTCGACGTGTTATTCCGCTATCTCACCCACCTAGGATATAAAGTACGCTACGTACGAAATATTACCGACGTAGGTCATCTGGAACACGATGCCGATGACGGAGAAGACAAAATCGCCAAAAAAGCACGTCTGGAAGAGTTGGAGCCAATGGAGGTTGTTCAATATTTCCTGAACCGCTATCATAAAGCAATGGAAGCGTTGAATGTACTTTCTCCAAGCATTGAGCCACATGCTTCAGGACATATCATTGAACAAATCCAACTGGTACAGAAGATTTTGGATGCCGGATACGCCTATGAAAGCGAAGGCTCCGTCTACTTCGATGTAGCCAAATACAATAAGGATTACCACTACGGAAAACTTTCCGGACGTAATCTGGACGACGTATTAAATACCACCCGTGACCTCGACGGACAAAGCGAAAAACGCAATCCTGCCGACTTCGCCCTTTGGAAAAAGGCACAACCGGAACATATCATGCGCTGGCCGTCTCCATGGAGCGACGGTTTCCCCGGATGGCACGCCGAATGTACCGCTATGGGACGCAAATACCTGGGTGAGCACTTCGATATTCACGGAGGAGGAATGGACTTGATTTTCCCCCACCACGAATGTGAAATCGCACAATCGGTAGCTTCGCAAGGGGACGACATGGTTCACTACTGGATGCACAACAATATGATTACCATCAATGGAACAAAGATGGGTAAATCACTTGGCAACTTCATCACACTGGACGAATTCTTCAACGGTACCCATAAGCTGTTGGCACAAGCCTACACACCAATGACAATCCGCTTCTTCATCCTGCAAGCTCATTACCGCAGTACGGTAGATTTCAGCAATGAGGCATTGCAAGCATCCGAAAAAGGCCTGCAACGTCTGATGGAAGCTATCGACGCATTGGATAAGATAACTCCCGCATCGGCAACTTCAGAGGGAATCAACGTGAAAGAGCTACGTGCAAAATGCTACGAAGCAATGAATGACGACTTGAATACACCGATTGTCATCGCACAGCTTTTCGAAGGCGCCCGCATCATTAACAATATCATTGCCGGCAATGCCACTATCTCCGCCGAAGACCTGAAAGACCTGAAAGAAACATTCCATCTGTTCAGTTTCGACATCATGGGATTGAAAGAAGAAAAAGGCTCTTCAGATGGTCGTGAAGCAGCTTACGGCAAGGTAGTAGATATGCTACTGGAACAACGTATGAAAGCGAAAGCCAACAAAGACTGGGCTACTTCCGACGAGATCCGCAACACACTGACAGCACTCGGATTTGAAATCAAAGATACCAAAGACGGTTTCGAATGGAGACTGAATAAGTAATATTTATATTTCCAAGCTTTACAATAAAAAGAAGATAGCAGGTCTGTAAAAGATCTGCTATCTTCTTTTTATTGTAAAGATACTGCTGCAAAAGGCATCATTCCTGCATACTGACTAAAAAATTCACATCAAAGATTAATTTTTCCACATTACAACTATAAATAATTTTTAATTTCGCATATCGTAACAGCATAAATTATCCTGTTATACACCTTATTTAATAACTATAAAAACATAAAATTATGGATCTAAAAACGCAAGTCCGAAAATTAGCAGTGACTCTTTTTCTGAGCATGCTATGTTTAATTGCCTTTGCACAAGGCCGTCAGATCACAGGTACAGTACTCGATTCAACCGGCGAACCTGTAATTGGGGCCAATGTAACAGAAATCGGTACAACCAACGGAACAATCACAGACATTGATGGGAAATTTACCTTGCCAGCCGTTTCAAAAGGTGCAAAAATCAAAATCTCGTTTATCGGCTATCTTCCACAAACAATTACAATTGCCGACCAGACAAACCTAACAGTAAAGCTGACGGAAGACCTTCAGACTCTTGATGAAGTGGTCGTTGTGGGTTACGGTGTGCAAAAAAAATCCGATTTGACCGGAGCAATCAGTAGTGTGGACAACGCAAAATTGACCGGCAAAGGTGCATCAACCGTCATGGAATCCTTGCAAGGACAAGTGCCCGGAGTCGATATTTCCCAATCATCCAGCCGTGTAGGCGAAAGCTTCAGCATTTCCATTCGTGGTAAAAGTACATTAGGTAGCAGTACAAGTCCTTTATTCGTAGTAGATGGAGTGGTATGTGATGATATCAATTTCTTGAACCCGTCGGATATAGAGAAAATAGATATATTGAAAGACGCCTCCTCCACAGCCATTTATGGTTCACGCGCCACGAACGGTGTAGTCATCGTTACTACTAAATCGGCTCAAGTAGGGGCGGAAATGAAAGTAAACGTTACATACGATGGTTATGTAGGCTATAAGACAGTAGCCCGCATGCCCGAATTCATGGACGATGTGGAATGGATGGATTATCGTTATATGAAATATACTTCTCCTGTGAAGAATGCGGGAATTGTGGATGGTCGTCTGCCACTTGAAATGACTGAGGGTAACCTTGCCTCTGTCTGGAATGACAAAGGAAATGCTCTTTCTACTAAGATGCGCGAACAGTTCATCAACAGAGATTTTACAGACTGGCGTGATTTGATGTTGAAGGACGGAACACAGCAGAATCACTTCATCCAAGTTGCAGGCGCCGGACAAAAAGTATCCTACCGCCTTGGAGCCGGCTATCAGCAGGAGGACGGAGTGATGGGCGATGGTATGAAACGCTTCAATGTGAAAATGGCTATTGACGGCAAAATCAATAAATATATCAAGGTAGGGGCAACAGCCAATCTAGTCGCTTTCAATTATGACTACGGTTCCAAACGTGCCGTTCAAGAGTCATTCCGCGCTAATGGATATTGGCTGCCTTATAACACAGAAACCGGTGAGGTCAACTACCTCCCGGGCAAAGATTTAGCACCGGGACAGGCTTCCAGCTCTACTTTCCCCGCCGGGTTTTCTTCTTCCGTTTCTCCGCTGATCGACTCTCAGAATTCGGAGGACAAGACGAAAGGATATCGTGTGCTGGGAACGATGTACGCCCAATATCAACCGGTCAATGACGTGATTATCAAGACTACCTTCTCTCCTACGTTCTCTACCCGTCGCAGAGGGGAATATTACGGAGGACTGTCGTCTGCACAATCCAGCACATATAATGCTTCAACAAACCCTACCGGAACTTCTTCGGCTACCGTCACCCGCAATGAATCTTTCTCCTATACTTGGGACACTCAGGTGAATTACGTCAAGACGGTCAAGGAAGACCATAGCTTTAACGCCATGGCATTGTTGAGCGTATACAGCACAGAAGCAGAGAAATACGCCTTAACCGGCGAAGGAGTCACTCCGAAAACATTATGGTATAATATGGGCTCTGCCAAAAGTTACAGCGATATTGAGAGTTCTTACGGAAAGGCGACCATGCTATCCTACGCGCTTCGTTTGAACTATGCTTATAAAGGACGTTATCTGGCGACAATCTCTTCCCGTTGGGATGGCTCTTCCAAATTTCAGGACGGACATCGCTGGGGAAGTTTCCCTTCCGCAGCTTTGGCATGGCGCATCAGTGAGGAATCATTTATCAAAGACAAAGCTCCGTGGATCAGCAACCTGAAACTTCGTGGCAGTTTCGGAGCAACGGGCAACAATGCTTCCGTAGGCAACTATGAAACTATGTTTCTAGCTAATCAGCTTTATTATTCCAGCTTTGGAAAGGGTTATGGTCCCGAAGTCATCAATGAGTTATTGAGCTGGGAGAAAACGACTGAGTTGAACTTTGGTCTGGACTTCGGTTTCTTCAACGGTCGCCTGTCCGGTACCATCGACTGGTATAACAAAACCTCCAAAGACCTGCTGATGGATCAGAAATTATTGCTTGAGCAAGGTTCTCCCACAGGTACAATGACTGCCAATGTCGGAAAAGTCCGCAACAGTGGTATCGAACTTATGTTGAAAGGTGTTTTGCTTCAGACCAAAAACTTTTATTGGGATGTCACCGCAACATTTGCTAAAAACAAGAATGAGATTCTCGAACTGCAAGGTAAAAAAGAAGATATGCGTGCTGAACGTTGGTTTATCGGACAGCCCATCGACGTGGCTTACGACTTACGTCAAACGGGCATCTGCACACAAGCAACAGCCAATGAGAAAGTAACGATTGACGGAGTGACGAAAACCAAGAGTGAATGGTATGGCTATTTTGAGGGCTGCATGACCTACGAAGACATCAACAAGGATGGTAAAATAGACGACAGCGACCGCCAGATTATCGGTCAGGCCATGCCCAAATGGACAGGTACTCTTTCCACGTCTTTCTCTTACAAGAACTGGGATTTCTCCATGTCTGTAAACACCAAACAAGGACACACGCTCTACAGTCCGTTTATGCAAGAATTCACGGATTATTCCGACCGTGGCCGTACGAAACTAAAAATGGACTTCTACATCCCGGAAGGTGCACCAGTATTCAACTACACATGGGATGGAAGCAATCCGTCTTCCCTGACTTCCGATCGCACAGTTGTTGCCGGACAAACCCACGTAGGCAGCTACCCCTACCCGCTCAACGATGTCAACTACAATCATGGTGGCGGCAATGGCTGGTACACTGGTAAGAACACTGAATTCAAGTCAAACAATTATGTAGATGCTTCTTATTGGAAAATCAAGAACATCACGCTGGGATATACTTTCGACAAGCAACTCACCAAGAAGATCGGTATCGAACATTTGCGTATATATGCCAACGTATTGAATCCGTTCACTTTCACAGACTATAAAGGATTTGATCCGGAATGGGCAGATGCCGCTATACTTGACGGAACAGGCGGCCCAAGTTCCATTTCTTACCAGATAGGTCTTAATGTTAAATTCTAATCACCATTACAATTATGAAAAAAATATATATACTTACAGCTACAGCACTACTAACCCTGTTTACCGGTTGCTCCGATTTCCTGAATCAAGACTTGAAATCCGACATTCCCGGTGCCGACTATTATGGAACAGCCGAAGGTTTTGAATCTCTGTCGAATGCAGCTTACAGTTCATTGCGTACCATATACGGCGGTGACCCGTGGCTCTTTGAAGGAGGAACAGATTTATTCGCTACCGGCCGTACATCCGTTCCGACGTGTAATCTGTACAGCAATGCCTATTCTGCCGCAGAGGAGAACGTGCAGACCTTTTATACAAATCATTACAAAGCCATTTCCTTGACTAATGAAGTTATTTACTGGGGTGAAAAAGAGGCAAGCCGTGCCGGTCGTATCGATGAAGCTCGCGGTCTGCGTGCCTTGTTCTATTTAAATCTGGTACAGCAATTCGGCGGCGTGCCGATGATAACGGAACGTTCCGCCACTCCTATCACAGGTATTGCCCGCAGCTCGGCAACGGATGTTTATGGATTTATCATTTCCGAAATGGGTGCATTATCCACTTCTGTCAACTTGCCTGAAAGTGCAACAGACGGCCGCTTCAACCGGAAAGCCGCCTACCACTACCTGGCTAAAGCCCTGCTATCAAGAGGATATCTTACCAATAATGACCAGGACTATCGTGACGCTATCACAGCTGCCAATGCAGCAGGTGCGGGAGCAGCTCTGACTACTTCATTCCCGACTTTATTCAGCAATGCAGGCGAAGGTAATGCCGAAGTCCTTTTCTCAGTGGTTTACAATGTTGCTACTGTCAACGACCCGAAAGCAGACGGAAACAAACAACAGGCTCATTTCTGCGATTACCTGGACGGACAGGAAAAAGGTCATAAATATACTTCGTCTACATTGACTCCCACCTTGTGGATGCATGAAGTCTTTAACACCAATACTTCCTCACCCAATCTGGATATCCGTTATGAAAGCACATTTATGACAGAACTTCGTCAAAGTTACTGGGATTATTACGATGACAATAAAAACACAAGTGCTGTCACCTACTACTATTGCCCGTCATGGGAAATAGAAAATGTGGATGCCTGGCGTGCAGCACTACCGAGTCGTGCTAATGCGCAAGTAGTGGAAATGCTTCCCATGGGTACCAACATCAATGGAGATGAAACCAGTTATGAAACAAAAATGAAAGAAGACGTGTATGGTGTTGCTTCCTTCCGCAAATTTGATGATACAGAGAACGGACGCACTTATTTCAGTACTACTTCTTCCATGCGTGACATTTATCTGGCTCGACTGGCAGAAACAAATTTAATTGCCGCCGAGGCATATGTGAAACTCAATGATGGAACAAATGCCGCTCGATACATTAACATTGTCCGCAATCGTGCCAATGCAACTTTAGCTACTGCAAGTGAAATGAATATTGACTATATTCTGAATGAACGTGCCCGCGAACTAGCCGGCGAATATCATCGCTTCGCTGACCTGACCCGTACCGGCAAACTTTCTGAGTATGCAAAAGCACACAATCCGGATATTAACAGTGACATTGATTCTAAATTTAATCTGCGTCCTATTCCATTGGCAGCTATGGAGCTGAATCCGGCATTGGAGGGAGACCAGAATCCTAAATGGTAGAAAAGAAATTGTTGAAAGAAAAAAGCAAGAGGTGCACAAAATGTGCACCTCTTATTCTTTACGATCATTTCTCTATAAAACTAAATCAATCGGATTGCATTACCATCTCAACAGGCTGCCCATGCTGGCAGACGACTGTCAACTGCGTGTTATTACCTTGTTGTTCCAACCGCACATTTTCCTGTGGATTCTTCAATGTCCAACGTCCTTTCAGCAATACCTTTTTAGTAATCGGGCGACTCGGTTCTTTCGTCGTATAAGTCTTTTCCGCAATATTCAGATTAGGGTCACATACACTGATACGAATCTTCCCTTCTCCTTCTTTACCTGCCATCACCATCGTTTCCGCCGGAATAGCGATGAATATTCTGTCGCTGGCTGGATGGTAGTTTTCAAATGCAGCATAGGCCGTAATCTCCGTTTTCCTGTCAAAGACTACGTGAGCAGTCTGATCGCGTTGCAACACCTCGTATACAGAGGTTTTACGCAGCTCGTCGAGTTCGGAAGCCGAAGGCTGAATCAGCACCATATACTCGTATGTTCCGTCTTTCGGAGCCTTACCATGTTCTATCCAGGCAGAAGAGAATTTCCCCTTGGTTACTTCACGTGTCTTTTCATGTCGTGATTCTTGATCTGCCACTTGTGAACGAACGGTTCCGTCCACTACATGATAATAATTGTCATAACCATCATGAAGCCAATAGTTATCCTCTCCCACCTTGGGCTCCTTCCCATTGTATTTTGTCTGGAAAAGAGTGGTTTCCGTAGGATAGTCCGCATTAGAGTTCGAGATACCTGTTCCCAGGCAAACCATCCGGTTATCAAAACAGAAAACAGATTTACGGGCCACAAAGTCCGGTGTGAAGTTCTCATAATCCCGTTCTGACAACTTCATGGCAAACATACCATTTTGGCCATTCAAAGAACTGCTTCCGGAAAAATTCTCTTTGGAGTGTGCCATAGTTGTTCCTTTCAGCGGACTGTCGAGTAACTCAAAAGGCAGATGAATGGTCGTTGTACCCGGCAAGCGATTCCAGTCCCATCCCTCCTGCACAAAGCCGCTTCCGGCACGTGACACGGGACTTCCTTTCCCCATAATCTGCACGGAACCATAGCTCTGATAACGTCCGTAACGGTTATCTTTCGTATAAATTTCAGCCCCCCATACATCAGTGGTATATCCTTTCAATGTCACCATCCAATCCGCACGACGGAAAATCCCCGCCGAACCGTAGTTGTAAACGAAGAATCCCTGTGGAGCCTGTGCCGGTTGAATACCTTCCTTCTTGAAGAAACGCGCATTCGGAGTATCACTATTGCGTATCAGACGTAAATAGTCGGCAGCCAGACCACGATCAAACGCGTTTCCCTGACCGGACAAATCGCCGGATAAAGCGATATTGGCAAATGCTTCGATATCATCGCTTCCCATCTTCCCTCCAAAAGGATGACGGCCACTGATTCCGATGCCCCATTCATAGAGATTACAATAATTGCGCATAGCAATAAAGGCTGATTTCATGTGTTTGCGCGCATCTTCTGTCAGCTCAAAACTTGTGCCATTGGTAAATGCAATATATTCTCCTACAGTCGCAAGTACTCCAGTAGTATATCCCGGATAGAAACCGCCATGATGGAACGTCGTACCGTCTACCTTTATACCACCGATCGTTCCCGGAGTATAACGCAAAGAAGAAGACAACCAATGCGACAAGCCGCTCAAAGCTTGCGCTTGTTCCCTTGCATCGGGAAACATCATAGCGGAAATAAACTTCGCCATCAATAACGTATGCCAGGAATCCAACAATTCGTCACGCGTTGGAGAACATGGCTGACGGGTTTCTTGCAGAGCCGCCCAAAAACGCAGTGTGGAGAGATAAGCATCCCGATGAGGATGTTTATAGATTGCATCACGCATCAGCCAGGCAGTCGTATATATCTTACGCACCTGATAACCATAATGATGATTGGTACCCATACCGCTGCCATAGGCAAATCCCTGATCGATAGCATAGTCGAACACAGTAAAGTAGTTTTTCTTTGATGTTTCGTTCCGGTTATAATAAGCATCATAGGCAAAACCGGAAAGCATCGTTTCAATATCATTCCATGACATCTCCCCTTTCTTCTTGTCCTGTTCATCAGGAGCAACAATAGGAGTTCCTATAAATCCCGTTCCGGCGATGGATGGACTGATAGCCGCTTTCTCAAACGTTTTATAGGCAGCATTAATCGGTCCTTGCGGAGCCTTTTTCACTTCCAAAAAGTCAGTCAAACGTTGTTCGATAGTCTTCAGCTCCTTCTTTTGCTCGCTTGTCAATTTAGAAGGCAGAGGAATAGCATACGACTGTTGTTCCCATTTCCACACCAGACACCAATGCCACAAATCACGATTAGACAGCCCATTATTAGCAGGCAACTGCTGGTCGGGAGTGGTACGAAGATTCATTTTCTTTTCCGGGAAAATGAGACGGTCAAGAAAGATACGTCCCTTCCGTTGCGGGGCAACCAGCCGATAGGCTACGATCTTCTTATCTTTCTTGTCGCCCTGCATATACTCAAAAGAGATCCAGCAAGCCCGCCATCCTGCTGCCTGCAAACGATAAGAGAACCAATAAGAGACTTCTCCCTCTTTATTCAGAAACTCAAAACGAATAGAATCCTGCTGTGGTTTCTCATTATAAATCCACAAAGTAATGCCGAACTGCTTCTCGTTTCTCGTATTCAACGATAAAGGAGCAATCTGAACATCCAGTGTAGAACCGGGCTGAAAGTCCCATTCCAGACTGCTTTCACCCTCCTTGTAAAAAAGAGAAGAGATTTTCACTTCTCCCTTTCCGGAAACTTTAAATGTTTCGGGCACTTCCTTTTCAAATCCGATGAGTTGGGCGAAAGCTGAAGGAATAATTCCCAAAAGGAATAATACTATAAAACAACTGTCTTTCATTACTGAATTGCTTTCGTTTTTTAGGCATGGATTACACGGATGAACGCGGTTGCCTTGCAACAATGAGAACACTAAAGACCGTGAAATCCGTGTAATCCGTGCCTAAATGATTATATAAGAATACATAAATCGCTAATAAGGGATCCGATCCGACAGAATCTTTTCCGTATACCAAGGATCGTTAATCTCTTTCAACATAGCTCCCATTTCACCGCAAAGTTTTGCCACAATCTCCTTATTTTCTTCCAAAGGCAAGTTATGCAGCTGATATGGATCTTTTACATCATCGAATAAGAGGCTTTTCTTCAATTGCTTCGTATCACGGTCGATATATAAAGCCAATGTATATTGAGCTGTCTTGATACCTCTTGAAGAAGGGAAGTAAGTCTGCACCAATCCATTTTCATCTTTATCACCGTCTACATTCTGAATATACAGTGCACCTGTAGGGCGAACAATTTCAGCCTTTTCATCGAAGAAAAGAGGAGCAAAATTACGTCCCTGCACTTCTGCCGGAATAGAATCACCCAGCCCGCATAAGCCAAGCACCGTAGGCATAATATCAGGAGCAGAGAGCAATAAATCATCTACCCGCGGCTGAATCTTACCGGGAAAACGAACCAGAAACGGAATATTCATGGATTCAGAATAAGGGGAATTCTTCGGATCATCAGTGCGCTGGCTACACATCGTCTCGCCATGGTCGGAAGCAAAAATTACGACTGTATTCTTATCCAATCCCAGCTCTTTCAATGTCGTCAAAATCTGTCCGAAAGCACGGTCTACTCCGGTTACGGAAGCGAAATAATAACGTGCGGACTCCGCTTTCTTCATCTTCAAATCGACATTCGGGCGAATCAGCAGACTATCCAGAGGCTGATCTTTATAAAGATTGAAATCCTGCTCTTCACAGTCATTCAAAGAACGATACGGGCTATGGGGAGGATTCATACCCACCATTATAAAGAAAGGTTTCTTGGTATCACGCACGTTACCGTCATTTTTCAGATAAGAAATGACTTTGCCTGATTCATGCAAAGGTGACCATTCCTTCGGATCATGTCTCTTACCATCCGTATCCCAGTAATGCGGATTCTTGTGTTCATCAAATGTTCCGTAAGAATACCAGTAGTTAAAACCGTGCCGGCGTTCTTTCGGTGTATAAGCATCCCATGCCGGACGTTTTTCCTCCACATACTGTCCCGGATGTTCGGGATCGTTCGGAGTTGGGAAGTCAGCATGAAGTTTGCCAAAATAAGCACAGTCATAGCCTGCTTTGCTGAATACATCGCCGATACATTCCGCATCCTCGCGCAAGGAACTGATCGGACGTGTAGAGTTGCAATTCAATGGTACACCACTTTTGTTCGGATACATACCGGTCAGTAACATTCCACGATGGGGGCTGCTCAACGGACAGTTACTCTGCGCAGACGACAAGACCATAGATTCACGTGCAAAGGCATCCAGATTAGGAGTATGCACGGGGTCTCCTTCAAAGTTTACTTTATCCCGGAATCCGTTCTGGCTCCAGAAGCCCATCGCCTGGTTACGGTATTGATCGGGAAATACATAGATTATATTAGGATGCTCCGCTTGTTGGGACACTTGTTTCGGAGCCTTGCAACCTTGTGCGGCAAACAGCGTCAATCCTCCTACAAGAAGGTTAATAGGTTTATTCATGATAGTTTATGATAAATGATTAAAACAGGTAAATGACAAACGGTCAATAGAGAGTTATAAACAATAAGTAGCGAATGATAAACGGTAAACATTTTCCGTCAGAATCCGCCAAGCATTCACCGTTCACTGTTTACCGTTCATTGTCTATTTCTTATTTCTTTTCCAAATCTCTTTTACGCATCAGTCCTTCCAGGAAGTAATAGTCAGCATAGTTCAAAGGAACGTCAATTTCCTGACCGTGAGGAATACTGCCAACGGAGTGCATCAGGATAAAGTTGCCGTTTGTTCCGACCTTTGCACGATAAGCAGGTGAGCCTAAACTTTCCATTATCTTATCAGCAGTTTCCTTGTAGTGGTTGCCCGGCAGGTAGCCATCCAGTTCGTAAAGGGCAGAGGCCGTACAAGCTGCTGCAGAAGCATCGCGAGGTTCGTTCGGAATATTCGGAGCATCATAATCCCAATATGGCACGAGGTCTTCCGGCAAGTTCTTATTATTAAAGATGAAGTTATAGACCTTTTGTGCCTGGTCGAGATATTTCTTATCTTTGGTATAGCGATAACAGGTAGTATATCCATACAAAGCCCATGCTTGTCCGCGAGCCCAAGCCGATTCGTCGGCATATCCCTGTGCAGTTTGTCTCTTACGCACTTCTCCTGTCTCTGGGTCGTAATCTACCACATGGTAGCAGCTGTTGTCCGGACGGAAATGGTGAGCCATTGTTGTATCAGCATGTTTCACTGCAATATTATAGAAAGTAGAATCCCCGGAAAGGGCTGTTGCTTCAAATAAGAGTTCGAGATTCATCATATTATCAATAATCACCGGACATTTCCATCCCCGTGTTCCTTGCCAACCTTTATCGGCATCCCATGACTGGATAACGCCTGCATTCGGACGAAAACGAGTGGACAATGATCTGGCAGCTTCTATAATGACGTCTTTATACTCTTTCTTATCTGCCATGCGATAGCCGTTCAAATAACTGCAACCGATCATGAACCCTACATCATGATGCCATTTCAAATATTTCACTGAATCAAGAGCCTCTGTGTATTTCTCTGCCAGCGGCAACCATTTCTTATCACCCGTCAGATTATAAGTCAACCATATACTACCGGGAAAGAAACCTGAGCACCAGTCTTCCATAGGTATGTAAGAAATACTCCCATCTTCGTTGATTGTTCTCGGATTCAAGATTTTACCGGACTTCTCAATAATGTCCGTCTGGATTGTGTTCTGTGCCACAGCGTTGTCGATGTTGTCCTGAATAAAGTCTACTTCAACCTTTTTTTGTCCACCGCAACTCGTAAAGATCAATAGGGAAAGTCCTAATGCGCTAAGAATTGTTTTCATAATACAGGGATTATTTGTTAAGTGATTAATTTTCCTGATGGCAAAAGTAGTGCATTTAAATAGAATTGACCGACCTAAATAATCCAAATGAAAGACAATTTTGGTACATTTCAGCCTAAAAGACATACTTGTACTGATAATCCAAAAGGGTTAACCCGATAAAGGACCTATAAAACTACTAATACTTAGATCTTCAATATTAATCAAATTCCCCATCGATAATTAGGTTTATCTCCCATAATAAGTATAAGCTCTCCTCCTCTCAATAGTTCTGAAGCTTGAAAATAAAAAGTATTCAATTTCTTTCCATTCAAAACCGCACTCTGAATATATTTATTTTTTCTTGAAACATTCTTTGCTTCAATAACAAAACTATCACCACGACCATAAAGACGGCCAAGATTGATAACAACCTTCTCAAAAAGAGGACTAGCTATCTCATATATAGGATTGACTCTACATCCTCCATCAGTTTGAAACAATCCTAATGCAGCCATCACAAACCAAGCACTCATCTGCCCTTGATCTTCATCACCAAGATAAGCATTAGCTACACCATTACCATAATATCTATCCATAATTGAATGTGACCATTTTTGAGTTAACCAGGGTTTCTTTGCCCAATTAAACAAAAATGCAAAATGCATGGATTGCTGATTACCTTGCACAACAGGATAATCCCAATATTGGTCATTAGGAGCATTGTATCGCCATTGCTTACTAACCTCAAATCCCCAATTAAGACGTTCCACAAAGTTTTTCTCACCTATTGTTTCTATAAGAGCAGGCACATCCTGTGGCACAAAAAAAGTAAGTTGCCAAGAGTTGCCTTCCACATAATGTTGATTACGTCCTGTAAGAAAAGGATCAAAATTTGAAACAAATTTTCCGTCTACTCCTCGCATATGGGCATAGCCAGTTTTAGGATTCATTGCATTCTTCCACCAATATCCTCGCTTATTAAAAACTTCATAATCATGAGATTTACCAAGTGCTTTTGCCATTTGACCAACAGTCCAATCATCATAAGAATATTCCAACGAGTTAGAGAATCGCCCTTTCTCAAAAGGCACATATTGATATTTCAAATATTCAACAAGATTGCGATTGCCAGCAAATCCACCCCCTATACGTACAGCAGGAGTCGTTTGCATTTTCTTCATAGCTGCAAAAGCTTTCTCCGAATCAAAATCTCTAATTCCCATCTGGTATGCAGATACTATCAAAGGAATCTCATGTTCAGCTACCATTACCGGTATATATTCCATGCCCGCCGGACCTTTGGCAAGCCATCCATTTGAATCATACATTGCCAGTTGTGAGTTTACCCATTTAGATGACCACTCAGGAGTAACCAAATTCCAAAACTGATTTAAATTCCAGAATGTATTCCAAAATGCATCGCATCCTAAAGCCAAATGATCCGGATTGGACAACTTATGTACTTTCTCATCAGCCGATACCCATTCTCCATTTACATCACTAAATAAGTTACGGCAAAGCGCACGATACATGTTAGAATAAAACCGGATCTTTTCTAATCTATCATTAGTAGAAATAACTACTCTGTTAAGAAAACTATTCCATACCTCTCTCTGATATTTTACCACAGCTTCAAAATCCCAGCCGAAACGCTCTGAAATCTCTTTATTCAAGTTTTCAGAAGCATTACCTACACTAACATACGATAAACCTGTGCGAACTTGAACTATGGGATGTTTTCTCGTGTCAAACTCCACAAATAGCCCTGCATCACTAAGCTCTTCTCCCGAAATATGAGAAGTATCAAGAATCTCATCATTCTTCCATCCTCCAACCTTTTTTATCGGAGTATCGAACTCTATAACGAAGTTAACTACATATTCCTGTTCAGCATCCTTACCCCATATACGAGAGGATATTTGCCGGCAATGTCCTTCAATACGGTTATCACTAACTTTATTAACATCAACATCAAACAACTTATAATCATATTCCGCCTGAATATGCAAATCAATCATCACACGCCCATCCTTATTCTGCGGAAAACTATACCGCTGAAAACTTGCACGCTCTGTGGCAGTTGCCTCCACTTCAATCTGTGTGTCAGTTAAAAAGGCCTTATAATAACCTAATGGCGCTTCTTCTGTTCGTTTCTCAATTCGAGAACGGTAGCCTTCATCAGGAGAAAACTGATCACCTACTCTTGTATAAAGTTTACCATTCGTCGGCATCATTCCCAATCCAGCCATAGTCCATTCATGTATATGACTAAAACAACCTACTGTCTCAAACGTTGGCTGATAACCAGCCTGCCAACCTCTATTTTGATTATCAGGACTTAATTTAACCATACTAAATGGCATCCAAGGCCCTGGAGCGATCATCCAACGAGAATGTGCAGTCCCCATTTTCGTATCAACATAATCGGCTAAAGTCTGTTCCTTTTGTGGAGACCGTAAAACAGTAGCACTCTCCAACAATTTACCATCAGCAAATATTTGATACTTGCTCTTTACCATTTTCTTTACTGCAGGCATAGGCGCCTCAAACATATAACGAGCAGTATCAAGTTTAGAGGAGAAAATACGTTTTCCGTCCAGTTCAACTGTTAAATCTGGATTTCCCGAAAGATGTTCTACATCAATCAAGAGAGGCTGCACCATGGAATCACCGTGTTTTATCTCATACTTAGCAGGAGATACATTACGAAGAAACACCGAACTATGTGTATTCTTTAGCTTAATACTATGCGGACCTTCAAGCCTGACTTGATCAAACGCAATCCAACCGCCTTCTAAAACAGAGATCGTAACAATATTACCCCCGATCTTTAAATCAGAAGCGGCAATAGGTATTTCCAACACCTGTTCCTTCGCCTCATCAACAACTCCGTCAAGCACCTTTTCTGATTTCCCTTTTATTTCAAACTTTTTTTCAACAGAATTGACCAAGACCTTGACCAAAGAACGCTTTGGATCAGCATCCAACAGATCAATAACCAATCTACATTCCCCATGTTCTGTTATTCTGTCCAAACCAAATAAAATATTCGTGCTATGAGTACGCCAGCCGGAAGTGCGCCATGTGCCACCCCATACGTCATTCGGCCCTGGCAATACATATGGAAAGTCCTTGTCGTCTTTTGAGTTGCCAATTAAGAAGTACCTATCTTCATAACCAAAATCTTTTGCCAGAAAATCCTTATAACTAGAAGGACCAAGAGCCAATTCAGAAGCAGAGTTGTCAGCCTTACCTATTTGCCAGATAATATTAGCGGCATTTGTATTTAGCACACATAAAGCTGCTACAATATAAGATACAACATATGTTTTTCCCATAATCTAAAACATAAAACAGGGATGTTTCCAACATAGAAAACATCCCTATACAATAAGCCTAATTAAAATAATTCAAACTCATTAATTCGAAGAACATCTCCATCAGCATTCTGCATCGGCCGAGTTATCATCAGACGGACATATCGTACCTTAGCTGGTGACTTCATTGTGCGTTGCACAATATTCTGACGATTATCATCAAAGTTATCAAGCGGCTGCCATTCCTCATCAAGACTATTGCGTCCCAACAAGAAACATGCAGAAGTAACATAACCTTTATCTTCGCGACCGGCATTCACTAACTTCCAGCCTGTAAGTGATTTACTCTCACCTAAGTCAAAATCTGCATAATTAAAATGTTTTCCGACATCACACCATTTTGTATTATAATTACCATCAATAATCTGATGAGGTTTTTCACGTTCATTATAAGAACCGGAGAATCCAATGACTTTCGCCCCCTTTAGAAGATTATCATACTTAATATCCCCATCATTCAAATGAACAGTATTCTCTTTGATAGCTGTATTAAAGTGAGTAGATGCAACTTTTACCGGTTCTATCAATTCATTAACCAATGTAGCTGCAAAAAGAACAACCTTTTCATTATTAGGCAATATAATACTACGGGCACCTTTCGGTATATCAATACTGACCTTAAACATATAAGTAAAGTTATATGGTTCATCATCTGTAGACGAATGGCGATGCGTTCCTACGAATGCAACATTTACCTTTTTCAAATAACCTTTAGTATGTCCCGTATGCCCCCATTGTCCAATAAAGCCAGTGTATGAAGGAATATATACTTTACTCTCAATATGACCACTTCTAAACGGAACCATATAATCTCCATCAGTAGCGGCAGCCAAAACATACAGTTTGTTATATGTTTCTCCTTGAGGTAAATATAACGTATCCCCTTTACAAGACATTCCATTGGCAATATCTTTCTCACCTAACTTAAAAGGAATTTGATCAACGTTCAGTTCTGACGGCCACAATTCTGCTGCATATGAATAACCTGCATCAAAATCACCCTCTGCACGGAACTCATTGAAAGATGAGCACTTTTGATCATACTTCAAAGGCAGACTGGCATATTGCAACTCAAAGCGCTTCAAGCCAAATGTTTTGAGACGAACTTTGAAAGTCTTGATAGAAAATGGTTTTATACTGAAGGACAACGAGTTATTACTAAACTGTGCTTGTGCTATTTTCTTTTCAGTACCATCGGCCTCACATGCTTCTACGATATTACCTGCAAAAACAATAGTAGCCTTTTGTTCCTTTTCACCACCAATTTCATAAACACGCACTACATATTCATCCGAATTTTCCGCTTTCTTTATAGCTTTAATAATAACATTATTATTGCTTGAAGATGCAAAGGAGAATTCTTTACCTAAAGTTCCTTGATGTTTTTCTGTCGAGAAAGCCTTCAACTTCTGATTTAGTAAATCAGACTTACGTACCGCTTCTGGCCTTTCCAACTTTCCGGAGTGTCCCACCAGACTATAAGTAAATGTATGATAACCTAGATCTTGTTTATTCTGATATATATAACGTTTATTGGTCCCTGGAGTATTGAGAAGGGTCAGACGAATCGTATTGTCATCAGGCTTATCCCAACCATACTTACAGTCATTTAAAACCGTAACACCATAACTGTTATCCCTATCAGTCAGATCAGTCCATTGATGAGCATAAACTTCATATGCAGTAGTCGTATTATTGCCTCTTTCAATAGAGCCCAGTCCGAGATCATACGTCGCATTCTGATTAGTAACATTCAATGGAAATTCCGCCTTCAGCAACGAGTTGGTGGATTTCCAATCCACCTCATTATAAAAATCAATGCGATCTGCGCGGCTTCCCTCATACATACGAATATACTGCTTGAAATTCGACTCTCCATAACGCTTCTCAACACAAATAGATTTACGTAGAATACCGTTCTCCAACACTGTTATTTTAACATCATCGGTAATAGATTGAGGAATAGTGTCAATGATTGTTTTCTTTATTTCCCAAGCAGGCCAAACATATGATTTATTATCAGTAAATAGAGCTAAGCGAATAGCTTTCCCTTCTTTAACCAACTCTTTATTATTCTTCTTATCAAACAAAGAGACTACATCGCCATTCTGATCAAGAGACAACTTATATATTGAGTTCTCCAATACAGATGCATCAGAAGAGATAACAGAATGCTTTGAAGAACCTGAAATACGTACATCATACACCGCATATCCAACAGCAGGAACTGTTGCTTCCAACAACAACTTAGCCTTACCATCAGTATAGCTTAAAAGTTGAGCCGGAACTTTCTTACCATCAGCATTATATACCGAGACGTCTTTAGGAGCCTTAGAAGTCTCTATTTCGACCTCTGCAAGATCAGTAACATCATATCCCAAAGAATTGTAGATCACTACAGGCATACCTTTAGTCTTCGTATTCATCTGGCGAACAACCGCATCCACTGATGATGTAAGAATTCCAGAGAGCTGTTGAAGCGATATTAGTTCATCATTCCATGAGAACTCATAAGCGCGAGGTATACTAGTACCAGTTAAATCATCATGAAATTGATGAAGAATAAAGCGACGCCAAATTTCAGTAAAAGCATCTCCCGGGTAACAAGCCTGGTTTAACCAATCCGCCACAACAGACGAACGCTCCGCAGCATCAGCTAATAGTTCATTCTGACGATTATACAATTTCATCGCAGCTTGAGAAGTGTAGCAACCGGTGCCATGTACGTCCATCAGTAACTCACCATTATATTGTGGAAGTTCAGGATGGTTTCCGTATGGTTGGAAGTCCTTATATAATTGATCGCTAGTGGCACTAATAATCTCAACCGGGCCATTGCCTTTAACTCCCTTCTCCACAGCACGAACAGACTCCAATGTAGGAGAGCCACCAATATCACCTGTACCATAATAACGATAAGCGATGTTCAATGGAGATTGAGATGTAAACTTAAGCAGGTCTTTATTATTAGACAAGTCTTCCTCTTTCCACCGCTTATTATAATCTTCCCCATGTGCCATCATTATAGTAGAACCATCTACACCTGTCCATAGCCCTATTGTAAACGGATACTTACTCTTTCCATAGAAAGGATTAGTACGCCATTTTAGTTTCTGGGATGAAAATCCGATAAGTCCACAATGTGAAGCTATCGTTGGCAATGTCCAACCGAATCCGAAACAATCAGGCAAAAATATATCAGTACTTTCAACTCCAAACTCCTTGCGATAATAATCCTGTCCAAGCATAATATTGCGTAAGGAAGATTCGATCGATGGAACCAACACGTCTGTTGCATCCCAGCTCGCACCGCTTACATGCCAGCGCCCAGTTTTAATATATTTCTTCACCTCTTCATACTGGATAGGAAAATACTCCTTCATCCATGCATATTTAGCACCACCTTCAAAGTTGAATACATAATTAGGATATTGTTTAAGAAGCATCAGATTCTGATTTATTGTATTCCATACATACTCCTTAATCGTAGTCTGTATATCCCAATTCCATTGAGTATCCAAATGTGCATTCGATACAATATATGCTTTTGGTTTCTCCGGTGAAGCAACATTTTGAGCATAAACACTGCCAGATAGCAAAAATACAGAGGCTACCAATGCGATGTTTTTTCTCATTCTTTTAGTTTTTATTTTGCTCATAACAAACATTCTATGATTAATACAAATCTGTATTATTTATTGGTTTCATGTCCCCAAAGAGTCGGTTCATTACCTTTCGATTTGCGCCAAGCATCACGCCAGCGGTGCATATCTTTATAATTTATAAATGGTTTCAATGCTCTTTGTTCTTTTGTAGGAGCTGCCGGCAAAGCAACTGCTGAATCCTGATACCAATATGCTACGGAAGCCAAATCTAAAGTAAGGTTATTATTAGACCCATGCTCTATCGTTCCTTTCACACTGCTCTCAAAGAAAATAGGATCAGAAATAAAGAAGCGGTATACATGAGTACGTCCTAACCATCCGTGATCATCATTAACACGAGGAGCTCCAAAATATGGAAATGAGAACTTCTCTTTAGGACACCATGATGTATTAAAGAAATCTTCGGTACCAGTACCAATAAGTGAAGGTAGTTCTTCACCATCAATGAACCACATATCATCCCCTTCTCCATACCACATAGGAGTCGGACAATGAATATAATAGTTTATACCTACAAAATGGCCTTTACCCTTTGTTTCAATAAAAACATAATTACGTTCTCCTGTTGAGTTTGGATGTTGCTTCCCCGTAAGTCCCCATTCAGTTTCCCCTTCCGGTAAGGCTTCTGTAAGGTTGTGATTATACCATGCATGGAACCGCCCCATATCCTTAGGAAGTTTTTTCATTTCAAAATAGTCTACATAAAAATAGAAAGCCTTAATGGTCTTCCCGCTTTGGTTCTCAATCTCAATGCGTGCGCCTTTCTCAAAAGGCATTGCAAAATAAGAAGTAAGACCTGTACCTTCTTTGGGTCCGGCAGCAAGAGGCATAGAACTATAATTATAAGATTCATTCCATCCCTGCCCGAAAAAAGGACCGATCGGAGATTCTACAGATGGATAATCATTACCATCCCAGTACATACGAATAATAATATCATTACGACTTAGCTGATCAGGTGTAGGAGACATAGTAATCCAAATATGATTAATTACTCCAGTTCCTTTTATTTCAGCGATGGTTCTTTTCTCACCAGACTTAAACGGCTCCAAATGGTCACGATTCCCTCCAGTCGGGTCAGTGCTTGAAATTCGCTTGTTTTTAATTCCAGATTTCATCTGAGCCAGATTGAATAGATCATTGTCTAAACCAGTCTGTGCCAAAACAGATGAATACACATTTCCTAAAAGGATAAATAAAAATAAGAATGAAATTTTCTTCATACAACAATCAAGTTTTTAATTTATAATTTACAATATAATATTCACTTTTTAAAAAGCACAGTTTTCATGAGAAATACATTATACGGTTTCCACATTGACATTAAAAAGTAAAGTTCATCACCATAAGAAGACAATGGATGAAAAAAGGAACCATATAATTGAGGATACTCTTTTGAATCAACCAATTTATACGGTTCACTCCAAGGACCTGTTATATCATCAGCCATACGAAGAGTGATATCATATCGGGCTAAAGCAAAATATGCTATAATCCATTTTTTATACTTATAGTTATAAATAAATGATAGTTCACCGACTTTGTCATCAATTATCACAGTTGCGCGTTTCTCATCACCGCGTACCCATTTATTTATTGTTCCATCCCAGTATTCATAACGTTCCTGCCGTTCAATATCACGCTCTCGAAAACGGGCTAGACGTGCGGGAGTATCACGACCTGCTTCCGTTCCAATCATATAGACATATCCATCTTTTTTAAAATAGCCTATCTGACCAAAATAGCTATCCGATGAAAACTTAACATTAGCACACGGCTCCCAACTCATTCCAGAGTCAACAGAACGATACAGAGCCGAATAGTTAGTATCCCAATTACGCCAGTTCCGCATATTAAAGTAATGAACATAATCTATCCCACCAGCACGAATTGCCGCTGTTGGAATAGATGTCCAATCTCCCTTTCCCGACTTATCTTTCCCACCTGGAATAATCTCACGAGCTTCACCTTTATTATCTGTTACTACACCTGAAAATGATAATCCATCATTCAAATAGGTGTCTGTTGAAAAAGCAAGGAAATTACATCTCCATTCGCCAGCTGCATCATTAGGTTTAGGACCGAAAGGTTTAAAATTTCTGCCATAACTATCACCAAAAAATATTCCGTATTTACCGGGCGCCTGCTCCCAAATGATTCCAAGATCAGTTCCTCCAATATTCCATTGCTGAACTGTCGAATTTGGCGACATAAACTCTTCTTCTGGCAAAGGCATTCCTGTTAATCGAGCGATACAGGTCACTTTCCCAACAGCTGTACTAGACATATCCATCTTTTGTCCATACAATATCATGTATGGACAAAAAGACAAATATAAAGACAACAGAATATTTAACCTATTCATTTTATTCTACCATAGTTACCTTCGGTCCCAAATATGACTGCTTCATTCCTCCAAAATCCAGTACTACCTTTTGGATAATCATACCCGGATCAGCACAAATCAGTTTAAAGGTATGTTTTCCTGGTTTTCCAACATGCATGTTCACCATAGCAATATCACTGTTACGGAAAACATTACGATGCCATTCACCGGAGTATTCCTTAGAGGAAACCGTCACCCAATGAACCAAGCCATCATCAATCATAACACCATAACGAGTATCATGCTTCGGATCTATAGGAAACAGAGGAAGAGCGTATATATAAGCCACTACATTACCACCATTAAACGAGTAGAAATCATATTGAGCCTGAGAAACCTTATGAGTATTCCACATGCTTTGAGTTTCCTGAGTAGCCTCACCCAACTGTACACATTCATTTTCATATCCCAGTCCCATAACCGTACGCACTTTTATTCCATTAGCTTCTTGCTTATGATGGAACTTTCCTGCATTAATTGACACACATCCATTATCTTCCACATAAAGCCCTTTAAGCTCTGTTACTGATGGACTCTTCGGATTGAACACCGGCAGGATTACTTTCTCTACCTTATTTTGTGTTCTAAATTCAATTTCAGCAATAAGATTATCTCCTGTAGGAACCTTATTCCAATCAACAGATATATTAATACGATCCTGCAATAATGTAGTCCCAGCCTTCTTACTAAGTTTTATCCATGGTACGTTTGTTGTTGCTTCCCACGTAAATGCTTTATCTCCCCTATTATAAAGTTCAACAAATAAATGTTTCTTGATAAACGGATTTGCCGTTGGCAATACATTAGCGGCACCAAGGCCAAAAGTACAATCTTTACCAGGTATAAATATCTGCATATCTTCACCTGACTTCGGATGGTATTTTTCTACCGGAGGCATATTCTGATATTTACCTTTCCAGCCCGGAGAAACTGTAATCATATGATTCCACTTTCCGTCAAGCATCGTATTATACTCTTTTGTATAATAATTGAGGCTATCATGAAAAGCTTTCGTCTTATCGCCATAAAGATTCGTAGCAGCACGATTCTGACGAGCATACCAACGATTCTTTTGGGCAGTCAACATTTTCTTATTCATTAATGCTGCTCCTTTTACTTGATAATGGACAAGTTCATAAAAAGGTGCTTTCAGCTCCACAGGAAGAGATTTCCATATTTTCTCACTTTTATCTGAGATACGATCATATTCGTTCATACGATCTTCTGCTTCATTATAATTAATCAAAGAAAAATCGGTATCTATAACTCTTTCCATGTGTTGATAGTTATTCCAAAGATACCCCCATCCCATAGACTCTGGTTTATGCTGAAAACCCAATAGGAAATAAGTATCAAGAATATCCTTCAAATCGTCTCTATACTTCTCACCAAAAATCGAAGTTAGATAATCTGTATTAAAATCATAAGAATTTTCGAAATTAAAAGAATCAACATCCCATGCCATATCAAAGAAGTATTTCAGTGCAAGCTCTCCCGGTTTGATATCTCCAACATTCAACAACCAATAACGATCAGCACCTGTATCATAGGCTTTACGCATTTCCTCAAAGATTAAGGTATTAGGAGTTGTATTAATCCACAAATAATCGTGAGGAGCACCGCAATAGGAGATATGATAGTAAACGCCTGCCCCTCCTTTTCGCGCACGTTCTTCTTTATTGCTTAATCTCTTTATATAACCGAAATTATCATCCGGCCATACCAAGGTCACATCTTCCGGGACTTTTAATCCTTTTTCATATATATCCAACACCTCCTTATAGGGCATAAATAATTGAGGAATAGAATCAATAGGCTTATCAATATGTTTTGCCAGAATATTACGTTGATCAGTAAGTACCTCCTCAATAAGTGAAACCTCCCTATCTTTAGGTACACCGACAAGACCGGAATCGTGAATTCCACGCATAGCAAGAGTGTAAAAATTTTCATAAGGTCCATTCTCTGAAATTCGTTTATCTAAGACCTTATTAATCATCCCCTTATTAGTCATATAGTTCCAATCCCCCATTGTCTTCTTATCCCACTCTGTCACATTATTAAACAACAATGGTTCACAATGAGCAGAAGTCATAACAATCGCATAATTATCTGCAACAATCTTATTTTCAGGATACTTATTGAATGCTCCTGAACTAGGGTGCATTGCCGGAGATAACATATTACCTTTCATTCGGAGAATGAGCTCACAGACTTTAGCATACGTCTTTGGACCTATATCACCAAGTTCTGGATCATAGGTTTTCTTTGCCCACGGAGTAATGCCCCATCCTTCATCATTAATAAATAATCCCCTATACTTCACACTTGGAGCCTTTGATATGTATTCCGAAGTCTGCAAGAATAAAGACTTGGATTTTTTAACAGGTATATCAGACCACCAATATAATGGAGAGACACCCATTGCCTCAGAAATCGCAAACACACCGTATGCAGTACCTCTACGATCACAACCTGCTATCACTAATGCACGGTCAATATTCGCTTCTGGTTTCTCAAGTACTTTAACCACATATTGCTCCCAACCATTTTTGATATCCTTCACATCAATCAGCCCTCTTTGGACAAAACCATCAATAGTTGCGTTTTTACCTAAAGTACCAATAATAATTACATTTTTACCTTTAACAGACTTGGATATATTAACTTTTCCTTTCCTACCTGTAACAAGGTGAATATCATCTGCAAATATGTTAGCCACTCGCTTTACGACCTCATGATCAGCATTTGAAACAAAAATATTACTAACCTTTCCATTGGTGCACAAAGGAAAATCTACTCCATCGGTAACCTTATCACAGACCTTTATCTGTGCATTTGCAATAGCAATACAAAAAATAAAAACAAATAGAAATACCTTTCTCATACAGTTTATTTACTTATTAAATAGTCATGAATCCACTTGAAAAAGTGTTTTAAGCTACACATCAGTCTAATTATCATCTCAGAATAAAATAAAATGTAGAGCCTCACTTTTCCAAGTGGATTATTTAATTAATTATATCCGGGGTTCTGTTCAAGAATAGCGTCAGTATTCGCCTCTATAGCAGATTGCGGAATAGGCCAAATATTATAATGTTTCTGCATTCCTACACCATCACCATTCGTCTTAGGATCCGCATAATATGGATTACATTTCATAACCCTATCATAAAGCGTCTGTGTTCGCATCAATGTAAGGCGACGCTTTTCTTCAATACCAAGCTCACGCATACGCTCATCAAGAATATAATCCATATCAATTTCTGATTCATCTGCCGATTTTGCATGCGCCCTATCTCTAACTTCATTTATATCTTTTGCTGCCAGATCTTTTTTATCCAAATTCATATATCCCTCAGCCCTCAACAAGTAAGTTTCAGCAAGACGGAACATATATTGGTCTGTATAAGTAACCCCCGCGTCGCCTTTCAAAGAGAGATTAGCTTTATTGGAATATAAGGCATCCGGATGATTACCAGGAGTAGTACATTTAGACTGATACGCATATAGATAACGTCCAGGAATAGTTGTGCTATTTCCTTGGCCAACGATGACCTCCACTCCTTCCGGCAAATGATCAACATCAAGTTCTGTTATCCCTAAATTAATAACCTCACTTCTGTGAACCGGAAACTTACGTACAAAATTATGATTTGCATTTCTCATATCGCCGTCAAAATCATCTTCCCAAACAGTATTAGAGAAATATTTAGTGGATATACCCCAACCGATACCACGACCTCCCGTGTAATCAGAAACAGGCCAATTGAACGGGGTATATGTTTTTCCATTCTTCTTAATTCGTACATCACGAACCATAGGAGCAATATTTCTCTCTAATCTATAGTTAAATTTCTCTTGCAATTTAGTAGAGCTACTACCCCCACCCGGAGTATCTATCTCAAACTGAATAACCCAAATTCCTTCAGTATTTCCAGCACCTCTATTTTGATTATTTCTACGAAACAAATCCCAATAAACATCTTTATCTGCTTCTGACTTTCTAGAGCCGAAACGATCTTTCATTAATCCCAATGCAGGATTCTCAATCACTAAAGTAGCAGCATCAACAGCATCCTGATCTCTACCAAGCGCAAGATAAAGTTCTGAAAGAAGATGATAAGCTGCTGGAGAAGAAACTTCACCATCTCTTACTTGAGTAATATCCGGTAACTTTTCAGCAGCAAATTTCACATCTTGCATAGCTTGTGTTAAGGTCTCTTCACGGGTAGAACGCACATAATCAGTCTTTGCCTGTTTGACTTCATGGAGTTCAAGAGGTACTCCACCATATAAATATCCTAAAGTTCTATAACCAAAACCACGGAAAAAACGAGCCTTAGCTTCAAACAAGGTCTTCTTGTCCTCAGGTAATGAAGATATCTCAAGCCTATCAATAATAGTATTCGCCCCAGCAATCATTTTATAAATTAAATTCCAATGAACACTAGGACTTACCGCTGTGGGATGATAAGCTCCAAGCATATTACTATGCCGGATTTGCGTACCAGGTTCTCCATCAAAAATCAGATCCGTTCCATATAAATAATCAAATGGGCGCCATTCATCATAACCATACATATCTTCCCGCACCAAACTATATAAATCATTTACAGACATATCAAAATCTGCTTCAGTCTCATAAGAGTTTTCAGCACTCATGAAGTCTTCGGGAACTTCTCGTAAGAATTTGCTCTCATTACAACCGAACAATATTCCACTTAACACACAACATAAAGCTATATATTTTTTCATAATTGTACTTCTAATTTATAGTGTAACATTTAAACCGAATGTAAAACTCTTAAGCACCGGACGGCCGTTATAATCTTGACCTGCTTCCGGATCCCATCCTTTCCAATTCGTAAAAGTCAAAAGATTCTTTCCCGTTACATAAAGATTCACATTCTCAATACCAACTGATTTTGTCCAGTTTTTAGGAAGATTATATCCTAAAGTAATATCTTGCAAACGAACAAAGTTACGCTGTTGATAACGAGTCGGATTGATAGTCGGTGCTTGACTGTATCGCGCATAAGTTGCATTAGGATTACTCGGTGACCAATAGTCTGCTCCCATTTCACTTATTCTGTTGTATAAACGATGATTAACATCTCCTCTGTTCAAAGAACCCGAGTTAGCCTGCATATATCCATCTTTACCTCCTTGTACTGAATTTATGAAGAAGCTAAAAGTAAGATCTTTATAACGGAATTTATTCATTATACCAAAACGGTAGGCAGGATCCTTTTTTCCAAGAATTATACGGTCATCAACTGTAATTCCTTCTTTACCATCAGTATCTACAATCCTATAATTTCCTGGGTGATAACCTGTAGGAATCTCGTCATTAAGCTGCCATATACCATCTATCTGATAGTTATAAATAGCAGAGATCGGTTCTCCTATAAAAAGGTTACTTGACGTTAAATCATCCTCTTTTCCGTCCCCATCAGCGTCTTTACCGAATAGAGTAATAATTTTATTTCTATTAGCAGATATATTAAATGTTGTACTCCATTCAAAATCTCGAGTAGTAAAATTATGAGAAGTAATGATAAATTCCACACCTTTATTCCTTATTTTACCAATATTCGAACTAACAGAGCCAAAACCGGTAATAGTAGGAATGGTCATATCATAAAGCAAATCACGGGTGGTAGTTTGATAGAGCTCCAATGAACCATTAATTCTGTTATTTAATATAGAAAAGTCAAGCCCCAAATTTATACCGGCTGTCTTTTCCCATTTCAAATCACCATTTCCCATGGTTGTTACTCTTTGAGCATTTTCAGTCTCCCCTCCATCACCAAATACATAACCGGGATCAACATTTGTTTTAGATAATGATTTATAACGAGATGTCTGGTTACCACTGATACCCCAACCTCCACGTAATTTCAAATTATTAATCCAACCAATCTTAAACCACTCTTCTTCTGACATTACCCAACCTAAAGCAACAGATGGGAATATTGCTGTTTTGTTATTCTCTCCAAAACCAGAAAAGCCATCCCGACGCACTGTAGCAGTTAACAAATAACGATCTTTAAATTTATAATTCACACGAGCCATTTGATACAACAAAGCTTCACTCCATGCATTCGACTCAACAAACTGATCTGTTCCTGACTCCAATGCATCAAAGCCAAGTGATAAACGCAAGAATTTTTTCGCTGAAGCAGAAGTATAACTTTCCTTACGTTCACTGGCACCATAAAGTAAAGTCGCTGCAATACTATGTTCACCAAACACAGCACTATAATTCAATATATTATCAAAAGTCCAGTCATAATAAGTGGTATGATGTTTATAAGCCTCTCCTTTCATACTTGCCCCATACTCATTTGACTGATGATGCTCGTCAATACGATAATTATTACCATAATTGAAACGGTAGGTCAACCCTTTTATCGGTAATTGAACCTCTGCATAGACATTAGCAAAGAAATAATTGTGTCTTTCTTTATCATTAACATCCGATTGCATAAAAGGATTAGTCGCCACAGTATTAAATGGATATAGAACAAGGTCACCTTCTTCATCATATGGTTCAATCATCGGACTCTGTTGTATTAAATTCAGCGGAGTCGGAGAAGCACCATCTTGTTTTACAAAAGAAGCAAATGACTGAACTCCCATTTTCAACCATTTATATGGTTTTACATCCAAATTTACACGGATACTATTTCTTGAAAAATCATCATTGATCAGATATCCCTGCTGTTCCGTATTAGAAAATGAGATTAAATAAGACATTGCATCAGAACCACCGGACACGCTTAAACGGTTCTCAAAAACCGAAGCCGTTTGTGTACCTTCATCCCACCAACTGTAATCTTTTGCAGAAATTCCATCAGGCTGAGAACTATCAAGCATTGTTGGAGCTGGAAGATAATCCGCAAGATTGAAATCAGGATTAGGTGTTGTATAATCCGGACCTATATAAGCTTTGTCATAATAGAATTCCCTTGTAAAGTCTAAAAATTCTTGACGGTTCATTGGCCGAAGATCTTTTGTCGGGCTAGAAATTGTATAAGACGAAGAAAAATCAACTTTTGTACCTCCCGTCTTTCCTCTCTTAGTAGTAATCAATAATACTCCGTTAGCAGCCTGAGCACCATAGACCGCAGTAGCACTTGCGTCTTTCAAGACATCAATAGACTCAATATCGTTTGGATTGATAGAAGATAAGGAATTATTATATATAATACCATCCAAAACAATTAATACACTCTCGCTTCCGGACAATGTATTCTTACCACGTATTTGTATACTAGGAGAAGAACCTGCCGCAGTCACCTGCCCGACATTCAGTCCAGGCACAGTACCTTGTAACGACTGTAATATATTCGTATTTGGAGATTTCTCAAAGTCTTTGATGTTAGCACTAATCACCGCCCCTGTTAAATCGGATTTCTTCATAGAACCATATCCGATAACGACAACCTCATCAAGCATTTCATTATCTGAATGCATACGTAAGTTTAAAAAATGTTGATCTTTAATGGTAATAACCTGCTTCTTATATCCCACATAAGATATTTCTAATATGGTTCCATTCGAAACAGATATAGTAAAATTTCCACTTACATCCGTTATTGTACCATCCTGAGTCCCCTTCGCTGCAATAGTAACCCCGATCAACTCTTCACCAGTAGCATCATCAACTACTTTTCCTGATATTTTTCGCTTATTCTGCTGAATACCCGATGAAGAACCTTTACCGACTTCCATCATTGAAGTAGCTTCTTCGTCAAGAAACCTCATCTCTGATTTTGCATCTGCCGGTATCATCCCCAAACACAAACAACAAACAAATAAAAATTTATATACTTTCATAGTAAAGAAGTAATTAAATTAAACAAACAAATATTAGCATATGTTACTATACTTAACATTACAAATAATCTTTGCAATTTTGCGTATAAATACATTCATACATTTTACAGATAAACAATATATTTACAATAATATTAAAATGAACTATTTTCAATACACTGAATTTCATGTAACGATTCCTCAACAAAATACTTATAGTACTTGTCGAAAGAAATAGAGAAAACAACTAAATATTGCCTACAAACATTGCAGCGACAAGAGGGCCCACTAATTAGCTACAAACGTTATCAATCTATTAAGGAAATGTAGATCATATCCGATTTAGAGTCGAAGACAATTATTCATATTGCCAAAGAACCACTGGAGTCATTGTTACATCAATCATAGCCTCCACATCAAATATAAATTTCGATAAACATATTAAAACATAAAGTTATATCAAACCTGAACTAGAACTCAGAAACAAAAATTGTCCGACTCATCATCTAGTAAGATTCAATAAATCCTGCCAATTCAATATATTTCCTGTAAAGTGCCTCATAAACGAGAGAATATCTCTCATTTGGTTTATATTCTACCTCAATATCCGAACCCATACATTTTACAGCTTCATTAATATCAGAGTATACTCCTGCCGCAACAGCAGCAAACATGGCTGCTCCTAAAGCACAAGCCTGTTCAGAACGAAGTACACGAATAGGCATATTCAACACGTCTGCCAATGTCTGCATCACGAATGGAGCCTTTTTGGTAATACCACCTATAGCATTGACAGAGTCGATATGTAATCCTTGCTCTTTCATATGTTCTACAATACGTCGAGAACCGAATGCAGTAGCCTCTACCAATGCACGAAACATTTCTGGAGCCGTACTACCTAGAGTTAATCCAGCGATGGCTCCTTTTACATTCTGATTCGCATCGGGAGTACGACGTCCATTCATCCAGTCCAAAGCGATAACACTATTTTCAGACGGTTTAATACTCTGAGCTTCTTTAGTCAATTCTACCAGCACATCATTCAATGCTTTCTGTTTCGTCTTTTCATCAGGAATATTTTTTAATGTCCATGACAACAGATTCTTAAACCAAGCATATATATCTCCAAATGCTGATTGTCCAGCCTCAAAACCTATAAATCCCGGAAGCACCGAACCGTCAACCTGTCCACAGATTCCCTTAATACAATGCCTCCCTATTTCAGTCTTTCTACCCACCATAATATCACAAGTAGATGTACCCATGATGCGGACCAGTACTCCCGGCGCTATTGATGCCCCAACAGCTCCCACATGGGCATCTAATGCCCCGACAGCCACAGAAATTCCTTCAGGCAATCCAAGTTTGTCTGCCCATTCCACAGTCAATGTACCTGCTTTCGTGTCACTAGTATAAGTCCTTGTAAACAAATGTGGCAGCATCTCTTTCAGTGCGGGACTCAGGTTTTCAAGAACCTCACCAGAAGGGAGTCCCCAACTCTCATGCCACATTGCTTTATGGCCTGCGGCACAACGACTACGAAGAATTTGTTCTGGAATAGTATTACCTGTTACTAATCCAGTCATCCAATCACAATGTTCTACCCAAGCATAAGCAGCATCTTTTATTACACTGTTTGTATTAATAATATGCAAAACCTTTGCCCATACCCATTCAGATGAATAGGTACCACCCTCATAAAGCAAATAATTAAGATTATGTTCTTTTATAAACGCATTGATCTGTGCAGCTTCATGGATAGCCGTATGATCTTTCCAAAGAATAAACATAGCATCCGGCTCTTCTTCGAACTCAGGTCGCAAAGCTAACGGCATTCCTGTGTTATCTGTTAAAGCAGGAGTACTACCAGTTGTATCAAAACATAACCCACAGATAGCAGCTACTTCTTCTTTATCCAGATTGGATAGAGCTATATGTACCGCTTCTATCATAGACTCAATATAATCCAATGGGTGCTGACGATAACGGCTATCGCGTGCATCACAATAAAGACCGGCCTTCCAACGTGTATAAAAGCTTACTCCAACAGCTACTTCGTGACCATTGAAGGCATCCACTATCAGTGCGCGGCAAGAATCAGTCCCAAAATCAAGACCAATAACATATTTCTTTTTAAATTCCATAGTCCAGACCTTTATTTAATAGCCGACTCTTGTTTTCTTGCAACAAAGAATCCATAATAAGCAATCACAGCAAAAGCAATACCTGGAACAACGTACGCTGCCATAATACTACCCGTCTGATCAGAAACAATACCCTGTATTTGAGTCAAAACGGCTGCACCAGCAATAGCCATTACCATAAACGAGCCGCCGATCTTCGTATCATTACCCAGTCCGGTAAGACCAAAACCATAAATAGTCGGGAACATCAATGACATACAACCGGAAATACCCATCAAACAATAGACCCCAAAACTACCCTTCCCTAACATAGTGCCCAAACAGAAGATAACAGCAAGAAGAGCAAGCCCAATCAACAGTTTATAAGCTCTCACATATTTCATCATTGCAGTACAAACAAATCTCATAATTACAAAGAGAATAAGTGACATGATATAGTAAGTAGCTCCAGCCTGCTCTGCTGTACGCGGTAATAGATCATCTAACCCAAGCCATTCACATCCGTCATAAAATGCTGCAGCCACAGGTTCAATACCACGCAACGCATTAACCACAGCATCAGCAGAAGCAGAATCCCCTAACGAAGCCAATACACCATCAAAATCCAGCTGTACCATAGCATAACGAATCACAAATGACCACACAGCTATTTGTGCACCTATATTAAAAAACTGTGCAACTACGCCCCATACATAATTCTTATTTTTTATCAAACGGCGAAGGGTAGCTCCAAACTCCACCTTTTCCCCTTTTTCACTAAGATTGGGCATTTTAGTGAATCGAATAACAAGCAGAAGTGCCAACATTAGCAAACCAAGCACCACATAAGCTGTAGTAACAGCATTCAACTCCTGCCCCTGAATGGCAGCTAATTCCTCCACCGGAAGCTGTGCCCGTTCGGTCGCTGTCATTCCATTCAATTGTGAAAGAATAAAAATCTGACTGATTACCACCCCTGTAATTGCCCCAAATGGATTGAATGCCTGTGACAAGTTCAAGCGCCTCGTTGCAGTACTTTCAGGACCAATTGATAATACATAAGAATTTGCAGATGTCTCCAAAACTGAAAGCCCCGCAAAAAGAACAAAGATTGCCAGCAAATACATAAAGAAGCTGAAATCAATATTTACTCCCGAACTAAGCATCGCCGGATAAAACAATAAAGCACCAAGCGCATATAAACCAAGTCCAAGCATTACACCAGATTTATAAGTATATTTCTTGATAAATAAAGCACCAGGAACAGCACAGCATCCATATCCCAATAAATAACATACGACCTGTATCCAAGCTGTTTTTGAGTCACTCATACTCATAATACGCTTGAAAGCTGCCAGCATAGTATCTGTAAGATTATTCGGCACAGCCCAGGCAAAGAAAAGCGTAGTTAGCAGAATGAATGGAAACAGGAGTCCTCTTGGTATTATTTTATTTGATTCCATACAAGTTATTTTATATAGTTATCCTATTGAAACTTTGTTTTTATTACATCTAAGTCCGCTCCAAATAAATTCTTTACAATAGGAGCTAGCTGTTTATCCTCACCTTGTATATGAACCACTTTCTGTATATGAACCAATGATGCACCTGGAACCAACTCTGCACCAGGAGAAGATGTTTCAATCTCATAGAAAGGTCCCATAATAGAGCCGTCTTCTACCGGGCCATCATTATAAGAATTGATTACATCACCAGCAAATGGATCCTCCTGATCTCCCCACTGTCCATTGACATAAGTTGAAGGAGTTTCCGGAAGATTACACCATAAGATAGTAAGCACCCCTTTCGATGAATCATAACTTCCACACAAACTCGTTGCACGTGAAGCAGGCAAACCTAATTTAGAACGATAAAGTCCGTCAATCTTAAAATAAATAATTCCATTCTCCTTTATCAACCTTTCTTCAGGAATTTTGCCAAAATACTCATCATTCACAATTACCCCTTCTGCATCTTGTTTATAAGGAATGAATACGGTAGTAGTTGACGTCGGATTAAAACAGCCAAGCATCCATACTGATATTAGCCCTTTTTCTTTTGTCCATGCCTTATTTCCTGTATTGGTAATCTTATTTTCACTTTTATAGGCCACAACTTTCATATCGTTCGTAAGTTGGATATTAAAATCTGCAGCTACTTCATCCATACTCATCAACGATACAGTACGATCAATATTTATGTCAAAAGTAGTACCTGAAGCATTTACTAAACGTGTATCTTTCACAAAACGAATACTGTTATTGTTTTGTGATTTAATATTGAAAGACTCTGTGTCAAGTACTGCAGGAACCACCCAATTATCATAAACCTGTTCTTGTCCTTCCTTAAAATAAAGTGAGAACGGACCGCCTTCAGGTCCGAGCCAGAAACGTTCTTCACCGCCTACCGGGTTAAACTGTGTACTCGGTTTTCCTTCACTTATAAAGCGGTAATTAATCCAGCCATAGCTATCCCCCTCATCGCCGGAAGCAGAAGTAGTCATAACACGACCTTGCCATGCCGGTATAACCATAACTTTAGCATTTCCGTCAGCAGATACTAATTCAGTATATTCAATGCCATATTTTTTTAAGAATTCAGCATCGTAAGCATAACTTCCCATCTTTATTTCATTTTGTCCGCTGCATGATACAAGTATTGTAGTTGTACCTATCAGCAAAGTTTTCTTTAGTTTGGTTGACTTCAACATAACACTCACTTATTTATAGAGAGGCCCATAATTCTTGCAAGCCCTATAATCACTTCCTTCCGTATCTTCACCAAAAGCAACCCATGCACTAGGACGGAAAATGTTTTCCTCAGAAACGTTATGCATACATACCGGAATACGAAGCATAGAAGCTAAAGTAATCAAATCAGCGCCGATATGCCCATAACTGATAGCACCATGATTGGCTCCCCAATTATTCATAACAGTATATACATCACGGAAATATCCTTTACCTGTCAGACGCGGAGCAAAAAAAGTAGAAGGCCAGGTACGATCAGTACGTTCATTAATCGCATTAAAGACATCCTCATCCAGATTTACAGCCCATCCTTCAGCAATCTGCAATACCGGCCCCTGTCCTTTCACCAAATTCAGACGGCACATGGTTACAGGCATTTCACCACGAGTCAAAAACTGAGAAGAGTAACCACCCCCACGCATATATTCACGACTTGCCGGATACCATTTAGTTGCTACAAGGCAAGCTTCCATTTCTTCTTCCGTTATCTCCCAGAAAGGTTTCATAACCGGCTTGCCTTCACGGGTTTGACAGCCTGTTCCATCAAGAGTACAAGAGCCTGAGTTTATAAGATGAATAAAACCATTCTCCGCTTTACCCTCCAGCTTCTTCCCCGTCACACGTTCTACAGCATTTGGACTCCAATACGTACGTACATCTGCAAATATTTGTGCAGTATTGGTTAATAGATGATTAAATAACATGGAAGCACAATTCAACGTATCGTTTTCTGTAGCAAAAGTAAATGCCTCACGAATACCATTCCAATCAAAAGAAGTATTCAGAATGGCTTCTGAAAAATCCCCATCAGGTTTATAATCTGTCCATTGGCGTTGTCCCTGAAAACCTGCTGCAATTGCATTATGTCCCATAGCCTCTTCCTTGAATCCCATTTCAGCTAGTTTAGGATTACCGATCATCATATCACGGAAGATAAGAGTCATTTTCACTACATATTCCCAACGTGCATCTTTTTCTTCACGCGAATACACCAAGTGATCCGGATTAAAGTCAATCCCCTCATTGCTCTTACAATATTTCTCTGTCCATGCCATAGCACGTTCAAATTCTTCATGATCATAGATACCCAACTGTACACGACGTTCAATCTCACTAGCATCCACATATTCATTACGCATACCCAAGTATTCTTGAAAAAAATCCGGATTAGGGATGGAACCTGCGATACCCATAGAAACACTACCTATTGAAAGATAAGACTTTCCTTTCATCGTAGCTACAGCTATACCTGCACGAGCAAAACGTAACAATTTTTCCTGCACATCTTCCGGTATCTCCGTATTCGTCACCTCCTGCACATCACGTCCATAAATACCAAAGGTTGGTAACCCTTTCTGTGTATGTCCAGCTAACGCAGAAGCCAAATAAACTGCTCCCGGACGTTCCGTACCATTAAAGCCCCAAATAGCCTTTGGCATTTCTCCATCCATATCAATAGTCTCAAATCCATAACACCAACAAGGAGTTACAGAAAGTACCACACCAACTCCATTATTACGGAATTTTTCCGCTGCCATAGCTGCTTCAGCTACTCCACCGATAGTAGTATCTGCTATAACACACTCTATTGGAGTACCATCACTATGACGAAGCACAGAAGAATAAAGCTCAGCTACTTTATGAGCCATAGCCATCGTCATATCTTCCAATGACTCACGAATACCGCCACGACGGCCGTCAATTATAGGCCGGATACCAATTTTCGGCTTTCCACCAATTAATCTTGAATTTCTCATGGTTTAACAAATTATCTCAGGTTAATATATCAAATTAACTAAATCGTTTAAGCAGTTTAAGTAAAAAAAAATCAAGCAAGCATTTCAACAAGCTCTCCTTCGGCAAGTACAGACTGCACAGTATTCCCATTATCCATACTATCTATTAATATTTCAAGTGATTTTTGTGCTAATATATCTATTGGTTGTCGAATATAAGAAATAGGTACATTGAAAAAATCAAATACCGGATTACCATCAAACCCAGCTAAACCTATTTTTTCAATCACATCCTTATCCATATCTTTTATCGTATACAAACAAGATAATGAAATCATGTTAGTAGCAAATAAGAAAGCGTCCGCACCACTATCAATCATTTTAGGAAGTAAACGATCCGCTGATTTCTTTGGCGTATTCTGTTTCAAGAAAGCCACATTTATCAAATTTCTCTTACCAACATCACTCATAGCCTTTTTATAACCACGAACACGCTCCTTCATATGAATAAGATCAACATCATAGGCTACCATACATGGGGCATTATATCCCACATCTAAAAGATGTTTGGTTAAAACATAGGAAGCATTAAAATTATTCAGGGCAACGTAACTTACATTGATTTCAGAAAAATAACGGTCGAATAAAACAAGAGGAATATTATTATGAACAAGAGAAGATATAATTTTCTCAGAGCCCTCACAAGGAACAATTATCAATCCGTCTACACCTTTATTAATAAGACTACCAACAACACGGTCCATTTTATCCTTGTTTTCATCCGAGCTTCCAAAAAGCACTGTATAATTTCGCTTAGCAGCCTCATCTTCGAGCACACGTGCCAATTGAGAAAAAAACGGGTTGGAAATATCAGAAACCACCAATCCAATCGTTTCTGTTTTGCCGCTCCGGAGACTCTTTGCGGCAAGATTAGGCTGATAGTTCATTTCATTAGCTATTTTCAATATCCGCTGAGCAGTTTCTTCCCCCACCCGGTATTCCTTCTTCTTACCATTCAGTACGAAGGAAACCAGTGCTGTTGAAACTCCAGCAGCTTCAGCAATATCTTTTAGCGATATTTTTTTTAGTGATGACATATATTTGCATTATGTTTTTGCTATAAAATAGCATTATACTTTCAGGTTATATCTTGAATTAGCAACACCTATCGTGTTCTCACGGTGCAAATATAAATATAAAAATTAGATTTACAAATTATTTTGCTAATTCGTTATAACATTAAAAGAAAAAAAAGAAGTCGGCACTTCTTACAGAATTAATTTCCTCCTTCTTTTATTCAATCAAGGCCTTTTATTACACTGATATCATCTATTTATATCGCTAAGATGAACAAAGTTCTATACTATATATATTCAAAACAGAATCCAGATACTTTCTTTGCATCTGGATTCTATATTCTTATCTATACAATATGGTGAACAGGGGTTATAATCCGAGCAACAACAGATGAGTTATCCATTTTTTAGCTAAGTAGTTAATCCGATTTCTTACTCTAAACTTTTGCAAATCTCCGCATTCACCCTCTTCAAATTCTGTTCATCCAACTTAATTACTTTACGATCGTATGTTATTAATCCGTTTACTTCTATTTCAACGTCCATAGTCTGCGTATAAACAGCAGCCGAAAATCCACGCGCAATCATTTCCTTCAGCATATCAGCATACTTCAGATACTCATCAGTAGCTTCTTTAGAAGTGCCAAACTGAATATATCCCCAATTACGATTTGGTTCCCAAAGATGATTCTTCAGCACCAAGCCAATCCCTCCATACTCTCCGAGTACAGTTGCACGCTGTGCGTCATATAAATACATCTCCGGACCGGGATAATTATGCAAATCAAGCATATCACCACAGGTATAATGATTACCTCCACTAGCAGGATTCACTAAACGGGAAGGATCATATTGCTTTGTCCATTCTGCTATTTCAGGGGTTTTAAATTGCCCCCAAGCCTCATTGAAAGGTACCCATGTGCCAATACAAGGATAAGAGTAAAGGCAGTCGATAATTTCTTTCCATTCTTTACGATAAATAGCCTCTGATTCAGCAGACCGTTTGAATTCTGTTCCCTCAAAATACTTCCGATTCTGCCACTCGGGATTCTTATCGCCACTCGGCATGTCCTGCCACACAATAACCCCTAAACGATCACAATGAGTATACCAACGGGCAGGTTCTACCTTTATATGCTTACGAATCATATTATACCCAAAATCCTTTGTCTTTTGAATATCATATACTAAGGCCTCATCCGAAGGAGCCGTATACAAGCCATCCGGCCACCAGCCTTGATCTAAAGGACCAAATTGAAACAAGTCCTTATTATTCAATTGCAGACGCACAATTCCATTCTTATCACGCTTCGTTGAATATTTACGCATGGCGGCATAGCTCTTAACCTGATCTATCAATTTATTTCCAGAATACAGGTTAATTTCCAGATCATATAAAAACGGAGAATCCGGAGACCACCACTTTACATCAGACGGCATAACAACCTCAACCGGGACACCATTTAGGGAACTTCCGGCAGCTACCATCTGTCCCCCTTCCAGCACCTTCACTTCTAATCTATCTGAAAATTTCTGCTGTTCTGTCATAATCTCTACCATCAGCTTATTCATATCAATATCAGGAGTAGTCTTGATATTGACAATCGACTGAATTGGTACAGGTTCCAGCCAAACGGTCTGCCAAATACCACTGACAGGAGTATACCAGATACCTCCCGGCTTACCAACTTGTTTCCCTCTCGGTTGAGGACCTTTATCAGTCGGATCCCACACTTTCACGACTAATTCATTTTCTCCATTCTGCAAAGCAGGAGTGATATCAAAAGAAAATGGAGTAAACCCTCCTGTATGTTGGCCTACCTTTACCTGATTCACCCAAACATCCGCTTTCCAGTCAACAGCCCCAAAATGCAATAAAATCTTATAGCCTTTCCATTTAGAGGGAAGCGAAAATTTACGTTGATACCAAAGTTCATTCTTCTCACCAAGACTTTTCCCTACTCCGGACAAGCTGGATTCTACAGCAAAAGGAACTAAAATCTGACCATCATAACCTTGCGGCATAGTTTGGCCTACCGGAGTAATAGCATAGTTCCATATCCCATTCAGGTTCATCCAGTCAGTACGTTCCATAATAGGACGGGGATATTCGGGCAATACCTTCTCAACATCCGTTTTCGCTGCCCATTCCGTCATAATTCGTCCGTCAACCGGTTTCCACTGTGCAAACGAATAAATACTATTAACAAGTATCACTAAAGCACATATAATTCTTTTCATCAATATTATCTCTATTAGGAGTTCTTCCACTAAGTTTAATTATTCCAATATAATATCAAACTGATCGTAAGGTGCAGTACGATGCGCCAAATGCCTGGTTAATTTTGAAATTCCAAACAAAGGAGAGTAAGTACGTACTTTGATCGTTTTACCATCCGGCATAAATTCCAGAATGCGAAGCCAGCCATCTCCTCCATTCCCTTCCGGGCCACCACCTACATATTGCACATTGAATGTCATTTGCGAGACATCTTTCCCGACACTATTCTTATCCACCCGATAAGCCACATTATTCTCATATTCACCAGTACCTCTTCCTACATGTCCGCAAAGTACCAGACGAATATTAGCAGAAGGATAAATAAGTTTTTCCCAGATAGACTGCCCCGAGTTTTGTGGAGAAATCTTATACCCATCTTTCGTAATACGCTTATTACCTATATCAAGATAAGAATGAGTGATAAAAATCACCTTATGATTCTTGTACTCCTGCTTATTTACCAAATCTTTCGCCCATTGGAGAACTTCGTCACGAGGTACAAACTCTACTGCTATGACTAAAATCTTCCCCCATCCCGGCTCATCAAACTCAAAAGCCGAGTTCTCTAAAGACGCCCTGCCTTCACGATTAGGGAATTCACTGATACAGATATTCCGCCAGGTAGAATTACGTTCAAAAGGAATATAATCTGGAAAATAAGTACGACCGTTTTCTGCAGCTTTGTATCCATAATCATGATTACCTGCGGCAATGATATAAGGTACCTTGTTATCCAATCTTTTCAAAGCATGAGATGCCGCCTCCCACATTTCACGACTGGTTTGGTTTAGCATCTTACGGTTTAATACATTATTGTCATTTTGTTCCACCAAATCGCCTGTACAAAGGACAGCTTTAATTTTAAGCGGCTCTATATTGTCTGCAATCCATGCGGTACAAAGATCAAAAAGCGGCTGGTTAATATCATACTTGGTATACCCCTGTGGATCACCAAGCAAAATCATAGAAAAGGATTCCGGATCGACCAACTTCTGGGGATCAGCCCGATGCTGCGCCGAGACAGCAGTAGCAGAAGCGCACAATATCCCGACCAATAAATAGTTGAATAGTTTCATAAGTTACTCTTTTTCTTCTTCGTTTTTAAATACAGGTGCACGAGATACGGATGCTGGTGTGCCATTAGTAATATAAGGCCAGCCATCACTGCTCCATTGTATGCGGTCACACATCAATTGACGCCCATTATCTATTTTCGCTTTCTGCCAGGCATGATAGAAGAACCAATCGTTGCCCTCGTCATCCGTGATAATTTCAGAATTGTGTCCGGTTCCGGCAAACAGGTTATTACCCTGCAAAATTACTTCATTATAACTACTATTTTCTTTCATTACAGTTCCGTTTTTACCCACATAAGGACCTTCGATATTTTTAGAACGTCCCACCACTACACGGTATGTACTTCTTTCCTCCTCACAACAGCTACCCGTAGAGCCAAACAAATAATAATAATTCCCGCGTTTATGAACCATGATACCCTCTATTGAAGGTCCCGCTATCTTTTCGGAAACAGCACCTTTAATGGATAGCCCGTCAGCGCTTAACTCTACATAACGGATACCTCCTTCATAACCTTTAGAAGTACTATTATAACTTCCCCAGAAAAGATACTTCTTACCATCATCTTCAAAATAACAAGGGTCGATACACTGCATAGTACCGGAATTGTAGTCAAGAAGTTTTCCGTGATCCGTAAAAGGCCCTACAGGAGAGTCGCTGACCGCTACCCCGATACAACTATTCTTAGGCAAATCCCAGTGCCCGAGAGTATAATAAAGCACATATTTGCCGTTGATATAGTTAATGTCCGGAGCCCACAAGCGAGTGTCCGGCTGCCAGTTCGGTTTTTGCAGAAAAGCTGCCCCAGCATAAGTCCACTGTGTCATATTAGTGGATTTGTAGATTGGAATATAGATATTATCCTGTTGGGTAACGTACAGATAAAAGTTCCCGTCTGCCGCATGGATTATAGTCGGATCAGGCAACTGTTTACCGACTATAGGATTGGAGAATGAAACAGGATTAGGGGTGCTTCCCCCACCCCCATTTCCGTTACCGTTACCCGGACCATCCGGTTGTTCGTCAGAACCACCGGAACATGCCATGATACACAATACTGTTGCAATTAAAAAAGATAATTTTTTCATATATACTTTATTTGTTAAAACTAGAATTAATTTATCCAACCTTCATTCTGTTCCAAATTCGAGTTCATTTCCATCTCCTTGGCAGGTATAGGCCAGCTCCAACACTGGTCGCCTAACCAATACCAAGTATAAGTCGTTTCACCCCACATTTGCATCAGGCCGTTACGATTATTATCAAACTTCTTATCCTTCCATGTTCCCCAACGCAATTCATGGAAATACATAGAATCTTCGCCACCGATTTCCCAATAATACTCATTCCGGATACGTTCACGCAAATCGCTCTGCCCATTGACTTTCGTAGCAGGATAAGCTGCATTATTCAATTCGACATGCCCTGCACGACGTCTTACTTCATTAACACATCTGATTGCTTCACTTTCATGGGTACTTCCCCATTCATTTAGCGCTTCGGCTTTCAGCAGCAATACTTCCGCATAACGTATTAATGGAATATCCAATCCATAAGTATCACGTTCAGTCTGTTCCAGTCCTTCAGGCACAAACTTTCTCCATAGATAGTAAAACTTATCGTTTGTATCAGTACGGATATCAAATGGCTCTGCACTGTCGGAGCCACGATAAGGCCAACGCAATGTATAAGTATGAGCTATTCCCGAAGAAGCGCCATTATATTGTGCGTAAGGGGTAATGATAGCCATTTGCAGACGTGGGTCACGACTTTCATACGCCTTTTTGATACGTGCTTCATTGCCACTATCCAGATATTTGTTCATATCTGCCCCATAGGCAGTCATACGTTCCTTTTCTGCCGCGGATAGCCCGTCACGTAGAAAAAACACCACACGCTCTTTTTCTTTCATCGTACTATACCCCGGCAAGTAATTATCCCAATTAAATTTTTCTCCGGTCGCCGTCTCAAAGGACTCCACAAAATGCGGATTAGGCAAATAGTTATTCCACATAGAACCTGCCGTACAACGGTTGCCGTAAGTGATGTTCCTTGTATTGGAGTAGCCGTATTGCTTGATGCATTGCACAGAGAATATCATTTCTTCACATTGCTCATTTGCTATCTTCAGCAACTGCTTATAACTGGTAGCACCGGACTTAGTATATAACCCAAAACCACAGTCCGCCACAGAACTAAAATCATTAACGGCCGCCTCCCAGTTCTTCTGCCACATATATACTTGTCCGCGTAATGCATAAGCAGCTCCTTTAGTTACCCGTCCATAGTTAGAATCACCCGAATTATATTTGTCCGGTAGACTGGACTCATTCACACAATCTGTCAGATCCTGGAGTACGGCTGCCCAAACATCCGCTTCTGAAGAACGGGCTTTGTTACCGTTTTCGGGACTCGTGATAGCATTCATATATAACGGCACTCCTTTATATAAGATGTTCAAGCGCATATAAGCAAATGCACGCAAGAATTTACATTCAGCGATAGCCCGTTGTTTCTCTTCGACCGACATATCAGGAACCTGACCAATATTATCTATCACATCATTAGCACGATAGATAAAAGTATAAAAACGTTTATAAATATCACTGAACAGACCACTTGAGGGAGTAGCCGCTCCTGTACAATTAGGCATTCGCTTGATCCAGTTCTTGTCCGTATCCATCACAGAGGAATAAGCATCCCATGGAATCCGGTGCGAATCCAGAATGCCGGAGTTAGGACAATATTGATCCAGAAAGACATTATATACGCCGATAACAGCCTGTTCGGCCAAAGTTGCTTTCGTCCAGATACTACTACCGCTTATGTTATTGGTAGGAGTAGTATCTAAAAAGTCCGCACCACATCCAGCCATAGAGAAAGACAGCAAGGCAATAGATGCACATCTTACTAATTTCCGAAATATTTTTATTTTGTTTTCCATCATAAAATCGTTTTAGAATAAGTTTAGAAAGTGATATTTACACCGAATGCATATTGTCTCATAGTAGAATATCCCACTGCGGTACGCATTTCCGGGTCCATTCCTTCATACTCGGTAATGGTAAATAGATTCTCACCGGAAGCAAAGAAACGGATATTCTGCGCATATACTCTTTTCGACAGAACAGCAGGCAATGTATATCCGATAGTCAGGTTCTTCAGTTTTATATAATCCCCTTTTTGCAAATGTACTGATGACTGTGTCATACCACTTTGGTCGTTACCGGAGTTATTTGTCAAGCGAGGATTCTTTGAACTCAAGTTCGTACGCGGATCATTGGGATTTTTGGGATCAAAGAAATAATGATCGTTTGCTATTGCCTCGCCGATAGCATACCCTTTGATAGTAGCACTACTATTCAATGCCAAGCGATAATAGTAAATCTTGAAACCTGCTGCACCTGACCAGTTCATAGAGAAATCGAAACCTTTCCAATTAACGCTTGCCTGCAGACCGAAGTTATACTTGGGCACATTAGAACAGCCTTGAAATTCATTATCGGCGTCATTTCCATATACACCGTCGCCATTTAAGTCTGCATAGATGTAATCGCCATACCAAATGCCACTCTTACTGACGTTCTGACGCGGATAGAACTTGTACCCTGCCCCTACCATGGCATTCAGCCATTTCATGTCGTCTACCGTACGGATCATTCCGTCTTTCGGACCACCGTTGATATTGACAGTTCCATCTGCATTAAAACTGTTTCCACTACCTTTATATGGTTGCAACATATAGTATTCATTAATCATTTTACCTTCTATTACACGAGTAGATCCTCCGGTAGAAACATCGCCGATATTGGTTTGATAAACGCGGTTCCCATTTTCATCTGTCACCCAGCCACGCTGCAATTCTCCTTTGTATTTACTGACTTTATTCTGGTTATAGGCAAAGTTACCGGATACACGGTATTCTACTTTACCGATACGGTCTTGCCAGTTCAGGGTCATCTCAATACCACGGTTAGTCACTTCCGCAATATTCTGACGAGGGCCACTGGCTGTCCCGAGAGACATATACATATCAGGGCGATATAAAATTCCATCCGTTACTTTATTATAAAATTCAGCCTCGAACGTCAGACGGTTTCTTAAAGTTGCAAAGTCAATACCAATATTGGTGATAGCAGTACTTTCCCATTCCAACAGATTATTGGAAATAGAGGTAACCGCCAATCCGTTATTCAGACTACCGCCAAATGCATATTTAGCAGAGTTGTACACAGCCTGCCATTCATAATTGCCAATCGCATTATTTCCTAATTTACCCCAAGAAGCACGTAGCTTCAAGTTATCGATAGGAAGTCCTTTCATAAATGTCTCCTCACTAATTCTCCATCCGGCAGAGAAAGAAGGAAAAAGTCCCCAACGATTATCCGGAGCAAAACGGGAAGAACCGTCATAACGCATATTTACCTCAAATAGATAACGACTGTCAAAAGCATAATTAATGCGACCGAAATAAGAACGGGATGTATATTCTTCCCCCGTACCGCTAATAGAAGAAGGAGTAGTAGCTGAACTTGGGTCACCCACAGACGAGTCTATTAATCCGAGTTTGGCGGTATCCGTAGTTCGTTTGACAAAACGCTCTTCTTCAAAGCCCAATAACATACCGATATCATGTTTATGGAAAGTCTGGTTATAGTTGAGCAAGTGCGTCAATTTCCAATGGTTCTCACGGACATACGCCATACGAGTATACAAATCAGCAGGATCTTTGGGGGCAGCTATCCACTGATCTGTACTAAAACTATATTTTCCATAATCCGTATTCACGGACATCGATTCATAACGGTAATCCTTATAGTTCAGATTAACATCGTATGAAAAGTGTTTCAAAAACTTTACGTTGGCATAAAAAGTAGTGAAGAACTGTGTGTTCTTGATATGCCCTTCCGTTTGTGCCATGTCCCACAGAGGATTGTGAGATTGCGGATCTTCCTCGTTTGCTTCCGGCGCGCCATATTTTCCGTCATAATATGGATATACGCCCGGTATCATCTTTTGAGTATTAATATTGGTGAGTGAACCGGTATCGCTTTTCTTCTGGTCAGTGTGATACCCCCATACGCGAGTGCCAATACGTAACCACTTAGTAATATCCGAATAAACATTGGCACGCAAAAAATAGCGTTGGTATCCGGTATCCTTGATTAATCCCGGATTGTCGGTATAAGATATAGAAAGATTATATCCGGTACGTCCCTCTTGCCCAGTGACGGAAAGCGAATGTTTCATCATCCAGTCGTTACTATATATCTCATCGTACCAATCCGTATTGGGATAAGCTACATAATTAGGATAGCCAGAAGCTGAAATGCCATTCGGATCTTTTTCCGCTTCGCGCCATTGATTGATAGTAATGTCGCTGAAAGGAGCAGATTCTCCGATATTAGTAGCGGCTTCGTTCATCAATTCCATATACTTGGCGTAGTTAGATACCGTTTTTATCAGTTTGGTAGGTTGATTCAGTGAAAAAGTAGCATTGTAGGACACGCTGACCTTTCCTTTTTGTCCGGTTTTGGTAGTAACCAAAATAACCCCATTTGCCCCCCGGTTACCATAAATAGCACATGAAGCCGCATCTTTCAGGATGGAAATAGAGGCAATATCATTGGGATCTACATTATTCAGGCTTTGCTCCATTCCGTCCACCAATACAAGTGGCGAAGAACTGTTCAGAGTACCCACCCCCCGAATATTGAAAGAAAAACCTTCATTATATGGAGTCCCGGAACTTTGCATCACCTGCAAACCGGCTGTCATACCGCTCAACGCCTGCGAAGCACTGACCAAAGGACGTGAAAGTGATTCCTTTTCCAAATTTACCGTAGCAACCGAACCGGTCAGGTTAACCTTCTTTTGCGTGCCATAACCAACCACTACTACTTCTGAAAGCATTTTCACATTCTCTCCCATTACAATATTGAATGTCGTCTTGCCGGCCGACAATGAGATTTCCTGTGTGTCAAAACCGATATAAGACACTTGCAATTTCTTAGCGTCTTCCGGTATTTCCAGTTCAAATTTCCCTTCCATATTACTCACCGTACCAATATTAGTACCAGGAATTGATACCGATACTCCAATTAACAATTCATCATTGACATCGCTGATGACACCATTGATACGCCGTTTCTTATCCGATTTCTGAACGACAGGCCGGGTGATGATAATATGATCATCTTTTATTTTATAAATCAACTCCTGTCCTTTCAGAATCTGATCCAGCGCTTTGCTTATTGGTTGATTATCTACCTTCACGGTTACCTTACGGGTCAGGTCCACATCATTTTTCTCATATACTAAGGATACATTTCCTTTGACCTCCAACTCCCGAAATGCTTTGCGCACCGTTACATCCTGCAAATGTAAGGTCACCTGCTGCGCATGAACCGACAGTGGAAGAACTGCAGCTAATAGCACGAAGAACATGCATTTGATGATTTTACTCATTGATTTAAGTTTTTATGTGTATATCTTTTGTTACTAACTCATTGTCTTACAATGTTCTTATTTAAACATTATCCAGGATTGCGAACTAGCTTCATTATCCGCATTTTTCACATTGCCGTTCGTTTCCCAGTCGTATCTACCGGCTACCTTTCCTAAAGGTACCCCTCTACTATCATCTCGAATGACAACAGGACTATGATAGTTCTCACCAAACACAATGGCATCTGTACAACCCACTTCCTGCAAGGCCACGGCCACTTCCCGTAAAGAAGAGCCATCACTAAAGACATTCCAAGCTGCTTTTACTGAGTTATAAGAATTCGTAAAACGATTACTTACAAAAATGACCAAGTCTCCTTCTTCCGTGATACCGACAGCCCGGCGTCCTACAGGCTTACCATCAAAAGTCCAAATGTTTACTGGATTAGCCGCCCATGAATTAGTTCCTGACAATGCTCCATCCATTCCTCTGTTACGGGTCGAAGTATTTCTTCCTTCATTGGTGGCAAATGTCTTATAAAGCTCTGCATTTTCTCCGGCAATCATGATCTGCCCTTTTTGCAATGGATAAGAATATCCGCTGACAGCACTGACTGGCGACCACTGTACTCCATTGGCGGCTTGTTTGCCGGCTCCACCGCTAGTGAACTTATACAAGTTATTATCTATCACTTCCGCATAGGAAATCTCCGCCTTTCCATCAGCCGTAATTCCTAAAGTTCCCGGACAATATTTCAAAGAAGTAGCTAAGTTATAGCCGAGACGCGGCGCGGATAACAGCCCACTATCATTCCATCCGAGACTATAAAATATCGGTACCCAGAATTGCCCGGACAATCCCGGAACAAACAGTGAATAATCCATATTATCATTCATGATAGCTGTTGTACGATGTTGAGCAGTGGGTTCAGCCCATGTTACATTGTCTTTATTCATATCCCAGCTAACCTTCATGTTTATTTTACCGGCAGGAATAGTAATCAGCCACCCCGTATTACCGCTCCTTCCATGCAAGTTTTTATTCTCATAGACAATCATAAAATCAGGAATACAAATACTGCTGTATTGATTCTTTAAATCAGCAGTAATATTTTCCCAGTTTACCCCTGCGTCAATAATTCCATTTACAGCACTCAACTGGTACTTTTTAGTCATGTTGTTTGTATTGTCTTTTACAGTAATAGTAAGTGTGCTGCTTAAGTCAACAATCAGGTTCCCATTTTCATCTTTTTGACTGGCGGGATCCGTAGAGATGACTTCTGCGTTATCTGCCAAAATAGGCATCAAGACTACGTTTGCAAATGTAGTGTTTTGTTTGAAACGTAACGAAGCGACACCATTCATAAAACTGCCACTAACCTGCTCTGTATTACAAGTAGCCGTTACACCTCGAAGTAACTGGGTAGAAGTGCTGAAAATGGTATATTCGATATCATCTGCTCCATCATTCACTTTAATACGGGTAATACCGCTGCTTAAATCCAGTACAGCGTCAGTAGTGAGCGGATCAATAGGTTTTGCCCATTCATCCGCCAGTTTGAGTTTCACATTCACCGCACTTTGGTCGTCCAAAATGCGAAAATCTAAGGCTATGACTCTACTGTTCTGGTCAATAAGACCATTTATCCAATTCCCTGTGCCATCTTCTGCCTGTATGGCTACCAATGGCTCTTTTACGTACCCCGGGTCTTCGGATAAGACAACACCTTTTAGTTCATCTTCTCCGCATGACGTGAATATAAACACAAGGAATGTGCTTAATAGAAAATGTAGTTTCTTCATACAATATTATTTAAATAAGAAATAGCTTATTTTCTGTTATTCCTGAAAGCAATCTTTATCCTGTATGACTAAACTAAAACAGCTGTTTGTATACCTTATAACTTCAAAAAAGAGTATCGCGCTATGCTCTTTTACAATTCTTCTTTTTACCATTCATAGAGATTCAGGTTAAAATATGCTTTATTGGCCTATTCATTAATATGACAGCCAGATTAATAAAAAGTATAGTGAGAAATGATTTTTTTATTCGTTCAGCCCTCCAACTCATCTTTTTATTAGTGAGTTTGGTCATCTTACATTTTTTCAATACCTTGCCCCCGAATTATCCATCGGAGAAACAAAACGTGTGAGTATTCACCTTAATATATTAACTAATAAATCAAATATACGATTTCTGAAAGACATAATGGAAAAGAACCTGGAAACAGAGATTATCGAGGCCCTGAAATCGGGTAAAGAGGAGGCATTCCGATACATCTATAAAACTTACTATATAGATCTTTGCCGGATAGCGAGAGGGTATTTGACAGACTCTTATCTATCAGAATCTATAGTAGAAGATTTGGTGTATAGCCTATGGGAAAACCGCTCTAAAATAGCAATTAACACCTCATTGAAGAACTACCTTTTCAGAAGTGTAGCCAACAAGTGTATCAATTATCTTCAGCTTGAATATGTGAGAAGGGAAACGGCCTGCTCGTCAGAAGACCTGGTCATTTACAGCGACTTATGGTCTTTGGGCGAAAATCCGGTTGAGCATTTAGAGGGTAAGGAGCTGCATGCTATTATCCAGAAAACGATTGATGGATTATCTCCGGAAACCCGAAAGGTGTTTTTATTGAGTCGTTTTGAAAACAAAAGACAAGAAGAGATTGCCGAAATCATGGGAATCACTATTCATACAGTGAAATATCACATGTGAAGTGCACTGGATAAGCTGAAAGAAACTGCAAAATCTTATCTTGCCCTAATTGTAATGTTTATTACGAATATATTTAATTAATATTAAAAAGCAAAGTTATTCACTATACTTCTCCTATTGACAGACTGTCCTGATGATAGCGCAGGTAGGTAATTTTCAATAGATATTAAGTTTAAGATGGTATGAAAGAAGAATTTGACAGACTGATATATGATTTCCTCTCGGGAAGTATTACCAAAGAGGAGTTGCATAAGTTGAACGAATGGGTATACTCCGATCCGGAGAATCAGGAATATTTTGAACAGCAGAAACGAATCTGGCTTCTGTCTGCCGAGTATGAAAATGCATCTGTACACGAAGAACGTGCCTATAACAGGTTTGCGGAACGAATCCGTAAACATAAGAGTGCTCCGGCAGGAAAGGTAAGAAGAGCCTTATTTGTGAAGTATGCAGGTTACGCAGCGGCAATCATTATATTACTGTTTACCACTCCTTTTATAATTTATAATTTTACAACACCTGATGATTCTTTGATTTCCGAAGTATACGCTCCAAGAAAATCGAAATTAAAAATGAAGCTTCCTGACGGTTCTATAGTATGGTTAAACGCAGATTCCAAGCTTTCTTACTCCGAGAGTTTTAGCCGAAAGAATCGCAATGTCCGGCTGGAAGGCGAAGGGTATTTTGAGGTAGAGTATGGAGAGCATCCATTTGTTGTACAAACAGACTCTGCACAGATCAAGGTACTGGGTACTAAGTTTAACGTAAAAAATTATGGTGATGAGAAGTATATAAAGGTATCACTCCTAGAAGGTGCCATTGCCTTATCGTGCATCAACCAAGAGTTTATAATGAAGCCTAATCAAACGATGACAGTTAATAAGTTTGACCAAACTTATAAGCTGACCGAGAGTGCTGATTATGCTGAACAGTGGATCAACTGCAAAGTTTTTTGGGATGAGATTCCTATGTCGATCATTTCTAAAGAGTTGGAGCGCCAGTTTGATGTGACATTCGCATTTGAGTCAGAGCAACTCAAGAATTTAATTTTCCATGGAAGTTTTATTATAGAAACAAATAAATTAGAGAAAATATTGGATATTATGTCTGAAACAAATAAATTTAGCTACTCAATTGAAAAAGATAAGGTATATATCCATTCATTGAAAAAATAAGAAACGATTAAAGAATCTTCAAAAATAATATCATGACCGCACAAGAGTTTTTTAAGAACGATCTGTTTGCCGAAAACGCAGGAGTAGTACTGCTGGAAGTACGCAAAGGATACAGTAAAGCCAAGTTAGAAATAAAACCCGAACATCTGAATGCAGGCGCCCGTACACAAGGAGGAGCCATTTTCACATTAGCGGACCTGGCACTGGCCGCAGCAGCCAACTCGCACGGTACACTAGCTTTCTCTCTCTCGTCCAGCATCACTTTTCTACGCGCAAGCGGACCTGGCGACATCCTTTTTGCCGAAGCACGCGAACGCTACATCGGTCGAAGTACAGGCTGCTATCAGGTAGATGTAACGAACCAGAACGGAGATTTGATTGCCACTTTTGAATCCAGCGTATTCCGGAAAGACCAGAAAGTGCTTTTCGAAGTTCAGGAATAAAAAATCTCTTTATCTATTTAACGACAGAAGTCAGCGGATGCCGGTTGCCGGTCACATTATTCAAGAATGCTTTTGCCGAACCGAAATTCAGGAATAAGTCCAGACGGACAGGAAGATGGTTCAAATCGTCCGTTACGAAGAAAGTAATCACTTCCTTCTCTTTCCCTTTCTTATCATATTCAACTAATGAGAAAATCAGGCAACGGTAAGTCACTCCATTTTCTGCTTTTACATTTTCTTTACCGCGATAAATAAGCGTCTGTTCTTCCACTTTACGTCCCGTAGCCATCGGAAATTTAATCTTGTCTCCCACCTTATAATCAGCAGGGTCGTAAGAACGTGCCTGTCCTAAGATGCTTAACATATCGTATATACAACGGCTATCGCTAGCTTCAGATTCATCAAACGCTCCATCCCGGTAAGTACGCTTCTGATTTACCAGACAAAGACCGTTCTTATAAGAAAACCAAGCCTCATCGACCGTGTAACGTTTTCCCTCTTCGGCACCTTTACGGAAATAGCGCGGCTCCAGTTTTTCTCCAATCACACAAGTCAGCGTATCGCGCATCTTGAAAAAGAAATCCGCCCGTTTACTGCCCAAAGCAAGCAGGTTAATCCGGTAGGCTGGTTGTGAATGATAAGTAGTCGCATTCGTCGTCAAACTGGCAAGTCCGGCTTTCACCCAGACAAACTTCCAGTTAAAATATAAATCATACATTACGTGTTCGCCGGATTGAAACGCATCATTCTTCGCTTCACATTGGGCACTGGCAGGGAGGGCGAAAGCTCCCATCAGTAAGGCCACTAATCCGATAATAAAATTGCGTCGAACACTAACGACGGCGGTTCTGACTATTTCGTTCCCGATCCTTTTTCTTCTTGTCTTCATCTGGTTTTTGTTTTTTAAGTTCATCCAGCTTTTGCTTATCCAGCGGAACTGCATGAATATCCCAACTTTGTTCTAGATCCCAGTTGGCTTTCGGCTCTAAAATCTGATTATAATAATACACCTCTTCGGGCTGCACCCCTTTTTCAAAATTACCGGTATCCCATTCACCGTTTCCATTCCGGTCGTTAATCAACCGGGCGGAGTACTTACCGGGATTTAAGTAATAAAAGTCGACATAACCTCCCTCCTCTACTCTTCTTCGGCGTACCACTTTATCCTGCGCATCCAACAGTTCAACGAAAGCATTAGGTTCCGCTCCCGTCACCACAAACGTGATTTTGGCATATTCTTCCAAACTACGCACCTTGAACCCTTGTTTTATTTTGTCTGTAAACAGTCCGTATATACCATGGAACGCAGTCGAATCTACCGAAAATTCATATTCCAGCGTCGGCTCCCAATCATAATACAGATTAAACCTCTTTAGATTCACAGAGTCCTGTTCAAAGTCGAATGGTATATCTTTCCAAAGCGTATCTACCTTTTGCCGCAGATGGATGGCCGCAGTATCAAAACTGGCTATCGGTTCTTCAAAACTCAAAGAGATAGAACCATATACATCCATTGACGAAGGAGCCCCGACATTTACCGGCAAGAATTTTGTCGGTTCGGGTTCATCCTCTTCACCTTTCTTTTTCTTCTTTTTCTTTTTGTCCTTATCCGGCTCCTCTTTCTTATATTTTTGCTTCGAAACGAGGTTGAGCGTATCTGTACGGGGCACTAACTGATTCAATGTATCCGTATAAAGATAAGTCAGGCTCATAGCCAGCGTATCTTGTTTAAAGAGCAGGGAGTCTTTTACCCAATAATGGATGGTGTCATTCCGCTGATTCTTTTCGATAACAAAAGCATCCTTTTCATCGAAGTTCAAGCCTTTCAATACAGGCAAAGTATCGGCTTTACCGGCAAAGTAGAACGTGAATTTCTGCGGAACCAATCTTTCCGACTTGATAAGATATTGCGAATAGTTGAGTTCTTTAAAGGCACGGAGGATGACATCATCCGGCAAATAATGCATATATTTCTTCTCAACAATCGTGTCGTAAGTCAATGAATCGACCCAAGCCGTATCCATGCGGACACGTTCTTCCATACGAGGGATAATCAACGAATCGTGGAAAGCAATCATCTCGCTCTTCTGATTAAAAGTAAAGTTCTGGTCGGCATCCATCAAACCGTAGATACGATACTTACCGGGAGCTATACCCCGGATAGAGAAACGGCCACGGCTGTCTGTACGTGCCACACGGTCGAAAGGCAATTTATTGAAAGCCGAATCGTTCAGGTTGGAATGCAGTCCGACGAGCATACCTTTAATCGGTTCCAGATTAGAAGCATCGAGCATTGTTCCCGACACCTCCATCGTATCGATCTCCGTACCGGTAGAGAACGTAAATGCAAAATTCCCTAGCGGATTACCTTCATTATTATCGACAATCGCATCCGAGAAGTCAATCGTGTAGGTAGTATTGGGCTTCAAAGAGTCGAGCAGGTTCACTTGTATTCTCTTGCCGGAAGCCTTTATCTCCGGTTGCTGTATCTGGGGAGGAGAAACAACGACTTTCTCGGTTGCTTTCTCCAACTTAATAAACTCATCAAATACCAAAGAAATTTTAGTCCTTTCATTATTCAGAGCACCCGCAGCAGGAGTACTACCGATGAAACGGGGTGGCGTCTCATCATAAGGGCCTCCGTCCGGCCGTCCAATACTGGCGCAGGAATATAACATAGCTCCCAGCGTTACTACCGGAAGCACCTTGCGAACTATTTGCTTTATCTTTTGATTCTCAAATTGTAACATGCTGCAAAAATAAGGGTTCTTATTCAATAAACACCACACTTTCTAGCTAATTTATTAAAAAAGGAAAGGGTGGCATAAGGTAATAAACAATATTTGCGACGTTTTTATTTCTTTCTTACTAATATAATTAGTTTTATTACCTAAAAAGATTACCTTTGTTGCCTGATATCTTTTCGTATAACTATAGTTATTCGAAAAGATAACTATAGTCTCCCTTGCGTATGACTATAGTTATACGAAAGAAAGACTATAGTCATACGAAGTAAGAATAGCTAATAAAACAAATCCTCACAGGCAATCGGATAAATAAAAGTACCGGTATAAAACAATTCTGATTATGAGTATACATTACGACCTTTACAACACGCCCGACATTCAGAAGAAAGGCGAAGAACAGCCACTTCATCCCCGTGTTGTTTTCAACGGAACAATCGATCAGGAAGAATTCCTGGATCGTGTTCACAAATTCACCGGAATAAGCCGTAGCTTATTGGTTGGTGCCATGCAGTCTTTTCAAAATGAATTAAGAGACCTGCTTGCAAATGGATGGATTGTGGAGCTAGGTGATATCGGATATTTTTCCGTCTCTCTGCAAGGACCTCCAGCGATGAAAAAGAAAGATGTGCACGCCCAATCCATCAGCCTGAAAAACATCAATTTCCGGGCAGGCAAACAGTTCAAAAAAGAAATAGGCCAGCAAATGAGACCAGAGCGCGGCAAATCGTTCACCCGTCCTACCGGAAAAGGGCACAGTGAAAAAGAGTGTCTGGCTATCATCAACGAACACCTCCAACGATTTCCCTGTTTGACCCGTGCAGATTATTGCCGATTGACAGGGCATGACAAGCAACGGGCACTCAATGAACTAAATACCTTTATCGAGCGCGGATTGTTGATACGCTACGGAGCTGGAAAACTGGTGGTTTATGCAAAAAAAACAGAAGGATGAATTACAATTATTCTGTTTATATACCCATGAAAAAAGAAAGTCTTAAATAACAAAAAAGTCTTTGCGGTTTGCTTTTTTTTGTACTTTTGCATATTGAGGGAGTATCAGCCAAACTTAGAAAGCTCCCTTATCTAATTTTTAATCGTATTTATATGGCAATAAAAGATAAAATTAAGAAGCTGGCAGACAAATATACTAAGACTCTTCATTCCCAAATCGCTCAGAGAAAAAAGGAAATGAAGGATGATGATACGTCACACTATTTGATTTATCGTGTTCTCGGTATTTCTAACGAAGAAGGCCAACTTATCGACGAATATCAAAATACAGGTCGTTTCTTGTACAAGTATGCCGGCTCTTTTTTGGAAGAAGCCACAACGCTTTGTTTTACCGAAGTTTATCCAGAAGGATGCAAGACTAAGATCCCTAATACTTTAGGCCAAAAGCCTAAAACTTTTGAGATAGATTTTCTTAATGGTACAGATGCCATTGAAATCAAGTGGAGAGACGCAACAACTGATGGCGACCATATAACAAAAGAACACACTAGAGTAAAGGTTATCACTGGAGCAGGTTTTACACCCATCCGTGTTATGTTCTACTATCCTCAAAGAGCCCAAGCTATTAAGATTCAAGAAACACTCGAGACTCTTTACAGTGGAGTTAACGGTGAATACTATGCAGGAGATTATGCATGGGAGTTTGTTAAACGATACACAGGAATCGACTTAAAACAAGTTTTAGAAGAAATTGCCTATGAGAGAACTGCAAGCAACAATGATTAATACAATTTTGCTTGGTGATTGCCGAGAAATACTAAAAGGAATCGCCACCCAAAGTATTAACATGGTTTATCTTGACCCTCCTTTTTTTACTCAAAAAAAGCATAAGCTTACTGATTCATCTCGCGATAAAATATACTCTTTTGACGATAAATACAAATCGTTGGATGAATACTTAAGCCTGATAAAAGAGGCTTTAATTGAGTGTAAGCGAGTTTTGCGAGATGATGGCTCATTGTTACTTCATTGTGACAAAACGGCTTCTCATCATCTACGTTTCGTTTTAGATGAAATTTTTGGCGAAGATAACTTTGTTAATGAAATTGTTTGGACTTACAAGAGATGGTCAAATTCTAAAAGCGGACTTCAAAACGCTCATCAAATAATTTTCTTTTACTCAAAATGTGAGAATTTTAAATTTAATAAGCTGTATACGGATTATTCTGCTACAACAAACATTGACCAAATTCTTCAAGAGAGAGAAAGAGACCTATTTGGGAAAGCCGTTTATAAGAGAAATGCAGATGGAGAAATCGTAAAACCAACAAGCAAGAAAGGTGTCCCTTTATCTGATGTATGGGAAATTCCGTTTCTCAATCCCAAAGCCAAAGAGCGCTGTGGATATCCTACCCAAAAGCCAGTTGCACTTCTTAAAAAGATTATTGAAGTCACAACTGATGAGAGTGATATTGTGTTGGATCCTTTTTGTGGAAGCGGAACGACTTGTGTAGCTGCGAAATCAATGGGACGAAACTACATCGGGATAGATATTTCCGAAGATGCTGTAAGTTTATCCAAGCAGCGTCTTTGTAAAATGATTATTACAGAGTCTCAGTTATTAAAAAAAGGTGAGAGAAGTTATATTGAGAAGACTGAATTTGAATTGGAGATATTAAAAAACATCAATGCGGTCCCTGTTCAGCGTAATTCAACTGTTGATGGTTTTTTAAAAGAAAGTCTGACTCCTATTATAATTCAAAGAGAGTTTGATTCTGCAAACTTTCTACTAGCAAAAATAAACAAACTATATAATAAACAAAAGTGTTTAGAGGTGATTATTGTTCAGACTGAAGCTGGTGATTTACTGGATAAGATAGAAAATAGCCCTTGCAAAATAAGAGTAATAAAAACACTGCAAGCACAGATGATTCAGAACTATCTATGAAATTATAAAACAAGATTACTTGCTTTATAGATATTTATTGCTACTTTTGTTGCGGTTTCCTTTCATACGTAGAGAGGAACATGTTATTGAGAACGGTTATTTATTGCATTCAACCATAAATTCGGCAAAAATTTACCGCGAATGGCAATAAGTGATGTCAGGTCTCGCGCACACTTCTGCATATAATTTGTTTATATACCCAATGGGCGTGGGACTATCACTTATGTCGCGGAGGGTCTTTGCCGAGCCTATGGTTGGCATACAGTGGTAGTTTTCCACGTATTCTATGCTAATATCCTAATATCTAATTCTGTTTAACAATAAATTAACTTCTCGTTCTTTTTCTCCTTCATTACTTCTCGTTCTTCATAATATTTATATGTATTTTGATCATATGGTACTTTCTTCCTGACTAGTGCGACTATGATCCGTATGAGTTTGTTCTTTACATTGTTTAAAGCCACTTGTGGTTTCTTCCCTTTGTTGATCAATCGTTGATAGTAATCTCTGATTTCAGGATTATATATCTTGGCTATATGCGCCGCTTGTCCCAATAATGATTTGATAAGTTTATTTGCAAAATGGCTTGTATGAGCAGGTGTATTTACGCTAGTTCCTGATTGTTTTCCGAAGGGTGCGACTCCATAATAGCATGCAATCTTTCTGGGGTCATATCCGAATTTCTTGAAGTTGTTTGTGTAGACCAACATGCAGGTTGCGTTTTGTCTGGCTACGCCTTTGATTGATGTTATAATCGCATAATTTTCTTTCAGTTCCTCATCAGCCTCTATAATGTTATCAATCATCTTATCGCATTCGGCAATTGCTTTGTTTATCTCGTCGATCAGGTGTTTACTCTTGCGGTTGATGAAGGATATTGCTTTTGATTTGTTTGATTGTGATTTGTCCTCTTTGCGTAATTCCATTGCCACTCTCTGCCCCACTAGCTTATGCCGGTACAGGAAGACCTCCCGTAGTTGTGCCAGGGATTCATTTAATGGTTCAAAGGGTACAGCCTTGTCCTGTTGTCTCCATGCATATTCAGCAATGATTGCAGAGTCCGCCTTATCGTTTTTCACACGTTGAATTCCACTGCTGTGTTTTATGTTATAAGCGTTCTCAATCCATATGTCATATCCTTTTACGTAAAGCCATTTGCTCAGTCCTATACTGCATGACCCCGTGTCTTCACCACAGAATAACCATTCACTGGAAATAGTATCCCAAGCGTTGGTTTTAACCCAATTACAGAGCTTGCGGTAGCCTGTATTGTTGTTTGGGAAACATCCGTACTCACGGGAACCTATTTCGTTCATGCCACACGCGAGAATTATCGTCGCGTCAAGTTTCTCTTTTGAAAAATCAATTCCAATAAATAATTTTTTCATATTTTTGCTGTGTTTATTTTAAGACTGGTAAAAGCTGTTTGAACTCTAAACTCTAAATAGGCTCGCAACCTTGATATTCTATCGGAGCTTTGCAGCTTGGCGGAGAGAGCCCGTTACGTGGGGTAGCCTCAAGTGCTTTCTCTTTTATGGTATCCTCTTCCCGCCTATCAGTCTTTATCTTAATACGACAAAGATAATAAGACTGATATTTTTCTGGTAAGATGCGGAGGTAATTATCCGTCGCGCTTGACTTTTTTAAAATAAATTTCCGACCTCTTATCTATTGACTGCAAACTTAGAGCTCTCTTTTTTTAACCGCGCACCACAGGGAAATGATGCGACAAACATAACAAAGATATGTACGACGACCTGAAAGAAAACATTATTCTATTAATGCAGCACCCTATCGCGCGCCGCCCCATCTCCAACTTATCAGATGAAGAACGAGAAAAAGCATCCGACCTGCTGAACTATCTTTCAACTTTATCCGTTGACGAAAACTATACCTTATTAGATTACATCCAAATGGCACGTCTTGAATATGCACTTGGAGAACTTGAGTATAGAACAACAAATGATGCCGAAAAAGTGATCCGCCATTTTAGAACCGCCCTCCAATACTTGGAGAAAGGAGGGTTCGACTTAAGTATCATTAAGTGGACAGAGTTAGTCAGTCTGCGAACCAAAGAAGATATGGAATAATCCAGATTCATAACCCTTACCTATATATAATAGGAGATAGCAAACAGAAAGATTGCTTGTGAAAGTAACCCTTCCGGCCTATCTTCGAAGAGAATGCCTTCCCTACCCCTGATACCCCAATATCTCAATCGGCATCCTCTTCTTTCATTTCACCATTCCATCTTTTCCACATATACAGACCTATACATTCGTCTTTTACACACCAGAGTCAGTAAAATACTCTATTTTCTAGCTAATTTATTAAAAACGAATCCTAATTGAATGATAATTAGCCCTACACTGAATAAAATATTCCCTATCTTTGACTCCCGAAATTCAAACCTAATACAAAAAACCCATGAAGAAACAACTACTCTCTTGCTGCTTGGCTGCATTGGGACTGACAGCAATTCAAGCACAAAGCTTCAATGAGTGGAAAGACCCGGAAGTGAATTCCGTAAACCGCTCCGCCATGCACGCTAATTACTTTGCTTACGCATCGGCTGATGAAGCTAAAGCCGGCATCAAAGAAAATTCAACGAATTTCATGACCCTGAACGGTCCTTGGAAATTCAACTGGGTGAGACATGCAGATGCACGCCCGACTGACTTCTATCAAACTAATTTCAACGACAAAGGTTGGGACGACCTTCAGGTGCCCGGCGTTTGGGAATTGAACGGTTACGGTGATCCTATCTACGTCAACGTAGGATATGCATGGAGAAGCCAATTCAAAAACAATCCTCCGCAGGTGCCGACAGAAAACAATCATGTAGGCTCTTACCGCAAAGAAATCATCCTTCCCGCCGACTGGAAAGGCAAAGAGATTTTTGCACATTTCGGCTCGGTAACTTCCAATATGTACCTTTGGGTGAACGGACGCTACGTAGGATATAGCGAAGACAGTAAACTGGAAGCTGAATTCAACCTGACCAACTATCTGAAACCGGGTAAAAACGTGATCGCTTTCCAAGTATTCCGCTGGTGCGACGGCAGTTATCTGGAAGATCAGGACTTCTTCCGCTACTCCGGCGTAGGACGTGACTGTTATCTCTACGCACGCGACAAAAAATACATTCAGGACATTCGTATCACTCCCGATCTGGACAGCCAATATAAAGACGGTATGCTGAATATAGCCGTTGACCTGAAAGGAAGCGGCACAGTAGCTTTAAACTTGACAGATACTCAAGGCAACAGTGTAGCGACTGCCAACTTGAAGGGTTCGGGCAAATTAAATACAACCTTGTCTGTCTCTAATCCGGCTAAATGGACTGCCGAGACACCTAACCTCTACACGCTGACCGCTACACTGAAAAACGGCAATAATGTAGTAGAAGTAATCCCCGTTAAAGTAGGTTTCCGCAAGATTGAGCTGAAAGGCGGACAGATACTCGTAAACGGACAACCGGTACTCTTCAAAGGAGCCGACCGTCACGAAATAGACCCGGACGGTGGTTATGTCGTTTCTCTCGAACGTATGCTACAGGATATCAAAGTGATGAAAGAACTGAACATCAACGCTGTGCGTACCTGCCATTATCCGGACGACAACCGTTGGTATGACCTTTGTGACCAATATGGTCTGTATGTAGTGGCCGAGGCCAATGTAGAATCTCACGGAATGGGTTACGGCGATCAGACACTGGCAAAGAACCCGAGTTATGCCAAAGCTCACATGGAACGTAACCAACGCAATGTACAACGCGGATACAACCATCCGTCTATCATCTTCTGGTCACTGGGTAACGAAGCCGGCATGGGACCGAACTTTGAGAAATGCTACACTTGGATCAAGAACGAAGACAAGACGCGTGCCGTACAATACGAACAGGCAGGAACCAGCGAATTCACCGATATTTTCTGCCCAATGTATTATGACTACAACGCTTGTATCAAATATAGTGAAGGTAATATCCAGAAACCGTTAATCCAATGCGAATATGCACACGCAATGGGTAATTCGGAAGGCGGATTCAAAGAATACTGGGACATCATCCGTAAATATCCGAAATATCAGGGTGGATTTATTTGGGACTTCGTAGATCAATCCTGCCACTGGAAAAATAAAGACGGAGTGAGTATCTATGGTTATGGCGGCGATTTCAACAAATACGACGCTTCGGACAACAACTTCAACGACAACGGCCTAATCAGCCCCGACCGCGTGCCTAATCCACATGCTTATGAAGTTGCTTATTTCTATCAGGATATATGGACTACTCCTGCGGATCTTGCCAAAGGTGAAATCAATATTTTCAATGAGAACTTCTTCCGCGACCTCTCTGCATACTATATGGAATGGCAATTACTGGCAAACGGGGAAGTAGTGCAAACAGGCATCGTGCCCGACCTGAAAGTTGCGCCCCAACAAACCGTCAAAGTGCAAATTCCGTTTGACGTGAAGAATATCTGCCCTTGCAAGGAATTATTGCTCAATATGAGCTACAAACTGAAAGCTGCCGAAACACTGCTGCCGGCAGGAACGACTATCGCTTACGACCAGTTAAGCATCCGCGACTACAAAGCACCGGAACTGAAACTGGAAAACCAACAGGCTTCCAACGTTCCGGTTATCGTACCCGATATTTTGGATAACGACCGCAATTACCTGATCGTGAAAGGTGAGAACTTCTCCATGGATTTCAACAAACAAGACGGTTACCTCTGCCGTTACGACGTCAACGGTATGCAAATGATGGAAGACGGCAGCGCACTGACTCCTAACTTCTGGCGTGCACCGACCGACAATGATTTCGGAGCCGGACTGCAACACAAATACGCTGCATGGAAGAATCCGGAACTGAAACTGACCTCTCTGAAACACGCGATTGAAAACGATCAGGCAGTGGTTCGTGCTGAATATGACATGAAGTCGATAGGTGGAACATTGTCGCTGACTTATACCATTAATAATAAAGGTGCAGTGAAGGTTACTCAAAAGATGGTGGCAGACAAGAGCAAGAAGGTTTCTGAAATGTTCCGCTTCGGTATGCAAATGCGTATGCCTGTCAACTTCAACGAGGTAGAATACTACGGCCGTGGTCCGGGAGAGAACTATGCCGACCGTAACCACGGAGCCATGTTGGGCAAATACCGCCAAACGGTAGAAGAACAATTCTATCCTTACATCCGCCCGCAGGAAACCGGAACAAAAACGGACATCCGTTGGTGGAGACTTCTGAATATCAGCGGCAACGGACTACAATTCGTATCGGATGCTCCTTTCTCTGCTTCTGCACTGAATTATACCATCGAATCATTGGATGACGGTGACGGTAAAGACCAGCGTCACTCACCGGAAGTAGAAAAGGCGGACTTCACCAATTTCTGTATCGACAAGGCGCAAGCTGGTCTTGCCTGTGTCAACAGTTGGGGAGCTATACCACTGGAAAAATACCGTCTTCCTTACCAAGATTATGAGTTAAGTTTTATTATGACTCCTGTATATCATAAACTAAAGTAAAAAACATAGTTAAAAAACACGGTATCAGAGAACAAGAATACCGAATTTAAAGTACTTTTGCAGCCGGAAACTAATTTGCCTAAATTAGTTTCCGGCTTTTCTTCCTTAAAACCCTTGACTATATGAATGAACAGCACACTGGGAACAAACGCATTAAATTAAAAAACAGATATTTATAAGTATGAAAAGTAGAATTGTTTTATTTGCATTTTGCGTAGCCCTCTTGTCTAGTTGTGGCAATAAGGGCAATGGAACAGGAAAGGTTCCTGAATATGCAGTACAAGAGTTACAAAAGACGACTGCCCATTTAACAACTGCCTATCCGGCTACAATCAAAGGTAAACAAGACGTAGAAATCCGTCCGCAGGTATCGGGTTTCATCACGAAACTATGCGTGGATGAAGGAGCAACTGTCCGTAAGGGACAAGTATTGTTCATTGTTGATCCTACACAATACGAAGCTGCAGTGCGCACAGCAAAAGCTGCCGTTGCTACAGCCGAAGCTGCTGTCAGCACTCAACAAATGACGGTAGACAATAAGCGTGAGCTTAACAAGAAGAACATCATCAGTGACTACGACTTGTCAATGGCAGAAAATACGCTGGCGCAATCACAGGCACAACTGGCACAAGCAAAAGCACAGCTTACCACTGCACAGCAGAATCTCTCTTTCACCCAAGTGAAGAGTCCTTCTGACGGTGTAATCAACGATATTCCGTATCGTCTGGGAGCATTGGTAAGCCCTTCCATCTCTACTCCGATGACTACTGTTTCTGAAATTGATGAAGTATATGTATATTTCTCCATGACAGAAAAAGAGCTGTTGGCCATGACTAAAACCGGAGGTACTATCAAAGAAGAAATCAGCAAAATTCCAGCTATCAAATTGCAGCTGATCGACGGTACAGAGTACAGCATCGAGGGTAAAGTAGACGCAATTACAGGAGTGATCGACCAGTCAACCGGTTCGGTAAGTATGCGTGCCCTTTTCCCGAACAAAGAACACATCTTACGCAGTGGCGGAACAGCAAACGTACTGATTCCTTACACGATGGAAAATGTGATTACGATACCGCAATCAGCAACAGTAGAAATTCAGGATAAGAAGTTCGTTTACGTTTTGCAACCGGATAACACGGTGAAATATACAGAAATCAAGATCTTCAATCTAGACAACGGAAAAGAATATCTCGTAACTTCAGGTCTGAATCCTGGAGATAAAATTGTAATCGAAGGCGTGCAGAGTCTGAAAGATGGCCAGAGCATACAGCCTATCACACCTGCTCAAAAAGAAGCGAACTATCAACAGCATTTGAAAGACCAGCACGATGGTAATTTAGCTACAGCTTTCAATTAATAATTTAGATAATCGTATGAAGTTAGATAAATTTATTAACCGTCCGGTACTATCAACGGTTATTTCTATTTTGATAGTCATTCTGGGTGCTATCGGACTGGCAACACTGCCAATCACCCAGTATCCGGACATTGCGCCTCCTACCGTATCGGTAAGGGCCACTTATACGGGTGCCAGCGCGTCGACCGTATTGAATTCCGTGATTGCCCCGCTAGAGGAACAAATCAATGGTGTGGAAAATATGATGTATATGACCTCCAACGCATCCAACACCGGTGCAGGTGATATATCCATCTATTTTAAACAGGGAACAGACCCGGATATGGCTGCCGTTAACGTGCAGAACCGTGTTTCTATGGCACAGGGATTACTGCCTGCCGAAGTAACCAAAGTCGGTGTGACAACTCAGAAACGCCAGACTTCCATGCTAGTGGTGTTCTCTCTTTACGACGAAAGTGATACATATACAGAATCATTTATCGAAAACTATGCTAAGATCAACCTGATTCCGCAAGTTCAGCGTGTACCGGGTGTGGGTGATGCCTCTGTGATGGGACAGGACTACTCTATGCGTATCTGGCTACGTCCGGACGTAATGGCGCAATACAAGCTGGTTCCGGGCGACGTATCCGCAGCCTTGGCAGAACAGAACGTGGAAGCTGCTCCGGGACAATTCGGTGAACGCAGCAACCAGACTTTCCAATATACCATCCGCTACAAAGGACGTCTGCAACAACCGGAGGAATTCGAAAATATCGTCATCAAATCTTTGCCCGACGGTGAAGTGCTTCGCCTGAACGATATTGCAGAAATCCAACTGGACCGTTTGGGATACAACTTTACCAACCGTGTAAACGGACATAAGGCTGTAACCTGTATCGTTTATCAGATGGCAGGAACAAATGCGACACAAACCATCAGCGACATTCAGGTGTTGCTGGATGAAGCGTCCAAATCACTGCCTGCCGGTTTGAAGATAAACGTATCCATGAATGCCAACGACTTCTTGTTCGCTTCTATCCATGAGGTATTGAAAACATTGATCGAGGCATTTATCCTGGTATTTATCGTAGTATATATCTTCCTGCAGGACTTACGTTCTACATTGATTCCGACCATCGCCATCCCGGTAGCTCTTATCGGTACATTCTTTATCCTGTCCTTAGTAGGATTCAGTTTGAACTTGCTGACGTTATGTGCGCTTGTACTCGCCATCGCCATTGTGGTCGATGACGCCATTGTGGTCGTCGAGGGTGTACACGCCAAGCTAGACCAAGGCTATACTTCCGCCCGTCTGGCTTCCATCGACGCAATGAACGAATTGGGCGGTGCTATCGTATCCATTACACTGGTCATGATGGCCGTATTTATCCCGGTAAGTTTCATGGGTGGAACGGCGGGAACATTCTATCGCCAATTTGGTATGACTATGGCCATCGCCATCGGTCTGTCCGCTCTGAACGCTTTGACATTAAGCCCCGCCTTGTGTGCCGTTCTTCTGAAACCGCACAAGCAGGAAGGTTCCGAAGAAGTTCCTCCATTGAAGGAGCGTATGAAAACAGCCTACAAGACGGCTCATACAACAATGATAAACAGATATACCGAAGCAATCGGAAAGATGTTGCATCCGGGAATCACACTCACATTCACACTTGTTGCCATTCTCGGTATGATTTTCGGATTCTTCAGTATCAATCCGGTGATTACCGCCATCCTCATACTTCTTAGTATTTTGGCACTAATCGGAATGAGCACGAATAAATTCAAGAACAGATTCAACGATACCTATGAATCTATCCTGAAACGATATAAAAAGCACGTACTGTTCTTCATCCAGAAGAAATGGTTGTCCATGGGGTTGGTCGTTGCTTCTATTGTATTGCTTATGTTCTTCATGAACACCACTCCGACAGGTATGGTGCCCAACGAAGATACCGGTACACTGATGGGAGCTGTGACTTTGCCGCCGGGCACGTCACAAGACCGCTCGGAAGAGATTCTGGCACGTGTAGACAGCCTGATTGCCGCTGATCCGGCCGTATCTTCGCGCACATTGATTTCCGGTTTCAGTTTCATCGGTGGACAGGGACCGTCCTACGGTTCTTTCATCATCAAACTGAAAGATTGGGATGAACGTTCGATGATACAAAACTCTGACGTTGTGGTGGGGTCCTTATATATGCGTGCACAGAAGATCATCAAGGAAGCACAGGTGTTGTTCTTTGCTCCGCCGATGATCCCGGGTTATTCAGCATCTACGGATATTGAGGTGAATATGCAGGATAAGACGGGCGGTGACTTGAACAAGTTCTTCGATGTAGTCAACGACTATACCGCCGCACTGGAAGCCCGCCCTGAAATCAATTCTGCCAAAACAACGTTCAACCCGAACTTCCCGCAATATATGATTGATATTGACGCGGCAGCTTGTAAGAAGGCAGGCATCAGCCCGAGCGACATCCTTACCACTATGCAAGGATATTATGGTGGTCTGTATGCATCCAACTTCAACCGTTTTGGTAAGATGTATCGTGTAATGATTCAGTCGGACCCGTTATCACGTAAGAATCTGGAATCTTTGAAGAATATCAAGGTTCGTAACAGTGCCGGTGAAATGGCTCCTATCTCTCAATTCATTACGATTGATAAAGTGTATGGCCCGGATATCATCAGCCGCTTCAACCTTTACACTTCCATGAAAGTGATGGTGGCTCCTGCCAGTGGTTATACATCCGGACAGGCATTGGCTGCGCTGGCAGAAGTAGCCAAGCAGAATCTTCCGACCGGTTACACCTACGAGTTGGGTGGTATGGCGCGTGAAGAAGCTCAGAGCAGTGGAAGCGCTACCGGATTGATTTTCATCCTCTGCTTCGTATTCGTTTATCTGTTGCTGAGTGCACAATACGAAAGTTACATACTTCCGTTAGCCGTATTATTGTCCGTTCCGTTCGGTCTGCTAGGCAGCTTCCTGTTTGTGAACGGAGTAAGTGCTATCGGTAATATCTCGATGTTGAAGATGATTCTGGGGACAATGTCCAACAATATCTATATGCAGATTGCGTTGATCATGTTGATGGGTCTGTTGGCGAAAAATGCCATCCTGATTGTAGAGTTCGCCCTTGACCGCCGCAAGATGGGTATGAGTATCACATGGGCAGCCGTATTGGGCGCCGGTGCCCGTCTCCGCCCGATCCTGATGACATCATTGGCAATGGTAGTCGGATTGCTTCCGTTGATGTTTGCCTTTGGTGTAGGTGCTCACGGTAACCGTACACTGGGTACTGCTTCTATCGGTGGTATGTTGATCGGTATGATTTGCCAGATTTTCATCGTTCCTGCCTTGTTCGTAATCTTCCAATATCTGCAAGAGAAAGTAAAACCGATGGAATGGGAAGATATTGACAATACAGATGCTGTAACAGAGATTGAACAATACGCTAAATAATGAAATTCGATATGAAGAAACAGATTCTATATATGTTGTGTGCAACTGCTCTCTTGAGCAGCTGCCACATCTATAAGTCGTATGACAGACCCGAAGATATCACCACTTCCGGCCTGTATCGCGATCCGGTAGCGAATAATGATACACTGGTTTCGGATACAGCCAACTTCGGTAATCTGCCGTGGAGAGAAGTCTTCACCGACCCGCAACTCCAGTCTCTCATCGAAGCGGGACTGAAACAAAACACTGACCTCTTGTCGGCCGCTCAGAATGTGAAAGCAGCAGAAGCATCCCTGATGTCTGCACGTCTGGCTTATGCTCCGTCACTGGGGTTATCACCGCAAGGAACAATCAGTAGTTTTGATAAAAACGCAGCAACAAAAACGTACTCATTGCCCGTTACAGCTAGCTGGCAGATCGACTTGTTCGGTCAGTTGCTCAACTCCAAACGAAATGCACAAGTTACTCTGAAGCAAGTGAAAGCTTACCGTCAGGCTGTGCAGACACAGGTTGTCTCCAACATCGCCAATATGTATTATACATTAATGATGTTAGACCGCCAGCTGGAAATAACCAAAGCCACAGCTGAAATTCTGAAACAGAATGCCGAAACAATGGAAGCGATGAAAAACTCTGCTATGTACAATATCAATTCGGCCGGTGTAGAACAGAGCAAGGCTGCTTACGCGCAGGTACTTGCCACTATTCCGGACATTGAACAAAGCATACGTGAGACGGAAAATGCCCTGTCTACTTTCTTGGGCGAAGCTCCGCACGCCATCAAACGTGGCGTATTGGAGGCACAAGTACTTCCGACGGAACTTTCCGCAGGTGTACCTATCCAGTTGCTATCCAACCGTCCGGACGTAAAAGCTGCTGAAATGTCATTGGCAAGCTGCTATTACAATACTAATTCGGCACGTGCCGCATTCTATCCGCAAATCACGCTTAGCGGCTCTGCCGGATGGACCAACAGTGCCGGTAGCGCAATTATCAATCCGGGAAAGCTGTTGGCTTCCGCCATTGGTTCACTTACGCAGCCTCTATTCTACCGGGGACAGAACATTGCCCGGCTGAAAGCAGCGAAAGCACAGGAGGAACAAGCTAAACTATCCTTCCAACAAACACTTCTGAATGCCGGAAGTGAGGTCAGCAATGCGCTAAGTTTATACCAAAAGACCAGTGAAAAAGTAGAATCACGCCAAATGCAGGTAGAATCTGCAAAGAAAGCTTCGGAAGATACAAAAGAATTGTTTAACTTAGGGACCTCAACCTATCTGGAAGTACTGTCAGCACAACAGTCTTACCTGAGTGCACAAATCTCTCAGGTTTCCGATTGCTTTGATCAGATGCAGGCCGTAGTAAGCCTTTACCAGGCATTGGGTGGTGGAAGAGAAGAATAACTTTAAACATATACTATTATGATTAGTCCGTTAGCTTATGTAGACCCTGAAGCAAAGTTAGGCAAGAACGTAACAGTCCAGCCTTTTGCCTACATTGAAAAGAATGTGGAAATCGGAGATGACTGTGTCATCATGTCCTACGCCAGTATCCTGAAAGGTACTAGAATGGGAAAAGGAAACAAGGTACATCAGAACGCTGTTTTGGGAGCGGAACCGCAAGATTTCCACTATACAGGAGAAGACAGTAGCCTGATTATCGGTGACAACAACGATATTCGTGAGAATGTAGTAATCAGCCGCGCTACGTTTGCCGGTAATGCTACCAAAATTGGAAACGGAAACTACCTGATGGATAAAGTACATCTCTGCCATGATGTACAAATCAGCAATAACTGTGTAGTAGGTATAGGTACTACCATCGCAGGAGAATGTACGTTAGATGACTGCGTTATTCTAAGCGGTAATGTAACCCTGCACCAATATTGTCACATAGGTAGCTGGACACTGGTACAAAGTGGGTGCCGTATATCCAAGGATGTACCTCCCTATGTTATTATGTCCGGAAATCCTGTAGCATATCACGGTGTGAACGCTGTAGTTCTTTCCCAACATCACAATACATCAGAAAGAATCCTCCGCCACATCGCCAATGCATACCGTTTGATTTATCAGGGTAATTTCAGTGTTCAGGATGCTGTACAAAAGATTGTCGATCAGGTTCCTATGAGTGAAGAGATTGAGAACATTGTAAATTTCGTAAAGAGCTCGGAAAGAGGGATTGTGAAATAGACAAAAGAACTTACTATAAAGAAAGGGTGATGCTCAAAGAAAAGCGTCACCCTTCTTATTTATAGATGGATGACGCTTTTATAGGTAGATGATGCTCTGGTGATTTATCTTTCAATCCAGAGATTCAATTCATTATTCAAATTCCAAAGTACCGAAGAAATCAGGACGGTGAAAATCCGGCTGTTGAATCTCTATCGGATTCCATGAAAGGAAATGAGGAGTCTGCAATTCATCTCCACACTTATAGAAATTAGCTTTTATCTCCTTTTCATCAAGCGAATCGATCTGATGCTTAAAGAACACAGAATACGGAATAATAAGAGCCACTTCCCAATCCGTTTCACCGATACGTTCTGCAAAAGGCTGATTACCCAAACTAGACCAGCGTTGTACAAGAGCAGTCACTTCTTTCGGTGCATGTTCCCGGTTGTTACGGACAGGACCTGCACCCACCAAGATCGTTCCGATGCAATTGCATTCTATATTATAATAGATCCCGTCACCTGCTGGTATAGAAAAGAATTCCACGCAGGAGTCAGTCCATACAGAACCATTATCCTCCCCGTACTTGGCACGCACACTCTCCTCTTTCACTTTAAAATGTAGTAAAATTGAGTTCTGTGTGTGAGCAATTCGAAAATTCACTTTAGGTTTGTAAGGATATTCAGCCCAATTGACACACTGGATCGGCTGAAAATCTATTTTCTCTTCATCGAATAATTTAGGAAGCGAACAAGCCTCCACGTTAGCCGCACTAATTTTCTTTACTTTCATATATCTTTCGTTTGAATGATACAAATATAGTTACTTTCTTTGGTTTACACCTTATTTCCATGTTATTTTTAAACTGCAAATTATCCTATCATATTGCAATTATTAGTTAAATATATATCAAATATTATATAATGAGATATTTTTTTATATATTTGCCGTCACTTAACCGATTAAACAAATACTATTTATGAAAACATCCCTTAAAGACATAGCAGAAACCTTAAAATTATCCAAGACTACAGTCTCTTGGGTACTTTCTGGTAAAGGGGATGAAAAAGGCATTAGTCTCGCTACACAGGAAAAAGTCTTTCAATGTGCCAAGCAACTGAATTACCAACCAAACTTATTGGCCAGAAGTCTGAATACAGGCATATCAGGCACTATCGGACTAATTATACCAGACATTACAGACTCCTTCTATTCCAAAGTTGCCCGTTCTATAGAAATGGAAGCAGAAGCACAAGGCTATTCATTAATGATTTGTAGTTCTGAATCAGAAATAGAAAGAGAAAACAGGATGATTCGATTGTTCAAAGCGAAACAAGTGGACGGGATTATAGTAGCCCCCACAAAAGTTTCCAAAATTGAAATACAGAATCTAGTCAAAGAAGGCTATCCTCTAGTCTTATTCGACCGCTACTTTCCCGAAATGCAGACAAACTATATCATTATTGACAACGAAGGAAGCAGCTACGAACTGGTTAAAAGAATGATTGACAATGGAGCATCCAAGATAGCTATTATCACGACTAATCCCCATCTCCGCACAATGAATATGAGGCGGGAAGGATATGCCAGAGCTTTAATCGAGGCCAATCTACCCGTTGATCCTGATTTATACGGAGAAGTGACTTTTGTGGATTATGAAGAGAATGTTTTCAAGGCACTGGATCAGATCTTCGGCAAAGTACCTGATGTAGATGGTTTCTTTTTCACAACACACATTCTAGCTTTGGAAGCATTCCGCTACTTTTATGAAAAAGGAATCAATATAAATAATGGATATGAACTAGCTTGTATTCATGGAGTATCCGCATTCCGTGTCTTAGCCCCCAATATGAACATTGCAAGGATGCCAATAGAAGAGATTGGGAAAAATGCAGTAAGGATTCTACTTGGCGATATTAAGTATCGCCTTGAAAATTCCAATGGCAAGAAAGAAGTAGAAACACTTGTCCTGCCGTGTTCATTACCTTAATCGTCATTTTATATTTTTTCCCTGATTACTTAACCGGTTTAGTGAAAATAAATAATGATATTAAATTAACAGATGTAACAAAAGAGAAAAACACTCCTTGATTATTAACAAAAAGAAACAGGATTATGAAGTTCCAAACTAAAAATGAAAAATACATGCTGGCTCTATTAGGACTACTAGTATGGGCATGTAACAGCAACAATATTGATATTGAAAATATGCGATGTGAATACCAAGTCGCTCCGCTCGGTATTGATTCACCAGCCCCGCGTTTTACCTGGAATTACACAACCAATAATAAAGATGGAAAAGAGTTTTCTCAAGACAGTTATCAGCTATATATAGCCACTCGGGAACAAGACTTGGGAAAACCATCCGATAATAGCTGGCAATCTGACACAATTTACTCTAATACTCCTCATGCGATCTATCAAGGATCAGAAAAACTAAAATCCAGAACTCGTTATTATTGGCAAGTAATAGCATGGGATAAAACAAAGAGACATAAGATTACCTCTCCGATATCCAGTTTTGAAACAGCTCAACTCAATCAAAGTGACTGGACAGGAGCATGGATTACTGATAATCATGATAAAGATTATATGCCAGCACCCATGTTGCGCAAGTCATTTATCGCTCAAGATGAGATACAGCAAGCAAGATTATATGTAAGTGCCGCTGCATACTATAAAATGACATTGAATGGTGAATCAGTAACATCTTCACATCTCAATCCGGGTTTCACTCATTATGATAAAAGAAATCTGTATAACACATACGATGTAACTCCCCTACTGCTTAAAGGAGAAAACGTACTATCTGCAGTGCTTGGAAACGGATTTTATAATGAAGCAGCTCCTGTAGCAACATGGAGCTATGAGCAAGCCCGCTGGCGTAACCGCTCAAGAATGATCTGCGAAATGGAGATATTATATAAAAATGGAGAAAAGCAAACTATCCACTCAGATTCTACTTGGAAAGCGACTACCGGTCCTTATATACAAAACAATATTTATAGTGGCGATACGTATGATGCGCGTCTTGCAATTGCCGGATGGAATAAACCGGGTTTTGATGACTCTAAATGGACAAATGCAATTCAGGTAGCTGCCCCTTCTCCCCTACTAGTATCACAAAACATGCCTGCCATTGAAACGGAACAATTTATCACTCCAATCAATATGCGTTCTTTTGGTGATACAGTCTATGTATACGATTTTGGAGTTAATATGTCAGGCGTCTGTACTCTTTCTGTTAATGGCGAGAAAGGCACTAAAGTCAGTATGCAACACGGCGAATTGCTAAAAAATAACGGACGCTTGGAAATGCGCAACTTAGATATTTACTACAAACCACTACCTGGCCTCGCTTTTCAAACAGACACTTATATATTGGACGGAGAACAAGGTACATTCATTCCAGATTTTACATATCATGGATTTCAATATGTAGAAGTTCGTTCAGACCGTCCTGTGAAACTTACCAAAGAGAGCTTAACCGCACAATTCATACATACGGCTGTTCCTCCTGTTGGCAAATTCAGTTGTTCAAATGAACTATTAAATAAAATATGGAAAGCTGCTAATCAATCATACTTATCAAATCTGATGAGTATCCCGACTGACTGTCCCCAACGAGAGAAAAATGGATGGACTGCCGATGCACACATAACAATGGATTTAGGATTATTAAACTTCGATGGCATTACTTTCTATGAAAAATGGCTGGATGATATGATTGATAATCAAAATGAAGAAGGACGTATATCGGGAATCATTCCGAGTTCCGGATGGGGCTATGATGACTGGATAGGTCCTGTATGGGATGCTGCCATGTTTATCGTACCTATGGCAATTTACCACTATTATGGAGATACAAGAAGCATCGAAAAACTATGGCCTGTATGTACTAAATACCTTAATTACCTTGCAGGACGCGAAGATGTGGAAGGAACTGTAACTTACGGAATTGGTGACTGGGTATTCCATAAGACACAAACCCCTACAGAATTCACCACTACCTGTTATTATTATTTAGACAATCTGTATATGGCTAAATTTGCAGAGCTCATAGGAAAAGATGGCAGTAGTTATACAAAGAAAGCAGAAGAATTGAAATTGCTTATCAATCACAAATACTTCGATACATCCAAAGCTATTTATGCCAATGGATCGCAAGCGGCACAAGGAGTCGCCTTATACCTTGGAATCGTTCCTAAAGAATACGAACAGCAGGTTGCAGATAATCTTTCTACAATGATAAAAGCCAATAATAATCTGCTCGATTTTGGAGTTTTAGGCAGTAAAACAGTCCTGCGGATGCTTTCCAAATATGGATATGCTGACTTAGCATACCAGATGGCCACACAAGAAGAAGCTCCATCTTGGGGTAACTGGATAAAACAAGGTTTCACTACACTGGCAGAAACATGGATACTTTCACCGGAGTTTAGAGACGCCTCTGTAAATCACATGTTTCTTGGAGACATTAATGCATGGATGTACAATGTATTGGCAGGCATTAATTATGATGAACAGGAACCCGGATTCAAACATATTCTTATCCAACCTCATTTCGTAAAAGGTCTTGACTGGGTAAAAGCCGAATATAAATCTGTAAATGGAATCATCCGTTCTGAATGGGAACGTAAAGAAGAACAGGTGATTCTCAAAGTCACGATCCCAGTCAATACGAATGCAACAATAGAATGTAATGGTAGAAAGATAGATTTAGGGTCAGGAGAACATCAACTCACGTTTTAATGGAAATAAAAGAAAGGAGGTTTTAATACAGATATACACAAAGAAGTAAAAATGAGACCGTTATGTAATACTATAAAAATACAGCACTAGTTACTTTGTCACACCATCAATTAAATCTATTAACAATGAATAAAATCAGTACACTACTATTTTTGATATTTCTCACTTGTACAAGTGGTGTTTTTGCCGATTCCGGTAATTCCATCTCCTTAAATGGAACATGGGAACTCTCTTATTGGATGCAACCTGAAGAACCTATAACTTCGCCCAAGGACATGCAACTCGCTGAAGTAAAGCATCTACCAGCCCAAGTCCCCGGTAATGTAGAACTGGACCTAATGGCTGCCAACTTAATCAAAGATCCGATGATTGGCAGTAATGTAAATGAATTACGCAAATGGGAAGGCTATCAATGGTGTTATTCCAAATCATTCGTAGCGCCACAACTAAAATCAGGGCAACAATATCAACTCTTTTTTGCCGGAATAGACTGTCTGGCCGATATATGGCTGAATGGAAAGCACATTGGCAAAGCAGAAAATATGATGATTGAACATGCTTTTGATGTAACTAAGGAAATAAAAGCAGGAGAAAGTAATCAACTCCAAGTGATACTCCGTTCATCTGTTATCGAAGGACAAAAACATCTGTTAGGGACATTCAGTATTGGAAACTTCCCGTCTGAAGAATCCGTATTCATCAGAAAAGCTCCCCACACCTATGGATGGGACATTCTGCCACGATTAGTCAGTGCAGGTTTGTGGAGAGATGTAGAATTACGCGTATTGAATTCGGCACGTCTCACAGATGTTCACTATATGGTCGCCAATGTAGACACTGCTACCAGAAATGTACGCTTATATACTGATGTACAAGTAAAACTACCTTTCGAAAAGTTCGACAAAGTGAAAGCCGTATATACATTAAGTCGCCATGGGAAAGAAATATATAAAGGAAGCTCTGTTGTCGTTTCCCCAGCATTCCGATATATAATGGAAATCAAGAATGCTGATTTATGGTGGCCAAAAGGATATGGAGAACCGGCTTTATATGATGCAAAAGTAGAGTTAGTAGATTCTGACGGCACTATTTTATCAACAGATAATAAACGGGTAGGTCTCCGCACGATTCAACTAGAGATTACAGACATCAACCTCCCACCGGATCATCCGGGTAAGTTCTGTTTCATTGTCAATGGAGAACCTATTTTTATCCACGGAACCAATTGGGTGCCCATGGATGCACTCCATAGCCGGGATCATTCTTTCGTAGACGAATCTATCCGCATGGCTGTAGAATTAAACTGCAATATGATACGTTGTTGGGGTGGCAACGTGTATGAAGATCATCATTTCTTTGATTTATGCGATGAAAACGGCATTATGGTATGGCAGGATTTTACAATGGGATGCACTTTCTATCCTCAACGCAGCTCATTTACACAAGCATTGGAAAAAGAAGCCATTTCCGTTGTGTGCAAATTACGCAATCATCCATCACTCGTCTTATGGTCAGGAAATAATGAAGACGATTGTGCACTGCGCTGGTCTTTGCAACCATTTAATATTAATCCGAATCTGGATGTAGTGAGCCGTAAGGTCCTTCCGGCAGTTATTTATGAGTTTGATCCTACCCGCCCTTATCTTCCTAGCTCTCCTTACTACAGCCAAGCGGTATATGAAAGAGGAAGTGCTGACCAATATTTACCGGAAAACCATTTATGGGGTCCCAGAGGATATTACAAAGACAAATTCTATACGGATGCTACCTGCTGCTTTGTCAGTGAAATCGGCTATCACGGCTGCCCTAATTTAGAAAGTCTCCAGAAAATGATGACGAAAGATGCCGTATATCCCTGGACAAAAAATCATGAATGGAATGATGAATGGGTTACCAAATCTGTTCGTAGATTCCCAGAATGGGGAAAGACATTCGATCGCAATAATCTTATGATTAATCAGGTACGTTTACTTTTTGGTGAAGTTCCCTCCAAACTGGATGATTTTATATTCGCTTCTCAATCCGTACAGGCAGAAGCTATGAAATATTTTATAGAAATGTGGCGTGGAAAGAAGTTTGAGGACAAGACTGGTATTATCTGGTGGAACCTGCGGGATGGATGGCCGGTGATCTCTGATGCGATTGTTGACTACTACAATTCAAAGAAGATGGCATATTATTTCATCAAGAATGTTCAACAGGATGTTTGCGTACTAATCAATGATGCGGAAGGCGGAAATTACCCACTGATAGGAACGAATGACACACGCAACGTACAAAGTGGTAATGTAACGGTAACAGATGCATCCTCGGGACGTAAAATCTATGAGAGCACTTTCCGTATTCCAGCCAATCAAAAGGTCAGAATAGCCTCACTACCGGAAGAAAGCGGTCAGGGAATCTATCTGATCCAATACCAGATCGGTAATCAGAAATTCATGAATCATTACCTATACGGCAAGGCACCTTTCAACCTGAAAGAATACAAGCGGCTGTTACAAAAAACCGGATTATACGCTAAAAAATAATATTTATGAAAGAGAACTTGTTAGGAATTGACGTAGGAGGCACCAAATGCGCCATCATCTACGGTATCAAAGAAAACGACGAGCTACATATCATCGACAAAAAGAAATTTGATACGACCACAGTCGACGAAACAATAGCCAGAATTCTCTGTGAAACCGAAAAGATGATGAACCTTCACCAGCTAACCCCTACTAACACAAAAGCGATTGGAATCTGTTGCGGAGGTCCTCTCAACAGTGAAACAGGCATTGTGATGTCTCCCCCTAACCTACCGGGATGGGACAACATCCCCATTGTGGCAATGGTGAAAAAAAAGACGGGCATTAAAACCAGTCTACACAATGATGCCAATGCCTGTGCTTTGGCCGAATGGAAGTTCGGGGCAGGAAAAGGAACTAAGAATATGGTCTTTCTCACATTCGGTACGGGACTGGGAGCAGGATTAATATTAAATGGCAAACTGTATACAGGCACCAATGACAATGCCGGAGAACTGGGACACATCCGCCTGTCGGATTTCGGTCCGGTAGGTTACGGTAAAAAGGGCTCTTTTGAGGGATTTGCCAGCGGTGGAGGTATTGCTCAACTCTCCAAAATGTATGTGATGGAGAAATTGCAGACCGGACAGAAAGTTGAATGGTGTACCTTACAGGAACTAGATCAGCTTACTGCCCGAAAAGTGGCTGAAGAAGCTGCCAAAGGTGATAAATTAGCCCAAAGCATATATGAGACGTCTGCCATTTATCTGGGAAAAGGATTATCCATAGTAATCGACATCTTGAATCCGGAAGTCATTGTGATAGGTGGCATCTATACCCGGAATAAAAATATGATGGAACCCATCATGCAAAAGATAATCGATCAGGAGGCATTATCCTGTGCAAACAAAGTATGTAAAGTGAAACCAGCCGCTTTGGGAGAGCAGATAGGAGATTATGCAGCTCTTTCTGTAGCCGCGAACTTAACCGATTAACTATTATGAAAGAGGTTATTGAAACAACACTGGAAGAGGCTCGGCAAACGTTGGAGAGTTTTCTTGAGGAAGCAACAACAGTCGGGGTAATTTCACAGGCAGCCTCTACCTGCGCTGAAGCATTAAAAGCCGGAAATAAGATTATCAGCTGCGGTAATGGAGGTTCCTTATGTGACGCCACCCACTTTGCAGAAGAACTAACCGGACGTTACCGCAACAACCGCATCCCGCTACCGGCAATTGCAATCAATGACCCGGCTTACATGACCTGTGTGGGAAATGATTTTTCGTTCAACGAGATCTTCTCCCGCTATATAGAAGCTATGGGATGTAAAGGAGATGTATTATTGGCCATCAGCACAAGCGGACATTCCGAGAACATACTGAAAGCTGCCGTACAAGCACACAACAATGGAATGAAAGTGATAGCGCTGACTTCAAAAGGAGAGAATGAACTGTCACGACTAGCAGACATTGCAGTCTGCGCCCCACGAGCAGCACATTCTGACAGAATACAAGAAATTCACATCAAAGTTATCCACATTCTGATTCAGGCAATTGAGGCAGAATTAGGCTTTGAATAATAACCTACTAAATTTAATCAATATGGCAATGAAAATGACACATATCAGTAAAACTCTATTGAGCATTGTTTGCACACTTTGGGGAATGTCCGCCTGCTCGGATGATTATAACAAATATGACGATTGTCCGGCTTGCAACTATTATCCTGTTGCAGTAGGGAATTCAACAGGAACTCCGGTTCATGCTATCGGTGTCGAGATGGATCCGCACTTCTTCTCACAAAACATCACCCGCAATGATGGTTCAAAGGCTGAAGATTGGGAAAATATAGTTATACAACGGGTAAAGAAAATGAAAGTACAGCAATTCCGAATCATGATGCAGCCACAATGGTGGGAACCCTCCAATGACAACAACGATCCTAATGTCGCGGATATGAGCAAATTCACTTTTGATTCGGAAGAAATGCAGTCTGTATATAAAGTATTGGATCTGGCCCAGGAGAATAATATCGGAGTGACATTAGTCGTATGGGGAGCCATTACCAATATCGACTTACTATCAGGCATTAACAATGGTCAAAAGCATTTCTTGTGTGATGCACGAAGTTATAACGTTAATCCGGGTTGGATTGCCGGTATAGATAACTATGAAGAATTTGCAGAAAACTTCTCCACAATGGTGAAACACCTGATTGAAGAAAAGCATTATACCTGTATCAATCAAATTACCCCATTCAATGAGCCTGACAGTCATATACCAGGTTACGGCCGCATCATGTGGCAAGGTGATTTTGAAACCATGGGTTGGCAGGACACCTATGCCCCCATGGTGAAAGCACTGGATGCCAAGTTTAAAGCAGATGGAATACGCAGTAAGGTACACTTCAACCTTTCTGACAATACAGACGGTACACCCGGATATATCGCTGCCTGTGTTTCCGCTTTCACAAACGATGAAGCCGACCTGTATAACTCTCATGTATACAAGTTTGACTACAACACCCCTAATTCGACTCTCGTAAATTGGGAACGTCAAAATATAGCTTCTGCAGGAGGTAAAAGACATTTTGTTGGAGAATTCGGTTTCCCTGGATACGGAAGCGCCCGCCAATATGGTATAGACACATATACGCGAGGGGTACAGCTAATCCGCGTTGCTCTGAACTACCTGAATGCCGGTGCTTGCGGAGTAAGCTACTGGAGTCTGATCGATCAATATTATAACCGCAATGCCTCCTATTCGGAAATGCAGCAACTCGGTTTATGGAAATATCTAAAATCCGCTTATACCGAAGATCCTGATGTATATGCCAAAATCAAGGAAGACTACGAGGTACGTCCTCAATACTATGCATATAGTCTATTGACACGTTTTGTCCGTCAGGGCGACGAAGTATATCCATTGGATCTCGGCGACGAGTTGATAGCCGGAAGTGCTTTTCTCAACACAGAGGGAAAATGGACGTATGTACTTTCCAACGCTACAGACAAAGACAAGATGATACAGTTGGAAAATGATAAAGAAGGTGCCAATGGAGAATACAATGTCTACAAATATATGGAAGGACGCCTACCGGAAGGTGATAATCTGATAGAATCAACAGAAACGGTCAACACGCAAGAGAATAACCTAAAACTTAAATTATCTCGTTCATCAATCAGGGTATTAGTACAAAAATAGAAGTATATATACCCACCAACCAAGTAATTTATCATCAAAAGTACGCGAATGAAAAAAGAAATATCCATAGTAAAAATGCTCTCCGTCATGTTCGGATTCTTCGTTATGGGATTTGTTGACATTGTCGGAATAACCACGAGCTATGTGAAGAATGATTTCAGCCATCTCACCGATACGATGGTTAATCTCATCTCTCTATCCTGTTTCTTGTGGTTCCTGGTGCTTTCTATTCCCACCGGAATGTTAATGAATCGCATCGGACGCAAGAAAACCGTACTACTTAGCTTCGCATTCCATGTATTAGCCATGTGCCTTCCACTCGTTGCATACGACTTTACCGCCATATTAATCGCATTTGCCTTGATAGGTATCGGTAACACTCTATTGCAAGTTTCACTCAATCCATTAGTAACAGACGTCGTTGCAAACGATAAGTTGACAGGTACATTAACCCTAGGGCAATTTGTCAAAGCAGTCAGTTCATTCCTCGGCCCTATCCTGGCAGCTTGGGTGACTGGTAGTTTTTTCGGATGGAAAATGATATTCCCCATTTATGCCGGACTGTCACTGCTCGCTTTGATATGGCTATGGCTTACGCCTATACAAGAAAAACAACAGGAACGGAAGAACATTTCTTTCAAAGTCACTCTTGAATTATTCAAAGACAAATACATCCTTGCTTTCTTTATCGGTATTCTCGTGCTGGTAGGTGTAGACGTAGGTATCAATATGACTTTCCCTAAATTCCTGATGGAACGTTGCGATCTACCACTGACAGATGCAGGAATGGGAAATAGTGTGTATTTCTTCGCCCGCACTGTAGGAGCCTTTTTGGGTGGTCTCCTACTGATGAAATATTCAGAAAGTAAATTCTATATTTATAGCGTCTGGATAGCTCTCGCAGGATTGATACTGATGACCATTAGCACTAATCTCTGGTTTATCCTCGGATGTGTAGCAGTTTTCGGGATAGGATATGCCAATCTGTTTTCCATCATCTTCTCTCTGTCTTTGAAACGTGTTCCCGAGAAAGCGAACGAAGTATCTGCACTTCTTATCGTCGGTGTATCCGGCGGTGCCGTCCTCCCGCCTATTTTAGGGGTAATCACTGATTCATTCCACAGTCAGTTATCTGCAATTATAGTACTTGCCATTGTATGGTGCTATCTGATCGGAATAATGAGAAAAGTAAAAACCACATAAACCTATATTCTAATGAAACATTTCAAGAAAATCGAATCGAAATTCCTGTTCTCATTACTGATTATGAGTGTGTGGAGCATCATAGCCGTGGGTCAGACGACGGCTAAAATCTCCAAACACATTCCTGAAATCGAAAAATGGATTCAGAAACAATTCGCTAAAGGAAAAACACCTCCGTTCTCGTTTATATGTGACGGGAAACCTTCCGCAGAATTTATCCGCCAATGGGACTATTCCCAGCAAAAGATAGAATCCGAAGAAGCGGATGTGATAAAGTATCTCTTTACCTACTACAATCCTACCAACGGACTGAAAGTAGAATGTACCGTAAAAGGCTATCCCAGTTATCAGGCTGCCGAATGGGTATTGAACTTCACCAACAAAGGTACGAGCAACTCTCCCACTCTGGAACAAGTGAAAGTAGTGGACCTTGCCATGCAATACGCTTCTAAAGGAGAATTCAAGTTACACTATGCAGACGGAAACCATATCTCCAAATATGATTTCCATCCACGTTCGGTTACTCTGGCAACGGGTGAAACCAAACAGATGTCTCCACAAGGAGGACGCTCTTCAGAAGGGGACTATCTTCCTTTCTTCAACATTGAATCACCTGCCGGACAGGGAGTCATATTAGGAGTAGGCTGGTCGGGCACCTGGTATGCAGATGTATGCGCACAAGATAATCGTACAATATCCATGGCTTCGGGAATGAAAACCATGAAATTATACTTACGTCCACAGGAAACAATTCGTACCCCAAGTATCAGTCTGATGTTTTGGGAAAATATCGACCGGATGGCAGGACACAATAAATTCCGCCGTTTTGTCCTGGCACACAAGTCACGGAAAATCAACGGAAAATTTGCCGAATATCCTCTTTCCAGCGGATTCAACTATCGGGACCCCGCACCTTGTACGGAATACTCATGCCTGACAGCCGATTATGCCATTGCCATGGTGAAACGTTACATACAGTTCGGATTGAAGCCCGAAGTATTCTGGCTGGATGCCGGATGGAACACCGATGCTGCAGACTTCGAACATGGCAAGACCTGGGCCAACACAGCCGGTAACTGGACTGTAGATACATTGCGCTTCCCCAAAGGACTTCGTCCTGTAGCCGACGAAATACACAAAGTAGGAGCTAAATTCATGGTCTGGTTCGAACCCGAGCGTGTCATCCGTGGTACCCAATGGGCGGTGGAACACCCCGACTGGATGCTCGACATTCCCGAACACAACAATGACACCTACCTACTGTTCGATCTGGGAAATCCGGAAGCCTGCCGCTGGATGAGTAAATATATAGGTGATATGCTCGAGGAAAACGGCATAGACTATTACCGTCAGGATTTCAATATGCAGCCGGATATCTACTGGGCAGCCAACGATGAGCCCGGACGTACAGGAATGAAAGAGATACGCCACATCGAAGGACTATACAACTTCTGGGATTATCTGTTGAACCGGTTCCCCAACCTGCTCATAGACAACTGTGCCAGTGGGGGACGACGTATTGACTGGGAAACAATCGGCCGAAGCGCACCACTATGGAGGAGTGATTATTATCATTACGACGATCCGGACGGCTACCAATGTCACACGTATGGCCTGAATTTCTTCCTGCCTTTACATGGAACAGGTAGTTTACAGACCGATCCGTATTCTTTCCGCTCAAGCATCAGCACTGCTTTGATTTATAACTGGAAAATAACCGATAAAAATGCCTCCGTTTACGAAATGCAACGTTGTCTGAAAGAATTCCACGAAATCAGACCTTACTATTACGAAGATTATTACCCACTGACGGGTACAGAAGACATGACGCGGGATGATATCTGGCTAGCCTATCAAATGCATCGTCCGTCGGACGACAGTGGTATTATCGTTGCTTTCCGCAGAACCGCCTCCAAAGATAAACAAATCACCGTCAGACTTTCAGGAGTGGATCCGGAAAAATACTATACAGTGACAGACATGGATAGCCGACAGAGCAAAATCTATCAAGGAAAAGAACTGACTAGTCAGTTGCCACTGATCCTCGAAAAACCACATAGTTCCTTATTACTAAAATATAAAGTTACCAACGAAAAACCGAATAAAGAATGAAAAAAAGAATACTATATTATCTATTCATTCTGCTTCTGTTCCCTCATAATGGAACAGGACAGACGGTAACCCGCATGAGCGACCTCCCGGTAAACACCAGCCAATGGATAACCACCCACTTTGCCCGCGGTGTGGTCCCTCCTTTCTCTTTCGAATATGGAGGTAAACCTTCACAGGAATTTATCAAAAGCTGGTCTTATACGGCTACGCGTCAGAAAAGTGACGATCCCAAGGTTCTGAAATACCTTTATACTTATCGTGAACCATCCGGAGGATTAAAAGTAGAATGTGAAGTGAAAGGCTTTACCGACTTCAATACGGTGGAATGGGTACTCCGTTTCACCAACCAGGGAAAGAAAAACACGCCGGAGATTGCCAATGTAAAAGTGTCTGATATCACATTCCGCTACCAGCATCCGGGAGCATTCAACCTTCATCATTCCGAAGGCAGCCATGCATCCAAATCAGATTTCAGCCAGCAACTTACAATCTTGTCTCCGGGTGATAATCTTTATATGAGACCGGAAGGTGGACGCTCTTCACAAATGCGTATGCCATTCTTCAATATTGAATCTCCGGCCAATCAAGGAGTTATCGTAGCCATCGGATGGACAGGAACCTGGTTTGCCGATGTGCGCTGTGCAGACCAGCAAAGCGTAGCGCTTACCTCCGGAATTGAACGTTTGAAAACCTATCTGTATCCGGAAGAGAGCATCCGCACTTCCAGTGTATGCCTGTCATTCTGGAACGGTTCCGACCGAATGAAAGGACACAACCAGTTCCGCCGTTTCGTGCAAGCCCACCACACTTGGAAAGTAGATGGTAAACCGACCGTATATCCAATATCGACCAGTTTCAACTACGGTGATCCTACTCCCTGTAATGAATATACCTGCCTGACTACAGATTATGCCATTGCTATGGTGAAACGGTATGAACAATTCAAATTAGTACCCGAAGTATTCTGGCTGGATGCCGGATGGTACAATCACTCTGCAGATGTAGCCAATCATAAGAATTGGGCGAACACCGTAGGAAACTGGACCGTCGACTCTATTCGTTTCCCCGAAGGGTTACGCCCCATCGCCGACGAAGTACATAGAGTTGGTTCCAAGTTCATGGTATGGTTTGAACCGGAGCGTGTTATGAAAGGATCAGCCTGGGCACTGCAACACCCTCAATGGATGCTGGATGCCAGAGGAAAAGCCAAACAGGAAGACTGGACAAAAGATGGTGAGCACGACTCTTATCTATTTAATCTCGGAAATCCGGAGGCATGTCGATGGATGAGTAAATATATCGGAGACTTCCTCGAGGAAAATGGCATAGACTACTACCGCCAGGATTTCAATATAGAGCCGGAGGGTTTCTGGGCTGCCAATGATGAACCTGGCAGACAAGGTATCTGCGAAATCCGATACATTGAAGGACTTTATTCTTTCTGGGAATATCTGCTGAACCGCTTTCCGGGCTTGCTGGTTGATAATTGTGCCAGTGGCGGACGCCGTATCGACCTCGAAAGTATCTCACGCAGTGCACCGATGTGGAGAACAGACTACAGTTATGGAGAACCAATCGGTTATCAATGCCATACCTACGGATTGAACTTATACCTTCCCCTGCATGGTACAGGAACTGTGAGTGCCGATAAATTCACTTTCCGTTCCAGCCTCGGAACCTCTATTATCTACAACTGGAAAATAACCGAAGCCGGACAATCCATCTATGATATGCGCGACCGCCAGGCAGAGTTCAAAGAACTCCGTCCCTATTTCTATGAAGATTACTATCCGTTGAGTGGAATAAACAACATTACCTCAGAAAATATCTGGCTAGTATACCAACTTTATCGCCCGTCGGATGACAGCGGATACATCGTAGCTTTCCGCCGCAAAGACAATCCGGACAAGAGCTATACTGTCAATTTATCAGGACTACACCCTGACCACACTTATATACTCACCAATAAAGATACAGGAGAGGCTATAAAGAAAACCGGTAAAGAACTGGCTAACGGCTTCACGCTGACACTGGATAACCCACAAAGTAGTCTGATAATCAAATACCAAAGTTCAACAACTGCCATACAGAAACTTTCTGTAGGAAAGAAAACCGGTGTAAACCTCCGTGCTATAGGTGCAGAACTAGATCCTCACTTCCTCTCACAAAATGTGACCCGCAATGATGGAGCCAAAGCTGAAGACTGGGATCGCATCGTTGTGAAGCGTGTCAAAGAAATGGGACTGCAAAGCTTACGGGTGATGGTGATGCCACAATGGTATGAACCAAAGAATGACAATCCGGACGCATCCAAAATCGAGTGGCATAATTTCACATTCGACTCTTTAGAAATGCAATCACTCTACAAAGTATTGGATATGGCACAAGAACAGAAAATGGAAGTCACCCTTGTACTTTGGGGAGCCCCTCCGGGACATTTCCTGGCCGAAGGGAATTATGGTAACTGGGTAGTAGCCCCGACTAACTATGAAGAATGGAGCGAGAACTTTTCCGCACTTGTACAACACCTGCTCAACAACAAAAAATACACGTGCGTCAAAGAGATTACTCCGATCAACGAACCAGATTGGTCATATATCATCAAAGGTAAAGCTGCTCCCACCGCCGACTATATTGAAATGTGTAAAGTACTCGACAGACGTTTCAAAGAGGATGGAATACGAAATAAAGTACATTTCAGTCTTTCTGACAATTCGGACGGAGGTACAGGAACACATAAATATCTGGCAGCCTGCACGAAAGGACTGGCGAACGTTGCTGACGTATTCAACTCCCACACCTATATCTTCGGCTACGAAACTCCGAACTCCACAATTCTGGATTGGGAAAAACAAAACTCTCAATTGGCCGCTTCAGTTGGAAAAGCCCATTTCATCGGTGAATTCGGAGGTAATCAATGCGTAGGTGCCACCAGACAAAAAGATATCGACTTGTATGAACGAGGAGTACTCATGACACGCATAGTCATCAATCTACTCAATGCAGGAGCAAGCGGTGTTAGTTATTGGAGCCTGATAGACCAATACTACGGTAAAGATGCAGACTACGGAGCAATGCAGCAACTGGGTTTATGGAAGTATGTAAAAAAGACATACGCTTCGGAACCATACTACAACGATATCAAAAGTGATTACGAGGTACGCCCGCAGTACTATGCCTATTCTCTGTTGACACGTTTCATACGCCCGGGAGCTGAAATCTATCCGATAGCAACACCGGAGGAATGGTATGCAGGAACTGCCGTCCGGAACACAAACGGCAAATGGGTGTATGTCTTTGCCAACGGAATGGATCAGGAGAAAACAATAAGCCTCATCAACAAACATGCGCAAACCAATGGGAATTACAAGGTTTACCGGTATACCAAAGACAGTCTGCCTGTTACAGACCAAATGCTGCCTCCGGATGCCGAACCTCTAAAGGTAAAAGATGAAATTCAATGCTCTATACCACCTCATTCAGTGGTTGTCTTAAAACAAGAATAACGATGTACTCTATTTATTCATTAAACAAATAGTATTTATGAAAACACATTTCTACATTTTATTAATGCTTGGAATGGTATTCCTTTTGGGATGTGAAGACGAAAAGTTAGGCACAGACCTGGGAGTAACCAATGTAGTGCTTCCGGACATTTCGGAAGAATCCCTGGGCACAGAGATTACCATTCAGGGAAATGGCTTTATTGACTGTGATGTACTGGCACTTTCTCCTTTATCAGGAGGGACAGAACAGCCCATCTACATGGAAACCAGAGAAGTATCCTCCGACCATATTACGGTACTATACCCCTCTACTGCAAACAAAGATTCTTATGGACTTGTATTAGTACGTGGTAGTAAAATGCGAACATTGGGAGTCATCAACAGTACTGTAGGAGTAATGCCCGATGAGAACTTGCGCAATGCCCTCTCTGCTCTCTTCCCCGATATATTCAAAGGAGAGAAGATTTCTTCCAGTGCGAAGTATGTCACATTCACTGATGGCACACTGGATATCAGCGATAAGAATATCACTTCTTTGGAAGGACTCGAGTATTTCAGCAACATCCGTAAACTGATCTGCAACAACAATGATATAAGCGAAATTCCTGCTGAAGTTCTGTCCAGGCTGTCCGAATTGACTGCACAAAACACAGGATTGACAAAACTGGAACTGGCTACTGCAGAACATCCGAATAGCACATTGGTTTCTCTCAACATAGACGGAAGCATCCAACTAGAATCTATCGATCTGTATTACTGTTATACCATTGAAAGATTCTCTGCTCTAAACTGCAAACTGGTCTATTTGGATGTACGTAACTACCACAGCATCTATGGCGGATGTCTGAACTATAACAGTACAGACTTCAAATTTACTTTCAGTGACGATGCAAGCAAAGAACGACTTCTGAAAATGGAATCCTGGTGGATGGACTCATACTATAGCAATAGCGGTTCTATCGTAGATGCCATCAATAATGGAGTGACAGTGGAAGGGTACGATTGGATGCACGACTATCCGGATGGAAACAACAACTACTATTACAGTTACGGAAAATATCAGAAAACATTGAAAAAGTACGGGGAAATTCCTGATATAAACCTACGGAATGCCCTCAAAGCCTTGGTTCCGGATGTCTTCGAAGGGGATAAAGTTCTGACAGTGGCAGCTCTGAATACAGAATATTTCAAGAACAACACAACTCTTGATCTTAGCAACAAGGGAATCACCAATCTGGAAGGGTTGCAATACTTCTGCGGATATAAGAGCCTCATCTTGGACGGTAATAATCTGGGAGAGATCGACCTAAGTAAATATGCAATCAGCACCAGCTATACAGCAGGTCCGGTAGATGAGAAAGGCATTCAATCTTTCAGTGCTAAGAACGCAGGATTGACCAAGTTTATTTCCGGAGACCAGTATATGATAACCTCTATTGATGTAAGCAATAATCCGGGGCTGACATATCTGGATATAAACCGTTGCAAGTCCATCACAACATTAAATGCATCCGGTTGTCCGCTCGTTTATGTCGATCTGCGTAATTTGGCAGGCACTTATTCTGTTTTAGGTTATTCCGGAGGAACAATAGATCCTTCGAAAGTTCAGTTCTCATTTACTAACAACTCTTCAACTCAAAGAAAACTATTAGTAGAAGAGTGGTGGATGGATAGCTCATGGAATGGCACAAGTCCTTGTATTACCGCAAAAGACCAAGGTGTCCGGATAGAACGCTATGAATACATAGGATACGACAAGGACAAAATGTTGAGTTCATTTAATTAGACAGAAAATAATCTTAAACGTTATAGTTATGAAAAGAAGTTATTGGCTATACAAAATGTGCCTGTTGCTCGGGTTGGGAATCTGTATTCCCGTTACAGGAAATGCATCAGATATTGGAGATGCTACCCTGATACAGCAACAGTCCAAGATAACAGCCTCCGGAGTCGTCGTGGACGAGTCCGGTGAAAGCCTGATCGGAGCTTCCGTCATGGAAAAAGGAGCAGCAACGAATGGTACTATTACAGACATAGACGGTCGTTTCTCTTTATCGGTTGCTCCCAACGCAATACTGGAGATCAGTTATGTAGGTTATCAAAAACAAGATGTACCTGCAAAAAAAGACATGCGCATCATTATGCATCCGGACGTAGCGAATCTGGAAGAAGTTGTAGTAGTGGCTTACGGTACCCAGAAAAAAGTTTCTGTCATTGGCTCCGTTGCTTCCATCGACCGAAAAGAATTGATGAAGTCTTCATCGCCCAACTTAAGCTCTGCTTTATCCGGAAAGCTCCCCGGACTGACCACTATCCAGACTTCCGGTGAACCGGGACGTGACGAAGTGACCATGTTCCTTCGTGGTGCAGCCACCACAAACGGTACAAATCCATTAATCATGGTAGATGGAGTAGCTGTAGACGATATGCGTTCCATCGATCCGAACGAAATCGCTAATATTTCCGTATTGAAGGATGCTTCCGCAACGGCAGTATTCGGCGTACGAGGTGCCAATGGAGTTATAATGATCACCACCCGGAGAGGTGAAAAAGGAACTGCCCGTATCAGTGCCAATGTAGAATTCAGTATGCAGGAAATGGCCTTCAAACCCGAACGCCTGAACTCATGGGATTGGGTAAGACTTCGCAATGAAGCACTCACTAACGATGGGAACTCTGCCGAGTTCTTCGGACCGGACATCGACAAGTTCGACTCATGGAAAACAGGTAACCCCGTAGATCCTGATTTCTATCCGAATAATAACTGGCAAGATATCTTATTCAGAGATTATGCACCTATGACCAGAGCTAACATGAACGTTTCCGGAGGTTCGGACAAACTTCAGTATTTTGTAAGTGCAGGCTACCTGCATCAGGGAGGTATGTTCAACGTAGAACCTAAATCCAAGTTAGGTTACAATGCCCAGTCTTCATTAGACCGATACAACTTCCGTTCAAATATTGACTATAAAGTCAATAAGTCAGTGAAGATCAACTTAAATGCCTCCTCTTATCTGGAACGGATCAACGGGACTTCTGCAAGCATGACAAGTGTATTCAATAGTGCTCTGACTTCACGGCCTACTTCCATGTATCTGACTCCGGAAGGTGCATACGCCACCGACGCTATACGCACCTTCCCTATCGGAGCCGGATTATCTGTAGAAGATCCTGCCAACAATTCGTTGAGTGCATATCCTTTAATCAACCGTTCGGGTTATCAACTGGAGACCAGATCGGGAATCAATGTCATCGGAGGAGTGGAAATTGATTTGGGATTTATCACCAAAGGGCTCTCTGTCAAAGGACAAGTATCTTTCGACTCCAAAGGATTCGGCAAAACAATAGGAAAACGTTCCTACACCTGGTATACCTATCAGACGTTAGCTTCAGGAGAACATCTGTTTATCAACCGGCATCCTAGCCTGGAAGATGAAGATGGTCCAATCGAGCTGACCAAGTCTTCCGAGTCCTATTGGACAATGAACCTGCAAGCGCAAATCAACTACAACCGTAGTTTTGCTGAGAAACACAATATTACTGCCATGTTCCTGGCACAGCGGGATGTTAAAGAATCTAAAGAGACATCAGGTGATCTGCTATTGCCTTATAATGTAATCGGTATTGCAGGACGTGCAACCTATGATTATGACAGGCGTTATTTTGTAGAAGTAAATATGGGTTACAACGGTTCGGAGCAATTCTCTCCAGACAAACGATTCGGATTCTTCCCCGCCGCCTCTCTTGGTTGGTTAGTAACTAACGAAAGCTTTCTTCAGGATAATCCAGTCCTGACGAATCTGAAATTAAGAGCTTCTTGGGGAAAAGTAGGAAATGATGCATTTACAACCAGTGACGGAAAGCCTGCCCGCTTCCTTTATCTGGATAATATCAGTCAATATTCCGTAGTAACAGACAGTAAAGGAGACCACTGGTTATCTCCTAGTTTGGGGTACGCTTCCAACGGTTCCGGCTGGGGACAAGGTTACAAAATCGCCGAAAACTACATAGGAAACAAAAGTATCACATGGGAAACAGCTGAAAAACAAAATTATGGTATAGACATATCTTTGTACCATGATCTTTCTTTCTCGTTCGACTACTTTGTTGAAAAAAGAAAGAACATCCTGATCATCCCTCAAACTACTCCTATGATTCAAGGTCTGCCCTCCTCTGCCCTTCCATTGATGAACGATGGTGAAGTCAAGAACCAGGGATTTGAGATGGTACTCGGATATCAGAAGCAATTCAAGAACGGACTATCCGTTTCTGCCAATGCAAACTTCAGTTATGCCAGAAACAAAGTTTTGGAATATGACGAACCGCTATTAGGTAAGGATTATGCATACCGCACCCGCACTACCGGATTTTCATTAGGACAAAACTGGGGATATATTATCGACCACAGCTATGATCCCGAAAAAGGCCGTGACGGAACCGGTTTCTTCTACAGTGACGAAAGTATCGCCAAAAGCGGACTGACTTACGAAGGTGTAGGAACACCGGAACCCGGAGACTTTATTTATAAAGATCTCAACGGAGACGGTGTGATCAATGACCGTGACAAAGCTCCTATCGGCTATTCATCTCTGTTACCCCGCATCAACTACGGTTTCTCTTTATCTGCCAATTGGAAAGGATTCGACGTTTCCATCATGTTGCAAGGAGTAGGCCAATACAGCAAGACTTATTCGGGAGCCGGTATCTACGAAAGCAGTGGCAACTTTTACAAAATGCACATGGGACGTTGGAGCGAAGAACGCTATAATAATCATGAAAAGATTACGTATCCCCGTTTATCCAGCAGTGGTGGACCAAGCTTACAGCCCAATGATTTCTTTATCATGGATGCCTCCTATATACGTCTGAAAAATGCAGAAGTAGGATATACATTACCGGAAAGCATCAGCAAGAAAATCGGTGCATCGAATGTACGTTTCTATTTAAGCGGTAACAATCTGTATACATGGACTCACCTCAAAACCGATAGCTTCGATCCGGAACAGAACGGTCCGGCAGCTTATCCGACAATGCGCACTTACAATGTAGGTTTAAATATTACATTTTAACGGCTAAAACAAACCCGATATGAAAAAAAGATTTATTTATATATGCATGTTTGCTTCTCTGCTCACATTCAGTTCTTGTAACGAAGCATTGGATGTAGCTCCTGACGGAAGATTATCGCTGGATGAAGTATTTCAGGATCCTGATCTGACCAAAGCTTATTTCAGCACTTGTTTTGACTACCTGCCCAAAAAGAGTTTGCGATATCACTTCTGGAGCAACTATCCTGTGGCACTTAGTGACGAAGCATGGGATTGCACAGATGGTTCCGGCGGTGGCTTTGCACATGCCGCATCAGGTAACTGTACTACTACAGACTTCTATCTTGATGTTCGTAGAGACATGGGTGATACCTACTCGGAAGGAGGATACTGGCAATTATACTGGGGACAAATCCGCACCATCAACACATTCCTCCAACGGGCAGCCACTGCTGCCATCCCGAGCGAAACAGATCGTGACCGCTGGGTAGCGGAAGCTCATGTACTCCGCGCTTATTTCTATATGGAACTGTTGAAATGGTATGGTCCTGTACCTATTGAAAAGGAGCCTTACGGGCTGGATTATGATTTTTCAACCTTATCACGCCCCAGCTTTGAGGACTGCGCCCGCTTCATTGTAGACGATTGCGAAACAGCCCTTAAATCAGCCAATCTTCCCTGGAGGCTGACAACGCTCAACGAAAAGATCAGAATGACCAAAGGCATCGCAATGGCTATCCGTTCCGAAGCATCTTTGTTTGCTGCCAGCACTTATAACAATGGTGGAAAGGATCTATGGGAATGGGCTTACACGATCAATAAAGACTGTTTGGAACAATTGAAAGCCAACGGCTACGAACTCTATACTAAATGTTCGGATACGGAAAAGTATTATAACAATGCTTATATGGAGTACTTCACGCTCAATAACTACATTGGAACAGATCCCAGTGACAAAGAAACAATCTGGCAAAGCACAGAAGGTTATTGGCCCGACCCGTATACAAATCCTTTGTATGATGTTATCGGAGCACCGGTATTAGGGAATGCCCAACTCACCATTGTGCCTTCTCAGGAGTTAGTAGACGCCTATGATATGTTAGCAACCGGAAAACCAATATTGGATTTGTCAAAACCTTATAATGATGAGAAGCATCTGTCTCCTAATTACAATCCCAATAGTGGTTATGATCCTGCAAATCCCTATAATGGACGCGATTTACGTTTACAGGCTACTGTTTTTTACAATAACAGTCCAGTTCTGTTAGGCAAAGAACCGGCAGTTGTAGAAACATATGTAGGAGGAAACAGCGAAATCCGTACCAGTGGAAATACCAACACACGTACCGGTTATTATTGGAGAAAGAGAATGGTGAACGGTAACTGTAAAGCAGCCGGAGTGGCTGGATATGACGGACGTTTCCGTTTCTACCGGTTAGGCAAAATCTATCTGAACGCAGCCGAAGCAGCCATTGAAAGCGGTCATCTCACCGAAGGTCTGGGATGGATCAATGAAATCCGCCACCGGGCAGGCTTTGATCCCTCGGTTGATTTGTCTACAAATGATAAGAACGAAGCACGCTTGTTAGTACGCCATGAACGTCAGGTAGAACTGGCTTGCGAAGAAGACAGATATTTCGACATCCGCCGCTGGACACCAGCAAATGAGAACATGGAAAACGAGAAGTTTACCACAGGTATGAAAATCACCAAGAATGGAAATTCATTCTCTTATGAAAGAATTATTTTAGGAACAGACGGCGGCAAGCCGAGTAAAATGAGTTACGAAAAGAAATGGCACGTATATCCTATCCCTGCCAGTGAAGCAGCCGTATTGGAAGGCACGACAGGACAGACGTGGCAAAATGCAGGATGGTAATCATAAAACAGAATGTATATGAAAAACAGAATAATCACACTTTTGTGCATCGTATGCCTGTTCACAGGCAATGAAGTATGCCGGGCACAAGTGCAAGAAGTTATATCCGGTGTGGTGCGGAATGAGAGCAACGAACCTTTAGACGGCGCAATCATTTCTGTTCCGGACAATCCCGAATACACCACAAGCAGTGACAAAGACGGAAAATTCATCATGGAGATTCCGTCGGGAGCCAGTATGGTCATTTGTAAGATTCCAGGATATCGGAACCAGACAATGAAATTCACTCTGAATAAACCGGTGGAGTTTCGTCTGATATCAGATATCACCGGCCAGGATACATCTCTCGAAGTAGCCATGCTGCAAAAAGAGAGAAAAGGAGGTTATACAGGAGCAATCTCTACCGTTCAGGGAGAAGAGTTAGTTAAAACACCTAATAGCGGATTTTCAGCCACACTGACCGGACGTTTGGCCGGGTTGACCTCTATCCAGTCAACCAGCACACCGGCCGACGATGCAACAACGATGTATATACGTGGCCTGAACTCTATAAATGGTAATTCACCTTTGGTCGTGCTCGACGGAATTCCGGCTCCACTGTTCGACATGAACACACTTGATGCCAATGCTGTTGAATCTGTCAGTATTCTGAAAGATGCCGCAGCTAAAGCATTATATGGTCCCCGGGCTTCCTCCGGAGTGATTCTTATTACTACCAAAAGAGGAGAAATAGGACGTACCAAAGTAAATGTAAACATGGACTTCTCTATACAGCAGGCTACCCAGCGCCCCAAAACAGTAGGTACAGGTGAATATGCACAGATGCGTAATCAGGCACTACTCAATGATGGTGGCACTCCGCTTTATTCTTTATATGAAATAGCAGGATTCACAGATGGGACTATACCCGGACATGACTGGTATGACACCTTTATGAATGATGCAGCCAGTATGCAACGTTACAACATCAATATCAGCGGAGGTAATAACCGGGTTAAGTATCTTGTTAATGCCGGCTATCTTCACCAAAACAGCCTGATTGACGCAGAGAAGAACGACAACTATAACCCCGCGCTCAAATTGCATCGTTTCAATATCCTAGCCAATGTAGACGTTACTCTGCACCGTTATCTGAATTGTTTCCTCAATACTAATGTCACTATCGACCGGATGAACCAAGGGTATAATGGAACAGGAGATATTATGAATTCAATCTATCAGATGGCTCCCACCGTACCGGGACCTGTCACCGAAGATGGAAAGGTAATTACCACAGAATATAACGAATACCCTACTTACGGACTTATCAACCGTTCCGGATATAGCCACCGGACAGGTATCAACCTGAATGTCGCCTATGGAATGAACTTGGATCTGGGATTCCTGACCAAAGGATTAAGCGTAAAAGGAATAGTAGGTTACGAAGCAAACTATGACGGTACAATCTACGGTTCTACCGACTATGCACGTTACGCAGCCAATGGCAACGGGCTTTTCGGCACACACACCACTCTTCCTCTAAGCCTAAGTAAGACTGCCAATATGCGTTATTTTATCAACTTCCAGGGGTTTGTCAACTACAACCGTACTTTTGGAGAAAAGCATGAAGTAGACGCATTTATCAGCTATTTCAATGAGAATATGATGAAAAACGGAGATCTTCCATACGACCGTTTGTCACTGATGGGACATCTCAAATATGGTTATGGTTCACGGTATTATATACAGGGAGATTTCACTTATGACGGTACGGAACAGTTCAAACCGGGCAACCGTTTTAAATTCTTTCCGACGGTATCCGCCGCCTGGGTGGTATCCAACGAAAGTTTCCTGAAAGACAGTGACTGGTTGTCTTTCCTCAAAGTACGTGCGTCTGCGGGCTGGCTGGGAAATGACCAAATATCCGCAACACGTTTCCTGTATGCTACCGATGTACGTTATCAGTTGCAAGGCTATTTGTTAAGTAACTACTATGCAGCTCAAACAGTAGAAGGTATGCAAGGTAATCCATATATCCACTATGAAAAGTCTTTCCAGCAAAACTACGGAATTGATATCACTCTGCTCAATTCATTAAGTTTCACATTTGACTACTGGAACGTAAAGCAGACCAATATGGCTATCCAAGACAATAGTATCTCTTCTGCACAAGGTATTGCCAGCAATTATCTGCCCTTCGAAAATCTAGGTAAGATGAATAACAAGGGATTCGATGTCGAATTATCTTACACCAAGAAGCTAAAATGCGGATTAAATATGACATTCAGAGGCAACATGGGATACAATAAAAACGAAGTGATTGATGTCAAAGAGTTAAATCGTACAACCAGCGGATATTACTATCCATATCGTAAGACCGGTTATTCTGCCGGACAACAGTTTGGCTATCTCATTGACTACTCCAACGGAAACGGATATTATAACAGTCAGGAAGAAATAGACAAGAGCGGACTCCGATTCTCCGGAGCTTCTCCCCGTCCGGGCGACTTTGTCTACAAGGACCTGAACAACGACGGAAATATCGACGAACGCGACCAAGCCCCAATGGATAAAGCACAAACGCTACCGACCATCGCCTATGGCGGATCTATCCAATTAGAATATAGGAACTTTGATTTATATGTTCAGTTGCAGGGCGTGTCGGGCACAGCCGCCTATTATAGTGGGTGCGGTATCTTCGACAATAGCTATCAAGGCGTGTACACCGACCTGCACCGTAATGCATGGACAGCAGAACGTTATGCTGCCAATGAAGAGATTTCCTACCCGGCTCTGACCACCGGAAACTCTTCCAGCCTCCAAAGCAATGAGTTCTTCTATTCTAAGAATAACTATTTGCGAGTAAAAAATGTAGTATTAGGATATACATTGCCAAAACGTTGGAGCAGTAAACTAAAACTGGAGAAGATGAGATTTTATATCAGCGGTGCTAACCTGCTGACTACTTCATCTCTTAAGTTTGACAATCTGGACCCTGAACAATATGCTTATACCGCATATCCTATTTACAGAACATTTAATATCGGACTTAACTTGAATTTCTAAAGACTAAAGTTATGAAAATAAAACAACTTATATTAGGAGTGCTCTCCCTATTTGTATTGCCAGCATTGAACGGATGCACCGATATTGAGGATCACCCGGACGGTCGTACAGATTACAGTGATTTGTTTACCACTAATCGCAAAACGTATGCCTATATGAACCAATGCTACGGATGGATTCTAAACTATGGAATGAACTATAATTATACCATGCTTGCAGGCTGTACGGACGAAGCAAAAGATGCTTGGGAACTACAGAACGGAGCTACCCGCAAATGGAATGAGGGACAATTATCCCCCTTCAGCAATCCATTGGAAAACATCGAAGGTAATCCGGAAAATTACAACCATTATTATCAAGGGATTCGCGCTTGCAACATCTTCCTTGCCAATATCCCTACTGCCAGTGTCTACTCGGAAGAGATACGTAACAGTTTCAAAGCACAGGTATTAACATTACGTGCTTTCTATTATCTTCAATTGGTAAAGCGTTATGGAGGCGTTCCTGTCATAACAACTCCTGACTACGATTATACCAAAGTCAAGAGAGGTACATTCGGCGAATGTGCCCGTCAAATATTGACCGATTGTCAGGATGCCATCGACATTCCCACTGTTGAAGAATGGGGGTGGCGTTCTTTGGACAAGGAAAACTACCGTCATGTAATGACGAAAGCCATCTGTGCAGCCATCCGTTCGCAAATAGCACTCTATGCGGCCAGCCCCCTGTACAATGACGGAACAATCACCTGGAAAGAAGCTGCAGAAATCACGAAGAAATCTTTGGACGACTGCCTGGCAAACGACTATGAACTTTATAAGAAACAGCCGAATGCCACTGCCGGTTACTCTCCTTATGATGTTTATTTCTACTCACGTACTGACCTTCCAGTAGTAAACGACAAAGAAACTATTATGGAAGTTGGACAGATGTATATGTGGAGTTATGCCGGTCTGCCAGCTACTGATGGTCAGACAGATGCTGGAGCCTGTCCGTCCCAAGAATTACTTGATGCTTATGAAGTTGTGAATGCGGATATGACAGAAGCCTATCCCCTTCTCAATCTTGAAAATCCCTATCAAGACGCCAATCACCTGCAGCCCAATCTGAATTCGGCTGTCCAGAATCTCTACAATCAAGCTAAGCCGTATGAAAACCGTGATCCACGTCTTAAAGCTTCTATCTATTATGATGGTTCCAAGCTGAATCTGGAGACGGGTACATTAGTCTCAACCAAGACAGGAGGAAACTGTGCTCTTGATCCGAGCAATGCACGTTACACCTGCACCGGTTATTATACACGTAAGTTCTCACATTACAAATCCGGACGTTCCGGTAATTTGGACGGATATTTTAAAGAGTTCCGTCTGGCCGAATTATATTTGAATTATGCGGAAGCTGCTAACGAAGCATCAACTACCGGAACCGTACCTAATGATGCAGTAGATGCAGTTAATACAGTGCGTTCCAGAGTAGGTATGCCGGGAATTCCTTACGGATTATCCTGCGACCAATTCCGTCTGCGAGTCAGAAATGAAAGACGTGTGGAACTTGCTTTTGAAGAACATCGCTTCTTCGACGTGCGCCGTTGGAAAATTTTGGATCAGACAGACAAGGTCGTCACCGGAATGAAAGCAAATGCGGATGGAAGCTATTCCCGCTTTGTTGTAGATAGTGACCGAAGAGCATACAGTGAGAAATTCTTATTATATCCCATACCGGGTGATGAAGCAATCCGGTTGCAAAATGCATCAGGAACTAACTGCCAAAATCCGGGATGGTAATCAACTATTAAAAATACAGATTATGCAAAAGTGGTTATTAACGATTATTATTGCCATACTTCCTGTTATCACGGCATGTTCCAAAAGCGATACTGATATATCTGCACCGGAAGAAGAAACAGGAAAGAAAACAGAGTTCAAGTTCCTCCAACTCAACTTATGGGTGGAATGTACCAAAGTGGAACATGCCCCGGAATACCTAATTGAACAAATTGCCACCATACAGCCAGATGTGGCAACGTTTTGCGAATTATATAAAGGTCCGCAAGACGACCCTGTGATGCCTAAACTGATGCAAGGACTTAAAGATAAAGGACTTACCTATTACGATGCACGCATAGACGGAAGGGCAGTCATATCGAAGTTCCCGATCAAAGAAACAGAGCGCATCAATAAATGGATGTTCAAAGCTATTCTGGATGTAAGCGGAAAACGGGTAGCTGTTTACCCGGCACACTCGGAATACCGCTACTACACATGCTATTATCCACGCGGATACAATGACGGTAGTGTTAATTGGGATAAACTTCCGGCTCCTATCACAGACGTGGACAAAATTCTGTCCGTATGTGAAGAATCAGACCGTATAGAATCTGCCCAGGCTTTTATCAACGATGCTGCCAAAGAACTGGAGCAAGGCGCATTTGTTTTCTTTGCCGGAGATCTGAACGAACCTTCTTATCTGGATTGGCAGAACGATACAAAAGATTTATTCGATCATCGGGGATGTATCGTTAATTGGGGAACTTCCAAATTGCTGATTCAAAGAGGATATAAAGATGCCTATCGGGTGATGCATCCCGACCCGGTTAAATATCCGGGGTTCACTTTTCCCGCCGACAACAAAGCAATCGCACCGGCAAACCTCTCATGGGCACCGGAAGCAGATGAACGTGAACGGATTGATTTCGTTTATTATTATCCGAATAAGGACTTGCAAGTGAAAAACGCGCAGATAGTAGGTCCGACAGGCTCTATCGTACGCGGGCAAAGAATAAAAGAACAAACCAAGGATCCGATTATTCCACCCGTAAACAATCAATGGCCAAGCGATCATAAAGGAGTATTGGTCACATTCTACATTAAATAGTCATGGGCACTATATAAAAGGTTAGTCAGGTTAGAAACCGGGAGAGTAATTCTGTTAAATAGGATTCTCTCCCGGTACTTTATAGTTACTTTCTTCTAATAAGGTTCACTGAAATCGAATAAAAATAATATATTTGCATAGATGTAAACACCTTAAAAAATAAATTAGTGAGAAAAGTAATTCTTTTATTTCTGCTATTTTTAAGCGTAGCTGGAGTCCGCACACAAGGTCAAAACATCACTTTTAGCCACTTGACCACGGACGACGGACTCTCCCAATTTTCTGTCAATAGCCTTTATATTGATGAACGGGGAATTATATGGATCGGCACTCGTGAAGGACTGAACCGGTATAACGGTAACGATATCAAAAGTTTCAAACTTAATAAAAACGACCCGAACAGCTTGTTCAGCAATACAGTGCTGCGCATCACCGGAAACAAAAACGGAAAGGTATACCTGCTCTGTACGGACGGAGTGGCAGAATTCGATCTGACCACACAAAGATTCAAAACGTTGCTGCAAGGCAATGTGGATGCTATTTATTTCAACGAGAAATTATATATCGGGAAAAGAGAAGAAGTATTTGTATATAATGAAAGTACGGGAAACTTCGATCTCTACTATCATCTTGCCGGAAAAGATATCACCCTCTCCTGCCTCCACCTGGACGAAAAGAAAAATCTGTGGATGGGAACTACCAGTAACGGACTTTACTGTTTATCGGGAGACAAGAAGATTTCCCAGCCTATCACAAGAGGTAATATCGCCAGTATTTACGAAAATTCGTCTAAAGAATTATGGATTTGTACTTGGGAAGAAGGACTCTACCGGATAAAAACAGACGGTACCATTGAGAACTTCCGTCATGATCCAAAAAATCCAAACAGTATTTGTGCCGACTTCGTAAGGAGTTGCTGTGAAGATAATGCAGGAAATCTGTGGATAGGAACCTTTCACGGGTTAAATCGCTATGAAAAGAGCACAGGCAAATTCCAACTTTACACTGCCAACGCGAACAAACCCGACGGTCTCACCCACTCCTCTATCTGGTGCATCGTCAAAGATGAACAAGGAACAATTTGGCTGGGCACTTATTTCGGAGGTGTCAACTATTTCAATCCGGAATATGAAATCTATACCCGCTACAAGACGGGAGATACAGAAAAAGAAGGGTTAAGTAGTCCGATTGTCGGCAGAATGACTGAGGACAAAGACGGAAACTTATGGATCTGTACAGAAGGCGGTGGCGTGAATGTGTACGACCGGAAAAATAATACCTATCGGTGGTATCGCCACGAAGAGGGCAAAAATAGTATTTCCCATAACAACGTCAAAGCAATCTATTACGACCGGACTAATGAAATTATGTGGATAGGTACACACTTGGGAGGATTGAACAAACTCGACCTGCGTACCAACCGTTTCACAGTCTACCGGATGAAAGTGGGAGACCCAACTTCGCTACCTTCGGATATCGTCCGAGACATTGTACCTTATAAGGACAAGCTGGTTGTCGCCACACAAAACGGTGTCTGTCTTTTCAATCCGGCAACAGGTGCTTGCCAACAACTCTTTAAAGAAACCAAAGAAGGAAGAGGCATTGGCATGGTAGCCAGTCTTTGCATCGACAAAGACGGTACATTGTGGATTGCGGCTACCGGGGAGGGTGTTTATTCTTACCGGTTCGACAGCGGTAAACTTACTAATTATCCGCACAATCCCGCTAATCCGAACAGTCTTAGCAACAATAATATCAACAGTATCATGCAGGACAGTAATGGTAATCTGTGGTTCTGCACCTCCGGAAGCGGTCTCGACCGTTACCGTAAGGCAAGTGATGACTTTGAAAACTTCGATGTACAAACAGATGGTTTATCCAGCGACTGCATCTACGAAGTATGCGAATCATCCATACAGAAAGGCGACTTATTGCTGATTACCAATCAAGGGTTCTCACAGTTTGACTATCCAAGCAAGAAATTCTATAATTACGGTACGGAAAACGGATTCCCGCTAACCGCCGTTAATGAAAACGCACTATTTGTGACACATGACGGAGAAGTGTTCCTTGGTGGTATTCAGGGAATGATTTCTTTCTGGGAAAAGAAGCTACACTTCACTCCCAAATCATATAATATCATTCTTTCCCGCCTGCTTGTCAACGGAAAAGAAGTAGTTCCGGGAGATGAAAGCGGCATCCTGGAACAGTCGATCTGTCACACTCCGGAAATCAGTCTGAAAGCGAATCAATCAATGTTTAGCATCGAATATGCCACTTCCAACTTCATCCCTGCCAACAGAGATGAGATTCTCTATCGTCTGGAGGGTTTCTCGGACGAATGGAACCATACTTACCGGAAGCAAACGCTGATTACTTATACAAACCTGAATCCGGGTAAATATACCCTTGTCATCAAATCACAAAAGGAAGGAATAAAAGAGGCCAGACTGCTGATTATCGTACTCCCTTCATGGTATGAGACATGGTGGGCTTACCTGATTTATACCATTGTCACTATCAGCCTGTTATGGTATCTTATTCAGAACTATAATTCGCGCATCAAACTCCGTGAGTCTTTGAAGTACGAGAAGAAGCATATTGAAGACCTTGAAGCATTGAACCAGTCGAAACTCCGTTTCTTCACTAACATCTCACACGAATTCCGCACACCGTTAACGCTGATCGTGGGACAAGTGGAAACTTTGTTGCAGGTGCAGACATTTACGCCTAATATATATAATAAGGTGTTGGGAATCTACAAGAACAGTCTCCAATTACGGGAACTGATTACGGAACTACTTGATTTCCGTAAACAGGAACAGGGTCACATGAAGATCAAAGTAAGCCAGCACAACCTGGTTAACTTCCTGTATGAGAATTATCTGCTCTTCCTCGAATACGCCAGCAGCAAACAAATCAACTTCAAGTTCAACAAACAGAAGGATGACATTGAAGTGTGGTATGACCAAAAACAGATGCAGAAAGTGATAAACAACCTGCTGTCTAATGCAGTAAAACATACCAAGGCCGAAGATACGATTTCGATTAATGTATCGCAGGAGAAAGACCATGTCATCATTGAAATAAAAGATACCGGTACAGGTATCGCTGCTGCCGAAATTGATAAGATATTCGACCGCTTTTATCAGACCGAACATCTCAACTCGCTGAATACCGGAGCCGGTACAGGCATCGGACTGGCACTGACGAAAGGTATTGTGGAACTTCATCACGGCACAATCCGGGTGGAAAGCGAACCGGGCAAAGGAAGCAGTTTCATCATTACCCTCAAACTAGGCAAGGAACACTTTACAGAAGAGCAAATAGCAAAGGATGATACGGAAACCCTCCAACAGACAGAAACTATTGTTCCTTCAGTAGAAGTAATCCCTGATTCGGAATGGAAAGAAGAAGATAACAAGCGTATCGAAGACGCCAAAATGTTGATAGTGGAAGACAATGAGTCTATCAAGCAGATGTTAGTCGGTATTTTCGAAACATTCTATCAGGTCAGTACGGCTTCCGATGGAGTAGAAGCATTAGAGATGATACAGAAGGATATGCCAAGCATCATTTTAAGTGATGTCGTGATGCCACGTATGTCGGGTACGGAACTTTGCAAACAGATCAAGACGGACTTTAATACCTGCCATATTCCGGTGGTATTATTAACTGCGCGTACTGCCATAGAGCACAATATCGAAGGTTTGAAGATTGGTGCGGATGATTATATCACGAAACCGTTTAATACCAATCTTCTGATTTCCCGCTGCAATAATTTGGTTAACTCCCGCCGACTACTGCAAGAGAAGTTCAGTAAACAACCACAGGCTTTTGCCCAAATGTTGGCTACCAACCCGATGGATAAGGAGATGCTCGACCGTGCGATGGCTATTATCGAACGTCATCTGGACAATACAGATTTCAACGTCAATATCTTCGCTCGCGAAATGGGTATGGCACGTACGAACCTATTCACCAAACTGAAAGCTGTGACAGGTCAGACTCCGAATGATTTCATCCTAAGCATACGTCTCAAAAAGGGTGCTGTCATGTTAAGGAATAACCCGGAGCTGAATATCACGGAGATTTCCGACCGGATTGGGTTCTCCTCCTCCCGCTATTTCAGTAAATGTTTCAAGGAGATTTATCACGTCAGTCCGCTGGCTTACCGTAAAGGAGAAGAGAGCGGAGAAGAAGGAGACGGGGAAGAAACAGATTAGCAGGCAACTGTACAAGCACTCTTGCAAAATAATCTTATATTATTAGGCACGAATCACACGGATTTCACGGATTAAAAAAACGATGAGTATGAAAACAACAGCGTTCATCCGTGTGATCCGTGCCTAAATTTATGATATAAACGGTTTCTTAGTCTGGACATCTTCGCCCGAATAAAAAAGGTAACTTCTTAAGTGTACTATTTTGTACTTCACTTGTACATTCCTACTCATTCTTTTTCTTCCAATCGCTTATCTTTGTGTTCATTACATTATTTCCTAAAACACTCAGCATTATGAAAAACGTTTCGCGTCTACTTCCCCTGTTGTCCGGCATCGTCACGCTGTCAGGATGCAATCAAGCACCCCAAAAGAGCAATGGGCAGAATAACCAAAAGCCTAACATTATTTATATATTTGCAGATGATCTCGGCATTGGTGATTTAAGCTGTTATGGAGCAACGAAAGTGAGTACCCCCAACATCGACCGGCTGGCAGGACAAGGAGTACAATTTACCAATGCTTATGCAACTTCCGCCACCAGCACTCCTTCCCGTTTCGGACTCCTGACCGGTATGTATCCATGGAGACAAGAAAACACAGGGATTGCTCCCGGCAACTCTGAACTCATTATCGATACTACCTGCGTCACCATGGCAGATATGCTGAAAGATGCAGGATACGCAACCGGTGCAGTAGGCAAATGGCATCTGGGACTCGGTCCGAAAGGTGGAACCGACTTTAACAACCGGATTACCCCTAACGCACAAAGCATCGGTTTTGACTACGAATTTATTATTCCGGCTACCGTAGACCGTGTACCTTGTGTATTTGTAGAAAACGGACATGTCGTAGGACTTGACCCCAATGATCCTATCACCGTAAATTATGACCACAAAGTCGGCGACTGGCCTACGGGAGAAGAGAACCCGGAGCTCGTCACTTTAAAACCCAGTCAGGGACACAATAATACAATTATCAACGGTATTCCCCGTATCGGCTGGATGACCGGAGGAAAATCCGCTCTTTGGAAAGATGAAGACATAGCTGATATCATCACCAACAAGGCTAAGAATTTCATTGCATCCCATCAGGAAGAACCCTTCTTCTTATATATGGGTACGCAAGACGTACATGTACCGCGCATCCCCCACCCACGTTTCGCAGGCAAAAGCGGACTCGGCACTCGTGGCGACGTCATCCTGCAACTGGACTGGACCATCGGTGAAATCATGCACACACTGGATAGCCTCCACATCGCAGACAACACCATCCTTATCTTTACCAGCGACAACGGCCCTGTTATTGACGACGGCTATCAAGACCAAGCTTACGAACTTCTCAACGGACATACTCCGATGGGGATCTACCGTGGCGGGAAATACAGTGCTTACGAAGCGGGTACACGCGTTCCGTTTATTGTCCGTTGGCCTGCCCGGGTGAAGCCGAACAAGCAACAAGCTCTCTTCTCTCAAATAGATGTGTATGCATCGCTCGCCTCACTTCTGGACCAACCTTTACGCAAGGGAGCTGCCCCCGACAGTCAGGAACATCTGAACGTTCTCCTCGGCAAGAATAATACAAACCGTGAGTATGTCGTTCAACAGAATCTCAATAACACACTTGCCATCATAAAAGGCCAATGGAAATACATCGAACCGAGCGATGGCCCCGCCATCGAACATTGGACGAAAATGGAGTTAGGCAACGACAAACAGCCTCAACTTTACGATTTATCCTCCGATCCATCGGAGAAAACGAATGTATCAAAACAACATCCCGACATAGTGAAAGAGTTATCCGAATTACTAGAATCCGTAAAAGAGAAATAGTTTATGAGAACAGAAAAATTGTATGATTTTGCACCAATCTTGAATAATTCTATCCATATTAGAATATTCAATCCGTCTATCTTTGCAAGCGTAGATTCAATAAAATCACTTAATTTTTAATATATGAAAAAACATTTATCCACTCAAACTAGAAAAAGGATGCTCTCCTCCATCGGACTGATCCTGTTTTCTGTTTCTTTTGTACTTGCACAGGTACTTGTTAAAGGTACAGTGAAGGACAACTTAGGAGAAGGAGTGCCGGGAGCCAGTGTTCAGGTACAAGGTACTTCACAAGGAACAATCACTGACCTTGATGGTAAATTTGCTTTTAACGTACCCAATAAGAATTCAATATTGGTTATTTCTTTCATTGGTTATGTCACTGTAGAAATAAAGGCGGACACTCAAAAGCCAATGGTTATCACATTGAAGGAAGATACAAAGACATTGGATGAAGTGGTAGTAGTCGGCTATCAGGAAATACGCAAGAGAGACCTGACGGGTTCTGTTGCCAAAGCCAGCATGGCAGAACTGCTTAGCACTCCGACCGCTTCTTTCGGCGAGACATTGGGCGGACGTATCGCCGGTGTCAACGTAAGTTCGGGCGAAGGTATGCCGGGCGGACAGATGAACATCGTTATCCGTGGAAACAACTCATTGACACAGGACAACTCTCCTCTTTATGTCATTGACGGTTTCCCGGTGGAAGACCCTTCCGTAGCCGCAGCCATCAATCAGAATGATATAGAATCTCTTGATTTTCTGAAAGACGCCTCTGCTACCGCTATCTACGGTGCCCGTGGCGCTAATGGCGTTGTGATGATTACCACCAAGAAAGGTACAATCGGACAACCTAAAATTAAATACGACGGAAGTTTCGGTATTCAGCATATCACTAAAACAATCCCGATGATGGATGCCTATGAGTTCGTCAAACTACAAGCAGAACGTAGTCCAAAAGATATGGAAACTACCTACTTCATGAATTATGACGGCAAGAAATGGGGACTGGAAGATTATAGGAATATCCCGCAATATAACTGGCAGGATGAAATCTTCCGCAGCGCATGGATGCAAAGCCACAATGTCAGCCTGACCGGTGGTTCGGAAGGAGTTCGTTACAACGCTTCTTTATCTTATTATGACCAGGACGGTATCTTGTTGGAATCGAACTACAAGCGTATACAAGGCCGTATGGGTACTACCATTCAAAAGAAGAAACTGAAAATCTATCTGACAACCAACTATTCAAGCACTACAACCACCGGTGGTTCTCCTTCGCAGAACTCATATAGTGGTATGAACAACCTGTTCTATAGCGTATGGGGATATCGCCCCGTGACGGAACCGGACAGACCTTTAAATTCATTGATGGATAACATCATGGACGATGCGATAAACAACACCAACGACTATCGTTTCAATCCTATCATGTCTTTGAAAAACGAATATCGCAAGACGTACGCGAACTATATCCAGTTCAACGGATTTGCAGAATATGAATTTATCAAAGGATTGAAGTTGAAAGTTTCCGGCGGTTACACGTTCGATACCCGCAAAGGGGAAACATTCAACAACTCGAAGACCCGTTATGGTAATCCGAAATCATCCGATAAGGTGAATGCAGAAATCTATCATTCTCAACGTGCAACATGGTTGAACGAAAATATTCTGACCTATCAGACCAATATCAAACGGAAGCATTTCTTCAATAGTATGGTAGGTGTAACCCTGCAAAATTCTGACTATGAATACTATTCATACAAGACAGTGCAAATTCCGAACGAAGCACTCGGGATGGCAGGAATGAGCGAAGGAATTCCCAGTACGACCAAATCACTAAAGAGTTCCTGGTCTATGCTTTCTTTCCTGGGACGTTTGAATTATAACTATAAATCATTGTATTACGCAACAGTTTCTTTCCGTTCCGACGGTTCTTCCAAGTTCCGTGGTGATAACCGTTTCGGTTACTTCCCTTCCGGTTCATTGGCTTGGGGATTCATGGAAGAGGATTTCATGAAACCATTGAAATCTGTTGTTTCTTCCGGTAAATTAAGAGCAAGCTGGGGATTAACCGGTAACAACCGCGTAGGTGAATATGACACATATGCTTTATATCAGATATTAAAAGATAAAGTTGGAGATTTTATTTCGATCGGTAGCCTACCAAGTGGTGTATATCCGTTCGAAAACAGTCTGACAAGTGTAGGTACAGTGCCTACTTCTTTAAGAAACAGAAAACTGAAATGGGAAACGACCGAGCAGTGGAATCTGGGTCTGGACTTGGGCTTCCTGGACGAACGTATCGGACTAACCGTAGACTGGTATCGTAAAACGACTCGTGATTTGTTGCTGAATACTGCACTTCCCACTTCTTCCGGCTATTTCAGTGCCATGAAGAATGTAGGAAAGGTACGCAACCAAGGTGTCGAATTTACCTTGAACACGACCAATATCAGGAACCGCCATTTCTCTTGGACTACCAACTTTAATATCGCATTCAACAAGAACAAAGTATTGGAATTGGCCGAAAACCAATCCTCTCTGTTGAGTGCAGCCAAATTTGACCAGAACTACAACTCACAATACAGCTACATTGCCAAAGTGGGTTATCCGATGGGAATGATGTACGGATTCATCTATGAAGGTACATACAAATATGAAGATTTTGATAAAGTGGGCGATACATATACACTGAAACGTAATGTTCCTTACTTCTCTTCCGAAAGCAATACACAACCGGGTATGCCGAAATACGCAGACTTGAATGGTGACGGCATTATCGACGATAACGACCGTACTATGATCGGTAACGGTATGCCGAAACATACAGGTGGATTTACCAACAATTTCGAATACAAAGGATTCGACTTGAGTATCTTCTTCCAATGGTCGTATGGAAACGATGTATTGAATGCCAACCGCCTGTTCTTCGAGAACAGCAATAAGACACGCGACTTGAACCAATACGCAAGTTACGCAAATCGTTGGACACCGGAAAACCCGGAAAGCAATATTCCGAGAGCTACCGACTCCGGCTCTAACAAAGTGTTCTCTACACGTATTATCGAAGACGGTTCTTTCCTTCGTCTGAAAACCGTATCTTTAGGATATACACTGCCGAAGCAACTGACCAAGAAATGGAAGATAGACAATGCGCGTGTATTCGTTGCAGGTCAGAATCTATGGACATGTACAGGATATTCCGGTTACGATCCGGAAGTATCTATCCGTGAAGGCGCACTGACTCCGGGACTGGACTTCTCCGCTTATCCGAGAGCCTACTCTATCAGTTTTGGTATAAACTTAGGTTTCTAATCAATCATCCTTCAAACAATTATGTATATGAAAACAATAAAAATAATCATCATATCACTTCTTGTCGGACTTAACCTGACTTCCTGCGATTTCCTGGAAAAAGACCCGACGTACACTACCCCTGAAAATTACTTCAAGAATGAAGCGGATGCTGCCTCTTGGCTAACAGGAACCTATGCTATTCTGGGGCAAAGTTCCTTCTACGGAAATGAATTCTTATACCTTGTAGGAGGTGACGATCTGGGACACTATGGAGGGGCTAACCGCGGACCTAACAAAAGTGGCTTGATCTGCAACAATGCCAATACGAGTGATCCGACTGTTGCAGCATTGTGGTATACCTTATACTCCGGTATCAACAGAGCCAATATTTTCCTGGAGAATATTGATGCAGTGCCCGATATAAACGATGATACCCGCAAGCAGTATAAAGCGGAAGCCCGCTTCTTACGCGCATTCTATTATTTCACTTTGGTAGAATGTTGGGGAGATGTACCTTTTAAGACTACTTCTACAGAAGATGCTTACAATCTCTCTATTCCACGTACGGACAAACAGACGATTTATGACTTTATCATCAAAGAGATGTATGGTTCTGCCGAGGATCTTAAATCTGCTCAAGAGTTGAACTATTTGCCGGGACGTGTTTCCAAATCGGCAGCTTGGGGAATGCTGGCACGTGTGTATATGTTCAGAGCCGGTGAGCCTAAACGTGACAAGGAAGTAGGTTTGGCCAACAGTACGACCAGCGCCGAGATTACAGAATATTTCAAGAAGGCAAGTTACTATGCGCAGTTAGTTAAAAACGAAGGTCATTCACTGACTGCCAAATATTGGGATTTCTTTATCGACATTTGTTCTGACAAGTATAACACAGCTCTCAATAAGGATGGTGCCAAAGCTAATGAGAGTATCTGGGAGGTAGAATTTGCTGGTAACCGTTCAACGGATGTACGCGCAGAAGGTAGAATTGGTAATATCATCGGTATTCAGGGAAAAGACCTTTCTTCCAAAGCCTCCATCACCGGTAAAGGTGACCCGGGTTATGCATACGCTTTTATCTGGAATACTCCTAAGCTACTGGAATTGTATGAAGCAAACGGTGACATTGACCGTTGCAACTGGAATATAGCTCCATTCACCTACACCCAATCAGCAGGAGAAGGCACTCCGGTAGACGGTCGTGAATTTGTGAAAGGAAAAAGAGATGAAGTGGAACAACAATATTGGGATCAATCCTTCAGCTATGGCAAAACAGATCCAGGTTCTACTTACGGTGATCGCGAATCGAAGAATGATGCTAATAAGAACCGTAACAGAGCTGCAGCCAAATATCGTAGAGAATACGAAGCAGACAAGAAGAGCAAGAACGATACTTCCATCAACTTTCCTCTTCTCCGCTACTCTGACATTCTGCTGATGATTGCAGAAGCTGAAAATGAAGTCAACCATGGTCCTAATGATCTTGCTTATGAGTGTATCAATGCTGTAAGAGAACGTGCAGGAATCAGCAAGCTTCAAGCAAATCTGGATGAAGAGAACTTCCGCAAAGCTATCAAAGACGAACGCGCTATGGAACTCTGCTTCGAATATACACGACGTTTCGACCTGATCCGTTGGGGAGACTATTACAAACTGATGCAGGAACAAGTGGACAAGGCACAGACTGACGAATCCTGGAAATTCGGAATCAATGTATACACTTACTTCAATATTCCGAAGTCTTACAACTATTTCCCGATTCCTGCCAATGAAATAGGATCGAACGGTGCTATTAAAACGAATAATCCGGGTTGGTAAATCTCTTATTAACTTTAAAAAGAAAAAGGATATGAAGACAATATATAAAAGTTTGATGACTATCGCTTTTGCCGGACTCTGTCTCGCTTCATGCGACAAGGAATTGAAAGAAGAGACAGCAATGGAAGTTGGCGTGGTGACAGACAGCAATGTCAGCTTCGACGGCAAAACTGTGACTGTAAAGAAAGGAAGCCCGGTAACGTTCAGCTTCGATGGTGATCCGGATTTTATAACATTCTTTAGTGGAGAAATTGACCATGAATATAGATTTCGGAACCGGACAGAAATGAAAATAGAGGATATCGAAAAATGTGAAATTAATTTCGATATGATTGCCCAATATGATGCGCCGCCTAAAAACACACCGCAGACTGCATTAGACATTTTCATTTCCGATAAATTTCCGGGAATGGCCAAGAATAATTTCGAAGCAGACAAGCAACTAGTGGAAGGATTTGACTGGACCTATTTAATACCGACAGATGAATTGCCGGTGAAAGTAGAAAATAACGACAAATCATATCCATACATTAAGAACTTGTCGTCTTATCTTGGAAAGCAAATCACCATTGCTTTCCATTACAAAGGCGGTCAGGATGGTGCTGTTAGACAACCTAAATTTTCCTTTAAAAATATACGCATAGAATTGGCTTTTAATAATAATAAATCAGAAACTGTCTATGCAAAAAATCTAGGTTTCACACCACTAAACATTGTAAATAATGAAAGTGACCAGCAATCGGACAAAGTTAAAGACAGAGAGTATGGAGCAGTTGATGGCGGTGTCCCCGGATTCTGGAAAACAAATTTACCGACGGAAATAATTGTATCTAGCTCTGCGGCTGGAGCTACACTAAAAAATAGTTGGCTAATCTCTGAACCACTTTTACTCAACGGTTCCTGCGATCCTGACGCTGGTGTAGCGATTAAGAATATCTCGCAATCGTTGGAGATATACTCACATACCTATGAAGAGACCGGTACATATACCGCTACCTTCGTAGCCAACAATGCAAACTACGTCCATCAAGGTGGTCAAGTAGTACGTGAACTGACTATAAACGTTGTAGAATAAAAATATATCCCCCAATTTTTCTAACCTTCAATCATAGAAAACGTTTATAAAAATCAGACTTTAATCAATTTAACATCAGAAAGAGAGGGACCGCGAGGCTCCTCTCTTTTACTTTTTCTGTATCTTTGCACAAAAATAAAAACAATGCCAAAGACTCTTCCTATTCATTTTGCCCCATTACAAGGTTACACCGAAGTGTTTTACCGTAATGCTCATGCTGCCTGCTTCGGAGGTATAGATACTTATTACACCCCATTTGTACGACTCGAAAAAGGAGGATTCCGCCATAGAGATGTCCGGGGAATCGAACCCGGGAACAATCAAGTACCCCACCTGATTCCCCAACTGATAGCCCCCTCTTTTGAGAAAGCAGAAAAAATCTTATCCCTATTCATTGAAAAGGGATATAAAGAAGTCGATATCAATATGGGATGTCCTTTTCCTATGCTGGCTAAACGTCACAATGGTTCCGGTATTCTTCCTTATCCTGAAGAAGTTCAGGCATTACTTAACCTGATTACAGAATATCCACAAATAAGTTTCTCTATCAAAATGAGGTTGGGTTGGGAAGATTCGGAAGAATGCCTGAAACTGGCTCCGATTATCAATGAGCTACCCTTGCGACAAGTGGCAATGCATCCCCGCTTGGGAAAACAGCAATATAAAGGAGAAGTTGACCTTAAAGCGTTTGAAGCTTTTCAGGGAGTCTGCAAACATCCGCTCATCTATAATGGGGATATCAATGGCGTAGAAGATATTCACCGCATTCAGGAACAGTTTCCCGGATTAGCCGGAATTATGATAGGACGGGGATTGCTTGCCAACCCGGCATTAGCATTGGAATATAGACAAAACCGTGCACTTGAGTCCGATGAAATGAGGGAGAAATTGCAATCTATGCATAAATGCGTATACAGTCAATACGCAGAACAGTTGGAAGGAGGAGACGAACAGCTTTTGAATAAAATGAAAACTTTCTGGGAATATTTAATGCCGCAAGCAGACAGAAAATCACTGAAAGCAATTCATAAAAGCACAAGCCTCAACAAATATAATCAGGCAATCCTTGCCTTTTTTAATCAACGATAAACTAATAACCAGTAATTTTTCGTAATTTTGCGCCCGTTTATAAACAAGCACATTATGAAAAAATACATTCTAATCTTTCTTTGTCTGATAACCGTATCAGGCAGCTTCGCACAAATGCAGGATTTCAAGTTTAAGTTCTACGGACAGATTCGTACTGACTTCTATTATAATAGTCGTGCTAACGAGGAAACCGTAGATGGATTGTTTTATATGTATCCGAAAGACAAAGTGCGCGATCCGGACGGGAACGATCTGAATTCAACACCCAACAGTAACTTCTATACTTTATACTCACGTCTCGGAGTAGACGTTGCCGGTCCCAAACTGGGAACAGCCAAGACGTCTGCCAAAGTAGAAGTTGACTTCCGCGGCACAGGTACTTCTTATTCAGTCATTCGTCTCCGTCATGCTTATTTGAATCTGGATTGGGGAAAATCAGCTTTATTGCTCGGGCAAAACTGGCATCCGTTATTCGGAGATGTGTCTCCGCAGATTCTTAATCTCTCTGTAGGAGCACCGTTCCAACCCTTCAGCCGTGCGCCACAAATTCGTTATCGCTATACAAACAAGAATTTCCAACTTACCGGAGCCGCAGTGTGGCAATCACAATATACTTCACAAGGACCGGAAGGGAAAACACATAAGTATCTGAAGCAAAGCTGTATTCCCGAATTTTATGTCGGAGCTGATTATAAGAATGATGGTTTGCTGGCCGGCGTAGGCATTGAGTTGTTATCATTGAAACCACGTACGGAGTCCACTGTAAATAAAGATACATATAAGGTAGACGAACGCATCACAACTCTTTCATACGAAGCTCATGTGAAATACACCAACAAAGACTGGTTCATCGCTGCGAAGAGTGTATTAGGATCCAATCTGACACAAGCTTCCGGCTTGGGCGGATTCGGGATCAAGTCTGTCAACGAACAAACGGGAGAACAAAAATATACTCCGATACGTTTCTCCAGCTCTTGGTTCAACGTTGTCTACGGAAAGAAATGGAAGCCGGGAATCTTCGTAGGCTATGCCAAGAATCTGGGAACAAGTGATGCACTATATGCTCCCAAAGGAAATGATGCAAAACTTTATGGAACAGGAACAGACCTTAACCAATTAGTTACGGCAGGAGCAGAACTGACCTACAATGTCCCCCACTGGAAATTCGGGTTGGAATATACATTAAGTTCTGCATGGTATGGTTCGCTCAATACGTCCAATGGGAAAATTCAAGATACCCATGCCGTATGTAACAACCGTATTGTTGCCGTTGCCATGTTTATGTTCTAACCTCTCTATACAATTATTTTAATTATATATCTGTCACCTGTCACCGATTGCTGCTTAACGATTTGATTATTAACAATTAACACTGTGACAGCAATAGGTGACAGCAGTGTGACAACAATAATGCTGTCACCTTTGTTTCTCGTGGGGAAACTTTTAGTTTCAACGCTTGGAACCAAAGGTTTTGTACCGGGAAACTAAAGTTTCAGCATTGGGAAACTGTAGTTTCAGCACCGAGAAACAACAGTTTCAACGGCATGGAAACTATAGTTTCTCCAAGAGAAACTACTGTTCCCCTATCAGGGAAAGCAAATGATCTCCTGTTGTCTGACTTTTATCTCCTTAACTCCACTTCAAAGCTAGCGCCATCTTTGCAACTGAACTGCAAAACTGTTTGCTTCTTATCAGAAGAAATCACCTTGCAAAACGGAGTTTCTTCTACATTCCATTGCCCTTTTATCGTTACAGTCACAGGTATTTCACCACTGGCATTTTCAATCCATGGTCGGGAATAGATACTACGTTCGATGCGTTTCCCATCTTTATCAAACGCTTCATCGCTTGGACCGCGATACAAAGCCAAATCCGGTTGTGCCACCGTCAGCTTAATCTTATCAGCAGATTCTTTATGAGTCATAACCAGACAGGAAGTATCCACACGTTGTAATAAACCACCCGGCAATGTCGTTTCAGGAGTTTCAAACAACACATAAGAAATGATCTGTTCGGAAACGGACTCTACAATATGTGCATTCCAGTCTTGCCGTAATACCTTATAAGTGGGCTTCTTTGCAAATTTCTTCATGAGAGCTTCATTCGTCTGAGGCAAAACAGCGTATTCATAACTTCCGTTTTTCGGTGCCTTTCCATGATCTACAACCAAAGAAACCCAATCACCCTTTGTTCCTTTTCCTGTATTTTGCATTCGCGAGTATTGAGGAAAGTTCTTCTCAAACCGGATGGGAGTCGGAACATAATACCCCGTTCCCAAATGATCTACCCATACGTTCTTATCCCTTTGATAATTTTTCCAATAATCATGCCCTGCTTTATCAGTAACCGCTAATTGGAAGATAGTCGTTTCTGTCGGGAACTCCGTATTTGTATTTTCAATATCCGAACCAAGACAGACAATCATTCCATCGATGAAATGGTAAGATTTACGTGCCCGATGTGATCCGTTGTACTTATCATGCTCATGCAACTTCATTCCGAAATTACCATTCATCTTCTGTTGAGACAAACCACCGGCAAAAGCCTCGTCGGAGTAAAGCATCTCTTCCATTCCGGAGTAACTATCTACATTGAGCACCTTAGCCTGCAGTTGCTCCAATGGCAAATGAATAGATGTCACTCCCGGAATACGGTTCCAGTCAAAACCTTCCTGCTGCCAGCCACTAGTGGTGGGAGTTACTGTCTGTCCCGGCGCAGCAGTCAATATCTGTAAACTGCCGTGTGCCAGATAACGACCGTATAGATTTGCCCCCAGATAATGCTCTGCCGCCCATAAATAACGGGAATGTCCGCGTGCCACAGCCGACCAGTTACTACGACGTTGAACAGAGATGCAACCATATCCCATTGCTATATTTCCCTGCGGGTCCGTCTCCGGACGGAAACCTTTCTCTATAAGAAGTTTTGCCACCTTACGCTCTTCAGCATTTGAAACCTTAGGCATATATTCGGGAGAGTCATTTTCAATACTTGGGTCTGAAATCAGACGGAGGTAAGAAGAAGCCATTTCACTATCATATTCCTCCTTTCCATCGGGAGAACCGGCTAAAGCCATCATAGCAAAATGCATAGGAACCAGTTTACCTTTTCCATCCGGATGACGACCGGACATGGAAAGAGGGAAGTTCAGCTTATTGCAGTAAAAACGCATGGTCAACAGTACATTTTTCACGGTTTCATGAGCTAACTCGGAAATAGCAAATTCCGTCCGGCTGAAAAGATAGATCATATTGGTTGCTCCATCGAGTCCGCCCACAGCATAAGCCGGATAGTTGTTTCGATGATGGAAAGCACCTCCGTCTACTTTAAACGAACCGGACAATCCCAATGCAGGACGGCAACCAAAATCAATCCAACGGGAGAAAGACCGGAGATATTGTAGTTTTTCCGGTGTATCTTCCATCATTAAAATGCTGGCAATGCGTCCGGTGGTCTGTGTATTGAAAGAGTCCATATCAATTCCGTTGACTTCCGGTTTAGGGTATACTTCGTTAGTAATCGCATACCAGCGCAATGTCCGTTCGGCTTCCTGAAGTTTACCAGCTTCCCTAAGCACATCTTTCATCAGAAAATATGCCAGGTACAGACCGCGGACACTATAGCCGTAATGATGGATGTTTCCCCAACAACTACCATAAGCTACTCCCTGATCGGTTATATGATCGTACATTGCCAAGAACTTCTTCCTCATTTCTTCCCGAATCACCGGATTTGCCGCATTATTATATGCAACGGCAATTCTTTTCATCAGGTCGAAATAAGCACGCATTTCCACTCCCAGTTTAGTCAGCATATCTTTGTCCCAGTTCGGTATGATCCGTTCATAAGCTTCTGAAGCACGTACCATATAAACAGGTACTCCCGATACTTGACCGTTCTTGTAGGTTATCTGATAGAAATCATATTTCTTGCGGATAGTTTCCACTTCTTTATCTGTAGTTTTCCCTTTCGTGTAGATCATATCACGAAAACGCTTTTCCAACAGTTGCATTTCTGCTCTTTGCTTATCGTTCACAGGAGTCAATTCAATATCCGGTTTCAAAAGCGAGTGTTGATAGACAACCAGCCAATGGTTGGTGGTTCCGGCATTGACAAAAGGGACTTGCAGATCGGCTGTCTGTTGACGTGCATCAACCTTAGTAGCCGTAATCAGATGATCGATGAAAAGGCTTCCTTTTGAATTTGGAGCAATCATCCGAAGTTCATTCATGCCTTCCTCCGGTGTGCCTTGCATATCACGTTCATAGCAGACCCATGCAGCACGCCAACCACTGAAATTAATGCCAAAAGGGAAAGATGTGCATTGTTTGCCATCTTTCAGAAACTGAAACTCAATGGTCGCATTCTGGGGAACTTCATTATAAACCCACACAATAAAAGCGGAAAGGTATAAATCCTTGCCGGTCGGATCTTTCTTCTCAAACTTCAAATCTTTCTTGAGTTCCAATATACCACCCGGTTCAAATGTCCATTCCAACGAATGTTTTCCATCTTTATAATGCAGATCAGATACCGACAGGCGGGATTGGGTAGCGGTGATACAATCCGGGATTTGCGGTTCTTCAAAAGAAAACATCCGCTCATCTGTTACGACTTGTGCATGAAGGAATGCTGAGCACAAAAGAGAAAACAGAGTTGTCACTCCAAATTTAGTAAAAGGTTGTTTCATCATGGAAATATTGTCTTATCAGGTTTTCAGTATATCAGTCAAAGTATGGTCGCTTTAAAATCTGTAAAGAGTATATGATTCTGCAAAAGACGTAAACCGAAGTGTCCGTCACCTTCACCACCCGTAAGGGTATAGCGGAACAACTCTTCATCATTCACAGAATAAGTTGTGATTCCCTTTTCCACTCGAATCCGAATCTCATACCACTGATTGGGAACAAGTAAGTGGGAGGTATCAGTATATTCTTTCAATAACGGTTTCACCTTATCATCTGCCACTCCATAGTACTCTCCTCTGTATCGACGAAAACGGGTCGTTGAGTTATCATTTCCTCCGTATCCAACGTAGAAAAGGTTTAATGTATTGTAGTTTTTAAAGATGCCGTCACGCCACTGACTACGGGCAAAAAGATCATTAGGGTATTTAGGATCATTGGCAGCCCAAAAGCAGTTCAGATCACTCAAGCGGTCATACTTTCCACCTTGCATCACCATACAGATACGATAACTAATTTCATAATCACCTGCCAATCGTTGCCGATACCACATAGTCAGTCCGTCCGGAACCATCAATTCTAATGTATCTGCACGTTCTATTATTTGCAAAACATGGGATGCATCTTCTATTTTCCACTGTTGCACAAAAGAAGCTTTGTGTTGTGCCAAAAGCATCACACTATCTAAGAGAAAAAAAGTAATCAAACTGTAGCCTATAAAAAATCGCTTCGTCATTACGGTATTAGTTTAAAGATTATTCTTCCGGATACAAAGAAACCCCTCTTTTTTCGAAAAGAGGGGTTCAAATTGTACAAAATATCTCAAATAATGTATTAACTGGTAATTTGTATTACCAATATTTTACGGTCTCTTCCGGTTCAAAATCCTCATACCAGTTTTTATATGAAGCACCATTATTTTTTGCCCAATCCTTAAACTTCGGGTATGCCGTTTCAAAAGCAACTTTCTCATACGCATGTCTTGTACCTACAGGAACTTTTATACCCCAAACGAAACCATTCATATTACAATATGGAATATTTTCATTTATTGCTTCATTTCCACTCATAGTTGCTGCATCTTTAGCATAGTCAGCATAAGCCGAAGTAGGCTTATAACCTCTCATGTGTATTTCTTTGCCACCATTGACAACTATAAAAAAGTTCTGTCTCTGCGTATCAAGAATAAGATCTCTGAATGCTTTTAGTTGATTTTCTCTATCCTGCCCTTTCAAACCATCCTTGCCTATCAGTCTAACTTCAGCACGTAACATAGGCAATCCTTCTCTAATTGCTCCCTTTGTTGTTTGGAAATAAGCTCTCGGTGTCCCATCAAGAAGATCACTATGCAAACCAGATAAACCATCCAATTTGATAACCGTTCCTTCTTCCGGAGTCGTATTCACAGACAAACCAGCATAACGTTTTTTATCAGCATCATCTTGATCCCATCTCCAGTCTCTTGCTTCAATCGATACCTCCGATTCCGTAGAAAGTTGTACTTGTTTCAGAAGTCTTTCAGTACCTTGTCCGCCTTTCAATGAAAGTTTTGCTGTAATCCGGTCGACATACTCACTCTTTAAGTTTTCCAAGACAACTCCTAACTGAGTAGGAATCTGACCACCCACCGCACGAACATCCAAAGTCAGTAACAACTCCTCTTTACTACCTTGAATCTCCATCAATTCTTCATTCTGACATTCGGAAACCTTTATGTCATATTCAAAAACTACATCATTAAAATCCTCGTCATACCACGTGGACTCCTTAGGCCAGCCATCTTCAAACATTGCCACACCGGTACTATGATAAAAAAGATAATCGGCTGTCGGCTCCGCTGTCGGTTTCACTGCATCTTCAGGAAGAGAAAGAGTAACCGATGCATTGTGAGTGGTTTCATAAGAAAAATCAGTCGGATAGCTCTCACTGCGAGTAACAGGAGATAAAGCAAAACTTGCCTTTTTCACCTCACCTGATACTGTGTTATACTCCATATATACCTTGTCCGCATGAATAGGGACATTTAAGGTTATAGTACGTGAAGAACCGTCTTTCACAAAAACGTCTTCTGCAAGCAAGTTTTCTCCTTTTTCATCAGCATACACTTTAACAAGAGGAGAAGCATTTACCGGATCAACAGTTCCCGGACCATCATTACCTTTTTCCAACTCATTATCAGAGCAGGAAGTAGTAACCAACATTGTCCCCATAAGGACATACACCAAACTTTTAATTTTCATCTTAATCTAATTTTTAAATTTATTGTTTGTTTCTGTTTCGCATGAGAGCCTGGCTTATCACACTTATTTTCAGGCTCCATTTGTTAACTTATCAAAAATATATTTAACGCTTAATAGCTTTCCACCCTCCTTTATTTGTAATTTCAATCCTTTCCATCGAAAATAATCACAAGAGCTAAAATATGCCTCAAAAGAGCTGTCCATAAACAATGGATAATATATACAAGTTATTTCGTATATTTGCATTAGACAGAACATTCAATACAACAAATATAGAACTTTTATTCTGAATATACAAGTTTTATATCTAAATATATCAAGGGAAATGGATCAAGTACTGTATGGTATAGATTACATAGAATATTATTTCTATTGGATATATTACAAGTTTATTGGCTATCCTTTAATCATAAGAATATGCTCAATTGCTGTAATGTTTTGTATTATTGCGTACTTATTTCTCCTATTCCATATTATATATGGTATATTTAAAAGGCGAAAAGAGAAGCGAAGATACAATAAAGCGTTTGATAAATATTACGAAGAAATGAAAACTATCTCACTAGATTCCAACACATTGAGTGAAGAAGAGATAGCTGACAGATTAGAATATGATACGAAAAAGCGCCCAAAACCCAACGAGTTACGCATTATCACCCAACTGTTAACAGAAATTAAGAGTGTGCATGAAGATGAGATCAATGAACTAAACTACCAAACGATTCAAACTGTATTCCAAATCACACGTTTCCTTGAACGCGAACTTCAATTCGGTTCCAAAAGATCAAAGATACAAGCTCTGAAACTTATTCAGTCCATCAATGGTTATGCCTCTGAAGCGGTATTGGTGCGTTTCCTCTATCATCGTGAACTAGAACTAAGAAACTCGGCACGCTATACTTATATGTGGTTAAGCCAGGGTGATCCGTTCCGCTTCTTCGACGAAGATATCGGCATGAAGTTAAGGCAATGGGACATGATGGAGTTACACGCCATCTTGGAACACCGTAAAAAAGTGGGATATAACACACCCACCTTTATCAAATGGGTGAATACTTCAGCTGAAGAAAACGTTAAGATATTCTTTATCAACGAAATCCGGCTATATCATGAAACCGAAAGTGCCCCAATTCTCGCGAAGCAACTCAATGCCCGTTCTGTGGAAATACGGGGTGAAGCAATCAAGACTTTAGGTAAGCTAAAATACAAAGAGGTTGAACCTAAGCTGATTGAAATGTATAATGTACAACCGGAAGAAGTCAAACGACAAATCATTTCGGCTATTGCAGATCTGAAGACCGACAAGGCTTTAGGATTTCTTTACAACGCTTATGATGAAGCAGATAACTGGGGAACCAAGAGAGTCATACTCAAAGCCCTCTATGAGTATAGTGCAATGGGAAGGAAAACATTCGATCAATTGGAGAGAAAAGCAGATTCCCACACAGCTATATTGTTTGCCCACACCAAGCATCCGTTAATCAACCAGTTAAATTAGAGAATATGAGAGATATAATATTTACATTCTTCAATTATTTCGTATTCTTTTATACGAGCATGCTGGCGATATTCTTCGTCACATTCGCCTTCCTCTCTTTCATTTCTCTGAAACGGAGAAAGGATTACTATGTGGAAAGCTATATGCGGAAAACAATCAAGGAATCCCCCTATACACCGGGTATTTCGGTAATTGCTCCTGCCTTCAATGAAGAAAAGACAATCATTGATAATGTGAACTCCATGCTTGCATTGGAATATCCGCTTTTCGAGGTGGTTATTGTAAATGATGGAAGTACGGACAGCACATTGGAAAAGATGACCGAATATTATGAACTGGTAGAAGTGCCCTATGCTTATATCGAGCGAATCAAAACCAGACCGTTCCGAAGACTCCTCAAATCCTCCAACCCGAAATACAGCCGACTTATTGTTGTAGACAAAGAAAATGGAGGGACCAAAGCGGATGCATCCAATGCAGGAATCAACGTTGCTTCTTATCCGTATTTCATCTGCACGGATGTGGACTGCATTCTGGAAAAATATGCTCTTTATCGCTGCATCTCGCCCATTATATCTTCAGAAAAACAAGTAATTGCAGTCAGCGGAACGATGTTGATGGCTAACGGATGCGTCGTGAAAGACGGACAAATCATAGACGTTAGAACTCCCCGTACACCGATTCCACTTTTCCAGAATCTGGAGTATATGCGTTCCTATCTGATTGGTAAGATGGGGTGGTCCGCAATCAATGGAATGCCGAATGTCTCCGGTGGATTCGGTCTTTTCGACCGTTCGGTAGCGATTGCAGCCGGAGGATACGATGCTCCCTCTTTTGCTGAAGACATGGACCTCATCACCCGTATGGTAGGATATATGTGCGATTTCTCCCGTCCTTATAAAATCATACAGATTCCTGATACTTGCTGCTGGACGGAAGGGCCTCCCAACCTGGCAATGCTCTACCGCCAACGTACCCGTTGGGCACGGGGATTGTTCCAGACACTTAATATCCATCGCAAGATGATTTTCAAAAAGACATATAAGCAAATGGGAATGTTAACTCTCCCTTATATGTTCGTTTTTGAGTTTCTGGCGCCAATCATCGAGTTCGTCGGTTTGATAGTATTTATCTATCTGGCCTTTACAGGAGCGGTCAACTGGAACACGGCATGGATGATTTACCTGACGATATATACGTTCTGCCAGTTCCTTTCCATCGTCGTTATTACCTACGACTACTATGTCGGGATGCTATATAAAAGAGGATATGAATACCTATGGATTATCATTGCGTCCATATTGGAACCTATCTTCTATCATCCCATCATCACTTTCTGCTCATTGAGAGGATACCTTAGTTATCTGACCAATAGAGACTTCAAGTGGAAGAACATGGAACGTAAGGGATTCAAGCAGAAAGAAGAAAGTGCAGACGATACTGATATAAAGACAATGAAGCCTGAACCGGCTACGATTTAAACAAGAAAGATTAAAGACAAGATAGAATGAACAGAGAGTTTCTCCATAAAATCACCATATTAGGTTGTCTGTTTTTACTGATAACCTCTTCCTCCGGGACCGACAACGGATTCCAGACACCGGAGCAATATGCCCAGATTGTACAAGAGCATTTTGCGAACGAGGAATGGGAAGCAGGGAAAGAGCTATTGGAGGAGGGCCTTCAGAAATATCCGAATGTTTCTGACCTTGAATGGCTCATGGGAAAATACTGGTTCCACGAAAAGAACTACGACCAATCGCGTTATCATCTTGTCAAAGCGATAGACGACAACTACAACAACGTCAATGCCAAACATCTGCTGGTAGATGTAGAAGACATCACCGAGAATTATTCCAGTGCCATTTGCTACGTTAATGAGTTGCTGGAAGTGAATCCGTATTGGAGAGGTTTATGGCGAAGAAAGATTGAACTGTACCGCAAGCAGAACAACGATGTGGAAGCAGACCGTCTGTTGAAACGTATCAATCAAATTTACCCGAACGATACAATTCTAAGGAAGGATTATATCTACAGCATGGAGGTAGGCTACCAGCAAATGAAAAAAGGTGGTAACCGGAAAGAGGCCATCGAAAAGCTGACGGAGCTCATCAAAGTATCTCCCCAAAACGAAGAATATTATCTGGACATCATTAACCTGCATTTGCAGGAAGGAAACCGGGAAGCCGCTCTAGGCTGGTCATCCAACGGTTTGGCTGCCATACCGGGAAGCGGTGCGCTTATCGTCAAAAGGGCAAGTATTCTCAGCGAATTGGCACGTTATCCGGAAGCACTGGTGTTTATACGCGAGCAAATGCGAAGGAACAACAGCCCTGCCATACGGCGCATGTATAACGACCTGTTAATGGAGGCTGCCCGTGCAGAAAAGCAACGGGATCCTTATGTATTATATGGCATGGCCTATGAAGGAGGCAATAAGAACAAGGAAGCATTGGACTACCTGCTGAACACTTCCGTCACCCGAGGATATACCGACGATGCTCTCTTCTATATCAGAGAAGCTAAAAAACAATATGGCAACAATGATAAAGGAATTCTTTATAAAGAATATATGCTTTATCGCCAGATGAATGAGGATGATCTTGCCTATTCAACGCTGAAAAAGATGTATGAGATGTATCCTGATGATTATGATATTACGCTTGCCATGAGTGCACAGCACATGAAAAAAGCAGAAAAGCTGATGGAACTCGGTCTGTACGCAGAAGCATTGCCGCACGTATTGTTCGTTTCTCAAAAACATATAGACAATGATATGAACGGTGCCGCATGGGAAAAAGCCTTGAGTTGCTATATCAATATGAAACGTTACAATGAAGCACTTGCAACATTGGACACCATCACTCTTCACTTCCCTGATTACGAAAACGGCACGTTGAAAAGGGCATTTATTCTCGATAAAATGGATAAAACCGAAGAGGCTTTGCAACTGTATCTATCTGCCATCGAACAGAGTGATGAGGATATGCGCATTTTTTATGTCATCGGATACGAGGAACTGGCAGTGCCCTACATCAAGAAATGTATGGAAGCCGGAGCTACGAAGAAAGCATACGAGGAATCTGTCAAGCTAATTAGCCTGAATCCATCGAGCGATCTCGGATTACGGTATGCCATCAATTCGGCCGGTTTACTCGGGAAATACGATGAATTCGAGAAATACACAGCACAAGGGATCAATTATTATCCTGAAGAACCGTTCTATCAGGCCAAAAGAGCTACTGTGCTTGAACGTGACAAGAGATACGAAGCTTCTTTGGAATTCCTGAAGCCGATACTCAACAAATACCCGAGCAACAAAGAGATTATAGGCGCATTCTCACAGAGCAGTGAATACCGTGCCCTGCAACTGACAAAGGCCAAAGAACCGGAAAAGGCTCTCGCAGTTCTTGATACAGCTTTGCTTTATGACAGTCAGAACAAATCATTAAAGTACGCCAAGGGAGTGGTATATGAAGCCAACCGTCAAGCGGATTCTGCCTATTATTACCAGAAGTTCTACGAGCCATCCATCATGGAATATCGCTCTTTCCAACGACATTTATCGGGTCTTAGAAGCATGATGCTCAAGAATGAGATTGCCTTGACCTATCTTCGTGCACGCTATGGAGAAGAAGATATCATTACCTCTGTTGCAACGGCCGAATATACCCGAAAAGGCCAGAAGAACAGCTATACGGGACGCCTCAACTATGCAGGGCGAAGTGGCTCGGCAAGCGACAGCATGGAAGCGGAAGAGCAGACACCGGGAGGAGTCGGCATTCAGGTACAAGGTGAGTGGACGCATCACTTCTCACCGAAGTGGAGCCTCACGGCCAATGCAGCCTTTGCGACCAAATACTTCCCGGACATAACGGCTGATGTCGCTTTACGGCATTATCTCAAGAATGATTGGGAAATAGGCGCGCATGTGGGTTATAGACGGGTAGCCGCCTACACAAAGCGTTATGAATGGAACGATGAATTCTTTGCAGGTGGCACCGGAGACAATGGTTATCTGTTTACCGGCTGGAATGAGTCAAAGACTAACCTACTCACTGTAGGCGGAGAATTAGCCAAGACCATTGAAGTAGTTCGTCTCAACACGAAGATAGATATGCACTTCTTCAACTCCAACTTCTATTACAATGCTCAGATTGGTGCCAAGTACTTCCCGGCCAGTGACGGAAAGACAAATATCAACGCCATGGCAAGCATCGGATCGGCACCGGAAACGGCCGTACTGGACTATGCGCTTCCCGGCTCTTTCTCTCACACCAATACCATGGTGGGATTAGGAGGCCAGTATATGGTCAGTCCTAACATTACCATAGGCTTGATGGGGACCTGGAACACCTATTATAACCAAACCAATACGGTGCGAGGGACAAGTCCGTCCAACCAGATAGAATCCATATCGACACGCTATAAAAACTTATATAACATCTATGCACAAGTCTATATTTCATTCTGACACGCTTTGCCCCATATTGGCAGGAATGATCTGTATTTGCTGCCTTTTATCCGGCTGCCGTATGCAGGCACGCACGGAGATGTTCCCATCGAAAGAAGGATATCTCGTCACTATTGGCGAAGCCCCGACCGACAGAGACACCCGGTGGGCGAAATACCTGTACGAGCATCTCAAAAAGCGTGCAAATGACGATGAAATAGTAGCTTTTGGTGTTTCTGAGATGGATGCATGGCGTATCATTATACAGATAGACCCCACCTTACAAAGAGGGTTCAAAGTAGCCTGCAAAGGTGCTGATATAAGGTTGACAGCAAGTGACGACAAACAAATGCTCTGGCTGCAATACCAGCTAATCAAGAAAATCAGCAAAGAAGACCCGCGTATAGACGGCTCCGATCTTCCTCCCGCCCTTATCAATCTCAATGATACTTGTGGAACCTTTGCATTTGACTACCAAAGCATTTATTCCCCACACGGTCTGAATCCCGATCATACAGGGGTGATCGGACTAAACAACTTCGACGACAGCTGGGGAATATGGGGACACAACCTGCGGAAAGTATTGGGAAAAGAAGCGGAAAAAGTATACGCCACCATTCATGGAAAGACAGATGACTCACAACTGTGTTTCTCTTCCGAGGACATGTACCGCCAGATAGAAAGTTATATTGTAAATAACTTCGGTGAAAAGGGGAATTCCCGTTTTGTAATAGCCCCGGATGATGCTCCGTATGCCTGCACATGTGCCACCTGCACCGCACTGGGAAACACGGAGAAGAATGCCACTCCGGCCGTTACGGAACTTATTATCCGCCTTTCACAACGTTTTCCCAAGCATTTTTTCTTTACGACTTCTTATCTGACCACACAACAGGTCACCGACAAACAACTCCCCGCCAACACCGGAGTAATCGTCAGCGCCATCGACTACCCACTTCGCCGGACAGACGGCAAGGATGAGCAAGACAAGAAATTTGCCGACCAACTCGACAACTGGAAGAAAGTAACGAACAACATCTATATATGGGACTATATCAACAACTTCGACGACTACCTCACTCCTTTTCCCATATTAAAGATAGCTCAACAAAGACTCCAATTCTTCAAACAACATGGAGCCAGCGGCATATTCTTCAACGGAAGTGGATATAGCTATTCTTCTTTCGATGAAATGAGGACTTTTGTACTATCCTCCCTCCTTATCAACCCGGAACTCCCGGTCGACGACTTAATCAGAAGTTACTTTAATCAGGAATATCCAGTATCAAAAAAATGGCTATACGATTACTACACTGAATTGGAGAACAATGCCCAATCCGGAAAACGACTCGGACTTTATGCCGGTATCAGAGAATCAGAAAAAGCATTCCTCTATCCGGATCAATTCATCAAATTCTATGATGAAATGGGAGATTTTGTTTCCGAAGCAAAAGGGAAAGAGCGTAAAAAGCTGCACGAACTTCAGACTGCTTTGTCTTTCACACGCCTGGAATTAGGACGTGACCACGGCTTTGATGCTTACGGATATGCCAAACGAAATGGAAAAGAGATCCAACCGGTTCCCCAAGCCCGGAAATGGATCACCCAGCTCAAAGAACACAAAGCATTTACCGGAATGGAATATTATAATGAGTCAGCCTATGAGATCGACTATTATATAAAGGAATGGGAACAATACCTACTTTCTTCCGACATCAAGAAAAGCTTGTTTTTAGGACTCAATCCTTCAGCAACTCCTAAACTGAATAAAATTGATTCCAAGAAACTGACTGATGGCACTCACGGTTTACCCGGAGACTATCATTGCGGTTGGATAATCATTCCGGGAGAAGAATGTACCATCAACCTGCCGGTGAAAGGTATCAATGCATCAGGGACATTCTATATCAGCTTTCTGAATCTTCCCCGGCATCACATCTATGCGCCACAACAAATTCAACTGTTGAAAGACGGAATAGCCTATAAAACAATAGACCTGAAACCGAAAGACGCTCCGGGAAAAGGGGAAATGATAAAAGCCACCGTTCCGGCAGACCTGAACGGTGCAGAACAACTAAGCATCAAAATCAGTTGTTTAAAGAAACCGGAAGCGCAAATAGGTATCGATGAAATTGCATTCATCCCTTAGATGCTGAAAAAGTGATATAATAAAAATAAATGGCAACTATGAATAAATCTATATTCTATATTTTCCTACTGACGGCACTTCCGCTCTGCTTTACAGGGTGCAGGAAGGAAGTACGTCCCACAAGCATGACGATAAAGGATTCGGTCAGGCACTATTACCCCATCAAGCAAGGTCAGCAGCTCGATATCATGTTTACTATCACCAATACAGGAGATGCTCCGTTAATCATTTCAGAAATGCAACCTTCCTGTGGCTGTATCATTCTGGATAAAAGTTCGCATATCATCATTCCCGAAGACGGAATCAGACAATTCAAGGCAACCTATAACAGTATTAAGAATGTAGGCGAGGTGGTTCACCGCATCCGGATTTTCGGCAATATGCTCCCCGACGGAAGAGCCGAACTCAAATTTGATGTTAACGTAGTCCCCGATGCAGACTATACACGTGATTATGAAGAACTCTATCAGGATTTCAACACCAAGAACGGTATTGTCAGAGAGATGGTGGATGGAAAAGAATCCGAACTGGGATATTATGTCGGAGAACCCTAATCAATATCATGTATTAAGTATCAAGTATTAACATCAAATGACTGGCTAATACTTAATACTTGATACTTAATACTTATTTCTCCTTTCTAAGGATGTATTTCTTTGAATGCGGCATTTTCTTCTTTCACATTCTGAATAGTCTGCTTTAACTCTCCAATCGGCAAGTCATATCCATACCAACCTGTATAGCAATCTACCACATACCATTTCCCATCCGACTGCAACTCGAACTCGACACGCAAATCAACCTCGGATTCTTCATAGCCTGCCTCAAAGATTTTATGCTTCGGTTCATTCAACGTAAACTTGGAAACATAAATACCTCCCTCTTCCTGGGTGATACGTTCTTCCTTCATTGTTTCGCTATCCAGCAACGGCCACTTTTCCCGAGTGAAAGGGAATGTTTTCTCGGTTTCTCCGTCATCTGCCAACAAAGTGATCGGAGTCTTTAATGGGAACTTGATACGAGTATACTGGAAGGCTGCACTGGAAGTAAATTTATCCAAAAAGGATTTGAAATCTTCACCGTCTTGAGTAGTCAGTTCATTATCGGCTTTTGCCTTAGAACTATTACCGCAGGAGATAAACGAAACGCCTGCGAGCAGCATCATAGCCAGCAAGCAGCATACAAACTTTTTAGCTCTCATAACACTATATAAATTAAGAGTTTAATTGACGACGCAAAGATAATGACAAGTTTGGCATCTTGGTTATTTTAAGAACTAAATCTTTGTATGCTTTAAATACTCATAACCGAAGCGGCAGTACAAACATTTCCGCTTGTCACAATACTCTTTTTGTAACTGTATCAGTGCCTGACTATCCGCCGCACTGACTACCGGAAGTCCGGCATCGCTCCACGAACGAATGATGTGATTACTCTCCGCCTTCAATTCTTCCAAAAAACGTGAGGCACGTTCACACATTCGTTCATCCGTCTTGTGCAAACCATAGGTATAAAGAAAAGGAACCACCGTATTAATGATAATCAAATCCTTGGAACGCTCTCCCATCGTCTTTTCCTTTTGTGGAGACAGTCGCCCGAATAAATAATGATTCTCCCAATAGGAAGACGTACGTGTATCCAGTAAAGCTCTCACGTCCGTCAGAGTATCCGCTTCCAGTAAACGTGAAAACAGTTTATCTCCTTTCTGATAGAGATAAGCCAACTGCGCCAGGCGAATGTGAGGAAAGTTTTCCGGACGAAGCCGTAGAAAACGCCATAAAGTAGCATCCATCCCCTGCCCGATTTCAAATTTTCGCTGCAAATAACGAAACTCTTTGCAAAGACGAATACTATACTCGTCCTCCTGTTCCTTTTTCAGAAATGTGTCTTCCAACAACCCTGCCAAACCATAGAAGAAAGCTTCTATCTGAAACAAATTATTCCGGTGCTTATCCATCGCACGAAATGGCAACAATTCCGCCCACGTTTCAAAAGCATCTCCGTTCAATCCAAAACCGAAATTACGGGCAAGGGTGATAAAGAAAGCATCTTCCCAATTACTGTTGCAAAGTTCGAGACGATGCATGATTAACTGTGCTTTCTGTTCCAAACGCTCTGTTTGCAAAGCGGTCAGCCAGGAATGGATGGTAAGTTTGGGAAGAGAGGCAAGGATGGGATAGCAAGCCGGATAATGATCGGCTACGCAAAGTTCATGATAATGGGATTGCACATTTTCCGGACAAGTCAGCAATAGTTGTGGTATCTGTTCACCGTTGGTACGGGTTATTTCCATATCCACCTCGCTCACCACATGGAGAATTACAGAATCGTAGGCTTTGTCGCAATTATGCCCGTGGCGAAACCAATCAGAAGAATGTGTATGTATTTCTATATTCCCTACCCATAAGGCACCATCAATCTTTAGTTTCGCGTTAAAAAAGTCGGGACCGGCATTCGTGTTTTGCAGCCCGGAATCAATCACTTCTACCGGTAAGCCGTTGGTGGTTTGCAGTACTTTCAGAGGAAATAATTTATGTTTCCACACGTAGTGGAGAAGATGTTCCATGTTAACAAGACGTTAATGTGCGCTGCAAATGTAATAAAAATCTTATCTTTGCGACTATTATTTTGAATATAAGTCAGAAAACAATGAAAATAGCACTGATCGGTTACGGAAAGATGGGCAAAGAGATAGAAAAGGTTGCCCGTAGTCGCGGACATGAAATCGTCTGCATCATTGACATCAATAATCAGGATGACTTCGAATCCGAAGCGTTCAAATCGGCCGATGTGGCCATTGAGTTTACCAATCCGATGGTAGCTTACAGCAATTATATAAAAACTTTCAAAGCCGGTGTGAAACTGGTATCCGGCAGCACCGGATGGATGGCCGAGCATGGCGAAGAAATCAAAAAGCTCTGTACTGAAGGAGGCAAAACACTGTTCTGGTCGTCCAACTTCAGTCTGGGAGTCAGCATTTTCTCTGCTGTCAACAAGTATCTGGCTAAAATTATGAACCAGTTCCCCACTTATGATGTCACCATGAGCGAGACACATCATATTCATAAACTGGATGCTCCTAGCGGAACAGCCATCACACTGGCAGAAGGTATTCTGGAAAAGATGGACCGTAAGGACAAATGGGTGGAAGGAACTTTCCTTGCACCGGACGGAACCATTAGCGGAACCAACGATTGCGCGCCTAATGAACTTCCTATCGCCTCTATCCGCGAAGGAGAAGTGTTCGGTCTGCATACCATTCGCTATGAATCTGATGTAGACAGCATAACTATCACGCATGATGCTAAAAGCCGTGGCGGATTTGTATTGGGAGCCGTACTGGCAGCCGAATATACAGCCACACACGAAGGTTTTTTGGGCATGAGTGATTTATTCCCATTCTTGAAATCAACAAAATAAAGATATGCTAAAAAGATTATTTTCTTTCAAAGGAAGAATCGGACGGTTAGAATATTTTCTAACAGCTCTTTTCACAGGGGTGATAACACTTCCCATAACATATGCAGAAGAAGAGGCCCCCCCCTTTCTTATTATGCTTATTTTAATTCCTATAATATGGATCAATGTCGCACAGGGTGCTAAAAGATGTCATGATTTGGGAATAAACGGGTTTTGGCAATTAATACCTTGCTTTCCTTTTGTCCTGATTTTCAGAAAAGGAGAAGATAAAGACAATCAATACGGATCAACTTTACAGTTAAATCTACCAAAAGAAACAACAAAAGTGGAGCATGTACAATGGATCAAATGTGCCATTGCTATTCTACTTTACCTCGCTTTCCTTCTCTGGGTACGGAGTTGGTGGGGATTGATTATTGTTCCTTTCATTTTCGATATTTATATCACAAAGAAAATACCTTGGTCTTTTTGGAAGAGGTCGAAGAATCCGGCTGTCCGCAGTGTGATGAGTTGGGTGGATGCCATCGTATTTGCGTTGGTTGCTGTCTACTTCGTCAATATCTACATCTTCCAGAATTACCAGATCCCTTCCTCTTCGCTGGAAAAATCATTGCTGGTAGGCGATTTCCTGTATGTAAGCAAGATGAGCTACGGTCCCCGCGTACCGAACACTCCGCTTTCTATGCCGTTGGCACAACATACGCTGCCTGTCTTCAATACTAAATCGTATATCGAGTGGCCACAATGGAAATACAAACGGGTACCGGGCTTCGGCAAAGTGAAGCTGAATGACATTGTTGTCTTCAACTTCCCGGCAGGAGACACGGTAGCAGTGAACTACCAACAGACAACGGACTTCTATACGCTGGCTTACGGTGAAGGACAACGCATCTACTCCAAACAGATTGAGATGGATAGCCTGACACGTTCACAGCAACGTGCAATCTATGACCTCTACTACGCCGCCGGACGTAAACAGATTCTAAACAATCCGCGTACTTACGGTGAAGTACTGTGGCGTCCGGTAGACCGTCGCGAGAATTATGTGAAACGTTGTGTCGGCTTGCCCGGTGATACATTGCAAATTGTAGACGGACAGGTGATGATTGACGGTAAGGCGATTGAGAACCCCGAAAACCTGCAATTCAACTACTTCGTGCAGACTACCGGTCCGTACATTCCGGAAGATATGCTGCGCGAATTAGGCATCAGCAAGGATGACACCATGCTGATAGAAGACTCTGGCTGGGAAGGCGGATTATTGGAAATGGGACTGGACAACCGGAATGCGCAAGGCAAACTGAATCCGGTATATCATCTTCCATTGACTAAAAAGATGTATGACACTCTCCTTGGCAATAAAAAGCTAATCAGCAAAATAGTAATGGAACCGGAAGAATACGCCGGACAGATGTATCCGCTGAACCTTTATACCAAATGGAACCGCAACAATTACGGCCCGATCTGGATTCCTGCCAAAGGAGCTACCATTACCCTCACAGAAGACAACCTGCCTATCTATGAACGTTGCATCGTAGCCTACGAAGGCAACAAACTGGAAGTGAAACCGGACGGCATCTACATCAACGGTGAAAAGACCAATGAATATACCTTCAAAATGGATTATTACTGGATGATGGGTGACAACCGTCACAACTCTGCCGACTCCCGTTATTGGGGTTTTGTACCCGAAGATCATGTAGTGGGCAAACCGATTGTCGTATGGCTGTCGCTTGACAAAGACCGTGGATGGTTTGACGGTAAAATCCGTTGGAACCGCCTCTTCAAGTGGGTAGACTGATAAGTGTACGGATAGAATAGAGTGATAAGGTGATAAATATTAATGAACATTCGTAAATTCAAATGGATACTAGCATTTGCCGGAGCAGTAGTCGTAGTGCTTCTACTCCGGGGATTTGCTTTTACGTCCTGCCTTATCCCTTCCACCGGTATGGAAAACTCCATTTTCCAGGGTGAACGTATCTTAGTGAATAAATGGAGTTACGGGTTGCGAATTCCTTTCATGTCGCTCTTTTCCTATCATCGTTGGTGCGAAAGTCCTGTACGGCGACAAGATATCGTAGTGTTCAATAATCCGGCCGGAATCCGGGAACCTATCATCGACCGCCGGGAAATCTATATCAGCCGTTGCCTCGGAATGCCGGGTGATACCTTATTTGTTGATTCCCTTTTCTCCGTTATTTCACCTGAGGCACAGTTCAACCCGGATAAGAAAAGACTTTATTCGTACCCCGCCTCAAAAGAAAATCTGATAACCTCACTGATGCATACTCTTTCCATCACCAACGACGGATTGATGGGAAGCAATGACAGTACCCACGTGCGCAGTTTCAGCCGTTATGAATACTATCTGCTGGAACAGGCGATGAATGGAAAAGAGTGCTTCGTTCAACCTCTGTCGAACAAGGAAAACACTGATCCGAATCCGCTGATTGTTCCCGGAAAGGGGCAATTTATACGTGTCTATCCCTGGAACATAACCCTGCTACGAAATACGCTCGTGATGCACGAAGGCAAACAGGCAGAGATAAAAAACGATACCCTCTACGTGGACGGAAAGCCCACGAAACACTGTTATTTCACAAAAGATTATTATTGGATGGGGTCTAACAATACCATCAACTTCTCCGACTCGCGTCTTTTCGGATTTGTCCCACAAGACCATGTCATCGGAAAAGCCTCCGTCATCTGGTTCTCCAAAGAAAAAAACACAGGGCTGTTTGACGGATACCGATGGAACCGTTTTTTCAGAACAGTGAAATAATCTCCGGATCATAAAAGAAACTACTCCTTAATAATATCCTCAATTATAGAGTTCCCTAAACGAATTAAAATGAAAGAAATGAACATAGCTTATTTATCTTCAGCTTATCTCGCTCCCGTTGAATATTATACCAAGTTACTGGCTTATGACAAGGTATTTGTAGAACAGCACGACCACTATATCAAACAAACGTATCGTAACCGGTGTACCATTGCCGGCCCATCCGGCGAATTAGCCCTTTCTATCCCAACTGTAAAACCCGACACATTAAAGTGTCCAATGAAGGATATCCGCATCTCCGACCACGGCAATTGGAGACATCTGCACTGGAACGCCATCGAATCGGCCTACAACAGTACTCCTTTCTTTGAATATTACAAGGACGACTTCCGTCCCTTCTACGAAAAGAAATACGAGTTTTTAATCGATTTCAACGAAGAACTATGCCGGATGGTCTGTGAATTGATAGATATTCACCCCACTATGGAGCGTACTAGCGAATATAAGATGGAGTTTGCTTCCGGAGAATTCGATTTTCGGGAAGTCATCCATCCCAAAAAGGATTTCCGGGAAGTAGATACAGAGTTTGTTCCACAATCTTACTATCAGGTTTTCGAGTCCAAACTGGGTTTTCTACCTAATTTGAGTATCATAGACTTGTTGTTCAATATGGGACCGGAAAGTCTGTTGACATTAGGTAAACGATAACCTCACTTTTCTATTAGAATGTAAAAAGACTATATAGCATCGCGCTCCAAAAGACGGAGAAAGATATTTACCGCTTCAATCTATCATTATCTATACATCAACTTTCTGATACAAGGAATGTATATGTTCTACGGAAATAGGTACATGCATTAAATGTCAAATTCTCTACAACTAATAAATAAATGCTCGAATGTAATTGATTATCAGTGAGAAATTGTTATTTTTTTGCAGAAAGCAAAGAAAGTATATGATGAAAGCAAGGAAAACAAGAGAAGAAGTCCTCACCAAATTTCAGACTGCAAAGGAGAAGAAAAAGGAATGTCTTGTCCAATTGGAAAAGTCGATGAAAGAGGAATACAAGAAACGTACAGGCAAGGAGGTTGAAAACTTTTTTGCACTATAATGCAATCTCTTTCGATCTGTTCGTTCCACTAGATAGCTTTCAGGATTCATAAAACAATTGAGGGTCAGATAAAAAGATATCATTTCATCATCGGATGAAAAGATAGCGTGCATGAGTTGCGTCGTGTCCCCCGGACGAGCCTGCTGGTTGCTTAAAACTTCTTCCATAAGAATTTTAATTAAATGGTGAATAAATTAAGTTCAACGGGGCGATACAGAAAGGTAGTTTTAAGGAATAAAAGAAGCGGTTCCGCCTGTCCCATTGCATTCCACTATCCACGACAGCAGTAGGTGCACTAACATCCTACATGGGGGTGCGAAACCGCCATATAGGATTAATGGGACGGGCATAAAAAAAGCCCGCCACACTGATACGGCAGGTTCTCCGCCGTGGTTTAAAATGGAATGCACTACAAAGATAGAATATAAAATCAGAAAAGAGAAAAGAAAATCAGTATAAATTGAAGTTTACAGCAATAAGCTTAAGGCAGAACTTCCTAAAGCCTACTTGTTACTATACGATTCATATGGAAGGTTCACCGGTTTCACCTTTAGCTGAATAGTTCTAAATCAAATGTTTATGGTGAAAGAGGTACATAAAAAAAATAAAGAACCATCCTTCACCTCCTTCACAAAGATAAAATGCAGAGAAATAAATAGCAATATAGCATCGTGGAAATGCTTATATCGTATAGATTAAGTGTCTATACATCCAATTTGTTGGGTATATATAGCCAATGTATTGGGCATATATAGCCAGCATGTTGGATATATATATCCTGCGTCTTGGGTATATATGTCCAACAACTCAAGTATTAATAGCCTAGATACAAAGTATTAATGGCCTATAACTCAAGTGTTAATACTTGATGGAGCGTTTGCTATGAGCTTATTAATTTTAGCTTATAGCATATTCGTTTTTGCTTATAGCATATTTACTTTAGCTTATAGCATATAAAAAGAACGGTGAAGAGTGTGAAGGATGAATATTTCTATATTTTGCGTTTCCTTTCACCATAAATATCTGGTCTATAACTATTCAGCTAACGGTGAAACTGGTGAAACTTTATTTAAAACTATTAGAGAATTACATAAGTTCGATATTAATAAATGCAACAGCCGTTACTGTAACGGCGATTTCTTTAATGAAAAACAACACAATATACAATGGGTGGAAGTCTTATCAAAAGAAGCCCTACAAGATTAAAACATAAAACTAAATCCTTTATTGTGAGAAGCTTTATATTTTTGAATTTCCAAAGACAGTGTTTTTTTCAACTGCACTGCCATGAAATCCAAAAAAGGCTGGTTGGTTTCATCATCTTGCGCCTGTTGTAAAGAAAGGATATAATCTGCCCTATCCTCCTTAAAAATCTTAGCGGGGAAAAGATGATAGCAGAATTGAATATAGTTCATCAATAAACGAGCTGCTCTCCCGTTACCATCCACCCAAGGATGAATAGTCACTAAATTGAGGTGAGCATTAAAACTTAATTCGTATTGTTCACGGAACGTTTCCACATTCTTTTGCCGTTCCTGCAACAAGAAACAAAGTTCTTCTACTTTAACAGATACTTTTTGATAACCCATATAAGAACGCCCACCTACACCAGCCGTAACGTCACACAAACGGAACTCACCTCTGGAAGAATCGAAAGAGCCGCCTATTGTATTATGCCTTCCCCCTGTTGTCCGCATCAAAGTAGCGTTTAACTTCTGCAAGAAAGCAGGAGTTATAACAGTATTGCGTTCCGCTTCCTTTTTAGCAAGCTCATATGCTTTCTTACTATTTTTTTGCAAGCGTAGGGAAAATGAGGCAATAAAAAAACGCTAAGTCGATTTGTTGCAATCACTTAGCGTTTTCCGAGTACCCAGACTCTCTGTCATCTCCTTAAAAAAATCTCTAACCAAACATCTACCTATTTCAACTCAAATGGTACAGTACCTTTAATATCCCTGGATGAACTACCGATCATTGCCTCAAACTTGCCCGATTCGGCCACCCATTCGTGTTTAGCATCATCGAAGAAGCTCAATGCTTTCTTATCAATCGTCAGCGTTACCGCTTTCTCTTCGCCCGGAGCCAGTTTCACTTTCCGGAAACCTTTCAACTCTTTGATCGGACGAGGAAGAGAGGATTTCTTATCACTGATATAAAGCTGAACAACTTCCTGACCTTCACGAGTGCCTGTATTCTTCACATTAACTGTGAAAGAGATGGTATCATCTGCTGTCATTGTTTTCTTGTCAGCCGAGGGTTTTCCATAAGCGAAAGTAGTGTAGCTCAATCCGTGTCCGAACGGGAACAACGGTTTGATCTTTTCTTTATCCGCCCAGCGATAACCTACAAAAATATCCTCCCGATAGATTTCATTAATCGTATCTCCTCTATGTTTAGACTGTGCCAGTTCTTCCTTATTACCCGGATATTCGCCCAATTTATGCGCCCCTACATCTTCCAGTTTTGCCGGGAAGGTGAAAGGAAGTTTTCCCGAAGGATTGGCGTCTCCTACCAACACGGAAGCAAGAGCTGTTCCGGCTTCCGAACCCAGGAACCAGCCCTGTACAATAGCCGGTACTTCATTTACCCAAGGCATGGCCACAGCATTGCCGGAGATATTGACCACAATCAGGTTCTTATTCACCTTTGCCAGTTCACTAATCACTCTATCCTGTGCATATGGCAAACCTAAAGAAGCACGATCCGAATCTTCACAGTCCTGATGATTACTCTTGTTCAAGCCACCGAAGAAGATAACATAATCAGCATCTTTAGCCACTTGCAAAGCTTCTGCAAGCAATTCATCTTCCGAACGGTTGTCTTTCAAGTCCTGACCGGTTTTCACACCGTTATACTCCCCTGTCGGATCGCCTACATACCCACGGGCATATACCACTTCTGCTTTTGAGCCCACACGACTTTTCAGTCCATCCAACGGAGAAATTTCATATTTCACTTTCAAAGAAGAACTACCACCGCCCACAGTCATCATCTTAATAGCATTTTCACCGATAACGGCTATTTTCTTAGCTTTATTCAAATCGATAGGCAATACGTTACCATTGTTTTGCAACAATACAACACCTTCTTCACCAATCTTACGTCCGGCTTGCCCGTGTTCGGGAGACCCTAAAGAGCCAAATGGTTTGTGCGGGTCCATTGAAGTACGGAAAATCAGACGAAGAACATTACTAACCTTTTCATCCAGTTCTTTTGTTCCTACTTTACCTTCCTTGATTAATTTCAGGTAAGGGAAAGCAAGGAAATAATTATCATAGGCATTTCTCGTTCCGGCAGACAGTCCGTTCGTCCATGAACCAAACTCGAGGTCCATACCATTGTGAATCGCCTGCTCGGTATTGTGCACACCTCCCCAGTCGGACACTACGACGCCGTCAAAGCCCCATTCATCGCGAAGAATATCTTTAAGCAGGCGCTTGTTGTGACAGGCGTGCTCTCCCTGATAGAGATTATAGGAACCCATAATCGACCATGTGCCACCTTCCTGAACAGCTGCTTTAAAAGCAGGCAGGTATATCTCATAAAGGGCACGATCACTTAATTGTACATTGGTGGTATGACGGTTGAATTCCTGATTGTTCAATGCATAATGCTTCACGCAAGCAGCCACTCCATTCTCTTGCACACCTTTGATGTAAGGAACCACCATTGTGGCAGAGAGGTATGGATCTTCTCCCATATATTCGAAGTTACGTCCGTTCAAGGGTGTACGGTAGATATTCACACCAGGGCCCAACAGAATGTCTTTTTTGCGATAACGCGCCTCTTCACCGATACTTTTCCCGTAAAGATGAGACATTTCGGGATTCCATGTAGCAGCAAGGCACGTCAGTGCCGGATAAGCAATACAGGAATCGTTTGTCCATCCTGCCTGATCCCATTCATCCCATAAGACTTCTGGACGGATACCGTGAGGACCATCAGTAGCCCATACTTCCGGGATGCCAAGACGGGGAACGCCTGCCGAACTAAATTTAGACTGTGCATGAATCATCTTCACCTTTTCTTCAAGGGTCATCCGGTTCAATGCATCTTTCACTCGCTCTTCGATAGGCTTACCTGTATCCAGATACACGGGCTTCTGCGCAAAAGCAGACAGTGCAGTCATCACAGACAGGCCAAGTAACATTGCTTTGAATTTCATGTTCATTTATGATATAAGAAATAAGTTAATACTTTATTTATATAGACTCCCAAACAGGGGATATTTCCTAGTTGCGGACGGGTTTATTAATGTTTTTTACATTATTCCGACCAAAGATGAATCCTGAAAGGATACAAATCATTATACCCTTTCAGGAGAGTTTCAATAAAAATCCGGCATCAATCTTCAGATCAATTTATTTTCTCAACCTTCAGATCAGCATTTGCATTACCATTCGTTACATCAATGGTAAACCGATAGACACCTCCTTCTTCAAATGCTTTATTATCCTGCATTTCCAAATTTCCAGAATCTGCAAGTTTAAGCTGTTCCACTAAAGAATTGCTTGCATAATTTTTGAATTCATCTCCCCAATCATTCTGATAGAAGAACTTAAAACTAATCACTTCCCAGTCACCACTAGTTTTCAGTGTTTCCCCGGCTTTCAAGGTTAACTGATACTTTTTAGGAGCAACTTGTGCCAGACAGATCGCTTTACCTGGCTCCCAACCTACTTCGGAAGACGCAACAGAAGGCTTACCGATTCCTTTCCCGATAGCCCAGATTGCACCTGTTCCGTCATCTTGCAATTTGGCCGGTTTACCATCTTTCAAAGCCATTACAGAAAAATACTTCAAAACAGCATTAGCTGTCACCCGATAATCTCCGTTAATCGGCAGGAATTTCAATGCACCATCACTTTGTTTCTCAAAGAAGTCAGGATCAATCCACCATTCATTCAAATTATCAATACCTGTGACAGTTATCATTTGTCCTTGTGTAAACGCCTGATCCGACTTATATATATCAGTATCTGTCACCTCCATCTTATCATTACCAAAGAAAATATCCGGTGCAGGTAAATCTACCTTCCCTACTTTCTCCACTGTCAACACAGCCTTGGTATTGCCTTTCGTCACATCAACTGTAAACCTGTAAATGCCTCCTCTTTCGAACTTCTGACCTTCTTCCAGTCCCAGATTACCGTCCGATGAGATTTTAACCAGTTCACTCGTTGTAGAAATAGCATCCCCTTTAAACTCACCATTGTCCCATTTATTGATATGGAAGAATTTAAAGTTTATATCATCCACTTTGATGGTAACTCCAGCTATAAATGTCAGTTGATACTTCTTCGCAGTAAGCTGTGGCATACACAAACCGTTTTCCGGCGTCCACCCTACTTCAGAAAGTGCCACCGACGGTTTACCGATTCCTGTTCCAATAGCCCAGATAGCCCCTGTTCCGTCATCTTGCAACTTAGCAGCCTCACCATTCTTTAAAGCAATGACAGAAAAATACTTCAGTTTACCATTAGCTGTTATCTTGTAACTTCCGTCAATCGGAAGGAATTTCAATGTTCCATCTTCCTGTTTCTCAAAATAATCCTGGTCTATCCACCAATTATCATAATCAGGTACCCCTTCAAACACTAGAATGTCATTCTTCTTCAAAGTCAGCTTGATTGCATAGATATCATTCTCTACCAACTCCATATCTTCACCGTTCACCTTTAACTTGGCAAATGGTTCTGCCTCGTAAGTCAACGTATTAAACTTGATAGCATAATTTCCCGGTTCCGTATTAGAAAATGAAATAGAATTAGTAGAACCTGCTTCAATCGTTCCATTCTCCCAACCAAAGGTCAATTCGTTACCATTCTCTCCCACTTTCGGAGTCTTGATATACGCCTTCATTTTTTGTGAGAAGTCTCCTGTCACACTATACTCATACATGGATTGACGGTCCATTCGGTACTCTTTTCCCTCCTCATCCACTAATGTCAGATAGGGGAAATCCGGTCGTGCCAGAGCGAGTTCTTTCGTCATTTCCGTAGTAGTAAAATGAATGTTCTGAAGAATATATCTCAAAGTTGCCTTTCCATTAGGAATATTAGCATAATAAGGAACAAAGATTTTACCAGTATAGTCATTTCCGCTTGTCTTTGTACGGATGACTGTTTCGGACACTTGCTCTTCTCCATAAAAAAGCTGTGCTTTCAACGTAGAAAGAGGCACATCCACATCCGAGGCTTTAATCGTAAACGGAAGACTGTCACCAAAAAGAGCATCTGCATTCTCTGCTTTGATTTCCATACTCGGATTACCGGGCAAGAATTCGTCATCATTACAGGAATTCATGGATAACATTCCTGCTAGAGCCAATATAATATAACTGTTTTTTTTCATTGTCTTGATCATTTTAAGGTTCTTATTCCGACTTTGCCCAACGATAGGAAGTTACAGATTTGCCCGGAACATCATAAGCAAAATGACGCTTACCATCACTTAAGGTTATCTTTTTAGTTTTTTCATTATTATTCATCAGAACAAAAGCATAAGTTCCATCCGGATTCTCGAAAGCAGAATACATAATATTGCTATCAGCATAGCCGGATGCACCGATACGTACCGCTCCCGGTTTCACTACACTTGAAAGATGAGCGATGATATAATAATGTGAGTTGCGGATAATTGTCTTATAGTCACTATTACTAATATCCACCGCTCCGTAGCAGGTCTGGCAACCGCCTTCACGGTTAGGAGCACGGTCATTATCAAGCATCAGGTTCCACACTATCACTCCCCTACACCAGTTGTTGATCGTACCCAATGCGACTTCTTTCATATCTTCCAGCAATCGTTTCGACAAATCACGTCCGCTATTCCATGTTCCGATAGAAGTCTCCGTGAAAAGAAGCTCCTTTTCAGGATAAGCTTTATGTATATTTAAAAGCTCTTCACGGTTCCCGCCATAGTTATGATAAGCAGCTCCGGCCAGATATTGGGAAGCACTTGCATCTTCATACATCTTACCGGGGTAATTCTTTTCTGTTTCAATATCACTATAATCATAGTTATGATCGTATGCATAAATCTTCGTAACCAGTCCAGCTGTTTTGAATTTAGGTCCGAGTGCTGTTTTCACGAAGTCTCTCTGTTCTTCCCAACTCATATAAAGTGAAGCAGAATTACCACGGTTCAACGGTTCGTTCTGGGGAGTCACAGCATAAATATTAATACCTTCAGCCTTAAATGCTTGTACCCATTTCACAAAATAAGTAGCATAATCCTGATAATAGACCGGATTCAGCTGACCGTTTGTCCATGAATCTAGCGGAGTAAGGTCTGTGAGACTCTTTACTTTCATCCATTTTGGACAAGTCCAAGGAGCGGCAATAACTTTAATAGAAGGATTAATGTTCAGAATCTCTTTCAGAATCGGAAGAATATAGTCTTTCTCTTCACTCTGCAAAGCAAAATGTTCAATACCTTTTGTATCGCAACAGGTATATTCGCTCAATGAAAAATCCGAGCAGCCGATGGAAATACGGATATAGCTAAATCCGAATCCTTTGTCATCAGAGAACGTTTCCGAAAGGAAAGCATGACGGTCTTCCGGTTTCATTTGCAGAAGATTAAAACAAGTAGCACCAGTGATAGCTACTCCGAAGCCATCCATTGTCTGATATTGTTCAGTCGGGTCCAACGTAATTGAAGTAGGTGCCAAATTATCTTTCGAGCTGAAATTCACAGCATCACGAGTCAAATCGCGAGTCAGACTGCTAGTGGTCGCATAAATGGTCACATCTCCGGTTGGAACAGGTGCAACCGGTTTTTCCGCATCGTCACTGTTGCTGCATGCAGCTAATATGGTGAAGCATCCAAGAAAGGTTAATGCTATATTTCTCATGTCTATCATAATCTTAAGTTTTCTATGTTTTTAGTTGAATTAATAACCCGGATTTTGGTGAATCTTATCATTCGCGTCAATTACCGACTGCGGAATTGGCAAACGATAAGAGTTCCTATCAAAAGTGTAAATCTGCGCTTTGCGCCCCGAATCCTTAGAATACACAGCATTCATCACCTCTTCTACCTTGTCCAGACGGACCAAATCAAACCATCGTTGCCCCTCAAAAGCCAGTTCTAACCGGCGTTCCTTAAGCAAGGCATTCAACAGGACGTTCTTATTTGAACGGACAGAGGCGGGAAGTGCTCCCAATTTGGCACGTTCGCGAACTTCATCTATTATACGGGCTGCTCCTTCCAAATCCGGGGTATCCTGCATAATCAACGCTTCTGCTTTCAGCAACAGAACATCGGCATAACGGTACTTGATGATACTGCTGTTGGCAGAGCGGCATTTATACATGAACGGATAATTATCAGACGGATAATAGTTGCTCCAATTACAATCATAGTATACTACCGATTCTTTGAAACGGACTTCATCCCCTTCCTGTTTGAAAGCACTAATCAGGTCACGTGACGGAGTCACCCATTTCGCCCACGTGAAATTGTTATTCCAGTTCACGAGATCACGCCCAAACATCCATGTACACCAGTTACCTGCTCCGGAAGTAAATTGTGCCTCAAGAATCGACTCTTTCGTATTGCGCATCTTCGCATCTGTTCCCGCAGCATTCATTCCAAACAAATCACTGAAATCATCCACCAGATCAAAACCGTCAGCTTTCACCTCATCACAATATTGGATAACTTTGGTATAATCACGCAAAGGTTTCTCGGCATAAATTTTAGCCAATAAGGTACGAGCTACAGACTTGGTAAACAACGTCTTATTCCCCGGAGTATTATCCGGAGCATACAGCACTGCATCCAACAAATCTCTTTCAATCTGTTGATAAGCTTCAAGTTCCGTATTTTGTTTGGGGAAATATTGCGGATATACCTCATCAATGTTTTCAGAAGTAATATCATCAGCTACCGTTGTAATCACCGGAAAATCTCCCCACAGACGTACCATGTCAAACATTACCATGGCACGGAATATCTTCGCTTCTGCTTTGTATTGCGCCCGTTCGGCAGTAGTCAACGAATTATCTGTCACCAGGTCAATGTTACAAATGAGTTTATTAGCACGGGCCACATCTTCCAGATAACGGTTCCAGTCACGTTCCAACACTGAATTGGAACCTTCAATCGAATTATTCTCAAACGGAACAACTTCCGCCCCGGTAGTACCGGCATAAGCATTATCCGAATGGGAGTCTGAAATCAAAAGTAAATCCACATACCAATGTTCCTGACGATCACGCATCTGATTATAAAGCGTTGTCAGATGACTTTCGACTGCAGCTTTATCCTTGAATACGATTTTTGTACCATCACTTGTCACTCCTTCCGTCACATCCGAATAGGTGTCTAATGGCTCATAATTCAGCGAGCAGGAAGAAAGTCCCAATAGCAAACCGGAGGTTAATCCGTAAAATATAGTTCTTAGTTTCATAATCTTTCCTTTCATTAGAATTCAACATTAATACCAAACACGTATGATCTGCAATGCGGATAAGTACCCCAATCGATACCTTGTACCGTACCACTGTTACCCCATTGGTTTACTTCCGGATCCATTCCCGAATAGCTGGTCCATGTCAGCAGGTTAGTAGCCGTGAAGTAAGGTTGCAAACGGGTGATTCCCCATTTCTTCAATAGTTTACCTTTAAAGTTGTAGGACAAGGAAACATCTTTCAATCTTAGATAACTGCCATCTTCTACAAAATAGGTAGAATTAAGCAATTTGAAATTGGCCTTAGGCACATCTGTTATCTGTCCGGGGATTTTCCAACGGTTCAATACACGATCCGATTGATTCTTACCATCATACATCCCTTCCGTTTCGATACGTGAAGCGTTATAAATATCATTTCCATAAGAGCCTTGGATAAAGATGCTCAAATTAAAGCCTTTCCAAGAGAATGTATTGGTCATACCATAAATGAAGTCCGGATTCGGATCGCCGATATAGGTACGGTCGGAAGATGAAATCTTACCGTCATTATTCAAATCACGATACATCAATTCACCGGTTTCAGGGTCTACCCCATCACTTATGTAGCCGTAGAAACCTCCCAAAGCACGTCCCGGTTCATTACGCACCACATAGTCATTCACTACATCCGCTGTTTTAGCATCGTAATAAACTTTCTGTAATTCCAGTTTTGTCAATTTATTCCGGTTAAAAGAAATATTGAAATCTGTATCCCATGTAAATGCTCCTCCACGGAGATTTTTCGAACTAATAGAAAGCTCAAAACCCTTATTTACCATTTCACCCTCGTTACGGGCAATAGACGTAGCTGCTGCGGCACCGGCTGGTAATGACACATTCATCAACATGTTTTTGGTCTTCTTATAATAATAGTCGGCATTAAACGTCAACCGTCCATTCAATATGGTCAGATCCAGACCTATATTGGTCTGTGTCGTGGTTTCCCATGTTAAATCAGATGTACGTAAGTTTGCCTGGCTAATGGTAGGAACAGCATTTGCGTAATCAGTCGAATCACCTTCGCCACCTTTCTTAAACCATTCAATACGACCGATATTGTAACGCTGCAAATATGCATAGTCACCAATACCCGACTGGTTACCGGTCTGTCCCCAGCCACCGCGCAATTTTAAATCGTCAATCCATGTCAGGTTCTCCATGAACTTCTCCGAAGAAATACGCCAGGCAGCAGAGAATGAGGGAAATACGCCCCAACGATGATCAGGATGTAATTTAGAAGAGCCATCGGCACGAAGATTAGCTGTTACCAGGTATTTACTGTCGAAGTTATAAGCTACACGTCCGAAAAATGACATAATTCCCCATTGGGACGCACCTGTACCTGTATTATCCCAAGATATTTTATTGGCAGCATTCAGTGTTTGAATCAGATCGCTACGATAGTGAGAGCCGTTGATCCAGCTATTGGAATAGTCTGAATCCGTCCATGACGAACCGGCCATTACTTCCAAGCCATGTTTCTTGAAGTTTTTATTATAAGTCAGCACATTATCAAATGTCAGAACCGTGTTCATATTTCGATTGTCCGAAGCCTCACCGTACTGATTGCGTCCCCAAGCAGTAGAAATCGGATCAAGAAAAGTAGTATTAACGGCATTACGACGGTCAAGAGTAAGAGTAGACTTGAACTTCAGTTCCGGGAATGGAGTCAGCAATATATTACCCGATGCCAACAAGCGGTTTTCTTTGTCTTTATTATTTTTTGCGCGGGCCATATTTTCTAATGGATTTGTGATATTACCCACTCCATAGAAGTTATTATAATACTGATTAGGGTTCAAAGCATCCCACACCGGCGCATAGGTCGGTGTATTGATAACAGCCAGAATAACACCACCACGATTCGAACCTGTTCCCATTGCCCCACCTCCATTGCTTGTATAGTCTGAATATGAGATATTAGCACTTACTGTCAGCCATTTACGAACCTGGTTTTCCAGATTTACCCGGAAATTGTAACGCTTGTAATAAGAGATGTCCAACACTCCCTGTTCTTTGAGGTAACCCGCAGAGAGATAATATTTCATCTTCTCATTACCATTGGATACAGCTACCTGATAATTTTGAGTCTTTCCTGTTGTATACGTTTCATCAAACCAGTCAGTACGATCGGGTAATCCGTCCGGTAAAGACACTAGCCCGATTTCATCCTGCAACTCTTTATATTGTGCTGCATTCAAGGATTCTACTTTATCGGCTACTTTGTTCAGACCGAATTGGGCTGTCAAAGATACTTTGGCATTACCGGCTGCACCAGCCTTCGTAGTAATCAGAATGACTCCGTTAGCGGCACGTGAACCGTAGATAGATGCCGATGAAGCGTCTTTCAATATCTGCATACTCTCAATATCATTCGGAGAAAGGAACTTGATATTGTCTACAGGTACTCCGTCCACTACATACAACGGATCATTACTACCATTCATTGAAGTAGTACCACGTACACGAATAGACATCTCACCGCCCGGCGTACCATTAGGCTGAATCACCGAGACACCGGCCGCTTTACCTTGAATGGCCTGTCCTGCCGAAACGATAGGCCGCATATCCAAATCCTTGGTAGATACGGAGGAGATAGCGGTAGTCACATCTTTCCGTTTCACCGAACCATAACCGATGACCACCACTTCATCAAGTACTTCATTATCTTCCTGAAGTGTGATCTTCATCTGGTGGGCTGCCTTTACCTCCTGCGACTTATAACCCACATAAGAGAATATCAAAATGGCGTTTTGTTTAACGTTTAATGTGAAGTTGCCATCCAAATCGGTAATTGCTCCATTAGACATACCTTTCTCTTGTACACTAACACCGATTAGCGGTTCTTTTTGAGCATCCAGGACCTGACCGGATGCAGTAATTTGCTGTGCGGATGCACTCAAAGATAAAAACATTGCCAAGATAGCAAAGAAAATCTTGCGACTCCCCGAAAGGATTTTTCGCCTGTTTTTTTTCATGCGTACTAAGTTTTAAAGTTAATAATAAGACGCTCGTCAGCAATGAGCTACTCTCATTACTTTCGAAGCACAGGTCAAAAGTATAAAGAAATTAAAGTGAGCTAACAAGGAGGGGACAATAAGTGGATTACACAAAACAACAATCCACTTATTATCACCTATTTACGCTCGTTACACATATCTAAAAAAGTGGTTAGTTTACAGTCTGAATTAGCGAATTTTTCGTACTAAATCTTCAAAATCTTCTCTCGAACCACGGGCTTTATTTCTTACTTTCGCCCGATAATTATAAATTGTATTCACCGAATAACGAAGAAACTCTGCAATTTGTGAACTGTCTTCAATACCCAGACGTATCAAAGCAAAGATTCGCAGTTCAGTATTCAATAACTCGCCTTTCTTCGGCAAAATCTGTTCATTCTCCTGTAATAAGTCATTGAATTTCCCCACAAAGTTAGGGAAGAGATGCAAGAAGGCTGTATCAAAGTTTGCATATAATTCTTCCAGTTCTTCGTCAAGAGCATCCTGCGAACGCGTTATCTTTAATAATTCTGCAATCTGTCCGGCAGATACTTTCTTATTCACCATACGCCGGTAAGCATCCAGCCGATTGATATAGGTAGAACATAACTTTATAAAACGGGCAATATATTCTTCTTTAATCTGATTAGACTCCGAAAGTTCTATATTGGTAGAAGACAGGCAACTATTCATTTGCCTCAATTCTTCATTCAATCCGTTTAGCTGCTTGTTAGCTACCTGAAGATGATTTCTTGCATCTGCCAGTTTTTTCATCTGACGGTAGATATAACCTAAAGCTACGATCAATAGCACCAATAATGCGGTGATAAGCAGCAGATTCTGTTGCAAACGGTCATTCTGCTTTTCAATCATAGCCTGATAGGTCTTATCAATCAATGAAAGTACATTGGCACTCTGCCAGCTACGCAAGCGGGCATTGTAGAATTTCGTCGCATTCCAGGAAAAGCGCATATATTGGTACGCACGTTCCATATCACCATCTTCGTAAAGTAGCTGGGCAAGCATCCACAACGAGGCATGGTCTTTAATGGCAGAACGGATATCCGATATAGCAGAAAGGCAAAGATTCCGTTTCTCTCCCAAGCTATCATTACTATACTTGTAAATCAAAGAACGATGGTAAGTGACCAATGCATACTGTGGAGTGTTCGCTTCTATTTCTGCCAGCCGAAGGTCATTCACTTTCAGGGCTTCCTCATATTGGCGTTGATCGCGAAGTGATGCTTCATGCATCAGTAGGTATTCTTCCGATTCTGGAGGCAATATGGCATATAAAGAATCTCTATATGCCTGCGAGATACTCCAGTAATGTCCTGAAAGAGTTTTATCCTGGGTATAAACGCTCAATTCGCCATACACATGGTCAAAGCAAGTGTAATAATCAGCTATTAAACGGGATACGACTTTCTGCCGGTCTACCGATTCTAAAACATCAATAGATTCCGTGTACATTCCCGTTGAAGATAATAATAATGAAAGCTGCAACTGACTTTCTATCTTCCGGTCTATATCATGCAAGCGCTCCGCAATCCGTATATTTTCATTCAAATAATGGATTGCAGAGTCGCAAATAAAGGCTTTATATTCTTTGTATATCTGACTGTTCAGGTTATAATGTTCCACAGAATTAACTTCTATTCCGTGTGTCAGTTCTTTAAGATGTCTGATACGCGATTCACGTTGAACCACATAAGTCTCATGCTCCCGAATCGTCAAATCAAGCACATTCAACAGCGAGTCCAGGGTTTTATCGGCCCAGGTATATAGTGGAAAAGAGAGAAGCAAAAGAAACAACAGGTACTTTTTTTTCATCGGAGTATTAAACTTTAATAGAAGATTACAAGACTAATAAAGACAAATGTAGAGAAAATCTTCGTATTTTAAAGAATAAAACAGATAGAAATTAAAAGTACATCTATTATACTATTCCACTAATTACTGTAAATAACAGCTGGTTACACTTTGCTTGTCCCTATAAAAAAGTTTTGCTTTTACAACAGCAGACTGACAGGTTACAGGGGCCTCCCATAGCATCGAATCAATCGTCGGTTCAGTTCCATCCGTCGTATAACATATCTGTGCTCCTTCGATAGGAGTATTCGCATACAGAAGTCCATCTCTCACGAAGAGTCCGGGATGCGGTAAACGGAAGTTTACCCCCATCCGGCTCCAATAAGGCATTTCCTTTACACTGATTTTCTCATAAAATAGTGCCAGATCCCGGTCAAAAGCCTGTTGCTCTGCTGCTCCGGAAAGAGTTTCCCAGTCCGGATGTGCATTCCAACCACGCTCTACCAGTCCCATCACTTTAGGGAACATATAATATTCTACCCATTGAAATCCTCGAATTGTTTCGGCAAACAGTTGGGCTTGTACGCCTTTTATCTGTTTCCTGCCGGATGCGGTCAAAGCCGTTTTTCCTTTTCCTGCGGAACTGATCTCAACCGGATTTCCCGCCATATCCGTACGGGAAGAACGATAGACATCGAATGGAAGCATGGAAAAGGCTTTGGATTCATCCACATATCCACCCCAGAAATGTCCCGGTTCATCGGGATGAGCATCATAAGCCAAATCCAGATAGAAATTATTCACATTGCAGAGAATAACCGGATAACCGTTGTTGGCTATCTGATAAGGAATTTCATCCTCTTTCCATTCGGGAACAGTCTTCCATGAATTGATACCGGATGCGTGTTGAGCCAAATAAGTATGAGTATCTTTCTTATGCCCTAAAGCTACCTCTTGCCAGCCATTAAAAGATAAATTATGCTGTTGCAAACAATCAACCACCCGGGTAATGAAATATTCGGCCAAATCATGTGCCTTTTCCATTCCCTGTTCTTCCATGAACGTTCTGCATAAGGGTGATCCCATCCATGCCCCTTTAGCCACCTCATCACCGCCTAAATGAATGGTAGTCAGTGGCGCATCCGCTTCCTTATACATGCTCACAATTTCCTGAATCACCTTCTCCATAAAACGGAAAGTGGAAGGTAAGGCTACATTCATAACATTATCCGTATAGGCCTGTGCGGAAACATATCGGGAAGTATCCTGCAAGTCACTCAAAAGATATTCCTTCGCTTTCTCCGGGTCTGTATCGATGTATTTCCGATAACGCGCATTCATTGCTACAATTGCCGCACGCGCATGGCCGGGAGATTCTATTTCCGGAATGACCTGCACATGTCTTTCGGTTGCATATCGCAATAAATCAATGAATTCCTCCCGGGTATAATAACCATTTCCCGATGTAGCGGCACACGGATCATATCCACCATCATAAGCCGGATACAACCAATCTTTTTCATCGGTAGTATGTCCCCGTCGTGATCCGATGGCAGTCAGTTCTTCCAACCCCGGAATTTCCAGCCGCCAACCTTCATCATCCGAGAAATGGAACTGAAGCACATTCAGTTTGTAAGAAGATAGAATATCAATCAGTTTCTTCAAGTGATCCACCGTTGTATAATTCCGGGCAATATCCAACATCTGTCCCCGATATAATAAATCCGGATAATCCTTTATAGACATTGCTTCCAACCGAAACGGACTCTCCTGTCCTTTCAGCAACCCCAACAGGGTCTGCGTTCCGTTAAAAATACCATGCGGAGTAGTAGCGCTAATCCTGATCTGCTGACCGTCGATACTCAATTCATAATATTCCTCATTAACTGCTTTCTTCTTGTCAGAAAGGTAATCCAGAGTAATGGTTACCGGAGCTTCCGGCACTACTTCCAAACCATACCATCCGGAAAGTTTCTCTTTTAGCAGTTTTCCCTCATTGGCAAAATCCTCATGGAAAGTCAAAGCTAGTTGTTTTTCTAACAAGATATTACCTCCGGTAGTAATCACCTTTTTTATGGAAGGTATTATATCCGTCAAGCGAAACTCCGGAGTAATAGCATTGTTCAAACGAAGGTTTGTTTCGTACGTTTTCCGGGCAATCGTTCTTTGCCATTCCGTCATAGGTAATGGTATGTTATTCAATGTTACAGGAAGTGGCTTACCTTTCGATGCTCCCGACTGGCTCACCCAGTAGCTTCCTTCGGGCGCATGCGAATTCTTTGGCACTTCCCCATCACACTGGAAAATCACTTTCAATGAATCTCCCGGAGCTAATGAGATAAAGCCCTCTCCCGGATACATTTTAAAAAGGGTTGCATTCACCTGCTCCACTCTAACCGGTGACGAAGCATCTTGGCGGATAGTACGGGGAAACTGCGAATAATAAATCTCCCATTCTTTTCCTACAGGAGTATCTGATATATTCTTCAGCAGAAATGAATTTTCATAATATTTACCCTTTTCATCGTAGTTTCCCATTTCCCAAGTTAAAGAAACCGGAGCTCCCGAATCATTCGTCGATTTACAACCGCCTGCAAAGAATAGGATGTACAGCCACCCTACTGTCCATAAAGAAAATTTTATATCATTCATAAATGTAGTCTTAGTGATTAGTCATGCCACCCTTTACTTCTCAAATAATTGAGCATAAAAGCCGGACTGTCTGTTTGAAGGATTCGTGCTCCCAACTTGTTTATCAGATACCCATAACTAGCATCCGGGTCTTTCTTTGCAGCCTCATCATCATGCCCGCCTGCCAGAGAAGCCCACAAAGTATTATACCAGATCAGACTTTTCCCTGCCAGCCTGCGCTCCATTTTGGCAGGTACCGGACTAGAAGCATTTCTGTAACAAAGCTCAAACGCAACCGGATGCAACTGTTCCATATAATCTTCAACAACCTTCATTGATTTTTCCTCATCAATCGTTACGACAGGCATATAAATCACCTTATCCAGATAAGAACCGAACTCCCGCTTCACCGTCTCCACCGGTTGAGCACCTTTCATTATAACTAAATCAGCAGTATCGGTTTTCTTCAATATAATATATACATCATCAAAAATGCTGTAGGCCTTATCCAGATTAACCATAATCTTACCTTTGGCTGCCAACAATGCTTCTTCCAAAGTAGGAACAGTATGTTCCGTCAACTGGCCATCCTTATCCTTCAATCGGAGTTGCTTTATTTCAGCCAACGTTTTATCTTTTACTTTTCCTGTACCATTGGTAGTGCGATCTACCGTATCGTCATGCATGAGAACCAGCTCACCGTCTTTCGTCTTACGGATATCTATCTCTACAATATCCACCTTCATCTGAATAGCACTATCGATAGCCGCCAAAGAGTTTTCGGGAGCAATACTCCAATTTCCGCGATGCGCCACCACTAAAACCTTATCCAAGTGCGGATTCAATACATCTTTGCGAATGAGCTCCGCCCGTTGTGCAGCCAGGAAACCTGACTGCAAACAGAACAGCAACAAAAGCACTATAAACTTGCTTTTCTTCATATCTTTCATTTGTTATTTAATCTTCTTACTTAATTCAATATCTACTATATTTTGGTCACAGTTACAATCCTGCATCATAAGCACCAGCCTGCATCTTGTTGACATTACGGGTTGCTCCACGCTGGTCCACTCCAAAGCCGGCTTCACCAACCCAGTCTACAAATTGCTGCCCCACAGTTGCATCAAAGGATTTCACTGCATTTATCACAGCCTGCCTGGTTGCAAATTCATCAATAACACTGGTCACAGTCCATTGATAAACGCCATCCGTTAAAGTAGCAATAGGAAGAGTTTGAGATGAATAATCCGTATCCGTAGCAACTGCTCCCCAACCGGCATCTGCCGCCTGATATACATTGTATCCACCGGAAGTGATATTACCTACATAAATAGTTCTATTTCCAGCTCCTTTGGCAAATAAAGAGTTAACCACAAGAGAAGCATTCTTCCCTGCACGGAAGACACCATTCGGATTACCTGAATTGCCGACAATCGTAGTATTGGCAAGCATAAAGTAAGCATCTCCGTTGACAGTGATACTATTTCCTCCTGTAGCTGCCGTGCCAAGTACGGTTACATTATTCATGCAGACATATCCATTTCCGGCATGAATACTAGTTCCCCAAGCGGTTGGTGCATAATTCTCATGCAACAAGCAATTATTCATAAACAGGAAGCTGTTTGCTGCGGTAGTAGTGATGGCTCCTCCACGCCCTGTCGCTTTATTGCTAACCATCTCCACCCGATTTAACAAAACTCTTCCTTTTGATACTTTAACGGCTGCTCCACCATCCGTTCCACCATCGCTTCCACGATTGAAATTCTTTATGACACAATTATTCAGTTGCAGAGTTGCATCACCTCCACCTGCCGCAACAAACACGGCACGAACACTTCCTGCATCACTCAATCCATATTGTCCATTGAAAGTACAGCCATCGAAAATAATATTTGTCTGATTACCCAATACTAATAAAGAGTTGGACGTCGCAGATGCATTACTACCCGTATTTCTGACGAAAGCAGTCGTGTATTTAGCAACGTCACGTTTCGTTAAATCCGTTCCCGTGCTTAAAGGATTATATCCGCCTTCAATCGTTATTTCCACTTGCTTACTATAACCGCTATATTCTATCTTCACTCCGGAGTTTTCTTTCGCAATCTCATAAGAGCCCGCAGCTACATAAATCTTTTTACCATCTAGTTTGGCTGCATTAGCATTGGAAATTTCACTGTTACTATTCGTTTGCAATAAGTTGCGTAACGCATCTACTCCCATTGCATTATCCCAATCCATACCGGTTGCATTTCCGACAGGTTGCTCTTTCACATAGTAAGCGGCCAGTTGCAGTTCTTCCGCATCTCCGCCCGGCAAAGTACCGCTATCCCACGGAGAAACAATCGGTTCACTGATAGTTATGATCGAGCCTTCCACTTTTAATGTGAATTCATAACACTTTCCAGATTTCAGTTCCGGTATACCGGGCAGCACCAGATCTTCGCCCAAATAGTTTAAGGAAACAAAGGTAGCAGTTGTCCCGGCTTTTCCGGGAGCCACAATGGCAGTATACGTACAACCATCCTGTCCTGCCTTACCACCTTCGGGAACTGTAATGAAAGGGGATATTAAAGAAGTACCCGATACCACTTCCCCGTTTGTATATCCCTGATAGGAACCAATCTTTACTCCCTGAACCTTAGCTTGTCCGCCTACATCTGCAAGCGTCATAATCACTTTTGCCATTTTCCGGTTCATACCCAGACGAAGAATACGGGATCCGTCGTCCGTTGCATTCTCTACGGTACACGTCATATAATCGGCCTTAGCTAGATTTTCCAAACGTTGCTGGTTTGTGGGAAGCGTAAAATTAGCCGTACTGGCTCCGCTCACTACTGGATAAAAAGCCGAATAAGTTATCGGTTCCGCACCCCATCTTAAATAATAATGATCGGTCGGTACCCATTTTCCTTCCGAAAGTACATAATTCAGATATCCATCCTCACAACTTAACTGAATTTCATCACCCTCATTAAATTGTTTCTGCAGATCTCCCGTTGCACCGGGATTACTACGTGTAAAGACGGTATTAATAGCAGCTTCAATCTGAATAGCACCGGAATCTTCACTGTACACAGCTATATCCTTATCTGTATCACAAGCCACCATACCCATCAACAAATAGGCAGCCAATATCAGTTTTGTAATCTTCATAGTTTATCTCCTCCTTCTTTAGTTCCGGTCGATAAGTTGTCCGGTTGCCCAATTTCTGGCCATCTTAGCAGCCAATCGGACAGTTGTGTTTACATTGAGAGTCAAGGTATGTTCCACTCCTTTTTCCAATTCAATGGCTTCCTTTGCAGTCCAGATATACAGTTTTCCGTCATAGCTGAAGTTCACAGAGAAGCCCTCTGCTATTTTTTGCGGAGGCAGAATACATTCGCAAGATTCCGCCCCTTTATAGGGAGCCACAGTGGCCACTACCGCATCTGGCGCAGGAACAACCATCGGAACCGTTGCCGACAAATCACAAATGCCATTAACAACAGCCCCATTGATAGACATATCCCCTAACTTATTCATCGCTGCATCTGTCGTTCCATTGATTGTGATTTTTATAATCAGCTTGCTCATGGCATGACTCAAAGAGATTTTCAGCTTTCCATCCGCAGTTAAATCCTGCTCCGGATCGACTGTTGCTTTCATCAACAAAAAATCGGAGGACTTCACATTCTCCTCAGTAGCCTGATTGGTAAGAGCATTGACTGCCAAAGAGGCATCCGGAGCGGCTTCACTCATATAAGGCGCATACGCTATCATCGTCACCGGCGTTCTTTCCGCATCCCAAAGCATCTGCTGACCGTCGGACGTACTCCAGGCACTTCCGGAACCAACCATTTGCTTATGATAGTTATAAGCAGCATTCTCGCTGTTCCGGATCATCAATCCGAAACGTTCCAAATTAGTCGCATCGTACCCTGCACGCGACAAGGGTTCATTTACTTCTGTAATGATACGGATTACATGGTCTTCGGGGAAACTACCCGTTGACAGTAATTCATCCTCATTATTTGAGCATCCGGCTAGTCCGACGCCCAAGGCTATTATATAAAATATCTTCTTCATGTTACAGTCGTTTTAGGGTTTAATTGGCCAGAACAGCATCATAAGCACCGGCCTGCATCTTATTGGCATTACGAGTCACTCCCCGCTGGTCTATTCCGAAAGCATCTTCACCGATCCATTCCACAAACACTTCTCCCAAATTAGTAATAGGCGAAGCCACCGGGTTAAAGCTTTTCGCAACTTCTATCACCGCCTGCCTGGTAGCATATCCTTTTACCGAACCAATCTGATTAAAATCCCACACATACACTCCCTCCTCATTCAGCGCACCGTTCACCTGATTAGGATAAGCCGTATCGGACGCACTCATCGTTATCCCCGTCACACGCTGATACACATTATATCCCTTCGAGAAAGCCTCAAAGTTACTACCATTCAGATTAAAACTCGGAGCCGAAGGATTTTCAGAAATCAACAGATTATTAATAAACTTCGTATCACCGCCAACTCCCGTCTCACAGCGTACAGCCCCATGACTATCATTCGCATTTCCAATGATTGTGTTATTAGTCAGCAGTATACTACCTCCTCCGTTCAAAGCGGCACCCGTCCCCATATTCTCTATCAGCGTGGTATTGTTTATACAAATATGTCCTTCCGACATCTGAATACCATTTCCCCACGAACCGTTATGAGAATTACCTTTCAGCAGACAGCCATTCATAAATACCACTGCCGTCTTGCTACTACAACGAACAGCTCCTCCACGACCTGCAGCCGTATTGTCCAACAAGCTTACCTTATTCAATCGTACCTGTCCCGACAAGACAAAAACAGCCGGACCACCCTGCTTGGCAGAAGTCGTTACTCCCGACACACAATCTCTAATCACGCAATCGGTCAACTCAATAGAAGTATCACCGGCACCGCCGCTCACGTAAATGCCACTACCACATTCGGTAGTACTCGCATCCGCTTCAGACACATACCCATATTGGAAAGTAACCCCTTCAATAGCTATATGCCCTTTCTTGACAAGCAACAAACCACAATCACCGGCATCCGCCTGCTTATTTCCGTTCACATCACCACTGATGACTGTCACATACGCATCTATATCACGTGCCGAAACATCCGTTCCTTCACTAAACTGGCTATATCCGCCCTTAATCGCTTTGACATCCTTGCGGACGATTACACCAAGCCCACTCTCTTCGGACATTATATATTTCCCCTGACTCATATAAATCGTACTCTTGGAGAGATCGATTGAACCGCTCAACAACTTACGGAAGCCAGCCGCATCCAGCGCCTGTTCCCAAGAACTGCCATCCATCTCACCTTCACCGAATTGAGTCACAAAGTAACTCTCCAATCCTTTCTGCATAATCACTTCTTCGTCCAGATCGTCATCGTAATCCGTCATCATAGGCGGGTCTATCATCTCATAATCTTCCTGGCATCCCTGTGCCAACAGAATCATGAAAGCCAGCATACATAGCTTCGATATTATGAATAATCTATTTTTCATTTTCTTTTTTTTTAACTTGTACATTAGATAAGAATAATCGCAAATTCACCGATTTCACCGGGAAATATCCGGATAACCGGGATTCTGTTTCAGATATTCATTCTGTTCCAGTTGCGTCTGCGACAAGGGGAACAATTCATAATGATCGTCTGCATCCCGTGGTTTATCCCACCATGCTTCCTGATACCTGTCAAAGCGGATCAGATCTGTACGCCGACGACTTTCCGCCAGAAATTCCCGTCCCCACTCATCCAACATTTCTTTCAGATCGAGCACAACGTTACCTTCCGGCTGATAAGCGATATTCGCTGTAAAGTTTTCATAGTTGCGTTTACGTACGCTGTTCAGCAACTTGCCAGCCTCACCCGCCTGTCCGAGACGGAGAAGACATTCAGCCTGCGAATAAATAATCTCGGCCAAACGAATCTCCGTGTAGTCAGACTCGATATAATAACCTCCGGTAAATGGATAGAAAGGATACTTCACACAGTAAAGCCCGGAGTTGAAGTCACCATTGCCCAACTTGGATTCCTTATAAGCCGGATTGGAGATATAGCCTGATTCTGCATTTCCCTCAAATCGTCCGACCTGGTCACGCAAATAAATCACATACTGATTATCCGGGTTCTTGGCATATCCTCCACTGACAGCGGAGTTGGCAATCTTACCTTCAAGAAAGAACATACCTTCACGTGTGTTATTACCCGTGTTCACATATTGCTTATATCGTATATCTCCCTGATATTTAGCAAACTTCCGCGTAACCATTCCCAAACCATAGTCAAACAGTTCGCGTGGTTGCTGGTTGTCATAGCTCGGTGAAAGTGCATATTTCGGATTCCGTTCGCCATTTCCTTCTATCTTCAGGTAATACGCACTGCCATAAGGCAAACCACGGCCGTAAACCGTTCTTCTGTCATTTTGCAGATGCCAGCTGGTCAGTCCATAAGAACCGGGGAAACCAAAGATTACCTCATTGCACATTTCATTATTCCAGTCGAAAGGTGCATACCAATTATCAGCAATCGCATAATATCCGAACTCTCCCCCAGTGATACGTTTACACATATCGATACATTCCTGCCATTTAGCCTGGCCGATCCATACTTCTGCATTCAGATAGAGACGTACCAATAAAGATGCCGCAGCAGCTTTGGTAAACTGTCCCTGCTGGCTGCCATTGCCGGATTGTCCACTCTTGGAGGGTAAAGCTGTCAGACAGTAGTCTTTCAATTCACTCTCGATGAAATCGAACATCACCTGCGGAGAAACTTGTTTCCGGTTTTCCGGCAGTTCGTTCACTGCCTGATCCGATGTGGTCGTTAGAATGCAGTTGCGATGTGTATTCAACAGACGGAGATAACCCCAGGCACGCATACAACGCAGCTGTGCTTTAAAACTTTCAAATTCACTGTCGCTTAAACCAAAATTAGACGGGTTCAACTGTGCCAAGTCATCCAATACCATATTGCATTGACCAATGCCTACATAAAAGTTGTCCCATTCACTCAACCAGTCCCCCTGATTGATATCATCATATTGATGACGATGATACATTTCCCACAGTCCTCCATCGTACCACCAAGTACCACGAGTAGGAGTAATCAGTTGGTCTGCCGGTAGTTCTTCATTCTCATGACGTATCCAGATGCAGCAGTACATGTGTTCAAAAGGACGGAAGACAGCGTTGATAACATCCTGTTTCGTGTTATAATAGTTCTTGGACATCACCTGGTCATACACCGTTTCCGACAGATCAGTACAAGACGATAGGCCTAACACTGTACCTGCCATCATACTCAATCCTATAATATATTTCATTATTCTCATAATTGTTTTTCTTTTAAAAACTTACTTGTAAACCTAAAATAAACTGGAAAGCAGATGGATAATAGTTGTATCCTCCTCCGAAAGTACCCGGTGTCAGTCCATTCACTTCGTATGTAGAAGGATCTACACCCGTAAATTTCGTAAACGTATAAAGATTGTTAGCTGTACCGAACAGGCGTATCTTTTCGATGTACTTCTTATTCAGGTTCATCGTATATCCTAAAGTAATGTTGTCTATCTTCAGGTAATCACCCGGTTCGATGAAATAGTCGGTAATCACATTCTTACCTGTTGTGATATGGGCATTCTTCGAATAAGCGGTGGTCAACTGATTGGTACTCATACTCTGTAATCCGAAATAGAAATCGTGCACGTTAAAGATGTCAAATCCGGCAGCACCACGGAGAGCAACAGTCAAATCAAAGTTCTTGTAAGTGAAGTTGTGCGTCATAGAACCGGTGAATTTCGGCAAACCGTTTCCGGTTACTGCTTTGTCTTCTTCCGTACCTTGGGATACAGGGATTACATTTCCCTTCTTGTCATAAATCAACCAGTCACCCTTTTTATCCACTCCCGCATAACGGTATGTGAAGTAGTTACCGATACGCTCTCCCTCTTCAATCCGCTGCAAATATCCCGGATTATTGGGGTTTGCCATGCTACAGGTGGAGTAATATTTCTGTCCCTTGTACACATCATTGGAGAAGCTGACAAACTTGTTATTATTAGTAGCGCCCACTAATGTGAAACTATAAGTGAAGTCTTTTGTCCGGACAGCATTGACTGTTATATCAAGCTCGAAACCGGTATTGCGCAATGTACCTACATTGGCATAGATTGTAGAGAACAAATTAGGTGGAACCGATACGGAATAGCTACCGAGTAAGTCGCTTTGCTTACGGTGAAAATAGTTAAATGAACCGGTCACCTTGTGTTTGAGGAGCGAGAAGTCCAAACCGATGTTCTGGTTGTGTCCCTTCTCCCAACGAAGTTCCGAATTAACATTCTTGCTCGGTCCCCATACATGGAAGTTATTGCCGCCATACTGATACCAGCCATAAGCCTTATAAGTAGCCAAAGACTGGTAGTTACCTATTTCCTGATTACCGGTTACACCATAGTCATAACGCACTTTCAAGTCATCAATCCATGAAAGTCCTTTCATAAATTTTTCATCCGAAATACGCCAACCGACAGATACAGCCGGGAAATTACCCCATTTATGATTCTCACCGAAGCGGGAAGAGCCCTCGTGACGTAAAGAGAAAGTAAACAGATAGCGCTCTTTCCAGTCATAATTAACACGTCCGAAGAAACTGATTAGTTTATGGTCATTCTTATAAGAACTCATCATGGTCTTTCCCTCTTTGGCTGCTTCCAGACCGGAGCCCAGATTATTATACGTCAAGCCGTCGGAAGAGAAATCCCAGTTTTCGGCTCCCATACCCGAACTTACACCGTAATTATAACTATAACCCACCATTGCACGGATTTGGTGATCCTTCATACGTGTAGAGAAGTTGGTCACCCATTCCAGATTGTTATTGGTGTTTTTATCAAAGTCTCGGCTCGCTTTTCCGGCAACGCCCGAATTCACATTAGGACCGTAAGTAGATGGTATGAACCATCCGTTGAACTTATCCACCTGATACTGTGAAACAGTAACCTGCGATTTCAAGACCATATTCGGATTTGCAGGATTAAACAACGGCAGCAAATTAACGGCAGCAGTAGCATTCCATTCCAGCAATTTAATCTCCGTACCATTTTCTTCCTCATTCAATTGCTCAACAATATTTGAGCTATCTCCTCCGGACGGAAAACGATAGTACCCATTAGCTGATTCGGGATCATAAACCGGCATCGTCGGATTATTCTTAATAACGCTGCCATACACACTGGCTGACTTGTTCCGGTCGATGACACGGGGAGTCATATTGGCTGCAAACGTAAACAGGCCATCTTTCGTTGTGTGGCTGATGGTGGCACGTGCACCATATTCCCGACGGTCGGAACGCAAGTCGATTCCCTGCGCTTTACGATAATCGGCTGTTACGCGATAATTGGTCCTCGCATTACCTCCGGAGAAGGTTAACGTGTGCATATGTGTCACTCCCAAACGGGTAACGGCATCAAACCAGTCTGTACTGGCTCCCATATCAGAAAGTGGATTAGACACCGTACGATAAGCACGATATTCCTCCGCATTCATAATGTCCAGCTCTTTCTTTGCTTTATTGAAAGTGACGGCAGCACTGTAAGTAGTATGCACTTCCCCGTCACGGGTTCCCTTTTTCAGATTAACAAGAATAACACCGTTGCTACCCCGTGTACCATAAATAGCAGAAGCGGCACCATCTTTCAATACATCGATAGATTCAATATCCGCAGGATTAATATTCGTCATATCACCTCCCGGCACTCCATCTACAACAATCAACGGACCCAGCCCGGCATTACGTGATGATATACCACGAATCTGAATACTTCCCGTACTATTCGGATCGGCCAAAGCCGTATTGGAAACAGAGACACTGGATACCTTTCCCTGCAACAACATGGAAGCATCGAGACTGGATATTTGATTCAGGTCTTTCGCACCGACATGCGAAATAGCCGAAGTCATTTCTTTCCGTTTCATCGTACCATAACCCACCACTACCACTTCATTCAAAGCAGTGGATTCTTCTTTCAACACAATTTTTAGTAATTGCCGGTCCTTGATAGCCACTTCTTGTGTTTCATAACCGATATAAGAGATTTTTAAATGTCCGTTCTGCGGAGCACTCACCTGGAATTTACCGTCCATATTGGTGATGCTACCTTGCTTTGTCTCTACAACCACCACCGAAGCTCCGATGACAGGTTCCCCCTTTTCATCGATCACCGTACCGGATATTTTACGTTCCTGCTGCACTTCCCAAGAAGCTCCTCTTGCCTGGATGCCGGAAAACAGCATCAGCACTATACCTAACAGACAGGTACACGTTCTACAATAAATATTTCTCATAAATAGATGATTTTTATATTAGATGATAAAGTTAACGAAGCCCTCTTGCCTGTAATGCCGGAATCAACAAGTCCGGTAAATCCGTCTGTATCATACATACCATCGGATAGATTTGCAAGAGTTCATCCAGATAAGTCTCGTTCAACGTCCATTCGGACACACTACTGCCACTGGCAGGAAGCATATTCACCGTAGCAAGCATTCCATCATTGATTGAACTTCCCAAAGGAGTGCTTTTCCCATTCGTCAGGTAGCTGTATTGCACGAAGTAATTACCCGGTAGTCCTATCATCGGTTTATGACTTCCTGTCCATGTATACACATGTGCCTTGGAAGTAATGCCCAATACTTCTTCCGCCTTCTGCGCACTGTTACAATAGAAAAATACAGATTCCATCATATCCAGTTTCATCACGATATCCACCACTTGTTGCGAAGTTGCTGTACGCGGAGAGTAGTCGAGATTGTAATAGATTCTACCGCGTCCTGCTTTCAGAAACTCTTCCAGAGTAGGCATCTTTTCATCAGTCACCCGACCGTTCCGGTCTTTCAAGTTGTACTTCTGTATTTCCGCATAGGTCATTTTCGTGATGTCCCCCGTGCCATTCGTTGTAGCATTGATCGTCTGGTCATGGCAAACCACTACTACTCCGTCACTTGTCACATGAGTATCACACTCGATCACTTCAGCTCCAGAATCAATGGCATCCTCTACGGAAGAGACTGAATTTTCGGGAACTGTCCTGTCGGACGTATGTGCCCGGTGTGTCATGACCCATACTTTTTTGTTATCCGGCTCTCTGAATTGCTTCATCGCCTCCGTCAACGCCAATAGATTATAGATGCGGATTCTCTTCTGCACCTCATACTGACCTGCCGTAACGTGTAGCGTGTAGTCACCACTCTGAGTATAGGCATAAGTGATAGGGGTGGCAGCTTTCCCCTCCTTGACCGTCCCGTCACCAAAATCGACAGTAATATCGGTATTTCCATCAATGTTGTTGAATTTGACCTCTACCACCTCTTTCAGCATGGCACGAGTACTTACTTGCAGGTAAGGATTCTTTTTCACAGGATCATCGTCAGAGCAAGCGTTGCAAACTATCCCCAATAGAATAGCCCAACAGCAGATCCAGCTTATAGGCCGGCGTTTTGTTCTTCCTTTTTCCGGAACAAAAAAATGCAGTAATTCATTTTTCATTTGTATTTCTATAAAGGTTAATAAAAAAAGAACTCCCGAAAGCGGAATCAGTTCGTTCCGTTCGGTTATGACAAAAATAGAGGGAAATGCCCCGATAAAAAATAGCAAAGGGAATATAAGTGGAAATGCATAATCCACTCAAAGAAATAACTATCTGATAATAAACATATTAATACTTAACAAGCTCACATTAAAAGGTAGATTCGGCACAGATTTTATTAACGAATTTTTGCCACCAAATCTTCAAAATCATCTCGTGAAACACGTGCTTTGGTCTTCACTCTTGAACGATAATTATAGATCGTATTTACCGAGTAATGCAGAAGCTCTGCAATCTGCGAACTGTCTTTTATTCCCAAACGTATCAAAGCAAAAATACGCAATTCGGTATTCAGTAATTCATCCGGTTTCAAAACAATCTGTTCTTCGGGCAACAATAATTCATTAAGCGATTCCACAAAGTTAGGGAAGAGATGCAAGAAAGCGGAATCAAAGTTCGCATACAATTCTTGCACTTCAACGGTTACAATATCATTGCTAAGGTGTGTCATTTTCAACAATTCTGCCACTTGCCCACGTTGCAGTTTCTTGTTTACCAACTTTCTGTATGCTTGCAAACGGTCTACATATACAGAACACAATTTAAAGAAACGGGCGATATAGGCTTCTTTAATGAGATTGGACTCTGAAAGTTCCAGATTGGTGGAACGAAGATGGCGGTTCACTTCTTCGAGTTCTTCATTCAAAGAGAACAGCCGTTCGTTTACTTCCTGTAATCCTTTCTTAGCGATGGAAAGGGCTTTCATCTGTCGGTAAATATAGATTAACGCTACCACCAACAGTAAGGCCAGCAAGGCTACGCACGTAATATAAATCAGCAGTTCCCGATTTTGTTGCTTGATAATATCCTGATAATTCCCATTAATCATGGAAAGCGGGGTGATGTTCATCCAACTCCGCAACCTCGTTTTATAAAATTGTGATATCTCCCATGAGAAATTGATATAGTCATAGGCACGTTTCAAATCTCCTTTGCCATGCAGTTCTTGTGCCAGTACCATCAAAGAAGATTGTTCTTTAATAGCGGAACGTACATCTGATATAGCTGAAAGTACTAAATAATATAAGTGTTCGTCTTTCTTGCCCATGCTCTCAAAAAGACGGAAACGCTGATAAGCCACCAATGCATATTGGGGAGTGCCGAAAGAAGCTTCTGCGAGTCGGCGGTCACTGAATTCCATAGCCTCATCATATTTCCCGGCCTCTCTTAGCTGTGTCTCACGCAACCACAGGTAAGTAGCCGAAGACGAATCTAATGTAACCTCCATAGAATCCCGATATACATGACTCAACTTTACATAGCGGGAAGCAAACATTTTATATCGTGGTTGTGCGGCTCCCGCTTCAGAATATACATGTTCATAACATGTATAATAATGGCCCAAAAGAGATGTTGGAAGGGTCTGGCGATCGATGGAATTTAATATGTCCGCCGCTTCCATATACATCCCGATAGAAGATAACAAATAAGATAACTCCAATTGAATTTTAAGTTCTCTCTCTTTATCATTCAACTGTCTTGCCAGCAACAAGTTTTCATTCAGATAATGGAGTGCGGAATCAGAACTGTATGCTTTATATTCAAGATAGATATCATTATTTAAATGATAGCGTTCAATAGAAAAAGGAGCCGCCTTTCGGGCTTCTTTTTTCAACTCATGGAGTTTGTTTTCTTTAATCTGCACATAAGTATCGGCTTCCTTAATCGTTTTATCAAGTACGTTTAACAGTGAGTCCAAGCGTTCATCAGCAAAAGCTGAATGACAAGAAAAGAAGAGCAAAAGGCAAAATAGACAGTTCTTTTTCATGGGGCGGATAGACTTTAATGAGTATGAGATAACAGAGATTAACCAGACAAATGTAGAGAAATTCTTCGTATTTCAGCTATAAACAGCACATAAATTAGGAAAAGGAATGAAAGGTGATTTACTAAAAAATAACTTTTCGCTCATTCATTAACGGCATTTCCTGATTTATTTTTGTTAATCTATTGCCCGCTTTTATGCAAGCTATCCGATAAAATAGTATTTTCGGGGGTAAAAAATATAAAAGACTGCCGTGATATGAAAATTACCCGCGATGATTTATTGACAGCTGCGTTCAAACTGTTTATGTCCGTGAACTATGAAAAAGCTAGTTTTGCGGAACTTGGAAAGATGCTCGGAATGTCGAAAGCCGGCATATTCAAATACTACAAGAACAAACAGGAACTATTCATTGCCGTAGTGGACAGGTTTTGGTTCAGCACGCAAAATCCACGAAACAAATTCACCGAAACAAACGGTACGTTTGCCGAATTTATAGACGAATACGTGAAAGGTGTACAACGGACGATGGATATGCTGGGCAAGCTGATAGGTGCAGATAAGGTGGCACCAGAAAAGTTTTCATATCACGCCCAATATTTTCATTTTCTGTTTCAAGTAATCCAATATGATCCTGACGCCAAAGAAAAGCTCCATAATCTCGTAGCCAGCGATTATGCTTACTGGCGTGCCGCCATCCAAAGCGCCGTACAAACAGGAGAACTGAAAAAAGATGTAGACGTTGAAGAAGCGGTAGTCATGTTCCGGCAGGTTTACATGGGACTGTCCTTTGAGATGGCATTCCTGGGCGGATTGGATACCCAGCTACTCTCCAAACATTTACATGCTATTTACTCCTTATTAAAAAGCTAGACTGTATTATTCAATACATACCATATCCCTTCCACGTAGACTATCTATGCAAAAAAAAGATAAAAAAGAAACGACCGTTTACTTTTTCGGAATTGTTTTATAACTTTGGCACTATCATTCAAAGAATGGTAGTTATAATGTAATAAAACAAGCACTATATGGAAGTAGACAAACTGCGGAAAAGAAAGGGATTTTTCAAAACACTGGTAACGATTTTACTGGGAACGAGAAAAGAATACAAGGTGGAAGATTTAGGCATCTTTTCCGGCAAAGTTTGTGATTGGTGGCAGAATGACCATTACAACTGGTTTACCACCCTTCAACTGCCATCTTATTCAGCGGAAACGGTCATTGCAATGGCTGGCAATGCTTCAGCGCCGTCACCACAACAATTATTAGAATTACGGGCATTACTGAAAAATTGGGCATCCATAACTGCCCGATTAGACAGTATATTGCCTAATGAAAGCCGCCTGGTACATAAAGAAGAAATATATGCTTCCTGGCAAGATCATTTTTATCCGGAAGCGATAAATCCATCCGACAAGGACAATGAAGGTTGGGAAATTACATTCGTCAGAGAAGATATGGATGATTGTTTCAGCTTTATCTGGAAAAATAACACCGTGCGGAATCTAACTTTCAATTAAATCAAAAAAGCATATAAAGTAAATTATTACAAACAAAGAAAACAGTCAAACGCTGTTCCTCTATCAGTTATTAACACGTTAAATTACAATGATTATGAAAAAGATTTTATTTATTCTGACCGTCATAGCCGGTCTTTTGATGAGCAGTAATGCCGAAGCACGCAGAATCAGGATTCCTGTAAGTAACGACATCCCGAAAGTAGCTACCCTCCCCGACAGTTCTTATTATAAGACGGATGAAGGCACTCATCTGGATTTAGGATATATCGAGAAAGACGGCAAACGTACGCTCGTACTCTTTTCCGAATCAAAACCCGATACGTACTATGACATCTCCGACGAATATGCCGAAGCAATCCGGCAGGACCTGAATGTAAAGGAACTTAGCAGCCTCATCCCCGAACCTACATTCTGGGACAAATGGGGTGGCAGCCTTCTTTTCTACGGTTTTGCTGCATTGATAGTCATAGGCCTGCTATCCTACCTGAAAGACTTTATCCTGGGACTTCTGGGCATAGTGAAAAAAGAGAAGGATAACAACGAGGAAGAAGAAAAATAGTACGGACACCTAAAAATAAAACTCATGAACATTTATTCGCTTATTCCGATTGTCTGCATTATCCTGTCTTTGGGATATTGGTTTTATACAAAAAGCAAAATCTCCCAGCAGGTTCAGACAGTAGACAGCACCGATTTCAAAGCAGAATTTGCAAATGCGACACTATACAAGAACCAATTTCTGACATCCGAACTCCCCTTTTTGAAAAAAGCGATGGAGCAAAACCCTATCGACGCTTTCAACTATGCCAACACCGAGCACAATATGGTAGATGCCCTCAAAGACGGGGTGAAAGATAAACTGAAAGGAATGGCCACTTTGGGAACCGTACGTTTCACCACCGTGGCAACTCCCAAATATCTGGTATTAAGCGGTGATAAGCTGCACCTGTTCGACACGGACACCGATGGTGAAATAGACAAGCATCTGATATTCGAACCCACGCAACTCAAAAACTCAAGACTCGCCGTATATCCTTTGGAGGGACAGATAAAAGCACAAGCCCAGGCACGCGGCAAAAATGTAAAAGCCTATAAGCTCTCTTTGCAGACAGACGGAAAAGCGATTGAACTCATCCTTTATTCCTGCCTGATTTTCACAGACATTCCCGAAACTCCGGTAGACGCGAAAGAAACGGTAAAGGCCATTGTCATTGCCAATGATTTTCTAAAACGCTTGGGCGACTGTTATCCGAATCTGAAAGTGGCATTACCCATCGAAGAGTCCTGATGTAAAGAGCCTTGATATAAATATAAAGCAGCACTTATACATGAATCATCCTGTTCCGGAATAACGATGAAAGCAAAATTAAAATACCCGATATTTTGGTCCAGTCCGAACGACAACAGGGTCTATGTCTTTTGGAAAGAGAAAGAGAACAAGACAACGAAACTCGATATGCTAAAAGAAGCCAACGGGTGGAAAGGTGATATGATTATTGATGCCACCGGAACAAAATACATCGTCAAATGCTCCTACATGACCAAATGGAAAGGTATACATGGATTCACAGGCGGATTCACAGGCATGATATACTACGAACAGGAATACGAAGACAATCCCGAATCTCTCTCCTTGCAGCAGCTGCAAGACCGGATAGCGGAAAGATACCCCAAAACCCGATGGTTCAGAGAGGAAGGTTGGGGCAGCAGAGATGATTTCAGGCGGACAGTCTACGCCTGCAAGACCTTTGAGGAACTTGCAGGATTATTCAGACATCCGCCCGAAACCCTGCGCACACGGATTATAAAATGGTTGCATCCTACCCGGAAAGAGCTGAAAATGAGAATCGGAACTGTTTTGTTCCTTATCCTGTACCTGCTAGTATGTTATCTGATATTCGAATACAATATTAGCAACTAAAGCTCTTACCAATAAAAGTATTATCTTTGTTGCATGAAAAGATTAGTCATTGTAGGATGTGGACGACTTGCAGAAATCGTTGCGGATGCAGTTGTCAAAGGTTTATTACCAGATTATTATCTGGTAGGTGTCTATTCGCGTACGGCATCAAAAGCAGCGCACATCGCAAATAAAATGCAGCAACATGGCAAGCCTTGCATTGCTTGCGCCACATTGGAAGAGTTATTGGCTTTAAAGCCTGATTATCTGGTAGAATCAGCCTCTCCTGCCGCTATGCGGGAATTGGCTTTGCCGGCATTGAGAAACGGAACGTCTGTCGTTACTTTGTCTATCGGTGCTTTGGCAGATGAAGCATTCTATCGGGAAGTGACAGAAACCGCCAAGGCAAATGGCACACGGGTCTATATCGCATCCGGAGCTACCGGTGGATTCGATGTTTTAAGAACCGCCTCACTGATGGGAAATACAACGGCTCGCTTCTTCAATGAAAAAGGTCCTAATGCACTCAAAGGGACACCCGTTTATGATGATTCTTTGCAAACGGAGCAGCGTACCGTTTTCTCCGGTAGTGCTGCGGAAGCTATTCACCTCTTTCCAACGAAAGTGAATGTTACAGTTGCCGCCTCACGGGCTTCTGTCGGTCCGGAGAACATGCAGGTATCCATACAGTCTACTCCCGGATTTGTAGGAGATACGCAAAGAGTAGAAATCAAAAATGACCAGGTGCATGCCGTGGTAGACATTTATAGTGCTACATCGGATATTGCAGGGTGGTCAGTAGTGAGCACCCTGATTAATATCGCTTCACCCATTGTATTCTGACAGATTGGCCAGTACTTTTGCGCTCAGGCGGTCAAATGCCTGACGCGTGCGGCCAGTAGACACCTGCATACAACGTACATGCGGATGATTGAGAAGTTGCTCATCCCCCAATGCGCCTATCGTGTCACAAAAGCAAAGGTTGTCACCTTCCAGCCATTCAGTAAAAGCAGTCTCATCCCATGCCGGTGATAAACCGGTATTGAATAAAATCTTCCGGTTACCCATCTGCTTAAATTCCTCTTCATGCAGTAAAACCGTATTTTTATTAAGACAGCAGCAAATGACTTCACTCTCTGAAAGGAGTTCCCTCAATGGCAGAAAACGATATCCTTTGGCAGTAGCCGCTTCTTTCTCACTGCGGGCATAATATGAAATATCAGCACCAAAAAACTTCAAGGCGTCCGCTATCATGCCGCCAGACTTACCCAATCCGATTATTCCGACTTTCAATCCGGTGATCTCACGAGGCAATTCTTCCCACGGTTCCTGTCCAAAGCCGTGCAAACAGCGCACCAATTCACTGACTACATATTCCACCACTCCCTCGTCACCATAATCCCGGATACCTGTTACCGTGATACCTCGTTCATTGGCATAACGAATATCGACATTGGCACTTTCGGGAGAATAGAGTGAACAACACATTCCAATGTATTTCACATTCGGACAACATTCGAGTACATACCGGTTGATACGGGAGGTATAACTCAAAAGCACCGCATCAGCACCTCCGATACGGGCAATTATTTCATCATCATTCGCAGGTATATCAGGATACATCACCACCTGACCTGCAAATGAATACAACGCTTTTTCGGCCGCCGGAACCAAGCTGACCGGTTCTATAGCTACAAGTTTCTGAAACATCATTTTTTATTTTAGAAGTATTATACAAACATATATGGTTCGGATTAGCAACCCAACATGGCGCTAAGATACAAATTTCCGGTCATAATATCATTTAAAGATGAATGATTACAGTGCGTTTTAGACACGCGAGCGCAAGTTAAACAGATCCATTCATAAACTGTTCACCGTCTGACTCCTTTGAGGCGTCACAATGATGCCATTAACGATATAATCCTTTTTTACTTTTCAAACACAAAGAAAAAAATTATATTTGCTGAGATTTAAAACAAAATAGAAACCAGACAGAGTTTGAATTACACTTCCACTGAGGCAAACGAACTACTGTCCCTTTCTTTCCCGGATAATCTTTTGCTTATATTCTGTTGGAGTTTCTTGGGTATATTGTTTAAACACAGTACTAAAATAACGTGAGTTACTAAATCCCACCTTCTCCGCAACTTCTGTGATACTCATATCATTGTTAATAAGGAACGATATCGCTTTTTCCATTCGGAGCTTATTGATATAATCATTACTTCCCATACCGGTAAGAGTCTTCAATTTATTATAAAGTGAGGTTCTTCCCATACCGATTGTCTGGCACAAGAATGGAGTATTCAAGTCCGGATTATCCAGATTCTCCATAACAATCTTGTTCAGCCGGAGTAAGAAAGTTTCGTCAGCCTGGCTGAAAGTCGTCTCTTCCGGTGTCGGGACAGACCCCAGACTCATATATTTTTTCTTGGAATACTCCCTGCTTTTCAATCTGTTACGGACAAGTGCCATAAGCATATCTATCTCAAAAGGTTTCGTTATATAGCCATCCGCCCCATTCTTATAACCGTTCAGCAAACTTTGTTTGTCATCTCTCGCAGTAAGTAAAATAATCGCAATATGGCTCACCGTTATATCCTCTTTAATGGATTTACATAATTCATAACCATTCATACGAGGCATCATTACGTCACTGATAATAATATCCGGATTATGATTCCCGGCCAGTTGAAGAGCCTCTTTACCATCCGAAGCAACGTAAATATGTTTAAAATAGCTCTTCAATGATTTAGCCAGGAAATGAACCATATCCTGATTATCATCTACCACCAGTGCAACATAGGGCGTAGTATCAAAGTTCTCAGCATCAGAAGAAATAAAGCTGCTATCATTAAGCATCAATTCATTCAGATAATTCTGAGGCAGACGGACTATTTCTTTCTCATTCTGCTTCAAAGGCAGTTCGAAGAAGAAGGTAGCTCCGTGTTCGAGGTTATTTCGTGCACCAATTGAGCCCCCATGCAGTTCTACCAGGATTTTGGAATAAGAAAGCCCGATACCGGTTCCGGTTTGTTCCCCCGTCCCTTGGTAGAAGCGGGTAAAGAGCTTGCCCATATCTACATTCTGCAATCCGCAACCTTGATCAACTATCGAGATTCGCACTCTTTCAGTATCCGGAAGCAACTCTGTGACAATCGTAACCTTACTATCCGACGGACTATGCTTCAATGCATTAATCATCAGATTATTGAAAACAATCTCACACTTACTTTTATCATAATATACCTTTTCAATACGGGCATCTAACTCATAACAGATAGATACGCCCTTCCCGTTTGCCTCACTGTCGAAATCTTGCGAAATATCTTTTATCCACTCGTTAAGGAGATAAGGCTGTATCTGCAATTTGCTTTCACTGACCTCCATCTTACGTACTTCAAGTACCATATTGATAAGGTCTTTCATACGCTGCGACTGACGATAGATTGCCTTTAAAGGCAGATAATAAGTATTTGAAGACGAAAGCGATTTCAATATCTGGTTTAGCGGAGCATGAATCAGCGTCAGCGGTGTACGCAGCTCATGACTAATATTAATCAGGAAATGCACTTTCTCTTCATACATCTGTTTTTCATGTTCCTTCATTGCCCATTTCAGCTTTTCCTTCTTCCGTTTTAATATGATCCAGAATACCATGAAGGTTCCTCCTAGCACAAGAAGTATACAGCACCAGATGAACCACCACGTCCGATACCACGGCGACAGGACAGTTAATGCCAACACCTGATAGCCAGAAGTCCAGCTACCGTCTTTGTTTGTGCACGATGCAAGAATATCATAATTCCCCGAAGGAAGCGAATGCAATGTCAGTTCAGGATTATATGATTCGATATACTCCTCCTTCAGTCCCAGTATCTGGTAACGATAGAGCTTTTTCCGGAAAATATCTTTCTCCCTCGACATTATACCGATTTTTATATTGCTATTCCAAGGCACGGAAATACCTGCCGGATTACCGCTTAACTTATCATTAGCGGATTCTCCATTCACAGCAATATCAGATAATTGCAGTTGGGGCAGTTCGGATGTAGTAAAAGGCAATTCGCAGTTGATACGCAACAATCCTTTTACCCCTCCCATATAGATGTCCCCTTGTTCACTGGACAAACGGGAAGTAGAAAGATACTCGTTAGACAACGCTCCATCCGATTCTCCCCAAAGAATGAACTTCTTTTCTTTTGTAAGCCAGACAAAAAGCATATTATTAGCTCCTATCCACAATCTGCCCTGACTATCATAAGCTAACAGGGAAACAGTTGTAAACAAGACGGTAGAGATGCGTTTCTGTGTCTTGGAAACAACATCATAATAGCTTAGTCCATAGTTATTCCCTATCCAGAAATTGCCATGTTCATCTTGAGCGACAGAATGAATAACGGTATCTCCCCTGCTTTTAAACAGTTTACTCAACTTATTGGTTGAATGATCCAATTCATAAATATACCTGAGATCATTCAGATAAGTCTTATCGCTCTTTTGGGCTACCGGTACCATAGCACCGATAGAGCCATCCTCTCTTTCCCTATCGATGATATCAAACCGCTTTTCCTTCAGATGATATTGATAAATCTGGTCTCTGAGCAGCAACACTGTGTTAGGAGAATTCTGGTAGAGATTGATTATCTTCGCCCGGTTGTTAAGCCTCTCTGTCGTTTCTCTGTCAACAATCGTAAAAGGGCTTTTCTCGCCGGTTTCCGGATCAAAGACAAACACTCCCTGAGCCCACACAGATATTAATAGTTTTCCCGAAGAAAAGCCGCAAATGGAAGTTATTTTGTTCTTCCATGTAGAAGAGTAATAAGTGAATTTCTCCGTATAAGGATTGAAAGAGTTGATACCTCCGCCATCTGTCCCAATCCATATCCGGTCGGGATTCTGCTGATAAAGAGAAAGTATTGACTTATTGCTCAATCCATTAGCATTGCCGGGAATCACATTGGTATATGTTTTCATATATACTTCCCGGATACTAATCAGACCATTCCGGACACTGCCGGCCCAGATATTATTATCTTTATCCTTATAAAGGCTAAGGATAGAGTTGGCAGGAAGTGAATAGTTTTCTTCGCCCGGAATATACTCCAATATTGTAAATTCACCGGTTTCCAAATCCAGCACATTAATACCACCGCCATCTGTTCCAATCCACAGTTTCCCTTCCCGTTCAACCATGCTTAAAATAATATCATTGTTTAATGAAGAATTACGGGTGGTGTAAGAAGCCAGTAATTCACCACTATGGCTGAAGCAATTCAAGCCTTTATTAAACGAAGCGACCCATAGCCGGTTCCGTGAATCGATAATCATACTGACAATTTCGGATTCGCTCTTAAACGGAGCACGTTTACATTCTCCCGTGGTTAAGTCCAACAGGCGTAAGCCCTGCCAACGGTTACAGCAAAGCAAAGTGTGCGAATCCCAAAATTCCAGCCCCATAATACTGTAACTGGGGGTTGTGCTGAATTGCTGTACCAATCGGAGTGAAGAGTCTTTATAATTATAATGATACACCTTATTATAAGAACCAAAAAACATACCTTCAGCGGAACGGCAGAAAGAAAAAGCAATGATCCTTTTCCCTTTTTCGTCTGTGGGGACTATAAAATTATCACTTTGACGTTGATAACAGGCAATCCCCCTTTCTGTCAACACCCAGATATTATGCTGTTTATCTTCTACAATATTATAAATCAGGTTATCAGGGAGAGAATAAGGATTGTCAGGATCGTGCACATAACTTTTCAACTCATATCCGTCAAACCTTCCTAAACCCGCCTGTGTTCCTATCCAAACGAAACCTTGCTTATCTACCAATGTACAATAAACCGTAGAAGATAAGCCGTCTCCCAAAGCTATTTGCTTATAATAATAATGCACCGCGTGAACAGGAAGTATAAAACCGCTTATGATATAAATGAATAGCAAAGTTAGAAGGATCTTTTTCATAAGTAGGACTTATTACGGTTTGAATTGAAATGCTTTCAGCAACAAAAGTAACATTTTTATATATATCTTGTATGTAAATAGTTCAAAAATCAGTTCAGAGCCAGCAAACCGACCTGCCACTCAAATATTTATACATCAGTAAAAGTCTGCATGGAGCTTACCCTGGCAATATTCAGAAAATAACCTATACTGCCATTCTTTCCGGCAGAAAGAATATTGTTTTAACCAACATACATTTTAAGACTGTAATAATCCTGGTTACAGTCCCCGGAAGTAGTGATAAAATCGCTTTTTGAACAAAACAAGATATAATACGATGATTTTGAAACATCCCGCAATCATCAGAGTGATACATTTGCAGAGAAGTTTCTTTGAAAAGTTTCTCAACCCGGTCGAGGATCGAGTTTTTCAAAGATCATCGTTGTTAATCTAATTAAATTTTATTACATGAAAAGAAAATGTAGAAAACAATGGCGGAGATGGATTCGTCTCTTTATTCTTCCTTTACTCTTCTTTGTCGGTGGCATCACCAACACTTTCGCGCAAAGCGGGATTAAAATAACCGGTAAAGTTATTGATGCGAGTAAAATGGAAGTGATCGGTGCAAACGTTATGGTGAAAGGCACCTCGGTTGGCGTCATTACGGATTTAAATGGTGAATATACCATTACTGTCCCGGATGAAAAATCGGTATTAGTCTTTTCGTTTGTCGGTTATCGTTCACAGGAACAGATAGTAGGGAAAAAAAGAAAGATTGATATCCTGCTTGAAGATGACTCGAAAGCATTGGATGAAGTGGTGGTCATCGCATACGGAACACAATCCAAAGCAACGTTGACCGGTGCCCTGTCTTCGATTGACTCCAAAGAACTGATAAAATCTCCTGTTGCCAGCATTACCAATGTACTGGCAGGTTCACTGCCGGGAGTTTCTACCGTGCAGACTTCCGGGCAACCGGGTAGTGACGCCGCTTCCATATATGTACGCGGTGTCGGTTCTTTATCTAGCGCATCCTCTTCCCCATTGATATTAGTAGATGGCGTGGAACGGGATTTCTCACAAATCGACCCGAATGAAATCGAGAATCTTTCTATCTTGAAAGATGCATCTTCTACGGCTGTATTTGGAGTACGCGGTGCGAACGGGGTAGTATTGGTAACTACCAAACGTGGAAAGAACGGGAAACCGACGATTAATGTCAGCTCCCTCACGGGTGTGCAGCAACCGCTATCCTTTGTCAAGCAGACAGGCAGTTATGAATTTGCCCGTTTCTGGAATATGAAACAGCAGAATGACGGTGCTGCCAAGTCTACGTTCTTCACCCGTGAAGCTATCGAAGCCTATCGTACAGGCGGAGACCCGCTGCATCCCAGTATAGACTGGTCTGATTACCTATACAACGATTTCTTCCTGCAAACCAAAAACAATATCAATATTTCAGGCGGAACGGATGCGGTGAAGTACTTTGTATCTATCGGTTATCTTTATCAGAACGGTATCCTCAAACAGTTCAACGAACTCCCTTACAATAACAACTATAAGTACAACCGGTATAATTATCGCGCCAATCTGGACTTCCAGCTAACCCGTACTACTACCATGAAATTAAATATCGGTGGCAATGTCGGTCAGCAACAGGAGCCTAACACAACGGAAGATATACAGAACCCGTTTGTTTATACCCAAATCTGGGCACTTCCTTTTTCCGGACTTGGCATTGTAAACGGAACACGCACGATTGTACCTGTCAGCTATACGCCGGTGGGGGGCGCAAATGTAGACGGTCTGCGTACTTACTGGGGAACCGGTTACAAGCAGAAGTATGTGACGACCTTAAATATGGATGTGGATATTACCCAAAAGCTCGATATGCTTACCAAAGGGCTGTCCGTTTCAATCAAAGGTTCCTATGACAATCAGTTCCAACTGAACAAGAATCGCACAGGGGGGAATGTCGAATCACAATTCATCTATTACAAATCGACCCTGGAAAACAGCAACCTGTCCCAGACTGACCCGGACTTTGATAAAACCATTGTTTATGTAGGTCGTGGCGACGGTGATGCTTCCACCCCATTGTCGTATGCTGAATCATATAAACGCGACCGCAACTGGTATATTGAAGGACGCCTCAACTACGACCGCACATTCGGAGATCATAAAGTGAGCGCTCTATTCCTGTACAACCAGTCCCGCAACTATTATCCATTATATGCAGACGGCACGGTAGCCAGTTTCCAGTATCTGCCCCGTGGCTATGTAGGTTTCGTAGGACGCGCTACATACGGTTACAAATCCCGCTACCTGGCAGATGTGAATATGGGATATAACGGTTCAGAGAACTTTGCTCCCGGAAAAACCCGCTACGGACTTTTCCCCGCCGCCTCCATAGGTTGGGTGCTGTCGGAAGAGCCTTTCATGAAGAGCTTGCGATGGCTTGATTATTTTAAACTGCGGGCATCGTATGGCCGGGTAGGTAGTGACACCGGAACAAATACCCGCTTCATGTATATGCCCAGCACATGGACACAAAGCGGAGAATACAGTTTCGGCGTATCCAATCCTGTAAGTGCTCCGGGATATGCAATGGGAGTGCCGGGAAACTCGGAAGTCTCTTGGGAAACAGCCGACAAGCAGAATTACGGGCTTGAGCTGAAAATGTTGAGAAACCGCCTGTCATTAACCGCAGACCTGTTCTACGAGAAACGTACTGGTATTCTGATATCTCCTAAATCGACTCCAAGCATTATAGCAACCGGACTACCCAACCTGAATCTGGGTAAAGTGGACAATCATGGTTATGAGCTGTCATTGGGATGGGACGAGACTCTTAAAAACAATTTCCGTTATTATATCAACGCAAATATGTCATTTGCCCGTAACAAGATTCTCTACATGGATGAAGTCCCCAACGAATTTGATTACATGAATCAAACCGGCGGTTCGGTAGGACGTTCCACCAACGTTTACAAGTATATCCGTCTTTATCAGTATAGTGACTTCACGCAGGACGAGAATGGCAATCTGAAACTGAATCCGGCGTTGCCGCAACCTGCTGTCAGTGTCGCTCCCGGTGACTGTATGTACGCCGACCTGAATGGTGACAAGGTGGTGGATGGCAATGACAGAATGACCACAGGTTACGCCGAACGTCCCGAATATGTATTCGGATTAAATGCCGGTTTCAACTACAAAGGTTTCAATTTCTCCATGCAATGGTCCGGAGCCACGAATGTGAACAAGATGCTTCAGATAGAATACCGTATTCCATTCACCAATACAGGCAAACGCGGTTTATTGGAGTACTTCTATAAGGATTGCTGGACTCCCGAAAATCAGTTGGGCGCCAAATATCCGCGTGCCGCAGAAACTTCCGAGACATGGAATTCCGAGAACTCGACTCTCTGGCTGCGCGATGCCTCTTATATCCGCCTGAAAACAATCTCCATAGGATATACCTTCTCCAAGAAACGTTTCCTGAAAGCCATTGGTGCCAATACGCTCGGTTTGTCTATAAGCGGATATAATTTATTGACTTTCTCCCCACTGGATATCATGGATCCAGAAAGTTTAGGTAACAATAACGGTTCTTACCCGCTAGTGAAGATTTATAGTTTAGGGATTAACATAAACTTCTAATAATGAACAAGATGAAAAATATGATTAAAATACTATCCGTCTGGTCAATCGGAGTAAACCTGTTTGCCTGTTCGGACCTTACTTTCGGCGATAAGTTTTTAGGAGATCAACCGGAAAGTTCCGGTGCTACGCTTGACTCTATGTTCAACTCCAAAGCCAATGCGGACAAAGTGCTCACACAAGCCTATTGCTATTTGCCTTACGGACTTCCAACCAAGTCCGGAGCCGGATACAACAAACTGGGAGTAAACATTCTTGAAGCACTGACAGATTTGTATAGCAGCTATCGGAATATGAGTAGTGACGGGCCTGTCAATCTATATTATAATGGTATGCTAAGTCCCAATATCGCCTCAAATTTACAGGGATGTGAAGCCTACCGTTTCGGTTCCCAATTGGAATACCATGCCATCCGTTATGCATACCTCTATATCGAAAATCTGCCCAAAGTCCCCAACATGACCGAAGCGGAACGGAATGAACGGATTGCCGAAGCAAAGACGCTGATAGCCTTAAGCTATGCCGAGATGTTACGTTATGTAGGCGGAGTGCCCATTCTGACAACATATGTCGACCCCAACGATGATATGAATTTTCCCCGTGCCACATTTGACGCCACTGTCAAACATATCATCGGGCTTTTGGACGAAGCGATTCCTTACCTGAACTGGAAACAAAAGGATATAGACGACGGACGCATGACGAAAGCCGGCGCGATGGGTTTGAAAATCCGTGTCCTGCTTTTTGCCGCCAGTCCCACCTTCAACGGTCCGAAGTGGAGGGAAGATGCCAATGAATACACGTGCTACGGCAATTATGATTTACAGCGTTGGAAAGATGTCGTGACGGCCTGCGATGATTTTATGAAAGCACTAGACCTGAATGGCGAATACGGGTTGACTATGCCGACGGAAGCTACTCCCGAAGCGCGCCGTCTCGCCTACCGTTCGGGATATTATGACAGAGGCGGCACTGAAGTCCTGATTTCCGTCCGACGCGGATATGCCCCTTCTATCCACCAGAATATTTATGACCAACGTTATTATTCGGGGCCCACATTGAACTACGTGAATATGTTCCCCTGGGCGGATGGCAAGGATTTTGATGAAAACTTCAACTGGAGTAACCCGTCCAAACAACCGTTCTTCGATGCTGACGGAACACCTCTTCGCGACCCCCGACTTTATGAGACGGTAGCCGTTCCCGGAGATAAATATTTCAACGGAACTCCCCCGCCGATATATACCAATCATCCCAATTACAGAAATGACGGTACAGGATTCCTTATGATGAAGTTTATTTTGACGGACAAAGGAGTACGCGACAATCGTCCGGTACAATGGCCTTATCTGCGCCTCCCCGAAGTATTGCTAAGTTATGCAGAAGCTCTGAATGAAGTGAACAACGGTCCTACGGCAACAGCCTATAGCTGCATTAACCAAGTCCGCGCCCGGGTAGGATTATCAGCCATCCCCACTTCCGGCATGGACAAGAAAAAGTTCCTGACTGCTATCCTGAAAGAACGTGCATTGGAGTTTGGCTTCGAGGAAGTCCGCTGGTTCGACATGGTACGCCGCGGGATGGCAGAGGACTTCAAAAAGACACTCTACGGACTTGTTACCACAGGAAACGATGCCAATAATCCGACTGCATTTACTTTCAAAGAGGTATTCAAGTTGCCGACAACCAGATACTGGTCTTCCAACTGGGACACGAAGTGGTATTTGCAACCCATACCACAAAACGAGATTAATAAAGCCTACGGTATGACACAAAACCCCGGCTGGTAAACACGCATAATCTTAAATACATGAAAATGAAAAAATATATATTGACAGTATTATTCGGAGGAGCTTTGATGACGGTGTCTGCACAGGATATGAATGAAGACCACTCCGCTCTTCCGGCTGACAGCATACATCTGGGATATCAGATAATGCTCCCGAAAGCTGTAAGCCCCTATTCAGTAATAGGCTTGGGCGCTGATGTGTTCCTGAAGTCGCCCGAGATAGATGTGTCGAAAGCCCTCTACGGACACATCGCCGGACTCAATGTCTACCAGGGAACAGGCTCCAGCGCAACCAACGTCTCTTCATTAAGCATCCACGGACATAATCCATTGGTGCTGGTAGACGGATTCCCGCGAAACATAGAAGACATCACGGCAGCCGAAATAGAATCGTGCGAAGTGCTGAAAGACGCAGCGGCCTCTGCGCTCTACGGTGTACGTGGAGCCAACGGCGTAATTCTTATAACAACCAAACGGGGTTCGGAAGGGAAACTGACCGTAGGAGCAAGCTACCAGTTCGGAATCAACACACAGTTCCGCTCGCCCGAGTTCGCCGATTCACACACCTATGCCACGGCCATGAATACCGCCTTGCGTTTGGACGGACTGAATGAGAAATATAACAACTGGGAACTTGCCGCTTTTCGCGATGGAACTTACCCTGAAGAATATCCGAATGTAGACTGGTGGAAGGAAAGCATGAACAATACCGCGTTGAATCATCGTCTTACACTGACTTTCAACGGCGGCAGCAACCGTTTCCGCTATTATTCGGTGGTAGATTATATGCATGACACTTCCTTCCTGAAATCTGACGGAAGTGACAAACGCTTCAACGCATCCCCCACAGATGTACGCCTGAATTTACGTGCCAATGTGGATGTAGACATTACCTCTACTACTCTTTTCAGATTAGGTATCGCAGGCAAGCTTATGGAGACGAACGGTTCGTATGCCGTAGAAAACAATCAGGAATCCGGCAATCCGATGAATATCTATAATGTATTGTACCAGCTCCCTTCCGCAGTTTTCCCGATCCGCTATTCGGACGGCATTTATGGCGGCAACGCCATTTATACCACCGGCAATCCGGTGGCTATGCTGACCGATACTGGCAATATGCGGACTACATACGGCAAGTTGCTGGCTGATATGTCATTGAAACAGAATCTCGACATAGTGTTGAAAGGCCTTTCAGCCGAGGTGTCGCTCGCATTCGACAATATAGGATCTATGTTCGACGCTTCCAGCAAGGAATATCGTTACAAAGACCTGCAACCTGCCATTGCCGGTGACGGAACATTGAAAACAACCCCGCTCATCTCCGGAAAAGACAGCGAGACACTGGGACACGGGCAAGATTTCAAGTCGTTGTTTATGCGTTCCACTCTTCAGGGAAAAATAAGCTATGTACATCATCAAGGAGTACACTCCCTGAACAGTGCGTTAATCTACGACCAGCAATCATACACCAGCAGTGGACGCAACAAGAGCAGCAAACGCCAGTCGGCACTTGTGACAGCTACATATACATACGACAACCGCTATACGTTGAGCGGCGTGATGAACTATTCCGGCACAGCTTATCTGCCCAAGGGAGAACGTTTTCAACTTTACCCCGCCGTATCGGGAGCGTGGATTGTCTCCAATGAAAAGTTTTTCGGGAAAGTCAGAAGTTACGTTGACCATCTGAAACTGTTCGGTTCATTCGGAATCTCCGGGAATGACGGCAATATGTCCCATGAGTTGTACCTGCAATCTTTCAGCAACGCGAATGCCGGAAACTATTATTTCACGAACAATGCCAGCATTTACTACGGCCTTGCCGAAGGTGACCTGCCTGTCATCGGCTTGACCATTGAGAAATCGAAGAAAGCGACTTACGGTTTTGAGCTAAATGCTCTCCGGAACCGCCTGTCACTCTACTGTGAAGGATTCTTTGAACGCAGAAGCAACATTCTCGTATCCGGTTCCAATACAGTTTCAGGAATTATCGGTATCAATGTAGCCCAAGTGAATGAAGGGATACAAGAATACCACGGATTCGACGCTTCGTTGACGTGGAAAGATAAAATAAGGGATTTCAGCTACTCCATAGGTGCCAATGTTTCTTATGTCGACAGCAAAATCATTAACGATAACCAAGCTTTTCAACAGTATGACTATCTCTATACGAAAGGAAACCGTGTAGGCCAGAAATACGGACTGGAAGTAACCGGCATTTTCCAGAATCAGATGGAAATCAACAACAGTCCGGTTCAGACATTCTCCACCTGCCGTCCGGGGGATCTTAAATATAAAGACCAGAACGGCGATAACCAAATTGACGAACAGGATGTAGTGAAAATGTACGGAACCAATATACCGCGTTTCTACTTCGGCTTCAACCTGAACGCGGCTTACAAAGGATTTGAGCTTTCCGCCGATTTCCAGGGGCTCACCGGATATACAGTCAACTTACTCGACTCGCCGCTTTACAAGCCTTTGGTGAATAATGGGAATATCTCCAAAACATTCCTTGACAACGAAACTCCCTGGACGCCCGAAAATGCAGCACAGGCCACAATGCCCCGTCTGACTACGCAGTCGAACGCCAATAACTACCGTGCCAACTCAATGTGGTTCAAGGACGGCTCGTTCATCAAATTGAGGAACTTGCAGATAGCATACAACATCCCCAAGCGGTTTACCCATTTTGCCGATATAAAAGTGTATTTGCAAGGAACGAACTTATTCTCACTGGACAACATCGGATTTGCCGACCCGGAGCAGTTAAGTGCAGCCTACCCATCCACCCGCTCATATTGGGCCGGACTTAAATTTAATTTCTAATCTGTGTAATACGATAAGAATATGAAACTAAAACATACCCTTCTTTCATTAGTTGTGACACTGGTTTGCTCGTCTTGCAATTACCTAGAGTTCGACGAGACGAACGGATTGAATACGAAAGAGTATATCTACAACTATTTCAATAAAACCAAGCAGATGCTGACGAACGTATATTCGTATATGCCGCAGGATTTCGGCGCCATCAGCGGTGCGATGCGCGACTGTGGTTCGGATGATGCCGAATATGCAGCTACGGGTGCCTCCATACAATATTTCAATGACGGCAACTGGTCTCAACTGAAAACAGTTGATGCCTGCTGGTCTTTGTACAATGGCATACGGGCTGCCAACGAGTTTATTGTTTCCGTTGCCGAACTGGACTTATCCCGCTATCAGTATGATACAAGCTTCCAGAATAACAGCAAGCAGTTAAAACTGTTTCCTTATGAAGCACGTGTATTAAGAGCCTTCTACTTTTTTGAACTGGCACGCCGCTATGGTGACATTGCCATGCCCCAAAGTGTATTGACTCCGGAAGAGGCCAACGCTATGGGCAAGACCCCGTTTGACGAAGTGATTGACTTTATTGTGTCGGAATGTAACGACGCGGCTGCCAATCTTCCCGATACCTACGTAGGGCAGCCTAATAATGAAACGGGACGCATCACAAAAGGATTTGCCATGGCACTCAAATCAAAGGCCCTGCTTTATAAAGCAAGTCTGTTGCACAATCCCTCTATGGACCCGGAAAGATGGAAGGCTTCCGCCAAAGCAGCTCTGGACATCATTGATTTGAACTTATACGAGTTGGACCCTGCAGAAAAAGCGAATAACCTGAATTCTAAAGAAGTGGTGCTCTTCCACATGAACGACGCCAATTACAACTTTGAATTAAACAACTTCCCCATCCGTTTTGTCGAAGGAAAACGCAGCACACCCGCGCTAGGAGTCTTCCCTTCACAAAATCTGGTAGATGCTTTTGAAACGGTGAAAGGATATAAAGTGACACTCACCGAAAACGGATGGATATGTGACGACCCGGAGTTTGACCCGCAAAAGCCATACGAAAGACGCGACCCCCGTTTCTATTGGACTGTGTTAGCCAACGGAATGAGCTTCAAGGGAGACAAGATTGAAACATTCGTAGGCGGTAAGGATGATGCGCCGGTCAATGCAGGTGGTTCGGCCACCGGCTATTTCCTGCGCAAATATATTCAGGAAACAACCAGCTTTGTTCCCGACCAGGAAGTAAAGAACAAGCATCATTGGTGTATCTACCGCTATGCAGAAACATTGCTGACGTATGCAGAGTCGATGGTAGAAGCATTCAACTCTGTTACTTACAAGGATGCCACCTATCATACAACGGCCTTGGAAGCCTTGAATGAAGTGCGTATCAACGCTGGAATGCCCGTTATCACAACCACCGACAAGGATGAGTTCATCCGGGCACTCCGCAATGAATGGCGTGTAGAGTTCGCCTTCGAAGACCACCGCTTCTGGGACGTCCGCCGTTGGAAAATAGGAGATTCCACCCAAAAAGAGTTGAACGGAGTAACCATTACAAAAACGGCAAACACCTTGTCCTTCCAGAAAATGCTCTATGAGAACCGTACGTGGACAGACCGGATGTATTTGTATCCGATACCACAGGAAGAACTTTTCAAGAATGAACACCTGTATCCGCAAAACAACGGCTGGTAATGAAAGAAAGACCTTATTATTATAAACTATTACAATGAATAATTTAATACGATTCCATATGAAAAGAATTTTGACAGGTAGCATCCTACAACTGATATTTGTTGTGTGTGCATTAAACTTGAACTCATGTCAGGAAATGAATATTGACTCCCAGGCTGAATTTCCCGTAAAACTGGAAACAGACGCCCAACCACAGTATAGTGTATTAGCTACATCTCCGCGTACAATTATCTTCAACATCAGTTCCAACACCCCGTGGAAGATAACAAGCAGCGAAGAATGGTGTACTCCCACCCCCGCCATGAGTTCTGCCAGTTCACTGGTTGCCGAGGTGTCGCTGAACATCCTTGACAACCCGGAAGAAAAGCCACGCACGGCCACGCTGACCATTGCAGGCGAGAATTATGAACCGGAAACTGTGATAACCGTTACCCAGGATGCAAAAAGCAAACTGGTGGTGCAATGGATTGACGACAAAATGGGTTCGGAAACAAGCACTGCCGAATTCAAGATTATATCCAACAAGGCATGGACCGCAACGTCTTCCAGCATGTGGTTAACTCTCGACAAGGAAGCCGGCACAGGCTCCGCAGAACCGGTGACCATCACAGCTACAGCTGCCGCCAACGCCGGAAAAGAGCGTACTGCTACCGTAACCATATCCAACGGATTGGAAGAGCAGACTTATGAAGTGATACAGAAAGGCTTTATCCTCGAATTTGCAGGTCTTGACGAAATGGAAAACCCATACGAGTTTACCGGTAACGGCACTGGTACTACAACGGCAGAACAAAACACAAAAACATATAGTGTAAATGCAAATATCGACTGGAAGGTTTCCACAGAAGCTTCCTGGATTGAATTAGAAAAAGCTGAAGATAATAAGACATTCACTGCTACGGTGAAGAATGAATACTATTTCGACACACGCACGGCAACTATTGCATTGGAAGCTGCAGATAAGACACTAGGACTTGAACCTGTGGAGATTACCGTCAGCCAGATGGGAGGAGATGTCGTGTATGACGGAAAGGACCATACAGTCGATACAGACGGACATCTGACTTTAACTACAACAGCAAGAGTAACATCCCGCTTCAACCTGAAAGGAAACAAACGAAAGTTCGCTATCTACGAATGGAAATTCTCCGATACAGATTTTACGGATGACCATGCGATTGACCTGAACCTAGACGGCAAACCCGCAGCCCATATGTGGATGGGCCCCAATGTAAACTTCACCACTAACTCTTACAAATTCCAAATAGCGGGTAGCCTCTATTCTCTGATAGAAAACAAAGTGAATAAGGATAGCAGGAATAAAATGCATACATTAAGAGTAGAAATCAAGCCTCTGGAGAATAATGCGAACAAAGCGTCCTATGATGTATTCCTGAATGATGAAAAAGTGATGGACACAGTTGAAATAGACATCTCTGCTATAGAAGTCGGCTACACACTCTATTTCGGCTTCCATGCAAGCTCTACGGGTACAGCTTCGATGACTATCAGTTCTTTTGAAGTCATTCCGGTTGAATAAGTTTGTTTACCCATCTTTGATAACATAAAAAGAGAAGAACCATGAAAGATATCTTGAATAAATATAAAACCGGTTGGTATGCCGTTTGGTGCATACTGGCTATTGGAACTTCATTGCTGATGCATTCGTGCACGGATGACGAAGCAACGAAAATCGTAGATTTGCGGTATCGGGCCAAAGATACCTATAATCTGCCTGCTTCTAATCCGCAAGCGATTAAGATTCAGGTCAAGTCTTCGGAACAGTGGATGGTATACAGTGACCATCCCGACTGGTGTTCCATATCTCCCGAACAAGGAGAAGCCGGCGAAACGTTCGACGTCAGCATCCAATATAAAGCAAACACGGAGCTGGACGACCGTACAGACACCATTACCGTCAAAAGTGACTATTGGGTGGGCAAATGGATTACTGTCATCCAGAAAGGTATTGCCTATCTGAATACGGAAAATGCAGATGATATATTATTGAGTAAAGAAGAAGCCGATGCAGAAGCCACATTCAAGGTACTTGCCAATCAGAACTGGACAGCCAAAGTGACCGAAGGAGAAGCCTGGCTCTCCATTAAAAGTACGGCAAGCGGTACGAACGATGGTACTTTAACGGTAACCGCCATATCAAATCCAAGTGAGAAACGTTATGGAACGGTGACATTATATGACCGTCATAACGTGGCACAGCAGACCGTCAAGATAACTCAGGACGGCATTCAGATTGACCCGGATAAGACGTCATTCCGTGAAAGTTATGAAGCTCATAGCATTGAAATCCAAGTGATTTCCAACGGAACATGGACAGTCGCCAAAGAGGATGCCCTGCAAGACTGGTATTCATTCTCTTCCACGTCATTCAACGGTGACGGAACATTAACGGTTACATTGAATGAAAACACAGGAACAGCCATTCGCAAAGCTACCTTCACTCTTTCCAGCGAAGCAATTCCAGGCGTCGAACCTGTTGTACGGACAATAACGATTCAACAAGCATACAACGGAACCGAACGTCACATCTTTGATGCCGCCGAAGGCAAGAACTGGAATGTGAACAATGGAACATGTTCCTTCTCGGATGCAGGATTTTACAGTAAGGTGGGACGCGTCACCCAAGCGGGTATGCAACCGGGCTACTACTCATTCCACATCAAAGAAATGGCGGCTGACGCACAAGCGGTAATTTTCTTCACTTATAGCGGTGGAAGTGAGATACGCTGGCACTTGAACATGGCTACCGGAAAGACAAATTACAGCACCTTGCCTTATTCGGAACTGGCTCAGAAATCCTTTGATAAATCGAAAGGTTCCTATACCCTCGGCTTGTCACTGACGAAGGCCGAAGATGGCAATATGAACGTTGCCTGGTATCTGGACGGTGAACTTTGCACGACTTATCGGGGTACGTTCGGAGTTGAATATGGCACCACTTCACTGGTATATATAGGAACCAACATTTCGGAAGCTACTTATGACTGGTGGGAATATACTCCGAACTATGAATGGGGAGATTAAGAATAGGTCAGTTTAGTAACAATAGAAGAAACAATATGAAAAAAAGTATATATCAAATGATGGGGATGGTGATAGGGATTATACTAATCGCCACCTCGTGTAGCAGTTCGTCATCGGAGGAAACTCCGGTGACAAATGCAGGACCTCTGCAAAGCTTTATCATCCAATGCGGAGGGTCTTACTACCGACGCACCATTGACCAAAGCAGCCGTGTCATCAGCCTGAGCGGTATCCATTTCTCAGCAGATATTACAGGGGTAAGCTACCAATTGGCAGAAGGGGCTACCATTGCCCCCGACCCCCAAAGCATCGCTTTGTGGAATAATACCCAAGAGTTTACAGTGACCACCGCCGACGGAAGCCAAGTGGTGTACACAGTCAACCTTCCGGACTTGCAGGAGCCCGAACCGGAACTGTACAAACCGGTAGTATTGGGGTATTTGCCACTTAATGACTTCCAGTATGACACTCAGCTCTCCCATATTCATTGGGAATACCTGACTCATGTAGCCATTTGCTTTCTCAAAGTGAAGAGCGACGGAACGCTCAATCCGGAACAGGTGGCCGGCCATATCGTAGAAGCAAGGAATACGGCAAGGAAGAACGGCGTGAAAGTGCTGATTTCTCTCTGCAAGAACACTCCCAAAGAATTTACCAATGCCATCAAAGAACCTTCCACACGCACTAAATTAGTCGAAGGTATTATCAACTTCGTGGAGCAATATGAATTGGACGGATTTGACATTGACTATGAAGAATACTCGGGCGACCAGGGAGCTCCGTGGTGGAACCAGTACAGACCGGTGTTGATGGAATTCTTTAAAGAATTATATGAAGCCAAAGAAGCGGCTCACCCGGAATGGCTCATGACATCGGCAACAGCCGACCCTACATGGCTGAATTATGGAGTGGACTGGCAACAGTATTTTGACTTCCTCAATCTGATGTCCTACGACCGTTATGTGCCTAAAGGCGGCTCGAAAGGCAGTTTCACAAACGCCCCCGGACCGGATGCCACTATGGCTAACTTCACCGGTGACCTGACGTATTGGAATACTACCCTCAAGACCCCCAAAGAGAAGTTATTGGGTGGACTTCCTTTCTATGGGTTCACGTGGGAAAATCTGGCTACCGCCGATGATACAGGCGCCATCCGTTACTTTAATATTCTCTCGGAATATAGTACAGTATCCGGCATCGAATCAATGAACCATTACGGGAAAACTTATTGGAACGGCCCGGAGATGATTCGCGAGAAATGCCAATATGTGAAAGATAACCAGTTTGGCGGCGTCATTATCTGGCAGCTTTTCATGGATGCCAAAGACGACAGTCCGCACAAATTGCTGGATGTTATAGGAAAGACCTTCCAAATGGACAAGAATTAACCGCATACTCACTTAAATAAAAAGAATCATGAAAAAAGAACTCTATATGCTGCCGTTAGCACTGACCTCCTGCTTTGCAACCAAAGTCTGTGCACAAGCCAAACTCCCCGGTACGCCTAACGTCGTCTTCATCTATGCGGATGATATAGGCTACGGTGACTTGAGTTGCAACGGAGCCAAAACCATCCATACTCCCAACGTAGAACGCCTGGCAAAAATGGGTGTGCGTTTCACCAATGCACATAGCGCGGCTGCCACCAGCACGCCCGCCCGTTATGCCATGCTGACAGGAGAATATGCCTGGCGCAAAGCCGGAACAGGAATAGCCGACGGAGATGCCGCTTCTATCATCCGCCCGGAACGCTACACGATGGCGGATATGTTTAAAGAAGCCGGATACAGTACCGGAGTGGTAGGCAAATGGCATCTCGGACTGGGCGACAAGAACGGGCAACAGGACTGGAACCAACCGTTGAAACCGGGAACCGGTGATATCGGCTTTGATTATTCGTTTATCATGGCAGCCACAGGCGACCGTGTGCCTTGCGTTTTTGTAGAAAATGACCGGGTAGTCAATCTCGACCCTAACGACCCGGTTCAGGTCTCTTATCAGAAGAACTTCCCCGGTGAGCCTACCGGGAAAGATAATCCTGAACTGCTCAAAATGCACCCTTCCCACGGACACAACCAGAGTATCATAAATGGTATCTCGCGTATCGGATATATGAAAGGCGGAAAATCGGCTCTCTGGAAGGATGAAGAAATAGCCGGAACATTGACAGGCAAAGCCGTTTCCTACATCGAGAACCATAAAGATGTACCTTTCTTCCTGTATTTTGCCACACAAGATGCGCATGTTCCCCGCGTACCGGCTCCCCAGTTTGTAGGAAAAAGCGGAATGGGGCCTCGCGGCGATTGCCTGCTGCAATTCGACTGGTCAGTAGGAGAAATATTGAACACACTGGAGCGCTTGGGACTGGACAAGAATACATTAATCATCCTCTCCAGCGACAATGGCCCGGTAGTAGATGACGGTTATAAAGACCAAGCCGTCGAATTGCTGGGTAACCACAAGCCCGGCGGCATTTACCGTGGCGGAAAGTACAGCGCTTACGAAGCAGGCACACGCGTGCCCTGCATCTGGAGCTGGAAAGGCGTCATCCGTCCGGGAACCGTTTCGGACGCGTTGGTTTGCCAGATAGACTGGTTTGCCACCTTTGCCGAAATGATGAACTTCCGTCTGCCCGAAGGAGCTGCACCGGACAGTCAGCCGATGCTGAAAGCCTGGACAGGCAAGGAGAAGAAAGGGCGCGAATGGCTGGTACTGCAAAATGCCCACAATAATCTGTCGATTACCGACGGGCAATGGAAATATATTCGTCCCGGAAAAGGCCCCGCTGTCAATAAGTTTGTAAACATTGAACTGGGAAACAGCATGGAACCGCAGCTTTACAATATCACCAAGGACCCTTCGGAAAAAAATAACGTGGCAGATAAAAACCCGGATTTAGTAAAAAAGATGGCCGCGAAACTGGAATATCTCGTAGACAACCGCTACGGGCAACCTTTATAACCTCTAACACACTCAACACGGCTTTCTTCCCCCCTACAAAAGGAAAGCCGTGTTCTTTTACAATTATAAACAGAAAAACAAGACGATGAAAAAAGTATTATTCTTCGCATTACTATCACTCGTGTGTTGCCAATCGTATGCACAAGATTTTACTCACTCAACCTACTTGACCGGACGTTCGTTAAAAAGCGCTGAAAAGGTAAAGCAGATTGATTACCGCCAGTTCCAGTATATTTACCTGATGGCAGCCCCTCAATGGAATCAGGAGGATTTCACCTGCCCGCAAGAAGAAATTACAAGGAAACTGGTAACAGAACATCAATATATAAAAGACAGGAATGTCGAAATAATACCTCTGCTAATACAACAGGCTCATGAGAACGGAACCAAGGTTCTGCTATCATTTGCCGGAGAGGGATTCAATGAAAAGGTATCTTCCATTGACCGGCAAAACAAGTTTATCCATATGATGATGCAGTTTATTGACAAGTACAACTATGACGGAATTGAGATAGACTGGGAGAAGCAGCTCCAGCTTCCTCTGCACGCCGATTTCCTGTCCAATATAAGACTCAAGCTGGACAGCCTGGAGAAGAAACGCAATGACGACAGGCATCTATACCTCACAACGGCTCTTCATTCCTGGCAAATCTATGACAAAGAACTAGCCGATAAACTGGTCGCAAACGTAGACTGGATCAATATCATGACTTATGACATGGGAGGTGGCATTTGGGGAAATATACCGAAACATAACACGCCTCTCGACAAGATAAAGAAAGAACTGGCGCATTGGGAAGTATTCGACCGCGATAAACTTTGCATCGGTCTGGCCAATTACGGATTTATCTATAAAAATTTAACACCGGACACAAAGATAGAAGGCAAATTGAATGAATATGGGGAGTACTTCAGCTATAACGATATGCTCCCTCTCTTGCAGGAAGGGTGGACGGAAGAATATGATAACAAGGCTAACGTATCCTATTACTTTTCTCCTGACAAATCAGCATTTGTCACCATGGAGAACCCTGCAACTATCCTGACCAAAATACAATGGATAATGGAAGAGAAATACAAAGGAGTTTTCTGGTGGGAGTTTAACTACGACGCCATCCAGCCCGCATCCCAAACAGGTAAGATAAGACATCATCTGATCGATGTTGTCAGCCACTATTTGGATGGGATGACAGAGAAATAAAAATCACCGGGAAAGCTGCGCGACGGATTCTTTCCCGGTATCACCACCTTGTCCGTTTCTACTCCTCTTTCGGCAGTGCAACGAAATGCATCTGGTTTCCATGTCCTATCCGCTTGATAATTCCTTCGGATGCAAAAGATTTGAGGTCGGTAAGTGCGGTATTCTTCAACCGTCCTGTCAGTTCCGTATAGGTAGTTCTTGTGATGAAACCATGTTGCCGGATATATTGCAGGACAAGTCTCTTCAGGGCTTCCCTGTCCCATTTCCGCGAGGTGTTGAAGTCCACACACTTCTTACGTTCCAGATCTCCCCGAATCCCCTGCCGGAAACTCTTGGAAGCACGGAAGTTCACTCCATCAAAAGCAACAGATTCGGAACGGAGGTCATTTTTGTTTGCCACCAAACGGGAGGCTTTCACTTTGGCCGAGAAGAAACCGAATTCTCCCAGTTCGACATGGTATCCTTCGCCCAGATACTCCAACACATCGTCTTTCAATTCCGTAAGGATACCGTCTATCACGCCTTCCTTGAATCCTGTTCTCTCGGCAACTGTACGAATCAGCCGTTCTGCCGGAATCGTTCCGCTATAAACAATGTCGGCATACATCGTTTCAGTCTCGCCCTCTTTCGTGGTGAGGGACGGTTTCTTCTTTAAATTGTAATAAGCCATCTTTCTTTTCTAACTATGATTAAGAACTTTCAGTGCAGAGATTAAGGATTTTCAGTGCAGAGATTAATGTATTTTTGTGCAGTCGGGAAGTCGTCACCTTGCAAGGTGACGATTGTCACTTTATAAAAGGATAAATGGCATCTTATAAAGTGACAGGGCAGACGCATTATATTTTTTACTATCCCACTCCTGTTTTCATTCTATTTATATAATTGATTATTAACTTATTAATTCTTTCTTATTTCGACTATTTTCCTTATCTTTATAAGATATTATAAAACATAAACTAACATGAAAATAGGGATAATTGACCTTTGTAAACAAATAGAAGATCCTAGAATGAACCGTAAAAAAGTCCATAAAATGGAAACCATCGTCTATATATCCATTGCTGCTGTAATTTGTGGTGCCCAATCCTGGAATGAGATTGAGGAATTTGGCAATGCCAAAATTGCTTTTTTCAAAAGTCGCATACCTAATCTGGAGTTCATACCCAGCCATGATACTTTTAATAGATTCTTTAGCATCATAAAGCCCGAATATTTTGAGTTGATCTTCCGTAATTGGGTCAAACAAGTCTGTCAGGAGGTGAAAGGGGTTATAGCTATAGATGGCAAACTTATGCGTGGTCCAAGTAAATGTGACGGAGAACATACGACGGGAAAGGAAGGATTCAAATTATGGATGGTTTCCGCATGGTCCGCTGCCAATGGAATTTCTTTAGGACAAGTGAAGGTGGATGATAAAAGTAATGAAATTACCGCTATTCCATTGTTACTAAACTCTTTGGATCTCAATGATTGCATTGTCACAATTGACGCGATGGGCTGCCAGACAGATATAACACGGACCATCATTGAGCGTGACGCAAATTATATTATAGCTATAAAGGATAACAAGAAGAAAAACTATCAACTGACCAAACAGATCATTGAAGATTATCAGGATAAAGACGAAATAATCAATAGAGTCACCAGGCATGTGTCTCAAAATACCGGACATGGAAGGATAGAGACAAGAACTTGTACTGTAGTTAGTTATGGACCTATAATGGAAAAAATGTTTAAAAAGAAACTTGTGGGACTGAAGTCTGTTGTTGGGATAAAATCGGAAAGAACAATAGTGGCAACAGGAGAATATACACAAGAGGTAAGATACTATGTAACTTCAATGGATAATACCAAACCGGACGAAATTTCCTCTGCCATCAGACAGCATTGGTCTATTGAAAATAATCTGCATTGGCAACTGGATGTTACCTTTCGAGAAGACTATAGTAAAAAGGTCAAAAATGCAGCCAGAAACTTTTCCGCAGCAACAAAAATGGCACTTACTATCCTGAAGAAGGATAAAACAACTAAAGGAAGTATGAATCTAAAAAGGCTAAAAGCTGGGTGGGATGAAAAATATTTATCAAAACTTTTACAGGATAATGATTTTTAATGCGTCTGCCCTGTATAAAGTGATAAATGTCACCCTATAACGTGACATCCCCTTAGTGAAAGGAAGAAAATCTGTAAAGGTACAAAATTAAGAGGCGAAAAGCAAGAGGGAGAACCTTATTTCTATTATGATACGGTTCTTGCTATTAGTCCTGAAACTTAATCTTCAGTATCTTACTGATAGCGGGTTTATACTTCTTCAACATTCGGTCGAATCCCAAGTCGTTCGGATGGGTCCCATCTACAGTTCCCTCATGGTCTGTTCCCAAGAATTGATCTTCTTTTATGAAATACAGGTTCTTGACATTCTTCTTTCGCAATACTTCTACCTGTTCAGCGATGGCTTCATTCTGCCGCTTCACATTCTCGCGAGCTTTCTGGTTGAAATTACCCGTTTCACGTATCAATGTCTGTATCACAATAATAGGCGTATCCGGATGCTTCCGCCGTAACGTCATTACAAAATCAACAGTTCGGTCGGTGATCTCTTTGGGAGAAGGATTAGGAATACAATCGAGAATGAAAGCATCTGCATCAATATCCGCCAACATCTCGGCAACTTCTTTCTCCATCTTGCCGTTTCCGCTCAATCCTAAATTGATGAAATTATACCCGCTGCTACGGGATAAACGAGCCGGATAAGCCATACCGGGACGACTGGCAGATGCTCCCTGCAAAATACTGGACCCGTATACCACTATCTTTTCTTTGAACGGATTTTCTCCTTTACGTATGTGTGCATCAGAAGAAACGCCTATTTCCAGACTTTTCAGTTCATCATATAAAGGCAGATACAGCAAGCATTCTTTCTCTTCCGTACCCATATTATCAACAAGCACTTTTTCCGTAGTCACACCACCCGGTATTCCTACCCCGGCAAATTGCCATTTTCCATCCCGTTTGATATATAAATCCAAACCTTTCTGTGCAACTCTGGTCAGATTGGGTAACTGGTAATTATCAGGAACCGTCCATTTGGCTTTTATAACAGGGCTATTCGTTGTAAAAGAGATAGCCAGACCGGCAGAATTTGTGAACAGTTTCTTCACAGTGGCAGGCATTGTACGATACTTGGCTGTATCTACCCGATGGAAATATTCGCCTTCGGTAGTTGCTTTGCCTACCAGTAAAAGCTCTTGAGCCGGCACATAGGTAAAATTGTTCTTTTGTTGTCCGAATGTTGTAAGGGGAAACATCATCAGACCCAAACAAATACAGACATTACGTGTTAAGTTCTTCATGGTCAATTTAATATTAACAGTTTATTAATCGTCAGTATACTATAAGACTATTTATAAATCAATGTGGATAAATACTCCTCTGCAAACATCTCATTGGCAACTTCCAACAACATCTCTGCTGTTAGCTCTTCTATACGCTTAAAAACAAGCTCGGATGATTCATACTTATGATAATGCAGGAATGTTTTCGCCATCCCTAACGCATTATTCTCAAAGTTATCAGACGCTACTCCGATTTGTCCGATCAACTGCTTCTTCGCTGCCGCCAACTGGGAGGAAGTCATCTTTATATCGCGCATCCGCTTCAGTTCCTTATAAGTCAATTTCAGGCAAGTATCCATGTCATCCACATCCGTCCCGAAATAAATACAGAAAGCTCCCGTATCCGTATAGGAAGTCAGATTGGATTCGACATTATAGACTAGTCCTCTGCGTTCGCGAAGGGACACATTCAGTTTACTATTCATTCCGGGACCTCCAAGGACATTATTCAGCAGATAGAGTGCAGTACGCTTGTCATCATACGCATTATAGCCACGGCTACCGATCATGACATGTGCTTGGTGCGTATCTCTGGCCACCGTCAAATGTTCCGGCACATACAGAGGCGGAGGTGTACGGAGATTCTCTACCTTCACATCAGGAATATCCGACAGGTATTTTTCTACCAGACGGATGATTCTCTTGAACTCGTATTGCCCCTGAACAAAAAACACCATATTTCCCGGTTGGTAAAAACGGCGGGTAAACGATAGGACATCTTCCGTGCGGAAACTCCGCAGAAGTTCCGGTTTACCAAGAATGTTTCTTCCCAATGGATGATTGCGGAAGATCATGTCTTCAAAATCGTCAAAGATCAGTTCCGACGGAGTATCTTCATACGACTGGATTTCATCGATAATGACCTCCGTTTCTTTTTCTATCTCATGCTGCGGAAAAGTGGAATGAAATACAATATCCCCCAACAACTCAAGCGCACGTTCCAGATGTTCTTTCAGGAAAGCGGCATAGACGACAGTTTCTTCCTTATTTGTGTATGCATTCAGGTCACCACCTACATTCTCCATCCGGTTGAGAATATGCCAGGCTTTCCGCTTCTCCGTTCCCTTAAAAATCAGATGTTCTACAAAATGGGCCATTCCTTGCTCATTCTCCGCCTCATCACGGGTTCCGGCATCAATCGCAAAACCACAATAAGCTACTTTTGAGAGGGTTGGTTCATGGATAATACGCAGGCCATTTGGCAATGTATATTCGTTACCTTGCATCGTTTTATACTTCCTTATTGAATTAATGCCACAAAAATACAATAAAACTTATTGCTGTTTATAGAAAATTGCAGATATTTGTGGACTATAACAGCAACAACGTATATGGAAAAGATAGGAATATTCTGTTCCGCCTCCGATAACATTGACAAAATGTACTTCGAAAGCGCCGGCCAAATAGGCAAATGGATGGGGCAGACAGGCAAAACCTTGATATATGGAGGAGCCAGCCTCGGATTAATGGAATGCATAGCCCGTGCCGTGAAAGAAAATGGCGGTAAGGTCATTGGAGTAGTTCCTGCCAAACTGGAAGAGAACGGCAAGGTAAGCACTCTGTTAGATGAAGAAATTCATACCCGTAACTTGAGTGACCGCAAAGATATCATAACGGAGAAGTCGGAAGTATTGGTTGCTCTTCCCGGAGGTGTCGGTACACTTGATGAGATTTTCCACGTAATAGCCGCTGCCTCCATCGGATATCACCGGAAGAAGGTCATTTTCTACAATGAATATGGTTTTTACGATGAGCTATTAAAAGCACTCCACACCCTGGAGGACAAAGGTTTTGCACGACAGCCTTTCTCAACCTATTACGAAGTAGCAAACACATTAAATGAATTAAAAGAAAAAATAAACTGATCCTATATGATAGACTCCATCAAACAACTTTTGCAACAGGAAGCACAAGCTGTGCTCAACATCCCTGTAACAGATGCTTATGAAAAAGCGGTGAAACTGATTGTAGAACAAATACATCAGAAGAAGGGAAAACTGGTAACTTCCGGTATGGGAAAAGCCGGACAGATTGCTATGAACATTGCTACGACTTTCTGTTCCACCGGTATTCCATCCGTCTTTCTGCATCCCAGCGAGGCGCAACACGGGGATTTGGGTATCTTACAAGAAAACGATCTGCTCCTGCTGATCTCTAACTCTGGCAAGACACGTGAGATTGTGGAATTAACCCGTTTGGCTCATAATCTGGACCCGGATCTGAAGTTTATCGTTATCACCGGAAATCCAGATAGTCCGCTGGCAAAAGAATCGGATGTCTGCCTAAGTACCGGCAAGCCTGCAGAAGTCTGTGTGTTAGGGATGACTCCTACTACATCTACTACTGCCATGACAGTGATCGGAGATATATTGGTAGTACAAACCATGAAGGAAACAGGATTTACTATCGCTGAATATTCAAAACGTCACCACGGCGGTTATCTGGGAGAAAAATCAAGATCACTATGCGAAAAGTAATCGGTATCGGAGAGACCATCCTCGATATCATCTTTCGAGGTGACCAGCCTTCTGCCGCCGTACCGGGAGGTTCTGTATTCAACGGTATTGTCTCATTGGGACGAATGGGAATAAACGTCGGCTTCATCAGTGAAACCGGGAATGACCGTGTAGGCAATATTATCCTGCAGTTCATGCGTGAGAATCATATCCCGACCGATCATGTGAATGTATTCCCGGATGGAAAATCACCCGTATCTTTAGCTTTCCTGAACGAGCAGAGTGATGCCGAATATATCTTCTACAAAGACTACCCGAAGCAACGTCTGGATGTTCTGTTTCCGAAACTGGAGGAAGACGACATTGTCATGGTGGGTTCTTATTATGCACTGAATCCGGTTCTAAGGGAGAAGATTCTTGAACTACTAGATCAGGCACGTGAAAAGAAAGCCATTATCTATTATGACCCGAATTTCCGTTCTTCACACAAGAATGAAGCCATGAAGCTGGCTCCGACCATTATTGAGAATCTGGAATATGCGGATATCGTACGTGGTTCTTTAGAAGATTTTCTATATATGTATGGTATGCAGGATATAGACAAGATTTACAAAGATAAAATCAAATTCTACTGTCCCCGGTTCATCTGTACTGCAGGTGCGGAAAAGGTAGCGTTACGCACTAATCTGGTCAATAAAGATTATCCGATAGAGCCATTACAGGCAGTCAGCACCATCGGAGCCGGTGATAACTTCAATGCAGGGCTGATCTACGGATTAATTAAATACGATGTCCGATACCGCGATCTAAATAACTTGAATGAAGAGATCTGGGATAAAATAATCCAATGCGGAAAAGACTTTGCAGCTGAAGTTTGCCGAAGTTTCAGCAATTCGGTTTCGGTGGAGTTTGCACAAAAATACAAGTGATATTACAAATAAGGATTTGGATACAAGACGTTCATCCAGCGAAATCCCTATTTCCATAAAATCCATATTAAGTTAATCTGTCAACCTTAACTTAATATGGATTTCCTTATCTTTGCAAACAACCATGTTCAATAAGCAATCTTACTTAATATATGAAAAGATTTATTTTACCTCTATTGATAGTCCTAATCTTCATCAGTTTGCCCGTAAAAGCGAATGATGAAGTGAAAACATTATTAAAAGTATTAGATAAATCTCTACAAAATAAAGCTAGCTATACCAAACAGAAGCAAAGACAAATAGACAGCCTGAAAATAGTATTAAGGCAATCCGGAAACATCCGGAAAAAAGTCGGGATAGCGCAATCCCTTTGTTTTGAGTATTCATCTTTCCAAAAAGATTCCGCTTTAGCCTATGCCATCCATATGAACAGGTTTGCTCAAGAAAGTAATGACAAAGAACTTTTAATTGAAGCAAAACTGGATTATTCAAGAATATTATCTTCGATGGGCTTTTTCAAAGAAGCTCTGGCGATTACCAATTTGATGCAACAAGAGCAGCTATCCCCTAGACTCAAAGCCGAATTCTTTCTCGGACAAGTCACAATCTACAATCACCAGAAAGCTTTTGCCTCCAACGAGCACGATTCACAAGAAAATGATCTGATAGCACAAATTTATCGCGATTCACTGCTTCAATGTAAAGAAGTACCATCGAACGTACGAGCTTTTATAGCCGCACCGACTCTTCTTTTCCATAAAAAGTATGATGACGCTATTCACATACTGGACAGTGTTTACGAGAGTTATGCACCATATTCACGAAATGCCGGAATAATAGCATATTCTCTGGCATCTGCCTATCAAGGTAAAAATGACCGTGAAAATGCGATTAAATATTTCGCAATATCAGCCATCTCCGATGTATTAAATGGAGCCAGAGAAAATCTTTCCTTAAAAATATTAGCCAAGCTGATTTTTGAAAGTGGAGATATAGACCGGGCATATAAATACATGAAAAATGCAATGGAGGATGCTATCCTATGCAATGCGAGAATTAACACAATCGAAGCCTCCGACATGTATCTTTTCATAGATAAGGCATTTCAAGAGAAGGAAAAACATAAATTTATCATCATAACAATATTGCTTACGGCATTGTGCCTGGTTTGTATTCTGCTATTTATTTTGTTCATACAATTAAAAAAGCAAAAAGGAAAAGTAGAGCAAACTAATGAGAGTTTGTCGCACCATCTTTACGAAATACAACAAATGAACTCAATATTGGCAGATAACAATAAAATCAAAGAAGAATATGTAGGGTTGTATATGGAACAATATACCAGTTATATCACTAAAATAGCCAATTTTAAGAAAAGAGCACTCAAAATAGCCAAAAGTGAAGATATAAATAAAGTAACCTCTTTCCTCCACTCTTCACTCAATACAGAAGAAGATCTGGTAGAGTTTTACAATAATTTCGACAAAGCAATCTTGAATCTCTTCCCTAATTTCGTTGAAGATTTTAACGCATTGCTCTTACCGGAAAATGCAATTATTCCGGGACCCGGCAAACTCTTAACACCTGAATTGCGAATCTTCGCACTTATCCGGCTCGGAATTACAGACAGCGTGAAAATTGCGCATTTCCTACAATACTCCTTATCTACCATCTATAATTATCGCTCAAAAATGCGGATCAAAGCAAATGGAGACCGGAATGAATTTGAAGAAAAAGTAGCTCGAATCGGACAATAAATCCGGGAATAATAGTGTATTAATCATACAGCATCGTTTACATTTATTGGATGTAGTTCAATCGTCATACGACTAATTATCAATAACATAACACTAACAGCTATTTACAATCTACTTACTTCCCATTTAAAAAGTTGCAGGAAAAAGGTATTTTTGTAGAGTCGCAGTGCTACATTTGGAAATTTAATCTCCAATGGCTACTGCCACAATAAAACCTGCGGATTAATTCAAACTACTATTTATATAAACACTACTTAAAGAAAAAATTATGAATAGCCTATTACTTAATGTTATTTGCGCTTTCACCATTGCAAATGCAAATCCCAACACAGAAAAAGCACAGCAAACTTTGGATGCCCTGTACCAAAACTATGCAGCACCCAACACTTGCCTTTTACGTGAAAATTATCCTTTTGACCAAAATAATGAAGCAACTTATCTGGCATCACAAGAGCAAGCAAAAAGACGAAACGAATACTCTTACCTCTGGCCATATTCAGGTACATTCTCTGCCGTGAACGCATTACTGGAAACAACTGAAAATAAGAAGTACAAAAAACTTCTGGAAAAAAGAGTACTGCCCGGACTGGAAGAATATTTCGACAAAAAAAGAGAGCCATTCGCCTACTCTTCTTATATAAGCAACCAACCAGTTTCCGACCGTTTCTATGATGATAACGTCTGGTTGGGCATCGATTTTACCGATTCTTATCGCATGACAAAGAAACAAGCATATCTGGAAAAAGCCAAACTCATATGGGAGTTCATCCTTAGTGGAAAAGACGATGTACTTGGCGGAGGAATCTACTGGTGTGAACAAAAGAAAGAATCCAAAAATACCTGTTCCAATGCACCGGGAGCTGTATTTGCTCTCAAGCTATTTCAGGCAACTCAAGACAATACCTATTTAAAGCAAGGGAAAGAATTATATGAATGGACTAAAAAGAACTTAGAAGATCCAGAAGATCATCTATATTTCGACAACATCGCACTCAATAAGAAAATCGGCCGTGCCAAATTTGCCTATAACAGTGGACAAATGATGCAGGCAGCCGCCCTGCTCTACCAAATTACCAAACAGAAAAATTATCTGGAAGATGCTCAAAACATAGCAGAAGCGTGTCATAGATACTTTTTCACTCATTTTACCTCTCCGGATGGACAAACATTTCAATTACTGAAAAAAGGGAATATTTGGTTCACGGCAGTTATGCTTAGAGGTTTCATTGAACTTTATCAGATAGACCATAACAAGACTTATCTAACCGATTTCCAAAAAAGCCTCGACTATGCATGGGATCATGCCAGGGATGAACGGGGACTATTTCAGACAGACTGGAGCGGAACAGATAAAAGCGAAAAGAAATGGCTTCTTACACAAGCTGCTTTCGTAGAAATGTATGGAAGACTAGGCGGAATCGATTTACAATAACCAATTTTAATAATCCTCTTAAAAACATGGAGATATGAAGAAAAAGAATATCGGAATATGTATTATTACAACCACCCTGTTAATGGGAAGTCATGCCAAAGCTACAGAACTCGTTTTAGCTAAAGATCATACAAATGTAGTGAATCAGGCAGCTGAAATTGCCGCTTATAAAAGCAACCGTCCACCTGTAAATAAGCGTCTTTTTACATCAAAGGCTGTGGAAGCAGAAATCATCCGAGTGAAAAAGCTGCTTACGAATCAAAAACTGGCATGGATGTTCGAGAATTGTTTTCCCAATACCCTCGAAACAACTGTCCACTACCGTACAACAGACGGTAAGCCAGATACTTTCGTTTACACAGGTGACATTCATGCCATGTGGCTACGGGATTCCGGAGCACAGGTCTGGCCTTATATACAACTGGCCGATAAAGATCCGGAATTGAAGAAAATGCTTGAAGGAGTGATCCGGAGACAATTCAAATGTATCAATATTGATCCGTATGCCAATGCTTTCAATGATGGTGCTGTCGGAGGAGAATGGATGTCTGACCTGACCGACATGAAACCGGAACTGCACGAACGTAAATGGGAAATAGATTCCCTATGTTATCCGCTGCGTCTGGCCTATCAATATTGGAAAGAAACTGGTGATGCCAGTATTTTTGATAATGAATGGATACAAGCTATAACCAACATACTGACAACTTTCAAGGAACAACAGCGCAAAGAGGGAGTAGGTCCTTATAAATTCCAGCGTAAAACAGAACGTGCACTCGACACATTAAACAACGATGGATTAGGTGCTCCCGTGAATCCTGTCGGACTCATTGTTTCAGCTTTCCGTCCGTCTGACGATGCTACAACTTTACAGTTCCTCGTACCGTCTAATTTCTTCGCAGTTTCTTCCCTGAAGAAGGCCGCGGAAATTTTGAATACCGTAAACAAGAATAGTGATTTGGCAAAGCAATGTACAGATCTGGCACAGGAAGTAGAAACTGCACTAAAAAAATATGCAACTTACAATCATCCTAAGTACGGCACTATCTATGCTTTTGAAGTAGACGGATTCGGAAATCATTTCCTAATGGATGACGCCAATGTTCCGAGTTTGCTGGCAATGCCCTATCTGGGCGATGTAGACATTAATGATCCTATTTATCAAAACACACGCCGTTTCGTATGGAGCAAGGACAACCCCTATTTCTTCAAGGGAAAGGCAGGAGAAGGTATCGGAGGGCCCCACATCGGCTATGACATGATATGGCCCATGAGTATCATGATGAAAGCATTTACCAGTCAGGATGACCAGGAAATCAAGGCTTGTATAAAAATGCTGATGGACACAGATGCAGGAACAGGATTCATGCACGAGTCTTTTCACAAGGATGATCCTAAAAACTTCACACGTGCCTGGTTCGCTTGGCAAAACACCTTATTCGGTGAGCTCATATTAAAGTTAGTCAATGAAGGAAAAATAGACTTATTGAACAATATTCAATAAAGCAGACTTGGGTTATTTCCCCATTCAGGGCGCTCTTCTACAAGAAGTAGCGCCCTTTCTTAACACGTAAATTACTATTAACTTTGGCTAATTATCGCAAAGGAATTATCAGTTCTTGGGGTAATTCTTATCTTTGCAGTATACGATTCAAGACAAAGAAACTATGTACAAAAACCTGTTAAGCTGGCTTACTGTTTTATTAGTGCTCCCATCATGTTCCGGCACATCACCTGCCATATCCGTGGTATGTGAAGAAAATAATATAGGCAACTGCATCATCAAATGGGAGACAGCACCGGTATTGAAAGGACAGGTAAAAGTATACACCTCCACTTCTCCCGGACTTATTCCGGAAGATTCACCCATCGCGATGGCTAACATTTCGAGCGGAAAAATGACAATCGTAACCAACGATCCGTCGCAACGTTATTACTACCTGATGGTATTTAATAATAAATACCGGATTAAGGTGGCCACCCGCAACATTAATATCCCCGGCATACAGAATTTCCGTGATTTAGGGGGATATGAATCTTATGATACAGGAAAATCACTTCGCTGGGGAATGATATACCGTTCTGCACAGATAGACAGTATTCCTCCCTGCTCCCGCAGGGAACTTAAAAACATGGGAATACGAACGATCATAGATTTACGCTCTGAAAATGAACGTCACAATTACCCGCAACTGCATGATGATGAATTTAACATCATACATATCCCTATCCTCACAGGAAATATGGAAGAAATTCTGCAAGGAATTCAAGAAGAGAAGATAAAGAGTGACACTATTTACCGTCTGGTCGAACAAATGAATCGGGAATTAGTTCTAAACTACCGAAAGGAATTCAAAGAACTGTTCACCGTCCTTCTCGACCGTACTCATTATCCGGTTGTAATTCATTGCACATCCGGGAAAGGGCGTACAGGAGTCGTTTCCGCTTTATTGCTTGCCGCTCTTGGTGTCAACGAGGACGTTATTATGGAAGACTATCGTTTGAGTAATGACTATTTTAATATTCCAAAAGCTTCTAAATATGCATATAAGCTGTCGATCAATTCGCAAGAAGCCATTACAACCATCTACTCTGCAAAAGAAGATTTCCTGAACGCTGCTAAAGAACAGATTGAGGCAGAATATGGAAGCGTACAAGCCTATCTGAAAAAGGGAATCGGACTTTCTGCAGAAGAAATTGAACAGTTACGCAGTATCCTGCTGGAATAAATCGCAAATCGTAATTCGTAATTCGTAATTATTCTCTATCTTTGCAGCCGAAATAAAAGATATACAGAGATTTAATGAAGACATTTGAAGAGCTTGGCGTTTCTCCGGAGATACGTAGAGCAATTGAAGAAATGGGATACGAGAATCCCATGCCGGTACAAGAAGAAGTGATTCCGTACCTTTTAGGAGAAAATAATGATGTAGTAGCTCTTGCACAGACAGGAACAGGTAAAACAGCCGCATTTGGTCTGCCCCTGATCCAACAGATTGACGTAAAGAACCGAATCCCCCAATCACTTATCCTCTGCCCCACCCGCGAGCTTTGCCTCCAGATAGCAGGAGATTTGAACGACTATTCCAAGTATGTTGACGGATTGAAAGTACTGCCTGTTTACGGCGGTTCTTCCATTGACAGCCAGATACGCAGCCTGAAACGCGGTGTACATATCATTGTGGCTACTCCCGGACGTTTACTGGACTTGATGGAACGGAAAACCGTATCCCTGTCTACTATCCGCAACGTAGTGATGGACGAAGCGGACGAAATGCTGAACATGGGATTTACAGATAGCATCAATGCCATTTTAGCGGATGTTCCGCAAGAACGCAACACCTTGCTGTTCTCGGCAACCATGAGTCCGGAAATTACACGCATTTCTAAAAAATACCTGCGTGATGCGAAGGAAATTACGATCGGTCGCAAGAACGAAAGTACCAGCAATGTGAAGCACGTCGCTTACACTGTACAAGCCAAAGATAAATTCGAAGCACTGAAACGCATCGTCGACTATTATCCGCAAATTTATGGTATCATCTTCTGCCGCACCCGTAAAGAGACACAGGAAATTGCAGATAAGCTGATGCAGGAAGGCTACAATGCCGATTCCCTGCATGGAGAACTTTCACAAGCACAGCGAGACGCAGTTATGCAAAAGTTCCGCATCCGTAACCTACAACTTCTCGTTGCCACTGACGTAGCTGCCCGCGGACTGGACGTAGATGATCTTACCCACGTTATCAACTACGGACTGCCGGACGATACGGAAAGTTATACGCACCGTAGCGGACGTACAGGACGTGCCGGAAAAACAGGAACCTCTATCGCTATCATCAATCTTCGTGAAAAAGGAAAGCTCCGCGAAATAGAGCGTATCATCGGCAAGAAATTCATTCCCGGAGAGATGCCGACAGCAGCAGGCATCTGCCAGAAACAGCTGATCAAAGTGATTGATGACCTCGAGAAGGTAAAAGTAAACGAAGAAGAAATCTCCGAGTTTATGCCGGAAATCTATCGCAAGCTGGAATGGTTAAGCAAAGAGGATTTGATTAAGCGCATGGTTTCACACGAATTCAACCGCTTTGCCGAATATTATCGTAACCGTGCAGAAATAGAAGTGCCGACTGACATTCGCGGAGAACGTGGTGCAAGAGGTGACCGCAAAGAGGGTGGCTTTGAAAAGAGAAGCCGGAAGGCTGCTCCGGGCTTTACCCGTCTGTTTATCAATATGGGTAAAACGGACAACTTCTTCCCCAGCGACCTTATTGGTCTGCTGAACAGCAACACACGAGGGCGCATAGAACTAGGACGCATCGACCTGATGCAAAACTTCTCTTTCTTCGAAGTCGTTGAAAAAGAAGCGCAGAATGTAGTGAAAGCATTGAACCGCGCCAACTGGAACGGGCGTAAAGTCTCTGTTGAAGTGGCCGGCGAAGAAAGCGGAGAAGGCCGTAAAACAGGTGGTTTTGCAGATCGTAAAGGCGGAAAAAGGTTCGGAGGTAAAAACGACGAACGTACACCACGCTACGAGAACAAAGACAGAAAGGATAGAAAATCAGAAACTTCGACAAGAGGAGGTGCTAAATCTGCAAAGAAAGAAAAGCCAAGCCGTGCCGAACGAGGATATGCCGACGCCCGTGGCCCGAAAAAGAAAGAAGACTGGCAGCAGCTCTTCAAAGATAAAGAGCCTGATTTCAGCGAAGAGGGATGGGCACGCAGGAAGCCGAAAAAATAAGTATCTTTTCCCCCAGAATATGACTTAATACAAATTTCACGTTTGAAATCTATCTTATATAAATTCCCCTTATTTTACTTTTCTCTTAAAAGAGAATAGAGTAAAATAAGGGGAACTCTTATATTCTTTCCTGCCTAATGAAAACCGAAGAAGAGAGATAATTTACCAAATATAAGACTGATCTTCATCTGGTATATTGATATTACGTTTACGTTCCATAATCATAGAACCTGTTACCTTATAATTCATCGGATATGCCTCGTTTGCAACGTCACTATAATGATATTCAACATACAAGGTCACATATTTATGTTCCAAATAAGGAAGCTTGGTATCCATATTAGTTTCAATTTTATAACTTCCCGAAATCGGTACAAACTTCATGCGATTATCAGGATCCGGATTAGTTAATATCAACGGTCCCGTATGCGTCACTTCATCAAATTCTCCGAATGTAGCTACCACCTTATATATCTCGCGCTCTTTTAGCTCTTCATCAATGGCCCCGGCATAAAAGAATACCGAATTCTCATCCTCTACCCATGTATTACGAGTAGAAACAGAAAAAGCTGTTTGTTTGTCATCAGCCACATCTCGATTATAGATCATAGCAGTAGTTGATGAATAAGAACCTGAATAGTCATTGAAAGGAATCACATTCAATAACGCTTTCCGGTAATGCTTCCGATAGTTAGGAACATATCCATCTCCTTCAAGAATCGTTAATGGTAAAATATGTTCCCGCGAGAGATTGATACCATGCAGAGAAAAATCTATATTCAGCAACGCAGTATTAGCACCTGCCGGAATATTGACTGCCATTTCCGGAATCGTATAATATTCTTCGGCCAACTGCAAATAATATAAATCATCGCGGAATCTAAAACGTTCAAAATTAAGAGTTTCCAGAGTATCAGGATCTAGTCCTATACGGACATGCAGATTTCTATCATTGTTGGTAGAGCCGCTAATAATAACCGGCAACTGATAACTTACATTTCCATCCGATTTGTACTTCACATAAGTCGAATAAACACCGTTTTTGGCAAAAGAAACTGACTGTTCAAACAACTCATCTTCCCATTCTTTGTTACAAGCAGTAAAAGCCAGGACGGTCGCCAGTAACATTATATAATACACATATATCTTCTTCATAGCTTTATCTTTTATTAGTCAAAATAAGTCCAACCCGGATTTTGAGTCAGCTTTCTATTCTTACGCAATTCATCATGTGAGATAGGCCAAAAATACATCTTCTTCACAAACACTGAAGGAAGGGAAGAGATAACTACCGGAGAATGGAAGGCTTCTCTTTGAGCAGATTCCAAATTCATATTACAACCATACACCTGAACTACTTCCTCTTTTGAAGCATCTTTCCAACGCCGTAAGTCATAATAACGATGTCCTTCAGCAAACAGTTCAATCTGACGTTCACGTTTCAAACACTTACGGAATTCATCCGGATCGTCATAAATTGTTTGATCAAAATCCGGCAATCCGGCACGAATACGTATCTGCGACATTGCTTTCTGCATTTCTCTTGTATTACGACCAACAGACATCGTTTTACTTCCATCCCATGAAGCTATTTCGTAAGGTCCATTTTCCAACTCATTCAAAGCCTCAGCATAAATCAGCAAGATTTCAGCATAACGAATAGCCGGTTCTATCTTATTGGAATGCGTACTTTCTGCATCTTTAATATAAGAATCCTGTGGATTATAGTACTTTTTAATACCAATACCTGTGCGCATATTGTGAGAATCAGAAGCAGAAACTTGCTGCCCGTTAGGATAATCACGATAATACCATATTTTCTGATAACGCTGTGATTGATCTTGCGCACTGGTCATCTCCCAAACACTCCCATTATAAGCCACCGAGGCATAGAAACGTGGTTCGCGATGAGCATATTGCTTACTAATACCTTCTCCTTGTGGTCCTAGCTCCGGATAGGTACCTGCATTTATTTCCGCCTGTGTTACAAAATCCTTATCACGCGGATTTAAATCAACCCGTCCTTCGTATCCTGCTTCACCGGCATATTCCGAATTCATTCCCTGACAATTTTTACCATCATTCATATAATAAGCATCACACTGCTTTTGAGTCATACCATGGCAGTTCCATCCTCCGACAGACGAAGGCATCTGATGTTGCCCCATTGCTACAATATCCTCATTAGCATTCTGATTTTGCCCGCGTGTAAAAATCAATTCCGGATTATCAGAAGCTGCTACATCCCCATTAAACAAGGATCGATAAGATTCAAACGGATCAATATCTCTCCATCCGTCAGGAAAATCCCTGTTAGAATAGATTTCATGATAAGGAGGACGTACTGTTGCCGGATATGCTTGATTAATAGCCTGTTCTCTGAAAGCAGCAGTATATAACTCATAAAAATTCAAATCCATTACATCTTTAGCAGCTGCAGCAGCTCTGGCCCACTTTGATTCATCATACGTCTGTGAAATCAGACAATTACCCTGATCATCAGTCAAATCCACCATTTCTGTATTTCCATTAGCCAAAGGACTTGCAGCATATAACAAAACTTTCGCACGTGCCGCAAGAGCAGCTCCCCGGGTTGGTCGGGCAATATTCCGATTGTCACGTAACATCGGTAAATCATAAGCAGCTAATACCATCTCATTAGCAATGAAATTTGCGCATTCATCATAAGTGTTACGGGAACAGGCAAGAGCATCATAATCTTGCATATAGTCCAAACCTTCATCCGGAAGAATAGGGACCGGACCATATTTACGAAGTAGTATCCAGTAAAAATAGGCCCTTAAAAAACGTGCTTGTGCCTTATAATCAGCAACATCCTCATGAGACATTTCCTGATTAATATCTATGTTATGAATCATTGTAGAAGCATCACGGATACCGATATAAGCATTTGTCCATGTATCCTGCCGAGTCCCTTCATTATAAAACCCGTTTCGGAATGTTGCATAATTCAAATCTCTGCTATCTCCAAAAAACATATCATCAGCAAAATTATGTAAAGCAGCACCTTTACTGCCTACATCCATCATATTATTTTTCGACAAATAAGCATATACTCCTGCCAACCAGTTATCACAATAGTCTTTGCTGGCAAAGACTTTCTCTTCCGTCATGCGATCTTTGAAATACTTGTCTACATTCAGATAATCGGAGCAGGAACTCAGGAGAAAGATCCCCAAACTCAAAGCACTCCATAAAATAATATTTCTTTTTTTCATGTCTTTAATATTAGAAGTTAACAGTCAATCCTAATGAGTAAGTACATGCAATTGGATATTTCATTCCATTACCACTTGCAAGTTCCGGGTCCCACAACTTAAGACTATCCCATACAAACAGGTTATTGCCCAGAAAGAAAATACGTGCATTATCCATACGCAGTTTATTAACCCATGTTTTTGGTATAGAATAACCTATTTCCAGTGTTTTAAAGCGTAAATATGCTCCATTACGAAGCCAAAAAGTAGACTCACGATAATTATTGGCATTCCCCCCATAACTTAGACGAGGATATTTAGCATTTGGATTCTCTGTTGCCGGATCACCCGATATTTCTGCTGCAATCCAACGATTTCCCGGTTCTGCCATATCAGTCAGAATATTTCCCCACTCGCCTTTGTTAAAGGCAAAAACCGTAGGTCCATTGATGAAATAAGAAGATTTACCTGCTCCCTGAAAATGAACATTAATATCAAATCCACGCCACTGCAAAGAAATACCCATACCATATATTAAGTTAGGAATACGAGTAGCTCCGATAGGTACTTTATCCAAATCAGATATCACACCATCACCATTCACATCTTTATATTTGATATCACCCGGAGCATAATCTCCGAATTCTTGCTTCGGACTATTACGAATGTCATCCCAATCTTTAAATAATCCCAAAGCAATCAAACCGCGCGCCTGATTATATCGGAACCCTTCAGTTTTTCTATAAGAATATTCTTGTGCTTCTTCGTCATAAGCCTTCATCTCGTTTTTGGTCAGAGTCATGTTGCCTCTTACCGTTAACTGTACTTTCCCTATCTTCTGTCGGTAAGAAAAATTCCCGTCTATACCTATAGACTCCATTTTACCGACATTTGCATACGGTTGACTAGTTACACCTACTATATTGGCAAGATGTTTGCGCTGCATATAAATATCTTCACGAGTATCTTTATATAAATCAATCGTTGCCGTGAGGCGATTATTTAAGAAAGCCATATCAAAACCCAAGTCATGCTTTTTAGCAACTTCCCATGTTAAGTTATTAGAAGCAATTTGATCATAATGCAATCCATTATAACTATTACCACTTCCATAATCACCAAAATTAAAACCATTACTATCACCGAAAGAACTCAAATAAGGGAAACGGGTACCTACACGGTCATTACCAACCACACCATATGAATAGCGAATCTTAAACATATCTACCCATTTCAGATTGTCTTTTATAAAACTCTCTTCCGCAATATTCCATCCACCGGAGATAGCCGGGAAAAATCCAAACTGATTTCCGGTCGCAAAATTCTCACTACCTGTGTAACCAAAATTCGCTTCTATGAAATAACGATATTTATAAGAATAGGTAAAACGCCCGGCTAATCCTTGATTGCGTTTAGATATACCTTTCATTATATCACTGTCAGTACCGACTGTTTGTATTTCTTCTCGCTGCGTATATTTCAGCATGGCGCCTACATCATGGTATTTAGCAAAAGAACGATTATAATGCAATTCTGCCTCAAAATTCTGCAAGCGTATTCCTTCTGCATTAGATGATTGCGTCATTACCTGTTCTTTCACAATACGATTCATTATCAAACCACCATTTGCATCCCGATGACGCTCCGCACGATACTGCTCCGGCTTACGAATACGATTGATAGAATTTTTGTTTTCAGTATCGAATCCAAAACGACCAATAAATTTCATCCCTTTGGTAATGAATTTCAGGTCCTGCTCCAATGTTACATTTGTCTGAATTGTATTTTCCCACTTTTCCCTGTATCCAGTCTGGGTGGCCAGTACCCAAGGATTCATACGGTCTCCTTCTACAGAGTCGAAAGCTGAATAAACAGGTACTGATCCATCCGAATACATCACCGGAATACTAACAGGATTTTGTCCCACCAATGAGCTCCATATATTATCTGCCAATCCTGGAGTATTGTACTTTTTCAATGAACCAGACAATCCTACTTTCAACAAAGTTAATTTGGTTAAATTAATGTCCACATTCATACGGTATGTCCAACGTTTAGCATCTGCATTTGTATTATATTCTTTACTAAATGCTTTATCTGTCTTATACATACCTTGCTCATCCGCATAACTGGCAGAAACAAAGTAGCGGGCCGAAGTACTACCACCACTCAAGTTTAAAGAAGCCTTATATGTCATAGCACCATCCTTCAATAAAACATCCTGCCAATCCACATTCGGGTACAAATCCGGATCTACCTTTTGGTTGATTATTTCCAGTTCATTAAGAGTATAAGCAGGCTCAAGATTCCGGGTAGTACGAGCCTCATTCAACATTTGAGCATAAGTATATCCGTCAACAAACTCCGGAGTGCGGGTGCGTGTGTTATAGGTACTCTGCAACTTCACATTAACATTGACTTTACCAAGATTTCCGCGTTTTGTTGTAATCAGCACTACCCCATTAGCACCCTTTGAACCATAGATAGCAGTAGCAGACGCATCTTTTAATACAGAGAATGATTGAATGTCTTCTACACTAATTTCATTCAGGTCACGTTCAAATCCATCAACTAGCACCAACGCACCAGAATTAGCACCGAAAGTAGAAATACCACGAATCCAAAACTCTGAAGTAGCCCCTGGTTCACCGGAAGATTGCATGGCAATAACTCCAGCTACGTTACCCGCTAATGCATTGGTAATGCTAGTAGTCGAATTAGAACTCAAATCTGCGACATCCACCGAAGTGACAGCACCTGTCAGTGTTGCTTTCTTCTGAATACCGGTACCAGTAATGACAACCTCATCCAATGCAGTATTCGAAGTTTCTTTCATTGTCACATTAATCTCCGTCTTTGTTTTTACGCCGACCTCCACCTTATCATAACCAATGTAAGTAAACAATAGAGTTGAATAAGGACTGACCTTTATTCTATATTTACCGTTTATATCTGTCACTGTTCCAAAACCAGGGCGATCTTTTACAACAATATTAACTCCCACAAGGAGTTCTCCCTGACTATCCCTTACAATACCTGTCACATTTATTGTCTCCTCCTGAGCTATAATATCCAGCGGAAAAGTCAGAATTAAAGTTACCAGAATTAATAAATATTTTTTCATTTCCTATAATGTTTTTCATGAGTATTATTCTGCAGTTATCGTGCGGATTCGATAGTTGTTCTCATCTGCAATATAAAATGTCTTGGTCTCTTTGACATACACAATTCCACTCGGTTGATTAAATTGAGCTTTTGTTAATTCGCCATCTGCATACCCTTTTTCATTCGGTCTCCCTGCAAAAGTCTCAACCTTACCTTCCGGAGATATTTTTCGGATACAATGATTGTATCTGTCACATACATAGAAATTACCTTCTTCATCAAAAGTTCCCTGACGGGGTTGTGAAAATTTTGCTGCTTCTCCTACCCCATCGCTCCACTGTACATTATATTCATCATTACGTCTTGCACCGCAAAGTAGAAGAGGCTTACTTAGCGAACGAGTTTCACGATTGTAAGTTGATTTAAACACAACATGCTTATTTTCAGCTGTAAGATAAACAAAGTCTCCACTTGGATGAAATTGCATCGCATAATACATATCTGAATTACCATCAGTCACATGCTGGGATTTTTTTCCTGTTACGGGATCGTCCAACTTATAAACATAACCGTCAGCGCGTTGAGTAAAGAAACAAGTTCCATCCTGCGGATGCATAGCAACAGCATCGCATCCTTTTCCTTTGGCTAATACTCCATAGCTCCCCACTGCACCACTGTATCCCTTATCCTTAAACAGCATGACAACGGCTTTTCCATTGTCATCTCCTTGCACCTGATTAGCCACTAATAACGTATCTTTTGTTGGAGAAAAGCACATGGAATGCATACTACTAATTCCTTGTCCCTGCCCTCCTACAAGCAAGGTAGAAACCTTATCTCCATCAATTGAGATTCTACGTACAGACCGATTATTTTCAAGTAGAAACAGATCACCATTATCGTCTATTTCCAACCAATAAGGAGCCTCAAACTGTGCCTCTTTAAGAGTTCCGTCCACACGCGCAGTTTTACCATCTTTATCTGTAAAGCCGCATAAAGTCCCCACGCGTAGTTGATATTCATATTTGAATTCCTTATCGAAAACATGTTCTTCAGTATTACCTATTCGTACACTAACCTTACCGTCACCGGCACGAATCGGCACTACACAATAGATACAATGTCCGTTAGATCCAATTACAATAGCTTTTTTCCCAGACACTGTTACATTGATCTTCGAAATATCGGTTCCGAAATTCTCACCATAAATAAATAGTTCACCCTGACCTTTGCTAGATTCAGGATAAAAACGGTCAATCACAACCGGCTTAGAAGGATCAAATTCTTCACCTTTAGCGTCATCTTTGCAACCATAGATACAAAGAAGACAACCTAAAAATAGAAAACTGAAACTCTTAAGTTTTTCCATGATTTTGTTTCCCATAATTTTAAAAGATATAATTGATTAACTTTATCGTCAAACACTATGTCCGCCATATTTAACGGCACAAATATAAATAGAAGGATTAGGGATGCTTTTATAAAAGCATGACAGAAATTTCCACGTCTAACAGAAAAACAGAAAACAACACAAAAAAGACAGAAAAGCAGACTTTAATCGAAATGTATAAACTAAACAGCAACATTCATTGACATATCATTACCATAATATATGCCTCCATGACACTATCCAAGTTTCTTTCACTGCCTGATTAAATTAATGATATTTCCTTTTTCAGTCTTTAGCGGGTACTCAACATACGGGTCACATTCTCAAGCAAAGAAGCTCCGCTTGCATGAGCACACATATAAGCAGTTCCATTCTTTTCATCACTTTTCACCGAATAGGTATTTCCCCAATAAGGACCGCAATACATCTCGGGCCACAAGTCACGATTCATGTGTTCGAACCATAGAGTTTTAGCATTATGAAGCAAGAAATTTCTCACTTCCTCACGAGTCCTGTAAGAAGTCGATTCATCCAACACTAAATTAACTGCATAAGGAATGAATACCGCTTTAAAGATTAATCCGTCATCTGCATCAAGACTCCCTTCATTTCTCAATAACCCTTTGTCAACGCAACGACTACTGGAAATGGTATATACTACTGCCGTCTCCGCTTTCTTCAAATAACTACGTTGTTCAGTAATATGATAAAGTAAACGGGCAGCTTCAGCAAATGTACCTTGAGTATACGTCAATGGAGGTTCCTCCACTCTACCATCCGGGAGCATCAGGTTTGCAGTGATAAAGTCATATAGCTTCTGGGCATCTTCAAGATACTTAGGTTCTTTTGTTTTCATATAGAGCTTGCAGGCTACAACACAAGCCGGAGCATTCGTACAAATATAACGAGTATCCTTATCAGCGGGACTAGTCGTTTTCCATGGCAACGCCCAACCTTTCTCATCTTCCTTGCCCTGGGTGACCATATGTGTATCATAAATCTTCTTGGCCATATTGAAATAGGTATCATCGCCCGTTGCCTCCGTCATATGCAACATTGTCGACGAAATCCAAGCCATATCATCTATAAACTCATTCAGGAAGCCCGTCTCATCTCCCTACCCCCTCCAATCATACCAATTATTGGCATGGTTCTCAAACCATAACTTGAAGTAATTCTCATAAGTTGCAGCCCGTTCAGGGTCTTTATCCTTAATACGTTCGTAAGCATATACCAACACATCCATGGCGTGCGCCTGTTGCCAATAAAGATATTGCGTCCTGCCTGGAAGTTTATTCTGAACAGCAGCCCAGAATGTTCCTTTCTCTTTATCCATAAATTGATCTATCAAGACTGAAATACAGCTATCGGAAGCCGCAGCCCATATCTCTTCAGGAGTCTTTGTTTCAGCGTTATTTTCATTTTCATCAGGAAAGGATGCTCCCTCATTTTCGTTACTACATGCTATTAACGAAAAAGTAATTACAGCAAATGCCCAAAATAATCTCTTCATGTTTTTCAATTTAAATATGTTTTTATCAGTAGATTCTCTTATTTCATTTTAAGGAAAGTTATTGCTTGCCCTCCACCTTTTGCCATTACTATATCCAATTCGTCCTCGGAAGTAACCGCCTTTTCGTAAATTCTATATTCTGTCGGGTTGGTCTTCCAGTCGGTTTTCTCCGTATCTGCATAAATAATAGCTTTATAAGACCGATAAGGTTCCAGAAAATCCAGCTTAATATGAACTGTTCTCGCCTCCTCATTGGTAGCTGCGCCCAAAAAGTACTTGTCATCAGCCTTCCGCACAATAACAACAAACTTCCCCGGTTCCCCATCCAAAGCTTTCGACCAATCACAATCGGCATCAAAATCACGAAAGAATTGAAACGCCGGATGCCCGTCGTAGTTATCAATGAGGTCAGATGCCATCTGTACCGGTGAATATAAAATAACCCAGTTTGCCAATTGTTTGGCTAATGTAGTATTTACGCGGCTATTCCCTTTATCAAGTCCATGCCATTTTTTATGTTTGGGTGAACTTTTACTTTTCTCCAACAATATATCAAAAGTTCCCGGAGTATAGTCCATCGGCCCTCCCAATAAACGCGTAAAGGGTAATATCACGTGATGAGAAGGCGGATTACCTTCACTCCAGCCGTTCCACTCCATCCCACGGGCTCCTTCTCTTGACATCATGTTTGGCCATGTTCTGCGAATACCAGTGTCTTTGATCGGTTCGTGCGCATTAATAGTCATGTGATGGGCAGCCGCCAGTTCTACTACTTTCTGATAATGATTCACGCCATATTGTCCGTGATGACTGAGATGATTGGGGAAACCACCCGCATATCCGGTCTTCACATTGATAATCCCCAAGTCTTTATACCACTTATAAGCTTTCTCCATTTGAGCTTCATAATAAGGGATGTTCCCTCCTGTCTCATGATGACCGATAACAGTCACTCCACGTTCTTTTGCATAACGAGTGATTTCTTCTATATCGAAATCTGCAAAAGGTTTCGTATATTCAAAACGTTGATTACCGCCCCAATTCTGCCAACCATCATTCCAACCTTCAAACAAAACACCCCGGATGCCATTTTTAGATGCAAAGTCAATATATTTTTTGGCATTCTCTGTAGTAGCTCCATGTCGGTCGCCCATCGTCCAAGTTTCTACACCAACATGCATTCCCCACCATACACCTACGTATTTCATCGGTTCAATCCAGTCGGTGGTTTCCAACTGACAGGGAGGATTCAGGTTCAGAATCAGTCCCGAATTAATTAAGTCCACAGCTTTATCGCCAATCTGCAATGTTCTCCATGCAGTAGTAAAATGATTCGGTTTCTTCACTTTCACTCCATCGGGCCAAGGAGCCAGATTAGACTTGAAACTCGTACCTTCTCTACGTTGCAGTGTCATTTCGGGAAAGTCGTATAATGCCGCTTCATGAATACTGCCATATACACCGCTATTTGTCTTGAAAGTCATTGGTGTGTTGGCATCTTTAATGGCACTGACCGGTTTTTCCGAATACAATATTTCATAAGTATCAAAGTTAGCCGGAATAGACCACGAAACACCATCTTCAGCAATATTGAATGTAGTCAGTTCATCCATTACAAAAAGAGAATCGACACTTGGGACATCATATTCATAACGGAAACCAACTCCGTCATTAAAAGCACGAAAACGAATTGTCAGGTTTACTTTGCTATTCTTCAAGTGAACGGCCAACTCATTATAATGCTCACGCATGGATTTATTTTCTCCCCATGGCTGAGTCCAATGCTCGTCTTTTGTATGAAAGCTTGTCTTTCTGAGTTTGAACTCATTCGCCAGATTTATATTATTCTTCTCTATAAATCCCAAAACAGAGGGTGAAATCAACATTTTACCATCGCGAAGGAGTTGATAAGTCGGGGTTCCGCCAGCATCCAAAGAGAATACGATTGTATTTCTACCATCAGGTGACGACACCTTCTTATCATTAGCCGCCTGCAGACAATTTACATAAAAAAATGCCAATAACAATAAGCTTAATACTTTTACTTTCATCTTCTTTCTTATTAATTATTTTATTATCGTATTGTAAGAGCGCACGGTTAACTCAAAATTCATCGACTTTCTGTTCGGTCCGGATTTTATCCAATTCCTTTTGTAAGCGTGCCGCCACCTTATCATATTTCGGATTACCATACAAATTGTGTAATTCATTCGAATCTTCCTTTAAGTCATACAATTCATTGTAGTTAATCCCATTCCCGTAGAAATGGATTAATTTATAACGACTGTCACGTATCCCATCGTGACGGCGCACATTATGCACTGCCGGATAATCATAATAATGATAATACAAATATTTACGCCAGCCAGAAGGAGCCTTTCCCTTATTCTTGAAAAGAGGAGCCAATGACGTTCCTACCATAAAATCCGGTTTATCAATACCTGCCATATCCAGAAAAGTAGGAGCATAATCAATGTTCTGAACCAGTGCATCAGATACCGTGCCAGCCTTAATCCTTGTCGGATAGCGGATGATCAACGGAGTACGGAAAGATTCTTCATACATGAAACGCTTGTCAAACCAGCCATGCTCACCCATATAGAATCCCTGATCGGAAGTATAAACAATAATGGTATTATCCATCAATCCCTCTTTCTCCAGATAAGCCAACAATCGTCCGACTTCTTCATCAACAGATTTGATACAACGCATATAATCTCTGATATAACGCTGATATTTCCACTTCAGCAATTCGTCTCCCTGCAGGTTTTGCTCGATAAACTTCCGGTTACGGGGTTCATAAGCTTCAAGCCACTTCTTACGGTCTGCCGAATCCATGCGGTTCAATGATCCCTCCATGCTCCGGATACTCCAGTCATCCTTCAATCCCGGTCGGTCGCCCAGCTCCCGCACCTTCAGGTCATATGCCAATGAAAGGTCTTTGGATATGCTCATCTGTTGCTTACGCGCAGCCTCACCACGGGTAGCATAATCATCTTTGAATGTTGCCGGATAGGGAAACTCTACCTCTTCATATAAATCCACATATTTCGTATCAGGCATCCAGTTCCGATGCGGAGCCTTGTGGTGTACAAACAGGCAGAATGGTTTATTCCTGTCTCTTTCTTCCAGAAATTCAATGGCATGGTCGGTGATCAGGTTGGTTACATAGCCTTTCTCTTTCACATATTTTCCATTCGTTTTTTTACTCCTGAAACCCGGATTATAGTATTCACCCTGATCCCACAGGATATGATAGTAATCAAAGCCCTTCGGTTCACAACGCATGTGCCACTTACCAACTACTCCGGTTTCATAACCATTCTCCTTAAGTATCTCCGATACAAATACATGCGCAGTGTCAATGCCCGCATCCAGACGACGTTGCCCGCTTTGATGGCTATACAGCCCCGTCATCAGGCAAGCACGACTGGGAGTAGACAAAGAGTTCTCAACAAACGCTTGCCGGAACAGCATACCTTCAGAGGCCAAGCGATCCAGATTGGGAGTCGGAGCCTGCACGGAAAGCGGATGTCCGTAAGCACTAATGGCTTGATAAGAATGATCATCCGTCATAATGTGGATGATATTAGGACGTTGCTGCACTTCTTTCTGTGCAGAGGCATCAGACAGCACAAAAAACATCGGCACAGATGCACAAATAAGGTTCATTTTGTTATTCATGTTCTTCTATTTTTTCAATCTCGTCAAACGCAACTGATCTATCAGTGCCTGATTGACATTAATATTCATATTTTCATTATGAGGTTCAAATGAAAGTGAAATGGTGTGTTCACCAGGTGTCAGATGAACCTGATGGCTATTGCTCCATCCCCAATTCTCCCACGCATTCATCCCACGCTGTGGGAATATCGAAACTCCCGACAAGTGATTATCTACATACAAGGAACGAATAGCACAACGGTTATCATCAGCAATGGTATTATTGCCGTTTGCGTATCTCCAGTCAATCGCATAAAGGCCTTCATCTTTAATTGATACCGGAATTTCAATCATAGTATTCTCTTTCTTGTCAATGTTGACAAAGCCTGTCCCCATGAATCCTTTGTGTTTCCTTTCTGACTTTGGTGCATAATCTTCTACTTCGTATGTGCTATGCTCTTCAATTACTATCGGTTCACTCGCAAATGAAGCCGTATATTTATCTGCGGCAACAGCGATTACCTGATATTCACCATACGCATCCTCCGGCAAACGATAATGAGTTGTCTCAACAAGCTGACATATCTTACCATTTCTCAAAATCCGGTAAGCAACGGCACTTTCTATTTTATTCCAAACTATCTTATTCGAGTCTTCCAGTTTAATAACCGGAGTCTCGATAGAAGCAATAGCTGGTTGCAAATTAACACCTTGCTTTTTGAGTTCATTGTTGGCCATGACAATCTTCACGTCATGATGTCCTGTCAATGTGCCGGCTACTATCGGATTCTGCTTCTTTCCATCCAGATAAAAGGCTTTAATCTTATTTCCATGACCCTCTACCTCAATATCGAGTGTAGAACTACGGTATGGAAAATTCTTTAGTATACGCCTGCCAGTCAACGCCTTCGGAACGAAAGGCTTAAACAACAATTGTTCGTCATCAAAATGGATGCCCATCAACAACTTGTACACAATGCTTAAGTTTCCTGACAAGCTCCATAGCATATTACTTGAATTAATTTGCGTACCTCGATAGTTACCTGTACTTAGCACAAAGTTTTCCTTATTGGTAACAAATAAGGCAGCTGCACGATAAATACTTCCAACCGCGTGAAGAACAGCCTCTTCATTCCCCGCCATAGCTGCAGCATGCATCCAATAAGAAGATACAAAAGGCCAAACGGCATTATTATGGTAAGGAGGTATATTGGGAATTTCCGGATAGAAAATCGGTGTTCCGAACTCGCAGACCGGAGCATTGCGGATAATTTCCGCACGTTTCCCGGCTGGCGCAATTCCCCACAGTATTGCTAAAGACTCGCCTAATGATTCACTTCTGGAAGAAAGTATATTATAATTGCGTCCGTACAAAAACTGGGCATAATAACCTTTCTCCGGCATCCACAAATAACGATTAACCGCATCGGCAACCTGCTTCGATCTCGTGGCATATTTCTTTTCAGCCACCGTATCACCCATCCTACCTGCCATACAACTCAAAACACGGAGGGCTTCCACATGCACCGCATTAGTTCCCAAACACTTCGATTGGAATATATCTACAGGTTGCATCCAACGGGGATAACTCTGATTTCTCCAATCAATAAATGAAGATTCGCCCATCACCAGCCCTGTCTTTTCATCATAGACAGTGAGATAATCATCTTCCACTGATTTACGGATAATCGGATAGACTTTCTCCAACCACTCACGGCTTCCCGTCACCTTATAGATCTCCCAAGCGGCAACAGCCCAAATCATACGGTCGGTACTGCAGGGCCAACTTCCTCCAGTACCCGTATCCTGAATGATACGTCCGAAACGGTCTACTTTCCGGAGCAAACAGTTCATCGAGACTTTAGGTTGCATATAAGCCATGCTCAAAATAATACTATAGCTTACATCACGTGTCCAAACTCCCGGAAAGCCGGAGCCCGTGCGCAATGTACTATCCGGTTCGATAGCATTGACCATTTCATCCAAAGACATATTATACAATGTATGCTCAAGTAAAAAAGGAGTTTGAAGTTGGGGATAAAAAGCCAAGTCATACTTAGGTTTCCATTCTCCTTTAAAATCCCTAGTACGTTCCTCCTCAAAATTAGAAGATAGATGGACAGGAGACAGTGCTTTACCTGTAAACTCCCCCTGTTCAATACGATCTGTATACCAGGCATACTTGTCATTCTTAAAAATAAGTCCATCAGACTGTGCATAAGAATGTCCTACAGAACAAACTGTAGCAATCGACGCGATAAAAAAAGTAGTGTATCTCATAATTTTCATTCTATAATCAAATCTCATTTTATTGCAGCTAAGCGGGCGTACATCTCCACAATGGCAGCTTGTGTCAATAACCATTTGCGATTCTCCTTTTCTTTGCCACTAAAGTCGACATTAAACAAGCCATTCTCTTCACGGGCATATTTCCAAGCACAATCCAAACTTTTCTTAAAAGTGTCCAGATATGTCTTGTTTTTATCTTGCTTATACAACTCAATATAGCCTCTAAGCATTATAGCAGTGAACCATATATCTCCCTTTCTGATTAGCTTAACAGATGATTCATCAGGAGTTGTAACATAATTAAAAAAGTAGCAATAAGCCTCTTTCGCAATATTCCGGGCATCCGTAAGATAAGCAGAATCGCCTGTCAGCTCAAACAATAATGCCGCAGCTTGCATCATTTGCCCGCTATTATATGCAAATTTCGCCTTTCCTATTTTTCCATCCAACTCTATGTGGTCAAAATAGAGATAATCCGTTGTATCTTGTAGTTTTTCTTTTGTCCATTCATATTGTCTTTCGGCTTCTTTAAGGTATATGCTTTCATGAGTTTCCTGATATATTTTCAATGCTAATACCGCAGCGGGAGCATTAGAGCAAGTATTTTTAGTATCTTTTCTCTGTTCACACCAATAAATACCACCACCTAATTTATCATCTGTCCCACTTTTTACAAACCTCCATATCGCCTTTGCTTTCTCCAAATATTGTTGTTCACAAGTCAGCCGATAGAGATCTATAAAATCAATACCCAACCAAAGGTTATCATCATAAAAGCGGTCGGAAACCGGAGCTGTTGAGATATAAGAAGAGTAAGCATGAGGTTCCCTTTTCCGGTCGTAATATGCTTCCAAGCCGGGTAATATGCTGTTTTCCAGAAGTTCCTTATAGATTTTATCACCTGTCGCCTCCAATAGAGCAACTCCCGCAGAGAATACGCCTGAATAAGGCCACAAATAAGCGTATTGATTGAAGCCTCTCTGGCTGCCGGACGCCAGACTGGGTATAGAATAATATGTATCAGAAGGATAATTCTCGTGAAGCAGACAAGTGGTATCTATGGCATAATTGGTATAAAGGGAGGTAAAAGTCTTCTCAGCCCTCTCTAACCAAATGTTCCGCTCAATAGGATGAGAAGAACAGGCAAGCAATAGAAACATGGACAACAACGTGCCCCAAACAGGAATCAATTTCATAGTCATTAGTATTCTGTAGATGTTCTGATGCGGCAAATATAGGAAGAAGCAGAAGTGGGGTTTATACAAATGCATGACAGAAAATTCCATAATTAGCAGAATAACAGAAAATAATACAAAAATGACAGAAAAGCATACTAATATCTTTTATGTGCCTAACCAGCATCAACACTCCATCCCGAAAAAAGTCATTTTTCTCATGTTTTTTATCTTTAAAAAAAGGTCTCATCCAACAAAATTAGTACATTTGTCACAATCAATCCTATGCTAAATATACTCCAATACTATAAGTACAATGAAATGTAAAAAAGGTTTATTCAAACTACTTCTAGCATTTTCGATGCTTCTTCATGTCCAAGTTTCCTCTGCCTATAATTTACACCAATACTCCAATAAAAACGGATTATCCAATAGTGCAGTTTTGTCCATTTGTCAGGAACAGAATGGAATGATATGGATAGGGACTTGTGAAGGACTGAATATTTTCGATGGTACCTCTATTCATGAATATACTCCAATCAATAGAAACCAGACCCTGTCGGGCAACCTGATAAATAAAATCATCGAAACCGAGAAAGGAGTCATATGGGTAGAGACACCTTATGGGCTAGACCGGCTGAACACTCAAGAACAAACGATCCAAAGCTTCAGGGAATTTAAGGATGTTCGTTTGGCCGCAAGCCAGACAAATGATGTTTTCATATTGAAAGAGAACGGAAGTATTTATTATTATCAGAAAAAAGAAAAACAAGTGAAGCCACTGATAATTCAGGCACTTAATCCAAATCATATCTTAGGAATGACTATAGATAACAATAACAGGTTATGGTTATTTGCTTCTAACGGTAATACGCAAAGTTATCAAATAGAAAGAAGCGGTGATGAAATCAAGTTAATTCCACATACGATTTTCAAGAATAATATCGAACTACGATGGGCCTTTTCTGATAAAGACCAGGCTTTTTTTATTGACGATTCCCTCTCTCTTTATGAATACAACTTCCAAAACCAAAGATTATATTATGTCTTTGATTTAGCGGACGAAATAACAAAACGCGGAGATATCTCCTCTATTGTCAAGTCACAGAATGATTTCTATATCGGATTCAAAAGCAGCGGTTTAGTAAAACTTACCTACCTGCCTGACCAGAAAAATAAATACCAACTGGAAAACATTGCCATCCAATCCGGTATTTTCTGCCTGGTAAAAGATAAATATCAAGATATTATCTGGATTGGAACAGATGGACAAGGACTGTATATGTACTTTAATGACACATTTACAATCACTAACACAGCATTGGACACTCCGACTTATCAAGTAAACCATCCTGTACGGGCACTATTCTACGACGAAGAATCGACTTTATGGGTGGGAACAAAAGGAGGAGGTATTCTACGCTTCCCCAACTATATCCCCCACACACAACACTCGTCTCCTTTTGAGCGATTATTTGCCGGCAATACTCTATTGGGAAATAACTCTGTATATTGCTTTGCTCCCAGCCGATGGAAAAGAATATGGATTGGCACGGAAAATGGTATAGACTACTATTCTTACAAAGAAAAGAAGATTCGTAATTTTCCGGTCACTGCCAGCGGAAAACCTGTGAGATATATACATTCTATCAATGAAATAAACGACAGTACATTGTGGATTGCCACAGTGGGAGAAGGCATTATAAAGGTATCTTTTTCGACAGACGGAACAAATCCGGTCGTAAAGGAAGCCAAACGGATAGTAATGAACGAAGGACGGGCAAACTCCAACTATTTCTTTACCTCTTATCAGGAAAACGATTCGACAATCTGGTTTGGTAATCGCGGATATGGAGCCTACCGACTTAATACCCTGACTGAAGAGATCACGCCATACTACATGGAGAATGCCCCAAGTCAAACCATTAATGATATTTTTGCCATTCATAAAAACTCCCAAGGATACTGGTTAGGCACTAGTGCAGGACTACTGCATTATCAATCCGGCAAGTATCAGCTTTATAATGATACAGATATTTTCCCCAGTAAAACAATCCACGGGATTCTGGAAGATCAACAAATGAACCTTTGGCTTAGTACAAACCAGGGATTAGTTCGTTTTGACCCGACAAAGAAGAACTTTCAGATATATCAGCAACAGGGAATGCTTGCTGTCAGAGAATTCAGTGATGGTGCTTTCTTTAAAGACCCATGTACCGGCACACTCTTTTTTGGGGGAACGAACGGGTTTGTTACAATCAGTATCAATCAATACCAACCCAAACTTCACTCTCCCGCTATTCAGTTTACCGATTTGTCCATATTCGGAACTGAATACAATATTCACAATTTCATGGACACACATAGCCAGCCGGAAGCTCTTACCTTAAATTATAATCAGAATTTCTTCTGTATTTCTTTCAATGCGATTGATTTTATCCATGGCAACAATTATACATATTCCTATAAAATAGAAGAACTAAGTAATCATTGGATAAAAAACGGTAAATCCAATCAAGCCATCTTCTCCAATTTAGCTCCGGGGAAATATACCTTGCTCGTAAAATACAAAAACAATATTACAGGCCAAGAAAGTGATATTCAATCACTCATCATACACATCACTCCCCCGTGGTATATGACAGGATGGGCATATACGGGATACATTCTCTTAATCATTAACATAGCTATATGGCTGATTTTCCTGGGTATTAAACGATACCGGAAGAAACAGAATGCAATACTGGAGCGTTTAACTCTTCAGAAGAAAGAAGAAATCTACGAGTCCAAACTTCGTTTCTTCACCAATATCACTCATGAGTTTTGCACCCCGCTCACATTGATTTATGGTCCTTGCGAGAAAATTCTATCTCATGCCAATACCGACCCATATATTCAGAAATACGGGCAAATCATTCTACAGAATGCAAAGAAGCTCAATGAATTAATCCTTGAGCTGATTGAATTCAGACGACTTGAAACCGGTCACAAGCAACTTAGCATCATCCGTTTATCTGCGTCTGAAAATATACAGAACATGGCTGCCTCATTTAATGAACTGGCAGAAAGTAGAAATATAAACTACCAGTTAAAAATAACGCAAAATATCGACTGGAATAGTGATTTAAGCTGCTTGAACAAGATTGTAAACAATTTGCTCTCAAATGCATTTAAATATACACCGGATAATGGCTCCATTGTTATAGAACTTAAGGTAGAACAGGAACAGCTCTATATTTCGGTTTCTAATTCCGGAAAAGGAATTGCCAAAGAAAATCTGGATAAGATATTCGACCGATATAAGATTCTGGATAACTTTGAAACTTCCAGTATCTACTCACGAAGCGGATTGGGACTGGCCATATGCCATAGTATGACAAAGCTCCTTTCCGGCAATATCGAAGTGACAAGCATTCCGAACGAAATCACGACTTTCACAGTCACTCTGCCCAATCTCCCACTGTCTGAAGAACATGTGGAATACCAGCCCAATGATCTGACACAAAATCCGGCATTTGAATCCCTGTCTGTACCCGGACAGGCATCTTTACCATTCGATGCCAATAAACAAACGGTCATGATTATTGATGATGACACTTCAATGTTGTGGTTTATATCCGAACTTTTTGCAGATACGTATAATGTACTTTCTTTCAACAATGCCGAAGATGCTTTGAAACAACTAGAGATAAAGCAACCTGATTTGATTATATCCGACGTAATGATGCCGGATATAGACGGTATTCTATTTACTCAAAAAGTGAAAGAAAACAAAGTATGGTGTCATATACCTCTCATCCTGCTATCTGCCCGCCATCAGTCTGAAGAGCAAATTAAAGGAATAGAGGCGGGAGCTGAAGCCTACATAACGAAACCTTTTAATAGTAACTATCTCAAAAAGATTGTCCAAAGACTAATACAGAGGGAAGAAGACTTAAAGAACTATTATAGTTCTATTGCCAGTTCTTTCCAGCTGGATGATGGCCGCTTCCTGCATAAAGAAGACAAACAGTTCTTTGACAACATGATGGAGATTATCAACAGCAATATCGCCAATCCCAATCTGTCAGTAGAAACACTTAGTAGCGAACTTAAATGTGGTGTCCGACAGTTCTATCGCAAACTGAAACAGATTACGGACAAAACGCCGGCAGATATTATTCGGGAATACCGACTGGAGACTGCCAAGCAATTGCTCTTCTCTTCAAATTTCTCTATTGATGAAATTATGGATAAAACGGGATTCAATAATCGAAGTACCTTCTACAAACTATTCTCACAGAAATTCGGATTACCACCCCGGCAATATAGAGAAGAAAATAAGAACCAATTCAAAGAAAAGATTCAAGATAAAAATAAAAGTCAGGGAGAGTAATTAAAAAATATGTTGGACATGAAATCTTTGACGACTATTATTATCATTGTAATTTATAGTCTGGATTTATGAATTTAAGGCTGCTATATTCAGAACATAGATATACAAGGATGTTATTTTATGGATGTAATATTACAATACTTATTATTTACTTTGTATTTCCACTTTTCACTTTCTTCACGGAAAGATAAGTTTCTATCCGATAGCCATTTCCTGTGAATCAAAACCGGAGAGTACTAGTTTCACAGTTCTTCACAGCCTTCACTGTGAAATAAAACGATAGTCATGTATATGGATGACTATAGTCAGCTATTCAGCCGACTACAGTTGTCTTACAGGTCAATTGCAGTCGGCTTATAAGACAACTATAGTCGACTATCTATTGATAAACGCTAAACAAATGAGAAAGAGACGACTTATCTGCATTAAGAAAGGACATTTTTATCGAAGAAGCATGACGTCAATGATATCGCTTGACAACATACAATATCGGGAAATTTGTATCCGGTGAAGAGTGTGAAGGGCTGTGAAAAAGCAAGCAGTGCTGTTCATTCACAGGAGATATCTGAAAATAAACGGTTTAGCATGATGTGAAAAAGGTGAATAGAAGAATAAGACTGAACATTGTACTTATCCGCATAATCTACATTACAGAAGATAAATCCCGGACCGATGTAAAGACATCGGTCCGGGATTTACTGTTTTCCATTAACGTTTTAGTTTCAATTCCAGTACATGTTCTCCCGCTTCTAGTTTTACTACACGTTCTCCCTCCACATTGTCGGGTGCATAAAAGGTAGCAGTGCTATTTGCAGGGACAGTTACCTGATAGACAATACGGTTCTTTTTGCGTTCCCATTTTGAACAGATTTCACCATAAGGCGATTGATGTCTGGCTTCGAACTGATTTAGTCCACTGGGGAAATTAGGGCGAAGGAGGATATGTTTGAATCCGGGATTTTCGGGGTCAGGGAAGATTCCGCCCAATCCTTTATAAAACCACCCGCCAATTTCACCAAACATCATATGATTGTCTGAAATGTCGCGCGTTGCATTCAAATCCCAGTTCTCCAGCAAGGTGGTAGCACCATTGGCAATCCAACAGCCCCATGATGGATAAGTATCTTGTACGGCTAATTTATAAGCCGTTTCGGCTTCACCGTTCTCACTCAACGCATTCAATATAGCTTTTGCTCCCAACACACCTACATCCAAATGAAAACCGGCTGCCTCTACCTGTTTTGCAAGATTCCTGGCCACTTTCCTCTTCAGTTCTTCGGGAACAATCCCCCATTGCAAGGGAACGCTCTGTTCTGTCTGGACTCCGCTACCATAAATACCCGTTTCTCTATTCAAGAATTTATCATTAATCGCATTCTTTATCTTGTCGGCAAGGGCAGAATAATACTCGTAATCTTCCGTTTTATTAAACATCTTTGCGGCATTGGCAAGTATCTTGGTATCCACGTAGAAATAGACAGAAGAAGTCAGTTCCTTGGAAGAATGGGATTTAACAGGCACCCAGTCTCCTCTTCCCCACGAGGTTAATCCGGTTGGACTAGTACGATCCACATAGTCTACATACCGTTTGATGTTCTCATAACAGTCCGCCAATAGTTTACTATCACCGTAAAACATATAAATATTCCATGGAATGATGGCGATGGTACTCGTCCAGTCCAGCCCATTATCCGTGCCATATCCCCAGCCTCCTGTAGGGATAATGTCAGGTAATACGCCATTGGGCTGTTGCTCGTCTCTGTGGTCGGCAAGCCATTTCTCGTAGACAGTGATACCGTCATAATTGTACAATGCCGTTTCAATAGCAAAGTGACCGTCGCCCGTCCATCCGTTTTTCTCACGCTGGGGACAGTCGGTAGGATAACCCATTAAGTTGGATAAATAAGCATTATTCGTAGCCCACCAAAGACGGTTGATAAGTGCATTCGAAGTATGAATCGTCCCTTTCTGCGGAACATCACTATGCACAAAGTAGGCAGTCAGACTATTTTCATTCAGTACAATGGGGTTATTGCTTGTTACTTCCACGTATCTGAAACCTTTATAATTGAATCGTGCCATAAACTCATCCTCTCCTTTCCCGCTCAAAACCAGCATATCCGTTTGGAAAGGATCGGAGTTGTCTACCGGGCGGTGATACACATCAATATTTGACGTATTCACTCGTCCGTTGTCATACAACCGCTCGCCATGTTTCAACCTCACGACAGTTCCTTCTTCTCCGGATACTTTGATGCGGGTGACACCTGCCATATTACGGGCAAAATCAAATACATACGTTGTGTCATTGAGCTTTTTCCATGTCTTTACAGGAATTGTTTCTACCGCACGGATCGGCTGCACTTGTTGAGACACTACATTTAGTGAAGGAACAGCCCTATATCCTACCCCACTCCATTGGGAATCATCAAAGTCCGCTGTGTTCCAACCTTTTTGCTCCAGGCGGGCGTCGTAATGTTCGGCTGTATAAATACTATTGAAGACTAATGCCCCCGATGAAGTTTTCCAGTCGCGCTCTGTAGAAACCACTTCAACGGAACCGTCTTCATACGTAATCCGCACATCCATACAGAAAGCAGGGCGGTTGCGCCACGGTGCACGGTGGAAATCCCACACAGCCATCGACTGATGATTATACCATCCATTACCCAGCAATACACCAATCGCATTCCGTCCCTTCTGTATTTGAGGGGTAACGTCATAAGTTACGTAGAAATTACGTCTGTCGAACCGGGTATATAGCGGGTCCAGTCTATGATTTCCTATTTTCTCGCCATTGATGTACAGTTCATACAAACCTGCCACGGCAATGTATGCCCTTGCTGACCGGACACTCTTCTTTGCATCAAACACTTTCCGGAAATAAGGTGCAGGTTGATAATTAATATCCCTGTTATCCCCAATCCAGGCGCCCTGCCAGTTCTCCATCCCCATCATTCCGGTTTCAAAACAATTGATATCCGAAGAAGATTGGATTCCATCCTGATCCCATACATTCACTTTCCAATAATACTTGGTGAATGGGGTGAGGCCCTCGCCCGAATAAGTAATTAGAATCTCTTCAGTATTCTTTTTGCCTGAATCCCAAGTATCTCCTTTTCCGGCAACAAGTTGAAGAGAGTCTTTACCCACCATGACTTGATAAGCTGTTTGTCGTGCCCCTCTCCGGGTATCATTCAACATCCATGATAACCGGGGAGCAGGATTATCCACTCCCAGAGGATTCACTAAATAATCGCAAGCCAAATTCACGGGTTTGCAATTGCCCGGTACCTGCACCTGCGAAAATGTTGTTTGCAACATTAAAAAGAGTAGCCCCGATACTAATGTCAATCGTTTCATTTTATTCAAAAATTAGTCTGTATTTTCTTTCCGTCTCATAAAGAGCATATTGCGCGCTAATTTACGAAAAATATCGCATAGGGAAGTTATTTTGCTGCAATACTCTTACTTTATCAGTTTATAGGAAATGAATCGGAACGGTACACTTACCTCAAAAAAAGCTATATCTTTGCGACCCGAAATATACTTGACTATGAATAAAGTGAATGGTTTGCTATATGGGCTGCTTTCATCGGCCTCTTTTGGACTTATCCCTCTATTTACCATTCCTGCCATGCAAGCGGGAATGCAATTTGAATCGATACTTTTCTATCGGTTCCTGTTTGCCTGTCTGGCAATGGGAGGGATTTTATTGATGAACGGACAGTCATTTCGTATCAAACGACAGGACATTCCTTCGCTGTTTTTTCTTTCACTTCTTTATTTAATGTCCGCAGTATTCTTATTTTGGGGATATAAATTTATGGCCAGCGGAGTTGCCACCACTATTCATTTCATGTATCCGGTGCTTACCACGCTAATCATGATGCTCTTTTTTAAAGAAAAGAAGTCCGGCTGGCGGATCGCTGCCATTGCGTCCGCAATAGCAGGAGTCTATTTCTTATCCGGCGGAAACACAGAAACGGGGGGCTTTTCTTTCATGGGTCTTTTCATTGTCCTTCTGTCGGCACTCGGATATGCGCTTTATCTCGTTACAATGAGCCAACTAAAGATCGGACAGATGAAAGGCTTACTGCTTACTTTCTACGTATTCCTTTTCGGGAGTATTCTTCTTTTTATCGGAACGGAATCTATCAGCCAACTTCAACCTATCAGCGAATGGCATACTGCCGGCAACTTGATCCTACTGGCCTTAATCCCCACCGTAGTTTCTAACCTCGCTTTAGTAAGAGCCGTAAAAAGCATCGGCTCCACACTCACTTCCGTATTGGGAGCCATGGAGCCGGTAACTGCTGTATGCGTTGGAATCTTTCTTTTCGGAGAAGCCTTCACCACAAGCATCGGTGTAGGCATTGCACTGATTATTGCCGCCGTGATCGTTATTATATTAAAACGATAAAAGAGAGGGGGAAAAATGCACTGCCCCCATTACTTGATTTACCGGGCAATGTTCAACTCCTGAACAAGATTCCCCGCCTTACCGTATTTCTCCATAATAAAAAGCATATACCGCACGTCCACTCCGATACACCGCTGCAAATCAGGCTCGAATACGATATCGCTACTCATTGCTTCCCAGTTGCCATCGAAAGCCAACCCCAGCAATTCTCCTTTAGCATTGAACATGGCACTGCCGGAATTACCTCCTGTTATATCATTGTTGGAGATAAAGCAAACATTCATATCCCCCTGTTCATTGGCATATCTTCCGAAATCACCGGAGGAAAGCAGATTTAACAACTCCGGCTGGACAGCAAAGTCAATATCACCGGCATGTTCCTTCACTTTCTCAAAGATGCCTTTCACGGTTGTATAATAATCATAAGTAGCTCCATCAAAGGGAGTATATCCTCCAACCGTTCCGAAACTAAGTCGCATGGTGGAATTGGCATCCGGATAGAAATTACGTTCGGCATACATACGGCGCATGGCAGCATTGAATAAACGCTCCCCCTGCTCTATCTGCTCGGAAGCCTCGGAAATGCTCTGATTCATCTCATAATACTTCACGATCAGATCCAGACTCAAGGAAACAGCAGGATCCTCTATGAGATTGTACGTAGTATCTCGCTCCAGAAAGCGTTTCAAGCCCTTAGGAGACGTTATATTGGAAGTCGCATACAAAGAATCTACATAGGTCTGAATATTCCCGTTGTAGAACGTATCTATCTTCTCATACATAGCAGGCAGAAACTTTTTATCCACTTTCGACTGATACTCTTTAAGCATGGCAGCAAAAACCTCCTTATCAATGGAAAGATCGAGATTATCATATTTCTCCAGTAACTTTTTCATGCGAGTTATCACTAGCTTCTCTTCCGCCTCAAAGTCGAAATTGAGAATTTCAAGAGCAAGCTGCACCAACTCGGGACCATTGATAAACGATTCACCGAAATAAGCTAACGCACGATTGGTTTCCCGACGATTGCTATAACTCAATTCTAAAGAGGAGAATAAACGAATCAGTTTCTCTCTCTCTTCCGGACGAGACTGAATCCAGTCACGAAGCGCTGCTTCCGCCGCCCGTTTCTTTTCCAGCACTTTCAGATGCCTAATGGCTTTGTTCGTTCCGATGCTATTTTTCCAATAATTGGAGCTTTCATCGTATTTTGAAGCATACTTAATGCGGATATCCGGACGACGATCCATCTCCCGTTTCCAGATGGTTTGTTTCGCTCCCCGTACATCAATCATTGCCTGATTGATTCCATTCATCATCTCTTCGATACCATACGAGGAAAGGTAACGTTCCGTACTGCCCGGATAGCCAAGCGTCATGCAGAAAGAACCTTCTTTGTATCCATCCAAAGAAATAGGTGCTACATATTCGGGATGATAGGGGACGTTTTCAGGAGAATAATCCGCCGGACCATTCTTGGCATTAGCATAGATACGAAATACGCTGAAATCGCCCGTGTGCCGAGGCCACATCCAATTATCCGTATCCCATCCGAACTTCCCGACAGAAGAAGGAGGGGCAAAAACCAGACGGACATCGTTATAATCACGATAAACAGAAAGCCAGAATTCATTCCCTGCATAATAAGCATCTACAATACCAGTCAATGTAGAATCCTTTTCGGAGACTTCCATACTGATTACATTCATAATCGAATCAACAGCCACACGGCGCTCTGTTTCCGTTTTAGCATGCCGGGCGGCAGACAATACCCGTTTGGTAACGTCTTCCGTACGAAGCAGGAAACGAACATACAATTCCGGATTCGGCAATTCTTCCTCAAGACTACGTGCAAAGAATCCATCTTTCAGATAATCATGTTCCACTGAAGAATGTTGCTGAATACTGCTGAAACCACAATGATGATTGGTAAACACCAGACCGTCTTCGGAAACTACCACTCCCGAACAGAAACCTCCGAAGCTGACAACAGCATCTGCCAGACATGGCTTCTTCGGATTATATATTTTATTTACAGGCATCTGCAAACCAAGTTCTTTCATTACCCGGTCAGTCTGTTTATTCTTTCGGAGATTTCCCAACAGCCACATTCCCTCATCGGCAAACACATTCGACAGACAGAGAGAAAAGACTATCAAGACGGTTAGTCTGAACTTCATATTATTATTTTTAGATTCATTATTCTGTAATCAGCCTCAACTTCTTCGTTCCTACGCGGGCTTTCAGCCATTCGCTGATTTTCTCTTTTTCGGCAACAGACGGATGTCTGGCGAATTTAAGGACAGCCAATGTTACCGTATCCGTCTTCATCGAATCGACCCGTACTTCGAGCGAGTGAGCGATGGAGAGTGTAGTGATGGAAGGATAAAGCACCTTCAGTTCGGGCACTAATGTACGACTCATAGCATCGTACGTTCTGTATTGCTCCAGCGTTGTCTCCAGTTGGGAAATTTTCACCGCCTGTTGTTGAAGCCGTTGCTCACTGTTTTTATAGAAGTCTTCCATGACCATGGCACGGATAGAAGATACATCTACCGCCTCATTGTTCATTCCCTGTAATACAATCAGTTTCGTATCTTCCAGCTTATACTCTTTCAACTTGCTACGGGCAATAGATATCGAAGCGTCAGGCACTTCAGGACCAATCAAAACAACCCGTACTTCTTTATGTTCATAGCTGATTTTCTTATCAAGTACCTGCGTATTCTCAAAGCTCAACTGATCGTTTATAAAACGATTGGCTGCTGCTTCATAGAAAGTGCTCTTTATAATTCCAAATGTCAGATAAACTGCAGGGCACATGGTAAGCACCACAATCAGAACGATGTATTTACGTACGGTCTTCTCACGGGTTTTATCCACAAATTCCTTTCGTTGGAAATGCATCACACGAACCCCGAGGAAAGTAGCCAGACTGATAAAAACAGAGTTGATGAAATAAAGATAAAAAGCTCCCAGGAAATAAATAAGATTGCCGGAAGCCAGTCCGTAACCTGCCGTACAAAGTGGTGGCATCAATGCGGTAGCAATGGCAACGCCCGGAATCACATTTCCTTTTTCCTTGGTAGAGAGAGCTACGACACCTGCCAATCCACCAAAAAGTGCGATGAATACATCATAAATAGTGGGCGATGTGCGTGCCAGCAACTCTGACTGTGAACCGGCAATAGGAGCAAGAAGGAAAAAGATGGTTGCCGTAGTCACACTGAAAGCGGTCGTTATGAGAAAGCTCTTCAAAGAGCGTTTCATTAATTCAAAATCATTTAGTCCGACAGACAATCCTACTCCCATAATAGGTCCCATCAATGGAGAAATCAACATGGCACCGATAATAACGGCAGTGGAGTTCACATTCAATCCGAGTGATGCCATGAATATGGCAAAGATCAGAATCCATAAATTGGCACCTTTGAACTCTACCCCCTTACGGATAGAATCCACTGTAGCCAGTTCGTTATCCTTATCTTTCCTCAAGTCCAGATATTCTCCCAGAAAGGACTTGATAGCAAACTTATTACGTTCATCTGTCTTCATAGTTATTTCTTCTTTATAAATCGATTAATAACAGGAATCTGACTCAATGGTAAATCCTTTTTAATAATATAGGCTATAAATAGCAATAAGAGTACGGTACGGAAAGCGAGACGGAGCACTATATTAGGGATAGGAACCTGCTCTCCAATAACGTAAAGTACCGCTGCCAGCAGAACATAAAGTCCGAGGCTCTTCAAATCATAATGAATCGGGTATTCTTTCTGTCCTATCCAATAGGATAGCAACAAGATGACTGCATAGCCTGCAACAGAAGCCCATGCCGAAGCAAGATAACCGTAAACCGGCACAAACAGAATGTTCAATACGACAATAATAACACAACCGATCACCGAGAAGTAGGCTCCCCAATAGGTCTTATCCGTCAGTTTATACCAAAAGGAAAGGTTGAAATAGATCCCTTTACAGATCTCTGCAAGCATTACAATGGCTACTACCCCCAGGCCTTCCCAGTAACCTCTTGCCACCAGATAACGCAATAAGTCGAGATAAAACATGACAGCAAGGAAAGCCAGCAAGGAAAATATAAGAAAATACTTCATCGCAGCGGCATACATCTTCCGGTTGTCTCCTTCGCGGTCTTTGCCAAAGACAAACGGTTCGTAAGCATAACGGAAAGCTTGCGTAAACATTGCCATTACCATCGCAATCTTACTGGTTGCCGCATAGATACCCAATTGTACCAACCCCTCCTGCCGGTCTTCAAAAAGAAACGGATATATCATCTTATCCACAGTCTGGTTTAGAATACCTACCAAGCCTAAGATTAATACCGGGAAAGAATATACGACCATTCGTTTCAACAATACCCGGTCTAATTTATAAGCAAAACCTGTCAGTTCCGGGATGAAGAAGAACATCTGAACAACTGAGATAATCAGGTTGCTAATAAAGATATATCCCACTAAATAATCCGGATCATAAAACCAGGAGATAGTTGACGGACAATGTACATTCAGCCACGGGCACACCAGTAGGAAAAATAAATTCAAACCGATGCCACCAACGATAGAGAGCAGTTTGATAGCAGCAAACTTGATGGGCCGTTTTTTATACCTTAAATAAGCAAAAGGGATGCATTGGAAAGAGTCTAAAGCTACCACAACAGCCATCATCGCTATGAACTCCGGATGATCGCCATAATCCAGTAAATTGGAAATAGGTTGCAGGAATAACAGGCAAAGGAAAACAAAAATCAAAGATACCCCTCCTACCGATAACAAGGAGTTGGCATATACTTTCATCGGGTCTTCTCCCGATTTATTGGCAAAACGGAAGAATCCCGTTTCCATACCAAACGTAAGCAATACAAGCATCAGGGCTGTAAACGCATATACGTTTGATACCACTCCATAACCTCCGGTGGAAGCCGGCAATACCGCTGTGTACAAAGGCACCAGCATGTAGTTAAGGAACCGTCCGACAATACTACTCAACCCATAAATTGCAGTATCTTTAGCTAATGATTTTAGTCCAGCCATGTTTTATTAGTGATTATCATTCAGATTGGCTTAACGTTGCCTCTTTTGTTTGAACAACCAATCCATAAATCCGGGATAATTGAAAGCCGGATTCCAGCTTCCATGATTACAACCGGGAAATTCAATATATTCCACATCTGCACCGGCAGCTTTCAGTGCTTTATACGCTTCACGAGAACCTTTCACCGGAACTACATCATCCGCATCTCCATGGAAGATACGAAACTTCACATCCTTGGCAACTGACAGCCGGCTCGGATTGACTGTACCGCAAATAGGAACTGCAGCTGCAAAAATCTCCGGATAACGCACTACTAAATCATACGTTCCCATCGCTCCCATTGAAAGACCGATAATATAAACCCGCTGTGTATCCACTTCGGGCATTACCAGATAAGAATCGAGCAACTGTTTAAGCGTTTGCAATATAGGACTGATCTCCTGTCCCACTGGCATTTCTGTAGGGATAAGCGACTTCGGACGTCCTGTATAAGCCCAGTAACCGTCTGTCGGACACTGTGGAATTAGAACGAAAGCGGGATACTTCTCTTGATTGACCGGATTAAGAAACATCTGTCCACCATGAGTCAACTGTTTCTCATTATCATTTCCCCGTTCGCCGGCTCCATGCAGAAACAGTACGAGCGGATACTTTTCACCGGGCTTCACCGATTCGGGATGAATCATCCGATAAGGTAAAGAGTCTCCTTCAGAAGAGACAAAAATATCCCTCCCATATTCCTGTTGAGCCGATAAAGAGAGGCTCAAAAAGAGAAAAACAAGTAAAGTAGTCCATTGCTTCATCATCCAACTACGCTTTATAAAGTTCTTTTATTCCGTTTTTATCAGTCATTAAACAGCGTTTTCTGGCTGTTATAAAGACTCCTTCCCAAATGTTTATAGGCAAGTTCAGTCACTTCACGTCCACGGGGAGTACGCTTCATGAATCCTTCTTTTATCAGGAAAGGTTCGTAAACTTCCTCAATGGTTCCCGCATCTTCTCCCAAAGCCGTAGCAATGGTAGTGATACCTACCGGGCCACCTTTAAACTTGTCTATAATAGTGCAAAGTATCTTGTTGTCTATCTCATCCAGACCGTATTTATCGATATTCAGTGCTTCCAATGCAAACTGGGCAATCTCCGTATCGATAGAGCCGGAGCCTTTCACCTGCGCAAAGTCACGTACCCGACGGAGCAAGGCATTGGCAATACGAGGCGTTCCGCGGCTACGGGAAGCAATCTCCGATGCCGCGCGTACCGAACAAGGCACATCCAGTATGGATGCAGAACGACGGATGATATTGCTCAAAACGTCGTCATCATAGTACTCCAAATGAAGATTAATGCCAAAACGTGCACGAAGCGGAGCTGTCAGCAAACCGCTACGGGTAGTTGCGCCAACCAGCGTGAAAGGATTTAAATCTATCTGGATACTGCGGGCCGAAGGTCCCTTATCAATCATAATATCGATGCGGTAATCTTCCATGGCCGAATAAAGATATTCCTCCACTACAGGCGACAACCGATGAATTTCATCGATAAAAAGTACATCATTCGGTTCGAGACTGGTTAACACTCCTGCCAGATCACCCGGTTTATCGAGTACCGGACCGGAAGTCACTTTAAAGCCAACTCCCAATTCGTTGGCGATAATATTCGAAAGAGTTGTTTTTCCTAATCCGGGAGGGCCGTGCAACAGCACATGGTCGAGTGCTTCGCCACGCAGACGTGCCGCCTTCACAAAAATGCGAAGGTTTTCCACCACCTTGTCCTGCCCGCTAAAGTCTTCAAAGCTTAACGGACGGAGTGCATTCTCGAAATCCCGTTCTTTTGAAGTAAGCTGATGTTCGCGTATGTTAAAATCTTCCTGTTCCATTTATTTCTTGAAAGTAGGAGACAAAGATAGAGATTTACATTCATTTTCAGTATAAGAAAGACGAAGATTTAGTTTATTTGAAACGTAATAACTACTTTTGCACTATCTATATACACGTTATCAACTATGGTTCTAAATTACATTTGGATAGGATTCTTCGTCATTGCCTTTATCATCGCTCTTATAAAAGTGATTTTTCTGGGAGATACGGAGATATTTACGGCTATCATGAACTCTACATTCGACTCCTCCAAAACGGCATTCGAGATATCACTGGGACTTACGGGTGTACTGGCTCTTTGGTTGGGTATCATGAAGATCGGAGAGAACAGTGGATTGATTAATACACTGGCACGCTTTCTAAGTCCGGTGCTATGCCGTTTGTTTCCGGACATTCCTAAAGGACATCCGGTGTTGGGTTCCATCTTTATGAATATGTCCGCCAATATGCTCGGTTTGGACAATGCCGCCACTCCGCTGGGACTGAAAGCAATGAAAGAGCTGCAGGAACTAAATCCGAAAAAAGACACGGCTTCCAACCCGATGATTATGTTTTTGGTGATTAATACCTCCGGCCTCATCATTATTCCGATAAGTATCATGGTGTATCGTGCGCAAATGGGGGCTGCACAGCCTACGGATGTATTCATTCCTATTCTGATAAGTACTTTCATTTCAACTTTAGTCGGAGTTATAGCAGTCAGCATCACTCAAAAGATAAACTTAATCAATAAGCCTATTCTCATTTTAATGGGCATTATCTGTCTTTTCTTTTCGGGATTGATTTATCTGTTTCTAAGTGTATCGCGGGAGGATATGGGTACTTATTCTACACTGATAGCGAATATTCTGCTGTTCAGTGTCATCATCCTGTTTATTTTAACGGGAGTCAGAAAGAAAATCAATGTATACGATTCTTTTGTGGAAGGAGCCAAAGAAGGATTTACGACGGCTGTACGCATCATTCCTTATCTGGTTGCTTTCTTGGTAGGAATTGCAGTGTTCCGCACTTCGGGAGCAATGGATTTTCTGGTGGGAGGTATCGGCTATATAGTAGGCCTATGTGGGGTTGACACGAGCTTTGTCGGGGCTTTACCTACTGCACTGATGAAATCACTTAGTGGCAGCGGCGCAAACGGCCTGATGATCGATACGATGAAAGAATTAGGACCGGATTCTTTTGTTGGGCGTATGAGCTGTGTTGTACGCGGAGCTTCAGATACTACATTCTACATTCTGGCCGTTTATTTCGGCAGTGTGGGAATCACCAAAACTCGTAATGCGGTAACCTGCGGCCTGATTGCAGACTTTTCGGGTATCATAGCCGCTATCTTAATCAGTTATTTATTTTTCTTTTAAATCATAACATTCAATTATGGCTGTAACTTATCAAACAGAAGGCGTAAAAATGCCTGATATCAAGAAACGTGAGACTACGGAATGGATAAAAGCCGTAGCAGCTTCTTACGGAAAAAGACTCGGTGAAATCGCTTATATCTTCTGCTCGGACGAAAAGATTCTGGAGGTAAACCGTCAATATCTGCAACATGACTACTACACGGATATCATTACTTTCGATTATTGTGAAGGCGATCGTTTATCAGGAGACTTATTCATTAGCCTGGACACAATACGCACTAATGCGGAGCAATTTGGCGCTTCTTATGACGACGAACTGCACCGTGTCATTATCCACGGGATTCTTCATCTCTGCGGTATTAACGATAAAGGACCCGGAGAACGGGAAATTATGGAAGCTGCGGAAAACAAAGCATTAGCTATGCGACAAGTGTAAGCAAGCCTCGATAGCAAACGATTTCAAAAAGTTTTCGATTTATTAAAACATACACTGTAACGTACACTATAACAAAGACGCCCCATCGTAATCACTACGGTGGGGCGCTTCATTAGCAATACGATGCTAACATTAAATTATTTAAGAGAGAGAAATTTATTATTTTATCTCTACCGCTTTGTTTATGCGATAGATTAAAAGATCATAATGTGAACGATCAGCCTCAGGCATAGTCGAAATACTCTTTTCCAACATCTCTTTCGTACGCATCAACAGATCAAAATAATATGCAGCAACTTTCGTCTGATTCGTATAAATAGGCGGAACAGATGAAAAACCACTTATTTCTTCAGGAGCCTGCAAAGAGCACAAATGATGCTCTACATTCTCTCCTTCACGTAAAGCCGTCAGATTAATTTCCGATTTCCGTGTATCTGCAAATGACGCCTTTGAAGCCTTAAAGCTACCAATAGGTGCAGTTACCGTAGAGGTGGCAATAATACTTTCCAGAAAAGCTGTCTGCAAAGCTTTCTCAACATTCTCCAACGGACGGCGTTTCAGAGTTCCTTCCCATACTACATTATAAATGTCATCCAAATATTCGGAAGCCGTATAAGCTGTTTCCGGGAAACGTTCCGTACACACTTCGATATAAGGCAAACGATTAAAGATATTCTTGAAAATATTCAAACGCATCATATCGGCCTTTTTATCAGCAATTGTAAAATCTGTAGCACGAGCCGTACTCTCTATCCAGTCCAGTTCTTTTGCCAGGCGCAGAACCCTATTCAATGCTGCCTTTTGCTTCTCGCGGTCTACCATCGAGTAACTCGGAATCACATCTTTTTCACGAATATCGTTAAGATAAATACCACCGACATACGAAAGAACCGCATATACACGACTGTTCAATCGATCACAAAGTGCTGAATATACCCGCTTCCGCATTGTCATATCCCTGTCTCCTTCTGAGAACCAAGTATAATAATTCTCACAACCGGTACGGATATTGGAAAGCATATAATCAAATGACTTCAAATGATCGTCTCCCAAACCGCCACGACTATTACGCGGATCCGAATCGAAACGGGGCTGACTACGTATATAAGCATAATGAGGATCTCCTGTGCGTTGACGAATCCAGCTATCCAACGTCACTTTCTCTTCTTGTAATGAAGAAGCATAAATAGGTTGGTACAGATATTTAATAACCAACTCATCATACGGTCCAGGGTTCGTATTAACTAAGCGTACTCCCTTCCGGACATCATCTGCCGTAGCTACATCATTAATCACTACCCCACCCATAACAGAAGAAGCCAAACCATACTTTTGTGTAAAGCTAGCAGAACGCAAAGAGTCTACCGGATAAGCAACAGAAGCTCCCCAGTTCGCAGAAAGTCCCAGCCCTGTTCCTACCGCCTGGGCAATAGCAGCCTGAATCAGCTCACCTTGTACCTCTTGTGGGAAAATGACAGTACGGACACGAGGATCGGTTGCTACAGTTGCCGCAATACGGTCTATATACTGTACACTGATCAGGTTTGCATTAATCAAAATAGAAGCATTCAAGATCTCACCGGTACGAGCATCAGAGTGAAGAGTTGTTTGTGCAGTATTCATCCATGAAGCAGAATAACGGATGGTCATGCAGTCCAAACTGTGTGCATTAAACAAAGTGTCATTTTCAGGAAACTCCTTCACACAAATCACATTCTTAAAACCAATCTTTTCAAAAGCTTTATTCCAAGATTCCGCTCCAGCTTTAACATAAGGATGCCATTTGACGGGTAGTAAGCTATCAATATAGAATACTAATTGTTTCTTCGGTTCCACCAGTTCACCCCGACGATAAGCAGCAGAATCCGAAGGCTCAATCCGCCAACGTTTTGCATAGCGTATATTCTTCACCTCTTGTCCAGCTCCGACAAAATCACTTTTCAACTGTGTGGTCAATCCAAGACGTGAATCAGCCAGGCGAGGAGTCATCGGCTCTTCCGGCAAAACGCATAACATTTTATTTACTACAGCCGTCAACGGAACATTCTCATACATGCTATAAGCTCCCATCAAGGTATGATTCACCTTATATGCCAATTCCTCACGAACGGTAATATTATCTCCGGAAGCAGAAACGCCTAAAATAGACGATTTATCAGATTCTAATGAGTGGTCGCGAGACACAAAACCATAATAGCCGTTAGCAGAAGTCGACGGAAAAGGTTTGGTAAAAGCCGAACCTTCCAAGAATAAGCTTTTCATATTCACCACAAGAGCCGAACTATCCGGCGTACACGCCAACACTTTAAAGCTCTTGAAGATGCCCGGATTATGTGAATTATTCAGCGCACGGGCGATATCAGAATCACCACTCGTATTGACAGGTTTGCTCAACAAAGGCATACGTGCCACGACTGTAGAATCGATCATCTCAAAACGCAGACGTACATCTGTTCCTCCCAACTGTCCCGGTGCACCTTCTCCCCCATCACTTGTATTCTCAATGGAAGATGTGAACAACAGCTCACGACCCAACATCGCAACCGGAAACTCCACATATATCTTGTCTTCCACCTTATGAATAGTCATCAACCCATGAGCTGTCTGTACTTTCTTATTCTTAAAAAGCTTCTGATAAGGTGTCAGTACTTCTTTCTTTTCCTCTTTTTTCTTCTTTTTAAAAGGCCATATCGCATTTCCGTCTTGTGGCAGGCAACACATAAAAAGAAGCAATAAACAAAGTATCTTACTATATCTATTTCTCATACTTCCTATCATTTTAATGCCTGGTCAATTTTGTACAACAATAAGCGATAATGGCGTTGCGTATCAGCAGAGCCGGTAGAAGCACTTGCCGCAAGCAAACTACGGATTTTCTTCAGTTCACCGAAATAAACATGTTCCATCGGCTCCAACGGAGCCTTTAAATCAACATCATCCTCAAAACCGCTAATTTCTTCCAGACGAGCTGCCTGCATCTCAGCATGCTTATTATTAAAACATCCCATAAACTCTTCCGAGATAATGCCGAAACGCTCACGCGAAGCAGCCTTCAACCATTCAGGAATTTCAATAATACCATACATATCTGTAATGCCTTTACGAGTCGCATTTTTAGCAACTCCAGTTACAGATCCTTCTATCAATTTTGTCAAATAATTCATCTGCAAACGCATCTCCGTATCTGTCAAAGTTTTACCAGCACGTGTTGGTGCCCATACAAAACGTTCGATATCTGCCAGATATTCTTTTTGAGTATAAGGAGCGGATGTTGCCTTGTTCGAGCAGATAGAAACAGCACCACAACGGGATAAAATACCATCAATAATCGCATTCTCCATTTGCATAGCTACAGAAGTACGAATAGGGAACTCTTTCAAGGTCTCATCCGCCTCCAACCAAGAAAGATCCTTCAACTCATTCAGCAAAAAATTCAATGCTTTTCTCTGTTGTTCTTTCGACACAGTCTGATAACTCGGACGTTGATCGCCATCATAACGCTCATTCAGGTAAATACCTCCGATATCTGCTAACACGAAGCTTAAATAGCGTACATATCCGTAGACAATCTCATCATATAAAGCAGTACGGAACTCAAAATCCTTATCTTTGTCTGCTACCCATTCATTAATATGTTTCAGGATATATTGCAGATTACGACGTCCATACTCTGAAGCTTTCACAGGATCATCCCCTAAATCTTCTTCTACGGAACTCGGGTCAAAGCGACGTTTAAACTGCTGCTTACCATAACGATACTTAGGATCACCCGATTTCTCACTGATCCATTTGTCCAGTATAGGAATTTCTTCTTCAGATGTTTTCGCTTCAAATATCGGTTTATACAACCAAGAGATCGCATAATAATCATAAGCACCAAGTTCAGGAGGTGTCATACGTACTCCTTTCTCCTTATCACCCGGCTGTGCTATATAGTTGTTACGTGCATAATCCATGATAGAATAGGTTGTTCCATATTCCTGAGTAAACTTCGGATCACGCAACGACTCTACAGGAATGGAAGAAGAACCCGCCATATTGTGCATCAGGGACAAAGTATGCCCTACTTCATGAGAAAGTACGTAAGCGATACAGTCTCCCAATAAATCTTCACGCAACACTACATCACGAACATCCTTATCTGCCGGTGCAGTTTGCAAGAAACGCCAGTATTGAACCAACTGCACAATATTATGATATACCGTTACTGATGCGTTTATAATCTCTCCCGAGCGAGGGTCAATCCAAGAAGGTCCCATTGCGTTAGCTACTGTAGAAGGGGCATAACGGATACAAGAATATTTGATGTTTTCCGGATCAAAGTTAGGATCGTCTTTAGGAAAATCCTTTGCTATAATCGCATTCTTAAAGCCAATCTTCTCAAATGCTTTCTGCCATACCTCAACTCCTTTATGAATGTATTTATTCCAACTCAACGGAAATGCATCATCAATATAGAAAATAATAGGTTTTTTAGGCTCTACCAACTCTCCACGCAGATATGCGGCAGAATCCGATGGTTCCAGATTCCAACGATGAGCAATATGGCGAGTACGCAATCCGCGTCCTTCGGAAGCAAACTCAACAATAGAGTGTTCGAAAATACCAATACGCGGATCGGCATAACGATGACGCATCGGCTTTTCCGGCAACAAGATAAAGCTACGGTTCATCACAGCCGAGAAAGGCATGTTTTTTACTGCATAACTTCCTTTAGCTCCTACACTTACTTTATAAGTCAGCAAGGAACGAACACTGATATTGTCTTCGAAGCCTTTGATGCCTTGTATAAAAGAACTTTCCTTTTCAAAATTCTTATCAACGCTCCCTCCCATCATTTCTATCAATGAATAAGGAGAGAAAGGAGAAAGCATTTTCTTATCACTCAACAGATAGCTGGTCATATCAAATACAACCGCGGTACTGTCATTATTGTAAGCCTTTATCTCAAAAGTTTCGGCGATAGCCGGCATTGTACTACTCTGCAAACGTTTTTTAATCTCACGATCGTCCGAGCATTGTCCTGCCTGCACACGACGCAATGTAATCGTTGAATCACGCTGCACGAAACGAATCAAGAAAGGATCACCAGACTTCTCTCCTACACATCCAAACTGATTGTCCGTTGTTTCTGCAATTGTAGATCCCAACAGAATATCACGATTGAGCACTTTGAGCGGCAACTCAAAATAAACTTTGTTATCAAACTGATGAAGAGTGATGAAACCTTTTGCCGTCGTGACTTTCTTACCCTTAAACAGCTTATCATACTTGGTTTCTTTTTTCTCTTTCTTTTTTGTCATAGCTTCTGTTGAAGCTTTTTTCTTGCTTTTCTTCTTGGCCACAGCGGGAGTAATCATAGCCCCGCATAATGCAACCAAAAGAAGTAAATAGATTTTTTTGTACATTACTATATATTTCCTTTAAGTGTTTTCCTTTTTCATATTTGACAATTTTACCAGGAATCACGAGTTGCCTTCCGTTTGAAAAGCACTTGCACAATTTTGCCTAAACTTTCTTGTTTAAACAACACTTTTTTATCACTATCCCCATTTTTAATCACCTCTTCTAATACCGACTTACTTAAATCCAGCACATAAAAGTCTCCATTTTCCAATCCTACTCCAGCGTGTCCTTCGTATGCACCACCTCCGGTGTCAATTCCTGTTATCGGTGCGTTAAATGTAGCAAACTTTACCAATTTTTTACCTGCATCGCCTTCAAAATAGTATAAATAAAGGATATTATCGCTACTAAATAACAAGTATGGACGATCTGTTTGTTGATAATAGCAAAGTGAATACACGTTTTTCTTACCTGCACCTATCAATCCGTCAAAAGGGACTTCATCTTGACTATTAAAATAAGCACCTGGAGGATAAGAACCACCTGTATAATCATCCACCTCAAAATCTTGAATATAGTATTTTCCTCCTTTCTCTATAACAGATTTATAACTTAAAGAACCACCCCAATCATAAGGAGATTCTGCAACGCCAATATAATGTACTACACACCCCTCCATATTGTCAAAACGTTCATCCCAAGCTTCTAAAGCAAGTACATTACCTGAATAATTCTTTTCTGTCATGCCACCTCCAATTACAAAAACTTCAGTTTTCAGGTCAGCTATATGTAAATAACGATTAGAATTCTTATCAAATAACAAAGTTCCTCCATGCGTATAAAACTCAGGCGTCTTGGCTATCATAGTTCCATCTACAGGATTGCCTTCATAAAGTAAAGGTCTGTCATCCAAAAAATAATTAGTATTAAATAACTCGTACACATCCTTTACGCGAGTATAAATTTTACCATCCTTCCCTATAGCCATTGAAAGATAGATCATATCATATACACTTTGCGGTTCAAATCCTTGCGGATAACTGGCATTAATGAACATGGCCGGCAATGTTCCTTCTATTTGGTATGAGCTACCGGATACATCCACACAGCCTTGACCTCCTTGTTGAGTAATCCACAACCAGCTTGTATTATCTTCCCCTTCCCATTGAGTAACAAAATGTTGCTCCATAGATAGCGGTTTTCCACCCAACGATGCCCCTTCATTAGAAAGACCAAATACATCTTTAGTAACATCCAATGTGTATTTCCGATCTTCCTCATTTTCTGCTTCCGTACGAGTGGGACGCATATAAGTCAACATCGTTGTCCCATCTTCTTTGGCCGACAAAACCACCCAAGCACTCGAAGCATATGGAGAAATAACCGATATCAATGCTGTACCGAAATAAGTCACACCAGTAATTTCATCCTTTACAGCCAAACGCAAATCCTTATATTGTCCCGGATCGTCCACAATCCAATTCAAATTTCGTTCTGTAGATATCTCCTTCCCACCGAAAGTCCACGAGTAGGTTAATTCATTCGATTCCTTTCCAACTGCGAACTCCAAGTTGGGAGTTATTTCCAATTTATCTCCCATCACGTATTCATTGTTTTCCAATGGGATGTGTATCGTGATATCATTCATCTGCCGATAATCATAGTTTCCCTTATCCTCATAACAAGCCGAGAATAGGCAACATGATAAAATCACCGCTACAAACATTAATTTTATCTTAATCATTTTCGTCTTCATTCTATAAAATTAGTAAATAGGTACGGTCATAGCCTTTCCATCGTCCTCTTTTAAACCATATAGTGCAATGGCATCCTTCAAGCGTAAGGCACATTGGCGTTTTTGCGAAGCATTCATACTACCAAAATCAGCAGCTCCTTCACCACCATATTGTACCAAAGCTCTGTACTTGGCACGTGAATAAGTGCCCAAATAAACGTTCTTCACATCCTTATCCCACCATAATGGCTGACTTTCCACAGCATTGAACACCACTCGAATAGTATCAAAGTTCTGAACACTCCCCGCGAAATAATCGTTTGCCTCAATCTTCAATAGAAGCGAAACATCTTCAGTCAAGTTTTCTGTCTTAATAAGTTTCAACTCCAAATTATCCGTAGCAGAATTTGCTTTAAACACAGGATTCTGAGGGATACTATAATTTTCAGGCAAAGCTGTGGTTTTTTCTTTCACAACACCTATCTTGTAAGGAGCATCCTTCGTAAACGGATCACCTACTAATCCCAAACTAATTTTTACAGTCAATTCATTATCTAACGGATAGTTATTGAAAGAAACCCGAATTGCATTTTCATCTTCTTCAGCATCTTTCAATTGACTAAAATATAAGTATTGCCCACCATAATATGATTCTATCTCATCTTCCGAACAGGAAAACAAACAGCAAGCAAAAAGTAACAACAATATATATGGTTTCATAAATATGTACATAATCATTTTATTCATTAAATATCTTCATTCTCTGGAAGGTCGAATACAAATTTCACATTATCGGACAATGATTTATCATTGAAACGCTTGTATTGAAAATAAAGCTGTCCCTCACCCACAAATTCTTTACGCATCTCTTTCAGTAATTTTCTCCTAAAGTCCTCCATTGAAGAGAAATTAGAAGAACTAGAAATCAGTCCTCTTGCCGAACGAACCTTGTCAACCATCTTCCCCGCCTCTGTGAAATTCCCATTTTGGGCATAATACTCTGCCATAATGTAGTACATTTCACTCAAACGAAGTACCGGAATAACATCATATCCCGTTTCTGATTCCTCTAATAAGTATTTCTTAGAATATTGTAAGCTTCCCAAATTGCTGACCCATACCTTTCCCCGCTGATCCTCACTTGAACCTTCATAAATATCTTCTACATTGAACAAGAATAAGTTATCATTACCACTTGTTACAAAAGGCTTGTAATCATCAAGCAACGTTTCACTATTCACAGAAAAAATCAAATTCGTACAATCCTTCATATCACCACTCAACGTTTCTGTAAATCCAAATAACGTTTTTTTGTTATTAGAAGCTTTTGTTACCTCATCTGCACAATCAAACGCTTTCTTATATTCCTTTTCCCACATATATACTCTTGCCAATAAAGCAGTAACAGCATAATAATTCATACGGAATCCACGAAAAGCAAAGAAAACCTCTTCAGGAAGCTCACCAGCAAGTCCCTTTCCAAACATACGGTATTCTGTCTCCATCCACACCGGATGTTTCTCCACATCACACTTTGCTACCAACTTCTGTGCTTTCAACAAGTCAGCTTCTATTTTTTTCAAAATATCAGCATTAGAATAATATGCAGTACTTATCACCGGATAAGAATCTACGTAAGGAATATAGCTTTTCCCATCATTTACCTCCATAGAAGGAGCAAACATACGAAGAATATCGAAATGAAACAATGCCCGTAGTGCCAACGCTTCTCCCCAAACCAAGTCCCTTTCCATCTCATTCTCAACAAAAAGAGCAGGATCAGCTTCACTCACCATACTAATAAGTTTATTACATCCGGCGATGGCATTATAGCTTTCGGTCCATAATCCTGAAATGATCGACTTTACATCGGTATCATCATATTTATATGAAGCTGCTTTAGCATAAACCTCCGTAGCTTTCATCTTCTCTGTCAGATACTGCTGTCCTAATACTTCTATAAAGCCCCAACTCATATTTTTGCCGTAAAGAGTACTTCCCGACAATTGCAAATAAAGCCCATTCAATGCATTGCGGTAACCATCTCCATTGCTATACATATCGTCAGCGTTCACCTCGTTGCTCGGTGATACTTCCAACCAATTACAGCTACTCATCAAAAGCAGAGTAAGCAACGAACATAATATGTTTTTTTTCTTATTTATCATTATTCTAACTTTAACAGTTTCAAATTATAAACTCATTTTAAGTGATATAGCAAAAGAACGAGAATACGGATAATCCAATCCACGTTCAGCACGTACTGTAGACACATGGAAAAGATCGTTACCAGAAAGTTCTAATCGCAACATGCCTAAATGATACTTCTTCAACCAAGAAGAATCAAAATCGTAACCCAATGTAAGTGAATTAAACGTCAGCATATTATAATCCTGTATAAAACGACTAGTAGGACGAGTGGTAGCAACCAATTGAGTCTGCAATGCAGCATACGGTGTACGATCCCCTACATTTTGCCAACGTCCAGTCAGGACCCGACGGTCTACGTTCTGTGATGAAATACGGGCATTCTCAACCTTATCTATCAAAGTACGATTGTAACGCTGTCCACCAAATTCATACAAGAAAGAAGAAAATAAAGTAAAATTCTTCCAACGCAAATTCAACCCAAAAGAACCTTGGGCCTTCGGCTCTTCATTACCTACCACCACTTGATCGGCAGCATGCCAATCGTAAGTGATAGTTCCATCACGTTTCACAAATATCTCCTTGCCATCAGACGGATTAATCCCCAATGAACGTACAGCAAAGATAGAGGTCAGTGAACCACCTTCCACATATTGCAGATGAGTATCCGCATACTCTTGTTTGGTGCGTTCATATGCTTTGTCATAATCTTCGTATTTAGCCAAAACCTTGTTATTGTAATCTTTCAGACTATCTGAGATTTTTAAAATTTCATTTTTATTGTGTCCTAAGTTAGCATACAAAGCCACCATCCAGTCCTTGGTATTAAGTAACGTACTTCTAATTTGAACCTCTATCCCCTTATTCATCACCTCTCCGATATTATCCTTATAAGAAGTAAATCCTGTAGAACTAGGTAGTGTAATATTAGTCACCAAGTCTTTTGTCTTTTTACGGTAATAAGAGAAATCCATTTGAAACAGTCCATCAAACATATTCAAATCAACACCAAAGTCCCAGTTTCCTGTCTTTTCCCAACCTAGATTAGAATTCCCCAAAGCAATAAGCGAAGCTCCAAGCCCGGTTTTATACCATCTATCTGTAGTAATACGATACATAGTTTGTGCATCGTAGGGAGAAAAGTTTACCTTACCTGTCACGCCGTAAGTTGTACGAATTTTCAAGCGATCAAGCCATTCCCAATCTTTCAACCTTTTATAGTTATGAATATTCAACCCTACCCCTCCTGAGAAGAAAGGAGCAAAACGATTATCAGATCCAAACTCTGAGTTTCCATCAAAACGGGTAGACACATCAGCAAGATAAATATTATCATACGAATAGTTGAAGGTAGCCAAAGCACCCAACAAGCGGCTCTTCATATCAGACGCAGAGGGATTACCATAAATAGAGTGCGCATATCCCGGCGCAGAGAGTGTTCCTGAAGGGAATCCCCGATAGGATATAGCCAATCCATTACCTGCGCTGGACCTAGCATTCACACCTGCCAGAAAATTAAGATTATTCTTCTTTATACTATGATTATAAGAAATAGTCAAATTTGCATCCCAGCTCAAGCTATTACTAGTTACTACGTCCAATTGTCCGGAAACAACATTGTTAAATGCAAGTTTTTCTTCATTTTTTTGCGAACGGGGATCTAAAAAATCATTTGCTTCCGAATTTGACTTCGTAATACTAAACTGCCCCTTCAATAACCAGTGGGGAGTGATATTCCAAAGTAACTCGATATTGTCAATTAACTCCCATGATTTATCATGACTATAACTACCCAAAGTAGCTTCATATAAAGGATTTTCACTCCCGTTTGTGGCATTCCACCCATAAGTCGTTTTCAAATAATTCCCATATTCATCCAAATACTCATCATACGGCAACTTAGAAGTATAATCAGAGAAACTTCCATAAGGAGAGTCTGACGATTTAGTATATGTATAAGATAGATAATTACGCAATTGGAATGCCCCCAATCTATAAGACAACGAAAGCCCGGCTGACATACGATCACGAAAAGATTCCTTCATCACACCTGCATCTTTGTGATAAGAGAGATCAACTCCCCAACGCAGGTCTTCCGTACCACCATCTAAATAGAGACTATGTTTATGATTAAAAACAGTACGTAATGGTTTTGATAACCAATATGTATTCACTCCACGAACTACATTATTCAACTTTTTATTATAAATCTCATCCAATTTATTTTGTTCAGTAATATAATTCTCACTTTTCGGATCAGCCTTAAATAGCTTTGCAGCTACTTCTGTTTCCAACTTTTCGCGTGCATCCATAAGGTTATAATCCGTCAAATCCGGATATTCCAATGTTCCTGTAAAATTATAGTTCACATTAATCTTACCCGGTTTAGGAGTTACAGTGGTAATAATAACCACACCATTCGCAGCACGTGAACCATACATTGCCGTAGCAGCAGCATCTTTCAAGATAGTAATACTCTCAATACGACTCGGATCCATATCGTACAACTTTTGCACAGAGATCTCAAATCCATCCATAATGAAGGTAGGAAGATTCGGATTATTTTCCAAAGATGACTTAGAAAGACTTTCCGCATCCAGCTCGGTTGTTCCAATACCGGAACGGCCACGAATATACAATTCTGGCACTTTATTCGGATCTGAACCGGCCAGATTATTTTCTGCAATACGAAAAGAAGGATCAAATACCTGCAGAGCCCCCAATACATTGGTTTTTGACACTGACATTAATTGATCTGCAGAAACAGTCACCGAAGTTCCTGTAAAACTATTCTTACTAATTTTCACATAACCGGTCACCACGACTTCATCCAGCTGCTTTTCGTCCGGCTTCATCACTATTCGCAAAGGTTTATCATTGACAACTTTTATTTCCTGTGCACTCATACCTAAATAAGAGATTGACAATACAGGATTGTACTGATTCGATAAATTAATAGAAAATTTGCCCTGACTGTCTGTTACCGCTGAAGTATTTGTTTTTAGTAACTTGATATGAGCTCCCGGCAAGGGTCCTCCTTCTTCATCTACTACAACTCCGGTTACAGTTTTTTTCTTTTCTTTTGGCTGTTGATATACAATAGTCACAATATTGCCTTCAATCTCGTAAGTATAGCCTGTATTAGCCAATACTTTATCCAAAACTTCAGTAATAGGTTGCCCCTTACTTTGGATCGTGATACGAGACATACTCTTTACTTGCTCAGTGTTATAAATAAAATTTAAACCAGTCTGAGCCTTCACTGCATCAAAAAACTCTTTAACTGATGCAGACTTTAAATTAAGGGATACTTTCATTGAATTAGACTGCGCTGTTGCCGATATCGGTGCGAACAACAGAAAAATAATACAGAGAGACATCACAATACGCTCTCTGGCCCTTTTTATTTGCATGGACTCCTCCTTTTTTAGTAAATGTGGTTAATAATTGTTTTTATTCTCTTCTAATAATAATAGCTTCGCCTTCAACATCCATTTTCAGATGAGTAACTCTTTGAATTGCTTTTAATATAGGAATTATGGAACCGTAACGATCAAGGTCGCCGGTAAAACGTATCGTCTTTATATCTTCATCTTCAAACATTATTTCCTTATCATACCAACGGGATATCACCTCCATAAGAGTTTCCAAAGAACAATTGTCAAATACAAAACGCCCACTATTCCAAGCTATATAAGGTGATATGTCTACCTTGCTGATTTGAACATCTTGTGTTGCTCCATTTAGTACAGCCAGTTCTCCAGGATGTATCTTATGCTCATCTCCCTGATTAGGAAGGACACTGATAGCCCCTTCCACCAGTACCACTTTCGTGACTCCGGCTACATATGTATTAACATTAAAAGAGGTACCATATTGCTTGACAATCCCATTTGCTGTTATAACCCGAAACGGTCGTTTGTCATCCTTAGCTATTTGAAAATAAGCCTCTCCATCCAAATAAACAGTACGGCTAACAGTGCTAAAATGCGACGGATACTTTAAAGTTGTGTTATAATTCAAATGAACTTTTGTTCCATCCTCAAAGGTGAGCCAAAATTCACTATCATCATAAGTGACTAATTTATTATTGTCAGTAGCAGCAACTTCTTCATTTTCTGTTTGTGTTTCTTTCACAACCTTGGGGGATAACACCGGCAAGATAGTCGAATCCTGCAATGATTGATTAGTAACCGATTTCAATTCAATTTCTTGCCCACCGGCCAATACAAGGATAGCTTTCTGCTTTCCCATCTTTTCCGACCGTAACATTGCTAATTGATCGTCCTGTACTCTTACAGGTCCGGTATCGGCATTTCGCCACATTCCAACCCAAATGGCTGCACCAATAATCACGGGTATCATAAGGATAGCAGCATATTTCCAAAGCATTCTGCGATGGATTCCACGAACTTGAAAATGTTTTTTCTGAAATTTTTTCCATGCCTGTTCTTCGTCTACCGTTGCAGACAGACGATATCTTTCAGCCAAATCAGTACCATGCATTAAACATTCATAGTTCTTTTTATTTTCCAAAGAACTTTCAATCCAAACCTGCAATCGCTTCCTTTCTTCTTCTGAAAGCCGTCCTAGTAACTGATCATGAATTACAGAATTTATGTTTCTTTTACGTTCCATTATATGTTTTTGCATCATTTATATAAAAGACGACTAAACAGATAAAATGAGGGACAAGTTAAAGCAACTTTTTTTTAAGAAACATCTTTTCTATGGAAGAATAGACAAGAGCAACGCAAAATGATGTGGACCTAATTTTTTCCTAAGAAAAGACATTGCCCGTTTCTTTTGTGTCTTAACGGTCTCAAGAGAAACACAAAGCACGGCTGCTATTTCCTCGTTTTTCTTACCTTCCATATACAACAAAAAAACTTGTCTGCAACGTTCTGGCAAAGAGTCAATAGTCATAAACAGTTGGCGAAAAATCTCCTCAGTGAAGAAACCATCCTCCTCCTCATCTCCTATACTGTATGCCTGATGTGATTCTATTATCTTTTGCAAATAATCAAATTCAACATCCTTATGCTTGAGATAATCAATTGAAGCATTCCGAACGGAATTATATAAATAAGCCTTAAATGACACCAATGACTTAAATGACATTTGCTTTTCCCAAATGGTAGAGAACAGCTCCTGTACAATATCTTCTGCAGCTCCAGATTCCCCTGTTATCTGTATTGCATAGCAAACCAATGCCTTATAATAAGTTTTATAAAGCATACGAAAAGCTGTAGCATCCAGTTTATTTATCTGCTCTATGGAAATCTCTTTGCTATCCATTTTGGGTATTTTGTGCCAAAAATACAATTAAATAGCGATATTCCATACTAAATATAATATTAAATTACTCAGAGCATACCTCATGAAATTAATATTTTTTTACACAGAAAGATACAATTCAGATACTAAAATAACAAAAAACGCCCCATCATAATCACTACGACAGGGCGTTTTCATTAGCAACACGATGCTAATATTAACACTAAATTATTAAGAGAGAGATTTATTACTTCTTGTCAGGAGCTACTTCAGGAGTAACCAATTTCTTGATTGATTTCATATTCAGATATAGAAAAGCCAATCGCGGAGGTCCATCCTGAGCTACCAATTCCAAAGAATCAGTTGTCAACTTTCCAATGCGTTCACGTGTTTTATACACTTCTACCTTTCCATCGTCTTCCTTGCTGAAACCTTCGATAATCAAATAACCGTCCTTATCAATCTTCCAAGTCTTTAAATCCAAAGAAGGAATATTAACAGCAGAACATTTCCCGCCTTTTTTAAACTCAAATCCTTTGAGTTCACCAGTAGATTCATAGGTATAAGGATTACACCATTTACCAATAATTTGTTTTTCCACCTTGTCTTGTCCGTAGCTGCTGAATGCAAAGCAAGACAGAGCTATTACTGTAATTAATAGTTTCTTCATTTTTTTATTTTTCTAATAAGTCATATTTTTGATCAATTCCGCGTTCTCTTAGATGAATACCCTCTTTCATCCAACGCGGCTCTTTTGTTCCTTTCAGGTAATAGTCAAAGAACTGCATCATCCGAATGGTCCAATCTTTCTGAGCGGCCTGACTACTAAGGAAATGTCCCTCGCCCTTGTAGTTAAGATGCCATGCCGGACGCTGTAAACGACGCATAGCCAGATAAAGTGCACGACCTTGTTCGTAAGCAACGGCTTCATCCTTATCATTATGCCAAATTAGCAATGGTGTATGTATCTTATCTGCCTCTATGAGAGCCGAACTTGCCAAATACTTATCCTTGGCTTCCCACAATGTCTTTCCCATACGACTTTGCCATTCTTCGTACATGAAATAACGCGGCAAGCCGCTACCATTACGGATTCCCAGATAACCAGTCACCATATCAGTAATAGGAGCTCCGATATTAGCACAAGCGAATATATCTGTCTTTGTCACCAGATAACTGGTTTGAAATCCTGACCAGCTATGCCCTTGCAAACCTATCTTCCCCGGATGTGCTATCCCCTGTTCTATCAAATATTTTGTTCCACTTACCACGGCATCGTAACAACTCTGCCCAGGTGTTCCTATGGTGAAGTGTACATCCGGCATAAATACAACATATCCATTGCTGACAAAATACATCACATCCGCCATTGCACTGCTCAACATAGGAGCATGATAAGTATTCAATCCTCCGGAATGTGTCTCGTAAAACTGCACCAGTACGGGATATTCTTTTTTTGCATCATAATCTTCCGGCAGATAAAGTATTCCCTTATTAGGTTTATTCTCATAATTGGTCCATTCCACTAACTTTGCAGTACCCCATTTGTATTCACTTTGTTGAGGATTAGCATTCGTTATACGAATTGGATCAGAGAAATCAGATTTACTCCACCACAGATCACGAAATTCTGATATATTCTGACGATTCCAGATACAAAACTTCTGATTGTCAGAGAAACGATGAATTGCATAGATATAAGGACCTTCTGCGAGCTTCTTCAAGCGACCTTTCATGTCAAGTAAATAAACACCTTCATCCATTGTGTTTTCATCCCATACGCTGACCATGACCGTCTCGTTCGGTTCGAATACTTCCTTATCAATATTGCTGGTCATTTTACGGATAGATTTCTGATTTTTACGACCATATCCTTTGGTTAAACATTCTGGTTGACTTTCTCCGGTCAAATCTATTTTCCACCAGTCATAAGCGTCATAAATCAGCACATGATTACCATCGGCAGTCCAGCCTGCAATACCATAAGCAGGTGCAGGATTCGGTTTGTCATAAGTCTCCTCGAATACAGGATATCCAATAGCCGTTGAAACATCAGTAACCTCACCCGTTGTTCCGTCAAACTTATTCCACACTTGTGCAACAGGATCATACATTACAGCCCATTTGCCGTTCATCGACCACTTCGGTCTTGTCCGATAACTACGTCCTACTAACCGCTTTTCCCCCGTATGTACATTCACAGAATAGACATCAAATGGTATATCATGATGCCATTCCTTCTGCATATGGTAAGGGGTTTCGTCTGTATAAAGTACATGATGAATCTCTTCCGCACGGTCCGGCACCAACAAATCAGCATAATCCGGAGCTACTTCCGTCACTTTTTTGGAAGCAATATCATAAATATATTTCGAATATTGAGGACGGAAATAACGGCTGCGAGTCTGCAAAGGAGGAACTTCGCATTCATTCCAAGTCCACAATTCCAGTTCGAAACTCTTATCCGGCTTTGCCTCTTCTTTATTTTGCTCCACTTTTTCCTGACAAGGCCGGAGTTCCATCGTCAGAAACGCCTGACTATGCGACAGACTAGCGCGAACAAGCTCCATCCCAGTAGGAAGAACAATGTTTTTACGATCGAATACCAAATCACAGGTATTCTTCTTCAAAGAAAAATTGTACCATAATGAATCTTTCACACAAAACTCTCCTGTCATCCGCTTTGTATTCAAACTGAAAGAAGCCGGTTCTTTCTTTACAGGACTCTGATAAATAGTCTGATAAGGTCCGGCCAGTGGTCCATAACACAAAGCATTACCCTTCGCTTGTCTGTGTACAAAGACAATAGACCGTCCCTCATTGTACAAAGTATAATAGCCAATACTGTCAATCTGGAAAGCAGTGCCGGTTTTGATATTACGAACCACTAAACGATCAAAAGAAGGAACATGATTGATTGTATCTTTCGGAACGTTTGTTACTGAAACCGAATAAGGAGTCCCATTTACCGGTCGAAAAATTTCTTTATACGCCCATTCGGTCTTTACACCTGAAGGCAACTCCATCAAAATTGTTTTCATATTTCCCACAGAGTCCGCCTTCTGATAAGAAAGAGCCTGATCCGAATTATAAAAATCTATGTTTTCCACATCATCCAACAAAATCTCCTTACGGGTACGTGTATCAAACAAATGCAAAGTGTTTGCCTCTTTGTTTTCAGGATTATATTCCATAGGAGAAATCCGATAGGTTACCCATCGTCCTGTCGGAGAAATATCAGGTGATTCGACACGTTTCCACGACATACAGGCTTCAATATCTAGCGGTTTCTTCTGTGCATGAGCATCGACATTCGGAACAAAACCGATTAACAACCCTACCATTAATCCGATTCCCATTTTTGTCCGCTTCATTTTATCTTCTCCTTTCATCTTTTATCATATCTTTATTCAAATCAACATCACAATCCGCCGAATTGTCGTACAACAACAAACGTGCAAAATGACGCCACATTTTATGCTCAAAAAAGCTCTCGGACTCACCGAAGAATCCATGAGTACATTTCGGCAGCACAAACATATCAAAGTCCTTGTCCGCTTTAATCAATGCATCTACCAGACGTAAAGTATTGGCCGGATTCACAGTCTGGTCTATGGCACCGGTAAACAACAGCAATCCATGCTTGTAATTCTTCGCCAGTTCCTGATTCGGACGCACACGTACACTATAATCATACGTTTTGCTTTCTACTCCCAAACTGTCTTTAGTCGTTGTCACCTTCTCATCTACACCATAATGAATCTCCACGAAACCTTTATTATAAATACGATTGTCATGGTTACCAGCCGATGAGACAGCAGCCGAATAAAAGTCCGGATAAGTGCAAATAGCAGCAGCCGACATAAATCCGCCGCCTGAGTGACCGTAAATACCTACCTTGGTAGCATCTATAAACGGATAGCGGGCAGCCAGTTGCTCAATAGCATATTTATCATCCGCCAGCGGATAATCACGCATATTGTTATATCCGTAGGTGTGATAAGCCTTTCCACGCATCGGAGTACCGCCTCTGTGCCCTACGGTAATTACAATAAATCCCAATTGAGCCAAACGGGTATTATAAACATCATTTATTGTAAAACGAGTCGGCACATACTCGAAGAACGGCCCCGGATAAACATTCGAAATGATAGGGTAAACTTTCGTCGAATCAAAATCGGCGGGCTTCCACATCACACCATAAAGGTCGGTTACTCCGTCGGCTGCTTTTACTTTAAAACGTTCCGGAGCTTTCCAGCCCATTTCATAGACAGGTTGCAAGTCTGGTTTCTCCAATGTCATGATTACCTTCCCATTCCGGTTACGAACCACATTTACCGGCTCCTGCGACACGGTAGAATATGAATCTACCAAATAGCGGCAGGACGGAGAGATACTGGCTTCGTGTGACGCATTCTCCGGCGTCAACAGACGGAGTGCATTCGGACGATCCAAATGAGCTTCATAAAGAATATAGTAATAAGGGTCAATTCCTTTCTCCCGTCCGTAACCATAGAAATACATCTTGCGTCCGATAGTATCAATCTGCGCAACCGGACCGGCTACCCAAGTGCCGTCTGTCAGTTGATTTTTCAGGTTTCCTGTTGCTGTATCATACAGATAATAATGCCCCCAACCGTTACGTTCGGAACGGAACAGGATTTCTTTTCCGTCATTCAGGAAAGAAACATTACGCATCTGATAATCGAGATACGGCTTATTTTCTTCATGAATCACCACACGCACTTTTCCGGTCTCTACATCCACTTCGCAAATATCCGACTGGTTCCATGTACGGTTATAACGTTGGAAGTACAAGCGTTTTCCGTCTTTTGACGCATACAATACATCAATATACTGATCCGGCCAACGATTGATATCCACCTTCTTAACTTCCCGCTTGTCTATATCTCCCAACAGTAATTCATATTGAGTCACGTTTTTATCGCCGGCCAATTCGGCTTTATAAGGAATCAATTCAGGAGAAGGCTTGGATAAAGAATTAATAACCCACAAGTCACGAACCTTTCGGTTGTCTTCACGGACAGCATAGAAACGGTGGCTTCCCGGAATCCAGTGAGCTGATTCGGCTCCGAAACGACCTTCCATCTTACCTTCGTCTTCACGATTGAATGTATAATCCGGCATACCGTCCGTCGTCAATTGAACCGGGATTGTATCCTGTCCCTTTTTCGGGTTTCCAACGAAATACAAATTATCCTTGCTGGCGTAAAGAAAATACAAGCTATCTGGAGAATATTTCATCCAATACGGGTCGCCAGTCTTATAAGTCGGCTTCTCATCAAGTTGCTTCAATTCTTTCGTATGGATATTGTATGTATAAAGTCCACTGTCAAAATCAATACGAATAGTTTCGTTGTCTTCCATAAATGTGAAAGACAAATGCGGATCTGCTGAAGAATAGGCTTTCTTAGTATATACTGCAATTTTGCTCAATAACTCATCCGTATCAAACAACAAGCATTTCTTCTTTTTCTTCGGATTAACATAATAGTATTTCTTCCCTTCACGTGTTGTAAAGGAGTAATAAAAACAATCCGTATCGTTGATAAACCTCGGCCTGACTTCTGTAGAATACTTAGCTATAGGGTTCTGCTCCAACAAACGGAACTTTTCCGCTAACTGATAATTCGCTTTTTGTTGTGCACCAGCAAGGTTGCATGATACTAAAGCAACTGCCAAGCACAAACATCTAAAGAGATGGTTTTTCATAAAATCTTATCTATTGTCTTATTTACTACGGTTAATATCTCCCCAATAGTCTGCACGGGCATCACCTAGCAAATGTTTGGCAAAGAAACGGTACATTTTCTTCTCAAAATACTTATCGGCAGAACCGTACCCATGACCGGCTCCGGGAATGACAAGCATATCAAAATCCTTACCGGCCTCAATCAAAGCCTGCGCCATACGGTATGTATGTGCAGGATTCACGTTCTTATCCATATCTCCAGTGACAAGCATCAAGTGTCCTTTCAAATTTTTGGCAATCTCAGCATTCGACTTTACGCTAAACTTGTATTCATAATCTTTAGTCTCATTGCCCAAACTGTCTTTCACCACTTTCTCTACTTCTCTTACACCGTTGTAACATTCTCCCCAACCACGATTATAGATACTGTTATCATGGTTCCCAGAGCAAGAGACAGCTGCCGTATAAAAATCAGGATAAGTACAGATAGCAGCTGCAGCCATAAATCCGCCACCGGAATGTCCGTAGATACCAACTTTCTGACCGTCAATAAACGAGTGACGTTGAGCCAACTGCTCAATAGCATATTTGTCATCTGCCAACGGATAATCACGCATATTGCCGTAACCATAACGGTGATATGCCTTTCCACGCATCGGAGTATCTCCCCTATGCCCTACAGTAATTACAATAAAGCCAAGCTGCGCCATACGGGTACAATAGCTATCATCCAACGTAAAGTTAGTAGGTACAAACCCAAAGTATGGCCCCGGATAAACAACCGAGATAATCGGATATTTCTTTTCCGGATCAAAGTTAGACGGCTTCCACATCACTCCATACAAATCTGTAACATTATCGGCAGCTTTCACCACAAAATTTTCCGGTTTCTTCCAGCCAGCAGCATATACTTGACTTAAATCAGGTTTTGCCAGCTCCATAATCACCTTGCCGGTATTATCCTTCAATAATATCTTCGGCTCCATATCGACTCTTGAGAATGTATCAATAAAGTAGCGCTTAGACTTCAAAAAGATTACCCGATGCTGCCCGTCTTCTTTAGTGAGTAGAGTTGCTCCCTCGCGATCCATATTGGACTTATACAAACGATAGTAAAACGGATTGATCTTCGGGTCATCTCCATATCCATAAAAATAAACCGTACGTTGCAGCGTATCAATAGCGGCAATATGTCCGCTTACCCACGGTCCTGAAGATATCGCATTTTTCAGGTTCCCTTGACCGTCGTAATGATAATAGTGTCCCCATCCAGTACGTTCGGAACGAAATAGAATATCTTTTCCATCATTCAGCACTTCCACACTACGTGCATGCGGATCACGATAAGGCTTATCCACCTCATGAATCAGTTCTTTGACTTCCAAGGTAGAGGTATTGACCGAACACACATCAACCTCATCCCATGTACGTTTGGTACGTTCAAAAAAAACATACTTGCTATCCGACGTTACATTAAAAGGCATCACATACTGGTCATTCCACTTCTGTATCTTCGCTTTTCTCGCAGTCCGTTCTACAATATCAATGATTACAAGTTCATTCTGGGTTACATATTTATCTCCCGGAAATTCATACTTATATTTCTTCAACTCCGGCTTGTCCGAAATCGAGTTAATCACCCAAAAGTCACGCAATTTCCGATTATCATCAAGCACAATATATGCATGCCGGCTATCAGGACACCAACGAGCATTAGAAGGAACTTCACCATTCTCCCCCGCATCATCCTCACGAGCATACGAAAAATCAGGGACTCCGTCCGTCGTCAATTGCACTTCCGTAGTATCTACTCCCAATGCCTTGTTGCCCTTCACATACAAGTTATGGTCTTTCGCATACAGTATGTACTTCTTATCCGGAGAAAAATTCATCCATGAATATATCGGCTCGGCATCTCTGTCATCTGCCTTTTTCTCCTGCACCTCTTTCAATTTGCGGGTAATTCGATTGTAATCATACTTTTTCGACCTGTAACTGAATACAAATGACTTTTGATCTTTTGCAAACTTTAATTCTGACAGATCCAATCTTACCGAATTCACAACCTCATGAGTTAAGCCGGAAAGCAACATAGCCATTTCTTCGTTATCGAAAAGTAACTCCTTCTTTCCCTCCTTGGGGTTGACATAATAGTAGTGTTTACCTGCCGAAGTCGTAAAATCAAACCAGAAATTATCCGTATCATTGATTTCATGCGGATAAAGGGACATACTATTATTAGACAGTTTTCCCCCTAATGTAAATTCATGAAACTTCTCCGCCAATTCATAATTAGCTTGTACTGTATCATGCCCAGTAGAAGCCTGTCCCCATCCTTGCAATGCAAGAGTAAAAGACAAGCTGCCGACAATAAAAAGTTGTTTTAATACCATAATGGTTATTTATTATCAAAAAATGCTTTTAAAGTTCTTCTAGAACGCAAATGACATATAATCCATACCGCGTCCCAGTTTATAAAGAACATCTACTATTTTACCAAACTTCTTGTTTTCTTCCGAAGTGGTTTCATTCGGGAATTGTTGTTTAAGAGAAACCGCCGTACACGTCCCATCTTCCAATCTTGTTTCTACAACACTGTATATATAGAAACTTCCGTCTTCCAAAGCAACTCCTAATTGCCCGGCATAAGGATACTTCTGTTTATATAAGTTAGTGGTTACATCCATACCCGACAACGTCTTAACAGCCGCAGGTAACGGTTCCCCCAATGGCATCAATTCACCTCTATATTCCACATCTCCATAAGCATCCCAACCATATTGATAATAATAAAGTTGGTTTCCGCTGGCAATGACCGCATAACGCTTGTTTCCAAAATTAGCCATACCACGATAATCATTGATAAGGCCCAAAGAAGCCTCGTAATACCAACCTTCCAAGCAACCAACATACCTTCTTTCAGCCTCCAGTCCGAAATAACGTAATTCATACACCGATGTTGCTTCATCTTTCAGCAGAACTGTCCAATATGGTTCAGCTGATGTTATATCATTCCCAGAGTTGTATGGAGCGGGTAATGCATCCACCACAGTCTTCTCTATATTCGAGAAATGATCTTCTCCACTCGGATCAGTGATATTATACATATTTCCACTTGTATAGCTGGAATTTTCAGTAATCACTGTACCATTAGTAGCATATCCCATATCCAAGATTCCCACCAATGAATTATCTTCTTCCGTCAATGCAAGCATCACATCTGTAATATTGTTATTAAACTTGTAGGCTTGGAATAAACGACTGAACCGAGTATTATTATTCAATCCTATGGGCATATAAGTACCCGCATGAAAATCCGTTATATCCGCCTTTTTTTCCCAATAAATCAATCCATTCTCGTCCAGTAGTGCTTTGGATGAAAAAGTCATAGCAGCTTCTACCGGAGAAAAATCAGCTGGGATATCTCCGTGAAATTCTTCATCCGTATATACCTCGCGTTCCAACGTATTGCCATTAAGTTCGACCCATCGATCTTGCTTCACCACCAACTCATCATACACGCCAATCCCATACTCGCTATTATAATCCATTTCACCAATATTGTTCATTAACCCTTTCGGATTTGAACCAAGATTGGAGACAATATCACGTTTTACTATATGATAAACCAACGAATCGCGAGTAAACGTCTCTCCACCATACGTTACCTGATAACGTTGTGTTGTAGGCACAATGAAATGGAGCACAGATCTCCCACCATCATTCGACAAAATCACCCAGCCACGCTGATAGATAGATCTCACATTAATGGTTGTGGATTTCCCGAACTGAACTCCCGTCTTATTATCTGTTACCGCAAATGTCACTTGATATGTGCCACTCTTTTCGGCTTTAAATGTATAAGTGGGACCTGTTTCGCCTGTCTGCAACTTCTTATCTACATACCATTCATAGCTGACATCCGGTGTAATACTATCTATTGTAAACTTAAAAGTAGGTGCCAATACCAATTCTTCTCCTTCTATCACACTATAATCCAAATTAAAGTTCTCAAAATTGAGTGCACCACCTTGCATTTCATTTATCAGCTTGTAGTTATAGTTGTTATCATCATCCAAGCAACTGGAAACAACTCCGACTAAAACTACTATCACTGCATATATTCCTAATTTTTTCATACTTTGCAATTTTATAATTTACCCTGCCACTTCTACAGTAATCACATTATTATTCTCATCTTTCACCCAATCTTTCATATCCTTTCCTGCGTTCATCTGCTTCAAGGTATTCTTCAATCTCAATGAATATTTACGCAACACCTGCTTGTTCTTTCCATCAAATACCATATCATCCTTTTTCAACTCGTCCAAAAACATCTGATACTTTTTTTCTGAGTACTCACCTAAATAATACCAATCAACCGAATTTCCTGGATTTTCCTCCGTCCCAGCATCGTTCACCGACCACCAGTCGGGCTTAAACAAACGATCGGTAACAGAAATGAGAGCACGCGAATACAAATAATCACCTTGTTTCACTGTATTTGCTTCTACAACCTGCAACGCTAATATCTTCGTTTCTGTCCTCAATATCGGATCATTCTTCAATGTTACATAAATAGTATCCGTAAGCAATCCTTTTCTAATCTTACAATCTGCAGGCAATACATACAAATTAGCCGGCAAAGTAGTACGTTCGACATCTGCAATTATATTGAAATGTAAATCTTCATCCTGCATCTGCCCATAAACAGAAACTTCTATCGGTATCTCAGCATCCTCACCTTCATTATACATTTTAAAAGATACTGTAGTAGTATCCTTAGTCATATCGTTAACGAATTTCAAATAGGCTGTGTCGTTGCTGCTGACCAACAATCCCTTCTCTTCACATGAAGCGAGCATCAGACATACGCTGTAAAACAACACTCCCCATATAGCATATCTTTTCTTCATTTTCGTTTCTTTTAAGTAGTTATTCTAAAATAGTATCACACTTAAATGTTTGATTCCGAATCGGGCTTGGGTAATATCATATTTTCGTCAGTTGGTAACACGGGATTACTATAATAAGAACTGGCAGGCATCGTCCTATTCAACCGTTTATACATATAGAAAATCTGTCCTTCACCTAAGAACTCACGACGGGCATCATTTACCAGCAAGTTTATAAACTCTGACTTATTTGTGACATTATCAAATTTCTTTGATACTCCTCTTCCTTTCTTTACCAATTCCAAATACCCCTGCGCTTCTTGGGGATTAGTATCAAAAATTGCTTCAGCGGCAATGTAATACACTTCAGACATACGTATCATAGGAATTGTCTGATTATTTGTTATTCCGACAGTAGTACTCTCCGTCTGTTTGTAATATTTCAAGGTACGATAATAAAATCCATAATACTTTTCTTCCAGTTGATACTTAAACCGCCAGTCACTGTCTTTTTCATCTCCATACAATTCTTTTGCCACCTCACTATCAAGACACAGATAATGTTCCTCACTAGAGCCATCGGAACCATGATTTATTTCCAGATCCCATTCCACCAATTCCTTGGGGGAATAAAGCCCAAAAATAATATCATTATACATCTTCATATTTCCATTCCTGAAACCGGATGAACTGGTTGATGCTTTAAAATAACCTGTTTCACTTTCCTCATCAATGATTTTTTTGGCTTCTGCATAAGCTTCCGCATTCTTTCCTGCATACAAATAAACACGAGCTAGTTCTGCTGTTACCGCATAATAATTCAAACGATATCCCCTAGATCCAGCAAACAGGCTTTGTGAAAGCTCATTGATGTCAAATCTAGAGTCTGTGCCCATTTTGGATTCTTTATCGACTTCCCCCAATATACGCTGTGCTTCCTTCAGATCAGCAATAATCTGTTCCAAACAATAACTAACCGTCTGATGATCGTTAACATAACTAGGATAAACATTGACATAAGGAATAAAAGTACGGTTATCTTCTCTGAAACCAACAGATGAAGGAGACGGAGCATAAATACGAAGCAAATCAAATTGTACAAATGCACGCAATCCAATAGCTTCTCCCAAAATCATCTGACGTTCACCGTCAAGCCCGTAAAAAAGACTAGGGTCAGCTTGAGCAGCTTGCTGAGCCAATTCATTACAATTGGCAACCACATTCCAAGCAGCATTCCACATTGCATCAGTAACAGGAACCAATTCGGTATTTTTAAAAGCAAGATTTGCAATCTTTCTCATGGGGGTACCACCAGCTATACTTGGAGCTTGTTCTATGTAATAAGCCTGTGCCCAGGCATCCAGAATCCCCCAAGTAAGGTTACTTCCATACAAATCGAAAGTAGCCATTTTCCGGTAAATACCATTCGTCGCTGTACGAAAACCATCACCGGAAGAGAACAAATATTCCTCCTTTATCTCGTCGGAAGGATAAAGGTCCAGCCAATCTGAACACGAAGAAAGAGTCAAGGCTACAAACGCAAAAGAAATAAACGTAGTATATATTTTTTGTATCATAATGGTATACTTAGAATTGTGCTTTAATAGAGAAATCGACCGTCCATGACTTCGGATAGCTTAAGCCTCGCTCCTGACGGATAGAATTCCAGTTAATAAAATCGCGTGTACTTGCTTCCAATCGGAGCATATTCATCCCCAAATGTTTCTTTATCCACTCCCGATTAAAATCATAGCTCAAAGTCAATGCACTCAAGCGCAGATAAGCCTTGTCCTGAACGAAGCGTGAAGTCGGCATAGTAACATTATCAGCATTTTTAATATCTTTAAACTGAGCAATATCTCCCGGTTGTTTCCATCTGTCGGTCAACACACGCAAGTCTACATTTTGATATTGTATTCTAGCGTTTTCCACCCGATCCACCAAGGTCTGGTTATACTCCTGTCCGCCCCATTCGTATTGGAAAGCCGCAAACAAGCTCCATGCTTTATAGGCAAGATTAAACCCAACAGAACCGTTGAATTTAGGTTCAGTATTACCAACAACCACTTCCTGAGTGGCATTCCAAGTATCAGACACACTACCATCACGATTCAAGAATATTTCCTTACCTGTAGTGGGATCAATACCCAAAGACTTCACAGCCCAGATAGAAGTAAGTGACTGTCCTTCCTCATATTGAGAAATAGGTACTCCATATTTAGAATTATATTTACCATACTCTTCATTCACTATATTCTGATAAAACTCTTTTACTCGCTGATTGTAGGCACGTTGTGAATCTGATATTTTCACAATCTTATTCTTGTTGTGTGCCATATTTCCCCACAGAGCCACCAACCAGTCACGATTACGGAATACTTCACCACGTACTTGCAACTCGAATCCCTGATTCAATACTTCACCCATATTGTCTTTATAACTAGAGAAACCTGAAGTTTGAGACAAACTGACGTCGTTCACTAAATCGATGGTTTTATCATGATAATAATCCACATCCACTGTCAAGCGCTGATTCAAAAACTGCATTTCAATACCTACATTAAATTTATCAGTCTTTTCCCAAGTCAAGTCATTATTTCCTAAAGCTTTCAGCACTGCTCCAAAACCAGTTGCATACCATTCATCGAAAAGTGCTTCATACATGGTTGTTGCGGCGTAAGATGGGAAACTAGCCTTACCTGTCCGACCATACGATGCACGTACCTTCAATTTATTGACTATCTCGTTTCCTTTTAAGAACTCATAATTATGAATGTTCACTCCCAAACCTCCGGAGAAGAACGGTGCCCAACGTTGATTGGACCCAAAATCAGACGACCCATCAAAACGTACTGAGAAATCAGCCAGATAAATATCATTCCATGTATAGTTTCCGGTAGCCCACGTACTGACCATACGTGAAGTATTTTCGGTACGCGACGGTTTTTCATATATCTCGGCCGCATAATTCGGTGAATGGAATTGTCCGCTCGGAAATCCGCGATAATGAGCATTTGTCGCATCTGATGAGCCGGAAGATGCCTCCCACGCCACAGACAGATTCAAATTATGTTTATTGAAAGAACGTGTATAATACAAGGCTGCATTCGCATTCCAACTCAAATTATTCCCATTATCTACATAAAGGTCACCCAAATTATGCCCACCGTCACGAGGGGAAGCGGTTGTTTTTGAAGATAACGGATCGATGAACCGTTCTCCGCTAGAATACTTGCGGTTCACACTGAATTGCCCCCTGACGGTCCAATAATCAGTTAAATACCAATTCAAGCTCAAATTATTAGATACTTCATCATAAGCACTCCAAGTATAATTGCCAAGAGTCGCTTCATATAATGGGTTTTTAGCCGTGCGCCCACCACTAACTTGCGAAAATTTTAAATATTCTTTCAATGTACCGTTATCATTATAAGGTGTATCATACGGCTGTAGAATAGTATAATCACTAAAAGAACCATAAGGCGACTCTTTAGATTTGGAATGAGTAAACGATACCGTGTTTTTCACTTGTAAAGACTTCATTCGATAATCCAAGGAGAAACCAACACTGTAACGATCACGACCGGAACCTTTCATCACACCGTTCGCTCCATTATAAGATGCATCTACACCCCAACGCAAATTCTGCGTACCTCCTTCTATAAAGAGACTGTGTTTATGATCGAATGCATTTCGCAGAGGCAATACCATCCAGTCAGTATCCACACCACGTTGAATCTCAGCAAACTTCCGGTTGTAATCATAGATCTCAGTACCAAAATCATTATTATCGAAAAGTCCGGCAAGACGTTCCATTTCCAGTTTCTCCGAAGCGTTCGCCAAACTATAGTCGCGCAAATCGGGCATTTCCAATGTACCGGTGAAATTGTAAGAAACACGAACTTCGCCCGGTTTCGGAACAACCGTAGTGATTACCACCACGCCATTAGCAGCACGCGAACCGTAAATAGCCGTAGCAGCAGCGTCTTTCAATATAGTCATACTTTCTATGCGGCTAGGATCCAAGTCATATACCTTTTCGATGCTAACCTCAAATCCATCCATAATAAATGTAGGAAGATTCGGATTATTTTCCAGATTCGATTTGGTCAATTGATTCTTATCCAAATCTCTGACACCTACTCCTGAACGTCCACGAATATACATTTCAGGTAATGCGTTAGGATCGGAACCAAATTGCGTATTAGTCATCAAGCGGAAAGAAGGATCAAACGACTGCATGGCATCAAGCACATTTGTCTGTGACACCTTACGCAATTCATCACCTGTTATTTGCGTAGAACTACCCGTAAAACTGGATTTACGGATATTACTATATCCTGTAACGACTACATCCTCCAATGTTTTCACATCGTCCACCATAGTAATCTCAATCATCTTCTTGCGTGTAGCATCTACCTGAAGAATCTGCTTTTTCATACCGATAAAAGAGACTTCCAAAGTCACTTTGTCACTTTTCACATCCAGCGTAAACTCACCTTCAATATTAGTAGAAGTACCCGTACGAGTACCTTTCACAATAATGCTGGCTCCTGGTATCGGTTCCTTATTCGAATCAATAACCGTACCATGGATGCGGTTGTCACGCTTCTCGGTCTGCAATTTACGGACAACAACAATACCGTCTTTCACCACATAATCAAATCCTTGAGGATTTAAAATTAACTTCAGAGCGACTTCCCATTTCTCATTTTTTGCATTAATTGATACCGGAGGAACACCTTTAAACATTTGTGAATTATACAACATATTCACTCCTGTTTGTTTCTTCACTGCATCCAAAACTGTCTCGATAGAGACATTATGCAGATTCAAAGTTACCGTCTTATCCTGTGACGGTAGAGCCCATGTGCTAAATGTGCAACACACTGCCACTAAAAAACATAGCAGCCATCGTTTTTCTCTCATAAATTAATGATTAAACTTTACCTAATATTCTATTTACTCTTAATCTTTCATTCTATCGTATATCAATACTTTCCGACCACTGATTTTATAGGTCAAATCACCTGTCAGTTCTAATGCATCCAGGAATGAATTGATCGCTCCGTTACGCTTCAAACTGCCACTGTAAGTTATATCCCGCAAATCCGGTGTTTCATAATAAACTTGTATATCATACCAGCGTTCGAACGTCTCCATAATCTCCCCTAAAGAACGATTTTTAAAGTTGTACACACCGTTTACCCACCCGATATATTCATCCAAGTCGACGGTACGTTTTTCTGTACCATTGGCAGAGACTGCCGCTTGTTCACCCGGCTGAAGAGTTACCGTTCCTACATTCGGTGCAGAGAATTGTACTTTTCCATGTACCAATGTAGTGTAACAAACAGAAGCATCGGTATAAGCATTCACATTAAATGCCGTGCCAAGCACCATCACTTCTCCTAGATGAGTTTGTACCACAAACGGATGGGATTCATCCTGTACAACCTCAAAATAAGCCTCACCCTCCAGAACTACAGTCCTGCGTTTACCCGCAAAGCGTACCGGATAAGTCAGCTTGGAACCAGCATTCAAATAAACTGTCGTTCCATCGGCGAGGATTACAGTATTTTCCCCTCCACGTGGTATGACAAGTTCATTTGACTTGACTGGCTTCTCTTCGACGTTTTTCTCTTCGTGTTGTGTTGTGACGGTTGGCTCATATGACAGCACTCCTTCCTTATATTTTACCTGGACGCCATCTACTATTACGTCAAATTCTTCCTTACGCACATCAATAATGCTGCCATCGGGTAAAGTCAATTGTGCCTGTTGAACTCCCGGCTGAATCAATGGTCTGCTTTCCTCTTCAATCGAACCATAATTCGACATATAGAAAGATAAACCGATTACTAAAAAAACAACAGCTGCTGCAACAGACCACCAAATCCGGAAAACACGAGGCTTCTTTATTATCGCCGGTTCCGTTTGTCCGATTTTCTGAAGGAAAGATTCATAGGCTTTCTTTGATGAATAATTTTTATATTCTTCAAATGCAACTCTTAATGTCTCGCCATTCTGCAACTGTTCAAACACTTTTTGTAAGTCCGGGCATTCCGCCAATCGCTTTTCAAGCTCTTGCTGTTCCGATTCGTTAGCTTCTCCTAAAAGAGCTTTTTTCATTAAAGCGGCATCTTGATATACATTTTCGAACTTCTTCATCTTATTTCTCCTTTTTAAATTAAACATTGTTTAATTTGCTTTATTATAGATATACATAACTCATAGAAAGGGGTGACAAAAAGATGATATTTTTTTGAGATAAGAGCGTAAAGAAGAGGATTTTAGGGACAAAAATATAACATTATGTCACAATTTGAAAGAAATCTATTCGCTTTTAACAAAGAAAATAAATCTTAAGCAATCAATAAAAAGATAAAGAAGTATCAATTTGACTTTTTTATCTTTTTAGAGAAATAAACAAAGAATTATAGAATGTACAGAGTCGCCCAGTCTCTCACGAAGGAATTTATAGCTACGTGTCTTTTGAGTTTTAACAGTATTGATACTTATTTCCAAACGTTCGGCTATCTCTTCCCATGTATATCCTTCGATTCTCATTAAAATGATCCGGCGTTGTTCGGCCGGAAGTTCTTCGATATGGCAATAGAGCTGCCGGATAATTTCTTCTTTTACCGTTAACGCATAGATTACGTCTTCATCCTCCACGTCTTCTTCCTCGGCGAGAGAACTTAAAATAGTATCATGAATCTGATTATTGCGTATATATAATAAAGTATTATTATAGCAGGCGCGATAGAGATAATTTGTGAGCTCTTTGATATCGGAAAAGGTACGTTTACCTTCCCAAACAGAAATGAAAACTTCCTGAACCAGATCTTCCACTGCATCCGGAACGGGCAATATTTTGGCGACATAAGCGCATAGAGCAGCATAAAAACGATCGTAGAAATCGCCCCATATCTTTTCATCCTTCCGGTTGACTCCTGCTACTATGATGTCAATCTTATCGTCCATACTGTCACTCTACCTATCAAAAAACGAAACAGATTTCCCTGAAATCGCTATAAACACTTACTATAGCGGCATTTATAAATGCAAATATATTGTTTTTTTTCAGAAACGCAGGCCCAACTAACCTACAAAATAGAAAATAAAAGGCTTCTCTCTTCCAATCAAAAAACACAAAGTCCTCTATCACCTATCACCGCACCTCTCCAATCGGCTTATTCATCGTACATTGAAGCATGGTGATAGGTTGAAAATAATCTTTCACCTAACCTATCACCTATCACCACCTATTTCGGTCAATATAAGACGCAGAATACGGCAGTGATCTACTAAAGGAAACGGTAAAAGAAAGCTTTTTAGTCAGTTCAAACGGCCTAAACTTTAGTCTTCTGCCTTCAAACAAGTTGTTCCCCAACCTAAAACTATTTATTTCAAGGCTTGAAACCATAGTTTCCATGCCGTTGGAACTATGGTTTCTCGGTGTTGAAACTACAGTTTCCCAATGCCGAAACTTTAGTTTCACGATACGAAACCTTTGGTTTCAAACCATGAAACACTTTTTTTAAAGGCATGAAATCAAACTTTCCCAACATGATTGAGAGTAAAGTGCTTACGAGATATATTTAAAAGAGGCATAAAAAAAGAGCGAATCATTCCGCTCCACCTTTAAAGAATCCCCATAAATGGGATTCTTCTTTTTTCTTCATTTTCATTTACTCGTTACCTAAAAACGTCTTTTTCCTAATACCTAATCAAAACAATCCTTTTCCTAAAAACTAATCTTAAAATCTAATACCTTAATTTTATAAACTAATACCTTTTAATTATAACCTTTTTTCTAATACCTAAAATATAAGTAGTTTCACAACTACACTGCAAAGGTATAGCTGTTTGCGAAAACAACAAAGTCCATGATACTAAAAAATACATTTGGGCTTGTTTTTTTGACTTATGTCAAGACATGAAGCAAATTTTGAGTGTAAACCTCACATTTATCTGACGATAGCCTCTATTTTGAACAAATTCTCCATTTTGCCTTCTAGTTTCATCCATTATTGAGCAAACAAGCAACTAATAAAAAGACAGCAAAACAAGGCATAAAAAAGCATAATATCACTATTTTTCACAAAAACGCACGATTACAAAACTCGAAGAATACTCAAATCTCGAACAATCTGCATATTTCTAATCCAAAATTACGGCGTTTTTTTCAGTTAAGCCGGATTCCTCCCCGGATTTTCAGAAGCAAAAACAGCTTGAAGATACAAGTCTCACAACTTTTCTGTAACTTTGCAGCGTTTGATAATAAATAAGATAGGAATGGATTTTAAGTACGACGTAATTGTAATTGGTGCCGGACATGCTGGTTGTGAAGCAGCGGCAGCCGCTGCTAATTTAGGTTCCAAAACTTGTCTCATCACTATGGACATGAACAAGATTGGACAGATGAGTTGCAATCCGGCTGTAGGAGGAATCGCCAAAGGACAAATTGTACGTGAAATAGATGCACTGGGTGGACAGATGGGATTAGTGACAGATGAGACTGCCATTCAATTCCGAATTCTAAATCGCTCGAAAGGTCCAGCCATGTGGAGCCCCCGCGCCCAATGCGACCGGGCTAAGTTCATTTGGTCCTGGCGGGAGAAACTGGAAAATACACCCAACCTTCATATCTGGCAAGATACCGTATGTGAACTGCTTGTTGAAAACGGTGAGGTCACCGGATTAGTCACCGCATGGGGCGTCACCTTCAAAGCGAAATGCATTGTGCTCACCGCAGGAACTTTCCTCAACGGACTGATGCATGTAGGACGTCATAAATTGCCTGGAGGAAGAATGGCCGAGCCGGCTTCTTATCAGCTGACCGAATCCATCGCCCGTCACGGAATCTCTTACGGAAGAATGAAAACCGGTACTCCGGTACGAATCGACGCGCGTAGTGTTCATTTTGACCAGATGGAAACACAAGACGGCGAATCAGACTTCCACAAGTTCTCATTCATGAATACTAGCACGCACCACTTAAAGCAACTTCAATGCTGGACATGCTACACCAATGAAGAAGTACACCGGATTCTGCGCGAAGGTCTGCCGGATTCTCCCCTATTCAACGGACAGATTCAAAGTATCGGACCACGCTATTGTCCAAGCATCGAAACCAAAATTGTCACTTTCCCGGATAAAGATCAGCACCAGTTATTCCTCGAACCGGAAGGAGAAACAACACAAGAGTTATATCTTAACGGATTCTCTTCTTCGCTTCCGATGGAAATACAAATTGCAGCATTAAAACAAATCCCGGCTTTCAAAGATCTGGTTATCTACCGTCCGGGATACGCTATCGAATATGACTATTTCGATCCGACCCAATTAAAACATACGTTGGAATCGAAGATTATCAAAAACTTGTTCTTTGCCGGACAAGTAAACGGAACCACCGGATACGAGGAAGCAGGAGGACAAGGATTGATAGCCGGTATCAATGCACACATCAACTGCCACGGCGGAGAAGCATTTACTTTGGCTCGAGATGAAGCATATATTGGCGTATTAATCGACGATTTGGTTACCAAAGGTGTGGATGAACCTTACCGTATGTTTACCTCGCGTGCGGAATACCGTATTCTGCTTCGTATGGATGATGCCGATATGCGCTTAACAGAAAAAGCATTTAAGCTTGGTTTGGCAAAAGAAGACCGGTATCAGTTAGTAAGAAGCAAAAAAGAAGCCGTGGAACAAATCATTTCTTTCGCATGCAACTATTCGATGAAACCGGCACTAATCAACGATGCTCTCGAAAAGATAGGGACAACTCCCCTACGTCAAGGATGTAAGTTGATAGAGATTCTGAATCGCCCGCAAGTGACAATAGGAAATATAGCAGAATATGTTCCGGCGTTTCAACGGGAGCTGGAAAAAGCAACGGGTTCGGACCAAGACCGGAAAGAAGAAATTCTCGAAGCTGCCGAAATCTTAATCAAGTATCAAGGATACATTGACAGAGAAAGAATGATAGCAGAAAAACTAGCACGATTGGAAAGTATAAAGATTAAAGGAAAATTTGACTATTCTACTATTCAGTCTCTTTCCACCGAGGCCCGACAAAAGCTGGCAAAGATAGATCCGGAAACAATAGCACAAGCGAGCAGAATTCCGGGAGTCTCTCCAAGCGATATCAACGTGTTGCTGGTACTTTCCGGACGATAAGCGACAACGTTTCACGTGAAACAAAACATTTAAAGAAATGATATAATTCAATGATTATGAGCAAAGAAACGCTAATCAAAAGCATTCGGGAAATACCCGATTTTCCGATTCCCGGAATCCTGTTCTACGATGTCACCACTCTATTCAAGGACCCTTGGTGCTTGCAGGAATTATCAAACATTATGTTTGATATGTATAAGGATAAAGGGATTACTAAAGTAGTAGGTATAGAATCAAGAGGATTCATCATGGGACCTATTCTGGCAACCCGCCTGAACGCAGGTTTTATTCCAATTCGCAAGCCGGGCAAACTCCCTGCAGAAACGATTGAAGAAAGCTATGACAAGGAGTACGGCAAAGACACGGTGCAAATCCACAAAGATGCACTGGACGAGAATGACGTAGTTCTATTACATGATGATTTACTGGCAACAGGAGGCACCATGAAAGCAGCTTGTGAACTGGTGAAAAGACTAAAACCTAAAAAGGTATATGTAAACTTCATCATCGAATTGAAAGACCTGAATGGAAAATCATTGTTCGGAGATGACGTAGAAGTAGAGTCGGTATTGAGTTTATAAAGAATTTGGTTCTATTTGCAGAAAATATGTCAAAAGTAAGCAACTAACCTTTTGAGACGCGAATGACGTGGATGACACGGACCATAAGAATAGGAATCCATATTATCCGCGTCATTCGTATTTAAATAGCCACCGACTGCGGGTATGCTTCATGTCAGGCACATACTTTTCACCTATTAGCCATCCTAAAAACAATTATGAATACAGAACCAGAAAGCAGAGCCAATGAATATTTGAAAGGGATCGTAGCCAACCTTCCCGAGAAACCGGGTATTTACCAATACCTGAACACGGAGGGTACAATTATATACGTTGGAAAGGCCAAAAATCTAAAGAAAAGAGTCTACTCTTACTTCAGCAAAGAACATGAACCGGGAAAGACACGAGTACTGGTCAGCAAAATCGCCGATATTCGTTATATTGTAGTCAACACGGAAGAAGACGCGTTATTGCTGGAGAATAATCTGATAAAGAAATACAAGCCGCGCTACAACGTTCTATTAAAGGATGACAAGACCTACCCTTCTATTTGCGTACAAAACGAGTATTTTCCCAGAGTTTTCAGAACAAGGAAAATTATCAGGAACGGTTCATCTTATTATGGACCGTATAGTCACATACCATCCATGTATGCGGTACTGGATCTGATAAAGCATTTATATCCTTTGCGAACTTGCAGTTTAAACCTAACTCCGGAGAATATACGGGCAGGAAAGTTCAACGTATGCCTGGAATATCATATAAAGAACTGCGCAGGACCATGCATCGGACTGCAATCACAGGAGGATTATCTCAAAAATATCGATGAAATCAAAGAAATCCTGAAAGGAAATACGCAAGAAATCAGCCGTATGCTACTGGAAAAGATGCAGACATTAGCCGGCGAGATGAAGTTTGAAGAAGCACAGAAGGTGAAAGAAAAATTTCTTCTGATAGAAAACTACCGCTCCAAATCGGAGGTAGTAAGCGCTGTATTGCACAACATAGATGTATTTTCTATTGAAGAGGACGAGTCCAATTCCGCTTTCATCAACTATCTGCATATTACAAACGGTGCCATCAACCAGGCGTTTACATTCGAATATAAAAAGAAGTTGAATGAATCAAAAGAGGAACTTTTGACACTGGGTATTATCGAAATGCGAGAACGCTATAAGAGCCAATCCAGAGAGATTATAGTGCCTTTTGAGCTTGATTTGGAGCTAAACAACATCGTATTTACCGTTCCACAGCGGGGAGACAAGAAGAAATTGCTGGATCTTTCGATTCTAAACGTAAAGCAATACAAGGCCGACCGACTAAAACAGGCGGAAAAGCTGAATCCGGAGCAAAGAAGTATGCGATTAATGAAAGAGATACAGCAAGAGTTGCATCTGGACAGACCGCCTTTGCAAATTGAATGCTTTGACAACTCAAACATACAGGGTTCTGATGCTGTGGCAGCTTGCGTTGTCTTTAAAAAGGCTAAACCATCAAAGAAAGATTATCGAAAATACAATATAAAGACTGTTGTAGGACCTGACGATTATGCATCCATGAAAGAGGTCGTCAGAAGACGTTATCAGCGCGCTATTGAAGAAAACACCCCTCTACCCGACCTGATTATCACCGACGGCGGAAAAGGCCAAATGGAGGTCGTTAGAGAGGTGATTGAAGATGAGTTGAACCTAGCGATCCCTATCGCCGGACTGGCAAAGGACAATCGCCATCGCACATCGGAACTGCTTTTTGGATTTCCTCCGCAGACTATCGGTATCAAACAGCAAAGCCCGTTATTCCGTTTGCTGACCCAGATTCAGGATGAGGTGCACCGTTTTGCCATCAGTTTCCATCGTGATAAACGCAGCAAACGACAGGTAGCATCGGCATTAGACAATATCAAAGGGATTGGAGAAAAGACAAAAACAGCGCTTCTGAAAGAATTTAAAAGCGTAAAGCGGATAAAAGAAGCCTCTTTTGAGGAGATTTCCGCTGTGATTGGAGAAGCAAAAGCCAAGACTGTAAAAGCGGGATTGAGCGATGAATCATCAGAAAATTAATAAGAAGTTGGGGAGTAGGCCTGTTATCTTTCTATCACTTTTAGGCACGGATTACACGGATTTCACGGTTGAATTACTAAAAAACCGTGTTATCCGCGTAATCCGTGCCCCAATAATAAATCATTAACGCTTTCGGCAAAGCCTTATAATATTTTCCCACCAACACACCGTTTTCTCTTCTGAATTTTGTAAATTTGCCTTTCCTAATCATGAAATAGAATAAATAACAATGAGAATAGTCATACAACGGGTAAGCCATGCGTCAGTAACCATTGAAGGATACTGTAAGTCGTCCATTGGGAAAGGAATGCTGATATTAGTCGGCATTGAAGAAGCGGATGGACAGGAAGACATCGACTGGCTTTGCAAGAAGATTGTAAATCTACGTATCTTCGATGATGAGAATGGTGTAATGAACAAATCTATTTTAGAAGATGGAGGCGAGATTCTGGTTATCAGCCAGTTCACGTTACACGCTTCTACCAAGAAGGGAAATCGCCCCTCCTATATCAAAGCCGCCAAACCGGATGTCTCTATCCCACTCTACGAACAATTCTGCAAAGATTTAAGCGGCGCATTGGGAAAAGAAATAGGCACAGGCACCTTTGGGGCAGACATGAAAGTTGAACTTTTAAACGACGGCCCCGTTACTATATGCATGGATACAAAAAACAAAGAATAATAACCAACCATCAACAATTATGACTCTGGAAGAAGCACAGAAACAAGTGGACCAATGGGTGAAAACATACGGTGTCCGCTACTTCAGCGAGTTGACCAATATGGCAGTTCTGACGGAAGAAGTAGGAGAACTGGCGCGTGTCATGGCCCGCAAATATGGAGATCAGTCCTTTAAAGAGGGAGAGAAAGACAATATAGATGAAGAAATAGCAGACGTTTTATGGGTTCTTCTCTGCATTGCCAACCAGACAGGTGTAGACATAACCACTGCTTTCCGGAAAAGCATGGAAAAGAAAACGAAACGAGATAATAAAAGACATATCAACAACCCAAAACTGAAAGATCATGGAAGAGAATAACTCACAGCCCAACAAGTACAATGCCGCATTGGCAAAGTATAATACCAATCTGAGCGATGCAGATATTCAAGCTCGCGTAGCTGAATTGATTGAGAAAAAAGTGCCGGAAAACAACACGGAAGACGTTAAGAAGTTCCTGTTCAACTGTATTGACCTGACTACTTTGAATAGCACAGACAGTGACAAAAGTGTGATGCACTTTACCGAAAAAGTCAATCAGTTTGACGACGAATATCCTGATCTGAAAAATGTTGCAGCAATCTGTGTATACCCCAATTTCGCAGCCATCGTTAAGAATACGCTGGAGGTAGACGGAGTCAATATAGCCTGCGTATCAGGAGGTTTCCCCTCTTCACAGACATTCATTGAAGTAAAAGTGGCAGAAACAGCATTAGCAATCGCAGAAGGTGCAGATGAAATAGACATTGTCATTTCCATCGGCAAATTCCTAAGCGGAGACTACGAAGGAATGTGTGAAGAAATACAGGAATTAAAGGAAGTTTGCAAGGAACGTCATCTCAAAGTGATCCTTGAAACAGGTGCACTAAAGAGCGCTTCCAACATCAAGAAAGCTTCTATCCTATCCATGTATTCGGGCGCAGATTTCATCAAGACTTCCACCGGTAAGCAACAGCCTGCCGCTACTCCGGAAGCCGCTTACGTGATGTGTGAAGCCATCAAAGAATACCACCAGAAAACCGGAATCAAGATTGGATTCAAACCGGCAGGTGGCATCAATACCGTTAATGATGCGATTATTTACTACACAATCGTAAAAGAACTATTGGGTGAAGAATGGCTGGATAATCAACTGTTCCGTTTGGGAACCAGCCGTTTAGCCAACCTCCTTCTTTCTGACATCAAAGGAGAAGAAATCAAGTTCTTCTAAGTTAAAGGCTACATTAGCAATCAAATACGCCTTACCGCGCTGTTCCCGTACTCCGGGAACCGACGCGGTATTTTTTATTTAAGAAAATCTAAAGATAGTTACAGGAAAATTCAGAAAAATACTTATCTTTGTAAAAGGTTTAGCGATGAAAATATAGCTAATTAGTTATATTAGAGAACGTTTCATTTATTACCAATTCCTGGAATTCGGCAAAATTCAAAGTTATGAATGGTAATAAGCAAACGGGTCTCACGCACCTTCATGTATATACTTTTGTTATATATCGAATGGAGCGTGGGACTGTTGCTTGTATATTCATAACGGCTTGCCGAAGCCTCAGGAAAATACATGGCAACAGTTCTCACGCTTTTCATGAACCTTATGAAGGTATTAGGATGGACGCATATACGAAAACCTTAAGATTCAATCACAACCCTCTGAACCTCATCCTCGGAACAGAGAAAAAGAAGGGGTTACGCATCGGTTATATGGAAGCCGGACTGCAAGGCTTCTATCTCAACTCTATGGAGACCGGAATCCATCCGCTAAAGCTATCCAAACTGCTGGCAGAAGAGTTTCACTGCACCGACAATGAGTCCGTCACCGGACTATTCCAATTCCTTATCAACGAAGGCGACAGAGTCTCCTACCAGATTATGCTCCCCTATTTACTCTCTACAGAGAACATCAACGAGTTCGAAAACATCATTCAAAAGCGTTTTTTCGGGGTGGAACGTTTCATCCGTCAAGGAAAGAATCTATACAAATTCGTGAAATATACAGAGGAAAGAAGGGACCCGATTATATGGATAAATGACTTGGAAAAAGGCATTATCGGATGGGATATGGGACTGCTTGTGAACTTGGCACGCGCCTCCCAAGCATGTGGTCACATCACCAAAGAGAAAGCCTGGGACTACATAGAACAAGCCGACAAATTATGTTCTTTAGATCTTCATACAGCGGAAGAAATAGACAAGAGTTTCCTTTTAGGAAAAGCGATGAAATCGGAAAAGATAGAAGATTGGGACCGGTTGTTATTATGCTATTCACTCCTGGGAAAGTACAGGAAGTAATCATTTTTCGCGGTCTACCACGTAATCCAGATAAGACCGGAGAGCTGCACAGACATCGGAATCCGGCAAAGAAGCCAATAGATTGAAAGCTTTTTGTTTATAGCCATTCATAGTCTGGACCGCATATTCAATTCCTCCGTTTTCTTTAATAAACGAAATCAAATAAGCTATTTCATCGAGAGTAGCCGTCCCCTCCTTTACTTTGATTGCAATTTCTTGCGCTTCCTCGTTTTTCGTCGTATTCAGTACATACAAAGCGGGCAATGTCAGTTTACCTTCAAGCATATCATTACCCGTAGGTTTACCAATTTCCCTATTATCAAAGTAATCGAAAATATCATCCTTTATCTGGAAACAGATACCAATATATTCGCCCAGCAAACGGGCAAGTTCAGCTTCCCCCTCACCCACACCCACCGAGAAAGCGGCAGCCTTTGTGCAGGCAGCAAAAAGAGCAGCAGTTTTCTTGCGGATTACATCAAAATAGACTTCCTCGGAGAAACTGTGATTACTTACATTTGAAAGCTGAAGCAACTCACCGTCAGCAAGATCCTGTCCAAGAGTGGACACCAGCTGAATAATACGATGGCTGTTTGTCAATTCAGCATGTACGAGGCTGGTTGCCAATAAATAGTCACCCGTCAACACGGCCACTTTATTATTAAAGATTGCATTTACCGAGAGCTGTCCACGGCGTTCGGTGCTTTCATCCACTACGTCATCATGTACCAGGCTGGCCGTATGAAGGAGTTCCAGCGAAACAGCCGCGTGAAGAGTGGAAGGACATATAGCGCCATAAAGGCGTGCCACGAGCAAAACAAGAATAGGCCGCATCATCTTACCATTCCTCTGCCGTATGTGAGATACGACGCTATCGAGCAATGCATTTGAACTGGAGAGAGAACTATCAAAAAGTTCTTTGAAGTCGCCCAGTTCCGCTTCAATCGGAGTTCTGATAAGTGAGATGCTGTCCATTTATTACACAATTTGAGCACAAAAGTAATAATAAAACGCTTAATACCGTATTTTTTTGTACTTTTACCATGAAAAATTAATTAAATCTATGGATTCAGGTAATAAATTATTTCTTTTAGACGCTTATGCATTAATATATCGGGCGTATTACGCCTTTATTAAAAACCCAAGAATCAATTCCAAAGGATTCAACACTTCAGCCATACTGGGTTTTGTGAACACCCTCGAAGAAGTGCTGAAAAAAGAGAATCCCACTCATATAGGAGTAGCCTTCGACCCCGCAGGTCCCACCTTCCGCCACGAAGCTTTTGAACAATATAAAGCACAACGCGAAGAAACTCCGGAGGCAATCCGTCTTTCCGTACCTATTATAAAGGATATTATACGTGCCTACCGCATCCCTATTCTGGAAGTGGCAGGCTACGAAGCCGATGATGTGATAGGTACGCTCGCTACCGAAGCCGGTCGTCAGGGTATCACTACCTATATGATGACTCCCGACAAAGATTACGGGCAGCTGGTAAGTGACAAAGTATTTATGTATCGCCCCAAACACACAGGAGGTTTCGAAGTGATGGGCGTTGAGGAAGTGAAAGCCAAGTTTGACATTCAGTCTCCGGCACAGGTGATCGATATGCTCGGACTAATGGGCGACTCTTCGGATAACATCCCCGGATGTCCCGGAGTAGGAGAAAAGACTGCTCAAAAACTGATCTCCGAATTCGGAAGTATCGAGAATCTATTGGAACATACCGACCAACTGAAAGGAGCATTGAAAACAAAAGTGGAAACTAACCGGGAAATGATTACGTTCTCGAAATTTCTCGCCACCATTAAAATCGATGTCCCCATCCAACTTGAGATGGATTCTCTTGTCCGTGAAGAGGCAGACGAAAATTCACTCCGTAGCATTTTCGAGGAATTAGAATTTAGAACGCTCATTGACCGGGTACTCAAAAAAGATATTTCCGGAAACGGAATAACCTCCGCCACCGCAAGCAAAGTTACCACTGGAAAAAGCGCCCCCTCTCCTCTTCCACTTTTTCCCGAAGAAGGAGGCGGAATGCAAGGCGATTTATTTGCGAATTTCACGCCCGATGAACCGGGTGAAGCAAAAAAATCGAACCTAGAGACGTTAGAATCGCTCACTTACAACTACCAACTCATTGATACAGAGGAGAAAAGACAGGAAATTATTCAAAAGTTACTTACATCAAAAATTCTCTCGTTAGATACGGAAACCACCGGAACCGAACCAATGGATGCCGAATTAGTCGGAATGAGCTTTTCGATTGCAGAAAACGAAGCTTTTTATGTTCCCGTACCATCGGATCAAGACGAAGCGTTAAAAATCGTAAATGAATTCCGTCCGGTCTTCGAAAATGAGAATTCGTTGAAAGTCGGACAAAATATCAAGTACGACATGATTGTTCTTCAAAATTATGGCGCAACAGTAAAAGGTCCGCTTTTCGATACGATGATCGCTCATTATGTTCTTCAACCGGAACTTCGTCACGGCATGGATTATCTTGCGGAAATTTACCTGCACTATCAGACTATCCACATTGACGAACTGATAGGTCCCAAAGGAAAGAATCAGAAAAACATGCGCGATCTCGATCCGAAAGATGTATATCTGTATGCCTGCGAAGATGCAGACGTAACTCTGAAACTGAAAAACGTATTGGAGAAAGAGCTGAAAGAGAATGACGCAGAGCGTTTGTTCTATGATATAGAAATGCCGCTAGTTCCCGTATTGGTTCATATAGAACGGAACGGGGTATTGCTGGATACGGAGGCCCTGAAACAGTCCTCCGCCCATTTCACCGCCCAGATGGAGCAAATCGAAAAAGAGATTTACGAATTGGCCGGTGAGACTTTCAACATCGCTTCGCCCAAGCAAGTCGGTGAGGTACTGTTTGACAAACTGAAGATCATAGAGAAAGCAAAAAAGACTAAGACCGGCCAGTACGTCACCTCGGAAGAAGTACTCGAAAGCCTCCGGCACAAACATCCGGTAGTAGAAAAGATTCTGGAACATCGCGGACTGAAAAAGCTATTGGGCACGTATATCGACGCACTCCCCCAGCTTATCAATCCACGCACAGGAAGGGTGCACACCTCTTTCAACCAGACTGTAACCGCTACGGGACGTCTTAGTTCAAGCAATCCGAACCTGCAAAATATTCCTATCCGAGACGAGAATGGAAAAGAAATCCGCAAGGCTTTCATCCCCGATGAAGGCTGCCTCTTCTTCTCTGCCGACTATTCGCAAATCGAATTGCGCATCATGGCACACCTTAGCGAGGATAAGAATATGATTGATGCTTTCCTTAGCAATCACGATATTCATGCGGCCACTGCTGCCAAAATTTATAAGATCGACCTGAAAGACGTAGGCTCCGATATGCGGCGTAAAGCCAAGACTGCCAATTTCGGTATCATCTATGGCATATCCGTATTCGGTCTTGCCGAACGAATGAATGTAGACCGCAAAGAAGCCAAAGAGTTAATCGACGGTTATTTTGAAACTTATCCGGGAGTGAAAGCATATATGGATAAAAGTATTCAGGTGGCCCAGGAAAAAGGCTATGTGGAAACGATCTTCCATCGGAAGCGCTTCTTGCCGGACATTAACTCCCGGAATGCCGTTGTACGCGGATATGCGGAACGAAATGCCATCAACGCCCCTATTCAGGGAAGTGCGGCAGATATTATAAAAGTAGCAATGGCACGTATCTATCAACGGTTCCAGGCCGAAGGAATACAAGCCAAAATGATCCTGCAAGTGCATGACGAATTAAATTTCAGCGTTCCTGTCAATGAAAAAGAGCGTGTAGAAGAAATCGTCATCGAAGAAATGGAGAAAGCATACCGCATGCACGTCCCCTTGAAAGCAGATTGCGGATGGGGCAAAAATTGGCTTGAGGCACACTAAACCATCAAGTGAATAAAGGCCACCTCAATCAGGAATTGCTATCTTTTAGACATTAATTACATAGGGAGACTCCATCTTATCCAAAGCCTTCCCTTACAAAATAGAAGCAAGTATGGGTAATAACATTATTTAACTCCATATCCAGAAAGCTAGAAAAAAGATTCCTTTTTCGACGAAGTGATTCATTCTATATCCGGCAAATTGACTGCCGGATATTTTTTTGTCACCAATATTGGCAAAAAGCTAGTTATCACCCACCTCCACTCTTGACATTTTGACAATCTTTTATCTTCAAAAATGCATAAATACCAAATTAATATGTAGATTTGCAGCGTAAAACCAATGCATTTAGTAGACAAATGAAAGTATAACCCAAAAACTTAAATAGCCATGAAAGCAAAAGTATCTTTAAAAATGTTCGTTTTATCTGCAGCTCTTCTTGTTGTATCGCTTGCTACTTCTGCACGTAGCTACGATAATCAATTGATTTATAATCCAATCGAAGAGAATGGTATGACAGTGGGACAAACCGTTTACAAAATGGATGGAAATACACTTGCCAACTACATGAAGTACAACTACAAGTACGATGACAACAAACGTATGATTGAAAGCGAAGCCTTGAAATGGAACAATAGCAAGGACGCATGGGAAAAAGACCTACGCATCAATTATACTTATGAAGGCAAGACCGTTACTACGAATTATTATAAATGGAACGCTAAAAAACAAGCCTACGTACTGGTACCCGAAATGACCGTTACGATGGATAATACAAATATGTAACATAAACTCTCTCTCATTCTAATATTCTAACAAAAAGATACGCCGCTTCTGCTGAAGAAGTGGCGTATTTCATAATATGAGGTCTACATTACAAAACGAAGAAACGCTCTTGCAGTTCTTTTAGATAACTTCGGGAAATAATCAGATCATTCTTATCGTGAAAAGGCGGATAGAGTTGACAGCATTTACCATCAATCATTGCCAGATAATTAACATTTACAATAGCAGATTGGCTAATCTGTACGAAAGCTTGTGAATAACTGATAATGTCTTCTGCTTTTGTATTCCGCTTCAAGTTCAGACAAGTTTGATTAAACAAGACCACCTGCCATTGACGTTTGTCTTTCAGATATTCAAAAAAGCCGATTTCCTCCAGTCGCAAAAGCTTGAAACCTGTCACTGTGCTAATCATAAACATGCCTTGCTGGGGCATCAATGCACTAATAGAAGAAGCAAAAGAAGGCAAAAGAGGAAGCGAAGTAGAGGTCATAGCCTTCCGGTAACGGTCTATAATTACTTTCAGGTCTTCCGCTTCAAAAGGCTTCAGCAGGAAGTCGAAAGCCGACTCACGCAACGCCTGAAGCAAGTATTTGTCATAAGAGGTGTAAAATACGACCTTCATATCCCACAAAATATCTTCCCTTATTTCACTTAATAGATTGAGTCCCAACGTATCCGGAAGTTCCACATCAAGAAACAATAAGTCCGGATGCAACTCCATAATCATCTTTTTACCCTTTGCACCATTCCCTGCGATTCCTTTTACTTCAAATTCACGATAGGGCTCCAATTCCCGGCGCAAAGCATCAATCGCTGTACGTTCATCGTCAACGATAACTACCTTATACTTATCTTCTGTATCCATCATAAATCATAAGAAAAATGAAACGGGATATATACCGACACTTCCGTACCGGTTTGTCCATCGCTTCTGTTGGTTATATCAAAACGTATTTTATCACTCTTATTCTTTGTATTCAATAATTGAACGGTCTGATACAACACTTTCAATCCTGTACCAGTACCCCGTGTGGCGGAAACCACCTGCGGGAGATACCCTCGTCCGTTGTCGGTAACCGTTATGCGAATCCCATTTGTTTCACGGGAAACATATACCATTAGCTCCTTTTTTCCGTCCTTTCCCGCCAGCCCATGTTTAATTGCATTCTCCACCGGAATTTGCACAATCATAGATGGAATCATGATGCGGGCTGCCTCTAATTCGTCCTCCACCGTAATTGTTGCGACAAAATCTTCTCCAACACGCCCACGTTCCAGTTCGATATATGTACGCACGAAATCCAGTTCGTCTTGCAAAGACACGCTCAATTTCTCGGTAAGTTCGAGGCTACGACGGAGATATTTCACCAGTTCCATCAGATTATGTTTCACCTCTTCCGAGCCGTTAAACTGGTTGATTTCACGTCCCAGTACATTAAAAGTAAAATGAGGAGAAATCCGGCTTCTCAAATTCTCCATGCGGACACGGTTGATTTGCTGGAAGAAACGCTGGCGAAGAAACTCCCTTTTTTTACGCATATACCAGACAACTACCACTACCCCTGCCACAAGCAACACGCAGACAAGTACCCAGATAGATACGCTCAATTTGAGCACTCTCATCTCTGCCGCCTGCCGCTGAATCTTCATTTCCTTACGAAGCACTATCGTATCCTGCCGGTAACGCATATCCAATTCGGCAACACGCATCTGTATCCGTTCGCTCCGAATGGAATCGTCCAGATGGCGATCGCGTTTCAGGTATTCATAGGCACGACGGTAATCACCGGTATGCTCAAAATAATGTTGCAGATACTGATTGCGTATAGTCAGCATATTGGCGTCAAGATGCCCCACAGGAGCAGTCCGGGCAATCATAGTCTTCGCTTGGGCTATATTTCCTTTCTTTAATGCCAGTTCAATCATCTGGGTTTCAATGTAATGAACGGCCGAATTATGCTGTATATCGGAGAAAAAACGATAACTTTCGTCCAGACAGATCTGTGCGGAGTCCAGTTTGTCAGTCAACAAATACAATTCTCCCAGGTTTACTTTGATAAAATTCTGTTCAAATACCATCTGCGGATAAGAAGATACGAGTGCATTGGCCTTGCGCATATATTTCAAAGCCTCCTGATAGTCTTTCCGGTAATAATAATGGTTGCCGCGATTGTTGAGATAAGTCCATTGCTCGCTCACATTCATTTCATTGAAAAACTGTCCGGCCAATTCATAGTAATGATTGGATAAATCGAAATCACGCAGTTCCATGTAAGTCTGCCCCAATCCGTAGTAAACAGGAAATTTCGTGTGCTCGGACAAGTTCAAAGAATCGCAGAGAAAGAGGGCGCGCCGGTAATACGAAGCAGTGTGCGCCAAGTCACTGCGATGCAGATAGGCATCAGCGATATTGATACAAATATCCGGAAGCAGATGCAGTTTTTTTCCTTTCAGGCGATATCCGTAGGCTTTCTTATAGTCGATAATTGCAGAATCGGGACGGTTCAGCTGCATCCACACATTGCCTTCGATATTATAGACATCGGACAATACATCATTCCATCGTGGAGATTGGAGAGATTCAGAAGATTGGGAAGCATTGCGGGAAAATTCTTTTACCCGGCGGTTGTAATAGAGTATAGAATCAAAATCGGAAGAGACAAAAAATGTTTTCCCGTAAAGGGCGAGCAGACGATAATAAACCAGGGAATCTTGCGTCTGCGTCAGTGCCTCAAGCAGTTGTGAGCGGGAATAATGCACATTGGAAAACAACGAATCCTGCACACGAACTTCCAAAGAATCAACCAAAACCTGTTCGCACGAAGAGCTATTGTGATGTCTATCAGCGTATCCGCAACTTAACAACACCAACAGTCCCAACAGCGCAAATAGTCTCATAGCAGTCCTCTGATTCATCAGTCCCCTTTATATATGTCATGTTTTGAATGTGACAAAAATACATTATTTATCCTGAATCCCAGCGAATTTTATTATTTTTTTTAATACCTTTGTCCCCATATAAATATGAGCAACTGACCTAATGAGTCCACTGAACTTCACCCACATTTTGACACAGGCAGTCGATGAGCTATCGGAAAGCGAATCTTATAAAGGACTGTTTCATCAGCACAAAGATGGCGAACCACTGCCCTCTGCAAAAGTCTTGTATGAAATTATTGAGCTTTCACGCTCCATTCTTTTCCCCGGATATTACGGAAATTCTACGATTAACAGCCGGACTATCAATTATCACATCGGTGTAAACATTGAAAAATTGTTTGATTTACTTTGTGAGCAAATCCTGGCCGGATTATGTTTTAGTACTTCCATAGAGGGGAAATGTAACGTCTGCTCCGACTCGAAACGGGAAGAAGCTGCGCGTCTTGCCGCTAAATTCATCAGTAAGTTACCTGCCATGAGAAGGATACTGGCAACAGATGTGGAAGCCGCCTACAACGGTGACCCGGCTGCCGAAAGCTACGGAGAGGTCATATTCTGTTATCCGGCCATTAAAGCGATCAGCAATTACCGTATCGCGCATGAATTGCTGGAACTGGGTGTTCCTCTGATTCCCCGTATCATCACGGAGATGGCGCATAGCGAAACGGGAATCGATATCCACCCGGCCGCCAAGATTGGCACTCACTTCACCATCGACCATGGAACGGGTGTCGTAATCGGTGCCACGAGTATCATCGGAAACAACGTCAAACTATATCAGGGTGTCACACTGGGAGCCAAGAGTTTCCCGCTGGATGCCGACGGAAAACCAATCAAGGGAATCCCCCGCCATCCGATCTTGGAAGACAATGTGATTGTTTATTCCAATGCCACTATCCTGGGAAGAATCACCATCGGGCGTGATGCAACCGTAGGCGGTAATATCTGGGTAACGGAAAACGTGCCCGCAGGAGCAAGAATCGTACAAACTAAAGCAAAAAAATAAAATCAAAAAAATCTATATGAGCGAACAATTCGAGATGATAGCCAAGACTTTCCAAGGACTGGAAGAGATACTTGCAGAAGAACTGACAGCATTAGGAGCCAACGACATTCAAATAGGACGTCGTATGGTTTCATTTACAGGAGATAAACGTATGATGTACAAGGCAAATTTCTGCCTACGCACCGCCATCCGTATCCTGAAACCCATCAAGAACTTTACGGCCAAAGATGCTGACGAGGTTTACAATCAAATACAGGCTATTCCATGGGAAGAATATCTCGATGTGAACAAGACATTTGCTATCGACGCAGTAGTATTCAGTGAGGAGTTCCGCCATTCGAAATTCGTTTCGTACAAGGTGAAAGATGCGATTGTGGACTACTTCCGCGAGAAAACGGGTAAACGTCCGTCGGTACGCATCAACAATCCGGATGTACTTCTGAACATTCATATTGCACAGACTACCTGTACTTTGTCTTTGGACTCGTCCGGAGAATCACTTCACCGCCGCGGTTATCGCCAGGAAGCGGTAGAAGCTCCGTTGAATGAGGTATTGGCTGCCGGCATGATTTTAATGACCGGATGGCGTGGAGAATGTGATCTGATCGATCCGATGTGTGGTTCGGGCACGATCCCTATAGAAGCCGCACTGATCGCTAAGAATATCGCTCCGGGAGTATTCCGCAAAGGATTTGCTTTCGAAAAATGGGTGGATTTCGATGCGGATATGTTCGATGAGATTTACAATGACGACAGTCAGGAGCGTGAATTTACTCATAAGATTTATGGGTATGACAACAATCCGAAAGCGAATGAAATTGCTACTCACAATATAAAAGCTGCCGGTGTATCGAAAGATATCGTGCTGAAACTGCAACCGTTCCAGCAGTTCGAACAGCCGCAGGAGAAGTCGATTATCATCACCAATCCTCCTTATGGGGAACGTATCTCTACGAATGATTTGCTCGGTCTTTACCAGATGATCGGCGAACGCCTGAAACACGCATTTGTAGGAAACGAAGCATGGGTGCTTTCTTATCGGGAAGAGTGTTTCGACCAGATTGGCTTGAAGGCAAGCCAGAAGGTTCCTTTGTTCAATGGACCGTTAGAGTGTGAATTCCGCAAATATGAGATTTTTGACGGAAAATATAAAGAGTTCAAGAGCCAGGAAGAGGGCGAAGAGAAGAAAGAGGGTGAAGGTGAACAGGCTCCAAGATTCAGAGAAAAAAAAGAGTTTAAGCCACGTCGCGAAGGTGAATTCAAACCACGCCGGGATGGTGAGTCCAGACCTCGCAGAGAGGGAGAATACAAGCCACGCAGAGAAGGTAGCGACTTCAAAGGCGGCGACAGAGATAGAAAGCCACGGGGAGAATTCCGCGGAGGAAGAGATTCGAGAGGGCCAAGAGAATTTAGGGGGAACCGGGAGCCGAGGATTCCGAAGAAGGAAGAGGAATAATTGATTCATAATTAAGAACAATCCACAACACCATATATCTACTAACGCACTGATACTCAATATGATATCGCAATTTGCGACCTCAAGTTTGAACAACAATAATGTTAAGTAATAGGCGTAGATAGTAAACCAAAAAGTTAGACTAGAAAATGAATGAATTAGTCATTATAGAAAATAAGATATATGAAATCAGGGGACAAAAGGTTATGCTTGACTTTGATTTGGCAGAAATGTATGAGATTGAAACAAAGAACCTGAAACGAACAGTAAAAAGGAATATAAATCGTTTTCCTGCGGATTTTATGTTTCAGCTTACAAAATCAGAAGCTAACTTACTGATAAACAATATAAGGTGCCAAAATGGCACCTTAGAAATAAACTGGTTTAGATATCAGCCCTATGCCTTTACCGAACAAGGAGTCGCAATGCTATCAGGTCTTTTAAATAGTGAAAAAGCCATCGAAGTCAACATCAACATCATGCGAGCCTTCGTCCACATGCGCCAATACCTGCTCTCCCATGCACCCAAACAGGAATTGGAAGAATTGAGGAAAAGGATTGAATACTTGGAAGAGGACATATCCTCCGACAGAGAAAGCTACGAGAAGCAATTTGACGACCTATTCACCGCTTTTGCCAAATTGAGTGCTGCCATTCAAATAAAGCAGACTCCTTTGGACAGAGTAAAAATAGAAGGATTTAAAAACAAATAATAAAGAAAAGAGCAATGAGTAAAATTGGAAAAAGAGCCATTCTGTTATTATTGGCACTACCAATCGGATTCAATGTTATGGCACAAGAAACCAAAAAACCGACGCTGGAAGAACTGATTCCGGGCGGCGAGAGTTACCGCTATGCAGAAAACCTGTACGGGTTGCAATGGTGGGGCGACGAATGTATCAAGCCAGGAGTAGATACCCTTTATTCAATTCAACCCAAAACCGGGAAAGAAACAATGGTTATCACTCGCGAGCAAATCAACAAAGTGCTTGAAGAAAACAAGGCAGGGAAGTTATCGCATCTGTATTCCGTCCGTTTCCCATGGGCAGACAAGCCACAAATGCTATTCACGATAGCAGGAAAGTTCATTGTATATGATTTCAAGAGCAATCAGGTTGTCAGCACTTTCAAACCAAAGGACGGGGCGAATAATGAGGACTATTGCGCAGCCAGTGGAAATGTGGCTTACACGATAGATAATAATCTATATGTGAATGAGAAAGCAGTAACCAATGAACCCGAAGGCATCGTTTGTGGACAAACAGTGCATCGCAATGAATTCGGTATCAACAAAGGAACTTTCTGGAGTCCGAAAGGTAACCTGCTCGCTTTCTACCGTATGGATGAAAGCATGGTGACACAATACCCGCTTGTAGACATCACTGCGCGCGTAGGCGAAGTGAACAATGTACGCTATCCGATGGCAGGAATGACGAGCCATCAGGTAAAAGTAGGGATTTACAACCCCGCTACCGGCAAAAGCATTTATCTGAATGCAGGCGATCCGACAGACCGTTATTTCACCAATATCAGCTGGGCACCGGATGAAAAGAGCCTCTACCTGATCGAAGTAAACCGCGATCAGAATCATGCCAAACTCTGCCAGTACAATGCAGAAACAGGAGAACCCATGGGAGTTCTCTATGAAGAAATGCACCCTAAATACGTTGAGCCGCAAAACCCCATCGTATTTCTGCCGTGGGACCCTACCAAGTTCATCTATCAAAGTCAGCGTGACGGCTACAATCATCTTTATCTCTTTGAGGCAGATGCAGCAAACAAGAAAGGTGAAACCTATAATAGCGCCAACGGTGGCAGTTATTTCCAAGCCGGTAAAGTGAAACAGTTGACCAAAGGTAACTGGCTGGTCAGCGAAATTCTGGGATTCAACACAAAGCGTAAAGAGATCATCTTCACTGCCGTAGAAGGTTTGAGAAGTGGACATTTTGCAGTAAACGTAAGCAATGGCAAAATAAGCCAGCCGTTCGAAAATTGCAAGGAGAGCGAACATAGCGGAGCACTTAGTGCTTCCGGTACATACCTTATCGACCGTTATTCCACCAAAGACCAACCCCGCGTCATCAACCTGGTAGACACCAAAAACTTCAAAGAAACAGTCAACCTGCTGACAGCTGAAAATCCTTACGACGGATACCAGATGCCAAGCATCGAAACCGGAACAATCAAAGCGGCAGACGGCACTACCGACCTGCATTACCGCCTGATGAAGCCGGCAAACTTCGATCCGGCTAAGAAATATCCCGTCATCGTATACGTCTACGGAGGTCCTCACGCGCAATGCGTCACCGGAGGATGGCAGAACGGCGCACGCGGATGGGACACCTACATGGCAGGCAAAGGCTATATCATGTTCACCATCGACAATCGCGGTAGCAGCAACCGCGGACTAACATTTGAAAATGCCACCTTCCGCCGTCTCGGTATCGAAGAAGGCAAAGACCAGGTGAAAGGTGTTGAATTCCTGAAATCCCTCCCCTACATAGACAGCGAACGCATCGGCGTACACGGATGGAGTTTCGGAGGCCACATGACTACCGCCCTGATGCTCCGTTACCCGGAGATATTCAAAGTAGGCGTTGCCGGAGGTCCGGTAATCGACTGGGGTTACTATGAAATAATGTACGGCGAACGCTATATGGACACACCGGAAAGCAATCCGGAAGGCTACAAAGAATGTAACCTGAAGAATCTTGCCGGCCAACTGAAAGGTCACCTGCTGATTATTCACGACGATCATGACGATACCTGCGTGCCACAGCACACCCTGTCGTTTATGAAAGCCTGTGTAGATGCCCGCACTTATCCCGACCTGTTTATCTACCCGTGCCACAAGCACAACGTAGCAGGCCGTGACCGTGTACATCTGCACGAGAAAATCACCCGGTACTTTGAGCAGAATTTATAAAACCTGCAAAGTCCACCGCATCCATACGAATCATATATAACAGTATAACTTATAATAGCACAAAGATGAAGATATTATTACTAGGCTCGGGCGGCCGCGAACATGCACTGGCATGGAAAATTGCCCAAAGTCCGAAAGTTGAAAAACTGTACATTGCTCCGGGAAATGCCGGAACAACTGCCGTAGGCGAGAATGTCAACATCAAAGCAACTGATTTTGAAGCCATCAGCGCTTTCGCTCTGAAAGAGAACATTCAAATGGTAGTAGTAGGCCCCGAAGATCCGTTGGTAAAAGGAATCTACGACTACTTCCAGAACCGTCCGGAGCTAAAGCATATCGCCGTTATCGGCCCTTCGGCTCAAGGAGCAGAACTGGAAGGAAGCAAGGAGTTTGCCAAAGGCTTCATGATGCGCCACAACATCCCGACAGCCCGCTACAAAAGCATCACTTCCGCAAACCTCGAAGAAGGTCTTGCTTTCCTCGAAACGCTGGAAGCTCCCTATGTATTGAAGGCTGATGGTCTTTGTGCCGGAAAAGGAGTTCTCATCCTCCCTACGCTAGACGAAGCGAAGAAGGAATTGAAAGAAATGCTGGGTGGCATGTTCGGCTCTGCATCGGCAACTGTTGTAATCGAAGAGTTCCTAAGCGGTATCGAATGTTCTGTATTCGTACTGACAGACGGAGAACACTATAAAGTCCTCCCCGTAGCCAAAGATTACAAACGCATCGGTGAAGGCGATAAAGGACTGAATACAGGCGGTATGGGTAGCGTAACCCCCGTCCCGTTTGCCGATGAAGTGTATATGGAGAAAGTTCGCACCCGCATCATTGAGCCGACCATCAACGGCCTGAAAGAAGAAAATATCACCTACAAAGGCTTCATCTTCCTCGGTCTCATCAAGGTGAAAGGTGAACCGATGGTGATCGAATACAACGTCCGCATGGGCGACCCGGAAACAGAAAGCGTGATGCTTCGCATTCAAAGCGACTTCGTAGAACTGCTTGAAGGCACTGCCGCAGGCAACCTGAACGAAAAAACACTGGTGATGGACCCGCGTTCGGCAGGCTGTGTCATCCTTGTCAGCGGAGGTTATCCCGAAGCCTACGAAAAAGGATTCCCTATCAGCGGACTGGAACAGGCTGCCGCTACCGACAGCATCATTTTCCATGCCGGAACAGCAATGAAAGACGGACAAGTAGTGACGAACGGAGGACGTGTGATTGCCGTTTGCTCTTACGGTGCAACGAAAGAAGAGGCACTGGCACAGAGCTACAAAGTGGCAGACATGATCGACTTCGACAAGAAGTATTTCCGCCGCGATATCGGATTCGATTTGTAATTCAAGTTTCGCACGCAAGTAGCCCTATTCCGCATAGCGTTGAACATCATTGACTTGTCAAGCATTAATAGCTGAGTTATCAAGTATTAATAGTTTAGACGACAATTGTTAATACTTGAGGAATCAAGTATTAACAGCTGACAGGATGGTTGTCAACATCGAGCATGCAGGATATTAATATCCAGAATATCAACCGAATGTACCTATAGTATCAAGAGATAACAAGTAATAAACTCATGAGAAATAAAAGACTACAAAGTCAAGTGACGGCAGGACGGTGGACCCTGCCTGCCGTTATCTTTATCTGCGCCCTGTGCTGGGTGTTGACTTACTTTTTATTTCCCAATTCCATAGCCTCAACCGTACTCGAAGGCAGCCCTTCTGCCTGGCAACCCACCCGTGATTTTCTGCTTCCGGGATGGGCAGACCGGATTGTCAGCTTCCTGATTTATGCAACCATCGGCTACTTTCTGATAGAGTTGAACAATCAGTTCAGCATTATCCGTATGAGGGCATCCATGCAGACGGCTATCTATTTCCTGCTGGTCACCGTCTGCCCGAAAATGCATTTCCTATATACAGGAGATATTGTTGCCCTAGGCTTTCTCATTTCCATTTATTTTCTGTTTAAAAGCTACCAGCAAACTCAAGCTGCGGGTTATTTATTCTATTCCTTCTTCTTTATCGGAGCAGGAAGTATTCTGTTCCCACAGTTCACCATCCTCTCGGTGCTTTGGTTGCTCGAAGCCTACCGTTTCCAGTCGCTCACTCCGCGTAGTTTCTGCGGTGCGCTGCTCGGATGGATGCTGCCATACTGGATGTTGTTCGGACACGCCTTCTTCTACAACGAGATGGAGTTGTTCTACCGCCCTTTCAATCAGCTACTAACTTTCGGGGAATTCTTCAACCTGCAAATCCTCCAGCCTTGGGAACTGGCAATACTCGGCTATCTGTTGGTGATGTTCATCGTCAGTGCCGTCCATTGCATCGCCGCCGGATTTGAGGATAAGATACGCACACGCGCCTATCTCCAATTCTTGATAGACCTGACGATTTTCCTGTTCCTGCTGATTGCCCTGCAACCGATATATTGCAGTGCCCTATTGCCTTTGCTTATCATAAGCAACAGCATCCTGATCGGACATTTCTTTGTACTGACCAATAGTAAAAGTTCGAATGTGTTTTTCATCCTTTCATTGGTCGGTCTCATCCTCTTATTCGCTTTTAATATATGGACGCTTTTATAGATTCAACGATACAACTCCTCATAGAATGGGGACTCCCGGGATTATTCATCTCGGCTTTACTGGCTGGGAGCATCGTGCCTTTCAGTTCCGAACTGGTACTGGTGGCACTGGTGAAACTCGGCCTGCCCCCGATAGCCTGTCTGATCTCCGCCACTTTGGGCAACACAGTAGGCGGAATGACCTGCTACTACATGGGGCGTCTGGGCAAAATCAGCTGGATTGAGAAATATTTCAAGGTAAAGAAAGAGAAAGTAGACAAAATGGTGAAATTCCTGCAAGGAAAAGGAGCATTGATGGCCTTCTTCACCTTTCTTCCCGCCATTGGGGAAGTGATAGCCATTGCACTGGGATTTATGCGAAGCAACACATGGCTCACCATCGTTTCCATGTTTGTCGGCAAACTGATACGCTATATCCTCCTCCTGTATGCACTCGAAAGTGCCTGGGATGCTATAGCAGGATAGGAAATAAGTATTAGGTATTAAGTATAAAGTATTAGACGTTAGACAGTAAGTATTAGAGATTGTATGATGAAAAGGATTATTGAGAAAACCGACGACGGGAGCGCTACCCTGTTTGTTCCGGAATTGAATGAACATTATCATTCAACGAAAGGGGCACGCACGGAGTCTCAACATATTTTCATCGATATGGGACTTAAAGCCTCTTCCGCTACTACTCCGCGTATTCTTGAAATCGGCTTCGGGACAGGGCTAAACGCCTGGCTCACCCTGGAAGAAGCAGAAAGAAGCGGACGAAATATACACTATACAGGATTGGAACTCTATCCGCTGGAATGGCAGACGATAGAGCAACTAGGATATATCTCCAATGATGAACAATTAACAACGACCGACCGGCAACAACCGGCCATCGAATTGTTTAAGCAACTTCATACATCACCTTGGGAGAAAGACGTGCAACTCACTCCACACTTCACCCTACAGAAAGTAGAGACAGACGTTAATAAATGGGTTGAAAACAGAGAACAGACAATAAGCAATGTCAATGATAGCGTAACCAACGCTGAATCACCTGCCCTGAATCCTTCATTTAACCTCATTTACTTCGATGCCTTTGCACCGGAAAAGCAGCCGGAAATGTGGTCGCAAGAACTATTCAACCGCCTCTACGTTTTATTAGATAGAGACGGCATCCTGACCACTTACTGCGCCAAAGGTGTCGTCCGCCGGATGTTACAGACAGCCGGATTCACAGTAGAACGCCTGCCCGGACCTCCGGGTGGTAAACGGGAAATATTACGGGCCCGGAAATAAGAATAGGAACAAGATAAGAAAGAAACCCCGAAATAGAAGAAGTCATGAAAAAACAACTAAAAGATATGAGAACCCTTTTCCTCCTTAGTGCCTGCCTCCTAATGGCAGCCTGCACAGGACGCTCTTCCCAAGCAGGCAACGATGACGAAGCAAAACCGGTGATTACCGTCACCCTGGAACCGCAACGTTATTTCACGGAAGCTATTGCCGGAGATAAATTTAAAGTAGTCAGCATGGTCCCCAAAGGTTCCAGCCCGGAAACTTATGATCCTGTCCCCCAACAACTTGTTTCTCTGGGAGACAGCAAAGCTTATTTCCGCATCGGATACATCGGCTTCGAACAGACCTGGATGGATCGTTTAATGAACAATACCCCCCATATCCAAGTGTTCGACACCTCCAAAGGGATAGACCTCATACTCAACAATGATGACCACGACCACACCCACGGACATAACAGCCACGACGGACATATCCACGCCGTAGAGCCGCACGTATGGAATTCCACCGGTAATGCTTTAATCATTGCAGGAAACACCTACAAAGCCCTTAGCCAACTGGATAAGGCAAATGAAGTATACTACAGAAACCGTTACGATTCGCTCTGCCAGCGCATCCAGCACACCGACAGCCTGATTCGCCGTCAACTCTCCGTTCCCGAAGCAGCCAAAGCCTTCATGATTTATCATCCGGCCCTCTCCTACTTCGCCCGCGACTACGGATTGCATCAGATTTCCATCGAAGAAGGAGGCAAAGAGCCTTCCCCCGCCCATCTGAAAGCCTTGATAGACCTGTGTCAGGCAGAAGATGTACGCGTTATCTTTGTGCAACCGGAATTTGACAAACGCAATGCGGAAACCATCGCGCAGCAAACCGGAACGAAAGTGATCCCTATCAATCCGCTAAGTTACGACTGGGAAGAAGAAATGCTGAATGTAGCCAAAGCCCTTGCGCCACAGGCTGCAACAAAATAAACGTATAAAGAAAGAACCCATCAAGCCATTTCCAACGATGAAACCAATAATCGAAATAAAGAATCTTTCTGCCGGATATGACGGCCGCACTGTTCTTCACGATGTTAATCTAAGCATCTACGAACGGGATTTTCTAGGTATTATAGGTCCGAACGGAGGCGGCAAAACGACGCTTATAAAGTGCATCCTCGGTCTGTTGAAGCCAACGGGAGGGGAAATTATATTCCATACACCTGAAGAGACCCCTGAAGAGACTTCTGCAAAACCATCTGCCAAAAGTTCCCGGCAAAGTTCTTCCGCAAAATCCTCTCCCCTCCTCGGTTATCTGCCTCAATACAGCACCATAGACCGGAAGTTTCCTATTTCCGTGGAAGAAGTGATTCTATCCGGATTGAGCATACAAAAGTCACTCACTTCCCGATTCACTCCCGAACAGAAGGAGAAAGGCAGACAGATTATTTCCCGCATGGGGCTCGAAGGCCTCGAACACCGTTCTATCGGACAATTAAGCGGCGGACAACTGCAACGTGCCCTGTTGGGACGCGCCATCATCTCCGACCCTGCGGTATTGATTCTCGATGAGCCCAGCACGTATATCGACAAGCGTTTCGAAGCGCGTCTTTATGAGTTATTGGCTGAGATCAATAAAGAGTGTGCCATCATCCTTGTCAGCCATGATATCGGCACTGTGTTGCAGCAGGTGAAATCCATCGCTTGTGTCAACGAAACGCTGGATTACCATCCGGATACAGGCGTCACTACCGAATGGCTGGAAAGGAACTTCAACTGCCCTATCGAGCTATTGGGACACGGTACATTGCCTCACCGGGTTTTAGGAGAGCATCATCACCATCATTAAACATAGACTTTATATAGATATCCGGCTATCTTGTTTTAAAATGTATCTTCCCTCTCTGCTGCCTCCCGGAAGAGTGAAAGAGATAGTAAATCACCCCTTTGTTACTTAATATTTCTTACTTTCTTCCTCATTATCCTTACAAATCACTATCTTTGCGACCTCATAATTTGTTTTTAACGAATAAACTACGATAGTGCTAATGAAACAGTACAGAACCGTAAACAACCTTATGGGTTGGCTTACATTCATCATTGCGGCAACCGTCTACTGCCTGACAATAGAACCAACCGCAAGTTTCTGGGATTGCCCGGAGTTCATAACCACCGGCTATAAACTGGAAGTCGGACACCCGCCCGGCGCACCTTTCTTCATGCTGATGGCGAACCTGTTTACCCAATTTGCTTCCGACGTGACTACCGTTGCTAAAATGGTGAACTACATGAGCGCCCTGATGAGCGGTGCCTGTATCTTGTTCCTTTTCTGGAGCATCACCCATCTGGTACGCAAATTGATTATCACTGACGAAAACAATATCACCAAAGGACAGCTTATCACGATTATGGGTAGCGGACTGGTGGGTGCACTGGTCTATACGTTCAGTGACACATTCTGGTTCTCCGCTGTAGAAGGTGAAGTATATGCCTTCTCCTCCCTGTTTACCGCTGTCGTTTTCTGGTTGATTCTGAAATGGGAAGACGTGGCCGACCAGCCTCATAGCGACCGCTGGATTATCCTCATCGCCTATCTGACGGGATTAAGTATCGGTGTCCACCTGCTGAACCTGCTTTGTCTGCCCGCCATCGTATTGGTATACTACTACAAGAAAACTCCAAACGCTACTGCCAAAGGTTCGTTAATCGCTCTCTGCGGTTCAATGGTGCTCGTTGCTGCTGTGCTATACGGCATCGTACCGGGTATTGTGAAAGTAGGCGGCTGGTTTGAGCTGTTGTTTGTCAACGGACTCGGAATGTCGTTCAATTCAGGTGTAGTGGTTTACATCATCCTGCTTGCAGCCGCTCTAATCTGGGGCGTATACGAAAGCTATACCGAAAAGAGCAAAACACGCATGGCTATCTCCTTTATCCTGACGATTGCTCTACTGGGTATCCCGTTCTACGGACACGGAGCCAGCAGTATCATCATCGGTATTTTGGTGATCGCCGCACTGGGACTTTACCTCGCTCCGAGTGTACAGGCCAAGATCAAAGAGAGATGGCGTATCACCGCCCGCACCATGAACACGGCTTTGCTGTGCACCATGATGATCGTAATCGGATATTCTTCTTATGCACTGATCGTTATCCGTTCTACTGCCAACACTCCGATGGACCAGAACTCACCGGAAGATATATTCACACTGGGCGAATACCTCGGTCGTGAACAATACGGAACCCGCCCGCTTTTCTACGGTCCTGCCTTCTCTTCGAAAGTGGCACTCGATGTAAAAGACGGATATTGCATCCCGCGCCAGTCGGAAGCAGGAAGCAAGTTTGTCCGCAAGGAAAAGACTTCGCCCGACGAAAAAGACTCTTATATCGAACTTCCCGGACGTGTGGAATACGAATATGCACAGAATATGCTTTTCCCGCGTATGTACAGTTCGTCACACGCACCGCTCTACAAACAATGGGTGGACATCAAGGGATATGACGTTCCTTATGACCAGTGTGGAGAAATGGTGATGGTAAACATGCCTACCCAATGGGAAAATATCAAATTCTTCTTCTCCTACCAGTTGAACTTCATGTACTGGCGTTACTTCATGTGGAACTTTGCCGGACGGCAGAATGACATACAGGGTAGCGGAGAAATCGAGCACGGCAATTGGATCACCGGTATTCCGTTTATCGACAACCTGCTGGTAGGTAACCAGGAATTGCTTCCGCAAGATCTCAAAAACAATAAAGGTCATAATGTATTCTACTGTCTGCCGCTGATTCTCGGTTTGATCGGACTCTTCTGGCAGGCTTACCATAGCCAGCGAGGCATCCAGCAATTCTGGGTGGTATTCTTCCTGTTCTTTATGACAGGTATCGCTATCGTACTCTACCTCAACCAAACTCCTGCGCAACCCCGTGAACGAGACTATGCGTATGCCGGTTCGTTCTACGCCTTTGCTATCTGGGTAGGTATGGGAGTGGCAGGCATCATCCGTATGTTGCGGGATTATGCCAAGATGCAGGAACTTCCGGCAGCCGTTCTGGCTTCTGTTCTCTGTTTGTTCGTCCCCATCCAGATGGCGGGACAGACATGGGATGACCACGACCGCAGCGGACGCTTCGTTGCCCGCGACTTCGGACAGAACTACCTGATGACTTTGCAGGAAGAAGGCAACCCGATTATCTACACCAATGGTGATAACGACACCTTCCCATTGTGGTACAATCAGGAAACGGAAGGTTTCCGCACGGATGCCCGTACCTGTAACTTAAGTTACCTGCAAACCGACTGGTATATCGACCAGATGAAACGTCCGGCCTACGATTCTCCGTCACTCCCTATCACTTGGGACCGTGTGGAATACGTGGAAGGACAAAACGAATATATCTCTATCCGTCCGGAAATGAAGGCTCTCATCGACAGCTATTTCAAACAGGCAAACGAACTGGCTGCACAGGGAGACACTACCATATTGTCACTCGTTCACTCCATCTTCGGTGAGAATCCTTATGAACTGAAGGAAATCATCAACCGCTGGATGCTTGGCAAGAACGACCAATTGAAAGAACTTCTCAAAAAGACAGGAAAAGAAATACAGCTCCCGCTCATCCCTACGGACAGCATCGTCATGAAGATAGATAAGGAAGCCGTACGCCGCTCCGGCATGAAGATTCCGGAAGCTCTGGGCGACTCTATCCCCGAATACATGACAATCACCCTTAGAGACGCCAACGGCAACCCGAAACGCGCCCTCTACAAGAGTGAACTGATGATGCTCGAGATGCTTGCCAATGCTAACTGGGAACGACCTATCTATATGGCAATCACCGTAGGAAGCGAAAACCATCTGGGCATGGGCAACCACTTCACACAGGAGGGTCTCGCCTACCGCTTCACTCCGTTCGATACGGACAAGCTGGACAGCAAGATCGACAGTGAAAAGATGTACGACAACCTGATGAACAAGTTCAAGTTCGGCGGTATCGACAAACCGGGTATCTACATTGACGAGAACGTGATGCGCATGTGCTACACGCACCGCCGTATCTTCACGCAACTTGTAGGTCAGCTCATCAAAGAAGGCAAAAAGGACAAAGCACTCGCCGCGCTCGATTACGCTGAAAAGATGATTCCGGCATACAACGTACCGTATGACTGGGCAAACGGCGCCTTCCAAATGGCAGAGTCTTATTATCAACTGGGACAGAACGAGAAAGCCAACAAGATCATCGACGAACTTGCCAACAAGTCGCTCGAATACATGATCTGGTATCTTAGCCTGAACGATAACCAGCTTGCCATCGCCAGCGAAAACTTCGTGTACAACGCCAGCTTGCTTGACGCCGAAGTCCGCTTAATGGAAAAATACAAATCAGAAGAACTCGCAAAACATTACTCAACGCAACTCGATCAACTATACAACGAATACGTAACGAGAATGAAAGGGAAATAAATATCAAGTATTAAGTAATAAGTATTAAGTATTATTCGCAGCTTCCGACATATCTTCCGCACGATATAATACCTAATACTTATTACTTAATACTTATTACTTAATACTTGTTTAACGCAGATTTTCATGTTTATAGAACAACCACCTTGGCTTTTCCGGGCGTTGTATCCACAGGCTATCTTCCGGATGGACCCGAATGAACGGGCAGTCTATCTGACTTTCGATGACGGCCCCATCCCCGAAGTGACTCCCTGGGTACTGGAAATACTGGAAAAGCATCATATTAAAGCTACCTTTTTCATGGTAGGCGACAATATACGCAAACACCCGGATGAATACCGGATGGTGGTAGAGCACGGACACCGCATCGGCAACCATACTTTCAACCACATCCGTGGATTTGAATATTCCAATCCGGATTACCTGGCAAATGCCAGAAAGGTAGATGATATGATTCATTCCGATCTCTTCCGTCCGCCACACGGACATATGGGATTCAGGCAGTATTATACGTTGCGCTATCATTACCGCATTATTATGTGGGATCTCGTGACCCGTGATTACAGTAAACGGATGAGTCCGGAACAAGTGCTGAACAACGTGAAACGCTATGCGCGAAACGGTTCCATCATCACTTTCCACGATTCGCTGAAGTCATGGAACAACGGCAACCTGCAATACGCACTTCCACGCGCTATCGAATTCCTGAAAGAGGAAGGCTATGAATTCAAGGTGTTATAATCTTTGAGAAAACAGAAACTTCGAAAAGAACAGAGCTTCCTGATAAGAAAGGAAGGTTTCTGATGAATAAAAAAAGCTCCCTGACAAGAAGAAAAAATATAAGCCGAGGTATTATACCCCGGCTTTTGTAGTTTAAAGCCCGTTTCGTGCCCAAAATTGAAAGATTCCTCCTCTTTCTTATAAGATGTCAGCGCAACCGCATTTCGCCCGGTAAAGGGCAAAAAGAGGGCAAAACAACCTGCATTCAAAAAGTTTCTGATTCACATTACCCTTTCCAACCGTATTTTTTTATACATTTGCAACGTTCTCTTCCGCAGAAAGCCTTCGGGTGACGGGAGAGAGATGTTTATATTGAGAAGACGTTTACAAGCGTTTGTCATTTGTGTTCAAAACTTCGCAAACTTTGACCTATCGGAATGACGGACAGCAACTAAGACGTCCTCCTGATGTGTATTTATATACATCCGTGCCTCACTTTGACAAACAAAGGGAGGTTACGGGTGTTGTACATATCGGCGTGGGCTTTCTACGTTGTTCGTTCCCGGTAGTTGGCATTGCGAAGGCCTTGAACACGGAACGGACGAAGATGAGATTCCCACGCCTTTTCTATATATTCCTGTCAACATTAGATGAATTTGTCCGCCCAACGGGAGTCTGGGGGGACACACATAAGCAGAATAGGCACATGATTCATGCGGGACAACTTATTGAACGCACGCTTCACGAACAGGGACGCACCGTCACCTGGTTCGCTACCCAACTATGCTGCACACGCCCCAATGTTTACAAGATATTCCGGAAAGAGAATATCGACATCCACCTGCTCTGGCGCATCTCCTGCATCCTCGGACACGATTTCTTCCGCGATTTTTCCGACAGCATCAACACCGGAAACTTCCCGAGTGTATCCAAATAGGATACAATTCCGTTTCTTTCTTGGAACTATGCTTTCTCCCAGTGGTATACTCCTTTCGCATACCTTTGCAGACATATTAACATCTAATCACAAAAGGACATGAAAACGAAAAAACTATTTCTGATTATTGCTCTGGTTGTCGGTTGTGCCGTCGGAGCCCATGCGCAAAAGACGGTCTTCAAGTTTCGTGATGCACAGGCACGTGCAGGCGATGCAGTTACTGAAGTTTGTGTCAAACCCACAGTTGTCGAGGTGAAAATACTGGAAGATAAGGGACGGATCAAGGATGAATGGACACTAAGCAAAGAGGAAGTGGAGATCGCCATGAAAGGAGAACTTGACAACATCCGTGCATGGGGGACGTATCTGTCCACCATCAAATACAACTGCGATGTCATCATGGGAGCCACTTTCAAAGTGGAAGATAATGAAAAAACAGGGGGATACACGGTTACAGTAGTAGGTTATCCCGGCATCTTCGTCAACTGGCATCCTGCCACCCAGGACGATTATGAATGGATACGTCTGCAGAAGCTATCCCCCACGGATGGAAGAAGCCAGATAGCACCTGTCGTTAAGAATAAGAATTAATCACTAAAACATAAATAACAATGAAAAAAGTACTATCAATGGTTGCCGCACTCTTATTGTGCGTAGGAACTCAAGCGCAAATCGTATCATCCAGAAGCGCAATCGTCAAAACAGAGAAGCAAGCCAGCAGCACACAATGGTTCTTGCGTGCAGGTTTGAATATCATGAACTTCTCCGGTGACGGAGCCGAAGGAGCTGACTCAAACATCGGATATAACGCAACATTTGGCTACCAGAAGCCTTTAGGCAGCACAGGAGGATACTGGGGAATGGAATTTGGACTCGGCTCCCGTGGTTTCAAAGTGGAAGACACGAAGTGCATAGCTCATAATATACAATACTCTCCGTTCACATTCGGATGGAAATTTGCAGTGGCGGACAATGTTCATATCGACCCACATGTAGGAGTCTTTGCCAGCTACGATTACACAAGTAAAATGAAAACAGACGGGGAGAGCATCAGTTGGGGAGATTACGCAGATTACATGGAAGTTGACTACAATCATTTCGATGCCGGTATGAATATCGGTGTAGGAGTCTGGTACAACCGTTTCAACCTGGATCTCACCTATCAACGCGGATTCATAGATACATTCAGCGATGCCGACGGATTCAAGACCAGTAACTTTATGATTCGTCTGGGTATTGCCTTCTAAGGACAACCAAACCTCAATAAACCATATTATTTATTCAGCGTCCACGATCTTTTCTCTTCGCAAAAAGGGCCGTGGATGCTGTTTTCTTAAAAATAACGGAATATGATGACCAAACGACAATTTCTGGCAATCATGTATCTGCTGACGGGAGTTATCCCGCTGATAGCACAGACTTTCACCGAACAGAAAAAGAGCTATCCCATCAGTGCAGACGGCAATAAATATGTGGTCAGCGGATTTACCCCTTTCAGCAGCATGCAAGACGAGAACATCTACGCTAATGCACTGTTATGGACCGTCAAAAATGTCTGTCCGCAGCTACGGGAAGGGATCACAGAGGTAAACGTACCGGCTAAAAACTTCAGTTGCGATCTGATACTTGCCTCGCAAGCAGATTCAAATCAGAAGAATACTTACTATTGCAAAGCCCTGTTTCAAGTAAAAGACGGCAAGTTGGTCTACTATCTTTCCAATATACGGATAGAATCATCAGCAGTGATAATGAAGAAAATCACTCCCATGGAGAAGTTGCAACCGGACAAGAAAGCATCTCACAAAGAAATCATGGATGACTTCGTACAGATGGAATCGCAAATATTGAATAAAATGTTCGACTTCATCGTAACGAACCAACTTTCACCAATCACTCACTGGAATGAAATCAGCATCAACAAGCCGGTGAAAGGCATGACAGAAGATGAATGTCTGCTGGCTTTCGGCAAACCGCAGACTATTCAAGAATCAAATGGAGAAGTGCAATGGATGTATTCCAGCTCGTTCTACCTGTTCTTCAAGAATGGACATGTGGAAACGATTATCAAATAAACCCATAAAACAAATCATCTCAAAATCAAACAATTAAAACAATTTATTATGAAAACAATCTGGAAAGCAACTGTTTGCATAGTTGCAGTATTACTGTCATTCAGCATTTATTCCTGTGGCGATGACGACGATGACACTGTCGGTTCACGCGATTTACTGTTAGGAACATGGAATGGAGTGTACTATCTTTCACAAGAATGGGAAGATGGTGAAAAAGTAAGTGACTCTAAAGAAGATTTTGTAAATGGAACCAATCGTTACTCCATAGAGTTCAAGGAAGATGGTACTTATGTCGAGAAAGACGTTTATAACTCTTCCGGAAGTACTAATTATTATCATGGTACATGGAGTTACTCCGGCAATAAGCTGACTCTCATCGACACTGAAGAAGATAATTACACAGAAGTGTGGACAGTGACCACAATGACTGATAATGAATTAATCTATGAACTTCGTGAAAAAGAGAAAGAAGACGGAACGACATACGAATATTACGAACAACACGCTTTTAAGAGATAGCTCAAAAACATTGTAACACAAAAATTTCTTTCTTCTTTAGAAAGACAAGATTAGGCAAAAGTTTCTTTTTATCAAAGAAACTTTTGCCTAATCTATTGAAAAAGACGCATGATATTCAATAACAAATCACTCACTCCGTGACTAAAAAGAAATTAAAGAAGGTATTTCGACATACCCCGACAATCCTCTTTTTGTGATCGTATAAGCAATTTAGCGCATTAATATGCCACCGCCAGCGGAGTACGCAATTTCTGCGCATATTCAGCCATGTATTTATTCCAGGCATCCGGAGTCTTGATAGCCGCCTTATCCCAGGCAGATCCCCAGTAATAAGTATATTCAGCACCCGGCTCATATTCGCTGATAGCCAGCACATGACCGTCGGCTCCGCCACGATCTTTCTTTTCCTTTTCGGAAAGAAGAACCACTTTCGCCTCTTTTACCTGTGCAGGGAACGCAGCACCGACAAATATCTTACCGTTTGCACCGCTACGGTCAGTTGTAGGATCTACGTAAGTGATATAGCCATTTGCAGCATCTGCCACCACCGCACCGTCCGGTTCACGCAACACAAGTCCCGTAGTTACCGGCATTGCTTCTTTCAAATTGGTATATGAAACAACTGTTTTATTGAGATAAGAACCTGCATCCAAGGAGATGACGCGTGTTTCCACCACGTTAGAATCTCCACGGACCACCAGCGGATTAAACTCCAGCTTCACCGTGAAACGCAGCGGACCATTATCAAGGATTTCCTGTGTGCGATAGCAGTAAGGATAGATAATAGTGTCACCTGCCATCAAAGCGGCAACGCCGGCACCCAATGTGGGTCCTACGGCATAGCAATCCATACCGTATCCATGGTCGATATGGTAAGAGATGGCATTCTGCAATTCGGAAGCGGCTTTCGGGTCTGTCTTTTTCAGTTCGGCTATCTTGGCACGCTTTTCAGGATTGAGCTCTTCAGCATACAGAGATTCCAAAATCGGCTCCGTAGTGTTATACTTCGTAAAAAGATCGTAGCCGAAACCACGTTCTCCACGAGCCTGCAAAGCAGGACCATAAGCACGGAATCCGCCAAGATCATTCTCCCAGGCAACGTCGTCCAGACGTTCGGGGTAGTATTTACCGCAAGCAATGACATCAAAAGGTGCAGGTGTGCCCGGTTGAATGGTATAAGTAACCGCACTGTTTGCCCCTACCGTAACGGGGAAGACCACCTTCTCATCATACGTCACCTGATAAGGCACTTGCTGACCGTCGACGTCAAGCACCACAATTTGTGCCGTATCCGCCAGTTTCAATTTAGCGACCACATCGCTCATCGGCACTTCAACCATCTCCCCTGCCCGTTCAAGAGCCAAAGGATTGGTCACTGTGACTGTCATTGACTGCTTGCTGTCGGCACAGGAAGCAAAACCGATCAAGGCTACAGCAAACAGAATTAATATCTTTCTCATAATTAGTCTACATTGAATAAATAACATATACTTTGTAAATTAGAGGCTATTATATCCTGCAAAGGGAATAATAAAAAATAAGGTGACAGATGAAAAGAGGATGCTCTTTGCCATTCTATCACCTTACCGGAATCTCTTCTATCTTATATTATTTCGGTTGTTTTCCGATATAAGCAAGAATACCACCATCTACGTAGAGAATGTGACCGTTAACAGCGTTAGAAGCTTCAGAAGCAAGGAACACGGCAGGACCTGTCAGTTCTTCCGCTTCCAACCAACGACCGGCAGGAGTCTTAGCGCAGATGAATGAATCGAATGGGTGACGGCTTCCGTCTGCCTGCGGCTCACGAAGAGGAGCAGTTTGCGGAGTAGCGATGTAACCCGGGCCGATACCATTACACTGGATGTTGTATTCACCATATTCAGAACAGATATTGCGAGTCAGCATCTTCAAACCACCTTTAGCAGCAGCGTAAGCAGATACAGTTTCACGACCCAGTTCGGACATCATAGAACAGATGTTGATGATCTTACCTGCACGTTTTTCCATCATAGCCGGCAAAACAGCCTTAGCAACGATGAACGGAGCATTCAAGTCGATGTCGATTACACGACGGAAATCAGCAGCATCCATCTCGTGCATAGGAACACGACGGATAATACCTGCGTTATTTACAAGGATATCAATTGTACCTACTTCTTTCGCAATCGTAGCAACCATCGCCTGAACAGCCGGTTCGTCTGTCACGTCGCATACGTAACCGTGAGCTTTGATACCTTTTTCAGCATAAGCAGCCATACCTTTGTCTACCAACTCTTGATTGATGTCGTTAAAACAAATTTTAGCGCCTTGTTCTGCAAATGCAGAAGCAATAGCAAATCCGATACCATAAGAAGCACCTGTAACGAGAGCTACTTTACCTTCCAAAGAAAAATTCAAAAACTGATTCATAATTCTTTTTGTTATTAAATTAGGAAAATTATTGTAGTTGTTATTTCAAATCCGTAATCAACGAGAAGTCCTGATCGCCGTAGTCGAGGTTCTCGCCACCCATTCCCCAGATAAAGGTATAGTTGTGGGTAGCAGCAGCCGAGTGGATTGACCATTCGGGCGAAAGAACGGCCTGATCGCCTTTCATCCATACGTGACGCGTCTCGCCTACCTCACCCATGAAGTGGCAGATAGCATGATCTTCGGGGATCTCGAAATAGAAGTAGGCTTCCATACGACGGCTGTGTACGTGTGCCGGCATTGTGTTCCACACACTTCCCGGAGCGAGTTCCGTCATACCCATCTGCAACTGGCAGGTAGGCAACACCTGATTCACCAACATCTTATTGATGTTGCGGTGATTGGAACCTTCCAAAGAGCCCATTTCAGCTACCACGGCATCGGCTTTCGTCACCTTACGGTCGGGATAGTTGCGGTGTGCAGTCAGTGAGTTGAAGTAGAATTTAGCAGGATGGGCAGCGTCTTTGCTTTCGAAAGTCACTTCGCGATCGCCCGAACCCAGATAAAGAGCTTCTTTATAGTCCAGTTCGAACTCTGCGTCACCAGCTTTCACAATACCGGGACCGCCGACATTGTAGATACCCATTTCGCGACGGGTGAGGAAGAACGGAGCTTTCAGCGGATCAATCGCTTCGAGCGTCAGCACCTCTCCTACCGGAAGCGCACCACCTACCACCATACGGTCGTACATGGAATATACCATATTTACTTCATTGGGGACAAATATGTTTTCGATTAAGAAATCTCTGCGGATTCTTGTTGTATCATAACTTTTTGCATCTTCCGGATGCGCAGCATAGCGAATTTCATAGTTCGTTTTCATACCTTATTTATTTATAGTTATTGAATAAGTCCTCTTTCTACGTGCACTTCGTTTACGTACACGATGCAAAAATAGCAAAAGAAAACGGGTTTACCTTGCAATTTTGTTCCAATTATCCACCAAAAATGTCCAGAATCTGTGCAATGTACACTTTTTTAACGAACTATAATACGTTTTGGGAGAGATTTCTACTTAATGCAGCCAAAAGCTTCCATTAAAATAAGATCAGCTATTGACTTTCCTCTTTTTATTTTGTATCTTTGAGGAACAGAAAAAGAAAAAGCAATATGAGTTATATAAAAATCAAGACATAATAACACATTATCAAAACATATATTTCCATATATGGAAGAACCGAATGGGAGAAAATCAGCACTGATCTTCTCCCATTTTGTATATATAAATCCCAAACATTCCAATAATTTCCTGAAAATAGTTTTTAATAAACCCAGATACCGTTCTTAATAAACTCCCCCACTATTTATTAAAAACGATATTCGGATTTATTATAGAACTGTAAATATATTATCGCTAACAATATAGAAGTCTATTCAAATATGAGTAAGGCAAACATCGAAACAGTCAATATTACGTACAAATAAGCTATAATAAATTTCTTACATCCTAATAAAGAGATACTTCTTCAAGGCATTTTTCTCGACTTCGGCAACCAAAATATAGAAATCATCGTGTTGTTGTTCCGTATGTGAACGTTCTAATGACTCAAGAAGTGACTTTGCATCCACAAAAAAAGAAAAAGCCCCGAAAGATATTCTCTTTCAGGGCTTTTCTTCGTTGGACTACCAAGATTCGAACTTGGACAAACAGAACCAAAACCTGTTGTGCTACCATTACACCATAGTCCAAACTTATGTGCTTTCTGTTAAAAAGCGGTGCAAAGATAGAGGTTTGCAAGCAAACCTCCAAATATTTCGTTCACTTTTTTATATTCTATCGAGTGAATCGTGCATTATTACTTTGCAATCAGCAGATAATAGTTCTTTTTACCGCGCTGAACAAGCAGATATTTCTCATCGAGCAGGTCAGCAGTCGTAATTACCTGATCAAAGGTCGCCAGCTTCTCCTTATTCAACGAAACGCCACCGCCCTGAACCAACTTACGCATTTCACCTTTCGACGCAAATACGGCCGCATTATCAACGAATAGATCAACAGCCTTTACTCCTTCTGCCAATGCATCACGGGAAATCTCAAATTGAGGCACTCCTTCGAATACAGCAAGCAACGTATCTTCATCCAGTTTGCGCAAAGCTTCCGAAGTCGCATTACCGAACAAAATGTTCGATGCGTCTACTGCTGCGTTATAGTCATCTTCAGAATGAACCATCACAGTCACTTCCTTAGCCAGACGTTTCTGGAGGAGACGCAAATGCGGAGCTTCCTGATGTTCGGCAATCAATGCTTCAATTTCTTCTTTCTCGATAGAAGTGAAGATTTTAATATAACGTTCGGCATCGGAGTCGCTTACATTCAACCAGAACTGATAGAACTTGTAAGGTGAAGTATAGCGAGGGTCCAGCCAGATATTTCCGGATTCTGTTTTACCAAACTTACCACCATCAGCCTTTGTAATCAGCGGGCAAGTCAACGCGAATACCTCTCCCCCATTGGTACGGCGGATCAATTCGGCACCGGTAGTAATGTTTCCCCACTGGTCGGAACCACCCATCTGGAGCTTACAGCCTTTCGTTTCATACAAATGAAGAAAGTCATATCCTTGAAGCAACTGATAAGTGAACTCGGTAAATGACAATCCATCACGCGCTTCACCATTCAGACGACGTTTCACAGAGTCTTTCGCCATCATATAGTTTACAGTGATGTGCTTTCCTACTTCGCGAACAAAATCAAGGAAAGTGAAGTCTTTCATCCAGTCGTAATTGTTCACCAGCTCGGCACGGTTAGGTACATCCGACTCGAAGTCGAGGAATTTGGCAAGTTGATTCTTGATACACGCCTGATTGTGACGCAATGTCTCTTCGTCCAGCAGGTTACGTTCTGCCGATTTACCGGAAGGGTCACCAATCATACCTGTAGCGCCGCCGATCAGTGCCAACGGCTTATGACCGCAGCGTTGGAAATGACGAAGGATCATCACTCCACAAAGGTGACCAATGTGTAGCGAATCGGCAGTCGGGTCGATACCCAAGTAGGCAGTCACCTGCTCTTTGCTTAACAACTCTTCTGTTCCCGGCATGATGTCCTGCAACATGCCACGCCATCTCAATTCTTCTACAAAATTCATCGTATTACTCTTTAATTATTTGGTTTTTATTGTATTTCAATTCCATGTGCGACAAAAGTACGACTCTTTCTCGGAAGATACAACTCTTACGCCTTAAAAAAGACATTTTGGATATTCCGGCGAATCACCTCACGCAACGCTTCCACTTCTACCCCACGCACCCTGGCTGCCTGACACAGGATATCTTCAATATCAAGCAAACTGTCATCCGTTTCCAAAAACAGGCGTTCATCGGGGACTATCTGCATCGTTTCATCGGGATAATATTCTCCAAAAGAAAGATAAAACCCTTTCTTCAACAACTGTACTGCCTGCTCCGGTTTTCCACGAAAGCCATGCCATATCCAAGGTTGTTGGGGACGAGATTCTTTTTTCACGGCCAGCAGTTCTTCCATTGCTTTCACGCAGTGGATAATCAACGGCATGCCGAGCTTTTCCGACAATTTTACCTGTTCCTTAAACACCGCTAACTGAAGCTCCATCGAAGCTTCCGCCAATTTATCCAGCCCCGCCTCTCCTACAGCTACAAACTGTTTTCCCTGCAACTGCTGTTGAAGAAAGCTCAATTGCTGACTGACATTACTCTCTCTCACCTCCCAAGGATGAATACCGACAGAATAATAAGATCCTCTACCCACAGCCACTTCCACATTCTCTGCCAGAGGCATATACGATGGAGAGTCCGCCAATAACGGATAATTGATGATAGATTTCCCTAGAGAATCAACTTCCTGTTTATGAGTATGGATATCTAAAATATCAGTCACATTCTTTTTCATTTCCTATTTCTCATTTCAGTTGTTTCAAGGCACGGGATCATAACCGGAACCACCCCAGGGATGGCATCGCAGAATACGCCGCACAGCAAGATAAAGCCCCTTTATAGGACCGTGTTTCTTAATTGCTTCGAGCGCATACGCTGAGCAAGTAGGCGTGAACCGACAAGAGGGAGGAGTAAGGGGTGAAATACAAATCCGGTAAAAATAGATGGGAACAAGCAGGAAGAAGGAAAATACCTTTCTCAAAATTCCCGTAACGAATACCCATGCGGTAGATATCCGGGAGTTATGAGGTTTCATGAGAATAGTTTTTCAGAGATGCGCGCAAGCGCTATTTTCATTTTCTCTTCCAGCTCGGCAGTAGCAACAAGCTCGTCCGACAGATAGATAAAGGCAACGGCTAACCGTTGCTCCCGGCGTTGCAGTTCGTCCACCAGAAGAGACTTGTTCTTCCGGTAGGCTTCACGTATCTGGCGTTTCACCCGGTTACGTTTCACCGCCCGTTTAAAACGGCGTTTCGATACACTGATTAATATAGAAGCAGGAGCCTCTCCCTGCTCGACAGGCATATATACAACGCGTATCGGAAAGATGGAAAACGATTTAGAAGCACCGCCTTCAAACATCTTTCCGATCAAAATTTTACTATTCAGCCTTTCGGCTTTACACAAAGTATATATACCCACTCTGTTTATTTATTGTTTTCCTTGATAAACATGTCAAGTGCGGCAGTCATTGACGGAGCCTGCACCGTAGGAGCCTCAAGATCCAGACGGAGACCTGCGTCACGTACAGCCTGTGCGGTAGTAGATCCAAACGTTCCGATCTTAATCTCTTTCTGATTAAAATCCGGGAAGTTTTTCTTCAAAGAAGTCACTCCGGCAGGGCTGAAGAACACTAACATATCGTAATCAAACTCCTCGTCCGGTGTAAAGTCGTTGCTCACCGTGCGATACATCACAGCTTCCGTATGCTGAATGCCGTTCTTGTCGAGCAGGTTTTTCACATCGTCATTATGTACGTCTGACATCGGAACGAGATACTTCTCCGTTTTATGCTTCACGATGGAAGGAATCAGGTCTTCAATCTTTCCGGTAGCCCCAAAGAAGATCTTACGCTTACGATATTGCACATATTTCTGAATATACAATGCAACAGCTTCCGTCACACAGAAATACTTCATTGTCTCGGGAATTGTCACACGCAACTCTGTACACAAAGTGAAAAAATGGTCAATAGCATGGCGCGAAGTGAATATTACGGCAGTGTGGTCGAGAATCGAAATTTTCTGTTGCCGAAATTCTTTCGCCGAAAGACTTTCAACCTTAATGAAGGGTCGGAAATCTATTTTAACGCCATACTTCTCAGCTATGTCGTAATAGGGAGATTTCTCTGACGCAGGCTTAGGCTGCGACACTAGTACTTTTTTAATTTTCAACGTCCTAAAATTTTATTAGCAAAATATTGTTCATTTGAATCATACCCTGATACAGTAAAAGACAAGGTACTATTTCAAGAGCGCAAAAGTACAAAATTAATAGGAAAAGCCCGCTAAATTGATGAAAAAAAAGCTTTATCCACTTATAAAACATCAATATTTTAGTGAAAATTAAAATAATAGACCCGATTATAACCAAATTCGTTAGACTCAAATCAAAATAAACCAGGAAAAGGACGAACGGAAAAAGGGCAAATCCGACATAATATATGAGCGCAGAATACGATTCCAGCCATATATTTGTCTTATTTTTATCAAAAAAAGTCCACCCCAGAAACATATAAAGCAACCATTTCAGTAAGAAATAAGCGAGGCAAAAACCAACGTAAATACCCAGCAAAAGGAGGGAGGATACATGATCCATCAGAGCGGGAGATGTATCATGAAAATAATTAAAAAATGTGATGCCCGACAAGACACAGGTCTGCAATACAAGCACAAGGAGATAACGCACATCGGCCGCCGTAGAGCTATCAAAAATGCTCGTCCGTTCGCGATGCAACACAAAGTCTTTCACCTGTTGGGAGAGAAATTTCTTTCCGCGTGCCAAGGCAATGGAGGAAAGAAAGAAGCAAGCCAGTAATGTCAGTGCAATAGCATCGTCCGTACGGGGAGAGTAGGAGATAGGGGTTCCTTCAAAGCCGGAATCAACCTCTTGTACAGCATGAAGATCGACCAACTGCAGGCTATCACTGTCTGCCTTTGCCGGACTAATCTGTTTCTGCTGGAGAAGAGACAAGGTATCCGCGTTCTGGGAACTTAGTGTGTCGCCTATCATATCGCTGCAAATTTACGAATGGAAATATCCCATACAGGAGTCTCATAAAGGAGCTGAACCGCTTCTTCCGGCGTCTGTGCCACTTTCCATATATCACCGTGTTGGCGTCGCATAAAGTTCTCATCGATTGCCTTTTCAAGCATTTCGAGCAATGGATCGAAAAATCCGTTTGTATTGAGGATTATAATCGGATTGAGATACAACCCCAACTGTTTCCAAGTGATAATTTCCAGCAATTCTTCAAGGGTACCGCATCCACCCGGCAAAGCGATGATACCATCACTCAAATTGGCCATCTTCTGTTTGCGTTCGTGCATGGATTCTACCTCGATCAGCTCTGTCAGTCCAGTATGATGCCAGTTTTGTTCCACCATGAAGCGGGGAATCACTCCGGTCACTTCACCGCCATTTTTCAACACAGCATCTGCCACAGAACACATCAGACCAATACTCCCGGCTCCGTTTATCAAACGGATACGGTGTTCGGCAAGCAGACGACCGAGAGTCTCGGCTGCTTGAAAGTAAACAGCATCTATCTTGGTACTGGAAGCGCTATATACGCATACGGAATTTATCTGATTCATCTTCATCACTATCCTTTATTATATCAAGGAGGCAAAATTACGAAAAAATTCCGTTATTCATATTCAACTTAATCAGAGATCATTGTTATCTCCACATTTATATCTTCATAAAAAAATCTTGGACTTCTTATTTATAGAAGTCCAAGAGCTTTTCTCACAGAGAATACATCTATCACAGATTTCTCATCTACTAACAGGTGTATCACATTGTTGCTGAATAAACTTTATTATCTGAACTATAAAATCGTTCAAATACCCTACCAGTAGTAATCCAGCACACAATTAAAAAGTGATTTTAATTTTACGTTTCAATATACCTTTATGGGCCTTTCACAAGGCTTATTAAGCCCACGAATAAAAGTGAACCGATTCTTTCCCCTTTCGGTCATCTAAATCGTCATTTCAGCAATGCGCCATATATTTCAACAGCGGGGCTTCAACAGTTAATGATTTAGGTATATCATCTTATGTTAGTTGCAAATAATATATATCCAAAGATTTAATCTAATTCAAAATCTCCGATAAAGGCTTCCTTCGGAAGTTGTATCTCCAAAGTATATTTACCTTTTTCCTCACCTGCAAGATCAATATAAACCTTATCTACATTTATATCAGTAGATGTATAAACTACTTCTCCTGTTTCTGCATCTTTGATGGTAACGGTTACAGTAGGAACAGTAGAAAGAAGGTCAATAGACAACAATGAGTTTTCAATACAAGCAGCAGGAATAACAGGAATAGACCGATGTTGTACCTCAGTTTTATTCTTTAATCTGATTATACGTGCAGTTGTCATTTCATTAGCAAAAGAAAACATACTTACTTGGAGTAAGACAGTCAATAGCAAAAGAGGTAAAAATTTAGTCTTCATAATAAATGGGTTTAAAATTTCGCCTCAAAAATACACAGATGAAGCAAAAGAAACGATTTTTATGCGGTAACAATGGTAACAGCCTTTTATTTAGAAGCAAAATTAACCTAAGAAGATCGACATATTTCATTAAATATCAATGCCAAATACACGATCAAAAATTTGAGCATCTATTTTGTTCTTTATACGATTTTTGCGTGTTTTAAGAGCATCTGATGTAGCATCCATCAACTCCATTATGACAGTTTTTGAACAACAAAGCAATGAAAGAACACAATAAAATATATCATCACCAGTTAAAGCCGGATAACGTTCCTTCAAATTCATCATCACATCAACAAACGCACTGGAAATTTCAGAACGTATTTCTTTCCTCAAACTACGCATCACCAATAGTTGTTTATGAGTTGCCCTCTCCAATGCTTCCAATTGGTCGTAGCAATCAGTAGTTTTAAGAACAGATATACATAATTGAATCTGCCGTTCTGTCAACTCCGATCTCTTCTTATTCAAATCTTCTTTATTAGATTCAGAAACCTCTTCTTCTTTTAGCAACATAGTATCTACTCGCTTTTGAGTCAACTCGTGTTGCAAAGCAATATAATGATTCTTTCTCTTTCTGTCATTCCACATAAAATAGAAAACACATACAACCATCAATAAGAAGAATGCAGTAACCAAGCTAAAAATTAATGTTTTAGTATGTTCTGATAATAATCTCTTATGTTCCTCCAGTTGGTGCTTATCCATAAGTCTATTAAGCTCCTCATTATCAGTCATAAATTGAATAGAATCATAAAGAACGTTATATGCATCTATATTCTCTGTTGCGGTTTTCCATTCACCCCTTTTCTTTGCTATTTGATACATTCCATCATAGCAAACAGCCCTTCCATAAATATCAAGTTGATCTATATTCTTCTTAAAAAAATAACTGGCAGAATCAAGCTTATTCAAATTCAACATAATTTGAGCTTTTGATAAACAGACATTAACAGCATCTTGCCCTTGTACCATAATTGCCTTTGACACATATTTATCTGCTTGCATATAATCCTTCTTTTCATTATAAGCCATAGCAAGATCATGATAAAGAGCCCCTATCAAACTAGAGTCTTGCTCTGCCAATGCACAATCAAGAGCTTGATGATAATAAAGCAATGCACTATCCTTCTTGTTTTGCAATAAACACATACGTGCAATACCTCTCAATGGATATGTCTGTTGGCTTCCTCCTTTCAATATCTGATAAGCCTCACGATAGGCGTCAATTGCTATATCAAACAATTCATCTTTTTCATAACATTCTGCAAGATTATCATAAATCATTGCCAAGAATTCATCCCTAACAGGCATCAGTCGAATTGCCGTTAAATACTCGTCTACAGCAAAAGAAGTATATCCTTTCTCTCGATAGGTAGCTCCCCAATAATAATGAGCTTTTGCAGCACGTACACTTTTCTTCTTATCACCATAGTATTCAACAGCTGTTTTTATCAGCGAATCATCCTCTAAAGCAATATAATTTTTATGCCTTGCTTGCGTAAGCAATAACGCATAAAGTGCTCTGTCGGCACGTGGCAATTTCTGTGGGGAGGAAATTGATTCCAAAATAGATAATGCACTATCAGGATATATTTCCATCAATGAGTCAGCAGATAGTAGCAATGGACTCTTCACCGAAGAAGAGCAGGAAGATAGAAAGACAGACATCAGAATGCTACCTACGCTGACAAGTAAACTAAAAAACACCAATAAATAGCGTTTAGAACAACAACATCTTGTTTTCATTAGGCAGTCGTTTATTTATGGGCCAAAAGTAACAAATTCCGGCAAAAGAAGATTAATATCCAAAAGACATTTATTTAAATATAACTTATTTAAAATCAAGAGCCACAACCTCTATTTCCTACCAAAAGGAGTTGAGGTTGTGGCTCTTACTGAACGAGCTAAGCTCGCTTTCAGACTATTTTACAGACCAAAAGCAGCTTTAATTTTATCTACGTAGTCAAGTTTCTCCCATGTAAAGAGTTCTACTTCCACAGTTTTGTCCCCTTCGTAGCGAGAGAAGAATTTCTTCGTTACCACTTGCGGTTCACGTCCCATATGGCCGTAAGCGGCTGTTTCCTGATAAATAGGATTACGAAGTTTCAGACGTTCTTCGATTGCTTTCGGGCGAAGATCGAACAACTGGTCGATAACGCGGGCAATCTCACCATCCGTCATATTGACGTGGGAACGACCATAAGTATCTACAAAGATATTGATCGGACGAGCCACACCGATAGCATAGCTCACCTGTACAAGCATTTCATCTGCTACGCCTGCCGCTACCATATTCTTAGCGATATGGCGTGCTGCATAAGCTGCGCTACGGTCTACCTTGCTAGGATCTTTTCCGGAGAAAGCACCACCACCGTGAGCACCTTTGCCACCATAAGTATCAACGATAATCTTACGACCTGTCAAACCGGTATCTCCGTGAGGACCACCAATTACGAACTTGCCCGTAGGATTCACATGATAAATGATTTTATCATTAAACAGCGCCAACACTTTATCGTGATGGATAGAAGCAATGACACGAGGCATCAGAATCTCGATCACATCACGACGGATGATAGACAGCATTTCCTCGTCAGCTTTCAGCTGGGCAGCTTGAGAATCATCTTCCGGTTGGATAAAGTCATCATGTTGAGTAGAAACAACGATTGTATCAATGCGAACAGGAGTTCCGTTGTCATCATATTCAATAGTAACCTGGCTTTTGGCATCGGGGCGGAGGTAAGTCATCACCTTTCCTTCACGACGAATGTCGGCCAGCACTTGCAGAATGCGGTGTGCCAGATCAAGAGAAAGCGGCATGTAGTTTTCCGTTTCATTGGTAGCGTAACCAAACATCATACCCTGGTCGCCTGCACCCTGTTCCATCGGGTCCTGACGCTCTACACCACGGTTGATATCGGGGCTTTGCTCATGAATAGCGGAAAGTACGCCACAAGAGTTACTTTCGAACATGTACTCTCCTTTGGTATAACCGATTTTCTTAATCACTTCGCGTGCGATGAGCTGGAGGTCAACGTACGCTTTAGTTTTCACTTCACCCGCTAGTACCACTTGTCCGGTAGTCACTAGTGTTTCGCAAGCTACTTTCGAACTGGGGTCGTAAGCCAACAGTTTGTCAAGCACGGCATCCGATATTTGATCGGCTACCTTGTCGGGGTGTCCTTCTGACACCGATTCGGATGTAAATAAGTATCCCATCTTTTTAAATTAAGAATTAAAAATTGAAAATTAAAAAATGAGAGAGAGTAGGAGAGGCGAGTGCTGCAAAGGATAAGCCGAAAGGCGTCAATCAGACGTGTTTTAGCATTTTTTTCCGTGGTTGCAAGCTACTCAAATCTGTCCACACTTTCATTTCGGGTACAAAGATAAAGAGATTTCGGAGATTATGAGTATCTTTGCCCTGTATTTAACACATAAATAGATTTATAATGATTCTAAATAAGAAATTTAAAACGCTTTTGGTGTTGGCACTTTATATAGGCTTCACGATTGCTATCTATGCCATTGTCTGCCATTTCATCGACAAGCCGTTTCAGGAGATTCATTTGCTGTATGCAGTATTGATAGGATGCATTGCCTATTTGCCGGTGTTTATTGCGGAGAAAAAGAAGAAATAAGTTCCTTCATCGTTTTTCCAAGTACCGGATGCACTAATCCGGGAGCAATTTCTGCCAGCGGCTTCATAACGAAGTCACGTTCTGCCATCAACGGATGGGGGAGGATCAACTTCGCTCCGGAGGGAGAAGTGGTGGAAAGTATCAAATCATCATAAAGCAACAGGTCAATATCAATCAGGCGGTCGCTATATATACCGTTGACGGATTTCTTCGTACGTCCCAATTCCTGTTCAATTGCCTGCGTTCTCTGTAAAACGTCTATGGGAGTCAATCCGGTATCTACACAAACTGCTGCATTCAGGAAACTGTTATCTGAAGAAAATCCCCAAGGGGCAGTTATGTAAAAAGCAGACAGGGAAACTATTTTCCCCACCTGCTCTTCTATTTTTTGCACGGCATCCCGAAGATTTTGTTCTTTATCTCCGAGGTTAGTGCCGAGTCCCAGATAAACTTTTGCCATTATTTGTCCAAAATCAGCATTGCATCTCCATACGTGCCGAAACGGTAACCTTCTTTCAATGCTACATGATAAGCATCCATCACTTGATCATAACCACCGAAAGCAGCTACAATCATCAGTAAGGTAGAAAGCGGCATGTGGAAATTGGAAATCATTGAATTGGCTACGGTAAATTCATATGGAGGGAAGATAAACTTGTTAGTCCATCCTTCAAATTCCTTGAGATGCCCGTCGGTGCTGACTGCGCTTTCAATAGCACGCATCACTGTCGTACCTACCGCACATACATTTCTACCGTTATCTTTGGCACGATTCACAGTTTTCACCGCCATTTCGTTTACAAACATTTGTTCTGAATCCATCTTATGCTTAGTCAAGTCCTCTACGTCGATGTCGCGGAAGTTACCCAGACCGGCGTGCAGAGTGATATATGCAAAGTCCACACCTTTGATTTCCAGACGTTTCATCAACTCACGGCTGAAGTGCAAACTAGCAGTCGGGGCAGTCACCGCACCTTCGTTCTTTGCGAAAATTGACTGGAAGCGTTCAGCATCTTCCGGTTCTACAGGACGGTTGATAATAGAGTGGGGGAGTGGAGTTTCACCCAAAGAATACAGTGCCTTTTTGAACTCGTCATGAGGTCCGTCGTAAAGGAAACGGAGCGTACGCCCGCGAGAAGTGGTGTTATCAATCACTTCAGCCACCATTGAATCGTCCGGACCGAAATACAGCTTGTTACCGATACGTATCTTACGTGCCGGATCAACCAATACGTCCCATAAACGAAGTTCTTCATTCAACTCACGCAACAAGAATACCTCGATACGAGCACCTGTCTTCTCCTTGTTACCATACAAGCGGGCAGGAAACACCTTCGTATCATTGAATATAAACACATCTTTATCATCAAAGTAGTCCAATACATCTTTGAACATCTTGTGCTCAATCTTACCTGTATTACGATGCAATACCATCAAACGCGACTCATCCCTATATTTCATAGGATGTAGAGCGATCTTATCCTCGGGTAACTTAAATTTGAATTGTGATAATTTCATATCTATTCCTTATTACGTTAATTATTTTCTTCCTCATTTTCTATCTCCTGTCCGTCGATCCACTCTTTAAAGTGTTCGGGGTTCAGGCAGTCTTCCAACCGGACATCACCTACGCGGGTGCGGATCAACCCTGTCAGGTGAGCTCCGCTATGGAGTGCTTCACCGATGTCGCGGGCCAGGGCACGGATATAAGTCCCTTTGCTGCATACGACACGGATTTGAATCATCGGTTCCGGATCATCCAGACGACATTCCAGCAATTCAATCTCGTCGATAACAAGCTGTTTTGCTTTTAGTTCGACTTCTTCTCCTTTCCGGGCCAGTTCGTAAGCACGCTTACCGTCTACCATACAGGCAGAGAAAGCAGGAGGTACCTGATCGATGGCACCGATAAAATGCGTCAGCACTTCTTCCACCAGTTCCCTCGTGATATGTTCGGTAGGGTAGGTGGCATCTATTTCATGTTCCAAATCGTATGACGGAGTAGTGGCACCCAAACGCAACGTTGCAACATACTCCTTCGTATGATATTGAAACTCTTCTATTCGTTTGGTTGCCTTGCCTGTACATACAATCATCACCCCTGTTGCAAGCGGGTCCAGTGTTCCGGCATGGCCGACTTTTAGTTTTTTCACTCCTATCCGGCGGCAAATATGATAGCGGGCATGCCCTACTACTTTAAATGAAGTCCATCCGAAAGGTTTATTGAAAAACAGTACTTCTCCTTTTTTAAAATTCATCAGCCAATTTCTAAGTTATATCCAAGCAACAGCATTACCAGAATGATTCCGCCAACTATAATTCTGTACCAGCCAAATGCTTTAAAGCCATATTTCGTAACAAAGCTAATAAAGAACTTGATAGCCAGCAAAGCAACGACAAAAGCCACCACATTACCGATAATAAGTGCCGGCATGTTGTTGACAAGAATCTCGGTTCCACCATCCAGGAAGAGTTTCAAGACCTTGTAGCCAGTTGCCGCAAACATAGTTGGCACGGCAAGAAAGAATGAAAACTCAGCAGCATCCTTACGAGTCAGTTTCTGGGCCATACCTCCGACGATGGTAGCCATCGAACGGGATACACCCGGTATCATTGCAATACATTGAAACAAACCGATATTGAATGCCTTTTTTTCTGTCAGCACGGTATCTTTACTTCCCTTCGAAAAAATCTTATCGCAGAACAGCATGAATATACCACCGATTACCAGCATCACTGCTACTATCGCTACACTTTCGAGCATCTCGTCTATCTTATCGCTAAACAGGAAACCCAAAATTGCTGCAGGAATAAAAGCCACCAGCAGCTTCCAGTAAAAATCGAATTTATGCAGAAAACACTTCAAAGCGGAAGCGCCTGCAGGAGCCGGTGTATGGTTCAACCGGAAAAAACGTTTCCAGTAAAGGCAGACTACTGAAAGAATTGCGCCAAACTGAATAATTACAGTAAACGCTTTTACAAATTCCGTACTTTCTACCCCTAGTATGTTTTGTGTAATAATCATGTGTCCTGTAGAAGAAACCGGTAAAAACTCGGTCAGCCCTTCTACAATAGCAATAATAATCGTCTCAAATGTTGTTAAATCACCCATTTTTATTCTTCTGTTTTTTGTGTTTTAGGTTTGCGCAATACTGCATAAATCATAGATATAAAGCCAAACAGGCAAACGACCGGCGCTACCTTGATTCTGCGTACACTGAAAATATCGGGTTCAAAAAGCGTTTCGGACGATGTAGGTCCCGTCATCAATAGAAAGCCGATAATAACAATCGCCATCCCTATTGCGAGCAAGATAAAGTTCACTTTATCAAAGGCAAATTTCTGCTTGTCAGACATAGTTTATTTTTTTTAAATATAGTACAGGCTGTTCGCTTTCATTCTCAAGTATTTATTCATGGAGAAATAGGCGCATAGCCACGTTATTACAATTCCAAACGCCAATACGCTTGCACAGACTATCAACATGACTTCAGGCGTGATGACCTGAAGCAATTCCTGTTCGTATGTCACAGCCCAATAGGCGGTTCCCATCAATATGGAATCGGCAACGATGGCTGCCAATATCCCGCTCCATACATTCTTTCGAAGGAATGGCCCCCGGATAAATCCCCAACTCGCCCCTACCAGTTTCATGGTGTGAATAAGGAAGCGTTTGGAGTAAATAGCCAGTCTTATGGTATTGTTTATCAGGGCAAAAGAAATAAAAGTAAGCACGACCGCCAAGGCAAGCAGTACCAGACTGATATTTCGTATGTTATCATTCACGGCGTCAATCAACTCCTTTCGATAGAGCACATCTTGTATGTTGGTATTCTTTTTAATCATTTTCTCTATCTTCGCAATGCTGTCCGAGTTGGCATAGTCAGAATGGAGTTTGATTTCGATGGAAGCGGTAAAAGGGTTATAGCCCAGAAATTCTTCCGGATCGGTTCCCATTGCTTCCGTCTGTTCTTTCAGTGCTTGTTTTTTAGAGATATATTCGGATTGTTTCACGAAAGGTTCCTGATTCAGCTTCTTCTGAAGTTTCAGTATATCCGCTTCCTTCATGTCGTCGCTGATAAGAACGGAGAAACTGATATTCTCGCGGACATATACGGAAAGATTGTGCGCTGTCAATACAAAAAAGACAACCAGTCCGAGCAACAGCAATACCAGTGTCGTACTGATACTCGACGTGATGAACTGCATGTCGAAAATCGAACCTGACTTATATTTGTTTTGATTTCCCATGCGTTATCTCTTTTTTCGGAATACATAAATCATTGAACTGCTGCGTTCTTTCCTTCCCAAAGCATTGAACCAGGCCAACGTCCCGGCAAACATCCCTTTCAGGAAACTGCATGAACTGCCACGATGTTTCTCGCTCAACATAGATACGTAAAACGCATCGAACGGCATCGGATGACGTGCCGCCATAATAAAACCATGGCGGGAAGCCAACTGTTGTATAGTGCCCGGAGTGAAATGCCAAAGATGGCGGGGAACGTCATAAGCCGCCCAATACTCACCGTAGCGCTTGGCATCATAAGAAGAGCAGTTGGGTACTGCCACAATCAATACTCCTTTTTCTGTCAGCAGTTCGCGAAGCGTCTCCCAAGTCTCATTCAAAGATTCGAGATGCTCCATCACATGCCAGAGAGTGATGACATCAAAACTAGCAGGAGCAAACTCTTTCAGAGCCGATTCGGGCTTTACATCCAGTTCGAAATGTGTTTTTGCAAACTCACGTGCCTGCGGACTTTTCTCCACTGCCTCTACCTTCCATCCCCGACGAACCATTATATCGGAAAAATAACCGGTTCCCGTACCTATATCGAGCAAACGCCCCGTCTTGCGATGCGCTTCCTTGGCTACCAGACGCGCTTTGCGACCCAGCATATAAGAACGTACGTAATGGTAGATATTATTCATCGCTCCCTTGCGCGTATCAGTGTGGGAGATGTAGTCGGGAGTCTCATAATACTTGCCTATCTCTGCTTCCACGGGAACTCCTTGTGTGAATGTAAATCCACAGTCCTCACACGAATACAGTTCAAACTGTTCGCCCGAAGCATAAAAATCCGTACAAGTCATGACGCGTTTCAAGTGCGTACCGCCACACACCGGACAAGCATTTATACTGAGTTTCTCCATTAATTTCTAAGCAAAATTAAGAGCCGCCTCGAATGACAAGACAACACTATACCCGAATTTGGTGCAAAGAAACAAATAAAAAGTGATGGATTGGGCTTTCGTTAAGGACTTTTAATAGAAGAGTTGCTCCCGATACAAGATGAGAGTAGTTTTGACAGCTCATATCGGGACAAGATATCTTTTTGAAGAAAGATTAAAAAGTCAGATTAACGGAAAAGCCCATGTTTCTGTAGCTGGGTTGACGGAAGTTGTCTATGCCCTGCCCCCAGGTTCCGGTGCTTGCCGTAGATTCCGGATCAAACGGAGCTTTATTATACAACATAAGCAAGTTACGTCCCACTAATGCCACCCGTACATCCTGTATCCACTTCACCCATCGGTTGACGGGAATATGATAAGCAATCGACATTTCTGCAAGACGAATATTAGTGGCATCGTATGTATACACCGTTCCTGTACGTGCCCAGCCTACCAGCCTATAGTAGTTCTCTGCCGGAATCTTTTCACCACTCACCCAAACACCACCATTGTCACGGGCTATGGCTGTGGCCTGTGATACACCAAATTGATCCATAACTGCTTGAGTCATTGATAGGCCTACGCCGCCGAAGCGGGCGTGAATCACAAAATCAAGTTCAAAACCTTTCCAGGAAAAGCTATTTGCCAGCCCCATCGTATATTTAGGGTCAGCATTACCCGCATATATATATTCGTTTACAGGAACGACATTTTGTGAAGTTTTATCAATAACAACATTTCCCTGCTCATCCCTCTGCAAATCTGTAACATATATATCACCTATCGAGCCACCTTTCTTCAATGGAGTATACCAACCGCTACCTTTGGCCATCTGAATTTCTTCTAAATTAAAATCGGTATCTGTTATAGGATTTTTCTGTGGTTCTAAAAGCTGCTTTACTTCATTCTTATTGATAGAATAAGTGAAACGTCCATCCCACTTAACCTGCCCGATATTCACATTTGCACTCAAGGTTAGCTCGAAACCTTTATTATCAATCCTACACCCATTATACATGAAATAAATATCCCCCTGAGAAGGAATAGGAAGATATCCTCCAAACGGTAAATCGGAAGTAGATGTCTTATACATCGTAAACGCCAAATTGATTTTATCATTAAGAAAACCTGCATTGAGCCCTATTTCGTGAGACTTGGTATGCTCGGGATCCAACATATTATCCTCCAATCTAGGTTTCAAACCTACCCTTTTTTTATTCAAAAAGATATAATCGGTAAAACTATTGCCGGTTTCACTGTAGGTATAATTGAGTCTTAGAAACGAAAGGAATCGGTTGGGATTATCAGGCAACCATCCGGTTGGTACTACAGATGCTCCTATCGAAGGATAGATAACGTCTGTTGAATAACTTGAATTATCATCCCAAAATTTAAGCCATTCCATTCGTCCGCCCAAATCGAGATACAACCGGTTCTTATATCCCAATTGCGCAAGCATAAACAATGATGTAGCTCGGTCATGATAATTGAAGTCTTGATTTATATAGTGATAGTCCCCATGTTTATCCAGTCCTGATAAATTAAACTGGTTCAGTGTTCCCAGCATACCATCAGCGCAAGAGCTATCAAACTTCGTATCACAAATAGAAGAACCCAAAGTGGCATCAATTGAAAAATCCCCTAGCCTTTTATTGACATTGAACAGGAGATCGGAATAAACCTGCGTATTCTTATCTTCAGACTCATAATACGAGCCCAAAGGACCGGCTTGAAGAGAAGACGCATAAAGTTTTTTGGTTGCGGTTTCTTTATCACGATCGTAATGAATACGCCCTGACACATTAAGCCAGGAGGTCAAGTCGAATTTCGCTCCTATCCCGCCTAGTAAACGTTTCTTTTTCTGATTGTACAAATTCCGGTTGATTATCCAATAAGGATTTTGCATACCCATCCCCATATCTCCTAAAGGCCAATATTGCGCATTAGCTCCAAGCCTCGGATCGTAAACTTCAAAATGATTCTTGTAGTTATAATCGGGATTGACATTAATACGTTCTTGCAATACATCAGGTACCAAATAGACAGGAACCAGCGGATTACCATACATACCTTGCGATAACATATTCTGCTCTGCGGTATGAATATATCTCAAAGTGAAGTCAAGCTTTAGTCTATGATGTAATAAAGAAGATGTATTCCGGAAAGAAAAATTGTAACGGTCCACATTGTTTTTGGGAATGATGCCGGTGCCATTCATCGTTACAGCCGAAACCCGCGTCTGATTATACTCATTTCCCATAGAAAGGCTAAGGGAGTTATTGATAGTATGTCCGGTACGGAAAAAATCCGTCGGGTCCCACGACTGGGGATGGCTTATCTTGTCTCCCCATTGCGCCCCGTAAGTCTGTTGGAATTCAGGCATAACAAGTGGCGAACTGAAAGTAGTACTATTCCCCAACTCTACTCTTAGTTTTCCGGAATTTGCTTTCTTAGTATTAATCATCACCACACCGCTAGCGGAACGACTACCATACAAAGTAGAAGCTGCTGCGGTACTCAAAACAGAAATACTCTCTATATCGTCAGGAGAGAAAGCTGCTATACCGTCACCAGTCTGCCAGTTAGAGGTGTATGAATTAGAAGGTTGCTCTGACTCCAGTCGTGGCAAAGGTACACCGTCCAAAGTAAAAAGCACATTGTTGGATTTTAATATGGAACGGTAACCACGTAGCACCATCCTTACTGAACCACCCACACCGGAAGCACTGGGATTAATAGTAGCGCCCGCCACTCTTCCTATCAGGGAGTTTACGAAATTGGCGTCTTTCACCTTCATCAGATCGGCCCCATCAATCTGTTGTGAACTGTATGGCAATTTCATCGTATCCTTTAAAACAGTTCCATTATCCGCATAAGTCACAGAAATGGGTAATAAGGCCAAAAAGAAAGCGGTACCACTTTTTTTCATCAAAGAAATACAGAAAGATTGTGAGAAACCACAATTAAGCAATGTTTTGAGAGTAAATGCTTTCATAGGCATGAAATATTTAGATTTTGGTTATTACAAACTATTTGTATATCAAAGTATATAGGAAAACTATATATAATATAAATACAACCATAAGAGGCTTTCTACTAAAAGAGAAATGAAACTTTTTAAGAAAAATCTTAGCTTACATTTTAGATAGTTGTTATTTTCTTTACTAACAAACTTCAAATTACATGTCCTCGCACATTACCACCCAACAATATTATGTAACCCTAAAAGTATTCAATTTAGAGAATACCAAATACCCTGATACAAAAACGCAAACATATTTCAGTTCTTTATTTAGGAGCTTCGCCATAACAATTATTCCCTTTATCTCCTTTAGCGAACAACATCCACAATTCATAAAATGGAATTATTTGATACCAACCTGTGTGTACCTCTATCATGGCACCGCTTTGCTCCTTGTGCCAACATAAACCAAACCGCAGGCAAACCATAACAATAAAAAAAGTGATGTGACTAGGCAAATTTAAGATATTATATTGAGAAAACAACTTTTCATTTCCGCATTTATGTAAAAAATACCCTGACACAGAATAATTTCTAATTCCATATCAGGGTAGCAACCAAATGAGATTACAAAATAGTCAACCTATATCAGGGTAATACAATTTAAAATGTTCGATATTTAACTATCAATCTATTTCTCTACAAATTACCACTTAAAAAATCTACGTATTCTTTCTTCTTTATCATCAACGCCTTCATTATAAATATATCTATTTCTTAATGACAATGAATCCCTTAAATAACTAAAATAATTTCCACCATGAATTATTCTAAAACTTTGTGGTGCTCCATTGATATTTAAGAAACAAAAAGTTGAATCACTGAACAGCTTATACATCGACATCCAAACATTTCGATCAGGCAACTTTCCAAGAAATGAATAAGGTATCTCACTATCATACCGTAAAGAACGATAGCCATGAGGTCCAATCATAACAGGCAATGAATCCCTTAATATTAATTTTAATGTATCCTCTCCATTTACTACTGCATAACACATATTCCTCGTTGGATTATTCATTAATAATATAGAATCTGTTAAATTTCTCACACTAATCTTCCCACTAAATCTTCTTATATAGTATCTCATACTATCCAGTTCTAAATCAAAAAGAGTAGAAATACACGAATCCGGAACAATAATATCATGTGTAAACAAAGCCATTAATGCAGGTTTTCCTTGAGGTGTTTCTCCCGAAAAATAGGACCAAAGTTGCGGATATTCAAAAAGAAAAGCCGATGATAATACCTTTTTTACCAAAGTTGACCCATTTTCATATTTCCGAAGAGCCAATACCCACCCATCGTCCAAATGGAGATTCTCATGAAAATTAGAATCCGCCACAATTCCTTTTTCAAACAATTCAGTTCGCGACATTTCCTGCTCATCTAATTCTATAAAACAAAGATATTTCCCTTTATAGGTCATCACTTTAGAAGGTAACTCTGCACCATCCGAACCTGGAGAATCCGACCCTTTAATACTATAAATAATGCTGGAATCATTTGATAATACTTCATTTATTTCAATATATGGCGTTTGTAGATATCCACTATCTATCAATACTTTAACTTGTTCTGCCACTCGTTGATGTATCTCCACTGGCGAAAAAGAGGGGGAAACACATCCTCCCAATAAAATAAATAAGATAACATAAACCAAGTTCTTCATAAGTATATTGTTAATATTTTACATATCGTACTAAATCTGTATTACCCAATATTCGAATAGATTTTACCCGACTTTGATTTTTAGTATATTCGTACAACATTCCTTTTCTATCTTTCTTTAGTCCATTATCTTTTAGATAAACTGCATTTCTGCGCTGGGATTTAGCCAAATTAAAATCATTACCAGCTCCTCCCTTAGTTCCTCCAATCAAATGAGAATGAATATCTATAATTTTATCTCCTTGTACAGAGAGTTCATTTTTAGCGTTCTCGCCATTAACTCCATATGAATTTCGATCTGTCGTGACAACCGCAGTTCTCGTACCATCATCGTCATACACATCCAATTTCCATTCCACAGATGTATAATCTGCCCCAAATTTAAAAACAGCTACAGCCGTCTCCAAGTCTTGTGTACTTCCATAATAAGAAAACGAATTATTATTTTCTCCTTGCACCTTATACATTTCGCCAAGCAATCCACTGTTAACTGTTACCATTATCGAACGATCTGTAGAAAGAAATAAATTATCTGTTGGGCTTTTACCTCTCATCTTCACAGGAGTAGCATTAAATAATTTTCCCGATTCGTTTATAACATAATCATCCTTTCCATCAACATCAACTCTCAATATTGGACTACTTTTACAAAATGTATATGAGTTCCAGTTATAATACTTCTCGCTTGATATATCAGGTACATGCCATCTTCCTATCATCGCATCATAATACCTCGCCCCATAATCATACCAATCCAATCCACCTTTCCGATCCAACTCTTTGCCATTATACTTATATGGCTGAACGTTATTACATCCATTAGACATTAAACCACCAAAAGGATAATAATCATTCACTTCATCAACATTACCTGCCTCGTCAGTAACAACCCTTACATTACCCTGATGATCTTTCAGATAGAAATGAAACTTATTATCTTGGAAACTATAATATCCCGCCTCATTCAAGAGCATCTTCAACTTCCCGTTCTCATAGATCACATTGCCACAATAAACAGTTATTGTTGTATCATTATTCATAATATGCGTGGTACGGACTTTCCTACCGTCTGCAGCATATTCATATACAATATTTGATTCTCCTGTTTTTCAAAATATCTACCTGTAGAATCAAAGGACTCCGTTAAAAACTACCTGCTTAATAAACAGTAAAGTCTATCAATCAGGTAGTTTTATCTTATTCTAAGAAATTTAGTCTAGTTCTCTTTAAAATAAGACTGCGGAAAAACGGTTGCAATTTGAATCGTTTGAGCATTTCTTTTTAGTAAGAATGTATCCAAGAAACAACCTAATTCACTCATATGATCATTCTGTTCTATTTTATAATTTAGTGGACAATACACCTGATATCTAACATTTCTTTCATATCTTAAAAGACATAATTGAGCATCATCATCCACCAACATAGAATCAGGTAAGTGTTTTTGACATATAGCCTTCATTCCAGAATAAAGGCTATCCACAAAAACGTCATCTATTGGTATTTCATGTCCCACAGAATCATATATATACGTTAAGTAACGTCCATTTTTTAGCATCTCGCACACATCCAGTTCTATTTTTATCCATTTCTTACCACCTAAAAGTACATACAATCCATTTGTCGCCCGCTTAAATGAAATATAATCAGTATTAGATAACAAACACCGCAACAAATCATCATGTCCTGCCGCTATTGCCGTCAAAGAACTCTCATATTCATCAAACGAAGTAAAAGCATTATCATTGATTTCGTTGATCATTTCCCAACAAAAATGCTGTAATTCAACAACAGTAGGATATCGCAAATAAACACGATAAAACAATTTAATGTGATGATATAAATCATACTTAAAATTGTAATCAGATGACACATTGTTCAATTTAACACTCCTACAACTACATAAGACAAACATAAAGCCACACAATATGTATAATATTATCTTTCTCATAACTATTTATTATAAAATAATCGTCTATGTTTATTTATCAACGAACCTGCGCCCATCGCTGAATATTTCAAGCTAACAACATCATGTCCTTTTTATTTACAAACCTTATTAAATAAGCCTTTTCTCCAGATTGCCATCCTCCAAAATCTTTAGGCATATCCCTATTTCCAACCCAATCCTCTAGTTGTGCCTTCATATCTCCACCTAAGACATAATAGATACCACTATCACTTCCTTCATATTCTATACTATATTCATTTCTATGGGTATCTATACCAACAAAACGAGATGATTTAAAATTCATGCCCTCAATAGAGAAATCAGTCATGGGACTTCCTATAGACTCTGTGTCATATTTGCTGCTTCTAGTATTTCTGGGAATAGTTTCAGAAATTATTGCTTCATCTATTTTTTTATATATGATACCAGCCAAAGTTTTTGCATCTTTTTTACTACCAAATAAAGAATAATAAATATTATCTTTTTGATAAGTTTTTCCCAAATATCTTGCTCCTCTGATCGCTTTATCCAATTGTTCTTGAGAATGTATATCCTCATTATAGTAATATTCCCATTCATCATCTTCTTCATCTGTCCCATTATTTTCTCTTTTCCTCTTATACCAGTCCATCCCATCAGGATCTATATATCTTATAGAATTATTACCACAATAATTGTAGGGAGTTAATCCATAATATTTCTCCGCCATCGGATCCACCACGTGCCATCTACCTATTGCCGCATCATAATGTCTAGCTCCATAATCATACCAATCCAATCCGCCTTTCCGATCCAACTCTTTACCATTATACTTATAAGACTGAACGTTATTGCCTGCATTAGACATCAAACCACCAAAAGGATAATAATCATTCACTTCATCGACTTTACCGGCTTCATCAGCAACTACACGGATATTTCCCTGATGATCTTTAATGTAGAAATGGAATTTATTATCTTGGAAACTATAGTAACCAGACTCATTCAGCAGCATCTTCAAAGTACCGTTCTCATAGATCGCATTGCCACAATAAACAGTGGACGTAACGTTATTGTTTATTGTATGCGTGGTACGGACTTTCCTACCGTCTGCAGCATATTCATACTCAATACTACTTCCGTCAGCAAAGCTAATGTGACTAGGCAAATTTAAGATATTATATTGAATTCCAGTTATATTTTTGTTTAAATCTTTAGTCAGGTTACCATTCTTGTCATAGGTGTATTCATTGTCCTGCTTCACGGTATCCTTGAATTCGAACCCGTTGTTGTAAGCCGACGCTGTGGCGGCATCATCCACACGTGTCAGCCAGTTGCCATCCAGTGTGAGCGTCAGGTCGTCAATCAGGCCGTAGGAGGAAGCACCTGTGCGTCCGTTACGACGGAGTGAAGTGAGGTTACTCTGCCTGTTATACGTGTAGGAGGTGCTATAGTTGGACGGGGAGTTCCGTTCCACAAGTAACTGGCAGCGGTCAACCGTGACATTCCGCCGTAGCTGAAGCGATATCCATGCATTCCTGTGTCGCCTGCGGCTTTCCAACTCATGGCAGATACGTTTCCTGTACTTCCGCCGTATGAGTCGTTGTAATACAGTTTTTGGTTGAAAAAAGAACCATCAACAGCCGTCAGTTGAGAACGGGCATTATAATCGTACCACGATTCAAGGTTACCGCTTTTCCTGCAAAGGCGACTGTTCAAACACCCCAATCCATCGTATACACCATCTCGTACCTTCCATTCAAGCTATGCTTCGTATGGATTGACCTGCCTGTATGGCCATACCTATAGCTGTACTCTTCTGTACAAGGAGATTGTCAGGGAAAAGCATGAAGACATGCTGCGTTTCAAAGAATGGTCAATGGAATCATAAGTAACAATCCTTTTTCATATCAAGAAAGACTAATGGATGTGTAATAAAAAAAGATAAAACTGCCCTGATATAGAAAAATACATTCATGTCAGAGCAGTTGTTAAATATTGGTTACTCTTAACCTACAGATATTGGATTTATATCAGAGGATATCAATCTTCAACTATCAAGTTAGTTGCTGGTGTAAATTCCCATCCGGTTAAACCTGCTGTTTCGATTGCGTTTTTCAATCGTTCACTTACATAAGTGTTGGCGTCAAGTATACTAATGACAAAGAAATCCAGTTCATGATCAAAATCTTTGTTCATAACAATTCTATCGCCCCATATACCCCAAGAAATACCTTTTTCAGTCTCTATCTTTTCTCTTTTCTCCCAAAATTCTGTTTTTGAGTGAATAAAAAAAGAATCAGACTTATATCCGCTAGTTATGTCATATTCCTGAAACGAAGTTCTTTCATAATTGACAAAATCGGAATAATCAGAAACAATATGGAAAAGAAAATAATCTTGTTTAATCTTCCTTTTATATAATCCAAGTGGGTAGAACCGATGAGAACATAAATTATACTGCCCAAGAATTGCTTTGGCTCTAGGACTCATAATACGCAAGCGATTACTAAATCCATTGCTGATGAAATCTGTTAGTTTAGCATAGCCAGCCAACATTACTCCGTCAAGATTAGGAATATAATCGGGAAAAGTAGCTTTGTATTTGTATAAGCTGAATAAAGCATCTGGCGCATCTTCGTCATATCCTTTAATAAATTTATATACTTGCGGAAAATCATTACCTATAATCTTTTCATTTAAAGATTCGTCCATTATAAAATATTTCATAACACTATAAATTAAAATTAAGCATCCCAAGGGTTGATTGCTTTAACTGGTCTTATTAGTTCCACTGGTTTAATGACTTTTATTCCATCCGTTGGCAAAGTTAAACTTTTTAATTCCAAATCATTTACTTTTGTATTAGGATTGTTCTCTATTGCATTTTTTGCATTAGAAACTTGTCCTCTCACAAAATTAGCACTTTGTTCAGGTGAGGCGTTTGGATTCTTTTCTGCAAATTTTTCAAACTCTTTACGTAACTGTTCCGTATATTTAGGATGTTTTCCATGCTGTCCTTCTCCAGTAGCTTTACTGAATTTATCTACAGTCATTTTATTCTCTTTCCCTTCAAGTTTAAACCCGCCTTCTCTTGCAGCTTTTACAACATCATGTTTACCTAGCGATCTTGGAATAATATGGTGTTCCTCTTTAGGCAATGCTTTAACAACCTTATCCGCTGTACCTAACATTGTCATACGGCTACCCGTTGTTACCAAAGGATTAGCAGTCCCTAAAAAGAAAGGAGGGATTTGAACAGCTTTTCCATCCGGATCAATCAGACTTATCGGATTATTCACACAATACGCATATGGACTAATACCATAATACTTCTCCGCCAGCGGATCCACTGCATGCCAACGCCCAATCGCCGCATCATAATACCTTGCCCCATAATCATACCAATCTAATCCGCCTTTCCGATCCAACTCTTTGCCATTGTACTTATAAGACTGCACGTTATTACATACATTAGACATCAAACCACCAAAAGGATAATAATCATTCACTTCATCGACTTTACCGGCTTCATCAGCAACTACACGGATATTTCCCTGATGATCTTTAATGTAGAAATGGAATTTATTATCTTGGAAACTATAGTAACCAGACTCATTCAGCAACATCTTCAAAATCCCGTTCTCATAGATCGCATTGCCACAATAAACGGTGGACGTAACGTTATTGTTTATTGTATGCGTGGTACGGACTTTCCTACCGTCTGCAGCATATTCATATACAATATGACTTCCGTCAGCAAAGCTAATGTGACTAGGCAAATTTAAGATATTATATTGAATTCCAGTTATATTTTTGTTTAAATCTTTAGTCAGATTACCGTTTTTATCATATTCATATTCAACTGATTCATTGGCATTATCCTTAAACTCCATACCGTTACCAAATACAGAGTTGGTGGCATTGTCATAAACGGACTGCAATTGGTTTCCATTGTAAGTCAGATTCAGGTTGTCAATCAGACCGTAAGAATCCACATCGGTTTGACCGTATCTAAGCAGACCCAAGATATTACCCATTTTATCATAGCCGGTTATTTGCTCATTGAAGCGGTTACGGTTTTGTTTTAAGTTAGTACCTTCTCCATAAATAGCATCTTTCAAGCGGGAGAGACCGTCATAAGTGAAACTGTAACCCTTACCTTGCGAATCAGTAACTATGCTATCCTCGCCACTCCGCCAACACATGCGGCTGATATTACCATTATAACAGGGAGTAGTTCCCTCTAGTGTTTCCTGGTAGTTAAGCGTCTGGTTAAACAATGGACCATTAATGCCTTTTAGCCATGAACGAAGATTATATGTATAGTCAGTTCGTAACTCATATACACCATTACGTTTATCAGTTTTCAAACGACCTATCTCATCATACACATTGTCTACTAAAACAATCGGAGTATTATCATTCAGCTGATAGCTGGTCTTCAATAGACGGTTGGCATGGTCATACGTATATCGGTGCAATTCTACGATTGGTTCAGTGCCCGGAACTGTATGTATACGTTTTTCTTCCAAGGGATTTCCCGAGAAATTATAAGCCGTATGGACAATCTCCGTACCGCCCAGCTCATTATTACCTCTTTGCTGGATTATCCGGTAACGGTCGTCATAATACATCACTGAATACGTAAAAGTACCCGGGCGGGAAGAGAGGAGGGATGTACAAATTCCTGTCAGCTGTCCCTTACAGCCACCTGCATTACGCTTGCCATAGCCTGTTTCCTCAACGTAAACAGTGGCCATGTCATTGGGGATGCCGTTCTTACCCAAAAACTCATAGTCGTCGTAATAGCTGGCAGACTGGATGATCGGAGAATTTAAGGTTACACCTTCCAATTGGTAGCCTTTCAACTCATTCTCCGCATTTGCCCAATCGGCATACACGACGATAGTATCCAAAGGATTGGAAGCATAATCCAACACATTCGTACAAACTCCGGTCAATACCGCCCGGCCGAAAGCATCGGGAATACTGAAACTCCATTCGTTCCGCTCACGCTGTTCCCCGTCTTGAGTAAAGACAGGATGATCGGCAGCGTCATAAACGGTATAAGCAGGATCGCATCCCGGAAGTTTCTTGTAGATACAGCGACCAACAGCATCATAATGATAGATATAGGCATATTGCTGAAGAACGGGAGCCGTTTCAGACCATTCTCCTTCATCGAAAAAACAATCGGCTGCCATCGGAGGCAACACCATGCGCAGGTTGCCATAGTTATCATAAACATGGTACGTATCATAAGATAGTTGATTATCATCAGACTGACGAACGAGAACTATGCGACCGGCCTTGTCTTTAAATTCATAACTCACATGATTGTCTTCATCTATCGTGCGAACCACTTCCAATGCGCCGACATCATACTTACCGGCACAAACCAAACTGTCATTCTTTATGCTATAGCGACACACGATAAAGCAGCTGTCGACCCGATCAACAGCATCTTTACTTCCGATGTTGGTCAACACGTCTGTTTTGACCGGATGGTTTTTCCAGGCGGATCCGGGACTATACTTCTTGACAATCCGGTTCAACGAAGAGCTGTCGTATTCAGGATAGCTGAAGGGAGAGCTGTCTGCCTCATAATAACTTGCCTTGCAAACGGCCTCGCTGACTTCCGCAGATGGAAGAAAGGCGCCGCCGGCAGTCGATTCTGCTACCGGAAGCCAAAGTTTGGACTCGCGGTTGATCCCGTCATACTCCTGCAATGTGAGCAGGTCGGTCCTATAAGGAGTGGCACCGTGAGAAATATGCAGGGAAGGATTGCCGAAATGGTCAAAATATTGTATCTCGCGAAGATAATCACGGGTCTGCAGTCGGGAGAGATCATCTGTGGCGACAGTGGGAGTCAGGGTAATCACACAGTGCTGGCCCTCGGTCGTACACAATGCGTCACTAAAGTTCGGCGCCTCTATTGTCGTAGTGATCCGTCCATTACCGACACTGCCTTCCGAAACAACATAATAGGTGCCTGAAGGAAGTTTCCTGACCTCGATGTAGGCATGTTTCTCATTCTCACACTGCCCTTCTCCCGCATAATTGTCATTGCTATAAAGGAGCTCACCGGATTCATTCAAGATGCTCATATAGGTATCTTCCAGTTCCGAACCGCAATGACTGAACACCACATCCATCTCCTTTTGCAATACCAACTTATAAAATACGTCATTCGTAGGTCTTGCCGGATAAGCATCCGTATAGTCTATAGAGGTATCTCGGGTATCGGAAAAGAAGAGCCCTGCCTTATATGTTCCGGCATTGATGGGAAGCGCTTTTGTGTCTCCCGTTTGTGCAAGAAGCCGCCCGTTCACGGACAGGGAAATGTTCCCATTCTCTTCCGCGTCGGTCACAATATAGTAGACGCCGGGAAGCAACACGGGTATATGGATGCGGGCACTTCTTGTATCCGCACATCCACTGTCACCATCCGAATCGTCATTGGAATATAATAACTTCTGCGTTTGAGAAAACACCTGCAAATAGGTGTCTGCAACTTCCGAACCGCAATTGTCTATTTGAAGTTCCATCGGATTTTCAAGCTCCAACCGATAGAAAACTTCATTGCCGGCTTTCTCCGGAAAGTTGCCGGACATGAGTTCCGAGTTCTGAACATCTGTATATTGAAAGCTGTCCGCCCGGCTGCCTATATCAACAGGACGGGAGAAACTAATACCGGGAGCGTATGTCCGTCCGCTCAAGTTCATCTTATAATTCACTCCCCAAATAGGTGCATCAACATAAATATAAATATAATAGGTGCCCGCGCCCAAGTCATACACATTCAGCTCGTAGTCTGTACCAAGCTTTTGCGTGCGGATGGGAACAACAGGATCATGCAAAGCGGAAAGAAGGTGAACACTGTAAGAATCCCCTTCCCTAGGACATTCAGTTCCATTATCATCCAGACAAACTTCCATCGGTTCTGTCAGAGTGAAGCGATAAATTAAATCATGCCGAAAATAATTGTCCCAATAGTTGTCACTGGCATTATAATCACATTGATACGGATCCGTATCTATAAATTCGGTCAACGCGAAATTCTCACCAAATGTCCCCAACTCAAACGGATTGTAAAAATCCTCGCCTGTCTCACGAGGCGTTGTCTTTACATAAATAGTAACATCTTCCGCATCCACCGGTTTATGACCTTCATAGATGTTAGGTTTAGCAACCAGATAGTACACGCCAGGCAGCAAACCATATCCATAATCTCCCCATGCTTCTTCTACATAAATCGCACGACTTAGAAGAATACCCGAAGAATTGAGCAGGAAAACAGTACCATCATAAGTGATACTGGGTTTTGCACTGGCTCTAATCTTCATAGGTTGCGTCACAGTCAATTTGTAAAAAATATCCTTGGATATTAACACTCCCGTATAATCCATATCGGTCGGAGGTATGAATCCACAGTTAAAATGGGCTGTATTTTGGGTATCTTCATAAGTAAACGGTTGCGAGTATGTACCCATATCGATGGCCGTTGCCATTCGTTCTTCCAAAGACTGCCCCCACGAACCGACAGAGCAGAACAACAAGAAAAATAAACAGATATAAGTTTTCATAAAAAATCAAATTCATTATCAAATTAAACCATTCATTGAATTACTGGTCATTTACCAAAATGATAAATATACTGTTGAAGCATTACCTTACGGGTGTCCGCATCCAGATAATAACGATCTGTCAGCCGGCTATAATTATCATATTCAAATTTCGTTATGACATTATTGGGATCGGTAATGGAAACAACTCCTTGCAAAGGGGCATATTCATAGGTGGTAACCCGCGTATTACCGGGAAGTCTCTCACGAAGAGAGTTTATCTTATCCCATATCTCTTCAGTAGGTACGGCAAGTGAAGCCCAATCACCGAAAACGTCTTCGATGTTTCCATCATAACCAAGCGCCACAGCCACTTGTTGCCGGGTGGCATTTTCGATCTTGGCTATGGGATAGCGGTTGCGATACCCCCAAATAAAGAGAACAGGCGTCCCGTCCTTTGCTGCAATTTCGCACACATTGCTATTACTGTCATACGATTTGTATACGACCTCGTCACGAAAGTCCGCCATTCGGTCGGTTTTAAACTGTACCCTCTCCGGAAGGCATGTACCGGACTTGAACAAGGCTCTCTTTTCCGTGCTTTGCTCGTCTTCGACGTGTTTGTGCAAAGAAAGTATGGCAGGATAACCATCCAGATAGGTATAGTGATCCGAAAACTGTATACCGTCACTGTTTGTAAAATCCACCCTACATGGCTTAAGCGAGGAGCCGGGTTTGTAAAGATGCCCGTCGTCATACGTATATTGCTTTTCTGTCGACATCATCTGTCGTCTCCCATTCACCTTGCAGTAGTATTGTGTCGTTTCTTTATCGAGGGCCCAATACGTTTCACAATCCAAATAATAAGTGGTCCTCATATTCGTAGCGGAATGGGTATTGTCATTGTCAACCACAAATACCGGCTTGTCAAGCAGTCCATTCGGTTTTTTCATGTACAAATCAACATCCACCATCAGCTTCCGGACAGGAAGATCCACAGGAATGTTATACGGACCAGCAATTACTTTCTTATATTTGTATCGGACAGATGACACCAGCTCTTGCCCGTCGAAACGGTCTATGCGCATAAGTGCCCCATTTCTCTGGTTGGTCGCAGAATAGCTTGTAACAAAATCATCAGAAGGTTCATAAGGATGTCCGGGAAGCATCCGTCCAAGTCGATTCAAAACGTTTTCCGGTTGATTCAACATAAACTTCCGGACAGAAGCGGATGTATTCTCTCCATCTTCCCAATGCAGAACGTCCTCAAAAGCATGCGCATCCACATGATAGTAATAGACGGTCTTTTGTGAAATGCCTCCTCCCAATATCTCTTCACTGACAACATTGTACATCACCGGACTTCCATTACGAAATGTGATATTAGATACGGGCATTGAATGATAGACAGTCAAGTATTCGTTCCATAAAAATTGTCCGTTGTCCAATACTTGTGTCACTGTGGAGCAATAATCGCGCTCTGTAACTATGTGCTTGACAGCCCCGCCACCCCAAATGGGTTCATACTTTTCATCATTGACAACCGTCAGACCATATCTATAATTCTTACAGATTCTTTTCCTTGTTTTCGGATCGTAGGTTTCTATGCTCTTCACCCGCAAGCCGCCAACCGGATAGAGATAGTCTCTATACTCCGCCCGTTGGTTATTGTCACGAAATGCGCCGTAATTGCCTTCGTAAGAGAAAGAGGTTTCAACACCTTGCGGATCTGTTATCCGGTCAAGAATACCCACAATGTTGCCAGACGCTTCACGGTCTATCCCGACTGTATTCTCAAATAATACAGTGTCTTTTCTTCCCGTGTTATTGGTATCCGGTAAAGGTATTCTTTTTGAAAAGTTCGGCACTGTCAACTTACTACCATTAGCACTCGCTTCCGAACCGTTCATAAACCCCCAATGGTCTACAGCCTTCGTATAGATGGAAGGAACGCTGTTTACACCCACATACCTGAATGAATAAGTTTGCGATTCTGCACCGGGAGCGGAGATACGCACAGAATCAAGTTTGGTCAAAGAGGTTTTTCCATTATAGGGAGTTACATAAAAGGTAATGGTACGCACCACTTCTCCATTCTCATCCGTCACTTGCATTTTATCTAGCACACTTGTATTGTTAGGCACTTCACCTACTGCTTTATAACTGACAGACAACCTGTTTCCCATAAAATTCACCTGTGCCAATCGGGTAGTACTCATTCTACCCTCCGCACAGTAACTACCTGATGGGTAACTCATATTCGCTACATAGCTCGAAACGCTCTCTTTATTGGCATTGGGTAAGGAGGAGGAGGAACCTGACGATCTGCCTGCAGTGATTTGATAATAGTTATTGCCACCGCTTTTTTGTTCCATCAGATACAATTTGGGACTCCCGTCTTTATCCCTTTCATCAAAGACCAGCCTGTCATTCAAATTATAATATGAACCAGGGTCCAATTGATTCTGAAGCGTTTGATACTGAAAACTAACCAATGTAGGGTGCGGATAACGGGCTGAACAAATAGAGGTACACATCCAGCGGGTAATAATATCATTCATCTTCTCGTGTACACCGTTGAACAAATATTTGACGCCATTTCCATCTGTTATATTCATATCACTTTCAGCATACCTTACAACATCGCTGTTATGAGGCACAGTAATAAGGGGGGAAGACCTGTCTGAAAAATATCCGCTTCCACCACCGACCGGCAATCTATAAGTGAATTTATCAGGACGTGTATCCCGTTTATTATCTACCATCTCCCCATAATAAATCAATCTGTCTCTCTCATCACCGGGGACTGTATTTTGAGAGAAATATCGATCAAACCACCCATAATAGTCATTGTCCGCCACCCCAACCACCTGCCGGGCTATAGACGGTTCGAGATTCAATGTCCAGCCTGTTCCCGCATATCCGCTCCCTTCTTTGGGTTTAAGCCCCGAAGCATGATAGGACAAAGTAACAGGTATGGTAACCTCTCCTGCCACAATATCATACAAGGGAATCGTTATGTCAGGTACTCCCGTACAATGATCTACAGGATAAGACTGGTATTTCACCATAGCCGTAGCCGATGGAGAAAGTGGAACAAATCTTGGAACATCCAGATTAATTCCATCTTCACTCTGCCCATTGGCAGACAAAGCCGCAAAAAAGGCTGACAATATAAGGAATAGCCTCTTTAGCATTATTTTTTTATTCGTATATAGATAATTCATAACTCGTTTTTTCAATTATTCATCAATAAAATAGTTCAGTCAATACAAAGTGAATTAGCAGAGTCCTTCCATTTCACAAGATCATGATTCATGGAAGAACTACTACTTAACTCTATGCTTTTACAGATTCATCGCATTAGCGCCCAAAACGCCGGCCAAAGCCGAAGCCACTGCGATAACCACCTTCAGGATCATGTCCCAAACTGATTTCTTCATTGCCATCATTTACCTCCTTTCTGTTCTTTAATGTGTTGTGTTACTCTGCGTTCTTCCGTTTTTTCTGTTTTGATAGCAAACTCCTCAAGTTCCTTGAATTCCTTTGCCACCTCAAAACACGGACACGATTTAATCCACTCTTCCGGTTCTATCTCACCATTCCCATTGAGATCGGGCGAAAGATCCCGGTGTCCGCATACCCGGCAGCCGGGGAATTTCCTTTGCAACTGCTCAACAAGTTGCCGGAGAGTAGCCCGTTGTGCCGGAGTCCGGGTATCTGCCGGGCGTCCCCGGCAGTCCAGACCACCTTCATAGCAGATACCTATTGAATGAGTATTGAAACCTTTTGCGTGTGCTCCGACACGTTCGATTGCTCGGGTGAGATGCGCTGTTCCATCCTTGCGGATATAATAGTGATAGCCTGTTCCGTTGAATCCGCGACGTCGGTGCAACCGGTCCAAATCTTCCGGAGAAAGTGTACAATCCTCCCTCGTGGCGCTGCAATGCACCACAATCAAGTTGATAATCCTCATGTTAGTGGATGATTTCTAGTTTAGTTAAAAGTCAAATGTTTAGTTAAGCCTACGAAGTTTGTCGTTTACATTTTGTGTACTATTCACTGCTGTGACACCATTTATGCAGCCGGATCGGGTGCTTCTCCACCTCCTTCATTACCGCCTCCACCGGGCTTGTCGCTTCCACCGGAGTTACCGCCTTCCGCACTACCCGCATCGGAAACAAGTTTATCATAACGAGCACACTTCGCACCGGTCACCATCGAACGGGTAGCGGTAGTGCGGTCAAGGTTCCTAGTAGTCGCCGGTTGGAATCGGACGGTAAGCGTAGCCTGTGCAGCCGACACTTCGTCAGAGGTTTCCACACCTTTGCCGCGAGCCACCATCACCATACGGAAGGTACCAAGACCGTCCACGCTTACGCTTTCCGAAGATTGTAAGTGTTGCCCCATCACCGTCACAAGGTTGTCGAGTGTGTTTTTTACGTCACCCGGAGAGAGGGAAGAGTAGGCTGCTATTTCTTTCGAAAGTTGTGCGGAATCTACGTTTCCCGAACGTACAACTCGGGGATAGAAGAGTTTTTTACCGCTTTTTTTGTCTTCCAGAGTTGACTGGAAGGGTTTGTACAATACTGGCATAATTGTAATAGTTTTTAGTCGTTAATAATTCTAGTTAGTCTGTGTCTTTAAGCTTATCGACAATGCAAATATAAGACCTTATTTCTGTCTTTGCAAGAGATTTTAAAAGTGTGCGTTAATAAATTCGTTAATATAGAAATCTGTTATTATATTACTAATTTACAACATATTATATAACAAAACAGCATCACAACCCTTATTAATTCAGTTATTCAGGACACTCAACAAATAATGACCGGGCAGTTTGATCTTTCCGGCACTTGCCCGAATGACACCAAAACCCTTCCAAACCTTACCACCGATTTCTCCGTAATTACTTTTCAGCACGATTGCATACTGTTCGGAGGGAGGAATATGATAAAGACGAAGGTTATCCAACAGTCCGGAAAGGTTGCGCGGGTGTCCGTCAGCAGGAGCTTGCATCCGGTCAATATCCGACTGTGTCAGTTCGTGTTTCTTCTTCGTCGGTTTTCTGTTTGAAAAATCTCCTCCTTCTTCTTCCTCATCCCCTCCTTTGGGCAAAGGAGGGTTAGGGAGGATGTTTTCTTTCCTTTCTTTTTCTTTTCTTTTTATGAGGGTGCTTTTTGTTGCAGTACCCGGGGATTCTGTTACAGTATCGAGGGTTTGCGTTACAATATCCGGGGTTTCTGCAACAGCATCCGGAAGGGTGGAGTGTACGGTTTCCTCATCCGGCAGCAGACAATAGTCCGGAGAAATATGACGGCGGCTGCGACGTTTAGTGATAAAAAGGAACTGCCGCTGAATGTCGGCGGAAGTCAGGATGCCGTAACGTTCGTAGAGAGAGGAATCGAAGAAACCGTACTCCACAAACAGATGAAGCACCCGCCGGACACTATCGTTATCCGTGCTGAAGAGCTGGTCGGAGAGTTCATCATAGAAGTCATCGTCGACATGAATATAATAACCCTCGCCCGAATATAGATAAGACAGGGTATAGAGCAGGATTGTGAAGGCGGAATCGCCTTCACGCTTCATCACACGGCGTACGACACGGTCGTGCATAAAATCGGTATTCAAAGGGAAATAGTCAAGCCCTTGTTTTATTCGTCCCATGATATAAATTGTTTTTATAAATCAGTCTGCCAATTCTTATTTTAATCCTGATTTTGATTCTAATTCCAATTCAAAGACTGATCCGGATTGGGATTCAGAACCTGATTCGGGTTCAAACTCCGATTCACGGACTTTCCGCCTTTTCCGTTCAATGCTGGCAGCTACGGTTTCAAGGGCATGCAGAATAAGTTTCCGTCGCAACGCGGGATCTTCCGTAGAGGTAATTACCGGATAACTGTTTTCCCTGTCGCATACCAGGGAGCATTTCTCGTTCTTCCGGTGATTCCGACTGACAGTTTTACGACATTCTTTACAGTAGTTGCCGGGAAGACCGGTTTTCTTATTGATATAAAAGGCACTTGCCGGAAGAGAGCGTTTGCAACATCCGCAAACGCACAGTGTTTGTACTTTTGAGCTTTTCATTTTGTTATCCAATTATAAATTATAAATACTAGTTTCTATCAGTCAGGTCTGTAATCATTCAAATACGAAGTATTCGTATACAATATGTTATCCTTTTGTTATCCTATTGCCAGGTATTAACATCTGGCGTCTCAGATATTAATGGTTAGAGAAATAGCTATTAACACTTGAGGAAATAGCTGTTAACAGGTATCAGCAAGCTTTCCGCAGGCGGCGGATGAGAAATTTTCAAGGTTTCGGTGTTTTTCTTGAAGTTTTGCATGGCATATCCGTTTTTAATTTATATTTTTGAAACGTTTTCTATTAATCAATGGGACAAAGATAGAATATTTTTTCATAAATAAAACAGCGATTTTCATTTTTAATCTTAACTATTTTACAAGTCATTGATTATAAACATATAGTAAACACATTTTTTTAGTCAGCCATTTTATAGCTGCCATTTATAAATCCGGGATTAGTCTTTTAAATAAAAAAACAGAATGGATACAAATTTGGATGTATTAGGTATCATCAAGCGTGCCAAACAGGCATTGAACTTAAAGAGAGACAGTGAACTAGCTGAATATCTGGAAGTTTCGAGAGCAACAGTAACCAATTGGGGAGCACGAAACAGTATTGATTTTCGTCTGCTGCTTGACAAATTCGGGGACAAAGTGGACTACAATTGGTTATTATTGGGAAAAGGGAATCCGAAACACCAGTCAAGATATTGCGAAAGCGAACTGGTGCAGGGAGAAGTCGAGATTATACACAATCCGAAAACACCCGAACCAATAGACGACCGTAGCGTGACATTATACGACATTACGGCAGCTGCGAACCTGAAAACATTGTTCACCAACAAAAAGCAGTATGCACTGGGAAAGATATTGATTCCGAATATTTCCGTCTGCGACGGGGCAGTCTACGTCAACGGAGACAGCATGTATCCTATATTGAAATCGGGAGATATTATCGGATACAAGGAAATTAGCAGTTTCGACAACGTGATTTACGGGGAAATATACCTGGTGTCGTTTATGATTGACGGAGACGAGTATCTGGCGGTGAAGTACGTGAATCGTTCGGAAAAAGAAGGGTATTTAAAGCTCGTGAGCTATAATACTCATCATGAGCCGATGGATATTCCATTCGCGTCCATCAATGCAATGGCAATTGTGAAGTTCTCCATCAGGAGACACATGATGATGTAAGGTCCACCACAGAGGACACAGAGGTCTTTTTCTTCCTTGAAACTCTATGTCCTCCGTGTCCTCTGTGGTAAAATCAGATTTCTTCCCCCTTCAGCGTAGCCGAACTGGCTTCCGTGACACGCACATTGACGAAATCACCGACACGGTGCGTACCTCTGTCGAACACCACCACACGGTTCTGCTCCGTACGGCCGAACAGCTGGTCGCGCGAACGCTTGGAAACTCCTTCTACAAGCACTTCATACGTTTTACCGATGCAACGCTGGTTGGATTCGGCAGACAGACGGTTCTGCAAAGCGATAATTTCGTTCAGGCGGCGCACTTTCACCTCTTCGGACACATTATCTTCGAGATGCTTCGATGCATACGTTCCCGGACGTTCGGAGTATTTAAACATGAAAGCAGCATCGTATCCACATTCTTCCATCAGCGAAAGTGACAAGGCATGATCCTCTTCCGTTTCAGAATGAAAACCGGAGAAAATATCGGTAGTCAATCCGCAATCGGGAATGATACGTTTGATAGCTGCCACCCGGTCCAGATACCACTCACGGGTATATTTACGGTTCATCAGTTTCAGAATACGCGAACTGCCGCTCTGCACAGGCAAATGGATGTGTTTACACACATTGGGGACTTGCGCAATTACTTCCAACGTCTCATCGCTCATGTCTTTCGGATGGGAAGTTGTGAAACGAATGCGCACTCCCGGAGCAGCTTCAGCCACCGTTCGGAGCAACATCGGGAAAGTAACCACTTCGCCTGTCGGTCTTTCAAAACGGTAAGAGTTGACGTTCTGCCCCAACAGGGTGACTTCCTTATAGCCTTTCGCCACGAGGTCTGCCACTTCATTCAGGATGCTTTCTACGTCACGGCTACGCTCGCGTCCACGAGTATAGGGCACGATGCAATAGGTGCAGAAGTTATTGCAGCCACGCATGATGGATACAAAACCCGAAATATGATTGCCGCAGATACGCGACGGAATCACATCCCGATAAGTTTCGGTAGTAGAAAGCTCCACATTGATTGCTTTTTCACCAGTTTCTACGGCAGCAATCAGGTCGGGCAACGTCAGGTAAGCATCCGGCCCCACAACGAGGTCGACATGATGATTCGTTATCAGATCATCCTTTACCCGTTCGGCCATACAACCCAATACACCTACAATCAGGTGCTTTTTCTTTTTCTTCAGCGAATGGAAAAACTCCAGGCGATTCAGAATCTTCTGCTCCGCATTGTCGCGGATGGAACAGGTATTCATAAACACGGCATCGGCTTCCTCCAGCGTTTCGGCTACGGAATAACCCGCCATTTGCATCACCGAGGCAATCACCTCACTGTCGGCTACGTTCATCTGGCAGCCATAGGTTTCGATAAACAACTTTTTGTTGTCATCATTCATTTCAGTTGCGGATTTAAAGTCCGCTCCCGTTAATTCATTCATACTCAAATCTTAGTTTAAAAATTCGGATGCAAAGATACGGCTTCGCTTTCAATAAGTAGTGAATTGATATCAAAATAACGCAAAAACTTATGATTTGGCAAGCAAATTTGTAATTAATGTTAAGGGAATAAACATTTTTAGGCGATATGCTTGGCAAATTTAAATTTATTTTTCACATTTGTGCAATGAAAGAAACATTAGATTTTTTCATAGTTAAGGTTTAGGTTAAAAAAATTAAGGGGAGCTGTGAAGCTGCCCTTTTTTCATACTAAAAAGTTAGCCTGAACCAGATAAAATACGTAACTTTGGCAGATAACTAATTAGCAGTGAAACACAATGGAAGATTTTTTGAAATTTCTCTTGATAGCAGGTGTCATTCTTGTGGGAATATTCAAAGAGGTGAATAAGAATAGTAAATCGAAAAAAGCTAAGAATAAACGCCCCGTTTCCCCGATGCCACCCCCCGTTGAAGTAGCTCCGGATGCAGTTCCTATGCCCGAGGCATGGGGCGGCCCCAAGTCGCTGGAAGAATTGTTCCAGCCTAAACCTATCGAACCGCCAACCCGGAAAAAGCATTCACAACAGACGCCACCCGGAAAAGTTCCGAAGCAGAAAAAGAAAAGAGAAGAAGTTTCCGTTGCCGCATCCCTGGCAAACAGTGCCGCGCAAGATCAATTGAACAACAGGCAAGGTTCTCATTACGACGCTCTCAACAAATCATCCGATAACAACGAAGACTTCACAATTCATTCGGCAGAAGAAGCCCGCCGAGCCATTATCTGGGGGGAGATACTTCAACGGAAATACTGACGGAAATTATAAAGACATATATTTCAGGCACGGATTACACGGATTACGCTATTGCTTTATGCAATCCCTAACTTTCCGAAAACCGTGAAATCCGTGTAATCCGTGCCTGAAATTTTAATAAGATATCGAATTATTAACCGATAAAATATCAACTGTATTTTAACACGAAATTTACTATTTATGTCATTCAATCGTATTTCGGCAGCGGAAGCTGCAAGCCTGATCAAACATGGCTACAACATCGGCCTAAGCGGATTTACTCCCGCCGGAACGGCCAAGGCTGTAACAGCCGAACTCGCAAAAATTGCTGAAGCAGAACATGCGAAAGGAAACCCGTTTCAAGTAGGAATTTTCACAGGCGCATCAACAGGGGAATCCTGTGACGGTGTACTGTCACGCGCCAAAGCCATCCGCTACCGCGCTCCTTATACTACCAACGCCGACTTCCGCAAAGCTGTGAACAACGGAGAGATTGCCTACAACGACATACATCTCTCACAAATGGCACAGGAAGTGCGCTACGGGTTCATGGGTAAAGTGAACGTAGCCATTATCGAAGCCTGCGAAGTGACTCCCGACGGAAAGATTTATCTGACTGCCGCCGGTGGTATTTCGCCGACTATCTGCCGTCTTGCCGACCAGATTATCGTGGAGTTGAACAGCGCACACAGCAAATCCGGTATGGGTATGCATGACGTATACGAACCGCTCGACCCGCCTTACCGCCGCGAAATACCGATCTACAAACCGAGTGACCGTATCGGACTGCCTTACGTTCAGGTAGACCCGAAAAAGATTATAGGCGTAGTGGAAACCAACTGGCCGGATGAAGCGCGTTCTTTCGCTGCTGCTGATCCGTTGACCGACAAAATCGGGCAGAATGTTGCCGACTTCCTTGCTGCCGACATGAAACGCGGTATTATCCCGCCTAGTTTCTTGCCTTTGCAATCGGGTGTAGGAAACATCGCCAACGCCGTACTCGGTGCATTGGGACGTGACAAAACGATTCCTGCATTTGAGATGTACACAGAGGTAATCCAGAATTCCGTGATCGGATTGATTCGCGAAGGACGTATCAAATTCGGTAGTGCCTGCTCACTGACTGTTACAAACGACTGTCTGGAAGGTATTTACAACGATATGGATTTCTTCCGCGATAAACTGGTTCTCCGTCCGTCGGAAATCTCAAACAGCCCGGAAATAGTACGCCGTCTCGGTGTCATTTCCATCAATACAGCCATCGAAGTTGACCTGTACGGCAATGTAAACTCTACCCATATCGGCGGAACAAAAATGATGAACGGCATCGGTGGTTCGGGAGACTTTACCCGCAACGCTTACATTTCTATCTTCACTTGTCCGTCTGTGGCCAAAGAAGGTAAAATCAGTGCGATCGTACCGATGGTATCCCACCACGACCACACAGAGCACGATGTCAACATCGTTATCACCGAGCAAGGTGTTGCCGATCTTCGTGGCAAGAGCCCGAAAGAACGCGCACAAGCCATCATCGAAAACTGTGCACATCCTGACTACAAAGAGCTTCTTTGGGATTACCTCAAGCTGGCCGGTAACAGAGCACAGACTCCGCACGCTATTCAGGCTGCACTGGGTATGCACGCAGAGTTGGCTAAAAGTGGCGATATGAAGAATACCAATTGGACTGAATACGCAAAGTAAATAGAATATAGAATTTACAGTATTCGATTCAAAACAAGTATAATTGTATTCTCTGGTAAACAAAATCCAACTATTTTTGTTTATTAGAGAATACAATTATATCTTTGTAGAAGAATCAATAAGTTACTCCTATGAAACAGTTATTCACCACATTCTATCAACTTAAAGAACGGGTCTCTCTGGATTTCATCAGATACCTGTATCATGAAATTCGTTGGAACAATCGACTGATAGCTATAACAGGTGCACGCGGAACAGGAAAAACTACCCTGATGCTTCAATACATAAAAGAGCATTACCCCGGCTATGGCAATGAAGCACTCTACGTTTCATTAGACAATATATGGTTCACCACTCATTCATTATTTGAACTGGCTGACGAGTTTCAGAAAATGGGAGGAAAAGCTTTGTTTTTGGACGAAGTACACAAATACCCCACCTGGTCAAGAGAAATAAAAAACATCTATGACAGTTATCCGGACATAAAAATAGTATTCACAGGATCTTCTTTATTGGAAATACACAAAGGCGAAGCAGACCTCTCAAGAAGGGCTGTTACCTATCATCTTCATGGCCTTTCTTTCCGTGAATTCTTACTATTCGAATATGGATATAAAATGGAAGCACTTACACTTTCTGATATTCTGAACCGACATATCGAAATGGCCATGAACGTAAACAAACAGTTGAAGCCGCTTGTAGCGTTCAACGAATACTTAGCTTACGGCTATTTCCCTTTTTATAAAGAAGATAAAATATTGTATCATGAGAAACTATTAGCCACCCTGAATACAATTCTGGATGTAGATCTACCTTCTACTGAAAAAATAGATTATTACTCCATTGGTAAAATAAAAAAACTATTTGCCATACTCGCCGGACTTGTACCCTATATTCCCAATATATCAATGCTTAGTAAGGAGATAGAAGTCAGTCGTATCAGTCTGTTGAATTATCTATCCTATCTCCAAAAAGCCCAAGCCATCCTACTACTTGACAAAGAAGCTTCCGGCATCAAACAACTGGCAAAACCGGAAAAAATTTATTTAGGTAATACAAATTATGCATACGCATTGGGAGGAGAAAAAACAGATATAGGAAATGTCCGGGAAACATTCTTCTTTAATCAAACAGTCGTAAAACATAAGGTTACCTATTCCTCCCAAATAGATTTCACATTGAATGAAACATATAATTTCGAAATAGGTGGTAAAAACAAAACTCAAAAACAATTAGCGGGAGTGGAGAATGGATACCTAGCCCTTGATAACATAGAAATCGGATTCAACAACGAGATTCCACTTTGGTTGTTCGGGCTAATGTATTAACATAGCCTATTTCCCGATAATCACCTCACACACCTTATCCTGAAACGCTCTCGCTTTAGCAGCCGAAAGCACATTCTGATTCATAATGGCAAATGCCACTTCATGCCCGTTCTTCATCTTCAGATAGCCTGCAAGCGCATTTATTGCCGTAAACGAGCCTGTTTTGGCATGAACATTCCGGAAAGCAGGAGTACCTTTCATCCGGAATTTTAAAGTTCCGTCCACCCCGCCAACGGGAAGTGATTTATACAACATCTGAAACACTTCTGTTTGCGAGTACGCATATTTTAGAAAGTCGACCAGCAGAGCAGGGGAGAGGTAATTATAATTAGACAATCCGCAACCGTCGGCAATCTTATAGTCTTTCGGATCATGCCCCAGGCAGCGGATCAGCTTCATTATTTCGACAATGCCATCTTCGGCAGCTACTTGCTTCTTTCCCGTAGCCTGCGCTCCCAGGCGACAGAGAAATGCTTCCGCATTGAGGTTATCACTCTCTTTCATCAACTGGTTCAGCACTTTCTGCACGGAAGTGTTCCAGCAAGCCATACGCTCTACTCTCACACTGTCGCGAGGCAATTCGGCAAAGCCATACGACTGGGGAGTGGTGATTCCTTTCCCACGAAGGCGTTCCAGGAAAGTATGCATAAAGAAACGGGGAGAATCGTAGATGTTGACATCATCTTTCCGGATCGAAGTGACATTGCCCGAAACAAGGAGATTGTTTCCATTCGTCAGCCAATCTCTCGTGAAAGAGAATTTCCCGGCAGAAGAAGTGCGTGTCTTTGTCTGATTCGTTACTGTATAATAAGAAGATACAGGTTGGCAGGAAACACTTGCCGCATCGCCCTGCACCGTGGAGGGAACTACGGAGACCTGTACAGTCCCTTTGCAGAACATCAATGGAGAGAGATAAGGCTGATAACCCGCAGGCGTATCGTCCCAGGCCCATCCGCTGCCCCAATAAAGGGAGTCTTTCATTGAGACGTCACCATATACCTGACCGTTAATGACCGAAAAAGGAAAAGTGATTACCTCTTCTATCAATGAATCCATCGACTGGCTGTCAAATTCCGGATCAAATCCGCCTACCACATACAGGTTGCCTTGCAAGGTGTCATGTTCTATCACGCCATCATGCCATACTTCCGTGCGGAAAGGCTCGTTGGCTTCGGGGCGGGAGAGTGCGGTAATGGCCGTCAGCAGCTTCATGGTAGAGGCAGGACGGGAAAGTTTCTCCGCACGATAGTTATAAAGCGATTTCTTAGCCGTCAGGTCGTAGACGGATATGCCGACTTCGGATGCTTCGGGGAGCATCTTCTTGATAAGCGAATCTATCCGGGAGAAGTTCTGTTGCCCCCAAAGTGGCAACAAACAAACAGAAAGGGCGACTAACAAAAAACTTTTTTTCATACAACACTGTTTATGACATCAACAAATGATAGTATCTTACATCTATCTATTTCAAGTTTTTCTCTACCTGTCCAAGAAGCGAACCGGAGCCATAGCCGGACCATACATCCTGGATTTTTCCATCAGGGGCAATCAATACATAATGAGGGATTCCCCGTACCTGATAGTTCAGGGCAAGACCGGTACGTCCTTTACGAAGTTCGTTCCACTGGTTACCGCCCATTCCTTTCGTCTTGATATACTCTTTCCAACGTGCTTTCGGGTCCTCACTAATACTAATCACAGTCATTTTATCCTTATACAGATCCATCACCTTCTCCATTTCGGGTATCGACTCCACACAAGGACTACACCCGCTACTCCAGAAGTCGAGCAAGATGAACTTCCCCTTGAACTCTGAAATATGACGGAGAGAACCATTCACATCATACAAGTCCCCATCCACCATCATATCTCCAATTCCCACCGTAGAGGGAGGAAAAACATAGGCTGTAATCTCCTGTCCGTCATCCGTTTGCTTATCGGCTTCCGACATCCGGGCATAGAGTTTTTTCACCTCTTCTTTATAAGGCATGATGGTTTCATATTTCATCATGGAAGCAAATAGCAATAACCTGTCCATCCATACCGGGGAGACGGGCGCTTCTTCCATGTATTCCATTTCCTTTTTCCAGATTTCCTGCTGCAACGGCATTGACAGTTTCCGGATAGAATCTATCTTGGCCCAGGCCTGACTTTCAAACTCCCGGTCGCCCGGATGATCTATGAACATCATCCGTTGCCAGTCATATTCTGCCGCCATGTGCTGCATCAGTTCTTTCTGTTGGGCCATCGCGCAAGCCGTAAAGCGGTTTTCTTCCTGCTGTTCCGGCACATCGCTTACTACTTCCCATGTTTTCACTAGTTTGTCCTGCCCTTTGATTTCGATGTATTCTCCCGGTGCGATCCACACTTCCAGCCATGTACCCGGGAAGCCCCGGTTATCAGACATAATCAGCATTTTCCGCGTGGTAGAAACCGTGTCGCGGAAAGAGAACTGCCCATTCATAAGCGTATCTCTCCATACACAGTTGAGAATACTTCCGTCTTCCTCATACAGACCAATCACAATGCTGTCGGGAAGATTAGCCAGTTCGCCCTGAATCAAATATTCATTTGCAGCAACTGACGCTTTACGGTTGAATGTACAATGACACATCACCATACAAGCTATTGTCAATAAGACCGGAGTGATTATATATTTTTTCATCATCTATTCGATTTTATAAGTGAGATATCCTAGTCCATGAATCAGATAAGTATCTTAATCAATGCACAATGTCAGATATCAGAATCCGTTTATAAAGCCTCGCGGAAGATTTCTCCTACCGTGGGATGCGGGAAAACAATCTTTTTCCATTGCGCTGCTGTCAGTCCGAGTTCAATGGCAGTCCCCGCAAGAGTGATAATCTCCGAAGCGGGATTTCCCAATACATGAGCGCCAATCACCCGTTGCTGTTCATCCAGCAGTACTTTGCAAACTCCGTTCACACCTTCATTCTCCGCCACAAAACGGCCGGAGTAAGCCATCGGAAGTTTGATAACCTGATAATTGATTCCTTTCGTTGAGGCCGATTCCTCCGTTTCACCCACTCCGGCAATCTCCGGATTGGTATAGACTACGCCCGGAATAGCCCGGTAGCTCATGGTGTCTTCTTTCCCCAAAATGGAATGTACGGCAACTTCTGCCTCACGAACGGCCGTATGGGCGAGCAAAGAGAATCCCGTCAGGTCACCACACACATACACACCCGATACAGAAGTCTGCATCTTTTCATTGACTCTGATAGTGCCACGCTCTGTTTTCTCCAGATTCAGGTTTTCGAGTCCGAAACCTTTCGTCACAGGACGGCGACCGACGCTCATCAACAGCTTTTCTGCAACGACACTACCGTTTCCCTCTGCATTTTCATAAGAGACAACAGCTCCTTCTTCCGTTTGCGACAAGCCGACAACTTTCGTACCAAGCAGGAATTTAATACCTCGTTTGGCATATTCCGCACGGAGCAAGGCGGAAAGCTCTTTATCCATTCCACCCAGAATTTCGTCCATCATCTCAACCACCGTCACCTGTACTCCCAAACTGTTGAAGAACGATGCAAACTCCATCCCGATCACTCCGCCACCGACAATGGCGAGAGAAGCCGGCAATTCCTTACTATCCAAAGCATCCCTGTGCGTCCAGTAGTTCACTGCATCCACTCCGGGAATAGGGGGAATAAAGGTTTCCGAGCCTGTACAAAGTATCAGGTTCTCCCCTTCGTAAGTCTCTTCTCCGCAACGAACTGTATTTTTATCAATGATCTGTGCTTCTCCCGATACGATCGTCACATTGTTGGCAGTCAGCTTTGCTTTCACTCCCAGCACCAGTTTACGCACTACCTTACTTTTACGTGCTATAATCTTAGGCAAATCGAAAGAGACTTCCGGAATATTGACTGCATACTTTGACGCATGTTTTGCACTGTCATAAGTCTTTGCCGAATACAGCAACGTTTTCGTAGGAATACAGCCTTCATTCAGACAGACACCTCCCAGACTATTCTTTTCGATAAGCAATACGCTCAAACCGCCTTTACCGGCAGCTTCGGCAGCCGTATATCCCGCAGGACCGCCACCGATGATAATTACTTGATATTTCATAGTATATAATCAGTTAATCTTTTCATTATTATCAAAACACGCTATGGTTCATCCTCTTGAGAATCTACAGAGTCTATTGTCTCCAGCCCTTTTATCTTCTTTGCGAACATTCTCTTTTCGAGCAGTTCCGCAAATTCCCGTTCCTTGACAGGCATCACCGAAACAAACTTCCCTTTTCCATATTCTATCAAGATATAATCCGTCACCGAAAAACTACCGAACTTCATGGAATGGTATTTCCTTACTGTGGTGATTTCGGAAAGCGGAATTACCTTCTTACGAATAAAACGGCCGCGTGAAACCTCCAGATTACCGTCTGTAGTCAATGTATAAGCAGTGTGTATAATCTGCTCGATTACTACAATCAGCATAAGCATGAACAGTACGGCTACCAAGATATATTTACACCACAATGCGCCGACGGCATTCACAGTAAGCACTACCAACAGGAAATATTGGTACCAGGCGATGCGGGCATGGAAAATTCGATTCATTTTGTCAGATTTTTGCCTGCAAGGTAGCAATTTTATGAATTAGTGACAACGAAAAGTACAACGAAGTAACTTATTTTGTAGCTTTGCGGTGAGAAATAACAAGATTATGGTAAGAAAATTCGATTTCCTCGTTATCGGTTCCGGAATTGCCGGTATGAGTTTTGCGCTGAAAGTGGCGCACAAAGGTAAAGTTGCTCTTATCTGTAAAAGCGGGCTGGAGGAGGCCAACACGTACTTCGCCCAAGGAGGGGTAGCCTCCGTCACCAACCTTCTGGTGGATAATTTCGACAAGCACATCGAAGATACGATGATTGCAGGCGACTGGATCAGCAACCGTGCCGCAGTAGAAAAGGTAGTGCGCGAAGCTCCCGCACAAATTGAAGAACTGATTAAATGGGGAGTGGACTTTGACAAAAACGAGAAAGGCGAATTTGACTTGCACCGCGAAGGAGGACACTCGGAGTTCCGTATTCTTCACCATAAAGACAATACAGGAGCAGAGATTCAGGACAGTCTGATTAAAGCCGTGCAACGGCATCCGAATATCACGGTCATCGAAAACCAGTTTGCCATTGAAATCCTGACACAGCATCATCTGGGGGTTACCGTAACCCGTCAGACACCGGATATTAAATGCTACGGCGCTTATATCCTCGATCCGAAAACGGGAAAAGTAGATACGTATCTTGCGAAAGTGACATTGATGGCTACCGGTGGAGTAGGAGCCGTTTATAAAACGACCACTAACCCGCTAGTCGCTACCGGAGACGGTATCGCTATGGTGTATCGTGCCAAAGGTACGGTGAAGGATATGGAGTTTGTACAGTTCCATCCTACCGCCCTGTATCACCCGGGAGATCGCCCTTCTTTCCTGATAACGGAAGCGATGCGCGGCTACGGAGGCGTACTGCGCACCATGGATGGCAAAGAGTTCATGCAGAAATACGACCCCCGTCTTTCCCTGGCTCCCCGTGACATCGTGGCACGTGCCATCGACAACGAGATGAAGAATCGTGGAGACGACCATGTATATCTGGATGTTACCCACAAAGATCCCGAAGAAACAAAGAAACATTTCCCTAATATTTACGAGAAATGTCTTAGCCTGGGCATCGACATCACTAAAGATTATATTCCGGTAGCCCCGGCCGCCCACTATCTCTGCGGAGGTATCCTTGTCGACCTGGACGGACAATCTTCCATCGAACGTCTTTATGCCGTGGGAGAATGTTCCTGCACCGGATTGCATGGCGGTAACCGCCTGGCTTCAAACTCATTGATTGAAGCAGTGGTATATGCCGACGCTGCTGCCAAACACAGTCTGCAAGCGGTCGATCAATATTCTTATAATGAAGATATTCCCGAATGGAATGATGAGGGAACCCGCTCACCGGAAGAAATGGTGCTCATTACGCAGAGCATGAAGGAAGTGAACCAGATTATGAGTACTTATGTAGGTATTGTCCGCAGCGACCTCCGTCTGAAACGGGCGTGGGACAGACTGGATATTATCTACGAGGAAACTGAAAGCTTGTTCAAGCGCAGCGTAGCGTCCAGAGAAATCTGCGAATTGCGTAATATGGTGAACGTGGGTTATCTGATTATGCGTCAGGCAATGGAGCGTAAGGAGAGTCGCGGATTGCATTATACGATTGATTATCCGCATGCAAAGAAATAGAATTTACAGTATTATTCTTATTAAAAATAAAGAAACAAGAGGCTTTCTCAAATTATATTTTTGAGTTTAGCCTCTTGTCTTTTTATCTTGATACGTTTCTTTTCACTCCTCAAAGAAACTATACTATACATTTATGAGAATATAATACACTTCAGAATACCACTTATTAAACTGTAAAACAAGCATTTACGCAACAATAGCATGTAAGTACGAATATCTCTGTCTATTCTAAAATTGTCCCTGAATATCACTCTCTTAAAAACATGTTCTTGAGCATGTGTACACTTCTTTGAGAATATAGTAAACGCTTTCCTGTCTCTCATCCCATACTTTTGCTCACAGAAATAATCACTAATCGAAATATTATGGATATAGCTAAAAGATGTGAGCAGAACCCCCTACTGGCTCCAAAAGATTTAAAAGCGGGAATCAACGGAATGGAAATTACATGTTTGTTAAATCCCGGAGTTTTCAAATATCAAGGCAAAATTTGGTTACTTTTACGCGTCGCAGAAAGACCTATACAGAAAGAAGGAATTATCAGTTTTCCTATATATAATGAAAAAGGAAAAATAGAAGTGGTTTCGTTTTTAAAGAATGATCCCGATTTGGATGCTTCAGACCCACGCGTTATCGGTTACAAAGGAAAGAATTACCTGACCACGATGTCTTACTTACGTCTGGTTTCAAGTACCGACGGTATTCACTTCAAAGATGAACCGGAATTTCCACCTATTTTCGGAAAAGGAGAGCTGGAAGCATTCGGCATTGAGGATTGTCGTGTTGCAACAACCGAAGATGGCTTTTACCTTACTTTCACAGAAGTATCATCGGTAGCTGTAGGGGTTGGACTGATTCACACCAATGATTGGAAAAACTATACACGGCATGGGATGATATTCCCACCGCATAATAAAGATTGTGCATTGTTTGAACAGAAGATAGGTGACAAGTATTTTGCTCTTCATCGCCCCAGTAGTCCTGAACTTGGTGGCAATTACATATGGTTGGCAGAATCGCCCGACCGCTTGCACTGGGGAAACCACAAATGTGTAGCAACCACTCGTGACGGAATGTGGGATTGTGCACGTATAGGGGCAGGAGCTGCTCCAATAAAGACAGAAGAAGGCTGGCTGGAGATTTATCATGGAGCCGATTTTAATCACCGTTATTGCTTGGGAGCTTTATTACTCGATTTAAATGATCCGTCGCAAGTGATTGCAAGAAGTGAAGAACCTATCATGGAACCTATCGCAGCTTATGAGCAAACAGGTTTCTTCGGAAATGTTGTTTTCACTAATGGTCATTTCGTGGACGGCGATACGATAACCATGTATTATGGAGCAAGCGATGAAGTGATTTGCAAAGCAGAGCTTTCTATTTCAGAGATATTAAATGTATTAAAACAGACACAAGAGAAGTAATGAATAAACTGAAAAAAGAATATCTGTTCTTTAAGCAACAGGAACCTAACATGAGAACACTGTTGGTTACCAATATGCTTTATGCATTGGTACTACCGATAGTAGAAATCTTTGTGGGAGCCTATATCATGAGGAACACGAACGATCCGGTAATGGTTGCTTTTTATCAGCTGGCAATGTATATAGGTATCATTACGACCTCTTTTGTTAACGGTTATCTACTAAAAAAATACAGTGTGAAGACGCTTTATTCTGTAGGAATCTTAGTAAGTGGCATTTCCATGTTTGGTATGATGGCTATTAATTCACTTGGTTTCATAGAACTTGGTCTGGCCGGTTTTTTAATGGGAGCAGCTTCAGGTTTCTTCTGGACCAACCGATACTTACTGGCTCTCTATAATACCAACGATAATAGCCGTAACTATTTCTTCGGACTAGAGTCTTTCTTCTTTTCTATTAGCTCCATCGGTGTTCCTTTAATTATTGGTGCATTTATCAGCCAGATAGATGGAAAAGAAGTTTTTGGATTCCTCTTCAACATCAATACTTCTTACTGTGTGGTTACTATGGCAGCAGTAGTTGTTACTGTTATCGCCTGTATGACACTGTGGAAAGGTAAATTTGAGAACCCCAAAGAAACGAACTTCCTCTATTTCCGCTTCAACATTCTTTGGAAAAAGATGCTTTGGCTAGCCGCATTGAAAGGAATGGTACAAGGTTTTTTAGTAACGGCCCCAGCTATATTAGTGTTGAAGCTGGTAGGAAATGAAGGAGCTTTGGGATTGATACAGGGAGTTAGCGGAGCATTGACTGCTGTCTTGGTGTATGTATTAGGACGTATGGCCCGCCCGGAAGACCGTTTGAAAATTTTTGTAGGAGGATTAATCATATTCTTTGTCGGTACACTATTTAACGGCGTTCTCTTCTCTGCTACAGGAGTGATCCTTTTTGTGCTTTGCAAAGTGATATTCCAACCTTTGTTCGACTTGGCTTATTTTCCCATTATGATGAGAACAATTGATGCAGTTGCAAAGATTGAGAATAGAAACGAGTATGCATATATCCTGAGTCACGAGTTCGGTCTTTTCCTTGGAAGAGCTTTCGGCTTACTACTGTTTATCTTCCTTGCTTATTGTGTATCGCAAGATTTTGCATTAAAATATGCGCTGGTGATTGTTGCCGGATTACAATTAGCGGCATATCCTTTAGCTAAGAATATTACTAATCAAACAGATATTATTGAACATGAGAATGAGAAGTAAAGGTCTTTTTTTACTTATCGCCGTTTGTTTTCTGGCATCTTGCTCAAGCAACGGAAATAACTTTGGAGAAAAGGTAGAACAGGTTTCCATCCATAGGGTAGACTCTATGCCTGATATGCCTGAAACTTATAAAATGCTGGACTGGAAGCAAAAAGCAAAAATGTATGACCAGTTTATTTTTGACTGGAATAATAAAAGCGAAGTCGGACCATTAATTTGGTTAGATGATGCCCGCAGAAATATTGACCAAACTACATTTGGTTTATATACCGCCATTAAAGATATTCGTCAGGGAAAGGATGTCAATAACGGAGAGTTCCATGAAAGTCTGAATTCATTGGCGGCTATTCTTGGTGCTGGTCTTGTAGGGATTGATAAGACTAATCAAGACGGATATAACTACGTAAAAATGGTGCAGAATTATTTCAATTCTGATAACGGATGGAATATAGTAATGAACAATACGACTCCGTCAGTAGCCCTTTTAGGAGGAGGCTATGGCCGTGACTGGTGGTATGATGTATTACCCAATGCTTTATATTATGCTATATGTGATGTTTTCCCCGATGTAGACGGGGCAGAGAAGATACAAAAAAGCATTGCGGAACAATTTGTTAAAGCAGATTCGGTATTGAATGGAAATTACGATTACTCTTATTTTGATTATGCACAAATGAAGGGAATGGTCAATAATATTCCATTGCAACAAGACGCCGCCGGTGGTCATGCTTATGTATTGTTATGCGCTTATCATAAGTTTGGTGACCCACGTTATCTACAACATAGTAAGAGTGCCATCGAAGCCCTCCTTGCCCAAAAAGAAAGTCGTTTTTACGAGGCTCTTTTACCACTTGGAGTTTATACGGCAGCCTATTTGAATGCGGTAGAGGGAGCCAACTATGATGTATCCAAACTTCTTGATTGGGTATTTGACGGATGTAAAAGCCCTGCGGGAAGAACCGGTTGGGGAATTATTGTAGGAAAATGGGGTGAATATGATGTAAGTGGTCTGCAAGGAAGCATCACAGACAGCGGAGGATATGCATTCCTCATGAACAGTATCAAACCCGCCTGGCCTTTCATTCCGATGGTGAAATATCAACCTCAATATGCAAAGGCTATCGGCAAGTGGATGCTGAACAATGCAAGTGCGTGTCGTTTATTCTATCCGGGGGAAATAGATGAAAAACATCAATGGGCTCCAGAATTGAAGGACATTACGTATGACAATGTTTCTTATGAAGGTTTACGAAAGACGGATGACTATGGGAAAGAGTCATTAAAAGGGGTTAGCCCGGTTGCAATTGGCGATGGTCCCAAATGGATAAAAGGTAATCCGACGGAAAGTATGTTTAGCGTTTATAGCTCTTCTCCTGTCGGCATTTTGGGCGCAATTGTTTATCAAACAAATGTGGAAGGTATTCTCCAGCTGGATTGCAATGTCACAGACTTCTATGTAGAGAAACCTTATCCGGTCTATCTCTATTATAATCCTCATAAAGAGGCCAAAACCATTACTTATCAGGCTACCCAGCCATGTGACTTGTTTGATATTGTTGCCAAAGAATATATAGCAAAAAATATAAAGGCAAATGGTTCTGTTGAGATTCCGGCCAATGACGCAAGAGTTATTGTGGAACTTCCCGCCGGAACAGAATTAGAACTGAAAGATGGTAAGATTATTGCGAATAAACAAAATATCATTTCATATAATTAAATCTAAGTGTATAAACTATGAGTAAGCATTTATTATTACTAATTCTTATTCTTGCTGTTTGCACAAATGTCTTTGCACAGCAAACCAAGAGTATTTCAGGTGTGGTATACGACAGTAATACCGGAGAGGCTTTAATTGGAGTTTCTGTTCTTGAAGTGGGAACGACCAATGGTACTATCACAGATTTTGACGGCAGATATACATTGAAAGTATCGTCAAATAAGGTTTCATTCTCATACGTAGGTTTTAAAACTGAAATTGTAAATGTAACAAATAGCGGAACGTACAATGTAAATCTATTGTCCGATAATAAATTGGATGAGGTTGTAGTTATTGGTTACGGTACTCAAAGAAAGAGTGACCTTACCGGTGCCTTGGCTTCTATAAGTAGTAAGGATATTAAGAACTATGCAGTATCTAATGCCTCTGAACTACTTACAGGTAAGGCAGCCGGAGTATTTGTTGCCGCCAGTTCCGGCCAACCGGGATCGGATGCAGTTATTCGCGTGAGAGGTTTAGGTACTGTAAATGATAACAATCCATTGTACGTAGTTGATGGTCAGTTCATGGATAACATTAGCAGTTTGAATCCCTCTGATATTGAACGTATGGAAGTATTAAAAGATGCTTCAGCTTGCGCTATTTACGGTTCAAGAGGCTCCAATGGGGTTATTCTCATTACTACGAAGGGAGGGGTGAAAGGTGAAACAACTGTAACATTGGATGCTTATGTAGGTGTGAAAAACAGTTATAAAGCATTGAACATGATGAACAGCGACCAATATTATAACTTCATAATGAAAGCATATGAAAAAGATGAAAGCTTTCAAAATTCAATGAAGGATAAGTTTACCAATCAGTATCAGAAGGGTTATAATACCAACTGGTGGAATGAAGTAACTCGTACAGCTTTTAACCAGAACTATAATCTGAGTATTCGTAAAGGAACAGATAATTCAAGATCTTCTTTTAGTTTAGGATATGTAGATGATCAAGGTGCGATCATTACTACTGAATTCAAGAGACTTTCACTTAAGGCGAATCTTGAATATGATATCAACAAATTTATCACGGTTGGCACCAATGTCAATCTAGCAAAGATAAGAAAGCGTGATGCAGGAGCAATTCCTTCATTCGATTTCATTCAAAAAGCTGATCCTTTTACCCCTGTTATCAGCCCGTTGGTAGATCCGTCTTCTGAAAATTACGAATATAACAAATATGCTCCTACCGAGTGGTCTTATGACCCTAATCCGGTAGCCATGCTCGAACTTCCTAACAGATACAATGACATATTCAATGTATTTGGTAATGTGTTTGCCCAAATCAAATTGTATAAAGGATTGAGCTATCGGGTACAGTATAGCTTCGAAAGATACCATGATACTTTCAAAGACTTCCGTCCTGTCTATTCATCTACTTTTTCGGAGGACAATTTAGCGAATCAGGAAAGTAAATATAATACAGAAACTCAATTGAATAATAATAGCGCTGTAACTTCTAATTATCTGGTGGAACAACGCCTTAACTACAACACTACAATAGGCAGACATAAACTGGATGCAATGGTTGCCATGACCTATGAGAAGAACAGCAGCGAAGGTATTAATGCATTTAAGAGAAAGGCTTTAGGTAACGATGAAATCTATCAGATACTTGATGCACAAACTGCTGGAGATAACACCTCGGGAGGTAAAGAAACATCTTCTATGCTATCGTACTTAGGACGTATTAATTATGTATATGATGATAGATATCTTGCTACAGTCAATTTTCGTGCCGACGGTTCTTCAAGATTCGCCAAACGTAACCGTTGGGGCTATTTCCCATCTGTTTCATTAGGTTGGAGAGTGAGCAATGAAGAATTCTTTAAGAACCTGAACATTGAAAATACAATTTCCAATTTAAAACTGCGTGTAGGTTGGGGACAAAATGGTAATCAACGAATTGACAGAGACGCACCTCTTACGTTGATTGGCACCAATAATGAAAATCAGTGGTACTTTGGAAACGGATACTCACAAGGTTACGTTCCAACCTATGTAGGAAATGCAGATATAAAATGGGAAACCAGTCAGCAAACCAATGTTGGTTTAGATATGTCCTTCTTTAGAAACAGTCTTGATGTAAGCATGGACTTTTATGTAAAGAAGACAAGTGACATGTTGCTGAATATGCCTATTCCTTCTTTTGGTGCCTTCCCTAACAGCCCCTTCTTTAATGCGGGAGACTTGAAGAATACCGGTTTTGAAATAGTAGTCAACTACCGTAACCAGATAGGAAAAGACTTTAATTACAACGTAGGACTGAACATGTCTACTTATAAAACAGAGGTAACCAGACTTACATCGGAATATTTGAGTGGGAATACTAGCCGTACTTATGTAGGAGGTCCTATCGGACGTTTCTGGGGGTACAAGCAAATAGGAATATTCCAGAATCAGGAAGAAATAGACAATTATGTGGATAAGAACGGTACCAAGATTCAACCTAATGCACAACCGGGTGATTTTAAATTTGCCAAATTAGGAGAATCAGGCGAATTGAATGATGATGATGACCGTACTTTTATCGGTGATCCTAATCCGGACCTCATTTATGGTTTCAACTTAGGATTTAGTTATAAGAACTTTGATGTAAGTATGGCATTCCAGGGAACTATTGGGAATGACATCTGGAATGTTGCTAAAGGAAGCCTTGCTTCAGCAGGACGTCAGAACGCTTTGGCTGATGCTTACACAAAAGCATGGACAAAAGACGGAGATTTGGATGCTGTATATCCACGCATAACCAACTCTGATTCTAACAATAATATGAGAGGTTCTTCTTTCTATGTGGAAAATGGTTCTTACCTACGTTTGCAAAATCTGCAAATAGGTTATACACTGCCGAGTCACATTTGCCAGAAGAGTAAACTGTTTTCAAGTTGTAGATTCTATGTGAGCGGTCAGAATATATTTACTTTAACCGGTTATTCCGGGCTTGATCCGGAACTGGGTATCAATAACCCATTGGATATGGGAGTGGATACTACACGTTATCCGTCTTCACGTACATTCACTTTTGGAGTTAATTTGCAATTTTAAATCTAGCTAAAAAGACATTACATTATGAGAAAAATATTATATATAATATGCTGGGCTCTTGCCGGAGTGGGGTTGTATAGCTGCTCTCTCGACGAACCAAGTTATGGTAAAACCACAAGCGATAATTATTATCAGAAGGAAAGCGATATTGAACAAGCCTTGACAGGAGCTTATCTTCAATTACGTACAACTTGGAATGAATATGCATTAAATCATTATTTTGTAGGTGATTGTAGCACTGATGATGCCCTAAAAGGAGGAGGTAATGACGGTGACCGTGCCGAAGTACGCGACTTATCCGACTTTACTGTCTACACAACTAATGGCGAAGTAGGCCGTCGTTGGGAGATACTGTACAGATTGATTAATCGCTGTAACGATGTGATTTATTATGCCCCTAATGCAATAGGAAATGAAGAACTATTGACGCGTTATGCAAACGAGGCAAAAGCATTGAGAGCATTCGGTTATTATTGCCTGGTCAGTACATTCGGAGAAGTTCCTTTAATCACTACGCCAATGCAACCCGCTGAAATACTGCAAATACCCCGTTCCCCATTGGAGAAGGTATATGAATGTATTGTGAGTGATTTAACCGATGCCTCCGCACTTCCCGCAAAAGGAGATTACTCTGATGATGATGCTTATCGTGTAACACGTGGCTTTGCAAAAACAATGCTTGCTAAAACATATATGTTCAAAGGTGATTTTGCCTCTGCCGAAACTGTACTTCATGATATTATTGAAGTAGACAAAGACTATACATTATTGAGCGATTATGGCATGAACTGGCGTACTGAATATGAAAACAGCTCGGAATCTGTATTTGAGATTGCCAACAAAGTATATGATAAAAACATTGCCACAGGTACCAATGTTCCCCACTTCTTTACAAGCAGACGCATCTCCGGTTATCAGGGATATGGATTTCACGTACCGACTCAAGATCTCTATAATGCCTTTGACGCAGATGACCCACGTATTACCTACGTATTCACACAAACTGGTGACAGATATAAAGGTGATACTGAAGCGCAAGACAACGCTGAATCTCCAAGCGGTTATCATGATTACAAAATGACTGTACCAGCAATAGAAAAAACAGGTTTCGACGTCTGGATGATTAGTTACAACATTCGTTTGATCCGTTACTCCGATGTCCTCTTAATGTATGCCGAAGTATTAAACGAAAATGGAAAACCAGGGCTTGCACTTCCTTACCTAAATGATGTAAGAGAAAGAGCCCGCAAAACTAATCCGATAGATCCGAGAAGAGATCAACAGACGTATGTTCCTGCTACAACAGCTAATACCCTGCCCGACATAACAGAAACGAACCCAGAACGTCTAAAAGAAATCATTTGGAAGGAGCGTCGCTGCGAATTGGCTATGGAAGGCTGGAGACGGGATGACCTAATGAGGCAAAAACGTTTCGGAACCGTGCTGCGTGCTTATGCAACAAAATATAATACATCGAAAGGTGCCAATTTTAGGGACGACAGAGATTATCTGTTTCCTATACCACAAGGTGAAAGGGATAAGAGTAACAATATTCTTTCCCAAAATCCGGGTTATTAATATGAATAAAATGAGGGGGCGGGTTATAAAATCCGCCCTCTTTTAACAACCAACTGACCATGAAAAAGACATTATTATTTCTCGTGAATGAATGCTGAACCTAGCAAACGCCTATTGATTATTGATTGGTTGTTGACGATGAAATCATAGACTATCGTTACCGATAAAAATATGCGTGGAATAAAATAAATTCCTTATATTTGCTATCATCCTAACCGTATAAATAACATTCATTTACATGAGAAACATCTTATACGTACAAATAATTTTCATTCTGATTATTGCATTTGTTACTCCCATAAAGTCTTATGCATTTAATGTAGCAAAACACATATCAAATGTTAACGGACTGACAAATAACTCGGTAAACTGTATTTTGGAAGATGAGGAACACACGATCTGGATTGGGACATGGGATGGACTAAATGCGTATAATGGAAGAGAAATTACAACATTCAGATATAGCAAAAACAATCCGAATTCTATAAGTAATAACGTTATCCGACAGATTATTGAATGTAAGGGTAGTTTATGGATAGCAACAGATAATGGAGTTAATCGGTTAGATAAACGAACTCGTCAGATAACAAGGTATTATTTGAGAACAGACAATAAAGTACCTAATCAGGAAAAGTCTTTTATTTTAGGAAAGAGTGCGGCAGGAGATATCATCTGTCTTATAAAAGGGCTTGGTTTCTTTGTTTATAATGATTCTGAAGATGAGTTTAATCCGATTAACACAGACTTTGCAAGTCATGTAAAGGATTATTCTGTGAGTGATTCTGATCATGTGCTTTTTCTTTTAAATAATGGAAGCTCTGTATATTTGAGTTATAATCTACTTGTGAACGGAGGAAAGCAGGATGATTTACGCACAGTCGGCATACATACTCCTGTGGATAAAATATTTCTGTCGAAAGGCAGATTTATCTTGAATAAAGACAACAGGATTTTCCTTTTGAATCCCGACTTTACAGTTTCCCAAGACATTGAACTGGATAATAACAAACCTGTATCGCAAGCTATTTTAGCAGAGGATAATATGTTCGTCAGCTTTATAGAAGGTGGCTGTATTAATTATGATTTAAGAAAGAATACTTTTACCTATCTGAACGAACTTTCCAACCAGTTGTCAGTTTTCACTCTTTATTCCGGCAGCCAGAATATATTGTGGATAGGTACGGACGGACAAGGACTAATTCAGCTTTATCATTATGATTCTTTGTTTGAAACCATTCACACTAGCCACCCTGTGAGATGTTTTTGTGAGGATGAAGATGGTAATATTCTGATAGGCACAAAAGGAAGCGGAATAAAGCTGTTGAATCCTGAAACTAAAGAGTTGGCAGATTATCTGAATGAGAGTAAAGGATTGATATCCAATTCCGTCTATGCATTGAAAAGAAATAAAGCCAATGATATTTTTATCGGAACGGAAGGAACCGGAATTAATATATTGAATGCCGCTACAGGACGATTGGAAAAACTAGAGATACCTGATAAATACCCGCCCTTCAAGGCTGTATACAACATTTATTTTACGAATAATGATTCTCTTTTATGGATCGGTACATCAGGGTATGGCTTAATCAAAATAAATATTTCCAGAGAACAAGGTCGCTACCACGTTAAAGGATTCCGGCAATATAACTCGTCAGATAAGAATATCTCATTGAATAACGATGTTGTTTATGCCATTACATCCGACCCGAAAGACAATATGTTATGGTTTGGCACACGTGGCGGAGGCTTAAACTGTATTAATATCAAAAATAACGGCATAAAATCATTGGAGGATATAGACAGTCGGATTTTACTCACCAATAATGATGTATTGTGTTTACTGCGCGATGATACCGGTATATGGATAGGGACAAGTTATGGACTGAACGAATTGAAAAAGGAGGAGAATGATTTTCATCTGATACAATATGCCGACGAGAAATTGAATAATAAAACGATTCACGGAATATTAAAAGATCATGAAGGAAATATATGGATCAGTACCAACCAGGGGTTGTCCAGCTTGAATATAAGAAGCAATAAAATAGATAATTATACTTTGAATGATGGATTGCAGAATGATGAATTCTCTGATGGAGCTTTCTTCAAGGATAAACGTAATTTCTTATATTTTGGAGGAGTAAGCGGGTTTAGTTATTTCAATCCTCAAAATATACATTTGCGCAAGTTTAATCCTCCACTTATATTAAGTAGTTTGAAGATATATAATACGGTGCAGGATATTAATGAACGAATCAAAAAAGGAGTGTTGAAACTTAGCTACGAAGAAAGATTCATGACTTTCAATTTCATAGCCAAAGACTTTATTAACAATGAAAACTGTGAATATGCTTACCGCTTGAAGAACCATTCGGTTGATTGGGTGGAAATGGGTAATAATCCGAATATTATTTTTACCCAACTTCCTCCGGGTGAATATCAATTTGAAGTGAAGAGCACGAATGGAGACAAAGTATGGGGAGATAACATTTATCACTTAACCATAAAAGTAGGTTATCCGTGGTGGCTTAGTGTCCCGGCATTGATTATTTATACCATATTATGCGTTATTATCTTCTATATTACAAAGTCTGTTATCAAAAACCGTATACGGTTAAGCCGTCAGATTCTTATAGCCCAGATAGAGAAACGGCATGAACAGAAGATATATGAATCCCGGCTAAACTTTTTCACTAATGTGGCACATGAGTTCTTTACTCCACTGACTTTGATTTATACACCTGCACAACACTTATTGGAACAGAATGGGCTAGATAATAACACAAAGAAGTATCTTCAAATAATAAAGAATAATGCCGAAAGGATGCAGAAGCTGATTAGTGAGTTAATGGAGTTCCGTAAAACTAAATCGGGCAATATGAATTTGCATCCTGAAAGTGTGAACGTGAAAACATTAATGGAATATGCTTCCAATAATTATGTGGATATACTAAAAGAGAATAAAATAGACTTCAAGGTAGAGACGCATGATACGTCAGAGATATATTCCGACCGCAATGCTTTGGAGAAAATTATATTCAATCTGCTATCGAATGCTTTCAAATATACTCCTCGTTATGGATATATTCACGTTGAAATATCACAGAATGAACCTGATAAAACCTTATATCTGATTGTAAGAAATTCAGGTAAGGGGTTAACAGAGCAACAGATGGCAGAGATATTTGATAAGTATAAGATATTTGATACTCCTAAATTGGGTAACTCTGTAAGTAATGGCATAGGTTTAAATCTAACAAAGAGCCTGGTTGAATTATTAGGTGGGCAGATAAGCGTAAACAGTGAGCTAGGAAAAAATGTAGAATTTTCAGTTGTAATTCCTCCTTTACCATCCGATCATTCACTTGTTGTAACAGATGAAAAGGATTCGTTGCAGAAAGAAAAAAACGAGCAGGACGACTTATCTCCTCGCAAAGACACTGTCATACTGATAGTGGAAGATGAAAAGAACATCAGGGACCTACTGAAAGATGTCCTCTCCAATTATGTGATACATGAAGCAAAAGACGGGATGGAGGCTTTGAAAGAGATAGAACACAATCATCCTGATATTATTATAAGTGATATTGTCATGCCCAATATGGACGGTTTAAGTCTAATTCATAAGTTGAAATCCGATTTGAAAACAAGCTATATTCCAATTATAGGAATATCGGCAAAAGCTTCCGTAGAAGACCAAATTAATGCCTTTAATCATGGTGCAGATGCTTATATCGTCAAACCATTTCACCCAAGGCAGGTTATATCCGCAATAGAGAATTTGCTGTCGAGGCAGATGCTTTTAAAGGACTACTTCAATTCCAGCATGTCTTCTGTGAAAGTAAAAGACGGGATTGTGCTTCATCCAGAAGACGAAGAGTTAATACAGAATGTAACAGATTTCATAAAAAAGAATATAGATGATGAGTTATTAAGCCCTTCTTCTATTGCCGAGTTCGTAGGAGTGAGTAAAGCTACTTTATATCGGAAGTTCAAAGAAATAATAGATAAAACTCCGAGTGAGTTTGTACGAGGCATCAGACTGGAATATGCAGCCAAACTACTAAGGACAACTAAATTGACTGTATCCGAGATTATGTTCAGATGTGGATTCTCTAATAAATCTTATTTCTATCGAGAATTTTTAAAGCAATACGGTGTATCTCCAAAGGATTACCGGAATCAATAGATAATATAAAAAAGGCTATCCGAAAAATAAATAAATCCTATCAATCTGTCATTAACTTTGTTCAAAGCATGGTCAAAATATTGTGAAGCATCTCTTCTTTAATATAAAGCGCGAATTCTTCCACAAACAGGATGACAGAGCAAAATGATAGCAAATAGTACTTTTTTCGGAAAGCCTTTTTATTTAATCAATCCGCAGATTAATAGTTTTCCTTCTTCACCTCGAAATAAGCCTGCGGATGCAGACATGCCGGGCAAACTTCAGGAGCTTCCTTACCTACAGTAATATAACCGCAGTTACGGCATTGCCATACCACTTCGCCTTCTTTAGCGAATACAGTCATATTTTCGATGTTGTTCACGAAAGCAAGGTATCTTTCTTCGTGACCTTTTTCAGCGATGGAGATATTGCGGTACATAGCAGCAATCATCGGGAAACCTTCCTGTTCTGCCACATCAGCAAAGTGAGGATAATCCAGTGACCATTCTTCATGTTCACCCGCTGCTGCAGCGCGAAGATTCTCAAGCGTATTACCGATTACACCAGCCGGATAGCTGGCAGTGATTTCTACCATACCGCCTTCGAGGAACTTGAACATACGTTTTGCATGCTCTTTTTCCTGATCAGCTGTTTCTGTGAAAATGGCAGCGATTTGTTCGTAACCTTCTTTCTTTGCCACACTTGCAAAATAAGTGTAACGCATTCTTGCCTGTGATTCTCCAGCGAATGAAGTCAACAGATTCTTCTCTGTTTGAGTTCCTTTAATACTCTTAGCCATAATTCTAATCTATTTTAAATTGGTTGATTACCATACGTAACTTGTCGTACCATTTATAACACAAATATACGCGATTTGTTCATAACAAACCACCTTTTCTTCAATTAATAATAACTATCAGCTCATCGATAAAACCTATCAACAAATAAATAGTATGTTGAAAAACACACTTCTTTCGATTATTTTATATAATTTTGCAACCTCTACTTTACAAAAGGGCTGAATATATACATAACAACTAATAATAATGAAGCTATTTGAATTTAAACCCAAACTGGTTTCTTGTTTAAAGAATTACTCAAAAGAAACGTTCATGGCCGACTTGATGGCAGGTATCATCGTAGGGATCGTTGCGTTGCCATTAGCCATTGCCTTCGGTATTGCTTCGGGGGTATCGCCCGAAAAAGGTATTATTACCGCTATCATTGCCGGATTTATCATTTCCCTGTTGGGAGGAAGCAAAGTCCAGATCGGTGGCCCGACAGGAGCATTTATCGTCATTATCTACGGCATCATCCAGCAATACGGCGAAGCCGGACTGATTGTAGCCACACTCATGGCAGGTGTACTCCTTATTTTATTAGGAGTGTTCAAGCTCGGAGCGGTTATCAAGTTCATCCCTTATCCTATCATCGTCGGTTTTACCAGCGGTATTGCTGTCACTATTTTCACGACCCAGATCGCCGATATTTTCGGTCTGTCTTTCGGAGACGAGAAAGTACCGGGGGACTTCGTCGGGAAGTGGATGATCTATTTCCGTCATTTCGATACTATCAACTGGTGGAATACCATCGTAAGTTTTGCCAGCATTATCATCATCGCCATCACTCCGAAATTCTCAAAGAAAATTCCCGGCTCACTGATTGCCATCATCGTTGTCACAGTAGCCGTTTATCTGATGAAAACTTTCGGTGGAATCGACTGCATCCAGACCATCGGCGACCGTTTCACCATCAAATCGGAATTGCCTGATGCCACTGTGCCTGCACTGAATTGGGAAGCTATCAGAGAATTGTTTCCGGTAGCCATCACCATCGCCGTACTGGGAGCCATCGAATCCCTGCTGTCCGCCACTGTAGCCGACGGTGTGATAGGCGACCGCCACGATTCCAATACAGAACTGATCGCCCAGGGAGCAGCCAATATCATAGCCCCCCTGTTCGGAGGTATTCCCGCTACCGGAGCCATTGCCCGTACCATGACGAATATCAACAACGGAGGTAAAACACCGATAGCCGGAATTATCCATGCAGTGATACTGCTTCTGATTCTGCTCTTCCTGATGCCCCTCGCACAATATATCCCGATGGCGTGCCTTGCCGGGGTACTGGTCATCGTATCTTATAACATGAGCGGATGGCGTGTGTTCAGAGCTTTATTGAAGAACCCGAAATCAGATGTCACCGTATTGCTGATTACTTTCTTCCTGACCGTAATCTTCGACTTGACTGTCGCTATCGAGGTAGGATTGGTGATTGCCTGCGTCCTCTTCATGAAGCGTGTCATGGAGACTACCGAAATCTCGGTGATTACCGACGAGATTGACCCTAATAAAGAATCGGATATTACCGTACACGAAGAAAACCTGATGATTCCCAAAGGCATAGAGGTATACGAAATCAATGGTCCTTACTTCTTCGGTATCGCTACCAAATTTGAAGAAACCATGGCTCAACTGGGAGACCGTCCGAAAGTACGTATTATCCGTATGCGTAAGGTTCCGTTCATCGACTCCACAGGTATTCATAATCTGACCACCCTCTGCGAGATGTCACAGAAGGAAAAAACCACCGTTATCCTTTCCGGAGTAAACGAGAACGTGCATAACGTACTGGAAAAAGCCGGATTCTACGAACTGCTTGGAAAAGAGAATATCTGTCCGAATATCAATGTAGCGTTGGAGAGGGCGAAGAGCCTTGTAAAATAAATGAGCTACTGAAAGCGTAAAAGACGTATTACACAAAAACAATTTACAACAAAACGGGCTGCTATAGAATCACTTCTCCGGCAGCCCTTCTTTCTTTAAATTAAAAACAGAAAGAGTATGATGTCATTTATTTAAGTTTCACAAGTAGTAAACAAACCTTTGCTCATGGCAAAGATACCATCGTTTATATGAAGATGAGCATTCAATAAATCGTATGCAGGAGACAGACGGAATCAATATGAAGAAACGCATATTTTATCTATTCTGTGCCTCATAATTCGAGCTCCTCTCTTCTGAATCAGAAAAAACGCCTGCAATTTAAAACAGCACAATTCGCAAGCGGCACCAAACACCTATTATTGCTAGACAAATTGCAGTAAAGCAGACCTTTTAAAAGTATAAAAAGTCACTATATCGTCAGACACATATCAGATTGCTATTTACAAACCAACAGAAAAGAAAGACCAACCAGCTCTAATTCTGCTCTCCCAAAACCCAGTTTCGCTTCCTTTAAAAGGAACCGACGGTTTGTTTATACCAAAGAGAGCGTTTGTTTTAAACAAACCGAAGCTTTGATTACACCAAACCGATGGTTTAGTGACACCATATATTGCATATTTCAAGGAAATAAATGCAATATAAAAAGAAAAAGCGCATATTCTTGCAACTGAATATGCACTTTTTCTTCTATTAGGTCCTTTTATCTTATTCCGGTTTTCTTCTGAATCTTAAAAATGGAACAGAGATGGAAAACTCTATTTCCTCATACAGACCCATAAGCCTAACGATTCTCGGTATCTTTCATACACCGTACAGAGAATGCATGAGAACGACCGGATGAGTGAGTCCACGTCTTATCGGAAACTTTATAATACAAGGAAGTAGCTCCCTGATCCTTATCATTTCCATAACTACTTGCCGATGAGTTGGACCAATAGCAAGCAGCACCCTTGCTAGCATCCAGCCCTGTATTATTACCATTATTTCCACCATTAGATCCCCACTTACAACCTGCTAACGGCCAATAAGCATAGTTTGTACCATCATAGCAATATTTAAATACCGCAGTTGCGCTCTGTTTCACAAATTCACCTTTCTGCTCTATCTCATCCAATACGCGGGGAGACACTACCCGATACCCTTTCGGACAAGGATCATAAATAGATTTATGACCGTCAGAAGGATTGAGATAAGTGCTCGATTCGTTCGGATTACCCCAGAAGTCATCTTTACGGTCGGTACGTGCACCGGTCCATGCACCCAGATACCAGTCGGATTTTGTATTCTCCACTTCATTGGTATAAAGCAATGCACGAGGATTTTCGATAGAGAAGCGGACATTGGTGGCTTGAGTAGGTATGTTAGTACCCACGGTTCCCGACCAGCCCACCGGCGTAGGACGTCCCCACTGGAAGTAAACACCGTTTTGCTTCCAGTTGTCTCCTTCGCATGTCATGTAAGTACCCAAATTACGATCCAACACTACATATCCCGTATTACCATAAGGGTGTTCTGCCGGAGTAGGGGTCATCCAGATAATAAAACTCCAGATAACAGTAGTCTGATCCTCTCCATAGATAGCCACCTGACCGCAACCGCCGTCATAACCTCCACTTACCTTATAGGTATTGATCGTAATATTGTAATCACCGCCAACGGGAGTGATGTCCGTAGTAGAACCATTCACAGCAATCATCTTATGATTAACATTCAAATCGCACCCGAGAATAGTCTTTGCATACTTAGGTTCTTCCACTTCCATGAAGTTACCACGTGCCTTCACACTAATCGTATTGCTCACACCACTGGCCGAAATATTCGTCATCAGACAGTTGGATTCGCCATAAGCCCATCCGCCTGCCAGCAGACGTGTCTCTACAGGCTCGTACCATTCACAGGAATTATCCGAAAGTTTCAAGTTATTAATAGCAATCGTATTGACTGCATTGGCTTTCAACTGCTTTCCTTCCTTTAGAATAGGAATCGTAACCGTCTGCCGGTCATTCTCCAGAGTGACCACAATATACACCTCTTTGCCGCTTAAATCAGCAGGATACGTAGTCAGATATAGATCCTGTGCGGAAGCCAGCAACTCGGGAGTAGCCAGTGAAACAGTGGCATACGGCTTGACATCCGTGCCGTATGTCAACTCGTCCGTATCCAGATTCGCGGTAAACGTACCGGAAAGAGGCGTTTTCGTCTCCTTGTCGTACAGGGAAACACTCTTTAGCCTGTACGTAGAAAGTTCCTGCGACAAGATGCTGAACTTCACATAAGCCATCGCATGACTCAACGTAAATTTGGCAAGCATGTCCGGACCGCTGACTGTTGCCTTGGCAAATGCAAACCCATACTTCCCAATATGATGACTATCACCCGGACGACTTTGCTCCTGCTCTACAGACAAGGAAGAAGTAATCTTGTTCCCGTCTTCGGCCAGTTCCGTACTTGCCCGGTACGGGTAATAGATAAGAAGTTCCGTAGCTCCTGCTTCCGCCATCTTCACATCGTCTGAAGTAAAGACACCAGAATTCTGCCCAATCGATTCATCACTTAACAAAGACTGCACATTGTGAATATCAGTCCCTGCCGTACGGGAGAAAACTCCCAAGGCATCCCCCTCACTCCAAAGCACCGGATAAACATCACCTGTTTTATCACCGATAGAAACACGCGTCTGCGGAGACGAGAGTCCGACCAGCGTCAGACATGAACCTTCCGTTACCGGTTCCCGGCCGTTATCGGACGAAATAAGCTCGTCCTGTGTGCAACTTGTCATCATCAGAATCGTTACACCTATTGCATATAATTTATTTTTCATACCATTCATTCTTTTAGGTTACATCCTCGTTTACCATTCATTCTCTTCCAGATCACCGGCAGAACCGCCATCACTCCATGCGCCTTCTGTTCCTGCCGCTTTCCAAGTCTGAAAAGCGGAACACACAGCACGCCCCTCGGCATTATAGGCAATGATAGCACTAATGTAATTCACTCCCGGACGCAATCCTTCGGTGACTTTACGGGTATAGGGCAGAGATACCGGTTCTCCGTTTTCTTCTACGAATTTCACCAGCTTCACTTCAATGTTATAGTCAAAGCCGATGTCGGCCACCGGATAGAAATCAATGACTTTCGCTCCGAATGTAGTACCTGTTTGCTGTTCGGAAGTAATCAGAGCCGTATTGTCTGCAATCTCCGAAACTGTCAGGTTCATGGTAGGGATGACACGTGGAGCCGAATCATCCTTGTCCGAACAGGAGGCAGTTATCAGCAGTAATACGAAGATAAATGCCATGCTTATATGTAAGTTCTTCATAATCATATTGTATTAGTTTTATTTTTGTAGATTCTTATACCGTAGCAATGCTTCTAAAAAGTAATAATCGGCATACGTCAGGGGGACATCTACTTCGCTTTTATCTGGAAGTGCGCCCACGCTATGCTTCAGGAGGAAGTTCCCGTTCGTATCCGGTTCGGCCAGATACTCTTTCGAGGCAAGCGTGCGGAGTTGCTTTTCCGCCATGGCAAGATAAGATTCCTTGGCTTCCGTTCCGGGGATATAGCGGCTTAGCTCGATAAAAGCAGAGGCCATGATAGCGGCAGCAGAAGCATCCCGATAGGAGTGTTCTTCCACCGGAGCGTCAAAGTCCCAGTAAGGAATACCGTCGGCAGGTAGACGGCGGAGCAGCATATCGGCAATATGTCCGGCTTGCAACAGATAATTCTGATAACCCGTCAGGCGGAACATCATCGTATAGCTATACAAGGCCCATGCCTGTCCGCGACTCCAAGAAGAATTGTCCGAGAAACCCTGCACAGTCTGCTTGCCGCGCACTTCTCCGGTTTCAGGATCGTAGTCCACCAGATGATACGTAGAGTAATCATCGCGGAAATGATTCAGGATAGTGGTGTTGGCATGTGTGCAGGCTATGTTCTGCAAAGAATCATCGGCATAGGCTTTCGACATGGATAACAGCAATTCAAGATTCATCATATTGTCAATAATCACCGGAAACTTCCAGTCACAACCTTTGCGCACAAAGTCCCAGCTACGGATTACACCGGCAGTAGGTTGGAAGCGGGTTGACAGGGATTTGGCTCCCTGATAGAGCACCTGTTTATAAGCCTCATTGCCCGTCAGCCGGAAAGCATTCCCATAACTGCAGTTCAACTGGAAACCTACATCGTGATCTCTGGTCACGTACTGTATAGAGTCGAGTTTCAGCGTATTCTTCTCGGCCAGCGCCTTCACGGCATCGTTCCGGGTATATTCATAGATATACCAGAGGGAGCCGGGATAGAACCCGCTGCACCACCAATAGATATTCGAAGGGACAAACTCACCCTCGGCAGAGAGCGTGCGGGGAAGTGTCTTTTCCGTCAGGCGGGTATCCATATTCGTGTATTGTTGCTCTGCAACGGTAAACACACGGTCAATCAGCACCTCCATCGGCTCCTGCCTGGAGCAGGATGCCAATGTTAGAAGCCCTAGTATAGATAATAATAAGATTCTCATACGTTCAATTCATTTTATTTGGGGGACAGGGTTGTAATAAATGTGGCAGTCTGGTTGGCTGTGACTGTTGCTTCAAAGCCGACCATATAAGTGCCCGGATTAGCCTGGTCATAAGAGTTTTCACTGGTAGTACTCCATGTTTTGTAGGTAGGCTTCACGGTTCCGCTGGCTGTGAGATACATCACTTTGCTTCCGTTAGTTAGTACGATGCGGTTACTTTCCACCGTCGGGACGGCAGGCGTCACCATGCACCAGCGCACTTTGGCGGATTTATCCGTTCTTGCCCTTATCTCATCCATGACCACTAAATCTTTATCGTTCACGATTTTCACGGTACGGGTAGCGGATGCAGCCTGATCGGACACTACTTCTGTCAGATCGAAAGTGGCTCCCAATTCCGTAGCAGTGTTGATGGTAGTGGTCAGGGTAGCCGCACCGTCCACCCGGTGACGGGCATCATTGATTGAGATCGTGCTATGATTGAGATTATTCAGGCGGAATACATCCCAACGCATCGAATTCTGTCCCATATCCCAAAGATTACCACCCAAACCGGCCAGTACCGACTCAAGAGTTGTATAACTTTGCAGACCGAAATCCATCGACCAACGCACTCCATACGCATCGTATACAAATGAACCGGCATCCATGTGTCCATGACTAGAACCGGCCTTGCCGCCTTTGATACCGAGGTATTTATCCGTATCCGTGTATGTCCAGTCGGTATGCACCATCACGACGGGCGTTTCCCCTTTTCCACTCCATAGCTTATTGGAAGGGGCGGAGATCGCATCCAGATTCAGATTATTGGCGAAAGCCATAATCATTGGCAATAGGCGGTTTTCGGCACAGGAAGCGTATTCACCGTTCTTCAGCATTTTCAGTTCATTATAGAGCAATGACGGGTTACTGTATTTATCGGCAAACCACCACGAAGCAAGTGCTGCGGTAGAAGAGGGAGCACAGTCCGAATAATTAAAGAACTTGCTGTTCAGCCCTGTCATATACAACATATATTCTGCCGTTTTGGAGAATCCCGGTGTATCGGAAAGTCCGTTATCCGTGCCAAGCGTACTGTTGAGGGCGGCAAGCATCAACACCTGATAAAGTGTGCCATAACACCAGTAACCGCTGCCCTCCGGATAGTTGCCGTCGGGAGAGTACATCACTTCCAATGCAGGTTTATTGGATGCTAAAGCCTTTTCAATCATGTCCTTTGCTTCGGAAGGATTGTTTTCATAAGAAGCCAGTGCCGCACAGACCAGTCCGCCATTACAAACCTGGTTCCAGTTGTTGGTAGCTTCATAGAAGTTCAGGTTCCAGTTCTTGTTCTGTGCCTGTTGGAAAGCAAACTTCAGCAATGCGTTGGCTGCTTTCGTACGGGTGGAGGCGCTTAGTTCGTTATAGAGCCAGTCGTAGCCGAAAGCAACGGCCGTAGCCATTTCGCCCACATCGAGAAAATGACGTTTCGAGTTCCAGTCGGGAAAGTTGCATACGGCATTGATATCGGTTTCCGCTTTAGTCAGGTATTTGGCATCGCCAGTCATCCGGTAGGCATAAGCACAGGTGAAAATACGCAATAAAGCATCACGGGAAACGTCGAGAATACGTTTGTTGCTAGCATCCAGTTTATAAGTCAGTGCCGTTGCATTCATCCCTTTGCTGTTGCACACTCCCATAATGGTGTTATGCAGCAAGGTCAGATTGGCACTCGTATTTGCATCCACTTTGGCTTTCAATGCAGTGAAAGCCTCGGTGTTCATCAACAGACGGGGATGGTTATCCGCAGTCAGTCTGGAATAATCCAGTCCACCCTCCGGTTCCGTAGGATTCGGTTTCTCATGGGTAGATCCCGGACGGAATCTGTTCTCATCCTCATCGGAACAACTTACGGCTGTTCCTACGAAGAAAGCTATGATGATTGTTTTAAAAAGAATCGTTTTCATGGTTCAATGAATTTATTTGTATTACTTCAAAGGAATAAGTCGTACTTTCAGTTGCGAGGCACGATTGGCAGGAATCACCGTTTCAAAGCCAACGCGGATGGTTCCCGGATTGCGGAAATCATATTCATGCGGGGGCACGTTGGACCAGATTTTCATTTCTACTTCCGTACCGGTATCTGCTGTCAGGAGCATCCGTTGTCCGTCTTTAGTCAATTCTATGCGGTTCTTGCCCGTAATCTTGGCTTCTGCCGGGGTGACCATCATCCAGGATACGGTAGCTTCCTTATCGCCCGTCTCCAACCGGTCTATTACCTCCAAATGGTCTTTCCTGTCCAATATCACGGTGCGGACAGCTTTCTTCACACTGTTGGCAAACACACTCGACAGGTCTACTTCCGCCCCTTTCTGTTTCTTCGACTCGAAAGTACGGGTAATCGGGGCATTGCTTTCTACCAAATGGCGTTCTCCGTTAATCGTCAACGTATTGTGAGCGATATTGCTTAACCGGAATACTTCCCAGCGTTGTCCGTTCTGCGACATATTCCACAGGTCCACTCCCTTACTTTCGAGTGTGATATAACTCTGCATCCCCAAGTCCATCGCCCAACGCACTCCGTCTCTCTCGAAGATAAACGACCCGGCATCCATGTGTGCATGAGAGGTAGAGGGCGAACCTCCTTTCACTCCCAGATAGGTGTCTTTCTTACTGTCCCATCCGCCACGGTAGATAAACACAGGCGTATCTCCGCGGTTAAACCAGAAGTTTTTCTTCGGCTTTCCGATCCGGTTCAGGTCGAGCTGTGAACAGAACACCATCAGGCTGGGTAGTAAACGGTCTTCGGCAAACTGCATATCCGGGCGGTCGAGATACTGACGTTCAATCCACAACAGGGAAAGGTCTTTCTCCTTGCCTGCAAACCAGAACATCATCATGTTACATTCCGCCTCTACCGGAGAATCCGAGAAACAGAAGCAGTCTCCACTCGGAGCCGTCATATACTGCATGAAACGGGCAGACTCCTTAAATCCGGGGGCTTGGGAGAGCCCATTGTCTGTGCCGAAAGCACTTTCGAGCGCAGCAATGAGCATTACCTGAAAACTCGTCCCGTACCCCCAATATCCGAATCCTTCGGGATAACCTCCATCAGGACCATAGCCTACCATCGCTTTCGGATTTGTCTCCATGCATTTCTCGATAATACCTTTCGAGATCTCCGGAATCTCTTCGAAAAGAGCCAGCGCACCATACGCCAATCCACTATTACATACGGAATTCCAGTTATTCTTGGCAGTGTAGAACCAGGCATGACGGGTATTCTTTGCCGCATCAAATCCTTTTTCGATGATTGCTTCACGCACCACCCGGCGGGTGTCGGGCTGCAAAGAATCATAGAGCCAGTCGTAACCGATAGCCAATGCCATTACCATCTCGCCTACATCCAGGAAATGAGTAGGGTTCCAGTCCGTGAAACGGCTGACAGCGAGCATCTCCTGTTCCGCACGGTGAGCGTATTTCTTATCTCCCGTCATACGGTAAGCGTATGAGAGGTAATAGATACGCTTCAATGCGATGCGCGAAATCGCCAACAGGCGTTTGCCCTCCTTGATACGTTCCACAGGTGGTTCCGTAAGTGTCCGGTCGCAAAGTTCCATAATCCGTTGGTGAACTGCTGCCAACGGGGGATACTCCGCAATAGCTTTCTTAATAGCTTCTTCTCCGCCCTCCGGCAATAACAGACGGGGATGAGGCGCTATCTTGCCATAATCAAACTGTTGTGCAAACGCACCTGTGCAACCGAATACAAAAATGAGTAATAGTAAAAGTATTTTCTTCATCCTTATTCAAATCTTTATGATTAATACGCCCAACCGCTTCGTTTAGTCAGGTTCGGGTTCTTCTGCGTTTCAGAGATAGGAGCAGTCCACGGCCACATAGATTCGGTGTAATACCAGTTATACTCTACCATATCGCCCCACCAGGACTTGCCGCCATTCACGTCTTTCCCCTGGAATTTGGTTTCTTTATAGGTTCCCCAACGTACTTCGTCGAAGAAGTTGATTCCTTCCAGACAGAATTCCACGCGACGTTCATAGCGCACTCTTTCGAGCATGTCTTCTTTTCCGTTCACTGCGCACGGACCGCTTCCGCCCTCTGTCAACACAGGCATATGGGCGCGGGTACGTACTTTATTCACCAAGCGGATGGCTTCTCCTATCTGGTCGGTCTGTGCCAATGCTTCCGCATACTGTAACAATACATCGGTATAGCGAATCAACGGCCAGTCGGTATGACAACGGCTCCGGCTAATCAAGCGGCCTTTCTCAAACTCATTGTATTTACGATAGCAGTAGAAAGCGGAAGTACGTTTATCCAGCCAGAAGTCTCCGCCATTCGTGCCTTGTTCCTTCAACGGCCAGCGGAGTTGTTTACCGATTTGGTTGGCATCTCCGGCATAGTTAGGCTTGTAGCAATCTACCGGGATATAAGGGGTAACGACTGTCTGTTGCAAACGTGGATCGCGGTTGTCATACGCCTTTTTAATGCGGGCTTCGTTACCGCTGTTCAGGTAATATTTCTGATAAATATCTTCGCCTACACGTTTGATAAGGGCGTTCTTTTGTGAGGACATGGATTCCAACCCGTCACGGCAGAAGAAGATTTCACGTTGTTGCGGAGTCAATAAGTCCCAATCTTCCAAACCGTCTACTTCCGACCATTTGAAGTCCGATCCGTCGGCATTCTTATAATAGTCTACAAAGTCTGCGGAAGGTTTTATTTCCGTCCATCCGTCATACGTATCACGCGCACCGGTCATTTGCTGAATGTTGTCACAGTAACCGGTTTCTTCGCTAAACTGGAGCGAGAAAATCATTTCTTTGTCTTTCTCGTTTTCATATTTGAAGAAGTCGGCATATTCGCCTGTCCACAAGCCGTAGCCGCAGGTTTCCACTTCTTTGAAATCGTTGCCTGCTTCCTTGTATTGCTTCTTCCACATATACACCATGCCACGAAGCGCATAAGCAGCTCCCTTGGAGGGGCGTCCGTAGTTTTCGTTCAGCGTGTTATGGGGGAAATCGGGATTATTGATACAATACGTCAAATCGTCCAGAATCACTTGCCAGACTTCATCTACCGAAGATTGACCACGCGTACAGTCTTCATTATTGATGGGTTCCAGATAAACGGGAACACCCTGATAAAGCATATTCAGCCGATTGTAAGCCCACGCACGGAGGAAACGGGCTTCGCATTGATAACGCGCCAGTTTGCCGGCAGCCATATCCGCTTTATGCAGATTGGCAATCGCATCGTTACACGCATGGATGATGGTGTAACAGAACTTCCATTCATACCACACCTGAAAGTCATTGGCAGGTTTGGTAGCCAGCGAAAGCAGTTCCACCGGATAGTTGTTGGAATAATAATCGGTTGCGAAGCTCATGGCTTCGATTCCCTGGCGGTTCAAACCGTCGGCACGCCGGAGCTGGGTAGACGAGAGTTGGGTGGCATAGAACGGATAGTAGAGTCCTGCCATTCCCTTGTCGGCAAGCTCTTCCGTAGTCCACATGTTTTCACTTGCGATCTGGTCTTCCGGGGCTACATCGAGAATATCCATGCAGGAGGTAGCAGCCAGAGCCATCGTTAAAATCATTAATATCTTTTTCATATCAGATTCTGTTTTTTAGTTCTACATCATTAAAAGGTAATCTGTCCGCCAAAAGAGATCTGACGCATCAATGGGTAGCCGATTTCAGTTCCTATTTCCGGATCAAGTCCCGGGTAACTGGTAATCGTCAGGATGTTATCCATCGACACGAAAGCACGGAGCTTGCTTACAAAGAACTTACTGGAAATCCTCTGCGGCAATGTATAGCCTATCTGGATATTCTTCAACTTGAAATAGTCGGCCTTATATTCGTTCCAATCACTCTGGATTCTGTTATTATACGTAGTTCCATACGTCAGACGGGGGTATTTGCCCGACTGGTTGGTGCGCGAATCGTCCGGATTGGAAGGATCGAAGAAGTAATGATTGTCGGCAATATGTTCGATAATGCCATATCCGTGACTCACGAGCGTGGAGTTGTAGTAATCCGTATTCCAGTTGAGGTAATGTCCGAAAGCTCCCGACCACAACATGGAGAAATCAATATTCTTGTAAGAGAAAGCACAGTTGAAGCCCAGGTTGAATTTCGGCACACTGGTATGACCGGAGAAATCCCTGTCGTTCGTATCACCGTAGTTCATATCCCCATTGCTGTCGGCATAGAGAATGTCACCATACCAAAGCTGGTCTTTGGCAATCGTCTTCATTCCTCCGAATGAATAACCGGAGTCAATCATGGCCTGTACCCATACCATGTCTTCCTTTGTACGTATCATTCCGTCCTTCGGTCCCGCATGGACGTCCACCGCACCTCCGGTATAGCCTTCGCCGGAACCTCTGTACACCTTATACATATAGGTTTCACCCAGTTGGCGACCTTCGCAGATGTATCCTCCGAATCCGGATTCGGACACATCACTGAAGTTGTTGACATAGCTGACTTTGTTTCCCTGTGCATCATACGTCCAGTATTTCTGGAGATCGCCCTTGAATTTCATTACCTTATTGGCATTGAAAGAGAAGTTCATGCCTACCCGGTATTCAAAGTCTTTTCCGATACGGTCGTTCCAGTTCAGGGTAAATTCTACACCGCGGTTGCGCACTTCACCCAGATTTTCGGGAGCAGAGCCGACAACACCCATCGAGAGATAGAGTTCGGGATGGTAGAGAATGTCTGAAGTATATTTATTATAGTAGTCTATTTCACCCGTCAGGCGGTTGTTGAAGAAACCGAAATCAAGTCCGATGTCGGTTGTTGCGGTACTTTCCCAATGCAGTTTGTCGTTGCTTAGTTTTTTACGTACCAGTCCTTTGGTTCCTTCACCATCGATTACAACATTGCCTGTGGCATAATTTGCCTGCCAGTCGTAGTTGCCCGTAGAGTTGTTACCTGTCTTTCCCCACGAAACACGCAGTTTCAGGTTGGAGAGATAGTCGGATGCTCCCTGCATGAACGATTCTTCCGAGATACGCCATCCACCGGAGAACGAGGGGAAATATCCCCAACGCTGGTTCACACCGAAACGGGAAGAGGCATCGGCACGGAGGTTGGCTTCGAAGAGGTAGCGTCCTTTATATCCATAGTTGACACGGCCGAAATAGGAGAGCAGTCCCCATTTGGCAGGTGCCGAGCTGGAAGAGCTGACGAGCGTTTCATAGGTGCTCAATTCGTTCAGTGTCCAGTCAGTAGCTCCTTTACGGGAAACGGCAAAGCTCTTGCTGTAATATTCCTGTGCGGAATATCCGAGTAATGCACCCAGATCGTGGTCTTTCTTGATGGTGGTATGATAGCGTACCAGTATTTCGGCACTCTGACGCCAGGTGCGCGCGCTTGTATTGGTAATGGAAGCGTTCTCCAGTGCGCTTTCGCTGACACGTTGGTCGGTCACGTAGTCCCAATAACCATTCTGGCGGCTATAGGAAGACTTGTCGGTAAAGGTCGGCGAATAGTTGAATGTACCTTCGATGTTGAGACCTTTATAAGGAGTGATAATTCCGTAGACTGAAGCGTTGAGACGCCATACGGTATTGAAACCGGTAGCTCCCGCCATCTGCCCGAAGATATTATTGGCATTGGAAGATTCTTCACTTGCCAGTGCGGGACGTCCCCAGTAGTTCGGTTCGCCCGGATATACACCCGGAGTAGTCTGGTAGAGATACTTGAATCCATTGCTGATGTTTGCCATCCCGTAATCCTGCTTTTGTCCGTAAAGGCGGGTACCGACGGTCATCCATTTCACAATCTTAGCTTCCAGATTGGTACGGAAATTGATTTTCTGCGTACTTGAATCGAGGTTCCAGCGGTTCATGACTCCCTGATTGTCGAGATAGCCCAAGGAGAGCATATACTTCACTTTCTCCGAGCTGCCGGAGACAGAGAGGTTGTGTTCCTGCGAATATCCGGTGTCGAATACTTCGTCGAACCAGTTCGTGTTCGGATAGGCCACGTAATTGGGCACTCCGTATTCGTTCAGTCCGTTCGGATCGGCAGAAGCAGCCCTCCAGCGATCAATGCTTTCCTGCGAGAAAATGCCTTTGGTATTCACATTTTCGCAAGCCTCGTTGACCAGTCCCATATAGCGGGCGTAGTCGCTTACGAAAGAGAGGTTGTTGTAAGGCATCTGCACGACTCCCGAATAAGAATAGGAGATTTGCGGTTTGCCTTTTCCGCTTTTGGTGGTGATGAGGATCACTCCGTTAGCGGCACGCGTACCATAAATAGCTGTTGAGGCAGCGTCTTTCAGTACGGAGATACTTTCAATGTCGTTGGGGTTCACGTTGTCCATGCTCCATTCAATACCGTCTACCAGTACCAATGGGGAGTTGGTATTAAACGTACCGTTACCACGCACGCGGATGGTGGCGCCGTCCGATCCGGGTTGTCCCGAAGCCTGCGTCACGTTCATACCGGCAGCGAGTCCCGAAAGAGCGGAAGAAACACTCATGATGGGACGTCCCTCCGTCTGGTCGGCAAAGTTGATGGAAGTCACGGAGCCGGTCAGGTTCACTTTCTTCTGCACACCGTAACCCACTACCACTACTTCATCCAGTACTTTCGTTTCCACCTTCATCCGGACGTCGAGTTTCGTGCGTCCGTTCAGGGGAAGCGTGGTGGTTTGATAACCAATGTAACTGAAAGAAACAGAAGGTTTGGCAGAAGTTGTTTTTAAGGTGTAGTGCCCGTTCAAATCTGTCAAGACACCGTTCGTTGTACCTACTTCGACGACGGAAACACCCGGCAGGGTTTCTCCATTCTCATCGATCACTACTCCACTTACTGTAGCAGATGTCTGTGCCCACACCACATCTGTCAGTAAAAAGAGCGAAGCCAATAAAAATAATAGATAATGCTTCTTTTCCATTTGATTAGATTTAATGAAACAATTAGGTTGTTAAATACTCACAGTGCAAAGAAATGGGATATTTAACCAACCTAATAATACTGTTTAGGCGATTGATGCCACTAATTAAGAAAATTCGGCCGAGAATGAAAAGGAAAAACCAGCTTTTAAGATTTCGACTAGCTTTTATCAGAAAATGACCAGCTATTCTTATTCCATATTTAAAAATAGATTGTATTTTTGCCCGATACCTAATAACTATTCGTCGAATATCTAATAAAAAACAGTATGAAAAAACAATTTCTACTTCTGATTTTATCACTTTTATTCCTACCGCTTGCACAAGGCAAAGTAAAACTTCCCGCAATGATGGGAGATCACATGGTACTTCAACAGAACAGCTCCGTTAAATTATGGGGTTGGGCAGACGGCAAAAAAGTAACCGTCACTACTTCATGGAACAACCGGACTTATCAGGCATCTACCGACAAAGACGGGGCATGGCTGGTGAAAGTAGATACTCCCAAAGGAGGATATACACCTTATTCTATTACAATCAGCGACGGAACTCCGGTCACTCTCTCGGATATACTGATAGGGGAGGTGTGGATCTGCTCCGGACAGTCGAACATGGAAATGCGCATGATGGGAAATGCCGCACAGCCCATTGACAACTCGCTTGAAACGCTTCTGAACACAAGCAATTACCGCGACAGAATCCGTTTTATCACTGTCCCGAGAACAAAAGACGAGAAACAGCGGGCAGACTTCGAAGACAGGAAATGGGAAGTTCCCGCTCCTGAAACAACCATTGATTGCAGTGCCGCAGGTTATTTCTTCGCCCGCCAACTGACTGAAAGCCTTCATATCCCCGTAGGACTGGTTATCAACAGTTGGGGCGGTTCACGAATCGAAGCATGGATGGACGAGAAAACATTGGCTTCCGTTGAAGGTATGAACGTGAAAGCAGCCGGCAATCCTAAATTAAGTATGTCACAGCGGTTATCGGGACTGTACGACACCATGCTATGGCCTGTAAAGAACTTCACGGCACGCGGCTTCCTCTGGTATCAGGGAGAATCGAATATATCCAACTACCAGTTCTATGCCCCGATGATGACTGCTATGGTGCAGCTATGGAGAAATGTATGGGAAGCTCCTGATATGCCTTTCTATTACGTACAGATTGCCCCTCACCAATATAAAGACAGCCGTGACACAGGTGCCGCCTTATTGCGTGAGGCACAAATGGAAGCCTTGAAAACAATTCCTAACTCCGGTATCATACCGACCACCGATATCGGTGACGAATTCTGCATCCACCCATCCCAGAAAGAAGTAGTGGGCCTCCGCCTGGCTACACTTGCACTGACCAAAACTTACGGTGTGCGCAGGCTGCCATCTACCGGTCCGGTGATGACCAAAGTAGACTATTCCGGCAACAAGGCCATAGTGACATTCAATAACGCTCCTGCCGGACTGTTCCCCACTTTCTCTGAACTGGAGGGATTCGAGATAGCGGGAGCCGACAAGAAGTTCTATCCGGCAAAGGCAAAGATTATAGGACGCACCAACACGGTAGAAGTGTGGAGTGAAGAAGTTGCCCAACCGGTTGCCGTTCGCTATGCCTTCCGTAATTATGTAGGAAACATCACCCTGCGTAATACTTTCGGATTGAGTGCTTTCCCGTTCCGCACAGATACGTGGGACGACGTGAAGTAGAGACCTCTACAGAGGGGATAGTTACCCGGTTTACAGGATCTATATCTCCTATAAACAGCATATAAATGAACCGAACCTGATAACAAAGAAAGGAAATTATGAAACGGTCCGTCTTATCCATATGCATACTGCTGGCATCGGTCTCTCTGGTCTTCGCCAATATCTACAAGAAATATGACGTTAGATCGGGGCTATCGGGCAATTGTGTCCGGAGCATCCTTCAGGATAGCATCGGATATATGTGGTTTGCCACACAGGACGGACTGAATCGTTTCAACGGCATCGAGTTTACCAACTACGGACATTCGTCAGAAAACGGCGGAAACAGTTATATGAATATAGTAACCATCTGCCGACATCCGGATAACAATCTGATTTGGGTGGCAAGCACGGAAAAACTGTATTTATTCGACTCGCGGGAAGAGAAATTTTCCGTATTCGACCGCCGGACAGAAGATGGAGTGACAGTCAACAGTGTCTTCGGGATGGCTTATGACAACTCCGGACAGCTATGGATCGGAACAGCCAGCGGATTGTTTGTCTACAACGAGAAAAGGGGAACATTGAAGCAGTATCTACATTCTCTCTCCGACCCTCACTCATTGCCGGACAACCATGTGTGGGTGGTCTGCAATGATTCGTTCGGGACAATCTGGATAGGCACGCGGAATGGCCTTGCGAAATACAACCAGCGCACGGACAACTTCACAGGATATATATCCGAAGAGACTTCTTTCGGACGTCCTGCCTGCAACGAAATTATTTCTTTGATGGAAAGTTCGCAGGGAGTGCTATGGGCGGGTACATGGTACGGAGGACTGGCACGTTTCAATAAGGAGACAGGGCAATTCCGCTATTACTTCGGAGAAGGGGACACACTCACCATCCCACGCATCCGCACCCTGTTTCAACGGACAGCCAACTCTTTCTATCTCGGCTCCGATGACGGACTTTACACATTCAACACCACCACAGGAGAGTGTCTGCCGACCGACGATGAACAAAGCAAAGAAAGTATCTATGCCTGTTATCAGGACAGGGAAGGGGGAATCTGGATCGGGACGTATTTCAGTGGAGTGAGTTACCTGTCTCCCAAGCATAAGGATATCGAGTGGTATTATCCCAATGGTACGGAGAATTCTCTTTCGGGAAATGTTATCAGCCAATTTTGCGAAGATCCCGACGGCAACATCTGGATTGCTACCGAAGACGGCGGATTGAATCTCTTTGATCCCCGCACGAAGAAGTTTAAGAATCATCTATTGAGAAGCAATAATCCCAATATCGGTTATCACAATATCCATGCGCTGCTCTACAACGAAGGAAAGCTGTGGATCGGCAGTTTCTCACGGGGGTTATATATCCTGGATATCCAAACGGGAAAAACAAAGAACTATCGCCACAACCGTACTAACCCGCATTCCATTCCTAACGATCATATCTATTCCATTTATCAAACGAAAGATGGCAGTATTTATTTGGGCACTCTGTCCGGGTTCTGCCAGTATGATCCGAACAGTGATTCGTTCCGGACACTGGAACCTTTAAGTCATATCTTTATCTACGATATGGTGGAAGACCAGTATGGGGACTTATGGCTGGCAAGTAAAAGGGACGGCATCTGGCGTTATAATCGCCAGACCGGTAAGCTGCACAACTACCGTAACGATCCGGCTGACCCTGCTTCTCCCTGTAGCAACTGGGTTATCCGTGTGTATATCGACCATAAACAGAATCTATGGTTTTGTACCGAGGGAGGCGGTATCTGCCGTTATCACTATCAGGAGGACCATTTTGAAAATTTCTCTACCAAAGAGAATCTGCCGAACAATATCATTTACGGCATACTGGACGATCAATCGGGTAACTATTGGCTTTCTTCCAACAGGGGACTGATCCGTTATGAGCCGCAAAACAAGCGGGCACAACTTTATACCATTGAGGACGGATTGCAAAGCAACCAGTTCAACTTCCGTTCTTCCATGCAAGCCCGTGACGGGAAATTTTATTTCGGTGGGGTGAACGGATTCAACAGTTTCTATCCGTTCAAATTATCGATCAATAAGGTAAAGCCCACGGCATCTATTTCGGCAGTGTATATGCACAGTCCCGATGATAAGGTGAGCCTTAGCAAACGCATTCCTGCCCTTAGCGGACAGGTTACCATTCCTTATCAGGTAGTTTCGTTCGACATCACATTTGAAAGTCTAAGTTATGTGGCTCCCAGCAAGAATTTATATGCCTACAAACTGGACGGCATCCACAAGGAATGGATATACACGGACAAACATAACGTATCCTTTCTCAACCTGCCTCCGGGTGAATATACGTTCCGTGTGAAATCCAGCAACAACGATGAATATTGGAGCAATGACGACTGCTGTCTGCATATTGAAGTTCTTCCTCCACCCTGGAAGACGATCTACGCCAAGATTTTCTATTTACTAATTGCATGTGGATTCACTTATTTTCTGGTAAGGCTTTATCTGCGTAAGCAACAGGCCGTGAAATTAAGGAAGATGAAAGAGATGGAACAAATCAAGAATCAGGAATTGTTCCAGTCAAAGATAACGTTCTTTACACAGGTTGCGCATGAAATCAAGACTCCGGTAAGCCTTATCAAAGCTCCGCTGGAAGCTATTTTGGAAACACATGAATGGAACAGTGAAGTAGAAAGTAACCTGTCGGTGATACGGAAAAACACCAACCGCCTGATGGAACTTATCAAGCAATTGCTCGACTTCCGCAAAGTGGATAAGGAAGGATATGCGCTTTCATTCAATGAGGTAAATATCAACCGGATGACCGAGGAAATCATCGACCGCTTCCGGGCCATCTCGCTGACCGGAATATCCTTCAGTGTCTCTCTTCCGAAAGAACATCTGCAATATAATGTAGATCAGGAAGCACTGACGAAAGTCGTCAGTAACCTGTTGACGAATGCCATGAAATATGCCCGCAGCCGTATTATGGTGATTCTGGACGAGCATTTGTCCGCCGAAGGACGTACTCTTTCCATCTGTGTACGCGATGACGGGCCGGGAATTCCGCAAGATGAATGCAGCAAGGTGTTCGAACCCTTTTATCAGGTGGGAAATGCCGGCAATAACGGATCGGGAGTAGGTATCGGGCTAAGCCTTGTCAAACTATTAGTCGAAAAACATAACGGGAAAGTTTTTATTAACCCTAATTATGCCGAAGGTTGCGAAGTGTGTGTGGAAATCCCTTATTTAGAGAAAAGTATTCCGGCAACCCACGCCGTCACTTCTATGCCCGATGAAGGTCCCGCTCCGGAAGAAGAAGCCGAATCCGGCAGTTACTCTCTGCTCGTTGTGGAAGATACGACGGATATGCTGGAATTTCTGGCTAAGAATCTGGGAAATGCCTATACCATCCACACAGCGACCAATGGCAAGGAAGCATTGGAATGTCTGGAAACAACGACAGTAGACCTTATTATCAGTGATATCGTCATGCCGCATATGGACGGATTCGAATTATTAAAAGCCATCCGTTCCGACAATATGCTTTGCCATATCCCGTTTATCTTGCTTTCGGCACTCGACAGCATCGATTCGAAAATTGCAGGTCTCGACTATGGAGCAGATGCTTACATAGAAAAACCTTTCTCCCTAAGTCATATGAAAGCCACTATCAATAATCTGCTGGAAAACAGGCGTATGCTGTTCAATCACTTCACAACCGTGCCGAATATGTCATACGACCAGACATTAATGAATAAAACGGATGTGAAATGGCTTACCACGATTAATGAAATTATTACCCGGAATTTCACCAATGAAGAATTTACCATCGACAAGATGGCGGAAGAAATGGCAATCAGCCGTTCTAATCTGCAACGCAAGTTGAAAGGATTGACCGGAATGCCACCTAATGATTATATCCGGTTGATACGGCTCAAAACGGCCGGAGAACTTCTGCGTGAAGGAGAATACCGGATTAATGAGGTTTGTTTCATTGTCGGATTCAATAATCCTTCGTATTTTGCCCGTTGCTTCCAAAAGCAATTCGGGATATTGCCGAAAGATTATGTGAAGAAAGGAGGATAAGATTCTTCTATTATACTTATATTTATGTATTTGTGCCGCCTCAACAAAAAGAGGCGGCATTTTATGAAAAAACTAATAAGAAGCTGTTGCCGAAATCCCTTCTTTCTCCAGTAAAGCTACAATACGGTCTAATTCTTCATGCGTAGCTTTCTGTAAGTCATGGTCGGGTGTTTCCCGGTCAATCGTATAAATCATCACTTGACGGGGAGCGATTTCCTTCACTGCTTCTATCCAGGGAAGCACATATTTATCAGATGTATTATCCATGTCCTTTCCCTGATAACCTCCTTTCAGAAACATCGTTTGCACAATGCAGTTTCCTTTGAACTCTTTCATCTTTCCGATGATCTTCTTAACGGAATATTTTCCATTAGGACGATCTAATAAATGAATATATTCTTCATCCACTGTATCCAGTTTCAATATATTATTATCTATCTTGTTCAGTGCTTCGAATACAGCAGGACGGTCTATAAATGTAGAGTTACTCAATACACTTACTTTCGCTTTCGGGAAATACTGATCGCGAAGCGCAAGCGTATCTTCTATAATTTCCGGGAAATGGGGATGAGCAGTCGGTTCACCGTTTCCGGCAAACGTCAGCACATCAGGGGCAGGACCGTTCGCCTGCATATCTTTCAGTTTTTCTTCAAGAGCCGCACGGACTTCTTCACGGGTTGGGAGAGGCTTCTTTGCACGATGATCGGCATTGAAACCACATTCACAGTAGATGCAGTCGAATGAACAGACCTTACCGTCACCCGGTAATAAGTTAATTCCCAAAGAAACACCCAGACGGCGGGAATGTATAGGACCGAAGATGGGTGAAGGAAAAATAATAGTCATCTTTTTTTATCATTTACTTCATAAATCTTTGCAAAGATAACCCAAAACTTACAGGTTATCCTACCTGTACCACCATTTTTTCATCATCCCCAATAAATCATCATTATTCAATGATACTCAAGAAACCACATGGAAATATTGGCTCATTCTTTCCACAAGCAAAATATACATATCACGCACTTCCACCTGGGGATGTGTTGTACTAAGCTTCTCCAACCTACCACACAGATGATACAATTCATCCTTTAAACGTTTCGCCATACCATTATGTTTAGCGTCTTCCTGTATCATATCCAGCCATGTTTCCAGACATATCAGCTGCATATCCATCTGTTCATAAGTAACGGCAGACGACGGATCAAAACCATTGAACAACCCTTCATAAAGATCCTGGAAAAAATCAATATCATCATAGGCTTTCCTGTCACTTCGCAATGCCTGCAATCGAAGAGCCGAAATTGTCTTAACACTCAACAATTGCTTAAACAATTTCACCAATTCCGGATATAGGATATGGTTCCTCACTTCCAACAAATTCTCTTTTACATAAGCACATTCCATCTTTTTAGCAGGATGAAATAAATATGTATCCAGATCAAGCATTGCCTGATGCTGTATCTCCGCCGGCTGAGAGCTGCCTACCGCTTTCGCTATTTCCACCAGATAACTTCCATACAAACGAATAGCCTTTCTATATATATCATTGAGTGAACTTCCCCTATCTCCTTTTTTTCCTTTATATACAATCTTATCCAACCGGCTTACTACGGTCTGCAAATCCGATATTCTTATTGCATAATCCTTTGAAAACCCAGTATCAAGCTTCTCTTCTTCTGATGATCGGAACAAACGAATACGATCCGGCAAATGATGATCTATCCATTGGCGAAGCTGCTCTCGTTCATCATAGCAGTTCTCACATCCTTTGAAAGGATGATAACCAAAGTAAACGGCCAGACAATCATCATCCCCAACTTTTAAAGTCGTCCCACATGAACTTTCCGACAAACTTCCGCGCAAACCCAAAAGATGCCCGATCTCTTCCGTTATTTCATTTTGCAGTAACTCTTTTTCCACTTCTTTAGAATAACGGTCAGCCAGAATACGCGGATCCGAGGCACCGCAACTTAGCAGATAATCATCTAATCGCCCTTTCAGAAATCCATGTCCGATATTCAGACGACATGAAAGTATCTCTCCCGTACGAGGATGATGTGTAAGGTCACTTTTTATCCCCGGCATTTTCAAGTCATAAGATATAAAAGCACGTTGTTCCGCCGGAATGATCTTCTTGTTTGCATACTTCACTTGCAAGGCATCATGGATGCCTGCCTTGCGGAATGCGGTATTCCATGCCGACACCCCTTCTTTCACCGCCTGAAAATATTCCTTCGGAAAAAGAGTATCTACATAGAAAGTGAGTGTCTTTGACATATCCCAACGAAGAATCAACGAATCTTCTGCCATACAGTAAGGATCTTGGGAATAATCTTTAAAACGTAATGTTTGATAAGGTATCCTGTAATCTGCCAGACGAATTCGATCCCTTTTCCGGGGAAGTAAGCGTATTACACAGGTAACCTCCAAAGGCATACTGCCGTCAGGCAATATGACAGTAGAACTGGAAAACATATATCTTTCCGATTCAGCTCCGTGGTAGCGCCTGATTGTCAACGATACGCCTTCTTCGAAGGGATGTATTTTCGTTACTTCCGACAATTCCGGAACCAGAGAACGGATAAAACCATAATTATTATAACTGAACCAATCATCACCATCCATCAGGTGCTCTGTTATCCGGATAACAGCTCCCCGCTCTTTTGAATAGGTTACCACCGGATAACTTTTACCGGCAGGTTGCACGTTTGACAAAGAGAAAGATGACTGATATGCGCTCGTTTCATCCAGAATACGTTCTGCATAAAAAGGTTTCTGAAAACAGATTGTAGCCTTATCAGGGGATACAATACGCACTACTCCCAGTCCGTCGACCGGACGATTCAGTAAATCAAACCCTCTATCTATCTGACCATTCACTTCGATTTCCCGACCGATATATTTTTCCGGTATTTCCAGATAGACTTCTTTCTCCGCCACATATACCGGAAATACACCGTCAAACTTATTCATCCCGGTAACCCAAAACTCATCGAATGGCTTGACGGAATTCTGCGCCTGAAGCAAAGCTGCAACACACAACAATATAAAAATTACATATTTTCTCTCCTTCATGAGTTTCTTTATTTGCTTTTCATCATTAAAATTAAATACTATCTACGAGAAACATTGCCCGTTTTTTAGCAACCGGATCCGTAATTCTATGACTATAATCAAGACCTTCTTCCTTCATTCTATTCAAAGTCTGCATAATGGAAACCAATAACCTCGACGAAGTTACCTTTTCTGATCTATCCAATAATTTAGAAAGTTTATTCACATAAAGTAACTGCACTTTATATCGGGCATCACTTACAAAAACGTTATCATCCCATTCGGTAAATAATCCGTTATGTATGCTTTCCAGAAAATCATCTACAGACAACATATCCTCGCAGGCATTCTCCGTCTCCCCTACTTTCTGAAGAGAGCGGATTATTTCTGACATAAGCTCTTCATAAAAGCGGTCGAACTCACGACTACCATCTATTTCCAGATTGGTGGTCAATGTTTTATCAAACATCCACACAGGAGGCTGTAATATATAAGTCTGTATAAAGTTCATAACCTTTTGATTGTAAGCGGCTTTTTCTGGTATATAAATATTCTCATCCTCCGTTTCAGCAAGACGTTTCCCACCCAAATGAGACAAAACATGCCGCACCCACTGTTTATAATGATTTAATACCGCTTCATAACGTCCCTGCAATACGCGCAAAGACGTTTTATCCGTCACCTTCCAGGCATCAGGATGTTCACACAAATATTTCAGATTCTCTATCCCCTGTGCATTAACCACAACATGGTCATTACCTAAATCTTCCGCCTGCGCCCGTACATCCACTCCACCCGAGAAATGTAATGAAGAATCTTTCTGCTTTTCTTGATTCCACGAATCCCTGTTCTTCTCTCTTTCGGCAACATTCTTACCCGGGAATATGCGGTATCCCCATTCAATGGCCCATTTGTCATATTCACCGACACGTACCCACCTGTTTGTCAAATCAACCTTATCTTGAGGACGCAAAGCGTAATTACACCGCACATAGTCCATAATGGAACTTCCTATGCTATACCGGCTCAAAAAATCATTATCACGTAACTGGTCTATGGAATAATGGGAACTACCCAGAAAATTATGTTTCAACCCCAATGTGTGGCCGACTTCATGCGTCAGCACTTTTTTTATCTGTTCGTATTGCAAAGAGTCCGGCAACTCTATATTCCATGCCTGCGGATCATTCGCTCCACATTGAGCAAAATACCATTTCTGCTCCAGATTCAAGACACTGCTGAAAATTCCGATATGACACGCAATAATTTCACCGGACCGAGGTTCGCAAGGCGTTGGCCCATAGGCGTTATTTTGCCCTGATATTTTCCATGAAATAAACGGATAACTGCTATCATAAATACTAAAATCAGAATCTTCTTCAACGGTAGGAACCAGTCGCGCATCAATGGCGTTCTTAAAACCGGCTTTCTCAAAGGCCGGACGCCAGTCGCGCACTGCTTCAATGATACAGCCGATGTACTTTTCCGGTGTATTACGATCTATATAAAAGATAATAGGTTGTATGGGTTCCACCAATTCTCCCTTCATGTATTTTTCTTCATCTTCCGGCCTTATCTCCAGCCTCCATCGTTTGATAACAGCCTTCCGGTCGACAGGCTGATCGCCCTGAAAGTAATTTTTGTCGATTACAAAATACGCTTCGGTATTAGCAAAAACGGGATCCAGCGGTTCTTTTGATAATAATTTTATGCAGATACCTGTATCCCAGTCTCCTATATAAGGAGGGGCAACAGGCTTACCGCGCATTCCCATTGATGAACTTTGATAAGTTCGTGTCGCATGTATCAACAGACGGTTATCAAATCCTTTGATTTCCTTGATACAGTCTTTTTCCCTTAAACGTGTACCTATCAACAAATCAAAAGACACAATATCAAGAGTAAACAAAGGAAAATCTTTTAATACTTCACCAATCTCTACCAGGTTACTTTCCGGATTCTTTGCTTTGACCGGCAATATTTTATAAAGTCTTTCATTTCCACGTCGGGCGGCGATCTTTGCATACACTCCTTCGGGATCTTCTATCACCCTTTCATGTTGTGGATCCAGCATCCACAATTCGTTCCCGTGTTTCCGGAAACTGAAGAATACCGGACCGATCATATCACCCGAATATCCGAATTTCTTTTCCATATCCCGATCCGGACGGGCAGGAGCAGCCAGAATAGTAGTCGTAACGACAAACTCGCGTCCAATCAATGAATCCGGAACTTCCCAATAGATACGACCGTTACTGCGATAAGTGGTAAACATACCGGGAATCACTTCTACAGATGCCTCTTCTTTAAAAAAAGCAGCAATGTCCGGCTGCTGACCGTACAGACAAGTACAGACAACAGCCAGAAATATTGCACCGATAATTCCTTTCAACATAAAAAACGATTTATACTATTCATAATTATAGGAAATATCTACAATCTTGCCAATGGGATGATCGGTGTCTTCGTACATACAAATACTATTTTCTTCACGCGAAACATCACCCGCCACCGTCAGTTGCAACTCTACAACTACACCTTTACCAGCAGTATTAATACCTAGTCCGAGAGACATACCTATTTTCTCCTTATATTTGCCTGTCTCCTCATCATCATCTTCCGCTCTCACACTTTCAGGATCCTTAAATTTCAAACTGGCTATCTGTGCTGACGGATCTGCCCCGTAAGCATAAAGTTCAACCACCCTTCCACGATCAAGGTCAATGCGGTACAATCTATTACCTGACGTCATAAATATAAGATTTGCCGTATAAGCATAAGAAGCGGCGAATTTTGCTGTTTCTACATCCACTTCAGACGGCAGAGAAATTATATATCGGGCAGCACAAACAGGATCTTCATCCTGCGCACTGAATTTAAATACAGTCAATTCTTTCCCGTTTCGTGGAGCGGCAACTGCATAAGCGAAATTTCCCCAGTTTCCCCCTGTAACAATATCACGTACTTCTAAAGACGGATCAATCACATCCGGATCAAACACATTAGCTTCATCTGACATTGAATATGTGGAGACAGGTTTCTGGTCACTCCATTTAGTTCCATAATTACGTATATTTTGAGTGGCTGAATTCATCATATAATCACTGACACCTGGAATAAATGATCTAAGAAAGCAATGATTTTCAGGATCAAAAAATAGCATACCACCACTATACGAACCATAAGCGGAAATAGCAGGAAAGTCGCTCCCCTTTTTCACAGAGAATGGTACGCAAAATCCATCCATAGGAGCACAATATGCCCTTTCGCTATTTACAAACAACTCACCATAAGCAGTCATCTTATAATATTCGATATTCAACGGTTCACCTTTTTCCACCGGTTCAAAAAGTATTTTATTTGAAGGATATTTCGTCATTAGTGTACTTGGAGTCAACAATGCCAAATCCTGATCCGTCACTAACATTAACGCCGGACTTACTTTAAAACCCATAAAAGACAGCATACCACTTAAAAGCGAATTCCCATACTCTTTTCTTGCACTTACCGCCAAAGGTTTCCCATCTAACGGAAAAGATTGATTCGATTCTGACTTAAATACATCCGGATAAACATAATATCCTTCCGGAGTACCTTCTATTGCTCCTAATACACCTTTTCCTTCTTTTTCCTGCAATACAAACCAGCAAGGATTCAAAGGACGGATAATTACAACCTCACCTGTCTGATACCAAGTTGTTCCGTTTATTTTATCCGTAATGACCAACATCAAACCTATATTTTCCGACTCATAAGCCTCGATTGTTACTTTACACTCTTTACCTATGGAATAATCTTTATAATCACTAAGTCTGTCCGAACCTGCTTTCTTCCCTTTTATCGTTTTCTTCCATTGAAACACTAAATTCTCCTCATTTTGCTCCAAAGTTTGAGAAATCTCGGGTATAATTGAAATTTCCACCGCTTCCTCCTTTGGCATACGCACTTTTGTTTCAGGTATTACGATGTCCATTGTATTCACATCATGATAATCGTAATCTCCCTTATCATCATAACAGCTTGTCTGTAACAAAGCTGCTCCAATAAAACTTACTATACAGATGATATATTTTCTCATAACGTTTCCTTTAATCTTATTCATATTCAATTTCATCACCATCGTCACCCAAAATGGGAGGATTTCCAGCCTCTATATACTCTTTATAAGCCTGCTGGATTTTTACCACGTCATCATCTTCCAAATCATCCCACACACGCTGGCACACATCCATAATAAACATATATTTATTATCACTATAACTGCCGAATCCTACATAATCACTCCATTCGGCCGGTTTAAGTTCCCATCTGACATTCAGCACCACCTGATTCTTCTCCACCAGTCCTTTATCAAACTGATGAAGAGGATTATCCAGATCAAATTCCAGATAACAACCATATACGTTTCTACCTGACTCTACTTTCGGACGATTGATCTTATAATAAAATACCTGATAAACAGTGTCCAGTTTGGTGTATGTATACTTATCTTCCAATATTACATCCACCGGATTTCGATAATCACTATTTGGAGTTACTTTCACACAGAAATCGCGATTTTCTTTTAAAAGGTCTCCTTGTATACTTACCGTAAAACTATCTATAGCATAAGGTTCTGTCTTCACATAATCTGTATCAACCAAAGTACGAATATATGTACTTCCATAAAAATTAATACGGGATGTCTGGCTATATAAGTCTATCTCACTCTCACTGCATCCTGCATAGATGCCGCAAACAAGAATAGCTAAAACAAAGTATATAATACGTTTCATAAGACTTCATCATTTAGAGTTGTTACCAAAAATATACTCATCATCCGGTAATGTCATCTGATAATGAGCTTCAGTCATTGCTTCCAGCCCACAACCATAATAAGTGCTATAATTATGTGCTTTCAAAAAATAAAAAAGCTGGCCTTCCGCAAAATATTCTTTTCTATATTCTTTCATGATTTCATTGATACGCTTAGTCTGGTCTTTATTTTCTTCCGAAATAATATCAAGATCATCATATCCGGTAGTCAGAATCTCATCACTGTAAGAGATACCACGTGCAAAACGCACAGTATTTAATGCGTCGGCACTTTCCGATGCAGAAGATGCACATTCTGCTACAATGTAATACATTTCGGGCAAACGGATCAAAGGAACAGCATCAGCACCGGAATAGGTATATCCGGCATTGAGGGGTTTTTGATTATATTTTCTGCAGAAAACGTTTGTGCTGCTTGCCCCATTAATAACCTGAAACATTTCCGTATTTTTTCTCCAGTCAGTATTCCCTACATCAGCTGTTTCATAGAAGAGACTGAATTTATCTCCATCCAGATAAAAATGTTGCTGAGTATTCGTATTTTCCATATCCATATAGTTTTCAATAAGCAGATTAGAAAATTCATTTACAGTGATTCCGAATATCTGCTCTGCGTAACGTATGGAATTATAATTAGAAGCAGTTTGTGATTTGTACAACGTAAAATACTTAGAAGCAGCAATCACTTGTTTTGCATATTCTGTAGCCAATCCACGGCTTTCAACATCACCTTTGTAACAATATACACGAGCTAGCATCGCTTTTACTGCATACAGATTCATACGAAACTCACGATTAACAAGGAAATGGTTTTTCTCTCCATATTCCTCATCCGTTTGGTTTGTGAAGAAATCAAGCGGATCACTTTCCTTCAGCAATTCTTCAGCCTCATTCAAATCTTTAAGAATAGCGATAACCACTTCGCCGGCTGATAAAACAGGGGTGGCATCTTTATTAAAAGCAGTTCGATAGGGGATAGCCTTTGATGCAGGGTGTTCCTTATAAACAGGACCGAACATGCGCAACAAATCAAAATGAAGAAAAGCACGAAGCCCCAGTGCTTCTCCTTTCATTGTTCCGTAATACCGTTCGGTAACTAGAACATCTTTATTCCTGTCTACGTACTCCAGAAAATTATTAATGTTAGCAATGATATTATACATAGTCGAGTAAATTGCATTTTTCTTACTCAAGAACATATTTTCATAATCGAATACGATACTCTGTTCAAAAACAGCATTGGTATTATATCCGGGATAATCGGAGTATAATCCGGCCAATTCATCCAAGTAAGCATAAGTCAAATCTCCGGCGTATAAGGTAGTAGTTCCCAGCTTCAAATAAATACCTGTAAGAGCATCCTTGAATCCTGATTCCGATTCAAATTGTTTCTCGGTAGGGATAGAAGTCTTCGGAGATACATCCAACCAGTCGCTGCAAGACGTAAGCCCCAGCATTGTTGTTGTCAATAGTATATATATTATCTGTTTCATACAAATATGTTTTTAATTAGAAAGCAACATTCAAAGCAAATGTAAACTGACGGGAATACGGATAGTATAAACCTCTTTCGCGTTTCACTGTAGACCAATAGAAAAAGTCCTCCATATTAAACGTTACCTTAGCAGAACTCAATCCCCAATGAGTGATAAACTTCGTATTAGTACGGTCCATACGATAATAAACAGACAATGAACTTCCCTGAAATATATTTTCATCCATAATGAACCGTGAAGTAGCTTTCGTCTCCCATCCGCCAGGGTTAAGCCCACGGAATTGTGCCTTGTCACCCGGCTTCATCCAACGCAGTTGGGTCACCCGCCGGTCTACATTGTATTTCAAATTGGCATTTTCCACTTTGTCAAGCAGTGTCTGATTGTATACCTGACCGCCAAATTGATACCTGAAACTGACATCTGCTCCCCATCCTCTGTACGTAAAAGAAGAATTAATATATCCCTGCCATTTAGGTTCTGTATTTCCAACAGGTACTACATCATTGGCATTCCAGTTAGTGGCATTTGTCATTTCTCCATTACTTTTCAGTAATATTTCATCTCCTGAAGCCGGGTCAATACCCAATGAACGCACTACCCAAATGCGAGAAAGAGATTCACCTTCTTCGTAGCGTGGCAGTGGTGTATCCTTTAGTTTTAATGCATTCTGATCGTTCACATATTTCATCGCTTCCGATATTTTGAGTAATTTGTCTGTATTATGAGAACCGTTTACCATAATTGTCCAATAAGCCTGTTTAGCAACGTTCTTATAAGGAATAGCAGAAAAAGAAAGTTCCCAACCCTTATTTTCAATCTTTCCCAGATTTTCCGGATAACTGCTAAAACCAAGAGAAGGAGCAAGACTTATATCTGTAATCATATTGTCTGTCACTTTCCGGTAGTATTCCACACGTGCGGTAAAACGCTGATCAAAAAGTCCTAATTCCAATGCAAGATTCGTGCTTTTTGTAGTCTGCCACTTTAAGCCTTCATTGTGCATGGCCAAAATTTCCGATCCTGTCGCATCGGATGAATAATAAGGAAGCAATAAATTGGAATAGGTGTAATAGCCATGTGCCTGATAAGGGTTGAAACCTTGTGAACCGGTCGTACCATACGTGCCTCTTAAAATCAAGTCAGAGATGAAAGAAACATCTTTCAGGAAATTCTCTTTTTTCAAATCCCAACGTAATCCCGTCGACCAGAAAGGTGCCCACCGATTGTCTTTTCCAAACTGGGAGGAACCGTCCAGACGCACATTAAAATCAAATGAATACTTATATTTATAAGAATAACCTCCGGCAACAACCCAACCAATGGAACGTGTTGTACTTTCCAACCCATCTACTTTCTCATTATACTTCTTACCAAATAACAAGTTGTCCATATTATCATTCGGAAAACCCGTCACATAGTTTCCATACGTCTCCGAATTATTTTCCAATACACTCATACGGGCATTAGCGGTCAGATAATGATCTTTCAACTGTTTGTTCCAGCTTCCTGTCAAATCTATTCCCCACTTGACAGATTCACTCTGGCTTTTGCGATAATCACCTCTTAACGTAGGATCAGTCACATTATCAAAAAAAGTATGTTGTGCAGGACGGAACATATCGCGATGTCCCACACTTTTGGACAAAGAGAATGCACCTTCAAACCGCAATTCTTCAGTAGGATTATATTCTAACTTGAAAAGTTCGCGCACTGTAAAATTCTTACTCTGGTCTTTACTGTTGAACGTTGTATTATACATGGGGTTCAAATAACTCGATTCACCACCTAGTCCTTCAAAATTATCAAGACGTTTCTGTATCTCTCCATTTTCTCCATAAGGACGCAAATAAGGATTCAAGCGGGTGTATTCGCTAAAACTTCCCCATGGAGATTCATCAGCCACTGAATTATCCAATGTAATGCTATTCTTTAACAATACTTTTTTCAGACGATACTGAAAATCAAGCGAACCAGTCAATACATCACGATTACTGCCCTTCATCACACCCGGAGAACTGTTATATCCGACATACATACGATAACGCAAAGCTTCGTCACCTCCTTCCAGTGTAACTGTATGACGTTGTTGAAAAGAAGTCTGCAAAGGTTTATCCAACCAGTAGGTATTTACTCCCGCCAAAACTTCACGCAACTTTGATTGATAAAGTCTCCATTTTTCAACTGTTTCACCACCGTATGTATAAAGCCCGCTCTGTAATTCCGCATCTATCTTTTCTCTTGAATTCATCAGGTTATATCCAGTCATATCCGGAGCTTCAATACGAAGTTCACCGCCATAAGTTACCCAGATACGCCCCGGTTTAGGCGTCTTACTTTCGATGACAATTACCCCATTTGCCGCACGCGATCCATAAATAGCTGTAGCCGCCGCATCTTTTAGCAAAACGATGGAAGAAACCCGGTCGGGGTCCATATCGGCAAGCGCCTGTATACTGATTTCAAATCCGTCCATGATAAGCAATGGTTGATTGGCATAAGTCTCATATTCCCCTTGGACCGCCAATACGTCATTACTGGCTGAATTAAAGTCTACCGTAGCTTGTGCATTCAAATCCATATTTGCACTACCACGCATACGCATATCAGGTAGATTATTCGGATTTGACCCCATATTAATATTATCTACGATACGAAGCCCGGGAGCAACAGCCGCAATTGCTTTAGCTACATTATTCGTACTATATTTTTTCAGATCTTCGCCCTTTATAGTAACAGCAGAGCCGGTAAATCCTTCTTTTTTCCTATTAAACATACCTGTTACCACCACTTCATCCAGTGCTTTTGTATCAGACTTCATCACTACTGACATAAATGTTGAAGGATTCAACAACTGAGTTTCCAAACCTACATAAGAAATCCTCACCTGACTATCTTCCGGAACATCAGAAAGCTGGAAATTACCATTATTATCTGTGATGGTACGGATATTGGCATCTTCCACTATAATAGTGGCACCGATAACCGGAAACCCGTCTTCTTCGGAAAGCACTTTTCCTTTTACTTGTGAAATATTCTTTTTAGGATTCTTTTTAGTGATATTGATAAATTGTCCGTCAATGTGATATTTCAATGGATTTTTCCCGATAATCACCTTTAAAGCTTCACCAATAGTAGCTTTCTCAACTTTCCCGGTAGAAGTATAAGAACTAATCTCATCGTAGATAAAAAGAACTTTATATCCCGATACTTTCTCCAAATGTTTAAAAATAGAAGGTAATCCTTCATTTTTAAACTCCATCGTTATTTGCTTTTCTTTACCTGTTTGTGCTTCAATGCGCCACGAATACGCAAAAAGGAAAAGCAAGAACAAAACAATGAACTTTTGTGCCTGATTTTTTTTCATAAGCCTGAATAGTTAAATAGTATTTCATTCTTTTAATTGTATACGAAGTTTAAAAAAGAATGGTTACCCTTAAAAGAATTTATTTTCAGAAATATGTATTCCTATTCAGATTTATGACGTTTTGCTCGTTTTTTATTCAATAATAAGTTTTCCTGTTTCAAAATAGGCATGAACTCTCTCCATTCGATTCAATAATTCAATCAAATTAAAAATGTCTTGATGACGATTTGCAAAGAAATGCATACGGAGATCCATAATTTTACTGTTGCGGAATTCTATATCTATATTGTACCAACGCCCTATCTCTTTCATCATGTCAGCCAGAGGGATATCATCAAAATAGAAAAATCCTTCCTTCCAATACAAAAATGATTCTATATTAACTTCACTCAAAGCAAATGTTCCGTCAGTAGAAAGTTGTGCACTTTGTCCCGGCTCCATTTCAACGTTATGAGTTCCGCAGGTATCGCTGACAGCTACTTTTCCTGTAATTAATGTGATACGGACATCGGCAGGAGAGTATCCACGTACATTAAACTCTGTTCCTAAGACACGAACCTGCACATTTCCGGTTTTTACAATAAAAGGATGTTCGACATCTTTACTTACTTTAAAATAAGCTTCCCCTTCCAACGAAACGATCCTCTCTTTTCCCTTAAAAACGGTAGGATAAACCAACCGGCTGTCCGAATTCAAAAAGACTTCAGTTCCTTCGGATAAAACAACTTTGAATGTTTCTCCCCTGGGAATACTTAATCTATGTATTTGTACTTTCTGTTTTCCGACCTCTTTATTTTCTGTCTGAATAGTACGATGATAGTCAATTTTTTGATCTTTCAAAGGTCTTATTTCCTTTTCGTCATCAATTTGCAAAGTAGCTTGTGCGATGGCATGGTTTGCTTCAAAAATTTTAATACTTTCCAGTTTTGGTTCCGGTGAAATCATCATTGTACGTAAAATCAGGATTACAATGACAGTTGCCGCTACTCCTGCAATAGCAGTCCACAGAATACGCGTATTCTTCTTTTTGTTATTATTCAAACGTTTATTATGAAAGTCTACCAATTCTTTCTGAACATTAATTGCCAGTGTATTTTGCTTTTGCCGCATCTCCATCACAACCTCTGCAATATCAACACATGCCTGGAAACATTCTTCATCTTTCTCCAAGCCATGTAATTGGTCAGAAGTTATATGGGAAACATTCTCCATAATTTTCAAAGCTTCTTCTTCCGACTTATTTATATTTATATTCTTCTCATCCATAAATAATTCATTCAATATATAATATTTACGTTTTAAAGTCCATCCCGGTTACCTTTCCGGCCTAATTCTTCACGAAGAATACGCAAAGCCTTCACTATATTCTTATGGATAGCCGCAACACTCACATTTAATTCTTCAGCTACCTCCTTGTACTTTTTATTATGAATATAACAAGCTTCCAGAATATGGCAGTTGTAAGGAGTCAACTTTTCCATCGCCTTGCGTATCTGAGAAATACGTGTATCTGTCTGCTGCGAACCAGACTCTATGATTTTATTGGTTAATCGTGAAGCAAATTCCACATATTCTTCATGAATATTTTGTTTACGGAGATAGTCGATACAACGCGTGCGGATAATTGTATAAAGATAAGTTTTTGCCGTAGCTTCTTCTATTTTATCATAATTACGCCACAAATATTCAAAAGCATCACTTACAATATCTTTGCATACTTCAACATCGCTTATAAAATAGTATGCAAAATACACGAATTGTGCATACCATTCATTAAACATTCTGTCAAAAGTAGTCCGGTCTTTCATTCAATATCGTATTCTTCTGTTATTTTTTGGCAGACAAATATACATTAAAACTTGATACGCAGTTGCATTTGTACATCTGCTTTTTTATTTCCACAGATCAAATCATTGCCGGAACCGATTTCGTTACGGTCGAAATAGACAGTTTCACCGAACTTGGTTATCAACAGGAAATGTTTGTTCAGTTCATATCTTAAACGAACGGCACATCGGAAGCCACGCCCTTGAAATGACGGAGTGTAAAACGTATAAAGCAGTCCGCTTTCCGAAACATATACACGCGAATCATAATCATCTGTAAAAAAATAACTGCCTTGAACGTCAGCAAACAGCCTGGCCCAAGGCAGTTGGGAGGATATCATTTGTGTAACCTGATATCCTTTATTAGCAGCTCTGTCCTGAGAATGAAAATGATTATAATCTAAAGTTGTACGACTGCTTAACACATCTCCCAAAGAATAGTTCAAACGATAGCGAAGCTGATGATGAAAAATAGGAAGCGTTAGCGTTCCTTTACTACCTGTCCAATCACGTTCTTTTTGTTTATAGCGATACTTTAGATACATGGATAGATTACTAAGTGGAGTGAAAGTAGCTTGAACCAGACCATCTGTTCCACGGGAGGGTTTATTTATTCTGTATTTTTTCCATGGGAAGGAAAACAAATCGAATGATGCAAAGAACTTCCAATAGGCAAAAGGAGAAGTCTCCAATCCGATATAATATCCCTGTTCGTTTTGAGTCGTACTTCCCTCACCGAATGAATGGGTGAACATAGCCCAATAATTATAGGAATAGAACCGATGTATCAACATGATTTGGGTGTTTTGAACCGGTGAATACTGCAAACGGTTCAAAGAGGCCCAACCTTGTTTTCCTATCGCTGTCTCTCCCTGAAAAGAGAAACGATGCCAACGATAAGCATACTCTATTCCTAAATTGTAGAAGTTATTGCCGTGGAGATTGTATTTGGAATAGCCTGTTAATTCCGGTTCATAAGATCGGTTGAAAAGGTAGTAAATAGCGGTGATACCCAGTCTGATACGGTTGTGTTGATAACTCACATTTCCACCTGTTAATTGCATAGTGAACAGATGCTTTTTATCTGCTTCTTTCCGGCTCCGGTGTAATCCGGTTTTATAGATAGAGGTAATTTCTCCATCTGTTATCACGCCATCCAATGAACGATGCGAATAAAAACCGGAAATGTCCCAATCCTTAGATAAAGCAACTGTGGCAGCCACTCCTCTGAAATAATTGTATTCATCACTGGAAGAGTGTTTCTTTATCCTGCTGCTACGATTGTTGAAAGAAGAGGCATAGACTGTTTTTCCCATCAGATAATCAGTGCTAATCACCAATCCTTGTCCAAAACTAAGCCGATAGTTACCAACAGCTAATGCTTTTAATCGCCCACAATCTTTTAATAACAGATAAAAGGAATAATAATCGTAGCCATAGCGATTGTGTAAAGCTCCCAAAGGTTCTCCGGCATCTTTTTCTACAACGACTCCTGCATAGAGTCGGTCACTATATCGAAAACTGTATTTCACAGAGTTATAAACAGAAGGTCCTAAATAAGTATGTTCATAACCTTTTCGTTTATAAAGTGGTATATCAAAGCGAGTTAACAGTTCATTTTTTCCATACTTCGCTGCGCTTTTCAACATAGTTTTCCACCGAAAAGAAGATTCATTGTTAATAGCTTTTATACAGACGAATGGTAGTAAATACTGAATTGTCTGCTTATCCATATCTTCCACTAGTTGAAGTTCATAGATAGTTTTCATCTGTCCGTGTATATAGATGTAAGCCAGCAGATGTTCAATCTGAATATCACTAAGGAAAGGAAACTGTTCGAGTTGTTCACGGGTAGCAACATTCAAATTAATAGGTTCTTGCAGACGATTGGAAAGTTCTTCCAATTCATTCTCCCAATTCAAGGTATTAACAGAGTTATTAATATCGTTATTAACAGATAAATCTTCAAGAACATCCTCTAAAAGACTTTCAGAAGGGTTTTGAGCACTACAAGCAGGAATTATGAACAGGCTGTTTATAATACTTATCAACCGGATTAGTTGAGTAGTTTTCATCAATAAAATGTGTATTATCTTCTCGCTTTTTTACATACAAGGGGGCAAAGATACTTTAAATAGGTTAACGTCTGAAAGATATGTCTGAATAATAAAATTTTAATTCTATTTTTGTATCGTGAAAAGAAGGCTTAACATAGTAGTAATGACACTGTTTGCCACTGTTTGCTGCTCACTACATTTGCAGGCACAGGAAAAACAAAGCATCAATGGATATTTGGTTCCGATGTGTATCTACAATGGAGATACAATCCCAAGTATCCAGCTACCGACTGTGTATATCTTCAAACCACTTAAGTTCAAAAATGAAAAGGAACGTCAGGAGTACTATCGATTGATTCGGAACGTGAAAAAGGTATATCCTATTTCCAAAGAAATTAATCAGGCTATCATCGAAACTTATGAATATCTTCAGACTCTACCCAATGAGAAAGCCCGCCAAAAACATATCAAACGGGTTGAAAAAGGATTGAAAGATCAATATACTGCCCGAATGAAGAAACTCTCTTTTGCACAGGGAAAATTGTTGATAAAGCTTGTGGACCGTCAAAGTAATCAGACTAGTTATGAACTGGTAAAAGCGTTTATGGGACCTTTCAAGGCAGGGTTCTATCAAGCATTTGCCGCACTATTCGGGGCCAGTTTAAAGAAAGAATATGATCCGCAAGGTGAGGACAAACTAACGGAACGCGTGGTATTGATGGTGGAGAACGGACAAATCTGATACCACAAGTCTTTACCGGTGCAAAAGCAAGCTTTATCTACGTTTTTTTTGTTTATCTATATATCTTTTCAATTTGCTGGTCCAATCAGATACTCTCCCGTCGGACACATCTTTCAAAAACCATTTTTGTTGATATACCAAAGACTCTCCGGGTGACAGTTCTGTATATCTTCCGTGATTTTCAAGTTCCAGATACCGCCCCTTCTGTGCTACGAAAATCTCTGCTTCACCTTGTCCGGGAGGAACTTCACCGGGTCCAATGTCCGGGAAACATTTTATAAACAGAAGCTCCTTATAATAATGAGCGATCCAACCTTCATAAGCAGTCGAGTATAATTTCTGACCTCTCTCATTGGTACCATCCGGACATGGAACCCACATTATACCCTTATCCTCATATGCTCCCGTGACATCAGACTTATTCATCTGATCTGCCTCTCCTACAGGGAAAAAGCTCAAACCTCCATGCACTCTCACCACATCCCAGGGGGCAAATCTCTTTAGCTGGCAAGATACATTCCGAACAGAATAATTAATCAATATAGATGAATCTCTTTCTGATACAGAAAACTCCTTAATGATAGAGATACCGCTTAAAGAATCCGGCGAACTCACCAGTCGAAGAATTTGTCCGTCTATCTCTGCCTTATAAGGAAGCTCATCGACACACCGATATTGTGGCCAATAGTTTGACTGTGGAGATAACCAGAACGTTGCTCCGTAATACTTACTATGTACCAAATCAGAAGTCAGCAGTTCCTTATCTCTGCATTTAAAAGAAATAATCCGTCCCCCCTTTTTTGCCGATACGCTGAAAGAGAGGTCAGCAAAAGACAAAACATACACATCATTTTGCTTATTTATCCGGCTTTTTTGGGGCAAAGAAGACTTGCAACCAAAACACAAGCAAGATATAAACAGATATAACAGGAGCTTCAGACTTCTCATTATTCACTTAGAATTTCGGATAAAGACGGAGGTAAAACCGAATCCCCAAAGTTACCCGGAACCGAACCCATCGTAAATTCCAAGATTCCTCCATCCACTATATCGGTATGTGTAATAAAAAGCTTATTATAAACCTCACCATTAAGTTTCACCGATTGCACATATATGTTCTCATCATTCCACCCTGCTGTTTTCACTTTAAAGAGCTTGTTTCCAATGGTAATTTCAACATTTTCTACCATCGGTTTACCCAGAATATATATTCCTTCCGCGGGATTCACAGGATAGAATCCCATCGCGCTGAAGACATACCAAGCCGACATTTGCCCGCAATCCTCATTACCACATAATCCGTCCGGCCGATCAGTATACAAAGTAGACATGATTTCATGCAACCGTTGTTGAGCTTTATGAGGCTGGCCCGCATAATTATAAAGATAAGCTACATGATGGCTAGGCTCATTGCCATGTGCATACTGGCCGATAAGTCCGGTTATATCTATCGGCACATCATGGCCTGACATACCCATAGGCATGGAAAATAAGGTATCGAGAGCATTGACAAATTCCTCACTGCCCCCATATAGATTTATCAACCCTTGCACATCGTGAGGAACAAAGAAAGAGTATTGCCATGAATTTCCTTCCACCCAATCACATTCCCCATAAGATGAAAAGAAAGGATCAAACGGACGGCGGAAACTGCCTTTGCTCGAAAAACCGTTCATTAGTTTATATTCTTTGTCAAAATATGTTTTATAACCGGAAGACCGGCTTATAAAATAGTTATAATCATCCATCTTACCCAAGTCCTTGGCCATTTGAGCTATACACCAATCGTCATAGCAATATTCCAAAGCCGCAGAAACCGATTTATTGTAAATGTCATAAGGAATATAACCGTATTGTTTCAGCTCTTTCACACCAAAGTTATCCTGCATAGCCGATGTCCTCATGGCTTGATACGCCTTTTCCACATCATAATTTCTTATACCTTTGAAGTATGCGTCTACAATAACCGGAATGGCATGATAGCCAATCATACAATTTGTTTCACTCGACCATAATGGCCACACCGGCAGTAATCCATACTGATCATACTGCGCAAGCATAGATTGTACCAGATCGTTCGTTTTATCTGGAGCAATCAACGTTAATAACGGATTCTCAGCACGAAAAGTATCCCACAGCGACAACACTGTATAGTTATTGAACCCTTCGGCTGTATGTATCTGTTTATCAAGGCCCAAGTACTCTTTATTCACATCATTATACAAATAAGGGGCCAATAAAGAATGGTACAGCGCTGTGTAAAAAATTATTTTATTCTTATCAGAAGCTTCTACCTTAATCTTTGATAATTCTTTTTCCCATATCGACTGTGTCTCGCTAAGCGTTTTGTTAAAATCCCAATGCGGTATCTCTTCCGAAAGATTTTGAAGTGCATTTTCTGCACTTATAGCAGATATTCCCACTTTTACTAACACCATCTCATTAGAGGAAGTTTCAAAATTAAGAATAGCTTTTATATTTTTGCCGGAAGCTTGTTTTTCCTGAATAAACAGATCATCCACAGCAACAGACAAGTCAAATGCCTTAGATACTTTCAAAGCAAAAAACAATTGTTGTTCACTCCAGTATTTTTCTCCGGGCTCACCCCAGCCTTTTGTCCTCCTTTCACCTATTATTGTACAACTGTCTATCCTATTCATGGAAGTAAAAAGAACAGAATCAGTTGCGAAATGATGAGATAAATCCAATATAATATAAGAAGATTTACTTTCAGGAAAGGTATAACGATGAAAACCGCATCGAGGAGATACGGTCAATTCAGCCATAATATCATAATCTTTCAACCTTACTTTATAATATCCCGGAGATGCAGACTCCTCATCATGTGAAAAACGGGAGCGATATCCTTCATCCGGTTTATCTTTCGATCCCGGATTCAATTTCAAATTTCCCGTCGCAGGCATCAACATCACATCCATCAGATCGGAACGTCCTGTACCCGAAAGATGCGTATGAGAAAAACCAATGATGGAACTATCGGAATAATGATAGCCGGAACACCAATCCCATCCTTCAAGTCCTGTGTCAGGACTTAATTGTACCATTCCGAAAGGGTATGCTGCCCCCGGAAACGTATGTCCATGTCCACCTGTACCTATTAATGGGTCGACAAAGTCCAACAAACTATCTGCACTGATAGTACTATTTTCGTATCTGCACCCGGACAGGGCACATAACGCCATGATGGTCCATATTATTTTTCTCATCTTTTTCTTTAGATTTTTATGAAGCAAATTTATCCCAAAATCTCCATATATATGTCTACAAAAAGCTAAGAAAGAAGAGAAAAAGGAAAAACAAAACGCGAACAAAACATAAACAAAGTACGATAATGACCACGCACATAAGCGATTGCTCCCAACCTTACCTCTATTTGATTTATAGCATCCCCAAAAAGAAACAAATTTCCGGTACAGTCATCCAATAATAGAATATATTTGTCTTGAACAAAGACGAGAGAAACCCTCTATTATCCGCCAAACCCTTGGCCAAAGCACTTTTGTTTGTATTTTGTTCATGTTTTGTTTTTACTTTATTGCTTTTTTCATTCGGTCACATTGATCTAAATGCAATACTTTTACAGCAAAATTCGTTTTGTATAACTTTAAAATTTAAAACAATGAAAAAGTACTTAAAAATTAAGCTTCTGATATTGATATTCCTGACGGGAATACAATATACGAACGCACAGGGTACAGCAGTCGTCAATGGAGCTGTTATTTCCGATCAGAATGATCCTCTGATAGGTGTTACAGTGACCGAGACGGGAACTACAAACGGGGTAATAACCGATATAGATGGTAAATTCTCGATTAAGCTGAAAAATGCTACCGGGAAACTGACTTTCAGCTATGTAGGATACATTACACAAACAATCGCTGTAAACAACCAAAGTAAAAATCTGAAAGTTGTATTAACAGAAGACTCTAAGCAGCTGGAAGAAGTCATCGTCGTAGGTTATGGTGTACAAAAGAAAGCGAATGTATCCGGATCTATTACATCTTTGGGCACACGAGACCTACATACGATGGCCACCAATGATGCCTCTCAAGCCCTACAAGGAAAAGCACCCGTCTATGTATCAAGGAAAAGCGGATTACCCGGTGAGGGTTCCTCTGTATATATGCGCGGTGTAGGAACACTAAATAATGCCGCTCCACTCTGGATTATCGATGGAGTGCCTGGAATGCCACTGGATAATTTTAATGAAGTGGAGTCTATCCAATTATTAAAAGATGCCGCATCCGCCGCCATCTATGGAATTGAAGCAGCCAATGGAGTCGTATTGGTGACAACCAAGAAAGGTGCTAAAGGAAGAATAGCCGTGAACTACAACGGATACGTAAAGATAAACCATGCCCTCGGACTTCCTGAAATGCTGGGAACCCAAGGTTACATTGATATGTACAAGGCCAGATGGATGTCCAACAATCCGGATAAGGGCGAACCTACAACTAATGATATTAAATCGTTCTATTTCCTGACTCCAAATGAAGTATCGCAATTACCTAATACTGATTGGGTAGACGTTATGTTTGGCACCGGAATAGAACATTCTCATAGCATTGACATCTCCGGAGCTTCCGATAGATCATCTTATTTCCTTTCTGCCATGTACGAGAATGACGAGGGTACCTATGTGAATACAAACTACGAGAAATGGGCCATTAAAACCCGATTCGAACAAACTCCATTGAAATGGCTAAAATTCAGTCAGACAGTAAATTTCAGTCACTCAAAAAGAAAACATAATGCATTGAACTGGCAACACGTCCTTCGCGCTAATCCAGCCATGAATGTATACGATGACACCAACCCGATGGGTACAGGATATGGATACTTCACTGATGAATTTGCAGGAACAATCGACTGGCAGGGAGGAAACCCATTGGAAAGCGCTGACTTGAAAGATCATTGGGAGAAATGGAACGTTGCATGGGGAAATTTGCAAGTAATCATCACCCCGATAAAAGGACTGGTATGGACTACCAACCTGACAGGAACTCTTAGCAATCATGCGACTTCAAGCTTCTTATATAATACATTTGGAGGCATATCAACCAACTCTATCGACTTTGTGGAAGGAAAAAACATCCAAGGACACCAATTGGATTATTCTCACAATCAAAGTACTTCCTACTTGTTGAATACATACGTAAACTATAATAAATTGATTGGTAAACACGATCTTGGAGCAATGGTCGGTTTCGAAGTAAGAGAATCACGTAATGATGACGCATCAGGATATGCTGAATGGGGTATACCGGCTCAAGACTTAAGAAGTACTGCTCTTACCGATCACAGAGACGGTACCAACTCTTGGGCTACAGGAAGTAGCTACTCCATATTCGGACGTGTTACCTATGCTTATGACAACCGCTATCTGCTAACAGCGAACTTTAGAAATGATGCCACTGATATATTTGCTCCGGGCAAAAGAAGCGCTTTCTTCCCATCTGTGTCTGTTGGTTGGAACATAGCCAATGAGAAGTTCTTTAAAGTAGAAAAGATTAATGACTTGAAACTAAGGTTTGGTATCGGAGAAATTGGCAACAACAGTATAGACAAAAACTGGTGGAGACAAGAATATAAATTACAAACGAATGGTACTTGGTTGGCCCAGAAAACTCCGAATAAAGACGTAACATGGGAAAAAACAAGAATAACTAACATCGGAATAGATCTTGGAGCATGGAATAATGCTTTTACAGCCACTATCGACCTATACAACAAGAAAACACGCGATGCATTGATTGAACAAAAAATGCCTTCACATATCGGTGTTGGTAGTAGTACTTATAAGTTGAACAAAGGAGAAATCAGCAACAAAGGTATTGAAGTGGCTTTGTCATACAGAGGATCAATCAATCATTTCAACTACCTCGTAAGTGGAAATATCTCGTACAACAAAAATAAAGTACTAAACATCGGTAATGCCAGCTATTTGTCCGGAGGAAGCTTCAATCGCACACTCGTAGACGGACCGGTAGCAGCATTTTGGGGATACGTAGCAGACGGATTGTATCAAACACAGGCAGAAATAGATGCCTTGAATGCGATATCAATGGAAAAATGGGGCGTAGCATACGATGCAGGAAATATAGGCCCGGGAGATATTAAATTTAAAGACCTGAATGGAGACGGACGTATCAATGATGAAGACATGACTTCAATAGGTAACCCTTGGCCAACATATGTATATGGATTCAATGTGAACTTGGAATACAAAGGTTTTGAGTTCAACATGAACTGGCAGGGGGTAGCTGACAGAGATATATACAACAATACCAAACAATGTCTTGAAAATATGAATGCTGACTGGAACTCAACTCCGGATGTGTGGAATGCATGGACACCCAACAATACCCAAACCAGCCAACCTCGTCTGGGTAATGCTACCCACAACTATCAATTGCCTAACTCATATATGGTTGAGGATGGTTCATACTTGAGATTAAAAAACATTCAGCTAGGATATAACTTTAAGAAATCGGTAGTATCTAAAATGAAATTATCAAAACTGAAAATTTATGTAGGAGTAGAAAATGCACTGACATTCACTAAATTCAAAGGATTTGATCCTGAATTTATAGGTAATAACAATGCCGAACAGGGAGTATATAGCTTAACTCAATATCCTCAGTCCCGTTCTATTTCATTTGGTCTTAATGTTGGTTTTTAATCAGATAAAAATATAAATATGAAAATTAAATATATGTTCATAGCAGGATGTCTGCTTCTGACATCAGCATGCAGTGATTTTCTGGATCATCCTCTAACAACGTCTGTATCAGACGATAATATTGGAGAAATCATACAAAAAAACCCCGCAAAGTTAGGCGAATTTTTGGGAAGCGCTTACAGGTCTCTAGGTTCTATCATGCTTTATGGAAGACAGACGGAATATATGTCAACCATGTCGCACGAAATGGATATTGATTGGCTGGGCGAAGAACAACGTAATCAATGGGCCATCAATGGGCTCACTTCCAGCAACAAGAATGTAGAAGAGGCCTACATAAAATACTATAAAGCCTTGGCTTCTGCCAATCTCATGCTAGACTTGATCGACCATGTAGACTTGGAAGCGCTGGATGAAGAGAAAAAAACAATGGTAATGAACTTCCAGGGTGAAAGTTTATTTTTAAGAGCATTCATACATTTCGATCTATTACGCCTGTTCGGAGAACAAGGACCTTCTTTCGGGGGAATGTATCCAAACAACAAGGATGCGAAAGGAATCATTCTGATGGAAGGTATTGCAGACGCTAGTAATGCAATTACAGCCAGATCAACTATTGAAGAATGTTATCAATTGATAATCAAGGATCTGAAAAAAGCCGAAACCTGCATTGGAGACAACCAGATCCCGGTCAATACTGCAGTACCCGGTCCCGGCTATACAGACACTGATTATACAAAAGACCAGGGATGGGCCCAAAAACCGGCTGTACATGCATTACTCGGAAAAGTGTATCTGTATATGAGCGACTATGCCAATGCCAAGACAGAATTTGAGAAAGTGATAGGCGACAGCCGCTTCAAATTGGACAAACCGGTCAACTTTACAGATTACATTCAGCATACGGACAACAATCCCGAATGTATCTTCTCCCTGCAATATTACCTCTCGTCAGGAAGTGCCTATGATGATGCCCCCCAACATCACCTGGTTCGTATCTTCGGAGGAGCTCCGGGTGCCTGGAACAACTTTTTCGTCGATCAACGTACTGCTGCACGATTCGGAGACGATCCACGTCTGTATGAAGCTACATTATACGATTATACATGGCAAGCTTGGAGTACAGCCACTACCGGCATTACATTTATAAAGGCGGATACGGATGTGCCCGATTACAGATATTACGCACGTAAGTATACCGACTTCTATAACGTGTCTTCACCTGTATTCTCAACCAAGAATGTAGATATCATCCGCTTGGCGGATATTTATCTGATGTATGCCGAAGTAATGCTCAAACTGAACTCTGTAGATGTGGCCACCGAATATGTGAACAAAGTCCGTCGCCGGGCATGGGGAGAAAGTAACTACGACGTACCCGGTACAAAAGGAGAAGATTTTTCGACTGTCACCATGGAAATCCTTCAGGAAGAACGTTACAAAGAGCTATTCTTTGAAAATATCCGTTGGTATGATATTTGCCGTTGGGGAATATTGGAACAGGAATTGGCCAAATATCCTTCAACAAAGGCAGGAACTGTACATTACGATCCACAAGACTATTATCTTCCGATACCTGAAAGTGAATTGAGAACGAATCCATTAATGAAACAAAGTAAAGGATATTAAGTATGAAAAAGCTGTTGATTTTACTGGCATTTGCTTTTCTGTTTCTCTCTCTCACCTCTGCGTCTTCTTTTGACGAGCGGAAAAAATATCTCCTTGATTATTACTCCAAAGCCCGTCCAAACGACCAATATTGGGGAGATAACGACATCAAGACAGCAATGGGATTTGTTTTAGCTCGCCTGGAAACAAAGAAAGATGTCAAGTATGCTCTGGATATGCTGAACCGGATGCAGGAAGATGCACCCTTCGACATGTTCGATTGTCATCAGAATATCGACGCGTATCTACGCTTTCAGTCTGTATACCCGAAAGAGCTGAAAGAGAAGGTACGGAAACGTATGACAAGCGAGGATTATTTGGCAGATGGAAGTACCGAAAATCATAGACTGATGTTTAAAACAGCTGGATATCTTACCGCACTGGCTTTCCCCGACTGGGGGAAAGCCGACACGGTAATGGCACATTGCCGTTCAGTACTTATGGATGTAATGGATAAGACGGTACGTTATGGTATCAAAGAGTTTGATTCTCCTACGTACGGCACATTCTATATCACTTGCCTTCTTTCTTTGTATGACCACAGCAAGGATGCTGAATTTAAGAAACAGGTACAAATGACTCTTGAATGGCATTTACTCAACATGGCACCCGAATGGTTGAATGGTTATTTCATATCTTCCTCTCTACGGGAATATTATTTTGCTTGTTCTCCTCATATGATGAGTCCTTATCCACTTTTAGGCTGGTTGTTTTTTGGTGGCGGTCCCAATCCGGTATTAGAGCAAAAGTATGAAAACGGAGAGTTGATTGTGAACAATGAAGGCTTTTACTCTGTACTGGCGGCCGTTTCTTCCTATCGTGTACCAGAGATTATACAGCATATAGCATCGGATAGAAAAAATGCATACGTACATAAAGAATCGCATGATATGACTCCATTTGCACAACTCAACTATCCATGGGGATTCAAGAAATATACATATATCAACAAAACGTATGGATTAGCCAGTCAATGGGATGGAATCAGTCTGGGATGGAGCGCGCAGATGCGCCGGTGGAAACTGGTATGGGAATCGGATGCACCCGCAAGTACTTTCTTCCTGACTCATATCAGTCATTATGGTAGATCAGCCGAAAGCCTTTTCGGAGCTACTTGTCGCGAACAAGTATTACAACATAACGGCACGTTGCTGGCCATGTATAAAATAGAATCGGAAGAACCCCATCCGTATGTGACAGGAGTAGTGCCTATTGATGCAATAAAACAAATGAAAGAGGACAAATCCGGCTGGATATTCTTTGACGGAGGAAGTGTTCTGTTTGCCGTAAAATTCTGTCATCCATACACATGGGACGAAGACCGGATGTTCCGCGGGGTAAAACATAAGATGTTACGCTGTGACCAACGTGGCACTGCCGCAGTCATAGAAACCTGTTTGCCGGATAAATATCAGCCTACAGGAACGCAAACAGCTTTGGACCTGTTTGCAGAAGATATACTGAAAACAACGAAACTGGAATACATCGTTACCAATCCGGAATACCGACAGACCATTTATCACTCACTTAGCGGTGATACACTAAAAATTATCTACAACTACGGACGTTTCGTCAACGGAGAAAAGGTGGATTATGAAAATTGGCCTTTGTATTCAAACCCATGGATGGAACAAGCGGTGAACGGACGTTTCCTGAATATTTCGCATGGAAAAGAATCACGCGTGTATGACTTCAGAAATTGGAACGTGACAGATAGTAAAGAGGATTAATAATATGACGAAATCTATCTTATTCAGCTTGACACTGGTATTCATCACAATCGCTTGTTTTGCACAAGACTATTATGGGAACAACCGTAAGCAGTGGCTACAAAAAGCAGAGCAATATAAACCGAAACTTATAATCACAGAGAAAAAGCCACTGAAAGTAGTAGATATTGTACCTGACGCACAATCGTTTCAGAAATACAAAGCAGTAGATGTCAGTCCTATCGACTCCTTGTACTCTATGCCTTTCAGACTGAAAAAAGAAATTACGATTGACTTCGGAGAGCATCTGACCGGATATTTCAGTTTCTCTGTAAGGAGTACCGGGCTTGCAGCCGACGGTCCGTTAAGGTTGAAATTGACCTTCGGGGAAGTTCCTTCGGAAGTGGCTGTCCCTTTTGATTCTTATAAAGAAGGCTTAAGCAGGGCATGGCTGCAGGACGAAGTTGTTTCTGTAATGTATGTGCCGCAAACAGTCAATCTTTCACGCAGGCTGGCTTTCCGCTATGTGAAAATAGAGTTGCTGGGCAGTTCCCCTTATTATGATTTCAACATACATGATATAAAATGTATGGCTCAAACTTCTGCCAGAAACATACCTGAAGAGCTTCCGCAGACAGTTGATCCCATGATAAGGAAAATAGATCGTGTCGGACTCAATACACTGAAAGAATGTATGCAAACCGTTTACGAGGATGGTCCGAAGAGAGATCAGCGTCTTTGGATCGGGGATTTATATCTGGAAGCTCTTGGCAACAATTATTCTTACAAGCAGCACGACCTTACAAAACGGTGTTTGTATTTATTGGCCGGATTGAGCGATCTGAACGGATATCTGTTGGCTACTGTAATTGAAAATCCTGTGCCAAGAGCCCAGGACAAACAGTTTCTTTATGAATATGCGCTATTATATAATGTAACATTGAAAGACTACCTGGAAGCAACAGGCGATATGGAAACTGTCAAAGACTTGTGGCCTGTGGCTAAAAAGCAGCTGGATATTGTCCGTACCAATGTCAAGACGGACGGATTGATGGATTTTGAGAAAGTAAAGAAAGACTGGTGGGTATTTTTCGATTGGAAAGAGGATTTGTATAAAGAGGTTCCCTTACAAGGAGTATCCATATTCGCACTAAAGGAATCCTACAAGCTGGCTCAACTGCTCGGAAAAGAAAAAGAAGTTGCCGACTTGCCTCAATTAACTGATAAAATGATAAAGGCTGCCCGCAAAAACTTATACAACCGGAAAACCGGCTTTTTCGTCGGAACAGGCGACAAGCAGATTTCCTATGCTTCACAAATATGGATGATCTTAAGCGGAGTTGCCAGTAAAGCTGAAGGCAAAAAAGCTTTATCAGCATTGACTACAACACAGGATGTTTGTTATCCCGGCACTCCTTATATGTATCATTATTATATTCAGTCGCTGATAGATTGTGGAATGAACCTCGAAGCAAAAGAGGCTTTAGTCAATTACTGGGGAGGAATGATTGCCAAAGGAGCCGATACATTTTGGGAAGCATACGATCCTACAAACGACTTTATTTCTCCATACGATTTTTATCCTATCAACAGCTATTGCCACGCTTGGAGCTGTACGCCTGTTTATTTTATCAGGAAATACCCTGAAATATTTCAGAAGTAAGGTGTTCAATACAAACGACTAAGAATACTTTTAATTCTGTATATCGCAAAAATTTGGAAACGCTCTTTTTATGTTGTATATTTGTAGAACAAGAATATAGATCATCAATCAAAAAAGGCGAATAAAGAATGGATTTAAAAACAAATAAATTGAAACAAATAAACTAAGTAATTATATAAAAATACAGTGGACAGAAATCCTGTCAATAGCTAAGGCTGCGAAATTCTATGAATTCCGCAGCCTTTTTTGTTACATAAATTCAATATAAATGCCGATAAAATCCTCCATATAGTTTTTAATAAACTCAAACAACGTTTCTAATAAACTCTTCAAAAATCTATTAGAAACGATAAAGCTGTTTATGCATAAACAATAAAGATATTTCAATAAAATAAATATCGTAAGAAACAAACAACCGTGTACTATATATATAAACGATAAATTTATGATACATACACACTATTCCATTTATTATACAAATACACTTTCAGGACCGTGTACAGTTGGCCATTTTCATCACTGAATTCTAAATGACCAATGCTACACCTTATTCTGACGAGCGGATTGAAAGTTCCTGAAAAAAGAAATCACCTTTGCTACGATATGCTGTAGCAAAGGTGATTCATTAGATCAAGACTTTTCGGACGACCCTTTTATAAATTTAAAAGCTTACTGGACAGCCTTTTGATTAAGAACCGGATAAATACAAAAGCTAAAAGACACAGGTTCTGCAAAAAGTACATATTGTTCGAGTGGGGGAGGTCCGCAACTCCTATTACCAATCGGATATGTTTTATAATCGATATTCCACGTGACGTTGTCAGTACGCTTTAATTGGCCCTCATCTATAGCTTCAGACAGGTTTTCAAGGGAGTAATGCATTACGCTGGATTCAATAAATGGCATACCTTCAACAATAAGTCCAATCCCCTCATTGTCGGTCAATGAAACCCATGAACAATGATATTTGTTTCCATTCTCTTGAGGATACGCATGATGCGTAAACTGTTCATCTACAGTTCCGGAGAATTTACCCAAACGAGCTCCCGAATGTCTGTCGTTATATGTGTCATACGGTCCGTAGCCATACCATGAAAAAGTATCATTGCCAGACTTTACAGTCATAGTATAGCCTATACGGGGGAAGCTGATTATATTGCCAAATGGCTTCAGATCAGTATCTATCTGTACTTTTCCGGAAGAATCAACAATATATTTAGTGATATATTCCACATACGACTTATTTCCCGTTTTTTGTGCAATAAATGTTGTTGCCACACTGACTGTACCATTCTTTTCTTCAGTCAGCTTAAACGATTTCAATTTATGTTGCAAACTATCCAGTCCGGCTTCTACCCATTGACGAGAAATTTCATTCTCTGTTTTAGGACGGTAACCGCCATCATTATGGGTCGGAGCCCGCCACAGATTGATTCGAGGACCTCTCTCCAAAAATTCCTTACTACCTACGATCCAACTTTGAATGAGCCCCGTTTTCTTGTTGAACACAATATTTATACGATCATTATAAATACCTATTTCATTCGCTTTCTTCTGTACAGTCAGCTTTCCGCCATTTCCTGTGTTTCCTTCCACCGTAGGATTTACCTTTCCTTCTTGCAAGGTGAATTGCTCCCATGCGATTTCAAATCCCTTAGGTGCCCAAATAGTACCCTTCTTTAAATAAGCACTGATTTCGAGTATGACTTCCCCTTTCTGTCCGGAATCAGGATATCCGGTATCTATTTTCACTCTGGCAGAAGTGCCCGGAAAAGCCTCAATATCGGTCAATTCGCCATTTTTTATCAATTCACCGTTTAGCATTAATTTCCATGAAAAATTAAATGCGGAAAGCGGCAGATAATTATATTCATTTTTGATAGTCAGTTCTCCGTTAGTATAATCAAAACGAATATGCTGATAGATCTTCTTACATTCATTAATAGCCGGCTTTATTTTCCGGTCTGCAAAAACAAGCCCATTAGTGCCGTTGAGGGAAGAGAAATATTCTTTGCCTGTTACATCGTCTTTTCTAATTACACTTTGATCCACCCAATCCCAGATATAGCCACCTATCAGGCGTGGATATTTTTTCACTGCATTCCAATATTCCTGATGATTACCCAATGCATTACCCTTAGCGTGAGCATATTCGCACATCAATACCGGACGTGTTTCACCTTCTTGAGTAGCAAGCTTTATAATCCCTTCTACAGACGGATACATGGTACTGACAACATCTACAGCCGGAGGTTCCGGAGGATTCACCGCCGGACGGTTGGTCTTCATAAAATCGATGCCATAACCATATTGCCTTGAACCTCCATTATGCATATAGGCCTCGAAATGTACAAGGCGGGTAGGATCGTAATCTTTGACCCACGAGGCTCGTGCGGCATTGTTTGCTCCAACACCCGATTCGTTCCCCAACGACCAGAAAATAATAGACGGATGGTTCTTATCTCTTTTTACCATTCCGGCAACACGTTCCATTTGAGCAAAAAGCCATAACTCATTATTTGAAAGTTCAGCATCTGCGCCACACGTTTCCACATTAGCTTCATCCATCACATAAATGCCATATTCATCGCATAAATCATAGAATGCCGGATCTGCAGGATAGTGGGAAGTTCTTACAGAGTTAAAACCGAACTGTTTCATTAAAGTCACATCCTGTACCATTCTTTCATAAGGAACGGTTTTTCCTTCCCAAGCGTCATGATCGTGCCTGTTTACTCCATAGATGTATTCACGTTTTCCATTCACGCACAGTTCATGGTTGTTCTTGAATTCAACTTTGCGAAAACCGATACGGGAACTTCTTGATTCTACTACGTTGCCTTTATTATCCTTTAATGTCAGGACTATGATATATAAGTTAGGCGTTTCGGATGACCATAATAAAGGAGCCTTTACATTTGTTTCCAGATATTTTGCCAATGAAAAATTCTGTTGATACTTTTCGGTCGTAATCGTCTTGACCGGCATTGACATATCTACTCCGAGAGCAGGATTACCTTCTTTAGTATATAATCTGGCTTCAAGCACCCAGTCCGAAACATCTACTGTTTTCTTGCTGGATATGACAGGGCGTATACGCAGTTTTGCGTCTTTATAATCCTTGTCCAAGTCTGTAATTACAGCAAAATCCTGTATAAAAACATCAGGGCGTGATTCAATATAAACATCCCGGGTGATGCCGTGGAAGCGCCAATGGTCCTGATCTTCAAGATAGGAACCATCACTCCATCTCAACACCTGAACTGCCAATTGATTCTTTCCTCTTTTCAGAAAAGGAGTCATGTCGAATACTGCAGGCAGAGTGCCGCCATCTTCATTATAACCGACTTTTTTCCCATTGACATATAAATAGAAAGCCCCTCTGACTCCGGCAAAATGAATCAATACATTCTGTCCCTCCCATGATGCAGGTACTTCAAACGTCTTCCGGTACAATGCTATATGATTATCTTTACGTGGTACAAACGGAGGATTGACAGGACGAAATTCATAGCCTTGTCCACAATAAACCTGATCACCATATCCTTTCATTTCCCAGGTAGACGGAACAGGTATATTGTCCCAGGAATCATCATTTGCCTCTACTTTCATAAAATCAGACGGAAGATTGTCCCAATCTGTAATAAACTTGAATTTCCATGTTCCATTCAATGACTGATACCGGGAGGACGAAGAGCGTTTTACTTGCAACGCTTCTGTTTCAGTAGGAAATGAAATAGATGTTGCACCATATGGTTCCCTGTTAATACTGTTGATTAAAGGGTTTTCAAATTCACTTTGCCCGAATCCTATGGGTGGCGTAGCATAGCTATCACTGCCATCAAAAGGTATTTGTGAAATCCCTTTAGCAGCCAGACATAATAGAAATATGATTATTAGTTGTTTTTTCATTTTCATTCTATCACTTTCAATAATTATCATTCCGATAGCCTTTATTTCTCTACTCCAAACTCAACCTCGTTTGCCCAATGCTCTTTCCAGTCCGGATGGAATGCTCTGGAGTTTTTCTTCGAAACACTTCGTCCGCGTGCTATTTCCATACAAGCAGCCCCGGCGCCATCATCATTGATTCGGGCAGAGAATTTAATTTTATCGCCTTTATCAATGGCTTTTTTCACATCGGGTATTTCGGACCATGGAATGGCACATTCATAATACAATGTATTACCTTCACGTGTGGTAATCAATTTTCCATCTTTTACAGCCCCGTCAAATGGAGATTTGGGTTGGCGAGGATAGAAGTGTTTTCGCGGCATGCCCGGAACAAGCATTCTCCATATTTCAAAACCACCGCCATATTCGGGAGCAACAGTATTCAAGGCGTATTCATAATCTGTGCATTTATAACCGATGTAACGCGGCATGGTGCCTTTCGTTTCAGCTTCCATACCATCTTCGCCGATTGGAATTACATTAAAAGCAATAAGTATATTATCCGTTGCTATCCCATTGGTGCCATCCGGTAATGTCGGGCGTTTACGGTAAGTGAAACGACGTACCTGTTCCGGCCATACCAAAGGAACCAAATCATCTTGAGAAACAACATTGCAAGTAACATCTTGAGGCAAAGAAGAATCTGCACCAATCAGATAATATCCTAATTGCCCGTATTTACCAATCCAGTTTCCGACAGTATCAAAATCACGGTTTACAAGTTTTGCTGAAGCACCGGTATTACCCGAGTTAACAACATTGTCTGATGAATCAAAAAAGATACCTGATAATTTCGTTGTGTACCACCAACCATAAGATGAACAACGTATGCGCACATTACCACATAAATCCAATGTCAGATAAGTACCATTCCATAGCTTGTCTATCTTGGTAGAAAGTAATTCTTTGCCACTTTCTTTGTCATAAACAGTAACAGATAGCCCATTCTGATTTATACTTGGGAAATAAAGAGAAGTGCGGACATATTTATCTTTTGGCAAATGAATATCCATACCCATCGACAGAGTAGTAGATGTATTTTCCATATAATTCATCATGCGCCCTTTTGCCGAAGGCAATTGCAATGCTTTTGGATCGGATTCTGCCGCAGGCTGTGTCACTATGGTAGAATGCATGGCATATATGGTCTGCATATAAGCTGTGTCAGGATAGAAATAATCATCATCATTGCGAGTCTCAAATCTCAATGTTCCCTTATTGGGAGTTTTGTCCGCAACTTTTGCTGCAAAATAAAAATAGTCATCATCGTAAGCCAGGTAGGTATGTGCCAATCCTTCCGCATTACTATCAAACTTTTGATATGGATACCATGCAGCTTCCGTCAAAGAAATGCTGGCCTTGGAAGAACCTTCTATCGTTTGTGAGATCATATTTTGCCAGTCATTCAGATTACCATCTATCTTCATTGTTTTTTTTGCAATGTAATTGACATGCATATTTTCCCAATGTACGGCGAATCCATCTTTTCCGGCATCGAAATGAACTTCAAGCGGATAGTTATTGTCTACACTGGCAGTCCCATTTGCCACTTTCACTCTGATTATTTTTGTCTCATTAGGCTTAAACGATACATTCTGCGGATAAGATATATCCAGATTACCAATAGAAACAGACAATACACCTTTCACCGGACGATTGAGGATATTGGTCAGTTGAAGTTCCATTTCCGGTTTGCTGGCAATGGGAGCTGTAAAGTCTTTCGCAATTATTTCTACAGGTTCATACCCCACGATGTCTGCCTTACTAATGGCAGAAACAAGTTTGTCAAAAGCTCCCTTCTCACCATTTACACGCATATAATATCCCTGATAATTAAGAGGGATTTCGTAGATTCCATTTTTAGGAGCAATGACATTTCCATAGAAATCATAAAGCAGGAAGGAGGGATTGGCTTTCAATATCATTTTCCCGTCAGTGATGGGATAGTAGGTATTCAGTTCATTTTCTATCTTTTTACGTTCAGCACTATTTGCAGGTAATGTTTTCAATTTATGATGCAAGTCGATTTTTTTTCTCGCTTCGCTTAGGCTACGCACATTTCTGAAAAGGATATTCTCTGCACCGAATGCTTCACCCAAATCTCCGGTAATCACAATTGTTCCGTCGTCTTTCTTATTTTCATACCCATCAAAGATCATTACCCAAGGCAACCCATTTTTAAAAAGAAGCCTGTCAAACTCTCTTTCTCCGATCATACTTTGTGCTGCTCCCACAGCAGCTGCCGCAGACCATGTATTGTGGAGTTTAGGCATTGTCTCCTTTCCTTTTTCGGTACGAACCTCCATACTACGCACTGACCGGTTCGGATCCCCGGAATACATATAACCTCCAAATATGCCCATCGATCTGTCATATCCGGCGGAACGGTTGGCTGCAATAACAAGTCCCACACGGTCGTCGGTATTTCCTACCCAACTTTCGGTATCCCATATTTTCACACGCCCCTTGTTATCCTTACGCTTATTCCACTCGGGATATAATACCGGTGCCTCCATACCTTGATAGTGAATGGAGAGAAAATCAAAGATTGGCAACATATCCATTGTTCCATCAGCAAAAAACTTATCCAACGCATTCGAATTAGAGTCGCCTCCTCCCACAAGAACATCTATGTTTTTCTTCCGGGCTTCAAGCACCGCTTCAGCCATTTTCGTATATATCTCTTTATATCTTATCATATCAGCCTGCCAACCGGATATGGAAGTTCCTTCCCACGGTTCGTTCCACAAACAGACAGCCGTTACCGGTCCTTTGGGCCAGCCAAAATCAAGACATAATTCTTTTACGAATTTCTTAAAGTCTTCATCCAATTCGGGAAGCCATACCAAATCCTGCTTCGTATGAAGAAATTTTCCATTCTCATCCAAATGCGGCCTGGTAGTACCCAAAGGCATGGACTGTGCCATACGTCCCTCACCAAACATCAGCATAACAGTGATATTGTTATCCATGAAATCTTTCATCAATCTCTTCAACTCTTGTCGGAATCCTTGATAATCCGAACTATTAGTCGATACGAAAGGAATACCGTAGCGAATGGACTGAACACCTACTCTATTCAAAAAATCTACTCCCAAATAATCCAAAGATTGTTTGGGATATTGCATTTTCACTAATGACGGCTTCATGCTATAGACAAAACTTGTACCCAATCGACGCCCGTACTTTCCAAGATCAAACACAACGGCATATCCTCCAAAATCCTTAATATCGTCTACCGATACAGACGTATTGACATAGCCATTCGGCGAGATTGATAGGTGAACAGGAATCACTTTCTCATAATCAAGCTTAATCATCTGGGGCAACCAAATATCATTAGGGATTCCTTTCGTTCCATAGCGAAAGATATGTACTTTCGCATCTATATCTATTGATTGTGATGTGTTATTAATCAACTGAAACTTGAGCCGGATATCATCCTCCGGCCAAAAAACATTAGCAGGAGCAGACGATTCTATCAGATTTACATCGAAATCATAAAATCTTAGTCCATTTTTTACACCCATTATTTCTTCGTAGCCTACCCAGTCTTGGGGGTCTTTCATCTGTGCTGCCAATGTCGAGACAAGCATGAAAGACAAAGCCATTAGTACAAGTATCTTTTTCATAATATTATATTTGGATATCTATTTTTTTACATCAGTTATTTGGCGTATTCATCCATCATTCGCTGGACTTCTATACCTGCAAATATGACGGCAAACGATCCATGTGTATCATCATCGAAAAATGGACGGTTCATATAATAGTTTACATCTTCAGTACACATGGTTCCTATACAGATTTTATGTACCGTTCCATCGTCTTCGATCTCGGATGCCACTGCATCCCATCCTTTCAATGCAATTGGTATGAATTTTTTCTTATCCAGCCAGCCATACCTGATACCGCGTGCTATACCCATTGTAAATATGGCCGTACCCGAAACTTCCTTGGGAGAATCGCTACGATCGATTACATTATGCCAGAATCCGTCAGGACTCTGATATTTTATCAGAGAATAGACAAAAGTCTGATATTGCTTGAGTATTGCTTTGTATTTGGGATGACTCTTAGGCAATGCCATCAATACGTCAGACATAGCCCAAATAGCCCATCCATTGGCACGTGACCAATGAGGTAGTTTAATGCCGGGGCGTGATGTATAATTAGCATGCATATAAAGACGAGTGTCTTTGTTCCATACATGTTTCGTAAAATCTATAATCTGATTGGCTGCATCATCGAAAAATATCTTTCGCAACTCCGGTAAATTGCTATACAATCCAGCTTGTATCAAGAAAGGAATACCCATAAACATATCATCTACCCACACTGTATATTTTTCCGGAGTATCACGGGTATAATTGGTCATTCCTTCACTTCTGATTTGCCCGAAACGTGCATAGTTTGTCATTTTATCAATGTATGCCTGATAAATGTTTCTATTCTTAAAATCCTTATCTGTACGTAAACGGTATAGAATGGGAAGTGAGGGAGCTAATGTAAAATCAAGTAATGTGGAATTAATTACCATCGCATTGGCTGAATTATATGCCCGCAAATTGTTGACTTGATAGTCAACAAATGGCATGCCTTCCATTTGATAGTCGCAGAAGTCAGTTGCCCATTTGGTATATTTATCTGCTCCGGTCAGTTCACCAAGTTGCTGCATGGCCCAGGCAACACCTCCATTATGGTAATTCCATTGGTAAGTAGTTCCCCAAACTTCGGGATCTATCATCTCTCCGAGTACCTCTATTTTAGGAATTGTCCAAGTCACCGGACAATGAAGTCCTTTATACATATATCCAAACTTGAATTCCTGTTCCGGTTCATGCACTACGTCAATGCCACCCCGAAAAGGTCCGATAATGAGCCAGTTGGTAAGGTTGGATACTTGTTTATCAACATTATTCAAATTGGTTAAACCTATTTGAGGATAACTCCGGACAATGGATAAAACGGCATCATTATCACTTGGTGGTTGTAAGAACACACACCATTCTTTGCCGAAAGTGGCCGACTTTATCAACACATTGTTATTACCACTTTTCAACGGAAGTAAGAATGAAGAAGTCATCTGCATACTTCGTTCTCCGCGGTTTATCTTAATATCCCGCTTCCCTTTATTTTCATAAACCAGTTGTCCGTTACACCAGATTTTACAGGCATCGTTATGCTCTGTTTCTACACGTATGGTGGTATCTCGGGGAAACGATAGCTGTGTATAGGCATAGGCCACAGCTTCTTGTCCCAAACCGAAGGTACGCCCGAAATCCACAAAGTTTAACGTGTTGAAAGAAGTACTACGAGAAGCAAGTCCCAGCTTGTAAGCAAAGGGAGTTTCTCTAATCAATTTATCACCAATCTTCTTTACTTTTTCTACAGGTGATTCTTTGCTCTGTTGAGGAAAAGCAGTGCCTACCCCCAACAATGCAGATAACAACAAGCATATCCATTTCTTCTTTTTCATCGGATCATTTCAGATTATATAGATTTAGTTAACGCGCCCAACAGGACAATGATAACAATTGCAAATCTATCCCAAATCATCCGCAACCATGCAAACAAAAGGCTAAGAAAAGAGAGAAAAAGGTAAAACAAAACAGGAACAAAATATGAACAAAACAAGACAACCATCTATGTATAAGATGGTTGTAAGAAAAGAGAGTATTATTTTCTTTTATCTGAATCGAAGTTTTCTTCATATACAACCTTACCATCAAGATTGTAGACTTTCACATAATCTACAGCTCCGCATCCCTTAAATCTCAACGTAAGTTCATTGGCATATCCCAAAGGTTCATTATAATCCATACCTAACACTTCTTCTCCATCTACGTAGAAGGTAGTTTTCTTATTCACTACTTTAATAGTCATGACATGCCATTCGGAAGAGTTAAAATTAAACCGGCTTAAGTTGTACTCATCTCCCTTAATTGTATTTTCTCCACTGATGAATTTTATATAAGCATATCCGTTTTCATTCATAGCAAAGCCATGCATAGCTGTATCCGAATGTATATACATGATAATATCCGAGCAAGGAACAGCATTCTCCTGTTTTGAATTGCGAACGCGTGCCTCGTATATGAAATTATCTCCGTCTATCAACTTTTCTTTATAAAACACATAACTGACAAACATGTGGTTAGTATGCGCTTCTTGTGGGACATTTTCTATTGGTAAACTTACATATCCCGAATCATTGTAAGCCTGCTCCATCGGAAAAACTCGAAATATTTTCTTTCTTTCCTCACGGACGAAAACCGACCACCCCGTCTTGCGGCACTCCACCGGAATGGTCTTTATAATTCTATCTTTATACTTCAGATGACAGAATGCTTCACCTTCATATATATAGGTGGCATTTATCTTATCTATATTTTCATTTAGTTTTCTTTCGGATACATCCCCATTAGCTTCTTCATATACAACAGTGATATCTTCAAATAATGAAGCTGGTATATGATAGGAGAATGTGACTGTAAGCGGGCATATTCCTTTTACTTGTGAAGTGGTAAATTCTATTTTTGAAATCAGATATTCCACATACATATCCTTCAATTTATATGTATACAACATATATCCGACTATTGCCAATAATAGTATAGCAGTAAAATTTACATACCATTTATTTTTCTTATAGATACGATTCGATACCTCTTCCGGATCTTTTGTCACTTTATTCGACGCGTTATCTAGCTGGGAACTATTTACATTTTTTTCTGTGTCATCTGTATGCTCCTTTGTTTCTTCAACAACGTCTTCCGTCTGGATACTGATAGCCTCTTCTTTTTTCGTTTTCTTCATTACAAAGTCGGTATACCCCGAATAACCTAAGAAACGACATAAAGCATCTTTTGTCGCCAACTGTGGATTGCCTGTCTTCTGCTGAAAAAATCGTTTAAGTGTATTAGCATTTACATCGATCTTCGTTGTTTCGAAGATCATATTTTCCAGTGTTTTAAATTGATTTAAGTCCCAGGACTCCGAAGAACCCCACGACTCTAATAAAATATTATATTCTTTTATTATTTCCTTTATGTACCTTTTATCCTTATATTCGTCCATCATTTATATTAAAATTAAACACGAACTAATTATTTAGAAATAAAAATCCGCTGTGAAAATACAAATAAAATCTAGTAATTGTCAAGCATAAAGTGGTTTATTTGCGTTTTGTCTGGATTTTGTTCTCATTTTATTCTCTTTTTTATTTAACTTCACCAAGCATATCCAATACTTTTGCAGGAAAGAATTTATTTTGTACTAATTTCAAATACAATGAAAAAATACTTCTCTACATTATTAATCATACTACTTTCGAGCTTTACAACTGCTCCCCGTATAGTATGGTTAGATGAATTAGATCTCTCTAACGTCGATCAATCTGCAGGTAAAGCAATAGCCAATCAATCAATGTGGAAAACACCACTTTCTATTGCCGGAGAAAAATTTGACCGGGGTGTAGGTACACATGCCGCAAGCGTATTCCGCATAAAACTTGACGGCAAAACAATCTCCTTCAAGGCATCTGCAGGAATAGATGATTCGGCACCCGAACACGAATTAAAACAAGCCAGTGCTGAATTTATAATTTTAGGAGATGGTAAAATCATCTGGCGAAGTGGAATCATGCATGCAGGAGAAAAAGCAAAACAAATAGATATTTCTACTAAGGGTATAAAATCTCTAATCCTACGTGTCAATCATGCAGGAGATGGAATAGCCGGAGATCGTACCAACTGGGTAAATGCCAGATTTGAAGTTAAAGGTGTCGATCCTGTTTCGGTAAAAAAAGAACGTGAACAGGAATACATCCTCACCCCTGCTGTTGCAAAACAACCTATGATTAATGCTCCTTATATATATGGTGCCCGCCCGGGAAATCCATTTCTGTTTACAGTACCTATTTCAGGAGAAAGGCCACTGAAAATAACTGCAACCAATTTACCCGAAGGATTATCCATCGACAGCAATACTGGCATTATTACAGGAAAAGCAATAAATCCGGGAACCTATACTATTCATATCTCCGCTAAAAATCAATATGGAGAAACTAGTAAAGACTTGACTCTTGAAATTGGTGAAAAGATAAGTCTGACTCCTCCTATGGGCTGGAATAGCTGGAATGTTTTCGGAGCAGACATTGATGACAAGAAAATAAGAAGAATGGCCGACCGGATGGTAGAATTAGGACTCGTCAATTATGGATATGCTTATATAAATATTGATGATGGATGGCAAGGTGCACGTGGAGGAAAATACAATGCAATAATGCCGAACGATAAATTTCCTGATATGAAAGGCCTTGTTGATTATGTGCATAGTAAAGGACTCAAAATAGGAATATATTCTTCTCCGTGGGTACAAACTTTTGCAGGGTACATTGGCAGCAGTGCTGATACACGTGATGGTAAAGTTATCAATTCAAGCCGCAGATATGGAGAATTTTCATTTGCCAAACAAGATGTAAAGCAGTGGGCAGAATGGGGATTCGATTATATTAAGTATGATTGGGTAACTAATGATATAGCCCATACAGCAGAACTATCATATCTTTTACATCAATCGGGAAGAGATATTCTGTATAGTATCTCCAATGCTGCCCCATTTGAACTGGCAGAAGACTGGAGCAATCTAACAAATGCCTGGCGGACAACAGGAGATATTTATGATTCCTGGTGTAGTATGACTACCATAGGTTTCCTTCAGGATAAGTGGCAACCATTTGCTAAACCAGGCAGTTGGAATGACCCGGATATGCTCATTGTAGGAAAGGTTGGCTGGGGAAAAAATATACATCCTACACATTTATCTCCTGATGAACAATATACGCATATCACTTTATGGAGTATTCTGGCAGCGCCTTTACTGATAGGATGCGATCTGGAACAGATGGATGATTTTACAATGAATCTATTAAGTAACAGAGAAGCAATAGCCATCAACCAGGATATTGCCGGTATACAAGGTAGCAGAGTATATGCTGATAATAATAAAGAAATTGAAATATGGAGTAAACCGCTAAAAGATGGTTCCATAGCAGTCGGATTATTCAATCTATCCGATAATAAACAGAACATATCTATTTCCTGGGATCAACTGAATATTCAAGGTAAACAGAAAATACGTAATCTTTGGGAACAAAAAGACAAAGGCATTTACATCAATAAATATCAATCTGATGTACCTTCACACGGAGTACTTTTTATAAAAATAGCACCTGTAAAATGAAACGACTTGATATAATTTGCAGGTAAAGACAAACTAACAGATCTGAATTACACATTCGATACTTATTAACCGACTCTATTAACTCTGGTTAATAGAGTCTGGTTATAACCTTTCTTATTCTGGATTTACCAATATTTATCTTGCTTTTACAAAACGTATATAAGCAATATGCAAGAGCTATAGATGCTACTTGCAGGAACTATATGTCCAACGTGCAGCGCATATATGTCCAATACACAGGATATATATCCCCTGTAAACAGCATCTATATATCCTGCAAAGAGTATAATCACATCACTTGGATTCTATACTTATGAACAATCAAAGACCTATTGATTATTAGTATATTAACTATGATATAAACCAGTTATAAACTATTTATTAACCAATGAAGTTTTAAGCCATTAACGTAGCTTTTTGAACAAATCCCAAATTACAATACCGGTAGTTACAGAAACATTCAACGAGTGCTTCGTACCATATTGAGGAATCTCTATACAGCCATCTGAATGGTTAATAACCTCCTGCTGCACTCCCTTAACCTCATTTCCCATCACGATAGCATACTTCTTGGTTTTATCCAACTGAAGTTCATCCAACATGATACTTCCTTCTGCCTGCTCTACGGAATAAACGATATATCCCTCTTTTCGGAGATTATCAACAGCTTCAACAGCGTTATTAACATACTTCCAGTCAACAGTGAACTCTGCTCCTAAAGCTGTCTTATGCATTTCAGGATGTGGAGGAGTGGCTGTTATACCACAGAGATAGATGCACTCAATGCGGAAAGCATCCGAAGTTCGGAACACAGAACCTATATTGTGCAAACTACGAATATCGTCCAGCACTACTACCAGAGGCAGTTTTTCAACCTGTTTGAACTCTTCGGCACTAATACGGTTCAGCTCTGTTATTTTCAGTTTACGCATACGTCTTTTCTTTTATTACGTTCTTGCTACAAAGGTAATTCTTTTCTGTTAACAGAGGTGTTGATAACGGTTTAAAACCTGTCAAAACTATCGGCAAAGATTTTGAAAAATAATTCTTGCATTATTCAAAAGAAGATATATGAGGTACTCGTTATGAACATTCCAAAAAATAAAATCAAAACTTTCCATGCAGACATAAACATATTTTTCAGCACTTATCTATCTGTTTATATCCATAAAGTTTTTAACTTTGCACTTTATCAACAGGGAGTTAATAGCAAACTGTCTATTGCCGGTACTCTCATTGATAATGAAGTGAATAGATAGGATATCTTCTTCTTTTTCCCCGTTCATAACGGACTCATAAAGCAGAAGCATGGACTAATAACTTATCCGGCAAGAAAAAACGGATTTATTTGCTAACACTATTAACAGGCTATCATTACTAACAAAGGATTTTTTTTAAAAGGAAAGAAATAAGAATATTATTATGAATGAACTCATAAAGACTATTAACGAGCTGAAGAAAGAAAAGAATGCAATCATTCTGGGGCATTACTACCAGAAGGGTGAGATACAGGACATCGCTGATTACGTCGGCGACAGTTTGGCATTGGCTCAATGGGCGGCCAAGACGGAAGCGGACATTATTGTGATGTGCGGTGTTCACTTTATGGGTGAAACGGCGAAAGTGCTTTGTCCGAACAAGAAAGTGCTGGTGCCTGACATGAATGCAGGTTGTTCGTTGGCGGACAGTTGTCCGGCAGATAAATTTGCGCAGTTTGTCAAAGAGCACCCCGGATACACGGTTATTTCGTACGTCAATACGACGGCTGCCGTGAAAGCGGTAACAGATGTAGTAGTGACTTCCACTAATGCAAAGCAGATTGTGGAAAGCTTCCCCAAAGATGAGAAAATAATCTTTGGCCCGGATCGGAATCTAGGGAATTATATTAACTCGGTTACGAACCGGAATATGTTGCTTTGGGACGGAGCCTGTCATGTGCACGAACAGTTCTCGGTTGAAAAGATTGTGGAACTGAAAGCACAGCATCCCGAAGCATTGGTGTTGGCACATCCCGAATGTAAGAGTACGGTCTTGAAACTGGCTGATGTAGTAGGTTCTACGGCCGCTTTATTGAAGTACGCCGTGAATCATCCTGAAAATACATATATTGTGGCTACCGAATCGGGTATCTTGCATGAGATGCAGAAGAAGTGTCCGCAGACTACGTTTATTCCTGCTCCGCCGAACGATAGTACGTGTGGATGTAACGAGTGTAGCTTCATGCGATTGAATACGCTGGAGAAGCTGTATGAGTGTCTGAAGAATGAGTCACCCGAAATCATAGTAGATCCGGAAGTGGCGAAGAAGGCTGTGAAGCCGATTCAACGGATGCTGGAGATTTCGGCGGAGTTGGGCTTATAAGATTCGGAGAATATACAATGAGCAAGGCTGTTTCAAGATGTTGGAACAGCCTTGTTTTTTTGCTTCACTCTGATAGTCACCCTGTCGAAAAGGACAAGGATGACGCATTTGTATCAGTAATAGGCGTATTTGTGTTTTAGCACACACCGTTTCTCTTCTATCTTTGTGTCGTTATTTATACTTATAATTGTAAACATGGAAAACATAAGCAGATTACTTTCTTTACTGACCGGAGGATTCTTTCTACTGGCAGGTTGCTTACCGCTAAAGACAAATGCTCAAGAATTTGTTGATTATGTAAATCCGATGGTCGGAGCCACTACACTGGATAATATAGGTAATACAGATCTGGGGTTAGGTAAAACGTTTCCGGGGGTATGTACTCCTTTCGGTCTGGTACAGCTAAGTCCGGATACGAAAACGGGAGGAGACAACGGTTCGGGATATTCTTATCATCATTCCACTATCGAGGGATTTAGCTTTACTCACATGAGTGGCATTGGTTGGTATGGCGATTTGGGTAATTTTCTGGTTATGCCCACTACAGGCAAACTTCATGCTTTCAAAGGAACGGAAGAAAATCCGGAGGAAGGTTATCGTTCCAGATTTTCTCATGAAACAGAGTCGGCCCATGTTGATAAATATGAGGTGAAACTTGATGACTATGATATCAAGGTGGAATTAGCTGCCGCACCGCGTTCGGGGATGATACGCTTTACGTATCCCGAACATGAAGAATCGCGTATACAGATTGATTTGGCACGCCGTATAGGAGGAACTTCCAGCGAACAATTCGTGGAGATTGTTGACGATCATATTATTCGGGGATGGATGAGATGCACGCCCGAAAACGGAGGCTGGGGAAATGGTGAAGGTCAGGGAAATTATACCGTTTATTTCTATTGTTTATTTAGTCGTCCTTTAGAAGATTTTGGCGTGTGGAGTGCGGACATTCCTGAAGGCACTGCCCGTAAGAATGAATCGAATGATGATGAAAATTATTACCGGTATATCAGGAAGGCTGTTATCCATCCACACGCAAAAGTGATGAAAGGTAAACATCTGGGATTTTATACTCAATTTCCAACTCGGAAAGACGAACAGGTTTTGATGAAATGCGGTATATCTTTTGTCAGTTTGGAAGGAGCACAAAAGAATCTGGAACATGACATACCGGATTGGGATTTCAACAGAGTTTCCGTTTGTGCACGGGAAATGTGGAACCAGGCATTGTCGAAGATAAAGATAGAGGGAAACGAAGCGGATAAAACCACTTTTTATACAGCGTTATATCACACGATGATTGACCCGCGCTGCTTTTCGGATATAGACGGTAGATACGTAGGCGCCGACAATAAAATCCATCAGACTTCTACATTTACATACCGGACTATTTTTAGTGGTTGGGATGTATTCCGCAGTCAGTTTCCTTTGCAGACAATTATTCATCCTGATCTGGTGAACGATGAAATTAATTCGTTGATACAGATAGCCGAGCGGAGCGGGAAGGAATATTATCCCCGGTGGGAGTTTCTGAATGCCTACTCCGGATGCATGGTCGGCAATCCGGCTGTATCTGTTTTGGCTGATGCTTATCAGAAAGGCATACGAAATTATCCGGTAGATAAATCTGTTCAGTATGCTATCAATACTGTGCGGACATTTGGTAATAATGAAGACGGATATGTCCCCGGTGATTTATCTAAAACATTAGAGTATGCTTATTCCGACTGGTGTGTCAGTACTTTGCTTCGTTCTCAAAACCGTTTTCAGGAAGCAGATCTTTATCTGTCGAAATCGAAGGCTTATCGCAATGTCTGGTGTGACAGTGTGAAATGGTTCAGAGCACGTTTGTCGGAAGAAGAATGGTTACCCTGGAAAGGAAAAAAAGTACATTGGCAGGGGTGTATAGAAAGTAATAATTATCAGCAGGGCTGGTTTGTTCCGCAGGATATTAAAGGTATGATACAGTTGATAGGAAAGCAATATTTTGAAGAGGAATTAATTGCGTTTTTTGATGGAGCGGACGATGATTTTAAATGGGGGGATTATTACAATCACCCTAATGAACCTAACCATCACGTACCTTTCCTGTTAAACTATACTTCACAACCTTGGCTTACTCAATATTGGACGCGCAAGATATGCCGCAATGCTTACAATAATACAGTCAACGGACTTTGCGGAAACGAGGATGTTGGACAAATGTCTGCCTGGTATATATTGGCGGCAATCGGTATGCATCCTGTTTGTCCCGGAAATAATAAATATGAGCTGACGTCACCACTTGTCAGCAAAGCTACCATTGAATTGGACAGTCGCTACTATAAAGGAAAGAGTTTCACTGTCATAGCCCGGAATAATTCGGAAGAAAATGTGTATATACAGTCTGTAACGCTGAATGGCAAGAAAATAAATCGTTTATGGATTACCCATCAGGAAATAACTCAAGGGGGAGTATTGGAATTTGTGATGGGAAAATATCCAAATAAACAATTGAAAGGAAATCTATAATTCAAATAAATCTAATTAATAAAATGATGAAACATAAAATTATCTCACAGTTCGGAATCTTATGGATACTGGCTTTTCCGGTATTTGCTTTTGATTTGCAAGAGCAAGCTTCGAAACATACTATTATAATTAACAAATCGACCTTTCTGTATGAATAGTGTATATCCCGGCAACTTTAGTCATTCTCTACATTTGTACAATGTTCTAATAAAACAGACTCTTTTGTGGAAATAGGGGAAACTCCCTCGAAATAATTCCCTGAAATTCGTATATTATCTGTCCAACGGGCATAGATAGCTAGTTTATCTTTCAGTGTGAAACGATTTTTTTCGATGCGGATTCCTTTATGAACAGTCCCGTTTGGGTAGTCATTTTCGGGAGCAATACTGATAACCGGACTTCCACATTCTATGAAATGATTGTTTCGGATGGTTAGATCGTGCACGGGACCTGATTCATACCAGCTGCGGGCATCATCCGAAACGGCAATAGCACTCATCGGAGTTCGATAAAACACATTATTTTCAATTACGACTTTCCGGCGAGTTGTAACGAGTATTCCTCTTGTTGGTGTCCGGGCAAAATAATTATGGCGGATTTCTACTTCCGGTGTCCAAGTGATATTCTCCACTACTACTTCCTGTTGTTGTAGGGCAGAAGGAATGGAGCTATCCAGCGTAAGTTTACAATCATAGTCATTTATTCTCTCTACTTTTCGTATGGATGCTTTATGCAGACATTGCAATGAATGTGCGTCTGTAAATTCTATTTCATCTCCGGGAAAGAAAGCCTTGAATCCGTAAGACTGCGGGTGCATGAAACGAACTGATATTTTATTTCCCGGTTCGTAGGCGATAACTTTTAGATGAGTGCCGTGTATATTGACCGGATCATCTTGTGCTCCTTCAAAGCGGGAATGGATGATACGAATCTTTCCTTTGCATCCGGACATTTGCACAAAATCGGCGAAGCCGGCACAAGTGCGGTTACTGCCATACTCCGGTTCAAAGTTTAAATATTTATAAGTCAGATTCTCTGAATATTGGCCTACGATTCCGAAATTTCCCAGAAAATGCAAGTTCAGATGTTCAAGTGCAATGTTTTTGCTCAAATGAATAAATCCACAGGCTTCGTCCCGGATGGCATCCCGCATCTGGAATATTTCTCCCGGATATAACGTTTTTTCTCGGTCGTATATTACGTGTATTTGATGATTCCCGATATCGGTAAGGGAAATGGCATGATCGGTAGGCAGGTTACAACGATTTGTTATATTAGTATACAAATCAAATGTTTGGGCGATTCCTCCGGTAAAACTCCATTCTGTTCCTAACCATTTGATTTGTTTGTCCACAATTTCATATCGGTCATTGGGATGAATTTTAAAAGTAGCTGTGCAGGTCATTGTATCGATAACTTCCATCTCCGTAACCGAAGGATCAGCCGCTTTCAGGGTAAAGTTGCGAAGTGTTATATTTTCACTCTGGTCTATGACGAAAGAAGTCATTTCTCCATGTGTTATCAGATGTGCGCCGCCGCCATCAATGACGAGGTTTTTCATATCTTTTATCCAAAAGCCGATATGTTTGGTAGGGTCCGGATTCTCTTCTTTGGAGGCAGTATTGGAAATAAAGTAAACTTGTTTGGAACTACTTTTACGATACAAATGATAGTCTCCTTGTTCCAGTTGAATCACCACTTTCTTCCCTTTCAAGCGACGTGCTTGTTCTATGGCAGTTTGCAGACGCGGAGTCGCGTCGCCGGATTGTGCTTTCACATAAATCGTTTCCTGTGCTGATAATGCAGACAAGACACATAGCTGGAAAAGGAAGGAAGTGATGATTTTATACATAAACTTGCTTATTTGAATTTTAATATATCCTTAGCTTTCATGGAAACGGTAATCAATCCATTATTAATTGCCGGGTCAATCCGTTTGTTGTTCAGCGTAATCGTGTAATTCTTTCCTTGCGGAACTTTTACGGTGAATGTATTGTCAGCAGTAGCTTTCAGAGTTGCTTCATTAATTAAAGACTGGTTCCAGTCGGCAGAAACTTCTCCTCCTCCCTTGACACACAAACCTTTGTAATTTCCCACACTCCATTGTTCCGGCAGACAAGGCAGGAACTCAATATATCCTTCGTGGCCTTGTACCAGCATTTCTGCTATTCCGGCTGCTCCGGCTGCATTTCCGTCAAGAATGAAAATATCATAAGGTGCTCCGGCAATACCGGCAGGAGAGATACTCAATAAATTTTCTCGTGTAAATATACTCTCGAGAGTAAGTACACTCTGATAGGCTTCTTTAGCATCTTTCAACCGGGCATAAAAACAGATCATATTGGCACGGCTCCATTCCGTGTCTTCCCAACCTTCTGCAGCCAGACGGTCTTCGATGGTTTTGCGTGCACCTGCTGCGAGTTCCGGTGTTTTATCCAATGAAATCTGTTCGTAAGGATAAAGGGCCAGTAAGTGTGAAGTATGGCGGTGATTAGGGCTTGCTTCATCGTAATCTTCCAACCATTCCCGTATGCCACCGTTGGCGCGCAGACGGATAGGCGGAAACTTTTTGAGGGCCTGTTGCAAGCTATCACTAAATGCCTGGTCGATACCTAAAATTTGAGCCGACTGAATGCAGGCATTGAATATTTCATAAGCCAATACACGGTCACAGGTGGGCATCATTGAGGCACATAAATTGTTACCTTCGTAAAGAAAAGAATTTTCCGGTGAAATACTGGGTCCTGTTACCATATAACCTGTATTGGGATCTTCGACCATATAGTCGAGAAGGAATTCCGCATTTCCTTTTAACAGAGGATAAGCGGTTTTCGCCAGATAATCTTTGTCGTGCGTATATTCGTATTGAGTCCAGAGATGCGAGGCAATCCAACTGCTTGCTGTGGGAAATAACCCCCAGAGGATGCTTCCCGAAGGAGCTGTGTATCCCCATATATTAGCTGTGGTGTGAGCTGTCCATCCTTTACACCCATATATCTTTTGAGCGGTTTTCGCGCCATGGATAGATAAGTCTTCGATATAGTTGAAAAGAGGAAGATGACACTCTGCCAGATTACCTACATTTGCAATCCAGTAGTTCTGTTGTGTATTGATGTCCAGGTGATAATCATTTGTCCATCCCATATTACAAGCCAGGTTATCATTGAAGAAACCCTGCAGGGCAGCCGGAAGCGGTGAATTCTCCCGTGAAGAAGCTAGTAATAAATAGCGTCCGTATTGGAAGAGTAATACATCAAGACCGGGATCATATCCACCTTTTTTCACCTGTTCCCATCTTTTGTCAGTTGGCAGATTATTGTATTCTCCTGTCCCCAACTTCAGGGAAACACGGTCAAAAAGAGAAGAATAATCATTGATATGGGTTTTCTTAAGTTTTTCATATGTTTTTTTTTCGGCCTTAGCTACAGTTTCTTTGCAAAGAGATTGATAAGTGTCATTCTTGTAATTTGTGCGTACATCTATTACGATAGTCAGCATATCGGCATTGTTTACAGATATAATAGAATCTTCTGCCTGTAATGTTCCGTTAGATGCAGATACTGCGATGCGTCCCTGAAAACTCACACCACCGGGACCTTGCTTGGGGAAATTAACCGTTCCATCAAAAATCAGTTGATTGCCATCAGTTGATAGTTTGGATTCCCGCAACATATTTAATGACAGTTTTGCATGAATGGCTTTCTTTTTATTGGCGGACATCCGCAATATAAGTACGTCGTCCGGATTGGTGGCAAAGCATTCGCGCACATAATTAATGTCGCCTATTGTATAACTGGTTGTACTGACGGCTGTAGTCAGGTCGAGCGAACGTCGGTAATTGCTGACCGTACCTTCCGGATAGCTGAAAGTAAGTTTCAAGTCGCCGATAGGAAGATGTGTGCCGAAAGAATGCCCGTTGCCATGCAGAAACTCTCCTGCAATTTGATTTCCTTCCTGTATTTTTCCTTCGAAAAATAGTTTTCTTAATTCATTCATACTTTCTTTTCCGAAAGGAATTTCCTGATTTTCGTCATATTGTCCTGACCACATGCTCGATTCATTCAATGCGATGGTTTCTTCTTCGATGCCGCCGAATACCATTGCCCCAAGACGACCGTTGCCTACCGGTACAGAACTCATCCATTCTTTGGCAGGCTGTTCATACCATAGTTCGACTTTGTCTTTTGCCTCCATTGTATCTGTACATCCCGAAAGAGATGCCATCATGATGGCTAGAGAAAAACTGATAGTTTTAATTTTCATGGTTCAAATATATAATTAAGTGATTAATATAAGAATAGGTAGTTGTTTTTATTATAGGACAAAATTAGTCTATCGTGATTTTTTTGCTCTATACAAATGATTCATAAAATGACAAGAATGCACCCTACAGTAGTTCTCGACGGTGTTTGAAGCAAATATTCTATTTTTTGCAGCGTTTATAACTTAATAACTCATTATATATCGGGTATATTTGCATTGCATTTAAAGATAAATATTAGATCTAATAAAAAATATGAGATTCATTAAATACAATTTTGTTTTACCTATAAATTCAAACTTATGAAAAGAAGCTCGACGGCAGTAATTTCTTTATTATTTGCCTGTTTATTGTTGGGAACTCCAACAAAGTCTTTAGCTTTGGAACCAACACCTGCTGTTGCGAATGACACGAAGGAGCGAAACTGGACTATCCAGGGGCAAATACTTGAAAACACGGTACAACCGCTTCCTATTGCCGGTGTTAATGTTCTTATTAAAGGTACTACGATTGGTACCATAAGCGATACAAACGGATACTTCTCTATTAAAGCCCAAAAAGGAGATGTGATCGTATTTACTTATCTTGGATTCCGACCTTATGAATATGTTGTGTCCCGTGCTATCAGTAATTTGAGTGTCTCTTTGTCCGAAGATTCCGAAGCATTGGATGAAGTGGTAATTACTGGTTTTTCGGAAGAAAAGAAATTAAATTCAATTTCTTCTGTATCAACATTGGATATTGCAAAGAATTTGAATTCCAAGCCTATCACTTCTATTTCGCAATCTTTGCAAGGAGGGGTCACGGGGTTAACTGTTACTCAAAGTTCTGGTATGCCGGGTGGTGACGGAGCTTCCATTAAGATTCGTGGTATATCTTCGTTGCATTCAGGTAATGATCCGTTGGTGCTGGTTGATGGTATCCCAATGGATATGAATCAGCTTGATCCTGCTACTATCGAAAGTGTTACTATTTTGAAAGATGCTGCTGCCGCTGCTATTTATGGTGCACGTGCTGCTAATGGCGTTATTGTTGTGAAGACCAAACGGGGTGTTGTAGGGAAAATCAATGTTTCTTATGATGGTTACTTTGGTATTCAAAAAGCTACTTATATGCCTGATTTTGTCAATGCCGCTGAATATATGACGATGGTCAATGTGGCACAAACAAATATAGGTGGTGATCCGGTTTATGATGTAGATGTTATCAAACAGACACAGGCAGGTACAGACCCTTACAAATATCCTGATACGAATTGGGCGGATTTCTTGTTTGGAACAGGAAATATCCAGAATCATTCCGTATCTATATCAGGAGGTAGTAGTTTGGCCCGTTTTTCTTTAAATGTAAACTATCTGAAGAATGAAGGTTTGACTGCTCATACAAATTCTGACCGTTTGAATATTCGGGCTAATACAACAGTCAGTTTATTAGATAATTTGTCTGTTAATATGGATTTTAATGCTTACCGTACTAACAGAAAACAACCAAAAACCGACGAAGCAGATGTTTCATTGTTTACCCATATGTATCAGACTCCACCTAATATAGTGGCCCGCTATCCGGAAAAAGATGGAATTGTATCTTATGGTAAAAGAACTAATATGTCTAATCCTGCTGCATTTGTAGATCATGGGGGCATACGTTCTGACTATGAAGATAATATTAGTGTGAATATATCTCCTCGGTGGGTAATTATTCCTAATTTGGTTGCAAAAGGACAATATTCTTATCGAATCAGTAGCCGTGGTGGAAAAACAAAACGGGATGTTTTCAATTTCTTTGATTATGATACAGGTGTACTATTGGCAACATGGGGGTCCAACTATAGTGATTATAGAGACCATGATACCTATTATTATTTAGGTGGAACGCTTGAATATACTTATGACAAGAATGCTCACCGTCTATTTGTAATTGGAGGATATAATCAGGAATTGACTAAAAATAATAGTTGGGATAGCTGGGCAATGATTTCCATGTTTGCAAAAGCCAATTATACTTATGATCGTCGTTACCTTCTTGAAGGAACCATACGTAGAGACGGCTCTTCACGTTTTGGAGACGGACATAAGTTTGGTACTTTCCCTTCTGTGGCTGTTGGCTGGAATATTCATGAAGAGTCATTTATGAAATCATTAAAGGATAAAATGAATGAATTTAAGTTGAGAGCTTCTTATGGTCTGCTTGGAAATGAGAATATCGGTTTATATAAGTATCAGACTTTAATCAATTCGGGCAATGGTGAAGAAACATCTTTTGGTAATCCCAATATTACTTGGGAGACTGTGAAGATGTTTAATATTGGTGCGGATCTCCGTTTGTTCAAAAATTTAAGTTTGACCTTTGATTGGTACAACAAGGTTACTTCCGATATGATTATTACTCCTCCTATTCCGGCTGTTGGTGGTATCTATTCGTCCGAGATAAATTCGGGAGAAGTACAGAATAGAGGTTGGGAATTTAGTGCAATTTATGATAAACAATTCAAAGACTTTGGATTTAACATTCATGTAGGTTTGTCGCAGAATAAAAATAAAATATTGAAATTGTTCGGAGCGCCTTATGATAACGGTACAACGATCAATCAAGTAGGTTATGCGTTGAACAGTCATTATGTATATCCAACAGATGGTTTGTTGCAGGAAAGTGATTTCACCAAAGATGCGGATGGTAAATGGAAACCCAAAGAAGGAGTTGTGATATATGACGGACAACAACCGGGAGATATTAAATATTTGGATGTATCTGGAGAGAATGGAGTACCTGACGGAAAGATTACTACAGAAGATCGTGTGATCCGTGGTAATGATCAGCCTGATTTGAATTATTTTGCAAATCTTTCTTTTGACTATAAGAAATGGAGCTTTGAAATATTGTTTCAAGGTGTGACAGGTGTGGATGCTTATTATAGTGGACCTTATGCTTACGGCTTAAACGTATCCGGTGACGGGTCGACTCCGATGAAGGCTCATTTGGATTACTGGACACCAGAAAATACTAATGCAAAATATCCGCGGCTAGCTCCCAGTTCAAGTTACGGTCATAATGATCCTGCTTCGGATTTCTGGCATTTTGACGCAAGCTACTGTCGTGTGAAATATATTCAGATAGGTTATACTTTCGACCAGATGTCATTGAAGAAAATTGGTATATCAAGTATTCGTGTATATCTGAATGCCCAGAATCCGTTTACTTTTGCTAAACAAGATTTAGTTGACCCGGAAGGTCGTGGTCAGAAAGGATCTTATCCATTGGTAAAAACTTACTCGGCAGGTCTTAGTCTGAATTTCTAACTATTTAATATTGAAATATATGAAACTATATAATAATTTTAGCTTTAGGGGATTGTTCTTAGCAGGGCTGCTTTGTTTATCTGGGAGTTGCACTGATTTCCTGACCAGAGATAGTGAGACAGCAACAACTGATGATAATTTTTGGCATACCCAGCAAGAATGTGAAAATGCTTTAGGATCTTGTAAATTATGGGTCAAGGGAGCTTGGGGCGGTGATGAAATAGGCATGGTTTTTCAAGATGGAGCTACAGATAATGCTTATTTCTCTGGAAATTTTGATGTACGTATTCAACAATTGGGAAATGGTTCATTGCTTCCCCCGGCAGATGGTAATGCACCTGGAAGTTGGGAATATCAATTCAATACATGGAATCATTGTTATATAAGAATCCGTCGTTGTAACAGATTCTTAGAGAATGTGGATAAGGCATTCTTTACTGTGGAGGAAGAGCGTGCACGCATGAAAGCTGAAGCTAGAATATGGAGAGCTTGGTATCACATCCGTTTGTTGAAGTGGTACGGGCGGAATGATGGTATTCCTTATCTTGAAAAATCTTTGTCACCCACAGAAATCTATATGTCACGTACTCCTGTAGATGAATGTTTGAAAAACATCAACAGAGAGTTGGATGAAGTAATTGAATCGAAAGCGTTGCCTTTCGTATGGGATGACGAGAATATGCGTGCTAATCGTATGTCATTAGCTACGGCTTATACATTGAAAATGGATATAAATTTTCAGTTTAAACAATATGAAGAAGCTAAAAAAGCTGCGAAAGCATTGATTGACAGTGAAAAATTTGAATTGTATAAGAGTACATCAGAGGATAATGAACCGGGCAAAAATTACCGTGACTTGTTCAACTATACAGGAAAGCAAAATAAGGAACGTATTTTATGGAAAAGCGATGGTTCTGACAATTTGTTTTTCCGTTGTATGTCCAGTCAATTTAGTGGACAAGGTGTAATGAGTATTTTGAAATCATTGGTTGATACTTATGAATTGGCAGATGGACGTACGTTGGCTGATTTGCCGGCTGACGAAAGAGAGCGCTTGGAAAAGAATCCGATAGCTGAGCCGCGGGATCCCCGTTTCCATATGAGTATTTTCACGCCAGGAGAAAACACGGGATTTGCTAATCGGATATTTGATCCGTTTAATCCGGATGATGGAAGTTATTTTGGAAAAATAGAAGGAATCCAGAGTGGCTATATGATGAAGAAATTCATGACTTCGAATGATTTTGGTAATAATGGTAATGGTAATCTTGACTTTGTGATCTATCGCTATGCGGAAGTATTGCTTGATTATGTGGAATGTTTGGTTGAGACAGGTAAATGGGATGATCCGGATGTGGAGAAATACATAAACATGATTCGTAATCGTGCAGGAATGAAGAATATGGATAAGTCGGTTTATAATAACGAAGAGAAAGTTCGTGAATTATATCGTCGTGAACGTCGTGTGGAGTTTGCGTTTGAAAATAAGAGATATGATGATATTCGTCGTTGGGGAATTGGAAATCAGGTAATGCAGGGTGCTATTTATGGTGCATGGAATCCGGATACACAATCGTATATTAAAATAGAAGAGCGTCGTTGTGTATTCCCAAAGTTTGATTCATGGCCTTTGTCGCAAAATGAGGTAACTTCTAATCCTAATATAAGTCAGCCCACAGGCTGGTAACTTTAGTTTCACACCGAGCAACAAATTTCCGCCAGGCATATCAAAGTGCTTGGCGGTTCTTTTTATAATAGGATGGTAAGCAGGATAAAAAAAACTTTTATCTTTGTACCATAACGAATAATATATCCATGCTATGAAAAGATACATCCTCATATTATCGGTATTGTGCAGTCTGTTATTTTCTGCGCTATCTGTCAAGGCACAAGCGTATTCCAAATTTTATTTTACCCATATCAATGGAGAGAACGGATTGTCGGCAAGTAATGTGAAGACAATTTTGCAGGATAGCTATGGATTTATGTGGTTTGGTACGAAGAACGGTTTGAACCGCTATGACGGTACGTCGGTCCTTCAACTTAATTGTGATGATCAAGTAGCCGGAACAGGCAATCATAATATCAGTGCTCTTTATGAAGATAAAGACCGTAAGCTTTGGGTGGGAACCGATCGGGGAATCTATTTATACGATCCGGCTATGGATATTTTCACGCACCTGAAACCTGAATCATCAGATAAAATCACTCCTGACAATTGGGTAGCGGAAATACTCGCTGATTCCACTGGTAATGTATGGGCACTTATTCCCGATCAGGGATTGTTTCGGTTTAGCGGCACAGATCAGGTGAGACATTATCCAATTACAGATAAAAGTAATTTTAAAAATGAAAGTCCCGAATGTATTGCTGTCAACAAAGAAGGAGAAGTCTGGGTAGGTACTTCCGGAGTAGGATTATATAAATACAACCCGGATAAAGATTCTTTTGAACAGTATCTTGCAGACCGTAACGGGCAATCATTGGCAAATAAAAACATTATGAGTATATGTTTTCAAGGCGATGCCATCATACTCGCTATCCATGAAGGAGAATTGTTTAAATATGATACGCGTACCAATATACTCGCTACTATTCCTTTTCCCGGTGAGAGAAAAACATTCTTGCGTGATGTAGTCTGTTTCGGAGATGAGCTTTGGGTTGGTTCTCACCATGGATTATTCATCATTAATGAGAAAAAAAACAGTATGCTACATCTCAAAGAAGACCTGATGCGCTCGTTCAGTTTGTCGGATAATATCATTTATTCAATTTATAAGGATATTCAAGGAGGCATTTGGATCGGAACAATGTTTGGTGGAGTCAATTATTTGCCGAATCATCGTCTTTCGTTTGATAAATACGTCCCCGGAAGTGACGGATATTCCTTGAATACCAAGCGTATCCGCGGATTGGCGGAAGATGATAACGGCTGTATTTGGATTGGCACAGAGGATAATGGAATCAATGTGCTGAATCCCCACTCCGGCAAAGTGCACCAAGTATATGATAATGTACCGGGTCATCTTATAACCTTGTGTGTCAGACATTATAACAATCGTATTTATAGTGGATTATTCAAGCAGGGAATGAATGAAACTAGTTTGCCTGATGAACGAATCCGGTGCTTGTCTGAGGAGGAGCTGGGTATTGATGAGGGTAGTGTATATGATTTCATGGTAGATAGTAAAGGACGCAAATGGATAGGAACCGGATGGGGACTTTATATGGCAGAACCGAATGAAAAAGAATATCATAGGGTGGATGCTATTGGTTATAATTGGGCTTTTTGTATCATGGAAGCAAAGGATGGTACCATTTGGGTGGCATCTATGGGGAATGGTGTGTGGAGATGTAAACCCGAGTCGGGAACTTTTCAGAATTATGTATATGAAGCAGGAAAAAAAAATACACTAAGTTCCAATTCCGTTAGTTCCATTATGCAAGACAGTAAAGGCAATATATGGCTCTCCACTGATCGTGGCGGTATCTGTCGTTACAATGAGGCACAGGATGACTTTACATCTTTCGGTATCAATGAGGGATTACCGGACGATGTCTGTTATGATATTTTAGAGGATGAACATTCTAATTTATGGTTTGGAACTAATAAAGGATTGGTACGGTTCAATCCGGAAAGCGGAGATGTGAGTGTATTTACGAATAAAGACGGACTGCTGGGTAATCAGTTCAATTACCGTTCGGCACTGAAAGCGAGTGATGGCAAATTCTATTTTGGAGGAGTGGACGGGCTGATTGCTTTCGACCCTGACACTTCAGACGAGGATGGAGCCTTACCACCGGTTTATATATCCAAATTCAGCATTTATAATAAGGAGATTACTGTACATAGTCCGAACTCACCTTTGAAACAGTGTATTGTGCATACCAATGAAATAGAACTTCCTTATGACCAGTCGAATATCAGTTTTGATATTGCTATGTTAAGTTATTCTACAGTGGAAACCAATCAATACTATTATCGGATGTTTCCGCTCGATAAAGAATGGATTCGTGCAGCTAGCAACAAGAATATATCATATGCCAAACTCCCGCCGGGAAAGTACACTTTTCAGGTAAAGGCAACCCATCATGCCAGTAAGTCCGACCCTTCTACCCGCTCGCTGACTATTATCATCCTGCCTCCTTGGTGGCTGTCTGTATGGGCTTATATGGTTTATGCACTGGCTGTTATTCTAGTTGTATTCTGTTGGTTTTTATGGTACAAGCGGCGTAAGGAGCGTCAGATGGAAGAACGTCAGAAACTCTTTGAGATAGAAAAAGAGAAAGAATTATATGAATCGAAAGTAGATTTTTTCACAGAGATAGCGCATGAAGTTCGTACTCCCCTGACACTGATTAATGGTCCGCTTGAGGCTATTCAGGAAGAGGACATTCCCGAAGCTAAGAAGAAGAAATATATCAGTGTCATTGTAGAGAACACGAAGCGGTTGCTCGAACTCACCGGACAACTTCTCGACTTCCAGAAGATAGGTGCCAATAAACTTTCCATGAAATTTGAGAGTGTGGATATAACAGCTCTTCTGAAAGGAATCGTGGCCCGCTTTGAAGTAACTTTCAATCTGAACAACAAAGAATTGATATTAATACTGTTGGAAGAAGAGGTATGGGCAGCCGTAGATAAAGAAGCGATTACTAAGATTGTGAGTAATCTGCTCAACAATGCTTTGAAGTATGCCACAAAACATATACAGGTGGAACTGGAAAAGGATGAATTTTATTTTACCATCCGGGTAATCAGTGACGGAAACAAGATTCCGGAGGAAGTGAGTCAATATATTTTTGAACCTTTCTATCAGATGGAAAAAGGAGAAATGCCTAAAAATGGAGTGGGTATCGGGTTGTCACTGGCGCGTTCGTTGGCTTCCTTGCATAAAGGGACACTTTCTCTTGACACTACCTATGAAAAGGAAAATGTTTTTGTGCTGACCGTTCCTTTGAACAAAGGAGGCATTAGCCTGCAGAACAGTAAAGTCGTACAGAAAGATATCGTGGAGCTGGACGAAGCGACTTCCGTTGAAACAGATATGCATGGATACACGCTGTTGTTGGTAGAAGATAATGAAAGTATGTTGACATTCATTTCAGAAAGACTGCGTGAAAGTTTTACGGTAGAAACGGCGAAGAATGGGGCGGAAGCGATTGAGGTATTGAAAAGCAGCCACGTCGATTTGATCATCAGTGATATTATGATGCCGGTGATGAATGGATATCAGTTGTGTAAGGAAGTCAAGTCAGATCTTGAGCTTTCTCATATTCCTGTTATCTTCCTGACTGCCAAGAATGATATTGACAGTAAAATCAATGGATTGAAGTATGGGGCGGAAGCCTATGTGGAGAAGCCTTTCTCGTTCGGTTATCTCAAAGAACAGGTGTTGTCATTGCTCAATAACCGCCGCCGGGAGAGGGAGGCATTCTCGAAACGTCCGTTCTTCTCGGTGGATAATATGCAGATGAACAAAGCGGATGAGGAATTTATGAATAAGGTGATCCGGATTATTGAGGACAATCTGACCGATGATAATTTCGGAGTGGAGAAAATGGCGGATATTCTCTGTATGAGTCGTTCTAGTTTGTTGAGAAAAATCAAAACGATATTTAATCTGTCCCCCCTTGACTTTATCCGCCTGATCCGGCTCAAGAAAGCAGCGGAATATATTCAGGAAGGCAAATATAGGATTGGGGATATCTGTTATATGGTGGGCATTAATTCTCCGTCTTATTTCAGCAAACTGTTCTTGAAGCAATTCGGCATGACTCCGAAAGATTTCGAGAAACAGTATCAGAGTGGAAGACAAGCCGTCGTTCCGCAGGATATAAGGAATACGGATGTTATAAATGATGCGGATAAATAGAATATTTGCGGATTCAGCGAGTTTGAGTGGCATATTGCCGTAAATCTTTCATTTTTTGACTTGTTTACGCCAAGTAATACTTCCGGCAATGCCTACCTTTGGGGAACACTTTTATTCTATTTAAAACCATATTTATTGTACCATATGAAAAACAAATTTCGACAGTTGAAAACCATTCTCGGAACTTTGTTCCTGTTCCTCACTTTTTCCGGGTGCATTGCCGGAAATAAAAGCCTGACGACGGGCGGTTGGCAAATCCGCTTCGATGATCAGAAAGGAGGCATAACGCTTTCTCAAAAGTCAAAAATTATTAGTGATGGACTGTATGCTTCTTATTTATGGGAAGGGCGGACGGTTACTACACGGGACTATGCCCGCCACAAGGTAAGCAAACATAAAATTTCAGATGCTTTTGGAAAAGGAACCTTGTATAAGGTTGAATATACAGATAAATCTCTTCCCAAGCTGACACAATATTTTTATCTTTATCCGGATAAGGAATATGTATTGACGGAGTTTACCTTGGAAGGAAACGATAAGATTGCTTCCAACCGGATGGCACCTGTCAATGTAGACCGTATGTCCGAGGAGTTGCTCCCGGCTGGTGATAACCGTGCCTTGTTCATACCGTTTGACAATGATAAATGGATTAGATATCAGTCTCATGCGCTCGATTTTGATACACTGACCAGCTATGAAGTGACTGCGGTCTTTAATAATGAAGGGCGTAGCGGGCTTGTAGTGGGTTCGGTGGAACATGATCATTGGAAAACTGCCATCACTCTCGGCAAAGGAGATAGCCGGAATATCGGTTCTCTGATCTGCTATGGCGGAGTAGCTGATGAACTGACGCGGGATGTGAAACCTCACGGAGCATTGACAGGCAAGAAGATCAAGTCTCCCAAAATATTACTGGGATTCTTTGAAAACTGGTGCGACGGACTGGAAACTTATGCAAAGGTGAATGCAATCATAGCACCTCCGAAGGAGTGGGGAAAAGCAGTTCCGTTCGGTTGGAACAGTTGGGGGGCTTTGCAATTCAACCTGACTTATGATAAAGCGATGGAGGTTTCGGACTTTATCAAACAAAACCTTCAAAATCGTCATTTTGTCAATCCGGATCATACGGTTTATGTCGGATTGGATTCCGGTTGGGACTGTATGAATGAAGAACAATTGAAGTCATTCATTGCAAAATGTAAATCAAATGGTCAGATTGGAGGTATCTACTGGACTCCGTTTACCGACTGGGCGCGTGATCCCGAACGGACGGTGGATGCCGCTCCTGAATATAAATACAAGGATATCTACCTTTATGCTAACGGAAAGCCACAGGAATTGGACGGTGCTTATGCTATCGACCCTACTCATCCCGCTGTAGAGGCAATGATGAAAAAGACGTCCGGTTTGTTTCATCGGACAGGATTCGAGTATGTGAAAATGGATTTCATGACCCATGGAGCGATGGAGGCTGATAAATGGTATCTTCCTGAAGTGACGACAGGTATTCAGGGATATAATTATGGGATGCAGTTGCTGGATAAATATTTTGGGGATATGTATATCAATCTTTCTATTTCTCCTGTTTTTCCGGCACAATATGCCCAGTCGCGTAGAATTGCCTGCGATGCATGGAATAAAATCAAGGATACCGAGTACACGCTGAATGCATTGTCTTATGGATGGTGGCAGAAGTACATCTATCAATTCAATGATGCAGACCATATTGTGTTGAGAGATGCTACAGACGGTGAAAATCGGGCGCGTATCACTTCCGGCGTTATTACAGGTATCTACATTGGCGGAGATGATTTTAGTGCCGCCGGAGGAAAAGACGGGAAAGACAAAGCGTTGAAATATCTGACGAATCCTGATATCAATGCTCTTGCTACGGGTGAAGTGTTCCGTCCGGTAGAGGGAAATGGAGCTCAATCGGAACAAATCTTTGTAAGAAAGGAGAAAGATGGAACATTCCATTGCGCACTTTTCAACTATTCGGAACAGGAGCAGACGGTGACACTTTCGTTGGATAGAATAGGGCTGGAGCAAGCAAGCAGTTATCAGGTGAAAGAATTATGGAGTGGCAACCGGACTACTGCCGGAAATCAGATAGAGATTACCATACCTGCCAAGGATGTGAAAGTACTGGAATTTAATTAATAGCCCGGAATCAATTAACTAACCGAAAATGAATAAATATAGAATGACTCTTGTGGCTCTGTGCATAGTTGTTTGTACACAGGCTAAAGTCACTTTACCATCGTTTTTCACCGATCATATGGTGATACAGCAAAAGAGTACCTTGACATTGCCCGGCAAGGCAAAATCCGGCAAGCAAGTGACCGTAAAAACGAGTTGGGATAACCGGAAATATACAGTCAAAGCGGGAGTGGATGGAAGTTTTACTTTACAGTTACCTACTCCTGCCGCCGGAGGTCCTTACCAGATAACCCTTTCAGACGGCGAAATGCTGACTTTGCGAAACATAATGGTGGGAGAAGTCTGGTTTTGTTCCGGACAATCCAATATGGAAATGCCGGTTGCCGGATGGGGCAAGGTTATGAATTATGAACAGGAGGTGGCGGAAGCCAATTATCCGTTTATTCGTCTGTTACAGGTAAAAAAGACTGTATCTTTAACTCCGCAGGATAACGTAGAAATAAATGGAGGAGGTTGGCAGGAATGTAGCCCCTCCTCTGTTCCGGAGTTTTCATCTGTCGCTTATTTTTATGCCCGTCAATTGTGGAAAGAACTGAATGTACCTGTTGGTGTGATAGATTGTACTTGGGGCGGCACTCCGGCCGAAGCGTGGACAAGCTTCGGCACCTTGCAACAGGTGATGGGTTTTCAGGGAGAAACAGCTAAAATGAGGAGACTGAATTTTAATAAAGAAGCTCTTTCTGCTGTTTATCAACAAGAAATGAAGGACTGGCGTGAACAGTTTATGATCCGGGATGCCGGTTTTGCTCAAGGGACTCCGCAATGGATTTCGGCTTTACAGACTGGGAAAGAATGGAAGTCTATGGAGTTACCCGGTTATTGGGAGGAAAAAGGACTGGATGGGCTGGACGGTATCGTCTGGTTTCAAAAGGAGATAGATATTCCTGCCGAATGGGCAGGAAAGGAGGTCACTCTTAGTCTGGGAATGATAGATGATGAGGATATTACTTACTACAATGGTAAGGAAATAGCTAGGGGATCGGGGTTTGCCACCCTCCGGAAGTATATGATTCCGGCTGCGGAAGTGAAAGCCGGCAAAGGTATTATTACGGTTCGTGTATCTGATTTTGGGGGAGAAGGCGGTATTCATGGAAAACCGGAAACTTTGTATGCGGAAATGGGTGGACAGAAAATATCATTGGCCGGAAGCTGGAACTGTCGCATCGGATTAACTTTGGATGAAATGCCATCTGCGCCCATGTCACCGGAGGGCTCCAGCTACCTGTCTGTATTGTATAACGGGATGGTACATCCTTTCACGATTTTTCCGGTTAAGGGGGTTATATGGTATCAGGGTGAAGCGAACGTAGGTCGTGACCGGCAGTATTCTCCTCTTTTTCAGTCGCTGATAGCTGACTGGCGGAAACAATGGAAACAGGAGTTGCCTTTCTACTTCGTGCAGTTGGCAAATTACTTGCGTAGCCAGGAGGTGCAACCCGATTCGAAATGGGCTGCATTGCGTGAAGCGCAGTCTGATGCACTTTCTATGGAAGGCACGGGGATGGTACCGGCTATTGACCTTGGTGTAGCGCACGATATTCATCCTAAAAACAAACAGGAAGTGGGAAGACGCCTGGCCCTCTTGTCATTGGCAAATACTTATCAGAAGGGTACGTTTGATGTACCGACTTTTCAGGGCTACCGTATTTCGGGAAATAAACTGATACTTAGCTTCGATTGTGAAGTGAAGGCCGCAACAGGCGAACCCAAAGGATTCATTATGGCCGGACCGGATCAAGTTTTTCATCAGGCAACTGCCACTATCCGGGGAAAAGAGGTGATCCTTGAATCGCCGGAAGTGGAAATACCCATTGCGGCACGTTACGGATGGGCGGATAATCCGGAGTGTAATCTTTATGGAACTGCCGGACTTCCGGTTGCTCCGTTCCGTACTGATAAATAAAAAATGATTGTAATCACATTAAATAAATATACCGTGAAAGTAAAAGCTATTCTCTTATGCTGTCTTTTGAGCATCTCCTGTATGTTGAAGGCAACTGACAAACCTATTATCAAGATTGAAACAGATGGCACAAGCCTGATCTTCCAAGTGGGAGACAATGGTCGTCTATACCAGCGTTATCTGGGGAAAAAACTGAATCATGAATCGGACTTTGCCTACTTGCCGCAGGGAACCGAGGTTTATATCACACATGGGGCGGAGGATTATTTCGAGCCGGCCATTCAAGTGCTTCACAATGATGGAAACCCGTCTTTATTGTTGAAATATGTAGAACATAGTAGTAGCCGGCAGAATGACGGAAGTGTAGAAACAGTGATTACTCTAAAGGATGACAAATATCCTGTGACTGTGAAATTGCACTATATAACGTATGCTGCGGAAAATATCATCAAGACATTCACTGAAATCAGTCATCAGGAGAAGAAGCCTGTTGTATTGAGCAAATATGCTTCTTCTATGCTTCACTTTAACCGTGATAAGTATTTTCTCACGGAGTTTTCCGGTGACTGGGCACATGAGGTCAACATAGCCGAGCGTGAACTGGCATTTGGTAAAAAAACGATTGATACCAAGTTGGGTGCGCGTGCCAATATGTTTGTTTCTCCGTTTTTCCAGTTGTCTCTGGGTGCTCCGTCGAAGGAAAATTCAGGAGAGGTATTAGTCGGTACTTTGGGGTGGACTGGTAACTTCCGTTTTACTTTTGAAGTGGATAACAAGAATGAACTTCGTGTCATTTCAGGTATTAATCCATACGCTTCGGAATACAACCTTCCTGCCAAAGAAACTTTTCGCACACCGGATTTTTATTTCACCTATAGCCTGAACGGTAAGGGAGAGGCCAGCCGCAACTTTCATGACTGGGCACGCAAGTATCAGGTTAAGAAGGGTGACCAGACCCGTATGACACTGCTCAATAACTGGGAAGCTACTTATTTTGATTTTGATGAGAATAAGTTGATTGGATTGATGGATGAGGCTGTCAAGCTGGGAGTGGATATGTTTCTGCTTGATGATGGATGGTTTGGTAATAAATATCCGCGTAGCAGCGATCATCAAGGACTGGGTGACTGGAAAGAAACGGCGGATAAACTGCCGAATGGTGTAGGACGTTTGGTAGAAGAGGCACAAAAGAAAGGTATCAAATTCGGAATATGGATAGAGCCTGAAATGGTGAATCCGCAAAGTGAATTGTATGAAAAGCATAAAGATTGGGTGATTCATCTGCCTAACCGGGATGAATATTATTTCAGGAATCAGTTGGTGCTCGACTTGAGTAACCCGGCAGTGCAGGATCATGTATTCGGTGTGGTAGACAAATTGATGACAAACTATCCGGGAATCGCTTTCTTTAAGTGGGATTGTAACAGTCCCATCACCAATATCTATTCTTCCTATCTGAAGGATAAACAGTCGCATCTGTATATCGAATATGTGCGCGGACTGTATAAAGTGTTGGAGCGTGTGAAAAATAAATATCCGGATTTACCGATGATGCTTTGTGCCGGTGGTGGCGGACGTTCTGACTTCGAAGCATTGAAATATTTTACGGAATTCTGGCCTAGTGACAATACAGACCCTATCGAACGTCTGTTTATTCAATGGGGATTCTCACAAATATTTCCTAGTAAGACGATGTGTGCACATGTTACGACCTGGAACCGGGGAACCAGCATCAAGTTCCGTACGGATGTGGCTATGATGTGTAAACTGGGTTTTGATATCAAGCTGGATGATATGAACGAGAATGACCATATCTATTGCAATCAGGCTGTGGAAAATTATAATCGTTTGAAACCTGTAATTCTTGATGGAGATCTGTATCGTTTAGTTTCTCCTTATGGCAGTAACCATACCTCTTCTATGTATGTAAATAAAGAGAAGAATAAAGCTGTATTGTATGCATTTGATATTCATCCGCGTTATGCAGAAAAGGTATTACCGGTGCGTTTGCAGGGATTGGATGCTGATAGAATGTATCGTGTGAAGGAAATCAATCTGATGCCGGGTAGCAATTCTTCGCTTCAAGGTAACGGTCAGCTGTATTCAGGAGAGTATCTGATGAATGTGGGACTGGAAGTGTTTACTACCCAACAACTGAACAGCCGGGTGGTAGAAATCATTGCTGAATAAATCAATTGCTATGAATAAATTTATAACAGGAATCTGTGCATTTTCGTTGGTTTTTGCCACTTTGCAAGCCGGTGAGACTACTAAATATGTGAATCCTTTCATTGGTACAGGAGCCATTAACGGAGGGCTTTCCGGAAATAATTATCCGGGTGCTACTTCGCCGTTCGGCATGGTACAGCTTTCACCCGATACCAATGAAGCTCCTGACTGGGGAGATGCTTCGGGCTACGATTATAATAAACGTACCATTTATGGCTTCAGTCATACCCGCCTGAGTGGTACGGGAGCTTCCGATCTGATTGATATTCTTATCATGCCGACGAGTAGCGGACGCACTTCTTCCGCGTTCTCTCATGAAGAAGAAAAAGCCAGTCCCGGTTACTATCAGGTAATGTTGAAAGATGAAAATATCAATGCCGAACTCACAACGACTCCGAGAACCGGTATTCATCGTTATCAATATCCGACAGACAAGGATGCGGAGATACTACTGGATTTAGACCATTCGGCCAATAAAGGCAGTTGGGGGCGTCGCATCATCAACTCTCAAATCCGTATTCTGAACAATCATGCTGTAGAGGGGTATCGCATTATTACAGGATGGGCCAAATTGCGTAAGATTTATTTCTATATGGAATTTTCGAGTCCGATTCTTTCCTCTACATTAAGGGACGGCGGGCGTACATACGATAACACAGCGGTGATTAATGGAACCGATCTCCACGGCTGTTTCCGCTTTGGCAAACTGGATGGTAAACCGCTTAATTGCAAAGTAGCCCTTTCGTCTGTCTCTATGGGAAACGCCCGTCAGAACATGGAACAGGAAGCGCCCCATTGGGATTTCGACCGGTATGTGGCAGCAGCAGATGCCGACTGGGAGCAGGAACTGGGAAAGATTGACGTGAAAGGAACCGATCTGCAAAAGGAGATATTCTATACCGCCCTTTACCATACAATGATTCAGCCTAATACCATGTCTGACGTGAATGGTGAATACATGGCTGCGGACTATACAACCCGTAAAGTAGGCAGTAACGAGACGCATTATACTACATTCTCGCTTTGGGATACTTTTCGTGGAGCGCATCCTCTTTACACTTTGTTGGAGCCTGAACGGGTGACTGATTTTGTGAAGAGTATGATTCGTCAATATGAATATTACGGTTATCTGCCGATCTGGCAATTGTGGGGACAAGACAATTATTGCATGATTGGTAACCATTCGATTCCTGTGATTGTAGATGCCATCTTGAAAGGGATTCCGGGAATTGATGTAGAAAAAGCTTATGAAGCGGTGTATAACAGTTCGGTCACTTCGCATCCTAACTCTCCTTTTGAAGTATGGGAAAAGTATGGCTACATGCCGGAGAATATTCAGACTCAATCGGTTTCCATCACGCTGGAGCAGGCTTTTGATGACTGGTGTGTGGCCCAACTGGCAGCAAAGCTGAAAAAAGAGGCTGATTATCAACGTTTCTATCATCGTTCTGAATTCTACCGGAACCTTTTTAATCCGGCAACTCGTTTCTTCCAGTCGAAGAATGATAAGGGAGAATGGATGGAACCTTTCGATCCTTATAAATACGGTGCAAACGGAGGTTATCCGTTTACGGAAGGAAATGCATGGCAGTATTTCTGGTATGTGCCGCACAATGTCGAAGGATTGATTGGACTGACAGGTGGAACTAAAGCTTTTGAGCAAAAGTTAGATACGTTTTTCACCATTCATCATCAGAGTGGCGAATTGAATGACAATGCTTCCGGGTTTGTAGGCCAGTATGCGCATGGTAACGAGCCTAGTCATCACGTTGCTTATCTCTATAATTATGCAGGACAACCGTGGAAGACCCAGAAATATGTCAGTCATATCATGAATAATCTATATAACAACACTTCCTCCGGATATGCGGGAAATGATGATTGCGGAGAGATGTCTGCATGGTATGTGTTCAGTGCGATGGGTTTCTATCCCGTGAATCCTGCTGACGGCCGATATATTATCGGTACTCCCGTTTTTGATGAATGTACGCTGAAACTTTCCGGTAATAAGGGATTCCGTATTCAGACGATACGTAAATCACCTGAAGATATTTATATTCAGTCGGTGACCTTGAACGGGAAGAAATACAAGGATTTTTTCATTACTCATCAGGATATAACGAATGGCGGGACAATGATATTTAAAATGGGTAAGAAACCGTCTAATTGGGGTAGATGAATTAATTTTTGTTTGAATAAAATAAAAGGCTGCTTCTGAGCAGCCTTTTATCATATTATAGATGTTTTTTACTTGGATTCTTCCGAACTTTGCAACATCTGGAACAACTTATCCAGTTTCGGAGCCATGATAATCTCCGTACGGCGGTTTTTGCTTCTGCCTTCTGCTGTTTCATTATCGGCAACAGGCATATATTCACCACGGCCGCTCGGCTGAATCTGCAGAGGATTCACATTGTAATTCTTGATCAGGATACGGACTACGGAGGTGGCACGGATCACACTTAAATCCCAGTTATCTTTGAATTGTACGGTGTTGATAGGCTTATTATCCGTATGTCCCTCGATAAATACATCGATGTCCGTCTGCTTGTTCAACACTTCGGCCAGTTTACCGAGAGCTTCCTCTCCACGTTTGTCCAGGCGGGCACTTCCTGATTGGAATAGTAGTTTGTCAGACATGGCTACATATACTTTTCCGTCTTTCTCACGAACGGTCAGCTCGTCAGTACTGAAGCCAAGTAATGCATCTTTTACATTACTCAAAAGGTTTTGTACCTTATCGTTCTGCGCTTTAATCATGTCCTGCAATTCATTGATGGTGCGTTCTCTTTCGTTAAGCTCGTTTTTTTTCTGGTTCAACAGTGCATTCAGCTTTTCCTGTTCGGTCATGTTGACATTCAACATACTTTGATATTGGCGGATACTATTTCCCATTTTCGTAGTATCACGCAGGAGGTTTTTGATTTGTGCTGACATTTGGTCACCTGTGTCACGGCAGTCAGTCAACAGTCTTTGTAAACTATCTTTGCTTGTGGTGGCTGCCATCTCTGCGAGCATAAACTTCTTTTTCGTTACACACGAAGTACATAATAGTAACGTCAGTAGAGTAAATAATGTAATTTTCTTCATTGTGTTTTATATTTTAAGTGAGTATGCGTAATCAGCGTTGCAGAAACTCACAAAGTTTCTGTACAGCCAGTGCGCGATGGCTGATTTTGTTCTTTATATCATTTCCCAATTCGGCAAAAGTATGGTCGTAACCTTCAGGCTTGAATATAGGGTCGTAGCCAAAACCGGAATCACCACGTTTTTCTTTGATTATTTCGCCTTTTATCACTCCTTCAAAAAGATATTCTTTTCCATCTAAGATGAGTGAAATAGCAGTGCGGAATTGCGCTTTACGGTTTTCCTTTCCTTCCAGTTCATGAAGAAGTTTAAGCATATTGGCTTGAGCGTCATGTCCTTCACCTCCTGCATAACGGGCGGAATAGACTCCCGGAGCTCCGTTCAAGGCTTCTACTTCCAGTCCCGTATCATCGGCAAAGCAATCCAAGCCGTAATTCTTATAAATAAAGGAGGATTTTAATAGCGCATTTCCTTCCAGTGTTTCAGCTGTTTCGGGAATGTCGGTCTGGCAACCGATATCATTGAGACTTAGCAATTCTACTTTGTCTCCCAGTATAGCAGCAACTTCTTCCAGTTTATGAGCATTATTGGTAGCAAATACAAGTTTGCGTTTCATCATTTTATTTTTTGTTTTAACAGAGTTGTTCAATACTTATCAACCGGTTATTTTACTTTGAGTTTATCAAATCCTTCACCATACACACCGATTACGGAGCTTTGCGAAATGAATGCGTTCGGATCAATACGTTTTACCAAACGGAAGATTTCGAGTGACTGACGCTTTTTGGCAAGCACTACCAGCACCTTCACGTTGTTTTTACTGTACCATCCCGTACCGTCGAGTATGGTTACTCCGCGGTTGGTATCTCTAATAATATGGTCGGCTATTTCGTCATATTTCTTGGAGAAGATGAAAAATTGAACCGATTGACGGGCACTGTTGATAATCCAGTCGAGTACGACACCGATAATGAACAGGGTGACGAAGCCGAAGATAACCCGGCGCCAATCATGGAATATAAAATAACAGGAACCGATAATGAATACATCACAGATCATAATCATTCGTCCGAGTGATACATCTCTGTATTTATTAACAACAGCAGCGATAATATCTGTTCCACCCGTACTTCCGTTGTAGTTGAAAGTGATGCCCAAACCTACACCACACATGGCCGCACCGATAATACAAGCCATGAAGTCTTGTCCTGCACCGAGCAGCAACGGTTTGCCGTCAGGCGTCATATCCGGAGCTACAACGTAGTTATTTACTATTAACTGAAAAAGCCAAAGCAAAAAGGTCAACACAAAAATAGCATAGGTAGTCTTTATGCTGAATCGCGGGCCCAATATCCGGATGGCAAATGTCATCAGCACTGCATTTATGATGAAGTATGACCATTGGATTGGAAATCCTGTTGCATAATATATAATAGCCCCGATACCGGTAGTTCCTCCGGTAGTTATCTGATAAGGTAACAGGAATGCAGCCCATCCCAAAGAATAGCTTATCAATCCGAGAGTGATGTAGATATAATCTTTCACTTCTCTCATTACTTCCGCTTTTGTTAGTTTATGCATAGGATTTATAATTATGTTAGGCACGGATTACGCGGATAACACGGTTTAGAATTTAGAGTCAATCAGAACCGTGTAATCCGTGCCTAATTTGTTTTTAAACAACAACGTTTACAATCTTTTTCGGAACGACAATGACTTTCTTCGGAGTCTTGCCATCAATCCACTTCTGTGAACGTTCGTCGGCTAATACTGCCGCCTGGATAGCGTCCGAAGTTTCATCTGCTGCAAATTCCATATTGAAACGTGCCTTTCCGTTGAAAGAGATGGTATAGTTGATGGTATCTTCTTTCAGATATTCTTCGTTGTATGCAGGCCATTGGGCGTCACATACGGAAGTTTCGTGTCCCAGTACATCCCACAGCTCTTCGCTAACATGCGGAGCGAAAGGTGCAAGAGTGATAATGAGCTGTTCCAGAATCTCTTTCTTGCTGCATTTCAGGTTGAAGAGTTCGTTTACACAAATCATGAATGCGCTGATAGATGTATTGTAAGAGAACTGTTCAATATCACCTGTCACCTTCTTAATCAATTTATGAAGGCTCTTCAATTCTTCTTTTGTTGCAGGTTCGTCCGTTACCAGATATTCGTCTGTACGGCTGTAGAACAGCGACCAGAATTTGCGGATAAAACGGTGTACACCGTCAATTCCGTTGGTATCCCACGGTTTGGATTGTTCTACCGGTCCAAGGAACATTTCGTACATACGAAGTGTATCTGCACCGTATTTTTCAACAATCATATCCGGATTGACTACGTTGAACATGGATTTACTCATCTTTTCAACTGCCCATCCGCAAACGTATTTTCCGTCTTCGAGGATAAACTCGGCCGTTTTATATTCAGGACGCCATGCCTTGAATGCTTCCAAATCCAAAATATCATTAGATACGATATTTACGTCTACGTGAATAGGAGTAACTTCGTACTGATCTTTCAGGTTCAGCGAAACGAAAGTATTGGTGTCTTTGATACGATATACAAAGTTACTGCGACCTTGAATCATTCCCTGGTTTACTAACTTCTGGAATGGTTCTTCCATGATAGATACACCTACATCGTGCAGGAATTTATTCCAGAAACGAGAGTAGATCAAGTGTCCGGTAGCATGTTCGGTACCACCTACATAAAGGTCTACATTCTTCCAGTACTGATCGATTTTCGGATCAACCAATGCTTTATGATTACGTGGGTCCATGTAACGGAGATAATATGCCGAAGAACCGGCGAATCCCGGCATGGTGTTCAGTTCCAGCGGGAAGACGGTTACATTGTCAATCTTCTCATTTTCTACTACACATTTGTTTACTGTGTCCCAAGCCCATTTGGTAGCGTGTCCCAATGGAGGTTCACCTGTTTCGGTAGGCAGGAATTTAGCTACTTCCGGAAGTTCCAGTGGCAGACAGCTTTCGTCGATCATGTAAGGCATTCCGTCTTTGTAGTAAACAGGGAACGGTTCGCCCCAGTAACGCTGGCGGGAGAAGATAGCGTCGCGCAGACGGTAGTTCACTTTCACACGGCCCAGATTATGTTCTTTTACATATTTCTTGGTTGTTTCTATTGCTTCTTTGATCGTCAGTCCGTTCAGCGAAAGATCGCAATAAGGAGTGACATCAGGACGCGGAGAGTTGCAAACGATCCCTTCTTTGGCATCGAAACTTTCTTCGCTTACATCACAACCTTCTACCAACGGACGGATTTCCAGCCCGAAATGTTTGGCGAATGCATAGTCGCGGCTATCATGAGCAGGTACAGCCATAATAGCACCTGTTCCGTATCCGGCCAATACGTAATCGCTGATCCAGACGGGCACTGCTTCACCTGTGAACGGGTTGATGGCATATGAGCCGCTGAATACACCGGTAACACTGCGGTCGGCGATACGTTCGCGTTCCGTACGTTTTTTGGTACGGTCGAGGTAAGCATCTACTTCTGCTTTTTGTTCAGGAGTCGTTAATTGTGCTACCAGTTCGCTTTCCGGAGCCAATACCATGAAGGTGACACCGAACATGGTATCTGCGCGAGTGGTGAAAATGGTGAATTCGAGATCACTGTCTTTTACTTTGAATTGCACTTCAGCACCTTCCGAGCGTCCAATCCAGTTTCTTTGAGTTTCTTTCAGAGAATCTGTCCAGTCGATTGTATCTAATCCGTCGAGCAGGCGTTGTGCGTAAGCAGATACACGCAGACACCATTGACGCATTTTCTTTTGTATAACGGGGTAACCACCACGTTCGCTCACTCCGTCCACTACTTCGTCGTTCGCCAATACAGTTCCTAATTCAGCACACCAGTTTACCATGGTTTCACCCAGATAAGCGATACGATAGTTCATCAGGATTTCCTGCTGTTCTTTTTCACTTTTGGCATTCCATTCTTCGGCAGTAAAGCTGATTTCTTCACTGCAAGCGGCGTTTAATCCTTCGTTTCCGTAGATTGCAAAAGCTTTTTCCAATTCTTCGATAGGACGGGCTTCCTGTTCATCGTTGCAATAGTAGCTATTGAACATTTTTTGGAAGGCCCATTGTGTCCAGTGATAATATTCCGGGTCGCAAGTACGGATTTCACGGTTCCAGTCGAAAGAGAACCCTATCTTATCCAACTGCTCGCGGTAACGGTCGATATTTTTGACGGTAGTGATTGCAGGATGCTGTCCGGTTTGGATGGCATACTGTTCTGCAGGCAGACCGTATGCGTCATATCCCATCGGATTGAGTACATTGAAGCCTTGCAGTCGTTTGTAACGGGCATAAATATCGGAAGCAATATATCCCAGCGGGTGTCCTACGTGTAGGCCGGCTCCTGATGGATAAGGGAACATGTTTAGTACATAAAATTTTTGCTTCGAATCATCTTCCGTAACTTGGTAGGTTTTCTCTTCCACCCACCTTTTCTGCCACTTCTTTTCAATTTCTCTGAAATTGTACTCCATAGTGATAAAGTTTTTATTTATAGTGATTTATACTGTTATTTCTAATTCGAGGCACAAATTTACGTGTTTATTTTCAGATAACCACGCTTTCCCTATTGACTTTCTTGTTTTTATTTCGTATATTTGGGGAAATTAAAAATAGAAAACGAATGATGAAAGATATAAATATTGTGACATAAGTTCAATAGGTGGATGTGCGAAATGCATAACATAGGATAACGAATGGGCAAGAAACTGTGAAGGTTCTTGCCCATTTTTGTTGCAATAATTCTATTTCAGGTATTAAAAGCGTCAAAAAAGAGTTTATAATAAACTTGGATACCGTTTATAATAAACCCCTTCGTTATTTATTAAAAACTTGAATAGAGTTTATTCGATTTCGAGGTTTTCGTGTAAAGAAGAAAGAATGACTGCAATGAATAACCGTCATCTTCTTTTCTTATTTGATAAATAATTGATACAATAGAACTAGTGAATGCGTTGATTATATTATTTTACAATATGTCGTTGTTTTGCCTGATAATCGATTCTCCAACGTAAAAAGCTTCAGATTGAACAGAAACCATTGTTGAGTCAAAAAAAATGTAGAAATCGTCTGTCATATCATATAATTCTGTAATTTTGTTGTGCAAGTCCCATAAAACAGCACTTCTAAGTTAATCTTTTAATACTAAAAAATACATATAAGTATGAAAATGAATTTCCATTGTTTTGCGAATCTTGTTCCGGTAATGATTTTCGCGCTTTTCTCGAATAGCGGACTGATAAACGCAACTGAAGTCGGAAAACGTACTCACGCATTGGAAGCGTCGGCCTGGAACGAATCCAAATGGATTTCAGCAGTAGACGCTCCTGTAGTGAAAGGACATAACAACGGTCGCGCAGCCGATGGTGCCAGTTGGTTCGTGTCCACCGTGAAAAATGAACAGAAAGTCATCTCTGCCAAGTGGATGACCGCCGGACTGGGAGTTTACGAGTTGTATGTGAATGGGAAACCCGTAGGCGGAGAATTCCTGAAACCGGGCTTCACACACTATGCCAAGACCAAACGTTCTTTCACCTATGATATCACAGACGTCATCCGTACCAAGCCAAACGCCGACAACATGCTCTCCGTACAGGTGACACCGGGATGGTGGGCTGACAAAATCATAACCCCCGGAGGATATGACGGCATGATAGGCAAAAAGTGTGCCTTCCGCGGTGTATTGGAACTGACTTTTTCTGACGGAACTAAGAAGTGCTACGGTACCGACCTCGAAAACTGGAAAGCCGGAATTGCCGGTCCGGTGAAACATGCCGGCATCTTTGACGGAGAAGAGTATGATGCACGCGAACCGATGGGCTACGAATGTGTGGACAAACTCTCCACACCCGAAGAGAATACCGAATTTTCTGGTGACATTCTGCCTTCGGACGGAGCGGAGGTCTATCTGCGCACCGATCTCGCCCTCGCTCCTGTCAGAGCATACATTTGGAAGAAGATAGAAAGAGCGAAAGAAAACGAGTTCGGTAAAGTGATTATCGCCCGTGAGTTCGCATCGGGCACGGAGATGACCATAAGTCCGGGAGAGACATTAGTGGTGGATTTCGGGCAAAACTGTGCCGGCATACCCTCTTTCGTATTCAAAGCCGCCGAGGGAACAGTGCTGACTTGCTTTCCCGCAGAGTTGCTCAATGACGGCAACGGTGCCAGGATTCGTGGCATGGACGGTCCGGAAGGAAGCTGCCACCGCGAAAACCTGCGTATTCCCCACACCGGCATCCGCCTGAACTACACCTTTGCTGCCGGAGATAATTATGTGGCCTACTATCCTCACTGCACCTTCTTCGGCTATCGCTACGTTTCCATAACTGCCACCGGGAATGTAGCCATCAAGTCGTTGAAATCCATTCCCGTCACTTCCATCACAAAGGAACTGGAAACCGGCACTATCAACACAGGCAACGACCTTGTGAACAAGCTCATCTCCAACACTTATTGGGGACAGCTATCCAACTACCTGTCCATACCCACCGACTGTCCGCAGCGCGACGAGCGTCTGGGCTGGACAGCAGATACACAAGTGTTTGCGGAAACCGGTACGTTCTTTGCTAACACCATGAAGTTCTTTCACAAGTGGATGCGTGACATGCGCGACACCCAGAACAGTTTGGGCGGATTCCCCGGAGTGGCTCCCTTGGCACAATATGGTGATGAGAAAATGCGTTTGGGATGGGCTGATGCCGGAATCATTGTGCCTTGGACGGTGTGGAAACAATTCGGAGATACGCAAATCATTGAGGAGAACTGGAATGCCATGGACCTGTTTATGAACCACATCAACGACACCAAGTATAACCACGAGACGCTCTGCAGCGAGAATGGCAACTACCAATGGGCTGACTGGTTGAGCTACGAACCGCTGGAAAGCTGTAGCGGACTGGCTTTCTCTCCCCAAGGTCCGCTTCCTGATGCCATTAGCTACTGGAACTATCTAAGCGCTTCCTATTGGGTGATAGATGCTTTCATGATGCGCGACATGGCTACCGCTACCGGTCGCAATTCCACCAAATACCAGCAAATGGGCGACTTGGCAAAAGCATACATCAAAGAGAACTTCCTCAACGAAGACGGCACTTTCAAAACCGCCATCCTCAACACCATGCAAACTCCTGCTTTGTTCGCCCTGAAAAACCAGCTTGTGGAAGGCGAAGCCAAAGCGAAGATGATAGACCGCCTGCGCGAAAACTTCGCACAACACGACCTTTGCTTGCAGACCGGATTCCTGGGCACATCCATCCTCATGGCTACCCTCACGGAGAATGGCATGGAAGATATTGCCTATGAACTACTCTTCCAACGTAAGAACCCAAGCTGGCTGTATTCTGTGGACAATGGAGCTACCACCATTTGGGAAAGGTGGAACAGCTATATGATAGATAAGGGAATGGGACCACGAGGTATGAACAGCTTCAATCATTATGCCTATGGATGCGTATGTGAATGGATTTGGGAAACTGTTGCCGGCATCGCAGCCGATCCCGCCACCCCCGGCTTCAAGCATATCATTATGAAACCCATTCCAGACAAGCGATTGGGACACGTGACTGCCGAATACCGTTCCGCCGCCGGACTCATTAAGAGCGCATGGAAATACGAGGGTGACACTTGGATTTGGGAATTCACCATTCCTAAGGGTGTTACCGCTACCGTAACCCTTCCCGGAGAGATGAAATCAAAGGACTATGGAAGTGGAACTTACAAGGTAACCAAATAAAGTATATAGTTGCGATAGTTTTTCATGTAGGAATTTGATAGTAAGGAGATGTGTCGAAACTCTCTTTTAACGTGATTGGGAATGTGTAAAAACTCCCCTTTTATCGAAATCACCCTCGCTACAACTGTCTGTGGCGAGGGTGATTTTAAGTTTATGAGAGTTTCGACACACCCTCAATTCTTCATTTATAAAGGTTTTGACATACATTTTTTTCTCTTGTTTTGGCAAAATGTATGTCATGTATTTACTATTTAAAAAGGGAGATATCTGGAAAACAAATTGTACAAGAATGGGGAACTGTAAAGGTTATCGTACTATATTTACGATATACGGTTTATATCTTTTCTTTCTCTTCTTTTTCTATCATCTCATCGTAATATGCTATGCGTGCGGCACATTCCCGAATAGTCACTTCGCGCAGCACCTCTGTTCGTGCCAGCATATACTCGTATTGCTCTTTGCTAACGGTGAATAGCCGGTTGTATCGCGCTTCGATATATGCCCTGCATAATTTATCAAACGCTTTATTTTCTTCGGGAGTATTGGTAGGGAACACATTTGCGAATTCTCGTGAACAGCTTCTGGCCATTGCTCCCAGCACTTTCAATTCATGAGATTTAGGGCGAATGCCGCCATATACAAGCGTAAATGTTTTGTAGAAGCGTTCGCAGGCTTGATGTAATTCAAATGAACCGTATTTAAAATTACCATTTTTGTAAGCAGTGTGTCCCGAATCCAAGAAACATTCTCCCATGTCGAAACATTCTTCATATTCTTCCTCTGCATATTTCTTAATCTCCCGATACGGCAACTTCTCCGGTTTACCAATCTGAAACATGCCATCGTCATACAACAGAATGCCGTCTTTTATAATCTCATAGAAGAAATAATGCTTCCTTCTTATAGCTCGATTAATGGTCGTCGGGGTTTCTACAATAATACTAGGAGGTGCCGGATGCCGTTTCCCTTCCATTCGTGTATCATATTTGGGGACGATAACCTCGCGCGCATGTCTTTCTGCTTTAGTAGCATCTCCCGTATCACATATCACCAGAATATCCAAATCACTTTGGTAGTAAGTACCTCCTCCGCACCCGTCGTATGTTACATCCCAGATGACATATTTTCCCCGCGCATAACTTCCATACAGGATAATCATACGCACGTTCGAAAGATTCGACAATATCAGTTCTTGCAGCACCGCCAACTCTTCTTGCGTGCGTTTGGGCAAACGTTTTATTGATTTTTTCATATTGTTAGCCTATCTGTTTTTTGCATGATGCGCTTGTAATGCGAGTTCCTTTTTTGTATTAAACCTCTTCGCATATCGGCATATCCATTCCTTTGTATACAACTACGATTTTATGAAGCTGTGTTGTGCCGACTGCTCTCTTCACCGTATCGGTGTCAGCATAGCGATTGGCTTGAGCAATAGCTTCCAGTCGCAGTTCTTCTATGCGGCTTTCGGGGTCTTTATACTTGGCATATTTCAGTTCCACAATGTAACTGTGCTTCATGTCGGAATAGATATCCAGTAGCGGACAAAGGAAAATATCGACATAACCTGCCTGTGTGTCCTGTTCAGAGATGGGGCGGTAGAAACGGTTTTGTGCTGTCATGGCAAGTGTGAAGCCATGGACAAAAAATTCGCCTTTCTGCTTGTCGCGCTGGGAAGTGTAGCGTTTCAGACAGTCGGCAATATAGCCGAAGTAAGCTTTCCAAGAACCATCGTAGGCAAGGGCACTGGCAAGTTCGTTTTTCTCGTAACTGCTGAAATTAAGTTCGGCTTCGTTGTAGGTACTTAGCAGATAGGTGTAGATTTGTTCGCGGACTACCTGATTGGGGATGGTGAGTTTGGTTCTTCCTTCATACGTGCCGCTAATGGTGAGCATACCGAAATAGTAAAGCAGGCTCACAAAGTTGTCAGGATTGGTAATATTGATGGCAGGAAAACCTTTTTTCAGTTCTCCGGTGACGTAGCCTTCGCTCACCAATGTTTGTATGATGGAGGCATCGTGTGCAAACTCTTTGTCCTTCCGGATGAGCATACGTAATTTTTCGTAGTCGATACGGATATTGTCTTCTACCATATCCCGGGGGGCTTTGCCTCGTTGAATATAATTCTTGACGAAGTAGAGTACCATGTTGGAGTTGTACATAGTGGTTTCACCGTAACATTCTTCTGCAAAGCAGTAGTTGTCATACCAGGGTTTCATTATTTCTATCAGTTCGTCTACACTGTGATTGAATGGACTGGTGGTGGAATAATAGGTAAGCATTTGGCGGACTTCTTCTTCCGTGAAACCTATCATCTCGTTAAATTCCGGTGTGAGCGAGTAGTTGGTTCCGATGTTGAAACCGCTTGTGAGGTCGTCCATTGTCACGGGACTTACGCCGGTAATGAAACAGCGTTCAATGCTGGAATAGGTTCCGGCTTTAATTTTATTGAAGAAGGCACGCAGATAATCTTCGCCATGCGTTTCGTCCGTATAACGGTGCAGGCTTTCTATATCAGAGAGAATGGCGTTGGTGAAATGATCGTATTCGTCAATAAAGAGGTAAATACGTTGGTTGGTCTTATTACATTCTGTGAACAGGTATTCAAATTGTTCGACAGCTCCTTCTTTTTTGTCGAGTTCTTCCTTGATGCCTTTGGGGAGATAGTCGGCATAAATATCGCAGAAGTAGTCGAACATTGTTTGGCAATGCGCGTCCAGTCCCTTGCGATAGTTGTGCAGTTCGCCTACTATTCCGGAGAAGTTGAGGTATAGTACCAGATAGCTGTTCCGGTCGCGCGTAGGATGCTTTCCGATGTAAAGGTCGCCAAACAGCGCTTCGAATTTATCCTTGGCAAGTATATCATAATAGTGCTGCAACATACTTACTGTGAGACTTTTGCCGAAACGGCGCGGGCGAATAAAGAAGAAAAACTTGTCCGCCTCTTCTATCATGGGTATAAACCGGGTTTTGTCTACATAATAACAGTCATCGCGGCGGATTACTGCAAAGTTCATCATGCCATAGGGGATACGTTTCCTGTCCGGTGCTGTATATTTTTCCATAACTTATTCCTTATTTTAGGAGCTTTCTTTGAACATAAACAAAGGTACGGGCTTTTTGTTACTTCTCCAAACAAACATTCCATAACTTCTCGCTATCTTTGCACTCTATTAAAAAACATCACCATCACTATGGAATTAAAGCATGGATATTACCATCTGATTGCGATACTTGTAGTTGCTATCTGGGGACTGACCTTTATATCAACCAAAGTACTGATTAATCACGGACTGACCCCTCAAGAGATATTCTTTTATCGTTTTCTCATTGCTTATTTGGGCATTTGGGTGATTTCTCCCAAACGTCTGTTTGCGGGTAATTGGAAAGACGAACTTTGGTTGATGGCAGGAGGTCTTTTCGGTGGCTCACTCTATTTCTTTACCGAGAATACAGCTTTGGGAATCACGCAAGCATCTAATGTCGCTTTCATCATTTGCACAGCTCCTTTGCTTACCACCATTCTTTCCCTTCTCTTTTATAAGAGTGAAAAAGCCACCAAAGGTTTGGTTTATGGTTCCATATTAGCTTTAATCGGAGTGGGACTGGTGGTCTTCAACGGTAGTTTTGTACTTAAATTATCTCCGGTAGGGGATTTGCTTACTTTACTTGCCGCCCTGTCGTGGGCATTTTATAGTTTGGTGATAAAGAAAATGACGGGGCGTTACCCCACTGTATTTATCACTCGCAAGATATTCTTTTATGGAGTATTGACCATACTTCCCGCCTTTCTTCTTCATCCGTTGCAACCGGATCTTGACATACTTTTAAAACCGATTGTATTATCCAATCTTTTGTTTCTGGCTGTTCTGGCTTCCTTGATATGTTATGTCCTCTGGAATGTGGTCTTAAAACAGTTGGGAACTGTTAGAGCTTCCAATTATATCTATCTCAATCCGTTGGTGACAATGGTGGCATCCGTAATCATTCTTCACGAACAAATCACGTGGATTACATTATTGGGAGCAGGTTGCATTATATTTGGAGTCTATCAGGCAGAAAGAAAGGCTCGGTAAAATAAAGAGGATTTGACTGCAATTTATGGGGAAGTGAAACGTACGGACATAAAAAAAGGAGCAACGCCTTGCTCCAACCTTTGTTAACCTTAAATCTAATACTATGAAAAACACATTGCAAAGATACGGACTATTGGGAAATTAGCAAATTATCCAAGAAAAATAGTATGTTTTATAACACGTTTTAATATTTTTCTCCTACTTGTTAAGAAATAAACCCTCTTTTTTTGATGGTATGCAACACTAATTGTGAAAATTGAATTGGAGAATGCCATTGATTCTCTGCCGAAAAACCGTTATCTTTGCAAAGATATTGCAATTGTTTACCCTAAATAAAAAAGAAAAGGAGAGAACCGTGAACGAAGAAGAAATCGTCCTCACCCCGATGATGAAACAGTTTCTGGATTTGAAGGCAAAACATCCGGATGCAGTGATGCTGTTTCGTTGCGGTGACTTTTATGAAACATATTCTACGGATGCCATCGTTGCATCGGAAATATTAGGAATCACATTGACGAAACGTGCTAACGGAAAAGGAAAGACTGTTGAGATGGCGGGATTCCCACATCACGCTCTCGACACTTATCTTCCGAAATTGGTTCGCGCCGGAAAGCGTGTCGCTATCTGTGACCAGTTGGAAGATCCGAAAATGACGAAAAAATTGGTGAAACGTGGCATTACCGAACTGGTGACTCCCGGTGTTTCTATCAATGATAATGTCTTGAATTATAAAGAAAATAACTTCCTGGCTGCCGTTCATTTCGGTAAAGCTTCCTGTGGGGTTGCCTTTCTTGATATTTCTACCGGTGAATTTCTAACTGCAGAAGGACCTTTTGATTATATTGATAAACTGTTGAACAACTTCGCCCCGAAGGAAATTCTTTTTGAACGTGGCAAACGTTTGATGTTTGAGGGGAATTTCGGCAGCAAGTTCTTTACCTTCGAGCTTGATGACTGGGTATTTACGGAGACTACTGCCCGTGAGAAGTTGCTGAAGCATTTTGAGACGAAGAACCTGAAAGGTTTCGGCGTGGAACACTTGAAGAATGGTATCATTGCTTCCGGCGCTATCCTGCAATACCTCACGATGACGCAGCATACACAGATTGGACATATCACTTCTTTGGCCCGTATTGAGGAAGACAAATACGTTCGTCTGGATAAGTTTACGGTGCGCAGCCTTGAGTTGATTGGCAATATGAATGATGGCGGAAGCAGTTTGCTGAATGTCATCGACCGGACAATCAGCCCGATGGGAGCACGTTTGCTGAAGCGCTGGATGGTCTTTCCTTTGAAGGATAAGAAGCCGATTGACGAACGGTTGAATGTGGTAGAGTATTTCTTCCGTCAACCGGACTTTAAGGAACTGATTGAAGAGCAGCTGCATCTGATAGGCGATTTGGAGCGTATCATTTCCAAAGTTGCTGTAGGGCGTGTATCACCTCGTGAGGTGGTTCAGTTGAAGGTGGCTTTGCAGGCTATCGAGCCGATAAAGTTGGCATGTATCCAGGCCGATAACGCAAGTCTGAACTGGATAGGGGAGCAGTTGAACCTTTGTGTCACTATTCGCGACCGGATTGCCAAAGAGATTAAGAATGACCCGCCGTTGGCTGTTAATAAGGGGGGAGTGATTCAAGACGGGGTGAATGCGGATTTGGACGAACTACGCCGGATTTCGTATTCGGGAAAGGATTATCTGCTTCAGATACAGCAGCGCGAAAGCGAACGGACGGGTATTCCGAGTTTGAAAGTGGCTTACAATAATGTGTTCGGTTATTATATTGAAGTCCGTAATGTACATAAGGATAAAGTTCCGCCCGAATGGATTCGTAAACAGACGTTGGTCAACGCAGAGCGTTATATCACGCAGGAATTGAAAGAATATGAAGAGAAGATTTTAGGGGCGGAAGATAAGATTCTGGTGCTGGAAACGCAGCTATATACGGATTTGGTACAGGCATTGACGGAGTTTATTCCCCAGATACAGATTAATGCGAATCAGATTGCCCGCCTGGATTGTCTGTTGTCATTCGCCAATGTGGCTCGTGAGAATCGTTATATCCGTCCGATTATTGAAGATAATGATGTATTGGATATCCGCCAGGGACGTCACCCGGTGATTGAGAAACAGCTTCCTATCGGTGAGAAGTATATTGCCAATGATGTGATGCTGGACAATACTACGCAGCAGATTATTATTATTACAGGTCCGAACATGGCTGGTAAGTCTGCGCTTTTACGTCAGACGGCATTAATTACGCTATTGGCTCAAATCGGTTCCTTTGTTCCTGCGGAGAGTGCGCACATCGGTTTGGTAGACAAGATATTCACTCGTGTAGGAGCGAGTGATAATATATCGGTCGGAGAATCAACATTCATGGTAGAGATGAATGAAGCGGCAGATATTCTAAACAATGTTTCTTCCCGAAGTCTGGTGTTGTTTGATGAGTTGGGTCGTGGTACGTCTACTTATGACGGTATTTCCATTGCTTGGGCAATCGTAGAGCATATCCATGAGCATCCGAAAGCTAAAGCACGTACCTTATTTGCTACGCATTATCATGAGTTGAATGAGATGGAGAAATCCTTCAAACGTATCAAGAATTATAATGTATCGGTGAAAGAAGTTGATAATAAGGTAATCTTCCTTCGTAAGCTGGAGCGGGGTGGTAGTGAGCACTCTTTCGGTATTCACGTGGCAAAGATGGCCGGTATGCCGAAAAGTATTGTGAAACGTGCCAATGAGATACTGAAGCAGCTCGAATCTGACAATCGCCAACAAGGAATTTCCGGTAAACCGTTGACGGAAGTGAGCGAGAACCGTGGAGGGATGCAGTTAAGTTTCTTCCAACTGGATGATCCGATTCTCTGCCAGATTCGTGATGAGATTCTGAATTTGGATGTGAATAATCTCACTCCGATTGAAGCATTGAATAAGCTGAATGATATCAAGAAGATAGTCAGGGGGAAATAATTATTTCCCCTTAATTTAAAATCTGTAATATGAAGCAATGGGGGAGAATGCTAATCCTTGTTTGTGCTTTATTTTAGTAACTCTTCTACTTTCCTGTAAAACAATGAAAGATGGTGCCCGTCTATAAATCCATGATGAATGGTCATAGCGATAGGCATTACTAATTTGCCTTCTTTGGTGATTGCTTTTCCTGTCCGCTCCCCAAGTTTCTATATCTATGATATGTTTCATTTCTTTTCTACTTTCTTCCGATCATAGAAGAACATGAAATAAACGCCTATGATGATAAATGGAACGCTTAACCATTGGCCCATATTGAACATCATGTGGTCTTCAAATGCTTCTTGGTTCTCTTTCAGGAACTCGATGAAGAAGCGGAAGACAAAGATGTAAGTCAAACAAAGTCCGAAGAAGAAGCCGCGGTGCAGTTTCTTACTGTAATTCTTGTACAGATAAATCATGATGAAGAATAGGATAAGATAGGCGATAGCCTCGTAAAGTTGTCCCGGATGACGGGGCTGCATATCTACACGCTCGAATATAAACGCCCAGGGTACATCAGTCGGCTTGCCGATGATTTCGGAGTTCATCAGGTTGGCAAGGCGGATGAAACAGGCTGTGATTGGAGTGGCTACGGCAATCATATCCAATACATCCATATAATGGAGCTTTGTCTTGCGGCAATACAGCCAAAGTGCGACTATCAATCCTAGTGTGCCACCATGGCTGGCCAATCCCTCGTATCCGGTAAACTTCCAGTTTCCATCCGGCATAAACTTGATGGGAAGAATCATTTCCCAGAAATGTGACAGATAGTATCCCGGATCATAGAATAAACAGTGTCCCAGACGGGCGCCGATCAGAATACCAAAGAAACAGTAAAAGAAAAGCGGATCAAACTTCTTTTCTTCTATCTTTTTATCCCGGAACTGGTAGTGAACAATAACATAAGCAAAGAATATTCCTACTGCCCACAATAATCCGTAATAACGGATAGAAATACCGAACAGGTTGAATAGTTCGGGATTCGGGTTCCAGTTGATGTTGAGAAGTGAATACATAGGCTTGGTAGTATTATTTATTTAATAGGTTTCATTCTTTCTCTAGTGGCTATTCTTTGAATTTTTCTGCAACCATCCGGTAGGTCGGTATGTCAATCCCTTGTTCTTCGGCTGCTGCAATCATATCGAAAAGCAGTCCCTGTATCTCGGATTCGTGTCCGCGTGCCAGATCTTTCTGCATGGAAGCAGTGCTTTCGGGATCCAGTTTATCGATGACTTTCAGATTGTAAGTGACAGGGTCTTCCGGAAATTCCACACCTAGCTTCTTTCCTAAAGCAGCGCTCTCTGTAGTGAGTCCGATGAATGTATTCCGTATCTTTCCCGGTTTTTGAACTTCACCCATCGGAACATCGTAGTATGCCCCTGTTAAAGCCATTGCAGAAATAAACGACCATTTGATAAATGTATCCCGGTTGATATCCGGTGAAAGGTCTACTTTGATACCTGCTTCCTGCAAATCCTGTTGGATGGCTTCCAGTAATCTGGGTTTAACGATAGTGCCGCGATGAGCGCCATACACTAACCGGAATATTTTCCCCATCTGGGTGATTTCTCCTGTGCCGGATACAAACCCCACAATATAGATGCAACCATCCAGAACGGTAACTCCCGGAACAAGTTTCTGTATCCGCGGTCCTGTTCCATACACATTCAGTATGGGGATGACAACCGTGTCTTTGTGAGCGGCTCTTTGAATGAGTTCTACAATAGAATCGACCGAGTAACCTTTTACGCATACAAATATCACATCCGCTTTTCCATTGAATTCTTCAGCGGTAGTTGCCGGAATCCGGAGCGTATGTTCGCCTTTTAAATCCGACTTCAGTTTTAAACCATCCGTTTGTATTGCTTGCAAATGAGCACCACGGGCAATACAGGTTACATCTTTGCCTGCCAGCGACAAAAATCCTGCGATACTGCCGCCTACACCTCCAGTTCCTGCGATGAGATACTTCATGTTATTAGCGAATTAATAATTAATGAGTCGTTGGTGATGACTGATAATCACACATTGAAACGGAAATGCATGATGTCTCCGTCCTGCACTATATATTCTTTTCCTTCCACACCCAGCTTTCCGGCTTCTTTCACAGCTGCTTCCGATCCGTATTGAATATAGTCCTCGTATTTGATAACTTCGGCACGGATAAAACCTTTTTCAAAGTCAGTATGGATAACACCAGCACATTGAGGAGCTTTCCATCCCTTTTCGTAAGTCCAGGCGCGTACTTCCTGCACGCCGGCTGTGAAATAGGTTTCAAGATTCAATAGTTTATAAGCTGATTTGATAAGGCGTGCTACACCTGATTCTTCCAAGCCTACTTCGGCAAGGAACATCTGGCGGTCTTCGTACGTTTCCAGTTCGGCAATGTCCGCTTCTGTCTTGGCTGCAACAATCAGGATTTGAGCATCCTCGTCTTTTACAGCTTCACGCACCATATCTACGTATTTGTTGCCACCCACTGCGCTTGCTTCATCAACGTTGCAAACGTACATCACCGGTTTGCTGGTCAATAAGAACAGTTCGTGAGCAATCTTTTGTTCGTCTTTCGTTTCGAAAGTCACTGTACGTGCAGATTTACCCTGTTCCAGAGCATTTTTGTATTGGACAAGTACATCATAAGCTAACTTTGCAGCTTTGTCTCCACCCGTCTGCGCCTGTTTCTGTACTTTCTGGATACGGCTTTCAATCGTTTCCAAGTCCTTCAATTGAAGTTCGTAGTCGATGATTTCTTTGTCACGGACGGGGTTTACGCTACCGTCTACATGTGTCACGTTGTCGTCATCGAAACAACGGAGCACGTGGATGATTGCATCTGTTTCACGGATATTGGCTAGGAACTTGTTTCCCAGTCCTTCACCTTTGCTTGCGCCTTTCACCAGTCCGGCGATATCTACGATTTCTACAGTTGTAGGAACAATTCGTTGGGGATGTACCAATTCAGCCAGTGCGTTCAGACGTTCGTCAGGAACGGTAATTACACCTACATTCGGTTCAATTGTACAGAAAGGGAAGTTTGCCGCTTGTGCCTTTGCGTTCGACAAACAGTTGAAAAGAGTCGACTTACCCACGTTCGGTAGTCCGACAATACCACATTGCAATGCCATTTATCTATTTCGTTTTATTTAGTTATCGATAATCTGACTGCAAAGATAGGTATTTTGATAGAGTTTTAGTATTTTGCCTGGTATTTCTTATAAAAAATCAAGAACAAAGTGAATCCGATCAAGGCAAACGGTACACCTGTCAGGGCAGGATAACGGTATCCGCCACTAACAGCTAGTCCGCCTACATAGGCACCGATGGCGTTTCCGAGATTGAACGCAACCTGTACGCAGGCTGCTCCCAACATTTCTCCTCCTTTTGCTACACGGATAATCAATATCTGTTCCGGACTGGATACAGCAAACAGTCCAGCCGTACAAAGGCACATTAACAGGGCGGCTGCCCATTTGTATGGAGAAAGGAAGAAAATAAGCAATAACATCATGCAGATGAGTGCTTGTGCGGCAGTTCCCACCTTTCCGGGAGTGTAACGGTCGGAGAGACGGCCACTAATCAGGTTTCCCATCACCATACCGAAACCGGCAAGGATCATTAAAGGCGTAATGCTTTCTGTGGAGAAGCCGGACACATGGGTAAGCAGCGGATTGATGTAGCTATACCAACAGAATACACCGCCGTTTCCTAAGGCTGTAGCACCGAGAATCAACCACGGAGCCGGAGTTTTAAGAAAACGGAACTGCCCTTTAAAGCCGGTGTCCTGCAAACCTTCTACATGGGGAACCCATCGCCAGATATAGTACATGATAACAATTCCCCAAATGCCGACTAAGAGGAAGGTGGCACGCCAGGAAAGCATGGTACTTAAAGAAGTTCCCAGAGGTACACCGAATAGGTTGGCAATGGTCATTCCCGCAATCATGATGGAGACGGCTTCCGAGCCTTTACCTTTATCGGCCAGTTTCTCGGCAACAATAGAGCCTACTCCGAAGTATGCGCCATGAGGTAAGCCGGAGATGAAACGGGCAACGAGTAGCACCCAGTAATTGGGAGCCATAGCCGCACAGATGTTACCTATCATAATCAAGGTAACTAATACCAACAGAATATGTTTTAATGGATATTTGCGGGCCAATGTCAGTACAGGGGCACCGACACAGACTCCTAATGCATAAGCAGATATGAAATGCCCTGCGGTAGGAATACTAATACCTAAATCTTTTGCCACATCGGGCAAAATTCCCATCATCACAAATTCGGCAATACCCAATCCCAGTGTACCGAACGCCAATGCAATAAGACTCTTCTTCATACCAAACTTTACCTAATACCTGTTGCTTTTTACCTTTTTACCTGCCGCTTTTTTTATTTCGGCTGCAAAGGTAAAACAAAATCTTTCAAGGTGAGTTCAGACCGGACGATTTTGATTTAAATCAATTTATACAATGCTAGTGTGTAGCAAGATGATTGCCGGGAGGTTGGAAGATGGATAAAGCGACTATTTCGTTTGCTTTAGAATCCATTCCGCGATATCTTTTAAAACTTCCGGGCTGATGGTTTCCTCCAGTTGCCCGTATTCTGCCAGTGTTCCTTTTTCGCAAGTCTGGAACAGATGGTTTAAGTTGGGATAGGCTTTGATAGTTACATTTTTATTTCCATTTCCAGTGATTCTTTCTTGGATGGCGGTCAGGTTCATGGCGGCATCCATTTGAATGTCTTTTTCTCCGTTTAGTGCCAGAACCGGACATTTTAGTTCCTTCAAGTCTTCGGCCGGATCATATCGCATAAAATGCAGATACCACGGAGAAGTCATCGAACTGATTTGTGCAGATATCTGCTGGATGGTATTTAAATCTTTCAGCTGTTCGGGAGACATTGTTTGGGTAATGTCTGCATATAATTCTTTCTGTAACTCTTCGGGAGTCTTATCCGTTTGTTGCAGTATGGCGTACCTGTTTCGTATAGACGGTTTCATCCCTTGCCAGACTGCATCCGGCATTCCCTGGGACTTAGATATTAACTCTACCTGCTTCAACATCAGACTGTCACCTTTCACACCGGCCCCTGCCAATGAAACGACAAATGCGATCGACGGATCTTTTTTTGCAACGATGAATGCAATGATTCCGCCCGCACTATGTCCGATGATACCGATTTTCTTCGCATTAATTTCTTTTCTGCTGCGCAGATAATTGATAGCAGCCTCCGTATCTCTGGCAAAATCCTCATTGGTAGCTGTTGCGTGATTACCTTGTGAAGCGGCAGTTCCCCTATCATCACACCTAAGTACGGCAATTCCGTTCCGGGTCAGATAATCGGCGATGACGAGGAAAGGTTTGTGTCCCATGATTTCTTCATCCCGGTTCTGTGCACCGCTCCCTGTCACCATAACCACTGCCGGAAACTTAGTTCCCTTTTGGGGAAGAGTCAATGTTCCGGCAAGATTGATGTCATCCTGCTCATTCTTCACAATGACCTCTTCGCTTTTGTAAGGGAAAGGCGGTTGAGGCTCCTGCGGGCGCTTGGGGCGACCGGCTTCTCCCTTTTCCAAATTCAATGGAATAGGCATTCCCTGTGTAAACGTCCCACTGATTGTTTGATTACTATCCAATTTTCCTTTGTAAGAGGCATGGATAATGGGTATCTGGATCGTCAATATAGAATCATTGAAAGAAGTAGTCTGCGTCTTTATGCCGTTAGCTCCCTGGTCGGGGCTGTCCAATGTCGTCACATAAGTTCCCTGTTCTGTTTGACTGATATGGAATACAATAGTCAATGAACCGGTGGGAATGGAAAGTTTTCCATGCCAGGTTCCCGAAATATCCTGGGCAGAAACAGGGGATGAAAAGAACACTCCGGCTACTACTAGTCCGGTAATGAGGATAACGATGCGGGCGGCTTTAATTATTTTCATAAGAGGAAAAATTAGATTTGATCTTATTGCAAATATAAGATATAACAAAGGTAACAATTTTCCTCATTATAAAAATAAGACATTACCCAATCTTGTCAGAATCTGGTAATATCTTATTCAGAAACATCTTAATCTATTCCGATGTCGTGTAATATTTATAATATACCTATTGAATTATTCTAAACTATATAACAATCGCCTTCTGTCCGTGCTGGATGGCTTCAGATATTTTTGGCAGATCTCCTCCCAACCCGATTTATTGTCATAGAAAGAAGCACGGTGCAATATCCAACAACTTGTTTGCAACTCTTTTTCCCAATCCCTGCTTTGCTGGTATGGAAACTCACTTTGTGGCTTGCCGATAAAAGAAGCCATATACTTCAATGCTTTCGCGATGCAACGCCCGTCTTTGGAAGTGCTGTTGTAGACATCTATACCTAATGTATGGCCGATTGCACACATATCCATTATAAGAGCCAGATTGTAGTTTGTGTAACTAAGTCCGTTGGTGCGCTCCAGTTCTCTAAGTTGCCTGCCGTCGGGTTCGATTTGTGGGAACAATCGTAACTTTGCAAACTCACTGATTGTCTTCCGTGCCAGGACAGAATCTCCGGTGAAGAGCGCATATACCGTTTGTTGCACGTCGAAAGATACCCCATGATTATTTTCAGATGTCCGTGCCTCGTCGGCTACAGGACTGGTGCGAATCCATTCCAGATAATCGGTAAACCAATCTTTCAGACCGGAACGGTCTGCTGTTGTAAAGGCGGTGGAAGTATTCATCATCTCTACTGCATCCAGTAAATTGATAAACGAATAAACATCAATCATGCCGAACCCTCTGCCCTTGTTTCCATTATGACCCGGAATCATTTGTGCATAATTCATGTTGGGATTCATGCGAGTTTCAGGGTTCAGAAACCAGATGCGGGTGAGTTCAGCAGCTTTGGCTGCATATTTCTCATTGCCGGAGAAATAGTAGGCGATTCCTAAAGTCGATATATCATTAATTGTCTTTCCGATGTTCGTACAGTCACTCGTTGCATTAGGGTTGCGTACTCCGTCTTTGCGGATATAAGGCAGACCGTCGGGTTTCGTCGGATCGGGCCACCAGTAAGGTCCCATACTAATGTAGTCGTGTTTGTCCCCGCTACCCGCAACCATCGTTTTATCCATCACGGAGACAGGTTTACTTTTCAGGGCTTTGTCCGCCTCATTCATCAATTTAGTGATGGCAGATGCATATTCTTTTGACTCCATACGGGCTTTTACCTTAGCCAGTTTCTCTCCGTCGTATATTCTGGTAGATGGAATTTGAGCAGTTACCCTTCCTGCTCCGGTGAATAGGAAGAGAATGACCATCCATAATTTAGTAGATTTCTTCATGGTTTTATCCGTTAGTTTAAACAATTAAATATTCCGTTTTCTTACCGACATGATTTAATATTAAAACAGTTTACCCGTTTTTTCTAATTTGTTTTTACGCATCAACGCTTCTATGAAATAATAGTCGGCATAGACAATAGGTACGTCCACTTCCGTATTAGTCGGTTTGGTACCCGTGCTGTGCAATAACAGGAAACCGTTGTCTTTCTTTAGCGTAGCGCGATAATGCTTCGTCAGGTTCTCTATGATCTTATCTGCATTGCTCCTGTAGCGTTCCCCCTTTTCAGGATCATACAGGCTAAGTTCATAAAGTGCCGAAGCGATGACCGTAGCCGCTGAAACATCACGCGGCTCGTCGGGTATACCGGGCGCATCGAAATCCCAGTAAGGAATAAGATCCTCCGGCATATTGGGATGAGTAAAGAGGTACTTCTCTATGTTTTGTGCCTGCTCCAAAAACTCCGGTAACTGGGTTTCGCGATAACACATCGTATATCCGTAGAGCGCCCATGCCTGTCCGCGTGACCAGGCAGATTCATCGGCAAAGCCCTGATGAGTATTCTTTTTTAATACCTGCCCTGTAATTGTATCATAATCTATCACATGATAACTGCTGAAATCAGGCCGGAAATGATGCTTCATCGTAGTTCTTGCATGATCGACCGCTATCCGGTAAAACGTAGAGTCTTTGCTCTCCTTAGTAGCCCAGAACAGCAGTTCAAGGTTCATCATATTATCAATAATCACCGGACATACCCATTTGGCTGTACTATGATCCCACGACCGGATAATCCCTGCCGCCGGTTTGAAGCGCGTAGCGAGCGTGTGTGCTGATTGCAGCAATACCTCTTTATAGTGTTCATCTTGCGTCAGACGGTATCCGTTGCCAAAGCTGCAATAGACTTTAAAACCCATGTCGTGAGTACTTCCGTTCATCTTTTCTTTTTCTAATATATCAGTATGTTGCTGGGCTTTCTTTTTCCAGAAATTGTTTTGGGTATATTCGTAAAGGAACCAAAGTTCTCCCGGAAAGAATCCGCTTGTCCAGTCTTTGGACGGCACCAAGTTCAGTGTCCCGTCCGGTTCCGAATTGCGGGGGTTGGTCAATTCTCCCCAACCGTTCTTTTCCCGTTTTGCGCGGCTTTCGGGTGACTCATTGACGATGGCATAATCTATCTCATCAAAAGCAAACCGGAGTTGTTGCTGTGCAAACTCCATGTTATCTTCAATGAGGTTGGTTGCCGGTTGGGGAGTGCAGCCGACGAAACCTGCTCCCAGTGCCAGAATCGCTATTTGTTTTTTCAGTCTCATATCTTTTATTAATGGTTTAAGTAATAGGTATTTCCTTTTTGGGTGGCAAATCTGATGCGGTTCTTACTTTCCCGGATAGTTTTCACTTTCTTTCCTTTGGCGTCTTTGATTGTAAAATTGGCAATATCCTTGTATTGAATGACGCATTCGCCACCCGCTCTGGATAAGACATCCATTTGAGTCATGAGTCCCTGTTTCCAGAAAACGGAAACTACAAAGTTTCCCCGGGCTACCAAACCTTCATAACTTCCGTCTCTCCATGCAGCCGGCAGGGCGGGGAGAGGGTTGATATACCCTTCATGACTTTGAATCAACATTTCTGCTACTCCGGCAGTCCCTCCCAGGTTTCCGTCAATCTGGAAAGGCGGGTGCATATTCCACAGGTTTTCGAGGATGTATTTCTTCAATAACAGCTGGTATCGTTGGTACGCCATATCCCCGTCTTTTACCCGTGCCCATAAGTTTAAACGATGGGCGACACCCCATCCTGTCGATTTATCTCCCCGGTTGTTTAAAGTTACGGTAGCCGCTTTCAACCATTCGGGAGTCTCCGCATTAATCAGCGTACCCGGATAGAGTGCGCATAAATGTGAAATATGGCGATGGCGCGGATCTCCGATGTCACTATACTTTTTTTCTTCACGATATTCCTTTATCTGCCCCGATTCTCCAATTTGAATGGCATCCAGTTTGCCAATCTGCTCTTTTATTGTCCGGAGGAAAGGCGACTCCTCTTTCAGGATATCCGCTGCTTTCAATACATCATGAAAACTCTCCCAAATCATTCCCTGATCGAATGCACAACCTTTCGTCTGGTAAGTCGTACCGTTATGATATTGTTCAGGCGAAGAAGACGGATCAGCCAGCAAATATCCTTCCTCTGTCGGTTTCAGAGTTTTCGAAAGAAATTTGGCCATACCCAGCATGGCGGGATAAGAGTGTTTCTTCAGTATATCTTCATCCCTGGTGAAATCATAATAATCCCAGAATAATTTGGTGGTGAATCCTCCCGTTCCAGGTCCCGAATGTCCGCCGGGGCTATCTATTGAGAAAGCGTTTGCCCCCGTTCCGATGGTCCATCCGTTTTCTTCGGGGATGGCCGATAAGGCGTCAGGGTTATTCTTTTTGATATAACTTGTCGCTTTCTCGTTGGCCGATTGACGGAAAGCTTCATTGTATTCCACATAAGGAATAAATACTTCCGCCAGATTCGTGTTAAAGGCAGCCCAGTAATTCATTTGTATATTGATGTTATGCCAGTAGCCTCCGGACCAGGGCGCATATTCATACTGGCTCCATGCTCCCTGAAGGTGGGGTGGTAACGAACCCTTTCTCGACGAAGCGATTAATAAATAACGTCCGTACTGGAACAATAATTCATCCATATATAAACTTTCTTTTCCTCTCTGATAGTCGTGCAACAGGCTGTCAGTCGGTATACCGGGAGTCTCATCACAAAGACGCAAGTCCACCCGGCTGAAGAGAGACTGATAATCGGCTATATGCTCTTTGCACAATGCCTCATATCCTTTGTCGGCCGCTTTCTGTATGCATTGGCTGACAGCACGGTGCGGATGCTCGTTTCCGGTAAACTTGTTTTCCGGAGATGCCGTGAATACCGAACTTTTCAGTTGATAAGCAGTTTGTGCATTAATCAGTAACACTACGCTGTCAGCCTGTTGTATGCGGATGGTTCCGTTGTTTCCCGATTCGTCGTTCATCGCTTTTAGCTGTCCCCCACTGGGAATTACTTTAATCTGCGCTTCATACGGCAGCCGGAAAAACTGTATATCTCCGGTCAGGGTAATCAAGTCATTCTGTGCTGATACCTTGCCTGTACGTCCGGTTCCTTCGTCGTTATATTCGTGCAGGTAAGGAAGCACGGGACGAAGAGTGAACGAAATCTTTCCGGGTTGGTCCGCTTTGAGCTTTACGACGATTACATTGCTTGGGTAGTTGGCGAAATATTCCCTTGTATAGTTCACACCCTCGTATTGGTAGTTTACCGTAGAGATGGCATCGTTGAGGCGCAGTGAACGTTTGTAGTTCAATGGCTGGTCATGGTGAATACCCTCTATATATATTTCCGCAAAGTTGCCGATGCCCCCTTTCTTGTACGGTCCTTTGACGCCGAATGTTTTTTCTGTCAACTGAATACGCTCCGTATCCGTGCGTCCGAATATGCAAGCCCCCATATATCCGTTCCCTATGGGTAAAGACCATCTCTCCCAATATTTGTCATAAGGGAATCCGCGACTCTTTACAATGTTTTCAGCTCCTTCATTAGGTGCAGGCTGACTGTACCACAACGAATATTCTTTCTGTTGTGCTGATGCCGACGGCAGAATAAACAGACACATAATAAGTAAGAGGAATAGTCTGGTTTTCATATATCTTATTTTTTAATTTGAGGTAATTTGATTTCTGTAATGCCCACTCTGTCACTGCCTAACACGATACGCAGGTCGCTGGCAGTAGTTCCTTTAAAAGGAAAGTTCAACAGCTTATGATACTCTTTCACTGTGCCGGAGTACACCGTCAGGAACTGTCCGCCACCACTGGAAAGCTGTATTTCAAAATCGGTTTCCAGTCCGTTGTCCCGATGAAAGGCAATGGAAATGCCATCCACTTTCGCTTCGTTCTGTAAGGCAAAGGTGATGTAATCCCCTTTGTTTCCCTCCCAGAAAGTGGTAGGGTTGTTATCCACCACGTTATTCACCATTTCCTGATTCGTACTTGCACTTATCGGAGCTTCGTTTTCCTTGTTTTGCGGAGTAGAGTCGTTTATGCAGTCAACCACCGTTAACGTGCCGTTCAGACGAATATCCGTAGAAGAAGCCCCTACCATCAGTGTGAAATCACCGGGCTCTACTACCCAATGCATATCCGCGTTCAGCAATTCCAATGCCTTCCGGTCAATGGGAAAAGAAACTTCCTTTGTTTCGCCCGGCTTCAGATGGATTCGTTCAAATCCGGCCAGGTTCTTCTCGTACGTAGTGACGCTGCTCAACACATCGCGCACATAGAGCTGTACTACTTCATCTCCTGCCCGTTTGCCTGTATTCGTCACTTTGCAGGTGACATACGTCTTTTGATTAGGAGTGATAACTGCCGGAGTTATTTTCAGATCGGAATATTCGAAAGAGGTATAACTCAAGCCATATCCGAAAGCATACAATGCACCGTTGGCACGTGACATATTGCCATCCATTCCCGGATTCTTCCCCCCATCAATTTGAGAAGACGGTTTGCACGGGAAATTGAAAGGAATTTGTCCCACTGTTTTCGGGAAAGTGACAGTTAGTTTACCGCCCGGATTATAATCTCCGAAAAGCACGTCGGCTACCGCTTTTCCACCTTTCGCTCCCGGATACCACGCTTCGAGAATGGCGGGAACAAACTTGTCAGCCCAGTTTATGGACAAAGGTCTTCCGTTGATAAGCACCAGTACGACAGGTTTGCCCGTAGCCACTACTGCTTTCAACAGGTCAAGTTGCCTCCCCGGCAGATCGAGACTACTGCGGGATTTGTTCTCTCCGCACGTACGCTGTCCGCCTCCCAATACAACTACCGCTACATCCGCCTCTTTTGCCTGACTGACAGCTTTGTCTATTTCCTTTTGCTCTTCTTCCGTCAGCGGAAAATCAATCAATTCCGATTCCGGCCAGTTCGCATCTACCAGTTCGCATCCTTTGCTATAAAGCACTTCCGCTTTCCCGTCCGTCTTCTCTTGAATACCTTTCAGTACGGAAGTCACCTCTACCGCCAACGGCCCATAATGTCCCAATGCATAAGAACATTCATCCGCATTCGGTCCGCAAACCGCTATCTTCTTGATACCTGAAATATCCAGCGGTAACACGTCTTGATCGTTTTTCAGCAGTACGATCGATTCCCGGGAAGCCTGCAGGGCGACTTCCTCGTTTTCTGCTTTCTCCACTTCTTCATCCGCCCCTTTCAAATCTGTCTGATACGGATGATCGAACAGTCCGACTAAAAACTTGACACGCAGAATATCCCGTACCCGGTCATTGATGACCTCCTCACTCAATCCTCCCTCTTTCACTAATTCCCTCAACGGCAATACATAAGAATCGGGAGAGCGGAACGTGCAACGGACATTTAATCCGGCTTCTACGCTTTGCCTTACCGCCTCTTTCATATCCTTGGCAGTATTATGTTTGGTATAAAGATACTCCACAGCATCACTGTCGGAAACAACATACCCACGAAATCCCATCTCTCCGCGCAGGCGGGTAGTCAGCCAGTAATAGCTGCTTTGGATAGGAAACCCGTCATAATCATTGTAAGAACTCATCACTCCCAGCAATCCCGCTTCACGGATCACCCGCTTGAAAGGATAAACATGAACCATCTCAACCTCGCGCGGAGACATCTGCGGATCGACGCGGGACATGCCTTCACGCCCGCCTTTGTTGTTACTGTAAGCGATGAAATGCTTTCCCGTGGCAGCCACCTGATAATCCTGCTGCATCCCCCGCACCATTTCAATGCCCAGTTCAGCTACCAGATAAGGAGACTCCCCGTACACTTCTTCATAACGTCCCCACCGCTGGTCGCGCCCTACATCGAGTATGGGCGCGTAAACATTGGTATACCCCAGCATACGGGCTTCCCGTCCGGTGATGACACCGACCTGGCGGATGAGTTCCCGATTCCAGGTATGTCCTAATCCGAGTTGAGTAGGAAAGTTCGTTGCTTTGTAACTTTCTACCCCACGAATCCCTTCGTTGGTGAAATCGGTAGGAATACCCAACCGGGTTTCTTCTATAAAGAACCGCTGCACCTCATTCAACGCCCACGCATGACGGGAAGCAGGCCAGACATATTCATTGTCCGATGGAGGAAGTCCCCATTGTTGAAATCCGTTCAGGTGCTCGTCAATGGCTCCGATACCATCTTTCCACAACTGGTTCTTCCATTCGGGAGTGGGCAGATCATCCTTTAATACCCTCTTATATCCATACAGAGTGACCATCTGACAGGTCTTTTCTTCCAGCATCATCTGCTTGAGCAAATCCTCGATGCGTGCATCGACAGGTGCTGAAGGATCTTCATAGATGTCCTTCACCCCGTTCTTGTTAAAGTCTATCCATCCCTTTTTATACATCTCGGTACGGACAGGTTTATATATGGCAGGTGTTTTAACTGTTTTCTGTGCAGCAAGAAATCCGCAACTTCCTGACAAAAGGACTGTAATTAATAGCTGTTTCATGGTTTTTCTGTTGGGGGTATAATGTTTCTCAAAACGGGGAGATAAGACTATTCTGCTGCGTTACTCCAATAAGAGTTTTGTTTCAGAAGTAAGTTCACTCCCAATTCTTTCATCGGAATAGGCAGGAACTGATGCCTTTCTTCCGTATTGGCTGCATATTCTTTAGCTGCTTTATAATACCCGCTGGTAGTCCACCGTTTGTCGTTCGTGGCTTCAGTTAGTTTGTTATGAGCGGCATCATAATAGATTCCCCAGCGGATAAGGTCGTACTTGCGCAGACTCTCGAAACAGAGTTCGCGGGCTCTTTCATCGCGCACTTCCTGTTGGAATTCCGCGTATGACAGGTTCTCCACTTTATCGATTCCGGCACGTTCGCGTACCTCATTGATTGCATCGTAGGCCAGGTCAGTAGGAGCTTTACCGGCTTCGTTCTCGGCTTCGGCCAGCATGAGCAGCACATCGGCATAACGCAGCACCGGATAGTTGATCTGGTCGTTGTTCTTCTCTTTAGGGGAAGTAGTGGTCCATTCCCTGCGGTATTTGCCGCAACGGCGTGTCACGATTTCCGTATCTTTCCAGTATACCGCGGCATCGCTGGCGTCGAGCTTGTAAGTAGCCATTGATAAGTCGCGACGTAAGTCACCGGGGTTTTTCTCGAACAAATCCCATAAGATCAGTGAACCGCAATAGAACCCGTAGGCATATCCCTTACCGGTGGAAGAGGTGTTTTCCTGCCAGTTTCCGATAGTGTTTCCTATGCGTGAGTAGGTAAACTTGCCGTCTACGCGGGTACCGATGAATTCCACTTCCCACATACTTTCATTGTATTCCGTATCATACTTGTCGGAAGCGATGTTTTTCCAGATCGCATAGATGTCTCCCTGATACAGTTTGTGCTTATGCGAGTCATACACAGCCTTGGCATACTTGGCCGCTTTTTCATAAAACTCCTTGCCGCCATTGGAGGGCGATCCGGCACGCCATAAGCAGACGCGTGCCAATATGCCTTGAACAGTCGTCTTTTTGACGTGTGATGGAGACAGGTCGTATTTGGAGTCATCCACCAGGTCGATGCAGTCTTCCATTTCCTTGATAATCCAGTCAATGGCTTCTGCATGCGGAGTTGCCGCAAGGGAGCTGTTATTGATGTCGGTCACGGTTTCCGTGCGGATGGGTACTTCATACCAGCCCTGTACAAGCAGAAAGTGGTAGTAGGCACGCAGGAATTTGGCTTCTCCCTTAATGCGGTTCTTCACGGCTGCATCCGGAATGTTGGCTGCATCGATATTGTCCAATAATACGTTGGCGTTGTTGATACCGGAATAGAGCTGCGTCCACGTCTGGTAAATATCATTATTACTTGAATTGTGTGAGTTGGTATAAACCTGACCGCTTTGGTTCAGGCGGGCATAGTAACTCAAGTCGTCGGTATTGGATAGGATATTCGAGTACCTCTCACCGTATACATGGTCGGTAGCCAGTGTCCAATAAACTCCGGCCAGTGCCATCATACAGTCACTTTCATTTTTGTAGAAGATTTCGGGAGAGACGAAATCATGCGGGTTTTTATCCAGGAAGTCTGAACAGGATGACAGTAATAAGGACATACATCCTAATGCCAGTACAGCGGTCTTTAAATTGCGATATATCTTTTTCATGTTGAATACTCTTTAAAATGTTATGTTTACGCCAAATGATGCATTGAATGAACGCGGGCAGGAAGACCAGTCGAATCCGGGAGTCAATACGCTGTTGCGGACGGAAACTTCCGGGTCTGAACCGGAATATCCCGAGAGGGTGGCTATATTTTCAGCGGAGAAGTACACTCTGGCTGCCTGAATACCCAGTTTGTAGAGTGCTTTTCTTCCTAAGTTGTATCCTAAAGAGATGGTCTTTAACTTTAGGAAAGAGCCGTCTTCCACGTACAGAGAACTGTAATGTTTGGCGTCCAGAGCTTGCGCTCTCGGCATGTCACTGGTAGGATTGGCTGCGCTCCAGCGGTTGTTGTAAGAGGCGAACATATTCGTATTGGTCCGGTTGCTCGGATTTTCGAAAACCATTCTGTTTGCATTCAGAATATCGTTTCCATAGCTCCATTGCAGGAAGATATTCAAGTCCCAGTTCTTATAGACAAAGTTGTTGGTGAATCCTCCCGTGTGTTTCGGTTGTCCGTTGCCGATAATGGTACGGTCGTCGTCGGTGATTTTGTTGGTTCCGTCGTTGGACAGTTTTTTGTATCTGGGGTCACCCGGTTGCACACTGTCGGAGATTCTGGGGATTCCGTCTTTCAGTTTGTATGATATGGAGCCGTCCGAATTAGTGGTCTGGTTAAAATCGTCGTACTTGTAAGTACCCTCGTAAATGTAACCATACAGTTTTCCGGCAGATTCACCTACGCGGCTGATATAAGCAGGCATATTGTTGTAGGCATTATCCCATCTGACGTAGCTAAGCATTTCTTTCTGTCCGGAGTTGAGGGCGATAATTTCATTATTGTTGAATGCAATGTTGAAGTTAGAGCTCCATGTGAAGTCTTTCGTTGTGATATTGGTACTTTCCAGGGTGATTTCAAAACCTTTGTTACGCAGCTTACCGATATTCAGTGTTGCTGTGGCATAACCCGAACTTGCCGGAACTTCCGCGTTCAATAACAGGTCTTTGGTCGTTTTGATATAGTAGTCCAGTGTCAGGTTGATGCGGCCTTTGAGGAAGCCCAGATCGATACCGAGGTCGAACTGTTCGGTCGTCTCCCATTTCAGGCTGGGGTTGGCCATGGAACTCAGTACATAACCGGTAGTGAAAGAGCTGTCCCACGGATATTTATAGTAGTCGCTGTGTGTAATCAGCTGCGCCATGTAATCATAATTTCCGATGCGATTGTTACCCGTCAGACCCCAGCTTGCGCGTAATTTACCGTTTGATAGCCAGGGAAGATTCCCGCTTACAAAACTCTCACGTGAAAAAGTCCATGCCAGCGAACCGGATGGGAAGTATCCCCAGCGATTGTCCTTGGCAAACTTGGAAGAGCCGTCGGCACGTATGGTAAAGTTTGCGTAATATTTTGATTTATAATTGTAATTGAAACGGGTAAAGTAAGACATCATAGCGTTGTCGCCCAGCGATGCAGTGGTCGTCGGAGTAGCTTCACTCTTACCGATACCTGCCATGCCGAAAGATTCGTTCGTGATGTAATCCTGCGTGATACTGGTCGTATAATCGGAGTATTTCTGGAAAGTCAGACCGGCCAGTGCGTTGAAACTGTGTTTGTTCTTGTTGAACTGATAAGTCAACGTATTCTCATTCAGGTAATTTCTGGTTTCCTGTTGAGTCAGCTTGGCATTGATACCCTTGCTTTGTGTATTCTTAGGATGCGAGTTACCTGTACGGGTCTGACTGCCGTTGAACTCTTCTCTTTTGATGTCCCGTCCCGTATATCCGGCGGTAGTTTTGAATTTCAGGTTCTTGATAATTTCCCATTCCACTCCTAAGTTGGCTTGCAGGTGATTAGTCGTGTTGCGACGGTATTCATTCCGTGCGGAAAGTACCGGATTGAAACGATAGTCATCGCTCATCGACACATCTTCATCATACATGGCCGCCAACAGGTCGGAACCCGACGGAGAAACCGGACGGTATCCCCAAACACTGTATAATAAGGAATGAGACATCGACGAAGCCTGTGCCGACGGACTGACTCCGTTCTGCACGTTACTGGCGAAATTCGCATTCGCATTTACCTTTATCTTCTTATTGATTTGCTGGCTGAAATTGAAACGTCCCTGATAACGGCTCAAATCCGTATTGATAACAATACCCTGCTGGTTGCTGTAAGAGAGCGAAGCCGAATATTTCATTTTGTCGCTACCGCCGTTCAATCCCACATAGTGATTGTGGCTGACGGCTGTACGGTAGATTTCATCCTGCCAGTCATAATCTCTAAAAGTTTTGTAATCTTCCAGAGTGACGCCATTCTTCAGATAATAATTGGAGAAGTCGTCTGCCGACATGATTTCCTGTTGTAACAAAGCGAAATCATAACCGCTCATCATATCCATCGTTTTGTTGACTTTGCTTATGCTGACGCTCCCGTTATAAGTCACTTTCGCCTTGCTGGCCTGTCCCTGTTTGGTGGTGATGATGACGACACCATTGGCACCGCGCGAACCGTAAATAGCTGTGGCGGACGCATCTTTCAAGATGTCGATAGATGCGATGTCATTCGGATTGAGGGCGCTCATGCTGGAACTTTCCTGCGGGAATCCATCTATTACATAGAGAGGAGCCGTGCTTTGCGTCAGCGAACCCGCTCCGCGGATGACGATATTGAAGTTATCCCCCAAAGCTCCGTCGGTAGAAGTCACCTGTACACCGGCAATACGGCCACCCAGACTCTCCGCGATATTGTTTACCGGGGTTTTCGTCATATCACTTATATTGGCCTTGCCGATAGAACCGGTCAGGTCCCGTCTTCTGACGTCACCGTAACCCACAGCCACTACAGTTACCTCTTCCAATGTCTGGGCATCTTCTTCCATTACAATATCGAATCTTTTCTTATTGCCCACTTTCACTTCCTGGGCTTTATAACCTACAAAAGAGAATTTCAGAACGTCGCCGGATTTTACATTTCCTAATTTAAATTCGCCGTCCATGTTTGTAGTCACTCCATTTGTTGTTCCTTTTACCACCACACTGACTCCTGCGAGTTCTCCGGAGGCATCGACAACTTTACCTGTAATTTGGCTTCCCGTCTGTGCTTGAATAGCAGATGTACACCAGAACGAAATAACCAATAGCATGAAAGCTACTTTCTGTTTCATAAATATTAGTTTAATAAATTGTTAAATAAAAGATTTCTGTTCTATTTCTGATAACTACTTCGATCGCAGAGACAAAACTCCGACGATGTTTTTCTGACTCAAAAATAGGACGTTCCGACGAGAGTCGATTACACAGGCTATTCTAATGCTTGTAAAAACGGACACTCCCTGAAAAATACGTCATTTTACAAACGTATGGTGGAATATTACAAACTAACGTGCGGAAATGCAATCCATCCGTTCCGCCGATGAGGCAATATTTCCAGTCTCCCTCTTGCTTTTTACTGTTTAATTTTGTATCTTTAGAGTTTCTCATCCTTCTAAAGACAGGTAGTCATATTATAAAGTGACTAATGTCATCTTATAAGGTGATATTTATCATTCTATAAGGTGACTATTGTCACCTTACAACGGGACGACTACCCGACTGCATAAAAGTTCACTAATTCCTGCACTGAAAATCCTTAATCTCTGCACTGAAAAACCTTAGATACAACGATGAAATAATAATCTGTTACGGTGCAACAATCAAACATTTAATTGTATTGAAGGATAACAGTAGGTGTTATTTCCCCTCCGCTTTGTTCTTGAACTCGGTTGGTGAAACGCCGTACAATGCCTTGAAGCAATTGGAGAAATAGGCCAGACTGTTATAACCCACCGCACAATATACTTCTGTAATTGTCATATCTGTCTCTTTCAGCATCTTGGCAGCAGTTTCCAACCGGAAGTTACGGATAAACTCATTCGGCGAATATCCGGTGATCTGTTTTATTTTCCGGTAGAGGTTCGATTTACTTAAACCGAGTTCTCTGCAGAAAGCATCCAGGTTCAGATCGGAATTGGCAATGTTCTGCTGCAAAGTGGCATATAGATTCTGCATAAATTTCTCGTCCACAGATGTCATATCCACTCCCAGGGATTCGAGAGAGAAGTTTTTGCTGTACAGGTCTTTCAGCCTTTCCCGGCTTTGAATGATGTTGTCCACTCTGACTTTCAATATCGAAGCGTCGAAAGGTTTGGTGATGTACTCGTCCGCTCCGGCGGCGTATCCCTCCTTAATATCGTTCGTACCCGTCTTGGCAGTGACCATGATGATAGGGATATGGCTGGTATTCATGTCTTTCTTCAGTTGCCGGATCAGTTCGATACCGTTCATTTTGGGCATCATCAGGTCGGTGATAATCAGGTTTGGCAACAGGTTGATGGCCTTGGCGAGCGCTTCTTCACCATTGGTCACTCCTATTACGTTGTATTTATCCGCCAGACAGGAACAGATATAGTTGTTCAGGTCGCGATTGTCTTCTACTATCAGAATCGTGGCCTGCTTCTTGCCCGAATGCTCGGCTTCGAAAGCAGTGTCCGGAAGTTCCACATTAAATAATACGGTTTCATTGGCGGATGATTCTACCATCGTTTCCGGGTCGAAACCGTTTTTGTCGATAGGCAGGACAAATTGGAAGACTGCGCCGGAGTCGGGAGCGTTGTCTGCCCATATCACTCCGTGGTGCATTTCTATAATGGCTTTGCTTAGGCTTAGTCCGATGCCCGTTCCCGATTTGGAATGTTCGTTTTGTGCTACCTGATAGAAAGGACGGAAGATTTTCTCCAGTTCGTCGGGATCAATGCCGACACCGTTGTCCTGAATGGATACGGTGAGGTATTTTATTTCCGGGTCCTTATACTTGTTCAGTCTGGCAGGCACGAAGATAGCAAGTTCGGAGAGTGATTTCACATTCAGTTCCACTCGTATGGAACCTCCGTCCGGTACGTTCTTGAAAGCATTGGAGAGAAAGTTGAAATAAACTTTTTCCAGCAGGTTCCAGTCGAACCACACCGGTTGCTCGTCTACGGCATGTTTGAACCTTAAATGGATGTTCCGGTACAGTGCCAGATCCTGAAAAGAGCTTACCGCTTCGTGTGTGAACTTGACGATGTCATGTTCGGAAACTTGTAGTTTCATGGTTCCGCTTTCATTCTTTTGCAGATCCATCAGGTTGTTGACGATACGGAGCAGGCGCTGCGCGTTGCGCAGCATTAGCTGGGATTTGTAGTGGACATCATCCACCAGATCCGTTCGCTTTACGAATTCCTCCAATGGAGCCATGATTAAGGTCAACGGCGTACGCAGTTCGTGTGAGAAGTTGGTGAAGAGGCGGTTTCGTTCCTGATAAAACTCTTCGTGCACTTCCGCTTCCATTTGTTTGAGCCTGATGTTGTTTTGCAGGCGTTTCTTCTCCGTAAAATAGCGGATAATGAAAGCGATCAGGGCAATGGCGACGACACTGTATATCAAGTAAGCCCACCAGGTCTTCCACAGGGGAGGCAAGACAACGATTTCCAGTGTGGCTCCCTGTTCATTCCAGATTCCGTCGTTGTTGGAGCCTTTCACGATGAAGTGGTAAGTTCCGGCCGGAATATTGGTGTAGTAGGCAGTACGTCGGTTGCCGACCTTGTTCCAGTCAGAGTCGAATCCCTCCAGTTTGTAGGAATATTCGTTCTTGCTGTTGAAGATATAGTTCAGCGCACAGTATTCAATGGTTATATTGGTCTGATTATGATTGAGTACGATCTTCTTTTGGGTGGAGATGTTCTCCTGCAGTACATTCTCTTCGTCGTTGGGGCATACCAGTTTGTTGTTGATATATAGTTTGTCCAATATAATGGGAGGGACGTTGGGGTTGGTGACGATATCATTGGGGTTGAACAGGGTAAAACCGTTGTTGCCGGCAAAGAAAATCCGGTTGTCGGACAGGCGGAATCCTGCACAGGGAGAAAACTCCTGTATCTGTATTCCGCTTTCTTTGTTGTAATTGGTGATGCTCCGGGTACGGAGGTCCAATCTCGAAATGCCGTTTAGCGTGCTGATCCATAAACTGTTGTCGGCTCCCTCCACCACTTTGCAAACCTGATTGCTTTGCAAGCCGCTTTTCTCATTGTAGGTGATGAATTGCTCGGTCGTGATGTTGAATTCACTTAGTCCGCCATCCATACTGCTGATCCATATCCTGCCGGAACGGTCCTTTAGAATACTGCTGATATGTTTGGCGGTTAGTCCGTTGGTGTGGTTGTAGGAAAGCAGGGAGTGATTGATCTTGTCATAAAAGAATAAACCTTTCTCTTTGGTGCCGATTAGAAACACATCGTTACTGATTTCGCATACACAGATGACACTGGCAAAACGGAAAGTGCCCTCGCCTTTTACGGCAAATTCGGTCTGCACATGGAGCGATGGGGTATCTGAAATAAACATCAGTCCCTCTTTCGGACTTGTAGAACCTACAACCAGTTCTCCGGAAATGCTTTTACTGATGTGGTAAATCGGATTCCGGTCATTATTCTGAAAGATCAGTGAGAAATGGTGATTGTGCAGGTTGAATTCATAGATTTCCCCGATGCTCGTTCCGCATAAAATCCGGTTCTTGTCGTAATAGACGGTTTTAATGACGCTTTGCATCGACTCACCGGGATTGTGCGGGAGTATGTATTGCTGGAAAGTCTGCTGTTCGAGGTCGAAAGTAATCAATCCTCCTCCTTCGGCTCCGATGTATAAAGTCCCTTCGTGTTCGATGGCAGGACCTAAGATACCCAGAGTTTTGTTTAGGGACGAGCTGGGACTGTAAAAGTCGAAGAGATGTCCGTAAGGGTTATAGTAGCTGATACCTCCTGCATACGTTCCGATCCAGATGGTTTGCATCCGGTCGAACAGAATGCTGTAGATGGAATGATGACTCAATGTGCCCTGTGTGCCGTAGCGATAGGTTTGTATCCGGTTGGTCACCGGATTGAGGATGTTCAGACCGTCGAAAGTGCCTATCCATATTTCACCCGAGGGAGACTCGTTGATGCAACGGACGTTATTGTTGGATAGTCCGTTCCGGGTATTGTAACACACCACTTCCGCCGGATCGTGTTTGATGACATAGACGCCGTGTGTGTCGTTTCCCAGCCATATATTTCCTTTTCTGTCGATGTGCACTTTTCTGATCCGGTTTGACGGGATAGGCAGTGATTCGGAATTCTGTTGAAAGGAACGGACTACTGCCTGCTGCTGTAAATCGTAGATAAGCAGCCCTCTGTTGTAGGAGGCGATGTAGAGTTTGTGGTCTCTTTCAATAATGTCATTTACCCAGTTCCCTTTCAGCTCTTTGGTGGAGATGTTTTTCAGGGAATCTCCCTGGGGAGTGTAGGCAAACAGTCCTTCAGAGGCGGCTCCTACCCATAAGGTACCCTGCTGGTCAAGACAAAGTGAGGTAATCTTGTTCTTGTCCTTGTTTTCCTGCTGGTTGATATGATACCGTTTAAACTCGTTCTTGTTCTTGTCGAGCCTGTTCAGACCGTTTTCTGTGCCTATCCACAGGTTGCCTTCTGCATCTTCCGCCATGCAATTAATGATATTGCTACTGATACTGTGCGGATCGTCGGCATGGTTCCAGTAAACCTCGAAGGAATTTCCGTTGAATTTATTGAGCCCGTTGCGTGTACCAAACCATATATATCCTAATTTGTCCTGATAGATACAGGTGACGTTCAGTTGGGATAATCCATCTTTGACAGACAAATGAGAGAAATGATAAGGCTGATTGGCAAAAAGAAACTGTACGGAAATAGCAAACAGCAATGTACAAAAAAGTCTTTTCATAAGTGGATGATTTTAAGGAAAGAGTGTTTTTACTTGCAACAAAAATAGCAAGAACTCGCAAAAAAACGGCAAAATTTGGATAAATAAAGTAAGTGTTTGGTATTGAGGAGAGTTAAGCCAAATTCTTCTATACCTTTCCAAATCGCTAAAATGCAGGATAATGAAAGGTTAAGAGAAAGATTTGCTACTTATCCGTTGCCTTTTTTAGCCCCGGATAATCCGGCAAAATAACGCTTAACCACCTGCGGTTTTACCGTTCACCATGCAAAGAACCCTATATTTTGCCCGTAAAGATAACCGTTTTTTCCGTTTTTCATGGAAATACAGGTTATGTTACCGGCATCCGGGGTTTTATTCTTTGTTCCGCTATAATTTTCATAACTGTAAATAACTCTATATCAAGTAATTTTGCAACATAAAAAATAGAGTTATGAAACAGACGGATGTAACGGTTACGTTCTACCTCAAAAAGAGCGAAATGAATGACGAGGGACATTGCCCGGTCATGGCGAAACTTGTTGTCGGCAAATTTTCAGAAGCGGCTTTTAGCGCGAAAATGTCCGTACCCGCTGCACTGTGGGCATCCGGACGTGCCACGGGTAAAAGTAACGCCGCGCGGGAAATCAACCGGCAACTGGACGATTTGCGAGCTTCAGCCATTTCCATTTATGCCGAACTGTCAGCCACCCGTGAGAATGTAACGGCTGAAGAAATAAGGAATCTGTTGTTGGGGACAGCTTTCGGGCAGGAAACCCTGTTGGGTTATTTCCGGACGTTCATCGAACATTTCGAAAAACGTGTCGGCGTGAACCGGGAAAAGGGAACAGCGCAATCTTACCGCTATGCTTGTAACTGTGTGGCCGCTTTCATCCAGGAGAAATACAAGTTGTCGGATGTTCCTTTCACGGCCCTGAACCGTTCATTCATCGACAACTATGACCTCTACCTACGCACGGAGCGCCGCTTTGCCCTGGGAACTATCGTGTTGCTTGTCACACGGTTGAACACGATTGTCGGGGAAGCCATCGCGGAAGGGATTATCACTGCCGACCCGTTCGCGGGTTATGAAGCCGAACATCCCGAGCGGGAACAGAAATACCTTACCGCCGTGGAGTTACAACGGCTGATGACCACACCCCTGCACGACCCGAAACTCTACCATATCCGCGACCTGTTCCTCTTCTCCTGCTACACGGGTATCCCTTACGGGGACATGTGCCGCCTGACGACGGAGGATCTGGAAGTGGCCGAGGACGGTGAGGTATGGATCAAGACCGCCCGCAAGAAGACGAAAATCGACTATGAAGTGCCGTTGCTCGACATACCGTTGCTCATCCTCGACAAGTACCGGGATATGGCCCCGGAAGGAAAACTGCTGCCGATGTACAGCAACAACGAACTCAACCGGACGCTGAAACGTATTGCCGCCATTTGCGGAATTGAACGGAAGCTCGTCTTTCACTGCGGACGCCATACCTACGCCACCGAGATCACGCTTTCGCATGGTGTCCCGCTTGAAACCGTCAGTAAAATGCTGGGGCATAGCCGCATTTCCACGACGCAGATTTACGCCAAAGTGACCGATGACAAGATCGACATGGATACCCGGTCTTTAGAGGAAAAGATTGCCGGTCGCTTCTCCGTAGCTATTTAATCTATCATTGACAATCAAATTCACAACGATTATGGAACCGAATAATAAAGAGATAAAACGTCGCAGCACGTTCTCCCTGCTGTTCTACATCAACCGCACGAAAGTCCGCAAGGACGGAACATGTAAATTGTTATGCAAGGTAAGCATCGACGCCAAGTCGGCCCCGATCAATATCAACGCGTTTGTCGATCCATCGCTCTGGAATCCGGAAACCAAAAGGGCGAACGGACGAAGCGAGAACGCCCGAACGGTAAACCTGGCAATAGAGAAACTGACCGAAAAAATCACCGGACATTACCGTCATATTCGTAAAAGCCTCGGTTTCGTGACGGCCGAGCTGGTCAAAAACGCCGTGGAAGGAATCGGGCAGAAACCGTTCACCCTCCTTGCCTTGTTCCGCGAGCATAACGAGGAGTTCCGCAAGCGTGTCGGCGTGGATCGCAAGGAAGAAACCTATGAAAGTTACGAGAACTCCTATAATATTTTAGCCTCCTTCGTGAAAAAAAGGAAGGAAAAGGAGGATGTAGCGTTGCGGAGCCTTGACCGGGAGTTCTACGATGATTTTGAAATATTCCTGCGTACAGATCGTGAAATGAAACCCAAGACAGTACACGAGCATCTTTACCGGTTGAAGAAAATGACCAAGCGGGCTGTCAGTCAGGGTACACTCCGGCGCGACCCTTACGGGAAGCTGCACCCGGAACTGCCCCGGCGCAAGAGCCGCCATTTGAAACTCGAAGACCTCAAAAAGCTGATGGAAACTCCCGTCGATAAACCCAACCTCCAGCGGGTGCGGGACTGGTTTCTCTTCGCTACCTTCACGGGGTTGTCCTACGCCGACCTGAAACGCTTGTCCGAAAAAGACATCACGCAGTCGGACGACGGAACGTACTGGATACACATCCGGCGCCAGAAGACCGAAACGCCCTCGGCCATCCGCCTGCTGAACGTGCCGTTGCAGATCATCGAGAAATACCGCCACGAGCGTAAAAGCGACAGGATTTTCAATCTCTATTGCCGGGGGTATCTCATCAAGCTCACCAGAGAACTGGGACGGACATACGGCTTCGACATGACCTTTCACAAGGCGAGGCACAATTTCGGGACACATATCACGCTCTCGTTGGGTGTGCCTATCGAAACTGTCAGCCGCATGATGGGACACAAGAGCATTTCCACCACGCAGATTTACGCCAAAGTGACCGACCGCAAGGTGGACGAGGACATGAAACGGCTGAAAGAACAGACCAAAGGCCGGAAAATAAATCTCTACGAGGAGGACGAACCGGAAACGGCAGATATTATAACGGTAAACGGTTGAACAGTATAACAAAATTGATAAATTTGTATGACTATGACGACAAGAGAACCTATCAGCATTGAAAACGGGCGGGTGGAAATCCACACGCCGGAGAACCGTGTATGGCTCACGCGCCACCAGATTGCCGACCTGTTCGGAGTCTTCGTTCCTGCCGTGGGGAGCAACATCCGCTCCATACTCAAAAGCGGCATACTCTGTGAGGAGAGGGTTTACCGCCGGGAGCGCAACCGTGACGGCGGTATTGTCGAGCTGTATTCGCTCGAAATGATCGCCGCGCTGGCTTTCCGCTTAAAATCCGGGAATGCCGAAGCCTTCCGACGGTGGCTTGTCCGAAGGGCCACGACGACTGCTGTCGTCTGGCAGCTCCCCGGTATGAACACGATATTGAACTGAAAAAGAAGAACAGCCAAAACGTTGGCCGTTCTTCTTTTATACCCATTCCTGTCCCCCGATACATTTCTTCCGGGAATCTTCCAGGAATTTCTGTATCTCGGATTCCATGTATAGTACCTTGCCCTGAATCAAATAATAGGGAATGATCCGCGCCGTACGGTATTCCTGCAATGTACGCCTGCTGATTTTCAGCAGCCGGGACAATTCCTCGTCGGTGACGAACCGCTCTCCCTTGAGTGTCCGGCCTCCGGAGGATTCCAGTTTATCCAGTGCCTTGCCGGCCTTTTCCAAACGCCGGAAGAGATCCGCCACACGCGGATCGTGCTTGTCGATGAAATAATGGCTCATAACGCGGCGGTATTAGGATAGTGCGACGATTGCAGCAGTTTCCCGACATCTTCCGGTTTGTAGAAGATTTTGTGACGGATGCGGCTGAAAGGCAGCAACCCTTTCTCCCGGTAGGTTTGCAGGGTACGTTTCGATATACCCAGCACGTCACAGACATCCTGGTTGTCCAGCCATTTTTTCAAACTCACGTCCTCCTGCCTGCGGCATAACGCCTCGGCTTTTCTTTCAATGGCTTCCACGTGCCCTGCCAGCGCGTCGAAAGCCTTCACGTCCATACTTATTATTTCCATGTTCTGTTTCATTTTTTGTTTCCCGGATGCCCAAAAGTACACAAATGGACAGTATCTTGTTATCAGCCAGTGGCATATGGACGTATCCGTCTTCAAAGTGGCAGCGAGTGGCGCCACGTCCGGCGGAAACGATCCTCCGCCGATACGGGATCGGCACGCTCCGATACGCCAATCGCCCGTGAAAGGAAATGTTCGCGGGCGATTTATCATTCCATGCAGGGTGAGCCGTGAACCGACTTTCTCGAGCGTTCACGGCATATCGTTTTCTCCCCGTTTCTCTCCCATAACCTTTTCCTCTCTTTTTTTCATGCCGCGGAGCGCGGTATGGAAATCTGTTGTCAGTAGCAAAGGTAGTTACGGGGCTCACGCTGCTGCAAGATCGGGCCGCGGGGCGGTTTGCCGCAAAATCTTCCTCTTTCCCTGCGGGCGAGCGTATTTTCCGACAAAATCTTGCAGCAGCTATCCCCGACACCTTTTGATGCTACCGAAACAGATTCCATCCATACCGGCTCCGCTACGGCATAAAAAAAAAGTCAAAGGTTATGAGAAACGAAGAGAAAAATAAATGGAAACAGAAATCCTCCAACCTTCCACTTGGCATAAAGGCAAAGGTCGGGTTGGCGGTAAAGGTCGGGGCGGTGGCTTTGGGCTTCCACGTGTGGGGTATCGACTTTATTTGGGTCGTTTTGGGCTTCACGTTCTGTTATGACATCCTGCGGGGCATTTTCTCCTGCCTTGTTTCTCTCGTGGCTCTAATCGGCTTTTTCTATTTCCTATTCACTCACATCTTCTAAATTTTTACAGGTATGACAAAGTACATTTCATTATTCGGAGCGACTACCACGGACACGCAGGTGCAGGTAGTCAAGGAAAACCAGGTTATCATCGGTATCGGTGCGGGTGCGAGCAGAAAGCGTTACGTCGTTTACAAGGTGGAACACACCGCCCGTGGCTACGTGTACCACATGGTCGATACCGAAACAAAGGAAATCAGCCAAACGGACATTCTGCGACCCCTCTCGCAAACATTCGGTATCGGCAGGTACTACGACGACGTGAACCCCGAGTTCATGGACGCTTTCGAGGTGGCTTTGCTCGTGAGGCAGGCGGAAGAGCAAGCCACGGCGCAGGCCATCGCCGCCGCCAAAGAGAAAGCCGAGCATGACCGCATAGCGGAAATAGGGGCGCAGAGGTTACGCCGCATCATGCCCGAAGGGGTGCAGGGCGTAATCATCGCCGAACTCAACGAAACGGAATACACTGACCCCTCTTACGAGTGTTCGACCACCCGAAGCGTGCGTACCGTCATTCTCGGCTTTTCGGCCACCTCCCGCAACGGCTTCGGGGAGTTGAGAAAGGCGGCGGCCAATTTCCCGCAAACGGCGCACCTCTCCGAATACGACCCCAAGAACGAACACCGCTATCCCGTTTTCACGCTCGGCAAAAGTCCGAAATACGGGTGGAGTGTCTGCAAACTGACCCACTACACCCGTGAAGGGTACATCGACAGGCTGGCATATATCGCAGGAAACGAGGAGAATATATGTCTGCCCGAGCCGAAAGACGAAAAACGGGCGGAACGCACTGAAACGAGCGTGCAAGGCGGGTTTATCATCGTGGACTATTCCGAGAAGGCGATAGCCGTATTCGGGGACACCAAGCCCGTCAAGGACGCCCTTCACGCACTCGGGGGACGCTTCAACGCACGGCTGACGCATGACGGGCAGAAGAAAGCGGGATGGATTTTCCAAAAGACCAAAGAGGACGAGGTGCGACGGCTTCTCGGAAAGGACGAATAAATGTTGAACACGGGGCGGCTCGCCGCCCCACAATACCAAAAAATCATGGCACAAGGAACAGATTATTTCAAACTGACGATACAGAACTATCTCGACGCACGAGCACGGGAGGACGAACTTTTCGCACCCCGATACGCCAACCCGAAAAAGAACATTGACGATTGCTGCACTTTCATCATCAACCAAGTACGGCAGAGCGGTTGCAACGGGTTTGCCGACGAGGAAATATACTCTATGGCACTCCACTATTACGACGAGGAGGACATCGACATCGGCAAACCCGTCAGTTGCAAGGTAGTGGTCAATCACACCGTTGAACTGACCGAGGAGGAAAAAGCCGAGGCACGGCGGAACGCCATACGGAAGGCCGAGAGCGAAGCCTACGCCAAGTTGGCGAAAGCCAAGTCCAAACCCAAGAAAATCGAAGATAACAAACTAATGCCCAGTCTATTTTAGTTATGAAACCGAGAACAAAATTCCAACAGAACGTCGTGGCGGCAAGCAAACACCTGCCGCCGCTCACCCCCGCACAAATCGAATGGGGGTACAAGAACTGCATCGAGCATATCGGACGCCGCACGCCGAAAGGACTTATCACCTGCACCGAGTGCGGCCACACGTGGCAGAGCGAAAACGGAGAACTCACGGACAATCTGTTAGGGTGCGAGTGTCCGCATTGCCACACCACGCTGAAAGTGGAAACCACCCTGCGCCGCAAGTTCAACGATTACGAGTATTTGTGCATCGTAACCCGCTGCAAGGGTTTTCAAGTCCTGCGCTTCGTCTATATCGAGTGTTGGGCGAAAGTGGGACAGACGCCCGTTTACACCCATATCGAAGCCGTACAGCGGTGGATTGCCCCCGACGGACGCTCCGCAACCTTCGCACGGCTGCGCCCGATGGGCTTCTTCGTTCACGGGTGGAGTTGGTCGAGCGCATTGGAACTGCGGGCGGAGAACGACGGGAAATACAACATCACGCCCACACGCATCTATCCCCGGCAACGGCTTATCCCCGAACTGCGCCGAAGCGGTTACGGCAAACAACTCCCCGATGTAACCCCTTTCGACCTTATCCACCTGCTGCTCTCGGAGAACAAGGCCGAAACGCTGCTTAAAGCGGGACAAACGGCACTCGTGCGATTTTTCGCCCGTACCTCCCGCAATATCGCCGACTATTGGCCGGCCATCCGTATCGCCATCCGTAACGGGTACGCTATCGGGAAACCGACGGAATGGTGCGACTACATCGACCTGCTGCGATTTTTCGGGAAAGACCTGCATAACGCCCATTTCGTGTGTCCCGCAGACCTGCCCGCAGCGCATGACCTCTACATGGCAAAAAAACGGCGGCACATGCAAATGGAACGGCGGCAGGAGGAACGGCGCAAGGCGTTGGAACAGGAAGCCTCGTTTGTCGAAGCCAAAGGGCGGTTTTTCGGAGTGGAGTTTTCCGACGGGGAAATCTGCATCAAGGTATTGGACAGCGTTGAAGCCATACGGCAGGAGGGCGAGGCCATGCACCATTGCGTGTTTACCAACGAATACTATCTGAAAGCCGACTCGCTCATACTCTCGGCCACAATCGACGGCAAACGTATCGAAACGATAGAGGTGTCCCTAAAACGCATGGAGGTCGTGCAGAGCCGTGGCGTGTGTAACAAGAATACCCCATACCACGGGCAAATACTGAAACTGATGAAGGGGAACATGTCCCTTATACGGAAACGAATGACAGCATAAAAATCGGGGCGGCGAAAGCCGCCCTACAAAAAAAATATAACAATGAAAATCATCTATAAAAGCTACATGGCACGCCCGCTCAAACCCTTCGGGGAGTGGGATTGGGAAGTTCGGGAAGCAGTCAAGACGGCCCTTGCGCTCGTCGAGGGGAAAAACGGGTTCAGAACCCATTCCGAGATATGGCGAAGGTGCAACCTCGTCATTACCGTGGGACACAACATCTACACCACGAGTATCGAGATACGACCACCCGAGCAGGACGTGATACGCCGCAGGAGCAACTGGCATAACGGCTACGCCTACTACTGCAACGGGGTGTTCTGGGCGAACATGAGCAGGGTTAGAGTGGAACTTGTCTGATTAAAAAATTTCGGGGCGGCAAAAGCCGCCCGTAAAAAGCGAGAATATGAAAACGAATGAAGTAAACAAGGAAATCTCCTATGAAACGCTGCTCGTAACCTTCGGCGAGGGTATCGGGCGGCTCGACACCATGTTTGACGACCCGCAGGTGTGGGGCGTTGCCACGCTGAAGCAGTGGATCGACGGGTATGAAACTACGCGCTTCACCGAAATCGACGACCGAACGGCGGTTATCACATCCGAATACAACATGGACAGCGTGAAAGAATGGCTGCAAAAGAACACACCGATTATCAACCTGGAAAAACGATAAAATCATGCGCAAGTACAAATTATTCATCGGCTACCGGCTGCTGGGAGAGTTTTCCGGTATATGGGAAGCCAAAAATTTCGCCGCTGAAAGCGGCATGAGCGGAATTTTCTCGCTCGTGGGAGAAAATTACCGGGACAGTTGGTACGAACCAAAAAAACAGGACAAGAATGGAAACAAAGATTAAAGACATCACGGGAGCGGAAATAACCGTTACCGACTTAAAAGAGGCGGTACGCCAATGCCGGGAGTGCCTCGCAAGTCCCTACCTGATGCCCTCGGGGCATACCGTGGGGGAAAACCATGCCTACATGTTGCGGCAACTGCTCGCCCTGCAAAGGCGGAAACGGGAACAAGGCGGGCAACGACCGTGAAAATACGACGCGAAAAAAATCGGACGATAACAACCGTCCGATTTTTTTGTTTCCCGTCAATCGACCGCCGTATGGTCGCCCAACTTCCCGTGCAGTTCACGCCCGATATGTCCGGCAATGCCACGGGGAGAAATTTCAGAGATTGAACCCCACCCGCCATGCGTGTATATGCACGTCTTGAGCGGTTCGGTACGGGAAAGGTAGAACAGATAGCCGTTGCGGAGCAGGATGCCCACGAACACCGAGCCGACCTCGATGTCGGCGATCTCGTCAAAACGTATCTTCCCGTCATTGTATAATACTGCCATACCATCCGCATCGGGAATGACGAACAGATCGTCTTCCATGACAATCCCGTGCAACTCGATTAGCGACCCCAGGCATTCACTCGCCGATACCCGGTCGTAATCACCCTTTACCTCATTTGTCGATTTCGTTTCCATATCGCTTTTCTTTAGGTTCAGACAAATACCATACGAAAAAGGCGTGAGAATACGTTAAATACCGGCATTGAGGTACAGCCAAGCACCCATCCACTCGATAGATAATTTCTCCCCACGCCGCTTATCGCATACGCTTGACGCATATAGACACGACGATGAAGAAGAGAACTACCCATTATTTTGCGAGCGGATTAAAATTTGGCTGTTTTCAATGCCCCACCATAATGTGTTCCTTCCGTATGTAAATCGCCCGGCGGCACGCCGCCGGAGGATTCGATTGCAAATATAACGATTCTGATTCAAAAAAGTGATATATAAATAGGCTTTTCAAAGGGTATGAGTTATATTTGCATAAACAATGAATCAAATAATAATGGAAGACGATACTTTATCCTTAAAAGAGTTATTATCAATAGATTTAACAAAGGTGCCAGAGCAAGAATCTCTGCAAATTTTGGATAATAATTTTCCTTGTTGTTATATAATAAGAATTGGGGATAGCTTGGAAATAACGCTTGAAGAACATATTTATACTAAATACTGGTTTCACAAATATCATGCTTCTGTATTTGCAGAAGCAATGATAAAAGCAGTTAAACGATTAGCAACAGAGGGGTTTCCCTATTTCAGCGAAGAGTTAGATAATGATGATGATGTACATTTATTTGTAAGATGGGCATTAGCAGAATCTATTCATATACCTAATCAAACACTCATAGATAATATTGAATTGTCATTTAATAAAGTGTACGAAAGGGCTAATAATATGCTGGAAAACTCCGATAGTATTCTCATTTTGGGCAAAGATACAGGAGAAAGTATGGAGCTATTAAAGAGGATACAGACGTATTTAGATAATAAAGGTTTTTATACTTATATTATTAAAGAACAACCAGATCTTTTAGGAGAGAGTGTAATGCAAAAAGTTTTGCGATATGCCCTTTCTTCAAGATTGGTAATAATTGAGAATACAGAACCGAGTGGGCATTTATACGAATTTCCACATATTGTCAAGATGGCAGAAATGCCTACTGTCGTATTACAGCAAAAAGATAAAGGAGCAACGTGGATGTTTGAAGATTTATATCAAAGAATGACTAATATAAAAAAGATAGAATATACAAATGATAATATGGAGGAACAAGTAGATGCCGGAATAAAATGGGCGTTTGACTATTTAACACAATTTGGTATTTATCAAAAAAACACTATTCCCTGGTTGAAATAAATATAAAGAATATGAGTGAGGAACGAAATTCAAACGATGTAGAGGATAAAATCTCTATTAAAGAAATACATGAAACTTTTTGGCGTTGTAGAGATTTTGAATTATCCCATTTATGGCAAAGATCAATATTTCTTTCAGCTTTCTTGATCTTATGTTTTACGGGATATGGTAGTTTGCTAATAACTATGCTTGAAAAGGCGTCGTTATTTGCATATGCAAATTTGTTAGCATTTTCAATAGGAGTTATAGGAATTATTTTTTCATGTTTATGGATAATGATGGGAAAAGGTTCTAAAGCGTGGTATGAAAGATATGAGAATGCTATTTGTGCTTTTGAGAGAAAATCCCAGTATATGACACCTAAAGCTTCTCATATAGGAGGGTTTCATTACCAAAACATACAAGGATATGAACTTCCTCAAATTCAAAAATCCTTTTTCAAGGGAAATGGAGGCGCCTATTCTCCTTCTAAAATAAACATTGCCATTGGGCAAATCACTTTGTGTTTATGGAGTATTATTGTATTATTTCACGGGGCAGTGGCTATTTGGGGGAAGGATATTATTTCATTAAAGGCATTTACTTATATAATCTTGATAGGAGGAAGTATTGTTATTTTATTATTCTTTTGTGCTGTTTTTTATCGGAAAATATATTGGCTACATAGTAAAACCTTAAATAACGAATAAGCGATAGAAAAATCTATCGCTTATTCATTTTATTTAGGAGATTTTTCTTTTCCCTTTTTTCGCTGATTTAGGAGAAATACGTGTAGACATGATATTTTTCTTCCGCTGCGGCTCTACGATCCGCAGTTTGAGTTTCTCCGCCTTGCGGTCGTAACGCACCTCGCAGCAGTCGATCTCACCCACAACCGACGTCCACACGTTGTTCACACGCACCGCGCCGCCCGAGTAGAGGGTCTTGTATTGTTCGTATTCGAGCGGCTGCCGCAATTTCGCGTCCACCTGACGGTGGAACGAATAGATATTACGTCCCTTCGCTATCTCGTCGGGAACGTAAACCCGCAACTCGGGATGGGCGGCCTCGGCATAGAGGCACAGATCCGACGTGCGAAGCTCCCTCGGAACCCACTGGATCATCCTCGGGTCGCCCCGCACGGCCGTATCGGCCACGAGCGGCGTGATGGCCGTGCGGGGAATGTCGTACAGCACCCCCGCATCCTTGCGAACGGCCTCCAACGCCACCTCCTCCGTTACAAGCCGGCGGTTCAGGTGCAGGATACTCATCAACCGGTGTATCTTCTGCGGGTCGTCCTGCTCGCGGAAAACCTGCAAGACCAGGGCGGGGTCGCTCAACGCGCTGATAACCGAGAAATCGGTTTTGTCCTTCCCGTAGGTACGCTCGAAAGCCTCCCGGCTCATTTCCGGCGTCCGGGCTTCGCGGGGGACGCCTTTCAGGTTTTGCGGGTTCTCCCGCACCAGGCTCATGTATAGATCCGGGCTTTTCATGCTCTCGGGCAGGTGGGCGATGGCATAGGGACTGCGCCGTATGGCCTCCATGCACAACTCCGGCGTTTTCCACTTCTCGGGGACATATTGCAGGTAGCTCCCGTCGTGCCCGACGGCCCGGCGGCACATCTCCTCGTTCTTGGCGTGATCGGGAAGGTTGTAGAACAGCTCCGGCTCCAGGGCGAAAATTTCCCGGGCCACCCTCGGCGTGAGGAACCAGGGGTTCATGTTCTCCAAAAAATCGAAGGTCTTATCGTAATTCGTGCAATAGAACCCCAACACTTTCAGGTGTATCTCCTCGAAGGGGATATAGCGGAGGACACGCAGGTCGTCGGTACGGGCCAACGCCCGGTTGCAGACCTCCGGCGTGAGCTGTTCGGGGTTGAAAAAGCGGATGGCCAGGGGATCGCGCTCCAGCGCCATCCCGCACAGACGGTCGGTTTTCAGATGTTTCGGAACGTACTCCAGTGCCAGGTAGTTCGAGGACACGGCGGCCTCGCAGACCCGTTCCGTGCGTAATTCCTCCGGCACTTCATGGAGCAGGATGCCGTCCCCGCTGACGGCACGCAGGCAGACTGCCTCCGTGCGCAGTTCCACCGGCACGAGCGAAAGGCAGGACGCGTCCATCCCCACGCCGTGAAGAGCCAGCTCCCCGGTCATGACCTCCGGGGCAATGGAGGCGAAAATCTCGAACTTGTCCACGAACGACATCCCGAATTTTTTCAGCCCTTCCAGGCATATATCGGGATACGGAATGTAAGGGAGTATCTTGTAATCGGCACTGTCCACCGCTTTCAACGCCGCACGGCATATTTGCGGCGTCCTCAATTCCCCGGGAACGGCCTCCAGCACCAGGCCGTTGCGCTTCACGGCCGCCATGCACAGTTCGGGGGTCTTCAACCCCTCCGGAACGTAATACAGCGCGTAGCTGTTGCTATCGACGGCGGCACGGCACATTTTCGGTGTCTTCAGACGGTCAGGGACGAATTTCAGTGTTTCGCCCCGGTGGCCGGCCGCGGCAAGACAAAGTTCCGGCGTTTTCATCGCTTCGGGAACGAACTCGATGTTGAAAGCCGATTTCTTGATGGCGAAACGGCAGACCTCCGCCGTTTTCCGATCCTCGGGCAGCGTCTCGAAAAGGTTCTCGCGCCACGGGTTCTCGTACACCCCCGTATCGAGATAGGCTATATCTATTCTCTCTTGCTCTGTCATGGTTTTCAGTATTTATGGAAAGCGCCCGGGTGACGGGCGCTTCTCTTGGTTAGACATATTCCGTTATCGTTCCGTTTCCTCCGTCCCGTTCTCGCTCTGGAACGTGAAGGAGGTCTTCACGACCTGACCCGTGTTGTCCTCGACATAGACGTCGATGGTCTGCTGGTCATCGCTGCGCGATGTGTAATAGAGGCGGAACACCTCACGGTCGAGCGGATAGCGGTCGTTGGGCAGGAACACCGTACCGTCGTCCATCCTCAACTCACCGCGCCCGTCGGGCTGGAAATAGCGGATCGTGTAACGCGCGCCGTCATATCTCCCCTCCCGCACGAGCGTGCAGCGGATTTCAGCGGTTTCACCAACGGAGATTCGCTTCTGAACGGGCATCGTTTCCAGAGAGAACGTGTACGCCTGCTGTATATCCAGCCCGTTGTCGCAGGATGCGCATAAAAGACCCAGGGCGGCGATCCAGACCGCCAGGGCCAATATCTTTTTCATCTTTTTCATGTCGCTTGCAAGTTTAATGGATTATGAATTTCACGCCCAGGCCGAACTGCGCGTGGAAATGTCCCGTTGTAGTGCCCCATAGGATACGCTCACGCCCCGTCAGCGAGAGGATAATCCTGTCGGTCAGGTACGCATCGACCTCCAGCGTGACGGCCCCGCCATAGAGGAAACGGTCGCGGTGGCGGAGCGTAGAGCCGTCATAGAGCCGCCTCTCGCCCCGGTTCACGCTCTCGTAACCGGCCAGCGCCGAGCCGCCGAGGTAGAAGAAAAAAGTCCTGGACGGGTCGGCGAGGAACTTGTAATAGTAATCGCCCTCGGCCGTGAACTGCGCCACAGGGATACGTTCCGACTTGTAGGGGTAATAACGGTTCAGGAACTCCGCGCCGAACACCCACTTGTCGGCATTCTTCGCGTAGCGGCTCATGGCCAGCCCGAACCAGTAGCCCGTTTCGCTGCGGCTGTCCCGGGTATAGAAGCCGTCGGCCATGCCTCCCCGTATTTCCAGCCCGCGCATGGCGGGCAGGGCACGCTGGGCGTGCGCCCCGTCCGAAAGGAGGAGGCATAACCCCAGCGTGAGAATGAATATCGCCCGTTTCATATCACTTTACCTTTAACTCGTTGATAACACGTGCGCGCACCAGGTCGGCATTCTCCACCGTGAAAGTCTGGTGTCGCCCGCCCTGCTGCTCGTGCAGTTCCACGACCAGCTGCTTGTCGTCGGCCAGCGTGAACTTCGGGAGCGTGAAGACCATGCGCTCGGTACGCTTGCCGCCGATGACCTGCACGTTGTTGTACGCACGCACGGGCCATACGACCTGCTCCTGGATGGCCGTGCGTTTGGCCACCTTCTTGTCCGTAATCTTGAACGTCAGGTAGTCCACGTTGAAAGGCACGTTGGAGGAGTTTTTCAGTTGGAGGTGGAAATAAAGCAGGTCGTTATGCACGTAGATACCTTTGAGGAGGTATTGTACCCCGAAACGCTTGCAACCGATATGCTTGATCTCGCGGCGGTCATTCTTGTAAATGGACTGCATGATCAGTTTGACCAGCAGCGGAGATTCGCATCCCAACTCCTGCAAATAGATGTCCAGCGCGTTATTGGGGCGGTTTACCGCCTCCCCGTCATGCAGGAAGTCCGCCATCTCGACCGACAGTTTCACCGGCTCGTCGGCATACTTGACATTGAAGCTGTAATAGGCCCCGTCCTCGGTAATGACCGAAAGGTTGCTCTCGCGCGAGAAATCACGCAGGGCCGCCTTTACACGCAGCACGTTTTCCGTGCCGTCGGCTTTCGCCGCCAGAAGATCCGAAGACCCCAGATCGACGTAACGGATGGCCGAGGGGAAAATCACATGCACGGTCTTGCTGAACGTCACCTCCAGCGCGTAGGGCGGGATAACCCGGTTGAAAGTCAGCGGACGGGTAAGACCGTCGTACAAATCGCCCGTGGAGGGCTTTTCCTGCGCGTGGGCAGCGAACATGCACCCGATAAAAGCGAGTGCCAGAAGAATCTTTTTCATACTCGATAAATTTTTGATTGTTGATAAAAATGGATTTTTTCAGTGGTGTACGGAAGTACGTCGTTTGTACCCTTATTGAAGGGGCGGGAGCAGCAGGACGCTGTAACCGGCCTTGAGCGTGACCTTGACCGAGCGCATCTTCTTGCTCACGTATTGCGATACGCCCTGGATGGCGCTGCGCCCCAGGTCGGAGAGCAGTTGCGAACCGGCATCGTCCGTGATCGTGATACTGCTGCCCATGCCCGCGCCCATATTGGCGGCGATCTCCTTCACGGCATTGAGTTCTTCCGACCCCGGCACGGGAATACCCTCGTTGCCGTTCGTGTCATAGACCGACAGATCGACCGGAACGACCGCCCCGCCGTGCTGGACAGCGCTGACCTTGACCGTCAGCCGTTCGCCGTTGATCCTCGCCGCCCCCGTTACGGGCGTACCCGAGGGGATGAGCAGATCTCCCGCCACCATCGGTTCCAGCAGCCGGAAAGTAACCTCCCCGCCATCGGTGAGCGTCACGGTTTGCTGCACGGCGGCACGGATACTGTTGCGCTCGGGCTCGCGAAGGTCGCTCCCCACCGTGTTGAAACCCCAGTTCCGGGGCTTGACGAACTCACGGGCGAAGACCGAATCGGGCAGCGGGGCGGCGAGCAGCGACACGATGTTACGGCGCACCTGGCGCACGGGCTGCACGGAAGCCTTGCCGGAAACGGAGGTTTTCTGACGCGGGGCTTCAGGGGCCTGACCGCCGTTCATGTAGCGGGCGGCGATCTCGTAGGACTTCTCCAGCAGCGCCACCTGCTCCTCCTGGGCCGTTTTCTGCGCCTGCTGTTCTTCCAGGCGGCGTTCCAGTTCCTCGATGCGGGCCTGCATCTCGCGCTCTTCCCCCGTTTCACCGGCGGTGTCCTCGTAGAAACTGCCTAACTGGCGGTTGATGTCGGCATAGGCGGCACGGGAAGTCCGGAAAGCTCCCGACGAACCGCCGGCAGGGCCGGAAGACTTATCCGGCACGGCAGCGGGCATGACGGGCTCTTCCTCCTCGTCCTCCATCCCGAACGCGAAATCCTGCAAGGAGCGCATCTTTTCCCGCTCCCTGCGCCGCATCTCCTCCTGCACGTAGGCATCACGCTTGTCCGAGAGGATACCCTCCGATTCCGGGGTCGGCAGCTCCGTGTTGAAACCCGCCGAAGGCTCCTCCCGTTCTTTTTCGCCGGGGGAGAAGATCAGCCACATGCACCCGGCAAAGGCCAGGAAAAAGAGCGGGAAGACCACCATCTTCTTCCGCATCTGTATCTGCCGGGGCGTGAGTTCCTTTTTCCCCGCCTCCGGCCGTTTATTCTGTTTTTCGTTCGTCGTCATAATTGAAATCTTTTAGATGTTTTACACTGTCGGCCTCCTGCCGTTGTCTTAATTCCAGCTCCAGCCGCTCGATATGCCGTATCTGCATCCGTTCCCCGGCTCCCTTGCCGAAGCGGTAGATGGAAGACACGGTAAAGTAGAGCGACAAGACGGAAAAGAACAAGAGCAGCGTGAGGATCACGATAATCCGCTTATCGGGCGAGAGCGCCCCGCAAGCGCGGCGCAGGAGGTCTTCGACCCACTCCCCGAAAGCCTTTATTCTCTTCTTTGCCATAGCCTTATCTTTTTAATGTACGTAAATCGCGGTTCTCCAGAATCTCGAATTTCTCCATGATGAAACCCTGCGGGTTATTGTCCGAACGCCCCGAGTTGATCAGCTCGCAGCGCGTGACCAGCGAACGCTCGGTGATGTTGCTCTCGCGGACAATCATTTGCCGGGCATAGGTCATGGCCCGGTAGGGATAGGCGTTGAAGTCGCACACCACGGAGTCCACCTCGATACGCTGGCTGATGTTCCCCGACACCACACGGTTGTAGTAACCTTTCTCCTGCATGTCCTGGTAATAGGCGAAGGCACTCTTATCGACCAGGAACAGCGCGCGGTTGATGTTGCTTTCGATGGCCGCACGGTCGGGCGAGAGGGTAAAGAACAACTCGTGAAAACGCCGGATATGTTCGCGCGCCTCCACGGGGCGGTTCTGGCTCAAATCCTGCGAGAGCGCCAGCATCAGCGACTTGCCCCCGTCCAGGACGTAGATCTTCTCGCGCTGCTTTTCGGCGAAACGGAAGCTCGCGACCACGCTGAACACGGATACCAGCGCGCACAGGCAGAGGAACACGATACCGAAAAGCCGAATCTGCCTGAAACTTGTTTCGATGTTTTTTAATGACTTGAATTCCATTGTCCAAATTGTTATGAATGATTACTGTTACCTTGTGTTGCCAGGTTGCGCCCGTTGGGGGCACTGCCCGAAGCCGGGCCACCGCCGCCGTTACCGGAGGAGGAACCGCCACCGCCGCGACGCCCGAACGTGCGGCCGATCATGTTGCCGGCGATACCGCCCGCGACACCCGTGGCGAATGCCCCGGCCTTGTTGATACCGCCCATAGCCCCACCGGCTCCGCCCGACTGGATCACCCACTCGGCAACGGTGGGGATCGTGAAATAGCCTATGATACCTATAATCAAAAAGATAATATAGACACCGCTGCCGCTGTCGGGAATGTAGTTGGGGTCTTGCAGGGCCAGGACGTCCGCCTGGAGCATCAACGTCTGGATCTTGGCCAGCACCGCGGAGAACAGGTCGGCGATGGGAAGCCAAAGGTACACGCTGATATAGCGGGAAATCCAGCTCGCGAGCGTCGAGTGGAAGCCGTCGTAAATGGAGAGGGCGAACGACAAGGGCCCCAGAATCGACAGCACGACTAAAAAGAATGTCCGCAGCGTGTCGATGGTAAGCCCCGCGGCGTTGAACAACAACTCGAAGAAGTCCCGGACAAGCTGCCGGAAACCGGCCTTGATGTCGTACCACGTGCGTTCGGCCCACATGCTGATAATCTCGCCCAAGTCCGTGATACCCATATCCGCAAGCCGTTGTTCATACACCTCGTCGTCCACTAACCAAGCCTTGCCCTCGCGCCTGCGGGCCTCGGCTTCCAAATCGTCCTTCTGTTGCTGGTATGCCTGCAAATCCAACGTCTGCCCCTCCAGTATGGCGTGCGTGCCCTGCACCACGGGCGACATCACGGCGTTGATCGTCCCCAGAACCACGGTGGGAAAGAACATCACGCACAAGCCGATGGCGAAAGGCCGCAGGAGCGGGAACACGTCGATAGGCTCCGCGCTGGCCAGTGCCTTCCATACCCGGTAAGCCACGTAAAAGAGCGCACCCAGGCCGGCGATACCTTTCGCCACCCCGATCATGTCGCCGCATAGCGGCATCATCTCCTGGTACAGGTTCCGGAGAACCTGGTGTAAATTGTCGAAATCCATGACTGCCTCCGTTTTCAGGTTACCAATATCTGTCGTTCGGGTTCCCGTAAAGTGCCAGCACCCGGTGCGCGTCGCCCTTTTCGCGGCTGCGGATGAAGGACACGGAGATGGTCTTGCGCGTGTAATAGCGCGTGAGGTTGCGGTACTCCAGCATCTTCGTGTAAACCTGATCCACCACGTCCATCCGCTCCTTGTCCGAGAGCGAGAGGCCGTTGCCGCCGGTTATGACCGTCTTGAGTTCCGCCACCAGCGCACCGCCCTCCTCCAGCAACCGGGCGTAACCCGCCGAGATCGCCGCCAGCTCGTCCACCGTGAAGTTCGAGTCTGAAACCATACGGTTGAATCCCGAGGTGTAGATTTCCGTGATCTCGCTGACCATTTCGAGCGTCAGCTTCACCTTCCGGGCATCCTTGATGATGTTATGCACCGATTTGAGGGCGTCGTAGTAAGCCTTGCTCTGGTTATAAATCTTGATACTCTCTTGCAGCGACTTGACCATGTTGGTCGCCGTGGTCGAGCTTTGAACCGCGCTCTTGATGTTCTGAACGAGGTTCGACGGGTCGATGACCGTCCACTGCGCTTTTGCCTGGTACGTGAAGCAAAGAAGCCCCACGAACAGCGTTAAAATCAATCGTTTCATCCTTTTCATTATTTAATTCGTGAATACTTGGGCGGTCATTCCGACGCCCGGTAATAATCCCCGTAGGCGGAGAGCTGGAGCACCTCGCGCCCCGCATCGTAGGCCAGGGCGACATACCCGTAGAGGTCGAAGTAACGGATACCTCCCCAATACTTCCTCACGGGACGGGAGAAGCGTGTCCCGTCCTTGTAGGACACCTCCACGTAAAAACCGCCGCCCCGGCGTCCCGGGTTGCGGTAGATGCGAACCCGGGGAGAACCCGAGCGGCTTTCCCACTCGCCCGCCACCTCGTACAGCGCGAAGTCCAAACGCGCCGCCGTGGGGTCTGATCCGATACACTTGCGATACATGGCCTGCCCTCCCTTTAACGTTTGCCCTCGGCGAGCTGCCTGATCGCCAGTTCCATATCACCGCCCAGCTCGCCGGCAAGCCGCTGTACCTCCACTTTCTCCGTTTCCTCGGTCGTGTAGGCCAGGTACTCCGGGACGCTGACCTCCGTGGCATAGACCGCCGACTGAACGCCGCCCAGACCGATCCAGACCTCCTTGTATTTACGGGAAGGGTCGTTGGACTGGTTGATCGAGAGAATCTGCGCCTTCTCCTTGTCGGTCAGCCCCAACAAGGACTGAATCGCGTCGAAACGGTTCATGAACTTGCGCTGGTCGAGCAGGATCTTGCAGTCCGAGTTGTTGATGATCGCCTCCTTGACCACCGGGCTGGAAATGATGTCCTCGACCTCCTGCGTCACAACGATGGCCTCACCGTAGTATTTGCGGACGGTTTTATACATATAACGCAGATATTCAGCCATATTAGCCGTAGATAGCGCCTTCCAGGCCTCCTCGACGATGAGCTGTTTGCGTACCCCCTTGAGCCGTCTCATCTTGTTTATGAAAGCCTCCATGATGATGATGGTGACCACGGGAAAAAGCTCCTTGTTTTCCTTGATGGAATCCACCTCGAAGACCACGAAGCGCTTCGAGAGCAGGTCGATGTTGGCCCGGGAGTTCAGAAGGAAGTCGTAGCGTCCGCCCTTATAATACTGCCGCAGGGTGATGAGCATGTTGTCGATGTTGAAATCCTCGCGGCTGACCCGGATCTCCCGCTCCTCCAGCTCGCGGCGGTAGTCGTCCCGCAGGTACTCGTAGAAACTGTCGAAACACGGCACGATATTCCGGTCGGCGCGGATACGCTCGATATAGGCGTTCACGGCACTGCCCAGCTCGCCGCTCTCGGTCTTCGTGATCTTGTCGTCCTCGGTTTTCCAGAGTGTCAGCAGCAGCGTCTTGATGCTGTCCTTCTTCTCCACGTCGAAATAGTAGTCGTCGGTGTAGAACGGGTTGAAACTGATGGGATGTTCCTCGGTATAGGTAAAATACACGCCGTCCTCACCTTTGGTCTTACGCCGGATCAGCTCGCAAAGGCCCTGGTAGCTGTTACCGGTATCCACCAGCACGACATGCGTGCCCTGCTCCCAGTATTGGCGGACTAAATGATTCATAAAGAATGACTTGCCTGACCCCGAGCCGCCTAACACGAATTTATTCCTATTCGTAATGATCCCTTTTTTCATCGGTTCGTCCGAGATGTCCAGGTGCAGGGGCCTGCCGCTTACGCGGTCGCACAGCTTGATGCCGAAAGGGCTGGACGAGGATTTATAGTTGGTTTCCTCCGTGAAGAAACAGACCGCGGGCTCGATGAACGTGTAGAACGATTCCTCGGCGGGGAAATCCCCCGCGTTGCCCGGCATACCCGCCCAGTAGAGCGTGGCGGCGTCCACGGTGTTGTGGCGCGGGCGGCACTCCATCAGAGCGAGCTGGCTGCCCACATCATTGCGGATATGCCGGAGCTCCTGCACGTCGTCCGACCAAGCCAGCACGTTGAAATGGGCCCGGACGGATTGAAGACCGAACGAGTGCGCCTCGTTGAGATACTGGTCGATGTCGAGTAGGTCAGCCCCCTTACGGGAGCTTTCCCCTCTAAGAACCGTACGTGAGAGTTTCCCCTCATACGGCTCAAGCAATTCAAAACTTTTATTTGTAACTAAAAGCCGGCTCATAGTAACTTCCATTTATTTCTGTTAGTAATTCGGCTGCAATGGTCATGTATTAGGACTTTCGCCTTTCTACTGCTCCCTGTCATTTCAGTAATTTTCCAGGGAGTTTCCCGTGTGATGTGCTTGCCACACACAGGGCAACATTGCATTTGCTGATTCCACAGGCGATAGATATATTGCTTGCCGTCTAAGTGTGCAAGCATTCTTCGGGTCTTGTATTGATCGAAGAAATCTTTCCAATCGGCATCATATGGGTTGGCCTCACTGCGGATTTTGATATGTCGCTTTATTTTCGTATCCGACAATCTCACAAGAGTGTGGTATTTATCCACTTTCCTGTTTTCAAGCGGTACGGCAAAAGTCCAGCTTCTACCTCTTACAGTGTGATAATACTTGTTGGCAATCCATCGTTTACCTTTTTTGGGATGTCTTCTGCGAGACCATCGCCATAGTTTGTTGAAAATTTGTGCATCTGTTTTACGGAAAGTTTCCGATGCAGAACACCCCTTGTAGTAGTTCGCCCATCCTCTAATGACTGGGTTTAGCAATCGTATCAAAGATTGTTGCTTAGAAGACTTGTTCTTGTCCACTATTTCACGAACCTTATCTAAAAATCTCTTTCGACTCTTCTTGGATGGTTTTGTGATAAACTTGCCTTTATATTTTCTGATATTGAACCCAAGAAAATCAAACCCTTCTTCTATATGAGTTATCTTAGTCTTTTCTTCTGATAAGGTAAGCCCTCTTGCTTGAAGAAACTCAATGACTAATGGTTTAACATGGTTCTCCAACAACTCCTTACTCTCTCCTGTGATAATAAAATCATCCGCGTAGCGAACAAGATTTATCATAGGAGTATAGTAATTTTTCTTCGAGCGGTTTATCGGAAAGCTATCGGCAAGCAGTTTTTCCAGTCCGTCCAAAGTCATATTTGCAAGAGTTGGGGAGATGATGCCGCCTTGAGGAGTTCCCTCCTCTGTCGGAAAAAGTTGCTTGTTGAAAATAAATCCACTTTTCAACCATTTACGGAGCAAAACTTTATCCATAGGGATATTGTCAAGCAACCATTCATGACTGATATGGTCGAAACAACCTTTGATATCACCTTCTAAGATCCATTGTGGGGATGTCGTCCTTGCCAGGTCATTGAAGCATTGTTGAACGGCATCTGCCGTGCTCCTTTCTTTTCTGAAACCATAAGAATTGGCATCAGCCGTTGTTTCAGCTACGGGAGCCAGTGCCATCAGATACAATGCCTGCATAGCCCGGTCTTTCATAGTTGGTATACCCAATGGTCTTAATTTCCCGTTACTCTTTCTGATATGTACTCGTCTCAGAGGTTGGGGTGTATAACCTCTCCTTTTCAGTTCGGTTATTGCACACACTTTAGCATCTGGCGTTTTCCATGTTACCATATCGACGCCAGCCGTTTTACTCCCATTATTGGAAGTTACACGTCTTACCGCTAATGCTTTAGCGTAAAACGAGTGGGTCAGTGTCCACTGCAAGGCTTTGACCTTGTTGTGGCGACCCTCTTTTTGAGCCTTTACAATACGCGCTTGTAGCTTTTGAACCGCAGCTTCGCATTTGAGCCAATTTATACTGTCCCATTTGCTCTGCGTTTGGTCAGTCGATGCACACGATTTTTTAATTTCGTTCATTTGCTTTTCTCCTTTTAAAAGTTCTAAAAGTTTCTTGTAAAGAATCACCTACCGCAGAAGTCAGCCTGCTTTCGCAGCGGGATGATGTTTCAATCCCTATTCACCCCATTACAGGGTGGCATTCGCTTTTTCTGCAATCCTATACCCGCACTCCATTCGGCATTCCTTACGGTCTGCTTACCTGTCATTGGCAGGAGAAATACGGGCTTACTACGTTCCGTGCAAGTAACTTATAAGTGGGTTAGGTTCTGTCTATTACACCGGCAGTACTCTGTTCGTGTATTCCCAGAATGGAGAGGAATAACCGACTGCTTCCCTTTTGGGCTGAAGCCTATCAGTATCTTTGGCTTCTTCAACCTTACGACGTTTAGACGACAGTTCGCTTACGCTAACCATACCACCCAAGCCAAGCTCCCTGACTGTATGATACTAACAGCCATTGTCTTTCCCTCACGGTTCTGACTGCTCCTTTCGGAAGGGCTACCTTGTCTGGACAGCTTTGATACAGTATATTACTATTGGTGCATCTGTCCATAGGCTACCGTTGACGAAACAACGGGTTAAATCTAAGTTTAACAATTACTTACACAGCGACGTATCGCACCCACTCCTTGTTTATCTGGTTCCCGCGGGAGTAGCGGGAAAGGGACTGCATGTTACGCGCACGTTTCTCGAACATACGCAGGTTTTCGTCGCTGTCTTCCAGGAACACGTACTGGTTGTAAAGGTGGTCGCAGGAAAGCAGAAGCCCCACGGGGGCCGCGAACGAGAGCAGGCAGTCCGAACGGTCGGTGGAAAGACGCTCGTAACGGGTGTCCGTACCCACGCGCCCCGGCAGGTCTTCCGTGTCCGAGAGCGTGTGCAGGCACACCCGTTTGTTGCCCACGCGCAGAACCTCGGCCCCCAGCTCGATGTCCTGAAGAGAAGTCGTCTCCGAGAGCGAGAGGGAAAAGTACCGTTCCAGCAGGCCCGGACAATCCGCCGTACCCGTGATCTCGTCCCCCGTGAGGCGGACAAGGGTCAGGAAACCCGAATCGTTCAGAATACGCTCGAACTGTTCCGCCGCCTCCAGGAATTTTGTCGCCGATTCCCGGTTTACCTCTTTGGGAATGATGTTGCCCCGGCAGAGGGTCGAGAAGTCTGAACGCATGTGCATACGCTCCCTCGTCGTTTTCGTCAGGTAGAGGAAGCAGGCGTGGGTCAGGAACGGACGCTCGTTGAAATGCCGCTCGTAACTGCGGGAGAGGAAACTCATGTCCCCCTCGCCCGTGGCCGGGCGGTAACGCTCGCGGATGAACCAGTCCTGCTTGTGTACCACGCTGTATTCGGGCAAGACCTTCAGGGCCTTGCACCAGGCGGCGTGGATCGCCTCGTACTCGGCGGACGTGACGGTGAACAGCTCCGGGAGTTCGACCCGATAGACGACCGTTATGTCCGCGTCCTTGCTGATGATACAACCGCCTTCCACGGCCAGGAGCGGGAACTTGCTTTCCAGCGTGGTGGCTTTCAAGATGTTTCTCATACGCGGCCCCCCTTTCTTTTCAGCAACCGGCGCAGGAACTTGCGGTTGAGCAGGTAGCGGGGATGCCGGCGCGCGGCGAGCAGCTTCATCAGCCCGTGTTCCCCGTAACGGGCGTTCAGGCGGAAGGTAAGCCAGACCAGCACCGAAGCCGCCGCAACGCCGAAAGCGATACATACCCACTGATCGACCCCTGCCATGTAGAGGATGACGAACACCACGAAGACGGCCAGCAGGCCGCCCGCGAAGATAAAGAGGTACTGCGCCTTCAGGCCCCGGAACTCCACGCTCTTGCCGATTCCCTTGTTGATTCCATATTCCATAATTATTTGCATGACAGGTTGGACTACAAGAAGAAAGAGCGTAGGATCGTCGCGGCGACAATCAGGAAAATACACGCGCCGAACCAGCTCGCGGCGGTCTTCGACGTGTCGGGGTCGCCGCTCGAAAACTTGTTATAGACCTTGATGCCCCCGATAAGGCCGACCACAGCCCCCACAGCGTACACGAGTTTCGTGCCGGGGTCGAAGTAACTGGTTACCATGTTGGTAGCCTCCGTAATGCCGGCGATGCCGTTGCCCTGCGCGAAAGCGGAGGAGATGGCGGCAAAGAGAAATGCCGCCGGAAGAAGAATCTTGTTCTTTCTCATAACTCGATAATGTTTGAATTGTGGCGCGGGGATGGATAGGCCCCGCACCGGGTTAAACTTCTTGATTCGGATTTTTTCAGTGGTTCGAGGATAGCCTCACGCGCTACCCGTAGTCTTTTTCTTTCATCGTGATGTCATTATGGGGTTAAACAAACTCACGGACGTCGAAACCCGTGGGAACCGAACCCTGCGGAGATGGGCTTTCCGCAGACCTCTCGGACATACGCCGGTGAAAGGCCGAGAGGTAGGTGTCGATCAGGGATTTTACCCTGTCGTTCCCGTCGGGGCGGCCCGAAACGATGACCTCGAACATGTCGGTCTGTTTCAGGCCCAGGAGGACACGTCCCGTTTCCTCCCTTTGCTCGTCTGTTGAAGGTGGATCGTGTACCACGTGGCGGTAGGCTTCGCCCATCTGTTCAAAACTAACCCCCTGGGCAAGCGAGCGGCCCAAAAGGGGCAGCTCTTCGGTGTCGTCTTCATCCTCGTCATAATCCGGCTCCTCCGCGTCCGCATCCGGGAAAGATTCATCGTACAGCGGAAAGTCGATTTCCAGAGGTTCGTTAGGCTCCCCCTCGGGAGCGACACCGAACACTTCATCCAGGTCTTCCGGCGGAATCTGCCGGGGGTGTTCGGGTACATTCGTGGGCACAAATATATCGGCTTTTTCCGTAACTTTTTCAGTTTCAGATTCTACGGCAGCTTGTGGCCGGGAGTGGCGCGGGTCGAGGACAAAGCGGCTCCTGCCGATGATCTCCTGCCGGCAGGGCGTGTCTTCGGCAACGATCCCGTCTGCCGGTTCGTTACGTTCCATCCGCCGCAGGCGGAAAAACGCCCACAAGGCATACCCCACGGCAAAGAGGGGCAGCAGCCACAACGCCCCGTTCATCGCTCCTCCGCTTTGGGTTGCAGGGAGGCCACGGCCTCACGCTCCTCGAAAAGCCGCTCGATGGTTTCCCGGTTATCGTCCAGGTGCGCCTTGAGAACCTTGTCCACGTAGGCCGTGATCGTCACGTCGCCACGACCGATGACACGGGTGATCTCGCGGATACGCTCGTGATACGACGGACGTATCTTCACGTGCTTGTTACCGGCGAAAGGCAGCCGCAGCAGGCAGATGTAACGGGCCAGGTACTCGGCCTCGGGGGTGGGGACAGTCCCCACGGCGACCTCCCCCGAAGGGCCGTCGGGGACGATAAGGGTTTTCATCCTGCGCCGGTAGCGGCACACGCGGAAGATGAAGGGCACGGCGACGCAAAGGACGGCCGCCAGGATAACAGATAAAATAATTGCTTTGTCTGACATGATGGATTGTTTTTAATGGATTGTAAAAATATTGGGTTCATAACTAAAAAATATCGGAGTTCCGTTTCTTGTAGAGTTCCGAAATTTCCTCCTGATAGGTCGCGAAATGCTGCTCCAGCACATTGTCCAGGTAGCTATACAGCGAGAGTTCGTTCTTACCGATAACCTGCACTATCCGGGTTATACGCTCGTGAAACTCCTTGCGGATATACACCGTTTTGCCGCTTCGGGTATTGGAGGGGGCGTTCCGGATAAAAAGACGCTCGTAATCCTGGCCTTTCCCTCTTCGGCGGCGTCCCTCCTCTTTCGTAGCCGGCGAGGCGGCGGCCTCGCCGGACGGTTCCGATAGAGCCGATGCCTCCTCCTCTTTTTCCGGCGTGTAAGGATGTAATGGCCGGTTTCGGCTTTTGGCCTGGCTGATGATGAAGGAAGCGTCCAAACCGTCGTCATGTTCTTTTCCGCTCATAAGATTCTACTTTAACAGTTCGATCAATTCATCCACGAGTTTATCCAGGTTGCTGCCCCGGATCAAAGAACGGTCTGCCGGGAAGAGCGTGGAGCGGAAGACAGAGCGACGGCTGGCGTTCTGCTCACGACGAAAACGCTTGGTGTCAGGCAGGAAGGTCTTCAGGACAGGAAGCTCCAACTCTTTCATTACCGCCTCGTAAACCTGATATAACTCTGTCTTTTCACGTCCGTCCACCATGTTCCATAGCATATACAGCCCTTTCATCCGGGACTTCTCGCGGCCCATGATATGCTCCTTTACCACAACCGCGTAATTCAGGGTGCTTTCCATGACAACCCGGTCGGCACTGATCGGGGCGACGAGATAATCCATTCCGGCCAGGGAATGAATCAGATCCTCGTTATTGATCGTACCGGGAAGGTCGAAGAACACATAATCGAAATCACCTTGCGGCAGGAGGTAGTCGGCATCGGCCAACGCCTCTTTCGTGTTGCTTTCCACGACAGGATAGGCTTTCTTTTGAAGCCGGGTGAATTGTTCGTAAGCTAACCTCTTGTAATGTTCGTCTTCGAGGGCAAGCTTCAGGTCACGTTCCCGCATCTCCACGATGGAGTGTTGGGGATAATCGCAGTCGATGACCGCGACATTGAAACCCTTTACATAGTGCAGGTAAGAGGCTGCCAGCACCGTGAGGGTGGTTTTGCCCGCTCCGCCTTTCTGGGTGGAGAAGGCCACGAATTTCGTTTTCTCTTTCATTGTTCCATGCGTTTTTAGTTATACAATCGGGTAATCGTTCATCTCTTCACGTATCCGGGCAAGTGACGGCATGAGATTTTATGCAGGTATGCCGGCACGCATATATGCTGGTGCGCTGGCAGGCTGTTACGCCGGTATGCCGGTGCATGGGCGCGTGTCCGATTTTATACTCATGCGCAACCGCATTTGCTTATCCGGACAAAGACCCGCTTTTTCCTCTGCACACGATGTTTTCTGCATCCGTCCGCACGTGTGCGGACAGGGGGATGTGTCATTGCCCGTATCCGTTCTCACGTGCAAAGTAAACCCTTAAAAACACGGGTTGTATGCTCTTTTTCCGCTATGGCCGCGTGTGGCGTTAAAGTGGACGCAAGTGGCGTAATCGCTTATGGCACAAGTGATTGAATAGGTCGGTATCTTTGCCTCGTGAACGATCCCGACGCTAATGAAGCCGTCCTTGCCCCGTTTTACGGCGGCTCTTTCAATGTTCTGTCCGCGAGCGGGCAGAAAGTATTTGCAAAGGGCAAATAGCAAGCTGTGTTTTCTGCTGCACGATTCTCGTTTTGCAGCAGAAAACAGCTTGCCCGCAAGGGGGAGAAAGCACCTCCGGAGTCGGTGCTTTTCAGAAGGGCGGCAAACCGCGAAGGGATCGGAATTTTCAGGAACCGGTGGGGCCCTGGCCTCTCCTTAAAATTTCGATGCGATGGAAAAGAACAGAAAGCCCCGAGGGGGCAAAGGGGGACGACCCGCGAAAAACGACCCGGCCGTTTACCGCTTTTCGGTAAACTTTTCAGCCGTGGAACATGCCCGTTTCCTCGACCTTTACGAGCAGTCCGGGCTATTGTCCAAAGCCGCTTTTATCAAAGCGAGAGTGTTCAACGAGGCGTTCCGGGTGGTAAAGACCGACCGGGGAACGCTCGAATACGTGGCGAAGCTGACCGCTTTCCACGCCCAATTCCGTGCCGTGGGAACGAATTACAACCAGGTGGTGAAGGAGCTGCACGCGCATTTTTCCGAGAAGAAAACACTCGCGCTGCTCTATAAACTGGAGAGAGCGACACGTGAACTGGCGGCCGTCGGGCAGCAGGTCGTGTCGCTCTCCGAAGAGTTCAAACAGCGATGGTAGCCAATATCACCACCGGGAAAGACGTGTACGGCGCGCTGGCGTACAACCAGGAGAAAGTCGATCGGGGCGACGGGAAGGTACTGCTGACCCACATCGTGAGGGAGCCGGCGGATGGGCGCTTCAACGTGGCCGCGACGGCAGAAGACCTCCTGCGCTGGATGCCCTCGCACTACCGGACGGAAAAACCCGTCGTGCACGTATCGCTCAACCCGGCTCCCGAAGACCGCCTCGACGACGGGCAACTCGCGGAGATAGCCGGGGCCTACATGGAGCGCATGGGCTGGGGAGGACAACCTTATATCGTATTCAAGCATACCGACATCGGACGGGAGCATATCCATATCGTGTCGGTGCAGGTGGCCCAGGACGGGCGCAAGATAAACGACAGCAGGCGCAACGAACGCAGCGTGGCCGTTACCGAGGAACTGGAACGGGAGTACGGACTGCATCCCGCCAAAGGGAGAAGGCGGGAGAAAGGGCAAGGGATCGTCCCCGCCGATTACACGCGGGGCGACCTGAAACGCCAGGTGGCAGCGGTAATAAAACCGGCCGTGGCGACATACCGCTTCCAGACCCTCGGCGAGTTCCGGGCATTGCTGTCCTTATATAATATAGGTATAGAGGAAGTCCGGGGAGAGCGGAACGGAACCCCCTACCGGGGATTGCTCTACACGCTGCTGGACGAGAACGGGGACAAGGCAGTGGCCGCGCCGCTCAAATCCTCACTGTTCGGTAAAGAGGTCGGGTATGACGGGCTGGAACGGCACATGGAGCGCAGCGCCGAACGGTTCGGGAAGGACGACACGAGGAGGCAAATCCGTGGCCGGGTCGATAAAGCGCTTCGGGGAGAACCCTCGGAGGAAGAACTGCGCGAACGCCTGCGGGGAGCCCGGGTGGATCTCTACATACGACGCAACGAAAACGGCCGCATCGTGGGTGTGACGTTCATTGACCACGAAACACGGACGGTCGTGAACGGATCACGGCTGGGAAAGGCATACTCGGCCAACGCCTTCGAGCTGCGCTTCGGCGGGAAACGGAATCCCGGGGAAAACACGAGGGACTTGTCCCCGAAACAAGCGCCTGCCGGACGGGATGGGCAACGGAAGCGGAATACCTCACGACGGAGGAAAGTATAACATCTCAATTATCATTCATTTATTAAATCTTACGGTTATGCAACAGGAAGACGACCTTCGGGGTCTTGCAAAAACAATGGATTTCATGCGGGCATTGAGTATCTTGTTCGTGGTTATCAACATCTACTGGTTCTGCTACGGGCAGATACGGGAATGGGGAATCAATATCGGCGTGGTCGATAGGATTCTGCTGAACTTCGACCGCACCGCGGGGCTGTTCCGGAATATACTATGGACGAAACTTTTCGCCGTCGTGTTCCTCGCCCTTTCATGCCTCGGGACAAAAGGAGTAAAAGAGGAGAAAATTACCTGGCGGAAAATCACGGCATCGCTGGCCACGGGAGGCGTGCTGTTCTTCTTCAACTGGTGGCTGCTGGACTTGCCGCTGACGGCAACGGCGAACGCGGCTTTCTACATACTGACCCTATCGGCCGGGTATATCTGCCTCTTGATGGGCGGCGTGTGGATGTCCCGCCTGCTGAAGAACAATCTCATGGATGACCCTTTCAACAACGAGAACGAATCATTCCAGCAGGAAACACGCCTGATCGAGAACGAGTACTCCATAAATCTGCCGACGAAATTTTACTATAACAAACAGTGGAACAACGGGTTCGCCAATGTCGTAAACCCGCAAAGGGCTTGCATCTGCATGGGAAGCCCGGGCAGCGGGAAGAGTTATTGTGTTGTAAACCAGTTTATTAAACAGCAAATCGAAAAGGGCTATACCCAATACATCTATGACTACAAGTTTCCCGATCTTTCGGAAATCGCCTACAACCACCTGCTGAATCACCAGAAAGGTTACAAGAAAATCCCGACTTTCTACGTCATAAATTTCGACGACCCGCGCCGCTCGCACCGCTGTAACCCCATTCACCCGGACTTCATGACCGATATTTCGGACGCCTACGAGAGCGCCTATACCATCATGCTCAACCTGAACCGAAGCTGGGTGCAGAAGCAGGGCGATTTTTTTGTGGAAAGCCCCATTATCCTTTTCGCGGCCGTGATCTGGTTCCTGCGCATCTACGACAACGGGCGGTATTGTACCTTCCCGCACGCCATCGAGTTCCTGAACAAGCGGTACGAGGATATTTTCCCGATTCTGACATCCTACCCGGAACTCGAAAACTACCTCAGCCCCTTTATGGATGCCTGGCTCGGAGGCGCTCAAGACCAGCTCCAGGGCCAGATAGCATCGGCCAAAATTCCGCTTTCCCGCATGATTTCGCCCCAGCTATATTGGGTCATGTCGGGCGATGACTTCACGCTCGACATCAATAACCCGGACGATCCCAAGATACTCTGCGTGGGGAACAATCCCGACAGGCAAAACATTTACGGAGCGGCTTTGGGATTGTATAATTCCCGGATTGTCAAGCTCATAAATAAGAAAGGCCAGCTCAAATCGGGCATCATCATTGACGAGTTGCCGACAATCTACTTCAAGGGACTCGACAACCTGATCGCCACGGCCAGAAGCAACAAGGTCGCCGTGCTGCTGTGCTTCCAGGATTTTTCACAGTTGAAGAGGGACTACGGGGACAAGGAGGCCGCCGTCGTGATGAACACGGTGGGCAACATCTTCTCCGGGCAGGTCGTAGGTGAAACGGCCAAGACACTCTCGGAGCGGTTCGGTAAGGTATTGCAGAAGCGGCAGAGCATGACGTTGAGCCGCAGCGACAAATCGACATCCATATCCACGCAGCTGGACAGCCTGATCCCGGCCTCGAAGATCTCGACGCTCACGCAGGGAATGTTCGTCGGGGCCGTGGCGGACAATTTCGACGAACGTATCGAGCAGAAGATTTTCCACTGCGAGATTGTCGTGGACAACGAAAAAGTGAAAGCGGAAACGGCCCGGTACAAGAAGATACCACAAATTACCGACTTCACGGACGAGAACGGGACGGATCACATGAAACAGGTCGTGCAGGAAAACTACGAACGTATCAAGGCAGAGGCCGGCCGCATCGTCGCCGAGGAACTGGAACGTATCAAGAACGACCCGGTGCTTTGCAAGCTCCTGCCGGAACAGAACTAAATGAACACAAACACCCCCGCAAACAACCTCCGTGACCTTAACGGGGGCCGTTTCCTGGTTTTATAACCGTACAGCCGGTGTTTTGGAGCATAAAGTAGTGATTATGTGAACGGAAAACATTATTTTTGTGTTCGGAATCCTTTTAATTATAAGTATGACAGTTACCGATATATACGAAGCAATGAACAGCAAGGCGGAAGCGTTTTTCGAGTGGTTGCAGGCTCACCCGAAATACGGGTTGCTGTTTGGGGTCGGGTTGCTTGCCCTATGGCTTGCAGGGTTGCTGTTCCGTTGGAAATGGGCGTGTCATTGGCAGTTTAACAGCAAACTGTGGTTATTTGACGATTGCAAGCCTGAAACACGCCGCAGGGTTCAGATTGTGTTGGTCAGCGTTCTGATTATACTTATATTGGTTGGTTTCTTTGTATGGAGATAACGGTATGGAAAAGGACAATCGCAAATACCGGATCTGCTTCATCGACTATATGTGGTATGTAGCCGAGATATGGCACGAAAGGGAGCGTACCAATCTCAACGGACGTATGCTACTGTTTTGGTGCTGGCTCTTCGTCCTACTCATACCGCTTGGGGTTCCGCCGATATTGCGCCTTTTCGGCTGGATGATTGGTTTGGCCATAGTGATTCCTCTCTGCTTTCTTCCCGATTTATTCTGCAAGCTACGCTATACAGCCGGACGGCGTGAAGCGCTCCGTGAACATTACGGGAAGATGAAACATCCCGGCAGGAAGCTCGCCAAAATAGTTCTTATCGCTATCGCCCTGATCGTGGCAAATGTAGCGCTGATGTTCCACCTCGGATTTATACATTGGGCATGATGAAACGGCAGGAGAATAAGCAACGGTTCTATCTCTGGGACTACCTCTGGTGGATGGGGGAGAAATTGGAACAAGCAAGACGAACAGGCAGGGTCGATGGCGAAATGATGCTCTCGATTTATATCTTCGCTCTTTTGATATTCCCTATGATGACTGTTACTATCCGGCTTTTTCCAGGTGTGTCGGCATTGTTGCCATGTGTCGTTTTTAGCATTGTCACATTTGCCGTTATGTCGCTCGTCAGCAGGATTTACAAATGGCGAGGCAAAGCAGTGATGTCTCACTATGCCAAGTGCAGGTTTAACGAACTCCTTGCGGTTCTGTTATTTTTCCTTGCGATAGCCATTATCTGCTTTATGATGTATCTTCTTGACAAAAAGTGAAACAAGCTTTGATACGAACTCCGGGCCGTTATATCGAATGGTCTAACTCGATGTACCAGTTTCCCTTGATGGGTTTGTAAAGCGTGGTGTCGTTGTACGTCCTGCGGTAGATCTCGTTCAGGTCGCCATATTCGGTGATACGGATATTCCGACGGCTTCTCAATCCGGGATCGTAAACGAAACTCTTGGACGTTCCCGCATCCACGATGCCGTGGGAGTAGTACGGCATAACAAGGCTCACATATACCGAATCTGCCGTTCCCCATTCCCTGCGATCAACAAGGATAAAACCGCATCCAATCTCTGATAACAAGGAGTCGAGTAGGATTCGCTCCGGCTTCAACAGTCCATATACCGGAATGTCTTGTTCGTCATTCGTTTCATGGAATGTATCGCTTTGTTCTGTTGAATCAAGTATAATGACCTCTTCCGGAGAAAGCGGCGGGTAGTGAAAACTACCTTCTGAACTCTCTGCCATGATTTCGTACACCTTACGGAACGCCACCTCGTGCGTGGTGAAATGGCGTATCATTTCCTCGTCCGACGGCGGCATGGGAGGCTCTCCGCAGCTTGCGGCAAGCAGGATTACAAATAACAGGATTATGATTGGTGTTCTCATTTTCTAATGTTTAATAGGATGCAGATAATCACTGTTTAAGTGATTGATGTGCGTGTTATCAATACTTTAACTACAAACTTTAAAACAATCATTCATTTTATAATAATAGTTTCGTATCTATCAAAATGTATTCCTTGAAGATGATGTTTCAATACAAGGTTCTTAAATTCCTCCCCATAAAAAGTATAGCGACAATTTACATTCGGAAGTCTGAAAATAGTTTGCTCTTGGATTTTATTTTTATCCAACACAAATTTATTTATACAACTCACCCATCCTCTTTCTTTATCTAACCACACTATATCTGATTCTTTTTCAATCAAAGCATCTATTATATTGGTACAATGAAAAAAATAAAAACCTTTTGGCGACTTTATATCAAGAATTTCTCCATTTTTGATAAGAATATTTTCTAAAATACTTAATGCTTTGTCGCTAATAGTTAATAGAGGATTACAAAATTGTGATAAATCAAAATGTTTATGTCTATTACTTTTTTTCCATATATATTCCATCTCAGGAGGATTCCACTGCTTTAGTAAACCTTCAGCATGTCCCATACAATTTTGCCAATCTTCCACATTTGGAAAACGTAAATCGTTAAATCCTTCTAAACTACCTATTAAGTAAAAGTTCATATTGTCGTACTGTAATTGATAATGGTTTGACGGGGAACGGCGTTAGTCCGTTATCCCGGCTTGTTAATATTAAATTTATGTTTCCTGATAGATTGTTTCAGAATATAATTCTGTCGAAAGAATAATAGATTTTAATTCTCCATTAGACTTATAATCAAATGAATGTTGTAACGTATCCTGTTCAATATCATTTCTATCAAATTGTCTTATAACTATTTTTTGTAGGCGGTCATTTTCATAAAAATATGTTTCTTCTCTACTTCCACGAGAACCCTTTGAATACATTTTCTCTATTTTACCATTACTTCCATATAGATAATATCGGACATTCACAATACGTTTGCTATTATCATATGCAATAGTTTTCATGAGTTCCTTTTCATAAATGAAAAAGGTGTAATAGAATTGATTTTTAAGTTCCAAGCCCTCTCGGATTTCTATAATTTGATTTTTTACATCGAAATAATAAGTAAATAGGTTATTAGTTGTTTTGAGAGAAGTTACATTTCCAACTATTTTCCCTTGCTTAAACCTGTTTCTTTGATAAGAATAAGGGGATATTTCGTAGAACTCACCTTTGTAATTCTCTTCCCTTACAACATTCTTATCAATTTCTCTTTTCAATTCATCAAACATATTTCTCAATGAATTAAAATCATCTTTCAATTTATCAGGTATCATAGTGTTTCCTTTTAATATTAATGTTTGGTGGCTAACCGACCTTTCAGGGGTAGTTAAGCCGCTTGTTAGCAACCTCTTTTCGTTTTATAGATTATTTCAGAATATCCATTTGGAAATGATTTGGTAATACTTTCTAAAGCCCCATCGTCTTGATATTGGAATATATGAATTAAATCATTACCACTATTACCCTCAATATCATATTGTTTGACTTCAATATGTGTCAAAGCATTTTCTTTATAGATATAATTCTCTTCACGGCAACCATACCTACCACATAACTGTGACCGTTTCAGCTTTCCGCCCTCAAAAAAGTAATGGCATACATTCATCAAATGTTTTCCATTATCGTATAGAATACTTTTCACAAGATTGTCTGTATAATACAGGAAAGTGTGATAAAACTGATTTTCAATAGAACAACCAACCTTAACTTCTACGATTTGATTTTGGTTATTAAATCCGTAGATACAAAGATTTTTGGTGCTTTTTATTGTATCAGGACGCTTTACAGGTTTTCCTTGTTTGCAACCATTACGCTGATAGGAATATGGAGTAAGTTCATAAAACTCGCCCTTATACAACTCAGTCCTGACAACATCGTCTTCTATTTGTTGCCTTATGGTTTCAAAGTCATTTTTCAATGCTTCAAATTCAGTTCTTATAGTTTCTCCAATCATTTTCATCTTTTTGGGGTTGCTAATGTTCGGCAGCGTTCCGCTTATTCAATCGGTTTGCTGTTTGTTATCGGTCTATTTCTTCTGTTTCAATCTTGCCTCCAAGTTGTTCAATTTCTTTTCGATATTCATCCACAATTATAGAGTTCCCTATTCCAAGTAAAATTTTATCTCTTGAACAAAATTCCTTGATTTCACTTAGTGGAACAGAAAATTTCTTTTTTAAGTACAGCATAATTTTAGGCAATTCATTTCCCTTGTCTGCAAGATATATATTGTAAATCTTAGGACTAATGATTGTCAGATAATCATCTAATTCCGTATTCTCAAATTGCACAAACTCGGCAGTTGGTAATATTGCATAACGAAAACAATCCGATTTTGTATCACAAAACACAATGGAATAACCGCCTCTGTTAAGTTGCTTGTTCATAGCTTGGAACAACAAAGGCAAATAGTCACCTCGGCGAATTTTGTCCCAATCCAAAGAATCCTCAAACTTTTTAGTGTTCCATAAGAAACGTTCTATCCCATAATTCTTTAACATCATCGTAATGGAACGCTTAACCTGCCCTGAATATTCTTCACCACTCCAATCAATAACTGCCATTCTGTGAGAAACTATAGCAAAACAAAGCATAATATCTACTTCACTAAATTCATTGTCTTCAGAGCTTGTATCGTACCATCCCTTTTCAAACATTTTCCTATGTTGAAGGACAAAGGTTCTCTTATCTATATTGAACAACTGAATCATTTCTAAAAATTCATCATAGTGTTCTTTTAATAACACTTTAGCGAATAATTGAAGTTTACTATCCATATTTTAATTTTTAGACCGATAATGTTTGTTGGATAATCGACCTTTGGAAGATTAATCCGTATGCTATCGTTTATTTCAACTTAATTAGTTTTTCATATTGACAAGAAACATCAAGAAGTTTATCTACTAATTCATCTCCAAGCCAACAATCTATTAGATATTTGCCATAACTTGGTGTAAACGAGTAAATATCTTTATCAATCGCATTAATCATATTTTCCAATTCTTTTTGTACATTATGTAATGCACCATCAGGAAGAGAAGTCTTCCTACATTCAAAAGGTTGCGCTAATATTCTTTTTACATCATCAAGTATATTCACACAACAACTTTTTACTGTTTCTTTTCTACTTACCATATTAAACGATAATGTTCGGCGAATAATCGTCCTTTAGGGAGATTGATACGCTTGTTATCTGCCTTTATTCGCTTTGATAAGTTTCAACTACATACAAATCAACATTAGGATAATCATTTGAAACTGTCTCTATAATTGCTTTTACATCATCCCATTTTAATCCTCCTAATCCAGCACCGATTGCAGGTAAGGCTATTGCCGTTACATTATCACCACTGGCTAACTCAAGCATCTGTATCAGTGCCTTTTCGATATACTCTATTTTAGCTCGTGTTCGCCACGTTGCTTGAGTACCAAGGTTATATATATGTCCATTGCCATAATCATAATCAAAAACATCACCGGGGCAAAACTTATTTTCTTTGCACAACTGCTTATATTCAAGATACATATCTGGATATTTGCTTTTGAACTGTACGGCAATGCCTTTACCCATTGCACCGGCACAATTACAACCATGCGCATAACTGCTCACTCCATCAATACGGAATATGTCGCCTTTTTCAATATACCTAATCATTGTTTTTTTCTTTTTTATTGTTAATTATTCTGGGCAGATAATGTTTGGTGGCTAACCGACCTTTCAGGGGAGGTTAAGCCGCTTGTTACTAACATTTTATTGTGTCAATTCATTATTAGTTTTACAACAGACCAATGACATTTGCAACAATATATATTGTCGCTATGTTGTTCTATACCTTCTATATCTATCATTGGAAGTTGTAATTTCTTTCCTTTCATCACAATCTCAAACTCATTGAAATGCCAATCTTTAAGTTCTTGTTTTTCTATTGTGAAGCCACAACTCTGTAAAAGTGTTGTAAGCTCTATTATAGGATTGCATATTGATTTGTATTGACACATATTATTTTTTCCTTGTTAGTAATGTCCGGCAGATAAACCGCCTTCAATGTTTCATCTGTTTGTTAGCAACCTATTTTCTATCAATCTTTTGTAAAAGTTGATTGTAATACTTCTCTAACATTTTGATGTTATTTTTTCTGTCAATTTTTCCACTTTCATTATCTGTGTATGCAAACCACTTAAATAGCAATTCAACAAAAATATGTTTACCAATTTCTGTTAAAGAACTTTCCTTAATAATTGAAGGCATGATTAGGTTTCCTTCATTATCACATGGATTATCACACAAAAGCCCCTTTCCGTATGCGTAGTTTAATAAGTTCTGACAACAGACTTTTGCGTAGTCTTTATCTCTCTGACGGATTTGAGCTTCTATAAGTCCGTCAACATCAAAAATTATTTGGTCACTCATATTCTTTTTAGTTTGTAAAGTTGCTAATGTTCGGCGGATAATCTCTCTTACGGAGATTTATCCATTTGTTACCGATGTGCCATTTATTTCTATTTCTTTAAATTTTAAAAACTCATTTGCCTTATACAAATGAAGTAATTGCATTTTCATATTTTCATTGACAATGTTTTTATAAAAACCGTATTTATTCCACCCTTTTAAAAAGAACCCATCTACAGATGAAGGTATTTTAGACATATCTAACACAAGTGTACTCATGCATTCAAATTCTTCTCGTTTGGAATGAATATTGTCAACACAATCAATTACTTCATTAAAAATAATTGCCATATAATCAAGTGGGAAATCTCCATATACTGAAACCCTTTTTAAAGAAATTCCTTTTATGGAGGACAATTCGTTTATATTCAATATATCTTCTCTGACAAGAAACAAATGGCTGACTTCAGCAAATTCTGGCATTCTTATTTGCCCAAATCCAGATATACTTTTAGCGATTAGCCCCTTACCTTTGATAAGAGCTTTTATCTGATACCTTTCCGATGAAGATGAATCTATAATTCTTTGAAAATTAATTTCTTTATCTTCATATATAAACTCCCACGAATATGTAATACATTTCTTCCATATTCGATTTTCTCCATTCAAGTATATTTTATACCATTTCATATTGTCATTGTTAATCGGTAATGTTCTGTGGATAATCGACCTTTATAGGAGATTAATCCGCTTGTTAGTTGCATATTTATAATCTCGATAAAAGGATATTTAGCTCCTTTATTTCCTGCCTTTCATCATCATATACCAAAGCATTTCTATATGAATGATTGCTTGTACATATCGTTCCTATCTTGGGAATTTCTTGTATGTCAGAGTTGGATATTAATAATCCATTCAAGATACATTTACCTATATATGCGGAATGTTCCTTGAATAAGGGAATTTGTTGCAATCGTTGGATTATTGCATTAAGTGCTATGCCTTTTTCTTGTTCCCTGATTGCAGACAAAGGTAAGAGTAAATGGAACAGTACATCTCCATATTTCTCTTTTGTAATCCTCATTAATTCCGAATATGTGAGATACTTCAAGTGAAAGTTGCCACTAACTTCCCCGATTAAAGTGTCATTCAAAAAATAATATGTACAGCAAGGATGAAATTCTATTGTCAATACAATATCGCTGCCGATAGGAAGTGTTAGAGTTCTTGGGTTTTCTATTTCACCTTGATTTTCGGATGTTTTCAAATCAATTTGAGATAGCCAACACCAATATTTCTTGTACTTCTTTTTATCCAACAATGTTAGTACAAGTTCTTCATCCCATACTTCATCAAAATTCACATCCCTTTCTTCATCAAAGGCTTGAATATGATGATGCAACATTACGTTCCAAAAAAGTGCATTTGAGAACGAATATTCTTTTTCCGATATTACATTCATTTTTATTTCATTTTGGGCTGCAACTAATGTTCGGTGGCTAACCGACCTTTAAGGGGAGGTTGAGCCGCTTGTTAATCGTCTTTATTGGATTGAATGTATTATTAAAGATACTTCGTCTTTTTGATAAAGATAAGTTTTTATTATACAAGATGTTTTTTGTAATGATAAAAAAACTTTAACCGACGCTTCACAATAGGGAGACAAAGAATCAAATAGGACTAATTCAGTAGAATCCCATTTTACTTCAACTTCTTCTATTGGTTCAATCCCGTTTACGATATCATTCTCCAGAAGTTTTTCCACCGTTAAATAATCGGGAGCATACTTCCAGCGGATTATTAAGATTGCTCCATCTTTATTTACTATGCGTGTAGCCATCGGTTCATCTCCCATTACCAATAAGACATGATTGTCTATATAGATTTTCCCCAAGTAATCTGTTACGCTACATATAGCATTGTAGTTTTCTTGACCCTTCCATTGATGGGCATATTGTTGCTCAACAATGACAAATGGGCTTCCTGATGTTTCAATCCAATTATTCATATTTTTCTCAGCGATTAATGTTTGGTGGCTAACTAACCTTTATAGGAATGTTCAGCCGCTTGTTATAATAAGTTTCCAATATCAAAGCCTAATTCTTTTAATACATTTGTTTGTTCTTTTTGGTATTCTAAAGTTCCACTATGGATAAAATCTTTATTTACAATATAGCTATTGGGGAAATCCTTGTAATACCTCATTAGAAAGTCTGGTATAATTTCATAAGTATTAAAACAAAATAAAATCTTACCAGATTTTACTAATCTAATAAACTCCTCTTTACTTTCACATTGATAAAGGTTCCCATCTTCATGAAAAACTCTGCATTGATCAAGAAATAATTTCATGTTGAAATTAGCAAAATTAGCTAAATATTGAGGGCGTTGCCACCGTGCAATATCTGTACTGTCTGGAGATGATACGACTTTTCCCCATATACCTCGTTTTATAGGAAAAGAGTTACAGCTAAAATAGAGACGATAATGGGTTTGAGCAAATGTCTCTTCATTCAGTTCGCCTTCTAATGATGAAAAAACGCCATAACATTCGTTTGTCAAAAGTCTTACATAATATAATTCACCATTTCGACCATTAATTTTATAAATTGCCCCCAACTCATATTTTGCCATAATGCTTTGATTTTTATTTATTATAATGTCCAGTGGATAATCGACCTTTAAGGGAAATTTATCCGTTTGTTAGTCGCTTTATTCTGCAATATAAGTTTCCAAATATTGAATACCGTTGTAACTGTCTAATTCATTCACAAATTTTTCAGGTGTTTCATATGAATCATAATTTTTCTTCTTAATAAAGATTTTTTGATTCCTTTTGTTGTCCTTGAAACCATTGGGTATATAGCACACAATACAATTTGATGGCTTTATGTGGTATTCATCAATATCGGACTCAATATACCAGTCAAGGACAAGTTTGTTATCAATCATCATTCTAACAAGATTAAAAGGATTTTCGGGTTCATCCTTAATTTCCACAGTTAGAAATTCTGGATAGTAATACTTTATATTAACGTCTTTACAGAACTGACAGCGATGTTCCGGATTGGGACGTTTCTTTGTACGACCTTCTTCGTAATCTCGTATTTCTTTCATGTACTCATCTTGATTGAAATACTCCATAAATTCTTCCCGACTTTTAGCGGTTGTGCCAATCCAAATCATATATTCTAATCCAGCATTAGACCCTTGCATTCCTTCAGGCGACAGTTCAAACTCAAACGTACCAAGATAAGTCATGGTTGTGGTATTCTCTGCCTTCTTAGGAGATATACCCTCACGACAATTATAGCAGATAACAGCATTTGCCATTGTAATATTTTTATCAGCCATCGACAGACTTATCTTTTGGGTATCAGCAGGAATAAGGTTAAGTAATCCTGCCAAGCCGTCAGATGTGAATTTCATAATAAGAAAATCCTCATCATAGCTCATTACACCAAGCTCCTTACAGAACTGGCAACGAAGTTCCTTATTGTCTTCATCGTAATCTTTCCACCATTGACGGAAAGCCGATTGATCCATATATTTCTCAAAGTCAGCTTCGGAATCGAATTGACCGACCCATATCATTATCTTACTCATTTTCTTTTTTTATTTTTCAAGCGACTAATGTCCGGTGGCTAACCGACCATTAAGGGAGGTTTAGCCGATTGTTATCGTTCTGTTATCTTGTTTCTATTAATTGCCCTATTTCTCCTGTTTTTACATTAATTGAAAAGCGAAAATCGCAATTTGATATATTGATGAAAAAGTATAAAATTCCATTTTCAACTCTCACATCAACGAAATGTAGTGCTCTACCATAATATAGATTCCCGTAAGTAGCAATAAACAAATCAGACACATTCCAAACTACCTGATTTGCTCCGTTCAATACATAAGCTAAATTGAATCCACCTGTATATGGATTCTCAACAACACCGACTACATTATCATGTTCTAATAAAATAGCGCACAAACCACCTTTTTCTTGTTTCCGATTATACACCTTTCCATTACATTCCCATAAAATTTCAATAGGAAGAATATCTCCAACAGAGTAACATGATGTTGTACCCGGAGAAATTGGGCGAATATATTTAAATGACTCTATTTTATTCATTCCATTTATTTTTTATGAACGGTAATGTTATACTATCAGCCGATTTGGCTGTTATTTTCTTTAAGTATCAGACCTCGTCTTCCTCCATCAACAGATCGTCCAACGGGCTTTTGATATTGCTTTTGAAAGTGTCGGCTATGTGGACATACCTTTCTGTCGTCTTGATATTGTTATGTCCCATAAGCTCTTTCACTATCTTGATGTCGGTTCCCTGCTCCAGCAGGTGAGTGGCGAACGAATGGCGCAGCAGGTGCGGATAAATCCGTTTCGTGATTCCCGCTTCCCGGGCCGCTGCCTTCAGCCGTTTCGACACGATACTCTCGGTGAAAGGTTCTCCCGGTCTGTGTTCAAAAAGCCACACTTTCGGTTTGTATAGTCTGTTATATTCCGTCAGCTTTTTCATCAACGGTCTTGACAGCAGGGTGTAGCGGTCTTTTTTCCCTTTACCCTGCCGCACCCGTATCAGGGAGCGGGATTCGTTGATGTCGCCGGGTTTCAGTTCCAGCAGTTCGCTGATGCGCAACCCTGCGGAATAGAGTATGGAGAACATACAGAAGAAACGCAGGTCTGTCACCGTCACGTCGAGTATTTTCTTTATTTCCTCCTTGCTCAACACGTCGGGCAGCGTCTTCTCCCGTTTGGCACGGTTCACCTTGTAACACCGCCGTTCCTGACCGAGAACTTTCTCGTAATAGAACTTGATGGCGTTGATACGCTGGTTTTGCTGGCAGGAGGATATGTTTTTCTCGTGGATGAGATACAGCAGGTAGTCGTTTATCTCGCCGGGAGTAACCGTTTCAATCTTACGCCCCTCGAAATGCTGTTGGAAATCGCGGAAATAGGAGGTATATACCCTTACGGTATGGTCACTGTAACGCACTTGCTGAAGTTTTTCCAGATAGCCTTCCGGCAGTGGCGGCCGTTTGTCTTCCTCTTTACGGGGTGCGGTTTCCTTGATGGCAGAATAGTCTATAAACGCCATTTTTACATAGCGGTCGAAGAACTCGGCAAGCACGAAATCTTCTGCCGGCAGATAAGCCCTGCCGCCGACAAGCAGTACGTTTTCTTCCTTCGACAGCGACAAGCGGATGTCATTGTCATTACCGAAAGTCACTTCGACAAATTCTCTCCCGTTTCTTATCACCGGAGAAAGTTTGATCTTGGTTTTTGGGGTATATATTTCCATGCCTCACGTTTTGTCGGATATTGAAACCCGTTTTCGCAAATTTATAAAAAAACACGGGTTATCCATGCGCTTTATTGACATTTAACAATAGATCCCGACTACCTGACAAATAAGGTGAGGAGCCACGAAAATACCCTCTGCCAAATCCGTCCTTCCCGGCACTCCGTTTCTCCGATTTCCTCTGCCCTGCGCCACAAGCGGCCACTTCTGTGCCCGATGCTTCCATAGCCTTTCCAACTCTTTTACGTTCAGCCGGTTCCCCTTACTTTCGTTCCCGCATCGCTATTGGTGCTAACTAAAAACACTCGTAATTATGGACGAAAACGTAAAGAACGACGCTAAACAAGTCATGCTCGTTCAGAATGCCGACGACGGACGACTACAAGCCGTTACCGGCGTGGATCAGGACGGCAATATCCAGACCGCCGACCCCACGGATCAGAACGTGGCGAGCCTGCTGAACGTGAACACGCAGGATTCAGCCCTCGAAGCCTTCTTCAAAAAGTTCATGGAACAGGCCCAGAACCCCGTCCACACGGGTATCTTCGTCATGACGGAGAATGCCCTGAACAAACTTATCCGCATCGACTTCGACCCGGAGATTCTGGAAAATTACCGTATCGACCCCTCCGAACGGCTTCAGACGCAGGAGCAGCGGCAGTTCGAGCCGCTGGACGTCACGAAGATAGACCTGGCGGATATGGAGAAGAAAGGTATCCGCATGGAGGACATCGAGCCACACCTGAAAGCCATGTCTTACGGACATAAATCCAACGGGCTGGTGGAGATGAACCCCGAACTGGAGAACGGGATGCGTGTTTCCACCAAAGGGCGCGTGTCGCTCGAAGAGCAGGCGGACGGCTCGCTGCGCGTCGTGCCGCATTACTGGCAGGAACGGCCCGACCTCGACGCCCCCTTCCACGGGGTGCTGCTCGATGAGGAGGCGAAAACGAACCTGATGAACACCCGTCATGCCGGGAAAGTGATCGACCTGGAGCTGGAGCCGGGCAAGCTCACGCCCTGCTACGTGTCGATAGACAAATGGACGAACACTCTGGAACCCATGCCCGTTTCGCTACTCGAAAAACGTGCCCGTATCAAGGAGGCCGACCTCTCGGAAGGCAAGCAGATGGATTTCTACGGCGGCGGCAAGGTGTTGCTCGAAGGATATACCACCCGCGCGGGTTATAAGCGGGATGCCTATATCCAAATCGACGCGGCCGAACGTAACTATTCCTTTACCTACGACGGTTTGGATCGCAACCGCTACGCCCAGGAGAACAAGGAGATTTACCGCCAGAAGGCCGCCGAGAAAAACGGACGGCAGGAAACTACGGCCTCCGAACGACAGCCCACGCTCACGATTCACCGGACAATCCTCAAAGCCTCCGTGCCCAAAGAGGCTTATGACCAGTGGACGGAAGCGGTGAACGACCCCTCCAAGCGGGCGGATGTCAAGGCTTTCTACATCAAGGGCATGGTCAAGGACGGGCAGGGTGAGCCGTTCAACGCCTGGGTCAAGCCCAACTTCGAGCGTAACAAGATGGACTTCTTCCGCTGGAATCCCGACCGTGCGAAACGGCAGGGAGCGGAGGTCAAACCCGCCGTTGAAAGCCGTACCCAGGTCGCCGTCAATTCCGAGGGCAAGACCGTCGAAGCGGTCAAAGGTGTGAAAGAGCCGCTCAAGCAGGGACAGCAGGAGGCCACTCCGGCGCAAAGGAGAAATTACCGCAGCTGCAAAAAGAGCAACTCCAAAGGTGTCAAGGTATAACGTATGAAATGGTTCTACATGCAGACCGGAGCCATGCCGCTCCTGATCGCAGCGCTGGCCGCCTTATACCTCCGGCCGGGTAAACGCAGCCCCCCGGAGGAGGCAGACGACGGACGGCAGTATTACGACGGGAACAGCAACCATGTCTATTACGACCGCCGGCTGATCGCCCGTCCGGAAAAAGAGAAAGAAGAACTACAAGAAAACAACCACTGAAAAATCCGAATCATCATGCAAGTTATTATCGCAGAAAAGCCCTCGGTGGCGCGTGAGATCGCCGCCATCGTGGGAGCCACGAACCGTAAAGACGGTTTTATAGAGGGAAACGGCTATGCCGTAACCTGGGCCTTCGGCCACCTGGTCGGGCTGGCAATGCCCCAACAGTATGGCATCGCGGGTTTCCGCCGGGAAAACCTGCCTATCCTGCCATCATCGTTCATCCTCCTGCCCCGGCAGGTTCGGGAGGGTAAAGAGTATAAGGCCGACCCGGGTGTCGTGAAGCAGCTCGGTATTCTCCGGGAATTGTTCGGCATGGCCGAGCGCATCATCGTCGCGACCGACGCGGGGCGTGAAGGGGAGCTGATCTTCCGCTACATCTACTCTTACCTGGAATGCCGTACCCCTTTCGTGCGGTTATGGATCAGCAGCCTGACCGACCGGGCCATCCGCGAGGGGTTACAACACCTTCGCCCCGGCAACGAATACGACAACCTTTACCTCTCGGCCAAAGCCCGCAGCGAAGCCGACTGGATCGTCGGTATCAACGCCTCGCAAGCGCTTGCTGTGGCTGCCGGGCGGGGTGTCTGGTCGCTCGGACGGGTGCAGACCCCCACGCTGGCGATCATCTGCTCCCGTTACCTGGAGAACAAGGCGTTCAAGCCCGCCACCTATTTCCGGCTGAAGCTTTCCACGGCAAAGGAGGGCACGGAGTTCACCGTCCTCTCCACGGAGAAATTCGACGGCAGGGAGAAGGCGGAAGCAGCCCGCGCCGAGGTTATCGGCGCCCGAACGGTACGCGTCGTGAACGTGGAGCGCAAGGAGACCAGGGAACAGCCGCCTCTCTTGTACGACCTGACGACACTCCAGAAAGAGGCCAACAGCCGGTATGGTTTTTCGGCAGAAAAAACGCTCGACATCGCCCAGTCGCTTTACGAGAAGAAGTTCATCACTTATCCCCGTACCGGCTCACGCTATATATCGGAAGATGTGGCCGAGGAGATTCCGGCACTCATCGGGAACATGACACGCTATCCCCGTTTCGCGGAATACGCGAGCAGGATGGATACCGCATCTCTCTCCCGCCGAAGCGTGGACAACGAAAAGATCGCCGACCACCACGCGCTGCTTCCCACCGAGAACCTCCCTTCCGAACTGGATGCCGACCACCGCATCGTCTATGAGATGGTCGCGGGGCGGATGCTCGAAACCTTTTCCGGGGCCTGCGTGAAAGAAAACACTTCCCTTACCCTGCAAAGCGCGGGGCATGATTTCACGGCCCGCGGCAGTATCATGGTCGAGACGGGCTGGCGGGCCGTCCTGAATGAACCTGTCGAGGAGAAAGAGGAGGACATGACCCTCCTTCCCGACATCGTACAAGGCGACGAGCTGCCCGTCAAAGGATGCGGCACGGAACAGAAACAGACCCGGCCGCGCCCCCTTCACACGGAATCGAGCCTGCTGGCGGCGATGGAAACCGCCGGACGCGAACTGTCCGACGAGGCCGAACGCGAGGCGATGAAGGATGCCGGCATCGGCACGCCCGCCACCCGTGCCGCCATCATCGAAACGCTCTTTGCCCGCGAGTATGTCAGGCGAGAGAAAAAGTCGCTTGTACCCACGGACAAGGGACTGGCCGTGTATGCCGTGGTCAGGGACAAGAAGATCGCCGATGTCGCCATGACGGGCGGCTGGGAACTGGCCCTCTCGAAGATCGCTACCGGGGAGATGGACGCCCCGACGTTCCATCGCGGTATCGAAGTCTTCGCCTCGCAAATCGCCAAAGAACTGCTGGAAGCAAGAATCGACGGCGCGGAGAGTGACACAGCCTGCCCGCGTTGCGGCAGGCCCGTGGTGTTCTATCCCAAACTCGCCAAGTGTCAGAATCCCGATTGCGGCCTGACCGTATGGAGAACCGTGGCCCGCAAGGAGCTGACCGACAAGCAGCTCGCGGAACTGCTGACCAAAGGCAAAACCGGCACGATCCGAGGATTCGTCAAAAACGGCGGCGGGACGTTCGACGCGGCCCTCACGCTCGATGACCAGTTCAAGACCTCGTTCGTTTTCGAGCCACGCGATACTCCCAGGCAGGGAAAGAGGAACAAACGGAAATAATCGTTACCTTTGCCACTGGAAAAGACCTGTCATAACGAGATACGCTTGTTTGATAAGGATTTTTTCAGTGGTCGGCGCTTCGGGTGGGAACCCGGGGCGCCTTTCTCTTCCCCGATTATCAACGACCACTAAAAATTCTTATCATGCCAGACAAGCAACACCATACCCCCACGGGGGAATTGTCCTATTACGGACTTTCGTTACTATCCTACCTCAAGGACAGCCACCCGGAACTCATCGCCGAAGGTGAATTCATCGCCGAGCGGGCCGACAGCGCCGCCCAAGCGTACAGCGAGGCGATCCGTTCGGGCTGCAACCACATCGAGGCCGAAGAAATTGCCCGCGAGGAACTCTACCGCGGACTGCACTTTTCACCCTACAACACGCTGGTAAACATCCTCTGGAGGGAATTCGAGGCGGAGATTCCCGAGGATACCGCCCGGCAGGCGGCTCTACGCCTGCTGCCCCTCTGCCGCGGAGTGCTGGAGAAGTACGACCTCACGGACGACTTCGCCGACACGCCCGACTACGAACTGTTCTATACCGAACTGACGGGAACCGTCCAAATACTTCTCGAAGATGGCATTCAATAAGAAAACCCACCTCCGCCAGAATATCGACGCGCTGAAGACGGCCTTCACGCTCGACAGGGAACGGCGGGCGCCGACTCCCGAAGAAGAAAGGACACTCGGCGCATACAGCGGCTTCGGCGCCATCAAGGAAGTGCTGGAAAACCCCACCGGGAAACCGGACAAGGACGGCATGGCAACGCTCGTGGCCGAGTTGCACGAGGTCATCAGGGCGAATACTCCCGACGAACGGGAATACAAGCGCTACATGGACGGGATCAAGAACTCCGTCCTGACGGCTTTTTACACGCCCCCGAAAGTGGCAGACGCCATCGTGGAGGCGATATGGGACACGCGGATCGTCCCAAAACGTATTCTTGACCCCAGCGCGGGAACGGGGGTTTTCGTCAATGCCGTGGATTTCCACGACCCCTACGCGGAGATCACCTGCTTCGAGAAAGACCCCGCCACGGGGTTGATCCTGAAGCACCTGCATCCCGAAAAACGGGTGCGGGTACAGGGATTCGAACGTATCGAACCCAAATACGCCGGTTACTACGACGTGGCCGTGAGCAACATCCCTTTCGGGGACGTGGCGCTCTTCGACCCGTTCTTCTCCACCCATACCGACCCCGTGCGGCGGCAAGGCACACGGGCGCTGCACAACTATTTTTTCATGAAGTCCGTCGATATGGTACGCGAGGGCGGCCTGGTGGCATTCATCACCTCGCAGGGAGTATTGAACGCCGAGCAGGGACGCCCCGTGCGCGAGTGGCTGATGAACCGCTGCGAGCCCGTATCGGCCATCCGGCTGCCGAACAACCTCTTTACAGAACACGCAGGGACGGAGGTCGGCAGCGACCTGGTTATCCTGCAAAAGAAAGCCGCCACGGGGGAACTGTCCGAACGGCAGCGGGATTTCATCGAATCCCGCAAGCTGTCGAACGGCATCCGGATAAACAACCTTTTCCAGTCGTTCGACAGAGTGATCCATACCGAGGCCAAAGTAGGCAAAGACCCCTACGGCAAACCGGCGATGGAGTTCACCCACGCGGAGGGCGTGGACGGCATCGACCGGGAGATGCGGCGTATGCTCTCGGAGGATTTCAACCGGCATTTCAACGAGAGTTATTGCCTGGAACATGCTCCGGAACAGACACCCGGTACACCGGAGCGGGAATTGTCCCGTTCCCGTCAGGCGGAACGCCAGCGTGCCGAAAGATACGAGCCCCGCCTTGCCGGAGAAATCGTCAAGGAGATTATCGCCGACGCCCGTAACCTTCAGCAGCAGCGGGAAGAGGAGGAAAAACGCCGCGTCGTCGCAGAAATGGCGGCGCAGGGCTACCATGTCGATACCGAAACCGGGGAGATTACCCGAATCGAAAACAAACCCGGACAAGTGTTACCGGATTCTGCCGCCACACCCGCCGGAGAACCGACCGGAGAGGATCTGGCCGACTTCGGGGCCTGGTCGAAGGAGCGGGAGAATCGCTTGTGGGAGCAGCACCCGCCGAAACCCGAAGATTTCGGCATGGCGGATACTCCCGTGCAGCACGTGGGCGGAACAACGGAACCGAAACCGCGGGAGGGCTTCGCCGGGTCGCTTTTCGACACGGTGGAAACGGCGGCTGCCGAACCGGTAAACGTGCAGCAGGAACCGTTGCTGACGCTCTACGACCTGTTCGGCTTCAGCGCCGAGGAGCGGCGGCAGGCAGAACTCGGTATATCCAAGAAAAGGAACAGCCGCCGGGGAGCAAAGCGGAAGACGCCCCGGCAACCCTCGTTATTCGCCCCGGCCTCCTCTCCGGAGGAACAGAAGAGCGAAATGCCGAAAACGACGCCACCGGAGCGTGATCCCGAAGACTTGTATGCCTCCCTGAACTGGGAGGACAACCCGCCGATCAACGGCTTTTACGAGATGATGATGTCGCTTACCCCGGAACGGAGGGCGGAACTGCGCCGACAAAGCGCCCGGCAGCAGGAAACTCCGGAACAGCGGGAACGGCAGGCGGTACGCCCCCCGACGGAAGCCCCGAAAGACAGACGGAAACAAGCCGCCGGTACGCCGAGAACGGGCAGCTTGTTCGACACGTCGGAAAATCCGGAGGAGGAAGAACCCGGTAAAGAAACGCCACAGATACGGGAGGTGGATATGAAACCCCGCCCGTTCGAGGGGGAGGTCGCCCCCTATTTCCGCGAAGGGACACTCGTCACGGACGGACAAAACCGGGTCGGCTACCTGCGGGGGATTGAATCCCTGCAACCCATGTTCCACCCGCTGGAACTCACGCCTGCACAACGGACGAAAGCCTCCATGTATATCGAGATACGCGATGCCTATTACCACCTTTATAACAACGAGGCGGAAACGCTGACGGCGAACCCCGCCCTGCGGGAGATGCTCAACCGGCTTTACGACAATTTCACCGAACGCTTCGGACGGCTCAATGACAAACGCAACCTCGACCTGATCAAGATGGACGCGCGGGGGACGGAGATTCTATCGCTGGAGCGTTACATCGACGGCAAGGCACGCAAAGCCGACATCTTCGAGCGTCCCGTGGCCTTCAATCCCGATGAGATCACGCACGCCGACGATGCTTCGGAGGCCCTTGTGGCCAGCCTGAACAAGTACGGCCGGGTGGAACCTCGCTACATGGCATCGCTCACGGGAACTACCGTGGAGGGAATACTCGGGGAACTGAAAGGACGTATCTATTACAACCCGGAAACGGACGGCTACGAGGTTGCCGACAAGTTCATCGCCGGCAATGTCATCGGGAAAGCCGAACGGATCGAGGCGTTCCTGCGGGAGAATCCCGACCACGCCCCGGCCCGGGAATCGCTGGAGGCTCTGCGCGAGGCGACACCCAAACCCATCGCTTTCGACGACCTGGACTTCAACCTGGGCGAACGGTGGATTCCAAAAGGTATTTACGAGCGTTTCGCCTCCTCGCTCTTCGATACGGAGGTGAAGATCACCTTCGCCTCCAACCTGGACGAGTACGGCGTGAAGGCGGAAGCGACGAACGTGAAGATCACGGAGCAGTATGCCGTCAGCGCGCAGACCCGTAAGTACAACGGCCTGCACCTTTTGAAACACGCCCTGCAAAACACTTCGCCCGACATCACCAAGACCGTCCTCAAATGGGTGGACGGCGAACGGCGGGAGGTCAAAGTGCGTGACGGGGAGGCCATACAGCTCGCCAACAGCAAGATAGACGAGATCCGGGGTGCTTTCCCCGAATGGCTGCGCGAGCAGTCGTCCGACTTCAAAGACCGCCTGACAGACCTCTATAACCGTACTTTCAACTGTTACGTGCGCCCGAAGTACGACGGGACGCACCAGGAATTCCCCGACCTCGACCTCAAGGGGCTGGGAATAGACAATCTGTATGACAGCCAGAAGGACGCGATATGGATGGACAAACTGCTCGGCGGCGGGATAATCGACCACGAGGTGGGCGGCGGAAAGACCCTCATCATGTGCTGCGGGGCCTACGAGAAGAAACGCCTCGGACTGGCCAACAAACCCATGATTATCGGGCTGAAAGCCAACATCCATGAAATAGCCCGGACGTTCTGCACCGCTTACCCGATGGCCAAAGTCCTCTACCCGGGCAAGGAGGATTTCACGCCCCGGAAGCGTGAGCGCATCTTCCGGGAGATACGCAACAACGACTGGGACGCCGTGATCCTCTCGCACGAACAGTTCGGCATGATACCCCAGTCTCCGGAGATACAGCAGGAGATATTGCAGGCCGAGCTGGACTGTGTGGAGGAGAACCTCGAAGTGCTCAAAGCACAAGGCAGGGACGTTTCCCGCGCCATGATGAAAGGGTGTCAGAAACGCAAGGCCAACCTGGAAGCCAAGTTGCAGAAGGTGGCGCACGCGCTGGAAACACGCAAGGACGACGCCGTGGACTTCCGCCTCATGGGTATCGACCACCTCTACGTGGACGAGAGCCACAAATTCAAGAACCTGACTTTCACGACCCGGCATGACCGGGTGGCGGGCCTCGGAAATCCCGAGGGGTCGCAGCGGGCGCTCAACATGCTTTTCGCGCTGCGTACCATACAGCAGCGCACGGGCCGCGACCTGGGGGCGACGTTCCTCTCGGGAACGACCATCTCCAACTCGCTCACGGAACTGTACCTGCTTTTCAAGTACCTGCGCCCGAAGGAACTGGAGCGTCAGAATATCCGCACCTTCGATGCCTGGGCGGCCATTTTTGCCAAGAAAACCATCGACTACGAGTTTTCCGTGACCAACGAGGTCGTGCAGAAAGAACGGTTCCGATATTTCATCAAGGTTCCCGAACTGGCCATGTTCTACTCCGAGATTACAGATTACCGCTCGGCGGAGGATATAGGGATCGACCGACCGCAAAAGAACGAGATATTGCACAATATCCCGCCGACACCCCAGCAGACGGAGTTCATAGAACGGCTGGTGCAGTTCGCCAAATCGGGCGATGCCACGCTCCTGGGCCGCCTGCCGCTCTCGGAGCGGGAGGAAAAGGCGAAAATGCTCATTGCCACAGACTACGCCCGCAAGATGTCGCTCGATATGCGTATGATAGACCCCGAACTATACAGCGACCACGTGGACAACAAGGCGAGCCACTGCGCCCGTATGATTGCCGGTTACTACCGCCGTTTCGAGGCGTACAAAGGTACGCAGTTCGTATTCTCCGACCTGGGAACCTACAAACCCGGAGCGGGGTGGAACGTCTATTCCGAGATACGGCGTAAACTCGCGGAGGATTACGGCATACCCCAAAGCGAGGTGCGGTTCATCCAGGAGGCGACCTCGGAAAAAGCGCGCAAGGAGATGATCGCCGGTATGAACACCGGAAAAATCCGCGTACTCTTCGGATCGACCGAGATGCTCGGGACGGGAGTGAACGCGCAGAAACGCTGCGTGGCGATACACCACCTGGACTGCCCCTGGCGTCCCAGCGACCTGGAGCAGCGCGACGGGCGGGGAATACGCACCGGGAACGAGATCGCCAAACTCCATGCCGACAACAAGGTGGACGTGATATTATACGCCGTCGAGAAGTCGCTCGACGCCTACAAGTTCGGGCTGTTGCACAACAAGCAACTGTTCATCCGCCAGCTCAAGACCAACAACATGGGAAGCCGTACCATCGACGAGGGGGCCATCGACGAAAAGAGCGGCATGAATTTTTCCGAGTATGTCGCCGTCCTCTCGGGAAATACAGACCTGCTGGACAAAGCCCGCCTGGAGAAGAAGATTGCCACGCTCGAAAGCGAACGCCAGGCATTCGTGCGCGGCAAATCATCGAGCCGCTACAAGCTGGAGCAGATCACGGAGAAGATAGAGAAGAACAACGACCTGATACGGCGTATCGGCAAGGATCTGGAACACTTCAAGGCCCGCGTCGAGTTCAACGAGGACGGCTCGTACCGCAATCCCGTGAAACTGAACGGGCTGGAAACCTCCGACCCCAAGCTCATCGGGAAACAGCTCAACCATATCGCCGAAACGGCACGCACGCTCGACAGGCTCGAACCCATCGGGAGCCTCTACGGGTTCGAGCTGCTCGTCCAGAGCGAAACGACCGGGAAAGACGGGCTCGACCTGGTGCAGAACCGTTTTTATGTCCGGGGTGAAGGGGATTATCTATACCAGTATAACTACGGGAATATCGCCTCCGACCCGCGACTGGCGGCGATGAACTTCATCCACGCGCTCGCGACCATCGAGCCGACACTGGAGAAATTCCGGAAAAAGAATGAGGAACTGGAGAAAGATATTCCCGTCCTGCGGGAAGTGGTGGAAAGTTCCTGGCGCAAGGAGCCCGAACTGACGGCCCTAAAAGCTGACCTGACGGAAATAGACCGCAGGATACAGCAAAGCCTCAAACCGATAGAAGAGAGCGAGGGAAAGGAGGCGGAGGAGGATAACGACGTGTGCCGGGAACGGCATGACACGGCGGAAGAGCTCCCGAAGGAAGACAACACGGCGGCCCGTATTCCTTCCCGGCTGCGGCAGATTGCCGACGCCTCCGGGGGGCGCATCGTGATCGCGGGCGTGGGCAGCCCGCCGGAGAACGGCCCTGCGAAGAAAGGGATCAAGATGTAAACGAAAAGCCGACGGAAGTACAGATTTCCATCGGCTTTTTTCATATGTCCGTGAGCGTTGTCGTCACACTTCCTGCAAGAGTGTTTGCAGCTCCTCCTGCGTGGGAAGATAGGTCATGTACTGGGCGGCGAAGACCTGCTTTTCATCTTCGGGCAGCGTATAACGGACGACCGCGTCGTTTTTCTCCGCGCAGAGGACGATACCCACCGGAGGGTTATCCCCGGGATTCATCAACTCACGGGTGTAGTAATTGACATACATCTGCATCTGCCCCAAATCCTGATGGGTCAGCTCCCCGGATTTAAGGTCTATTAAAACGAAACAACGGGCCAGGTAATTGTAAAAGACCAGGTCGATGTAGAAATGCTTGTCATCGAAGGAGATACGCTTCTGTCGCGCGACGAAGGCGAAGCCTTTCCCGAGTTCGAGCATCAAGCGCTGCAAGCGGCTGATGAGCAGTTGCTCCAGATCGGTTTCCAGAAAATGCTCTCCCTGCGGGATACCGAGAAACTCCAGGATATACGGGTCGCGGATGATCTCTTTGGGTTCGACACGTCCGGGTTCGGTACGGGAAATCTCCTCTTTCACAGCTTTCTTGTCTCGGCTGGCCAGCAGGCGGTCATAGAAAAGCGTGTTGATTTGGCGGTCGAGCTGCCGGACACTCCAGTTTTCCTTGACGCACTCGTGCAGGTAAAAATCACGGGCGGCATCGCCCGACACCTTGAGAAGCGTGCGGCAATGCGACCAGCTCAATTTATCACACAGCGTGTGATATTTCGGGTAGCACTGGTAAAACTGCCTCATGTACCGCAGGTTGGTGGCCGTGAACCCGTTTCCGAACTCCGCCACGAGCCGCCTGGAAAGGGTGTTGATGACAGCCTTGCCATATCCGGCACGGTCGGTTCCCTGCTGCTCGTACTCCACTATGTATTTCCCTACCTGCCAGTAAGCCCTCACGAGGGTCGAATTGACATGATGTATCACCTTCGCGCGCGCTTCCTGCAAGATATGGCGCACATTATGCAGCAGCTCTTCCTCCCCTTTGTCGGCAGGATATATTTTATCAGTTTCTTTCATTGCTTCATTATTATATAGGCTTCATTCAGCAAACATACTGATTTTACGGCAAATATCGAGCGGTTGTACCGCCTTGTCGTGCCTTATTCCATGTATCTCCGCGTTTTTCCATGACGCCGGACTCTCGGGACAGGGCCTAACCGGAACCGGCAGGACGATCCTTTTTCAGCTTGCGGAAATTACTGAAGTTACGCTCGATGAACCGCAGGACGTCCGATTCCCGGTAGAAGGTCTTGTGATAGATCATCTCGTAAGGCAGCTCTCCCGAGGTGCGGTAACGCTGGAGTGTGCGCTTGCTGATATTGAGCATACGGCACAGGTCGTAATTGTCCAGAAGACGCTCCCCGTCAGGCAGGATGGAAAGCGGTTGCTCCACGTCCCCCGCGCACAGCTTCTCGATACGTTCCAGCCGTTCCGAGAGCCGCTGCATCCATCCGTCGAAATATTCCTTGTCCAGAAACATGGCCTACTCCTTTGGTCGGTTTTTGCGCCGCACGGAACGCTCCTTCAGCACACGGCGGATTTCCGTGAGGGAATAATACAGCTTCCGGTTGATGGCCGAATAGGTGATCACGTGATCCGAGCGGAGGCGTTGAAGGGTACGCCCGCTGATACCCAGGTAACGGCAGACCTGCTCGCCGTCCATCCATTCGTCGTTTATATACTCCTTATTCCATGCACGCCCCTTTTCAGGGAGAGAGGCGATTGCAGCCTCTATTTTCTCTATACGCCCGACAAGCTCGTTATAGGCTCGCGAACCGATCACTATGATTTTCATACTCCTTTGTTTTTTAGTCTGTTACAAAGGTCGGGCTTATATGGACAGCTTAAAACGAGGTCGGTACGACTTTTTTTTGATAATTTGCAGTGAACTGATTCTCAACGGTTCATGCGGTGAAGAAGGCAGTGTTTTTTACCGAAATCCGCGGCCCGTACTCGGTATTTTTATGGGCAGAAATGCGATAGAATACTGTGATTCAACGCTTAACGGTGTTCTAATCCGGACGGGGCTACAACGGAACACCCGTATCGGCTCCTTATACGGGTGCAAATACGGGCGTTCGGGAAAGTTCCTTTCGAGAGTTACGGGGGAAAACCGACCTCGGTTCTTTTGTTATATACAACGCTGATTATCAGTGTTTCTATAAGGAATAGAGTGCTTTACCGGTTCATATTCTACTCGGAATTGCCGTTTTTCTTGTTTCGCTTCCACGTCTGCATACGTTTAAGCAGGGCCTCTTTCGCCTTGTCAAGCCACGGTGTCGGGTTGTTTCGGATTTTCATATCGCAGAATGTCCTCGAAAGGTTCATGTCGAGGTGTACGTTGAAAGCGTTGGAAATGTAGCTGGCAAGTTGCGTGAGTGGCACATTGCCGAAACAGCCTTTACTGTCGAGCAGGTAAATAAGTTCCGTCAGATCCGTCTTCGAGTCCTGCCATGTCGGACGCACGTCAGACAATGGCAGAACCATGTTCCGGAGGTTCGTGCTCTCCAGTGATTCCAATTCGCCCATAAGATAAACCGACAACATATCGTTGGCCAGGATTTTCGCCACCTTGAAATCCGCGTTTGTCGAAAACTGCGGGTCGAGTTCATAGTAGAAGGTTTCCAGGTATTGCTCCGTGTCGGTCTGCCCGCGCAGGAAATAGAGGCTGTCCAGGTGTGTAGCGCCGCTGCGGAAATAGCGGATAAAGTCAAGGCGTTTCTGCGTGTACGCGTTGATGGCCCGAACATGGGCGTCCAGGTACTCCCGTTGTGCCTCGATACTTCCTACCGGACGGTTCATCTCGATATTGTAGAGCTTGCGGTAATAGATCAGACGGCAAAAAAGACGGGGTTTGATTTCTTTGAAGAACTTTATTTCCTCGTCATCGTTTTGAAAACGGTAGCCGATGATATATTGTTTCAAACGGTCGAACGCTTCTCCCAGGACACGTGACGCTTCAAGCGACTTTTTCAACACGTCGGTATCCCGCGATTCGATACGTTCGATACTCCGCAGGACTTCGCTGTTTAATTTTTCTATAAATGCAATCATAATCCGTCTTGTTACTTTCGCGTATAAAGTTAGCGAATCGAAAAACCGGCGGATTACGATTTTTATCTTTCTCTTCGTTTTTTTATCACGAGGCCGATTTTAATGTCAGATCCGGCCTTCCTGGCGGATGGAAGTGGGATTGCTCCCCATATTCCGCTTGCAAAAGTCCGTAAAGTGGGATTGGGCGGAGAAACCGCACATGTAGGCTATTTCCTGCAACGTGTAGTGTGTCGTCCGCAGCAACTCCCCGATACGTTCGATACGGCGCTGACGTAACCACGAGGAGGCCGAGCAGCCGAAAACCCGCTGGAAACGCCGGCGGAAGGTAATCGTGCTGGAATACCCGCAAACCCCGGCGAGTTCCGTGACGTTATCCGAGGCAAGATAATTCGATTTGACACGGGAGATGAACTCGTAATCGTCCCCCAGGTGCAACAGCTCCTCGAACTCCCCGACATCGGCGGGAGTGAGATGTTCATAAGAGGCGTCGAGCATTTTCAGCATGACAGCAGCGTTACATTCAACGGGCATACCCAATGTCTTACGGGCTTCACGCAGGTAATTCTTAAACCGCAGCCGCAGCGTGTCGTGATGCGGGTAGGAACACTGGAACAGAATGGTGCAGACCGTCCGCAGTTCATCGACACAACAGTAGCCGAAATACCACGTTACAAGACGCTCGACGTAATGGACGGCATGAAACTCCTCCGAAAGCATCAGAAGAAGCAGGAACGGGGTGAAATCCTGGTATTCCCCCGTTATGGGACGGGGTGCTTCGTCAAGCAAGGAGGCAATGTCCCGCATCAGAAGAGAATCTCCCGAGTACGCTTTTATTTGTTCGGAACTGCGGGCATAATCCCGGTAACGCGATATGACCGCCGACAAAGCATTGAACTTCACGGCGTGAACGCCTTCTATAAAGGAAGGGCGAAGACTGTTGTAAATGGATAAGTCGGTTTGCATAAGTCATTTCTATAAAACGGAGCCGCATCCCCTTGTTGCCAAAGCTCCGCAAGTCGTTACTTATGAACCGCTTGGAACACGGTACGAATCCTAATTACAAATATATCGCATCCGACAATCCGGAACAAATATCAGCAGGCAAAAATGAAAATAAACCTCGTTATTTTTGATTTTTACCTGCAATAATATTATATTTGCAAACAAATAAGAGTTGTTTGACAGCATGAGAAATATAGTGTATCAAAGCACTTTACCAATTTCTTATCCGTTGCCTATTCTCATGCGAGTTTCTTTTAATCTATTTGTAGTCAATTAAATACCTTCAGACTACATCAAATATAGCAAAAAACAGTAAAATACCTCCCAAAGATTCCCATTATTTTGTACCCTTTTCCCCATCAAATAGATAGTTGAACGATTCTTATAAGGTTTCGACGGAAAATTATAAGTGCGAAAAGGAATCTGCAATTCTTTGGTGCATATTAGAAAATAGATTGGAAAGGAAGTGTCTATTTTTACCATCGTAGAATTTGTTGAATTGAAAAACATATTATTATGAAAAAAAGCATTCTTTTTAATCGGACACTGCATCTGGTGTCTTATGTATTACTGTCTCTTACGTCCTGCCTGTTTGTATCCTGCGACAAGGACGATGACTGGGATAAGAACTTGGGAAATAACCTGCTGGAGGGAATTTGGACACGCGAAAGCACATCACAGAAGTTTGTAGCGACCTTCAATGCCGATCACACTTCGTACATCTGTACCTATAATATAGAGACGGAGGCACTCGAACATGTGGATTTGCAGGGCAAATATCGTGTGGTGGATAAATCGGTATTGATTTATCAGAGCGGAGACAAGCACCGGTTCAAACTAAGTGAGGACGGCAATACGGTAGAGATTACTTACGGATATGATACGGGCAGTCCGGAAACGGAGAAAACATATACCTATCAGCGGTTTGTTGAAGTGCAGGAACCGGAGCCGGAACCCGAAGAAAAGGAACTTGAGCTTGCAGACGTGAATGCTGCAAAAGCCGCTCTGGGTAGTTTGAAAGCCGGTGCTTCGGTAACGGTGGGAATGAGTAACTGGGAAGAGGTGGTGGTAACGAAAGTCAGCCTGCGTAAGCAGCTTACTATCGAAGATACTCCGATGACCAACAGTAGTCTGGCAAGTGGAAATCTGACTTTCACCGTTCCGGAGAATATGCCGGTAGGCTCTTATTCTTTGATAGTGGCTTACACGATGAATGGCAAAGCGAAAGAGGTGATGTTTGATGCGGTGACTTGCACGGTGAAAGAAGAAGTGACGCCTCCCGAACCCGGAGCCAAAGTGCTGGTGTTCAAAAATCAAATGATGGGAAGTGCACAGAATCGTGATTTCGGCTGTCTGTTGACAGTGACCGATGCCGGCCAGTTGGATATACAGACTGCCTGCTACATGAACGACGATCCTACATTAAATGCCGACGAGAACAAGAAACGCCGTTCGGAAATAGATTTGATTGCAAACACTTATTCCGGTCCTGCTTTTGCTTTGGGTAATTTCGATAAGATTGCTCATAATCTTAGGAACTTCAGATGTAACGGGACGAATCTTTTCACAACGTCCAAAGATGATGCCAAGGATAAAGAGACTGCTGTCACGATGTTCCCGGGATATGCCGATATTCAGACTAAATTCCTCGTGCTTCAGGAAAGTATCGAAAAGGAGAAGAACATTATAGATTTAGTCAGAAACGATCAGTTGGCGGAAATTTCGGAAACGGCGACTCCGGCTTTGTTCGATGGAACTTCGAAGATAGACCGTATCACTGTGCAGAGCATCAAGCCTGGTGAGTCTGTGGGAAGAGACCGGTTCGATCTGAATGGCGTAGTTGTTTTCAAGAGTTCGAAGAACGGTAAGATCGGTATTATGCTGATTCGTCAGATCAATGAACTGGATGGCTCCAATGATGCTGCTGATGCTACCATTGTTTTCGACCTTTATTATCAGAAATAAGTGTTTTATCCAAATTAAATAAAATATCGAATGATGAAGAAAGTATGTTTATTGGTAATCATGGTTGCTGTTGCTCTGATGGGGCATGCACAATCCTTGAGGAATAATTTGTTGAAAGGGTATAAACCCGGGGATCAGTTGGAAAAGGGAGTTTATACGAGCGATCAGGATACACCGCGTTTCAATGCCTGGTATGGTGCGTTCAATGCGAAAGCGGTGGAAGTGGAAGAGGGACCTGTTATCGGTGAGCCGCTTTCTTATAAAGGTTACAATGAGGGCGGACCGTCGATTAATCTGGCGGGCGAAGGGCAGTTGAACCGGGTGAGTGTTTATCCGTTGACGAAGAGCAATAAGGAGTATGCCCGTGGTGCGTATTATCTGGCTTTTCTGGTCAATTTCGAGAAACTGGGTTCCACTAAGTTTTATGATTTTGCAGGCTTGGATATTAATCCGCTTAGCAGGGCCGTGCGCGGCAAAGTGTTTGTGGCCGGTGAAGGGAAAGACAAGATTAAATTCGGTGTGGCGGTACGTACGGATTGTACCGAGGGTACTGAAACTTACGATTATAATCAGACGCATTTATTGGTACTGAAAGTGGATTATGACAAGAAGCAGGCTGTTTTGTATGTCAATCCGGATTTGAGTCAGGGCGAACCGGCAAATGGGCTGGTTGCAAATGCCGAAGGAGATGAACTGAAAAACGGGCTGAAGTCAATCTATTACAGGTATCGCAAGAACTATAAAGGAAACATCGGTAACTTCCGTTTTGCAACGACTTGGGATGCGGTAATCGGTAAATAGACATCTCACAGGTTGAAACTCCTCTAAAGAAAATCCCCTTATTTCTCCCTTTTAATTGATAAGACAGGGTTGAAATAAGGGGATTGTTGTATGTAATTGACAGATAATGCGTCAACTTCTTTTGTGCAACTTCTTTAATGATAAAGTCTTCCCGTCCGCTTGCGTAATTCCAGTTGTGCTTCGAAAAGAGAGGCAGGTGATACGGTGGCATTGGCCCTTACCCACACACCGTCCGGACGAACCGGATTCTTAAAGTCTCCTGCATGTTTGGTTCCTTTAGTTCCTATACTATAATTCTTCGCCGATACCCAGGGATTCTGAACACATACTTCTTTGGCGGTGCAGTTCCAGAGTACCTGATTGGCTCCGGCCCAGCCGTGTCCTGTTCCCCAGTTACTGCGATCCTGTATATTGATCGGACCGTCGCTGTTGATGTTGTCATAGAGCGTGCCTACATTCCAACGCTGGTGAGGGCCTGTGTCCCCATGTGCATTCCGTATATTGACCCTGACAAATGCGTTAGGACCGACTCCCTTGCTGCCCGTAACACAGTCATGGCGTCCCTCGGTGGCTTCACAGTCTATCACTAAGCACTGCTGTGCCTGATTCATATTGTAAGAATAGCGTCTTCCACCGGTAATGATGGATTTTGCATCCAGGCATTTGCAGTCTTTCACTGTTACATACCGGGTTCCGGAGTTCAAACTAACCAGTCCGTTGCCGAAATACCTGGAAGTGATATTACGCACCCAGCTCTGCTCCATCTTATTGAATTCTATGGCAACCCATCCGTGGTCTTCATCGGTATCAGACGTATATTCGCTTTCTATCAGCATATTCTCAACTCCGCACCGGTTGATTCTTCCTTTGAAGCTCGATTTGAATACGGCACCTTTATTATATGGGGTTTCCATAGCCATCATGATGGGATTGTCGAAGTGCAGCGCATCGTCTATAATATGAGTGATGGTGCGTTCGTAACTTAGGTTGTAGCTTTCGGGAGTCCATTGCACAATAGGGTCTCCGGTGGTTCTTTCCGGAATCTGGTTCATTTTCAGATCACTGATCCACTGGGCGGTTCCGGGACGATAGATGGTCACTTCATCTCCTACCTGAAAAGAGGACGGATTTAACACCCTCACCCAGAACTGTCCTACCGGAACGTAATCATCCTTTATATTGAATAGAGAAGGACTACTGGGAGAAGAAGAACCCGTACCCTCGAATTTAATGAGAGTTCTTTGTCCTTTTCCTGCGGCAATCAATACGGTTCCCGTTTTAGAATCTTCTCCTTCACCACGAAGTACGATTCCCGATGATTGGATGTTCAACGTTCCTGAAATGCTGTAACGTCCTTTTTTCAGAAGGATGGCTCCTTTGAAACCATTGGTTGCAGAAGTGATTTGAGCTACCTTGTCGATCGCATTCTGGATTAACCGGGTGGCATCTGCCCCGTTTGCGGGCGCTTCGATGGTTTCTACCACTTTTACATCGGGAATCTCCTGCTCGCTACCCATATAGCCGATATTACTGAAATCAGGCAGAATATTCCCCTGTTCATCGGTTAATGAAGAAAGAGGCAGATCTGAATCCACTTGCGGATAAGTGGGGGTGGTGGAGGATGAGGCTGCCCTTTGATAGATTTCCACTCTTTTTTCTGTGGAGCCGGAAGAGATGATTAACCGGGTCAGGCGTTCTTTCCCGGTTTGATTGGCGTCTGTGGATACGGACAGGACAGAGGGTGCATTTTCTTTCATCTTGTAATGACACCATTCTCCCCCTTTGGCCACTGTGACGGTCCATTCCCCTGAAGATTCTATCTGCAGTTCCTGCGTCTCTCCCGTACCGTTAAAGTAGAGCACATCCGCATTGACTTGAATGGATGCGGTTCCTTCATCGGAACAGGCCTGTAAGTTTCCCGCTAAAAAGAGTAATAGCCCCAAGAGTTTTACTTTTATACTTTGTAGTGGCAAAGTATGAATGAGTTTTTTCATGATAGTGTGTTTTTTGAGTAAATAGTATGATGATAATTCTTCTTTTCCGGACGGTGATTCGTAGGAGTTTTTGATAGAAACAAAGGTAGATAATCTTATAGAGACTGTTTTTTGATATTGAACCAAATAGTTGCAATAATATCCCAAAGAAGAACTGACACCCTCTTTTGGGTATTTTCATGAGGTAAAAGATGTATTTTTCGGGGGAATAAGTATAGGATGGACATGACTCCCCATTATTAAACATTTGTTCTATATAAATAGATAAGCGGTGGCTAAATTTGCATCGTTATTAACTGCATAATATGATGAAAAAATTAATCTATCTTGTTCCTACATTGTCTTTGGTAGGTTGTACCTCGCAGCAAGTAGAAGAGAAACCGAATGTGATTGTGATTCTTGCTGATGATCTGGGATTTGGCGATGTCAGCGCTTATGGATCGACTACCATTCATACCCCGAATATCGACAGTCTGGCTCATGGAGGAGTCTGCTTCACGAATGGATATGCCACTTCGGCGACCTCCACTCCCAGTCGTTATGCCTTGATGACCGGAATGTATCCGTGGAAAAATAAGGATGCAAAAATCCTGCCCGGCGATGCTCCTCTTATCATCAATGAGCATCAGTTCACTCTGCCGAAGATGATGCAGCAATGTGGTTATGTGACCGGAGCTATCGGAAAATGGCATTTGGGTATGGGCGACGGGAATGTCAACTGGAATGAAACCGTCAAACCGGGTGCCAGGGAAATCGGTTTCGATTACTCTTGCCTGATTGCGGCAACCAATGACCGTGTGCCGACCGTTTACGTGGAAAACGGCGATGTCGTGGGACTCGATCCGGCTGATCCCATCGAAGTGAGTTACGAGAAGAATTTTGAAGGAGAACCGACTGCCATCTCTCACCCGGAGATGTTGAAGATGCAGTGGGCACACGGACACAATAACTCCATAGTAAACGGAATACCCCGTATCGGTTATATGAAAGGCGGCCAGAAAGCCCGTTGGAAAGACGAGGACATGGCCGACTATTTTGTAGATAAGGTGAAGAATTTTGTAACCGAACACAAGGATGCTCCCTTCTTCTTGTACTACGGCTTGCACGAACCTCATGTACCCCGCGCTCCTCACCAGCGTTTTGTGGGCAAAACAACCATGGGGCCTCGTGGTGACGCTATCGTTGAGGCGGACTGGTGTGTCGGTGAATTGCTTGCTCACCTGGAGAAAGAAGGATTGTTGGAAAACACACTGATTATCTTCTCCAGCGATAACGGTCCTGTGTTGAATGACGGCTACAAAGACGGTGCTCCGGAGTTGGCAGGCAATCATCTTCCTGCAGGAGGACTTCGCGGAGGCAAGTACAGTCTGTTTGATGGCGGTACGCATATCCCTTTGTTTGTTTATTGGAAAGGAAAGATTCAGCCGGTTGTATCCGATGCGCTGGTTTGCCAGGTGGATATCCTTGCTTCTTTGGGTTCAATGGTACATGCCGATTTGCCGGAAGGGCTGGATAGCCGGAATTACCTCGATGCTTTCTTCGGAAAAGCTTCAACTGCCCGCAAAGATGTAGTATTGGAAGCGCAGGGACGTATGGCTTACCGTTCGGGCGACTGGATCATGATGCCTCCTTATAAAGGTTCCGAACGCAACCTGACCGGAAATGAATTAGGCAACCTGGGCGAATACGGATTGTTCAATGTAAAAGCCGACCGGACTCAACATCAGAACGAGGTGGCCCAACACCCCGAACTTCTGGATTCTCTGAAACAAAATTTCTTTGCCGAAGTGGATGGTTATTATCGCAGTGAAGTAGAAGAAGAACCATTAAAATAAGGTCAAATGTTTATTCTGAACATAAATCCCGTTGATAAAACAATCGTTCTATTCTACCGGGATTTATTTCTCTACCTTTGTTCTGTTCGATGTCGGACAATTAACCTTGAAGTATGTATATGAAAATGAAAGCTTTTTTAATGTTTGTATTGCTGTTCTTATGTTCAATGGGAACAAAGGCGCAGGATTTGGGGGCGAACTATAATGAAAATATAGACTACCCGATTACGGAAATAGAGATGCTGAAGCAGTCGAAAGTGAATTGGGTGAGAGGGTTTGTCAATGTCCCCGCTCTGTTTCTTCAAAATGAAAACGGGAAAATTGTAGGCGTGAAAGAAGAAGCCATTAAGACACATATTCCCACACTGAAATTTATCCAGGCCAAGAAAGCGTTGGGCGACCGCGTGAAGTTCATATTAAGCCTGAAAATACCTTTTGAATTATATACCGATACGGTTCCCAAAGTAGGGACGAAGGAGATGGAGTACATATTCCGGGCAACGGAAGTGTTATTGCAAACTTATCAGATGGCGCAGAACATTGACATTTTGGTTATGGGTAACGAACCGGAGTGGGAAAATGCATTGGATACCGATCTTTGTCATGCCGACGGTGATGATTACCGGGCATTCCTGAATGAGTTTGCCAATCGGCTGACTACTTGGAAGCAGGCGAATGGCTGGACATTTGACATTTATGCAGGGGCATTGAACCGTGTGTCCGAGTTGCCGAAGAGCGAAACGGTTCCTGCGGTAGTCTCTGTGGTTAATAATAATCCTAATGTGGTGGGACTCGACCTGCATGTTCACGCATTGAATATCAATCAGGCGGAAGATGATTTCCGGATCATCCGCAATAAGTACGGTGTAACCAAAAAACTGATTTGCACGGAATTCTCTATGGTGCGTGCTTTGAATCCTCATGTGGCCGATGCGTTGGGAGAATGGGGAACCAAGAATGGTTATACAGCCGGAATGAAAATCTACGAATATCTTAATCTGATAGCTGAAAAGGCGAATGCCGGTACACCGGTTAGTGCTGCCGAGTTCAAGAGTCTTTTTGAGAGTTACTCCTGGTATCCGAAGAATTGGTATAAGACTTTTTATGAGGTATTCAAGAAATATGATACGTATGCCATTACCGGGCGTTTTAGCGTTGTTCCCGGTGGGGCGAGAGCTGTTTACGATGCGAATACTGAAATGTGGGAGCTTGGAGGAATTTATTTTTCCCGTTATTTAGGACTGGATGCAAACGGGTTCTACAATCCCAATCCATTATTATATCCTGATTTCATCGCTGCTCAAAATGGGCTGGCAATTTCCAGTCTTGTCGAAGGACAACAGGAGTTATTTATTAGTTGGGGTAACGGAGCTGATAAGACGGGAGTGTTGTCGGTGACAGACAAGGACGGGACCGAGGTAGTGCGTCAGCCGCTTGATTCGGAAAGCGATTATACGCTGGTTAAAAATCTTGTTCCCGGCACAACATACCATGTAGCGTTGCTGAAGTCGGATGACAGTGTGTTGTGGGAAGATGATGTCAAAACTAAGCTTGTGACGGGAGAGTTCCCTCTGTTGAAATATCAGCAAGTGGATGGATATGCGTTGGTGCAACTGTTGAATTTGCCGGCTGATGTCGCTTCTTACAAGCTAAAGGTGGATGGACAGGAAATCGATATAGTGAATAAGAACCTGAACGGGCAAGTGCTTACGGCCGAAGTGACTTATAAGGATGGATCGGTAGAAACATTGTCGGCAACTATTAGAAAGTAATGATCTTAAATTTATTCGCTTATGAAAGTAATATATGTATTATTGGCATACCTGTTGGTTTTCGCCTCTTGCGCAAAAACGGATTATGCTGAAAACGGCGTTGATAGAAAGGATATAACGGGATATACCGAAATAGGATTTTATAGTTTGGATGGAGTTTGTATTTTTGCAGAGCAGGAACAAGTTCAGACTGCAATCAATTCCAAGCGCCTGACCTATCGTTTACAGAATTCGGATCAAAGCCAATACATTCATGTGAAGTTTACCGGGAAACCTGCAACTATCGGTCAGAAAATAAAGGCAGCGTTCTCATTCCGGGGAGTTTCTTTCCTCAAAGAAGAGATGGAGATGGAGGTCGTTCGGATAGATGGTGGAAAAGTGTGGTTGTCAGGTGACAATGTTGGTATGGTAATCCCTGTTTTTTAATCATTAAAAAAGAATTGAATTATGAAAAGATATATTCCTATTGTAGCGTCGCTGATGGCGTTTTCATTGGTTTCCTGTGGTGAAGTCATGGATTTGACGCAGCCGGAAAAGGCGGAAGTTACTTATTCCGGTATCACTTTGTCACTTAATCAGACTGGCAAGTATGACCTATATCTGGATGAACCTGAATATGAATATACCATTATGGTAGAGAAGAGCCATTGCGAAAAGGAAGCGAGAGCGGAATTTGCAGTAGTCGATGCTCATTCGTTTGGCGAGGAATACACGCTATTGCCTGCGGCTAACTATGACCTGGATGCCAACAGTCTCGACTTTAAAGGTGACGATGTGTTGCATACTGTCGGTCTGCGTTTCCACGATCTTACTACACTGGACAACACCAAAAAATACGTGCTTGGTCTGAAACTGAAGTCTGACGATCTTGCCGTCAACGAAGAAAAGAGTACCATGACTTTCTATCTGCAACAAAAACAAGGTGGTATCGGTAATCCGTACATCATCACTGCGGCCAAAGACTTGGCCAAGCTTGGTGAATATCTCAAAGACGGACAGACTACTTACGTACGTCTGGGTGCGGACATCGACCTGCAAGGAACGGACTGGACTCCGGTGGAAGCCACTGCTGTCAGACCTGTGGATTTCGACGGCTGCGGACACGTTATCAATAATCTGAAAATTACATCTTCTTCATCCGGTTATCAAGGCTTCTTCGGTATGTTGACAGGACGGTGTGCCAATGTGACCTTTACGAACGCGCAAGTTACCGCTGATAAGAAACTTGCGGGTATTGTTGCTGGTCAGGCGGGTAATGTTTCCGGTGCGGGTATAGTAGAGAATGTTCGGGTGTCAGGTACTATCAGTCTGACTTCGGGTAATGCCGCATGGGACGACGGTCAGGCGGGTGGTATTTGCGGACGACTTCATGGAGCAGACAGTAAGATTTATCAATGTGGTTCGGAAACGAAGATTACTGCTTTGTGGTCGGCAGGTGGTATCTGCGGTGAAGTGCGTGAGGGAGCTGCTATAGAACAGTGCTATCATATAGGTGATATCACTACCCAGTCATGCGTCGGTGGTATTGCCAGCCGGTTGCTTGGAAGCAAAATTTCCCACTGCTATTCACACGGAGTGATGAAAGCGGTTCCCATGGTGGTGGCCAATCCGGGTGGTGGTATAGCAGGATGGGTGCAACCTATGTCCGGTGCTTCTACAACCTCTACCATATCCTACTGCTGGAGCGACTGCGATGTATCTGCACAAAACCAGGTGGGAGGTATTATGGGTAATGCCAACAATACTACCGGGAGCGGTATTACTGTTCATCACTGCGTGGCATGGAATACGTATTTATTCTCTCAAGCTGCGCCCAAATCGGGTAAGGTATGCGGACGGTACAGCGAGAACGTCGCTTATTCCTGTTACGCTAATCCTGCTATGGAATGTGTGTTCCCCAATAATCCCATGTTGCCTGACCAAGCCAGCGTAAACGTGGACGCTGTCATTACGGTAGACCGTTACAATGGTCTGACTACCATCAATAACTTGATGGAAGCTGTCCGTACTCTTGACTGGGATAACTCTATATGGAACCTTGACGGTGAACAACCCCGTTTGGCATGGGAACTGGATTAATAAGAAGTGATATAATAATTAAGATATAAACTGATGAATACATTCAATAAAATCCTCTTACGAATGACACTTGCTTTGGGAGCGACATTCATATCTGTCTCCCAACTGCAGGCTGATGATTGGAAAGAAATATCTTTTGCCGACCCCACTATCTTTGTGGAAAATGGAAAGTACTACCTCACCGGTACGCGCAACCAGGAACCGTTGGGCTTTTCCATCCTCGAATCGACCGATTTGGAGCATTGGACGGTTCCCGACGGCAGTTCCCAGCAACTGATTCTTCGGAAAGGTGACCGTACGTACGGTGAAAAAGGCTTCTGGGCACCTCAATATTTTAAGGAGAAAGGAACCTATTATTTCACTTATACCGCCAATGAGCAAACGGTGATTGCTTCTTCAAAATCGGTATTCGGTCCTTTCCGTCAGAAAGAAGTCAGACCGATAGACGCTTCCGCCAAAAATATCGACTCATTCCTGTTTAAGGATGATGATGGGAAATACTACCTGTATCATGTTCGTTTTAATAAAGGAAATTACCTTTGGGTAGCCGAGTTTGACATGAAGAAGGGAGGCATCAAACCGGAAACGTTGAAACAATGTATGGACTGCACGGAGCCTTGGGAAAAGACTCCGAATTACAAGTCCGCACCAGTAATGGAAGGACCGACGGTTATGAAATGGGACGGAGTGTATTACCTGTTCTATTCTGCTAATCATTTTATGAATATTGACTACTCGGTGGGCTATGCTACTGCTTCTTCCCCTTTTGGTCCGTGGAAGAAACATCCGAACAGTCCGATCATACATCGTAGTCTCGTAGGAGAAAACGGATCGGGACATGGAGATGTGTTTAAGGGGTTGGATGGAAAATACTATTATGTCTATCATGTCCATCGTTCGGACTCCACGGTGCAACCTCGTAAAACGCGTATTGTTCCGCTTATGCTGGAGAAAGGAAATGACGGCGTATATAGCATCACCGTAGACAAAGATCACGTCATAAAGCCAATGTGGAAATGATTTGTTCAGAAATGTAGTAGAGAAATCTATTTTGCACATTTGTACGGGTTTTAAGGAGATTCTTCCCTTTCATTTGAAGATTTTCCCGCTTAATTTGTGCTATGAGATAAAGAATTTGTTAACAGTTAAAAATAATGTTTATGAAAAGGAACAGACTTTATTTTTCTTTCTTCTGTCTTTGTTGCTTTTTGCTTTGTACATTGAGCGTACATGCACAACAAATCTATTGGAAGGGACAAGTGAAGGATGCAGTATCCGGTGAGCCGATGATAGGTGTCAGCGTTCGCGTGAAAGGTACAGGCAGCGGTACGATTACTGATTTTGACGGTAATTTTTCCGTGAAAGCATCGAAAGGAGACATACTTGTCATTTCTTATGTGGGCTATAAAACTCTGGAACTGGATTTAAAGAATAAGACGACGCTGGGAGTCATTTCTTTGGGAGAAGATGCGGAAACGTTGGAGGAAGTGGTAGTGGTAGGATATGGTGTTCAGAAAAAGGTATCTAGCGTTGGTTCCATTGCTACGGCAAAGGGAGACGACTTGTTAAAGGTAGGTAGCGTGAACTCTGTGTCCGAAGCCTTGCAAGGTCAGATGCCCGGTGTGGTTGCCATCAACTCCACTTCGAAGCCGGGAGCCGATCAGGCCTCTTTGTTGATTCGCGGTAAGTCCACTTGGGGAGAAGCTGCGCCGCTTGTACTGGTGGACGGCATCGAGCGTGATTTCAACGATGTCGATGTGAATGAAATAGAATCCATCTCTGTATTGAAAGATGCTTCGGCCACTGCGGTTTACGGTGTGAAAGGTGCAAACGGCGTTATCCTGCTTACCACCAAGCGGGGACTGGAACAGAAACCGGAGATTTCGTTCACTGCCAACTTTGGCTTCAAGCAACCGTCTGCCGCTCCCGAATGGGCGGATTATGTGACTTCCATGAAACAGTATAACAGAGCCCAGGCGAATGATGCCAACTGGGGGGCACTGGTTCCCGAATCTACCATTGCTGCATGGGAAAATGCGTATGCTACCGGAAATTATGGCCCTTACAATGATGCTTTCCCGCAAGTGGACTGGTGGAAAGAAATGGTAAAGAATGTAGGTTACGAGCAGAACTACAACCTGAATGTACGAGGTGGTACAAAGAAAATGAGTTATTTCGTTTCTTTGGGTTATTTGCATGACGGTGATATCTTTAATACGACCAAACAGGAGGAATTTGATCCTTCCTTCTCCTATCGCCGCTATAACTGGCGTAGTAATTTCGACTTCAATATAACGAATACTACCAAACTGTCATTTAATGTAGCCGGTAAGATGGGATATCAGAATCAACCTTCTTATTATGAGAATGTCGATTCTCCGGATGAACGCTTTTTCGGAACGTTCTTCACGGCTCCGAGTAATGAGTTTCCGATTAAATACAGCAATGGAATATGGGGAGACGGGTTAAGTTCCGATCAGAACATTGTCTGTCTGATGACAGAAGGGGGGAGTCGTAACATTAAGCAACATCAAGGTTTCTATGATGTGATCCTGAATCAGAAACTGGACTTTGTCACTAAAGGATTATCATTGAAAGCATCCTTGTCTTATACCACTTCTTCATCATGGAGTACCCAGATTATGCCGGGTAAGATTCTGGGTAAAGATGATTTGGTTGCTCAACGTACGCATATTCGTATCAATCGTGTGTATGATTATGCCAATCCTATTTACAATCCCGATGGAACCATTACTTATAATTATACGGAGAAACGCTATCCGGATGAAAACGCCCCTGGAGATTTACCTGTCGGCGGTGCTTATGACGGATTCAAGGCTTACGGACGTAAGTTGTATTATGAAGTGGCATTGAATTACAACCGTCAGTTTGGCGACCATGATGTAAGTGCCTTGTTTGTGTTCAACCGTAAGATGAACGAGTCGACTAGTGATAATGTGGCCGTCATGAACTTCCCGGCTTACGAAGAAGATTGGGTGGGTCGTGTGACTTACAACTTCAAAGAACGTTACCTGGCCGAGTTTAACGGTGCTTATACCGGCTCGGAAAAATTTGCTCCGGGACATCGCTTCGGTTTCTTCCCGTCCGCTTCTATCGGTTGGCGTATCAGTGAAGAGCCTTGGGTGAAGAAATGGACCAAAGGAATACTGACCAACCTGAAAGTGCGTTATTCGTATGGTGTGGTGGGTAATGATAAAGGGGCTACCCGTTTCAACTATATTCAGAAATTCGAGCAACTCTCCGATAACGCACAGTTCGGTAAATACCAGACCAGTAATTGGGGACCTTTATATAAAGAAGGCAAACTGGCCGATCCGGATGCCACCTGGGAAGAATCCGTTAAACAGAATATCGGTATTGAGATAGGTTTGTGGGGCAAATTGAACTTTACGTTGGACTTGTTCGATGAAAAGCGAAATAATATTCTGATGACTCGTAATACAATTCCGTCTTGGGCGGACAGTGGTATTGCTTTCCCGCAGGTGAATCTGGGTAAAACTAAAAATCATGGTTTCGAACTAGATGTTACTTGGAACGATCGTATCGGAAAGTTTAATTATTATGCAAAGTTTAATTTTGCAACTAGCGAGAACCGTGTCGTCTTTATTGACGACCCGAAGAATCAGAGTGAATATCTGAAGAAAGCCGGGAAATCAATCGGATACGTCAACAAGTACCTGGCAACAGGTAACTTCCAGTCGTTGGATGACATTTATAACTCGGCGCAGTCTACCATTGCCAACGGTGCACACAACACACTGATTCCCGGTGACTTGTATTACATTGATTACAACGGAGACGGTATGATCGATGCTAAAGATATGGTTCCGATGAAAGACCTGAACTATCCGGTAACTACCCTCGGATTTACGCTGGGAGGTTCTTACAAAGGATTTGGATTCAATATGTTGTGGTACAGTGCCATGGATGTTTATAAGGAAGCGATACCGTCTTACTTGTGGGATTTCCCTGCAGGTAACATCAAAGCTCAACCCAATACATTGAACACATGGACAGCCGATGCCCCGATTCAGAGCGGAGCCGTCCGCCCTAGTATTCATGTACAGAGAAATTACAACTCGGTGGGCAGTACTTATACGTATACCAACCATGCTTATCTTCGTCTGAAGAATCTGGAAGTGAATTATGAGATTCCGAAACGCTGGTTACAACCTGTGCATCTGACAAAGCTGCAGATATATATCAACGGTACCAATCTGCTGACATTCTCGAAAGGCGATTCACGTCGTGACCCGGAGCATTCGGGACAGAATGTGTATCCGATGGTGAGACGTTATAATATTGGTTTTAGATTAGGATTATGAGACACTTTAAATTTACTGATATGAGAAGACATAAGTTGAATTGGATATGGATCATTATGCTGGGGTTGTTTTTCGGAAGTTGTGAGGACTACCTGGACCGTTCCCCTGATGACGGACTTTCCGAAGATGATGTTTATAAAGACTATAACAGCTTGTTAGGGTTCATGGACCGCATTTTTCTGAATGGTGATATATTGATCTTCACACATGGCATCAACTCCTATTCAAATACGTATGTAACGGTAGGTAATTTGTCCGATGAATATGCATCTGTCCGTGATGATGACCCGTCGAAGTTTGTCAATGCAGGCAACTGGCTGGAGAATGCGAGTACACGTTTCGAAATAGGAAGTAAAAGTGATGGAGCGAATTTCAAAAGTGCTATTTCGCGTGCCTATACCGGACTTCGTATCGTGAACCGTGTGATTAACGGAGTCGACCAGGTGAAATCGATTACCGAAGACCAGAAAAGAAAATTGCTGGGACAGGCTCACTTCCTGCGTGCTTACTTCTATTTTGAAATCATCAAACGATATGGCGGAATGCCTATCTTTGACCAGCTTTGGGGAGCATCAGACAACTTCGATCTTCCCCGTAAAACTTATCAGGAATCCAATGCATGGATGCAGACTGATCTGGATAAAGCCATTGAATATTTGCCATTAAGTTGGTCGGATGTAGAGCACGGTCGGCCTGACAGAGTAGGTGCTATGGCATTAAAAGCAATGACGCAGCTTTATGCGGCCAGTCCTTTGATGCAGAACGACCTGAATACCATTGAAAACAAAGGATATGGAAAAGAAATGGCTGCCGAGGCTGCCCGCAGTGCGCAGAAGGCTATCAACGCTATCGAAAGCCACGAATATTATCGCCTGATGAATCATGACGAATACCGCAGTATTCAGTTAATGCCTAATTCCAACCAATTCGCACAACCGGAATACTTATGGTTTCTGCGCTGGCATCACGGTAACTGGTCGGCTTTTGTCAGAGCGCAGTGGTTGACACAACCTTATGATAACAAGACCGGTGCCGAAGGTACTCCTTATAATGCTCCGACACAAAATGCGGTAGATATGTACGAACGCATGGGAACTGATGGTAAGTACTATCCGATCACTGATCCGCGTTCCGGTTATGATGCGGTGAAGACTACCGATCCATACTCGGATAGAGATCCTCGTTTCACTAACAATATCCTTGTCCCCGGTGAACAGTGGGGAAAGAACTTGCAGGGTGTTCCTTATTATGTAACCACTTATTCGGGCGGTTATTCCGAGAACTTCATTTCTACCAACCAGTTTACGAGAGGTTCCCAGCAGACCGGATATATGTGTAAGAAGTTTATCTGGCCGGAAGCAAGTGTGCCTTTGTTTGGCGAAGCAGGTTTCCAATTATATCGTCTGGTGGCTGTATACATTCGTGTTTCACAGGTTTACCTCGATATGGCAGAGGCTTCATACGAAGCAACAGGTGATCCGGATGCAATAGTGACAGGTTGTACGATGTCGGCCCGTCAGGCATTGAATAAAATCCGTGTAAGAGCCGGAATCGGTGAACTGCCGGATGGAGTGGACTTTAGAGAAGCTTATCGTCGGGAGCGCGGTGTGGAATTGATGTTCGAAGGACACCGCTGGTACGATATCCGCCGTTGGATGATTGCTGAAGACTTGTTTAAGGGTGAATATCCGATTATGGGCGTTAAAGCTACCCCGATCAACCATTCTTATACCGCCGACCAGTTGAAAGTGGAAAAAGCCTGCACTTATAAGTTGACCGACTTCACCTATGAGTATGTTCCGGTAAAGACAGCCGTGCGGACGTTTAACAAGCGTAATTATTGGTATCCGTTGCCGATGGATGAAGTGGCGGCTTTGGATAATCTTCAACAGAACCCCGGATGGTGATACCTAAAATAAAGAAAAGTATATGAGAAACAAGATTAGATATATAAGACTGATAGGGCTCATATTTGTCCTTATCGTTGGCTCTAGCCTGACTTTCGCACAAAATAAATCAAAGAGAAAGTCGGCGAAGAAGCCTTTGGTGGAAATAGTTTCTATTGTTACCGACGAGAAAGGTAGTCCGCTGAAGAATGTTTCTATCATTTGTGGAGAAGGTGCAGTCGTTCTATATACAGATGAAAAGGGACGTTTTCAGACGAAAGTGGAGAATGACGCAACCGTTATGATCGAAGCTTTGGGATACGAGGATAAAGTGTATAAACTGACAGGTAGCAATATCGTTCCTGAAAAGATTGTCCTGAAGAAAGAGCCTCTGTTCCTGACCGGAGAATCCTTGGTGAACAGAGCCGATGGCGGAAAGACATATAAAGGGAATGAAGTAGGTGCAACGAGTGTACTGGAGAACGGGCAGTTCGGAACGTTTCCGGATTTGACTTTGACGAATATGCTGCAAGGTAAAATGTTAGGTTTGCAGGTCCGCTCTACGGTCAGCGGATTGGGAAATAATACGCCTGATTTATATATCCGTGGCCAGCACGGTATGTCGGAAAATACGGCTATTGTTATTATCGACGGTGTGGAACGTCCGGTTGCGGATTTGATTCCTGAAGAAATTGAACGTATCGAGTTGCTGAAAGATGCCACTGCTAAGATTCTTTACGGAGCACGTGCAGCGAATGGAGTACTTTGGGTAACTACCCGCAGAGGAAAGGCCAACCGCCGTATTTATAATGCCACTGCCGAGGTGGGAGTGGTGCAGATGACACGCACACCGGATTTCCTGAATTCCTATCAGTATGCTAATCTGTATAATGAAGCGCGTGCCAATGACGGGATGACTCCTTACTATAACCAAAAGCAACTGGAAGGATATAAAAACTCCAAAGGAGCCAATGACCTGTTATACCCGAACGTTGATTTATATGATCAGTTGTTGAATAAGAATGCCAATTACCGGAAAGTATCATTCGATATGACGGGAGGTACCGACAGAGTGCGTTACGCACTGATTGCCGGATATGTAGGAGGTAGCGGATTTGAAGACGTTGCCTATACTCCACAACTGAACCGCTTGACGCTTCGCGGAAACCTCGACTTTAACGTAACGGATTTCCTGACTATATCCGCAGACGTTGCCGGACGTATGGAAATGCGCAAATGGGGACAACTGGACTGTGGACAGGTATTTACGGCCTTGTCTACTCACCGCCCGAATGAATACCCTCTGACAATGTCAACGGAAGAAACCGGACTGGCAGGCGGTTCGGACGGGATTCCTTTGTTCGGTGCAAGCCTCCGGCAGCCGATGAATGCTTATGCGGAAACCATGTACGGAGGATATACAGACGAACGCTATACGCGTAGCCAGACCAATATCGGTTTGAAATTTGATCTTGATATGCTGACGAAAGGATTGAAAGCCGGAGCTTTCCTCTCTTTCGACAACTATGATTACCTGCAACTTTCCTTGAGCAAAGTCTATCCGACGTATGCCATCAAGACATACCGTGACTTTGCCGGTGAGGAAAAAATCATGTACACCCAGATGAAGAAAACAGATGTAGCCACTTCACAAAGCCGGAAGTCGACTACCCTGCAACAGACATTGGGATGGAATGCTTTTGCCGGTTATGAGAATACATTCAATCAAAAACACGATGTATCGGCACGCCTGACTTATATGTACTCGAAAACAACCAATCAGGGAGTAACCCAAGACATCATCAATGCCAACTACGCATTGCGCCTGAACTATATGTACGACCACCGTTATGCTGTGGAAGCCGACATGGCATTGATGGGAAGCAACCGTTTCAAACCGGGAAACAAATATTTCTTCTCGGCTGCGGGGGGGCTTGCCTGGATTCTAAGCAATGAAGATTTTCTGAAAGACAATGAATACGTGAACTTCCTGAAACTGAAAACCAGTGCCGGTATTCTGGGATATGACAGAAGCACGGAACATTTATTGTATGAACGTGCTTGGGCACAAGACGGCAGTTTCCGGTTCGGAACAACGAACAACGGTGCTACGGCTTACTATTCTACTTTTGTCCGTGCAGGCAATCCGAACCTGAAATGGGAAAAGGCGGCAGAATGGAACATCGGTGTGGAAGGTCTGTTCCTGAACAACCGCTTATATACCGAAATAAACTATTTCCGTGAAAAACATACAGACATCATCGGTTCTGTCGATGCATCTTACGGGGATTATACAGGCAACTTTACTTACCAGGATAACATGGGTTCTGTCTTGAATCACGGTATAGAAGGAATGTTCACCTGGAGCGACCGCGTCAACGACTGGTCTTATTCGGTAGGAGCCAATTTCGTATGGTCAAAGAACAAAGTATTGAAATGGAATCAGGTGAAACATGGTGAAGAATACCGCTACACCGTAGGACGCTCTACCGATGCTATGATGGGATTGGTTGCCGAAGGATTATTTGGTAAGGACGTAGCTATCAACGGACATGCAACCCAGACATTTGCCGATTATCAGGAGGGCGACATTGCCTACCGGGATCTGAACGGTGATAAGGTTATCGATGGTCGTGATGTGAAAGAACTTGGAAACTCATTCCCGCGTACTACACTGGGTATCGACTTCAGCGTAAGCTACAAAGGTTGGGGGCTGTATCTTCAGGGATACTCCGAACTGGGTGTTCACACTTGGGCAACGAATGCCTATTATTGGAACAATGGAGAAAGTAAATACTCCAAACTGGCATTAGACCGTTACCATCCGGTAAACAACCCGACCGGAAGCTATCCTCGTCTGACAACAACTGCCGGTGAGAACAACTTCCGTAATTCTTCCTTTTGGCTGGAGAATACAAGTTTCTTCCGTATGAAGAATGTCGAGTTGAGCTATACGTTCAATCAGTTCTCTCCGAGTTCGGTGGTGAAAAAGATCAAGGTTTTTGCCCGTGGTGCCAACTTGTTCGTGCTTTCTTCCGTGAAGGATCTGGATCCTGAACTGCTGAATGCCGGTGTGACCAACTATCCGGTGACACGTAGCTTTACAGGTGGAGTCTCTTTTGTATTTTAATTTTGAACAATTAATAGATGGCAATATGAAACATATATTAGGAAGTTGCGTTTTAGCAGGTCTGTTTCTCTTTTGTGCTTGTGACGACACATTGGATACCAAGGTGACGTGGCAGATCGGAGACTCCGATACATGGAGAGTTCCGGAGCTTGCTCAAGGCGTACTATATAAAGCTTATAATGGCATAGCCAACCGTCCGGATTGCTTCGAAGATAACTTTCTGGATTGTGCTACTGATAATGCAATGACCAATTTGCGTAGCTCTTCTGTCTATAAATTAAGCATGGGCGGTATGACAGCGTTTAACAATCCGATTGGAAACTGGAGCAATGCATACAACATGCTGAATTATGTAAACTCTTTCCTCGAAAACGGCTTGACCGACCAGGTGCAGTACAACCGTACCGATCCGGAAGTGGACAAGCAAATCAAGTTACGTCTGAAAGGTGAATCGTATTTCCTGCGTGCATGGTGGCATTTCGAACTATTGAAGATGTACGGTGGAAAGGGTAAGAACGGAAAAGCATTGGGTATTCCGTTGGCAGATCATTTTATCTCGCAGGAAGAAGCTGCGCAGAATGGTGAGTTCCTCCGTCCTACATATCAGGCAACAGTCAATTTTATTGTAAACGATTTGAATAATGCCATCGAACTGTTGCCGAACGCATATCAGGGAGATGACCTGGAGTTTGGTAATACACAAATCGGGCGTGCCACGAAAGCTGCTGCGGCTGTTCTGAAAAGCCGTGCGCTTTTATATAGCGCCAGCCCAGCCATGCAGGATGATGACGTGACGAAGATTACCGGTATGGGACAATTCGAAATACTGAACCCTACAGTTTATCAGGCAAGATGGGAAGCGGTAGCTAAAGAGATTAATAAGATTCTGGGTATGGAAGGTTTCGGTACTTTTGTTCCTGTCACGGCTTCTTCCATAGCCGATGTCCAGACGGAAAGTTCCGATTATGCTTTCCGCAGGTATTTTAATAATAACCTGCTGGAAGGTTTTCATTTCCCGCCGTTCTATTATGGAAGTGCCCGTGCCACTCCTTCTCATAATCTGGTAAAGGCTTTTTATACGAAGAACGGTTATCCGGCAACTGACGTCCGTTCGGGTATCGACTTGTCTGATCCAGACTTTGATATGATGCAGCTTTATGCCATACTGGATAATCGTTTTGCATTGAATGTTTATTACCACAGTGCTACATTTGGTGATTCCGGTCAGTCACTGGATATGTCCGAGGGTGGAAAAGATTCTCCGTCGTTTAGTGAGAATGCTACACGTTCCGGTTATTACCTGGCTAAATTCGTATCCAAGAAATCGGCTATGCTGAATCCGATCCAGACGTTAAGTTCGGTTCATTACAATCCTTTATTACGGAAATCGGAAGTTCTTCTTAACTTTGCCGAAGCTGCCAATGAGGCATGGGGCAACCCGACGGTGAAAGGGGAGGGATGTCTGTATTCTGCTTATGAAATAATGAAAACGATCCGTTTGCAGGCAGGAGGCATTAACTTTGATCTTTATCTGGATGAAGTAGCTCAAAGTAAGGATTCGTTCAGAAAGCTGATTCAGAATGAACGCCGCTTGGAGTTTGCTTTCGAGAATCATCGCTATTTTGATATGCGGCGCTGGGTATTGCCGTTGAACGAAGAGGTGGAAGGAGTTGCCGTCACCCGCAATGAAGACGGTACATTCAGCTTCAAAGTACAGAAGGTGGAGCAACGGAAATATGAAGTGAAAAACTATTTCACTCCACTGCCATATTCAGAGCTGGAAAAGAATAAGAATCTAATTAATAATCAGGGTTGGGAATAACATGTGGTTGATATAAATACTTATTTACAATGAAGAAACTAAATATATTATGGATAGGGCTGATAAGCGTTCTGATGACTGCTTGTTACGATGATTATGAAAAGGACTACGATAAGAGTACGGTGTACTTTGCTTCGCAGAAACCTTTGCGGACACTGGTAGCCGACACAGATATGTCGATAAAGGTAGGAGTGGCCATTGGCGGCAAAAGAGAAGTGCATACCGATGATTGGGCTACGTTCGAGATCGATCCGTCTTTATTGGATGGTACGGGCTTGACACTAATGCCGGAAAACTATTATCAGTTGGCTGAGCCGAACAAGATGACGATCAGCAACCCGAACCTGGCAATCGCAGATGTGAAAGTGACTTTCTCCGATGCTTTTTATAACGATGATGCCGCTTTGGATAAACACTATGCCATCCCTTTCCGGTTGGTCGATCACAATCAGGATGAAGTAAGTACCGACGTGAATGGCAATTTGAAGGATTACAGTATTGTAGTTGTCAAGTTCGTCAGCCAGTATCACGGCACCTACTTTGTAAAAGGGAAAGTTACCAACTTATCCACCCAGCAGGTGACTGAATACAATAACAAGGATTTGAGTCAGAATATGACCCGCGACTTTGTTTCATTAGGCAGGAACAAGGTACGCAGACCGGGCTTCGGACAAACGTTGGAAAACAATGAATCGGTGAATCTGACAGTCAATTCAGATGGAAGTGTGACTATCGAGGCCGGGGGAAGTGTCGCTATCGCAGATGCATCCGCCACATTAGATCCTGCAGCCGAATCACTGGAATTTGTAGGGAAACAACCTAAGTTTACGCTTTCTTATAAATACACGAAAGGCGGCGTTACTTATCAAGTCAATGAAGAATTGATTCGTCGTCAGAATCCGGAAGCCGATTTACGCTTCCAGGAATGGTAGAATAGGTATTAGTCGATTATAGGTGTCTATCTGTCACCGGTAATTAGCTGAATCAACGATGTTGCAGGCTGATTACCGGTGATATTTTTAGACATTCTGTTAAATTTATATCGCTTAAATTAGCTTACGACTCTACTTTAGAATAGATTTTCCTTTTTCTGTTATCATCCAATAACCTATCTTTTTCGAGCCTTTTCGAATAATGCAGCCATTCACTTTTAAGTTGCGGAATGCTCTCTTGATCGTAGCACTGGAAACAGATAAAGATATGGCTAAATTATCATATGTTGACTGATTATCTTTTACTATCAATTTTAATATATCTTTCTCTAATGATGATAGTTTTAAAGGGTCATTTAAAGGGTCATTTAAAGGATCATTTAAAGGGTCATCGTTCTTAATTCTGTTAGGTCTATATATGATAAGTGTAACGCCACCGGCTTCATTTATAAACTCCGGTTTGCGGAGCCCTGCTTTCGTCATACCCTCATAAATTTTATGAATACCTCGTCCCCATGATTCAATAAATCCAGCACGGTAAAAAGTTTCGGCGATAAGGCGATTCCGGGGTTGTGAAGCGTGGTCACCTAATAATTGTTCGATAGTCATACCTTCGGGAAGTGTCCCCGGATTCCAAAGGCGGATGCGGTCATTATACACTTTCATTTGTATATGTACTCCCGTGTACAACTTATGCACAATACTATTGAATAAACTCTCCCGCAATGCATCTTCTGGAATTTCTAAAGGTTCAATGCGCTGCAATCCTTCATAATGGACAGGTGAAATGAGATACTTGGATTTCAATACTTCTATCACGCGATCGGTCATCTGAATGATATTTCCATCCACTACATCTTGAAACATCAGGTCGGCTTCATCACGACCAAACCTCCCAATACGAAATTGTACACTGGTGAAAAACTTTGCAGGATTTTTGCCGAATAGAAGTAAAGCAGCATTGCGCAACTTACCTTCCCCACCGATAAGATTCAGATTAGAGAGTACTTTTTCCGTAGTTTCATTCAATGAATCTACTGGCATACGTCCGGCATCGACGGCTTTACGCAAAAAGAAATCAATAGCTTGGCGGTCGATGTCATCCAATGTAGCTCTTTCGTTTTCAATATCATCCCACGAATGCCCCATTTTGCGAAGCAAAAACTGTTGCAAGGCTGCACCTTTCAACTCCTGTTTGGTAGAACCGCTGCGATAATGATATATACCGTGATAAGCGATAGGCAAATTACACGGTTGCACGGCAATCTCGATGTAGTCTTTACCCTCTTTATGCAAAAGATTTACATCAGCTACAATGCCCAGGTAGTTAACAATCTTATTAGGAATGTCTTCCATTAGTCGTTTGGTGTCTGCTACACCAACCACTTGTTGGTTATCGTCTATACCGATATAGATACGCCCACCTTGTGCATTTGCAAAACCACAAATCCACTTTAGATATTCGTCTCTCCACGATTCCTTATATTCAATATTCTGACTTTCACTCATAATTACTACAAAGTTACATATTCTTTTTCAAACTTTGTAGAGTATAAGGAGATTTACAAGTGCCAGTTCCAGCGAATTACTTCAATTGCTTGAGAAACTCTGTCGGAGTGATATTAAATTCCTTTTTGAAACATTTTGTAAAGTAGTTCGGGTCTGATATACCGACAGCGAATGAAGCTTCGGAAACATTCATGCCGTTCAGTAAATGGGTTTTGGCTTCCTTCATCTTGATGGTACGTATAAACTGTGTGATGGAGCATCCCGTGAGTGATTTCAGTTTCATGTGCAGCAGACTACGGCTGATGCGGAGATGGGCTGTGATTTCAGTTACTCCAAAATCTTCCTTGGTGAGGTTCGCCATAATCAGTTCTACCAGTTCTTTCATAAACACCTCATCCCGTGGATTATTGGTGATTTGCTTGATGTTCAGTTCCTCCGCCTGTTTAAAGTGCTCGATATTCTGCTTCCGGCTCTTCTGGATATTCTGTACCAGCAACTCCAGGTTCTTGGCGTTGAAAGGTTTGGTGATATAGGCGTCCGCTCCCCGCAGATAGCCTTCTGTATGGTCGTTTTCATCCGTCTTGGCAGTCAGGAGGATGACGGGGATATGACTGGTCGTTACATCTTGCTTGACGCGTTCCGTGAATTCCAGTCCGTCCATCACCGGCATCATTAAGTCCGATATAATCAGATTCGGCAGTTGTCTGGCTATCTTCTTGCAGGCTTCCGCTCCGTTGTAGGCACGTATGATGTCGTATTTCTCGCCGAATATACTGGCGAGGTAATCATTCATTTCTTTATTATCCTCCACAATCATGATAGATTCTCTGCTGGAGTCTTTCTCTTTGTTGGTCAGCTTTTCGGGGATGAGTTCGATTGTTTCCTTGATTCGCTGGTTGTATTTTTGTATTTCTTCGGTCGTGATGTTTTCGGAAGAGCGTTCGTCGGGTGCGTAGGCATCCTCCGATACGTTCAGGGTGACGATAAAGTCCGAACCTTTGTTGACTTCGCTCTCTACCCGTATTTCCCCTTTGTGCATGTGGATGAGCGAACGGGTGAGCGACAGTCCTAGTCCGAATCCCTCGCGGTGGTCACGCTTCTCTACCTGGTAGTAGCTTTCGAATATTTGTTCTTGGGCTTCCTTAGGGATGCCTCTACCACTGTCTTTCACGGAGATTTGCACAAATGTCTCTTTTTCTTCTTTTATCAGTTTGGCGCTCAACTTGACATATCCTCCCGGTTGTGTGTATTTAAATGCGTTCGAGAGCAAGTTATAAAGAATCCGTTCCAGTTTGGAAGGCGAGAACCATACTTCCTCTTCGGTGTCTTCCAGATTGACAATAAAGTCTATTTCCCGTTCTCCGGCTACGATGTCGAAGATGTGAGACAACTCTTCCAGAAAATGCATGATGTCTCCTTTGCGGACGCTGATATGCATCTGCTTCATTTCGATTTTACTGAACGTCAGTAATTCGTTAATCAGATAATTCATCCGGTTGGCATTGCGGTAGATGACTTCCAGCTTCTCTTTGTCGTTGTTGTTGATCTGTGGCTGCTGGATCAACCGTTGAAGAGGTGACAGAATCAGGGTTAGCGGTGTTTTCAGGTCATGGGAGATGTATGTGAAGAAATTGATCTTTTGTTGGTTCATGTTTTCTATGTTGACACGCTGTTCATGCTCTGTTTTCAGTCGCATGAGCAGGATGATACGTGTTTTGGTATATCTGTATGCGGCGTAAATGATTAACAGGGAGAGTAGCGCATAGGCAAGGTATGCTCCCGATGAGAGCCACCAGGGAGGAAGGATTCTGATGGCAAGGTCTTTTTGTCCCGTTTCATCCCAGTGGATGCCGTCTTTGCTGGCTTTGATCTTTAAGATATACCTTCCTGAAGGCAGGTTTGAGAAACGTACCTGATGCTGGTTGCCTACAAACTGCCAGTCTTTGTCGATACCTTCCATTTTCATGGCATATTGGGTGTTGTAGGTGTATTGATAATTCAGTCCGGAATATTCGAGACGCAGGGATTGGGCCTGGTCGTGTGTCAGGGTAATCTCTGTCAGCTCGGAGATGGAGGAAGGGATGGACGCCTTTTCATTATTGGGTGACATATATTCGCTGTTGCTCCATATAGCAGTCAGGGCAATGTTGAAATGGGGATTGACGGAGCGTACCTGTTCCGGATAAAAAGAAATCATGCCGTTGATGGTTCCGAAATACAGTTCTCCGTCAGGTTTCTTGCAGGCGGAGGAGTAGTTGAACTGGTTGATGGGCAATCCGTCGGCAGTGGTATACCGGTCTATATTTTTTGTTTGGGGATTGATACAGCAGAGTCCGTTTCCGGTTCCTACCCAGATATTACTCATTTCATCCTCAATGATACCTTTAATGGCGTTGGAACCCAACTGTTCTTTGCTGTAAAAAGCGATGATGCTGCCGTTGCGGTCTGATACATAAAGCCCGTTGTTGTCTGTCCCTATCCATATCCGTTGGTGCGAATCGGGGTAGATATAGGTTACATAGAGATCGGTGTGTGGTAAGATAGGGAGCGAGGTAACTTTCAGTGTACGGGTGTTTATCTGGAACATACTGCCTTTTCGGGTTCCTGCCCAAAGTATGCTGTCATTGAATTGTACCAGATTGAAGACGCGCAGCGGTGAGACCTTTTCCGGACGGGCATTGATTTTTTTCTTGTCGATCAGGAACAAGCCTGAAGGACCTCCGTACCAAACGTGGTCGTTTTTGTCTTCGATGATGCAGAAGCCGGACGAGACCTCTTCCGACAATAGATTATAGTTCACCGTACGGTTCAGATGCGGTATATAGTGAAGAGCTCCTTTCAGGAACAGTCCGAGCCATAGGCTGTTATCTTTGTCGAGCCATAGAGAGTGTATGTTCTTGGCGTAGATTTGCATCTGTTTGTGAAGCCGTTCGGCGCGGGTAATCTCTTTTTTACTGTTCAGGTAATTCAATCCGCCATCCTCCGTAGCGATGTACAGGCCGTTGTCCGGAGCATTGATAATCTGGCGGACAGCTTTTCCGCTCAAATGGTTGAAACTGCTTCCGTAAGGATATATCTGGAATTGGTCGGAGCCGAATATATAATAGTTGACTCCTCCGAAATAGGTTCCCACCCACATATTATGTGCCTTGTCCTGATAAAGACTGTAAATGGGCGAATCGTTCAGGGCACTTAAATCCCGTTCGGATTGTTCGTAGTGCGCAATCAGTTGGTAGAGTTTGTTGAACACGAAGATGCCGTACTCCGTTCCTACCCATATATTTCCGGTATAGTCGGTTGACGCACACCGGAAATCTTTCACTTCGAGGTCTTTCGAGAGGTTACATAGGGTGTTGCTTTGTATGTGGTAGACGAAGAAATCACTATTAGTATTCAACAAAAGCTGGTTGGACGAGATCAGGACAGCATTGTTACATTGTTGTGCAAAAGGCTGGATGAGAGTAGGGAGGGAAACGAATTGTTTCTTTTCCAGACTGTATCGCATCAGTCCTTTGTTGGTATCTATCCACAGGGTTTTGTCTCCGTCCTCTGCGAGGTATCTCACATGGGGCTTCTCTTCATTGAGCAGGAAAGGGACGAACAGGCTGTCCTGTTCATTGTAACGGTAGAGTCCGTTGCTGCAGGCCGCCAGGAGCATACCGTCGCTGGTGTTCAGGAAACAAACATCATCTTTGGTGTTCCCTTTGATCCGGTAACGGGTAAAATCTTCCGTCCGGTAGTCATAGCTGCAGATGCCCTGATCGGTAGAGATCCATAGAACGTTGCGGAGTGAGTCATTGTACAGACGGGTGATGAAGTCATGGCAGAGTGAGGTACTGTCGGCTTCATTGTGTGCGAACAGGTTGATATTATAACCGTCAAACCGGCACAAGCCGTTGCGTGTACCAAACCAGATGAATCCGTGATTGTCCTGTGTGATTGCATTAATGGTGTTATGCGGAAGTCCTTCGGTTATACTTAACTGTTTGAAACGTATGTTGGTATATTGTATCTGTCCCGTAGACAGGTTTATGTTTAAGAGCACGAGACTAAATAAGAGGATGATTTTAAGTGATGTGGTTCTCATGGCTTTTCTGATTAATTTTCACGACCAAAGATACGTCTTTTTTTGTTTTGGACGGTCGTAGGATTGTTCAAACGGACAGTACTAATGTTCAGTTTGTTGCCCGACAACTGATTTTTATACATGATTGCAGGTATTAAATACTATTTTTCTGTTTTTCTTGGGTAGAAAAGACCACATTTGCAAGGTGAAACTCTAAAAGTCAGAAAAAGGATCACACGTTTGATGTGTGTCCGGATGCGGCGATTAAGGATATGGAAGGTATGCAGAAAATTTTTGTGACGATGGGACATGATATGAAGTCGGTTCCATGATTGTACACCGTTTTGAATAAAAGACTATAAGATTAAAATAAGCAAATATGAAAAATACACTCTTTTGTATCACAGGACTAGCTATACAGGGATTGCCTCTGTCGGTCACAGCGCAGAACGGTAAACCGAATATTGTGGTTATCATGACCGACCAGCAGCGTGCCGATCTCTGCGGCAGAGAGGGGTTCCCTCTTGACGTGACTCCTTATGTAGACCAACTAGCACAGGAGAATGTATGGTTCAACAAGGCATATACCGTGATGCCTGCCAGTTCCCCCGCCCGTTGCTCCATGTTCACCGGACGTTTCCCTTCTGCCACTCACGTACGTACGAACCACAATATCCCCGACATCTTCTATCAACAGGATTTGGTAGGAGTATTGAAAGAAAACGGATATCAGACAGCATTGGTCGGCAAGAATCATGCTTACCTGAAACCTGCCGACCTGGACTTCTGGTCTGAATACGGACACTGGGGAAAGAACAAAAAGGCGACTCCCGCCGAGAAAGAAACTGCCCGTTTCCTGAATCAGCAAGCCAGAGGGCAATGGCTCGAACCCTCTCCAATCTCCCTGGAAGAGCAGCATCCCACCAAAATCGTGAACGAAGCACTGGCATGGATTGAGAAGCAGAAAGAAAATCCTTTCTTCGTATGGGTATCTTTCCCGGAACCCCACAACCCTTATCAGGTATGCGAACCCTATTACTCCATGTTCTCACCAGACAAACTTCCCGTATTGAAGACATCGCGCAAGGATTTGGCAAAGAAAGGAGAGAAATACCGTATTCTGGCAGAACTGGAAGATGCATCCTGCCTCAATCTGGAACAGGACCTGCCCCGAATCCGTGCCAACTATATCGGAATGATCCGGTTGATAGACGATCAGATCAAAAGATTGATCGAATCATTGAAAGCCGGCGGACAATATGAAAATACCATCTTTGTTGTACTCTCCGACCACGGTGATTATTGGGGAGAATACGGATTAATCCGTAAAGGAGCCGGACTTTCCGAGAGCCTGGCACGTATTCCGATGGTATGGGCGGGCTATCAGATCAAGAATCAGCCTGCACCTATGGATAGCCACGTGTCGATAGCCGACCTTTTCCCCACCTTCTGCTCTGCCATCGGTGCCGAAATACCGGCAGGCGTTCAGGGACGTAGCTTGTGGCCGATGTTGACCGGGAAGGCTTATCCCCAAGAAGAATTCTCCAGTATAGTGGTTCAACAAGGCTTCGGCGGGGCTGACGTCGGACTGGACGCTTCCCTGACTTTCGAACAGGAAGGCGCATTGACTCCCGGCAAGATAGCCCACTTTGACGAACTGAACACCTGGACGCAAAGCGGCACTTCACGCATGATAAGAAAGGATGACTGGAAACTGGTGATGAATCATTATGGAAACGGTGAACTTTACAACTTGAAGAAAGACCCTTCGGAAGTTCATAATCTGTTTGGTGAGAAGAAATATAGCGAAATTCAAACGGAACTTCTGACCCGGTTGCTGGCATGGGAATTACGTTTGCAGGACCCACTACCTCTTCCGCAAAGACGCTATCATTTTAAACAGAACCCATTTAACTATCTTAAATAGGAAGAATACGTAAACATAAAACAGGAATATATGAAATTGATTGGACGATTAGGATTGATCTTGCTTACAGGATTTATTTCCATCTGTACAGCATCAGCGCAGTTATATGGAACGGCAAATACAAACGCTCCGGAACTACGTGTTCCGAAATCTGTAAAGCCGGCATTTGATTATTGGATGAGGGACACTTGGGCTACGCTGGGACCTGACGGTTATTATTATATCACAGGAACTACCTCTACCCCCGATCGTCATTTTCCGGGACAGAAACATTGCTGGGACTGGAATGACGGTTTGTACCTGTGGCGTTCCAAAGATATGAAGTCGTGGGAAGCTATGGGACAAATTTGGTCGATGGAAAAAGACGGCACCTGGCAAAAGAAGCCGAAAGTATATAAAGCAGGAGAGAAATATCAGAAAAAATCCATCAACGGTGATCCGATGGACAACCGCTTTCATGCAGTGTGGGCTCCGGAAATGCATTATATCAAAAGCGCGAAGAACTGGTTTATCGTTGCCTGCATGAATGAGTCGGCAGGCGGGAGAGGTTCTTTTATTTTGCGCAGTAAGACCGGAAAACCGGAAGGACCGTACGAGAATATCGAAGGCAACAAAGAGAAAGCCATCTTCCCGAACATCGACGGAAGTTTGTTTGAAGATACGGACGGCACAGTTTATTTTGTCGGGCACAACCATTATATCGCCCGTATGAAACCGGATATGAGCGGATTGGCCGAGGAACTGAAAACGTTGAAAGAGAAGAAATACGATCCGGAACCGTATATTGAGGGAGCATTTATTTTCAAATACGATAACAAGTATCATCTGGTACAAGCAATATGGTCGCACCGTACGGCAGAGGGAGATACCTATATCGAAAAGAAGGGAGTGACTTCGCCGAAAACACGTTATAGTTATGACTGTATCATATCGACAGCCGATAATGTGTATGGGCCGTATAGTGAGCGCTACAATGCCATCACGGGAGGAGGACACAACAATCTTTTTCAGGATAAGGCTGGAAACTGGTGGGCTACCATGTTCTTCAATCCACGCGGGGCACAGGCGGCAGAGTATAAAGTGACGTGCCGTCCCGGATTGATTCCGATGATCTATGAGAATGGTAAATTCAAACCCAACTTTAATTATAAAACCAAATGAAAACTTCTTTATTGATAGCAGGCAGTCTGGCTCTGGTTCCGATGGCTTATGCGCAGGACAAGCCGAATATTATAATTATACTGGCTGATGACTTGGGATTTTCTGATCTCGGTTGCTTCGGTGGTGAGATTCATACACCGGTATTGGATAAACTGGCGGAGAATGGCGTCCGTATGACACAAATGTACAATAGTGCACGCAGTTGCCCGTCCCGTGCCAACCTGTTGACGGGACTTTATCCCCATCAAACAGGACTGGGACACATGGACGGCAGTCACCCTGCATGGCCGAAGGGATATTCGGGATTCCGTTCCAATTCGGATAATGTCACGATTGCGGAAGTCTTGAAAGATGCCGGATATTTTACGGCTATGTCGGGAAAGTGGCATTTGGGGAACAAGTCGAATCCTGTTCTTCGTGGTTTTCAAGAGTATTACGGGTTGCTGGGCGGATTCAATTCTTTCTGGAATCCGGCGGTATATACCCGTTTGCCGAAAGACCGTACCCCCAGACACTATGAAGAAGGGGCTTTCTATGCAACGAATGTGATAACGGATTATGCGATTGACTTCATCGACCAGGCACATCAGGAAAAGAAACCGCTGTTCCTGTATCTGGCTTATAATGCTCCCCATTTTCCTTTGCACGCACCGAAAGAAGTGACTGATAAATATATGTCTCTCTATATGCAGGGATGGGACAAGATTCGTGACGCACGTTGGAAACGGATTGTTGACCTGAAACTGATGCAAGGCAAACCGGAACTTAGTCCGCGCGGCGTGGTTCCCGAAAGTCTGTTTGAAGATGAAACGCATCCGTTGCCGGCATGGGACTCATTGACGAAAGATCAGCAGACCGACTTGGCACGCCGTATGTCTATCTTTGCAGCGATGGTGGATGTCATGGACGCGAATATCGGACGGGTAGTGGATGAGTTGAAAAAGAACGGTGAGCTGGACAATACATTTATCATGTTTATGTCTGATAACGGAGCTTGTGCCGAATGGCATGAATTTGGTTTCGACAAACAGACCGGAGTCGAATATCATACGCATACGGGAGCCGAACTCGACCAGATGGGCTTGCCCGGAACTTATCATCATTACGGCACAGGCTGGGCGAATGTTTGTTGCACGCCGTTCACGCTGTATAAACATTATGCTCACGAAGGAGGTATCTCAACCCCATGTATCATTTCCTGGGGCAATCATGTGAAGAATAAAGGCGGACTGGATCATCAGCCTGCACAATTCTCCGATATCATGTCTACTTGTGTGGAACTGGCAGGAGCCACTTATCCGAAAGAATATCAGGGAAGAGCGATTCTGCCCACGGCAGGTAAATCCATCCTCCCGATTGTGAAAGGAAAGAAGATGCCCGAAAGGTATATCTATGCGGAACATGAAGGCAACCGCATGGTGCGTAAAGGTGACTGGAAGCTGGTTTCGGCCAATTTTAAGGGAGATGAATGGGAATTGTACAATATCAAGGAAGACCGTACCGAGCAGCACAACCTGATCGGCAAATATCCTGAAATGGCAAAAGAACTGGAAACGGCCTATTTCGAATGGGCAGACAAGAGCGATGTCCTGTATTTCCAGAAAATGTGGAATACCTACAATAAGAATCGACGGAAAGATTTTAAAGAATATAAAACCCGCTAACGCTTATGGATAAGAGAATCTTGTTTACTCTGGCTTTAGGAGCCATGTCGCAGGTGTTTGCCCATGCATGGGAGCCTAAAGGAGACAAAATCAAAACAGTATGGGCTGAACAGGTGACGCCGGAAAATGTGTGGCAAAGTTATCCCAGACCGCAATTGCAACGGGCAGAATGGATCAATCTGAACGGATTGTGGAAATATGCCGTAACGGATCAGAACACGCCCCGGAAGGATGTTTCCTTTGAGGGGGAAATCCTTGTTCCGTTTGCGATTGAATCGTCACTGTCCGGAGTGCAGAAAACATTTCTTCCTACGGATAAACTATGGTATCAACGTGAGTTCACACTAAATCCTTCCTGGAAGAATAAATCTACTATCCTGCATTTCGGAGCAGTGGATTATGAATGTCAGGTGTGGGTGAATAACCGGTTGGCCGGCACGCATAAAGGAGGGAATAATCCGTTCTCGTTTGATATTACTAGGTTTTTGAAGAAAAGCGGGCCTCAAAGCATTGAGGTAGCTGTAACCGATCCGACAGATACGGAATCTATTTCCCGTGGCAAACAGCAACTCAATCAGGAAGGGATTTGGTATACTCCCGTATCGGGTATTTGGCAGACAGTCTGGCTGGAAGCGGTAGATAAAACTTATATCCGTCAGGTGCTTCCTTCCACTGATATTGAGAAGAAGTCTGTAAAACTGAATTTCGACATAGCCGGAGCTAAAGGCAATGAAGAGGTAAAAATAGAAGTATTGGATGATGGTAAAGTAATCAGGACGGTGGAACAGAAGTTGCGTGATGCGATTGAGATAGATGTTCCGGATGCTGCTTTATGGTCTCCCGAATCTCCGAAACTGTATCATCTGAATATTTCCTTATCCAATGGAGGGCGTGTTTTAGATCAGGTAAAGAGTTACTTTGCTTTGAGAAAGGTAGATGTACGGAAGGATGAGTGCGGATATAACCGCATTTGCCTGAATAATCAACCCATCTTCCAATACGGTCCGCTCGATCAAGGCTGGTGGCCCGACGGATTGCTGACTCCTCCTTCCGAGGAAGCGATGCTGTGGGACATGGTGCAGTTGAAGAAGATGGGATTTAATATGATCCGTAAACACATCAAGGTAGAACCGGAACAATATTATTATTACGCCGATTCTCTCGGTCTGATGATGTGGCAGGATATGGTATCCGGTTTTGCTACATCAAGGAAGAAAGAGGAACACGTTAATCCGTCGGCTACTGCCGATTGGAATGCTCCCGAAGAACATACCCGCCAATGGCAAAAAGAAATGTTCGAGATGATTGACCGTCTCCGTTTTTATCCTTGTATCACTACCTGGGTTGTATTCAATGAAGGATGGGGACAGCACAATACGGTGGAAATCGTGAATAAAGTGATTAAGTACGACGATACACGTCTGATAAACGGGGTGACCGGGTGGACGGATAGAGGCGTAGGTGATATGTACGACGTACATAATTATCCTGTCACTTCCATGATTCTGCCGGAGAATAACGGTAACCGTATTTCCGTATTGGGAGAGTTCGGCGGTTATGGCTGGGCGATCAAGGAGCATATCTGGAATCCGAATATGAGAAACTGGGGGTATAAGAATATCGACGGGGCAATGGCATTGATTGATAGCTACGGTCGCCTGTTATATGATTTGGAAACGCTGATTGCCCAGGGATTGAGTGCGGCAGTCTATACACAAACCACCGATGTGGAAGGGGAAGTGAACGGCTTGATTACTTATGACCGGAAAGTGACTAAAATACCGGAAGGCTTATTGCACCTGATGCACAACCGTTTGTATGAAATCACCCCCGTGAATGCGGTTACTTTGATTGCGGACAGTCAGAATGGAAGCAAGAATACCCGCCTTGTCGGTGTGAACGGTCAGGAACTGAAAATGACTTCTTTGCCTTTCGAATGTTCCCCTCGTTCCACAATAGTATCTGAAGCAACTTTTAATGTAGATAAGGGCTTCAATCACCTGTCTTTGTGGCTCAATGTTGCCGGAGAAGCAAAAGTGTGGTTGAATGGAGTGGAAGTCTTTGCGCAGGAAGCAAAGCAGACCAGGCAATATAATCAATACAATATCAGTGACTACAGCCGTTACTTGCGGAAAGGGAGCAATCTGTTGAAAATCGAAGTGAAAGATAGCAAGAAGATGAGATTCGATTATGGGTTGAGAGCTTATTAACGGAATTGTTTTTCTTTTGTCTGTTTCTATTATAAGGTACTTACCTTTGTATTCTTCTTCCCGAATTGGCTTAGGAATCGAAACACTGTAGAATTTCTTGGTATCTGGGAGAAGCTGAACAATCCCACTTTTAATTGTGTAGAATCCGACATAATTAAAAGTGGGATTGAACAGTTATTGCCTTAGCGCAAAAGAATGGATACAAAATACAAATGCCATTGGTATCATATCAAAACTGCTAGATATGGTGGAACATGCCCACAAAGGCATTGATTTTATAAACATTCAGTGCAAAACTTCTTGTATTTATTGCCTTATTTCCAATATATTCCAAATAAATCATTTATCTTTGTCACACGCTTTCCGCCCATCAGCGTGATGGAACTGGTGGAAAGTGGTTTTATTTCTTATTGGAGTAAAAGCGTATTATCTCTCGTCTATGAAAATTAGCAGTTTTAAAGGAGAGAGGTGATTCAGCAGATACTCCACGCGAACGGTGTATATCAACATATCCGTCAGAGATGTGTTATATATAAACGATTGGCGTGGGTGTCTGTTGTTATCATTATCTTCCGAAGGGTATTGCTAAGCCTCATAGACGGATAATGGTGCAACAGCATCTGCGCCTTTCTTGTATCCGGTCGGTTTATTCATAATACCCCAATATAACCTGACCAATCCCCGCCACCGGACTGCAGGAAGCGTAGATGCCCGTTGTGCTAATATAATAAAAAGAGTATCCCTCTTTCATTGTATCACACATAAAAAAACGAACACTATGTCAGAATGGATTAGCATAGAAGAAGCGGCCAAGAAATACGGTATCGAAAAAGAGTATATCCAACTTTGGGTGGATATGCAGGTAATCATGTCATATTTCAAGGATTACAGAACCGTCGTAAACGATCAGAGTCTCCGTGGATTCCTAAAGATTAGGGAGAAAGGAATTAGCCCGGAATACGTGAAAGTCTTGGAGCAGCTTTGCATCAGTAAATCTGAAGTGTGTTCGGCATATGCTTTTCTCTTAGGGGCACGCGACAAGGAACTCGAAATGTACAGGGAAGCCAAATCACAGCGGGATGCATTACGGGGCATGTGGATAGAGCTAAACGAACGGACACGGGATTTAGAAATAGAACTTGAATTAGGACGGGGTAGTTGTTATAAATGCCCGTTAAAAAAGCTGTGTATAAGAATCAAAAGAATAAAACAGAATTGGTCCACAAAGATGCAGAAATGAGCAATCATCTTATTTTGTTTAGGCTAATACTTAGCGATTTGTACTCTTTTTATTGTCAATCTGTCAGGATGACATTCAAGTGCTTGAATATCAATTTTATACTGCCTGACAATAGGTGCTGATAATAGGCTGACAGTAAAACATCTGCACTTTTATTGTCAGCCTTGATTTCTTGTCAAGTGCCTTGTTTTAAGATTAATCAAGTGGGACTTTATAGGAAGAGTAGCCGGTATAGTTATGTTGGGATACCGGTATAGTTACATTAAAGTATCGGTATCTTTAATTCGTCACGGTCGTGACGAGATCTTCCCACGGCTGTGGTAGGATCTCGTCATGGCTGTGGGAAGAAGCTACCACGGCCGTGGGAAGTTAGTGATATCGGCACGTTAATGGACAAATGGTTATGGGATAATGGAAGTATAACAGCTGTATAACGTTTGTTTAATGGGGACTTGTCACAAAAGGTAAGTAGGCTGGATGGATTGAGGATAATACGGGAGGACAAATCATTAAATAATAGACTGGCAATAGGAACTGCTAAATTTATATATGTGAATACAATCGGAAATACTGCTTATCTTCAACCAAGAAAAGGGAAGAGAGGGTAGGCTGACTATGAGAAATACCCTGAAATGTTATGAGAATAAGCTGAAATTTAAGCTAAAATAGAGAATATCTTATGAGAAATACCGTATTGAAAAGTATTTCTCATAAGATATTTGTTTGATTATCTGATGTTTATGTGAATTAATGAGAATATGAGAAATGCTTTCTATATCTCTAAATCCGGTAAGGTATCAACTAGTTTCTTTTCCACACGCTTACCACCGACTTGATCTACAATAGTCGTAGCACCATTATTCAAATCATAATCAAAGTTCAGTGAAACACCTTTCTTTTTATTTTCTATACGGAGAAATGCTTTCTCTCCACCATCTAAATTACATTCAATAACCCATTCTTTTACAGTTATGCGATTTCCTTCACGATCCACCACAGCATCAGCACGGTTATTCCCATGTACATCAATCACATTCAAAAAACAGACCTGATTGCTGGGAGACGTGGTTGCTGTGAAATGGTAATGATTAGGGAGTGTCTTGCCAAGTCGTTTTTTCCAATCAACAGCAGCCACAAAGAAGGTATCTGTCTGTGCGTAAGTCATCTTTTGTGAAGAAAACAAATGGGCTACAGATACTCCGTCTACCTTATTCTTTCCCAAAATACGCAGTCCACCCCCTTCTTCAACCACTTCCATCGGAAGTTCTACCGTATGCAGTAAATAATTCCACTTTACAGGTTCCTTACCTGTCAGTTCATCATAAATGACAAATAGTCCCGAACGTCCTAATTGGACAATGTGCCTGCGGAAGAAATCCAGTTTATTCTCATCCCAACCCATTTCTGGAGTAAAACGAGTGCCGGACAAACGTCCGCGTTCCAGCCATAACGGAGAAATGACTTTGCCATAGGCATTGGAAGCATCACCTACAACGTAAGAGATTTCTTCACCTTCGTAATAGCGGGGAATCCAACCATAACCTTCTGTTCCTATCTTTTGTCCCATACCGTTTACCAATATGGAATTATGGGCACGAGTGTTCCGATAGGCATACATGCAGTGGTCATCTGTAAACCCGGTACGATGTCCGCTGCTATAGAAGATGGCTTTACCGCCAAAGAAGGTGTTGAAAGCATTCTGATTCGCTAAGGCATGAGAAGTAGAACCGTAAGGACTGCTTCGGAAAGAAAGCATCGCATTGTTAGTATGGTGTCCGATGTCGGTATGCATCAAAGCAGTACCCGTTTGACTGAAGATTTTGCATGCCGGTAAATCCGACAAGCGCATGCTATAAGCAGGTCTTTCCTTTTTAGTAATACAACGATACCACGTCAGGTCCGCCGGTTTGGTTTCGAAAGCTTTCGAGAAGATATCGGGGTCTTCTTGCATGATTTCGTGTACATAGGCTGCCGCCCACGGGTTGTTACATTCACGCGCTATGGCATCAGCATATCCTACGCGGCCTCCGTTCGGAGTATGCTGTCCCTCATGCGAATTGCCATGACCTCCGGATTTGGAGAAAGGAGGTTGCTGGTAGATGACATATAATGCATTATTGTTATACCACGGATCAGCAAAGAAATTGAAGCCTGAAATACGTGAGAAGAAGGCCGGAATTTCTATTAAGGTGCGTATATTTACATGGAAATAAGCGTCTCCGTTATGCCAGGCACCATCTTTGTTCAGACCGGGAAGGCGGGAAATCCATTCATTATAGCAATAATCTGTCCACACTGATGCTTCCGGTATCTCACCAACCGTAGCGAATGCCGCCATCGTCAGAATACGGAAAGTCATCTGCCATACATGGTTGTCGGCGATACGGTTCTCCAGATGATTGACATATTCATTATAGAACTTATCGCCAATATTGCGAATGTTGTCCAATAGCAGTTGTTTCTCTTCAGGAGACAGCAAGCCATAGAATCCATCATATGTAGATGTACTCATAGATAATAAAGTGGATAGATTAAAGTCGCCTGCAAAGTATTTGCTTTCTTGCCAGGAAAGAATTTCGCTCAATCGGTCGATACCTTCCCGATAATATTTTTTATCTTTCGTCAATAGGTAGGCACGTACCAATGCTTCTACGTTAGCTTCTTCCCTATCCACAATCTTACGGCTTTCCCGTATAAGGGCAGACTTACGCTGTACAAGGTTGGTCAATGTAACCACATTCGTTGTATCTATCTCCTCCCAAAGATGTTTCAACGGATGCGAGATGCATCGGACAGCCTTGTCTATATATGCCCGAGCTTCCGGATTATTTTTATTTTTTGCTATGATCTCCTCCCAATCATCGGCATCTAACAATACACGGGGATGATGGGAAGGGTAACCCGCCAATACTTTCTCTAAAGCAGGTGGATTAAACTCCGGTGTATCTTTATTTATATAGAACTGATAAACCGGCGACCACTCTTCATTACCTTCGGGAGTAACATAAGCATGTTGCCAATACCATTTTCCCGGAGCCAGACACTGGAAAGGATTGAAGAAAGCCCAGGCACGTTCTCCCGTCAGAACATCCTTTTGGAAATTTTTGTCTTGGGAAATACGAATCCGGTAAAGTACTTTCGGCTTTTCGTCCACTTGCCCCGGTACACCATCTAAAACGGAACCTAAATGCGGAAATTTGTCCGGCCACATAAAACGCGGCGGATTCACCGCAACATGTGCGTCATTCAACGGTGAAGGAGTTGCACGGACTTCGTGCATCATCGTTTTTTCAGCGACTTTTATAACGGCTGTTTGTCCGGAACTGTTACATGACATCAACAGACAAAAGGCAGGTAAACCTAATAATATCTTTTTCATTTTTGAATCTTATTTTTATTTGTTGAAAGTAACCAACTCTTTCAAACTGACTGTCTTATTATTGATTAAAAGGGGCTCAAAACCCTATAAATGTACTATATTTCATGCTTGCAAGGCATCAGTTCTTTATGAACCGTCTGTCACCTTTGAACAGTTCATTCTCTTTTTCGTCAGGATCTTCATCCTTATATTGTTTTTGAACCTCTTTCAGTAACGACATTAGTTCTGTTTGCTTATCAGCATACTCTAATTTGCCGAATATATTATTTAATTCATTCGGGTCGTTCTTCAAATCATACATTTCCCACTCATCCACATCATTGTAGAAGTGAATCAGCTTAAAATCAGCCGTGCGAATACCGTAATGCCGCTTTACCGAGTGTTCTGCCGGATATTCGTAATAATGGTAATAAGCCGCCTTTCTCCAATCGGCAGGAGTCTTGCTTCCATTGGTCAGAATAGGTTTCAATGATTTACCTTGAATATCATCTGGTATATCCACTCCCGCAAAGTCCAGCAAGGTAGGAGCAAAATCCACATTCATTGCAATTGCATCCGAAATACTACCCGCTTTTATTGCTTTCGGATATCGGATTATCAACGGCATGCGTTGACATTCTTCATACATAAAGCGTTTATCAAACCATCCATGCTCACCCAGGAAAAAACCTTGGTCTGAAGTGTAGATAATGATTGTATTATCCAATTCGCCCTTTTTTTCCAGATAGCTGAGTATGCGTCCGATGTTTTCATCCACAGCCACTACCGTTGCTAGATAATCGCGCATATATTGTTGGTATTTCCAACTTATAAGTTCCTTGCCCTGCAGTTTGCCGCTGCGATATTCGGAAATGCGTTGTGCATAGACGGAATCCCACTTGTCTTGTACATCGGCAGGCATACGTTTATAAACCTGATACAAACGGTTGGTCGTATCTCTCAGCATTTCTTCGCGAGTCAGCAATTTCAAGTCCCAATCGTTCGTAAGTGTATGCTCAATCGACATATCCTGTTCTTTGGCTGCAGAACCTCTGCCTTCATAGGTATCAAAGAATGTGGCCGGTTGGGGAAAAGTCGTATTGTTGAACATACCCAAATGACGGGGAGCAGGCATCCAGTTGCGGTGTGGCGCTTTCTGATGATACATCATACAAAAAGGCTTGCTCTTATCTCTATTCTCCAGATACTCGATAGCTTTGTCTGTTATAATATCAGTAGTGTATCCTTGTTCTACAATCTGCTTTCCATTCTCGTTGAAAGCAGGATTATAATAATCCCCTTGTTCATGCTGTCCTGTCAGGATACACCAATAATCAAATCCCTGAGGCTCTGTAATCAAATGCCACTTACCAACGATTGAAGTCTGATAGCCTGCTGACTGCAATAATTTAGGGAAAGTCTGCTGACTGCCGTCAAAAGTGCTGGCATTGTCCGTGAATCCGTTGACATGACTGAATTTGCCCGTTAAGATACAAGCCCTTGACGGACCGGACAGGGCATTGACCGCATAACAATTGTCCATGCGGATACCTTCGTTGGCAATTCTATCCATGTTGGGAGTCTGGAGAAGACGCCCTCCGTAGCACGACATAGCTTGTGTAGTATGGTCGTCCGTCATCATAAAAATGATATTGGGCCGTTTCACCTCTTCCTTGAGTTTACCTGAACTACAAGCAGATACTCCAATAGCTGTGAGGGGCAAAAATAAAAATGATAGTCGATTCATAACCACTGCCGCTTATAAATGATACTCTAATTGGCGTTTCTTACCATTGACAGATACTTCTATCTTCACACCGTTTTCATCGAATTCTTTATTCAGGTATTTCGCCTTGATATAGGGGAAAGAAGCTGTATCCTTCACCGGATAAATAACTGTGATGTAACGTACCGGGGCCGGACTTTCCTTGACTATATCGAATGATACGGAAGTGCGGGCTACGCGTTGACGATAAGCAATCGAACTCCAGCCTTCCTTTTCTCTGGTAGAGATTTTTTTCTCGGCAAAGCATTGCAGCTTCACATTGTTCGGTCCGTCAAAAGCGGTGGTCAGTATATTATTCTTTTCATCCACATTGACATTTCCTTCGCAGAAATGATAGTTCAGGTTCACTGTTCCTTTGGCATCTCCAACTGCCTCATCAACAATGACAAAATACGTCTGGTCAACAAAAAATACGGAACGCCTGTGTTTCAGCCCGTCATAATGCGGATTTTCCGTTACCAGGATCTGTTCATTACCTTCTGGTTTCCAAAGTTTAGTGACAGACTGCGTGGTTTGTAGATTCTTTTCATCCAATGTCAGTGTATTATGAACGCAAGTCTGGCGGAACCAGTTGCGAAGCTTCATCACTTCATCATCTCCGGCATACACATACGAGCCGCTGTCGGGAAACAGATTCTTGCCATTAAACCAAAGTTCAAAAGTTCCGTTATCGGGCTGACAGTGCCATTCGCCCTTCGGACCTGCTTTCACCACCATTACTGTAGCATCTTGTTTCCACCCGTTTCTGAAAGTGAAAAAGCCAGAAGTCAAAGCGCCATGAGACAGATTAGGCAACGGAGTGCCTTCACGTCCTTCGGTTGCATAATAGCGTATCCATTCACAATCCGGGAAAATATTGAGCCACTCCTTATAATTTTTAATTTCTGCCGGACGATTACCCAGTTTGGCATCGCTGAAACAAGGATTGCTATAATCAGGGAAGCAAATATTTGAGTAGAATTCGATCATGCTCTTTACCGTATTCACATATTCAGCAGGAAATTCCTGACGGAAACCGTTAACATCCGCCATGCGCAAAGCTTTACAAAAGATATTGATTGCTGCCAAATGATAATGAGGGTCCAACTCGTACTGACCTCCATCCGGATAAACTTGCTTTTTGATTTCACGGTTCAGAATGCTGATGCCACTTTCCCTCCAAGAGGCAGCCTCTTTAAACTCTGGAAAGAAGGCTCCTGCATACACCATGCGCTGAGCTTCAAAAAGCAAGTGATTACCCTGAGCGGAATAATTATTCAGAATGTGCAGTGCATGGCGATGATAATTCACTAGAAATTCAGTCAAAAATTCTGGAGTGAACGACGGTGAATCGACAAACAACAAGAACTGCAAGGTCTGGTCTTGCAAACGGTTGCTGACTTCCAATGGACGCCAGGCAAAACGTACATTCTCCGCATTGTCTTTTACTTCACCGGCACTGACCAGTTCATATTCTTCCGGTTCCACCTGTGTCAAAGGATTCTTCTTAATCCAATCCATATACTGGTATGCCCATTCTTTGGCATATTTCTCATCACCTGAAAGGCGATAGGCTTTTCCCATAGGAGTAAACCATTTATGGCGATGCAGTTGCCAACGTAGTTCATTGTCTTGCACCGGCCAATATTGCCAGTTGATGTCTTTGCCATAATTATAAGAAGGTTGATATCCTTTATGTACAAAGAATGTATGTTCCAAAGCGTCATCCGCCCACTTTTGCTCTTCTTTTGAAATTTGAATGTTCTTCAAATCAATATCAGGATGGAAGATTCCCGTGCGATGCCGGTAATAATTCAACAGTGCTTTGGCAGCTTCGTCATAATTTTGTGCAGCATAGGCGGCTTTAACCTCCTGCATACCCTGATAGTCCAGATTTAAGAGGCTGAAAGCTTCTTCTTTGAGTTGCTGCGCTTGAATGTAAAAGGACACTGTTAATAAAACAATGCTCAAAATGTATTTCAAATTTTTCATAAAAGTAATATTCTATTCAATTAAAGCGATTCGTAGTCTAATCTTTTTACCTGCATGTATCGCAGCAATGCTTCCAGATAGTAGTAGTCGGCATAATTCAGTGGGGTGTCGATCTCCGAACCATTAGGTAGTGAGCCTACTGAATGCATCAGCAGGAATCCTTGGTTGGTACCGGCTTTTGCCAAATACGCATCTGAAGAAAGTGAATGAAGTAATTTTTCAGCATAATTCAGATATATTTGTCCATTTTCCGTCAAGGTACTAAGTTCTATTAGTGCCGAGGCTGTAATAGAAGCTGCTGATACATCACGGGGTGTTTCAGGAGTATCGGGGGCATCGTAATCCCATAAAGGAATGAGGTCTTCAGTCTTCACACGGTCCATTATCATTGCTGCAATGTTTTTAGCTTGTTGCAGGAAGAGCGTATTTTTCGATTCGCGATAGCAGGATGTGTATCCATATACACCCCAAGCTTGTCCGCGTGCCCAAGCTGAATCGTCATTCTTTCCTTGGTGAGTACATTTCTCTTCTACACTCCGATCGTCATTATAGCTCACCACATGATAAGAGGAATAGTCTTCCCGAAACTGATGTTGTTGTGTTACGCGAGCATGTTGTAGAGCAATCTCTTTGTATTGCGGATTACCAGTAAGTCGATATACATAAAACAAAAGGTCCAAATTCATCATGTTGTCTATGATAACGGGGAAATTCCACCGTCCGAAGTCCCACGAACGAATACATCCTATCTTGGAATCAAAACGTCCGCACAGATTATCAGCGGTTTGTATCAATGCCTGACGTACACTGTCTGCAGGAGCCAAACGATAGGCATTGCCGTAGCTGCAATTCATCATGAATCCGATATCATGCGTACCTTTATATTTCCTTACTGGATAGAGAAAATTTGTAAAATGTATGGCAGCGTCCTTCAGATTTTCTTTGCCTGTTATTTGGTAGATTAGCCACAGGTTGCCAGGAAAGAATCCGCTTGTCCAGTCATAGATAGAAGTGCAATAACGACGAGTACCCAATACTTCTGTCACGGGTTTTACCCGTAAGGAGTCCTTAAAGGTCATAGGATTCTGTTGCAGTTGGCTGCATAGGAAATCTATATCATAACCAGTCCAGATGGAACGAGGCAATAAAACAGAATCACCTATATCAGCTACAGTTTCTTCCAATTGCCTGACAGATGTATCTATTGCACTCTTTAGCCAACCATAGTCTTCTTCGGGCTGAGGAGACGCACAACTAGAACATTCCAATAACGTAACAACTACATATCCCAACAATAAAATATTCTTCATAAAAATATGTCTTATAAATAACTGTTTCTATATGCAAAATTGCCTACAAATCAAAAACTCATTACACGATTCTATGGAAAGAAGTTTCACAGGTAATAAAAAGATTATTACGTCTGTTTTATGACAGAATAATATTCTTTTTATTACCTGTGAAATACTCTACGGAGGGTTTTTATTCAAATCCCGGATTGTTCTGTCCATTCAAAGCTGCATTCGACTGTATCTCAGCTAACGGAATGGGATACAATTCATGTTTGCCATCCACAAAGTTATGTCCTGCCACATAATTGCTTGATGCCCATGAAACAGGATCCCAACTTTGTAGTGTACTTGCATTAATGTATTCATTAGCATCTGGATACCAGGATTCTATGTAAGCTTGTGCAGCTCTCAAAGCATCACCCAGACATCCCCACCGAAGAAAGTCATACTTGCGTTGTCCCTCGTAACAAAGTTCAAAACCACGTTCCCAATACAAAGCTGTACGAAATTTCCCAGCATCGTCACTATCATCAATAAAATCCAAATTATACACCTTAGGAGCTTTCATCAGACTTGCATAGTTGGCACTCGTAATAGGAGTAGCCTCTGCACGCTGGCGTACATCGTTCAGTAGCTTCCAGGCTTCTGTTGTATTGTTAGTCTCATTATAAGCCTCTGCAGCCATTAATACAACATCTGCATAACGCAAAGGACAATAGTTCACACCAGTATGGTTGGGATCCACAAAACCCAAAGCCATCCATTCTCTGCGCCATTTACCCGGATAACGATATAAACTCTTGGCTATAGAACTGGCCGTATATGACTTATCCTGAGTTTCGGTAGTAGCATTCCATACATACGCATAATCCACGAAATTTACATCCCGACGTACATCCTTTTGACTACCATCCGCATTCGATTCATAGAATGATTTCCAGTAGGGTAATACCGTAAAGAAAGCATTGGCGCGTCCCATGTATGAACTCGTGCCAGAATAACTACCCGGAGCATCTACTATCGGGCCATTGTAAGTAGCCCACATTCCAGAATTGTCTGTTTGTCCTTGATTGGGTTCAAAAGCAATCTCCCACAAACTTTCCTGATTATTCAGAATCAATTGAGAATAGTTTTTGAAGAGTTGCTCGTAACCGCCACCATAGAAATTATGATAACCTTCTACCTTGAATGTCTCCCATTCCCTAATCACAGCTTCAAAATAGCTCTTGCGGGTAGTATCATCCGGACGGGTCAACTTTCCGGTAGTGTTGCTTAGGCTATAGCCGGCCCGTTGCAAATACACCCTCATCAATAATGCACGAGCCGCCCCCTTACATGGAATTTCAGAAGAAGCAACTGCACTTCCTACATACAAATGTTCCTTTGCAAAGTTTAAATCGTCAATTATCTGATCGTATATCAATTCACGATCCATGCGAGGTTTGGAAGTCTGTTCATAGCCGCTTGTATAATCTACGCTAAATGGCACATCCCCAAAGAATCTTACCAAATCGAAGGCCAAGAATGCCCGAAGAAATTTGGCCTGTCCAACTAATTCCTGTAAAGCTGTATTCCCTTCATATCCTTCCATCTGCTCAATACTAGCAATTGCTAGATTGGCACGGTCAAGACCTTGATAGGCAAACTCCCAAACGGAAGCAATCCATGTATTCGAAGAAGTATACATATAGTGAGACAAATCACGGCGAGTTCCATCTCCACCAACCCCTCTTACCATAAACATATCATCCGAACCGAAGAAAGGCATAATGTATTGGCCGTAATATTCACCGGTCTCCAAACAGTCATAGATTCCTACAACTGCCATTCGGGCCTTGTCTTCTGTCACGAAATAAGTATCTTTCTCATAATATGAAGTAGGCTTTTCCGTTAAATCACAGGAACCAAATCCTATCACCATCAGTGCGCCAAGCGCATATATCATTTTATTTTTCATTGTATTCCCTTTTTTTATCCTAATTAAAATGCTACATTAACACCAAATACGAAAGACCGACTTCTGGGATAAGCACCGAAATCAACGCCCGGAGTCAGAGCATCGCTCATTGTAGAAACCTCTGGATCAAAACCTGTATAAGGTGTCCATGTCAGCAAGTTGTTTCCAGTGGCGTATATACGTAATTTGCTTAAACCAAGCTTATTAATCATTCTTTTAGGGAATGAATATCCGATGGTTATATTACTAAGTTTCAGATAGGAAGCATCTTCCACAGCCCACGAATGAATGTATGTATTGTTCGAACCGTTGTCACCAAATACAGCAACGCTTTTTCCCCTATTTACAGCCGCCAGTTCTTCCGGATTCTTAATCAATTCTCCATTGCTGTTTACGGTTACCCAACGGTTAGCTTCATTGGCTATTGCCAACACGTTCTTATTGGTCAAAGCTGTTTTTGTATTAGTCAGTTTCGTGGCATTAAGTACTTCTGCTCCGTAGCTATAGGTCAAAAAAATGCTCAAATCAAAATCTTTCCAAGTAAAGGTATTGTTAATACCACCATAGAAATCAGGAAATGCATTACCGATAACAGTCTTGTCATTTTCCGTAATCAAATTATCCTCACTACCATCCACATTCTTAAATTTCCAATAACCCGGTTGAATTTGTTTTTTGTCTCCATGATAAGGAACCCCATCCTTCAAGGTATAAGTATTAGTCGTTGCATCATAATCGAAATCGCTTACCTGATACAGACCATCTGTAACATAGCCATAGAACTGTCCTAAGGGTTGTCCAACTGCAATTTGATGGGACGCACCGGCACCAGAATAACCAAAGCTTGCCAAATACAACTGTACGTCTTCACCTGTCAGCTTGTTGACTTTGTTCTTATTATGAGATAATGTAACAGTCGTATTCCATGAGAAATTCTTGTTGGTGAAGTTCACTGTATTAATAGTCAAGTCGATACCGATATTTTGAGTTTCGCCTGCATTAATAATCATATTCTGATAACCAGATGAGTAAGGCAATTTGGCCGCCAACAACAAATTACTACTTCGGTTGATGTAGAATTCCGGAGAGAAAGTGACACGTTGATTCAAGAAACCAAAATCCATACCTAAATTGAACGTCTTGTTAGCCTCCCATTTCAAATCGGGGTTAGGAACTTGATTGGAAGCATAACCAGCCTGTGCGCCGTTGCCATTAGCAGCTGTAACAGAACTCATGATTGCCAGACTCTGATAACTGTCGATTCGGTTATTACCTGCCAAGCCATAACCGACACGGAGTTTCAAATCAGAGAAGACATTCAAATTCTTGATGAATTTTTCTTCACTCAAACGCCATGCAGCAGAAAATGCCGGGAAATATCCCCATTTATTGTTCTTTCCGAATTTTGAAGAACCATCGGCACGTACTGAAGCTGTAAACAGGTACTTGTCCAACAAGCTGTAGTTTACGCGAGCAAAGAAAGAAAGCAGCTTATCATCATAATTCTCAGAAGAAGTAGGAGTACTTGGTGTTCCTAATGAAAGGTCGCCCAGTCCGATTTCGTCATTCGGAAATTGAGTAGCACCTGCTGAGAACGAACGTGCCCATTTGCTTATAAACTCGTGGCCAACCATTGCAGTGATATCATGTATCTTGTTATTCCAAGCATAAGTCAAAACATTGGAAGTCTGAAAACTATTATTTTCGAGATTCGTAATAGTACCTTTGATACTGGAACGCTTAGCTGTTTGCGATTCTGCACCATAGAACACATCATTACGACGAGTTTGATAGAGCATACCTACTGTACTGCGAAACGACAATCCTTTTAGCAATTTAATCGTAGCACCTCCATTGGCTTGGAAAGTACGCCACTCTCTATCATTAATTTCTTCGGCAGCAGAAATTAGAGGATTCTGCATTACATTACCACTGTCATCAGCTAAAATGGGGTCTTCACCTGCCAGAAGTTCTGCATCAGTTCCTTGAATACCGATTGTGGGGCGGTATTGTAGGATATGTTGCATCTTATTGAAACGGTCGCTATCTCCTGAAGTTCCCATGCCTTCTACACGTCTCTGGTCATAACTGATGCGAGAATTTACCGTGAGCCATTTGTTAACTTCATGATTCATGTTAAAAGAGATATTGTGTTTCTTAGTACCACTATACACCATAGCTCCTTCTTCATTATAGAACGAATAAGCCAAACTATAATTCATCTTTTCAGTCTTTCCGGAGACTGCAACACGATAGTTCTGTGTTAAAGCTGTACGTCCCAGTGCTTCATCTTGCCAGTTAATTCCGGGACGATTGGCATAGTTGGCTTCGATATCACTATATTTACCATATCTTTTCTCCCATGATGTCATACCGTCAGCACCAGCATCACCTGTACTCATTCTCCACAAGGTGCGTTCGTAATCCAGTCGTACAAACTCGTAAGGAGAAAGTACATCGAGCTTTTTGGCCAAAGTCTTGAAGCCTACATAACTATCAAAAGTGACTGTTGCTTTGCCGTGGGATTTACTACCATTCTTGGTGGAAATCACTACAACACCATTGGCACCACGTGCACCGTAAATAGCTGTGGCGGAAGCATCCTTCAGTACGTCAATCGTTTCTATTTCAGCAGGATCTAGGCTAGCCATACCATCTTCGCTGGGAAATCCATCGATAACATAAAGTGGTTCATTACTCTGGGTAATTGAAATTCCTCCACGTACGCGTATGGAAACAGTAGAACCTGGAGCCCCCTCACTTTGTTGTACCATCACACCAGCCATACGTCCGCTCAAAGCTTGTGTTACATCACTAACTGGAATTTTAGAAAGTTCTTGTCCGCCTACTGAAGCTACCGAACCGGTTAAATCCTTACGTTTTACAGTAGCATAACCAATAGCAACAACTTCGTCCAGCATCACAGCATCAGCCTTTAAAGTTACGTTAATTACACTTTGATTATTGACCTTCACTTCCTGTGAAGTCATCCCCACATAAGAAAAAATCAGCACATCTTTAGATGCATCTTTTACTTTTAAAGTATAGTTACCATTTATATCGGTAACTGTTCCAACCCCGACAGCACCTTTAATAGTAACACTACTTCCAATCAGTTCATATCCTTCGCTATCAACCACCTTACCGGTTATTGTCAGACTTTGTGCGTATGCAGCCATACTAACAAAAGCGAGGACAAACATTAAAAATAATTCTTTTAATTTGTACATACATAAATAAATCTAAGGTTTAACTTTAGAATTTTTCGATAACAAACATACGACAAGTGCTAAAAAAAGGGTAAAAGTATTGTTTTTAATCTCCCCATTTTTCCACTTTTTTCATATCAATATTGTTCACCATGTAATAGTTTTGTGCAAAAACAGCCTTATAGATACCTAAAACACAGGGTGTTGTTTTAATCAAATAGTAAATTTATGTATCTGATTACACGCCCTTTAGGTTGTTTTTTAGTACTTATTTCAGAAAATCCGCCCGCATCGGAGCAAAACAATCAATCAAAACTCCAGGTTCCAGACAAATGCAGCCATGTAAGATGTCTGGTTCAATATAAATACCGTCTCCTGCTTCCACAATTTTCTTTTCATCACCTACCGTAAATTCGAATTTACCAGTTGCTACATAAGTCGTTTGCGTGTGATAGTGGGTATGGGGAGTTCCTATGGCCCCTTTCTCAAACTTAACTTTAACCAGCATCAGTTGCCCGTCGTAACCCATGATTTGCCTGGTCACGCCTTCACCAGCGGGTTCCCATGCTTTGTCCTTTTCATAAATAAAAGTGCCGCTTCTTGTTTTCTTTACAGAATTGTCGGGAATTTCGTTATTGGCACATAAACTCGTTATCACCAAAAGAGGCACTCCAATTATAAACATGCATTTCTTCCATACTTTCATTTTCATAATTAATAAGTTTTAGTTGATTAAATATATTATTCTGATATAGTTTCAAATTTATAAATAGTCATTTGGCGGTATATTTCTCCCGGAAACAAGCTTGTAGTTGGAAATTGAGGATTGTTAGGAGCATCTGGAAAATGCTGCATCTCAAGGCAAAAGCCATAATACCGGCCATACTTCTTGTCGTCATGTCCGGCAAGATAATCCATGTTCGAATTCGGAATATAAAACTGCATACCTGGTTCAGTGGTGTATGCTTTCAGAACTCTGCCGGATATGGGTTCTACCACAATAGCCGCCAATTCCAAAGAATCTGAATACCTATTCAGTTTATAGTTGACATCATATCCTTTCCCCATTTTCCGTATTCGTTTTTCTGCCCGTTGTGGAGTAGTGTAATCATATACAGTTCCTGCTACGGCTAGTATCTCTCCGGTAGGAATGCCTGTAGAATCGACCGGAGTTATGGAATCTGCATTAATCCTATAAATATGGTCCAACACCGGTTCTTTACAGCCTGTCAGGTTGAAATAGCTATGGTTCGTAAGATTGATTACCGTAGGCTGATCTGTAGTAGCTGTATATTCCAAGATAATCTCATTCTGATTAGTAAGTTTATAAGCTACTGAAAGATTCAGATTTCCGGGAAATCCCCCTTCCAGGTGCGCACTTCTATATTTAAAAATTACGATGGCCGTATCTTTTACTGTATAGAATGTGTCCGTTTCAAAAATCCGGTTATTGAATCCTTTTGCCCCTCCATGGATGGAATGGCCTTTATTGTTTTTTTCCAGATGATATGTCTGCCCGTTCAATTTGAATTCGGCATTTTTGATTCTGTTGGCAAACCTTCCCACCGTAGCACCTAATTTAGGATGTTTTCCTAAATAATATTTCAAACTATCAAACCCCAGAACTACATGTTCAAAGTTTCCTTGCCTGTCGGGAACGGAAATATCAGTCAGAGAAGCGGCGTAATTCGTCACCTTAACAGACATTCCGTTTCCATTTACCAAGGTGAAAAGCTCTATAAGTTTGTCTCCACTCCGAATACTATCACTCTTAGATACTGACAACTGATATGAAGCCGATTGACTGCACGAAACCGATAGAACTAAAACTGCTGTCAAAACTAAAATAAGGTGTACTTTCATAAGTAATAAATATCATTTCTTTACATACTCTGTCGGCAAGCATCCGATATATTTTTTGAAGCGTGCTGCAAAATAAGAAGGTGTATTATACCCTACCATAAAGCTGATTTCGGAAACAGTATATTTTCCTTCTTTCAATAATTGGCATGCATGGTTGAACCGTATCTTGTGAATAAAATCAATGGCAGATTTTCCTGTTATCGCTTTTAATTTGAGATGAAGATTTGAACGGCTCATATTCATTTCACGTGCAAACTGTTCCGTAGAGAATTCTACATTATCCATGTTCTTCTCAATGACAGCAATGGCCTTTCGCAACAGTTCCTCGTCCATTGTATTATTCGCAAGTTTTTCCGGTTCAATTTCCATCATCTTGGAATACCGCTCGAAAATGCGGTAACGTGTGCGTAGCATATTCAGTATCTTAACCTTCAACACTTCCATAGAGAATGGTTTGGCGATATAATCGTCAGCTCCTACCTGCAAGCCTTCCAACTGGTACTTGACATCCACTTTGGCTGATAACATATAAACCGGAATATGGCAGGTACGTAAATTCTGTTTCACTAACTTGCATAATTTCACACCGTCCATTACAGGCATCATGACATCTGTAATAATCAAATCGACTTCCTGGTCTTTCAATATATACAATGCCTTTTGTCCGTTCTCCGCTTCCAAGAGATTGAAGAAAGCAGACAGACTGTTTACTATGTATTGTCTCAGCTCCCTATTATCTTCTACCACTAGGATGGTGCCGCGTTTACCGCCTTCATCATCTGTATTTTCTTCCTTTTCCAACTTCTCATCATCACTAATATAGATGTCATTTGCATTGGTGGAATATACACGTTGATCTCCTGCGTCCCCACTTCTGCCAGACAGTTCCTCTCGGGTATATACAGATTTATCCTGCGGCAGATAAATTGTAAAAATGGACCCTTTGCCTACTTCACTCTGAAGAACAATCCGCCCATGATGCAGTTCAACTAAGCGCTGAATTAAAGAAAGTCCGATACCGCTTCCTTCACAACCATTCTCCACCTGATAGAAACGTTCAAAAATCTTCTCCTGTTTCTCGAGCGGAATGCCAATACCAGTATCGGCTACTTGTAATACAAGGTTGTTATCTTCCTTATAGAGTTTCACGGTTATGCTTCCGCCGACTTTGGTGTATTTAAAGGCATTCGAAAGCAAGTTATTTGCAATCAGATCCAAATAGTTTTCGTCGAAAAGCACATTTTCAACTTGTAGTTCTGTATAGAAATTATAGTCTATATCTTTTCTTTTAGACAGACTTTCATAATTCATAAAGCAGTTTAGTACCCGCTTAGAAGCATTGGAATACACAGCTCTGAGTTCAAAGATTCCTAATTCTGCACGTCTGAAATCCATCAATTGATTGACCAAGTGCAGTAGACGGTTGGCGTTCCGCTGGACATAGGACAATAGCTCATGTTCCCAATGCCCGCTGATATGGTTGAGTAATTCCTGTAATGGCGCAACAATCAAGGTCAACGGGGTTCGTAATTCATGTGAGATATTTACATAAAAACGGATTTTCATTTGGTTGATTTCTTCCCGTTTTTCCTTATCGAGTCTTTCCATGCGTATTTCAGCTTGCATATTTTTGCGCAGCCAAAAGAACCGTACACTACCGAATACCAGCAAGGCAAACGACAGAATAAATAAAGTAAGTGCCCACCAAGTACAATACCAAACCGGCAGTATGCGGATGTGAAGCATAGTGGGATCCTCATTCCATTTTCCATCATTGTTCGCCGCTTTTATGCAGAAAGTATAGTCTCCTGCCGGTAAATTGGAGTAAGAAACGAGACTGATATCATTTTGCTTATACCATACATCATTATACCCTTCTAATTTATAAGCAAAAGTATTATGCTTACCTGCTATATAATTGGAGACGACAAACGAAATGGAAAATGAATTCTGGGATGACGACAAAGTTATATGGTCAACGTACGCAATGTTCTTTTTCAAAATACCGGTTTCATCATCCGGCAGTACCTCCTTATTATAGACAAATAATTTATTGATTACGGGTTTAGGGGTATAAGGATTATCGATCAATGTTTCAGGACGGAATAAAGTAATGCCGTTGACTCCTCCAAACAGCATATAACCATCGTCTTTTCTGCAGTAAGCTCCTGCATTAAACTGATTACCTTGTAATCCGTCCATAATCGTAAAATTACGGAATTTTCCACTTTCCAGATTCAAGCAACTCAATCCCTGATTCGTACTTATCCATAAACGACCGTAGGCATCTTCCAGGATACCGTAAATAACATTGCTCGGCAAACCGTTTGCTGTTGTATATTGCAAAAATTGCTTGTCACCCTCTTTCAAAGCAAATAAACCGTTGCGGGTTCCAATCCATATATATTGGGAAGAAGATTCGTAGAAACAATTCACAAATGCCTGCTTCAGTATAGAAACTATTTGAAAATCTGTATTAATGAGTAAGGAGGTACCTATCTGATTAAAAACCGAGACTCCCATTTTTCCTCCGGCCCATATACGTTTCTTGGAATCCCGAAACAACAAACGGTTATCTTGCTGCAATTTATGCCCGTTCCTATCTTTATCAACAATCGTGAAGCTGTGTTTAACCATATCAAAGTGGAATAAACACTCCAATGATGCCACCCAAAGTCCCTCGTGCCCATCAGAGATTATAGAATAAATATTATTACTCGGCAAATTGCTGTTCTGGCTATTATAATATTCCACATGACCGGATTTCCGGTGCAAGGCCATCATTCCTCCGGCATGTGCTCCTACATAGACCTTATCTTGCGCCTCATCCACATATACTGTTTTAATATCTTTAAAAGGTGCACTCACATTACCCAAATTAAATAAATAATTCTTATATTGTTGCGAAATATTATCATAGAAATTCAACCCGCCATTACTCGTACCGATCCACAAGTTATGCATATTATCCTCAACAATACAACTGACTACATTATCACTAAGTGAATTTAAGAACGGAACATGCTTGATACGCTGAAAGCGGTTACACAAAGGATGATAGTAATTCAATCCTCCCCAGTATGTACCCAACCACATACCGCCTTGCGAATCTCTGAAAATGCTTCGGACTGAATTCTGTGACAAACTTCCTTCCTGAATCTCCGAACTTTTTATAGACGAAAAGTTATCTGTACCTTCCTTGTAGATATTCAATCCTCCATAAGTTCCCACCCATAAACGATTCTCCGTGTCCAATGCCAAAGAACGCACATAGTTTGAGTTTAATCCGGATTTACCATCTGCATGACGGTAATTTTTCCATTCTTTTGATTTCACGTCATATAAATAAAGCCCATCTCCCTCTGTTGCCAACCATATTTTATTAAACATCTGGCACAATATAGCATGTATTTTCACACCGGCAGGTATATTCACCAGCTTCTCCAGAACACCGCTTGATAGAGTATAAATATACGCGCCATCTTCGGCACCTATATAAATGCAATCGTCCTGGCGTACCAAGGCAGTAGGTTGCAATCTATGCAAGGAAGAAGACAATGTATCATTCAGGAAACATTCCTTCTTTACATCAAAAAGCAAGATACCTTCGGCAGTTCCCAATATCAACCAGTCTTTTTTAATTGATACAATATTGGTTACAGCTACATTCAAGCCATTCTTTTTATAATAATAATTGGAGAAAGCATTCTTTTGATGGTTGTAGAGAGATAATCCCTCACGAGTACCAACCCATATCCGGTCTGAATCATCTACTGCAATGCAGTGGGAGATGTCACTGGCAATGCTACTGGAATTTGTATATTGATGACGATATACAGTAAAATTATAACCATCATATTTATTTACACCATCATACGTAGCAAACCATAAATTTCCTTCTTTATCCTGATTAATAGCAAAAACTGTACTGTGTGACAAGCCCTCTTTCAGACCAATATGGGAGAAATAAATATCTTCGGTTACACCGGCATTCAGCACACAGGGAAACAATCCTCCTAAAAGTACTAACAAAAATTGCAGTGTTTTCATAGTTCTAATCCATTATGAAGCAAATAGATGAAATATATTAGCAAAAATAGATATTTATCTGTATTTTCTTATCAGTGCCTTTCGGTATTATTTGCAAAGGTATAAAAGAAAATCCGGGAACCGGATTGAAGATTCGTCCATCTCCATCGGTCGGTGCCACTTGTATATTTCCAGATTCGCAGGTGATATGCAATACACCTTTGTTCTTCTTTATACAAACTTCACGGGCAGTTATTTCCACCTTTTCTTCAGGCGATGCGATAACCGGCAGCATAAGATAAGCCGATTCATTGCAATGCTCCACACTTATGCTGACTCCTTGTTCCGAGAACGCATAACCCATCACTACAGATACTGCTCCTTGTTTTGGAGACTGTTGATTAATATCAACCAAATGAGTCTGTACATCAAACCGGCAGATTTTGTTTCCGGTAAAACAAGTGATGTCCGTGGTCAAATCATCCAGATTACTATATGCAACCCCATCTTGAATTAATTCAACTCGGGGAGTACCTCCCATCAGATATTTACGGGTATTGCTCTGCATATTAGGAGCTTCAATCAGTTTATATTGATTCATAGTTGCAGCAAAAACAGGCCCTGCTTGCGCATGCCACAGCAAAGAGAGGGCACCTCCCATAGGATGAGTCCCTTTTACCTTATATTCAGCATCATATCCGGTAAACGTGGCACGCCAAGCTCCTTGGGACAGAAGCCAAGTACGAATATCTTTAAAATACTTCATGCCATAAACAGCATCCCGGGGAAGGCTACCCGAGGAATTTATCTTCACAGGAGGCAGTTCCAAGAAAGATGCTAATGCTTTGGCGTGTCCAAATGTATGATGAATACAGGGAGGAATACCGGATGCGAGATAATGCATTCCTCCATAAAGAAGACCGCCATGAGTCGCCTCATCCAGCAAACGGATATTGCGGTGAATGGCCTCCAAATATTCCGGATGACGGGCAGCCATCAGATAATAGCCTCCCATAAATCCGTCACTGGTACGTCCACCCCAGTATGTCCACTTAAAACTGCGTGTGCCCCAACTGTTATCCCAAGCACCGTCGGGCAACATAAATTCCAGATGGGTATTCATGGAACGTTCTACGAGTGACAATAATTCCGTATCATTCGCCATCACTGCATAATATGCCATATTGGGCAGGGATTCTTCTATATTATAAAGTAAATCGACCGGACGACAGCCGTTGCTAGTTTCAGAACTGATATTCGGTCCTTCACCATATAGGAAGCAATTATTCCCCGTGAAATAGCTTTTCAGTCCGGCAGCTATCTCTCGGGCTTCCATCTTGAAATCAGGGCGGTTACACAGTTCACCGATAGCGTACAAGGCATAGGTTGCAGAAGCTGAATAATTGACGTTCATATTCCGCATACCTTTCCGCTTGCGGCTATAAATAAAAGGATTGTCCATTATAAACTCACCGGCATTCAATAATTGTTGCTTCCAATGGTTACGGGTCGAGTCATCCAGTAAGTGCCCATGATAATGTAAGGCCTCGTAGAGGGCAATAGACGCAAATACCGTAGTACCGTTCCAGTCCGAAATATGTACATCATTCATCCATGAACCATCTGGACGGTGCACATTCTCCATCCACGCCATTAGGCGCTTGGCTCCGAGCAGATATTTGTGGTTGCCAGTCTTTTCCGCCAGATACATTAAAGGAAGTACGGCATCTCCTATTCGCCCGTGCATGCGGGCACATGCAGGGCACAGGACGCCTCCGTCAAGTGCGGAATCAGGGTGGATGCACTGATAGGTCAAAAAGGTGTCCATCCATTTCGTCAACAGCTTATCTGCTTCACAGCGTAGTGAATTATCAAAAGAATTTCCATTCACATTTCGTGCTTGTCCTGACAAAAATGATACATAAAATAGTATCATTATAAAAAACATGTTTCTCATATCTTTTGCGTTAGATTTCAATATTTAAAATTAAAATTTTATCCTCGGTCTCTTATCTTTTTTTATCCAATATCATATGAATAGATGTTTAAGCGTCTTGCAATATTGTTGAATCGATATTAATTTTGTTGAAAAATTATTTGCCGAGACAATATTAACACACTTTTGAACATAAGAAAATCTCCGTTAGACACAAACGGGCTATTTTAGCAGAAAGAAACAAATATACTTAACATTTTATGAGACACTTACCTTTATTAATGTGTACCGCCTTCTACGGATTGTATTCCGCACCTACAGAGGCAGCAGACAAAAAAAACGAGAGGCCAAATATTCTTTGGCTCACCTTTGAAGATACCAGTGCATACGAATTCGGTTGCTATGGCAACAAAGGGGTACATACCCCCAATGCGGATAGTCTTGCTTCCCGCGGCATACAGTTCATGAACGCATGGTCTGTAGCTCCCCAAAGTTCGGCGGCCCGTTCTTCACTTATCACCGGATGCTACTCGAGTACCTACGGAATGGATATCCATCCCGTACCCTATGATACACCCGCCGACATCTTCTTTCCCCAGAAATTGCGTGAAGCCGGATATTATTGTACGAACAACAGCAAGACACATTATAATTCCACCACCGACAATAAAATATGTTGGGACGAGTGCAACAACAAGGCTTCCTACAACAGTTCAAAACGGGGAAAAGATCAACCTTTCTTCGCCGTGTTCAATACGGTAACTTCACATATGGGACGCATTCGTACTTTCCACACCGACGGACGAAGAGACTACACGCAGGAAGGTATCTACCCGACATTACTTTCATTGCCCTCCTATGTTCCCGATTTGCCGGAAGTACGTTCCGATTATGCCGGTCATCTGGAAGCAGTACAAGACGTAGATATTTGGCTGGGCCTCTTCCTGAAAGATTTGAAAGAAAGAGGATTGGATGAAAATACGATTATCTTCTTCTTCAGTGATCATGGCGGTTGCGTACCCCGTGGTAAAGGATATTTGTACGAAAGCGGTCTAAGAGTACCTTTGATAGCCTACTTTCCACCCAAATGGCAACATCTGGCGAATCAGGCTCCAGGCAAAGAGTACAGTTTGGTCAACTTCACGGATTTGGGACCTACTGTACTTAGTCTTGCAGGGATAAAACCACCCAAACAGATGCAGGGCAAAGCACTTTACGGCAAGTTTGCAAATAAAGAAAAACGTGAAATGCAATTTGCATTGGCAGCCAACCAGCTACATCATTTCATGCCGGTACGTGCCGTTACTGACGGACGATTCAAGTACATCCGCAGCTATATCCCCTACCGCCAGTTTGCCTTACGCAATTATTACCAATGGGGGATGCCATCCAATAAAGCCTGGGACAAGCTGGTGTTGGGAGGACACAATACCAACCCCGATTGGGGGCAGGCTTTTGAAGCCCATCCGGCAGAAATGTTGTTTGATCTTGAAAAAGACGCGGGTGAATTACATGATTTGTCCGATGTGCCCGAATATGCAGCAATTCTCACTAAAATGCGCCAAGCACTGTCTGACCATATCCGCACTACCTGTGACTTGGGATTTTTCCTTCCTACCTCACGTATCGGACATATACTTTATGATAAAGTACGGAAAGAGAAATATCCGTTGGATGACTTGTATGTCCTTGTCGAGACAGCTGGAACGGCAACTACCGCTTCCCTTCCTTTATTGGAGAAAGCAATAGCAAGCTCTCTGCCGGAAATGCGGTTCTGGGGAGTAGTGGGATATGCCAAACTTGCTAGAGAAAAACAAATTGGGACTTGTCCGGAAACCTTATTGGCGCTCCTCCAAGATGACAATCCTTACATCGCTTCTGAAGCTGCCTATGCCGTTGCCTATCTGGGCAAAGCCGAAGAAGGTGTTTCACGCCTGATTACTCCCGTTTTGGAAAAAGACAGAAAAATAGCTTATTCATCACTGGAATGCCTGTCATTAGATCCTAACATGCGCGATTGTATCCGTCCTTTCCTGCCGGATCTAAAAGAAGCTGCGGAAACCTTGCCACGCCTTGAAAACGAAGATGCCGGTCTCATGGCACGGGGGATCCTCGTAAACTTGGGTGAAATGGATATCAACAACCTTCATGGTCCCGAAGCTTATCAAAGAGGTCTGAAGTTAAATTACGGTCGCAGACCAATAGTGCCGCTACCTAACTAAAAGAATAAATTTATATGTAATGTAATCGAGATAGTAATTTTATTGATTTTCGTATGTACTTTGCCATGTCTGAAGTTACATCTTCGGACATGGCAAAGTACATATGCCACACGCATTGATATGGGAATGGCTACCCTTACAATGGAATGCAGGTATTTTTTTAGGCAATGAATAGAGGATAAGACTGCCTATATGCCTAAGATAATTGCGAAGCACTCCAGGATATAATAGAGTTTAATCTTAGTGAGGATACGAGATGCTATTTATATCACACAAAAAGATACTTTGGGGAAAACAAGGGCATGGAAGAAGTGAATAATAGAGAATAAAAATTTTCAATACTTTCTCCAGTAAGGAGTGACCGGAATAAAAGAATTAACAATGACTGCATATTGATTATTATAAATACAATTATTGTGTTTATAATAAATCAGTTTTGCTCTCTCTTTAAAAAAGATTGTTTTTTCTACCTGCAATAATCTTCTCCTGAAAGCCGGAAGTTTCTGAAAGACTTTTATCTTTGCAGATATAATACATACGGCACTATGAAAAAAGTTATTCTGATTTTTGTGACAATCGTCCTTTCTGGTCTGCTTTATGCAAAAGATAATAAGAGTACCGATGCGTTGCTTCGTGAGATTGATGGTATCATTAAAAACCGCCAGACTTATGGAGCGGAAAAGGAGGCACGAATTGCTGACTTGAAGAAATTGTTGGTTGAGGCTGCTTCCGATGAGCAGCGATATGGTTTTTGCGGACGTCTTTTCGATGAATACCGGGCTTATAATCTGGATTCGTCTTTTGTCTATGCCCAACGGAAAGAGGAACTGGCACATCGTTTAAATAAACTGGACTACTTGGATGATTCTGCCATGAATATGGCGGAAGTGATGGGAACTACCGGAATGTATAAAGAAGCCCTTGAGTTATTGGGGAAAATTGATAAGAAAACACTGCCCGACTATCTATATGGCTATTATTATCATCTGTACCGCACTATTTATGGATTGATGGGTGATTATGCCGTTACGGAGAAAGCCAAGAAAGAATATTACCGGATGACGGATTTATACCGGGATTCTCTGTTACAGATCAATGCTTCCGACTCTCTGGGGCACGCATTGGTGATGGCAGATAAGTGCATCGTTCATGCCCGATACGATGAAGCGATTGATATGCTGATGGAATATTACAGTAAACCGTCTTTAGATGATCATGCACAGGCAATGATTACTTATACCATTTCCGAAGGCTATCGGTTGAAAGGAGATAAGCAGGGGCAAAAACATTACCTGGCTCTTTCGGCCATTGCCGATTTGAAATCAGCGGTAAAAGAATATGTGTCTTTGCGCAAACTCGCTTCTCTTGTTTATGAAGAAGGAGACATCGACCGTGCCTACAACTATCTGAAATGTTCCCTGGAGGATGCCACCCTTTGCAATGCCCGTCTTCGTACCCTGGAAATCTCACAGGTCTTTCCTATCATCGACCAGGCCTATCAATTAAAAACCAAACGTCAGCAGCAGGAGATGAAAGTCTCATTGATTTGTATCAGTTTGCTTTCCGTATTTTTGTTAGTCGCCATTTTCTTCGTTTACAAGCAGATGAAAAAGGTTGCTGCCGCACGTCGCGAAGTGATCGACACTAATACGCTCCTGCAAGAACTGAACGAAGAACTTCACGATTCCAATTCGCAACTGAAAGAAATGAATCATACGCTTTCGGAAGCCAACTATATCAAGGAGGAATATATCGGGAGATATATGGACCAATGCTCCACTTATCTCGACAAGATGGATTTATACCGCCGTTCCCTGAATAAGATTGCTGCTGCCGGAAGGGTGGAAGAACTATATAAGGCTATTAAATCTTCGCAATTTCTTGATGAAGAACTGAAAGAGTTTTATGCGAACTTCGATGTGACTTTCCTGCAACTCTTCCCCAGTTTTGTGGAAGATTTTAATGCCCTGCTTACTGAACCGATGCAACCCAAACCGGGAGAACTGCTGAATACCGAACTTCGTATCTTCGCTCTCATCCGCCTTGGAATTACGGACAGTACTAAGATAGCGCAATTCCTTCGTTACTCCGTCACTACCATTTATAATTACCGGACTCGTGTCCGTAACAAGGCTGTGGGAGAAAGAGATGAATTTGAGGCTAAAGTAATGCAAATAGGGAAGGTGGAAGAATAAGAAAACCACTACTTTTTTAGTCCGACTTCTATTTTTTAACGTTCTTATATTTAGTGGTTTATACTGTGGGATACTGTATAAATCACTATATTTTTGCTATCTGCTTTAAGAAGCAGTATGAAATGTGGATACTTTTGTTTCACGGTCATTTCAGCAATGACACAGAGAGTAAAACAAAAGTAACCCTAATATTAACTTTAAATTAATGTACATGAAACAGAGTATGAAGTCGAAAGGCTTTGAACGCCGCCTCTTACTAATAATGTGGGGCTTGTTCCTATCTCTTAGTGCATTCGCACAACAGATTTCAATAAAAGGACATGTCGTAGATGCCACGGGTGAACCGGTGATCGGTGCCAGTGTGGTAGAAAAAGGTACAACGAACGGTACAATTACCGATGTAGACGGTAATTTCTCATTAAGCGTTCCGACTAACAGCACGCTGACTATCTCTTTTGTCGGCTATAAAATGCAGACAGTCCCGGTGAACGGGAAAAACGCTTTGAAAGTAACCTTGCAGGAAGATACGGAAGTATTGGACGAAGTTGTAGTAGTGGGTTACGGAACGATGAAAAAGAGCGATCTGACCGGAGCGGTATCTTCTGTCGGAGTGAAGGACATTAAAGACTCTCCGGTGGCCAATATCGGTCAGGCAATGCAGGGAAAGGTGTCCGGTGTGCAGATTATCGATGCCGGTAAGCCGGGTGATAATGTCACCATTAAAATCCGTGGCTTGGGAACAATCAACAATAGTAACCCGCTGATTGTCATTGACGGAATACCTACCGACTTGGGATTGTCTTCCTTGAATATGGCCGATGTAGAGCGGGTGGACGTATTGAAAGATGCTTCGGCAACAGCTATTTATGGTTCGCGTGGTGCGAACGGTGTGGTGATGATTACCAGCAAACGGGGTGCCGAGGGTGCCGGAAAGGTGACGGTAAACGCTAATTGGGCGATTCAGAATGCCACTAAAGTGCCCGATATGCTGAATGCTGCGCAATATGCCGCTTTGAGCAATGATATGCTGTCTAATAATGATGATAATACAAACCCTTATTGGGCAGACCCTTCTTTATTGGGAACAGGAACGAACTGGCTGGATGAAATGCTGCGCACGGGAGTGAAGCAAAGCTATTCGGTTAGCTATTCCGGTGGTACGGAAAAAGCACATTACTATGTGTCCGGTGGTTTCCTTGACCAGTCCGGTATTGTGGAAAGCGTTAATTACCGTCGTTTCAACTTTCAGGCAAATAGCGATGCCCAAGTTAATAAATGGCTGAAATTCACTACCAACCTGACATTCAGTACGGACGTGAAAGAAGGAGGAACTTATAGCATCGGTGATGCAATGAAAGCACTCCCCACCCAACCGGTGAAGAATGAGGACGGCAGTTGGAGCGGTCCCGGACAGGAGGCGCAATGGTACGGAAGCATCCGTAACCCGATCGGTACACTGCACATGATGACCAATGAAACAAAAGGATATAACTTCCTGGCAAATATCACCGGAGAGATCACCTTTACCAAATGGCTGAAGTTGAAAAGTACATTCGGTTATGACGCCAAATTCTGGTTTGTCGACAACTTTACTCCGGCTTACAACTGGAAACCGAATCCGGTAGAAGAATCTTCCCGCTATAAGAGCGATAACAAAGCATTTACCTATTTGTGGGATAATTATTTTGTATTCGACCACACTTTTGCGCAGAAACACCGGGTAGGGGTGATGGCAGGTTCTTCCGCCCAGTGGAATAACTACGATTACCTGAATGCTCAAAAGAATATCTTCATGTTTGATAATATCCACGAAATGGACAACGGCGAGAAGATGTACAGTCTTGGCGGTAGCCAGAGTGACTGGGCACTGCTCTCTTTGATGGCACGTCTCAACTATTCTTACGAAGATAAATACCTGCTTACAGCTACTGTGCGTCGTGACGGTTCTTCCCGTTTCGGTAAGAACAACCGTTGGGGAACATTCCCTTCCGTTTCGCTGGCATGGCGTATCTCCCAGGAGAACTGGTTTCCGAAAGACAACTTCCCGGTGAATGACCTCAAACTGCGTATCGGATACGGTGTGACTGGTAATCAGGAAATCGGTAACTACGGCTTTGTTGCTTCCTATAACACAGGAGTCTATCCTTTCGGCAACAACAACTCCACCGCTCTGGTATCTACTACTCTCTCCAATCCGAATATTCATTGGGAAGAAGTGCGCCAGACCAACTTTGGTGTAGACATGAGCCTGTTCAATTCACGTGTCAACCTTTCGCTGGACGCTTATATCAAGAAGACAGCAGATATGTTGGTGAAGGCTTCCATTCCTATCACTTCCGGTTTTGAAGATACTACCGAAACTTTCACCAATGCCGGCAAGATGCGCAATAAAGGAGTGGAAATGACCTTGCGTACTATCAACCTGAAAGGGCTTTTCTCTTGGGAGTCTGCCTTAACAGCCACTTATAACAAGAACGAAATTCAGGACTTGAACAGCGAAACTCCGATGTTCATCAACCAGATGGGGAATTCATACGTGACTATGCTTAGAGCCGGTTATCCGATTAATGTATTCTACGGATACGTAACCGACGGACTTTTCCAGAACTGGGATGAAGTAAACCGCCATGCTACCCAACCGGGCGCTGCTCCGGGTGATATCCGTTTCCGGGACTTGAATAACGATGGAGTTATCAACGATGAAGACCGTACCGTTATCGGCAACCCGAACCCGAACTGGTTCTTCTCTCTAAGCAATAATTTCTCTTATAAGGGATGGGAACTTTCCGTGTTCCTGCAAGGCGTATCGGGAAACAAGATTTATAATGCCAACAATGTAGACAACGAAGGAATGGCAGCCGCTTACAACCAGACCACAGCCGTACTGAACCGCTGGACGGGAGAAGGAACAAGCAACTCCATGCCGCGTGCTATCTGGGGAGACCCGAATCAGAACTGCCGTGTATCCGACCGATTTGTGGAAAACGGTTCCTACCTCCGTCTGAAAAACATTACGCTTTCGTATACACTGCCTAAAAAGTGGATGCAAAAGGTTCAACTGGAAAATGCCCGCATCTCTTTCTCTTGCGAGAATGTGGCGACTATCACCGGATATTCCGGCTTTGACCCGGAGGTTGACGTTAATGGTATCGACAGCAGCCGTTACCCTATCTCACGTACGTTCAGCATGGGTTTGAACTTTAACTTTTAAATCAGGAGGAAGAATATGAAAAAGATAACAACTTTGATGATGATGTTTGCCATATTGGCATTGACCTCATGCAACGATTTCTTAGATAAATATCCTAAATATGGCGTCGATCCCGAATCGGAAGTAACGAACGAGATTGCCGTGGCACTGACTACTGCCTGCTACAAGACTCTTCAGTCATCCAATATGTATAATCAGCGTATCTGGAGCCTCGATATTATCGCAGGTAACAGTGAAGTAGGCGCCGGAGGGGGAACCGACGGACTGGAAACTGTGCAGGCTTCCAATTTCATAGCCCAGAGTGATAATGGCTTTGCTTTGTACGTATGGCGTTCTCCGTGGGTAGGTATCGGACGTTGTAACATTGTGCTTTCCAATCTGTCTTCGGCAGCTATCTCCGATGAGGTAAAGACTCGTTGCATGGGTGAGGCTTATTTCCTGCGTGCACATTACTACTATATTCTGGTTCGTCTGTATGGAGGTGTGCCTTTGCGCTTAACGCCGTTTGAACCGGGAGAATCTACGGATATTGCCCGTAATACGGTAGATGAGGTATATGCCCGGATTCTTTCTGACTGCAAAAATGCGGTAAACATGCTTCCTCCGAAAAGCAGTTATGGAGACAGCGATAGAGGACGTGCCTGCAAAGAAGCCGCAATGGCTATGCTGGCGGATATTTATCTGACACTGGCGCCCAATCATCGCGAATACTATAATGAAGTAGTAACTCTGTGTGACAACATTGCTGCGATGGGATACGATTTGACCCAATACAATTATGCCGATAATTTCAATGCCACTATCAATAATGGTCCGGAATCCCTTTTCGAAGTACAATATTCCGGTAGTACGGAATATGATTTCTGGGGCGGTGATAACCAATCATCCTGGCTGTCGACTTTCATGGGACCTCGTAACTCAAGTCTGGTGGCCGGTGCTTATGGATGGAACCTGCCTACGGAAGAATTTTTCAAGCAATATGAGGACGGTGATTTGCGGAAAGACGTAACTGTCTTGTATCAAGGTTGTCCTGCTTTTGACGGTATGGAATACAGACGTTCCTGGTCGAATACGGGTTATAATGTGCGCAAGTTCCTTGTGTCGAAGACTGTTTCTCCGGAGTATAATACCAATCCCAACAACTTCGTAGTATATCGCTATGCAGATGTTCTATTGAAGAAAGCGGAAGCATTGAACGAGCAGGGACATCCCGACCAGGCTGCTGCTCCGTTGAATATCGTCCGCAAACGTGCCGGACTGGCAGATGTGCCGACTACTCTGACGCAGACTGAAATGAGAGAGAAGATTATTCACGAGCGCCGGATGGAACTTGCCTTTGAAGGACACCGCTGGTTTGATATGATCCGTGTGGATAATGGAAATTATGCATTGACATTCCTGAAATCCATCGGCAAGAATAATGTGACCAAGGAACGTCTCCTGTTGCCTATTCCGCAGACAGAGATGGACTCCAATCATCTGATGACTCAAAATCCCGGTTATTAATCTGTTTTATAATCATTCATTTAGATAAATAATATCATGAAGAAATATATATATCAGTTGTTATGCTCTCTTTTCATCGGCGGAACGATGGTTGCCTGTGCCGAAGATTATATGGAGACAAATAAAGGACATGATACCCTCACTCTTTCGGTGAATCAGCAGGACTTGGTGTTGAACGAAAAGAACCATAGTCAGGAAGCACTCGCTCTCTCATGGACTACCGGAACGAATTATGGAAGTGGTAACCGTATCTCTTATACGCTGGAGCTGGCAAAAGCCGGAACGGACTTTGCAAATGCTTATTCGGTGGATTTAGGTACGGGAACGTATCAATGGACTAAGAAAGTGGAAGAACTCAACCAATTCCTGAATACACAGTTCGGTATCGGTTATGCTGTGAAAGCGGAGTTGGAGGCACGTATCACAGCGGTTGTTGCCGGAATGGAAGAGCAGAAACAAAGTGCGACGACTGCTTTTACAGTGACTACATACCAGCCGGTTACTACTACGCTTTATCTGATTGGTGATGCTGCTCCGAATGGATGGGCTGCCGACAATGCGACAGCGATGGAGCGTACGGATAACGGACAGTTTACATGGACAGGAAAACTGAACGCCGGATCATTGAAATTTATAACGACATTGGGACAATTCTTGCCGTCATACAACCGTGACGCCACTGCCGGGGAAGCATTCCAGCTGACTTACCGTACATCGGGTGACCAGCCGGATGAGCCGTTTGTAATCGATGAAGGGGCAACCTATATTGTAAAAGTAGATCTGCTCAATCTGACGTTGACACTGACTGAAACGGAAGATATCGGTTGGAGATTTGACGAGTTCTTCATTGTCGGTTCGTTCACCGGAAATGGTGGCTGGGGATTTGAGGCACTGTCTAAAGATGCTGTTCAGATGGATTTGTTCCATTATGGAGCTGTGATTCCTTGGGAAGCAGACGGAGAATTTAAGTTTAGCTCTGTGGCGGACTTCGGCCAGTCGGATGCTTTCTTCCATCCTGCCGTAGCAAATGCTCCGTACACTTCGACGTCAGTAGTGCTTGGAGGCGACGATAATAAATGGCAAATGAAAGAGGCTGAATGTGGCAAACCTTATAAAGTATGCTTCTATACAGGCAAAGGAAAAGAAAAGATGCTGATGCGTCCGTTCACTCCTTACGCAGGATTGTATCTGGTGGGTGAGGCGACTCCGAACGGATGGAGTTTGGACAATGCTACGCCGATGACTAAGAGTGTCGACAGTCCTTATATCTTCACATGGAGCGGTACACTGAAAGCCGGTGAGATGAAGATTTCCTGCGATAAGCAGTCGGACTGGAACGGAGACTGGTTTATGGCGGATAAGAACGGTAAAACTCCGACGGGTGAAGTGGAAACAGCTTTGTTTGTCACTAAATCGGATGCAGAGTTGAGCAGTATGTATCCGGATGCAGATTTGGGTGGTCTGGACTATAAGTGGAATATTCAGGAGGCCGGTTCTTATCAGATTACGATTGACCAGTTGAAAGAGACGATCTCGATTGTGAAACAATAAAACAAGAATTCAAGATGAAAAAAATAATATATCTGGTAGCTGCTTTCCTGTGTATGGCTTGCAGTGATGATAATGAGTCGAACCAACAGAATGGAGGAGCTTCGGGCGGTGTTACCGAAGTGACTCCGGTAACATCGGATTTGAGTGTAGACCTGTCGACAGACAAGGCTTTCTACAAACCGGGAGAGAAAGTGGTGTTTACAGCGGATGACGCTCTGCCTGCCGGAACTAAAGTACGTTATCGTCTTTCGGGTGAAACGGTGGGAGAAGAATCGGTAAATGGTACGAGCTGGACATGGCAGCCGCCTACCACTGATTTTAAAGGGTACATGGCAGAGCTTTATCGTCAGGAGAACGGAACGGATGTAATAGTCGGTACGATTGCGGTAGATGTATCCAGTGATCCGGCACGTTTCCCGCGTTATGGTTTTGTCGCTGATTTCAGTCAGGAGAAGACAGCCGAAAAGACACAGGAAGAGATGGAGTATCTGAACCGTCATCATATCAACTGGGTGCAGTTTCAGGATTGGCATAATAAACATCACTGGCCGTTGGGCGGTACACGTGTACAGTTGGATGAGGTATATATGGATATCGCTAACCGGGAGGTTTATACAAGTTCGGTGAGGAATTACATTGAAGCGCAGCATCGTTTCGGTATGAAGTCTATGTTTTATAATCTTTGTTTCGGAGCGTTGAAGGATGCTGCTGCGGATGGAGTGAAGGAGGAATGGTATCTGTTTAAGGATGCTTCTCACACTACTAAAGACAGTCACGATCTGCCGGGCGGATGGAAAAGTAATATTTATCTGGTAGACCCTTCTAACAAGGAATGGCAGAAATATCTGGGCGAAAGGAATGACGATGTATATGCAAATTTTGCTTTCGACGGTTATCAGATAGACCAGTTGGGACGACGTAGCACGCTTTATAATTATAGTGGTATTCCTGTTAACTTGCGTGAGGGATATGCCTCTTTTATAGATGCAATGAAGCAGGTGCATCCGGACAAGAGTTTGGTGATGAATGCGGTGAGCCGTTACGGTGCCCGTCAGATAGGGGAGACGGATAAAGTGGATTTCTTCTATAATGAAGTATGGGCGGATGAGGCTGATTTTACCGATCTGAAAGCTATTCTTTATGAAAATGGAGTATATGGCGATTATCAGTTGAATACGGTTTTTGCAGCTTATATGAATTATAACAAGGCGGATAACCGGGGGGAATTTAATACGCCGGGTATTCTGCTGACGGATGCTGTTATGTTTGCTTTGGGCGGTTCGCATCTGGAATTGGGAGGCGATTACATGTTGTGCAAAGAGTACTTCCCGAATGAGAATCTGACAATGAGCGAAGAGCTGAAAACAGCGATGGTTCATTATTATGACTTCCTGACTTCTTATCAGAATCTGCTTCGTGACGGAGGTACGGAGAATAGTATCACCATGAATTGTACCAACGGGGAAATGAGTCTGAATGTATGGCCTCCCCAACAAGGTTCGGTCACTACTTATGCTAAGCAGGTAGGCAACAAGCAGGTGATACATCTTCTTAACTTCTCGCAGGCAAACAGCCTTAGCTGGAGAGATGTGGACGGCACGATGCCGGAACCGACCTTGATTACGAAAGCTGCTTTACAAATGAATCTGCCGGCCAAAGTGAACAAGTTATGGGTAGCCTCTCCTGATGTACATGGAGGCGCTTTGCAGGAACTGGCTTTTACGCAGGAGAACGGAGTTGTTTCTTTCACATTGCCGTCTCTGAAATACTGGACAATGGTTGTGGCTGAATAAAAATGATTGTAAGTCTTCTAGCAAACTAATCTTATATTATTAGGCACGGATTACACGGATTTCACGGTTTTTAGAATGATGGAGTATGTAAAACAACAGCGTTAATCCGTGTAATCCGTGCCTTAATTTACTATATGAGCAATAATGCATGAAGCGGCTGTAGATAGAATAACTAAAATGATAAGTATGAAGATGAGATATAAATTCTGGGTATGGGCGTTGTGTTTGGTATTCCCGACATTGGTGTGGGCGGAAAGTGCAGCGCGCACATGCACTTCTTTTACACAACAAGGCCGTCAGGTGACTTTTCACCTGACGGACAGTGCTGCGTTGCAGTTACAGCTTTGTAGTCCTTCGGTAGTCAAAGTTTGGTTTTCGCCCGATGGACAACTGCAACGAAAGAATGCTTCTTTCGCAGTGATTAATGAAGAGTTGGAAGATGTAGGAACCGTCCATGTAGACGAACAGGCAGCCTGTTATGAGATCTTTACTCCGAAATTGCGTATTCGGGTAAATAAATCTCCGTTGAGTCTTCAGATATTTGATAAGTATCAGAAACTCCTGTTTAGTGATTATGCCGACAAGGGGCATGTGAGTGAAGGAACAAAGAAGACGGAATATAAAGTGCTCCGTCGTGACGAGCATTTCTTCGGACTGGGAGAAAAGACAGGAAAAATGGACCGTCGTGGCGAATCTTATAAGATGTGGAATAGTGACAAGCCCTGTTACAGTATAGTGGAAGATCCGCTCTACAAGAGTATTCCTTTCTTTATGAGCAGCTATCGGTATGGTATTTTTCTTGATAATACGTACAAAACGGAATTTAAGTTCGGTACGGAAAGTCGTGACTATTACAGCTTTGAAGCTCCGAACGGTGAAATGATCTACTATTTTATCTTCGGCAAGGACTATAAGGAGATTATCAGCCAATACGTCGGGCTGACGGGCAAACCTATCATGCCGCCGAAATGGGCGCTGGGTTTTGCTCAATGCCGTGGTCTGCTGACAAGCGAAAAACTAAGCCGCGAAATAGCCGAGGGTTACCGGAAACGTGGAATCCCTTGTGATATTATCTATCAGGACATCGGCTGGACGGAATACTTGCAGGATTTCGAGTGGCGCAAGGGAAACTATGAGAACCCGAAGAAGATGCTTTCGGATTTGAAAGGGATGGGTTTTAAGGTAGTTGTATCTCAAGATCCGGTAATTGCACAAGCCAACAAAAAGCAATGGGAAGAAGCAGATCGTTTGGGTTATTTTGTAAAGGACAGTACGAACGGCAAAAGCTACGATATGCCCTGGCCTTGGGGTGGCAACTGTGGAGTAGTGGATTTTACCCTGCCTGCCGTAGCCGACTGGTGGGGAACCTATCAGCAGAAACCGATTGACGATGGTATCTCCGGCTTCTGGACGGACATGGGCGAACCTGCCTGGAGTAACGAAGAGCAGACGGAACGTCTCGTCATGAAACACCATCTGGGTATGCACGATGAAATCCATAATGTCTATGGATTGACTTGGGATAAAGTGGTGAAAGAACAATTTGAAAAGAGGAATCCGGACCGTCGTGTGTTCCAAATGACTCGTGCTGCTTATGCAGGGCTGCAACGTTATACGTTCGGCTGGACGGGTGATAGCGGAAACGGAGACGATGTACTGCAAGGTTGGGGACAGTTAGCCAATCAGATTCCTGTAATGCTTTCCGCCGGATTAGGATTGATACCGTTTTCTTCCTGTGATATTACCGGTTACTGTGGAGATATTGAGGATTATCCGGCTATGGCGGAACTCTATACCCGTTGGATACAGTTCGGAGCATTCAATCCTTTGAGCCGTATTCACCATGAGGGAGATAATCCGGTGGAACCGTGGCTTTTCGGTCCCGAAGCAGAAAAGAACGCAAAGGCAGCTATCGAGTTGAAATATCGTTTATTGCCCTATATCTATACTTATGCCCGTGAGGCTTATGATACAGGATTGCCTATCATGCGCCCTCTGTTTCTCGAATATCCAATGGATATGGAAACTTTTTCTACGGATGCTCAATTTATGTTCGGTCGTGAATTACTGGTAGCCCCTGTGGTGAAGAAAGGTGCCCGCACAAAGAACGTGTATCTTCCCGAAGGTACATGGATAGACTACAACAACAAGCAGACAGTCTACACCGGAGAGCAGTGGACTACGGTTGATGCTCCCTTGTCTTCTGTTCCTATGTTTGTGAAGCAAGGTTCTATCATCCCCACCATGCCGGTGATGAACTACACTTATGAGAAACCGGTATATCCACTTACTTTTGAAGTCTTTCCCGCACAGGAAGGTGCACAGGCTATTTTTACTCTCTACGAGGATGAAGGGGAAGACTTAGGATATCAGCGTGATGAATTTGTCAAAACGCCGATTGTTTGTAATACTTTGGCGAATGGATATGAATTGACTGTCTCTGCCCGTGAAGGAAAAGGCTACACTGTCCTTGGTCCGAGAAATCTATTATTCCGTATTTATTCTGCGAAAGCTCCGAAAGAGGTAACTGTTAAAGGAAAGAAGATAAAAAAGGTAAAACCGGAACGCTTGGAAGAAAATTTGGAGAATGATACGGAATCTGTATTATGGAGTTGGGATAAAGAAACCGGTGTATGTAGTGTGCGAATACCTGATAAGGGGGGTGATGAACAGATTATGATTGCTTTTTAACTAAGCAGTGAGCTGTTGGTAAGCTAATATTCAGAACTTTTCTTTCGTTTTATGTGGATAATGTGTATATTCGCACGAAACTCATATCAGAAATGTGTAAATTATCACATTTCTGATATCAAAAATGTGATTCATTATGTTCGAAAGAGATATTCTCAGGCAATTGGCAGCATGGAAAATGGACGTGAACAGGAAACCGCTCGTTATTCACGGGGCTCGTCAAGTAGGAAAGACATGGGCTTTGAAATATTTCGGGAAGGAATATTTCGAGGATGTCGCCTATTTTAGTTTGGATAAGGATGAAAGCGGGCTTTGCGATATCTTTAAAACGACCAAAGACCCTAGGCGGATTATTCAGCAATTGTCTTTCTTGCATGGAAAGAAAATCAATCCTCAAACGACTTTACTCATATTGGATGAGATTCAGGAATGTAATGAAGCACTGAACGCACTGAAATATTTTTGTGAGGAAGCTCCCGAATATGCGGTAGCTTGTGCAGGTTCTTTATTAGGTATTTATTTGAATCATATTGGCAATTCCTTTCCGGTGGGAAAGGTGAATCATCTGTCCATGTATCCGCTTACTTTTACGGAATTTCTGAAGACAAAAGATTTGAATATGTATGAGTATATGCGTTCTATTAAGGAAATAGTTCCTCTTCCTCAAATATTTTTCGATAAGTTGCGTGAATCATTTGTTGCCTATTCCATTTGTGGTGGTATGCCCGAACCTGCTACTCTGATGATTGACTTCAATGATATGGAAAAGGTGGATTCGGCACTTCGGGATATCTTGAATGACTATGCACTGGATTTTGTAAAACATACTACATCGGCATTGGCTCCCCGCATTAATTATGTATGGAATTCCCTGCCTTCACAATTGGCGAAGGAGAGCCGTAAGTTTGTTTATCAGTTGGTACGTCCCGGCGCCCGTGCTCGTGAGTATGAAGATGCTATTTTGTGGTTGGAGCAGGCGGGACTTATCAACAAAGTTGTATTGAGCAAATCACCCAAATTACCATTGAAAGCATATGATGATTTGAGTACATTTAAACTTTACGCATTAGATGTAGGACTGTTAAGGCAGTTGTCGGAGCTGGATGCAAGTGTTTTGCTTCTGTCTACTCCCGGGTATATGGAATATAAGGGAGCTTTGGCAGAGAATTATGTGTTGCAGAGTCTTACAGCGCAGTTCCAGGCATCTTTTCGGTATTGGACTTCCGGCAATAAGGCTGAAGTGGATTTTCTGCTTCAATACGATAATCATATTTATCCGATAGAAGTGAAAGCTGACCAGAGTATAACAGGTAAAAGTCTGGTTCAGTATGAGAAGCTTTTCCAGCCTGCTTGCCGGATCCGGTATTCAATGCTAAATTTGAAACAAGATGGTAATTTGATTAATATCCCTCTGTTTTTGGCGGATAAGACAAAAGAACTATTGAAGGATAAAAGTTGAATGAGCCTTCTGAAGAAATCAGTAGCCTTCTTAAAAAATGATGATTCTTAAAAAAGGAATATTTAATCATTGGAGAAGTACGTGAATTGCAGTTTGGTAAAGAAAAGCCGGAAAATGTCCAGCATTTGTAATTACACGATTTTTTATTTCTGCTGTTTCGAAAATATACCAATCGAGCTGCGGTAGATTTTTGATTATTTTTGTTATTTGGCGAGTAGATGCCCGAATAACTAATCATTTTATTGTTTTTTCCTTTCCGATATATTATGTTAAACTAGAGAAAAAATGCTTCTTAATAGTCCATTTTTATCTTCTTCACCGAGGAGCGATAGCTTCCTCGGTGAAGAACAAGTCGATGCACACCGAGGAACACTTCATTGGTTTTAAAGCAATGAACGGTTTCTGGATAGAGAAAGATGCATATTCTGTTTGCTTTTATGCAATATTAGGCATCTTTCTGTATGCTCATGCATTTATTTATGCAGTTTATTTTCTGGTTCATTATTTTCTAATTAGCTATTTCCCTACAGAATATTAAAAATAGAACATTGAAAGTATATATTATCAAGTGTATAATTATTTAAAAGACACTTATTGATGGAGGGGCGTTCGGTACTGAATGTTCGGCTATAGACAGCGGGTGCTTATATGTGAGTATGGATGAGATGCAACTATATCTTTCCGGTTAATATTTACTTATTCTTATTTAGTAGGGTCCCTACTTTATTTTGTTTTTAATTAGAAGAAGTTATAAAAGTAATTTTCATTTTTTGTGTTTTTATTTTCCTCATATTGCATTGATATATCAAAAAGAGTGATATATTTGCAGTGTAATTGAATTGATAACTGAAATTTATTCTTTAACTTTTTAGAATAGTGTGTTTAAGTAGGGACTGTATTGTATGGATAGAAAATCAAAGGATATAAAGAGAATAAGTGATATTGCCATTATGCAATCTGGCATATATATGAAAAGTGATCCGGCAGGTAATATAAAGTATTTGCAGGTTAAGGATATTAATCCGGGGAGTAAACCTGATTACAGTCGGATCACTACAGTGGAGGATAGAGGGATTGGTGATCAATACTGGTTACGGAAAAATGATTTATTATTTGCGGCTAAAGGAGCCTCTAATTATTGTTTTTTGTATGATGGGTTAGTGGAAAAGATGGTAGCTTCTTCGTCATTCATTATTATACGTATTATATCAAAAGATATACTACCAGAATTTCTTTGCTGTTTTCTCAATACCCCATCTGTTCTTAATAAATTGAAAAACTCATCGGTAGGTACAGGAATTCAGGTAATTCCCCAATCGGTACTAAGTGATCTTCAGATCGGCATACCTTCTATGCAGACACAACAGCTTATTGTACAGATGGATCAATTGAGAAGAGAGGGGGAAAGTATTTACAGTGAAATCAATGAACTAAAACGGAGTTTGCAGGAACAGTTGTTGATGGATTCTTTAAAATGAAACATGTTATGATAGAAATTGCATATTATATAGCGAGTAAGGCGAAACAAATTTTAGGTGGAACGCTTTCTGTCAATCAGTATAAGGATTATGTACTGGCTCTGCTATTTCTGAAATCTGCAAATGAGTACTACAAATCAAACGATTCTTTTCAATCGGATGAGAATAAACCTCTCCTCCGGTTGTTGGTGTCTGAACGTAGTTCTTTTGACTATCTTTACAAACAACTTGGCTCGGCGGAGCTTGGTAAGTTGATCAATGTTGCTCTTTATGAATTAGAGCAAGCAAACAGCCGTGTAATTGAAGGTTATGAAATTAATAGAGCCATCAACTTCGAAAGTAATATATTGGGAGATACGAATGAGAGATTGGGTAAATTGCATGAACTTCTTCGTCTGTTTCAGAAACTGACATTAACAGATGATGCCGGTAAGTTAATGGATATCGGTGCTTTATATAATCAGTTATTGTACATTTTTGCCGAAGAGGCGGGTAAGAAGATAAGTAATGTCCTTACTCCTAAAGAGGTTATTGGTTTGGTGGCGGAATTGATAGGTAATAATAAAGATAATAATAGTTTGTGTGATCCGGTATCCGGCAGTGGTACTCTACTAGTTGAAGTTGGTAAAAGGGTTGGAATCAGAGGAGTTGGTATTTTCGGGCAAGAGGCAAACTGGAATCAATATGCATTGACAAAAATGAATCTGATGTTGAATGGATTCAAAGATTCCACTTTTTTTTGGGGAGATAGCCTTAGTAATCCTAAACTGACGGATGGCGACCGGTTAAAGCAGTTTGATATTGTTGTTTCTATACCACCATTTGCAGATAAATGGGCAATAGAGGAAGCTGAGTTTGATCGTTATGAACGCTTTCAATATGGTATTCCTCCTAGAAGTCAGGCTACATGGGCATATATTAGTCATATTCTGGCAAGTTTGAAACCTAATGGGCGGGCTGTTGTCGTGGTTCCGGCGGGGGTTTTGTTTCGTACCAGTGAAAGTAAGATACGGCATCAGATTATTGAGCATAATTTGCTTGAAACGGTTATTGAGTTACCGCAAAATCTGTTTTACGGTACGGCTATTTCTACGGCTATTCTTGTTTTCAGAAAAAACAGGGAGACGACGCAGACTTTGTTTATGGATGCGCGTAAAGGATATATTTCGAATAAAGGTATTTATAAACTTTCGGATGCAATGGTCGAACAGCTTTTAAACACTTACAAGGGTTTTCTTAGTGGTGAACAGGTTTGGCAGGAAAATAGTTGCCCGGCTTATATTGCTACGCAGGAGGAGGTTCGAAACAATAAGTATGATTGGCAGACTGTCAAATATGTGGAGGAGAAGATTGAAAGAGTGGAAGTTGATGTAGAAGCAACTCTGCAAAGAATTGAAAAATTAGAGAAGAGACTGGAGTTTGTCAATGAACAGTTAGAGTATTGTACACAGCAATTAATCAGGCTAACAAATAGAAAATAGATATACCATGGGAACTATAAATTCTATAATATGTGCTATTATCAGTGCACTATTTACAGTCTTTTTGGCACACATGTCAAGAAGAAAAACCAGAGTGACGATTTACTGTATGGAAAATACGTTATTGACACAAAGACCGAATGTTCCGGGCCTTGCAGTTTTTGTGAAGTATGAAGATACGACGCCCATTGAAAATCTTTGGAGAATATGTTATATGCTAAAAAATACAGGAAATCAGAATATTGTAGGTGAGGGAGCCCAGTCATCTTTGGTGACTAAAGGGCATGGACTTCCTTTGTATACGAGAAATATAAAACAGATTATTCAAATATCCGCAACAGATAATAGTATAGCCGAGTTGAAAGATAACGCCCTATATTTTAAACAATGGTTGCCGGATGAATATATCACTATTGAAGCTTTGGTGGAAAGCGCAGGTGAGAAGCCTGAATTGTACATTGATAAGCGTGATATTATTAATGCTAAAGTTATTGTTAAAAACAATATCAATAAGTGATTTTTCATTTCGAAGTGGTAAATTGAATAGCGTTTGTCCAAGTTGGAACTTTACCCAATCAATAGTATGAGCTCTTTTTTTAGTCTTTTTTACTTATGTTCTTGGAATAAGGTCTTATCTTTGTTCCTGTCTGAAAAAAGAATGAACTGTTTAGGTTGATAGTTAATGTAATACTGAATCATTGAAAATAAATAAAGTCATGAAAAAGATTTGCCTTCTTCTCTTTTTGCTTTGTACTTGCATTGCTCAAGCACAAACTGTTTATCGCACCGACAAGGATATATCTTATGTTTCTGGTTCCGAAATGGATGCCTATCGACTGGAACGTTGCAAACTGGATATTTATTATCCCGAAAATAAGAAGGGTTTTTCAACTATCATCTGGTTTCACGGCGGTGGTATGGAAGGTGGAAATAAATTTATCCCCAAAGAACTGACAGAACAAGGGTTTGCAGTAGTGGCGGTAAATTATCGTTTGAGTCCGAAAGCGAAAAATCCGGCTTATATTGAGGATGCGGCTGAAGCTGTGGCATGGGTTTTCAAGAACATCGAGAAGTATGGTGGCCGTAAGGGCCGAATTTTTGTTTCCGGTCATTCTGCGGGAGGTTATCTTTCGTTGATTCTGGCAATGGATAAAAAGTATATGGCAGCATACGGAGCAGATGCTGATAGCGTAGCTGCTTATCTTCCGGTCAGTGGCCAGACGGTGACACATTTCACTATTCGCAAGGAGCGTGGTTTGCCCAACGGTATTCCGGTGGTTGATGAATATGCTCCGGTAAATAAGGCCCGCAAGGAAACAGCCCCTCTTGTACTGATAACGGGTGACAAGCATCTGGAGATGGCGGCAAGATATGAAGAAAATGCACTGTTGGAAGCTGTCCTGAAAAGTATAGGTAATAAAAAAGTGACGTTGTATGAAATGCAGGGATTCGATCATGGTCAGGTGCTCGGTCCGGCTTGCTATCTGATTGTAGATTATGTGAAGAGGTTTAAATAATATAGTTATAAATAATAATAGATTGGAAGATGAAAACACGTAGTGATGCTTTTCAGTTTGAGAAAGAATTGGATTGGGATAAACCGGCTCCGGGAATCCGCCGCCAGATAATGGGGTATGACGGGCAACTGATGATGGTGAAAGTGGAATTTGAGAAAGGTGCCGTCGGTTCTGTGCATCAACATTATCATAGCCAGGCTACTTATGTCGCAAGCGGCAAGTTTGAATTGAGCATTGGCGACCGGAAAGAAATTCTCTCTACGGGCGACGGTTATTATGTAGAACCTGATCAGCCTCATGGATGCGTTTGTCTGGAAGCAGGTGTATTGATTGATACATTTAGTCCTATGAGGGCTGACTTTCTATTGTAGTATCTGGTAGAAAGTCAGATATGTATGGTATGAATTTACCATATATGTGGTATTTACCTTGAACAGAATCTCCACTATCTTTGTACTATATTAAAAACAAAAGAAATTAAAAACAGATATATATGGAAAAGATAGCAAGAAAATTGACGGATTTGGTAGGTAATACTCCGTTGTTGGAACTTAGCAATTATAACAGGAGTAATGATTTGAAAGCTCGTCTGATTGTAAAGATTGAATCTTTTAATCCTGCGGGAAGTGTTAAGGACCGTATCGCATTGGCTATGATTGAGGATGCTGAAACGAAAGGTGTCTTACAACCCGGAGCAACGATCATTGAACCGACCAGCGGAAATACTGGTGTAGGATTGGCTTTTGTTTCAGCAGCGAAAGGCTATAAACTGATTCTGACGATGCCTGATACAATGAGTATTGAGCGACGTAATCTTTTGAAAGCCTTGGGAGCGGAATTAGTGCTGACTCCTGGTGCGGATGGCATGAAAGGGGCAATTGCCAAAGCGGAAGAATTAAAAGCTGTAACTCCGGGAGCTGTCATCCTACAACAGTTCGAGAATCCTGCTAACCCTGCTATGCATTTACGAACTACCGGTTTGGAAATATGGAGAGATACCGAGGGGAAAGTCGATATCTTTGTAGCAGGTGTAGGTACTGGCGGGACAGTTAGCGGTGTAGGTGAAGCGTTGAAGATGCGTGATCCGAGTATAAAGATAGTGGCAGTGGAACCATCTGATTCTCCGGTACTGTCGGGAGGAAAACCTGGTCCTCATAAGATTCAGGGGATCGGTGCAGGATTTATTCCTAAAACGTACAAAGCCTCTGTCGTAGATGAAATTATTCAGGTGCAGAATGACGATGCTATTCGTACGAGTCGTGAACTGGCCAAGCAAGAAGGGTTGTTGGTCGGCATATCTTCGGGGGCAGCTGTATATGCTGCTACGGAACTGGCGAAGCGACCGGAAAATGCGGGAAAGATGATCGTTGCGTTATTGCCTGATACAGGTGAACGTTATCTGTCTACCATTTTGTATGCTTTTGAGGAATATCCTTTGTGATAATACTGCTTTCTTTCAGATAAAAATAACTGCTCTTTTTGATTCAAACGATTGTCTTTTGTTGTAGACATACAATCATTTGAATCAAAAGGAGCAGTTTGCACTAATAATGTACACTTACTTATAAATGCTTATTTATAAGTAATCGTCAATACTTGATTTCCGCATTGCATACGAAAATCCCCCTGTTCCAGCACCCATTGTCCATCAGCATTGACAAAAGCTAGGTCGCTGTCTTTGATGGATAGAGTGACGGTTTGAGTTTCGCCCGGTTGCAGTTCTACCTTTTTGAAGGCTCGTAACCTGCGGTTTTCAGGAGTAAGCGAGGCCACAAGATCACTGCTGAACAGCATGACGACTTCTTTTCCGGCATATTTACCGGTATTGGTTACGTCTATGGAAAAGTGCAATTTATCTCCTGTGCTAAACGAGGACTTGTCCGTTTGGAAGTTGCTGTATTCAAAGGTAGTGTAGCTCAATCCATATCCGAAAGGCCATTGAACGGAGACTACCGCATTGTAGTCGTAAGCTCCTTCCATCTTGTCCATTTCCTCGCTCACCCGATAATCGTAGGTGGTCAGTGCTGCTTCGTGTCGCGGATATGTGTAAGGCATCTTGGCACTGGGGTTCACGTCTCCTGCCAGAATGTTTGCCAATGCGTCGCCACCGTAGTTTCCGGGTAATAGAACGTTAATAACAGCATCAACCAATGGTTCCAAGTCGTTGATAATACGGGGACGGCCTTCGTTGAGTATCAGGATAATCGGTTTTTCCGTAACGGCAAGTGCCTTTACCAATTTGCTTTGGTTGGCAGAGATAGCAAGTTCGGAAAGGTTACCGGGTGTTTCGCAATACGAATTTTCGCCGATACAGGCGATAATAATATCCACATTGCGGGCTGCTGCGACAGCTTTCTCGATTTCCGGTTCATTTTCTTCCATGTAAGCACCTTCGGGTTTGTAGGTTACTCCCTGTTCCAGACGGACATGATCGGTTCCGAATTTGTTGCAGATTGCTTCATAAATGGTGTTATACTTGTCGGCAAATCTGTCGGTCAGATGTCCTTGCCATGAATAGCTCCAACCGCCGTTCAAGCAACGCATGGAGTTAGCGTTCGGACCGGTTACCAGTATCTTTTTTCCTTGAGGAAGCGGAAGGATGTTATCCTTATTCTTTAGCAATACTTCCGATTCTTCGGCTGCATGAAGTGCGATAAGTGCATGCTCCTTGCTACCGAAGAGAGGATAGTCTTTCAGCAAAGTATTCGGATGGTCGAACAGACCCAGGCGGAACTTTAATCTAAGTACGCGGCGGACGGCATCGTCAATGCGGCTCATGGGTACTTTCTTTTCTTGCACCAACTCTTTTAGTAATGTACAATAATTGAGATCATACGGTTCCATAGCCATGTCTATGCCTGCATTAATTGCCATTTCGATGGCTTCTTTCTTATCCGCTGCCACATGTTCGCGGGTATAAAGATTGTTGATGTCCGCCCAGTCGGTGATCAACATTCCGTCCCATCCCAAGTCCTCTTTCAGCCATTTTGTAAGGAGTTCGTGGTCGGCATGCACAGGCTTCCCGTTGATGGAACCGCTGTTGACCATTATAGTCAGTGCGCCTGCTTCTACACAGGCCTTGAACGGAGCAAAGCATTTCTCACGCAGTTCGGAAACGGATATATAAGCCGGTGTGCGGTCTTTGCCGGTACGTGGTATGCTGTATCCCATGTAATGTTTTACGGATGTAGCAATCCGATCAGCGGGAATATGGTTAGGATCGTCTCCCTGAAAGCCTCGAACAGCATTACTGCCCATAATGGCATTGACTAAACAGTCTTCTCCATAGTTTTCCCACACACGTGGCCAACGGGGATCGCGCGCCATATCGACAGTGGGGGAGTATGTCCAGGGACAATTGCTTGCTCTTGTCTCATAAGCCGTTACACGTGCCGCTTCGTAGGCCAATTCTGGATTGAACGCAGCACCCATATTGATGTTCTGGGGAAAGAGGGTGCCTCCTAATGTATAGGTAGTACCATGATTTTGATCCAATCCGTAGATGCATGGAATGCCAATCTCTTTCATCGACAGTTCTTGTATCCGACTGATAATTTCGTTCCATTTTTCCGGGCTTTGTGCCACAGGGCCGGGAGCGTTAAGAAACGAACCTACCTTATATTCGGCAATCGCTTTGTGGAGTTTTGCCTCGTCCAGTTGGAATTCTCCATTCACCATATCTCCCAATACATCAATGGCAAGCTCGGTCATTTGCCCTATCTTGGCGTCAAGGTCCATCTTTGATAGAAGCTCTTCCACTTGTTGCTCTATTTTTGCGTCTTCAGGAATGGCAGTGGGGACTGCCTGTTTGGAACAGGCAGTCATTGCAATGGATGCGGACATTAAGATAATATTTCTTAGTTTCATTATGATTTATTTTTTAAGTAGCATAGTTTATCCAATCTGTCATTCATTATTTCACGGTTATTAAATCTACATAATAGCCATGTCCCGTACATAAGAATCCGTCTTCAGTTTGAATCTTATTCAGCATGTCTTGTGTCAGTACCAGTATGTATTCACCGTTTTCCGTAAATTCTATCTTATCTGCCAGACCAGCCCACCAACCTGTGGCAAGTTGCATCTGATGATATTCGGCAGTAGGCTCTATGGAGTAGACTACTTTCAGTGTTGATCCGGCTGTGATACCGGCAAACACATCCTTCGGAATCAGACCGAAACTCTTGTTGGGATCACCGTCCGGCTTATCCCACGAAACGTAATGATGTCCCGACCAAAGCGTTATTTCGGTAGATACGGTAACAGTCTGCTCGGTAGTCGTAGTATTATCGTTCAAGAACTGTACAGCCTCTCCGCTACGGGTCTTGCCTGTCATCGTATAGCTTCCATCAGACAAATCCGGACAAGTCAGTGTAATCTCCGTAGAAGATTGGTTGTTGAATTGAGACACTGTCTGCCCGCCGATGGTTAGAGAAGCGATGTTGTCGAGATTGATGCCGGAAATGGTCCAGTCCGTGTTGGCAGTAGCCCGGTTGGCTCCCGAAATGATTAAGGAAGACTTAGTCACTTTTACCATGTCGGCTCCATATTCATTGCCTTCGGAATCTTGCAGAACGATGCGGTAATCGCCTTCGTTTACGTCTGTCGGAACAGTGTATTCCAGATAGTCCCCATCTTCCGATTCAACATAAGTGGGATCGGTGACCGTGCTTCCTCCCAAGAGGATGGCTGTTACATTCTGTAGATTATTGCCATATAGACGGGCAGTCTTACCGGGAGATACAATCCGTTCAAAGGCTACTTCCTTGGATTGGGGGTCATCTGCCAATGGGTTGACCAATACCAATCCTTCACGGGAAGTCTTTTTCCCTTTCACGGTTTCTACTTCTATCTTCAAATTATATGTACCGGCTTTCAGACTGCGGTTCATTTCCTTGTCGGAGCCGGTACCCGATTCTACTTCCTGCCCGTCAATAAACCACGTGACTGTGGTGTAATCTTTCGGAGTCACGGTCAGCGAGATGGATAGATTTGCATCCCGGCTGATGTTGGCGAATGTAGCCAATTGACCATTTGTTCTGTCAGGGAACACCGGATCAAGGATATGCGGATCATCATTCTCTGTTACCGTAGCGAACGGTTCTTCGTCGGTGCATGCAGTAAATGTGGAGCCTACAGCGAGTAGGGCAAATAGTGCAATATATATCTTTTTCATAATGGATGATTATTTAATAGTTAGTTTTCAGTATCCCACCACAGAAGGATATGCCAATTATCTGTTCCTCCCATACGTTCAATGGCTTCGTTATAGTTATTCTTATTGTATGAAGATTCCAATACAGGATAGCAGAGGCGAACCGGAATGTCCGTGCCACCGGTGAGATATTGTCCGAAACCATATTCTGCCGGTGATTTCAATTTCGGATAACCGGAACGACGCACATTTGCCCAACATTCGGCAGGGTTGGTGAAGTGAAGAATCCATGCCTGTGTGTTGATGGCTTCGAGTTTCTGATTGTCCGTGTGCCCGAAAGCCCCTTTGTTTTGAATGAATGCATCAAACTCTTCATCGGTGATAGCCGTGCAATCGTAGTTGTCTGTCAGGAAATCCATAGCCGCACGCACTCCTTGCTTGTACAGATTTTCTGCCGAAACACTGCCGACGTTCCATTTTTTTACGGTAGCTTCCGCCATCAGCAACTTCACTTCTGCAGAGGTCATCACTACACCCGGATTGTCGCTTTTAAGGAAATTATTGGCAAGTTTGGGTTCCACTTCACGGGCCATAGTCGCCGTGACGGCAGGATTGTTGACGGCTAATGCCGCACAAATATCGCTGTCGTAACCCGTAGGCCACGGTTCCCACGAATAAGCACCCGGGTCGCGCGGACTGAAAGCAATTCCTTTGTCAATCATCTCTTGAGTGATGTCGACACGATTGTCGGTACTGGTGGCACTCATCAGTCCGTCGTAATAGCAACGGGAAATTCTGAATGTACGGGGATCGCCGGAGTTGTATAGCTGATTAAAGAAGGTAGAGCAGAGATAACTTGGATTGTTGGCGGGGTCGTTGCCGAACAACAGTTGCGGCAATGAATTTCCGCGGTAGTCAGAGTAAGCTTCTTGTCCGAAACTAAATGCTATTGTCATGTATTTGATGAGAGCGTCGCCGGAAGCGTCCGTTATCACACCGCCGTTGGCAGTTAAAGCGTTTTCAAATTCCGTTTGTGCCTTTGTCGGGTTGACATTGGAGATTCGCATGGCAAAACGAAGGCGAAGTGAGTTTGCCAATTGTTGCCATTTAACCACATCACCGGCATAGATGAGGTCGCCTGTCACTTTATCTTTGGACGGATCGATTTTATTGACGGCATCTTCCAGTTCCAGAAAGAAAGCGTTGTAAATATCTTCCTGTTTATCATACTTCGGATTGAACTTCCCTTCGAGGAATCCCAGTCCGGCTTCACTGAAAGGAGCGTCTCCGTAAGTGTCGGTGATGATAGACATCAGGTAAACCCGATAGATGCGGAGCACAGAGTTGATATTCACTTTCTCTGCATCTTCGGCTGTACGATATTCAGCGTCGGTAATGTTCTTCAGAGATTGGGTGTAGAAAGATGTCCAGATACGGCTCATTTCATTATTGTCCACTGTGTGGCGGCCACCATAGTTAGTGGTGTTCCAGCATCCCATCAGTTGTTGGGTGAACGCATAATGGTAGTTACGGTAGATCTCTATCATGCCCAAGTCTCCGTATGTTTGCAGTTGGGCAGTGGTGAGCTGTGCATTCGGGTCGATGGTAGCAGCCTTGGAAGGGTCGGTGTTCATGTTTTCCATGTATTCATCGCTACAAGAAGCGAAAAACAGGGTGCATGCCATCATGATGATTGTGATGTATTTAGATTGTCTCATGATATATCTTTTTAGAATTTCACATTTACATTAAAACCATAGCTTCTGCGTGAAGGCAACGAACCGTATTCAAGTCCCATACCGGTGGTATTGTTGTAGTTGGAATCCGGGTCGATATTTGGAATATTCTTCCATACGATGAATGGATTGCGGGCAACGAACGAAACGGTCAGTCCGCTTATTACATTCTTTAGCCAGGATTTGGGTACATTATAACTCAATGTCAGTTCACGGCATTTCACGTATGAGTTGTCGTAAATAAACATAGAGGGTGCATTACGGCAAACGCTCATCCAGTAGTCTTCCGGATTGATGTAGATGTCGTTGGGACGATAAGTTCCATCACCGTTGTCAATGACACCCGGAGCAACGAATCCACCTGTCGGCTTCCAGTTATCGGCTCCTTTCGCAATGCCGGCTGCTAATCTTTCTTCTTCCGAGCGATACCAAGCATCGCGTCCAGCCAATGTCTCGGGACTTTTACCCGATTCGTGGGCGGCGCGGGCAGACATGGAATAGAGGTCGGCGCCTACTTTCACATCGAATACTGCTACCAACGAAATATTCTTGTAGGTAAAGTTGGTGAGCAATCCACCTGTCCAATCCCAAGAGGCATTACCCAATACGTGGTTGCTCTTGTCATATTGCGGCAGACCGGTTTGCGGGTCAATCAGAATATCTCCCTTTTCGTTCCGTTGGAAGTCCGGACCTACGATAGAACCAAAGTTTTCGCCTACCTTAGCGGCTACCTGAACGTCGAGCCAAGTCGCCTTTTCCAGTTCAAACATATCCGATTCGCCATCCAGCTCTTTTACCTTGTTGCTGTTTTTGGAGAAGTTCAGATTAATATCCCAGGAGAAATCACGTGTTTGAATCGGTCGTGTGCTAAGGGCAATCTCGATACCTTTGTTTTCTATTTTGCCGGCATTGATTAAGCGATAGTTATAACCGGTTGTCCAGGAACTTGCCATTCCCATAATCTGGTTTTTACTGATTTGAGAATAGTAGGTGAAATCCAACCCGATACGGTTCTTCAGGAATTTCAATTCCAATCCCATTTCCACAGAATTTGTTTTGGTTGGTTTCAAGTCTTTGTTGGGGATGGTTCCGTTATCGATATATCCGATGGTATATCCGGGATAAGCATATTTGGATTTCGTATAGACAAGTCCCAATTGATAAGGATCGGTATCGCTACCCACTTGCGCCCATGACATACGTAACTTTCCGTAAGGTAGGAGGTCACCCAGTTGTGTCAGCTCGGAGAACACAAAGCTACCGGAAAAAGAAGGGTACATATACATATTGTTACTGATAGGAAGGGTAGACGATTGGTCGCCACGCAACGTGGCATCCAGGTAAAGCATGTGTTTCCATCCCACGTTCACTGCTCCGTAAACCGAATTAATCTGCTTGCGGTAACTGCCGGGCACTACACTGATCTCGTTGAAGCTCGTCAATGAAGGGACATCGCGTATCTTCATGTCTTGAGCGGTGGTAACAGTGGTCTGGTTGTTCACCTTATATACATTGCCGCCCAACGTAGCGTTGAAATCGAAATCACCCCAATGGTTGTTATAGAGAGCCAACACTTCAAAATTGTACATGCGGTTGCGGAAAGCGCTGTTTTGAAGTCTTCCGGCTTCGAATCCGGGAGTGGTAGGCGCTTTGTAATCATCGAACGTGAACCAGTTGAGTTCGGCGCCCAGCGTTGCCTGAAGTTTCAGATGCTGGTCAATGTTCCATACAGCTTTGCCATTCATGCGGAACAAGTCCTTCTTGGATTTATTGAAGTTCTTATAGATATCCCAGTACGGATTCACGTTGTAGGGGTCCATACCGTTCCAGTTGGAATATTCGCCGTCGGCAGTCTGATAGGTTCGTAGCCATTCCTGGTCGTAGGTGGTGGCGAGGGTCATCAGGTTTTTACCGATATTGGACTTGCTGTCGCCTAATGCCGGACGGTTCTTCACGTCTTCCCGGGTATAGTTGACGCTGAAATCCAAGTCTACCTTTCCTGTAGACGTATTGGCACGCAGGTTGAAAATATCACGACTCATGTGCGTTTGGGGAACGATGTCTTTATTGCGCATGTCCGTATAGGTGAAGCGAATGCCGGTTTTTCCGCTGTTCACACCTATGATGGCCGAGTTGGTGGCGGTGATACCCGTGCGGAAGAAGCTGGATGTATTGTCGGGGACAATCAGGAAAGGACGTTCCACGCCGTCGAAATACTTCAGCATGTTTGAACCGTCCGCTTTGGGGCCCCAACTCTTGTTCGTGTTGGATATGGCATCATAGCTGTAAGTACCGTTGCTTCCCATACCATATATCTGTTGCACTTCGTCCCATTTGGCGAGTTGGGTGTCAAAAGTCAGTGTTCCGTTATATTCCACGCTGACTTTGTCCTTGTTGGCGCGCTTGGTTGTAATCAAGATGACACCGTGGCTGGCACGGCTACCATAAAGTGCGGATGCTGCAGGACCTTTCAATACCGACATGTTTTCCACGTCATCGGCATTGATACTTGAAATGCCGTCGCCTAAGTCGAAGCCGCCGTTTGTACCGGCACTACCGAAATTGGTATTATCCAGAGGTACACCGTCCACTACATAAAGAGGCTGGTTGTTTCCGGTCATTTCGGTACTGCCTCGCAGAATGACACGTGTAGAACCGGAAGGACCGCCGGCAGTCTGGCTGACTACCAAACCCGGCACACGTCCTGCCATGGAGTTGATGAGATTCGTTTCTTTGGCTTTGGTCAAAGCTTCACCTTTCACCTCATCAATGCCGTAGCCCAATGCTTTGCGCTCTCTCTTGATACCGAGGGCGGTGACCACTACTTCATCCAATGCTTTGGCATCTTCTTTCAAAGTGATATTCAAAGGACCTTTTCCCACTTTCACCTCTTCGGATTTATAGCCTACGTAACTGACAACGAGCGTAGCTCCTGCTTTTACGTTCAAACTGAAATTTCCATCCAAATCGGTAATGGTTCCGTTGGCAGTTCCTTTTTCCACTACAGAAGCCCCGATAATGGGACCTGTGGCATCGCTTACTTTTCCGGTTACCTTGTTGCTTTGTTGTTGAACAGCTTGTGAACTTGGTTCTGTTGCTGCATACACTTGTTGGAAACTTCCCGCCATCCCAAGGGCGAGCGTTCCGCAAAATAATAGATACTTACATTTCTTCATATTCATAGCATGTATATTTAAGATTCTTATAATATTCTCACCCAGTCGATGTACATATTTACTTTCTGACCGTCTTTCAGGCCTGTCAGTTTATTGATGTCGGTAATTCCTGTAAACGCACCTCCCACGGCGAGGTTGAACAGGACGTAGAAGTTGTCGTGAAAGTAAGGGTTCGAGCTAATGTCGAACGTATGGAACTTGACGTTGTCGACGGATATGGTCAGGCTGTTTTCATCCCAATCCAGAGAGTAGGTGTGATAATTGCCGTCTTGCAGACTGTTGGCAACATTGGCTTTGTAGTATTGCTGTTCGTGAGCCGCTATGCTGGGACCATAGTGAATGGCGGTGTTCACTTGTTTTTCTGAAATGCCCGCAGCCATTCCGCTCTGTTCTCCCATTTCCATAATATCAATCTCTCCGCATTGCGGCCATTCTTTGTCGTTATCTCCCATTATCCAGAACGCAGGCCATAGTCCGCCGTTGGTTTTGGGAAGCTTGATGCTCGCTTCTATCTTGCGATACTTGAAGCTCTTTTTTCCTTTAGAATTGACCCTGCCGGAATAGATTTTATTTCCTTTGCGTTCGGCAGTAAGAATCAGAACCGATTTGTCCCCGTCCTTTCCTACTGATACATGAGCGGCATCGTATGCTTGCAGCTCTTGATTGGTCCAACCGGGTTCATGAGTTTCTTTCGTCCATACTTTTTCGTCGAAAAAGTTGAAATCGTCTTTAAAAAGAATGTCTTGTGGATTCTCTTCCGGTTCCGTTCCAACAGAATCAGACGAGCAGGATTGTTGCGCGAAGCAAACGGATAAAAATAGAAATAGTGCTACTTTTTTCATCGTTTTAGCATTTTAAAAGGTTGAACGTAATATGTGCTTTATACTTGTAAAGTCTGGTGCAAAGATGCTAATATCAGGCTAAAACGATGGTCAGATTGCTGACATATAAGGTTTGATTGCTGACAAATCTGCTGATTTTTATCGAACTGACGTTATCCTACCCATCCTTTTTCAAAGATTGCTTCGGTGCGGAAATGAACTAATCTTAGTTTTTCTAAAACCTAATTGGTAGTATGCAATGATTTAATACTCGTTATGCATAACTTTATTCGTCTGACAGTTGTTTCTTTTTCGTCTGACAACTGTTATTCTTTCGTCTAACAACTGTCAGACGAAAAAGAAACAGTTGTCAGACGAATAAAATCATGCATCATTACAGGGCAGACGCATTATATTTTTTACTATCCCACTCCTGTTTTCATTCTATTTATATAATTGATTATTAACTTATTAATTCTTTCTTATTTCGACTATTTTCCTTATCTTTATAAGATATTATAAAACATAAACTAACATGAAAATAGGGATAATTGACCTTTGTAAACAAATAGAAGATCCTAGAATGAACCGTAAAAAAGTCCATAAAATGGAAACCATCGTCTATATATCCATTGCTGCTGTAATTTGTGGTGCCCAATCCTGGAATGAGATTGAGGAATTTGGCAATGCCAAAATTGCTTTTTTCAAAAGTCGCATACCTAATCTGGAGTTCATACCCAGCCATGATACTTTTAATAGATTCTTTAGCATCATAAAGCCCGAATATTTTGAGTTGATCTTCCGTAATTGGGTCAAACAAGTCTGTCAGGAGGTGAAAGGGGTTATAGCTATAGATGGCAAACTTATGCGTGGTCCAAGTAAATGTGACGGAGAACATACGACGGGAAAGGAAGGATTCAAATTATGGATGGTTTCCGCATGGTCCGCTGCCAATGGAATTTCTTTAGGACAAGTGAAGGTGGATGATAAAAGTAATGAAATTACCGCTATTCCATTGTTACTAAACTCTTTGGATCTCAATGATTGCATTGTCACAATTGACGCGATGGGCTGCCAGACAGATATAACACGGACCATCATTGAGCGTGACGCAAATTATATTATAGCTATAAAGGATAACAAGAAGAAAAACTATCAACTGACCAAACAGATCATTGAAGATTATCAGGATAAAGACGAAATAATCAATAGAGTCACCAGGCATGTGTCTCAAAATACCGGACATGGAAGGATAGAGACAAGAACTTGTACTGTAGTTAGTTATGGACCTATAATGGAAAAAATGTTTAAAAAGAAACTTGTGGGACTGAAGTCTGTTGTTGGGATAAAATCGGAAAGAACAATAGTGGCAACAGGAGAATATACACAAGAGGTAAGATACTATGTAACTTCAATGGATAATACCAAACCGGACGAAATTTCCTCTGCCATCAGACAGCATTGGTCTATTGAAAATAATCTGCATTGGCAACTGGATGTTACCTTTCGAGAAGACTATAGTAAAAAGGTCAAAAATGCAGCCAGAAACTTTTCCGCAGCAACAAAAATGGCACTTACTATCCTGAAGAAGGATAAAACAACTAAAGGAAGTATGAATCTAAAAAGGCTAAAAGCTGGGTGGGATGAAAAATATTTATCAAAACTTTTACAGGATAATGATTTTTAATGTGTCTGCCCTGTGCATCATTAGCCATAAATCCATTAAGCATTAAAAATAAAATTTCACAAGTTCAAAATTAGTTCATAACCAGTACGGTTATGAACTAGATCGTAAATTGAGGATTAGGCACGGATTACACGGATTTCACGGTTTTAATGCAATGATTACGCAAAGCAACTGTTTTTATCCGTGTAATCCGTGCCTAAATATATTCCTTTCTTATCTTTTAAAGGTTGTTTATTTCCCACTATATTTACTCGGCTGCATCCCGAATTGTTTCTTGAATAATGAACTGAAATATTTCGTGTTGACGAATCCGGTTTCGGTGGCGACGTCGGTTACACTTTTACCTTCCTTCAGCAGTTCGGCAGCCTTCTGAAGTCGGATGATACGGATAAACTCCTGTGGTCCTTTTCCCGTCAGTGATTTAAGACGACTGTAGAACAGTGTCCGGCTCATTGCCATTTCATGACATAAGAGGTTGATGTTGAAATCGGGTTCATCTAAATGATCAAGAACAAACTGTGTAGCTTGCATGATGAACCGGTGGTCGCCCTCGGCCATTGTTTCGTTTGCTGTCGTAACGCTTTTGTTGTCGATGCTTTCGTGGCTTTCGTTGTCGTCCCGTTTGCTACCCGCCTCTACTTGAGCGATGGCCTGTCGCATGAAGAACTGCCGTTGTCTGTTTCGATTGTCAATCAGTCCTTGCACTTTTAGTTTCAGTATTTCGGTACTGAATGGCTTGGGGATGTAATCATCCGCGCCTTTCTTCAATCCTTCCACTATTGCTTCATGGTTAGCCTTTGCTGTCAGCAGAACGACGGGAATACCCGATGTGTCGGGATTCTCTTTGACCAGTTTGCAAAGTTCGTCCCCCCGTATGCCGGGCATCATGACGTCCGAGAGGATGATATCCGGATATTCATTGGCGAGGCAGGCGATAGCTTCGTCTCCGTTGGCGACATCAATCACCCGATAGAGGTGTTCAAAGGTCTGGCGGAGATAGTGACGGAGAGTCTCGTGGTCTTCTACAATGAGCAATGTATTCCGGTCGTCCGGATCTTTCATCTTGTCCGTTTCGTGGCTGTTTTTATCCGATGTGTCGGTAAAGTGTTCGAGGGATGATTCGTGTGATACGGATTCGGCTACGGTGGTAGTTCGCGGCAATGTTACGGTGAAAGTAGTTCCCTTGCCCTCCTCGGAACAGAAAGTGATTTTGCCATGTAGCATCTTTACAATGCGCTGCACCTGCAACAGTCCGAATCCGGTTCCTTCTTCCTGTGACTGCCGGGCATTTTCGGCTCTGTAAATATCGGAAAAGATATGCTTTTTCGCTTTCTTGGGTATACCTATTCCGTTATCTTTCAACGAAAGGATGGCTTTGCGTTTCGTTGCTTTCAGATCCAGGCTGATTGCTCCTTGGGGCATTGTGTATTTGCAAGCATTAGACAGAAGATTGTCGAGTAACATCTCTATCAGATGTTTATCTGCCGAAATGAAAATGGATTCGTCGGGTTGGGTCAGATTCAGTGTCAACTGCTTCTTCTCGCAAAAAGACCGGAAGACGGAGACTTCTTTCAGCAAAACTTCATTCAGACAAAGCGGAGTTGATAAAAAGGATTGCTTGTGGGCGTCTACCTTTTCAAATTCGAGCAACTGTGTGATGAGTGAATGGAGCTTGCGGGTACTTTCATGGGCCAGATTCAGGTAATAACGGGCTTTGTCCGAAAGATCTTGTTCCCGGTTCAAATCCTCCAGCGGTGCCATGATAAGCGTCACCGGCGTGCGAATGTCGTGCGCTGTGTCGATGAAGAAACGTATTTTGTCTTCGTCGTATTTCTTCTGGAGTTGGTTGCTCTTATACCGCAGAATGAAATAGAAAACGAAGCCTATTATAAATAGGTAAATAGTCCAAGCCCACCACGAGTTCCACCATGGCTGACTCACGTGTACTTCTAAGGTGTTTTCGGAGATAGTCTTTCCGTCGCTGCGCCGCAGACTGCGCACCTTAAAAAGATAAGTGCCCGGCGATACTTTGGTGTAAGATGCTTTCCCCTCGGCAGACGGTTTGCTCCAATCATTGTCATACCCCTCTAAAATATGCTGATAGACAATATCGCGCTGGAAACGATAGTTGATAGATTCAAAAGAAATAGTAAACGAGTTGTATTTATAACCGAGCTGTACGGCATGGTCGGCAAGCATATCATGAATGGCGGGTTTCAACGATTCTTCTTCCTTGGCGTTTTGATAATCCACTGTCAGTCCCGTGAAACGCAGGAGCGTCCAGTAGTCAACGGTTGAAATGTCGAGTGGCATGATAAAGACAGCACCGTCCGTGCTACCATACACAAACTCACCATTCATTAACCGGGCAAACGAAGACTTGTTATATTCCTTGTCTATATTGCCCGCATAGTTGAGGTTCGACACGCGCAGGCTGTCTATCAAGGCAATTCCTTTTCCGGTGCTGACCCACAAGCGTTTCTTGTCGTCTCGCTGCAAACTATATATATCGTTGGACGGCAATCCTTCTTGAACAGTGAAAGTTTTTACCGTTCGGTTTTTCATGTCATACAGATTCAGTCCTCCCCCTTCGGTTCCCAACCACACTGTTCCGTCGTCATTGAATAGCATAGAGATGATATAAGCACTGACATTCTGATTGTGAAATTCTTGGGAATTGGCATAGTGCTGTATATTTCCTGTGTGCTTGTTCACTAGGAAGAAACCGTTGACGGTAGCCACCGCTACCTGGTTTCGGTCGATAGGTTCAATGGACTGTACCCAATTCACGTCGAAGGAACGTCTGTTGCCTTTTTCTTTTTCAAACATGATCAGGCATCCGTCCAGACCTCCTATCCATAAGTCCCCCTCCATGTCTTGTTTGACGGAAAAAATATAATTGGTAGTCAATTGCCCTTGTTGTTTGGTGAGATGACGTAGCACGCGTCCGTTGTTATCCAATAGATATACCCCGTCTCCGTATGTTCCTACCCATACGTTTCCATTTCCGGATGTGCAAAGAGAAATGGTTACAATTTCTTTCAGCACGTGTTTCCAGGTACCTGACAGGGTGTTTCGGATGCTGATTCCATTATCGGTAGCGAACCATTGGTTGCCATCCGGGTTTTCTTCGATATCATTCACGTTATTGCTGATGAGGGAATGGGGATTTCCTTTTTCGTGCGCTAATATCGAAATGGGATGTTTCAGCAGGATAGCTACAGATACGCCTCCCGTATAACTACCTATCCAGATGTTGCCCTGATCGTCTCTGGTTACGGCATATATGCCGTTTCCCCGCAGGTAAGTATCTGTGTCATCTTTGGTATTCATCAGTAAACGGGCTTTCTTGGTGGCTTTATCTATCGCATACACACCGCCACCATCCACGCCTATGAGTATGGTATGCTCATCGTAGTCTGTAATTGCCCGTATCGGATGAAGGAATGTACTCCCTTGTCCCTCCAGTGCAAGCACTTTGGAAGTGTTGAGGTTCATCACAGACAAACCGCTGCCAAATGTGCCTATCCAGAGTTCTTTTTTCGGTTTGTCGCAGAACAATGTCTGTACATTCCATCCTTCCAGCAGTTGGCGTTTTTTATCCGGCAGGGCGTGTGAAAGTTGCCAGACTCCGTTAGAAGTACCCACATAGAGCGATTCGTCGGCAAATGCGATGTCGTTGACATATTGTCCTTTGAGCACGGCAACTATACGGTTGTCCGCTTCCTGCTTGTATAGTCCTTTATCCGATCCCATCCACCAGGTTCCGTCATCATCCAAACAAAGTTTGTTCAAGATGACTTCTTCCTGAATCAATAGCCCCAGATGTAGGACTTGCTCAAAATGATCGTGAATGGTGGAGTATCGGTAGATTCGTCCGGTGTGGTCGTAGGCAAACAGTCCTTGTCGTGCGTCGTACAATAAGTAAAGCCTGCGTCCGGCAAGATCGCCATAATAGAAATTTCCCGGTAGATCATAGTTCTTTACTGCATGACCGTTGTATCTGTCTATTCCGGTTTTTGTAGCAATCCATATGGCACCGTCTCCATCCTCGACAATCGAAAAAACACGTTGACTACTAAGACCTTCCGCATAGCCTACATGCCTGACATCGAACATCCGGCTGGTCAGTTCGGCTTTGACAGCCATACTTATCATTAGTAGTATGGTGATAACAAGATTAAAACGAACCATATTCTTTTAATTGTTGATATCACAAAGATAAAGTTTCTTTAGAAAATCCCAACAAAATAGGGACGTGAAATTAAAAGGAATATTCAGTAAATATTCCTATGTAAAGTCAATCAGAAAATCGACGAGATTAATATTCCCGGGAATGGCAAGCTTCTTTCTTATTCGATAACGTGCTGTTTCTACCCCACGAATAGTAAGGTTGGTGAACTGGGCAATATCTTTAGTCGATAGATTTAACCGTAGTAGTGCACAAAATCTCAAATCACTGGCAGTAAGGCTGGGGTACTGTTTGCGTAGATTACGGAAGAAGTTCTTATGGATCATATCGAAATTCTTGTGGTAAATATCCCAGAATTCCTCTTCATTCAGGTTTCCATTAATCTGCTTCAATATAGTGTCTATATCATGCTGATTGATAATTCCCTTATGTTCTTGCTCTGACATAACTTCTTTCAGACTTTCAACCGCTTTGCGTTGAACTACGGCATCGAGAGCCAGACTAGCTAATTCTTTGCTTTTAACCTGCAATTCAGCTTCAAGTAATTGTTCGCGTTGTTGCGCAATGATATGTTCCTGTTCCAACATCTTGATGTCCTGTTTCATTTTTTCTTTCTCAAACTCCCTATTACGTTTTCTTAGCATTTTGGCGGCATGCCAGCGAGAGTAGAAGTATACTATTACACTTGCGAGAAGCACATATATTATCCAAGCATATATGGACAGATAAAATGGGCGTGGTTTATTGAAATAATATTCTACGGAACTAAGTACTTTGCCATCGACATTTTTTACTGAAGCCGTAAAATGATAATCTCCATACCCTAAGCTACCAAATGTGACCACCGGATCGGCTGATTCTGACATCAGATCTAAGCTACTTCCCGTGAGATGATAACAAAAACGGAACGGTTCGCAATTGAAATTAGGATAAGACAAATGGAAAGTTATATCACCCCATATTTTTTCGTTGTCCTTCTTTTGGGCAGATACAGGCATTAAATGCAATTGATAATTCTGCGACAAGGAAGTCACTTCTCTAATGAGTAAAGAATGCTTTTGTAATAAAGTATCTTTTTTCAGATTCATATCCAAACGCCCTATACCATTGTTGAGGCAGAAATAAGTAATGTTGTTGTTTACATATACATTATTATTGTTTTCATTGCATTCAAGTCCGAAAAAAGAGGAAGGTATGAAGCGTTCCATCCTGAAGTTGTCATTATCATATCTTATCAGGGTGTATCCGCGATAGTCGGTGAGCCAATAGAGGTTATCATCTACCGGTATAGCCATATTAATCCCGTTTTTGAGAATAGAGTTAAGTTGTACGAAAGGTATGATACGCTGGTTAATATCATCATAAGTATACGTTCTTTTGCTGTCCGACAATACCACTCTTCCACGTATCTTCATAACATGCATCAGGCTTGCATTATTTTCTTCGTCTGACAATGATTTGATATAAGTATACTTCTCCACCTTTTTTAAATCCCTTGAAAGCTCTATCTTGTAGATACCGAGGCTCATATGTGCCGCCCAGATATTACCGCTATAATCCACTTCGAACTGACGTACCGGATTCCAGAAACCGTCAATCGAATTAGAGAAACTCCATTTGCCATTATGCTTGCGATAGACTCGGAGGTTATAATAGGAAGATTCAAGGAGCACTTCTTGTCCGTTAATGATGCATTTACGCAGGCACGTGCTACTGGTTTCTGTTTCCGGAATGTTACTCGCTGCAGTTCCTGTTATGATTTTAGTACCGAAGTTGTTTCCCAACAAGATTTGTGAATCAAATGTGCTGATATGCCAGTTTTGTCCTTCTGTGCCTTGAATAGGAACAACAGTTTTGTTTATGAAAGAATATAACCAGGCAGACTGGTTAGTAGCAATATATAAGTTATTGTTAAAGACATTGACTCCGTATACCATTCCGAATGACTGTGAGTCGCGGTCGGGTATTAAAATGGAATAAGGCGAGCCGGTATGAATTAATGCTACACCAATATCAAGTGCAGCCCATACATTATTATCCCGATCGCAGAAAAGTCGTAATACGGAATTGTTATATAAACGATTTTCCATATCATAATGCCACTTCTCTTTACCTTCTTTATCAATGGCATAGATACCGTTACGGATTGTTCCAAGTACAATTGTCGAATCTGACGGGATCATTGTGGCACGATTCATCTGCTGGCTTTTTAATTCTTGGTCGATGGCTGTAGGACGGGGGGAGAGGGTTGTTCCGTCGTAGTCGAAGAGCCCGTTCCACTCGGTGCATAGAATCATTTTGCCTCCTGACGTAGGAATGAGTGCAACTACGGAATCATCTTTCAATGCTTTACGTTCAATCAGTAGTTTATATTCATCATTTTCAAGGAGATAAAAATTACCGTTAACCATCTGTACGTAAATTCGTTCATGTGCTTTGTGAAAATACAGTGGCAGGTGTTTGGAATCATAGTGTGCAGTAACTTTATTGCCGTCATATTTAAACCATGAACTGAATGATTGGAAATAAATACATTCCCCTATTTTGAGTATATTCCATATTTCATCGTTGTGTGTCTTGATATTTTCGAGCTGGTTCCATAAGGAAGTGTATTCAAGTATACCAAGGGAGTTGCGGCTGAAATAACCGAAGTCTTCGTATGTTCCCACATAAATACGGTCGCCATCAATGAGTATAGATCTAACAAGTTGATTACCGGGCATCTGATATTTACTCCATGTATAACCGTCAAAACATAACAATCCAGTGTTATTTCCAATATACATCTCTCCATTTTTTCCTTGAGCTAAAGCCCAATTCTGTAATCCCGCTTGGTAATCTTTGGCAGTATAGTTGGTAACAATAGGCATGAATGTAGATGCGTGACTTATTGCCGGGAATAAACATCCTTCTGTGAGAATTATAAATAGATATATGAAACCGGTGTACTTCATTGGATTGTTTCTCTCTGTGTTTATAATAAAAATATTTTCAAATATAATACCAAATTATTAATAAATCCCAATTCAGCGAAAAAACATGCTGAAATAAGTGTCTGGAAGCGATAAACGTACTAAAAACGTAGTGTTATACAGCATAAAAGTAGTAGCGTAGTATGTGTTATTTTGCAAGAATTTTAAAAAGTCCATTTCTTTGTCGCATCGATTTTTTAGTAACCTTATTATCAATTAATACGTAAAAAAATGAAGAGAAAGATTACTTTTCTTGTAGTTGTAGTGTTGTGTTTACAGACACTATTTGCTCAAAACAAAACAATCAGAGGTACTATTGTTGATTCCTTTAGTGAACCGATCATTGGTGCGTCTGCTCATGTCAAAGGTACCTATATCGGTACGATTTCGGATCTTAATGGTAACTATACTTTGGAAAACATTCCCGAAGATGCTATTATTACCTTCTCTTATATAGGAATGATACCTCAAGAAATTGCTGTAAAAGGGAAGAATGTAATCAATGTTCAATTAAAAGATGATGTTCAGAAGCTGGAAGAAGTGGTCGTGATCGGTTACGGTTCAGCCAAAGCTAAGGACTTAACTTCTCCCATTACGGTAGTTAAGGGAGAAGCGTTACTTTCTACTCCTGCCTCTTCACCTATGGCTGCCATGCAAGGGAAAGTGGCCGGAGTAAACGTAACCAATAGCGGTACTCCGGGAGAAGGGCCGAAGGTAGCTATTCGTGGTAAAGGGTCATTTTCCAACAGTTCGCCTCTTTATGTAGTGGATGGTATGTTCTATGATGATATCAATTTCCTCAATAGTAATGACATTCAAGATATGTCTGTGTTGAAGGATGCTTCGGCAGCTGCCATTTATGGTGTGCGTGCTGCTAATGGTGTTGTTATTATCACTACCAAAAAAGGCCAACGTAATCAGAAAGCTAAAATTACCTATAACGGATATATAGGTGTACAGAAAGCTACAAACGTTTTAGAAATGGCTAACTCTCAAGAGTATTCTACTATGCTGCTCGAAGCTAATTATGATGCATATGTATCTACCATGAAGGCTTCTATTGATAAGTTCGGCGGTGACTATTCCGATCCGGATTTTCATAACTGGAAATTCGACTCAGATACAGACTGGTATAAGGAGTTGCTACGGAGTGCGCTTATCACTAACCACAGTTTGGGAATTAGTGGTGGAACAGAGAAAAGCACTTATTCCGTGGGTATGAGCTATTTATATCAAGATGGTGTAATGGATGTAGAGAATAACTATAAACGTCTCAATTTCCGTGCAGCACTCGATTATGAAGCAACCAACTGGCTGAAAGTAGGTTTTAATGGTGTATTTAGTAACTCTACCCAGGTCTTGCCGCAAAATAAAGCTTGGCAGCAGGCGTTTAATGCTCCGGGCATTTATCCGGTTTATGATTCGGCAAATGACAATACTTTCCCCGACAAGTATGCATCACCTGATGCAGTTGGTTTCACTGCTAACTTCTACAATCCTGTGGCAACAGCCAACTATTATGACTCACAAAATGAGAACTATCAGGTATTGACTAACTTCTATGCACAGTTCCAACTCTTGCCGGAGAAGTTAAATTTCAGAACAAGTTATAGTTATGATTATTCAGCCATTCGTGGTCGTGAATATATAGCTCCCTACTATGTAAGTAGCTGGCAGCAACAGGCCGTTTCAGAATTGACAAAGAAAGATACGAACTATTACAATTATATTTGGGATAATATATTGACTTATAATAATCAGTGGGGAAAACATAACTTTGGAGCCATGCTGGGTTACTCTATGCGACAACAACAGTATAGATATATGTGGGGAAAAGCTAATAATGTACCGGAAGGAAAAGACGAATGGCTTTATTTGAGTCAGGGAAATGCTGAAGGTGTAACTCTTGGAGATGATGGTTACTGCTATCGCGGTCAGTCTTATTTCACCCGTTTAAGTTATGACTATGCAGGGAAATATCTGTTGACATTCACTATGCGTGCGGATGGTTCTTCCAAATATCAGGAACATTGGGGATATTTCCCATCCGTTGGTGCTGCATGGGTTATCAGTGAAGAAGATTTCATGAAAGATCAAAAGTTCTTCGATTACCTGAAACTGCGTGCCAGCTGGGGACGTTTGGGTAATGACCACGTAGCTGCAAGTGACGGTTTTGCTTCAATTACCACAGGTAATTCTGCATCCGGTGTATTTGGAAACTCTACTTTCCCAGGCTATCAAAATACAACTTATTTCAGTTATTTGAAGTGGGAGCTGGTAGATGAAACAAACGTCGGTTTGAACTTCTCTACTTTTAAAAATCGTTTGAATGTAGATTTGGACTATTTTTATCGCTTGACAAAAAGAGCTGTTATATCTCCGCGTTTACCGTTCAGCAATGACGTACTTGCCGGAAACTATGGTAAGATTCTGAATTCGGGTTTTGATTTATCACTTAACTGGAATGATAATATCGGAAGAGACTTCAAATATAATTTGGGAGTGAACCTTTCATATTTGAAGAATAAGGTAAAAGACCTTGGAGGATTGAACTCTATCAAGGGAGGAAAGACCATTAATATGGTAGGCAAAGAAATGAATTCATACTATGGATATAAGGTCGTAGGAATTTATCAGACTCCGGAAGAATGTGCGGAAGATCCGATTGCTGTAGCCAACAATCTTGTACCAGGTGACTTCAAGTATGAAGATGTAAACGGTGATAACGTGATTGATGGTGATGACCGCCAAGTGCTTGGCTCTTACATACCTAATTTTACATACGGCATTAATCTTGGTTTGAACTGGAAGAATCTGGATTTTGAATTAACTACGTATGGTCAAACAGGCGGACAGATATACAACCGTAAACGTGCTTTGCGTTATGCACAGTCTAATTATAACTTTGATAAAGCACAGTATGAGAATCGTTGGACCGGACCGGGTTCTACTAACTCGCATCCGTCTGCAGCAGCATTGGTAAAAGGCTGGAATGTATCTGACCAAAGAGTGAACTCTTATTTTGTAGAAAGTGCGGATTTCTTCCGTATTCAGAACATAACTCTCGGTTATAGTTTGCGTAATATCAAGATGGGAAATTATACATTGCCGGGTATCCGTTTCTCACTGACGGCAGATCGTCCATTCACGACATTTAAGGCGAATTCATTCACTCCGGAGTTGAGCGATGCTGAAGGATGGGACACAGAAGTTTATCCTTTGACATCTACTTATAGCTTTGGAATCCAGATTGATTTCTAAGCCGGAATGGAAAAATTAATTATTAATTTTAATCTAACAAAAGAACAAGAAAATGAGAATACTAAAGAATATCTTAATATATGCGTTGCCAGCATTAATGTTATGCAATACATCATGTGATTATCTTGATAAAGAGCCCGAAAATAAGGTTCCGGAAGAGAATGTAGACTTTACTCAGATAGAGAATATGTATCAAGCGGTTTCCGGAGTATATGCAAAAGTTAGAACAGGCGGTATGCACTGGGTGATATGGCCATTGTCTGTAGTACGTGATGATGATGTTTGGTCCGGGCGTATAGACGACCAGGCAACCCTTGTTGATATGGGTAACTACAACTATGATAGTTCTTTCTGGGGACTCAACGAGATGTGGAATCAGTACTATGGTATCATAAAAGTGGCCAATGCTGCTCTTGAATCGCTGGATTCCTATGCCGAAAATATCACGTCGGACGATGATATGACCAATTACCGCTCTTATTGTGGTGAGGTGAAGTTCCTTCGTGCTTATGCTTATTACCGGCTTGTACAGGCTTTTGGGCCAGTGACTATTTTACGTAGTAATACTCAAACCGATATGACCCGTTCAACGATCAATGCTGTCTATAAATATGCTCTTGAAGATTTACAATATACGATGGACCATACTCCGAGATTACGTCCGAACGAAATGGCTCATTATGGTGCTGTCACTGCTTTCTCGGCAGAAATGCTTGCAGCAAAGATGCATCTGAATATGGGAAATTATGGGGAAGTTGAGACACTGACAGATGATATTATCGGTAGTAAGAAATTTAAGCTTTATGATGATTACTATAATTTATTCAAGATTCCGGGTAAGGTTTGTGATGAATCGTTATTCGAATGTCAGTGTACTGACTTTGGTCTTGGTTCAGGTGATATGGTAGATGCTGATAACTGGTTTGTATTCCAGGGACCGGCGAACGACGGAAATATTTCAGGCTGGGGATTTATCGGTATATATAAAGATCTCCGTGATTGGGCAGCGGCTCGTGGTGAGACTATCCGTGCTACGACTTCGTTCCTGTTGGCTGGTACAACTACTCCAAGCGGTGACGTGATTCGTGAATTGCAGAACTCTACTCAAACAGATTGCTGGAATGGAAAAGCTTATACTCCGACAGATCAGCTGACACCTGGCCGTACCAAATATGGTTCAAATAATAATGTCCGCATATTCCGTTATGCAGAGGTGTTGTTGATGAATGCAGAGGCCAAAGTACGTTTAGGCAAAGATGGAGATGTACCGTTGAATCTTGTGCGTGACCGTGCCAATATGTCCGCGATTAATGATGCGACAGTAGATCAAATCCTTGATGAACGCCGTATGGAACTTGTTTGTGAGTGGGGAGAACGTTACAATGACTTGATTCGTACAGGTAAGGCTGCTTCTGTACTTGGTTCCAAAGGATGGAGTGCTGATAAAACCTATTATCCGCTTCCTTTCGATCAGGTATCCAATATCCCAAGTCTGACTAATGAACCGATTGACGAGTAATCATGTCTAAATAAAATCTATAAATGACAGGAATAGTAAAAAAGATATTACTAAGTTCTGGGATCGCGTTCTCTGCTTTGGCAGGGAACGCTCTACCGCCGGATGATTCTATAAAAGTAGTCAAAGGACAGGTAAGCGATTATTATATCCCGGTAGTAAATCAATATGAAATAACCGGAACGGTTGTAGATGAACAGGGTAATCCGCTTGAAGGGGCTACCGTTATGTTTTTCTCGAGTCCGGTTCATTGTAACACAGACGTGGAAGGCCGTTATACGTTGAAGGCTACTGATAACGATGTACATCTTTATGTTTATTATCCGGGAAAATCTTTTGCTGATGTAAAACGTGCTGTTGCCGATCGGCAAGTGAAAATCGTTATGCGACCGGAGAAACATAAATCAGTGCAGCGCCAGCCTGCTCAAGCTACAAGGTGGTATGACCCTGTGCATCCTGTCACTCGTACCTATTGCAATCCTATGAATATTAGTTATAACTATGAACCTTATAACAACAATGTTCAGTTTGGCGGATCATTCAGATCTTCTGCCGATCCGATGGGGTTAACTTATAAAGATGAGTATTTCCTGTTTTCAACGAACCAGGGAGGTTTCCATTATTCGAAAAATCTAAGCGACTGGGAATTTGCTCCGGCTTCTTTCCAACGTCGTCCTACAGATGACGATATGTGTGCTCCGGCAGCGTTTGTAAGCGGAGATACACTGTTCTATACCGGTTCTACTTATGAGGGATTGCCTGTGTGGTATAGCACGTCTCCCAAATCCGGGCGTTTCAAGCGTGCTATCGAACGTAATACGTTACCTTCATGGGACCCTTGCCTGTTTTTGGATGATGACGGTAAACTTTATCTTTATTACGGTTCCAGTAATGAATATCCTCTTAAAGGTGTAGAGATCAGTCGTGATGATTTCCGTCCGGTTAGTAAGATCTACGATATCATGATGCTTCGTCCGGAAGAGCATGGCTGGGAGCGATTTGGCATGAATAATGATGACGAAGTGACGTTACGTCCGTTTACCGAAGGGGCTTATATGACGAAGCATGATGGAAAATATTATTTCCAGTACGGTGCTCCGGGTACGGAATTCAAAGTGTATGCTGACGGGGTATATGTCAGTGATTCGCCATTGGGGCCGTTCACTTACCAGCAGCATAATCCGATGAGTTATAAACCCGGTGGATTTGTGCAGGGAGTAGGACACAGTGGTACTTTTCAGGACCTGAAGGGAAATTACTGGCATGTAGGTACTTGTATGTTGTCTCTCAAATATAAGTTTGAAAGGCGTATCGGATTATATCCTACGGCATTCGATCCGGATGGAGTAATGTATTCTACCACAGCATTCGGCGACTACCCATACTGGAATGCTGACTACGATATTAAAAATCCGTCTGACCGGTTCACCGGCTGGATGCTTCTTTCCTATGAGAAACCGGTAAAAGTATCCAGTACCGACAGTATCTACTCCGCTTCCAATCTTACCGATGAAAATATGCGTACGTATTGGGCTGCTAAAACCGGAGAACCGGGTGAGTGGGTAGAAATTGACCTTGGTGGTATGAAACATATAAAGGCAATTCAACTCAATTATTATGACCATAAAAGTGTGCAGCATAATCGTGCAAACGATTTGTATTATCAATATCGTATTTACTCCAGTGATAACGGAACAGACTGGACACTGGTGGTAGATAAAAGCGATAATGATAAAGATGTACCTCATGACTACATCGAATTGAGCGAGACTTTGGATGCCCGTTATCTGAAACTGGAAAACATTCATGTCCCATCAGGCAATTTCTGTCTCTCGGAATTTCGGATATTTGGTTTTGCTGATGGGGAGAAACCGCTTCCGGTACGAAATTTCAAAGTAGTACGTGACAAACAGGATAAGCGCAATGCGATGATTTCATGGAGTCCTTCATCCGGTGCCTACGGTTATAATATCTACTATGGCATTGCTCCTGAAAAGTTATACAACTGTATAACCGTGAACGGTGCGGATCATTATGACTTCCGGGGACTGGACCTTGGTACGACTTATTACTTTGCCATTGAAGCTTTGAATGAATCGGGACGGTCGGCGTTGTCGAAAGTCGTGAAACAATAATTATTAATCAGAAGAAATACTTTATAAGATGATGGAATGGACAAGAACCGGCATATTTATTACCCTACTCGTAGTGATATGCGCATGTACACAAAAGAACAAGACAGTGATTGATGCGGAGCCTGATCGCCCCGTGGCATTTGCGAACGACAACGAACTGCTCGACTATATTCAAAAAACACACTTCAACTATATGTGGGAAGGTGCGGAAAAGACTTCCGGACTGGCCTGTGAACGCATACACCTTGATAATATCTATCCGCAGCAAGATCAGGATGTGATTACAATCGGAGGTAGTGGATTTGGAGTTGCCGGCTTGTTAGTAGCTATCGAACGGAACTTTATCGACCGGGAAGAAGGTATAGCTCGTTTGACGAAGATTGTAGACTATCTGGCAAAAGCCGACCGATTTCATGGAGTATGGCCGCACTGGCTGAATGGTCCTACGGGCAAAGTGAAACCATTCGGAACAAAAGATGACGGTGGCGACCTGGTGGAAAGTAGTTTCCTTATGCAAAGCCTGTTGTGTGTGCGACAATACGTGAAAGACGGCAACGAAAAAGAAAAAGCATTGGCCTCTAAAATAGATGAACTATGGCACGGAATGGAATTCGACTGGTACCGGAACGGCGGACAAAATGTATTATATTGGCATTGGTCTCCTAACTATGGCTGGGAAATGAACTTCCCGCTTGAAGGTTATAATGAATGTCTGATTACCTATATCCTTGCCGCCTCATCTCCTACACATTCTGTTCCGGCAGAATGTTATCATGAAGGATGGGCGCGTAGCGGTGGCATCAAAAGTGCCTCTAAACCTTACGGTTACCCGCTCGAACTGAAACATAATGGAGCAGAAGAAAAAGGTGGTCCTTTATTCTGGGCACACTACTCTTACATCGGTCTTGACCCGCGTAATTTGACCGATCAATATGCCAACTACTGGAACGTGGTACGCAATCATGCGATGAGTGATTATCAATATTGTGTCACTAATCCGAAGGGATACAAAGGATACGGGCCTGATTGTTGGGGACTTACAGCGAGTTATTCAATAAATGGTTATTCAGCACACATGCCGGACAATGATCTTGGTGTGATTACTCCTACTGCCGCTTTATCCTCTTTCCCCTACACACCGGAGGAATCGATGGCTGCCTTGAAAGGTTTCTATAAACAAGGATCGTGGATCTGGGGTAAATATGGATTTTACGATGCATTCTCACCGAACGAGAAGTGGACTGTTCCGCATTATCTTGCCATCGATCAGTGTACGATTGCGCCAATGATAGAGAACTACCGTACAGGATTGCTTTGGCGGTTATTCATGAGTTGTCCGGAAATCCAGCAAGGACTGAAGAAGCTGGGCTTCACTTCTACAGCAACCGACTAAAAACAGAAGAAAGAATAATATAAATACAAAACAGAATATGAGAATAGGTAGATTTTTGATAGCTGCAGTGATTTCGGCATCTGCTGCCACTGCCATGGCTACACCACAAGCCGATAAAGGTAAAATGGATCAGTTTATTGACAACCTGATGGGGAAGATGACTTTACAGGAGAAGATCGGTCAGCTCAACCTTCCTGTGTCGGGTGAAATTGTTACCGGACAAGCTAAGAGTAGTGATGTAGCCGGAAAGATAAGAAAAGGCCAGGTCGGCGGCCTTTTCAATGTGAAAGGAGTGGATAATATTCGTGAAGTACAAAAGATTGCCGTAGAACAGAGTCGTCTGAAAATTCCTTTGTTGTTTGGTATGGATGTCATTCACGGATATGAGACTGTTTTCCCTATTCCTTTGGCACTCTCTTGTAGCTGGGATATGGAGGCTATCAAAGAATCCGCCCGTATAGCAGCCAAAGAATCCAGTGCCGATGGTATTTGCTGGACTTTCAGTCCTATGGTTGATATCTGTCGCGATCCTCGTTGGGGCCGTATGTCTGAAGGTGGAGGTGAAGACCCTTATTTAGGTTCGGAGATATCGGTTGCTATGGTAAAAGGTTATCAGGGTGACGATCTGACGGATAAGAACACCATCATGGCTTGCGTGAAACACTTTGCCCTGTATGGTGCACCCGAAGCAGGTCGTGACTATAACACAGTGGACATGAGTCACCTAAGTATGTTCAATAATTATTTTCCTCCTTACAAAGCAGCTATTGATGCAGGTGTGGGTAGTGTGATGACTTCTTTCAACGTGGTCGATGGCATTCCTGCTACCGGTAATAAATGGTTGATGACCGATGTACTGCGTGACCGCTGGGGATTTGATGGTTTTGTGGTAACAGACTATACAGCTATTTCCGAAATGATTGCTCACGGGATGGGAGATTTGCAACAAGTATCTGCCATGTCGCTTAGTGCCGGAACCGATATGGATATGGTGGCAGACGGGTTCCTCACTACTCTGGAGAAGTCTCTGAAAGAAGGAAAAGTAACAATGGCTGAAATAGATAAAGCCTGCCGTCGTATTCTCGAAGCGAAATACAAGCTCGGATTGTTTGATGATCCTTATAAATATTGTGATGCAAGCCGGGTAAAGAGAGATATCTTCACTGCGGAGAATCGTGCTGTAGCCCGTAAAATAGCTACTGAAACATTTGTGCTTCTGAAGAATGAAAACAACCTGCTCCCATTGCAGCGTAAAGGTAAAATAGCTCTGGTTGGTCCGTTAGCTAATACAAAGGCCAATATGCCGGGTACATGGAGTGTGGCGGCTGCTTTTGATAAATACAATTCCTTGTATGATAGCATGAAGCAATCATTGGCAGGCAAAGCGGAAGTACTTTATGCAAAAGGATCGAATCTGATGTATGACGCCCAAAGAGAGGCAGAAGCTACCATGTTCGGTCGTGAGATGCGTGATCCGCGTAGCGCACAGGAATTGTTGGATGAGGCTCTGAATATAGCTTCGCAGGCTGATGTAATTGTAGCAGCTGTCGGTGAATCGTCTGAAATGAGCGGTGAATCCTGTAGTCGTACTAATCTTGAAATGCCGGATGCCCAGCGCGATCTTCTGATAGCATTGAAAAAGACAGGCAAACCGATTGTTTTGGTCTATTTTGCAGGTCGCAGCACTGTGATGACTTGGGAGCAGGAAAACTTCCCAGCTATATTGAATGTATGGTTCGGAGGCAGTGAAGCAGCTGATGCGATATGTGATGTTGTATTCGGAGATGTTTCCCCGAGTGGAAAACTAACTACGACTTTCCCGAAGAATGTAGGACAAATTCCTTTGTATTACAATCATCTGAATACAGGTCGTCCTTTGGAGGCAGGAAAGTGGTTCAGCAAATTCCGTAGTAACTACCTTGATATAGACAATGAACCTCTTTATCCATTTGGATATGGTCTGTCATACACCACATTCCGGTATGGTGACCTCCAACTTAGTAATAACTCTATGAATGAAAATGGTAAGATAACGGCTTCTGTCACTGTAACCAATACGGGCAACTATGATGCTGATGAAGTTGTACAAATGTATATCCGTGATATGGTAGGAAGTGTAGCGCGTCCGGTAAAAGAGTTGAAAGGCTTCGAACGTATTCATTTGAAGAAAGGAGAAAGCCGTACTGTTTCTTTCGATATCACTGCAGAACAACTGAAATTCTATAATAGTGCGTTGAATTGGGTATGTGAACCGGGTGAATTTGAAGTGATGGTTGGTGGAAATAGCCGCGATGTACAAACAAAGAAATTCAGTTTGCAATAACATAGCTAAAGCGACGTTTTCAATAAGGTTAGTTTAGGTATATTCATCAAATATGGTCAAACGATAGAAAGAGAATGGAGTCTCAATTTATTGTTTGACCATATTTTAATAAGTATTTTGAATGTAGGTAACCTTTGTCTGCTTACATTTTTAGTTTATTGAACCTCGAAACTTCCCTTCAACCGAATATCCTCCGAAGAAGCCCCCACCATCACCGAGAAACTTCCCGGCTCTACTGTAAACTGATTATTCTTATCCCATAACCCTAAGTCTTGAGGAGTAAGGGTAAAGTTAACCGTTTGTTCTTCTCTCGGTTGCAAATGAATACGTTCGAAACCACGTAATACTTTATCGTAGGTTGTTACGCTACTAAAATCATCACGGATATAAAGCTGGACTACTTCATCCCCTGCTTTCTTTCCTGTATTCTTTACAGTGCATGAAAGAGTGATATTCTCTTGTGCCCCGATAACCGGTTTAGAGATTTTCAAGTCTGAATATCCGAAAGTCGTATAGCTTAAACCATATCCGAAAGGATAAAGCACACCGGCAACACGGACTTTTCCTTTTGAATCCGAACCCGGCTTGAATGGGAATGCAAAAGGAATCTGTCCCACTGATTTCGGGAAAGTAACTGCCAGACGTCCGCCCGGGTTATAGTCTCCGAAAAGAACTTTGGCGATGGCATCTCCCATGAATTCGCCGGGGAACCAAGCATGAATGATGGCAGGGACATATTTGTTTGCCCAGTTGATAGTAGCTGCTCTTCCGTCTACCATTACCAGAACGACTGGTTTTCCTGTGGCATAAACAGCTTCCAATAATTGCTGTTGGCGTCCGCAGAGATCGAGATTGGTACGTGAGAATTCTTCCCGAACCGTCTTCTCATTTCCACCTAATACAAGGATAGCGACATCCGAAGCCTTTGCTAATTCTACGGCTTCATTAATCATCGCTTGCTCTTGTGTATCTAATGGAACATTGTACAGTTCACTTTCCGGGAAATACTTATCAATAATATCACAGCCTTTTGCATAGCGAACTTCTGCATTGGGCAGATATTCTTTGATTCCCTGATAGACAGTCTTTATAGATGCATTGGCGGGACCGTATCTGCAAGTCAGTTCTTTCACTTCTTCCGCATTCGGGCCAATCACAGCTATTTTGCTGAAGTTCTTGGATAACGGAAGCATTTGATTCTCATTCTTCAAAAGTACGATAGATTCTAAAGCTGCTCTCATAGATACATCCTGATGGGTGGCATTATGCACTACCACTTCCGGGCGACGGTCATCACCGGGATATGGATTATCAAAAAGACCCATCATAAACTTGACACGGAGAATCTCACCAACACGTTGATCGAGCGTATGCAGAGAGACTTTGCCCTCACTAATAGCACGGCGTAATGGAAGAATAAAGTCCTGTGGCGGAGTGAAGTTCGTGCGGATATTCAATCCGGCATTTACCACTTGTGCCGCCATTTCTTCTTCTGTGGGAGTGATACGATGTTTAGTATGTAGAAATTCCACCGCTTCACTATCCGAAACTACATATCCTTTAAATCCCCACTGCTGACGCAGAATTTCCGTGAGGAAATGATAACTTCCGGAAACAGGCTCCCCGTCATAGTCGTTGTAAGAACTCATGACGCCCAGTGCACCCGCTTCCTGAATACCTTTACGGAATGGTTCCAGATACAGAGTCTTCATCTCACGCGGAGCCACGTGCGGATCGGTACGTGTACCTCCGTCGCGTCCACCGACCGGAATACTATAAACGGCGAAGTGCTTCGGAGTGGCAACGATTCCTTCACTTTGTAGACCAAGAATCATTTGCTTACCCAATTCGCCTACCAGATAAGGATCTTCTCCGTAACTTTCAACTACACGTCCCCAGCGAGGATCTTGTGCGATGTCCAGAATCGGAGCATAAATATTGGTATATCCGAGTGCTTTCGCCTCATCAGCAGTGACTTTCGCAATTTCCCGGATCAGTTATTTTGTTCCACGTGGCACCTTGCCCGCATTGAGCGGGAAACATGGTAGCCCGGTCGTGACATAATCCGCGTATTCCCTCGTTGGTAAAATCGACCGGAATACCCAGTCGTGTCTGTTCCACAAACCAGCGCTGAACGGTGTGGCGATTCTTCACACTGTTGGCATACGGATAGGAGATTTCAGAACCGAACTTACCCAGTCCGTTGGCCTGTTCGTCGATATTCCCGATACCGTCTTTCCAGATTTCTGTCGACCATCCGTCGGTAGGCCATGCATCTTTCAGTACCCGTCCCGAACCGTAAAGAGTAGCCATCTGACAGGTCTTCTCTTCCAGTGTCATTTGCGAAAGCAAATCCGCAATACGGGCTTCGATAGGAGCGGAGGGATCTTCGTATACGTCCTTTACACCGTTCTTGTTGAAGTCAATCCAGGTCTTTTTGTATATATCCTTTGAGTTGTTTCCGGATTTCTTACCGGCAGGTTGGTTGGTTGCCGAAACGCTGCCGGTATAAACACTTCCGGCAGACAATAACAGGGCGAGACATAGTAATTTCTTCATATTTATTTTATTTCACTGTAAGTATAATGCTTTGCAGATCGGTATCTCTTGAAGAAGCTCCCACCATAATCTTGAAAGTTCCTTTTTCTACTCCATAGTGCATATTAGCGTCATAGTAGGACAGCATTTCGGGAGTGAGAGTAAATGAAACCTCTTTCGTTTCTCCTGCTTTCAAAGGTATGCGGGCAAAGTCCTTCAACTCCTTTACAGGGCGAGTAGCAGAACTGTATTCGTCGCGGATATAGAGCTGGACCGTTTCTTCACCATCCATTTTTCCGGTATTCGTGACATCTACAGTTACTTTCACGCTTTTGTCAGGAGTGGTCGTTGCTTCAGACAGTTTGAGGTTCTCATATTTATACGTCGTATAACTCAAACCGTAACCGAACTCGTACAAAGGTAATGAATTTCCTGTTGCATACGGAAACCAATGGTTGGTAAATTTATGATTGTACATACATTGAATCTGTCCGGTGCTTCTTGGAATCGTAATCGGCAGTTTACCGCTTGGGTTCACTTTTCCGTAAAGAATTTCCGCCAAAGCCTGACCCCCGGCTACTCCCGGCTCCCATGCTTCGATGATACACGGCATATTTTCATCTATCCATTCGGTAGTCAGCGGACGGCCGTTGACAAGGATAACGACTGTCGGAACCCCCGTAGCAGCTACAGCTTCTACCAGTTCCTGTTGACGTCCCGGCAAAGAAAGCTCGTAACGGTCACTGTTCTCTCCACACGTCTTCTCGTTCCAATGATAACGCATTGAGTTTTCTCCTACCACCAGAATCGCCAGATCGGAGCTGCGTGCCTGTTGCACTGCTTCCTTTATTTGATTGTCCGATAGCAAACGTACATTCCAGCCGAGATCAAGGAAATTATAATTCGTTTCGGGGCTGATAGCTTTCAGACCTTTCAATACGGTAGTGACATGTTCTTCCGGCTGTTCCATTGCCCAGTCACCTAAGATAGACTGATTGTTGGCATTATGTCCGGTAACAAACACTCTCTTATATTTCGAAGCATCCAATGGCAGCATATTACCTTCATTTTTCAACAGGACGATAGACTTCCGCGCTCCTTCCAGTGCCGTTTGCTGATGTTTCTCATTAAAGACAATTTCATCTTTCTTTTTCAGGTCGATAAACGGATTCTCGAACAATCCTAACCTGAATTTAACTTCCAGAATCTTAGAAACGGCAGCATCTATCTGCTTTTCAGGAATACTCCCTTCTTTCACACATTCAATGATAGCTTCGTAGAATTCCGGTCCATGCATGTGCATTCCCATTCCGGCATCTACACTGATCCGGTAAGCGTCTTTCAGCGTTTCGGCTACGTTGTGATAGTCGTGCATGCGCTCAATATCCATCCAGTCGCTGACAACAAAACCGTCAAACTTCCACTGATTGCGTAATACTTCCGTCATCAGATACTTATTTCCGTGACAAGGAATCCCGCTCAACTCATTATGAGCCGTCATCACTGTAAATACCCCCGCTTCCAGACAATCTTTGAAAGGCGGGAAAAATACCTCCTGCAACGTTCTTTCCGATAACTCGGCAGGAGCACCGTTGATTCCGTTGGCTGGCTGACTGCCACCTACAAGATGCTTTGCACACGCAATCACTTTATCGTTTCCCGTGAAATCCTTTGTCTGGAATCCGCGTACGGTAGCCGCCCCCATCTGTCCTACCAGATAGGGATCTTCGCCGAATGTTTCGCCCACACGTCCCCAGCGAGCGTCACGTGCCACTTCCACGTTCGGAGTGAACGTCCAGTGCATACCGCTGGCACGCATTTCAATAGCAGTCTCCCGTGACATCCGTTCTACCAGTGCAGGGTCAAAAGTAGCTGCCTGTCCGATAGGAGTGGGGTAAATGGTCGAACCACGATACAAACCGTTTCCATGAATGGCGTCAATGCCAATCAGGAGTGGAATCTTCAGGCGGCTTTGCTGTGCCAGCGATTGCAGATAATTGGCTTCTTCGGCCTTTACCACGTGCAGGAACGAGCTAATCAGTCCTTTTTTCGTCATCTCTTCCACATCGGAAGAATGTAGATTGGGATAGAAACCCTGCGAATGACTGTGTTTCAAGTCTTCGGCAGACATATCCTTTTCTGCTTTCTTCATGTGTTCCAATCCCACGTATTGGCACATTTGGGCAACTTTTTCCTCCAATGTCATTTGAGACATCAGGCTGGAGACACGTTCGGACACAGGCAGCGTAGGATCGGTGTAATCTTTGCTTTTATCCTGACAAGCTAATGTGGAAATGCCGATAGCACAACAAATTCCCATAGCGATGAATGTTTGTCGCATATTTCTTTCTTAATTTGAATGATTATTGTTATCTGAATGACTATTATTTAGTTAACAAATCGAGTACCTCCTGTTCAATCACGTTTCCTTGTGAATCGCAGAAACCGAATCCTGCTTTATATTCCCAATAAGAGTAGGAGATGTGACGATCCTTCAAGATAGATACTACGTCCCGTATCCATTCCATTCTGTCGGCAGCCGGAGTCTTTTTGTAGCAACCGAATTCACCGCAGTAGAGTTGTACGCCGAGACTGGTAGCTTTCATCTCCGCTTTCAATACGAGTGACTCAAGCGTGGTTTTATCATACGTTCCCATATAAGGAGTCACCAGTTTTTGCATTGCTTCGGATAGTTGGTTGAAGTCCGCCTCTTCTATCAGTTCGCCCGGATAGTGAATGGGTACATTCAGGTCTTTTTCTTCCGTCCACTCGGCTTGGTAGTGCGTGAGGGGATGCGGGTTGTAGAAGTGGAAACTCAAGATGATATTCGGGTCACCGCCGGGAATAGTCAGTTCGTTGAAAGTGTTGACACTCTGCCAGCGGTTAGAGCCGATGATGAGTTTACGTTCGGGTTCCGTTTGCCGGAGTTCACGAATCAGTTGGGCGGAAAGAGAGTTCCATTGTGAGGCGTAAGGGGCTACCGGTTCATTCAATAACTCGTAGGCAACGAGATCGTTGGGATACTGGTTCAGTTCTTTCGCCAGCGTTTTCCATAAGTCGAGATATTTGTACTGGGCGTCTTTGTCTGTCCAGAGTTTGGGGACAACGGTGGTAGTTCCACTTTCAGGGTAGATCTTGTTGTCACCAGTTTTACTGTCGGAGAAGAATACATCGTCGAAATACATTGTTTCTCCTTCTTCCGGACGGAGAGCCACGCGACCGCAGTTTTTGTTATAGTTGGATACATCTACGGCGATTTCTTCCCATTCATTTGCCGTAGTATTGGTATATCCGTAGTAACCGTCGTTCGTATTGTTCTCGTCACTCAATACAACGGTAATAGTGCTTTTGGTGCTTTTGTATATTTTGGCGCGCAGGTACTTGAACTGCATTTTGCCTGACCCGACAGGAATAATGGAAAAATCCTTTTTCTTGGCGTTCGACCAAGTGTCCACTCCTGATTTTCGTACCACAGAGAACACCCTGTTGCTGGTGTTTATACCGCTTTTGCTGGGATTATCTACATTGTTCACCGTCACGCCGGAGCCATTGGCAAACCATCCCGCCCATTTCATATCTTCAAATGTGTCGTAGAAACTCTCAATCGGGTCGCCCGATGTAGTGACCGTTGTATTGAAGTTGTGATCGCGCAATACGTGCAGGTCTACAATCACTTTCATTCCGGCATCCCGACACCATCCTATGGCATTGTGCAACAGTGTGAATGCTTCCGGTATCTTCTGACCGTCTTCCGTGAAGAACAGTTTTTCGTCTATCGGCAGACGGATGTGGTCGAAACCGTATCCTGCCAGCTTTTGTGCTTCGGCTTGTGAGAAGCCGTTGGCGGGGATGGCGTCTACCTGCGACAGCCAGTTACTGATATTCACCCCTTTGTTGATGGCAAAAGGAACATAGTTTTGCGGTTCTCCTCCGTTGCTGATTACTTCATCTTTTTCGGAACAGGAGGCTATCAGGCATGCAAACAGACAGGCCAGATAGATTATAAGTCTTTTTTTCATACAATTCTTGTTTTAATGGTTTACTCTGTTGCTTCGGTTACTTGGATAATAGCTTCACGGGTGGTTTCCTTAGTCGGCGTCTTTACAATCAGTTCGAGGTGGAAAGTGCCGATAGTCGAAGGAATGTACGTCAATCCTACTCCCTTATGAATTTCCCTTCCATCCAGATACCATGTCCCCTCGCATAGTTCGGCAGGAGTGTATTGTACATTGATGGAAAGCACCTGATTCAATGGAATACTGAATTTACCCAACGTGCCATCCTCCTGCTTGTCCGGCCACCGGCCTAGTATGCGCGGATATTCGTCAGTAGTCAGTACCGGAGTGTCTATATCGTCGCTGCAACCACTCATGGCAAACAGAGATACCAGCAACGTGCATATAAATATTATTTTCTTCATAATCGTTTTTTCTTTTAGTGTTGATGATCTTAGGTTTATTTGTCCCACCATACCGGTGAATTCCAGTCGTCTTTGCCTCCCATAGCCTGGATGGCAGATTGATAACCCTCCGGATTGTACGAACTTTCAAAGAGCGGGTAGCAGAGACGCAGCGGTGTAGTCTGCGAATCAATCGTCACTGCCCCGTAATGGGGAGAAGGAAGCAACACCGGAATGTCTGTTCTTCTCCAGTTGGCATATCCTTCGGGGATATTGTTGAAGTGCAGAATCCATAATTGGGTGTTGATAGCAGTAAGCTGTGCATCCAATCCGCTGGCAGGTAGTGAATTAGCCTGCAGATAGGTATCGATGACCTGATCGTCAAAAGTCTTGGCACCGAATTTCTCCAGGAAATGGATGGCTGCGCGTACTCCGTTTTTATAATGGGTGGAAGCGTCGGCACCTGTTGTGATGTCTCCTGCCCAGCGGGCTTTGGCTTCCGCCAGTAATAATTCCGCTTCCGCGTATGTCATAACCACTCCGGGCATATCGCCTTTCAGGAAAATGTTGTTGAGCTGCGGACGGGTAGCTTTGTCCTGCCATTTATTAGTCAGCTTGCTCCAATAACCCTCCGGCCATGTCCCGTTGCTGTACCAGAAATAACCCGGGTTGCAAGGCTGAAACTTGGCTGCTTCCGTATTCTGCATTTCCTCCGTCAGATCCACACGTCCGAATGGGTTGTTTGCCGAACTTTCGTCATAACAACGTCCGAATACAAACTGCCGCGGGTCGGAAGTAGCGTCCAGCTGTTTCCAGAATGTGCTGCAGAGATAAGCCGTAGGATATGCTTCGCGACCTCTCCATAGTTGGGCGAGCCCGTTTCTGCGGAATTCGTTGGATGCCCAGTCCTGAATATCGGTGTAAGCAATCAGGGCATCGTCAGCGGCCGATTGCATCAGACCGGCTTCCTGACCGACAGCTTTGATGGCTTCTGCTTTTGCCAGTTCCGGGTCTGCGTTTACGATGCGCATTGCATAGCGCAGGTGCAGGGAGTTGGCAAAACGTTTCCATTTGTCGATATTCCCTTGAAAGATAATATCTCCCGTGACCTTGTCACCACTGGCGGTCAGAGCATCTGCCGCTTCGCCGAGTTCTTTCAGGAAATCCTTGTATATCAGTTCCTGTTTGTCGTAGGCAGGTTTTACGTTACCGGTGATAAAGCCTTTACCCGCTTCGAAGTAAGGGCAGTCGCCGTACATATCCGTCAGTATGGAGAAAAGATATACTTTATAAATACGGGCAACGGAGTGGATGTTCACTTCCCGTTCGTTATCCTTGGTCTTGTCCAGAATGTCGACAATGTTCTTGATGAGTGCCGGGTACATCAGGTTCCATGTGTTTCCCATTTCCGCATCATTTTTGCGATACTGTCCGCCATAGTTGGTGGTGTTCCAGTCGCCCTGCATATATTGTGCGAAAGCAGCCAGATAGAATGGATAGGGCTGGCACATTTGCCAATGTCCCCATGTTTGCAACTGAATCATAGACAGTTGCTGGTTCGGGTCGGTAGAGGACGACTTGGAAGGGTCTGTATTCAGTTCCTCAAAGTCGGTGCAGGCTCCCAGCAACAGACCGCATATACATAATATACCGAAGGCGATTTTATAGATTGTTTTCATGATTGCTTACTATTAGAATTTTACGTTAACATTGAAACCATAGCTTCTTCTGGATGGCAGCGAGCCGTATTCCAGTCCCATACCCGAGCCGTTGTTGTAGTTGGAGTCCGGGTCGATGTTCGGTACGTTCTTGTAGATGATGAACGGGTTACGTGCCACGAACGATACGGATACGGCATCAAACACCTTGCTGATCCATCTTTTGGGCAGACGGTAAGCCAACGTAATTTCGCGCACCTTTACGTAAGAGTTGTCGTAGATAAACGGAACCGGAGTCTGATCGGCTATATGTTTCCAATATACTTCGGGGTCGACAAACTTCTTGTTTTCCGCGAAACTTCCGTCCGGCATTTCTACCACGCCCTCTACTACATAACCGCCTGTCGCTTCCCAATTACTTTCTTTCACTCCGGCTTGCAGTCGTTGCTCTTCCGATTCATACCAGCCGTCGCGTCCTGCAAGAGTGGCTTTGTCTTTTCCGGTCATGTAAGAAGAGCGGGCGGACATGGAATAGACATCGGCGCCTACCTTAATATCGAAGATGGCAGACAGGGAGATGTCGCGGTAAGTCAGGTTGGTGGTGATACCTCCTGTCCATTTCCAGGTGGCGTTGCCCAGCACTCGTAAGTCTTCCGTCACTTTCGGAAGTCCCGTAGAAGCATCTACGATAATCTGTCCGGCATCATTTCTAAGGAAGTCTTTACCGAGGATGGAACCATAGTTCTCCCCTTCTACGGCAGCTACCTTTACATTAATCCAACGTGCCGATTCCAATTCAAATTCTTTAATACCTGAAGCTAATCTTTTTACCTTATTACTATTCTTTGAGAAGTTGATATTCAAGTCCCATGAGAAATCTTTCGTCTGTATGGGGCGTGTGTTCAGTGCGATTTCCACTCCTTTGTTCTCTATTTCTCCTGCATTAATCAGCATGGAGTTGTAGCCGGAAGTTCCTGTGGTGTTGAGGCGCATAATCTGGTTACTACTTTTTTGGGTGTAGTAAGTGAAATCCAGTCCGATGCGGTTTTTCAGGAATTTCAGTTCCAGTCCCACTTCGGCAGAGTTGGTCTTGGTCGGTTTCAGGTCTTTGTTCGGAATCGTCGTATTGGCGATTTGAGACAGTGCGTACCCTGAATAGTTTTTGGGAGACAGTTCGTAGGACAGTCCCAATTGGTAAGGATCTGTGTCGCTACCTACCTGTGCCCATGAAACTCTCACTTTACCGTAAGGCAATAGCGTCGGATTGATCTTGAAGAATTCCGAGAACAGGAAACTTCCTGATACCGATGGGTATAAATAAGTATTGTTTCCCGATGGCAGAGTGGAAGAGTGGTCACCGCGTAGCGTGGCGTCGAGGTAGACGAAGTTGCCGTAAGCAAGGTTGATAGAACCATAGAGAGAGTTAATCTGTTTGCGGTAGGTTCCTTCGGTAATCTCTTTGCTTGTGAAGCTTTGCAGGGCAATGACGTCACGCATCACCATCTCTTTGGCAGTTACAATCTGTGTTTTGTTGTCCACTTTATAGAGGTTGCCGCCGATGGTTACTCCATAGTCGAATTTCTTATAACTGTTGTTGTAAATAGCCAATGCTTCTATGTTATACATTCTGTTTTTGAAATCGCTGATTTGCAACTGTCCCTGTTCAAATCCCGGTGAGGTGGGGGCTGCATAGTCTTGGAAGTTCATGAAGTTGATGTCCGCACCACCGGTCACTTGAATCTTGAAGTGTTCGTTGACGTTGTAACGTACCAATGCCGAACCCATGAACTTGTCTTTTCCCGATTCATTGGTCATTTCGTTGAGCACCCAGTAAGGGTTGAGGTTCCATACGTCGCGTCCGTTCCAGTCGTAGTAGTTGCCGTCGGCATCTTTGTAGTTGTCGCGCAGCCATTTCTGGTCGTAGGTGGTTGCCAGAGACATCAGGTTCTTGGCAGGGTTGGCACGGTGGTCAGACAGTGCGGGACGGTTCTTTACGTCTTCACGCGTGTAAGTCACCTTGAAGTCGAGGTCTACTTTCTTGTTGATCGTAGTGTTGGCACGCAGATTCAGCGTGTTACGGCTCATCTTCGTGTTTGGAAGAATGTCTTTGTTGCGCATATCCGTATAAGTGGCGCGGATACCCGTGTCATCTTTCACGGTGCTGACAACGATTGTGTTGGTAGTGGTCATACCGGTTCTGAAGAAACCGTCGATATTGTTGGGAATGACAACATACGGGCGGGTCACTCCGTCGAAATACGTCAGATTCAGTCCCGGATCAATCTTCGGTCCCCAGTTCTTGTTCGAAGAATATTGGTCGTCCGTACCGTTGATGCGTCCGCCGGTTCCCTGACCGTAGACGTACTGTATATCGTCCCACTTCGTTAATTGTTTCTCGAAAGTAGTGGTACTGTTCAGTTCCACTGCAAATTTCTTTTTGGTACTTGCTTTCTTGGTAGTGATAAGGATCACACCGTGAGAAGCGCGGCTACCGTACAAGGCAGATGCCGCCGGACCTTTCAATACGGACATACTTTCAATATCGTCCGGGTTGATACTGGAGATACCGTCGCCGAGGTCATAACCTCCGTATTGTCCGGCACTGCCATAGTTGCTGTTGTCCAAAGGCACTCCGTCCACCACATAAAGCGGTTGATTGTTTCCCGTCATTTCCGTGCTACCGCGAACGATGACGCGAGATGAACCGGAGGGGCCTCCGGCAGTCTGACTGATAACCAGTCCCGGAATCTTTCCTGCCAGCGAGTTGATGACATTGGTTTCCTTTGCTTTTTCAAGTTCTTCACCTTTCACTTCACCGATGGAATAGCCGAGTGCTTTCCGTTCACGCTTGATGCCCAGTGCGGTAACAACCACTTCGTCGATGATTTTGCTGTCTTCTTTCAAGACGATTTTAAGATTGGATTGTCCTTTCACCTGTACTTCTTCCGAACGATAACCTACATAACTGACTATTAATGTAGCGTTTTTGGAAGCGTCGATGCTGAATTGACCATTGAAGTCGGTAATCACTCCCTGCGAAGTACCTTTAACGGCGATGCTGGCTCCGATTAACGGTTCGCCTTGTTCATCCGTAACAGTACCTTTTACTTTGGTAGTTTGCTGTACAACTTGATGAGTTACTTCGTCTTCCGCATATCCATATATGGGTATGAATAGCAACAGACAGAGAAATAGGGTTAACTGCTTTTTCATCTTAATAGATTATTAGATTGTTGATTTACGTCGCAAATATAGGGCGTAACACTGTCTAGCTGGGTTTGAAAGCTATCGGAATAGGTTGAAAAACTATCGGATTTGCATCTTTTCGTCTTTTTATGCTGCAAGTATACAAAAAGAATTCGGTATTGTTCCATCAAGTTACCGGTATCCTTCCATTAGAGTACTGATATCATTAATCTTCCACGGCCGTGGTAGGATCTTCCCACGGTCGTGAAAAGAAGCTACCACGGCTGTGGAAAGAAGTTGTCACGGCCGTGGGAGACTAACAATATTGGTAGCTTAACAGATGTATAACGGGGAGATAACAAATGTATATCGGTTGAATATCCTATGTATTGCAGGGGATCAGGCTGACATTCAGGACGAGACAGGGTGAGGGTAACTGCTTACCCTCACCCTGCTACCACAGTTACCCTCACCCCTGTAACGCCTATGAATAAGGAAATGTAGGTTGATGGTGATGGTGTGAGGGTAAATATCGAAAATCTTTTTTTAAAGAAACTTGCTTGGAGACACTCCGTAATGTTTCTTGAATGCTGTACTAAAGTACTTGGAATCTGTGAAACCAACCAAAAGAGCGACTTCCTGCACCGGAATCTGCTGTTTTAATAGATTGGTCGCTTCTGTCATGCGCATGAGTTTGATAAATTCGTTAGGCGCCTGCCCTGTCAGGGCTTTCAGTTTTTCGTAGAATATAGTACGGCTTAATGCCAGCTCACGGGAGAGCTGGTTGATGGTGAAATCCGGGTTGGCCAGATTTTCTGTAACGAGCTTTGTGCAACGTTCCAAAAACTCTTTGTCCATGGGAGATAGGAGGTTGGCACATTCGGTGTCCTCTTTCTTTTCGCTTTGCCCCGTAGCAGGAATGGAATTGAGCGAATGAGAAAGGAAATACTGCCGCATAATCTTGCGGTTCTGTAATACTCCTTTTATTTTAGTCTTCAGGATCTCCGTATCGAAAGGCTTGGTGAGATAATCGTCCGCTCCGCTTTCCAATCCTTCGAGGATGGCGTCTTTCTCCGTTTTGGCTGTCAATAGGATGACGGGGATATGCGAGGTGGTAAAGTCCGACTTGAGCTGGCGACACAATTCGTCCCCCTGAATGCCCGGCATCATGACGTCGGAGATAATCAAGTCTACTGATGCCCCTTGCAGATATTCCAGTGCCGATTCTCCGTCGGGTTTGTCGATGACGGTGTAGATGGAAGAAAATGTCTTTTTCAGGTAGAAACGCAGATCGTCGTTGTCCTCTACAATCAAAATTCGTTCTTTGGCAGTATGGGCTGTCTGGTTCGGCTCGTTTTCATCGTATCGGTCTGTATGCTGAACGGTTCCTGTTTCCCGGTCTGTATTTACCTCCGGTGATAGTTCGCTGCTATTGTCTTCTGTGGATATATCCGATAGGAAGGTAGATAGAGGAGAGGGTTTCCCCGACAGGATGTAGCGTGCCAGATGGCGGTTCCCTTTTCGGAAAGTGAGCAGGAAGGTGGAACCTTCGCCTTCGTTGCTGGTAAAGGAGATGTTTCCTTTATGTAGTTTCATCAGGCGACGGGTCAGCAGTAATCCGATGCCGCTTCCGGTTTCTTTGGAGTTGACGGCATTTTCGGCACGGTAGAAATTGGAGAAGATATACCGTTGTGCTTTACGCGGAATACCGATACCGCTGTCTTTGACTTCTACGGTTATCTTTTTATCATTCTGCTCTATTGTGATTGAAATAGTTCCGCCGGCAGGGGTGTATTTCACTGCATTCGATAACAGGTTATCGAATATTTTGTCTGCTTTGTCTTTATCCATCCAAAGTGAGACGGGGGCTTCGGGCACTGATAATTCCATCCGGATTTGTTTGCTTTCGCAAAGGGACTGGAAGTTAAGCACTTTTTCCTGCAAGTATGATTTCAAATCGTACTCTGCAACCTGAAGTGTGAGATGTGTTGTGTCTATCTTCTGGAAGTCGAGTAGTTGCGTGATTAAGTTGTATAGCTTTTCTGTGTTTTTCCGGGCTATCTGGAGGTATCGTTTCCCTTCTCCGGACAGTCCGTCCTCTTTGCTTAGGTCGCTAAGCGGAGCCATGATAAGCGTCACCGGAGTGCGGATGTCATGGGCGGTGTTGATAAAGAACTGTATCTTTTCGGAGAAGTGCTTCTTCTCCATCTTGTTGGCAAAGAAACGCCAGATGAAATAGGTGATACCTGCCAGTAGGATGATGTATATCAGCCAGGCGATTGCTGTGTTCCAGTAAGGCTGCGCAATGTGTATGCGGATGGTTTGCTCGTCTAGTTGTTGTCCGCCGTTTTTGCTCATGCTTTTTACGCGGAACGTATAATTGCCCGGAGGAATATTGGTATAACGGATGCTTAATTCGTTGGTAGGAGCACTCCAGTTTTGTTCGAAACCCTCCAGTTGGTAGCTGTAGTGGATGTCTTGTTGATACTGGTAAGAGACGGAGATAAATGAAATGAGAAAAGAATTCTCGTTGTATTTCAACTCGATCGTTTTTCCTTCGTTCAGCATCCGGTTGAATTGAATCTTTTTCTCTTCGGTCTTTTCACGTGACTTTTGCGGGACTTCGAAGGAAGTGAACAACAAGGGGGCTTCGTAAAGATGACGGGTAAAGTTTTCCGGGTTGAAGCACACTGCGCCGTTGGTACTTCCATAGATGAAGTCCCCATTTTTTAGGCGGGTGTAGGACATGAAGTTAAATTCATTTGCCAGTCCGTCAAGGAAGCCAATGTTGGTTATTGTGGGAGAGGGGGAGGTGGTGATGTAAGCCACTCCTTTGTCTGTGCTAAGCCATAGGTGGCCTTCGTTGTCGGGAAGGATGCTGTATATATAGTTGGAAGGAAGGCCGTCTGCTGTGGAATAGGTGACGGCTTTGCCTGTTTTCAGGTCTAATAAGTTGATGCCGCCTCCGTCTGTACCGAACCACACTTTGTCGGGAGTGGGGAAGTACATGGAGTAGATGAAGCTGTTGCTCCGGGTGTCGGCATTGGAGGGGGAGGTGAAGTATTGCTTGAAATTTCCGGTTTGTTTGTTCAATAGGTAGAATCCGTTGGCCGTGGCAAGGGCTATTGTGTCTTTGCCGACTGTGGTTATCGAATTGATGAGCGTAATGCTGTATGGGGTGAACTTTTCCGCTTTCCCTGCTTGAGGCGGGGTATATCGGATGAGGTTGCCATACATGCCACCAAACCATAAGTTCTTGTTGTTGTCCTCTACGATTGAGTAAATGTAGTTTGTTGTCAATGTGCCGGGACGTTCGGTGGTGAGATGCTGGCGGATGCCTGTATGTTTGTTGAGGCAGTAGACGCCTGTGCCGTAACCTCCGGTCCATACATTCCCGTTTTTATCATTACAGAGAGTCAGGAATACGTTTTCTTTCAGGAAGTGTTTCCAGGTACCGGACTTTAGCAGGTGTACACTGATTCCCTGGTTGGTGGCATACCATAAGTCGCCTTCATGATCTTCGAGGATAGCGTTGACGTGGTTGTTTATCAGTGATTGCGGGTTTTTGTATTCATGTTGGGTAAGTTCGAAGAGATATTTCTTCGGATTGGCATAGGCTACACCTCCTGTATAACTGCCGATCCATAGATTGGAAGAACTGTCTTTGCAGAGGGCATAAATGCCGTTTCCTTTCAGTTCTCCTTCTTCTTCCAGGTTCGCATTGAGGAAAGACCAGGAGTGTCCGGCATCACGGGTGGCTGCATAGACACCTGCTCCGTCTACTCCCAGCAATAATGTTTGTGGGTCGTAGGGGATGATGGAACGGTAGGGGAGGTGTGGCAGCTGGTTCAGTGATTCGTTCGACAGGAAATCTCCGGTACGGGTATCCTGCACTTTTACTCCGGAGTTGAAAGTTCCTATCCAGAGCAAGTGGGTTGCGGGATCGTAGAAAACGGACTGGATGTAACACTCGGGTAATAGGGTGGTAATTGTTCCATTTTGCTGGTTGCGTTTATACAATCCTTCGGTAGTGGCGATATATAGGGTTTCGTCGGATGGCGAGAAATGGATGGTGTTGATGCATTTCTTTTTTAGTATATTCTCCATGTGCCGGTTGGTGCTGTCGTAGCAGAACAAACCATTTTTCAGTCCGAACCAGAAGCGGTTGGATGAGTCGATGAAGAGATTGTTGAGGAGTATTCCGCTTTCCGTTAGTTCCGCTACGTCAATTTCGAGGGTGAAAGCGTCGGAGATGGGATCGTATTTGAATACTTTACCGGCACTTGTATATGCCCGGAGTGTTTCGTGTGAGTCTTTCGTGAGGTAGATCATACGTCCGGCTCCGTCAACGATGATGTCTTCGCCGAAAAGGCTGTAGTTTTTTACGGTTCTTCCGTTGAAGCAGTCCACCCCTGAACGTGTTGAAATCCAGATGAAGCCTTTCTTGTCTTCGAGGATGGAGAATACGCGCTGGTTGCTTAATCCTTCCTTGGTGGTGAGGTATTGATAGGTAAAAGAGTGGCTGTTTACCTGCTTTTCTGATTGTGCGAAAATGGAAAGGGCAGGTAACAGAAGGAAGATGGTCAACAGGCAGAGAGCCGGAAAACGTTTCATGGCTTCTCGTTGGCTCGCAAACCGAAGACTTTTCCCGTCATCTGCTCGATGGGCACTTGCCATACTTTGACATTGCGCACGGCAGGTTCGGAATAGTTGAACTCACTATCCGTGTAATGACGCATGATAATATCCAATACCCGGCGTTTTTCATCCATATCTTCTATGAATGTCACTTTTCCACGGCACATGGCGCTTTCGGAACGCATACTGTAACTGCACGCTACTTTCTCGTGCTGATATACGAGTTTATGACCGACGCTGAAAGTGATGCAGACATTATTATTATGTTCCAACATCTCCAACTTGCTGCCTTCGGGACCCGAATGAAGGTATAGGATGCCATTCTCATAACCGAAGTTCATCGGAACTACGTAGGGATTACCTTCTAAATCTGTGATACCTACAAAGCAGGCATCGCAATGGAGGATAATGGACTCGATTCGTTGTTTGTCTTCGATAATGACAGTTTTCATAGATTATAATAGTAAGAATAATTAAAATGAGATGCTAAAGTACAGACTTACGATTGATTACACAAATCTATGCAGACTTTTTTCTCGTTGTCTTTGTTGGTTTGTGTAGTTGGTAACGGAGTCTGTTGGTATGTTATGGGAAGTTGGCTCGCTTTGTGTTTTGAATAAAGGGTGTATCTAATGACAGAATTATGGTTCTTTCTGACATTGGATACACCCTTCAAATCTTTTCAGCTTTACTTCTTTATAGGGTCAAACTTATTTTTCGATTAGTTCAAAGTCCAGCTGTTTCTTTTCCAGATTAGCGCGGGCTACACGAACGGTGATGGCATCTCCCAAACTATAGATCTTGTTTTTGCGACGTCCGCGAAGACAATAATTCTTTTCATCGAACTCATAATAATCGTCATCCAGATCGCGGACAGGAACCAGACCTTCGCATTTGTTCTCGTTCAGTTCTACGTAGAGTCCCCATTCGGTGACACCGGAGATAACGCCGTCATAAATCTGTCCCAGACGTTCGCTCATGAATTCCACTTGTTTGTATTTGATGGAAGCGCGTTCAGCGTTGGCTGCAATTTGTTCCATGTTCGAACTGTGGTCGCAGAGGTCTTCGTATTTCGCTTCGGACACGCTGCGTCCTCCGTCCATATACTTCGTTACCAGACGGTGTACCATCATGTCCGGGAAACGGCGGATGGGTGAAGTAAAGTGGGTGTAATATTCGAATGCCAGTCCGTAGTGACCGATGTTGTGAGTCGAATAACGGGCTTTTTGCATGGCACGGATAGATACGGTTTCAATCAGGTTTTCTTCTTTCTTTCCGTGTATGTCGTCTAGCAGGTGGTTGATGGATTTTGAAATATCCGTCTTCGTTCCGCTTGTACGTACTTTGTAGCCGAAGCGGGCGATGAATTGTGACAGATTCTCCAGTTTCTCCGGATCGGGAAGGTCGTGGATACGGTAAGGAAGCACTTTAGGCTTTTTATTTTTAGGAACTCTACCGACGAACTCAGCCACTGTTCTGTTGGCAAGCAACATGAATTCTTCCACCAGTTTGTTGGCGTCTTTCGATTCTTTGAAATAAACGCTGATCGGTTTTCCTTTCTCGTCAATTTCAAACTTCACCTCGTAGCGGTCGAAGTTGATGGCTCCTGCTGCGAAACGTTTCTCACGAAGTGCTTTGGCAATGGTATCCAGTGTGAGTACTTCTTCTTTGTAGTCTCCTTCTTTGGTTTCAATAATCTGCTGTGCCTCTTCGTAAGTGAAACGGCGGTCGGAATTGATGACTGTATGTACGATGCGTGAATTTCTGACTTCTCCCTTTTCAGTAATATCAAAGATGACGGAGAAAGCAAGTTTTTCTTCATTCGGACGGAGTGAACAGATGAAGTTACACAACCGTTCGGGAAGCATCGGGATGGTACGGTCTACCAGATAAACGGAGGTTGCCCGCTTCTCTGCTTCTTTGTCGATGATTCCTCCTTCTTTCACGTAATGTGTCACGTCGGCGATGTGCACACCTACTTCCCATAATCCGTCTTTCAGCTTACGGATAGAAAGCGCATCGTCAAAGTCCTTGGCATCTTTCGGGTCGATGGTGAAAGTGGTGGTCTTGCGGAAATCTTCGCGTTTGGCTATTTCTTCTGCTGAAATCTCGGCAGGAATCTTGTCTGCGGCTGTTTCCACAGCTTTCGGATATACGTACGGCAAGCCGAATTCTGCAAGAATAGCGTGCATTTCCGTAGTGTTATCACCGGCTTGGCCTAATATATCTATCACTTGTCCGATAGGATTCTTTGCTTTGTCCGGCCATTCGGTTACTTTCACGATGGCTTTATCGCCGGTCTTTCCACCTTTCAGTTTGTCTTTCGGGATAAAGATGTCATTGGCAAGTGTACGGTTTTCCGTCACTAGGAATGCATAGGATTTAGCTACTTCCAGTGTGCCGACGAAAGTGTCGTTAGCACGTTCCAGTATTTCTATTACTTCGCCCTCGGCATCTTTGTTCTTGCGTTTGGCATAGAAGGTGATCCTTACTTTGTCATTGTTCATGGCATGTGCCGAGTTACGTTCGGCCACAAATATTGGTTCACCTCCTCCTTCGGGGATAAATGAGTTTTTGCCATTGCTTTTCCGTTGGAAAGTCCCTACCATCTCCGTTCCATGATTGGTGAGGCGGAATTTTCCTTTTTCTATTTCGGAAATATAATCGTCAGCTAAAAGGTCATGTAGTATATCGACGCATAGCATTTTCTGCGGATGGGTGGTGAGACGCAATTCCGAGAAAATATATTTCATACTCAAGGTCTCGTTCGGTTTGGCATGGAAAAAGTCTATCAATAATGCTGCCAGCTCTTTCTTACTCATTCTTTTGCCGGCCTTTTTCTCTTTCTTTTCTTTCTTTTTTGCCATAATGTTGTCTTTTAAAAATATGTAGTTACAAAGATATAGGATTATTTTCCTTATGGAAACTTTGAGGAAAGAAAAATAGTGGTGCTGTTTTGTATTTCATGTTTTATGATAGGGTGTTTGCTGTGTACTATATTACAGATTGAGCCAATTAGCAGGTGATTGGCAGATATAAAAAAGAGCCGTTTCTTTGCAGAAACAGCCCTTCTACTCATTAATGTTTAAGAGAGATTTATTCACGGATGCAACGAACAATACTACCTTGTGCTCGTTGTGCTCCTTGTTTGTTACTGAAATATGCACTAGGACTTGATACTGGTGGATCATATCTCATAGATATAGCATTTATATCATTTGTATTAGTTGTCCAGTATGTTAATGAATATTTGTTACCGTAACCTTTTCCTCCAATGATACCACTACTATAGGTTAAGTATCCAGCTCCTATAAAGAACAGATCTTCTGCACCTTTGAATGTACAGCCGAAATCCTTATAATTGGGACCTGAGAAATTATTATATGCAGCTTGTGGGGGTACACGATAACCTACTGGGCATGGGTCATAAATAGATTTATTTCCTAATTCATTTTCAGGATTCCCCCATAAATTGTTATTTCTGTTTTCTATACCTGTACCTGTTCCGTACCAATCGTTATCTGTCCCATAACCACCTTTGAAGAATGCTGTTGGGAAGACACCTGAATAATACAGTGACAAATCTTCCCCCCCTGTTTCTGGAGAATATGTATCAGATTGCCATCCGTACATCGTGTCGGATACTACGCCTGTTACCACTCCGCCGGAGGGTATTCCATCATAGAAAAATGGATCTTTGCGTCCCCATTGATATTTTAATCCATATCCATTTTCGTCTGGAGCAACGCTTAATGCACCTAAGTTAATTTTCATAAAGTGGAATTTAACTCCATCAGCATTAGTAATAGCCACGTCTTGCGAGATATCATAATCGGTACTCCAGATATGCCAACTCCACAAAATGGTTCCTTTAGGGAACTCGTCAGTAGGTATGCCGTCGGTAACAGCAATCAGGGCATTTCCACCGATATTACCGGAGGTGGTGAAAGTTACAAATCCATCTGCTGATAATTTTACGTTTTTGATGACCCCATTCTGTGCTGAAGTGGATTCCCACACAATAAAGGCATCTTTCGGATCAATGGATTGTGGGGTTATACCTGTGGTTACTTTCCCATTTCCCTGTACTTTTGCATCGAATTTGTATGTTGTATTGGGTTGGTTTACCATATAACTGTTTGAATATCCTTTTTCATTCAGATTTAATGGAGGATCTGTCAGGTTTAAATCAACAGAGTATACTTTGTTTGCGAGATAGTTACGTCCGTCTTCTGTGAATTCCCATGAATCATTTCCTAGCTTAACTTTTATTTTTAATTGTTTACCTTCCAGTTGTGCCGGATTCATTGTAATACGTGTTTTTATAGGGGTTGTAGCTAGTGTTCCTGCTATTCCTTCCATTTGTAAAGTGATAGAGTTGGCAGAAATATAAGAGGCATCGGCTGTACCGTCTGCGACTACTTTATCTGCTGTCAGATTCACTCCAAAGTCACCGGCTAATTTAGCATTCTCGGCTGATACCGTGATTTCGGATATTTGTTTACCTATTCCGAATGCAGTTGTGCCTATATTGAACTCTAAAACACAGAATAGATTTTTCATTGCAATATTTGCAGTCATCGGACTGGCGTCAACCGGAGTTGCTGTTTGTGTTCCGTAAAAGAACGAATATTCATTTGTGCTTTGAACAGGATCGGGCATATTCTGCTTTTGAAGTGAAGGGATACTAACCTTTACTTTTGCCGGATTTTCCCCCAAGGCTTCATTGTAAGGATAATATGTATAAAGTTTGTTTGCTCCTTCACCCGGTTTTATGGCATTAGCCAGCCCGGCGTTGCTTGTACCGGCTCCGCTTGTAATAGCTATAGCTTTGTTGATAACTCCAACTGTACCATTGTCATAAGCTTGTGCACAGTAAAGTCCTATCTTCGAGTCATTATTCCATGCAAAGTCCGAAGGTAAAGATACCGTAAGTGCGGCATCAGGTGCGGAAACACCCCACGTTGTGTTCTCATCGTCGCTGCTACAACCTGATAATCCGATCAGAGAAGTGACAGCAATTCCTAATAATAAGTCTTTTCTCATAAATGCGTTTTAATTAAAGGGTTTCTAGTTCTATTTGTATAGTAAACAGTTTGCGAATATATATGCTGCTCCATAAGCTTCGTCAAGGAACTCATCAATATATGCAATGAAATAAAAAGCGATTGATGGATATTCTCCTATTGTATCGTCAAACATTAAGCCAATTGTTCCGTCTGCTAATATAACGGGACCAAGTCCTAATTTGTAGTCGAATTCGTGCATTTCTCCCCAAGTATCTTGTATGGCCAGACCTAAGTAAAACATATCATACATTTTTCCGAGATACTGGCCGGCTTCAAAGATTAATGCGTTGTTTTCGGCTTCTCCTCTTAGTATATAGGGTTGGTTGTTGACTAGATTTGCTACAGAGTAAGTTCCGTTTTCTTCTTTGGTAATTGTTACATTCTTCAAACTGTAGTAAGTTTGAAAATCCTCTGTATATTGTCCATTCCATGTTCCTAACATATCGTCTACTTCATATTGAAGTATTTGATATTCAAAGTTCCGATTACCATTGGTTACTGTGACTTTGGCGGCACGAATGCTGTTAGATGTGTTTGGGGTTATTGTAAATGTTCCCCCTTTACCATTGTCATCCTCTTTATATGATAACCAGTTGCGAGCTTCTTCTGGAATGTTTACGATACAAGGGAAAGAACCGTACTGTTTGACGTGTAAGGTGGTTGCGTCATTTGTTACGCGTTGTATCCATTTATTGTCCTCAAAAACAAAAACCGCCCCGGATTGCATCACGGTAAGTTTTTCTTCTTTGATTCCATCAGTAATAATCAGTTGGCTTGAGCGGCCGGAATAACCATAGTTAGGCTGGGTGTTGAGAGTGATTTTGTTGTCTGTTATATCTTCGATGCTACACCAATCTGTATCTGTCAGTCGGGCACTGATCGTTTTTGATGAACTGATTTCTACATACCCTTTTCCACCTGTGGCATCCATATTTATTTCGGACGCCAGAATTTGCAAGTCAGATGTCGGAATATTCTCTTCGTTGTCACATCCTGTTATCATTGTCATGCAAAGGACAATGGATACTATGTTTAAATATATCTTTTTCATACTTTATATAAATCTATTGTTCTTCCTCTGTTTTCTTTTTCATCATGAGATACCTGAAGTATTCAATGTAACCGGCCATTGTGCTTTCTGAATATTTGTCGGATGAATAAGCCCAAACCATAAGGGCGGAGTTGGTCTGAGTAATCTTGTCTACGAGATAGAAACCAAATGGCTCTGTACTTTCGACCTTGCTGATTAGTCCATTACGTAATTGGGAAATTATACTTATCTCCGGATGTGCATATCCTTCTGTTCCTGCGGCAATAGCGAAGTAATATTGAAACAAGGGATTTAATCCGAGATCTTGTGAGTCGAGTATTATTTGCCCACTTCCTTTGTCGTATTTCAGAATTACTTCAATGTTTATTTGAAAATAAGTCAGTGGTAACGAAAGCTTGTAAGTTTCTCCTTCTACTAAAGGGGTGATCGCTGCTTCTGCATATCCGCTTCCCGTCATGTAACTGTTGAACCCTAAGATATAGTCTCCAATAAAATCTTTATATTGGAAATATCCTTCCGGATAGAACTCATTGAGGGTTACATCAGTGGCTCCTTCGTCCGTACAAGTGAATTTCCGGGTTAGTGTATTCCATGTAAAGTGCTGTATGGATATATTGTTGATTATGTAAGGAGTTCGTAATTTGAATCCTTTATCTGTATAGATATAAGCTAATGACTCGCTTGCTTCTCCAGCATCGGGATTATATACATCGAAGATACTTAATGTACCGGGAGCTCTTTTGAATACTTTTAGTGTTTCTCCACCTTTTTGCAGATTATAAGTATTTAAGAATGCGTCTTTTTCAACCTGTATTACATTCTTAAGATAAGTAGACCACGGTTCGTCTTCGGGCATCGGAGTCATTTCCATTATGTTCTTGTACTTCTTGCCTTGTAGAATTATTTTCTCCCGAGAAGCTTCCAATATAATGAATTCATAATCACCTTCCAGATTCATGTTGAATCCTAATGGTGCAGAAAATGAATGGAGCAACGGGTTGTATGTATCGAAAGTAAGCATTGTACTTTGTTCTGTTTTTACTTGATAGAGCGAAGTACTTTTTTCACCGGGCACATAATCGTCTGTACCCCCTTCACAAGCAATTTGCACTTGCGTACCATCGAATTTCATAAGAAAAGTTATTGCTCCGGAAGAGTAATCGCTGCCTACATAGTATTCAAGTTTCCAACCATTGGAAGCTTCTTTCAGGATTTCTTGGCATTTAGCGACATCAGCTGTAGCTCTATTGGCAGATGATTCATCAAATACATCCTCTTCGGAAAAAAGACAGGACTGTAATCCGATACTTGTTAATGTCAATAGTATGCATATTGATAGGTATTTCTTCATAATTCTAGTTTTTATTCAATGACACTTAAATCAATTTTGCCTTCTGCTATTTCATTCTGGCGACGTAGGACAATTTCACGTAAGTCATCCAGATTAATTCCCCATGTTTGCTCCATGTAATTATATACTATGTCGAACTTCTGTTGGATAAGTGTTCGTCCTTGTTCTCCTGCATTGGCAAGCATATTGTCCCAGTAAGAGGCTGTATTGGTTACATATATCGCAATGTTTTCTACAAAATCCTCACGTGACTCACTCATGGCGTAAGGTGTGACAAAACCTTGTTTCCATGCTTCTTCGGTTCTGGTCATATACCAGTCGCTTCCGATATAAGCATTTTCTGTTATACGGTCGAATGAAGGATCATAGTTTTTGGTCTGGTGCAGGATATGTGCGAATTCATGATGCATGGTTCCAAAATAATACTCGTTCAATACATTCATATCAATGTATTCCGGATTAATGTCATTTACATTATAGAGAGTGATTTTCATACCTCCTTCTGCGGTTCCCAATACCATTGTTCCGTTATCCTCATAGGCAGGTGAACCAATAAAGTGAATTGTTCGGGGAACATATTGGCATAGGAATTTAGGAGTACCTGTGACTTCGTCATAGGCTTCCAACCATACATGTTTGACAATTTTGGCTAAAACAACAGATTTTGTATACTCTGCCGGTATCAGTACATGGCTCATATCGCTTTCATTGTCTTCCATGCGATATTTTAATTCTATATTATAAGTATTAGTATAGTTGTCCAATATCCATTTATCAAACATGGCACGCTCTACTTCTTCTGTTGAAAATATGCTGTGCGCTTTGTCCACATCTTCATCATTGTTACAACTTCCCAATACACAGGTCAGAATGATTATTAAACTATATATATGGTAATGTCTTTTCATATTTCTTTCCTCCTGGTGAATTAGTTATTTCTAGGATTTGGTTCCATACCCGCTGTGATAACGCTGGTAGGCAGTTGAATTGCACGTCTCGGGTCATCAACTTCCATTTTGTCTGTAATTCTCACTAATGTATAACCTTCAAAGTAACGGCGGTAAACAACAATGCCATAACGTTTTACATCTTGCCACCGGAGTCCTTCTTCCAATGTCAGGAGACGCCTTGCATGTAAGATGCAATGAATGAGATTCTCCTGCACACCATTTTCAACCCTAAAATCGGGATGCAATTGTTTTTTCACAGTTGGACTTTCCGGTTGATAGTAAGATAATTTAGTATAGAAATCATTGATTGACTCTTTGGTTAAGGTTTCTGTATTTGTGGTGAAAGCTTTTTGCCAGGCATCAATATCTGCTGCCGCTTCATCGTAACGTTTCAAAAGTGTATATGCTTCTGCACGGCAAAGCAATGTTTCATCGGTTGTGAAAGGTGGATACATCATATATCCGGCCCAGCTATCACCTGACGGGGAAAATTGTCTGTATATAGCTAAGCGACGGAATCCATTTTTTATAGAACCACCGGGCGCAAATGGGGTCTGGTGGTAACAGGTTTGATTTCCCCACGGACCTTCTGATTTACAATTTTCAGACGCTGTAATCTCATTGTTGCAATACGCTTCACAAGCACCATAGCCGGGATCTGCAACCATAGGCCAGTAAGATGCGGCCGTTATAACCAGTAAGTTGGCTTGATTATCCGAATTTACATAGGCATTTGGCTGTATGGAGCCGTTGGGGGACAAAGAGCCTAATGCTGCCCAGTCTCTCAAGTGGTGAGAAGCGTTATTACCCAATATGGCATTGGTATATTCGATTACTTTCTGACAATTGGAATAATCCTGTTGCATATAGTAAAGGTAGAAACGTGCTGCAAATGCATAAGCTGCTTTTTTATTGAAATGATATTTAGGTCTGATGTAAATGTTGTCATCAATCAGGGGCAGACCTTCTTGTAGGTCATTGGCTATTTTCTCGTAAACTTCGGCTACGTTTCCACGTGAATATTGAGGATTGACTGTCGTTTCGGGCTTTGTTATATAGGGTATTCCCAAGTCTTCGCCGGAAGTAGTGCCGTATGCTTTGCAAAATGTAGTGACTAGTAAAAAGTGGCTATATGCGCGGCATACTAATGCTTCTCCTTTTTGTGCAGATAGTGAAGCGGGATTTCCCATTTGTTCAATTGCTTGTAAAGCCTGATTGGCAGACGCGATGGCATTGTAGCAGTCGGTCCACAACGCGTGGGGAGAATCTTGATCCTCTTCAGTTGTTTGTTGCCAGCGATAAAGATGTTCATTCAGTCGAAAAAGATAACTGTATGCTTTGCTATTTTCATCTATGTTGTCACTATAAAATTCCCCGATGTGGCAGTTTGTTGTTTCGGGATAAGCTGATACTAGTATTTTAGTGATACTTTCTTCTGTTGTTAGTTCAGTCCGGTTGTCCGGCATCTCATCCAAGAAATTACTACAAGAGGATATTGCCAGACAGGCAGTTGTTATGGCTCCTATATGTAAAAGTGTTGTATATCTCATTATTTTCATATTTTTCTGATTGTTAAAGACCTAATCTGATTGTTAACGTAAATTGGCGAGGTACCGGAGAAGCTACGCCACCCGTATTGAAGAACTCTGGATCTTGTCCGTTCAGCTTTTTATCCGCATAAATCAGAAACAGGTTGGTTGCTTGCAGTTTCAGAGACAAATTAGAAATCTTTGTCGGAGCGATCCAGGCTTTGGGGAAATCGTAAGAAAGAGAGATTTCTTTCATACGGATGAAGTCTCCTTTGGCGATTCTTTCCGTTGAGTAGTTATAGGCGTTGTATGCATAAATTAAGTCTCTGTTATCCTCAAGCTGGCGCTTGGATAGTATTGCGGGAATGTTGGTACGTTTCTCTTCATTTCCTATGGTCCATCGGTTTTTAAATTCGCGTGGCATGGAAGACAGGTCGCTATATTGATATTTGAAACATGGATTCAAGCGTACTACGTTTCCAAAGGAGTATGTGACAAATACATTAAGTTTAAATCCTTTATAAGTAAATATGTTTCCCATACTACCAGTTATGGTTGGGTCAGTCGGGCCTTCATATTTTAAATAATCAATATTGTCGCGTGTCTGGAAGTCAATATTGGTACTGGTTATCTCTCCGTTGATATAATATTGTGGAATACCATTGATGTCCAGTCCGGCAAATGGGATTGAGAATAAACCACGCACCGGATAATTTTGCCGGGCAAAGCCATATCCTGAAACTAAGTCCATGACACTGGAACGAGCATTGAGTTCTGTAATTTCATTTTTAGCTTTAGAGAATATGAAATCTGTATTCCATGTGAATTTTTTAGTTTGAATGTTTTTGGTTGAAAGAGTAAACTCGATACCATGTGATTTCATAGAAGCGATGTTTGCATATTTATAGATTGCACCACCTACTCCTTGTGTTGGAGTTATACCAATCAAGTCGTAATTATTACGTTTGTACCAATCAATTGCAAAATTGATGCGGTTGTCCAAAAATCCCATGTCTGCACCGATATTCAGCTCATGCTTTTTTTCATAAGTCAATTCACTGTTTTCAGGATCGGATACGTAGAGACCTGTTTCTTGTCCGCTTGTGAACGGGCGGTAGGGTGAATAACTGGTGATAATGGCATGTGAATTTGTTACGTAATCCGGTCCTCTGTCTGCTGTCAGAGAATAAGATGCTTTAAGAGTAAAATGGGTGAGAGTCGGATTCAAAGCTTTGAAGAAATCTTCTTCGTGCATATTCCATGCACCGGATACGTTCCATGTTGGTAACCAGCGGGCAGACCGGCTTTTACCCATGCGGTTGGTACCCTCATAACGGAAGGTCCCATTTATAGTATAACGACCGTCATAAGAATAGGTGGCATTAGCGAATGCTGCAACGCTTCGGGTAGTAGAGTGGTTTAGTCCATAATATCTACTCCCTCCTTCAATTCCTTTTTTAAAATATTCGTATACATAAGAAGGTGTTTCTCCCATTGTATATTGCATACCCCATCCCTGAAAATAGTCTTGCATACGTTTTAAGTCATTTACTTCCATACCTGCAAACAAGTTGGTTATATGTTTCTCTGCAAATAGATGATTCCAAGATGCTGTAGCACGGAAATCGACTCCTAACATTCGATAATTTTTGCGTTGATATATACCTCCTTCCGGCAGTACACTGATAGGTAGTGCATAGGGATTATCCGGGTCAGTGTAGAGCAGGTCGTTTTTATCACGAATGGTGGCATCATCCATACCAGTACGATATGCTGTTGCTTGATTTGAATTATCTTTAATATGATGTTCTTGTGAAGATGATTGGTATCTGATAGCTCCTAATGCACTCAGTTCCAACTCCGGGAGTACTTTCCATTTTAATTCTCCCTGAAACTTTACGTCAGCTACATTCAAGTCCATGTAGTTATTATCCAATTCATGGAGAATATTAAATGGGGCGTAATTGGCTATGTAGTTCACCGTAGGATCCAAAGCGCGGGATGTATTCAAGGCATATGAATAAGGATTGATGTCGAACTGGCGTGTTACTTCTCCACTTGCTGCATTTACTTCCGAATTTAATGTCCCGGGAGCTTTTTGCTTGCGGTATGATGCATTCGATATTAGGTTGATTGACAGATTTTTGTAGATATTGTAACTTGTGTTCAGATTAGCAGTATATCGCTTAACTTCACTTTGTTTATACCATCCGGGGTCTGACATGGCACTTAAAGATGCATAAAATGAAGATTTCTCACTTCCGGATGTGATACTGACAGAGTGATTTTGTGTGACGTTGTTGGAAAATAGAACATCAAACCAATCTGTGTTTCTCATTTCTGCTTCACGCAGGTAGGAGTTACGTGCTTCTGGCGTGTTAGCAAGTCCGAATTGTCCGGTTGTTGGGTTGTATTGGTTGATGAGACGATACATACGTCCATAAACACCGCTATCTTTTGCCCGATATGTATCACTATTGTTCAGCCAGCCTTTCTGCTCCATTTCTTTATAGATACCCATTTGTTCTTGTGAATTCATGATATTGAATTCTTTATAACTAGGTACCATTCTCATTGTGAATTCACCGGTATAACTAATCTTGCTAACTCCAGCTTTTCCTTTTTTGGTAGTCACTACAATAACTCCTGCCATGGCACGTGCCCCATAAATAGAAGTTGCTGATCCGTCTTTCAATATTTGAAAGCTTTCTATATCATCTGAATTTAATCCGGCAATAGCTGAACTAATTAAAGTCTCTGCATCTCCTGAAGATAAGTCATCCGGACCAACGTCAATAGCATCTTCCATAATGACGCCATCTACTACCCATAACGGTTTGGAGCTGCCATAAATAGAGGTGGCTCCACGTACGCGGATTTTTGGAGCGGTACCGAAAGTCCCTGATACATTTTGTACGGATACACCTGCCGCACGTCCCTCAAGTCCCCGGCTAATGTCGGGCAGACCGTCGAGCTTTACGTTGTCTGCCGTTAATTGGTTGGTTGCTCCCGTAAACAGACGTTTGTCCATTTTCTGCATACCTGTTACTACAACTTCTGAGAGTGTTTGTACATCGGGCATCAATGTAACATTCATTGTAGGGGTAGGAGAAAGGTCTTGCGGCTTCATTCCTATATAGGAAAATTGTAGTACGGCTTTATTTGATACATTTTCTATCGAGAATTTTCCGTCTATATCTGTCAATACACCAGATTTGCTTCCTTTGACGAGGATGGTTGCACCGATAAGAGGTTGATTGTCATCACCAGAAATAACAACTCCTTTTACGTTGAATACTTTGGCTTGTTTGGAAGGACCTTTAGGGGTGATAGTGATAAATTGGTCCTCAATATGATATTCTAACGGCTTGTTTGCTAAGATAATATCAAGAGTCTGCTCGATGTTTTTATCCTTGGCAGATCCGGAAACCGTATACTTTTTAACGTCGTCGTACGTAAAAAGGATTTTGTATCCTGATATCTTTTCCAAGCGTTTTAGTACGGACGGTAACCGTTCGTTACTAAACTCAATCGTGATTTTCTTTTGTGATTTTGCTTGAGCGTTTACGTGATAAGGTAAAAAGCATAATACGCATAGAAAACACACAATAAATAGGTTCCAATTTTTTCTCATACGTTTCATTCTAATAACACTAATTTGAATATGTTTATAATACTAGTGCGTATGAGTTCAAAAAATAGATACCCCTTTTGCGAATTATTTTTTAAGAAAAGTGATATTTTGCTGTTTCTTGCATAGATTTGTTATACTTATGCAATAAAAAACTAGTCTACGGTGAGCGTATTGCCTTGCAAGGTGACTGTTACTTTTTTCATTCTGTTAAGTAATGAAATAGTGTGCTCTAAATCTTTGGTACGATCGGATATAAAGTGCATTTTATACTCCATTGCTTCTTTGTTTCTGAATTCTATGTTTACATTGTACCAACGTCCCAGATTTTGCATAATATCTTTCAATGTGACATCATCAAAATAGAAATAGCCATCTTTCCAATAGACGTATGAGTCTAGGTCTACTTCCGCTAGAATAAAGTTACCATCAGATTGCAGGTGTGCATCTTCTCCCGGATATAGTCTGGTATATGATCCTCCTTTAGTGTTGCTGATTTCTACTTTTCCATTGATAAGTACTACATGGGTATCTTCGGGCGTATAACTACGTATATTGAATTCAGTACCGAGAACACGTGTCTGCACTGTTTTGGTTTTTACGATGAAAGGCCGCTTCGGATCTTTGGTCACTTTAAAATAAGCCTCGCCTTCTAAAGTGACAATACGTTCGTCGCCAATAAAGGCCGTAGGGTAGACAAAGTTGCTATTGGCATTGAGCCAGACTTCCGTCCCGTCACATAATACTACTTTGAAGCTTTCGCCACGTGGTACGGTGAGTACATGTGTTTGTGTGGTCGTTGAAATCACTTGTCTGTAATCCAGTTCTTTTTCCTCCGGTTTTGAGATCACTTTCTGCGGTAAGGTTTGATTGGTTGATTGCGGTTCGTCTAATACAATCTTTTCTCCGTTATCTTTTTGCAGGGTGATGTGTTGGGGAGTAGTATCAGCAGTGAATACAGTGATTGGTTCAAGGGCAGGAGTTGTCAGGCTGTTGATTAGATAGTAAGTTCCAAATAGAACGGTAACCATAGCGGCTATTCCAATACTTGTTTTCCAGAGGTTGGAGCGCATTCTTGCTGCGTATTGTTTTTTCTTGAATCGTTCTAACTCCATCTCTATATTGGGTAGTTCTATTTCACTTTTTTGTTGCAGGAAAAGACTACTATCCATGATGTCACGACAAGCTTGCAGGGCTTCCTCATCTTTAAGCATTTCCTGCAGTTGTTCGACGTTTATTTCTGAAGAACTCTCCATAATGTCGAGTGCCTTCTCTACAGATTTATCTGTATTATCTATATTGTCAATATCTTTATTCATCACTGTTCGACTGTATCATACTTATTTATATTACGTTTAATCATAAAATAAAGACACCTGATTTATGATTTTTTTGCACATTCTTCACGTATCACCTGCAATGCTTTCACAATATGCTTCCTGACTGCACTGACACTGATATTCAGTTCCTCCGCTACTTCCTGATATTTCTTACGTTGAATATAGCATTCTTCTAAAATGTGTCTGGTATGTGGAGTCAGCTTTTCCATAGCTTTGCTGATATGCATCATTCTTTCATCCTGCTCCTGATACTCCGTTTCAACATAACTTTTGGTCAGTTCAGAATAGATTTGTACATACTGTTCATGTGTATTCTGGTGTCGTAAAAAGTCAATGCTTTTGTTGCGGACATAAACATATAGATAAGATTTAGCAGTGGCTTTGTCTATTTTAGCATAATTGGCCCAAATAAATTCGAAGGCGTCGCTCACGATATCCTTACTAGCCTCCATATTATTAATCAGGTGAAATGCGTAATAATAAAGTTGAGGATAGTACTCTTTAAAAAGAAAATCAAAATCGGCCTTATCTTCCACGTGCTTTTAAAAGTGTTGAATAGTAAATAAATCGCGTTGCAAATAAACAAATAATAATTGAGAAAAGCAAAATGGCTTTTATTTTATATTTATCGTATCTTTGCGGCATCATATTTTTTGAATCAATATTCATGTAGAACCTGGGAAGTAATAATGGAGAGTGTTTTAATTACAGGCGCAAGTGGTTTTATAGGGAGTTTCATCGTGGAGGAAGCGTTGAAACGAAAGTTTGGTGTGTGGGCCGGAATTCGTCCTACGAGTAGCAAGCAGTATTTGAAGAACCGGAAAATTCACTTTCTGGAACTGGACTTTGCGCATCCTAATGAGCTTCGTGCCCAACTCTCCGGGCATAAAGGTACTTACAGTAAGTTTGATTACATCATCCATTGCGCTGGTGTGACAAAGTGTTCTGATAAAAAGACCTTTGATTATGTGAATTATCTTCAGACCAAATATTTTATAGATACACTGAAGGAACTGAATATGGTTCCGAAGCAGTTTATATATATTAGTACGTTGAGTGTATTCGGACCTGTACGCGAGAAGGATTACACTCCGATAAGCGGAGAAGACACTCCGATGCCTAATACGGCTTATGGATTAAGTAAATTGAAAGCGGAATTATATATTCAGAGTATTCCCGGTTTTCCTTATGTCATTTATCGTCCTACGGGAGTCTATGGTCCCCGTGAGTCAGACTATTTCCTGATGGCAAAGTCCATTCAGAAGCATGTTGATTTCTCGGTAGGTTTCCGTCGTCAGGATCTGACTTTTGTTTATGTGAAAGACATTGTGCAAGCGATATTTCTGGGAATGGAGAAAAAAGTAGTCCAGAAAGCGTATTTCCTGACAGATGGGAGAATCTATAAAAGCCGTGCATTTTCGGACCTGATACAAAAAGAATTGGGTAATCCGTTTGTTCTTCACTTGAAATGTCCGTTAATTGTGCTAAAAGTTATATCTTTGTTCGCTGAATTCATTGCTACACGTTCCGGGAGGAGCAGTACTCTGAATTCGGATAAATATAAGATAATGAAACAACGCAACTGGCAATGTGACATATCCCCGGCGATGAAAGAACTTGGGTATGTGCCCGAATATGATTTGGAAAAGGGAGTGCGTGAAACCATTGCCTGGTATAAAAATGAAGGATGGCTTTAGACTTATTTAAGCGCATAGAAACCCGGAAAGGGTTGTTTGCTGTGGAAAAGATTACACTGATTTATAATCTGTTGACTTCCATACTGATTCTGTTCCTGTTTCAGCGGATGGATCATCCATGGCATATGTTGCTGGATAGGGCTATGATTGCAGCAATGACTTTTTTACTGATGTATCTTTATCGTCTTGCCCCCTGTAAATTTTCAGCATTTGTGCGTATTGTCATTCAGATGAGTTTATTGTCTTACTGGTATCCGGATACTTTCGAGTTCAATCGTTTCTTTCCGAATCTGGACCATGTGTTTGCAACTGCCGAACAGTTTATTTTCAATGGACAGCCTGCTATCTGGTTTTGTCATACATTTCCGCATCTTATAGTTAGCGAAGCATTCAATATGGGATATTTCTTTTATTATCCGATGATGCTGATTGTGGCTCTGTTTTATTTCATTTATAAGTTTGAGTGGTTCGAAAAAATGTCTTTTGTTCTTGTCACTTCTTTCTTTATCTATTATCTGATTTATATATTCGTTCCTGTTGCAGGACCTCAATTCTATTTCCCTGCTATCGGAATTGATAATGTATCTAAAGGTATTTTTCCGGCTATCGGTGACTATTTCAATCATAATCAGGAGTTACTTCCCGGACCGGGGTATCAGCATGGATTCTTTTATAATTTAGTGGAAGGTTCGCAGCAAGTAGGCGAACGTCCTACGGCGGCATTCCCCAGTTCGCACGTCGGTATTTCTACTATTTTGATGATTATGGCATGGCGTGGCAGTAAGAAATTGTTTGCTTGTCTTATACCTTTCTATATGTTGCTTTGCGGGGCAACCGTATATATTCAGGCACATTATGTGATTGACGCCATTGTGGGATTTTTCTCTGCATTCCTATTGTATGTAGTTGCGACCTGGATGTTTAAGAAGTGGTTTGCACAGCCGATGTTCAAGTAGAAAATAGGAATATACTTCTGTCTTTTGAAACAGGTAATCTCCATCCGCAGGAGTCAGAGTTTGCGGATGAAGATGATGGTTTATAATGGATTAAAATTCCGAATTCTCTTTACGCTGGGAAGTGATTTCTTCAAATATGCGGAAAAGTTCTTCCTTTGTTTCTGTCCGTAGCATGGCGATGCGTGTGTTACGGAAATTAGGTATTCCTTTGAATAGTGGGCTGGCGGCCAAATGACGGCGTACGTGGAGAATACCTCTGCGTTCATCGAGCAAATCCACACTGTCGATCACTTCCTGACGAAGCACTTCCATGCACCATTCGAAACTTAGCGGTGGTAATTCCTCACCTGTCTTCAGATAGTGTTTTATTTCCTTGAATATCCATGGTCGCCCGAAGCTGGCACGACCAATCATGACAGCATCTACTCCATAACGGTCAAAACACTCTTTGCAGCGTTGAGGCGTCGTCACGTCACCATTACCGATAATAGGAATATGCATCCGTGGATTATTCTTCACTTCGCCTATCAGCGTCCAGTCGGCTTCTCCGGTGTACATTTGTGCACGGGTGCGGCCATGTATAGTCAGTGCAGCGATGCCACAATCCTGTAGCTGTTCTGCTAGCTCTACAATTACTTTGTTGTTAGCATCCCATCCCAGACGGGTCTTGACCGTTACGGGGATTTTCACCGCATCTACTACCGCACGGGTGATCTCCAGCATCTTAGGGATATTCTGTAACATACCTGCTCCTGCTCCTTTTCCGGCTACTCTTTTTACCGGGCATCCGAAATTGATATCCAGAATATCAGGTTGTGCCTGTTCCACAATCTTGGCAGCTTCTACCATCGTTTCCGTATCTTTCCCGTATATCTGGATGGCAACCGGACGTTCGGCATCACTGATACTTAGTTTCTGCGCAGTCTTGCTGACAGCACGAATCAGTGCATCGCTCGACACAAATTCGGTGTATACCATATCTGCTCCGAACCTCTTGCACATCAGGCGGAAAGCCGGATCAGTGACATCCTCCATGGGAGCAAGTAAGATGGGATATTTACCCAGATCTATTTGGCCTATCTTCATATATGAATCTGATATTTACTATTTATGATTGAAGTAACTTCTTGTTTTCGCTGCAAAAATACGGAAAAAAGCCTACCTTTGTACGCATTCATTTGCTTAACTGATACAAATAAGTATATATTCTATGAGTCTTAGTTTGAAAGATTTTGAAATAATGGCTCCTGTCGGTTCGCGCGAATCTCTTGCTGCGGCTATTCAGGCAGGTGCCGATTCTATCTATTTCGGTATAGAAAACCTGAACATGCGTGCCCGTTCGGCCAATACGTTTACGATTGATGATTTGCGGGAGATCGCCCGTACGTGTGATGAACACGGGATGAAAAGTTATCTGACGGTCAACACGATTATCTATGATAAAGATATTCCATTGATGCATACCATTGTTGATGCAGCCAAGGAAGCCGGAATCTCTGCTGTGATTGCAGCCGATGTGGCGGTGATGAATTATGCCCGTCAGATAGGGCAGGAGGTACACCTTTCCACTCAACTGAACATCTCCAATGCAGAGGCTTTAAAATTCTACGCACAATTTGCAGATGTGGTAGTATTGGCCCGTGAGTTGAATCTGGAGCAGGTAGCCGAAATCTATCGCCAGATTCAGGAAGAACATATTTGTGGTCCGAGCGGTGAACAGATTCGCATTGAAATGTTCTGTCACGGTGCGCTTTGTATGGCTGTATCGGGTAAATGTTACCTCTCTTTACATGAGATGAACCATTCTGCCAACCGTGGTGCTTGTATGCAGGTATGCCGCCGTTCCTATACTGTCCGTGACAAAGAGACGGATGTGGAACTGGATATTGATAACGAATATATCATGTCACCGAAAGATTTGAAGACCATCCACTTTATGAATAAGATGTTGGATGCCGGTGTGCGTGTATTCAAAATTGAAGGCCGTGCCCGTGGACCTGAATATGTACGGACAGTGGTAGAATGTTACAAAGAGGCGATCAAGGCTTATCTGGAAGGGACATTTACCGATGAAAAGATTGCAGCTTGGGACGAACGTCTGAAAACTGTATTCAACCGCGGCTTTTGGGATGGTTATTACTTGGGACAACGTTTAGGTGAATGGACCAGAAACTATGGTTCGGCAGCTACGGAACGTAAGATATATGTAGGTAAAGGTATCAAATACTTCTCTAATATCGGAGTTTCCGAATTTCTGGTAGAGGCTGCGGAAGTCAGCGTAGGCGATAAACTTCTCATTACCGGACCGACTACGGGTGCTCTATTCATGACTTTGGAAGAGGCACGTGTTGACTTGGAATCCGTGCAGACTGTGAAGAAAGGCCAGCACTTCTCGATGAAATCGGATAAGATACGCCCCAGTGACAAACTGTATAAACTGGTATCAACCGAAGAACTGAAGAAGTTCAAAGGACTCGATATTGAGCAAAAAAGAGGCTAACCATTATTTCTCAACTTTTAATTCTCAATTCTCAATTTAAATGAACTATATCTATGAATTGGAAATGAAGGTGCGTGATTACGAGTGCGACCTTCAAGGAATTGTTAATAATGCGAACTATCAGCATTATCTGGAACATACCCGCCATGAGTTTCTGACGTCGGTAGGCATCAGTTTTGCTGCACTCCACGAACAGGGGGTCGATCCGGTAGTGGCACGCATTAATATGGCATTCAAAACGCCGTTGAAAAGCGGAGATGAGTTTGTCTCTAAACTCTATATGAAGAAGGAAGGTATCAAATATGTGTTCTATCAGGATATTTTCCGTAAGAGTGATCATAAAGTAGTAGTGAAATCCACTGTTGAAACGGTATGTGTGGTAAACGGACGTTTGAGTGACAGCGAATTATTCGATAGCGTCTTTGCCCCTTACCTGAAATGAGCAGTTCCGAGGAAGAACAGATTTATAGTATCGCCCTGACAATGGTGCCCGGTATCGGGCACATAGGGGCGAAACATTTGATAGACGGAATGAACAATGCTGTTGATGTCTTCCGTCTGCGTAAAGAAATACCGGAACGTATTCCTGAAGTGAGTCAACGGGTGATAGAGGCGTTGGATTGTCCGCAAGCTGTGATCCGCGCCGAACAGGAATATGAATTTATCCGGAAGAACCGGATCTCCTGCCTGACTTTCCATGATGAGGCTTACCCTTCCCGTTTGCGGGAATGTGAAGATGCTCCTATCGTCCTTTTCTTTAAAGGAAATACCGATTTGAATTCCCTGCATATCATAAATATGGTAGGCACCCGTAATGCCACTGATTATGGTACCCGTATTTGCGCCTCTTTCTTACGCGATCTGAAAACACTTTGTCCTGATGTGTTGGTAGTCAGCGGGCTTGCTTATGGGATCGATATCCATGCACATCGTGAAGCACTGGTCAATGACCTGCCTACGGTAGGTGTTCTTGCCCATGGTCTGGATCGCATTTATCCTTATGTCCATCGAAAAACGGCCATTGATATGCTCGAAAAAGGAGGACTGTTGACCGAATTTCTGTCCGGCACGAATCCCGACAAACATAATTTTGTCAGCCGTAACCGTATTGTCGCAGGTATGTGTGATGCTACGGTTGTCATTGAATCGGCAGAAAAAGGAGGCTCATTAATCACTGCTGAACTTGCTGAAAGCTATCACCGCGATTGTTTTGCTTTTCCCGGGCGGATAAATGATGAATATTCAAAGGGGTGTAATCGGTTGATTAGAGATAATAAGGCTTCCTTACTATTATCGGCTGAAGATCTTGTACAGGCAATGGGATGGAATATACCGATTACTTCTTCCGAAAAAGTAAATGTGCAACGTAGTCTTTTTCCCGACTTGTCCGAAGAAGAACAAAAGATTGTCTCTATCCTGGAGAAACAGGGGGATTTACAGATTAATTCTCTGGTGGTAGAAGCAGATATTCCCGTACATCAGATAAATGCTATTCTTTTTGAATTGGAAATGAAAGGAGTAGTTCGTGTATTAGCAGGAGGAATGTATCAGTTATTGAATTAACTCGTATAGACTAACCTCATATATGGATATAAAAAAAGGAGCAACGCCTTGCTCCAACCTTTGTTAACCTTAAATCTAATACTATGAAAAAAATCACATGACAAATGTATGTCTTTGCAAACTAACCTCCAAATAATTCTGTCGTATTTGTTTCTCTTTTAATTTCTTTCACTGATTTTCACTGTTATCGTACACGGTGCGCTTTTGATGGCTAAAGTAGGATGCTTTTGAGATAAGTAATGGGGAGGAAAGTAAGTCTTCCTGAATACTATTACAGCTTCTGGGAAAATTAGAAAATAAGGTCTGAATATAAGTGTTTTCTTGGTTTAAAAGGAACACCCCGTTGGTTTTAAAGGAACGATGCTTTGGTTTTAAACCAACAGGGCGTTCCTTTTAAAGGAAAGATTTTGCTATATTATAAGTGCTGTGCAATAATTGCAATGTCAAATATTGGAAAAATAAAATGATGGTTTAATTGGTTGATAATTAACTTTGTATGGATAAATAGTTCTTTATATTAACGGCAAAATCCCAAATGACTTGACAAACGCTTTTTGATGTTGTATATTTGTAGTACGAAAGAAACAATGAAACGACAAATTAAAACTTTAAAAACGAAATGAGACGAATCTTATCTTTTGCTGTATTAGCTGCATTGTACTTCCCCAGATGTACGACCAGTAAAAATGCAGTGCGTTGTCTGAGCCGATGGATTAAAGACTGTAACCCGTTGACCAAAGAGCTTGTACCGACCGGTTATATGCCGTATAATCATCGTTATCTGACGATGAAACAGTATAAGATTATAACAAAACATCTAGGAGATCCTTATGAGGATTAGGGTATAGACGACCCGATGAAAAGCTTGAGGCTGCAACCTTTTATAGGGTTTGCAGCCTTTTTTGTTGCATAAATTCAATGTAAATCCTTCTGAAAGCTACATTCGGGTTTTTAATAAACTTGGATACCGTTTTTAATAAACTCCTTAAGAATTTATTAGAAACTCAAAAGTTGTTTATGCAGAAAAGATAAACTTTTTTCGGTGTGTTGAAATGAGAGATATACGAAATCTTTGTGTGTTTGGTTAATAATCACTACATTATTAAAGACAGTCTCATTTCATCTTTATTTGTGTAACTTTGAATGGGTAGATGTTTCTTCTTGTAATTCTTTATTTTAATTGAAACTTATCATACAATCATATATGATTGTGAGTATATGAATGTGAATATGTTACTTTGGAGAATAAATTATGTCTGGCAAATCAAGAATCTTAAATGAGAGAGATCAGTCATAAAATATTTAGCAGAGTAATAACAATAAAAAAATGATGAAATGGATACTCTTAAATTGCATTCACACTTTGAAAATTTACTGTATGTGGGAAGAAGCGTGCTCACTAATACAAGTAGCCGCATTCAAAGATTATTTTTTAAAAAAGAGATGTGTATATATGAATACTTGTTTAAGGAGGAAGCGAGTAAAGGCATTGAGATTGTAGTGGACAATGCTGTCTTAGTTTGTGTTTTGGAAAATGATATCTGTAATAAATCTATTCTTTATCTTAATGACTCCACTAATATAACATCTTATATTAATTATTGCAATAGTAATTTTGAATATGATAAACTCCGTGATAGATGGATTATGCCTGATGGTTATCTTACCCTTTTTATACCGAATGATGACTTTGAAAAGCGATTTGCATTCGTGCAAACTTTAGTATGAATGAACTTTGTGAAGTCTTTGGATTCTTAAGGGGATATATCTTTGAACATTAGACAATTTGATTTGTTATTTATACTGTTAAGATGTGTGTAGTAGTGTTTTGCTTTCATTATGATGTAAAACATCTATTTTTACCCGTTTTTTAAAGCCTGTTTTTGACTATATGTCAAAACAAACCTTTATATTTGTATATGTGAAGTTAACCAAAGAAAAAATCACTTATTATTGGCTATGATGAAAAAGGAAATCAAATTCAGTCTTGTTTATCGGGATATGTGGCAATCTTCCGGTAAGTATCAGCCTCGGGTTGACCAGCTTGTACGTATAGCTCCATTGATTGTTGAAATGGGCTGTTTTACAAGAGTTGAAACGAATGGAGGTGCTTTTGAGCAAGTGAATCTATTGTACGGTGAAAATCCTAATAAAGCCGTCCGTGCTTTTACCGCACCTTTTAGAGAAGCGGGCATTCAAACGCATATGCTCGATCGTGGCTTGAATGCATTGCGTATGTATCCCGTTCCGGCAGATGTGCGTAAGTTGATGTATAAAGTCAAGCATGCACAAGGGGTGGATATCACCCGTATCTTCTGTGGACTGAATGAGACGAGAAACATAATTCCCTCCATTAAATATGCTTTGGAAGCAGGCATGATTCCGCAGGCAACTCTTTGCATCACATATTCTCCGGTACATACCGTTGAGTATTATGCCCGGATTGCCGATCAGCTGATTGAGGCCGGTGCACCTGAAATATGTTTGAAAGACATGGCAGGTATCGGTCGCCCCGGTATGTTGGGGCAACTGGTCAGGACTATCAAGGAAAAACATCCGGATGTATTGATACAATATCATGGTCATAGCGGACCGGGATTGTCTATGGCATCTATCCTCGAGGTTTGCGAAAATGGTGCGGATATCATAGATGTGGCTATGGAGCCCATGTCTTGGGGCAAAGTGCATCCGGACGTGATCTCGGTACAGGCAATGTTGAAAGATTTAGGATTCCAGGTTCCCGATATCAATATGAAAGCATATATGAAAGCCCGCGCGATGACGCAGGAATTCATAGACGATTTTCTGGGTTACTTCATGGATCCTACCAATAAATATATGTCTTCACTTTTGTTGAAATGTGGTTTGCCGGGTGGCATGATGGGGTCTATGATGGCAGATTTGAAAGGGGTACATTCCGGTATCAATATGATATTGCGGAGTAAGAACGAACCTGAACTTAGTCTTGACGATCTGCTGGTAATGCTTTTCGACGAAGTGGAATATGTATGGCCTAAGTTGGGTTATCCTCCTTTGGTGACTCCTTTCAGCCAGTATGTGAAGAATGTTGCATTGATGAATCTTATGCAGTTGGTAAAAGGAGAAGAGCGCTGGACAATGATAGACAACCATACCTGGGATATGATTCTGGGTAAGAGTGGACGTCTGCCGGGTACGCTTGCTCCGGAGATTATAGAATTGGCGAAGTCTAAAGGATATGAGTTTGTCGATACTGATCCGCAGTTGAATTATCCGGATGCTCTGGATGATTATCGCAAGGAAATGGATGAGAATGGCTGGGAGTATGGAGAGGATGACGAAGAACTTTTTGAACTAGCTATGCACGATCGTCAGTATCGCGATTATAAGTCGGGTGTTGCCAAGAAACGTTTTGAGGATGAATTACAACATGCTAAGGATGCATCCATGGCAAAGAGTGGTTATTCCGAGGAAGATATCAAGAAGTTGAAACGTGCCAAGGCAGATCCGGTTATTGCTCCCGACAACGGGCAGGTGCTTTGGGAAGTTTCCGTGGAAGGACCGTCCATTGCGCCATTCATCGGACGTAAATATCAGCATGACGAAGTCTTTTGTTACCTTTCTACTCCATGGGGAGAATATGAAAAGATTCTGACCGGATTCACCGGACGGGTGGTGGAAATATGTGCACAGCAAGGTGCTACCGTACGTAAGGGAGATGTTATCGGTTATATTCTGCGGAGCGATATCTTTGCGTAAGATTTTCATGTGAGTTAGACTATAGGTCACTTTATAAATAAGTCAGGCTGCAATCTGTGATGAGGTTGCAGCCTGACTTGTTTGTAGGCATTCAGTGTAAAAGTTATAGGAGGATTTTTATCTGTTAGAATTTCGATGGCTATCCATTGGTAAATTCGAGTGTTGAATATGGAAAATACGCATTTTATCCAAAAAATCGGCATAAGACGCAAAGAAAAGCAAAGTTCTACTTGAATAATTGGAGGTCAGTATTTTATATGCAGGGCGGATTGAAACAAACTTTGGCATAAAACGCTTGAAAATACCCCTTTCGGACAAAGTTCGGCTACTAAGCAGCTACCAGTCCTAAAGAGGATATATGGGATATAACAAGTTCTGTTTCATAACTATGCGTTGTTTTGCATAACTCTTGGTAACAAATAATTAACTACCTTTAGAAACGAAAATTTTAGAGTTATGAAAACAAAGAGAAGTACGTTTGCAACCTCGTTCTACATCAAGAGATCGGCAGTGAGAAACCGGGACGGAAAAGCCCCCATCATGGTGAAGATCTCCATTGATGGGGATGACAAAGTATTGGGAACCAAACTATTCGTTACGCCGGATTTATGGGAGAATGGTAAGGCAAAAGGCAAGTCTGCCGAGGCGACAGAGATAAACGGGCAGCTCAAAGAAGTCAGTGCCCGGCTTACCAACCACTATCACCGCATCCTCCGGGAAGAGGATTTTGTCACCGCCGAAAAGCTGCGTAACGCCTTTCTGGGTATCGGTGTGATGGAAAACTGTATCCTGAAAGATTTCGAGAACATGAACCGGGAATTTGAGGCGATGGTGGAGAAAGGACAGCGTGCCAAATCCACTTACAACAAGTACTTGGCCGTGTACAACCATTTTGCCACCTTCCTTTGGGAGAAGAAGAAACGAACCGATATGGCTTACAAGGAACTGACAAAGGAGATTATCACCGATTTCGACAAGTACCTGCGCGTGGAAAAGGGATTGAGTGACAACACTCTTTGGATATACACCATGCCACTGCTCAGCCTGACAGACAAGGCATGGCGGCGTGGTATCGTCCGTTCCGACCCTTTCGGCGAGTACAGCCTTGAAATGCAGGAGACAGACCGGGGCTACCTCACGGAAGAGGAACTGCGCACCCTGGCTAACGCCGTGTTCGTGAAAAAACAGACCAACCTCGTACGTGACATGTTCCTCTTCGGGTGCTTCACCGGACTTAGCTACATTGATATAAAGACACTCACCCATGACAAGATCCAGCGCATGGACTTCGACGGCGAGGATTGGATCATAACCCGACGCACCAAGACCCGTGTGTCGAGCAACGTTCCCCTTATGGAAATAGCCAAGGAACTGATAGAAAGGTACAAGGGACTTGCCGGAGGCGATTTCGTATTTCCCATGCCCTCTAACGGTACATGCAACAAGCACCTCAAACAGATTGCCAAAGCCTGCGGCATCAGCAAGGAGATCGGATTCCACCTGAGCAGGCACACCTTCGCCACGACCGTCTATCTCTGCAACGGCGGCACGATAGAGGCGCTCTCCAAGATACTCGGTCACAAGCACATCAGCACCACGCAGATCTACGCTGAAGTAACCAACAAGATGGTAAGTTCAGATTTCCGTGCAATCTCCGGCAACCTCGCCGCCATGCAGCGGAGCGTACTGGAGAAAAGGGACAGGAAGCAAGGTAGGAAAAAGGTGCACCGGTCCCTCCGGGAAACGGCTTGACACCTTTCTCCATGCGAAACACGGCAAAGGCAGGAACCCCGATACAGTGCTCCTGCCTTTGCTGCATTTTCCGATGTATATCCCCGTGCGTTTATGTTGGACTTTTCCCCCGTTTGCGCTTTTGTCTCATGTCCACGTAATTTTCTTCCAGCATACGCAGCAGATCCGACTGGCGGTAAAGCGTCTTGCCTGGCAGCGATATGTACGGGATCAACCGTTGTGTGCGGTAGCCCTGCAACGTCCTTGACGTGATATGTAACATTCTGCACACATCCTCACCCGTGAAATAGACCTCGCCGTTCATCGCCGGACGGAAATGCGCCGTCACCGTATCAATATACCTCATGCCCTCTTCCAGAGCCTCGAAGTACGCACGTACCTCTTCCGTGTCTTTTGTTATCACTTCCATGTCACTCGTCCTCCATTATTTCCCGGCTCATGGATTCCACGAATACCTCCACGTCCTCCGTCCGGTAGTAAATCTTATGGTTGATCTGGCTGTACGGCAGCAGTCCCCGGTCACGGTAGGTCTGCAACGTCCGTTTACTGATCCCCAGTTTCTCGCACACGTCCGCCCCGTCCATCCAGTTCATCTTCCCGGGCGGGCGGTAACGGGCGCAAAGTTCCTTCACGTGCCGTGAGAAGCAGCCGAACCGCTCCTTCATCTCCTCAAAGGTCTTCTTTTCAATACTTACTATTTCCATCGTTCTGATACATTTTTCATTATACTTCCCTGCAAATATATGGATTCATATAAAACTATGTATCAAAACCGTATAGCTTGTCAGCGTTTTGCTTCACGTTCGTAGCCTTGTCGTACCCCAAACGATGAAAGGCGGGGAAAAGTCCTACATAAACGTACCCAGTTCAAGGGTACGCACGAGAACGGAATCCATAGCACCAATTCCGGATGGTTCAAAGGAAAATGTGTACTACGCACCGACTTCACCCTCATCCAGCCACGATGCAAGTTGATGGGGCACGGGGCAAATTTCGTCACCGGCTTGCCCCTTGTCAAAGCCATCTCTTTCGAAAACGGACTGGAATAGTTATTTTACTTTTGCGGTAATTTCATCTATCAGGTTCGTGATCTTCTCAATGGAATACTTTTCTATCAATCTCCTGTTTGCCGCTTCTGCCTTTAGTCTTTCATTGATTAATTTTAGTTGTGGCAAATCTGATTGACAATATTTGCTCAAGTGTTCTATTTCACTGCCCCAAGAGGTATATTTATAACGGAACTGTAAAAAATGCAGAAAGGTGTTACGTGATTCGTTGGACAATCCCAAAATACTTTTTGAAACCTTATCCGCATCAGCCTCTTGGAATATTGAAGTATCCCTATAAAGACGCTGTTTGACCGGGACTACATCATTCAATGCCGGATTCAGGCGTTCGCAAGTTTCATCCGTCAGATTTTCCAGCATGACAGACACTTTATTAGGGCATTTCTTCAATCTTTGCCCGAATAGTTTTTGAAAATACGCAACCAGTCCATTCAAAATTCGATCTGAACCAATATTAGAATGATTCCTTCTTGTACCCGCATGTACCTTTGAGTTACAATTCAACAAACCCTCCATGTCGCTGATACCTTCCATCAGCCTGTCTATGGAGTGCTTGCCTTGGGCTATGATGTCTTCCTCGGATACGTGAACAAGGTTGTCGCTATATAAAACCGATAGTACAGATATAATGACAAACAATTCTTTTAGATCAACGCTTTCATCCGCAAAGTAATATCGTACCGTTTCCCCGTAGTGTTTCTCGTATTCCCCGTTATCCAGTCTCCAATAGTCGTACAGGTAATCCCAACTGTTCAAACTTGCGTCTTCGGCTGCAAAATATTGTTGCAGGTAGGTCGTGTCAAAATACCCGCTTTCCAGATAGCAGACAATTTCATTAACGATGAATCTATCAAAAATATCCAACTGTTTACCTATCTCTATAAAACGGTATTTGGAGAGGATTTTTTCACGCTCCTCATCTTTCTCTTTATCCGGGAACATGTCATACAGGCTGTTGAATAGGCTTCCGATCCGAGTATTCCCACCCTTATACTCGCAGTAAACGGCGACAAAATTTGCCAACAACGATGTTATGACAAGTTTGTACTTGGGAGATTTATGATAATGCTCCGGCAAAGCCATGGCTATCCTGTGATAATCGTTTAGACATTGCCGCAGGACTCTTAAATTATCGAATTTAGAGGCATGGAATATCTTGATGATAAGCTCTTTGTTCTCAGACAAGAGGTTCCTGTTGTTGGTGGATATCTCGCCAATGAAGAAATCGAGTGTCTCCCCTATATTTAATTTGATCTCAAAAGTGCGCCCGATAGTCTTTTCCTTGAAATCCTTGAATTTCAACTTGCACTTATCGTCCTCTTTTTCGGAAATCTTGTTCTCATCGCCAATGATGATGACCTTGCATTTACAATGTTCCGAAAAGTAATTGATGTATCCCAACAAGGTTTCCAGTTTTACATCACATCTTTCAAGGTCGTCAAAAATCAGAATCTTGTTTCCTTTTATTTCGGAATTTTCTTCTTTCAACAACAAAATGGAGTCCAAGTCACAGGTTACACTCCCTTCATCCTTTCCGTCACCGTCGATGTCATATTTCAAAGCGATTTTCGAGGCGGCTTTTAATATATTCTTGGCAAGTTTCATTCCCTTGCTGTACAGCCACGGGGATATTTCCTTGTTGACTTGTTCTGTGATTTGCTGGGTAGTGGTCAAACCATATAAAGACACATATATGGGCCGCCATTTTAACTTGTCCGCATCTTTATCGTTTTTCAGTTGCTTTATCCATTGGCGGATAAAAAACGTTTTGCCGCATCCCCAGGCACCTCGCAGCATGATGGCATATTGCGGATCGGATATTTCCGCATATTCATTTAAAAAGGTGAGTATGTTTCTATTCATAGCCATGTTCATTAGAGGTTTCAAAATTACGGAAAAGAGGCATAATTCTGATAACTTTTAAGAAATAAGTTATTACGGTCAATTCGTGTTTCCAGATGATTGTCGGAGCGTTCCCCTTCGGGTCGGGCTTTCCGCTGCAAGTCCTCGCTATGCTGTGGGCTTTCCCCTGCAATCCCTAACGTGGGTGAAAGGGTTTTCACTGTCTTGCGCTTACACCTTGGCGCACGGGCTGTCCCGTCCCGGCGTCCGCTGCCGACCACTCAGTGAGGCTGCATGGCCGAAACCGGACATCGGGGCGGAAGGACAAACGGAACACGGGGCTTCGGCTATCGCCGAAACTTCCTGTGCCCCGTCCCGCCCAAAAGAGTTCCCCGGTGTTTGTCCGGCAGCCGGAAGCTGACCGTCTTCCCATATACTTCTCCCGCACGTATGTCCTTGCCTCGGGAAACGGGCGTTCCCGGCTCTCCGGAAGGCTTCTTTTTCCCGCACCCGGCAAGTAACTGACCATTGACTGGAATGACTGACAGGGCATTTTTTCCCTAAGCTGATTGGGAAAACATTGACGAAGGTAGGCGGAGGTGAAAGCAAATCCGCAAAAAATGCCAAATCTCCACCCTGCGGGTAGTATTTACCATTTTTTCAGATGATTGCAATTCACCTTTTCCGCTATCAATGATTGTCAATGTTCTTCCCAATCAGCCAAGGGAAAAAAATTGGTTGGGGCGACAAGCGATGAAAACAGAGTAATAACGATTAAAATTTGTGAGTTATGGCAACAACGAACAGCACCATCGAAAAAATTGCACCGATGTTCACCGAGTTGTTGATAAAGAAAATCGAGTGCCTGAAAACGGATTGGCAAAAACCGTGGATAACGAGCCTTGAACAAGGTTTGCCCCGCAACATCAGAGGGACGCTCTATAATGGCGGCAATGTCTTGATGTTATTGTTCTACACCGAGTTCATGAAATTCACTTTGCCCGTGTTCCTCACGTTCAACCAAGCGAAGGAAGAGGACTTGAGCGTCAGCAAGGGCGCACGATCGTTTCCCGTCTATTATTGGTTCAAGTTCGTGGTACACAAGGAGACGAAAAAGACAATCAAGTACGAGGAATACCGCAAGCTGCCCGCAACCGAGCAGGAAAATTACAAGGTCATCCCGCAGATGAAGTATTACAACGTCTTCAACATCGACCAGACCGATTTTGCAGGGAAATACCCCGAACGCTACGAGCGCATGAAAAAGGGAGAGCAGCCCGAAGACTATTCGGACAGAATGATTTACGAGGCGTTGGACGAGCTTGTCTATCTGCAAAATTGGTATTGCCCTATCAAGGTGCAGTATTCGGACAGTGCCTACTATTCGCCCTCTTCCGACCATATCGTTTGCCCGCAGCGTGAGCAGTTCCCGCAGGGAGCGGAGTTTTACGGCACGCTCCTGCACGAGATGGCGCACAGCACGGGAAGCCCCCAGCGACTGAACCGCACGTTCGGCTGCTTCTTCGGGGATGCGCTCTATGCCCGTGAGGAACTTGTCGCCGAACTTACCGCAGCCCTTTGCGGTGCGTTCTTCGGCTACGCAACCGCACCGCAGGAGAACAACGCCGCCTATCTGAAACACTGGCTCACCAAGCTAAGGGAGGAACCCGCCTTTTTGGTGGAGATATTGGGGGACGTGAACAAGGCGGCGAAGATGATTGCCGACAAGGTAACCGAACCGGTAAACGAACCCGCAGCAGCCTAAGCGGGACAACAAAGGAACAAGAGTATAAACCAACGGGCGGAGCAATCCGCCCCACTTAAAGACATAAGACGATGAAAACATTATCAGAAAAGGAATTTAACGGCTTTAACGTTAATGCGATGTTTACCGAAAGAGCGGAACGGGCGAAAAAAGAGCTGTCTCCACTCATGCAGGAGATAAGGAAGTACATACCCCAAGCGGAATACGGCTACCACGTGGAGAGCGGTGAATATCCCGCATTTTACGGCGTGCGCATAGAGTTCACGTATAACGGCATCCGTTTCCATGTGTGCAAGATATACAAAGAGAACAAATACAGGATAGCCGCCGACATGGAGCATTTTGAATATGTCAACCGCTACGACATCGAAAGGGCGGGCAACCAATACGAAAAGCCGTGCAATATCGGCGTGTTCACCGCCAAGAAAATAAACGATTGGATAAACTACTACACGCAGATATACAGGCAGGTGGAGCAAGAAAATGTGGAGAACTCGAAAAAGGTCGCCGATTTCTTGAAAAGTATCGAGAATGAACCCGTAAGATGGGAAGGGAACAACCATTCAAAAGGGACGATAATCCGCAACGGCTTGCGCTTCACTTTCTACATAGAGGAAGGACACCTCTATTTTGAACTGTCCCTAAGTTATCGGGGAACGGCTGATTACGACACGTTCCGGCTGATAGCCGATAACCGCTATATCCCGAAAGGAAACTATTAAACAACCACGGGCGGATTCCTCCGCCCGACAATACCCGAGAACATGAAAACGACATTCATTTACAGACTGGTTTACCGCCTAATCCTTTGGGCTTCGGCGGTGTACTTCCTCACCACCACCGCAGGGCAGTTTTTTGCCCTATCCGCTACTTTGCTTCTGTTAGGCTTCGTGGCACGGCTTGTTTTCGCCCTTGCGTGGCGGTTGTTTGTCGGCTTCATGTTCATCTTGATAATCATTCTTTTAATCATCTGAATCATGGAAGGAAAGAAGTTTAAACACAAGTATCTGCCGTACCTCACTTGCGTGGTCGTGGCAGCCACCCGAAAAGGGTACAAGGTTTTGGAAACCCAAGTTTTGGGCGGGCGCAGGAAGCCCAAAACAAAGACAGCCTACTACTACGACATTGATTTTGATAAAGAGCGTGGTTTGTGGCAGGAAGAAGGCAAGTAATAACCGATAAAAAAATATCAATATGGAAACAAGGACATTGGCAGAAAACGGAACACCCGTTACGAAAGAAAAGACGGTAGCCTTTTCGGGACACCGCACCAACCGTATAGCCAAGTTCACGGCAGACCGTGAGAAACTCTTTAGAGAGGTGGCGTTCGATACATTTGTAGCCATCGAGAGTTATTGTATCAAAAAAGGCTACCATACCTTTTTGTCGGGAATGTGCGAGGGCTTCGACCTTATCGCAGCAGAGGAAGTCTTGAACCTCAAAAAGGAATACCCGCATATCCATTTGAAATGCGTTCTCCCCTTCAAGGGACAAGCCGAGCGGTACACCCAGGCCGACAAGCGGCGTTATGACACCATTTTGGCGCAAGCCGATGAAGTGGTAACCTTGCAGGACGGATATACCGAGGGCTGTTTCCTACGCCGTAACGACTACCTTTTGGAAAACTCCGCTTTTCTGATGGTCTATTACGATTCGGTAGCCGTGGGCGGCACGTTCTACATCCTCAAACGGGCGGTAGAGCAGAAAAAGAAGTTCGCGAACGTGTGCTATAACCGCAGGTAAGCCGCAAGGGCGGACTTTCCGCCCGCTACTTTCTTTCGTGAGCCGGAGCGGGGAAAGAAAGATAGCAAAGAAACCGATTTCCCGACCGGAAGAAATTATCAAAAAGAACAAGAATAAACAATCAACTTAAAAACAAACGGATTATGAAGACAAAAGCAAATCAATCAGCAGCAGAGAGAAACATCACGATGGTAGCATTGGCAAACATTCAGCCGAGCGGTTTCAACCCACGCAAGCGTTTCGATGAAACGAGCCTTTACGAGCTTGCCGAGAGCATCAAGCGGCAGGGTGTGTTGCAGCCCATCACCGTGCGCCCCGTTGACGGGACAGACCGTTACGGGATTGTTTTCGGGGAACGCCGTTACCGTGCGTCCGTCATTGCGGGCAGGGACGAAATTCCCGCAATCGTTTCCGAGTTGTCGGACGAGGAAGCCGAGGAAATGGCGATTACTGAGAACTTGCAGCGCAAGGACGTGACACCCGTGGAGGAAGCCGCAGCCTATCAGCGGCTTATCGAGAGCGGACGCCACACCGTGCAGACCTTGGCGGTACTCTTCGGAAAGAACGAGAACTACATCCGCACACGGCTGAAATTCACCGCCCTTATCCCCGAAATCGCCGCCCTCTTGGATGCGGATGAAATCACCATCAGCGTGGCGGCTGAAATCTGCCGATACGGGGAGGACATTCAGCGTGAGGTGTACGAGAAACATTTGCAGGACGAGGGAACGTATAACAGTTGGCGGGGACTGAAAGCCGCCGATGTTGCAAGGCGCATTGAACAGAACTTCACCACCGACCTGCAATACTACCACTTCGACAAGGCCGAGTGCGCCACGTGCGCACACAACACCAATAACTTGCTGTTGTTCCATGACGGCGGGTGCGGGCATTGCGCCAACCGCACGTGTCTTGCCGAGATGAACGCCTCTTTCCTTATGGAGCGAGCTGTGCAAATCATGCGGAACCAGCCGGAGGTGTCGCTCTGCCGTGACTGCTACACCGCCAACGAGACGGTAGTAGAACGGCTAACCGCTTCGGGCTACGAGGTGGAGACCCTTGACAGGTACACCGCCTTTCCAAGCTGCCCCAAAGAACCCAAAGCCGAAAATTTCAACGACCCCGAACGCTACGGGGAAGCCCGCACCCGCTACGAGCAGCAATGGGCGGACTACATGGAGCAGGAGGAGGAAATCACCCGCAGGAGCGGAGCGGGGGAAATCACCGTCTATGCCAAAATCGGGCAGAAGGAGATTACATTCTGTTACGTGGAGAACGTGACAGAGACCGAGACAGCGGACGGAACGCCCGCACCCGCACCGCTCTCTCCCGTGGAGAAATTGGAGAAGCAGGACAAGCGCAATAAGGAAATCGCACTCGAACGCACGGTGGAGGACACCAAGAAACAGATTCTCGAAGCCGACATCACGGGCGGCAAGTTCAGTGCCGATGAAGACACGATGCTGTACTTCTTCCTTCTGTCCTCGCTCCGGAAGGAACACTTCGCAGCCGTGGGGATTGCGGAAGACAAGCCGTATATCACGGACGAGGACAAGATGGGGATTATCGGAAACCTCACGGTAAAGATGAAGACCATCATCCGCAGGGACTTCCTTGTAGCCAACTTCAAGGGAGCGTACGGGAACAACACCGTGGCGACCCTCTTGCTTGACTTCGCACGCAGGCACATGCCGGAGGAACTCGCCAACATCGAAAGGGAGTACAACGGGGTGTACGAGAAACGTCACCAGCGCATCGAGGAAAAGAAAGCCGTCCTATTAGTGCAGGAACGGGCAAGGGAGCGCAAGGTAACGCAACCCGAGGAACAACCGCAACCCGAAGAGATTGCAGCCTAAAGACAAAGGGCAGGGCGGAGAAATCCGCCCGCTACTTTCTTTCGTGAGCCGTAGCGGAAAAGAAAGATCGCAAAGAAACCGATTTTTAAACTTTCAAATTTTCAAACTTATGCGAACCGTACAGAGAACCTATACACTATTCGGCATTGCGGAACTGGAGGACGAAGCCCGTCAAAAAGCCTATACCGACTGGCTTGCCAAGGGAAACGATTACCCGTATGCTTCCGAGAACTGCGACACGCTCGAAGCCTTCTGCAACCTTTTCCGCATTGCCTGCACCAACTACTGTTACGACAGTTGCACATACGCTTACCGTTTCCATACCGGACACGAGGAGGAGACCGAAAGGCTTTCGAGCGTCCGCTTGCTGGCTTACCTCTATAACAACTTCCATGCGGAGCTGTACAAGCCCAAGGTCTATTGGACGAAAGACCGCAAGAAAAGACGCAGGAGCCGTATCTCCGTCACTTGCGAATGCCCCTTCACGGGGGTTGTGTCGGACGAAATCATCTTGCAGCCCCTCATGGACTTCATGCGCTCGCCCGACACACGGAATTTCAAGGAACTCATGCGTGACTGTCTGGAAAACTTCTTCCGCTCGTGCCGTGACGATTGCGAGTATTGCGAGAGCGAGGAATATTTCACGGACGAGAGCCACAAGAATAATTGGGAGTACCTTATCGACGGGACACTTTTCATAGAAACGGCATGAAGCAGGAAATCAGACAGAACGGGAAAACCGTCCTTTACAGCGAGGACGGTTGCAGCATCCCCATGATATTCAACAACCTTGTCGGGAAGAACCTCAAAGGCAGGGAGTATTCGGACTATATCGCTTTCGTAGCCATTCCCGACATGGGATTTACCTACGGGAAGATAGCGTATTATTCGGACGGGAATTTAATCGCAACGGGGGAAATCAAGCCATAACATTCCCCCTCTATGTTTCATCGCCGGAAGTCCGGGACGGGTAGCGATCCGCCCGGACTTCTTTTTTTACCCGCCCGTGGGAAAGGATTGACCCATTTTCGGACGCACTTCTTTTTCTTTCGGTGAGCCGTGGGCGGGAAAAGACAAAGAAGCAAAAAGAACCCCCTCGACTCACCGGATTTTTTAGCCAAGCTCCACACTCATTTTTTAGCAAACCTACAGGGAAAAACGGACAAGTAGCAAGGCTGAACCTGCTGGTTTTGCGCACAATCTCCACACCTTCGGGTCGTATTCCACGCAAAAGCCTTGCATGAAGTCCGTTCTTTCCCCGTGCCCCAAAGCAAAAAATAAATGTTTCACTTTTAATTTTTTGCATTATGAATACACTGTCTTTCCCTCAAATCACCGTAAGTTACAAGGACGCTGACGCATCCAAGAGAGTTAGAATCCACTCTTCCAAGGAGTCTTACGACATCCTCAAGACTTTCTACGAGGACTGTATGCAGCACCACGAGGAGTGCTGGGCGATGTACCTGAACGGCGCAGGCAGACTGCTGGGCGTTTCGTGCGTCTCACGCAGCGGCATGAACAGTACGGTGGTGGACATACGCATCGTCCTCCAGACGGCTCTCGTCTCTCATGCCTCGGGAATCATCCTCTCGCACAACCACCCTTCCGGCTCGACCGTGGCGAGCACGCCGGACAACAACCTGACCAGCCAGTTGAAGAAAGGCTGCGAGGCAATCGGCATACAGCTTTTAGACCACATCATACTGACCGAGGACGCCTACCTTAGCTACATGGACGAGGGGATGCTTTAAGCGTCCCTTTTTTTGTTCGCTATCCGTTTCGCACTTCTTTTCTTTCGTGAGCGGGGCGGGAAAAGAACAAGAAGCAAAAGAAACCGGAAGGCGGCAGGGCGGATATGGAAAGCATCCTGAATGATGCTTTCCATTTCGTCCGGCTCACGCTACATCTTCAATCCCCGTTTTCGCTCCTGCCGGATGTCGGAGAAGGAGAAGCCTCCCGTCTCCTTGTCGAACTTCACCGACTTGTCCTTCTGCACGCCGCCCGGCGTTTCCATCCGTTTCACATTCAGCGGCTTCCCGTTGTAGAAGTCCGTCATTTGCCGGTAGCTGAACTTTTCCCCCGTCAGGCTTTCCATCAGGCTGTTCAGCGTGTAGATGCTGTCTTGGTTATGCACGCTCTCCGGCACGAACTCCGGGTGATTCTTCACTATGTCCGGGTACAGCGTCTTCGCCATTAGGCAGACCTCCGGCGAGCGTTCCGCCCACGGGATCATCATCAGCGACTCCCGACTGTGGGCGGCGCACCTGACATACACATCGGGCGTGAGCAGGCTTTTCGGCACTCCGCCACGCCCGACGGCGGACATCCCCGACGTTTCCACCGCCACCCGCACCCGCTCCGGTGTTTGCAGGTGCACGGGCAGGATGCTGATACACCTGCCGTCCAGCGGCAGCAGGAAGTCCGCCATTTCGCCATTCATCACCTCCGGGCGGATAGCCACCGCCACCCCGTAGAGTTCTTCCGGGTTATTCTCCCGGCACTCCTTCAGCACCTCCATGCACACCTCCGCAAAAGGGATATGCTGAACCAGCCCCCGGTGGAAGTCGTTCCCGAATCCCGCTTCCGTTTCCAGCGCCTTCCGGCACAGTTCCGGTGTCTTCATCTCTTCGGGCACGTTCTCCAGCTGCCAGCCGTCCTCTTCAACGGCGGCACGGCACACCTCCGCCGTGCGGTCGTGCCTGCATATCATCTCCAGAGGTACCTGATACATTCTTTCTTCTTGTTCCATGTTTCTGTTTTTTTAGATAGGTTGTCTCATATTTTCATTCCGTTGCGCCTCTTGGGTGCGTCGTTCCGTTCCGGCTCTTGCTGTTCCTGCTGCCTCTGCTCCTGCCGCTGGCTGAGAGGGGCGATGCGGAACGTCTCTTTCTGCCGGTCGAAAGTACCTCACGGTCTTTCAGGAAACCATCGGGCACCTCGATGCACTTGACCGCCATCCGCTTTCCCCCGTAGAAGTCCGCCATCTGCCCGCAGGTGAATTTCTCGCCCGTCATCTGCTCCATCAGGCGGCACAGCGAGTACACGTTGTAATAGCTGTCCACCGGTTGCGGCACGACATGGGGATGGGCATGGATCATCCCGGGATAGTTCAGGTACGCCGTCAGGCACGCTTCCAGCGACCGTTCCCTCCACGGAATCATCACGAATGACATCCAGTTATGTTCGGCGCATTTCCGCCACAGCTCCGGCGTTTGCAGGTGGACGAGCAGCAGGGACAGGCACCTGCCGTCCTCCGCCACCAGAAAATCCGCCATCTTCCCGTCGAACACCTCCGGTCGGATTGCCGAAGCCACCTCGTAAAGATCGGCTCTGCCCTCGCCGTACCAGTCCCGTATGGCTTCCATGCAGACCTCTGCGAACGGGATATGGTGCAGCAATGCCAGATGCCCGTAACCGAGTTCCGCACTCGCTTCCAGCGCACGGCGGCACATCTCCGGGGTTTTCATGTCCTCCAGCACATGTTCCAGCGACCATCCGAACTCCCTGACGGTATCGGCGTACCGCTCTGCGGTGCACTCGTGCCGGCACAGGTCTTTCAATTCCGCCAAAGCCGGCACCTCACTCTTTCCCAGTTCCACTTCCATCCCCGTCCTCCTTGTCGTTGTCCGCATTGAAGTCGTATTCCAGCTCGACCGCCTGACCGTCCGAGTCCTCCACCCAGACGGTGAAGCTGCTCTGCTCGTCCGACAGCCGGGTGTAATAGAGCCGGAACGTCTCTTTCTCCAGCGGGTAGCGGTCATTGGGCAGCAGCACCGTGCCGTCATCCAGTTTGAGCGTGCCTTCCCCGTCGAAGAGGAACCAGCGGATCGTGTACCGGGCGTCCTCCCAGCGTCCTTCCCGTTTCAGCTCGCACCGTATCTCCGCCGTCTCGTTCACTTTCAGCTCCTTCGGGACGGGCATCGTCTCCACCGTGAACAGGTATTTCGTCTGAATATCCAGCCCGTCATTACAGGCTGCGACCAGCACGAGGGCGGCCACGATGTAGCAGCCCGTGAATATTCTATAAATCATTGTCCTCATATACAATTATATTATATAGCAGTTATCGAATCATGAAGCGGATTCCCACGCCGACCTGCGTGTGGAATTTCCCGCAGTCGCCGCCGAACAGCACCCGTTGGCGACCGTTTACCAGCAAGACAATCTTGTCCGTCACGTAGGCGGACAGCTCCAGCGTGAGCGCACCCCCGTAGATGAAATTGTCCTCATCCGTGAGCCGGGAGCCGTCCGGCAGCAGGCTCTCGCCCCAGTTCACCGTCTCGTACCCGGCAAGGGCGGACAGTCCCAGTGCGGCGAAGAACGTCTTCTTCCGGTCGGAAAGGAAGTTCAGGTAATAGCCGCCCTCGCCCGTGAACTGGCTCGCCGGATAGAGGCAGTCCCGGTAGCCGTACCGCTTCTCCAAGTATTCCACACCGACCACCCAATGGTGGGCGTTCTTCGTGTAGGTGCTCACCGCTATCCCGGCGTGGTAGCCGAAGCCGTCGCCGTTTTTCCAGCGCATGTTGTCCGACAGCCCGCCCGTGAGCTGTATGCCCCTCATTCCGGGCAGGCACCGTTGGGCGTGTGCCCGGTTCACATGCAGGCACACCCCGAAAAGCAGGATAATGAACAGTAACCTTTTCATCGCTTACTTGATTTTCAGTTCGTTAATCTGTTTTGCCGCCACGAGGTCGGCGTTCTCCACCCGGATGGTCTGGTGCCTACCGCCGTCCTTCTCGAACAGTTCGATGACCAGCAGCTTGTCGTCCGGTATGGTGAACTGCGGGACGGCATACACCGTGCGCACGTCGCTTTTCCCCTCCGTCACCAGCACCTCGTTGTAGCTGCGCACCGGGTCGATCACCCGTTCCTGAATGGCGGTGCGCTTCGGCACTTTCTTGTCCACGACCTTGAACCGGATAAAGTCCGTCCGGAAAGCCACGTTCGACCTGTTCCTCGTTTCCGTGTGGAAATAGAACAGCCCGTTGTGCGAGTGGACGGATTTCAGGAGGAACTGCACCCCGAAGCGTTTGCAGCCCAAGTGCCGGATCTCCCGCCTGTCCTCCTTGTAGATGCTCTGCATGATCAGCTTCACCAAGAGCGGGCTTTCGCCTGCCAGTTCCCGGAAATGGAGGTTCATGCGGGTATGCGAAAAGTCCGTCGTGTTCCCGTTCTCCAAAAAATCCTTCATCTCGATGTTCAGCATCTCCGGCTCATGCGCATACCGGGCATTGAACGAATAGAAACTTCCGTCCTCGCAGATAACGGAAAAGTTCGTTTCCCCCGGAAACCCCTCGGTGGTCGCCTTCACCCGGATCACGTTCTCCGCACCGTCCGCTTTCCCGGCGATAATCCAATTGCTTCCCAAGTCCACGTACCGCACCGCCGAGGGGAAGATGATATGCACCGTCTTGGCGAACGTCACCTGCACCCCGTGGGGCGTAACCATCTGCCGGTAGGGTAGCTTCCGTGTAATCCCCTGATACAGGTCGTTGCCCGTAACCCGCTGTATCGTATCATTCACTTGTGCGTTCGCACCCGTCACCATGCCCATAAGCAGGGCGACCCATCCAAAAATCTTTTTCATTTGTCCTTTCTTTTTAATGGTTTTATAATCTGTCGATCTATTGTTGTTTGGCGTAAAGCATCAGCTCATACCCCGCTTTCAGGTGCACCTTTACCGTGCGGAACTTCTTGGCAAGGTACTGGCTGCCGCCCTGCATCAGCCCACGGGTGATGTCCATCGCCACCTGCTGTCCGGCGCTCCGTGCGAACGAGATGCTCGTTCCCAACCCGCCGCCGATGTTCGCCATCGCCTCCTTTGCCGCTTCCTGTTCCAGTGATGAAGGGACAGACAAGCCTTTCTGCCCGTCACTGTCATACACCGCCAGCTCCACGGGCAGCAAGTTCCCCCGGTATTCGATGGACGACACCACAATATCCAGCCGTTCTCCCTGTACCTTTCCCGTACCCGCAACGAGCGTGTTCTGCGGAATCACAAGGTTTCCCGCTTGCAGCGGTTCGAGCAGCCTGAGCTTCACCGTCTGTCCGTCCATAATCGTCTGATCTCCGTGGATGCACGCCCGTATCGTGTTCTTCCCCATAGTGTACCCGCTGCCTACCGCCGTGTTGAAGCCGTAGTTCCTCGGCTGGCTGTACCGCCGCATGAACTCCGCATCGCTCAGGGGCTGTTGCAGCCCCGATACCGTCCGCTCCCGTGCCACCTGCACCGCCACGGCGGGCTGTCTTGGACTGTTGTCGTTCTGCACGGCTGCGCCGTCCTTCCCGTTCTGTCCCATGTACTTGGCGGCAAGCTCGTAGCTCTTCTCCATCAGCGCCACCTGATCATCGATTCCGCCCGCCTGCCGTTCCCTTTCTTCCAGCTTGGCGGTCAACTCCTCCACCTGCCTTTTCAGCTCCTCCTTTTCCCCGTCCACCTTCGGTTCCTCGTAGAACGAGCCGAGCTGACGGTTGATGTCCCGGTAGGCGGTAACGGAAGAACGGCTGCCGCCGCCATTGTCCGAATAGTCCCTGAACGGTTCCCGTTCCGGCTCGCTGTCCGGCAGTTCCATTTCCACCCCGTCCATATCGCTCTCTTCGGAGAAGGCGAAGTCCTCCAGCGAGCGCACCTTCTCCGCCTGCTGTTTCTCCGCCTGCGCCTGCTCGTAGGCTTTCCGCTTGTCGCCGATGATCCCGTCATTCTCCGGCAGGGGGATGTCGGCGTTGAACGCCCCCACGGTGTCCCGGTTCACGTCCCGCTCCTCCGAAGGTGCGAATATCAGCCACATCGAGCCGAGGAACAGCAAGCCCATCAGCGGATATACCATCAGCTTCTTCCGTTGCTGCAACTGTTTCGGCGTGAGCGGCTTGGCTGTCTTCTTCTCCTTTTTCCCGCCGCCCTTGTCCTCCTTCTTTCCGTTCCCCGTCTCCGGGGCTGCGGCATCCGCCACCGTCACGTGCTGCGTTGCCGTTGCTTTTTCTTGGTTCTGTTCTTCCATCATGTCAAAAATTTATGGTTGTCCTACATTCTGATTCTCCTCCCCGGAGGCTTCCTTCTGCCTGTCTCCCCGGTTTGCCGCTTGCCAGGCGGTTCCTTCCGTTCCCGTTTGAGCGATGCCGTGGGACTTGCCCGGTTGTCCGCCCGCAGGTGCGCAGCCTTCCGTTCCCGGCGGAGCAGCCACTCACTCAACTTCTCCACCAGTCCCATACCGTCCGCTTTCAAAAGGGTTGATAATACTGTCATTGGGTAATTGCAGGCGCCTAATATGCTCTATCCCCAGTTCCTTCCCGTCGTTCCTGCCGATGCGGTAGATGGAGGAGACGGTCATATAGACCGACAGTGAGCCGAACGCCACCAGCGTCACGAGGATGATTGCCACACGCATGTCGGGCGAGATACGCCCGGCGAGGCGGCGGAGCTTCCCGTCCGCCCAATCCTGCGCCTTTGTGATGAATTTCCTTATCATAGCCGTCAGCGTTTGAGGGTCTGCAAATCCTTGTTCTCCGTGATCTCGAACCCCTCGATGATGAAGCCCTGCGGGTTGTTGTCGCTCCTGACCGCATCCAGCAGGCGGCAGCGGGTCACAAGGCTGCGCTCCGTAACAGAGCTTTCCCGCAGGATGATCTGCCGGGCGAACGTCCGCACGCTGTACGGGTACTTGTCGAAGTCGCACCGCAGGCTGTCTATCTCTATCATCTGGTTGATGTTCCCCGAGATTATCCGGTTGTAATACCCCTTTTCCGAGAGGTCCTTGTAGTAGTTGAAGGCGCTCTTGTCCGCCAGCAGCAGCGAGCGTTTGATATTGCCCTCGATAGCCGACTTGTCGGGCGAGAGCGTGAAGAACAGCTCGTGGAAGCGGCGCACGTGCTCCCGTGCCTCCACCGGGCGGTTCTGCCGCACGTCCTGCGAGAGCGCCAGCATCAGGCTCTTGCCGTTGTCCAGCACGTAGATCTTCTGCCGCTGCGCCTCGGCGAAGCTGTACGACTTCCACAGGGCGAAGCCCGTCACCACGGCGCACAGGCAGGCGAATACCAGCGTGAAGAGCCGTATCTGCCTGAAGCTCGTTTCGATATTTTTCAAACTCTTAAATTCCATGTTTCCGGTTTTTTATTCGTTATGACTCATTTTCTTGGGGCATCCGCCGCTACTTGATGATTTTTCCGGCGATGTTCCCCACGGCGGCACCCGCACCCGCTGCGGCGACGTTGCCGACCTTGTTTGCGGTTTGGTTCATCGCACGGTTGGCTTGGCTCACCCCGCCCGCCATGATGATCCAGTTGGCGACCGTCGGGATGGTGAAGTACCCGAATATCCCGATGATTAAAAAGATGATGTACACCGTGTTCGAGCTGTCCGGGATGAAGGTCGGGTCGCTCATCGCCTCGATGTCACGGGTGAGCATCAGCACTTGGATGCGTGCCAGCACCGAGCTGAACAGGTCGCTCACGGGCAGCCACATGTAGATGGAGATGTACCTCGTTATCCACTGCGTGAGCGTGCTCTGGAACCCGTCATAGACCGAGAGGGCGAACGCTATCGGACCAAGGATGGAAAGGGCGATCAGGAAGAACGTCCGTATCGTGTCGATCACCAGCGCAGCCGACTGGAACAGCAGTTCGAGCAGTTCTTGGAACCACAGCCGGATGTTCCGCTTCATGTTGTATTCCGTCCGGTCGATGTACATCACCGCCATCGTCTTCAAGTCCTTGGGCGACCAGCCCAGCTCGTCGAGCTTCTTGTCGAAGTCCTCCTTGCTCGCCAGATATGCCTTCTCCGGGTCACGGCGGAACGCCTCCCTCTCCAGCGTCTCCTTCTGCTCCCGGTATCGGTTCATGTCGAAGGTCTGTGATTCGAGCATCCCGTGGCAGCCCTTCACCACGGGCGAGAGCACCGTGTTGATCGTGCCGATGACGAAGGTGGGGAAGAAGAGGATGCACAGCCCGATGGCGAACGGGCGGAGCAGCGGGTACACGTCGATGGGTTCGGCACGGGCGAGCGCCTGCCACACCTTGGCGGCTACGTAGAACAGCGCACCCAGCCCGGCAATTCCCTTGGCTACCCCCGTCAGCTTCTCGCAGAGCGGCATCATGTCCTGATACAATACCTGCAATATCTCATGCAGGTTCGTGAAGTCTATCGCTAACAACATAGTCCTATATTATATTTATGTACGTGAACATTATTATATATTGCCACTCTCACCAGTAACGGTCTTCCGCATCCCCGTAGAGAGCCACCACCCGGTCGGCGTCCTTTTTCTTCTTCGCCCGCAGGTAGCTCACCGAGATGTTCTTGTCCGTATAATACTGCACGAGGTTGCGGTACTCCAGCAGCCGCTTGTAGCTCTGGTCGATGATAGCCAGCCGTTCGGCATCCGAGAGCGACATCCCCGTCACGTTCACCACGTTCTTCAGATCTTGCAGGATGTCCGCACTCTCGCTCAACAGCTTGGCGTACCCGAACGAGATGGTTTCCAGCTCGTCCGGCGTGTAGTTCGGGTCGCCCAGCATCTTCTGGTAGTTGCGCACGTAGATTTCCGAGATGTCCGCCACCAGCCCGATGGACTTCTTCACCTTCACTCCGCCTTTCACCACGTCATGCACCGCCTTTAGCGCATTGTAATACTTCCGCCCCTGCTCGAATATCTTCGCCGTTTCCCTGAAGCCGTCCAGCGTGTGCTGTGCGGTGGCGGAGGTCTCCACGATCTCCTTAGCTGTGTTGATGATGCCCTGCGCCAGATTGCCGGGGTCGTGTACGACCCATTGGGCGTTGGCCGCACCTGCCGTCAGGCACGCCACGCCCAGAATGATTGCCTTTATTGTTCTCATGTCCTTACTGTTTTAGGGTTCCGTCACTCTTTCTCCTGTACTCTCCGCCCGGCGACAGCCGGATGTGGTCTTTCTCCCGGTCATAGTCCATCATCACGGCGAAGCCCGTCTCGATGAACAGCACCCCTTCCGTTTCCCGGACGAGGTAGGTCTCCGCTTCACTGTCGCCCTTGTGGTTTCTGTGCATGACCGTTACACGGTACTTGCCGTCCTCTTCCCAGAGGGTGAAGGGCGGCTTGCCGCCCGTGCTGACCCACTCGCCGCACATCTTTTCCAACCGTTCCGCATTTGTCTCCTTGCAGGAAATGACAAACGCCAGCGCCACCGTCACCGCCGACAGCAGCAGGATTAAATTCAATCGTCTCATCTTGATTCCGTTTTTTTTAAGTTTTACAAAATTTTATTCTCTCCATTCCGTTTAGCCGTTTGTACATCCAGCCGTTCAGCCAGCCAGCCGTTTAACTGTTTAACCGTTTGACCGTTTAGCCGTTTGGTTAATCGTCCGACCCTTTAGCCGTTCGTCCGGTCAATCAACCACCCGTCCGGCAGCCTGTCCGCCGCTCCCAGTTAGCACATCGGTACATTATTTATACTTCGTCTCCGCCAGTCGCTTGATGGCAAGCTCCAAATCCCCGCCCAGCTCTTCCGCCAGTGCGAACACCTCCGTCTTCTCGCTCTCTTCGGTGGTATAGGTCAAGTACTCGGCAGCCGATACCTCCGTGGCATACACCGCCGACTGCACCCCGTTCAGACCGATCCACACCTCCTTGTACTTCCGTCCGGGATGGTTGGCGAGGTTGATGGAGAGTATCTGCGACTTCTCCTTGTCCGTCAGACCGAGCATCGACTGGATGCCGTCGAACTTGTTCATGTACTTCTTCTGGTCGAGCAGGATTTTGCAGTCCGAGTTGGTGATGATAGCCTCCTTCACGATGGGGGACGAGATGATGTCGTCCACCTCCTGCGTGACGACAATCGCCTCGCCGAAATATTTCCTGACGGTCTTGTACATGTATTTCAAATACTCACTCATACTCGGCGAGGAAAGGGCTTTCCAAGCCTCCTCGCAGATCAGCATCTTCCGCACCCCTTTCAGGCGGCGCAGCTTGTTGATGAAGGCTTCCATGATGATGATCGTAACCACGGGGAACAGCTCGGCATTATCTTTTATACTGTCAATTTCAAATACGATAAACCGCTTGTGCAGCAGGTCGATGTTCTCGTTCGAGTTCAGCAGGAAGTCATAGCGTCCGCCCTTGTAATACTGCCTGAGTGTGGTCAGGAAGTTGTCGATGTTGAAGTCCTTCCGGCTCACCTTGATGTCCCTTGCAGCCAGCTCCTTCCGGTAATCGTTCAGCATGTACTCGTAGAAGGTGTCGAACGAGGGGACGATGTCCCGGTTCTGCTGTATCCGGCGGATGTACGCCGACACCGCACTGCCCAGCTCGCCGCTCTCCGTCTTCGTGATTTTCTCGTCCTCGCCCTTCCACAGCGCCAGCAGCAACGTCTTGATGCTGTCCTTCTTCTCCACGCTGAACTTGTAGTCGTCCGTGAAGAAGGGGTTGAAGCTGATGGGCTTCTCCTCCGTGTACGTGTAGTAAATCCCGTCCTCGCCCTTGGTCTTGCGGTGTATCAGCTCGCACAGCCCTTGGTACGAGTTGCCCGTGTCGATCAGCACGATGTGGCTGTTCTGCTCGTAATACTGGCGCACGAGGTGGTTCATGAAGAACGACTTGCCGCTTCCGCTCGGACCGAGGACAAACTTGTTGCGGTTCGAGATCACCCCTTTCTTCATCGGCAGGTCGCTGATGTCCAGATGCAGCGGTCTGCCCGTCATCCTGTCCGCCATCTTGATGCCGAAGGGTGAGAGCGAGTCCTTGTAGTTCGTCTCTTCGGTGAAGAAGCACAGGGCTTGCGGGATGAACGTGTAGAAGCTCTCCTCGAAGGGGAAGTCCCCCTCGTTGCCCGGTATCGCCGCCCAAAAGAGCGTGGGCACGTCCACCGTGTTGTGCCTCGGCTTGCACTCCATCAGGGCGAGCTGGCTGCCCACCTCGTTCTTGATGCGCCTGAGTTCCTCCCTGTCGTCGCTCCATGCCATCACGTTGCAGTGGCAGCGCACCGAGGTCAGCCCTTTCGAGTGCGCCTCGTTCAGGTATTCCTCGATCCAAGCCTTGTTGATCTGGTTGGAGCGGGAGTAGCGGGAGAGCGAGTGCATGTTCCGGGCGGTCTGCTCGAAGCGTTTCAGGTTCTCCCCGTGGTCGTCGATGAAGATGTACTGGTTGTAGCAGTGGTTGCAGTCCAGCAGCAAGCCCACCGGGGCGGCGAACGACAGCCGGCAGTCCGAGCGGTCGGTCGAGAGCCGCTCGTAACGGCTGTCCGTCGCCACCTTGCCCGGCAGGTCTTCCGTGTCCGAGAGGGTGTGCAGGCAGAGGATGTCGTCGCCGATGCGCATCTCCTCCGGGTTCAACTGGATGTCCTTCAGCACCGTCGTGTCGTGCTGCGAGAGCGAGAGGTACTTCTCCACGATGCCCGCCGCCGCTTCCGTCCCAGTGATCTCGTCCGTCGTGAGGCGGCGCAGCGTAACAAAACCGCTGTCGTTCATGATCTTCTCGAACTGCCCGACGGCTTCGAGGAACCTCGTAACCGTCTCCCGGTCCTCTATCTCCTTGGGGACAAGCCTGCCCTTGCAGAGGGTGGAGAACGTGCTTTCCTGACGGCTCCGCACCTTCGTGGTCTTTGTCAGGAACAGGTAGCAGGTGTGCGAGAGGAACGGGCGTTCGTTGAAGTGCCTCTCAAAGCTCCGGCTCAGGAAGCTCAGGTCGTCCCTGTCCGTTTCCGGCCGGTACTTCTCCTCGATGAAGAAGTCCTGCTTGTGTACGATGGAATACTCCGGCAGCACCTTCACCGCCTTGTGCCAAGCCGAGTGGATCGCCTCGTACTCGCTCCCTGTAACGGAGAACAGTTCCGGAAGTTCCACCCTGAAGGCGACCGTCACGTCCGCCTCCTTGCTCACGACGCAGCCGTTCTCCACCGCCAGCAGCGGGAACTTGCTTTCGAGCGTCGCCGCTTTCATTACGTTTTTCATTCTTGCCAGTGTTTAAAAATAAATAATCGGGGGATTTTCAGCCGGTTCACCACGTATCTCGGATGCCTCCTGCGGGCGGCTGCCTTCATCAGCCCGTGCGTGCCGTACCGGGCGTTCAGCCGGAAGGTCAGCCATACCAGCAGCGTAGCCGCAGCCACGCCGAAGCCGATGCATACCCACTGGTTCACGCCCGCCATGTACAGGATGACGAACACCACGAAAACGGCGAGCAGACCGCCGCAGAAGATGAAGAGGTACTGGCTTTCCAGCCCCTTGAACTCCACGTTCCTGCCGATCCCCTTGTTGATTTCCATGTCCATAGTCGCTGTTTTACAGGAAGAACGAACGCAGGATAGTGGCAGCTACTATCAAGAAGATGCAGGCTCCGAACCAGCTCGCCGCCGTCTTCGACGTGTCGGGGTCGCCGGAGCTGAACTTCCCATATACTTTCACCCCTCCGATCAAGCCGACCACCGCACCGATGGCGTAAATCAGTTTCGTCCCCGGTTCAAAATACGAGGTGACCATCTGCGTGGCTTCGGTGATACCCGCCTGCCCGTTTCCCTGCGCCATTGCGCCCACGGCAGCGAGTATGCAGGCCGCCGTGAATAAGATTCTCTTTTGTCTCATTTGTCTTTAAAATTTTAATTAAACATTATGGTTGTCCATCAGCCGGGCGACACGCTTACGTGCGCCCTCGAACTCGTCCAGCATCGCCTCCCAGATGTCCGATCCCATCACGGACGGCAGCACCTCACGGGCTTCCCGCTCCGCCTTTTCGTCCGCATTGTCCGACACCAGTACCCGGCGCACCTTTTTCAGGTCATCGAAGGAGTACCCCGTGGCGAAGTCAGGGTTGCCGTCCGGGTAATAAGCCCCTAATTCCTCTTCCTCCTCCAGTTCCCGGATCTCCTCCGGCGTGGGTTCATAGTCCGTTTCCTCCTCGTCCTCCTCCGGCTCGATGTCGGAGTAGTCCGCCCCGTCGTCCTCCGCTGCGAGTTCGTCCACGGCTCCGGCTACCGCTTCCTCCCCGTCCTCCGCTCCGAAGGGCAGGTAGGTGCTTTCTCCCATGACCGTGTACGGCTCACCCGGTTGCCCCGGTTCCTTTCCCGTTCCGTCCGTGTCTTCGTCCGTCTCCGCTGTCCCGAATATCCCGGCGATGTCCTGCCGGTAGTATTTCCACAGCACGGCGAGGTAATAGAGCAGCAGGACGGTGAGCGATAATTTCAGTATCATGCCGTTTCCTCCTTCCTTTTTAAAAGAGGTTCTCCAGTTTCCCGGCGTATGCCGCCTCGATCTCCTCCCGGTATTGCTCGAAGTGCTGTGCCAGCACGTTGTCGATGTATGCCGAGAGCGACACCTTGCCGCCCGTCAGCATCACCGAAATTTTGGCGATGCGCTCGTGGTACTCACGGCGCACATAGACCGGCTTGCCGTAACGGGCGGGGATGTCCATGCCTTTAAAGAAGGTCGTCTCGTAGTCCGCCTGCCTTCCCTTGCGCCGTCTTGTGTCCGCCGCCTTCCCTTCCTGCGCCTTTTCCACCGGCACGGCAGTTTCCCCCTTTCCGGTTCCCGGTTCTCCCGTTCCCGCCGCCTCGCCCGCCATCATCCGCATCAGCAGCTCCTCGTCGATGGGCTTCTCATTCCGCTGCTTCTTCATAGCCTTCCAGTTTGAGGATGGTTGCTATCTCACGGGTCAGTTCGGGGATGCCGCTGCCTGCCAGCATCCGCCTGTCGGGAGCCAGCAGCGTGGAGCGGAACACCGTCCGTCCCGTACTGTCCGCCTCCTTGCGGAAGCGTTTCGTGTCGGGGATGCGGGTTTGCAGCATCGGCAGCCTCATGTCGGCGACTACCTGCCCGTACTTCTCGTACAGCCCGCTCGTTTCCCGCTTATCGACTTGGTTCCAGAAAAGGTAAAGCCCCTTCAGGCGGCTCGTCTCTTTGCCCAGCATCATCCGTTGCAGCACGTCGAGGAAGGAGAGCGTGCTCTCCAATACCGCCTTGTCCGCACTCACCGGGGCGAAGATGTAGTCCATCTGTGCGATCGTGCGCAGGATGCCCGCCGAGTTCACCGTGCCCGGCAGGTCGAAGAAGAGCAGGTCGTAGCAGCCTTCCGCCGCCAGCTCCCTTGCCGTGTCGGGGGCTTGCTCCACCCGGCACTTGCGCACCGGATAGGCGGCACGCCCCGGCTGCCGCATCTGTTCGTAAGCCGCCCGTTTCAGGTATTCGTTCTCCAGTACCGCCCGGCTGTCCCGTTCCCGCATCTCGTACAGGCTGTACTGCGGGAAGTCGCAGTCGATCACCGCCAGCGGACACCCCAAGCGGTAGTGCAGGTAGCCCGCCACCAACACCGTGATAGCCGTCTTGCCGCTGCCGCCTTTCTGTGTGGCGAAAGCCACGTTCAATGTCTGTCTGTCCATATCGTCATTCTGTTGGTTATTCATCCGGCCGCCCGTGCAGCCGCTTCTCTGTTCACTCAATCAGTCAGCTTTTCAGCCACTCTGCCGTTCATTCATTCGTCCGTTCATTCGTTCAGGCATCCGGTCATACATTCAGCCCGGCATCCGGCTGTCCATTCAATCATCCGGCTGTCCAACCGTTTGACCGTTTAGCCGTTTAGTTATTTAGCCGTTTGGTTGTTTAGCCAATCGTCCGGCTGGTTATCCGGTTGTCCGTCCTTTTGTCCAGCAAGACCGTCAGCCGTTCGGCTGTCCGTCCGGTCGGCTATCCGGTTGTTTCCTTGTCTATCCGGACAGTCGTTTCACCGCTTCCACGGCGCAAAGGAATATCAAAATACCGGTAGTTTATCCGTTTGATTATCAGTGTGTCGTGCATTGTCTTTCCACCCGTAGGTTTGTCGCATCCGGGCATGGTGTCCGGACGGGAAAAGGGCTGTTACTTTGCAGGCGGAAACCAAAATAGAGTAAGAATGAAAAAGAGCGGCAACCGCCCGAGGGAGTGCCCCGGCACTCCGCAGCAGGCAAGGGCATCCTCAATCTGTCCGGCAGGACGGATTTTATTTTCAAACGAAAATGGCAAGTTGTGTGCTGCGGCACTCGAAATGAATTTCGTGCCTCACCACCACCTTGCCCCCTCGATGTGGCATTCCCCTCCGGAGTCGGGGGATGCTCACGGGGGAGAGCCGTAGGCATACGGCGTTTTCAGACCATGTTTCACTTAAAATTTTACAGGATGATGGACAATCAGAAGAAGTATGCGGGCAACCACGGGCGAAAACCCAAGCCCGACAAGATGCGCCACCGCTACGTATTCCGTCTGGATGACGGGGACAACGCCCGTTTCCTCGCGCTTTTCGACGAGTCGGGCAAGGCGACCAAGGCGGAGTTTATCGTTTCCGCACTTTTCGGCAAGGAGATTAAGGTTATTAAACTGGATAAGGGGACGCAGGATTTCTACATGCGCCTGACCACTTTCCACTCGCAGTTCCGTGCCATAGGCACGAACTACAACCAATGCGTGCGTGCGCTCAAATCCAATTTCTCGGAGAAGAAAGCCCTCGCTTTCCTCTACAAGCTGGAGCGGCACACCCTCGAACTGGTCGAGTTAAGCAAGCGGATTTCCGCACTGGTGGAGGAGTTCCAGAGCAAATACCCCGTCCGATGATAGCCAAGATCTCGCACGGCAGCAGCCTGTACGGGGTGCTTGCCTACAACCAGTTGAAGGTGGACGAACGGCACGCCGACGTGCTTTTCACCAGCCGGATTATCGAGCCGCAGGGCGATAACCCCTACACGATAGGGCATCTTTCCCGCTCGTTCGGTGACTACCTCACAGCCAACCGCAAGACCGAGAAGCCCGTCCTGCACATCTCCCTCAATCCCGACCCGAAGGATTGCTTGAGTGAAGAGCGGTTTGTCAGCTTGGCGGAGGAGTATATGCGGCGCATGGGCTTCGGCGACCAGCCCTATATCGTCTATCGCCACAACGACATCGGGCGGGAGCACCTGCACATCGTTTCCGTCCGGGTGGACGAAACCGGGCGGGCGATTTCCGACAGCTACGAACACGGGAGTTCGATGAAGGTCTGCCGGGAGCTGGAACGGCAGTTCGGTCTTGTCCCGGCTACGCCCAAGCAGTGGAAGGAGGGACTACCCTTGTCGCCCGTCGGTTACGGGGACGGCAATCTCAAGGGACAGTTGGCAGGAGTCATCCGCCCGCTCGCCCGGGAGTGGCGTTTCCGTACATTGGGCGAATACCGTGCCGTGCTTTCCCTTTACGGCATCACGGTGGACGAGGTAAAGGGGGAATACGGCGGGCGGGAGTATCACGGCTTGACCTATTCGGCAACTGACAGGGAGGGCAACAAGGTCGGCAAGCCCTTCAAGTCCTCCGTGTTCGGCAAGGAGGCGGGCATCGCTGCCCTCGAAAGGCGGATGCACAACGCTGCCGCATGGGAAAAGACCCACAAGGAGGTCGCCGCCGCCACCGCCGGAAAGGTTGCAGCCGCCATGCAGACCGCAGGGCATGACCGGGCGCAGTTCGAGCGGGAACTCATGCGGCAGGGAATCGGCGTGGTATTCCGTCAGAATGAAGCCGGGCGCATCTATGGGGCGACCTTCATCGACCATGCCGCCAAAGCCGTCTTCAACGGCTCCCGTCTGGGCAAGGAGTTTTCCGCAGGCGTGTTCAACGACCTTTTCGCCGGGCAGGAAGGCATTCACCTGCCGCAACCCTCCGCCGGAGTGGAACATCCCACCCGGCAGCAGGAGCATACGGGCGCATCCCAATGGGACGGACATACCGGCTATCGTCCTGACCACAAGGACGGCACTACCCAAAACGTGGCGGCCTCCTTCAACCTCTTTGCCCTCGTACCCGGCGGAGCGTCCGGTGACCAGCCCGTACCGCCGCAGCGCAAAAAGAAAAAGAGGCGCAAGTACGGCAGGCAACAATAATCAACTTAAAATTCAACGAATTATGCAAAACGAAGACGATTTGCGTGGACTCGCCAAAGTCATGGAGTTCATGCGTGCGATAAGCATTTTATTTGTAGTCATCAATATTTATTGGTTCTGTTACCAGTCCGTCCGGGAATGGGGCATCGACATCGGCGTGGTCGATAGGATATTGCTCGGCTTCCAGCGTACCGCCGGGCTGTTCTCCAATATCCTCTGGACGAAGCTCTTCGCCGTGCTGTTCCTCGCCCTTAGCTGCCTCGGCACAAAGGGCGTGAAGGAGCAGAAAATCACGTGGCGCAGGATCATCCTTTGCGGCGTGTCCGGCTTGCTGCTCTTTTTCGGCAACTGGTGGCTGCTCGCCCTTCCTCTGTCGCTTCCGGCAGACACCGTGCTGTATATCGCCACCCTTACCGTCGGGTATATCTGCCTGCTCATGGCAGGGCTGTGGATGTCACGCCTGCTGAAGACCGACCTGCTCGAAGACGTGTTCAACGTCGAGAACGAATCCTTCATGCAGGAAACCAAACTGAAGGAGAACGAGTATTCTGTCAATCTCCGCACCCGCTTCCGGTTCAGGGGAAGGGCGTATGACGGATGGATTAACCTTGTCAATCCCTTCCGTGCGACGATGGTCTTGGGTACGCCCGGTTCGGGCAAGTCCTATGCGATAATCAACCAGTACATCAAACAGATCATCGAGAAGGGCTATTCGCTCTTCCTGTATGATTTCAAGTACCCCGACCTCGCCGAGATAGCCTACAACCACCTACTCGCCCACTTGGACGGCTACAAGGTCAAGCCCAAGTTCTACGTGATAAACTTCGACAATCCGAGGGAAAGCCACCGCTGCAACCCCATCCATCCCGACTTCATGACCGACATCAGCGATGCCTACGAGAGTGCCTACACGATAATGTTAAATTTGAACCGCACATGGATTTCCAAGCAGGGCGATTTCTTCGTGGAATCGCCTATCATTCTGTTAGCCAGTATTATATGGTATCTCAAAATCTACAAGAACGGCAAGTATTGCACCTTCCCCCATGCCATCGAGTTCCTGAACCGCAAGTATGCCGACATTTTCCCCATCCTGACCTCGTACCCGGAGCTTGAGAACTACCTTTCTCCCTTCATGGACGCATGGGAAAGCTCGGCGGTGGAGCAGTTGCAGGGGCAGATTGCCAGTGCCAAGATACCGCTTTCCCGCATGATCTCCCCGGCTCTCTACTGGGTGATGACGGCGGACGATTTCACCCTCGACATCAACAATCCCGAAGAGCCGAAAGTGCTGGTAGTCGGCAACAATCCCGACCGTCAGGGCATCTACGGGGCGGCTTTGGGATTGTACAACTCCCGCATTGTCAAGCTCATCAATAAGAAGAAACGTCTCAAATCCTCCGTGATTATCGACGAGCTGCCCACCATTTACATACGTGGGCTGGATAACCTCATTGCCACCGCTCGAAGCAACAAGGTAGCCGTCATGCTCGGCTTTCAGGATTTCTCTCAGTTGAAGCGTGACTACGGTGACAAGGAAAGCGCCGTAATCTGTAACACGGTCGGCAATGTATTTGCAGGTCAGGTAGTTGCGGAAACCGCCAAGACGCTCTCCGAACGCTTCGGAAAGGTCCTGCAGAAACGGCAGAACATGACCATCAACCGGAACGAGACTTCCGTCTCCATCAACACCCAGATGGACAGCCTTATTCCGGCAAGCAAGATTTCCAACCTCACGCAGGGCATGTTCGTGGGGGCGGTAGCCGACAACTTCGACGAGCGCATCGAGCAGAAGATTTTCCATGCCGAGATTGTAGTGGATAACGAGAAGGTCAGGCGGGAGACCGCCCGCTACGTGAAGATACCGCAGATCATCGACTTCACCGACAAGGATGGCAACGACACCATGCAGCAGCAGATTGATGCCAACTACTACCGCATCAAGAGCGAGGTTAAGCAGATTGTCGCTGACGAGATCGAGCGCATCAAGGCGGATCCGAAACTCTCACACCTGATCAAAAACGGATAATAAGCGTAAATTTCTACCTTAGTAGTAAAACAGTTGTTTTTATATAGTTTTACCAAGTTGGTTGAACAGCGCAAATTGTTGAATAATAGCGAATTTAAGCAATTTTTCGCCAAGAGCGCAAACCGAAAATTACGCAGCCATGGAAAATAGCAGGGAAAAGGATAACTGACCAAGGAGCAACTTGATATAATGTGGCAGGCTGTCTGCATCTGTCTAGGAAAGACACCGCAGGCGGTCAGGACGTGCTGGAAATGCATAAAACACTCCAGGCGAACAAAGTCCTGTTCAGGATGACGGATGAAAGAACAAGGGTGCAGCAACGGACGAGTACCTGCAACAGTTGAGCCGACAGATAGACCGGTTGGAAGGGTTGAAAGTAAACCACAGCCATAGTTTCAACGTGACATATTCCAGGTCGTATCTTGTTCAAGTCACCATCGTGGAATTGTTTCTTTTTTCGCTGGTGCATAACGCATGGCAGCTTAAAAGGGGCTGGCGGCTCAAATACCGCTACGTTCTGATGTCGGGAAATGCGGACGCCAAGACACTTGACAGGCTGGAGAACTGCTTCGAGTGGAACAGGGACAGGAAGCTAATATGGAAGATCAGGAAAGAGGTGGAGGACTTCGAGCGTTGGACGGAAAAGAAAGTGGCAGAAATGCTGCGTGCTAAAAGACAACAGCCGGGAGTGGGGAAATAACATACAAGAAAGAAAAAGGTCCAAAATATACCGTACTTCCTGATTTTTAAACGCTTCAAGTTATTGATTACAAGAACGGATTGTCTGAAGACGAAATTGTTAGATGATCAAAGTGACCATAACAACCGTATGGTATTTCTTGTTATAGTCGGTTGCATCTGATTATGCAGGAATTTTAATGTACATATTCAAATATAAATATTGATATAGGCCAAAAATACGGTTTATTTATTAATAAAATCATGATTACTGAACAAATTGTTAAAAAATAGAGCTAAATTGATAAGTTAAAAATCAAAACATTCATCTTATTTTGCAAAAAATATATTATTAATATTAATAACTATAACAAGTATGGTTAATTTTTACTGCTCGTTTTTCCGTAAATCAAGGAATTATTTTAGGTATTGATTATATTGATTTATTCCTCATTTTATATATTTAAAATTAAACAATTACATGAATTTATTCAAATCATCAGTTCTGTGCGGCATGGTCATAGTGTCATTCATGACATCCTGTACAGACGTGGATATCACCATGCCCAAGGGGCCCAAAGGTGATACGGGGCTTTCAGCCTACGAGTTTTGGAAGGAAAAAGTTGCGGATGGAACCGTCAACTGGCCGAAGGATCAGACAGAAGTCGCTGACTTCTTCAAGTTTCTCAAGGGAAAAGATGGCAAAGACGGGAAGGATGGTCAGAGTGCTTTCGAGCAGTGGAAAGACATGATTGCCAGCGGTAGCGTGGACGACCCGCATAATCCCGGCGAGAAATGGCCCTCCGAAAACAACACGGTACAGGATTTCTGGCGTTTCCTGACCGGAGCCAGCGGAGAGGACGGACAGACACCGCATATAGGTGATAACGGCAACTGGTTCATTGGGAAAGAGGATACCGGTATCGGCGCACGTGGGCGTGACGGTCAGGATGGTAAAGACGGTAAAGACGGAACGAATGGTCGTGATGCTATACCGCCGACAGTCACCATTGGCGATAACGGCAACTGGTATATTAACGGAACGGATACAGGCAAGCCTGCTTTCGGTAAGGATGGCAAAGATGGAAAGGACGGAAAGGATGCCGTGCCTCCTACGGTCACCATCGGCGATAACGGCAACTGGTTTGTGGACGGAACGGATACCGGGAAAAAGGCCGTTGGGCAGGACGGGAAATCTCCCGAGGTTGCCATTGGCGATAACGGCAACTGGTATATAAATGGAACGGATACAGGCAAGCCCGCTTTCGGTAAGGATGGCAAAGATGGAAAGGACGGAAAGGATGGAGCTAACGGAGCCAACGGTAAAAGTGCCTACGAGCTTTGGAAAGAGTATATCTCGTCCGGTGATGTGGACAACCCGCATAATCCTGACCAAAAATGGCCGGCGGACCGGAACAAGCAGACTGATTTCTGGGATTTCCTGACCGGAAAATCCTCTGTTATCGAGATAGAAGTTGGAAAATACAATGTTATTCCTGAATACTGGAACTCTTCCCTGAAAGAGTATGTTGTACCTTCGGACGGTTCGGTTCTATTTACCGTGTATGACAAGACCGGCAAAAAGGTCACAGCCGGAGTAAAGGTGAGCGACTTACCCGGTGTATCTTCTACGGATGCATTTATCACAAACGAGGAAGGGCAGTTCAAGGTCACATGGGATAAATTGCCAGACAATAAGGGTTTATCAGAAAGGAAAGGAAGTGTGACTGTAACGGTTGATGGAACGCAGGAAACGAGTGCGGGCAACACGTTGGTGCCGAATAGGATCAATGTTAGAGCTATCATTACAAGCGCATATCTGTCTAATTATTCTAATACGTCGATAGATATTTATAGGACACTAAATGTATATTACAGCTTCGAGCGTCAAGTGGATGGAGAATGGGATAAGTATCCGACGTCCATTACTACTCCTTATAATAGTATGAAATCGGCCAGGGTTAAAGATATAAACCGGCCTGTCAACGAAGGAAATGTGGACAAAGATCAGTTAGTCCGCTATAGCAATGGAAACTCATATCTCTACATCATTCGTCCGTTGGTTTTGACAGAGACGGAGAAGGCAAATGTGGCGAAGAATGATACTGTCGGCAAGTTGGCGAAATATGAATGGGACCAAACAGACAATTATGCGGCACTGTATTTTGGTGATGGTACGGGAAGTTATAATGACTATGGACAGACTGTATATTTGCAGGACAAGATACATGTCCCGGAAGTGTATCCGGCCCCATCTTTTAAAGAAAACAGTGTGTTTATTGAAATCAAGCAGGGTATTACCACCATGTGGGGAGAGATTGACACGGATAATTTACAGGATTTTTATAAAACATACGCTTACCCGACAGGGCAATATAAATTTACAAAAGAGGAAGGAACCAATGTTTGGAAACATCCGGAAGGCAAGTTGCCGGCATCAGAGCTGGAAGAAAATCGGGCTGTATTTATAGAAATGCGTACTTTCATCAATGGAACGGGAGGAACTGTACATACCGGATCCAAGCCGTTGTCAACGGGAGGCAAGCGCTTTAAACTGACAAGCACTTATCCCAATAACTGGATTGGTCTGGATATCAGACGACGGACAGAAAGCACTGATAAAATAACATATAATATATCTAACGAGTACCGTGGGCGTTACGCTTACTATCTGTTAAAAGAGGAAGATAAGTACTATTTAGTTGATTTTGCGGACTGGTCCAAGCGGATGCCCTTGCCAATCAAGGATTGTCCTGTCGACTGGATGAATTGATTTATTTATTGGATAATTGAATATGAAGAAAAAAATAACGATATGCTTTGTGTGTCTCTCCTTGCTGTTGGTCTCTCTGGCGGTGAGAGGACAGGACACGAAAACGACCCGTCGTGTGCCTCTCCAGGCAGAGGTGACGCATGACGGACTGTCAGAAAAGGAATCAAAAGCCTGGGAGATCGGTCTCGGCGGTTCGCTGATAAACTGGAGTCGGGTGTCAGTCACTGGTTTCCGGAGTACGCCGGACAACTACTTTTATAACCTGAAAGCGAATCATCTGATGGGAGGGGCAAACTTGTACATCGCACGGGAATTGAACCGGTGGTTTTACCTGGATTTGCAGGGAAGCGTCGGTTTGACGAAAAACAACAACCGTACCGCAGGTGATGACAGGAAACGTGATTTACTGTACATGGGGGGACTGGGGCTACAATTCCGCTTTACTCCCCTGCTCAGATCCCAATGGGTTGAACCTTATCTCAGGGTAGGTGTGAACTATCTGCATAAAGACTTTGCTTCCGTATATGGCGGCAACTTTGAGGATGATCCAACCGGACAGGCATATTGGGAGTCTTCCGACATCTGGAATCCTGACGGGCGTTCATCCGACAAAAACTCGTTTGTTCCCCTGTCTTTCGGGGCGGGTGTGAAAGCCTGGTTAAGCAACTCGTTCGGGCTGGGGTTACAAGGTGAATACCTTCTGCCCGTGCAGAAGGGGCTTCCCCACTTCGTTCAGGTTTCTGCCAGTGTCATCTGGCGTATTGGCGGAAAGAGCAAACATGCGGCTCCGGTGGTACGATATGTGGAGATAGAGAAACCCGTGGAAAGAATCGTCGAGCGGGTGGTTGAGAAAAAGGTGGAGGTTCCGGCCATTATTGACACTATGGCGTGTGATCTCTTGGAGAATATCCATTTTGAATTTGACAGGGATGTCATAACAGCCACTTCGGAAAGAACGCTTGACAGGCTGGCAGAGCTACTGAAAAGCTATCCGGACAGCCGTTTCCTTATCACGGGCTACACGGACGCCAAAGGAAGCGACTCCTATAACTTGACCCTTTCCGCACGGCGTGCTGAAAAGGTGCATGCCGCCCTGATCGGGCGTGGAGTTCCCGCCCGGATGATTAAATGGCGTGGCGTGGGTAAGCGTGCGGCCATTATCTCCGCCACTGCTGCGGACAATATCCGTGAAGGGGACAGAAAAGTCCTGCTGGAACGGGTTACCAACATGGATTATTGGAATGCCCTGGATAGCAAATAACCCGAATGTTCAGATAGTGATGAAAATGGATTGAAACAGTGCGGGAATCTCATCCGCATCATTCTATTCCCAGGTCAGGAGGAGTAATACGGGGCATTTCTCCGCCAGGCCTGGGAATTTTACTTTACATGACTGGATGGACGTGCAACAGGTTTAGATGATTATCGAGAATGATTAATAAGCATAAAACCGCTTATGCTATGATTGTATTGCTGCAAAATTATAAATATAATTGTCCATGTTTTTGCATTGCTAATAAACAGATCGACACTGTTTTTCATGGGGAAGCAGGCAGAATGATCGCTCATGATAATACTTGTGATTCACATGAATGGAAAAAACTTGTGTCTTTGTAGTTTAACAATCAAAATATTAAAACTTATGAATACTCTTCTTTTGAATGCCACTTCTTCCAAAAGAAAAAGAATCACTTCTGAAGGTCATCCATACAGCCAGTTTCTTTGCATTAAAGAGCTAAAATGACAAAAAAAAGAGCTGGAATGAAAACATGTGTTTTTGAATAAATTTCGATTTTTGCAAAATAATTAAAAATTAAACCTTATGATGAAGAAAATTTTTATCAGTTTGTTTTTGTCTGGTGTTTTTATGTATCACACAAATGCCCAGACTGCAGTAGAGGGTAACAAGTTTCTGGACAACTGGTCCATCGGGATCAGTGCGGGAGGAACAACCCCGTTAACACATCATTCTTTCTTTGGAAACATGCGCCCGATCACGGGGATAGAACTGAATAAACAATTGACACCGGTTTTCGGTTTCGGTCTGGAGGCGGTCGGAAGCTTTAACACCTCACAAAGCAGGACCATTTTCGACCGCTCCAATGTCAGTCTGTTGGGGTTGGTGAACCTGAACAATCTCCTTGGGACCTATACCGGGGTTCCCAGACCTTTTGAAATCGAAGCGGTGGCCGGAATCGGGTGGTTGCATTATTATATGAACCGGGAAACGGGTTCCGATCAGAACAGCATGTCAACAAAACTGGGCCTGAACTTTAATTTCAACCTGGGAGAGAGCAAGGCATGGACATTGGCACTGAAACCTGCCCTGGTCTATGACATGAATGCTATGGGTTCCGAAGCCGTACGTTTCCATTCCGGACGGGCCGTATGGGAAATATCCGTTGGTCTGAAGTATCATTTCGGATGCAGTAACGGGAAACACCACTTTACAAAAGTGAGAGCTTACGACCAGCAGGAGGTGGATGTCTTGAACGCAAAAATTAATGAACTTCATACACAGGCCGGTAAAGATGCCAAGGCATTGCAGGAGGCAGTGCGAAAGGTAACGGAACTGGAGGCCGCACTGGACAAATGCCGCAACCAGGAACCAAAAATTGTGAAAGACACCATTGACAACACTAAAAAGACGCTGGAATCCGTCATAACTTTCCGCCAGGGCAGGACGACAGTTGACAACTCCCAACTCCCGAATGTCGAACGTATCGCTACTTATTTAAAGAACCATAAGGGAGCAAGTGTACTCATCAAGGGTTATGCCTCTCCTGAGGGAAGCGTGGAAGTTAACGAGCGGATCGCCCGACAAAGAGCGGAGGCCGTGAAAAAAATGCTGGTGGGCAAGTATGGAATTGCAGAAGAACGGATTGTAGCCGAGGGCCAGGGAGTAGGGAACATGTTCGAGGAGCCCGACTGGAACCGGGTAAGCATCTGTACGATCAACGCGGGAACGGAATCCAGTAGCCGTTAAATGCGATCCGGAAAATACCGGAAAGATGCATTCACTTGAACAGAATGTATTAACTATATTTATTCTACACGTAATTTGAAATGCTATGAACAGGTATGTATCTGAAATGATCGGGACAATGGTCCTTGTTTTGATGGGATGCGGAAGTGCTGTTTTTGCCGGGGATATGCCCGGTGCGGTCACCACCGGGGTGGGTACCCTGGGAGTTGCCATAGCCTTCGGGCTGTCGGTGGTCGCCATGGCATACGCTATTGGCGGAATATCCGGATGCCATATAAATCCGGCGATCACACTGGGCATGTACTGCTCGGGAGGAATGGGGGGCAAGGATGCCCTGTTATACATTATTTTCCAGATAATCGGGGGGATTCTCGGATCAGCCGTACTTTTCATACTGGTATCTACGGGGCCACATGCCGGCCCTACCATGACAGGGAGCAACGGCTTTGTTGAGGGGGAAATGTTGCAGGCCTTTATCGCTGAGGCCGTCTTTACGTTTATTTTCGTTCTTGTGGCGCTGGGAGCCACGGATAAAAAGAAAGGGGCCGGTAAACTGGCGGGCCTGGTCATCGGGCTGACGCTTGTCCTGGTGCATATCGTATGTATTCCCATCACCGGAACATCAGTAAATCCCGCGCGCAGCATAGGACCCGCACTTTTCGAGGGAGGAGGCGCGATCTCACAGCTTTGGCTATTTATCGTCGCTCCACTGACAGGAGGTCTGGCCAGTGCCATAGTGTGGAAAGCCATTTCTCAGCATAGCGACAGACAACGATGAAGGGAAGGTGGATGACCCCGAGACACGTTTCTCTGTTATCCACCTTTGTTTGATACATTATTATCAACTAAAATAAAAAAAGATGTCAAAAAGTAGTTTTTTACTGGATTTTAAGGCGTTTGTCATGCGTGGAAACGTAGTAGACATGGCCGTGGGTGTGATTATTGGCGGTGCCTTCGGGAAAATAATATCTTCAGTGGTGGCAGACATCATCATGCCACCGATAGGGTTGCTGGTAGGCGGAACCAACTTCTCGGAACTGAGATGGGAATTGGAACCCGCCAGGGTAGTTGATGGAGTCGAACAGGCGGCCGTCACGATAAACTATGGAAACTTCATACAGACCATGCTGGATTTTGTGATCATCGCTTTTGCCATTTTCTTGTTCATCCGCCTGCTCTCCAATCTCAGGCGCAAAAAAGAAGAGACACCCTTGCCCCCACCTGTCCCGAGCAACGAGGAAAAGTTACTTTCAGAAATACGTGACTTGCTGAAGAAACAATGACGTTTATTCAAACGGTATGGACGGTATCGGGCAGGAACATATCTGAGGAACAGGCTACTCCTTGGCGGTGGAAATTTTCCTTTGTCCCTGAATGATAAAAATAGTGTGAACATTAAAATTCAGATATGACTAAAGCAGATATTATAAACCGGGTCTCTGAGGAGCTTGGAATCGATCGCAGGACCGTTGGCCTGGTAATCGAGAGTTTCATGAAATGCGTGAAGGATGCACTCGGCAGAGAGAGAATTGTATTCCTGCGCGGATTCGGGACCTTTTCTTTGAAGAAAAGGGCGGCAAAGAAGGCACAGAATATCCAACAGCACACAACCATATGCATCCCGGCTCGCAAGGTCCCTCATTTTAAACCCTCGGAGTCTTTCTTGGTTCTCCGGAAAGAAGATAATCGAAAATAGACCGGGAGTGAATCTACCCCTTCCATTGTCAGGGAGGGGTGTATTTTAATGTGTTTTATGGAAATTTATCAATCATGTTTTACTCCTGTTTTCCAGCCCCGTTCAGATATGGACTACAGGATCATAGATGACCGGACGATCATGTAGATTCCCGGTAAACCTGTAAATAGACTGTTATGCGTGTTTTCAATCTTTTATTGTTGATCTCCATGTTCATTCCCTTTCCGCTGCCCGCTCAGGTGGGCGAACGTTATATAGAGGTAACCGGTACTTCCGAGATAGAGGTAGTTCCTGACAGGATTCATTACGTTATCGAAATAAGGGAGTACTTCGAAGAAGAGTTTGATGGCGTATCCAAACCGGAAGAATATCGGACGAAGGTTCCTCTTACCAGGATAGAGGAGGAATTGAAGCAGGTTTTGAAAATAGTCGGAGTGCCACGGGAGGCAATCCGCACAAAGGATGTGGGCGATAATTGGCGTAAGCCGGGACAGGATTTTCTGGTTTCCAAATCATTTGATGTCACGTTACGTGACTTCACACTGATTGATGAAATTTTAAAACGGGTGGACACAAAAGGAATTCATACGATGTATATAGATAAACTGGAACATAGGGATATCCTGTCCTATCACAGGAAGGGCAAGATAGAAGCACTGAAAGCGGCACGGGAAAAGGCGGTTTACCTGCTGGAGGCAATAGGTAAGAGGCCGGGTGAGATCATCCGCATCGTGGAAGGAGGGGATGCTGGAAAAGAGATGTTTGCACAAGGTCATATCTTATCGGTTGCCCCGCCCCCATTTGAGAGAAGCCGCACGATAAAAAAGAGATATTCGATGCTGGTCCGGTTCGGGATCGTGGATCGATGAACCGTTATTATAACAAATCCCGGAATGGACTTGCAAGAGAAGATAACGGGCATTCGGGTTTGCGGTGAAATATCCGGCCTTTTCTCTGACCGGTAAATAGATTAATAGATTCAACTCACGATAAGATGAAAGATTATTACTTTATTATGAATGCCGGGGTAAAAGCCGGAGGGGAGATCACCCATGCGGTATTAGAAGGGAAAATTGTATCCGCACCGAAAGGATACGATGCCTTCACGGGGATTGAAGCGGCCAGGGAGAAACTGGCTTGCGGGAATATCCGTCAGCAGATGGAAGAATTCGGTATCGAACTTGAGATCGTGCCGGTAAATACTGATTTTTTACTACGATGAAGGAATATTGCGTTTATTGGTTTGAAAACGGAGAACCGAGGCACGAGGTATTTTCCTGTCTGGACGGGGCGGAGATGTTTTCCTGCATGATAAGAGGACAGGACGGCGTGGAACACGTGGAAATATCCGAGGAAGATATTTCCGCTCCGGAGGAATTCCGGGAAATATGCCCCGGAGATTTCTCTTGAACATATGACATGGATCCGGGGTCCTTTTTTGCCGTAGCCTGGCGGTAAAGGGACCTTATCTGGTTGTAAAATCGGGCAGTGTCAACCATTTTTTCACCGATTAATCGCATACGCAAGATGAAAGCTCCACGGAAAATTTATACATGGACCAGTATCCTGCTTTTCGTGTGCTGTTCCCTTATTTTTCTTTCATGTGAAAAGGAAGAGCTCGGGGAAGCCATGGAAAATCGGAAAACGTTATTCATGTTTCTGCCGTGGTCCACTGACCTGACAGGCTATTTTTACACCAATATCGCGGATATGGAGGCGTGTGTAAGCAGAAGGGGGCTGGAGCATGAAAGAATTCTCGTGTTTATGTCCACGAGCTCTACGGAAGCCACGATGTTTGAGATCATACATTCCAAAGGAAAGTGCGATCGTAAAACGCTGAAAAGGTATGGCACTTCGGGGTTTACTACGGTGGAGGGCATAACGGGGATATTGAACGACGTGCAGGAATTTGCTCCTGCTCCGGTTTACGCTATGATCATAGGTTCCCATGGCATGGGATGGCTTCCCGTGGACGGTACACAGGCGGATTCCCTTTTCCGGATGAAAAAGCATTGGGAGTATCAGGAGCAGCCGCTGACACGCTATTTCGGGGGACTGACCCGGGAGTTCCAAACGGACGTGGGTACCCTGGCCCGGGGGATTGTAGGCGCGGGCGTCAAAATGGAGTATATCCTGTTTGACGATTGCTATATGTCATCCGTAGAGGTTGCCTATGAACTGAAAGAAGCCACAAGATTTCTTATAGCCTCTACCAGTGAAATGATGGCATACGGAATGCCTTACGCCACTGTGGGGGAGTTCCTGCTGGGAAATCCTGATTACGGATCCCTTTGCGAAGGATTCCACGACTTTTATTCAACCTATGAAATGATGCCCTGCGGGACACTGGCTGTGACAGATTGCTCTGAATTAGATAATATGGCTGCTATCATGAAAAGTATCAATGACAGGTATGTTTTCGATGATTCCCTACAAGGAGAACTCCAGGGACTGGACGGATACACCCCCGTCATCTTTTATGACTTTGCCGATTATGTCCTCACCCTCTGCTCTGACCCTGTCCTGACAGCCCGCTTCAGGGAACAGCTGGAGCGGCTTGTTCCCTATAAAACCCATACGGGTAAATTTTATTCCAGGACCAAAGGGCCCCTTCCCATACATACTTTCTCGGGTATAACGATCTCGGACCCGAGCACCAATCCCATGGCCTTACTGAAAGGTACGACCTCTTGGTACAAGGCCACACACGAATAACCCCGTGGAAAACGGACAGATGAAAATACCCGCATATGACGCAAATATTCCCCTTTCTTCATAAAATTTCCGATAAGTTCGGACAGCATCGAAAATAATTCTACACGTATGTACCATATATAATTTTGCAGTGATATTTTTATTTACAGTTTATTCGGGGTAAAAAGGTCACGAGAAAATCAAAACTTCAATTACTCTCGAACCGGAATGTGACAAATCTACGAACAGGAGGACAAACGAGGATACCTAAGCCGTAAATTGCACGTTTCCAGCATTCATCCCATATCTTTACGTCCGGTTTCAATCGGAACCTTAAAAATATTCACCATTTAATTTTTTCAGATTATGGACGAACAACCGGACAGCAGCCAGCAGTTAATGGACATCCTGCTCGTCATGGACGAGAAAGGCACGCTTCAAGCCGTCAGCGGAGTAAAGGACGGCGAGTTACAGACCAAGAACCCACTGGAGGACAACAACGACCTCCTGCGGGTGGATCGCCACGGCGATATGTTTTCAAATTTCTTTTCCAACCTCTGGAGCCAGTTGAAAGATCCGACCCGCTTCCATTTCTTCCGTGTGCCGGAAGAGGAGGTGCAGCGGGTAGCCGCCGATTTCCGGCAGCGGGAGAGCCGGTCGGTCAAGACAGGTGAGCCGCTCCTCGCACAGTACGAGGTGCAGCCGCCCGTGCAGGCACAGCAGCAGACCCAAGCCGGGCAGCAGCAACAGCCGGAGGATGCGCCGCAGCAGTCCGCCGGGCAGACCGAACAGAACCCGCAGTACAAGTACCGCCCGGAGGACATCGACTGGAACAGCCTCGCTGCCCTCGGCGTGCAGCGGGAACAGATTGAGGGCAACGGGATGCTCGACCAGATGCTCCGGGGCTTCCAGACCGACAAGACCGTCCGGGTGCATTTCCACTTCGAGGGCATCTCGCACAGCAACGATAGCCAGCTCTCGCTCAAACCCGGCACGGACGGCAGGCTGACCGTTTGCAGCCACGGCATCCTCGACCCGGAGAAGATGCAGAAGCAGTTCTTCGGTTACGACATCACCGACTCCGACAAGCAGGTGCTCCGGCAGACGGGCAACATGGGGCACCCGGCGACCGTCACCAACCGGGCGGGCGAGCAGGTCGAAGCCCTTGTCAGCCGCAACCTCAAGACCAACGAGCTGGTCGCTTTCCCGCTCTCCAAGGTCAATATCCCGGCGGAGAAGAACGGGCATACCTTCACCCCGGACGAAATAGCCCGGCTCAAACAGGGCGAGGCGGTGGTCTGCCAGTTCCTTTCCAGAGCCAAGGAGGGGGAGCAACCCAAGATCTACCCGGCTCCCGTACAGTTCAGCGCAGCCAAGATGCAGCTCGAATTTCTCTTCGGCGACCGGGGCAAGCTGGCGATGGATGCGTACAAGACGAACCTGAAACAGACCGCCAATCAGGAGGTGCCGAAGACTTTCCGCAAGCAGGAGCTTACCGAGAAGTCTCGCCTCGAACTCGAAGCCGGGGGAACGGTCAAGGTCTCCGGTCTGGTGGACAAGAAAGGAAAAGCCTACCAAGGCTACATCACATGGAAGCCCGGCGAGAAGCCCGCCTTCATGTTTCCCAAGGACTACAAGGCGGCACTCGAAGAGGGGCGTGTCAAGCCCGCCGTGGAGAACGAGGTGCAGGTGGCGGTCAATTCCGAGGGCAAGACCGTAGAGGCGACCCGCAACCTGAAAGAAGCCCTGCAATCCGCACAGCAGCGCCCCACCGGGGAGCAGAAACAGCAGCAGGAGCGCAAGCAGGAGCAGAAAGAGGAACGGAAACAGTCACAGAAGCAGGAACAGCCCGACAAGCCCAAGCGCAGCCGGGGTGTCCGCCGCTGATTTCCCCCGCCACTCTGTAAATGAATTACACGGTTATCCCGTCCGGACGACGGGATAACTTTTGTCAAACCGTTAAATTTTAAAGAAATATGATTACAGCAGTTATCGCTGAAAAGCCTTCCGTAGCGAAGGATATAGCAAACGTGTTGAATGTCCGAGAGCGGCACGATGGCTACCTCTCAGGTAACGGCTACCTCGTTACCTGGGCGTTCGGCCATCTCGTCCAGCTTGCCATGCCCGAAGCATACGGCTATGCGGGCTTCCGGCGTGAGAACCTGCCCATTCTGCCGCAGGAGTTCAAGTACATCCCCCGCCAGATACGGGAGGGCAAGGAGTACAAGCCCGACCCCGGCGTACTCAAACAGTTGAAGGTCATCAGGGAGGTTTTCGACCGTTCCGATCGTATCGTCGTGGCGACCGATGCCGGGCGTGAGGGTGAAGCCATTCATCGGTACATCTACAATTACCTTGGCTGCCGCAAACCCTGCCTGCGCCTCTGGATCTCCTCGCTGACCGACCGTGCCATCCGGGAAGGGCTGGACAACCTCAAAATCGGAAGCGACTACGACAACCTCTACCGTGCCGCCGAAGCCCGTGCTATCGCCGACTGGGAGATTGGATTAAACGCCACCCAAGCTCTCAGTATCGCCGCCGGGCAGGGCATCTACTCCCTCGGACGGGTACAGACACCCACCTTGATGATGATCTGCTCCCGTTATCTGGAGAACAGGGATTTCACCCCGCAGACCTATTACCGGCTGAAGGTCACGGCTGAAAAGGACGGCACGCCCTTCGCCGCCATCTCTGAATTGCGTTACGAAACCCTTCCGGCGGCAAATGCCGCTCTCGGCGCTGTAACCGCAACGGGGACGGTGGAGGTTGCCGACTTGCAGCGCAGGGAGGTGAGCCAAGAACCTCCCTTGCTCTATGACCTGACCGCCTTGCAGAAAGAGGCGAACGGCAGGTACGGCTTCTCGGCAGACAAGACCCTCTCCATCGCCCAGTCGCTTTACGAGAAGAAGGTGTTGAGCTACCCCCGTACCGGCTCCCGCTACCTATCGGACGATGTGTTCGACGAGATACCCGATCGTATCGCCCTGCTGGAGCGGTACCCGGCTTTCGCCGCCCATGCCGCCGCCCTGAAAGGAGCTTCGCTCAACCGCCGCAGCGTGGACGCAGGGAAAGTCACCGACCACCATGCGCTCATCATCACCGAGTGTCTGCCCGGCGAGCTGTCCGCCGACGAACGCACGGTATATGACATGGTAGCCGCCCGCCTGCTCGAAGCCTTCTCCGCCCGTTGCCTCAAGGACGCTACCACCGTCTCTTTCACGGCAGGGAACAGCGTGTTCACCGCCAAGGGGACGGTCGTCAGATCCGCCGGATGGCGTGCCGTGCGGAACGAGCGGGAGGAGGACGACGAGGGAACAGCCGCTTTGCCGACTTTGCAGACCGACGAGGCTTTCCCCCTGCAATCGGCGGAGTGTGTGGAGAAACAGACCAAGCCCCGTCCCCTGCACACCGAGAGCAGCCTCCTTTCGGCGATGGAGCATTGCGGCAGGGAGTTGCAGGACGACGAGCTTCGAGACAGTTTGAAAGGGAACGGTATCGGCACGCCCGCCACCCGTGCCTCCATCATCGAGACCCTCTTTGCCCGTGACTACGTGCGCCGGGAGAAGAAGAGCCTCGTGCCGACGGACAAGGGGCTTGCCGTGTATCAGATAGTGAAGGACAAGCGCATCGCCGATGTCGAGATGACCGGGCAGTGGGAGACCGCCCTCGCCAAGATCGAGAGCGGGGAGATGAATCCCGACAGCTTCCGCAAGGCCATCGAGGTCTATGCCGCCCAGATTACCGAAGAACTCCTGCAAGTGCAGGTATCGGTGGCGGACGGCGGACATATCCCGTGCCCCAAGTGCCGTTCCGGTCGCATCCTCCTTTACCCGAAGGTCGCCAAGTGCAGCAACGTCGATTGTTCCCTTACCGTCTTCCGCAACAAGGGGGAGAAGCAGCTCACCGACAGCCAGATTACCGACCTCGTGACCAAAGGCAGGACTGCCCTGATCAAAGGATTCAGGAGTAGGGAGGATAAGCCCTTCGATGCATACCTCACTTTCGACAAGGACTTCCGCATCGTATACGGGTTCCCGCCTCACACGGACAAGTCCAAAGGAAAGGAGCACAGGCGATGAACGGCATCGGTTGGATCTCCGTAGCGGAAGCCGCCCGGCTCTGCAGCACGAACGGCTCTTGATAGACAATGGTAGCCCACAGGAATTCAAGTTTTTATATCCGTAATCCCGGCAATAATCCCTATATTTGCCAATCGGTCACATAGAAAAGGCGGGATTGCTCTTTTCTGTGGCCGGATGGCAACCGTTCCGGGCACAATACCCGAACGGCTTTAATCAACATTCAACAATAGCATAACATGAATTTTGAACAATTAGCAACCATCATAGCCGACACGCACCAACGATTACAACAGAGTGCGGTCAAAGCCGTAAACCAGTGCCAGACCATGCGTAACTGGCTTATCGGTTTTTATATCGTGGAGTTCGAGCAGAACGGAGAAGACCGTGCCAAATATGGGGAATTCTTATTGAAAAACTTGGAACAAAAAGTTAATTTAAAAGGATTGAATATTACATTATTCAAGCGTTCACGAGTCTTCTATATGGTATATCCCCAGTTGGCAACTGTAATAAAAACGATATTGCCTCCAACAGGTGCATCAACGATGCACTTATTGGAAATGCAGGGTCTTGGAAAAAGTGCATCACTGATGCACTTATTACAAAATGCTGAAAACAAACAAGATATAGTTAATACGATAGAGCCTCAGAAACTACTCAGCTCTATTTCTTTTACCCACTTTATCGAACTGGTAAAAATCGACAATCCTATCAAGCGGATGTATTACGAAATGCTCACCATCCAAACCGGGCTTTCTGTCCGTGAACTCAAACGGCAGATAGGAGCGTTGAGTTATGAACGTGTCGGCTTATCCGGCAACATGGAAAATGCACTTGCTGCCATTCAGCAGAAGATTCACCCACAAACTGTAACCGATGCCGTCAAGGATGACTATTTCTTCGAGTTCCTGAACATTCCGCAGCAACGGGCTTCTTTGCTAAAGGAGAAGGAACTCGAAACACTTCTGCTCGACCATTTGCGAGACTTCATTATCGAACTCGGAAACGGCTTCTGTTTCGAAGCCAGACAAAAAAGAATCCTTATCGGTGACGAATTTTATTTCATTGATATGGTCTTCTACCACCGGATTTTGAAATGTCATATTTTGTGCGAATTGAAAGTTGATACTTTCAACCACGCTCATGTGTCACAACTTTATTCATACCTGAATTATTATAAAGCCGAAGTGATGGAGCCGGGCGATAACCCGCCTATCGGCATTTTGCTGGTAACGGACAAGAACGATGCGTTGGTGCGGTACACCACAACCGGATTGGATGAACAGATATTCGTTTCCAAATACCAGTTGCAACTTCCGACTGAACAACAATTAAAAGAGTTGATTTTAAAGACAATCCGGCAATAATAACAAATGCGCAACACATAGTTGCGCATTTGTAGTATTCTAATATTTGTCGTTCCAACTATTTCCGTTATCTTTGCAATCAATAGAACCTGCCAAGCCTCTTTAATAATGCCCAAATCGGCGGGTTGCTTTTTTATTACATCCTCCCGTACACCGTTCGGATTTTCCCGTCCTCCAGCACTTCGCTCGACCGTACAGCCCATATCCTGCCGTCGTTCGGTCCGCACTCCAGCCCCTTCTCACTGTTACCGACCAGCACCGGCACGGTTGTCATCACGATTTCATCTGCCAGCCCGTTGTCCAAGAGTAAAACTCCGGTTTCTCCTCCGTAAGCCACCACCATACCGTCGCCATTCTCCTTTATCCGTTGCAGTTCCGTTACCACATTCCCCCTGACAAAACGTACCCGTTCTGTCTCTGTCAAGTCTATACAGCCGTTCGTCACGACCAAGGTCTCCTTTGCCTCAAGCGGCCAGTCAAGATCATTCAGGTAAATACGCAGGTAAGTTTCCTCGTCAATCAGCACGTAGGCACAGGCGTCCACTACCGCATTGAAACACTTGTCCGCTATGACCGGACAGCCGTCGATGGATTGGTACACGTGCAAGGTAATCTGTTTCATAACAATGTGTTTTTAAGGATTATGCCCGCCTCGCACCAAAAAGAACAGCGTGAACTCACACTATTCCGGAATAGAGGTACTGGCATACCTAAAAGACAGAATAGGCAAACTCACGCCGTATAAGCATACAGCATGAACATTGCGCTATACATCTTGTCTTTTTTGAAAAGTGCCAGTTTTCTATTCCAAGACGTTCAGCGAACGTACAATATGTATATCAATCCCTGCTTGCTTCCAAGCCGGGTATGAATCTTTCATGTCATGACAGCAACCGTACCCCGGTAGAGTACCACCTGCCGTACTTTGTCACAAAGGTACGGGAAACTTCCCGAATAACAAAACAATAGCCCTGCCTAATCTCACGATCCGGCAAGTCCCCGTCCACTAACAGAAATCATAAAGGAAATATCACTTTTACGGAAACAAGCCTTTTTTCCTGCGCCTTTCCTCTTTCCGGACTTCCTTCTCCTTCCGTTTTGCAGCCCGTTCCTCCACAGCGGCAAACTGGTTGCGGAGGAACTCGTGCACATCTTTCACCCGATAGAAGACCTTGCCACTGATAGTGAAATACGGCAGTATCCCAATGGCACGGTAACGTTGCAATGTGCGAATACCGACCTTCAGCAGCAGGCACAGGTCCTGGTTATCCAGTACCTCCTCTCCATCCAGCGCGTTGCTCTTCTTCAGTACTCTTTCCAACAACTTCTCCGTCCGGTCGAAACGTTCCATGATACGCTCCATCCAATTCTCAAATTTTTCGCTGTCCATATACATAGCAGTCGCCCTCCTTTTCAATAATTTCCTTTTCCCGCATGTAACGGATGTACCCCTTCGCCGTCCGTTCCTTCACGTCCAGGGTTTCCTGTATCAGTTCGCATAGCTCGATATAGCCATACTTTTTTTGCGTGACGAACGCTGCCCGTGCCATTTCAGACAGTTCCTTCTCCTTGCGCCTTTCTTTCTCCACCCTCGGTTTCTCTCCCATATAGACAGGCATCCCGGCCTGTTTGTCCCAGCGGAACTGCATCAGCGGGATATCCAGCGGGCTTCCATCCCTGACCTTCAATGCCTTCACCACCGACACCTCCGGGTTCTCGTCCTTCTCGATGGAGAGGATAGCCGCCGACTTCCGCTGCAACTCGCTGCCCAAGTGTCCCCGCAACTTCAACCCGTTCGGCACGAAATGTACCACGGCGGTGATGCACGTGCGGTAAATTCCCGCTAGGCGGTAAATTTCGTCAACCAGCGCCACGCTCTCCGCCTCGTCGTTGGAGCAACGGATCAGGTCGGCAACTCCGTCGATGACGACCAGATGGATGCCCCCGTGCAGGTAGTGGTACTTGTCCATGCTTTGGATGATGGCGGTCAGCCGCTCGTTCCTCGACATCCCCGTCAGGCAGTACACGTGCAGGTAAGGCGGCATTTTCTCCCGACCGGCACGCCGCAGCAGCCGCCCCGTGTTCTTGTAGAGCTGTTGCTCGCTCTGTTCCGTGTCGTACAGCAGCACCGCACGCCCCTTTCGGTTCGGTTCCACCTTCACCCCAAGAAGGTCCGCGTCCTCCTCCCGTTCCATAATTGCCCCGGCGACCAACGCGGCGGTATAGTTACTCTTGCCCGTCCCTTCTCCGCCCGTGATGCAGAGTATGTTCTCTTCCGAGCCTAACGGCACGTCCCCGGCGGTCACGATAGCGACTGCCTGCTCCGGCGGGCAGTCGTAATCGATCTCACACGATTTCAGTACCGCCATCGTGTCCCCGTACAGCGTGTCGAGCAGTTTCAGGAACAGCCCCATCAAATCCTCCCGTGTGTGTCCGGCTTTAAAATAGTCCGTCACGTCTTTCTCTGATTTCGTCCCCGGCAGCGGTAGTACCAGCCGTTTAACACCGTACTCCGACAGTTGTACCCGGTGCTTCTCCGAGCATTCCAGCCCCGTCTTGTCCGTGTCGTACAGCAGTACGATGTGCTTGAAGCGATAGACGAGCTTCCGGACGGTCTTCGCCGGGATTACCGAGGTTTCCGAGTTGAAGCAGATGGCTTGGAAACCGTGAGCCGCAAGCGTCATCACGTCCTTCTCGCCACCCGTGAGGAAGAGCAGGTCGCCCTTCGAGGGCAGTTGTTCCAGACCGAAACAGTAGTTGTCGCCCGTATGACCGCCATAGACGAAACGCACTTCCGATAACGGGCGGTACACCTTCACGCCCCATTTCCCCCTGTAGCCGAACATCGGTTCCGCCGGGGTTGAAGTAAAGCCGAACGTCTTGCCTTCCCTTGTCTCGCTCCGGTACTCGGCGAGCGACACCACCCCGTAACGGTGCAGCACCTCTACCGTGATGCCCGATATGCCCCAGTAGGCGAGCTCTCTCTCTGTGAAAGACTTTTCAGCTACTTGGTAGGGGCTTGGTCCAGGACGCTCGCGGGATAAATCTTTCCCTTCCGTGCCCGTGACAGTATCCCCGGGAATGCTCTCCCCGGTATTTTCCCCCTCACTTTTCTCTCGTGCACCCGTTACGGGCCGTGTCGTCCGGCAGCTTCCCTCCCGATTGTTGGTACCGGAAGGGATGGCCCCATCCAACCCCAGGCACAACTCCCGGTCAATGGTGTGCAGCACTTCCACGAAATCAGCGGCACTCCGGCAGTCCAGTCCTTTCAGTTTCGCCACAAGGAAGAAACAGTCTCCCGAATACTCACCGTTACCAAAGTCCTTCATCCTGTACATCCCGCTGTGGCGATCATAATAAACGTTACACGAGGCCCTGCCATCAGCGTACAGCGGATTCAGGAAATTTCGACCCACCCGCCATTTTACGGGCAGATAATGACGGAACACCTCCAGCCCGTTACCTGTTTTTGCCAGTATTTCCTCTTTTCTTACCATATGATCTGCTTTTGCATTGGTGTAAAGGGTACGCTTCAATCATTCGGTCCACCAGCTTGTCAGGCGTTTCCCGTATCCAACGCTCATGGAACTGTTCCACGTCCGTACGGCGGTAACGTATCTTCCTCCCGCAGATAGAGTAAGCGATGATACGGTTCGTGCGGTAACGCTGCAAAGTACGGGGACTGATTTCAAGTTGTTCACACACTTCCTTTCCCGTCATCCATAGCCCTGCCTTCCTCGTACCCTTCTTATCCGCTACCGGCCATTGCTCCCGCTCCTTTGTTCCGGACGCCTCCACGTATGCCGCTATCCCCTCTATCTTCTCCACGAGGGTAGCAAACGCTTTGCTTTCGATTGCTATTATTTCCATAATCTTTTAATAATTTGGTTTCCGGTTACAAAGGTCAGTCTGTTCGACCGTTTTTCTTTTCACGTTCGTAGCAAGCTGCCAAAGTTTTTTTTCTGGTACAAAAAAACCGCCGCGGAGCCTTATTCGGGCTCTCTACGGTGGCTATATACTGTATTTTCACCAAATGGCGTATCGGGAAAGGTGATTTGGCAACTTGCTATGAACCTGCCAGTCTCTTCCTTGTTTTACAAAAGGTTATCCGTCCGTTTCGTCCATTCGTTTCAACAAACGTTCCTTCATTTGATCAAGGTAAGCTGTCCGGCTGTTCTTCCGGTTACGCATGGAGATAAACGTGTGGTACACGTCTCCCAGGTCAATATGGAACATTTGTTCGAACAGCATCACGAGCTCGACAATGCTCACCCTCCCGTTATCCACGCTACCCATCGCCCAAATGCCATATATCAGTTCCACGGCAGCCGCCTTCCGGTCCGTCCAATGGTGCTCCTTTTCCTGCACGGCATACGCCCCCTCCATTGCCAGCAGCACTTTCCGGTTCAGATAACCAAGTAACATTTCCGCCGCTATCAGTCTTGCGGCCAACAAGTCATAACCGGTTGACATCACCGAATCCTCCTCCAGCATAAAACTTCCGCTTTCCGGGCTCAGCTCCTTTTTGGCACGGCGGAAATAGTAATGGTCCCGGTAAGTCGCCCCGCTCCGGTAATACTGGTAAAAGGGAAGGTATCGTTCCAGTTTCCGCTGGTATTCTTTCATAGCCTTGCGGTAATGCATCCGGGCAATCTCCGGGCAACATGAACAACCGCTCTCGATCTGGTATACCCGGTAATAATACAGCAGGCGTCCCGTCAGGGCAGGCTTGTAATACTTGAAAAAGCAGATTTCCTCTTCCACGTTGGAGAATGGGTGGTTTAGGACATAGTCCTTCAACTCACGGGATCGCTCCCTCAAAAAAGAAACCATCTCCTGACAAGTCCGTATCACTTGCTCTCCCTCCATACGGGAAGATTCAATGCCCATCTTACGTTCGACCTCCTGCATCAAGTTGTTAAAGTACGTTTCTATCATGTTATTCCTTAATTATGGGGCACGTGAGTACCTTCACGCTACCCGATTTATTTTTATGCCTCGCTTGATTCGATCGCAGGTTTTCCTTTCGGCCCTTTACGATGAAAAAACTTTTCCTCATATCGAAAAGACCGGAGAAAAGCCATGATACGGCTTCCTCCGGTCACACCTGCAAAACTGGGAAATTCCTTCCCCAATCCCCGGGACCAGACTATTCAAGGTCCCTCACGCAACGCACGTATCCCTTCCTGTTATTCACAAGCCTGTCATTGTCACCCGCCCACTGGGTATCCACGGTCGTGACCCATCGGAGATAACCATGGAGATACATCTGGTAGCCGGCACTGAACGATCTTGCCCCGTTCATGCTACGCTTGGAAAATCCCGTCCGAGAATGGAGAACTTCAGATTCTACTACTCCCAGAGAAGGAAGGTCATTACCGAATTCGTAAACCTCCTTTTTCTCAGGGTTATGCCAGTCGAACAGGCTCCCGCACATGATGATCAATTCCACCTCGTTGGGCACCCGCCAGGTTCCCAGGTCGCTCTTGTCCGCCTCCTGGTAATAATAGGCGCACGGGCTGTTTCCCTGTTCGATGTCCGCCATCAGCGTGCTCCAATCCTGTAAGTAATACTCGCTCTTCCTGTCAGGATTATTCAAATCCTTGGGCTTATCTATCTTATTGGCGATATACTTGGCCACCTCAAACCCGTTCTTGTAAATGGTGTTGCTCTGGGAGTCCTCATCATGCGCGGGCAACTCGTAAATGGCTCTTACTCCACGCGTCATGCTGTATGGCAGGTTATCTGCCCTAAAGACCAGATATTCCTCTTTCGTCCTGTTATTGACAAGAGACTTGTTCAGTTCCTTGCCCAACTCCTCGATGTGATAGCTTTCTTCCCCAGACTCCAGCATCCCCAGATCCCTGATCAACCTCACTTCCGAGTAGGGGGTGCGGTCCCCGGGTGAGTTCCCTCCCTTGTAATAATCAAAGTTTGCGATGGGAGTCACGCTGCGGGACTCCAAGATACAAATATAGGGGTTGGAAGAGTATAAAGAAAGGTTTGTACTTGCCATAAAGGCTCTTGACATATAAAATGCTGTGGCGTTGTCCGAGGGGGCGTGCCCGTGCAGCCTGGAATGTAACGGCAACGCCCGTTCCCCCACGAGAAGCATACCGCTCTCGCTCACCGAAGGAATATACCACTTCATCTCGGCGGCCTGCATCCGGCCATCACGGTTATCATCCCGGTTCCGTAAAAACGGGGTGAAACAGGCATATTCGGCGTGGTAATTCTTGGCTGCCAAATTATAATGGTCTCTGCTGAGAGTCAGCTTCGCGTTGTCCACCTTCGTCATGACCTGCCATAACTGGTCTTGTTTACTTCTTCTCATCGGGTCAATCATGACCTCTTGACTGAAGTCGCCCGACCTTGCCATCACCTTCCAGGTATTCGACCAGCCGTTGGATGTATATTTATTATAAAAAGCATCCGGTTCTCCCGGAGCCTTCACCATAAAGTCCAGGTCCGGTGTCTCGTTCACGTTTTCCACCCCCCAGACACGCATGCCTTCGGGTCCCTCCGTAAACACCGTCTTGATGGACATCTGACGGATGGAAACGACAGCCTGGTGATAACGTGACTGCCCGTCGGGGGAGATTTCATGCGACGTGTTCACCAGCAGGTCGAAAGTCCGATCCGGGGCGTTGGCAAAGGTTTTCCACAAGTTCTTGTCCTCGGGGGCGCCATCCCGCATGGGGTTCCGCTCGTAGAAATACTCGTTGGCGTAAACCGTCACCTTGCAAAGCCCCGTGGAGGCATTAAATACATAATCGGGCTCTTTGACAAGTCGGTAAAGAAACTGTTCCAGCGAAAGCAGATGCGCCCCCGTGTTGGAGTAATATTCCATGGTTTCGTTTCCATTGTCAGACAGGGTGCTCGGGTGGATGAAGAACGCGAGCCAACCAGTGTCTGCCTTCTTCTCCCCTGAAGGAACGTATCCGTTATCCTCCAGCTGTTCCAGCTCCGCCCTCGTGTAAGAGACTATCTTGTCACAGAACGGGGTGCGTATGGCAAAGGAGATCATCGCGTCGTCCTTCAAACTGCCATCCGGATTGAAGATGGCAAGCTCGTCCTTGTTGAAACGCATCAGGCCCTGTTCATAATGGCAGTCAAAACTGAAGGAGCGGTGAGCGTCATATACAAGGCCTTCCACCCCGGGAGCGGGCTCCTCTTCCCGGTCCTTGTCGGACATCGCCTCCACTACCAGGTCGTTCATCCCCTTGATCGTCACGTTATAGGTATAGTGCACGTTACGTTCTATATCATAATCGTTGACCGGATCATTCTCCGCCGTGTATCCCAGATAAACGCGGTAGGTCACCCTCCCGAAACGCTCCGTTGAGACTTCACCGGTTGTCATATCCTGGCGTAACTCACCCGTGAACTCGATGTAGGGAGCCAGATCCGGAGCGTATTCTGTAGCTCCGTTCTGCACGTTCGGCTTCTCCGTAGCATCGGGAACGGGAGACTTCACTTGTTTCTGCCGCAGGTCATACCCCTTCCTCTCCGCATTGTAACCGGGAGAGGCGGGAGTTATCATTTTTTTTGCCAATTTCCGGTTCTCCGGAAGGTAAAACGTAGTAGTAGTAGTAGTAGCGTCGCCCTCGAACTGGAATAATTCGGACAACCAGTACGAATCCATCTCCATCCCGCCGGCATCCCAGGGAGCCCCGGCGTCACTGCCCTTGACATGCTCGGTGACAAAGGTCGAAGCCGGCACGTTACCGACTCTCCATGTCCCGGGCACGAACGTGAGCCCCTCTCCGGTTTTCAGGTTGATCGTGATTTTCGCCTCCGCACGTTTCAGGGAGACCTCGAGGCGCCTGGTGTCGGGACTGATCTCCTCCGTCTTGGTAACTGACATCAGCAGGTTCCCGTTCGGTCGGAACAGGGTACGGGCGGTCATCTCCGCCTTGACCCTCTGAATGTCCGAAAGGGACGACACGCCAGCCAGGATCCCGGGCTCTACCTGAAACAGCCCGTCACCATCCGATTTATAGTTCGCCAGCAGGACCAGCGTCTTCTCTCCCGAGGTAATGGGGATGTTTTTCAGCAATCCCATGCTCGTGGGTGCATCCGTGTCCTTCTCGCCGGTTGCCGTTTCCAAGGCAGCAGCGGCCTGATAAAGCTCCGCACGGGGATACTCCCGGGAGAACTCCACGCCGCCGCGGGAATCGAAAACCCACAGGTAAAGGTCGTATATCTTTCTCTCCTCGCCTTCCGGCAGGCCCGAACGTGTCTTGGCCCTGTTGGCTGCCGTACCCACGCTGATATCTACCGTCGTGGGCACGCCTTCCGGGACACCGCTGCCCCGAAGCAGCTCCTCGTCCGTACAGCAGGTAAGAACGGGCAGTAACAAAAGAATGAAACAAGTTATTTTCAGCCTATATGCTTTCATATATAATAAAAATTTATAATGACAAAATCGTGAACATCACTGAAAAGGAGGGAACTCCACATCCTTCCGCTCCCAGGATTCGACCCGGTAGATAATCTCTCTGTCCGCGGCTTCCGGCAAGACCATGAATACCTTATAATCCCGGTTCGGGTAAATGGGGCCGGAATACACCCCGGGAGAACTTTCCTCGCCAATGTCAAGCAAAAAGGTCCTTGTCCTGGTCTGTGAGATGTTTCCTCCTGTATAATACTCCACTGTCAGCTGTATCTTCGGGTGAGGGTGTCCTTCCTGCCAGGAATTGGCTTCCGGAATATACGGGGCCAGGTACTGGGGAAGGAAGAACTGCTCGTATTTTTGGGCGTCCATTTCCGTATAGTCAATCCCTCCGCCGGCATTGAGGGGGGCCTCGTAGATGGTCAGTTGCGCTTCATTTTTTATTCCATAGGAATACGTGCCCGTATGCTCCGTGTTCTTTCCCGTTCCCGGGGTGGATCCTGCAAGCTGGCCGCCGTCCGAGTCATTCTCCCTGAAAGAAGGAGACATCAGTACCGGAAAGTTCAAAAAGGCAATCCTTTTATAATTATAAATGATCTGCTCAAAGGGGGCAATGCTTGCGATGTATATTCTGACACGGGAGAAATCACGGAACAGCGGGATTGTGATATCCTGCACCTGCTCCCCGGAAGCGGGCTGGACGGCCGTGGACAGCTTTCCCGAAAGCATGCCCATATGCAACCTGTTGGATATTCCGGGAGCGTCATCCCAAGAGATATTGGAAGTTGTTGTCCAATCTATAATCTTCTCATCCGACGGGGAAGGAGTCACACCATCGTACGGGTTGTCCACCGGAATGCCGAGACTGCCGTCATCCTGCTCCCTGATGATGGCAGGGAATGCGGCTTCGACAATATCCTCCCTGTCCACCTCCTCCATGCCTTCCCCGAGGAAGTCCCATGGAACTGCGTTCTGCAGGATTCCTCCGGGCGTATAATAGGGCAGGTCCTTTCCTGTCTGGTTGGGGGCATAGAAAGCATAGAATTCACTCTCGCCTTTGGGGATGCGTATCTTGGTTTGATATTCCCCCTCCGCGTTGCCCGAACTGAAAGGAAGCAGGCGACTGTACACATACCGGTTCTGCTCCTTGTTGAAAACCATAAGTGCTATTCTGGGCTGTGCGGGGGCTTGGGGAAACAGTGTGCCGGTTTTATACCAGTTGGCCGGATCGGAGGAATAAAGGTCCAGCATCTCACTTCCCCCGGCTGTTACGCCACGGGTTGACAGGTTCAGCCTGACGGTCACGTCATCCTCTCCGGAAAGCCGTTCCGGGATATCTTCTTCGTTCCGGCATCCTGTCAGGGCAAGGAAAAAGAGCGGCAACACCGTCATCACAAAGTTCCTCAAGGCCCTTACCGTGCGAGTATATTTAGTATCTTTCAGCATAATATTCATCAATCGGTTATGGGAACCACGTCAACGGCTTCCCAGGGTTTTACACTTACTGTCAGAGAACGGGGATTCTGGCGGAAGAACAGTGGAAGCACCGCTTCCTGCCGCCCCGTTATCCGTATCTGGTCGGGATACAGAGCGATATATTCCGCGACATCTACCGTGCAGAGAACCTTATCTCCCTGCATAAGACGGATCGTCAGCGGGTCCCCGTCCTTGAAGCGCAGGGTATTGAAATCAAGCACGAAACGGTCGTTTTTTCCTCCCGTGTAAAACGGAAGGTCGAAGGATGTTTCTCCGGAACGCTGCCCGGAAAAGGAGAAACGGGCTGAGAGCGTTTCCATCGTCAGGCGGAAGCCCGTCCCCTTGTTCTGTTCGTACCAGGTCCCGGCGTTCTCATCGTCGTCGGGAAGGACTACCGCATGGATTTTCACGTGCTGGGAATAAAGTCTTACCACGTCACGGGAGTCGTTCATGACCTTCGACGTGATGGTGGTTTCCCCAAGGTATAGCCTGTCAAACGTGCCGGCCGCCGGTCCGTCCTTTTCCGCCAGTTCGGGCCGGGAAACCGACGCTTCACCGTAAGCACCATCCCCGATAACCGTCTCGTTCAACGCGTTGCCCACGGCCACTACTTTATAATCACCTTCCGGGAGCCTGACCTCCAGCGGTGAAAGCAGCTGTTCTCCCTCCAGGTGGTGTTTCTCCACCAAGGCCCCGTTCCCGACGTCAAAGATGAAGACGTCAATGTCATCCACGTATTCCTGCAGATGTTCCCGGTTGTCATCGGCCAGGTAGGAGAAGACGATCGTGTTGCCAAGGCAGCCGCTCAGGTCGTCATACACCCGGTCACATGCGGTCACGAGGTATAAAGCGGCCAACAGGCCCAGCCAGGTCGGTATGTTTCTTATGTTCATACTTTACACTAATTATTATAAATCAATACTGTAATTTTCCCGAAAGAGAGGACACGTTTCCCTCCCGCGGGTAATAAAAAAGGGAGGGGACAAACTTTCCCCTCCCCGAGAGTGCGGGGCGGATTCCGGTACCGGCCTGTCAGGGCCGATACGGGAAAAGCGCTCCGGCAAGCGGCTATTACTCTCTATCTGTATCAGTCAAGGATGGGGAATACGTTCACAGCGGTCCAAGGCTGCACCTCGACACGGACGATGACGTTCACGTTCTCGTCCTCCAAATCCCCCTGTCCGCCCGGTTCGGGAGTCACACCTTCAGGAATGCTCGGGTCAACATCCACGAGGATACCCTGGCCCCCGTTCAGCGCAGCGAGATCCAGATTGATCAGGTAACCGCCCTTGCCGGCTTCCAGATCCGTCGTGCCTGCAGTTTCACCTTCTGCCTTCGCGTAACCGGATATAACGACAAAACGTCTGTCGGCGGATACGCCGTCGTCACCTGTCTTGAAAACGAAAGCAAGTTTTGGAGCGTTGTTTTCCTTACCGTAACCCGTAATGCCGTTCACGAAGAAGTTAAACGCTGCGGCCTTTGCCCCCTGTGCGAAATCGAAACCCGCTGCATTGAAATAGGAGGCCACTTCCGACAAGTCCGTGTTACCGTCGGGTTTGAACGTGCCGTCTTCGAATTTATAGCGGTCTCCGGCGTAGGTCTTGGCCCAGAACCAGTTTGCCTCTTCTTCCACTGTAAGTTGAGGAACAGAGAGCGTTCTGCTGAAACGGTTCATCAGGATACCTTGGTTTGCAGTGGTCACTTCGACAACCTGCAGCCATTGACTCAGGCTGGTCTGTTGGGCAATGTCAGACTTGCCGTCCCATGTCTGGCCGTTGAAGCCTGCGGCATCAGCCTTGAAAGCGGCCCACGCTTCGGCACTGCTCTTTCCCTTATTTTCATCCTTGGCCAGCCAAGTCGTGCACCATTGTTCAGCCTCGGTCTTTTTCCCGTCTTTCCAGATAACCTTGACAAACTTGGTACCGGTCACCTGGAAGCGGTTCATGCTGGCGGTCAAGGTGAGCTCGGCCTTCTTCACGGTACGTTTGTCTTCCTGAGGATTGACGCCATAAGGCTCGGCGCCAACAGTGGTAAGTGTTTCAGAACCGGCATAAATCACTTCATTAATTTGGGCTTTCAGCTGTTGTTTGCTGATTTCAGCAACAGTCTTTCCCTCACCGTCAACCAACGCTCCCTGAGGGTTAGCGATAACAAGTGCCTTTGTCACGCCATTGTCCACGTCAAGGAATTTATAACCTCCCGTCGTTGCCTCTGCACCCACGGCAGTAGCCGAAGTCAGCTTGGTAAAATCATCAGTATCTTTTGTAAATTCCTTCGACAGGACAATGTCTTCCCCAGCCACCAAGTACACATGCAGTTTTTCAACCGATGCCGCATCCTGGTCGTTGGCGGTGTTCTGCAATTCGCCCATGGCGGCACGTGTGCCCGGACCGGGTAATGCCACTGACATCACCACATCAACCGGTTGGTTGCCACTCTCCGGCGCTACCGGATTCTCTTCGTTGTTACATGCAGCGAACAACGCCAACGAGGCCACTGCAAAATACTTCATTACTTTCATAATTCGAATTGTTTTTAAATTAAGATTACTAATACTATATATAACTATGTCTGAGTTACATCTCTATCTGCTGATTGTTTCCACCGTCCCCGGGCTCCCCTGAGAGTTTTTGTTTGCCCTGGGCCATACCGGCTTTCTTGATCAATTCTTCCGCCTTCCTCCAGTCACCTTTCATGTTATAGGCAACGGCCATGGGAAAGAAAGCACGGCTGTCATTCGTTACCGGTTCCAACACCCGCAACGCGCCGTCCGCATCCTGCCCGTATTTCAACAGGGCGTTGGCGTAATTCAGGATTGCCACGGCGTCATCCGGGAACTGCCCGTAGGCCCTCTCGTACACCGGAAGGGGAGACATCCCCCGGGAAGCGTACAGTCCGGCCAGCTGGTACATCTCGTGCTGACTGAGACACTCGGGTTTCGTTTCAAAAATTTCGGGAAGTTCCTCCACCGTGTAAGGTCTCACGTCAAAACTGAGACCGAAAGTCGTGCGCCGCAGTCCCGGGTAGAACTCTTCGAGGAGGAGGCGATAGCTCCTGCCGTCATCCAAGGCACGGATGGCCTCCTCGCGTTCCGTGTCACGCTCGTTATGTCCGATGATAAAAAGAATTTCGTCCCTGTTGACGAGGGTGGAGCCGCTGACCATCGATTTAAGACCCTCCCAGTCCTCCCCGATACCCTCGGTACGATAAACCGGTGCATTTTTCAAGGCGGGGTATTGACGCGAAATATAATCTGAAAGGGTTTGGGTGCGTCGTTGCGCGAGGGACCTGTTGTAATCGAAGCTCCCCTCGGGAGAGGCATAGCCTTTTATATGTACCTCCTTGAGTGACGTTCCTTGAATATTCAGGTTCTCCGAGAGAAACTTCTTCAGCCTGTCAAGCTCCTGAGCATTGCCTGCAAAATCTTCCTGCAGGTCGTGGCGTGCAACAGGAAAGACCACCTTACAGTCGAAGGAATCCTTGTAGCATTTGATCATGACCTTTTCCGGTTCGATGAAACTGTAAGCATAATCCTTTTCCCCGAAGAGGGGGATACCGGCCTGAAAGGCAATATCCTCGCTCTCGTTCGTGCCGCACTCGGCACAGCCGTACGACACCTCCCTGACAACGAGACGCCCGTCAGCCATCCACCGTTCAAAAGGGACGCTCCTTTTCACAGTCAGGCCCGAACTTTCCAGCACCTTGGCGGAACGGACCTCGCCGGATCCGGGGTTACCGGGTTTCAGGTTGCCCAACGCCTTTCGACGCTTGATCACCTTATATCTTCTCTTGCCGGCCACGCAGACCGGTTCGAGGCGGACGCTGTCACGCCCGTCAGCCGAGACATAGACGGGGAACAGGTAAGCGACTTCCTGGCTTCCAAGCCCTGCCAGAGGGAAGACACTGAAAGTAATATCCAACGCATCTCTACCCGGTTCACGCTCCACACGGCTGTTTGAATAATCCCAACGCGAGGTACCTGACGTTGATAAAATGTCCTGGGCGGAAGAAAACAAGGGAAACATTCCCAGGCAGCCCATGATAAGGATTTGCTTCTTGTTAATATGGTAAGGTTTCATTGATATACATTTTTAGCATGATAGAATAAAAAATTGTGTCCCCGGATTCAGGGAGTTATTTCAACATGTAAATAATTGAAATGGCGGCCCTGGTGGGACCTATGTAGTCCGCATCCCCCTTGCCCAGCTTCTGCCCGCAGGTGGTACACTTGTACTTGTCATAACGGGCGTGCACGTAACCGATACCCAAGGAGGCCTCGATATTGAAACGGTTGGAAAGCACCCACTGGTAACCGGCGCTCAACCCGCCTCCCCAGAAATAACCCTCGTAACGGTGGTCCTTCATGTTTCCGTCCCCTTTCTGAAGCACGAAGGGGACATCGACACCTCCGATATTCATCTGGCCGCCATGGGCATGCAACCCGAAGAACCAGCCGTTGAAAACGTCACAGGTCCAATAACGGAGCTCCGGCTGGACAAGCCAGTGACTGAACTTCTTTGCCTTGTACCGGGAAGACGTGGCGTCCCGCGTGTAGAAAAAGAAATTCATACCCACCTGTGTGTCAAGGGTCCATTTACGCCCCATGGAGAACTCCAAGGAGAGGTTGGGAGTTTTCAAGGCATCGTAGGCCAGATTGTTCTTCAAGGCAACCTTTTGAGAGAAGGCACCAGCCGAACAAAGCAAAAACACCAGAAGAAAAAACGGTTTCATCATACTGTTATTCATTGTTTCGTTACTTTATTTTATAAGAGGACAAGCCAAAGTTATCCTTATGTAATAATCATTAATAAAAATGCAGCTTCCCGGAAAAAACTCCAGAATCTTTCTTGCACGTATAGAGTGGACGGCCGGAAACTCCTGCCCGCACCAGAAGGACCTGCAGGGACGCAACCCGCCCACGAGACTTAAAAGTCTTTCAGCCGATCCGGCGAAAGCCGAATAGAGGACACCGTCCCGAGTATGCAGGTAAATCGAATCCCTGTTGGACCATTCCATGTTGAATATCTCATGACTCATTCGCATAATGTAAACCTTTATTCGATGACTTTCTTATTTTCCACTCTCTCCCGTAGAGAGTGGAAAATTTTTCAAAATCCGCTCTGGAAAGCGGTTATAGATGCCAAAAAGAAATAAAAGATGAAACATGGACAGATTTTATCATATAACTAACTGAAAATAAGATTACTAATATTTTCATTAGGCAACAAAAACAGAAACAATGGAACTTTTTTATTTGAACGAGCACACGTCTTGTTATAATTACTCAAAATCTATGCAGGAGGGATTCCGGTATTATAAATTTGACGAAGGATTGAACCACGAGGAGGAATTGGTAAAAGATTGTATCCTGTTCGTACTCAAGGGGAGTCTGCAATTCTCCTGCAACGGTTTTCAGTTCACTGTTTCATCAGGAGAGATGGTCTTTTTTTGCCGTGACAGCCTGTTTAACACCCAATCACTGGAAAAATGTGAAGTCGTGGCTGCCCTGTTCGAGGGGGGAGTATGGCCCTGTCAAAGGGCCTCCTTTTCAGAGTTATACCACCTGAGGGAAATTGTCGAATATCGTATGGAACCTCTTGAAATCAGGGATCGGTTATGCAAATTTCTTGAACTACTGGTGTGTTATCTGGAAGATGGAGCGAACTGTATCCATTTTCACGAAATAAAACTCAAGGAACTTTTCTGGAACATTCGCTTTTACTATTCCAGACAGGAACTTGCGAATTTTTTCTATATGATTATAGGCCGTTCGCAAGACTTCAAAAATAAGGTCTTGAACAATTACAAAAGTTGCAGGACCGTAAAAGAACTCGCATCGGCCTGTGATATCTCCCTTTCCGCCTTCAAAAGACAGTTTTCCGCGGAGTTTGGAGAGGCTCCAGCCGAATGGATGCAGAAACAGTTGTTGGGAGAAATCAAATACAAACTTTCAGTTACAGACCTGCCGTTGGGAACCATTGCCAATGAACTGGAGTTTTCCTCTCTTGCACACTTCTCCAGATTTTGCAAAAGATGTCTGGGATGTTCTCCCAGAGAGTTAAGACAGCAGATAAAAGGCGGTTAAACAATCTCTGAATGGGGGAGATAAGAAATTGATAAATAATAGAGCCAAAACGGAAACAGCCAACAAAATTATTGTCTTTAAATTTGCGGCGTAATCCAAATAAAAAAAGGATTACGCTATTTTTTAACACATACTGTAAGTTTTTTTTTGATTTTCCACTCTCTACGGGAGAGAGTGAAGAAACAGGAACAAATATACGTATATTATGATAATATACTATAATTAAAGTGAAAAAAATATCTTATATAATAGAATTTAACTAATGTAGAAAAATATTATTATTCCATTAAATCATCTGTTTACCCAACAGATGCCGGTCCAAAACGTAGATACCATAACATGTAAATCCCTCTCGTAGCCATCTTTCAATTGAAGACGGTATAAGATAAATTAGCTAAATAAGGTGTTCCTTTTTTTTCCTGTATAATCCCGCCACGTGCACCAAGGCGGGATTTACAGAAACATCCGGGAATGGTAAAATTATCGGTGGTAAAAGCCTCTTTGGGAGTGCTTAACCGCCGTCCATCGTCCAGACGGGAACTGAAGAATTTGAGCTGATATCTTTCGCGGTCGGGCCCGGTCAATCATCCACCGCTAAAATGAAGTCAGCCACTTGATTATTAACCGCATCCAGTGCGGAATGATCCAGTTCTTTCAGATAGATTCGGGTCGTTTTTTCCGACGTATGCCCCAGACACTCACCAATAACATGAACCGAGGCACCGTTCACCTTGGCTATCGTGGCCCATGAATGGCGGGCCGCGTGAAGTCTCAGCGGGAATTCCAAACCAATGACCCGGGAAATCTTTCCCAGGGAGTAACGAATCCTATGGTAGGCACTTCTATAACCAGCGTACGGATCCCGTTCTGCCGGAAACAACGGGAAGATGTATTCTCCCGGTACATTCTTGTATCTTTCCAGGATACGACTGATCTCCTTGTTTATACCTACCCGCATCAATTGATCGGTCTTGTGACGCCTGTAACAGATTTCACCCGGGAAAACATGCCTCTTTTTTAGCAATGCAATATCGACGAATGACATTCCACGCGTGTAAAAGCTGAACATGAAAATGTCCCGGGCAAGAGATAACGGGCTGTCCTTTTCCAGTTCAATTGCGGATAGTGTTTTAATCACAACCGGATCAAGGGAGCGTTTGAGAGTTTTTTCCGTTTTAATGCTTATATCGCGAAATGGGCAAGGAAGTTCCAGGCCCATCTCCCGACATCCCTTCCTGAAAAGAGCCTTGATATTATGCAGATAAAAACCAATGGTGTTATCGCATATACCCGAAGCGAGTAGTTTCCCCTGGTAGTCGGAAATGATCCGGGAAGAGAGTTTTATGAAAGGAAAATCCTTTTTTCCCAGGTACCTCTGCATGGAACGCAGGCTGGAGGCGTATGCCCGGGCTGTTCCCTCATGACCGCTTTCACGAAGCTCTCGGATTTTCCGTGAAAAATAGAAATAAAAACCGGCTTCGCGGGTTAACACGCCGTAAGTCCTGAATACGTCCTCTATTTCGTATTCCCGGGATTTCTTCTCTATCATTGAAATACACTTTAACAGTACCCTTGAGATACTTTCGCACCTGTTGTTGATCCTCCGAATCGACTCCGGGGTGTTTTCCCCGCCGTCGATAACCCTCCCTTTTACGGGATCAAACAGGGTATCCGGGATACTGAATCCTGTATAAACAACCTTTTTCCTTCGCTTGTGAAGAACCTGCACGACTAACGGGAATTTGCCGGACCGGTTGCTCCTTCCTTTTACCAATACTGTTTTAACTGTTGCCATAAGTTTTTTATTAGTTAGACATTTGACGCTTCCTTGTTTCCTGGAAAGGAAGCATAAACTTATATGCATCAAATCGGAAAAAGACCAAAAAAGTTCAGTAACCAAGCGGGAAAATTGCACGAAAGACGGGAAGTCGGTTCCAGACCCGTCGGTAAGGGAACGGTACGTCTTGTATGTATAGGATTTTTTTCAACTTGCCAAACATGAAAAATGGAACAGGGTGAGATGGTAAAGCATGTCCCAATACATCCCCAAGTAAACCACGGGGATTAAGCATGGCAGATGGGATTTTTTCGTTGCACAAGACAAAAAAGGCGGCCCCACCTGCCGCCTGTAGATTGATAAAGAGAGAATTCCATCCTACGCAAGATGATCAAAGCCATATGGATCCAGCTTCCACATCCCCCGCCTGGTAGGTATAGGAAATGAACTCCTCAAGCGCCTCCTTCCATGTAAGACTGAAGGTTTTCATGATGGAGTGTAGCGTGCGGTTGCTGTCTTCATCCAGGCTATCCTCCCCGATCAGGTTCACATCTGCCTCCGGGTCCACATCAACAAACTCCTCGCGGCTCCAAAACACCACTACCGGGATGCTCAGGTTAATATCCCATGTTCCACGCTGGATCAATACCCCGGAGGGCTTGTAGAACGGGTCAAAGCCGTTTGTCTGCGGGTTCTTTTTAGAATTGTAGCCGTGATACAGGCGGAGTTTCAGGTCAAACTCCTTGCGGTCCTTCAGGAACCGGATAACTCCTTTTAATCCTACCGGGTTAGTGCTTCCCGTAATTTCCGCCTCGTTGTCATGTTTGGTCTTGTCCCAGGGCGTGGTATCCACATAGAGATAATCCACCAGTGCCTCCGGATCATTGTCGTCAGCTTCCGGTTTCCCGTCAAAGGTAGGTCTCACGTTCTCCGGGGTGAAGAAATGCTGGTGGATATTCTCCTGCCCGTTCTCCACGAACTGGCCGTTCATCAACTCTCCTTTGGAATTGTAGTAATAGATAAACATCAGGTAAACCGGGGCCGGGGTAAAGTTGTTTCCATTTTTATATTCGCCGTTTTTCTGAACGTAAAACTTGCCCTGGCTTCCTTCAGCAAGGGTCCATCCACTGCCGGTCTTCAGTTCATAAGTGATCTCCTGGACACGTTTCATATACCTGGCCGGGGATTCCGGATTTTGGTGGGGACCTCCGGCCTTCTGTATCTCGTTCCAGTCAGCGTGCAGGTGGCATTCAACGAGGCGGACGGTCATTTTTGCCGGGTCCTCATGCAGTTTGTTCTTCGTCTCGTCTTCTGGTATTACAGGATCCTTGCTGCAAGAGTTCAGCGACAGGACAAGGGACACTCCTATCAGAAGTGCCCACACGGTTTTACATGCAATTGTTCTCATTTTTCTTTTTATTTATTAGTGTTGATTATAGTTGTTATAAATTAAAAAATCCAGTTTACACCGCAACGCACATCACGTCCCATATCATGCGCATAGTAACGCGAGCGGTTGGTGTATTCCTTGTACTCACGATTCAGGAGGTTGTCTGCCGACAGCATGAACCGGACCTGGTGTCCCCGTTTCACGGGAAGTTCAAGAGCAGCGTCGAACCCGAGGAGATGGTACGCCGGGGGAGTATACGGGATAAGATCCGTGTCCGGATCAAACCGCCTCTGTTTTGCGGTGAAACGGTGCCTGATGTTCAGACGCAGCCTGAGATGCGATTTCGTCTCGTGTATCCACGCAAGTTCATGGCTGAAACGGAAGGAGGGAATATAAGGAAGATAATTACCCTTTGTCCGTTCGTTTGCCCGTATAAAGGAGACGACGGCATGGTAGTCCCATGAACCGCCCGGAGTGAAACGCAGGTCAAAGTCCATACCGCGGAAGAAAGCCGGGGTCTGCCTGTACTGGAAGACCGGGTATGCTCCCGAAATCACGGTGACTGTCTCTTTCTCCGGCCCGTCATAGATATAGCCGTCCACCCATTGCAGGTAACCGTCCAGACAGACGCTGAACATCCCGTCGCCGTAACGGAGGGAAGATATCCATTTGTAGCTTCTTTCCGAGTGCATCGCAGAGTCTCCCCTGACAAACATCCCAGACCCGAGCTCGTTCCCGTTGCTGTACAGTTCATACACGTGAGGGGCACGCCAAGCCAGACCGAAGTTGGAGGTGAGCCTCCAGCGTCTGGAAAGTTGATAGTGTCCTCCCAGGCTGTAGGACACGTTGTTAAACTTTCTTGTCCCGCCATAGGGGCTTCCCGTCCAGTCATAACCACTGGCACGGGTTTCCTGCATATCCAGGCGGAGGCCTGCTTCAACGCCTCCCCTGGCCAGGTGATATTTCCCGATTCCGTATATCCCTGCCTGTGTCTCCGTGTAGTTCGGGATAACGGGCACGAATCCGGTACCCGCGCGGCTGTGGTTCTCGATGAACATGACCTGACCTCCCGCCTCGACTTGCCAGGAGCGGTAATCCCGCTTCCAACGCAGAAGATGCTGGAATGAATTCAGGTGCAGGGAAACCGCCGGAATGTTAGAATCCAGCCGCCGGACACGGTTTTCCTGCCTATCGTCCTTCTGCCAGGTACTTTGCCAGTGAATACTTCCCCCCTTCTTCATGCCGAGCCGCATCCTGCCGAATGTGATCTGATGGGTGACCTCCTGGCAGGGAGCCCTGATACCACGGGAGAAGGGATCCGTGTGCAGGGGGCGACCAAGCCGGATACGTTCCGCCAGCAGGTCCTCGCTCCCCATCTGGGCGCTGAGCATCACCCCTGTCCGGCTGTAGAAGCGGCTGTAGAAACCTTCCACTCTCAGACGTCCGCGGTCATAGCCCAGAGAGGCGGAAGCGTGATACTCTCTGGTTCCCGTGTTGTTCAGAAGATAGTGCGCAGTGGAACGGTCCCCGGAATTTGACCAGGTTCCCTGCAGACGCCAGGCGAAATCACCGGGAAAAGCACCTTCGAGCTGTCCGGTAGCCACGTAGCGACGCCCGTTACTTCCGTAAAGTGCGGAGATTCCCCCTTGAAGGGAGCGTTTTCTGAAAGGAAGCGGAGACTGCTCCATGACGATAATCCCTCCAAGGGCATCCGAACCGTATCTTACCGCATCGGAGCCCTTGATTACCGAAACAGAGGAGCTGCCGTTCATGTCCACTTCGGGAGCGTGGTCGGCCCCCCATTGCTGCCCGGTCTGGCGGGCACCGTTATGGATGATCAGTATCCGGTTCCCGTACATTCCTTGGATAACGGGTTTGGATACAGTGGTTCCCGTGCTGATGGAACTTACCCCGCTGACACGTTCGAGCAGGGTGGCAAGCGAGGTTCCCAGCGCGTTCCTGATCTCGGGAGATGAAAGGCGCCGGCTCACCACGTTGGGTGACGCCCCGGCACGTTCACCGGTCACGACCACTTCCCCGAGTTTTTGTATGTCCGGGGAGAGACATACGGTATGTATGCTGCTTTCTTTGAATACCTCGTTCAAAGGCACACGCCGGGAACCGTAACCCAGGCACTGCACGAGGACCGTATCCATGAAACACGTTCCATGACCGAAAACAATCATTCCACGGGGGGAGCTGACAAGTAACCGTTCCCTGGTCAGGATATAGGCCCCTTCAATGGGAAGCCCGCTTTCCTGGTCAATGACCAGCAGAGTATCGCGTGTACCCGTCGATTGCCGGTCAGCCTGTACCCGTGCTTCCATGGGAGAAGGGAGGGTACATAGGCAGACAACAAGCAGGCACACATACTGGAGATATGCATGAAATGTCATACTTGAAAAAATATAAACGGGTTATAATCTGTTAAGACAGGACATGAAAAGCCCCTGCACGCAATCACAGTGATGGCATGCGAATCCCTCAAGGGAGTTATGACAAACACACAGGGGGTGCACGGAGGAAATGCGGGAAAAGAATGACGATGACATCTGTTTCCCCGGAGATAAGATACCTTACAGGCCTGCCAGTCGGAATATAATCGTATATAAAAATCCCTGCCTCGACAAACGGGGAGAGCGTAAAGAGACAGATGGTACAATTTTCAGGAGAATCGTGACGGGAGTGTCCCTGTTCGTTATGGGATACGCACGAATGTTCCCCGTGAACATGAAAAGCTTTCACGAGGAAAAAGGGCATCAATGTCAGCAACAACATACATGCTATGACAGCCCGCTGTCTCTGTCTTTTTTTCGTACGATCCATTAGTTTGCAAAATTAACGGTTTTAATCATCACTCGCAATACCTACAAATAATGATTTGCAAGCATAAACACCATGTATATTTGTTACGGATACCAGACAGACCGTTTTATTCCTCCAACCAGTCGTCCGAGAGCCCGAAACTCCTGTCACGAAACAATTCAGCCAGACCTGAGATTTGTTTGAAACGGAGTAACTCGTTCTTGTCCATGCCTATGTTGCGCATGATCCAGCTGTCGGACATACCCGATTTTGACAGTTCCGCCACAATACCTGTCATAAGTTCCAGCGAGTGCATTCCCCTGGCCCTGTTATGACGGATAGTCGAGGCCATCCTGTTCGAGATGTCTTTGTTTATGACCGTTACAGGCAGCAATCCGTTCTCGCGCTTGTAAATCCTGACGGATGTTTTCATAACCAGATAGCGGTGGTAACCGTCAACCAGCTCGTAGATATCCTCTTCTTCCCGGTAATAACACACGAGGGGCATCGTGTAACCGTCTTCCCAGATGGACAGTTCCAACAGCTTCATCTCCGGGGGAGCAACGACATTCGGGTTATAGCTGTTGGCCACGATTTTCTCGACTGGCACGGCCTTGACGTTATACGCCGGACTTTTAAAACTTGACATGACAATCACAATTTATATCTTTTCAAAACTCTCTCTTTCATCTCCCTCTCCCGTTTGGTCTGCGTGAAACCCATATACTTGCAGGTATGATCGTTTTTCAGGATGCAGACGCACATTCGTTTGTAAGTGGGTATTTCACGAAATTCAGGGATATCTATCTCGTCTATATACTCCATGCGGACGGGCCTCTTGTCAGTCCGGTATGTCGTGCATTCTTCCACCGTGAACGGTACACCGGCCGCACGCAGCTTCCCGATCGTTTCCTCTCCCAGGCAGCCTCCTTTTTCTCTCCAGAATTTCTGGCTCACCCTCAGTTTCTCCAGGTAGTTCTCCCTTGTCGCCCGGGGAAGCGTGTCAAGGAGGAAGTACATGTACTCTTTCCACGTGAACCCGTCCGGACAACTGATGGAGCGCCAGCCCATCGCAACCGTGTTCCCGTACATTCCGGCGAAACTGACGCCGTTGACCCGGCTGACCATGCGTCCCCAGGTATCCGGATCAATAACTTTATAAAGATGTAGGGTCGAAACGGCCTGTGAGATAAACGGGCTGGCCACCCTCTGGCGGGACAAGGGAATCCCGGCCTGGTAATACAAGTCATACAAACGGTTATAATCCCAACCATACCGGGCATACCCCGTCCACACGTCCGTTGTCTTCCAGTCGTACATCGGGTAGGCGTTATAAGTGTAATATCCTACACGGTGAGTCCACTTGTAGTTGGCCAGCTTACGGTAATTCTTGTCGGAATGAATCGCCCGCCACCGGTTGAAGCTCTCCTGCGTGCGGATCCCCACGAGGCAGCAAACACGCTTGCATCCCTTCTTACGACGTATCCAGGAAGGGAAAAGAGACTGGAAGTCGTAATCCCACAGGCTGTCGTTCCAGAAATCAAAATCTTTCACGGTAAGAGCGGTGCCCGGCATCTGGCGAACCCAGATATTCTGGTACCCCTCTTGCCAGGGACGCCAGTACTGCTGGTACATGGAAGTACATGTGGGTACCTTGAAGGGGACACAACAGTGGAACACTTCAAGGATATCCCGGTTGTTGGAAAACATCCTTTCCACGTACTCCGTGCTCTGGCGGTACTGCACCTCGTAATCCATGTGGAACACACCCAGTTTTCTACCGGGTGCATGCATGCGGATATAATCCATGCACAAATGGAGAAGGATACCGCTATCCTTGCCACCGGAAAAAGAGACATACACGTAATCAAAATAGTCAAAGATGATCTTCAATCTCCGGTTGGCGGCCTCGTGGACATCCATCCGGCGCATCATGCCCCACCTCCTTCATGATAACGCATCTTGACATACTTCTTCCACTCGACACAGGGGATAAAATTCTTCATTGAAAAGTCTTCCACGTGGCGTTCGTGTACAACGGCCACAAGGGAACCATCAGAAGAAAAATCATGGATAATACGGTCCAATAACACCTCTATTACAGAGGAGTTATCCCCGCTAATATAGTAGTTATCTATGCAATTGTTTGTCAAGGTCATTTTCACGGGCATGAATCCCAACACCCTTTGCTCATCCATGGCAATGTACCAGACATGGTTACGCGTCGTTTTGAAAGGGTAATTATTATTTTGCCGCAATACGGCCGGGTTCATTACCAAAGGCGCGACAAGGTCAAAAAGCCGACCGTCCAATCCTTGTAACTTCAGAATGTTCATGATTCCAATCCGTTATTACTAAAAATCGAATGTGTACCTATTATGCGTTTGTCCATGATTTCCGGCATTATCATGCCGCAAGCACGTTACAAATGACTATCCGCAAACATGGATATCAATGGGGACGGGAATGATACCTCCTGAGTTTCCAAAAGGGAGAAAAACATAAGAATGAACAATAATGCCACGGGAACGATCTCCACACCCCATTCCCCTATCAGCTCAAAAGTCACGTGCAGGTCACATACCCTTCTTTCCGAAAACATATGACCGGAAAGGCAGGAGCAGAGAACACGGAAAAAACAATTCAAAATTTAGTACATGATATTAAAAAATTATACATTGAAAATCAGAGGAGCGACCCGCCAATCAACTGGTGATTGGCGGGTGCCCTCTGGCTTAAAATAAAAAATCACCTTACCAGATTCGGGTTTTTCTGGGAATCCATATCAGGATATGGAAGATACATCAGATTGTCACTCCATGTCCTGTTCGTATATTCTACAGACTCCTTTACCAGGATCCCGTCGGCGACTTCAACAGCCGTGTTCTCCGCTCTTTCCTTAAAGGTGTCTTTCAGTCTGTTCATACGGAACTGGTCCGCACGGCGTGTGACAAGGGCCACCCAGTAGCCTGCCACCTCCCAACCATGCTCCTTATAAGCCGCTTCGGCAAGGTCATCTGCAGAAAGTCCGGTGAGCGGTTCCAGTCCGGCACGCTCGCGGACATCATTCAGACACTTGAATGCCAACTCGTCCGTCTGCCCCGTCCTGGCCTTGGCTTCCGCATACCACAACAAAACCTCCGAATAACGAATGATTCTATGCCGATGGTCATTACACATGTTCTGACTGGCCGGTTTTGTATAATCATACGGGGCACTGGTATTCACTTTTGACGCAGGATCCCAGTTGACGGAGAATATACTGAACATGGGGTGATGTTCCGGAACGACAGGGGTACCGTCCTCCTTCAACTCCCACCAGTCAACCAACGTTCCGTCTTTCAGACGAATCTTGGGATCATAAGTCGCATCTTTTCTCGGACCGTCAGGAAACTCCTTCCAGAAACGAATTTCACCCCAGGCGTCTCCCCAGCCGCCCAGCGATTCAAACTGGTTACATGAAGTAAGCTCCGAATCCTGTGCCCAATCCACGAACGGTGAATAATTTATGCCGAGCACCGTCTCATTATTATAGTTATTGCTCATAGCATACACATCTTTGTAATCCTTATCGAGCTTATACTCGTATTCACCTCTGTTCACACCCTCAATGACCTCCTTCGCCTTTTCAGCAGCCTTTGCGTAATATTCCGTTTTGTTCATCGGCCAGCCGGCCATAGCCATATACACTGCTGCCAAAGTAGATTTGGCTGCCTGCCGGGTTACATACACATTCACTCCGTTCAGAAAGCGGGGGCTGCCACTGTAACCCGTAGGCAATACGGCCTCAGCTTCGGTCAGGTCCTGCACAATATGACCATACACTTCTTCCACGGGGGATAGAGGTTTGGTATAATCATCGTTGACATTGTCCAGATTCATCGGCAGCGGTCCCCAAAGTCGCACCAGGGTAAAATAAGCGTATGCCCTCCAGAATTTAGCCTGCCCGAGGGCGATATTTATCTCATCTTGAGTGGTAGGTGTTTTAGAAGCCCCCTGTATGATCAAATTGGCAGCCTTTACAATGGCATAATGCATGTTCCACGCATCTTTGACACCCTTGTTGTTGTTTGCTGCGGCAAACTTGTCCATTTCTGCGGCAGGCTGTTTGTTGCTCCCCGGATTGGTCGTTATATCATCCCCCTGCCACTGGGGCAGCTGCATGTTCGTATATACCTGTGAAAGATTGACTTTCTGGTAAAGGGCATATATGCTCATGTTCAATTCATCCTGGGTAGAGAAGAAGTTTTCCGGAGTGAGTTTTCCCCTGGGATCTTCCGTTAAGAAATCACTGCACGACATCAGTGAAAATGACAGGGCAACCATAGTGCCTGCTATTATTTTTATTTTCATAAGTTCTTCTATTTTAGATTTAAAAATTCATCCGGAGACCGAATGTGAATGTTCTTGGGGAAGGATAGGCTCCCATGTCAATACCCGCGTCAACGTCAACGCTGCTGTTCGAGAAGGTAGTACCGGCCGGATCCATCCCCTTGTACCCGGTTATTGTAAAAAGGTTCTGACAGCTGAAAGTAAGCCGCAAATCAGCGAATCCCGTTGTCTTTTTGGGGAAAGTGTATGAAAGACTGATATTCTCCAGACGAAGGAAGTCCGCGTTCTCCAGCCATTTGGTTGAAACCGGCTGCAGATTATTTCCACCTTCGGTCAGGCTCGGGTATGTTGCCGAAGAGCCAATCTTGTCGAATCCCTTCAGATAGGCGTCTGCCAGAGTTACAAAGCGGGAATTCCCTTCGGCCGAAGCCATCGTATATCTTACAAGATTCAAACGTTTGGCTCCGAAAGATCCGTTGAAGAACAGGTTCAGATCCCAGTTTTTATAAGACAGGGAGTTATTCCATCCCAGGGTGAAATCGGGATTGGCCTTGCCGATGACCTTGCGGTCGCCACCGTCTATTATCTGATTTCCATCTACATCCGTGTAAGTGTCATGTCCGTTTTCATCCAAGCCGGTCCATTCATATCCCCAAAAAGTACCGATGGCCTCACCCGGCTTGATAATGGTGGCATAATCAACCATACCGGCAGCCGGACTGGAGCCGTTGATGAAATCATTCTCACCACCGGAAAGGCGTTCCACGCGGTTCTTCAAATAAGTACCGTTCAAGGTGGAGGTCCATTGGAACCGGTCATTCTGCATAATCCGGGCGGTCACGCTCAAATCAATACCACGATTACTGATTTCGCCGTCATTCACCCAAAAAGAGTTACCGCCGACATATCCGGGGATACTTCTTTTAAGCAACGCATCTGTAGTACGCTTATAGAAATAGTCCACACTGAAATTCAGCCGCCTGTCGAACAGGGAGAACTCCAGACCCAGGTCGAACTGCTTGGTCTTCTCCCACGTAAGCTCGGGAGTCGCTATGTCATTTGCCCAATAACCGGTAAAATTACTGTTGGTTCCAAAATTGTATGCAGTAGCACTCATAAGGCCCATGGTCGCGTAAGGACTGATGGCCTGGCTACCCACAATACCATAACTGGCGCGAAGTTTAATGTCCTGAACCGAGGAAACATCCTTCATGAAATCCTCATTGCTCAACGTCCAAGCTGCGGCAATAGAAGGAAAGTACCCCCATTTCTTTTTGGCAAAGCGAGAAGAACCGTCGGCACGAAATGTTCCGGTAAGCATATAACGATCCTTAAAATTGTACATGACACGGGCCACTCCCGACATCAGCGCCCATTGCTCGTAACCATTGTTTGCATCACGAGAGGAAGCCATACCCACATTCCACCAGCCCACACCCTCGGTCAGCAGGTTGTTACCGGTTATACCCATTGTCCTGGTTTCGGAGGAGGTCACCTCATATACAGCCGTGGCTGTCAGATGATGGTCATTCCAGGAACCTGTATATGTCAGATTGTTGGAGCTTTGCAGCATCAGACGATAAGTATCGTTATTGCCCATACCACTCTTGGTCCCCACTCGTTTGGAGCTGAAACTATAACTTTTCCCGTCATAATAGTCCACGCCATTGGTTGTGGTGAATGTCAGCCCCTTCATTATATCAAGGCGCAAATCAACACGTCCGTTGAAAACATTGGTCATTGTCTCTCCCGACTGCAACTTTAGGATACCGACCGGGTTGGAAGCTATGGAATTATAAGTATCGGTGTTATAGTTCCCGTTTTCGGCCATCATCGTCATGGTAGGCGAATAGTTCAAAGCAATCCAGATCGGATTATCCTTACCGGAGGCAAAAGATCCCCCGCGACGCACACCGTGGGAAGCATTGATGTCAGCCGTGATATGCAGCCAGTCGGTAAGCTGTGAGGAAAGATTCGCCTTCGCCTGATAACGCTCGTTCTTCGATTCAATGACCACACCTTCCTGGCTCATGTAGTTGGCGGAAATGTAATATTGGGTCTTCTCGCTACCATTGGAAAGAGCCAACTTGTAATTCTGGGTGATCCCCGTACGGAAAATCTCATCCTGCCAGTCGATGCCCCCCGTTCCGTTCTGATAGGATTGCATCTCTTCGTTTGAGAAATCAATACCTTTGACCTCCTTGAGCGCCAGAGCGTAATCGTATGCTCCAAGGATATCGTATCTCTTATATACATTGGAAACTCCCACTGATGCGTCGAACATAATTTCACGCACACCGGCCTTACCAATCTTGGTAGTGATCAGAACGACCCCGTTCGAACCCCTGGAACCGTATATGGCAGTGGACGATGCATCTTTGAGAACCTGCATCGAACGGATGTCCTCGGGATTGATACCGTCCAAACCGCTTTCGCGGACGATTCCGTCAACCACATACAAAGGGTCGTTGCTTTTGCTGATGGAGTTAGCACCGCGGATGCGGATTTTCACGCTTCCCCCGGGGACGCCGCTGTTCTCAACATGAACGCCACTGACACGCCCCTGAAGAGCGTCTGCAACCTGGGTTATAGGCTGGTCCTTGAAATTTTTGTTGTCCAGCACGGCTACGGAACCGGCCATATCCGCTTTTCTTACAGCACCATAGCCAATAACAACCACCTCGTCAAGGACTTCGGCATCTTCCTTCAAAACGATGTTTAACGGTTCACCTGTCCAGGCTATTTCCTGGCTCTGATAGCCGACATAAGAAACAACAATTATATCCCCTTTTTTTACGTTCCTAAGGGAAAAATCACCGTCAAGTCCCGTAATGCTGCCGTTTGTCGTCCCTTTGACAAGTACGGATGCGCCGATAATGCTTTCGCCATTGGCATCTTTGACAACTCCTTGACAGATATCACTCTGTTCGATAATTTGTCCCCTCAGGGAAGGGTAGTCAGGGAACGCATAAACCTGCATCCCACACAATAGCGAGAGCGACAGAATTGCTCCCGCTGTTTTTTGAAGTGTATTCATAAATTATTTAGTTAGGAAAAAAAGTTCGATAAGAAACATGTTCAGGCGTTATGCTCTTTTCAATACAAGTTCTGTATTCTACCCGGATCATATCTCCTTGGTTGAAACGCTGAAAGTTTCAATAAGGGTATTACCATCTGTTATATATTCTTTTTCCAAACGGTTAACCTCCTTGTCGTCAATGTAGCCTATTACTGTTATATGAAGCCGTTTACCCGCCTCCGAGATACTGGAAACCGAACCGGCACAGGTCATGAAAAACGCATTCCCATTTGTACAACAGGACATAGTTGCCGTCCTTATTTGGGCAGAATAGGAATCACCAATGTATTCTCCCTTGTCATTGTACAACTTGGCGGGACCACCCTTGTCAGCACCACCGATACTTACACTCACTTCAAATGAATCTGTGTCACCGGACTGTTGGATTACAATTTTATGAATTCCTGTCTGAAAATCAGATGCGTTTTCCGTTCGTTCATTGTCACATCCTACAAATATAAATCCGGCCAAGAGCAATACAACACTCCATAATGTGAATTTACTTTTCATATTTATATTTACAACAATAATTGATAAAAATAATATATCTATAAATCTTGCCAAGAAGAATATTAATCATCTAAGGCAAACAAATTATCTAATTAACAACAATATATTTATTGAATATAATACGCAGCCCATTATTTATTGTGCAAAGAAAAAACAAGATAAAATATTATTGATTATCATTTTAGCCCTATAATTTATCAATATGGCCTAATAGTTTGGAATATATAAACAAAATATTATACAATAAGATAAATACATCAAATAAAAATACCTTAGATTTATATTACAAAGGAGATGATTATGGCAAATTTCTATGTTTCATGTAATGTGTCAAAGTATAATAAGAGAAATAGAGAGGAGCTGTAAGGTTATTTTAGGACAAGTCAATTCATTGGTGCAAGGTGCAGCTATATCTGTATATAGCTGCACCTTGCACCAATGAATTACATCCTAAAAATCAATGATTTACATTTTTAGTAACAAGAATAGGTGCAAATCCTTTTTTGCACTTATTCTGTTACTTACACTTTTCTTGTTTTTCCGTTTACACAGAAAACTAAAAATCTCCTGTTTTTTTCTTTTTCGGTCAAAATTAGTATATTTGTATCAGTTCTAAAAGTGAAGCAAAGCAATGCACTGAAATTAGCACCGCTACCAAATCGCTACCAATTACCAGGCTTATCGCTCTTTACGCTTTATCAATCAGCCGATTAAAAGAAAATCTTAGTTTTTATGAAAAAAATAATTCTTTGATATATCCTATTGATAACTAACAATATTCTCTTCCGATAATAATTGATTCCAAACGATGAAAGGAGACATAAAGGAGACAAAAGGGGACTGGACATTTCACGGTTGATATACCTTTGCAGAGTCATTCAAACAAAGAGAATGGCAAACAGATAACCTTTATTTTTTTAACCAATTAAACTTTAACAATTATGGGTTTAGAGTACGTAGTAACAAAAAGAGTGTTCGGTTTTGACAAGGACAAAAACGAAAAGTATGTGGCAAAATCGGTTCGTTCCGGTAAGGTGAATTTTGCAAAGATGTGTCGGAAAGTGAGTGAGCTTTGTGGTGTCCATCGTAAGGTGGTAGATTTGGTTGTCAGTGGTCTGGTGGATAAGATGGCGGAGGATATTGATGATGGAAAGAGCGTGCAGATGGGTGAGTTTGGCATCTTCACTCCTACTATCCGTGCTAAGAGTACGGATGACGAAAAGGAGGTCTCATCCAAGTCGATCGTTCAGAGAAAAATCTTATTCTATCCGGGGAAAATCTTCAAAAATATGCTGGAGGATATGAGTATTACCCGCCGTGCGGAAATTGAAACGGATTATACGGACGGAAGTAGTAATGGGGGGAATAATGGGGGTAACCCTGATTCGGGCGATGATGGCAAAGGGGAAGCACCGGACCCGGCTGCATAATTGGATTGGGCTTTGTATGAAAGCAAGTTTTTAATTAGTGAATGCACAGAGAATCGATTCTTAATCGGTAATCTGTGCATTTTTTTATATAATTTTCTGCTTTTATACTTCTCAAACTTGCAAAATCGTTTCAATCGTTTCACAGAACCTTTCAGAGCTTGTCTTTTCTCCTGAAAGTATGGTTTGATTTGTTTTCTAACTTCTATATTTGTCAACAGAAACGAACGACAATGAAACATGGTATCTATATATTGGCTATTCTTATGGTTTTATTAAGCCTTTCAGAAAGTGGGTATGCTGCGGTACCATTTTTTACTGTTGTAAATGATACAATCCGCCGGGTGGTGATATATTTCGATGCGAATAAGACGAATGTGGATCCTTGTTATAAGGGTAATAATCAGGCAATTATTGCATTGGATTCCTTGTTGTCCGGAAACTCGGATACGAAAAATATAACATCGTTAAATGTAGTGAGTTTTGTTTCTCCTGATGGTGACGAGTTTTATAATAAAAGTTTGGTTACTAAGAGAAATGACTCGATAAAGGAATTCCTGCGGCGATATGAATTAGTTAATAATGTTGATAAGATTCATTTTTGTTCAAAGGGAGAGGATTGGTTGGAGTTTCGTAAGTTGGTGGCATCTGACACCAACTTACCCGACCGGGAAGAAGTGCTGATGTTGATCGACTATCATAAGGATGATATCACCAAAAGAAAGCAACTGTTGCGAAAGCTAAATCGGGGAGCCGCCTACCGATATATGGTTCGCAATATATTTCCGGAATTGAGGCGGTCTGTTATAATGATTGTCGGGGAAACCACGATAATAGATAGAGAGGCTTTTGAACCGGTATCTTCTGTCTCCGGGTTGTTTGTTTCGAATCAGGAAGAGGCGCTTCCGAAGAATCAACCTGATAAGCCTGTGGGAGAAAGTGAAGAAAAACAGACCTGTGAGGTCGATGTGTCGGAGGCAGAAGAGCCGGTGAAAAGCAAAACAGTGCTTGCGGTAAAGAACAATCTATTATATGATTTGGCATTGGCGCCGAATATAGAAGTAGAAATTCCGATAGGTAAGAGGTGGTCTTTGAATACTGAATATAAATGTCCGTGGTGGCTGAATAGTAAACACGATTTCTGTTATCAGCTCCTTTCTGGAGGGATGGAAGGACGTTGTTGGCTGGGAAACCGGCAGAAACGCAACCGATTGACCGGACATTTTATTGGACTTTATGCTGAAGGTGGAATATACGATTTCCAGTTACGTGGAGATGGATATCAGGGTAAGTATTATGGAGCTGCTGGAGTGACTTATGGATATGCAAAGCAATTAGCACAGCACTTTTCCCTTGAATTCAGTCTTGGCATAGGATATTTGACAACAGAATATAAGAAATATACTCCTTATGAGGGGGATATTATATGGACAAATAGTGGGCGTTATAACTTTATTGGTCCTACCAAAGCAAAAGTTTCTTTGGTGTGGTTGATAACAACAAAGAGATAGGAGGGCGTTATGCGAAATGCAAGATTCATGCTTCTTGTGCTTCTGTCCTCGCTGCTGGTGCTAAACGGGTGTAGCCGTCGCGATATATTGGATGATTATCCTGTAAGTGGGGTAGAAATATCATTAAACTGGGATGGAGTAACAGATAAATTTCCAGAAGGAGTTCGAGCGATTTTTTATCCGAAGAACGGAGATGGTAGGAAAGTGGACAAGTACCTTTCGGTACGAGGCGGAGAAATGAAAGTTCCTCCAGGGCGATATTCGGTAGTAGTCTACAACTATAATGCGGAATATATACGAATTAGGAGCGAAGAGTCCTATGAAACGATAGAAGCTTATACTGTAAACTACAGTGGTATAGGGATTACAGGAATGGAAAAGATGGTTATGTCACCGGATTCATTGTATGTGCTGAATATCGATGAACTAAAAATAGATAAGAGTGAAGAGGCGCTTTCTTTGGATTGGAAATTGGAGTCAGTAGTGAAGAAGTATTCTTTTGCGATAGAGATAAAAGGTTTGGAGTATGTAACAACAGTCATGGGCAGCATTAATGGGTTATCCGATTGTTATCGTATAGGCAAAGGTTATGGAGCATCTTCCTCACAACCTATTTATTTTGAAGCAAAGAAGGAGGGGGATAAGGTAATAGCATATTTCACTGCTTTTAAACAGGCAAAGGAGGTGTTAATACCACCACGGATGTTAATGTCAAGAGGTATGGCTTCCCTCGGAAAAGGTGACGTAACGCTAGTTCTACGATTTATTAAAACAGACAATACAGTACAAGAAGCGGTGATTGATGTTACTGAAATAATAGATCTGCTGGAAGATATTGGGATGAATGATGAAAAGCCGACTCTGCCACCAGAGATTGAGTTGCCATCTGATAATAAAATAGAGGTAGAGAAACCGGAAACACCGCCAAATCCAGGGGGAGGTGGAGGAATGGGCGGCAACGTTGATGGTTGGGGACCGGAAGATAATGTGGAATTACCTGTGAATTGAATGGATATTATAAACAAAATATAACAATATTATAAACTTAAAAAATACAGTTATGAAGAAAATTTTATTGGCAGTGACAGCTGCTTTGGCAATTACGAGTTGCTCACAAAATGAAGAGTTTGAAGCCCCTTCACAAAAGGCAGAAATTAATTTTAATACAGCGGCTGTAACGAGGGCAACTGCTATGATTACTGATGATTTCGCAGAGTTTAAAGCATATGGGTATGCACATACTGATGCATTTACTGGTGAAACTCAAAGTAAAGCTCTTGTTGAGGGGCTTTTTAAAAAGAATTCTGAAAAAAAATGGATAGAAGACGGTGGAAAGAAGTTTTATTGGCCATCTGAAGGTAATGTTACTTTCTTTGCATATAGTCCTGTGGCAGAAACTGGGACTACTTACACTGCTCCGGCAAGCTCTAAAGGATATCCTACGATAACTTATACGGTAAATGATGATATTGCCAACCAATCAGATTTCTTGATTGCTCAAGAAACTGGTGATGGAACGACTAATAAAGATGGCATTTCTTTGGGATTTAAACATGCTTTGACACAAATTGCGTTTAAATTGAAAGGTAGTGATTCAAATGTGAATTATTCCGTTACAAAATTAGTCTTGACAGGAATTAAGAATGTTGGAACATATAAATGGGGAACAAAGGAATGGGAGCCTGCAACTGGAACGAAGGATTATACGATTGATATGTCAAGTTCTGCTGTAACATTTGCTGGTGATGAGTCAGATGCTAAAGAATTGATAGGTAATGATAAAGTGCTGATGTTAATTCCTCAAGCTCCAAGTAGTGCGAAAATAGAGGTTACATATACTGCTACTGATAAAACAACCAATATTGTGTATAATAATACTCCTAAAGAAGTAAGTGTACCGGCTGATCAGTGGGTGGTGAGTCAAAGGATTGTTTTCACTATTGCTTTAACTCCTGGTAAGATAATGGATATTTCAGGTGAGGTTACAAATGGTTGGGCTGATAAAAATCCTCAACCGGATGATCTTGAATAAGTGTAAAGAGTATGCTATATAGAGTTAAACAATTATTTTAGTAAAAAGCGGCATAGAGTATTATACTTTGTGCTGCTTTTGTCTATAAATATAAATTGTCTCATAACTGATTTATAATAGTAGAAAGTTTATTTTTCACTTTTCTTCCCATTTTTTATGGCAATATGAAATCTTTCATCTATTTTTGCTGGCAGCATGAACAAAAACAAACACAGCCAGCTTATGCCATCTATTTGTCAAGGAACTTGGGATTGTCAGATATGTCCGAAAGCAGTGAGCAATGCTATTACTCATGTGATTTATCAGCGTGGTTTTCATAAACCAGCTCAAAGGTGTGAGGAAAATTTTATCCTTTTTCTGATGAAGGGAGAAATGCTGATTAATAGTAAGGAATATGCAGGTACCATGCTCAAAGAAGGTGAATTTATACTTCAAGCTATTGATTCTACATTTGAGATGCTTGCCATGCTTGAATGTGAGTGCATTTATTATCGTTTTATTCAACCGGAATTATTTTGTGATTCTCGTTTCAATCATATAATGAAAGATGTATCACCTCCACTTATCTATTCCCCAATAAAGATAGTTCCTGAACTACAATATTTTTTGAAAGGTTCCATCACTTATTTAAAAGGAAATAAAGTCTGCCGGGATTTGTTGTCTCTCAAGCGGAAAGAACTGGCATTTGTGTTGGGGTATTATTATTCTGATTATGACCTCTCGAGTCTGGTGCATCCGCTCTCTAAGTACATAAACAGTTTCCACTACTTTGTTATTAAAAATTATAAGAAAGTAAAGACAGTAGAAGAGCTGGCTCAATTAGGTGGATATACCCTTAGCACATTTCGTCGTATTTTCAACAATGTCTTTCATGAACCAGTTTATGAATGGATGCTGGCACGCCGTAAAGAGGGCATTCTCGATGATTTGAGTAATTCTGCTTATAGTATTTCCGAGATATGCTATAAATATGGTTTTGAGTCCTTGCCGCATTTTTCTAATTTCTGTAAGAAATCTTTCGGTGCTTCTCCACGTAATTTGCGTGGACAAAACCGTTCATGATGATTGATTATTAATAATAATCGTGATCTATTCATACATAAAGAAATCCCCTGTCGGACTAGCCGGCAGGGGATTCTGTCATTAATCAAATTAAGCTCTCGCTATCTTGAAATCTAGCAATTTCTAGTCTTTTAATTTTGCGATGATGAAGTCACGGTTCAAGCGGGCGATGTTGCTGATAGAGATGTTCTTCGGACATTCAGCCTCACAAGCACGAGTGTTTGTACAGTTACCGAATCCCAGTTCGTCCATCTTTGACAACATAGCTTTTGCACGACGCAAAGCTTCCGGTTTACCTTGCGGCAGCAAGTTCAACTGGCTAACTTTTGCAGAAACGAATAACATAGCAGAACCATTCTTACATGCAGCTACACAAGCACCACAACCGATACAAGAAGCAGCATCCATAGCTTCGTCAGCGATAGGCTTCGGAATCAGGATAGCGTTAGCATCCTGCGGAGCACCTGTACGTACGCTCACGTAACCACCAGCCTGCATAATCTTGTCATAAGCAGTACGGTCTACCATCAAGTCCTTGATTACAGGGAAACCGGCCGAACGCCAAGGTTCAACAGTAATCGTATCACCATCCTGGAAACGACGCATATAGATCTGACAAGTAGTAGCACCTGTTGCAGGACCGTGCGGGTGTCCGTTGATGTAAAGAGAACACATACCGCAGATACCTTCGCGGCAGTCGTGGTCGAATACTACCGGTTCTTTTCTTTCGCTGATGAGCTGTTCGTTCAGAATATCCAGCATTTCGAGGAAGGAAGTATCGCCGGGGATATCTTTCATTTGGTAGGTTTCAAAAGCACCTTTAGCTTTCGGACCAGCTTGGCGCCATACCTTCAGTGTAAATGATATATTTTTATCCATTTTCTTCTAATTCTTTTAAATGTTTAACTTCACCGATTAGCTCTTGTAGTTACGGGTTTGAACCTTGATAGCTTCGTATACCAGCGGTTCTTTGTACAACACCGGAGCTTTTTCATCGTCACCTTGATATTCCCAGCATGCTACATAGAAGAAGTTTTCGTCATCACGTTTAGCTTCTCCTTCTTCAGTCTGGTATTCTTCACGGAAGTGACCACCACAACTTTCGTTACGGTTCAATGCATCGTAAGCAACAAGCTCACCCATTGTGATGAAGTCGTACAGACGGATTGCTTTGTCAAGCTCTACGTTCATACCTTCTTTAGAACCGGGGATAAACAGATTCGTTTCGAATTCCTTGCGGATTTCTTTCAGTTCGGCAATACCTTTCTTCAAGCCTTCTGCCGTACGTCCCATACCTACATATTCCCACATAACATGACCCAGTTTCTTGTGGATAGAATCAACGGATTCTTTACCCTGGATGCTCATGAACTTGTCGATCTTAGCTTGAACTGCCTTTTCTGCTTCAGCAAATTCAGGAAGATCAGTAGAGAAACGAGGAACAGTGATTTGATCTGCCAGATAATTCTGGATTGTATAAGGCAATACGAAGTAACCGTCAGCCAAACCTTGCATCAATGCAGAAGCACCGAGGCGGTTTGCACCGTGGTCGGAGAAGTTACATTCACCGATAGCGAACAGACCCTTGATAGTGGTTTGCAGTTCGTAGTCTACCCAGATACCACCCATTGTATAGTGGATAGCCGGATAAATCATCATCGGATTATAATATTTTACGCCATTAATTTCTTTTGCCAGTTCTCCCGGATTAACGTCAGTGATTTCTTCATACATATCGAAGAGGTTACCATAACGTTGGAGAACGATGTCGATACCCAAACGGTTGATAGCTTCAGAGAAATCAAGGAATACGGCTAAACCAGTGTTGTTTACACCGAAACCTGCGTCGCAACGTTCTTTAGCAGCACGGCTGGCAACGTCACGCGGAACCAGATTACCGAATGCCGGATAGCGGCGTTCCAAGTAATAGTCGCGGTCTTCTTCAGGAATATCACTTCCTTTGATTTCGCCTTTCTGAAGTTTCACAGCATCTTCTTTTTTCTTCGGAACCCAGATACGACCGTCGTTACGGAGAGATTCAGACATCAAAGTCAGTTTAGACTGCTTGTCACCGTGTACCGGGATACAAGTCGGGTGAATCTGAACGTAAGCAGGGTTAGCGAATACAGCACCCTTGCGGTAGCAAGAGATAGCAGCTGTACAGTTACATCCCATAGCGTTGGTAGACAGGAAGTAAGCATTACCATAACCACCGGTAGCGATAACTACAGCGTGAGCGGCAAAGCGTTCCAGTTCACCTGTTACAAGATTTTTAGCGATGATACCGCGAGCACGTCCGTCAACGATTACCACGTCTTGCATTTCATAACGAGTGTACAGTTTTACAGTACCTACGTTTACCTGACGGCTCAATGCAGAGTAAGCACCCAGCAACAACTGCTGACCGGTCTGGCCTTTAGCGTAGAAAGTACGGGATACCTGTGCACCACCGAAAGAGCGGTTGTCCAGTGTGCCACCATATTCGCGAGCGAAAGGAACACCTTGTGCCACACATTGGTCGATGATAGCGTTAGATACTTCAGCCAGACGATATACGTTAGCTTCACGGGCACGATAGTCACCACCTTTTACAGTATCGTAGAACAAACGGTAAACGGAGTCACCGTCATTTTGATAATTCTTTGCAGCATTGATACCACCCTGTGCAGCGATAGAGTGCGCACGACGGGGAGAATCCTGAATACAGAAATTGAATACTCTGAAACCCATTTCACCGAGTGAAGCAGCGGCAGAAGCACCTGCCAGACCCGTACCCACAACGATGATGTCCAAACGGCGTTTATTAGCGGGGTTCACCAATTTCTGGTGAGCTTTATAGTTGGTCCATTTCTCAGCCACCGGGCCTTCTGGAATTTTTGAATCTATCTTGATCATAATATTATTTACAATTTAATCATTTACAATTTACTATTTAGCAAGCACCGCCACAAATCAGTGTTTTCACAAAGAATACCACTACTACCAGTGCGAAACCGAGTACAACAATCGTAGAATAGATGTTAGAAATACATTTCCAACGATTGATCCATACTTTGTTGTTCCATCCCAGTGATTGCATTGAACTCCAGAAACCGTGAGTCAGGTGGAACCACAAAGCAAACAGCCAAACGAGGTAAAGAACTACGTAAACCGGGCAAGAGAAAGTCTGCTGGATGTGATAAGCACCGTTAGCAGCATAAGCCAGTGTCAGTGTGTCAGCATGCATGCCCATGTTGTGCATCAGTTCCGGCAACTGCATTTTTGCCCAGAAGTTGAAGAGGTGCAAACCAAGACCTACGATAACGATAAGACCCAGCACCAACATGTTTTGAGATGCCCATTCTACAGTTTTCGGTTTGTCTGTCACTGCATAGCGTTCGCTACCACGCGCTTTGCGATTCTGCATTGTCAGCCAGAATGCGTAGATAATGTGAATTACGAAAAGAGCAGCCAGTCCTGCGGTAGCCACTAATGCATACCAGTTTGCTCCCAGGAACTCACAAATCATGTTGTAACCATCAGCCGAGATGATCGCAACCAAGTTCATCGCCATGTGAAATGTTAGAAACAGGACAAGGGCGATACCGGTAACGCTCATCACCACTTTCCTTCCTACAGATGAATTACTTAACCACATAAATGATTGAATTTAAATTATTTAATTGTTAGAACTAAAATTTCGACGTTTTACACCTCTTACGGACTGCAAAAATAGGGGAAATAGATTGATTGAGCAAGGAATTAAAGAAATAATTCTTTAATAATGAATCAATGTGCTAATGTGTCCATATGCCAGCCAGTATGCACGCATGGCGCAACTGATTGGCATATTAGTATTATGGGACTATTTATTGTATCTTTCCGATTTTCTCACCACTGGCTGCTTTCTTGCGTAAAGCGCGTGGGGTATCGCCGAAAGAGTCTTTGCAGAAGTGGGCGAAGTGAGACAGGGAGTCGAATCCGTATTTGTTGCAGATTTCAGTGATTCGCATTTTGGTGTGTTGCAGGTCTTCCAGTATTCCTTCCCGTTTCTTTTCCAGTATCCATTCATATACGGGCATGCCATACAAGTTTTTGAAAAGGCGGCGGAAGGTAGTGGTCGTGTATCCTCCCAGATGCGCAAATTCTTCCACATTCTTTACATTACTGTAATTCTGCATGACGAAATAGTGGAAACTTTCCGTATAAGTGCTGATGGGATAGAAGAATGAACTTAGCTGGGGCAGAGGATAGAAATTGGTGATCAAGAAAACAAGTTCCTTACATTTTAAGTCGATATACTTGCCGCAAGGAGTTTCTTCGTTGAGGAATTCGGGCATGCTGGTGACAAGGTGGTATAACCTTTCACTCATAATCAGTGGGGTGTAGGTCACCGGGACCTCTGTGTGTTCCATCATTTCCTTGTACCGGTCTTCGCAGAGCAGAGGCAGCTCGTTGAACCAGTAGACAACGTATTCAACATCTGTCAATGCTAGTATTTCGACCTTGGAACCAATAGCTTGCAGGATAAACTGTCTTTCACGCAGTGTATTTCCGGGATACTCCTCACTATTGATAAGTAACTCACCCTTTATCATGAAAAGCATACAATTCTGCGTACACTTATCCTTGGGGATATGTTCCCCTTTGGGTAAGTTTCTGTATATAAGGATATTCTCAACAGCTTTGGGACATCCTGTACAGTTGGTATATTGTATGCAAAATGAATCTCCTGGCATGAAGTTATTCGTGAATTGTTATTTACGGGGAACAAAGATATAATTTTTTTGCGGAAAATGACATTCTTTCTTTCATTTATGTTTTAGTAGAAAGCTTTGTACGATTGTCTTTATTATAGTGGAATGAATTTATAACTAAAATTATGAACTATATTATGAAGAACAAAAAGGTATTAATAGGAATGGCGGGCATGGCTGTTTTGTCTGCCGAAGCTATCGCACAGAAACCGGCCAATATCATACTTATCAACCTGGACGATGCCGGAAACGGAGATTTCTCTTGTCGTGGAGCAGTTGGTTATCAGACTCCACATATTGACTGGATGGCTGCCAATGGGATGGCAATGAACAATTTTTATGCGGTTCAGCCTATTAGTGGTGCTTCGAGGGCGGGGTTAATGACAGGATGCTATCCGAATCGTATCGGATTTGCTTACGCTCTGAATCCCGGTTCTCCTTATGGGATCAGTGCGGAGGAAGAAACGGTTGCGGAATTATTGCGCGACAAAGGATATGCAACGGCTATTTTCGGGAAGTGGCATCTGGGAGATGAGAAAAAGTTTCTTCCGCTTCAGCATGGTTTCGATGAATATTATGGGCTGCCTTATTCGAATGATATGTGGCCTCATCATCCCCAGTACAAGTTCCCGGATCTGCCTTTAATTAAGGGGAATGATATTATCGGTTATAATACGGATCAAACAAGGCTGACTACCGACTATACCAATTATGCAGTCGACTTTATTCATCGCAATGCAAGGAGTAAGCCGTTCTTTTTGTATCTGGCCCATTCGATGCCTCATGTACCTTTGGCTGTATCTGATAAGTTTAAAGGAAAAAGCAAGCAGGGGTTGTATGGTGATGTGATGATGGAGATAGATTGGAGTGTGGGGGAGATTCTCCGAACCATTCGTGAGGAGGGGATAGAGGACAATACGATAGTGATTCTCACTTCGGATAATGGGCCGTGGGCGAATTATGGCAATCATGCAGGGTCGTCCGGCGGACTTCGGGAAGCAAAGGCGAATACATTTAATGGAGGTACCCGTGTTCCTTGTTTCTTCTATTGGAAAGGGAAGATTCAACCGGCTACAGTGTGCAACAGTTTATATTCCAATATCGATATTCTGCCTACTTTGGTTGAGATAGCGGGAGCTGAAAAACCGAAACAAAAAATAGATGGAATTAGTATGTTGCCAGCATTGACGGTTGATCCTACGATTGCTGCCCGCAAATATCTTTGTTTTTATTATCATAAGAATTCGCTGGAGGCTATTACTGATGGAAGTTATAAGCTGGTTTTTCCTCACAAATATGTGTCTTATGACAGCCAGGTGCCTGGTAATGACGGACTTCCCGGAGCGTTGGGAAAGGGTGAAGTGAAGGAGTGCGAACTTTATGATTTGAGACGGGATATGGGTGAACGTGTGAATGTGATTACGCAGTACCCGGAAATTGTGAAAGATTTGATGAGAGAGGCCGATGTGTGGCGTGATGAACTGGGAGATGATCTGACCGGGCGTCAGGGAAAAGCACGAAGGGAAGCCGGTAAGTCGGATAAGGCTGCCAAGTAGATAAGATAACCTAATAGATTCAGAATATATATGGTTAAAGTCAATATCTGCCGGAGTGCATTATTTCCACCTATATCATTATTTCTATTCATTTTTGTAGGCTTCTCTTTGTTTACGGTGGATTCTGTGGCATCGGTTTCTTATCGGAACTTGATTCCCGAACCAGTGTCGATAGTAGAAAAAGATGGGAGACCATTCGTCGTGAATGAGCAGACGAAGGTGATTTATTCGGGGAACTATCCTGAATGGAAATCTGTTGCGGATTTACTGGCTGCTTATCTCTCGGAAAGTACCGGATATCCGTTGACTATTGGAAAGTTCTCAAAGCTGCAGCGTAGTAATGAAATTATTTTTGAAAGGAATTTCCAACTGCCGAAAGAAGGGTTTAAGTTAGAAGTTACGGAAGATTATATGATTATCGAGGCGGCAGACTTGGCGGGAGCGTTTTATGCTGTTCAGATGTTGCGGCAGTTATTACTTCTTGGGTGGGAAAGACCGGCGGAACAGGAAAAAAGAATAGGAGAAGTAATCGTATCGGGGAAGGAGTTAAGTTTTCCTCCTGTGGCGTTGGAAGATTATCCTTCCATGTCATATAGAGGGGCCATGCTTGATGTGAGCCGTCATTTCTTTTCCGTTGCGCAGGTGAAACGTTATATCGACTTATTGGCTTTTCATCGTTTGAATCATTTTCACTGGCATCTGACGGACGACCAGGGATGGAGGATAGAAATAGAAAAATACCCGAATCTGACTAAAGTCGGTGCATGGAGAGGAGCGGACAAATATGGTGGTTATTATACCCATGAAGATATAAAAGAAGTAGTGGCTTATGCAGCCGAAAGATTTATAACGATTATTCCGGAAATAGATATGCCCGGTCATACACAGGCTGCTTTGGCGGCATATCCGGAATTAGGTTGTATGGAGAAGAATTATGAAGTGGCTACGGAAGTTGGTGGAGTTCATAAAGATGTGATGTGCCTGGGAAATGATTTTACCCTGCCTTTTGTAAAGGACGTTTTGAAAGAAGTTGCCGGGTTATTTCCGGGGGTGTTTATTCATATCGGAGGGGACGAAGTGCCTAAAGACCGTTGGCAGCAATGTGACGCTTGCCAGAAGGCAATCACGAAACATGGTTTGAAAGATGCTGGTCGGCATACGGCAGAGGAGTTTTTGCAAAGTGCTTTTAATGAAGAAATAGCTGGTTATCTGCATGGATTGGGAAAGCGGATGATTGGCTGGGATGAAGTGCTTTCCGATAGTTTGAGCAGGGAGGTTACTATTATGTCCTGGCGTGGGCTAGGACGTGCCACGGCTGCGCTCCGCAAAGGTCACTCTGTGATTGTATCTGCGGATTCTCATTTGTATTTGAATCATTATCAGACAATAAACTCGGAACAGGAACCTCGTGCAACCGGCGGACTGGTGGAGATGAAGAAAGTATTTGAGACTCCTTTTTTCTCCCTGCAACTTTCAACGACCGAAAAGGAAAGAGTGCTAGGGGCGGAAGCATGTTTGTGGACTTCATTTATCGACAATGACTCATTATTGGATTATATGCTCCTTCCGCGTCTGGCTGCTTTTGCAGAAGCTGCATGGTGTGAAGGGAGGCGTGGCACTTACGATCATTTCTTGCACCGTTTGCCCGGTCTTCTGAATTGTTATAACCGGTTGGGATATGGACATGCGAATCACTTCTTTACTATTTCCGCAGCCTATCAGTCCGTTCCTGAAGAAAGGAACTTGCAGATTTCGTTGGAAAGTTTGCCCAATACGGAAATTTACTACACGTTGGATGGCAGTCAACCAATTAAATCTACTTCTTCCTTATATAAATCTGCCTTCCGGATAGATAAGAGTTGTGTCTTGAGGGCTGTTTCCTATTTATCTGACGGACTTTCCAGTGATGAATTGCGTCAGGAAATCTTTGTGAATAAAGCCACATTCAGACCTGTCCGGTTATTAAATGCCCCTTCCGAACGTTATCAGGGGGAAAATGGGAGAGTACTGGTAGATGGAATCCGAAGCATAAACTTTCATAATACAGGTTTGTGGGTAGGGAACCACTCTTCTGATCTGAGCGTAGTGATAGATTTGGAGTCTTTGCAATCTATTTCTTCGGTGGAAGTCTCTGCCTTGACTGATTTAAGTGCCTGGATTATGGGGCCACAGTCTATTTCCGTATTCGTATCTACGGATGGAGAGAAGTATGCTGCAGTATCCCGCCAAATATACGATGCGCCGACAGACGCTATGGGAGAAAAACAGAGTGATCTGAACCGGCTTTCTTTTGATGCAACGTCTGCGCGTTATGTAAAGATTGTGGCGGAGCCTTTTAAAAGCTTGCCTAAAGGACATTCCGGTGAAAACGAACCCCCTTTTCTATTTATTGATGAAATAAGAATCTATTAGTACTACTACTTCTTCCGGCAAGTCCCGTACTGTAGCCATTGGCTTGCAGAGTAGTTGTCAGTCGGCGGATGTTGCTATTACAGGCATAGTCTGCCGACAGACCGGTAAGTATCGTTTTATTCATAGATATATAAGTGTTGCATTTCCTCAAATGTCAGTTTGTGCCCGTCTTGCCACCAGTGGGAGTCGGATAAGTTGCAGAAATCTTTTTCTTCTTCCATACGGAAGGCTAATTGTTCTTTCAGGTCGTGCGCTGTTTTTTCCTGTCCGGGTAATAGATTATGTTGTTCCGATGGATCTTTCTGCAGGTCGAATAATTGTTCGGTAATTGTTCCGCCTACATTGTAAATAAGGTATTTGTATTTTCCGCTGACGAATCCCCGTTGCAGGTTGGAGTAGGCGAGAAATAAATCGCTGCGGTGTGTGGCGGTAGAGTCTTCCAACACATGACAGAGAGATTGTGCCGTCATACTTTCCGGTAAGGCAATGTTTGCCAGTTCACAAAGTGTCGGGGCAATGTCGTGCAGATAGCACAGGGCGTTACTCTTTCTCCCTTTCTGTACTTTGTAGGCGGGAGCGATAAGGGTGAGCGGTACTTTCACGCTGTGGTCGTAAAGGTTCTGCTTTCCCAGTAATCCGTGACGTCCCATTGCCAGACCGTTGTCGGAGGCAAAGACGACAATCGTGTTGTCCGCCTGTCCCGTTTCTTGCAATGCCTGCATAATACGTCCTATCTGTACATCCACTTCGCTAATCATCCCGTAATAATCGGAGAGTTCTTTTTGTATCTGCCCGCCTGTCCGTGGGACAGGTACCAGTAATTCGTCACGCACGTTCATCTCTCCATTATCAAATGGGTGGCGGGGGAGAAAATTGGCCGGCAGGTTAAGAGTGTCCGGAGCGTATTTCTGACCGTAAGCAGGGAGTTGGTTGCGCGGGTCGTGAGGTGAAGTAAATGCGACATAAGCAAGGAAAGGCTGCTTTTCATCTTTACGCCTTTGCAAAAAACGGATAGCTGCGTCGGCATACATTTTTGATGAGAATTCTTTTCCTGTAAATTCAGTCTCTTTTCCATATACACCTGTCGAGTCGTAATGGTTCAGATGAGGTGAACAATGCCCGTTCAGTTCATACGGATGCATACCACCGAAATAGATGTTGTCTCCTTCCTGAAATGAGCGGTTGAAGGAGGCCTTGTCCGAATGCCATTTTCCTGTGGCAAAGGTGCGGTAACCATTCCGTTTGAATTGTTGCGGGAAAGTGGTGTGTGTTTCGGGAATTTTCATCCCGTCCGCCTGAATATCATAGATTCCGCGTCCGGTCATCAACATGGCGCGGCTTGGCATGGATAATGCTCCACACAACGCACCATTCGTATAAGTATTTGTAAAGGTGATACCTGCGGCGATGAGGCTGTCGATTGCAGGAGTGCACACGTCATTATTACCTAGAGCATGAATAGAAGAAGCTTGTAAATCATCTGTTAAAATGAATAAGAGGTTGGGATGCTTCGGAGTATTTTCTGTGTTCGGCTGACATCCGGTGACTAATGGCGTAAAAATGAATGGGAGATAGCAGATATTTAATGAATGTTGGATGATTTGTTTCATGTTGACAATGGCTGTATTTAAAGTTACCTTTAAAAGGTTTATTATGTTTTAGACGTGAATTAAGTTTGTAGAACGAACCGGGAAGAAATTCGTAAGGTCACTTAATTCACGTCTAAAGATAATGAATGTAATTTGCGCTATTTATTTTTCAACAAAAGTTAGTTTGTCTTTGTAAAGCATTGGTCGGCTTTCCATTCCTTGACACTTCCGGATACTAACGTTGCATGGTTATTGTTTCCTGAACTGTCATACAGAATTTCGTCTTTACCTTCCTCGACCGGACCTTCATCCATTTTCCAGTAACCGACAAGATTGGAGTTTACAGTGACTGGACCTGCCATGTTGTTTTGGATTTCAGACTGCGTGAGAGCTTTGTTCCAGAGTCGTGCCTGTCCCATCATGTGCTCATTTATCGTATTGGTGTTGAAGAATGCAATGGATGTGATAGGAACAGGTATGCCGCTTGCTTCAACGTCTTGTACTTTTTCTCCGTTGGCATAGAAATAACATTTCACTTGGTCGTAGACAAGAGCGACATGTGTCCAGGTCCGTTTCTGGAAGGAGAACTTGTTGAAGAACCCTTTGTTATTTTCGGCTTGCGTTCCGAAGATATTAATCTGCATCTGGTCTTTGGTAATCTGGTTGTTGGCATTACCCAAACGAATGTAGAAGGCAGAACAGTCGATAACACACTGGTTGTTGTAATTGAAGCCGTCCATCCACAGCCAGAATTCGATTGTGAAGTTTTCTACCGAAATAGTGTTTACATTTTCCGACTTGAAGCCACCTAGAGTACTCATATAAGGTGTATACTGAGTCCACGGCTTGTCGAGTAACAAAAGATATTTGGAACCCAGTTTTTCTTCGGGGACACTGCCGTCGCCTATCACTCTGATGGGCAATGCATATTTTACGCCTTCTGCCGCGTCATAAGGGCTAATGGTCACAACAGTCGGTTGAGCCATTGTCTTGCCGCTTGCGATGGTCACTTCTTTGTTGAATGAATGTTTGTCCGCCGGCAATAATGAATAGTTGGCCAGCGTCTTTTCATTGTACTCGTTCAGTATGGTTTCATCCACCACCAATGTGGCGTTGACGTCTTTAGACATGATGTCGGCGATGCGGACCGTAAAATCTGTTACTGTCTTTTCACCTACATTGACAGGCACGCTCTTTACATTCTTGAAAGCAGCTTCATTGATGTAAATGCGGTTTCCTATCGGGTCATATTCTTCCTTACAACCGGTTAAGGCTAACAAAGTCAATAATCCGGCAAATAATGTATATGCTTTATTCTTTCTCATAATATATTATTTTTTAGCTGGGTTCATTATTTGGATAGCTTGGCGCAAGTATTTGTAATTGTTGGAGAATTCGTATTCCATGTGGAATGTACCCAGTCCCCCTTTGCGTCCTTCAACAGGGTTCCAGTAAGCCATTCCGAGCAAGGAAGGCATTTCTCCTCGTTCCGGGTCACGGAAAGTAACTCCACCGGTTGCGGCCCAACTTTCAAAGTTTTCCGTTACGATGTAACGTTCGGGACCTATATATTCTTTTATCCAGTCGAACCGTTGTTTTAATCTTGTGGCGGAAGTTGCTCCGTATGCTTGCGATACTGCATAATTGGCATATTTCCAACCCTCTTCCGAGATGAGATCTACAAAGCCGTCTACAATAATCAACTTGTCCGGACCTAATCTTTGACGCATTTCCCTTAACAGGGTAGTCATGTTTTCTTCTTTGTACAGCAAGTCTTTGCTGGTACATTCGTGGTCGAAATCAATTCCGTCATAGCCGTATTTGTGTATACTGTCGGCTATCGCTTGTGCAGCTTTCGGAATATTTTCCGCTACGTTCTCGAAGTTACCGGGAAGATTGGCCATGTTGTGTGAGAATAGGGTGAATGTAACACGTGTTCCCAACACTTCCTGAACATATTTCAGGTCGTCTTTCTGGAATTGCGTCAGACTGCCGTATGATCCCCAGATAGAAACGATATCTACACTGTCCGGAATACTTTTCAGACTGTAGTATAACGAGGCTGCCCCTTGCGGTGACCAGCTTCCGAACCATCCGAATGTGAGGGGGTGATCACTTTTTTTATATTCCCTGAGTGCTGCATAATATTCTTCAGACAGCGGTTCAGGTTCGAAATTCTTGGTTTCCATTTCAGTCCAGTCATCGCAGCTATGGAAATTCATAGCTATGAGCATCACAAATAATAGGTTGAATATATTTTTCATATTGTTTATTCTTTGGTAATTTATCCGGTTAATCCTTCTTTGCCCACCATAAATCAGTAGCATCCGTATCCTGTCCGTTCGACAAGAAAGTACAAGCCTCTGTAACGTTGGCTCCATTACTGTTGTATTCATCTTCCGAGAAACGCAGACGGCGTTGCTGGCGTTCTTTAGTGACACCTTGTGTGGAAAGGTTGTCATGTGCGGGGAATACAGCCGGATATCCGGTGCGACGGAAGTCAGCCCAAGTTTCGTTTCCAATCGGGAAGTTGGCAATCATCTTTTGTGTCAGGATGCGTTGCAGGTTATCTTCGTCTGCATTAGCACCTGTCTTATCCCAAGCTACCGTTAATTTGCATGGGTTTGTGTAGTTGTAGGCAGCGTTCAACGGACATATGTAATCAGCCGGTACGTTCGTATTGTTGGCAATGTATGCATCGGCACCTGATATTCCGTGCTCGTTGAATGACAGGCGGATACCTTCTTTGTAGAATTCTTCTGCCGTTCCGCCCATGTTCCACTTTTTCAGTGCGCCTTCAGCCCGTAGGAAAGCTACTTCTGCTGCGTTGAATATCAACATGGGAGTTTTCGTTTCTACTTTGACGGTAGAATAGGTTGAGAACATACTGGTGGTAATACCTTGTATGCCGGAGCGCACGCCGATATAATCATAATCTCCGGATGCGGATGATTTAGTAAAGTAGGCTTCGCAACGAGGATCCTGATATCCGTTCATAAAGGAGACGATGCAGGCATTGGCACGAACCTCCCCCCAAGAGTTCACACTGGCAAGACCATTCTTATAGTTCGTTGCAGTGATGTTGTCGTAGGCGTCGCAGTCGTTACTGTCCATCACTCCGTATGGATGCGATACGGCTTCTTCTGCTTTTTCCTGTGCATATTCGGGTACTGCATTACTGATGCGGATAGCGATACGTAGTTTCAGGGAATTGGCGAATTTAATCCATTTCTTATAATCTCCCTGATAGATACGGTCTTCTGTGGTCAACTCGTTAAAGGACGGGTCGGTATTCATCAATGCGGTGAGTACGCCGATGCTGTAATCCAAATCGTCCATCATTGCTTTCCATGCAGTCTCTTCATTATCGTATCCTACGGAGTATTGTCCGCTTTCAACTTTTGTGTAAGGAAGCGGACCTTGCATGGTAGCTATAATCTGCATGATATATACCCGCATGATTTTAGCTAATGCATAATAGTGTCCCGAGGCTTCGCTGAAACGCTCGATGGAGAAATAGTTGGGGTAGAAATTTTTGAAATACCAGTCAACCGACCATTTATTCCAGTTGTCGTCTACATTATAAGTATAGAAATGTTGCGACCGGCTCCAACTGCTGGAAGGAGTCAGCATGCCACCGAACGGACCTGCCCAGAAAGTGATGTTACGTTGGGCGGGGTTCTCTTCGGTAGAAGACATACACGTGATAAGTTGTGCAAACAGCAGACGGGAGTTCAATGTAGGTGGCTGATACTGATTGGTGTTGAATTCCTCAAATTTTCCCGTACAATTACACATGAGTACTGTCAATAGTACCGAACATATTATTTGGGTTACTTTTTTCATAATTCTTTTTGTTTAGAAATTGAGTTTTACGCTAAATCCGAGATTACGTGTAGTGGGCTGCATAAAGTAGTCATAACTTTGATAGTAGTTCGACTGTGTTGATGCGGTTGCTTCTGGGTCGAAAGGTGCCTTGCAATAAATCATCCAGAGATTCTTACCTACTAATCCGACGGTCATTCTTAGTTTGTCACGGAACCATTCTTTAGGCAAAGTGTAGCTCAGGCTCAATTCCGCCAGACGCACATTGGTGGCGCTGTATGTATAATATGCAGCGTATCCTTTCACAGTGTCAAAGTATTTTTCCGTATCTACATATCCATGATTGATAGGCACGCCACCAGTATCACGGTAGTTGGCAGTTACTTGTGAAACTCCGTACTGGTCAAGCACACTTTGTGTACCGGACAAGGCAATACCACCGAAACGAGCAGTAAGCGTCATACCCAGATTGACACCTTTGTAAGAGAAGTTGTTGCTCCATCCCATGTTTGTCTTCGGCAGGATCGAACCTAGTTTGAATTCGTCTACCGATTCGATTTCAATCTTTCCTTCCTGTGAAACAAAGACGTTACCATTACCGTCTCTCTTGATACGGTGAGTAGCATATACGTCACCGATAGAACCGCCTTTGTATAATTTTACACGTGCATCGAGATTGCCTAATTGTCCCATATCGTAATTATCTTTGGTAATTGGCTCTCCGGTCATCGGGTTAATGGAACCTTCGGTCAGCTTGATAATTTTATTCTTGTTCCAAGAGAGAGTCAGGTGGCTGTCCCATGCAAAACCGTTCCACTTGTCGCTATATCCTAATGCCATTTCTATACCTTCATTGCGGACATTACCACTTTGGATATACGCTTTGGAGTATCCGGACGAGATAGATAGGTCGGCGGTGAAAGTCTGGTTGATCGTGTTCGACTTATAATAAGTCAAATCGAAAGAAAGACGGTTGTCCAACCATTTTGAGTTCAGACCGAATTCCCATGAACGGGTCTTTTCCGGTTTCAGGTTACGCATCGGGTAAATGGATGTGGAAGACCATTTACCGGAAGCTATATTGAATTCGTATGTCGGACGTGTGATGAAACGCTCGAAAGAAGTACCTACTTCTGTATATGAACCGCGCACTTTCAGGAATGAAATCCATTCGGGTAGTCTGGCCATGCTGGAAATGACACCGGACAAACCTACGGATGGATAGAAGAAAGAAGATGCTTCGGAAAAGGCAAGTTGTGATTCCCAGTCGTTACGTCCGGTAGCGGTTAAGTAAAACATACTCTTGTAGCCGACTTCCGCATTGATGAAAACACCTTGCGACTGCTGGATATATCCCGATTGGATTCTTCTGTATTTGGCAGATGTGTCAATGTTGTGTACGGCAAAGAAGTTATAAATACCTTCCAGGTTACCGCCATGACCTATCTGCTCTTCTCTTTGGTCGTTGATAGAAGCTCCGATATTGGCATTTACGGACCACATGTTTTCGTTGAATGATTTGGCAATGTTCAGCATGATGTCACCGTAGAAACTGCTGTACTCTTTGCGGTTGTCATAGTAACCACCATAATCGCTGGCAAACTGCTCGATAGTAGAAGCGTAGCGCTTATCGGTGGAACGCATATCTGTTTTGTCATATTTCAGACGACCGGTAATGTCAATTCCGTCGATGATGTTCCATTTCAACGATGCATTGGTCATGAAACGTTTCTTTTTATTCTCACGGACAATGCGGTTCATGGTCCAGTAAGGATTTTGCAGTTCCATACTTTGAGTTTCGTACGGCCAGTATTGTTCATAAATGCCCAAACCTTCGTTGTAGCGTTCGTACATACGGATTGCATCGAAGTTTTCTCCGCGTGGGAACAGGTATAAAGCGGTAAGCGGGTTGAAATAACGTCCCTGTGCGGTCATATTTCTGTCATTCTGGAAAATCAGGTTGGCACCGAAGTCCAGAACCAGTTTGTCGTTCAGGAAACTAGCGGTATTGCGTCCTGATACATTATAACGTTCGTATTTGTTGTTGGGCAGAATACCGTTTGAGTTAGTTGCCGAGACGGAAACATACGTCTGGTTTTTTGACGTACCAGTAGAGAGCGATACCGAATTAATGGTATTTACACCTGTGCGGAAAAACTTTTCAGGGTCATAGTTGCTGTTCACAAGGTCACCCCAGCTGGCGAATACTCCATCTTTATTTCCATATTTACTTTGCATTTTGGGTAACATGGTGGGAGTAGAGAAAGTAGTACTGCTCGATACACTGATATTCGTTTTATCTTTTGTTCCTTTCTTGGTGTTGATAAGTACTACACCGGAAGCAGCAGCATTACCATAAAGTGCCGCTGCAGCGGGACCTGTCAGCATGTTGATGGACTCAATATCTTCCGGGTTGATATCCGCAACGGCGTCACTACCAGGCTGGTCGGCTGTGATACCCGTATCGGTCCCTTCGTTCACAACGTTGAACATCGGAATACCGTCGATAACGTAAAGGGCATTATTAGATTTGGTAATTGACTTCACGCCACGCATTACCACACGCGCTGCAGAACCCGCACCGGATGCCGAAGAATTGATTGTCACACCTGCAACCTTACCATTCAGCGAGTTCATAAAATTCGCATCCTTTACAGTAGTGATATCGTCAGAGCTTAACTGTTGCACATTGTAGCTCAACGCTTTCTCCGAACGTTTGATACCCAAAGCGGTTACAACCACCTGCTCCAGTTCAGTTGCTTCTTCCGACAGGACGATGTTCAGTCTCGTCTGACCGTTGAAAACAATGTTCTGTGTCTGATAACCGATATAAGAAACAGTCAGCACATCACCGACGTGTATATTTTCCAAACGGAAATCACCGTCAATAGAAGTAATGGTTCCCTGTCCGTTTTTAGTGGAGATGGAAGCTCCGATAACAGGACCGGAGGAATCATTTATTACACCCGAAACGGCATAGGATTTCTGTTGTTCCGTTCCTGATTTTTTGATAAACAAAACAATCCGTTTGTCTGTAATCCGATAATCTATGGAAGTGTTTTTCAGTAAAGAGGTTACGATTTGATTAATATCATTCGATGTCATCTTTATTGACGTCTTCTGATTAGTGTTGATGTCACTGTTGTAAAAGAAAGAATATCCACTTTGTTTCTCAATACTTTCGATTACTTTGGCAATGGAGGTATTCGTAAAGTCTAGCTTGACATCCCGTTTCACGGTCTGTGCGAGAGCAAAATAGGGAATCATTAAAAGTAATATTGCCAAAAAGAGGTCTTTTTTGAGCTCTTGTGTGGAAGTGTGGCAATATTTTTGATAAGAAATTTGGTACTTTCTTAAGTTTGTCATACTTTTATAAATTAGAAATTAAGGATTGTGACGATGGGCATCGTCATGATTTTTGCAAAGTCTCAGAAGCGGGAAAATATTGGTACTATTTTCTCGCTTTTTCTGTGTTTTTTACAGTACTATGTCATAGGCTATTCGTTTTTTAAGTTTTACAATATGGGCTATTTTAGTATTATATTTTTTCCTTTTCGTTCATACTTGAACGGGGTGCTTATCTGCATTATTTTTAAAATAGACTCAAGCGGCTCATTGGTATAAAACTCTCCAGTAAAGGATTTTCCTATCAGCTCATCATTCATGATGATAAATTTCACATTAAACAGTTGTTCCAGGCGTTGGCAGATGTCGAGCAAAGGAGTATCTGACAATACCCATACATTCTGGGTCCAACGTATCTCACGGATGGCATTGTTTAATTCTGTGAGCAGCATATTTCCGCTGTTAACATCGTACTTCAGTTGCTGACTGGGTTTCATTAACATCTGTTTCTTTTCATTGCTTACTTCAATAGAGCCTTCCAGTAAGGTCGCTGTAATCTGCGGAGACTGCGAACTGGCATTTACAGTGAACTTTGTTCCCAACACTCTGATCTTTAATTCACCGGCACGTACAATGAATGGATGTTTCTTATCATGCTTTACATCAAAGTAGGCTTCCCCTTCCAGAAAGATTTCTCTTGAATCGCCCGAAAAATGCTCCGGATAAATCAGCTTGGAATGATTGTTCAACTGAATCATGGTTCCATCGGGCAATGGCACTTTCTGTACGATCCCACTGTTGTTGGTCTTTATGATGAACGAAGGATCTGTATCCAACATCATGTACAACCACCCGCTCATTGCAATTAACAAAGCCACCGTAGCTGCTGCGAGCCATATTCGGTACTGCTTGTTACGGCGGCGGAAAATGTCAATAGAGTTGCTGTCAGTTTGGATTCGTGTCATCAGCCGGGAGAAAGACTTTTCTGCTGAGTGTTCTTTACTTGGTCCCGGAGATCGCAGTTTGATACCGGCAATCAACTCATCCATTTCATTTGTTTTTTCTTTTTCAATGCGCATTTTTTTCTTGTTTTCTAAAGCTTTATACTATATAGAAAACTCAAGTGGTAAAACTACTAAAAGGAAAAAGAACTTTTTTTTAAAATTTTTCTAGAAACGGTTTTATTGATTCCTTTATTTTAGCTTTGGCGAGTAAAAGCTGGCGTTCTACGGTACAAAGTTTCACGTTTAAAGCCTCTGCTATTTCGCGATGATTCATTTCATCTTCTTTCGCCATTTGAAAGATGACACGGCAACGTTCGGGCAATGAGGAGATTGCCTGTTTTACTGCTTGATGCAATTCTTTGTAGGATAATTCGTCCAGAGGATTCTGGGTAGTGATGTTTATTTGCAGTTCGGTCTCAGGGAGATCATCCCTTTTGGAGATATATCCACTTTTCAGTACATTGAGGCATCCGTTGCGTACTGCTTGATAAATGTAAGGGTGAAAATTAGGGATAGCCGTAAGCATGCTTCTGTCTTTCCACAAAACAAAAAATACGTCTCCTATAACGTCCTCGCACGCAGCTTCCGAATGAAGAAACAGCATCGCGAAATTGAAAAGGCGGTCGTAATAATGCATATATAACGTACGAAAAGCTTTCGAATCCCCTTCAGATACTAATTTCAGTATCTCTTGTTCATTGCTTATACGTTGTTTATTACTCATAGATTTTTCTCTTCTGGTAAAAGATTGTGGTTTGGCGTACAAAGAAACAGACTTTATTTTGTTTTTCCTAACGTTTTTATGAGTGGTGTTTGTTTTTTCTCTGTTATTGAGAAAACTTTATGTTGATTTTTGGAAGTATTATAGTAATTATTGAACATCTATTTCTATTTGTCATGCGTATTTTTGTGATCTAAATTCATTAATTATCAATCATTATGCTAATGCTAAGAAAAATTGTATTCTTCTTTTTTTTGTTTGTAGGGTTATCGTTATTTGCACAACAAAACTATATGGTGAGTTCTTATGTGCGGGGTAATTTCTACAATCGCGGACGTATTTCTACTGAAAGTCTGCGGGCGAGTGACGACCTTATTTTCTTGAATGTTCATCCTGATAAAGATGGATCGCTTTCATTCGAGAACCCACGTGCATTTCAGGGAAAGGGGGTGACAACTTGGGAAGGATTGATTAAATCGGTTCGTGCAAAAGTAAAAGGAACAAAAGCGAAAATACGTTTAGGAGCTTCCAGTGGTGAATGGAAGGCAATGGTGGCTGATGAGACTGCTCGTACGGCATTTGCAAGAAACATAAAGAAAGTGCTGGAAAAGAATAAATTGGATGGCATTGACCTTGACTTTGAATGGGCGGAGAATGAGAAAGAGTATGAAGATTATAGTCTGGCTATCGTGAAGATGAGGGAGGTGTTGGGCGATAAGTATATTTTCAGTGTTTCTCTGCATCCTGTTTGCTATAAAATTAGCAGGAAAGCTATTGATACAGTTGATTTTATTTCACTTCAATGCTACGGTCCTTCGCCGGTTCGTTTTCCGGTAGAGAAATATGATTCGGATATTCAGATGGTATTGAAGTATGGTATTCCCAAAGAGAAACTGGTAGCGGGAGTTCCTTTCTATGGTGTGACAAAGGATAATTCAAAGAAGACAGAGGCTTATTTCAGTTTTGTACAAGAGGGATTGATTACTGAGCCTGCACAAAATGAAGTAATATATAAGGGAGAGAAATATGTGTTTGACGGACAGGACAATATCCGTACTAAGACCCGTTATGCGATGGAGCAAGGACTAAAAGGCATGATGAGTTGGGATTTGGCCACGGATTTGCCGCTGGATGATTCTAAATCATTGCTCAAAGTGATGGTTGAAGAATTAAGGAAATGACCTCCCCTACAGGTCGCTGAATTTCCTATTGGGAGGTATCAGAAGAGATTCTTCATTATCGTTCTGAATAATAGAACAACATGAAGGTAGATTCTACTTCTGATACATCTCCCTTTCTCAAGATTGTTTAATTTGCTTCAGGTAATCTGAAGGAGAGAGCCCAAATTCTTCCTTAAAGCATTGACGGAAATATCCCGTACTGTTCATTCCTACTTTATAGGCTATTTCAGAGATATTGAACTTCCCTTCAAGCAGCAAACGTTCTGCATTCTCCATTTTCACTTTTCGGATATATTCGTTGGTCGAGAGTCCCGTAAGTGCTTTCATTTTTCGGTAAAGAGTGGAACCGCTCATGCACATTTTATCAGATAGATAGTTAATATCAATCTTCTCTGAAGAAAGGTTTTCTTCGATTAACAGGGTAATTTTTTCAATAAACTCATTATCTAATTTGCTCAAAGCTTCGGCAATTACTATACGCTTTTCACTTAAATCTATTTGACTCCCCGGAGTAGATTGCGCCTGGAATTGGGCTACTAACTTTTTCCTTGAATCGAGCAGATTATTGATTCGGCTACGTAGCAGAGAAGCACTGAAAGGTTTCGTCAGGTAAGAATCGGCTCCTACTTCATATCCTTCTTCTTTATCTTGCAGAGAATCTTTGGCTGTCAGCAGGATAATAGGAATATGACTGGTGCGCACATCATCTTTTAATTGCTTACATAAAGTGATGCCGTCCATCACAGGCATCATAATGTCGCTGACTACAATATCGGGGATACGGCTAAGAGCTTGTTGCTTACCTTCTTCTCCGTTGTTGGCCGTGATTACCTCAAACGAGTCGGTGAAGGATTCAACTATATATTTCTGTATTTCTTCATTGTCTTCTACAATCAATAGGATTGGTTTACTGGTATCTAATGTCGCTTCTTGTGAATATTCCAGTTCCGTATTCTGGTTCATCTCTTCTTGAACCGGTTCCGTTGAGTCTGCGTGTAAGGCATTGGGGTAGATATTATCCGTCAGTAAACTGATATAGAACGTACTTCCTTCATTTTGGATGCTTTCTGCACGAATTTCCCCTTCATGTAAGGTGACGAGATTCTTCACCAAGGCCAGTCCGATACCTGTACCGGATGCCTGATGCTTGCCGCTTTCCTGATAATAGCGGTCGAAAATATGTGGCAGGGCCTCGGCGGAAATTCCGTACCCTGTATCACTGACTTTTATTTCCGTATAAGCTACCTCATTACGCATGGTCTGATGCAAACTTAGCGTTACGCACCCTTGTTCTGTATATTTGATAGCGTTGGAAATCAGATTGTCCAAAACAATCGTGATGATTTCTTTATCGAAGAAAAGAAACATTTCTTCTTTTTCTATCTGAATCCGGAAATCTATTTTGGTATTTTGATTTAATTCTTTGTATTTAAGCCCTATTTCATAAATCAGAGGGGCAATGTTTCCTTTGCTGACACACAATTTCTTGTTTTGTGTCTCCGTCTTTCGGAATTCCAGTATCTGATTGATCAGATTGAGCAAACGTAGTGCGCTCTGATGGATAACTGATAGTTTCTGGGCTTGTTTTGCAGGAAGTGATGCCTCTTTCTGCATATCTTCGAGAGGACCGAGGATTAAGGTCAACGGTGTACGCAGCTCATGCGTGATATTGGTATAGAAACGTAAGCGTTCCTGATTTAACTCCTGTTCCTGCTCATGGTTTTTCTTTTCCAACGTATAGAGACTCTCCAGATCTAACTTCTTTTTGTAAGCATGTAAGATAAGATAAGTGATGCTGATAGATACCAAGATGTAGATAAGTTTTGCCCACCACGTCAACCAGAGAGGAGGATTGATGCGGATGGTCAGGGAAGTGGCTTCTTCCGGCCATTTTTGATTATGAATTCGTGCTTTGATAAGGAACTCATATTTTCCCGGAGGAATGTTTCGGAAAGTGACACTATTATTTTCGTTGACGGTATACCAGGAATTTTCGAGTCCTTTCAGCATATACACATATTCTACCTGATTGACAAGTGAGTAGTTTTGTACATTGAATGTCAATCCGAAGCTATTTTGTGCATGACTCAACTCAACGTTTTGTCCTTTGGAGAGATTGATAATCATGTCATTGTTTTCCAGATTACTCAACCGTCCCAGTATTTTCATCTCTGTGACAACTGCTGCCGGGGCCGGTTGTTCATTCATAGTAATGTCTGGATTGAAACAACATACTCCATTGATAGAACCGAAATAAATCTGTCCATTCTTGCTTTGTGTGACACAACTGCTTGAAAAACTTCCTGCCGGAACATCGTCAGAGTGGTCATAGTTATAAAAACAGCCTTTATTCGTGACATAACAACTGATACCTTTATTATTGCTAAACCAGATATTCCCTTTTTTATCTTCTGTTATGGCACAAATATTCGTATTGATCAGCCCGTCTTTCCGTTGGTAAGTTTTGTAATTCAGCTCATCAGTCGATAGGAAACAAACTAATCCTTCCCCCGTTCCTATCCACATTCTTTTTTGTTTATCCTGTATGATCTGATTGATGGTGTTAGAACAAAAGCCATCTCTTTGAGTGAACGTCTTGATTTTCTGTAAGTTCGGGGTGTATATACCAAGTCCGTCTCCGAAAGTTCCAATCCAAAAACGTCCTTTCTCATCTTGAGCTATAGAACGTATAAAATCACTGTGCAGTTCGCTATTATCTGTATTGTAATGTTGGATAATTTTCATGGTGAGAGGATTTAATACAACAATTCCTCCACTATATCCAACCCAAATGTTATGTTGGGCATCTTCATAGATCGTACGGACGTCTAGATTAGATTGTCCCATGAGGGAGATGGAACGGAATCTTTTATTCCGGCTATCATAATAGCTGATTCCTCCTTGGTAGGAACCGAACCATAAATTCCCTTTTGAATCCTGTAAAGAAGCTAATATAAAATTTGAAGGAATATCTCCACTCTCTTTCTTATAAATGGCAATCCGTTTCTCTCCTTCAAATACATTAATACCTCCTCCGTCTGTTCCGATCCAAATCCGTCCTTGTCTGTCCATACAAAGACTGCTGGCTACTTTGTTGTTCAGGCTGTTTTCATTGTTTGGAATCGGGGAATAGCTTAATGTGGTGAACAAAGGAGGTTTGCTACTAATAAAGTTGATGCCTCCTCCCCATGTTCCTATCCAGATATTGTCGAAAGAATCCTGAAATATACATCGAGCGCTTGCATTAGAGAGGCTTCGACTATCATCACCCTCCTGTATGTATTCAATAGAAAGCTCCTCTGGTGAGAGAAACATACCTTGCTTCAGGTTTAATATGGCAATGCCATTGAGCTCTGAAGCAATCCAAAGTCTATTATCTTTTAATTGCCGGATGGATAATATGCGACTGCATAAAGTAGCATACTTGTCATTCTTGTTATTTCTGAATGTGATAAAGTTATCATTGGCAGCATTATATAGAGCCAGTCCATTATTCGTTCCTAACCAGATGTTGCCGTTTGCATCTTTTATGATACAAAACACATCATTACCGGGCAAGCTTGTCGGATTTCCCGTTTCATTCTGGAAATTCTTTACACTTTTGTCTTTGAGAGAAAAAATACTGAATCCGCTTCCGACATGGCCGATATACAAATTGTTGTCTCCTCCGTCCAATACTGTCCATGTCTGATTGGAGGGCAGACTAGGCACCGTACTCCTATTATAATGTGTGAATTGCCCGTTATTAATATTTAGATATTCTATACCTCTATAATAGGTGCTGACCCATAAACCATCGTCGTTTTGGGTGGAAGGAGAGATGTCCGTTACGTCATTTGTAATCAGGCTGTGTGGATTTTCCGGGTTATGTTGGTAGGCAGTAAATGTTTGTTCGTCATAATTGTATGCATTTAGTCCGTCTCGCTGAGTGGCTATCCAAATGATGGGACGTTTGGAATCAGCATACACCCGGTTGAGTTCGTTGCCGGTGATTCCCTGATTGTTATGTGGCAAATCATTTTTATAATAAGTAATGAAGCGGGTACCGTCAAACTTATTAAGTCCTTCTTCTGTAGCAAACCATAAAAAGCCTTGTTTATCCTGTGTAATACTGACTACATAATTGTTGGATAATCCTTGTTCTATCCCCAGTTTTTTTACAGAATGAGACTGGGCTGTCAATTGAAGAATAGACAACAAGGATAAAAATAAAGTAGAAGCAATGTGTTTTTTCATAACTCGTGCTTATTTGTTTCAATTACCAGTTCAAAAATAAGAATAAATATTTTATTTAGAGTGTGTAAATCGTGCAATGAATGATTTGCATAGCTCTTCTGCATGATTTTTGCTTAATTGATTTATATCAATACTCTATATTTGCATCGGAAAAAACAACAAAAAATGTTTAATCTTTAAATTCTAATTTATGAGGTATGTAAGAATCTTATGCATGTGTGTCATACAGTTGCTTCTGTCAGCTGCAGCATTTGCACAAACACAAGTTACAGGACATGTGGCCGATGTGAGAGGAGATGATATCATTGGTGCCAATGTTACTGTCAAAGGAACTTCTAATGGAACCATTACGGATATCGATGGTAATTTCACAATTAATGTAGATAGTAAAAATGCCGCGTTGGCAATTTCGTTCATCGGTTATAAGACTAAAGAGGTGAAGGTGGATGGAAAGACACATCTTCAAATCGTTCTTGAAGAAGATACGGAAACCTTGGATGAAGTTGTGGTGGTGGGTTATGGTACACAAACCAAGAAAAGTCTGACCGGAGCCATCAGTGATGTTAAGTCTGATGCGTTGACGCGTTCTGTTTCTACGACTACTGCGGGAGCTTTATCCGGTAAGATAGCAGGTGTGTCTACGCGTGCTGTGGATGCCCGTCCGGGTAGAGGCATTAATCTTGAAATTCGTAATATGGGTAGCCCCCTGTTTGTAATCGACGGCATTCCTTACGGAGGAATGAACAGCCGCGACTGGTTGCAGGCATCGGATGTTTCCGGTAGCGATGTGTTTAATGCTCTGAATATCGAGGATATCGAGAGTATCACTGTCTTGAAGGATGCTTCTGCTGCTATTTACGGTCTGCGTGCATCAAATGGTGTAGTTCTGGTAACTACCAAGAAAGGTAAAAAGAATGATAAAGTAAGCATCAATGTCAATGGATACTATGGTTGGCAGAATCTGACCCGTTTCCCCGAATTGGCAAATGCAGGACAATATGTAAGAGGTTTGGCCGAAGCAGCACAGAATAGAGGTGAAGATCCAAGCAAATTATATAGTCCCGAAGAACTTGCTAAATGGGAAGCTGGTACCGAACCGGGATATAAGAGCTATGACTATTATGATATGGTAATGAGAAAAAATGTGCCTCAATACCACATCAATGCGAATGTGACAGGTGGCTCTGAAAAGACCAACTATTATCTTTCTGTAGCTCATACCGGACAAGATGCGATGATGCCTGACTTTAAATATGAGCGTACCAATCTTCAGTTGAATATTGATACTAAGATAACAGACCGTTTTACAATAGGTGCACAGATTAGCGGTAAGTATGAAAAGAGTGAAGACGTAGGTTTGCCGGGTGGTGACGGTTATTATTCGGCTATATTGGCTATGTTCAAAATGCAGCCTATCGAAAGCCCTTATGCCAATGATAATCCGGAATATATCAATAATGTACATGAGAATGGTTACAATCCGGCTGCATTCAGTCGTGACATTGCCGGTTACAAAGATAATTTGACTCGTAATGCAAATATCAATGCTTATGCGCAGTATGATTTCTCTTTCGGTTTGACTGCAAAAGCTACGTTCTCGTACAATTACACCAATAGCCGTTTTGACGGTTATCAATATGCTTATCAAATTTATACATACGATAAGGAGAAAGATGCTTATAACGGGACACCTGCTACAGGACGTTGGAGAAATCAAATAGATCGTAGTGTGCCTGCGCGTTATATGCAATTGCAATTGAATTATGCAAAACAGATTAAAAACCATAATATTTCGGCGGTTTTGGGTTATGAAGCCTCCGATTATGATTGGACTAAGAAAACTTATGGTACAGAACCTTCTACTGACTATCTGCCGTTATTGCAGTTTGATGAGCTCAACAGTTTCGCTGATGAATGGAGTTACGAAGCGCGTGCCGGATGGATTGGGCGTATCAATTACGACTTTGCCCACAAATATCTGATTGAATTATTGGCTCGCTATGACGGTTCTTATCTCTATGCAGCAAATAATCGTTGGGGATTCTTCCCGGGTGTATCTATAGGTTGGAGAATCTCGGAAGAGAAATTCTTTGAAAAGTTGAGACCTGTTGTAGATGATTTGAAGATTCGTGCTTCTATTGGTCAGACAGGTACAGAAAAGGATGTAAAACTGTTTGATTACTTGAGTGGTTATACGTGGAATAATGGTAATGCTGTATTGGATGGTGAACTGGTGACCGGATTGAACCAGAGAGGATTACCTATTACCAACTTATCCTGGACGAAGAATACAACATCGAATATCGGTTTTGACCTGACTATGTTCAATAATCGTTTGAAGGTAACCGCCGATGCTTTCCGCAAGGATATTACCGGTGTACCGGCTGCCCGTTATGATGTATTGCTTCCGAGTGAAGTGGGATATACATTGCCTAATGAGAACTTGAACAAACAAGCATATATCGGTGCGGAAGGTATGGTTACATGGACCGACCATATCGGTGATTTGAACTATACCGTAAGCGGTAACTTTACTTTCTCACGTTACAAGAGCATTGAGACTTATAAACCGCGTTTTAATAACTCTTGGGATGAATACCGCAATTCTGCGGAAGGTCGTTGGGGAGGTATCTATTGGGGATATCAGGTAATTGGCCAGTTCCAGTCGGAAGAAGAAATTCGTAATTATCCGGTAAATTTGGATGGCAATAATAACCGGACACTGCTCCCCGGTGACTTTATCTATAAAGATGTGAATGGTGATGGTATTATCAACAGTATGGATGAGCGTCCTATCGGTTATCCGGAAGGTTGGGCACCTATTATGTCGTTTGGTGGTAATATCGGTTTGGCATGGAAGGGGATTGACTTGAATATCGACCTTTCCGGTGGGGCTATGCAAGGATGGAGACAAAACTATGAATTGGCTAATGCATATCATGGAAATGGAAACTCACCGGTTTATTTATTGGAAGACCGTTGGCATCGTGCCGACTTGTACGATCCGGAAAGTGAATGGATACCGGGACGTTATCCGGCCATCCGTAAAGGTGAATTCAGCTATAACAATAAGAATAGTGACTTCTGGTTGCACAATGTGCGTTATCTCCGTATCAAGAATCTGGAAGTGGGTTATAGCCTGCCGGTACAACTGTTGAGACCGATTCGTGCACAGAAAGTACGTATTTATGCTAATGTTTCTAACTTGTGTTCGTTTGACAATGTGGGTAAGTTTGGAGTCGATCCTGAAATCACTGCCGCAGCTGCAGTGGTATACCCGCAACAACGTACATTCCTTCTTGGATTTAATATTACATACTAAAAAATGAACGCTATCATGAAAAGCAAATCTATAAAAATAGTTCTGTTGGGAGCCGTCCTTACTTCCATGTTATCGGGTTGTGGCGACAGCTGGTTCGAAAGAGATCCCAAAAATATTCTTACCAATGAGTTGGTATGGAACGATCCGAACATGATTAAATCACAGCTAGCCAATTTATATAATCGTATTCCACAGTTGCACGGTGACTTCAATACCGGTGGTATGTGCGAAACGGATGATGCTATGTACTGTGGCACGCTGGATCAGAATTATCGTAATGAATTACGTTATGGCAACGACTACGGACGTTGGTGGGATTATGGATTGATACGTGACATCAATATGTCTATTGAGAATATCGACAAATATGGAACAGATATTTCAGCAGATGCCAAGCTACAGTTCAAAGCTGAATTTCGCTTTATCCGCGCTTACGTTTATTTTGAGCTTGTAAGACGTATGGGTGGTGTACCATTGATTACAACTACTTTGGAGTATGATTTCAGCGGAGATCCTTCTTACTTACGTAATCCGCGTGCCAAGGAGCACGAAATATATGACTTTGTATACAGTGAATGTGAAGCAATCAAGTCACAATTGGGCAATAAAGGCAGTCAAAGTCGTGCCAACTATTACACTGCATTGGCATTGGAAAGCCGTGCTATGCTGTATGCCGGTTCTATTGCCAAATATAATGCGCTGAAGACTCCTAATATTGTAACGTCTGGCGGAGAAGTAGGTATTCCGGCTGATATGGCAGACGATTATTATCGTAAATCGTTGACAGCTTCGCAGGAAATCATTAAAAACGGTGGATATGAACTTTATGAGAAGGAGTCAGATAAAGGAGTGAACTTCTATAAGATGTTTGTGGACAAGACGCTGAATAAGGAGGCTATTTGGGTGAAAGACTATAAGAATCCTTTGAAAGTGCATAGCTTCGGTTATGATAATGTAGTTCATCATTTGAGAGAAGATAACGATAATTCTTCTTGCATCGGTCCGTCTTTAGGATTGGTAGAAGCATTTGATTATTTGGATGGAACTTCGGGGACCTTACATTATAAGAATGGTAATGACTATGTAGTATATGATACTCCGAGCGATATCTTTGCCAATAAAGATGCACGTTTGTATGGTACGATCGTCTATCCGGGCTCAAAGTTCAGAAATCAGGATGTGGATATTCAGGCAGGAGTAGCAGTATGGAATGATAAGACCGGTTCCTACGACTTACTGACAGACTCGAAATTAGGAAGTGCTTATGACGATGATAAAACTTTTGTCGGCCAGGACGGTCCTCAGACTAATAGTCCTAACGTGAGCAATACCGGATTTTATATCCGTAAGTTTATCAGTGAGGCATCCGGTTACACTCTCCGTAACTACGCTGAAAACTGGTGGCCTTGGTTTCGTCTGGGTGAAATCTATTTGAATGCTGCCGAAGCTGCTTTTGAATTGAATGACGAGCCGACAGCTTTACCCTACATCAACCGCTTGCGTCAACGTGCCGGTTTCCCGGCCAACAGTCTGACAAGCCTGACAATAGAAAAGATTCAGAACGAACGTCGTGTGGAACTAGCTTTCGAAGATCACCGTTATTTTGATATGAAACGATGGAGAATAGCTGATATCACCTGGAATGGAAATACAGATAACGATAAAGCGATCGTTTACGGTTTATATCCTTATCGTATTGCTAAACCAAAACCGGGAACATCAGATCAGGACAAGTACATTTTTGTAAAGACAAAATCCGAACGTTTCAAGGTGGCAAGAACCTTCCAGCAGTCTAACTATTATTCATTCATTGCTGATGATGTAATTAATAACAATCCGACGATTGTGAAGAATCCATTCCAATAAAAATAAGAGATTATGAAAAAGATTATACCTTTCTTTATTATGATATGTTGTTTGTTGGCAGTAAGCAGTTGCAGCTACGACAACTTTGAGGAACCTAAGGCTACATTGACCGGAAGAGCAATTTATGACGGTGAAGCAGTAGGAGTTAGAAGCGGAAGTTCAGAGTTTGCTTTATTCCAGGACGGTTATGCTTTGCATGGCTCTATTCCGGTGTATGTTGCGCAGGACGGAAGCTATTCCGTGTCCCTTTTCAATGGTGATTATAAATTGGTGCGTATGGGTAATGCTCCTTGGGAAAGACCTTCTAATGACACAATTTATATTACAGTGAAAGGAAACACTGTGCAGGATATTCCTGTGACACCGTATTTCTCTGTTAGAAACGTATCTTTTGCCAGAAACGGCAACAAGGTTACCGCACGGTTTACTATTAATAAAGTGGTTGCTGATGCCAATATGGAGAATGTAGGTATCTATCTGGGTACAGGTGTTTTGACGGATGAGAAACAGAAAGAAGCAGAGTTGAAGTTGGGTAATACAGTCTCACTCGGTCAGGAAAACACTGCTGAAATTGAGATCCCGAATGGTTTGATAAACGAATCCTATCTTTATGCCCGTGTAGGAGTCAAATCAGACAAATCATCGGAATATTGTTACAGTCAATCTATTAAAGTAGCATTGAAATAAATAGTATCAAGAGTGTAAATATCGGAGGGGGAGTATCACAACCTGATATTTCCCCTTTTTATCCAACTAATGAAAATATGATAGTACCTATTAAACGAACTTTGATTACAATCGGCTTGATGTTGGCAGTGACGCTGCCCGCTTTCTCGTTGTCTGGTAATCCTGTGTTGCCAGGTTTCCATGCTGATCCTGAAATTTTATATTCCAACAGGACTAAGAAATACTATATCTATTCTACCACAGACGGACAGCCCGGATGGGGTGGTTGGTATTTTACCGTTTTTTCGTCTGTTGACTTAAAGGATTGGAGGGATGAAGGGATAATGCTGGATCTGAAATCAGACCAAGTACCTTGGGCGGATGGTAATGCGTGGGCGCCTTGTATTGAGGAGAAGTTGATAGGAGGAGAATATAAATACTTCTTTTACTACAGCGGTCATCCGAAAGCAGGAGGAGGAAAACAGATCGGAGTAGCTACGAGCGATTCTCCCACCGGGCCGTTTGTTGATTTGGGACGTCCCATCGTAACGGATTCACCCACCGGGAACGGTCAGCAAATAGATGTGGATGTGTTTACCGATCCGGTTTCCGGGAAGTCTTATTTGTATTGGGGAAATGGTTATATGGCAGGTGCGGAGCTGAATGAGGATATGGTTTCCATAAAGAAGGAAACAGTCACAGTGATGACTCCCGTAGGAGGAACTTTGCAGGATTATGCTTATCGTGAAGCGGCTTATGTGTTCTATCGTAACGGGCTTTATTATTTTATGTGGTCGGTAGATGATACTGGCTCTCCCAATTATCATGTAGCTTATGGCACTTCAACATCACCTTTGGGACCGATTAAAGTGGCTGATAATCCTGTTGTGCTGATTCAAAACCCGGAAAAGGAAATATATGGTCCTGCTCATAATGCTGTTTTGCAAATTCCCGGCACTGATAAGTGGTATATTGTTTATCATCGCATCAATAAGAATTATCTGAAAAGTGATCCCGGTGTTCATCGTGAAGTATGTATAGATCGTATGGAATTTAATGAAGATGGGAGCATTAAGCAAGTAATACCTACTCCTTGATAATATCTTTCTTGATTTTGGTAGATGGTCAGGTTGTTTCAGGACGGAATTATATTGTATGATTTGAATAATGGAAGATTATAGATGAATAGGATTATAGGTAAAAAGAGAGTAGCGATTTTAGGTTTTCTGTTTGTATGTGTGGCGGGTGGATGTTCTCAATCTGTACCTGATGTAAGTTATCAGATAGAAACGGATAAGCCCTGTCAAACGATGGCATATTTCAGTGCTTCAGACGCTTGGAGTATGCAGTTTATCGGACTTTGGCCGGAGGAAAAACGCAACCAGGTAGCCGATTGGCTGTTCAGTACGGAGAATGATGCGAACGGACAGCCGAAAGGCATCGGCCTGTCCCTCTGGCGTTTCAATGTCGGAGCAGGTAGTGCGGAACAAGGGGAGGCTAGTCAGATCGCTTCTCCCTGGATGCGAGCCGAGTGTTTTCTGAATGCAGATGGAACGTACGACTGGAACAAGCAACAAGGACAACGCAACTTCCTAAAACTGGCAAAGGAACGGGGAGTCAATAAGTTCCTGGCTTTCCTGAACTCGCCTCCCGTACATTATACACAGAACGGATTGGCAACCAATACCGGTCGTGGAGGTACGGCAAATCTGAAGCCGGATTGTTATGAAAAGTACGTCCGTTTTCTGGCAGATGTAATACAGGGAGTGGAAGAACATGATGGCATCAAGTTCAACTACATCTGTCCTTTCAACGAACCGGACGGACACTGGAATTGGGTAGGACCGAAACAGGAAGGTTGTCCGGCAACCAACAAAGAAGTAGCTCATACTGTCCGTTTGTTAAGCAAAGAATTTGTAAGCCGGAATATGGATACGCAGATTTTGGTGAATGAATCTTCCGATTATCGCTGTATGTTCCGCACTCACGAAACAGATTGGCAACGGGGTTATCAGATTCAAGCCTTTTTCTGTCCGGATAGTGTAGATACCTATTTAGGAGATACTCCGAATGTTCCCCGCCTGATGCTTGGACATAGCTATTGGACAACGACTCCGTTAAGTGAATTACGTAATATCCGCTGCCAGTTGCGGGATACCTTAGATAAACATCAAGTGGGCTTCTGGCAAACGGAGACTTGCATCATGGGTAATGATGAAGAAATTGGTGGTGGAAATGGTTTCGACCGTACAATGAAGACAGCGCTCTATGTGGCACGTATCATTCATCATGATATTGTGTATGCCAGAGCTGAAAGCTGGCAATGGTGGCGTGCCATTGGCGGTGATTACAAAGACGGACTGATTCGCGAGTACACTACTGACGATAACTTCTTGGATGGTAGAGTAGAAGATTCTAAATTGATGTGGGCTTTAGGAAATTATAGCCGTTTTATCCGTCCGGGAGCAGTCCGGCTATCCGTTTCGGCTTTCGATCAAACAAACGCTTTCATCCCTGATGGCGATACCGATCAGCAAGGATTGATGTGTTCTGCTTACAAAAACGTAGATGGAACGTATGTGATAGTCGTTATAAACTATGCCAATGAGGAAAAAGAGTTTTCTATTCATAAAGAAAAAGTAGGAAATACGCAATGGCAGATTTATCGTACTTCGGATAAAGAAGGGGAAAATTTGCTTCCGGTGAAGACAGTGAAAAGTGGAAAAACAGTTCAGATTCCGGCGCGTTCTATTGTAACGCTTCAGAGCAAATAATTAAAAACGGCTTTATATTTTTATTTCTTTTGAAAGTTGTACATTTGTGTGTCCGTCCATTGCTACGAAGGTAATGGACGGACACAATGCATAAATAAGGAGGCATTTTATGGACAATAGAGGAGAAATTGTCATTTATCAGACGAAGGATGGGAAAACTTCCATTGATGTAAAGTTGGAGAATGAGACGGTGTGGCTCAATCAAGCTCAAATGGCGGAATTGTTTCAAACGGATAGAACTTCCATAGTGAAGCATGTTAATAACATCTATAAGTCGGAAGAGTTGGAGAAAGACTCAACTTGTGCAAAAATTGCACAAGTTCAGATGGAAGGGAATCGGACTATCAAGCGTCACATTATTTATTATAATCTTGATATGATTATTTCTGTCGGTTATAGGGTCAATTCCATGCGTGGCACCCAATTCCGTATCTGGGCGAACAAAATCCTGAAAGACTACCTGATTAAGGGTTACGCCATTAATCAGCAGGTCAAAGCTGCTCAACTGGAAGACCTGAAGAGCACCGTACGCCTTCTTTCTAACGTCATCGAACACAAACAATTGACGCTGGATGAGGCCAATGGACTCTTGCGTGTGATTACCGATTACACTTACGGTCTGGATACACTGGATAAATACGATTACCAGCAATTGGAAGTAGACTCCACGACTCCTACTGAAGAATTTCGTGCCACCTATGAAGAAGCAATGGAAGCCATTCACCTTTTGCAGGAAAAGTTCGGAAGCAGTGATTTGTTTGGAAATGAAAAGGATCAGTCGTTCAAAAGCTCTATCAACACCATTTATCAGACATTCGGTGGAGAGGAACTTTATCCAAGCATTGAAGAAAAAGCCGCAATGCTTTTCTACCTTGTCGTAAAGAATCACTCGTTTAGTGACGGTAACAAGCGTATTGCCGCTTTCTTGTTTCTTTGGTTTCTGGAGAAGAACGGTATATTATATAAATCCGATGGTTCGAAGTTGATTGGAAACAATACGCTTGTGGCACTTACGTTGATGATTGCCGAAAGCCGGACGGAAGAAAAGGACGTGATGGTGAAGGTAGTAATCAATTTGATTAATAAGAATAATTGAATTTAGGTCTTATTAATGAGTGATATAGATAATGAGAGATACCTCGCTTCAAGGTGTCTCTCATTCTACCATAAAATAGGTTATTTTTTGGGGGGAAATTTATTATCAGGAATACCATTTTGCTGACGTCAGCAAAATGATCGGCAGTGTCTTCTTGGGCACTTTTTTCATACTCTTTACTTTATTGCTGTATAGTATTTGCTTCATCCTCTTTTATCTCCGCCTTGCCATAATATCCCGGCATCGGCATGTAAATCGGATTATAATAAGTATTGATATTCTTCAACTTCTTCTCCTCCTCTTTCAGCCGTTTGATTTGCCGTGCGGCAGTGGTAGGGGTAAAGCCGCACAATCTTTGAAAGTCGCGACGGGTTAATACAGGGTTGCTCTTGAAGTAGTTTGTCAGCAATTTGTCTATCTCGTCATTTGAAAGGACAGCCGAATGGGGTTTCAGTTTACTTCGCTCCACATGAACAACACTGACTGACCTTTTCAGTTTGGCATCCGCTTTAAAGCTGATGTTGGCTTTGAGTTTTATCTGATTCGCTTTTAGTTTGGGCGAAGTGATAGGTTCTTGACTATTCAGCTTTATCTGGAAATAACCGATGCCATCCAGATGGACGCTTTGTCCTTCCCGAAGACGATCCCCCATAAAATGACTTAGGGATTCGAGAACTGACTTTACATCCCCTTCAGTTAGAGAAGTTGCTATCTGGATTTCTTTTGCCAGATAGTCTGTGTCAATGTGTTGGAAGTTGACTACACGTGCGTGATACACTTCCTTACCTTCCTCATCCTTGGGACGGGGAGTCTTGTACAATTCAAATTGTATTGCCATTATTTACTTGTTTTTGCCTTATACATTACTACGTATTTTAAATTTATCGTTGTAAGCCTATAAGGACATTGTTTTTTTTGTTGTTGCGAAGCTAATCGATCATCTTCGGACTTAGAGGGAGGGTGTTATATAGCTGTTGTTTGTTTGCTATCAAGCGGCTTTTATAAGTTATCCTGCCTTTATTCTTGGACTAAGGCATAGGGATAGCTATCTTCCGGTGCCTTTATCATTAGTTTCCCACGGCCGTGGAGAGATCTCGTCATGGCTGTGGTAGTATCTTTCCACAGCCGTGGTAGGAATTCGCCACGGCCATGAAGAATGAACTATATCGGTAGCAAAGATAAACTATATCAGGGAGAAAAGCAAAGTATTCCTACTTGTTGTAGGTATTTATATGCCTTGTTCTATTTGATAGATATAGGGCAAGGGAGAATTAAACTATTTTACTGTGATAACAGTGGCATTGTCTGAAAAATATAGTTATATTTGTAGCGTGTCTTCGGGAGAGGATACGCTTGTTTTGTATTGGAGATAGTGTTTTTATTATCTATTGTGAGAAATCTGGTAAATTTAGCACCCGTAGATAATAAGTGACCGGTCTCCACGTCCATGTTGTATATATATTTGTTATATACCTCAACGGGCGTGGAGCTATTGCTTATTATTCGGGTACGGCCCACCAGAGCCTCTCACAGGATAGTACAGTAATAGTTTCCGCGCCTTTTTTATTGGCAAACGGGAACACATAATTAAAAAATGATAGTTATGAGTGACCTTACTTGTTCCTGTTCCTGCCTGATGAAGCACGATTTAGAACGCTCCGTCGACAAGCTTAGTTTTATGAAAGAAAACTGGCCTAGCTTTGCAAACATTGAAAGCGTAGACCAATTGTCAAAAGCTGAATTGCAGTGTTCTCTCTGTTTATTGAATATAGTGATAGACGGGCTGTCAAAAGATGAATTCTCATGTCCGAATAAAGAACTTATCCATTTGGTCATCATGTATGTGTATATACAGGAAAGGTTCGATTTATGTGAAATCAAAGAACTGCATACTAAATTGGTGATGGCTCCTGTGAAGAAAAGAAAGAAATGGCTCTCTAAGTCATAGCTATTCAGGTTGTCTTTGCAAAAATGTGATGAAAGTAGTGCTTTTTGCGGTGATAGGTGACAGATGTGGTGATAGGTTGAAAAACAACCTATCACCGCCGGGAACCTCGATGAATAAGGTATTTGATTGCCGTCGGTGATAGGTGATAGAGAAAAGTGATTTTTTATATATGAGAAGAAGCTTATTAATGAAGAGTATTTTTATTCGGAGTATTCCATACTTTCGTCTGATCGCATACAATATCAATCCATTGGTCACCGCATTTGATTTTGAAATCTCCTTTTTCCAGTCTCCACTTACCGTCATACCCGACAAATGCCAAATCGCTTCCTTTTAGTTTCAACGTAACAGTCTTTGTTTCTCCCGGTTTCAAAGAGATCTTTTCAAAGTTCCGCAGGCGGATATTGTCCGGTGTACTGCTTGCCACCAGGTCTTTAGAGAATAACAACACACTTTCTTTTCCGGCAACTTTGCCCGTATTGGTTACATCAATCGTGAATATCAGTTCATCATCGGCATTGAAAGTCGGTTTGTTTACTTTTAGGTTATTATATTTATAATTGGTATAGCTTAATCCGAAGCCGAACGGCCATTGAATATCCATCACCGAATCATAATTGTAGTTACCTCCCATTTGCCCCATATTTTCACAAGGCTTGTAGTCATAAGTCGCCAAAGCGTTGATTAGGCGGGGATAAGTAAACGGCATTTTTCCACTGAAGTTGGCATCACCGGCCAATAAGTTAGCAAGTGCATCGCCACCGTAATTGCTTGGCAGCATGATGTTGACGACAGCTTTTGCCAAAGGCTCTATGTCATTGATAATACGCGGACGTCCCTGGTTCAGAACCAAAACGATAGGTTTACCCGTAGCGGCCAGAGCCTTTACCAGATTGCGCTGATTTTCCGATAAGGTAAGATCCGTCAGGTTGCCGGGAGTTTCGCAATAAGAGTTTTCGCCAATGCAGGCGATGATAATATCTGCCTGTGCTGCCGCTGCTACCGATTTTTCAATTTCCGGTTTGTTTTCTTCCCACCAGTTATCGTTTTTGTAAGGAGCATAGGTGACTCCCGGTTCGTAGATAATATTCTCTTTTCCGTATTTCTCACACAAAGCCTCGTAGATTGTATGATATGCCTGCGTGTAATCATCGGCAACGTGTCCCTGCCAGCTATACGACCATCCGCCATTCAGGCAACGCATGGAGTTTGCGTTCGGCCCCGTCAGCAGAATCTTTTTGCCTTTCGCTATCGGCAGGGTATGTGCGTCATTCTTCAATAACACTTCCGATTCTTCGGCAGCCTGGAGGGCAACGGCCGCAAATTCCTTAGAACCGAACTTGTCATACTTCTTAATGTCCCAATACGGATTGTCGAATAATCCCAGACGATATTTCAAACGCAACACACGGGCTACTGCATCGTCGATGCGTTCCATAGATACCTCTCCTTCTTCAACCAACTCTTTCAGATAATCGCAGAAACTCACTTCATAAGGAACCATTGACATGTCGATTCCGGCATTGATGGCAATCTTGATAGCTTCTTTCTTGGTGGCAGCAATATGATCCCGTGTGCAGAGATTGTTTATGTCCGCCCAGTCTGTTACAATCAGACCGTCCCAGTTCAAGTCTTCTTTCAGCCATTCGGTCAGTAATTCACGGTTGGCATGAAAAGGCAGGCCGTTGTCAACGCCAGAATTCACCATCACGCTCAATGCACCATGACGCACGGCCGCCAGGAAAGGAGCGAAGTGTTTTTCACGCATATCGCTGCGTGAGATGGAAGAAGGAGTACGGTCTTTCCCGGAAACGGGTACACCGTAACCCATATAGTGCTTCATACAGGCAGCTACATGGTATGCTCCGATGCGGTTCGGATCTTCTCCCTGAAATCCCTTTACGGCCGACACGCCCATTTCTGCATTTACATAACAATCTTCTCCATAGTTTTCCCACATACGTGCCCAGCGCGGGTCGCGACCTAAATCGACAACCGGGGCAAACGTCCAGGGGATGCATCCTGCTTTGGTTTCATAGGCAGATATTTCGGCACTTTTCCTTGTCAGTTCCCGGTTGAAAGTGGCTCCCATGTTGATGCCTTGCGGAAACATCGTTCCGTCCAGCGTGTAGGTCGTTCCATGAATCTGGTCTACTCCATAGATGCACGGGATACCGATTTCTTTCATTGATTTCTCCTGTATCTGCTTGATGGCTTCCGCCCACTTCTCCTTCTTCTGTGCTACTCCCAGAGGGACATTCAGTAGTGAGCCTACCTTATATTTACCGATAACCGTGTCGAGCATCGTCTCGCTTAGACAGAATCCTTTCTCACGGCTGGTTTCAAGGTCAGACACCACATCAATGGTGATTTCACACATCTGACCGATCTTCTGTTCGAGAGTCATTTTTTGAAGCCATTTCCGGATGTTAGCTTCAATAGCCGGATCGGCTGGGATGGCGGGAGGGGTAGCCTGCGCGTGAGTTGTAAGGCAGGTACCGGCAAAGGCTGATACTAATACCATTTTCTTAATGCTTTTCATGAGTTGATATTTTTAGAGTGAGACTTAAAATCTACCACAAATGTAGAAAGATTTGCAGTCACTCGAAAGGGCGAAATGCAATTGAATACATATGATGCCCCAATAAGATACATTCTGTGCGTATGGGGAAAACATTTGGCAGACCGGGTGTAAACGAAATACCATGTCTCCTTGAGGGAAAACATCTACTTTTGTATCGTCGGCCGGCAAAAGATGTTTAACTCTTAAATTATATGATATGCGAAACGCTTTATTCCTTATTTTCATCTCGCTTTGTTCTGTATGCAAATCATCGGCTCAAGGTTACAGTAATCCTGTAATTCCCGGTTTCCATCCCGATCCGAGTGTTTGCAAGGCAGGGGATGATTATTATTTAGTCAACAGCAGCTTTCAATATTTCCCCGGAGTGCCTTTGTTTCATAGCAAAGACCTTGTGCATTGGGAGCAGATAGGAAACTGTCTGACTCGTCCGTCCCAGCTTGATCTGACTAATGCCAATTCGGGAAGCGGTATTTTTGCTCCTACCATTCGTTACAATGATGGAGTGTTTTACATGATTACGACTAATGTTTCCGGTAAAGGGAATTTCCTGGTGCATACTACTGATCCCCGTAGTGAATGGTCGGAACCTGTCTGGCTCGAACAAGGAGGCATTGATCCTTCGCTTTATTTTGAAGATGGCAAATGTTTTATGGTCAGTAATCCGGATGGATACATCAACCTGTGTGAGATTGACCCCCTGACAGGCAAACAGCTTTCTTCTTCCAAACGAATATGGAACGGTACCGGGGGCAGATATGCCGAAGGTCCGCACATTTATAAGAAAGACGGCTGGTACTATCTGCTGATTTCAGAGGGCGGTACGGAATTGGGACATAAAGTAACGATTGCCCGCAGTCGTTACATAGACGGTCCTTATCAGGGAAATCCGGCAAATCCTATTCTGACCCATGCCAATGAGTCGGGACAATCCAGTCCGATTCAGGGAACAGGGCATGCTGATCTGGTGGAAGGCACTGATGGTGCTTGGTGGATGGTTTGCCTGGCATACAGAATTATGCCGGGAACTCATCATACATTGGGACGTGAAACGTATCTGGCTCCGGTGCGTTGGGATAAGAATGCCTGGCCTGTGGTCAATGCTAACGGAACTATTTCTTTGGAGATGGATGTAACCACTCTGCCTCAACAGGAAATGAAAGGCAGACCGGAACGGATAGGCTTTAAAGAAGGAAAACTTTCTCCCGAATGGATTCATTTGCAAAATCCGGAAGCGAAGAATTATATTTTTACCAAAGATGGCAAACTTCGTTTGATAGCGACTCCTGTTACGCTAAGTGACTGGAAAAGTCCTACCTTTGCCGCCTTGCGACAGGAACACTTTGATATGGAAGCATCCGTTCCGGTAGTCTTGCATAAAGCGGAAGCAAATGATGAAGCGGGACTTTCCGTTTTTATGGAGTTTCATTCTCACTATGATTTATTTGTCCGTCAGGATAAGGATCAGAAACGTTCTGTTGGTTTGCGGTATAAACTGGGAGAGATTACTCATTATGCCAAAGAGGTTTCCTTGCCAACCAGTGGTGAAGTGGAACTGGTGGTGAAGTCGGATATCAATTACTATTATTTCGGTTATAAAGTGAATGGAATATATCATGATTTGGGTAAGATGAATACTCGTTATCTAAGCACTGAAACAGCAGGTGGATTTACCGGAGTTGTCTTGGGACTTTATGCTGTATCAGCCTCTAAAGAATCAGAGATGTGCGCTGATTTTGGGTGCTTTAAGTATAAAGGAAAATAGGAAGAAAACAAATGAATCCCCTTTATAAAACAAATTCACCCCATCGTTTCCAAAACGCTCCCTATATGAATAACATTACAGAAGTGAAGTTACATACCGAATATATAATTTTGCAGTGTAGAAAACAATATGTTTTAAATTAACTATTAAACAATATACCATGAGTAAACACTTTTTTAGAAAATGCACATTTGTGCATCTCTTTAGCTTTTCGGTAATCATTCTATTATGTTTGCCGATAATGGCTGTGAAGGCTGCTCCTTCACAAACTTCAACTGTCAGTGGTGTAGTTATCTCGGCTACTGATGAGTTGCCTCTGGTGGGGGTCAGTGTCTTGGTGAAGGAGACAGCCAATGGAACGATAACCGATATGGACGGAAATTTCAAGCTGAATGTGGTATCCGGCCAGACTTTAGTCTTCTCTTATATAGGATACGTTACGCAGGAAATCGTTGTGACGGGTCAGAAATCGCTCAATGTAATATTAAAGGAAGACACCGAAATCCTTGATGAAGTAGTGGTGGTGGGTTATGGTGTGCAGAAAAAGAAACTGGTGACCGGTGCAACGGTGCAGGTGAAGGGTGAGAGTCTTGCCAAGATGAACACCAATAGCCCTTTGCAAGGTATGCAAGGACAGACACCTGGGGTGAACATTTCTTCCACTTCCGGTCAGCCGGGCTCGGATATGAAAGTCAGTATTCGTGGTCTGGGTACTGTCGGAAATTCCAGTCCGCTGTATCTTATTGATGGTGTGGGCGGCGATATTTCCACTTTGAATCCTGCTGATATAGAAAGTATCGATATATTAAAGGATGCAGCTTCGGCAGCTATTTATGGTGCACAGGCTGCCAATGGTGTAGTGTTGATTACCACAAAATCGGGCAAGGAAGGAAAGGCGCAAATTTCTTTTGATGCCTATTATGGTGTGCAGACTGTGGCACGTAAGATAAATATGCTGAATGCGAAGGAATACATGACCATTATGGACGAGCAGGCTGTTAATTCCGGAAATGCGCCTTACAACTGGAGTTCGTTCCGGAGTATTTATGATGCCAATGGAAATGTACACGACACTGATTGGGTAGACTCGATGTTTAAAGACAATACCAGGACGCAGAGTTATACATTGGGTATCACCGGAGGTTCGAAGACTTCCACTTATGCCTTATCGTTGGGATATATGAGTCAGGAAGGAGTAGTGGGCGGTAAGGACGTTTCGAACTATGAACGTTACAATTTCCGCGTCAATTCCGAGCATAAGATATTCAAGGATTCGGATTTGCTGAAAGTGGGCGAGCAGGTCAGCTTCGTCTACAAAATGAACAATGGTATTTCAGTATCCGACCAATATAACAATACTTTGCGCGGCGCATTTGCCACTTCGCCGCTTGCTCCAATCTATAGCGATAACAATGTTTATGATTCTTCTTATAACGATACATCGAACTCCGATTGGTATAACGGTGACGGCAATCCTTACGGCTTGATGATGACCAACAGCAACAACAAGAACAAGACGGCAACATTCTCCGGCAATGTATATGCCGAACTGCAACCGGTCAGGAACTTGAAGTTGAGAAGCGTATTCGGGGCGGTGTACGGTTCTTCGGAATATCGTAGTTTCAATCCGCTTTATCAATTTTCAATTTATACTTATAATACGACTCGTACATCAGCCACCCAAAATATGAATCATTCTTTAGGAATGACTTGGACCAATACGGCTGCTTATGACTGGACATGCGGCAAACATGCATTCAATGCTTTAGTCGGAATGGAAGTATATCGCTATTCCGGTACTTACCTGCAGGCCAAAACCGGTGCATTGAGAGAAGGCTTTGACGACTGGGATCATGCCTATGTAGGTAATGGTACAGCTTCGAGCGCCGACGACGGAATGTCTGTCGATGGATATCCGCATGATGAAAGTCGCTCCGTTTCTTATTTTGGACGTTTCGGATGGAACTGGAAAGAAACTTATATGCTGAATGCCACCTTGCGTGCTGATGGCTCATCGAAGTTTGCACGTGGCAACCGTTACGGTGTATTTCCATCTATATCTGCAGGATGGACTCTCTCAAATGAAAAGTTCATGGAGAATACTCAGAATTGGCTTGATTATCTGAAGTTGCGTGCAAGTTGGGGGCAGGTCGGCAATCAGAACATCGATAATTACCAGTATACGGCTCCTATCACCTCTTCCAATACCCATTACATCTTCGGAACAACCGATGGTGCTCCGGCACAGTCCGGTTACTGGGGGGCGTATCCTAGCCGTCTGGCCAATGAGAACGTAACTTGGGAAACCTCGGAACAGACCAATATAGGTATTGATGCACGTTTCTTAAAAAGCCGTTTGAGTTTGACCGCCGATTTCTATATCAAGACAACTAAAGATTGGCTGGTGGAAGCTCCTATTCTGGCTACGGCAGGAACGGGTGCACCTTTTATCAACGGCGGCGATGTGAAGAATACAGGTTTTGAACTGGCTTTAACCTGGAATGACCAAGCAGGTAAAGATTTCAATTATAATATTGGTGTGAACGGTGCATATAACAAGAATAAGGTAGGGAATATTCCTACTGAAGATGGTATCATTCACGGCAAAATCAATATGTTGTATGATAATACACCGGAGTTCTACCGTGCACAGAATGGTCATGCTATCGGTTACTTCTGGGGATACGAAACTGCCGGTATCTTTCAGAACAAAGAACAGATTGCCAACTGGAATGCCGACGGAAAGCATGGCATCCTGCAGGCCGACGCACAAGCGGGTGACGTTATCTACGTAGACCAGAATCAGGATGGAATTATCGACGATAACGATAAGGTGGATTTGGGCAATGGCACTCCCGATTTTACCTACGGATTCAATGTCGGATTTAACTACAAGAATTTTGATTTCTCATTGGTAGCCTATGGAGCCGCTGGCAATCAGATTGTGCAATCGTACCGTAATCATGCCAATAGCAAGGCTAACTATACGACTGCCATCCTGAACCGCTGGACCGGAGAAGGAACCTCCAACCGGATGCCTCGTGTGACGGATACTAATATCAACTGGCAGTTCTCTGATCTTTATCTGCAAGATGGTGATTACCTGCGTATTAGTAACATCACCTTGGGCTACGACTTTGCCAAGCTGATTAAACTCAAAGCTATCAGTCAGGCCCGTTTGTATATTCAGGTACAGAATGCGTTTACTTTCACCAAATATGATGGCATGGATCCCGAAATTGGTTACGGAACCTCCGACTGGGTATCGGGTATCGACTTGGGGTATTATCCTCGTCCGCGTACATTCCTCGTTGGTGTCAATCTGAAGTTCTAATTTATAACCTTAAAAAAATCAGAGAATATGAATAATATGAAATTATATATAGTGGGAATGGGACTAGCCGTGATGTCACTTACGGGATGTACGGCAGGCTTTCTGGATGTGGAATCGAAGAAAGAATCTACTACCGGTAACTTCTACCGGACTGAGAGTGATGCGTGGCGGGCATTGATAGGGTGTTATGATGGCTGGCAGTGTACTACGTCCAGTCAGGCATGTGCTTTTTATTTTGCTTCGCAAATCATGGCGGACGAGTGCTTTGCCGGTATGGGAAATACTGACGCCCGCAACTATCAGGTGATAGATCGCTTCGATGCTACGCAATCTCCTTCCGATATGAACTTGCTGGAAACGGAATGGACCAACTATTATGCAGCAGTGTATCGATGTAATGAACTTCTGGCTCATGAAGGTCAGATATCCTGGACAAGTGACCAGACGAGAAATACTTATATGGGTGAATGTCGTGCCTTACGCGCCTTGTGTTATTTCGATATGGTCCGCCTTTGGGAAAATATTCCCTTATTCACTGAACCTGTGAATGAGAACCGTGCACAGGCCAACCCGGAAGAGGTGTACAATCTTATCTTTAGCGATCTTAAGTTTGCTGCGGATAATATTCCGGCAGGTGCATACCCTAAAAGTGCAGCTGCTTCGAATGACGGTCATATAACCAAGTTTGCTGCTGAAGCGCTGTTAGCTCGCGTTTACTTGTTTTATACAGGTTATTACGGTAAAGAACCTCAGGTAGAAGGTGTCACCAAAGCTTCGGTATTGCAGGGATTGGAAGATTTTATCTCTGTTGCGGAGACCGAAGGCTACGGGCTGGTTGAAGAATTCAAAAACTTGTGGCCGGCTGCTTCCACTTCATGGAGCCGAAATGCGGCGACAGGTGATTATACACAGACTACAACCTATGCTGGAAAAGGTAATAAGGAGGTGGTATTGGCACAGAAATTTAATTATACGCAAGACTATGACGGAAATAATGATGGAAACCGCTGGCTGGTTTATATGGGAATACGTAGTTATTTGAATCATGCACCTTACGGAAAAGGATGGGGAGGATGTACGGTCAATCCCAAAATGTGGACTGTCTATGGTGCAGGTGATGCACGTCGTGAAGCTTCTATCATCAATCTGGATAGTGAAGGTATCGCCGATGATTCGGAATATGCAAAATCATATGCCGACCAACGTGAATATACCGGATATGCGGTAAAGAAATATACTCCGATGTCGAAATGGGTCAAAGATGAAAAGTCCGGTGCATGGTCGCTTGTTGATGAAGTTTCCGGTTTAGGCAAAGGCGATTTCCAGATTTCACAATATCAGGATTTCATTGTGATGCGCTATGCTGATGTGTTGTTGATGGCTGCTGAATTAGGAAGTCCGAGCGCACAGGCATATCTCAATCAAGTACGTCAGCGTGCTTATACGGTGAATGATGGTAAGGGAAACTTGTCGGTTTCAGGTGATTATCGGGAAGTTGCGGTCACAAAAGAAAATATAATAAAGGAGCGTATGCTGGAGTTTGCTTTTGAAGGACAGCGTTACTGGGACCTGCTGCGTCAGGGTGTGGATTATGCCGCTTCGCAGATTGCAGGCACTACGTCGGTTGTCAGCGGGGGAAATCCCGAGGATGTAAGCATTACAGTTTCGAATATTATCGGCAAGCGAGGTTTTTCTCAGATTCCGAATAATCAGATTACACTTTCGAATGGCGTTTTGAAACAGAATGTAGGTTGGTATTAAAAAATGGAAGTTATGAATAAGATTGTATCAAAGTTATATATAGCATTGCTGGCAACGCTCGTCACATTGTTGTCGGCATGTACTCCCGAAACTTATGAATTGGGAAGTCAGGATATCGTTTCGGATGATCTGGCTGAAGGAATTGCTTTTTCGATCACGCATGATGCGGTGAATCCGAATATTGTTTATCTGAAAAGTCTGATGCCTTCAAGTTATCAGGTATGTTGGGAACATCCGCAAGGGCGGAGTCAGAGTGCGGAAGTTAAGTTGCAGATGCCGTTTGAGGGGGAGTATAGCGTGAAGTTCGGTGTACAGACACGAGCCGGAATAGTGTATGGTCCCGCTGCAAAGTTTTCCATCGACAGTTTCTGTGCCGAATTTGTGAATGATGCTTTATGGACTTATTTGTCGGGAGGGGTCAACAATGAGAAGGTTTGGATTTTCGATAACGGCTCGTATGGCTTTGCTGCGGGTGAAGTGACTTATGCTGATCCGAGCACGACCGTAGAGTGGAACAACTGGAGTGCCAATTGGGATCCGGGCGTCGGTCATTCGGGAGATGATGCCATTTGGGAGAGTACGATGACTTTCGGTCTGACTGGCGGAGCGAACGTGACAGTTTATAATTCTTCTTCACAGAGCACAACCGTAGGTACATTTATGCTCAATGTGGACGATCATACCATCACGTTTACTGACTGTGAACTGTTGCACACGCCTTCATGGTCGGACAGAAGTACGAACTGGAACCGGAATCTGAAGTTGCTCGAACTGGATGAAAATCATCTGCGAATCGGGGTGATGCGTGACAATAGTGAAGGACCCTGGTGGTTGATATGGAACTTTGTTTCAAAAGAATATGCCGACAATTATGTGCCTGAAGATAAACCCGATCCGGAACCGGTATTGCCTGACGGATGGGAAGACATGGTATCAGAAGTCGTGACCACAGAAATCAAATGGACGATGTCGCCTGATGTTCCGTTCGACTGGGCAAATCTGGATGGTAGCCTGATGAATAACTTTACGGCCGGTAACTATCCTGATTGGGCAGCTCCGGTCAGCGGATTGGAGAAACTTGCTTTGACTTTGAATTCAAGTACGATGACATATTCCCTTATTTTGCCCGATGGTACTTCTTCGGATGGAACCTATAGTTTGGATAAAAAAGGTGTTTATACCTTCAGCTTGCCTTTGCCTGCCTATCACATCGGAGGTGGTGATATTATGTTTGGAGCAGATGCTAACAACCAACTCCGTATCTTAAGTATTGAGAGTGTAGGAGGATCGGTGATGGGTATGTGGCTTGGTGCACGCAGCTCTGAAAAGGATGAATACCAGGCTTATCATTTTGTGCCCAATGCCGGGGGAAGCACAGAACCGGAGGCAACCACTATTACTGTTGACAACAATAAATTGGTGTGGGGACATCTGGAGAACGATAAGAATAATTTCCGTATCGAACTGTACAATCAATATGGTCAGACAGCGTCTGCATCTCCGGTTGATCCGGCAAGCATTGTGTTCGACTATTCAATGGAACTGACTTTCACTATTAGCGGACTGAGTGGCGATGCGGCCACCAAGGAATATAATGCAGGTCTGATGTGTACGGCAAGTGGTTGGTGGCCTAGTTATTCGGGTACGAGTGATGTAAAAGTGAAAGGCAACGGTACTTATACTATCAACATTAAACCAGAAGCGGCATATAACGGTGTAATCGTATTTGTGGTTGATATCATTGATATGTTCAGTGACATTGCAGAACCGGATAAAGTGAACGTTACTATAGATACTTTAAGAATCTTGTAATTGAATGAGTATGAATAAGATTTGTAGCCTTTGGACTTATTATATTTTCTGTTTGGCAGGTGTTTTGCTTATTTCCTGTACGGAAGATGAAGTAGCGGAAACTCCTTTCATCACAGTCTCAAAGCAAGAACTGACTTTCGGTAAGAATGGAAGCGAGACTTTACTCTATATACAATCAAATGTGTCTTATGAAGTAGTGTCGGATTCGCCGGAGTGGTGCAGCATCACCCGGCAGGAATCGGACTCAAAAAAGACTGGCAAGTATTTGGTTAGTGTAACTGCTAATCCTGATACAGAATCCCGTTCGACTACGATTAAGGTGACAGGAAGTGAAATAAATGAGGTGGTACAGGTGAGTCAGCTTGCCAGTGATCTTTTAGTGGGGGAAACACACGAAGTGACAGTTGCCGGTGAAGGAGAAAACTTTTCTATTAAGATGCAGGCATCCGGAGATTATGAGATAACGATCGATGCCGGATGGCTTCATCATAACTCCTCACGTGCTCTGACTGAAAAGGTGGAGACATTTACCGCCGATCCCAACGTTGGTAATGAAGTTCGTACAGCCGTCATCACATTCATGCTGAATGACCTTATAGAATCGGTTACCGTGATTCAACAGGTTTCTTCGATACCGGAAGCAGATATGACAGGCATGGAGAAGAATGCGATGGAATTGATGAAGGAAATCGCGATTGGATGGAATCTGGGTAATTCGCTGGAAGCTACCGGTGGAGAAACTGCTTGGGGAAATCCGGCTACTACCAAAACCATGATTACCAAAATAAAGGAACTTGGATTTAGTGCGGTACGCATTCCTTGTGCTTGGAATGATTATCTGGCAAGTGATGGAAGCTATGAGATACAGGCGTCGTGGCTCAACCGTGTGAAAGAAGTAGTAGACTATTGTGTGGATAACGAACTGTATGTTATTCTTAATATCCATTGGGATGGTGGGTGGTTGGAGAATGATATACCAAACGGCTATAATAAAGCTGTAGACCAAAAGCAACGGGCTTTGTGGCATCAGATTGCTACTTTCTTTAGAAATTATGACGAGCATCTGATTTTTGCTGGCTGCAACGAACCGAATGTTGAGGATGCCGATGATATGGCAGTACTGCTACAGTATGAACAGACATTTGTAGATGCCGTTCGCGCTACGGGAGGGAAAAATGTGTATCGTAATCTCATAGTACAGGGACCTGCTACGGATATTGACAAAACTATCCAATGGATGGGGCAGTTACCCGAAGACCCGACGGACGGGCGTATGATTGTTGAAGTGCATTATTACAGTTCGTGGCAATTCTGCGGAATGGAGAAAGACGAGAGTTGGGGAAAGGCTTTCTATTTCTGGGGAGAAGAGAATCGCGGGTATGCTGTTGGCAATTACGAAGGTCGTTGGGACAATATTGGCGGAGAGGAATACATGAAAGCTCAATTTCAGAAGCTGAAGACCCGGTTTGTAGAACAGAATATTCCGGTACTCATCGGTGAGTTTGCGGCTATCCGTCGTCAATTGCAGGATGAAGAAGCCCAAAGAGGACATGACCTGTCGCGTGCGGCGTTCGACAGATGTGTAGTGCGCCAGGCGCGTGCTCATGGACTGGTTCCATTTTATTGGGATCGTGGGGACGGTGTTTTGAATCGCAATACGTTGGACATTTATGACAAATTGGAGTATAACGCTCTGATAGAGGGACTCGCGACAGAATAGTCCGGATAAGAGTTGTTCTGTTGTTTCTATTGAGTATCAATAAACCATAAAGACGGTCTGTACGGGAATCTCCGTTCAGACTGTCTTTTTCTTGGCGGGTTGGTTGATTTCGCCAAATAATCCGCAGACTCTTTTTCTTGGCTGTTTGATAATATTTTATTTCCTTTGTACAAATCTGAAAAACATGATAAGAAAGAGCCTTTTATTGTTAGCTTTACTTTTCACTTCATGGATTGTGTCTGCACAATCCTATCTGTTCAAGCATCTGGAAGTATCGGACGGATTGTCTAATAATTCTGTAAATACTATTTATAAGGATCGTGACGGGTTCATGTGGTTTGGCACGACTGCCGGATTGAACCGCTATGATGGATATACTTTTAAGGTTTACCAGCATGCCGAGGACGAGCCGGGATCTTTGCCGGATAATTATATCACTGATATTGTAGAAATGCCTGATGGACGGTTTTGGATAAATACTGCCCGGGGATATGTATTGTTTGACAAGGAACGGGATTGCTTTATCACAGATGTTACCGGATTTATGAAGAATCTCGAGTCATGGGGAGTTCCGGAACAGGTTTTTGTAGACCGGGAAGGGAATACCTGGCTTAGTGTGGCAGGTGAGGGATGTTACTGTTACAAGGAAGGCGGAAAAAGACTTTTCTTCTCGTACATGGAACATTCGTTACCGGAATATGGAGTAACACAAATGGCAGAATGTAGTGACGGGATCTTGTTGATTTATAATACAGGACTACTTGTTTGCCTGGATCGTTCCACATTAGCAGTAAAATGGCAGTCTGATGAAATCAAAAAATATATTCCGGAAGGGAAGAAGATAGAGCTTTCGCTCTTTGTAGACAGAGACAATTGTATCTGGGCATATAGTCTTATGGGAATCTGGGTGTATGACTGCGGAACAAAAAGTTGGCGGACAGACTTGACTGGTATTTGGTCGTCACGTCCGGACGTAATCATTCATACGGTGGCACAGGATATAGAAGGCAGAATCTGGGTTGGAAAGGATTATGACGGTATAGATGTGCTTGAGAAAGAAACTGGAAAAGTGACTTCTCTTGTTGCCCATGATGACAATGGACGGAGTTTGCCTCATAATACAATTTATGACTTATATGCTGATAGAGATGGTATCATGTGGGTGGGAACTTATAAGAAAGGAGTATCTTATTATAGTGAAAGTATCTTTAAGTTCAATATGTATGAATGGGGAGATATTACCTGCATAGAGCAGGCAGATGAAAATAAATTGTGGCTGGGAACGAATGACCATGGGATTCTTTTGTGGAACCGTTCAACAGGAAAGGCGGAACCTTTCTGGAGAGATGCCGAAGGACAGTTGCCGAATCCGGTCGTGTCTATGCTAAAGTCAAAAGACGGCAAACTATGGGTCGGAACATTTAATGGAGGGCTGTATTGTATGGATGGTTCCCAGGTACGTTCTTATAAGGAGGGTGCCGGGAATGCTCTGGCAAGTAATAATGTCTGGGCATTGGTGGAAGATGATAAGGGGAGGATCTGGATTGCTTCCTTAGGAGGTGGTTTACAATGTTTGGAACCGTTGTCCGGTACTTTTGAGACTTATACGAGTAATAACTCGGCTCTGCTGGAAAATAATGTTACCTCTTTGTGTTGGGGAGATGATAATACATTATTTTTCGGAACTGCTAATCAGGGAGTAGGTATGATGGATATGCGTACTCGTGAAATAAAAAAAGTTCAAGGTCAGAGCGGTAGCATGAAAATGTCGAACGATGCGGTTAATCATGTGTACAAGGATAGCCGGGGACTGATATGGATTGCTACACGTGAGGGATTGAATGTATATGATATAAGACGCCATCTGTTTCTTGATTTATCTCCTGTTGCAGAGGCCAAAGGAAGCTTTATTGCTGCGATTACGGAAGATCAGGAGCGTAATATGTGGGTCTCGACCAGTAGGAAGGTAATCCGGGTGACAGTAGCTTCGGACGGAAAAGGGAGTTACCTTTTTGATTCCAGGGCTTATAATAGTGAGGACGGATTGCAGAATTGTGATTTTAACCAGCGTTCTATCAAAACCTTGCACAATGGAATCATTGCCATTGGAGGTTTATATGGGGTAAATGTTTTTGCTCCGGATCATATACGCTATAATAAAATGCTGCCTACTGTGATGTTTACAGGTCTTTCGCTGTTTGATGAGCCGATAAAGGTGGGACAGTCGTATGGTGGAAGAGTGTTGATAGAAAAGGAATTGAACGATGTAGAAAATGTCGAGTTTGATTATAAGCAGAACATTTTCAGTGTATCTTTTGCTTCGGATAACTATAATCTGCCGGAGAAAACTCAATACATGTATAAGTTGGAGGGGTTTAATAATGACTGGCTAACCTTACCGTTAGGAGTACACAATGTGACTTTTACAAATCTTGCACCGGGAAAGTATGTTTTGAGAGTGAAAGCGGTAAATAGTGACGGTTATGTCGGCGTGAAGGAAGCGACGCTGGGTATTGTAGTCAATCCTCCTTTCTGGATGTCATGGTGGGCCTATTTGTTGTATGCCATCGGTTTGGTGGTCGTGCTTTTTCTGGCACGCTACCGGATGCTGAAACGTGAACGTGAGAAGTTTCATCTTCAGCAGATAGAAAGCGAGGTGGCGAAGAACGAAGAAATCAATAATATGAAATTCCGTTTCTTCACGAACGTCAGCCATGAATTGCGTACACCGCTTACATTGATTATTTCTCCTTTGGAGGGTATGCTGAAAGAAACAACCGATGAATTGCAAAGTACACGTTTGCAGTTGATGCATCGCAATGCGCAGCGGTTGTTGCACTTGGTCAATCAACTGCTCGATTTCCGTAAAGGGGAGATGAGCACTCATCAGTTGTCTTTGTCGGAAGGAGATATCATTTCGTATGTGCATAGTGTTTGCAACTCTTTCCTGTTGATGGCGGATAAGAAACATATTCAGTTCTCTTTCTTCTCGGGGATAGATACATTCTCGATGGCTTTTGATGCTGACAAGGTGGGAAAGATTGTCATGAATCTGCTTTCCAATGCCTTTAAGTTTACTCCCGAAGGAGGACGGGTGACGGTGATGATAGAGCATGTGGCAGGAACTCCTGATATGCTGGAGATCAAGATTGCTGATACTGGAATAGGAATTAGTGAGGTGGATAAGGAACATATCTTCGAACGTTTCTATCAGGCGGGTCATAAAGGGGTAGAGGAAACTACCGGAAATGGTATCGGCTTGAGTTTGGTACGTGACTTTGTAACTCTGCATGAAGGAGAAGTGAAGGTCTTTGATAATATAGGAACAGGCTCCGTTTTCGTTATTCAGTTTCCGGTAAAGCATGTGGAGACACAGGTGCAATTGCCGCCAGAGACAGGTATACCGGCCGGGGAGGAAGAAGATAAGGAGATAAAAGAGGAAACCAGAGAGGAAACGGAACGTAAGGATTTCCCATTGTTGCTGATAGTAGATGATAATGAAGACTTCCGTATCTTTATGCGTTATAGTCTGGAATTGCAGTATCGTGTCAAACTGGCTGTGAGTGGTAAGGAAGCATGGGAGATGATGCAGGAAGAATTGCCCGATCTGGTTATCAGTGATGTGATGATGCCTCAAATGGATGGTAATGAGTTGTGCCGTCTGATAAAGCAGGATAAGCGCACAGCGCATATCCCTGTGATTTTGCTGACAGCACGGCAGAATACCGAAGCGAAGCTGGAAGGATTGCAGACAGGAGCGGACGATTATGTAACGAAGCCGTTCAATATGACTATTCTTGTGTTGCGTATCCGTAAACTGATAGAATTAAGCCGCTATCATCGTGTCACCCAGGGAATGATTGACCCTGCCCCCAGTGAGATTGTGATTACTTCATTGGATGAGAAATTGATAGAGAAAGCAATCAAGTATGTGGAAGATAATATGTCGCGTACCGAACTCTCGGTAGAGGAGCTTAGCCGGGAACTGGGTATGAGCCGTGTGCATCTGTATAAGAAATTACTCCAGATCACAGGAAAGACACCGATTGAGTTTATCCGCGTGATCCGCTTGAAACGGGCAGCGCAATTATTGCGTGAAAGCCAGCTTCATGTATCTGAGGTAGCCTTCGAAGTAGGCTTTAATAACCCTAAATATTTCAGTCGTTATTTCAAGGATGAATTTGGTGTTTTGCCCTCTGTTTACCAGGAAAAAGAAGGGAAATAACAAATGATACCTCTGAAAAAAACATATCGTCCGGTCACTGTTTAAAAGTTCCCCTTCTATAAAACATTAGAAGGGGAGCTTTTCATTTATAGTACTTACTTTTGCGATATGAGAAAATATATTGTTGAACCCTAAAGGTAGGTATGATTATGAATATGAAAAACATTTTCTGTTGCCTGTTGCCGGGACTTCTTTTCGGAGCATGTGCCAATAAGGTCTATGAGGAGACAGGCGATAGCGTGATAGTTAAAGTACAACAGGAAGTAACAGGAGGTCCCCGACTGGTTCGTCTGCAAGTGATGGGAGATAAGTTAATCCGTGTTTCTGTTACTGCCGACAGCAAGTTTGCCGATCCGCAAAGTTTGATTGTTGTTCCGCAGGAGAAACAAATCCCATTTGCCGTCATGCAGAATGGCGATACGATTACAGTGTCTACAAAAGAAGTGAAAGCGTCCGTATTGGCCAGTACCGGAGAGGTGTGGTTTGCGGATAAAGACGGAAAGTTAATCCTGCAGGAAAACAAGGGAGGAGGAAAGAAGTTTACTCCAATCGAAGTAGAAGGAACAAAGGGATATACGATCTGCCAGGTTTTTGAATCTCCTGAAGATGAAGCGTTCTACGGATTGGGGCAGCATCAGGCGGATGAATTTAATTATAAGGGTAAGAACGAAGAACTGTTCCAATACAATACGAAAGTCTCTGTTCCATTCGTTGTTTCAAATAAGAATTATGGTGTACTGCTGGATAGCTATTCATTGTGTCGTTTCGGTAATCCGAATGACTACTCCCAATTGAACCGGGTCTTTAAGCTTTATGATAAGACAGGTCGGGAAGGTGCGCTTACCGGTACTTATGTGCCGAAAAAAGGAGAGACGTTGGTTCGTCGGGAAGACTCTATTTATTTTGAGAATCTGAAAACGATTCAGAATCTTCCGGAGAAATTGCCGTTGATGGGGGCTAAGGTCACTTATGAAGGTGAAATAGAACCTGCTCAAACAGGAGAATTTAAGTTTATTCTTTATTACGCCGGATATGTCAAGGTCTATTTGAATAATGAACCGGTGGTGCCGGAACGTTGGCGGACTGCATGGAATCCTAATAGCTATAAGTTTGCTGTTCATCTGGAAGCAGGGAAGCGTGTGCCGTTGAAAATTGAATGGCAGCCTGATGGCGGGCAGTCTTATTGCGGGCTGCGGGCATTGACTCCTGTAGATCCGGCAGAACAGGGGAAACAGTCATGGTGGAGCGAGATGGCAAAGCAGCTTGATTATTATTTTATGGTTGGTGAGGATATGGATGAAGTAATCAGTGGCTATCGGACTCTGACCGGAAAGTCGCCTGTTATGCCGAAATGGGCAATGGGTTTCTGGCAAAGCCGGGAGAAGTATAATACACAAGATGAAATGTTAGGCGCACTGAAAGGTTTCCGTGATCGTAAAATCCCGGTGGATAATATCGTACTGGATTGGAATCACTGGCCGGAAAATGCCTGGGGAAGTCATGAGTTTGATAAGGCGCGCTTTCCGGATCCCAAAGCAATGGTCGATTCCATTCATGCTATGCATGGGCGTATGATGATTTCGGTATGGCCTAAGTTCTATGTTACTACCGAACATTTCAAGGAGTTCGACAAGAATGGGTGGATGTATCAGCAATCTGTCAGGGATAGTTTGAAAGATTGGGTAGGCCCCGGTTACCATTATGGTTTTTATGACGCTTATGATCCGGATGCACGTAAACTGTTTTGGAAGCAGATGTATGAGCACTATTATCCGTTGGGTATCGATGCCTGGTGGATGGATGCCAGCGAACCGAATGTACGTGACTGTACCGACTTGGAATATCGGAAGGCTTTGTGCGGACCTACGGCATTGGGCTCCTCTACGGAATTTTTCAATGCTTATGCACTGATGAATGCAGAAGCCATTTATGACGGTCAGCGCGGAGTGGATAATAATAAACGTGTGTTCTTATTGACCCGTTCGGGATTTGCCGGGTTACAGCGTTATTCTACAGCTACATGGAGTGGAGATATCGGTACACGTTGGGAGGATATGAAGGCACAGATTTCTGCCGGACTTAATTTCGCCATGAGTGGAATACCTTACTGGACAATGGATATTGGCGGCTTTTGTGTAGAGAACCGTTATGTGGCGGGACAGAAACAATGGAATGCGACAAAGACGGAAAATGCCGATTATAAAGAATGGCGTGAATTAAATGCCCGTTGGTATCAATTCGGTGCATTCGTTCCTCTGTATCGTGCACATGGACAATACCCGTTCCGTGAAATATGGGAGATTGCACCGGAAGGACATCCGGCCTACCAATCGGTTGTTTATTATACCAAACTGCGCTACAATATGATGCCGTATATTTATTCGTTGGCAGGCATGACCTGGTTTAATGATTATACAATCATGCGTCCATTAGTCATGGATTTTACAGCGGATACCCAAGTGAATAATATTGGTGACCAGTATATGTTCGGTCCTTCATTTATGGTATCTCCGGTTTATCGATATGGTGACCGTAGTCGTGAGATTTATTTCCCCCAGGCAGAAGGCTGGTATGATTTTTATTCCGGCAAGTTTCAGTCCGGTGGAGAAAAGAAAATGATAGATGCGCCTTATGAACGGATTCCGTTGTATGTGCGTGCGGGAGCTATCGTACCGTTAGGTGATGATATTCAGTATACGGATGAAAGACCGGCGGATCATATTCGTTTGTATATTTATCAGGGGGCTGATGGAGAGTTTACGCTATACGAAGATGAGGGGGGGAATTATAACTATGAACAGGGTATGTACACCATGATACCGATGAAGTATGATGAGACTACTAAGACTTTAGTGATCGGTGAACGCCAGGGAGAATTTCCGGGTATGCTGAAGGAACGCACCTTCACTGTGGTTACGGTCAATAAGGAGAAAGCCCAACCGTTTGATTTGAATGCGAAAGGGGTGACTGTGAAATATAATGGCAGCAAGCAGACATTGAAACTGTAGGCTGGATGATATAATCCGATGATGATGATTGGTAAATTGAAATATTTGATATTGGGGAGCTGTCTGATGCTGTTGGGAGCATGTAACAGTTCTTCCCCCATTTCTCCACGCGAGCGGTCTGACTTTAATGCGGATTGGCGTTTCCACTTGGGAGACGGATTACAAGCTGCACAACCCGGTTTTGCCGACAATGACTGGCGGGTATTGAATCTGCCTCATGATTGGGCGATTGAGGGAGACTTTAGCTGTGAAAATCCTTCCGGCACAGGGGGAGGGGCGCTTCCGGGTGGAGTTGGATGGTATCGCAAAACTTTTAGTGTAGACAAAGCAGATATAGGAAAGATCTTCCGCATTGAGTTTGACGGAATATATATGAATTCGGAAGTATTCATTAACGGTGTTTCGTTAGGAGTACGTCCTTATGGATATATCAGTTTCAGTTATGATCTGACCCCTTATCTGAAATGGGATGAACCCAATGTGCTGGCTGTTCGGGTGGACAATGCGGAGCAACCTAATTCACGCTGGTATTCAGGTTGTGGCATTTACCGGAATGTATGGTTAAGCAAGACTGGTCCGATACACGTAGCCGATTGGGGAACGTATGTCACGACATCATCGGTTGACAAGGGAGAGGCTGTACTGAATCTTGTTACTACTATTGTGAATGAAAGTGATACAAATGAAAATATCACGGTCTGCTCATCCTTGCAGGATGCTGAAGGCAGAGAAGTTGCTGGAACGCGGTCGGCCGGAAAAACGGAAACTGGCAGAGAAACTGTTTTCGTCCAGCAATTGACTGTAAAACAACCGGAGTTGTGGGATATTGATACTCCTTATTTGTATACATTGGTTACTAAAGTGATGCGAAACGAGGAATGTATGGATAGGTATACGACTCCTGTCGGTATCCGTACATTTAGTTTTGATGCCCGGAAAGGATTTACATTGAACGGTAGGCAAACCAAGATTAACGGGGTATGTATGCACCATGATCTGGGCTGTCTGGGGGCAGCTGTCAACACACGTGCCATTGAACGGCAATTGCAGATTCTGAAAGAAATGGGATGCAATGGCATACGTTGTTCCCATAATCCTCCCGCACCCGAACTGCTTGATCTTTGTGATCGTATGGGATTTATCGTGATGGATGAGGCTTTTGATATGTGGCGGAAGAAAAAAACAGCACATGATTATGCCCGTTACTTCAATGAATGGCACGAGCGCGATTTGAATGACTTTATTTTGCGTGACCGCAATCACCCTTCTGTCTTTATGTGGAGTATCGGTAATGAAGTCCTCGAACAATGGAGTGATGCTAAAGCGGATACATTGAGTCTGGAAGAGGCCAATTTGATCCTGAATTTCGGGCATTCTTCTGAAATGCTGGCAAAAGAAGGAGAGGAGAGTGTCAACTCTTTGCTGACGAAGAAGTTGGTAAGCTTTGTGAAAGGGCTTGATTCTACCCGTCCTGTCACTGCAGGATGCAATGAACCGAATTCCGGCAATCATTTATTCCGTTCCGGTGCACTGGATGTGATTGGCTATAATTATCATAATAAAGATATTCCTCATGTTCCGGCTAATTTTCCGGACAAGCCCTTTATCATTACTGAAAGTAATTCGGCATTGATGACACGTGGATACTACCGTATGCCCAGTGACCGGATGTTTATCTGGCCTGAGCGTTGGGATAAACCCTTTGCTGATTCTACTTTTGCCTGTTCATCTTATGAGAACTGTCATGTGCCTTGGGGAAACACTCATGAAGAAAGTCTGAAGTTAGTCAGAGACAACGACTTTATCAGTGGGCAATATGTATGGACAGGATTCGATTACATCGGAGAACCGACTCCTTACGGATGGCCTGCACGTAGTTCATTCTTTGGTATTGTCGATCTGGCAGGTTTCCCAAAAGATGTCTACTATCTATATCAGTCGGAATGGACAGATAAGCAAGTGTTGCATCTTTTCCCGCATTGGAACTGGACTCCGGGGCAGGAGATCGATATGTGGTGTTATTATAATCAGGCTGATGAAGTGGAATTGTTTGTGAATGGAAAGTCGCAGGGAGTGAAATGTAAAGATGCTGATAACCTGCATGTTGTTTGGCGTGTAAAGTTTGAACCGGGAACGGTGAAGGTTATTGCACGCAGAAAGGATGAAGTGGTAGCGGAAAAGGAAATTCATACTGCCGGAAAGCCTGCAGAAATTCGCCTGACTCCTGATCGTTCTGTTCTGGCTGCTGATGGAAAAGATTTGTGTTTCGTCACTGTAGAGGTGCTGGATGAAGAAGGGAATCTTTGTCCGAATGCAGATAATTTGGTGAATTTCACTGTGAAAGGTAATGGTTTCATCGCAGGAGTGGATAATGGAAACCCGGTATCGTTGGAACGCTTTAAGGATAAAAAGAGGAAAGCATTTTATGGAAAATGCCTTGTTGTCATTCAGAATGACGGGAAACCGGGAAAAACGGAGCTGACAGCTACTTCGGAAGGGCTTCGGCAAGCCGTGGTGAAGATCTCGGCAAAAGATTGTAAACTGTAAATGATTATGGGAATAATGAAGATATTTTTATTGACTATATGTTTCCTGTCTGTTCAGACAGGTATGGTGGTGATTGCTCAAGACAAGAAACAAAAACCGGTGTATCTGGATGATACACAACCGATAGAGGTCAGGGTACAGGATGCGCTGAACCGTATGACTGTGGAGGAGAAAACTCGTCTTAGTTATGCACAAGGGAAGTTTAGCTCCCCTGGTTGTCCCCGTTTGGGTATTCCTGAACTCTGGATGAGTGACGGTCCTCATGGCGTGCGTGCCGAAATTAACTGGAATGATTGGGGATATGCCGGATGGACGAACGATAGTTGCACTGCTTTTCCTGCACTGACCTGTCTGGCAGCTAGCTGGAATCCGCTATTGGCAGAGAAATATGGACAGGCCATCGGTGAAGAAGCCCGTTATCGTGAAAAGGATGTTTTGTTGGGACCGGGGGTGAATATCTATCGTACCCCGCTCAACGGGCGTAACTTTGAATATATGGGGGAAGACCCTTATTTAGCCTCGGAGCTTTGCGTGCCTTATATTCAGGGAGTGCAGAAGAATGGAGTAGCCGCCTGCGTAAAACATTACGCACTGAACAATCAGGAATTATGGCGGGGACATATCGATGTGCAACTAAGCGACCGTGCATTGTATGAAATATATCTGCCTGCTTTCAAGGCTGCTGTAGAAAGAGGTAAAACGTGGTCAGTTATGGGAGCTTATAATAAAGTGCGTGGAACTCATGCTACCCATCACAAATTGCTGAATAATGATATATTGAAAGGGGAATGGAATTTCGACGGATGCGTTATCACGGACTGGGGAGCTGCACATGATACTTATGAAGCTGCCATGTACGGATTGGACATTGAAATGGGATCTTATACCAATGGTTTGACTTCGGAATCGGAATTCGGTTTTGATGATTATTATTTGGGTAAGTCTTATCTGAAAATGGTTCGCGAAGGTAAGATTTCGATGGAGGTAGTGAACGATAAGGCCGCACGTGTGTTACGTCTGATTTTCCGTACAGCGATGAATCGTCGGAAACCGTTCGGTGCACTGACCAGCGAAGAGCACTATCGTACAGCTTATGAGGTTGCAACAGAGGGCATTGTCTTGTTGAAAAATGGGACAGGTAAGAAACAGCCTGCATTATTACCTATTCCCCAGGGAAAATATAGACGTATTTTGGTTGTGGGAGATAATGCTACCCGTAATTTGATGTTAGGCGGCGGCTCTTCGGAGTTGAAAGTTCAGAGGGTGGTTTCACCATTAGATGGTATAAAAGCGAAGTTTGGTGAGGATGTGGTTTATGCACAAGGCTATACAAGCGGTCGCCCGATGTATGGCCGGGCAGATGTTATTCCACAGACAACAGTAGATTCTTTACGTAATGACGCGGTAGAAAAAGCGATGAATGCGGACTTGGTGATCTTTGTCGGAGGACTGAATAAGAATCATTTTCAGGATTGTGAGGGGGGTGACCGTTTGTCGTATGGACTTCCTTTTGGACAGAATGATTTGATAGAAGCTCTGTTGAAAGTAAATAAGAATCTGGTAGCAGTAATTATTAGTGGAAATGCGGTGGAAATGCCTTGGGTGAGGGAGGTACCCTCTATTATTCAGTCGTGGTATTTAGGCTCTGTCGGCGGAGAGGCACTGGCTGATGTGTTGAGCGGAGATGTGAATCCCAGCGGTAAGTTACCTTTTTCTTATCCGGTGAAACTGGAAGATTGTCCGGCACACTTCTTTGGTGAGATTAGTTACCCGGGTGATAGTATCCGTCAGGAATATAAAGAAGATATTTTGGTTGGTTATCGTTGGTATGATACGAAGAAGATCCGGCCGCTCTTTCCTTTTGGCTATGGCATGAGTTATACCACTTTCGAATATAGTAAGCCTGTGGTATCGGCTAAAACAATGAATGCTGATGGCAGTATTGATCTTACTGTAAGAATTAGGAATACAGGGAAAATAGCAGGGAAAGAGATCGTTCAGTTATATGTTGGCGACGAAGAGTGTAGTGTTCTTCGCCCGGTGAAGGAGTTGAAAAACTTCCGGAAAGTACGGCTTATTCCGAATGAAGAAAAAGAAGTGAAGTTTACGATCAAACCGGAAGCATTGCAATTCTTTGATGATAAACAGCATACTTGGGTGGCAGAACCTGGTAAGTTTAAGGCATACATTGCCGCCTCTTCTTCTGATATTCGCGGTACGGTGACATTCGAGTATACCCAATGATAAAGTTTACAGGTTAATACACAGTGTTCAGTGGACATATAGATACAGCGTGGTGGATATATATACTCACCATCGTGTATCTATATGTCCACTACGATAAGTATATATGTCCACCAATTTGAAAGATGATGTCTTGGTAAACTATAAAAGGTAGAAAGCAAAGTATTACTACTAGTTTAAATTGTTCGTGTGGTTTGTTCACATTGATATGTCGTACTACTTTTACTCCTTAGTAAAAGTGAGTGTACGTTTATAATGCTTTAAAGGCGTATTGCTTTTAAGGGAATTAAGTTAGGGTTTTAATAGACCATTATCTGCCCATTCTTGTACTGAAAATGTGCAATTCCTAAATCGTTCAGTGCGTCCAACAGACTTTCTACCGAAACATTCCGGCTAAAACGAAAATGAATCCGTTTCTGTAAGAGGTTGGGTGAGTGGCAGATGACGCTGATATTATACCAAGTCCCTAAACTCTGTAATACTTGCATCATCTTCGTGTTGTCGAAATAAAACTCATTATCCGTCCATCCTTCTTTTTCGGTCTGCGTAGCCTTTGATACAACGATATCACCATTTGTTTCTAATGTGGCGGATTGACCGGGTGATATTTCCTTCCGGTGCGAAGAGGCGGTTTTTGCTACTTGCACCCGTCCTCTATATAATGTGACAGTGGGCGTATTACAAGGATAGGCATTTACATCAAATACTGTCCCCAATACCTGTGTCTGTATATCTCCGGTGGAAACAATGAAAGGACGAAGACTGTCTTTTGCCACTTCAAAGCGTGCTTCTCCGGTGAGGTTTACTATCCGCTTGTTTTGCGGAGTAAACTCTTTGGGGTATTCCAAACGACTGTTTGCACTTAACAGCACGTGGGTTCCGTCTTCTAATGTCAGATTAATGATAGTCGTTGGCGGGGTGGAAACGATTATTCTGCCGTTTTTTTCTTGTGTTGTGACCTGCTCGGGAACATTGAGGGCGGCAAATATTTTGATATCCGATGCTGTACTGTCTGATTTATTCCAGGGTGACCACAATATTAAGAGCAGGGCAATAGCTGCTGCCATGCCACCGGAAAGCCATATGCGGCGATATGCTTGTCGTTTCTTCTGCTCCTGTCGTTGCGAGAAAGCTGTCCATGCTTCCCGTGTCTCTTCCGGTAGGGGCAAATCGCCTAACGCTTCGCCAAAGGCATTTTGCAAACGACGTATCCCGGCATCCTCTGAAAAAGGGCGGCAGTCATCTCCCGTTAGTCCGTAATCGGGGGATTCCTCTTTGGGAGTATACTTTTTCTTTTCTTCCATTATCTGTTCTCCTTCCTTGATCGTTCATGATTTTCATCGTTCATGACTTCGCGTAATGTACGCAGTGCTTTGGATATATGCTTTTTCACTGTATCGGGACTGATGCCAAGTTGTTCGGCAACTTCCCGATAGGTGAGATGCTCGTAGTAACACAGCCGTAAGATAGTGCAGGTAGGATCAGGCAAACTTCGGGCTATCACTTCCGCCTTTTGCAATAACGCTTCGTGCTCCTGATAGTTGCTCTCCACATCAGCTAGTGTCGCTTCGTAGATCGCTCTCGCATTATCATGCTCCACTTGAAGGTGTTTCAGGCGGTTGAGGCAGGCGTTGCGGACTGCGGTATAAATCCATCCGCCCCGGTCGTTCTTATCCAACTGCTCAAAATGTGTCCAGGCCTGTTCCATCACTTCGCTCACTATATCCCGTGCTTCTTCTTTATCTCCCGTCAATTGTGAGGCATAACGTACCATTCGCGGATACATTTCCACAAACATCTGCTCGAAAACTTCTTTCTTTGTATGGTCTTTATGAAACAGGAACATGCTCTTTTAGGGGGTTGATACTGCAAAAGTACACACTTCTCTTTAAAAAGAGAGTCTACAGACGTGATTTTTCACTCTCTCCGGCTCCGGTTCCTTTATATTTGCTTTTCGCCGCGTTGAACTGATAACTCAGCCGGATGCCGAAACGCTGCTGGTCTGAATAATCGCGGTTGGAGCTGAATGTCCGGTCGCCATAGATGGTGAAGTATCTGTAGCCGGTGTGAAAGATGTCTTTGGCGGTTACCGATACTTTTAGCGACTGGTCTTTCAGGAACGATTTGGTCAGTTGGGCATCTACTCTTCCTTCGGTTTTCCAAATGGCGTAACTTTGTTTGGCTCCGGGCGACAGTACTCCTTTGATATTGAAGAACCAGCCTTTAGGGAAGTTGAAACTGTTGTCGAGACTGAAATAGAACCGTGGCTCATTCCAGTGCTGGGTGATGCCTATGGAAGTACCGTGGGAGTCAAACCAATTGATGCCGGTGGTCAGTTGAGGTTGCCAGATGCCGAATTTTGGTGAAAGGACGATGCTGCTTCCATAGCGGTTGGAATGCGGAATGCTTGCCATGCCGAACAGCAATACACCGGGATGATTGATGTCGTCATACGGGCGGGTGTAGCTGGTGTACATATTCCAGGAATGGTCGTAGTAAATACTGAAATTAATCCATTTCCATCCGGCGTCGAAGAAAGTTGCACGATGTATCTGGGGGACGAGAAACGGGTCTCCGCTCCGGTAAGAGTACTTGTTTTGATACGTGACGGCACTGGTGAGCATATCATAGCTGGGACTGTATTTCAGAGTGCGGTGGGAAAGGGCGAAAAACCAGTTGCCGGAAGTGTATCTGATGCTGACTACCGGTATCCAGTCGCGATAGGTGGGGCTTTGGCCGTCCTGGTGAATCCCTTTCTCGTAGTAATCTGTTTGTTGAAATTCATAGCGTAGTCCGGCTAAGATATTGAACTTCCCCAATGGCAGGTTGTAGTCGATGAAGCCGGAAAACATAGTTTGTTTGATGCGGTCGTCGGCATCGGCGGAGAAGCCGCTTTGGAGAAATATGTCGTGGCGGTTGGTGAATGTCTCTTCTGTTCCGAAACTGAGTTTGCCTTTCCGGAGTGGGGTGGTGATCAGGAGTTTGGCGGCATAGAGGTGGTTGCGTACGCGGTTGCTCGAAGTGGCGTCTTCGGTTCCGTTGTTCTCGGCGTATTGACGGATGCGGTCCCGGCCATACAGATAGTCGGCGTTGAAGTCGATGTTGCATTTGCCGAACGTGGCGTTGTAGTATCCGTTGGCTGCCTGCCACCAGCCGGTATGCGCATCTGTCTGCTGGCGAGCATACAGGTGGTCTACTTCTTTGCCGTCTTGCAGGATGAGGGTTGTCCCTTCATTGGTAGTATGCGCATTACCTATGTTCGTACCGGGCATATAGCGCATACCGAATGACTGATCCTCGTCGATTTCGTAGTTGAATCCCAGTTCGCCGTTGAAGGTGCGATAGGTTTGTTTGCTTTTGTTCTCCGTTGATTGGTTCCAGTCGGACGAAGCGTAAATGTCCTGACTGTGGATGCTTGTTAGGTGATTGTTGATTTCGGCAAAGTCCCCTTTTACGAAAATATCCAGTCCGCCGGTACGGTAGTTCAAGGATATGCCTTCGTTGCCGATCGGTACATGTCCTTGCGAGTAATCGGTATAGAAACTGCCGCTCATGCCTTGTCCCCGTTTGCGAATGGTGTGGAGACGGATAACGGCACCTACGGAAGAGCCATATTGCACCCCCGGAGTGGTGATGATTTCTGCAGAAAGTATTTCGTTGGCTTGCAGGCGGTTCAGTTCTGTGTTATCCCTGACTTTGCGTCCGTTGATATAGATTTCGGGAGTGCCCCTACCCAATACGGTGTATTCTCCGTCCGTACCTGTGACAAAAGGGAGATGTGAAATCATTTCGCTTGCCGATCCCATGAGTGAAAGGGGAGTTCCGGCTATATTGGCGGTTAATGTTCCGTCTTTCCTTTCTATCAATGGGCGTCCGGCGGTTACCACTATCTCTTTCAGCAGTTTCGTATCGGGTTGTAACCGGAGGATGTTTTGTTGCCGGCAGGGAATAATTTGCGGACAGTAACCTATATAGGTTGCTTTCAACAGGCAATCTTCCCCGGCTATGGCAGGCAGACGGAAAGAACCGTCCTCTTCTGTCACGCTCCCGGCCAGGAAACTGGAATCGGCAGCAAGCGCAAGTATATTGACGAATGCTAGGGGAGTTCCTTTCTCGTCATAGACTTTGCCTTGTACGGTTATAGCTTTGTTTGATTTCTTTCGTTGTACGACGAAATACTCTTCCCGTTCGACGGAAACGAAAGGTTTGCCTTTCAACACGATGTCTATGGCTTCGCATTCTGTCTTTTCGTGAATACTGGCTGTCACGCGATAACTTTCGGTGCCGTTGTAAGTAAAGAGAATACTTTTTCCCCCTTTCTTTTCTATCTGTTTCAGTGCTTCGGGCAAGCTTTCATTCTTCAGTTCCAATGAGAACTTCTTGATGACTGCCTGTGCTTGTGCGTGGGAGGGAATAAAAGATAAACCGTATCCAATCAGTAACCAGCCGATTGTTGTCCAAGTAAAATTAAACTGTCGCATACTACTTCTGTTTTTGTAATTTTACTTATACTACAACAAAGGGGAGTGATCAGGTACGGTTTATCCGAATTATTTTTGCAGTTTATTTCAGTTTCTTCTGATACTCGTCCGAATTCAGTATTTCCAAAGCCTTTTGTATACTTTCATTCGTTGTATTCATTACCCGGAAATATTCGTTCATATCCCAAAGGTCGCGGGCGATCAGTGCTTTGAGTTGCGTTTTGATAAGTGGGAGCGATTTCTGATATTGTTCTTCATTGAACTTCACACCCTCTTTCTCACCCATTTCCCGTAAAGTAGCCAGCATATCGTCATCAATGACAAACTTCTCGTTGAATGATTCGAACTTCTTATACTTGTTAGCTAATTCTTTCCGGTGTCCCTCGATAAATTTCATGGTAAATTTGATAACCACTCCTTTAGCTACCAGGTTCCGGTGATAATCCGTATACAATGTAGTGTCGATGGGCACGAAATAATCAGGCATAATGCCACCTCCGCCATACACAGTACGTCCTAGTTTCTTTGTCTGCGCTTTCAATGAATCTGGGAAATGGATGCTGTCGGCATTCATAAGCTCACCGTGGTTGAAGCGCTCTATCAGGTCTTTATTGTAATCGACAGTGCTGTCGTATGGTTTTTGGATCGAGCGTCCCGATGGAGTATAGTAACGGGCGATGGTTAAACGAATCATGGAACCGTCCGGTAAGTCGATAGGACGTTGCACCAAGCCTTTACCGAAAGAACGGCGGCCTACAATAATTCCTCTGTCCCAATCCTGTACCGCACCGCTGACAATTTCGCTGGCGGAAGCTGTATACTCGTCTACCAATATGATGAGACGACCATTACGGAAGTCCCCGTTACCTTTTGCATAGAAATCACTACGCTTGGCAGTCCGGCCTTCGGTATATACAATCAGTTCCTTTTGTCCCAGGAATTCGTTAGCAAGGTCAATGGCTGCATTGAGATAACCGCCTCCGTTTCCTTGCAGGTCAAGAATCATATCCTTCATACCTTGCTTCTGGAGGTCCTTCATTGCTTTCTTGAACTCTTCAGCAGTTGTCGCTCCGAAGCGGTTGATGCGGATATAACCCGTTTTAGGTTGAATCATATAAGAGGCGTCGAGGCTAAGGATAGGTATCTTATCTCTTTTCACTGTAAACAATAAAGGGTCTTGCACGCCACGACGAACGATTGTCAGATTGACTTTCGAACCTTTCGGGCCACGAAGACGCTTCATAATATCTTCCGTACTCATTTTCACTCCGGCAATAGCGCTGTCATTCACGGCAATGATACGGTCACCGGCAAGGATACCGACTTTCTCGGAAGGGCCGTTGCTGACAGGCTGCACCACCAACAGGGTGTCTTCTATCATCTGGAATTGCACTCCGATACCCTCGAAGTTACCTTGAAGTGGTTCGTTCATCTTCTTCACTTCCTCTGCATCCGAATAAGTAGAGTGCGGATCAAGTTGTGCCAGCATCTTGATGATGGCTTCTTCTACCAACTTGTCTTCATCTACTTTGTCCACATAGAAATTGGAGATTGCAAACTCTGCCATTTGTAGCTTTCGCATGGCTTCGGAACCGAAGTTCTGGGCTTGTGCGGCAACTGCCCACAAGCAAACGGATAGTATAATCGTTAGTTTCTTCATCATCTTTTCTGACTCACCTCCTATTCCCTAACGAGTGTCATTCACTCATTTTCATTCCTTTGGGAATAAACTGGCTGATATCTTTATTATAGGTTAATAACTCGCGTACAATCGTAGAGCTGACGCAAGTCAGTTCCGGTTCTGTGAAGAGCAGGATGGTTTCAATCCCCGCCAGTTTACGGTTAATGTCCGCAATGGTCTCTTCATATTCGAAATCTTTCACCGTACGGATACCGCGAACAATGAACCTGGCCCCTACTTCCTGCGCAAAATCAATTGTCAGACAGTCGTAGGACATCACTGTGATGCGAGATTCGTCTTTATAAAGTTCCCGAATCATTTCCTCCCTTTTCTCAATGGGGAAGTAGGTATTCTTGTTCTCATTGATACCGATTCCTATCACGATTTCGTCCATAAAGGTAAGTGCACGCTCCACTACCGAATAATGTCCGATGGTGAAAGGGTCGAAAGTACCCGGGAATATTGCTTTTCTCATGATGCCAAGTCTTCTTCTATAACCAGATTATCTATAATAAAGTTCTGCCGTTCCATAGTATTTTTACCCATGTAGAATTCGAGTAGTTCTTTTACTGCATCCGTTTTGCGCAGTGTCACCTGCTCCAGACGCATATCCTTGCCGATGAAATGTTTGAACTCGTCCGGTGAGATTTCTCCCAAACCTTTAAATCGGGTGATCTCCGGATTCGGTCCTAATTCGTTGATGGCATTGATACGTTCTTCTTCGCTATAGCAGTAACTTGTCTTTTTCTTGTTACGTACACGGAATAAAGGGGTTTGCAGGATATATACATGTCCTTTCTTGATGAGGTCGGGGAAGAATTGCAGGAAGAACGTAATCAGCAGCAAGCGGATGTGCATACCGTCCACATCGGCATCGGTTGCTACGATCACTTTGTTGTAGCGTAGTCCTTCAATACCATCTTCTATATTCAGGGCTGCTTGAAGCAGGTTGAATTCCTCGTTCTCGTAAACCACCTTTTTCGTCAGTCCGAAAGAATTCAACGGTTTACCACGCAGGCTGAATACTGCTTGAGTATTTACGTCACGACTCTTGGTGATGGAACCGCTTGCAGAGTCTCCCTCGGTGATAAAGATGCAGGAGTCTTCTTCCAGTCCTTTTCCTTTCGGGTCGTTGAGGTGGATGCGGCAGTCGCGTAATTTACGGTTATGCAGGTTCGCCTTCTTTGCGCGCTCACGAGCAAGTTTCGTTACACCTGCAATGGCTTTACGTTCTTTTTCGGATTCCTGTATCTTCTGTTGGATGGCTTCCGCTATATCCGCATTCTTGTGCAGGAAATTATCTACTTCAAGTTTGATAAAGTCGCCTACATATTTGTTGACCGTCACGCCACCGGGAACCATATTGGTAGACCCTAGTTTAGTCTTGGTCTGGCTTTCAAAAATCGGTTCTTCCACATTGACGGCAATGGCGGCAACCAGTCCGTTACGGATATCGGTATAATCCATGTTCTTGTTAAAGAACTCTTTGATGGTGCGGGCAATGTGTTCTTTGAAGGCACTTTGATGCGTACCACCCTGGGTAGTATGCTGACCGTTGACAAAAGAATAATATTCTTCTCCGTACTGCCCTGTATGTGTGAAAGCGATTTCGATGTCTTCCCCTTTCAGATGGATGATCGGGTAAAGTCCGGTTGCCGTCATGTTGTCGTTCAAAAGGTCTACCAGACCATTGCGTGACAAGATGCGGTGTCCGTTATAAATAATGGCAAGCCCTGTATTAAGGTACGTGTAATTACGTAGCATTGTTTCAATAAATTCGGGCTTGAAGCTGTAATTCAGGAATAGTGTATTATCCGGTTCGAAGAAGATATAAGTTCCGTTTTCTTCTTCGGTGTTCTGCGTCTCATCGGTCAGCAGGTTACCTTTTGAGAAAGTGGCGATACGTACTTTGCCATCGCGGTAACTGCGTACCTCGAAATGGGAGCTTAGAGCATTGACGGCTTTCACACCGACACCATTCAGTCCGACACTTTTCTTAAATGCTTTACTGTCGTATTTACCACCGGTATTCAGCATGCTGACTGCTTCGATGAGTTTTCCTTGCGGGATGCCCCGTCCGTAGTCGCGTACGCTGACACGAAGGTTTTCTTCAACGGTAATCTCGATTTTCTTACCGGCTTGCATTTTGAACTCGTCAATACTGTTGTCAATTACTTCTTTCAGGAGGACATAGATTCCGTCTTCGGCATGTGCACCGTCGCCCAGCCTTCCGATATACATACCGGGGCGTGTGCGCACATGTTCCATGTCGCTCAGGTGGCGGATGTTGTCGTCAGTGTACTCTACTGCATTGTTGTTGTCTACAGGTATCAATTCGTTCTCTTCCATAGCTGTTTTTATTTTATCTCTTTGATGAACGCACGGCGGCGCTTATGTTGTTGAGTCTCAAAGTAATCCCATTGTGCCTGAACTTTTCCGTTCAGCTCCAGTTCGGGGTTGCTTTCCGCAAAGATAAAACCTAATTTTTGATAAACTGGAATTAAATCGGAAAATAACAAAGCATTAACACCTTTATTTTGGTATTCCGGTTTCACTGCAACAAGTAGCAGATCAAGCATTTTGGCACGGCGTTTCATGAATAGTGCTTTTAGCAGATAGAACCATCCGAGCGGTAACAGGCGTCCGTGTGATTTTTGTAGTGCCTCGGCAAGGGATGGCATGGAGATACCTACACAAACCAGCTCGTCATTGGCATCGGTGATCAGGGTAACCATCCGTAAATCAAGGATTGGGAGGTACATTTTTACGTACTGGTCGATTTGTCGCTGTGTCAATGGAGAATAGCCGTAAAGTGGGCTGTATGCTTCGTTCATCAGTTCGAAAATCTTCTGTCCGTAGTCTTTGGCTATTTTTCTTCCGGAGGTGTATTTCTTTATTTTGAGGTTGTATTTTCGTTGGATCAGTTCGGAGATACGTTTGTGCTTGTCGGGAATGGCGTCTGGTATGTAGATTTTGTATTCCACCCAGTCGGCGTCTTTCTCGAAACCTAGCTTTTCCATGTGTACAGGATAGTAGGGGTAGTTGTAGATAGTGGCCATGGTGCTAAGCTGGTCGAATCCTTCAATCAGCATTCCTTCAGCATCGAAATCGGTAAATCCGAGAGGACCGGCAATGTGAGTCATGCCTCGTTCTTTTCCCCAGTCTTCTACTGCTTTGATAAGTGCGGATGACACTTCGGGGTCGTCGATAAAGTCTATCCATCCGAAACGAACGTTCTTACATTCCCACTTTGCGTTCGCCTGATTGTTGATGATTGCAGCTACACGTCCTACTATTTTATCGTCCCGATATGCGAGGAAATAATCTGCTTCACAGAATTCGAATGCTGCGTTCTTCTTCTTGTTGAAGGTGTTGAGCATATCGTCATAAAGATCAGGCACAGAGTAAGGATTATCCTTGTACATTCTGTAATTGAAACGGATAAATTTCTTAAGCTCTCTCTTTGTGGAGACTTTCTTGATTGTAATAGCCATATCTCGTATTTATGATTTGAGGAGGCAAAGATACGTGATAATCTTTAAATTACAACGCGTAGGGTGGCAAAAACTGATTGATATCCGATGTCTTCAATAGGCTATTAATTAAATTATTGGCGATTTTTTTGTAGATTTCCGGCGATTTTGCGAATATTGTGCACTGGTTGTGTATGTTCCTTGAATCTTACTTTGAAAGCTGGTTTTACACTTTAAAACATTTTATGTCTTGTTGCTGATGAAAGGCATGGCTATAAAAGTATAAATCTAGTATTAGTTATTGATATTACTTGAAGCATTTTCTCGGGAAGCTTGTTGTGTCATTATAGGTCAAATAATGATTTTATGCATTGATAATCTCCTTTATACCTTACTAATATCGGTCATTTATGCAAATGATAAGATAGTATCATGATATGATAATAAAGTACTTTTTATAATGTAGTGATGCGACTACTTTTGCATCAGTAATTTAATGTAAATCTAATGCGATTGAAAAATGGAAGTACAACCTTTTAGTTTGTCTGAAGAAAAAGTGAACGAATCTTTCTGCAATATTAGGGTAAATGGAAGATGTTCACTTATGTTTGTGAAATCGTTGTGGGCTTTTAAACTCTATAAGGAAAGTAAGGCGGTGTATTATACTGATATAGATAAGAATAATTTTTTATAGTAAAACTTTAAATTAATAAATGATGAAAAATCTCTTTTTTTATCCTCGTTCAAAAATGAGGGACTCAAGGGCATTTAAGGTAGTGTGGATAATGCTGGCTGTGTTCTTGTTTGTAAGTACAAATGTTTTAGCTGATGGTATTAAAGTAACCGGTGTGGTGAAAGATGCCAATGGGGAGGGACTTCCGGGAGTCAATGTTGTGGAAGAAGGTGCGAAAGGTGGAAACGGGACTATTACCGATATGAATGGTGGATTTACACTCTCTGTAAACAACAGCCGTTCTCAACTTCGTTTTTCTTTTATAGGTTATGAGACACAGGTTGTAACTGTTGGAAAAAGAACAATAATCAATGTTGAGTTGAAAGAGCAAACCACTCTTATGGATGAAGTGGTAGTGGTGGGTTATGGCGCAATGCGGCGTAAAGACTTGTCTGGTGCTATTTCTTCCGTGCGTAGTAGTGATTTGATGCAAGGTGCGCCCACTAGTTTGACGCAAGGTTTGCAGGGACGTCTGGCGGGTGTACTTGTTAATCAAAGTGATGGTGCTCCGGGTTCCGGTGTCAGTATTACCGTGCGTGGTACCAATTCTTTTTCAACTAATTCCCAACCTTTATATATTGTAGACGGTATTCCTTTTGAAACAGGAAGTACACCTACCAGTGGAGCGAATGAGGGAAATAATACGACCGCTAATCCGTTGTCATTGATTAATCCGAATGACATTGAATCTATTGATGTTCTGAAAGATGCTTCGGCTACAGCTATTTATGGTTCTCGTGGGGCAAACGGTGTGATTATTATAACGACCAAGCGTGGTAAAGCAGGTAAGGCAAGAATCGAATTTTCGGCAAACTTCGGAATCTCCAAGATTTCCAAAATGGTGGAAATGTTGGATGCTTACACTTATGCTAATTTTATGAATGAAGGCACAATAAATGGTGGTTTGTATGATAATCTGCTTTATACGGAGTTGCCTTATGATGGTTCGTGGAAATATAAAAGAGATGGCAACGGGAATGTAATTCGTGAATCTGGTAGTTACAATCCTATTCCTGAAGATTTCTTGCACCCGGGATGGAGAACTGATGAGTATGGAAACCGCAAATGGGTGGAAGGTACCGACTGGATGGATGAAATTCTCCAGACAGGTTTAACGCAAGAATATAACGTCAGTGTTTCAGGTGGAAATGAAAGGAGTAATTATGCTATTTCCGGCAATTATACTACACAAGATGGTATTATTAAAAATTCCGGGTACGAGCGTTTCACGTTCCGTTCAAATGTAAATAGTGAAATTACCTCATGGCTGAATGCGGGGCTGAATATTAATTTTACAAAATCAACTACAAATTTTGCTAAAGCGAACTCTTATGATGCAAGTATTATCCGGTCGGCATTGATTTATATTCCGACAGTTTATGCTGGTGATAAGAGTGAAGATGATGAGTATTCATGGTTGTCGGCTAACCCGCGGACTTATGTGAATACTGCGAAGGATGAATTAAGTTCGATCAATGTGTTTACTTCAGCTTATGCCGAACTGAAAATTGCCGACTGGTTGAAATTCCGGCAGAATTTGGGCATCAGTTATACTTCAAATGACCGTAGTTCTTATTACAGCCGTGAGACTGGTGAGGGCAAGGTAGCAAACGGACGTGCTGGTCGAAGTGATAATTTTTGGCAGAATGTGACGGCTGAATCGGTGCTGACATTTGATAAAACTTTCAATAAGATACATCGCTTGAATGCTGTGGCCGGTTTTACTTATGAGAAATCACATTGGGGAGGGAAAGCTATTACTGCACAGAATTTTCCAACTGACTTAACTAAAGATTACGATATGAGCCAGGCATTGGTTGTTGATCGTCCTTCTAGTAGTCGCGGAGAATCTGTATTGGTATCATTGTTGGGACGTGCCAATTACACATTATTGGATAGATATATTTTTACGGTTTCATTTCGTCGTGACGGATCCAGCCGTTTTGCACCGGGTAATAAATTTGCAAATTTCGCATCAGGTGCAATAGCATGGTCTCTTTCGGAAGAAGAATTTATCAAGCGGCTGGATTTATTTAGTAATCTGAAACTTCGCTTTAGTTATGGACAGACTGGTAATCAGGCTATCAGCAGTTATCAGACAATGGAGTCATTAGGTACTGCCAATTATCCATTGAATGGTACATTAACCAGCGGTTTTAGCGGACAAACTTATAAAGGCCCTTTAAACACTTCACTCAGATGGGAAACTACTGACCAGTTCAATGTAGGTCTTGATTTTGGATTCTGGAAGAATCGTCTGAATTTTTCAGCAAACTATTATTATAAGAAGACAAAAGATTTGTTACAGAATGTCTCAATACCATTAAGTACTGGTTATAGTACAATGTGGACTAACTTTGGACATGTCACTAACAAAGGTTTTGAGTTTACAGCCAATGTGGTAGCTATTGACAATAAAGACTGGGGACTAAATTTCGACGGAAACATTTCGTTTAATCAAAATCGGATAGGTGGATTGAATGCCGATCAATATGCAACACAGTTGTGGTATGGAGCTAATGAAGTATTCCTGCAAAGAAACGGTTTGCCGATAGGAACAATCTACGGATATGTAGAAGATGGGTTCTACGATAACATAGCAGAAGTAAGAGCAGATCCTATTTATTCTAAAGTTTCGAAGGAAGAAGCACAGCGGATGATTGGGGAGATAAAGTATGTTGATCGTAACGGTGATAATCAGATAACTACTGAAGACCGCGCTGTCATTGGTGATACGAATCCAGATTTTATATATGGTTTGAATGCAAATTTCCGCTGGAAGAAGCTTTCGTTGGGATTATTCTTCCAAGGAAGTCAGGGCAATGATATATTTAATGGTAACTTGACTATGATTGGTATGAACAGTATTGGTAATGTGACCCGTGAAGCGTATGAAAACCGTTGGACACCGGAGAATGCGGCAAATGCGAAGTGGCCGCGAATAACAACGGCTATGACGCGTGATATGAAGTTGTCCGACCGTTATGTAGAAGATGGTTCCTATTTCCGCCTGAAAACAATTAATTTGAGTTACAATTTCGGATCAGTCTGCAAAGGTATTACTGACTTGTCAGTGTTCGGAACAATAACTAATGTATTTACGCTTACCAATTACAGTTGGTTTGATCCGGATGTAAATGCTTTCGGATCAGACGCTTCTCGTCGTGGTGTGGATATATTCTCTTATCCAAATAGCCGTACTTATACGATTGGTTTTAAATTAACATTATAAAAAGAAGTAATGATGAAAAAATATAAATTAATATCTGCAGTGTTGGCGTTAGGTCTGTGTATGCCTTTTGGACTTTTGACAACTTCTTGTGAAGACATGCTGGAAGAGAAACCTTATGACTTTATCTCTCCGGGAGAGATTGAAAATTCTGACGGGGGAGCAGATATGTGGGTGATAGGGGTTTATAATGTATTGCATACTGGAATGTTTATATATGGTTCTTTTCCACGTCCGCTGGATTACGATTGTGACTATATATCTGGAGCAGTCTGGCAGTTCTCCGAGTTTGGTAGTGGTAATTTTCAGGGCGGTAGTGCGCAATGCAATGCATTGTGGACAGGAATGTATTCTTTGATAAACAAAGCTAATCAGGCAATTGCACAAATAGAGGGCATGAGCGGTCCGACAGAAGCTCATAAAAAGAATTGCTTGGGTGAGTGCTATTTCTTGAAAGCGTGGGCCTATTTCTATTTGGCCCGTGCCTATGGCGATATTCCGGTATATTCCGTAAGTGTAAATGAATCTGGTTCATATACGGACAATCCGAGAATTCCGGTTCAACAGGTTTATGAAGAACAAATCATTCCATTGCTTGACAAAGCGAAAGATATGATTTATAAAAATACGGATGGAGCTTATGTACCCGGTCGAGTAAGTGCCGCTTCAGCTGCCGGACTTTTGGCTAAAGTATATGCTACGATGGGGGCTGCTTCTACTCCAGCCAGTGAGCAAGTCATAGTAAAGACAGGAGTCCCCTATGTGATTCAGAATATTAACGGCGTGGACACTAAGATTTATACAGACCCCGTTGCAACCACTTTCTCAAAGAATGTAGTAGCAGGTTATGAAAGCTTTGATCCTAGGGCATGTTATGAAAATGCCTATCAATTGGCATCCGATGTAATAGAGGGTGTATACGGAAATCATGAACTGGTGGCTTATGATAATTTATGGACGGCTACCGGAAAAACAAGCAGTGAGTTCTTGTTTAGTCTGCAGTCTTTGTCGGGTGACTCCTCATTTGGTACTTTGTTTGGTTTGCATTACTGCGGCAGACTGAATAATAAAGGTCATGTTGATAATAGTTTGACGGTGGGTATGCGTAAACATTGGTATTTGTTGTTTGAGGAGAAAGATTATCGTGTAGACAAAGGTGTTTTACATTGTTGGATACGCGAAGGTTCCGATTCCAGTTGGGGTGGTGGTTCTTATTATCCAAACTTTGGGAAATGGAAAAGCATGGTCGATGCTAAAGAACCGCCATTTGATAATCCGGAAGTGACTGCAGGATGGCGTTCTGACGAAGGTGGCTCTGAACAGTTTTTTGCTTATACTACCAAATATTCTCAACAGATATCTGACCAGACTTTGGAACGTATGGATGCTAACTATCCGTTTTTGCGTTATGCGGATGTAGTGCTTATTAAAGCCGAAGCTGCAAATGAACTGAACGGACCGACACAAGAAGCTGTGGATGCTTTGAATGATGTGCGCAGTCGTAGTAATGCCACATTGAAAGAGTTGGACGCATTTGCCAATAAAGCATCTTTGCGTTCGGCTATTCTGGAAGAACGGGCGATGGAGTTCGCACTCGAAGGTGACCGTCGTTGGGATTTGATTCGTTGGGGTATTTATCTGCAAGCCATGAATGCATTGGGCGGGATGGATGAAGCAAATAACGTAAAAGCCCGTCAGGAGAAACATTTGCTTTTCCCGATTCCGACTATGGAGATGCTGACGAATCAGGCGATAACATCCAACAACCCGGGTTGGAATTAATATAGATAATCAATTAAACAAGTGAAAATAAGATGAAAACATTTGGATATATTTATGCATCTATTGCTACTGTCTTACTATTGGTATCGTCGTGTACGGATATAGTGGAGGTGGATAAAGTGTTGGCTAAAGAAAATATACCTTCTACTGGTGCGCCGGTTGTCGAACGTATCGTTTTAGCTACAGAGGGTGAGATGCCTATTACAACGGCGGCATTTGAACAAGTAGTACGTATCGAGGGTTCTAATCTGGGTGATTTGAAATCGTTGAAATTCAATGATATAGAGGTTGATCCGAAAGAAACTTATTCCTCATATGAAGCTATTCTTGCACCTATCCCTCGTAAATTACCTTCCGAAGTGACAAATATGGTATATATAACAACTGCAAATGGTTCGACGAGTACTTCTTTGACTGTTACTGTTCCTGAACTAACAATTGGAGGTTTGTATAATGAGTTTGCGCAACCGGGTGATACAACGATTATTTCAGGTGATAACTTCGATCTTTACGGAATCACTGCGGAAGCAGCCAATATTCGTTTGGGTGATACTCCGATAAATATTCTAGCGGCCTCCCGTACGGATATTACATTACAGATTCCTGCAAATGCCCGTCCGGGTACCCGTTTGTCTATTCAGGGTAGTGAAATGAAGGAACCGGTTTATCTGACTTATGCAGATGAAGGTGCTTCCCAATTATTTGATTTTAATAATTGGCCGGGTCCCGATGCATATACACATTCGAACAAATATCCGGATTCTCCTAAAGACTTTTTGTACACTGCTTCAAATATTGTAGAGGGAGAGGACCCGGCACCACTTGCGGAGGGTATGAACTATGTTCGTTTTGAAGGAACTGTTGGAGCGTGGGGTTGGATGGTGTTACGGGACGGTCGCATTAGTGTTCCTCAAGAAGTAGTTTCTGATTTGACCTCGTATGATCTTAGATTTGAAATGAATACATCATCTGCTTATCCGATCTCCTCTGCTGCCCGTTTCGTATTGGGTGATTATGTTTGGGAACCAGCTGCTAACGGCGTGCCTATTAATACGTATGGTAAATGGATGACCGCACGTATTCCGGTTACCTCCACTGATGGTGACGGACATCAGCTGATCCCTGATGGAACTAGTTCGGAAAGCCAATTGCCTTTTAAAATTATATTCTCTCCTTCATCTGAACAAGTGTTTGATGTAAGTTTCTGTAATTTCAGATTTGTGAAACGTTAAAAATAGAATTATTATGATACGATTGAAAATTATATTGGGGGCCATTGTCATGTTCTTGTCACTAAATTCCTGTTCTTCGGATGACGAAAGAGATGAGGACAATCAGTTACGGTCTGATTTATATTTTGGTGTTAATATGTCAGGAGTTGAGTTTGCGGCAGTTTATCCGGGGATTGACGGTACTCATTATGGATATCCATCGCGTGATGATTTGGCATATGTAAAAAAGAAAGGATTCGGATTGATTCGGTTTCCATTCCGTTGGGAACGTATTCAACCGGAACTGGGAAAAGAACTGAATTCGGTAGAATTGGACAAGATGAAGAGTTTCGTGGGTCTTGCAGAAAGTATGGGTATACAGGTTTTGTTGGATATGCACAATTTTGGTCGCTATTGTATTTATTCAAACGGTCAAAACTCAAATGACAATCAATATGCCATTATTGGTTCGGTGAATTGTACGGTCAATCATTTTTGTGATGTGTGGAAGAGACTGGCAGTAGAATTTAAGGGCTATACAAATATTTGGGGATATGATATCATGAATGAACCCTATAGTATGTTGTCTACTACTCCTTGGTTTAATATAGCACAGGCTTGCATAACGGCTATACGTGAGATTGATACGCAAACACCGATTGTTGTTTGTGGGGATGAGTATGCTTCCGCAAGCAGATGGGTGAGATATAGTGATAATTTGAAGAATCTGGTTGACCCATATAATAATCTGATATATCAGGCCCATACTTATTTTGATGCTGATGCTTCAGGTAATTACAACTTGAGTTATGCAGAAGACGGTGCGACTCTGGATATTGGCATTACCCGTTTGACTCCTTTTGTAGACTGGATAAAACAAAATGGGAAAAGAGGTTTTGTCGGAGAATACGGGGTGCCTGATAATGACGGTCGTTGGCTTGATGTACTTGACAGGGCCTTGAAGTTCTTATCGGATAATGGTATTAATGGTACGTATTGGTCGGCAGGTCCCCGTTGGGGCGATTATCCATTGTCTGTGCAGCCAACCAATAATTATACTGTTGACAGACCTCAAATGAAAATTCTGGAGAAATATTTGAAGACCAGTAATTAAATTTTTATCAATAAAAGCTGTTTCAGGAGAATCAGTTGGAACAGCTTTTATTTTAAACTTTCAAATCAATCAAAAATATGAAGTATCTGACATTTGTAATTGTTGCTTTGTTTTTCTTTTGTTCAGTACATGGAAGTGCCAGAAATAATAATTGGGAACCGGTAAAGATACATGGACAACTTCAAGTAAAAGGGCGCTTTTTATGTAATGGGCAAGGAGACACAATCTCTCTGCGTGGGGTAAGCTTGGGCTGGCATAATTTGTGGCCCCGTTTTTATAATAAGAAGGCTGTAAAATGGCTTAAAGACGATTGGAAATGTTCTGTAATTCGTGCTGCTATGGGTGCTTATGAGGGAGTGGAAGACGGATATTTGGTGAACCCGGAGTTTGCATTGAACTGTGTGGAGACTGTTGTCAGAGCTTCTATAAAAGAAAATGTTTATGTTATCATTGATTGGCATGCGCATGATTTTTATCCGGAACTGGCCAAACAATTTTTTGCATCTATGGCTCGTAAGTACGGGAAGAATCCACATATAATATATGAAATATTTAATGAACCGACTCACGAACATTCATGGGAGCGAATTAAAAAATATGCGGAAGAGGTTATTGCCGAAATCCGGAAATATGATCCGGATAACTTGATTATTGTGGGTACTCCTTCTTGGGACCAGCATGTGGATATAGTGGCCAATAATCCGATTGTAGGGTATGAGAATATTATGTATTCCCTGCATTTTTATGCGGCCAGCCATAAAGAGGAGCTTCGGAATCGTGTTGCCAAGGCTCTAGAAAAGGATCTTCCTCTTTTCGTTACTGAATGTGCGGGAATGGAACATACGGGAGATGGTTTTCTGGATATTCCGGAATGGGAAAAATGGACAGATTTCTTAGAAAAGAACCGGATAAGCTGGGTCAACTGGTCTATTTCTAATAAAAATGAAACTTGTTCCATGATACTTCCCCGCGGAAGCTATGAAGGTGGATGGGATACTGAAGTAATAAAGCCGGCGGGACAAAAGTCGCGTGAATTGATAAGATTTTATAATACGGTGGATAAAGTGTATGAGAATTTGAGATAGAAATCAATAAATAGGGTATTAGACAAATGATATACTGTCGGGATTGCCGGCTGATAAATAAATGGTTATGAAAATTCTTATATTTTTAGCAAGTCTGTTATTGGGTTCGTTGTGCCAGATATATGGTCAGCAAATGATTTATGTGTCTCCAACGGGAAATGATAACAATGATGGTTCAAAAGAGAGGCCACTCTTTTCATTAAACTGTGCATTGGAAAAAGGATGTGCGGATATGAGTCGTACGGATACATTATCTATTCTCATACAAAGTGGTGATTATTATCTGGACCGTCCGGTTCAGATTAAAACAAGTTTAAAAAGACCTGTCGTTTTTCGTGGAATTGGAGAACAGAAATCTTGTTTGTTGGGAGGTATATGCATCAATGGTTGGGAGCCGTTTGGAGACAAGCTTTATCGTGCTTACGTACCAGAAGTTGTAAGATATGGATTTACTTTTGAACAGCTCTATATAAACGGTCGGCGGGCTACTCTTGCGCGTACGCCGAATGAAGACTGGTATACGGTAAAAGATGCTTCCGAAACTTCGTTTGTGAATGGAGTTCGTGCAGCGGACTATGCAGTTCAGCGCGTGGTATTAAATACACAAGATATTTCTTCATTGAAGGGATTGACTGCAGATGAGGCTTCAAGAGTGAAGTTTCGTTTTTATCATAAATGGGATATTACACAGAAACATATTGAATATGCAGATGCTGATTCCGGATTTGTTTATTTGGCTGGGAAAGGAATGCAGGATTGGAATCCCATTACTGCAGGTTCCCGATATGTTATGTTTAATTACATGAAGGCTCTGGATGAACCGGGAGAGTGGTATCTGGACCATCAGACAGGTTATATTTATTATATGCCGTTGGCAAATGAAGATATGGCTACGGTTTTTTGTGTGGCACCGGCTTTGCAGCATCTGTTGGTTGTGGAAGGGACTGAAGATGCGCCTGTCCGTGATTTGCATTTTGAGAATATTTCATTTCAGTATTCATCTTATTTATTACCGGATAATGGAGAGGATGCAGTTCAGGCTGCCGCTTTTACTGATGCGGCTTTATTATTAAATTATGCAGAGGGAATCTCTTTTGTGAATTGTGAATTGATGCATCTGGGGAGTTATGGGATATGGTTGAAGCGTGGATGTCATCGGAATAAAATTGAGCATTGTTATTTAGCAGATTTTGGTGCAGGAGGAATAAAAATCGGGGAACCATTTTTCCGACCAGACGGGCAATCGGTAACTAGTGGAAATATCGTCGATAATTGTATTTTGCAACATATGGGGAGTGAACTTCCTTGCGGGGTAGGAATTGCTCTTTTCCATGCTAGCGACAATCGGATAACACACAATGATATTGCCGATCTGCGTTATTCGGGAATATCTTCAGGCTGGTTCTGGGGATATAATCAAACTTCCGATTCATGGACCTCTGTTCTAAATAAACGGGGTGAAGGACAATATTATCAGGCTCCGCTAACAAGCCCTTCCGTTCGTAATATCATAGAATATAATCATGTACATCATATAGGCTGGGGTGAATTATCGGATATGGGGGCCATTTATACGTTGGGAGAGTCACCGGGTACTAGTGTTTCCAATAATGTGATCCATGATATCCTTTCTTATGACTATGGTGGCTGGGGATTGTATACGGATGAGGGATCAAGAGGAATCACCATGCGTAATAATCTGGTTTATCGTTGTAAAAGCGGCGGATTCCATCAACATTATGGGCGGGATAATAAAATTGAAAACAATATTTTTGCTTTTGGTTTTTATTATCAGGCACAATTTACCCGTGTGGAAAAGCATTTATCTTTTTCGTTCCGGCATAATATTATATTGCAAAAGCAAGGAGAAACATTGTCAGGTCCTTGGAAAGAAGGAAATATTGATATGGGTTCCAACTTATACTGGAGCGTGGATGGAACACTTAGTTTTGACGGACTTCCATGGGAACAATGGAAAAAAGAAAAAGAGAATGATTCGATGGTAGCTTCTCCTTTATTTATAGATGCAGAGAATGATGATTTTAGATTTAAAACATTAAAGAATGTCAGGAAAATAGGTTTTATACCATTTGATTATTCACAGGCAGGCGTTTATGGTTCTAAAGAATGGAAAGAAAAGGCACAATTGTCTTCTGACATCTTGCGTGAGTTTAAATATAAGGCTTCGATTCGATTAAACAAATAAAATAATCAGTGAAAATGAGAATGTTAAATAGGATATATTGTTGTGTAGGATTTGCATTTCTGATAGTATTATCTGCTATCGCAAAAGAAAAAAGTTATGTTGATTATGTAGATCCTTTTATTGGTACTGGCGGTCACGGACATACATTTCCGGGAGCGGTAGTTCCTTTCGGAATGATCCAGCCCAGTCCGGATACGCGTATAGATGGTTGGGATGCTTGTTCCGGATATTACTATGAAGATTCTATCATTAATGGTTTTTCCCATACCCATTTGAGCGGAACAGGCTGTGCGGACTATGGGGATATTTTATTGATGCCGACTGTGGGTAGACAAGAATATAATCCACAGGATAATAAGAGTCAGACACTTCCTTATGCCTCGGGGTTCTCGCATGATAATGAGATAGCCAGACCGGGATATTATTCTGTATTTCTGGATCGTTATAACGTGAGAACAGAACTTACCGCAACGAAACGTGCAGCATTGCATCGTTATACTTTCCCTAAGAGTGATGAAGCCGGTTTTATTCTGGATTTGGATTATTCCATTCAATATCAGACTAACTCGGATATGCAGATAGAAGTAGTCAGTGCAACGGAAATCAGGGGACATAAATTGACCTCATATTGGGCGGCAGAGCAATCTATTAATTTCTATATGAAATTCTCGAAGCCATTTGAATATAGTATAATAGAAGATACCATTATTGATCATGACGGGAGACGACAACCACGTTGTAAGGCATTGCTGAAGTTCAAAACTCAACTGGATGAGCAAGTGATGGTGAAAATTGGTATTTCGGCTGTAGATATGAATGGCGCCCGTCAGAATCTGGAAAAAGAAATTCCAGAATGGGATTTTGAGGGTGTCCGTCAGGAAGCATCTCAGGAGTGGGATAAATATTTGTCTAAAATAGATATAGCCACAAAGGATGATACTCACCGAAGAATCTTCTACACAGCTATGTATCATACAGCGATATGCCCGAATCTATTTACGGATGTGGATGGACGTTATCGGGGAATGGATCTGGAAATCCATCAAGGGGATGTACAGAAACCTATTTACACCATTTTCTCTTTGTGGGATACGTTTCGCGCTCTTCATCCCCTTTTCTCTATTATTGATCCGCAATTGAATAATGATTTTATATACTCGTTGCTTCAAAAGCATAAAGAAGGGGGAATATTTCCGATGTGGGATTTGGCTTCAAACTATACGGGGATAATGATCGGATATCATGCAGCTTCGTTAATAGCTGACGCTTATACGAAGGGATATTCGGATTTTGACTTACATGAGGCATATAGTGCATGTCTACGGGCGGCGGAGTTCGATATGTCAGGAATTAAATGTCCTCCGTTGATTATGCACCATTTGATGCCGATGGCCAAATATTATAAGAATACCGTAGGCTATATACCTTGTGATCTTGAGAATGAATCGGTTGCAAAAGCGTTGGAATATGCTTATGATGATTATTGCATTTCTATTCTGGCGGAGGCGGTCAATGACGGGAAGAACCATGAGAAATACAGTCGTATGTCAAAAGCCTATAAATTGTATTTTGATCCTTCAGTCCGGTTTATGAGGGGAGTGGATTCTAAGGGGAAATGGGATGTCCCTTTTAATCCGAAAGCTTCCTCACACCGCAGTGATAATTACTGTGAGGGTAATGCATGGCAATGGACATGGTTCGTCCCCCACGATATTAATGGCTTGGCGCAGTTAATGGGAGGAAAAGAAGCATTTATTGAGAAACTGGATTCTTTATTTACGATTGATTTCAGACTGGAAGGTAGTAGTGCTTCTGCTGATATAAGTGGCTTTATAGGACAATATGCACATGGAAACGAACCGAGTCATCATATTATCCATATGTATAATTATGTGAATAGACCATGGAGGACTCAGGAATTGGTGGATCAGGTTTTTAAAGAATTATATCAAGATGCACCGGATGGATTGTCCGGTAATGAAGATTGTGGACAGATGTCGGCATGGTATATATTAAATGCAATGGGATTTTATCAAGTTTGTCCGGGTAAGCCTGTGTATTCCATAGGAAGGCCGTTATTTGACCGTGTAGTGATTAATCTGGCGGATAATAAATCGTTCACTATAATTTCTAAGAATAATTCAGCGGATAATAAATATATCCAGTCGGTTACATTAAACGGGAAATTATTGGACAGACCTTTTTTCAGTCATCAGGATATTGTATCTGGAGGCCGGCTTGAGATAGTAATGACTGACAAACCGGCAAAATGGGGGATGAGATAAATGTATTTTATAATAATAAAATGATTAAATATGAAGGCTAAAATTATATTGATTGGTTTAGGTTTGTTGGGACTGGTATCTTGTGGGGTTAAGACTCCTTCGGAGCAGAAAGGTGAACCTTTCGGAATCAATATTGCTTGTGCGGAGTTTGGTAATAATTTTCCCGGTGAGTGTGGTAAGGATTATGGTTATCCTACTATGGAGGATTTGAAATATTGGCAGGAAAAAGGATTGAATCTGATCCGAATGCCTTTTAAATGGGAGCGTTTGCAGCATGAACCGGGAGGTGAACTCCACTCACCGGATCTACAGGCTGTCAAGGACTTTGTTACGGCTGCTGAACAATTGGATATGAAGGTCATATTGGATATGCATAATTATTGCCGCAGATATCATAATGGTAAAGTACAGATAATAGGGCAAGATGATATTACTAATGAACATTATGCTGAATTTTGGAAAAAAATGGCAGATGAGTTTAAAAACTATACGAATATTTATGGTTATGGGTTAATGAACGAACCTTATGATTTGGGTGAAGATATTTTTTGGATCAGTATGGCGCAGTCAGCCATTGATTCTATCCGTGTGTCAGATCCCAATACAACCATAATAGTTGGTGGTAATCATTGGAGTTCTGCTTCTAAATGGAAGCATGTAAGTGATACACTCAAGTATTTGAAAGATCCATCAGATAAATTGCTGTATGAGGCTCATTGCTATTTTGATAAAGATAATTCGGGGACATATAAGTATAGTTACGAAGAAGAAGAGGGTACCCCTGATAAAGGGGTGGAATTAGTCACTCCTTTTGTCGAGTGGTTAAAGGAGAATGGTTTGAAAGGATTTATAGGTGAATATGGTATTCCGGTGAATGATCCGGATTGGGAAATTACTTTGGATAATTTTCTGTCCTATTTGTCTACAAACGGTATCAATGGGACATACTGGGCTTCCGGCTCTTGGTGGCCGGATGATGCAGTTATGGTGATCCCAACCTATAAAGGAGGGGCAGAGCGTTCTCAAGTAAAGATTCTGGAAAAGTATAAAGAAGCGAATATTATAAGATGAAGCGGTTACTTCTGACATATTTATTGCTGACTTCATTTACAATTATGACATTTCCTGCTGTGTCTGACTGGGTAAATATGATTCCGTTTAGTCATGGAGACCTTGAGGTGGATTGTAGTAAACGGTATTTGCAACATGAAGATGGGACTCCGTTCTTATATTTAGGAGACACGGCATGGGAGATGTTTGCCCGTTTGAGTAGAGAGGAAGCAGAACGTTATCTGGAAAATCGCCGGTTAAAAGGTTTCACTGTAATCCAATCTGTTATTCTGACGGAGCTGGATGATTTCTCAACCATATCGGGAACACCCCAATTGACGGATGAGACTGACATTACATTGAGTGCTGATTATTTGAATCATGTTGATCATATTCTCCAAATGGCGGCATCAAAAGGATTGTATGTGGCTTTGTTACCAACATGGGGAGATAAAGTCGACAAACAGTGGGGAAGAGGTCCGGAACTGTTTAATGTAAAAAACGCCCGTGAATACGGTCGCTTTCTAGGAGCTCGTTATGTTTCTTATCCGAATATAATTTGGGTAATAGGAGGTGATAGAAGCGGTGGCGAGAAGAATAGAGATATTTGGAAAGCAATGGCTGAAGGTATCAGGGAAAAGGACTCCCGGCATTTAATGACTTATCATCCGCATGGAGAACATTCTTCATCCATATGGTTTCATGATGAAACATGGTTGGATTTTAATATGTTTCAAAGCGGGCATTGCCAGGAGTCTTATGAAATTTATCGCCGGTTACTATTTCCGGATCTGTCCCGGGAGCCGAGGAAACCTGTGATGGATGGTGAACCCCGTTATGAAGACATACCCCGTAATTTCAGACTGGAGGACGGACGTTTTACGGCATATGATGTCCGGAAGTCTTTGTATCAGAGTATGTTGTCTGGAGCATGTGGTTATACTTATGGTTGTAATAATGTTTGGCAAATGTATACTGCTAAGCATATTCCGATGTGCGAAGCACGTATTCCTTGGTATGATTCTCTTGATTTGGAAGGTGCAGGACAATTGATTTACTTTCGTCGTTTGTGGAATATGTTTTCTTTTAAGAATGGGAAAACATTCTTCGGGATGATAAGTACTGTAAAAGATGGAGCTGATGAGGCTGTGGCTTTTGGTGGAAATGACTATTTAGTGTGTTATTTTCCGGAAAACGGGCGATGGAAACTGAACTTGAAGGATTGGGGAGCAGATTGCTATTCTTTACGGTGGATGAACCCGCGTAACGGCTTAATGTTTGAGGGAGGAATTGATTCAAGAGTAAATCTGGAAATCAATACGCCGGATAATGGTGAAAAAGAAGATTGGGTATTAATATTAGAAAAATGATAAGGATAGTATTATGAGAAATTGTGTATTAGATGACTTGAAAGTTAAGCATGAAGCATTGCTTACTCGTAAGAATATACAGATGGAGACGACAAACGGTATTTATTGTCGTTATAAATATCCTGTATTGACAGCTGACCATGCGCCATTGATCTGGCGTTATGATTTTAATCCGGTAACTAATCGCTTTATGGAGGAACGTATCGGAGTTAATGCAGTGATGAATTCTGGCGCCATTAAGCTGGATGGGAAATATTATTTAATGGTTCGTGTGGAAGGCATGGATCGTAAGTCCTTTTTTGCTATAGCTGAAAGTGATAGTCCGGTAGACCGTTTCAGGTTTTGGGAGCTTCCAGTACTGATGCCGGAAACGGAGGTTCCTGATACAAATATGTATGATGCCCGGCTCACTGCTCATGAAGACGGCTGGATTTATGCAATTTTCTGTGCGGAACGCAAGGATCCGGCTGCCCGTCCGGGAGATTTGTCTTCGGCGGTGGCATTTGCTGCAATTGCCCGGACAAAAGATCTGAAGAACTGGGAACGTTTACCGGACTTGGTGACGAAGAGCCAACAACGTAACGTAGTGCTGCATCCGGAGTTTGTGGATGGTAAATATGCGTTGTATACCCGTCCGCAGGATGGATTTATTGATGCGGGAAATGGCGGTGGTATAGGATGGGCGCTCGTTGATGATATTACCCATGCCGAAGTCAAAGAGGAAAAGATTATTAATTCCCGCTTTTATCATACTATCAAGGAACAGAAAAATGGAGAAGGTCCGCATCCTATCAAAACCTCGAAAGGTTGGCTGCATCTGGCTCATGGTGTGCGTGGATGTGCTGCAGGTTTGAGATATGTTTTATATTTGTATGTTACTTCGTTGGAAGATCCGACGGAGGTAATAGCCGAACCAGCCGGTTATTTTATGGCTCCGGTCGGCGAAGAAAGAGTAGGAGATGTTTCTAATGTGTTGTTTGCGAATGGCTGGATAAGAGACGAGGATAAGGTGTATATTTATTATGCTTCATGTGATACCCGTATGCATGTGGCGGAAACTGATATTGAGCATTTGTTGGATTATTGTTTCAACACACCGGCAGATGATTTCCGTTCAATAAAATCAGTCCAGAATATATATAAGTTAGTGAATAAGAATAAGGCATATTTAGCTTCTTTAAAGTAGGTTGTTATGGAAAATGAACATATTAAACTGAAGGAGAAAATTGGATATGGATTAGGAGACGCGGCTTCTTCTATGTTTTGGAAGTTGTTTACCATGTATCTGTTGTTCTTTTATACGGATGTGATAGGACTTTCGGCTGCAGTGGTGGGTACTATGTTTTTGGTTACTCGTATTTGGGATACATTTTTGGATCCTTTTATAGGTATTTTGGGAGATCGTACAGAAAGCCGTTGGGGAAAATTCCGACCTTATCTGTTGTGGGTGGCTGTTCCGTTTGGAATTTGTGGAATCCTAACTTTCTCTTCATGGGGGGAGAGTGAAACTGCCAAGATTGTTTATGCTTATGTTACCTATACGTTGATGATGATGATTTATTCCTTGATTAACGTACCATATGCATCCTTATTGGGAGTTATGTCAGTCAATCCGCAGACCCGTACGGAGTTTTCTTCTTATCGTATGACTTTTGCTTTTGGGGGCAGTATACTTGTTCTGGCATTAGTTGAGCCATTGACTGATTTCTTTAGTAGGATGAAGTTGGTTGATGGTTTACCTTCAATGGCTTTTGGTTGGCAGATGGCTGCCGTTGTTTTTGCTGTTATGGCCACTTGTATGTTCTTGTTGACTTTCCTGTGGACAAAGGAGCGGATTCGTCCGATTCTTGAGAAGAAAAGTTCTCTGAAAAATGATTTGAAGGATTTGGGAGTGAATAAACCTTGGTGGATTCTTTTGGGAGCCAGTGTGATGGTGCTTGTATTCAACTCTTTGCGTGATGGTGCAGCTGTGTTTTATTTCAAATATTATGTGACAGGGTCAGATTTATGGTCGTTTTCCATCATGGATGCGCCATTGACTTTGATTACTATTTATTTGGTGTTGGGGCAGGCTTTTAATATTGTCGGCATTCTATGTGTACCGGCTCTGACGCGTGCGATAGGTAAAAAACTAACATTTCTTTCTGCTATGGCGGTTGCAACGGTATTGAGTATTATTTTTTATTTCTTACCCAAAGATATGGTTGTTGCTATCCTGTCGATGCAGATTCTGATTAGTTTCTGTGCAGGTATCGTTTCGCCGCTGATGTGGTCCATGTATGCAGATATAGCCGATTATTCGGAATGGAAAACGGGACGTCGGGCGACGGGGTTAATCTTTTCATCTTCATCTATGTCTCAAAAGCTTGGTTGGACAATAGGAGGCTCTTTGAGTGGCTGGCTATTATTCTATTTCGGTTTTGAGGCAAATGTGGTTCAGACGGAAACAGCATTGACTGGTATTTGCTTGATGATGAGTGTTCTGCCTGCCTGCGCTACATTAATATCCGTTTTATTCATTTCGAGATATCCGTTAAGTGAAAAGAAAATATCGGAGATTACGAAAGAGTTGGAAGCTCGCAGAAAAGAAGTTTGAGAGAAGATATAAAAGGTACTATATGTTGTACGACTGGTGACTTTGTGGCGTATAGAAACCGGAAAGGTGGAAGTGATCGGTGCGTGAAGATTGTCAAATGAGTTGGAAAGGATAAAGTTATGTTATTGAGAATATATTTATCATATTTGTGTTTCTTTTTAGTAATGTATTCACCTGCTCTGCAGGCACAGCCGTCCAGACAAATGGTGGAAGTAGAGGTTTCACCTCAACAGAAGAAATTTGATTATTCTCTGGGTGAACAAGTTGATTTTAATGTTACCGTCAAGGTGTCGGGTATTCCGGTTAGGAGCGTGGTCACTTATTCGATAGAAGAGGATATGATGGAGCCTTTGAAACAAGATTCGTTGATGTTGCCGGACGGAACCGGACGTATTAAGGGCGGGACGATGAAAAAAAGTGGATTTTTGCGTTGTAAGGTTGGGGCTGTTTATGACCATTGCCGTTATGAAGGCCTGTGTACGGTAGGTTTTGAGCCGGAAAAGTTGGTGCCGACAGTTATAATGCCGACAGATTTTAATGCTTTTTGGGATAGGCAGTTGGCAGAGACAGCTTGTGTACCTATGAATGTCCGGTTACAATTAATTCCGGCTTCTTGTACGGAGAACGTCAATGTCTACCATCTTGGTTTGGGGGCATTTGCCTCGAATACCAGAGTATATGGCATCCTTTGTGTACCGAAGAAAGAGGGGAAGTACCCGGCTATTTTGAAAGTACCCGGGGCGGGTGTACGTTCATATACAGGTGATGTGGCTACGGCTGAAAATGGTTTTATAACTTTGGAACTAGGTATTCATGGTATTCCGGTGAACTTGCCGCAAACTGTGTATGATGCCTTAGCCAATGGTGCACTAAATGGTTATCCTACGATGAATATGGATTCTCGTTCTGATTTTTATTATCGGCGGGTTTATTTGAGTTGTGTGAGGGCAGTTGATTATTTAGCTACGTTACCACAGTATGACGGTACCAATCTGTTTGTGGCTGGAGGAAGTCAAGGAGGGGCACTGTCTATTGTAACGGCGGCGTTGAATCCGAAAGTAAAGGCAATTATGACTTTTTATCCTGCACTTTGTGACCTGACTGGTTATCTTTGTGGCCGTGCAGGCGGGTGGCCGCATTATTTCCGTAATTGTGAGGAAAATCCGGCATTGAAACCCAAAGTGGCAACTGCTGCTTATTATGATGTTGCCAATTTTGCAAGGAGACTTGATGTGCCTTGTTATATGTCGTTTGGGTATAACGATATGGTTTGTCCGCCTACAACAACCTATAGTACCTATAATATGATTCAGTCAGAGAAGAAACTATTTGTGATAGAGGAGACAGGACATTATAATTATCCGGAACAATGGAATAAAGGTTGGGATTGGATGATGAAGTTCAAAAAATAAAAATAGTTTGAAATGAAAAAAATAAGTACTTTACTTTTGTTGCTTGTGCTCGTTTGTTTTTATGGAAATGCACAGAATGAAGATCGATATACGATATTATTGTCGGGGGCATCCTTTGCCGAACCCAATAATAAATGGTTTGAGATGGGATGCCGGGCACTGGAAGCTGTACCTGTTAACCGTGCAGTATCCAGCGAGTCGATTGCAAATACGGCTAACCGAATGGTTGAAGGAACACTCTATTCTTCTGAAGAATTGGATGAGATTGATGTGTTTGTCATCATGCAGGTACATGATAAAGATGTATTCCATTCAGATCATCTGAAAGAAAATTATAAAGATTATGCCCTTCCTTTTGATGCTTCCGATTATGCTGCGTGTTATGATTATGTTATTAAGCGGTATATATCCGAATGTTACAATCTGAAGTTTAATCCGATGTCAAAGTACTATAACTCACCATATGGAAAACCGGCGTCGATTGTATTGTGTACTCATTGGAACGATAGTCGTCCGATGTTCAACAGTACTATACGCATGCTTGCGGAGAAATGGGGGCTTCCAGTTGTTGAGTTTGACAAATACATTGGTTTTTCGAAGAGGCAGAAACATCCTGTGACAGGTGAACAGTTTAGCCGTATTTTTACAAGCGGTGATACGCAGGTTGCTTATGGTGAAGTTTATGGGTGGCATCCGTTACATGGCGAGAAATCTTATATACAGCAACGTATGGCTGCTATCTTTGCGGATACGATGCGTCGGATTTTATTGCCAAAGGAGTTTATCAGTGAATGAAATTTTGTGAGATGGCTGTGGCAAAAATTGTATTATAGTTTCAGTTGTGTAAATATACTAGTGGCTGTTAAAGTGATTTTTTAACATTAGGCATATTCACTTTGGGGAGATTGCATGTACCTCATCCGTCTAAACCGATGAAGGCAATGTGCTTGGCTTTGTTTTTTCCTTTGGCATTACATGATTTGTTTTTTGATTTTCTTATTTGGTAGTTGATTTTCTGGATAAAAAGGATATGCTATTAATATATGTAAGGAAAATGTCATGAGGTGCTTGTTCGTAATTTTGACTGTATAGTGCCACTTCTTATTTAGATTATGAATAAGCCTGTTATTTTATAGAGATAATATATTTACAGTTCTATAATAAATCAGAGTATCGTTTTTAATAAATAGTTGAAGAGTTTATTAAGAACGGTATTCGAGTTTATTAGAAACTATTTTTGATGAATATCAGAAATAGTTGTGAATTATATAAACAGAATGGGAGAAAATCAGTGCTGATCTTCTCCCATTCCTATTCTTGTATATATGGAAATATATGCTTGATAATATGTTGCTATGTCTTGATATTTGTATATTTCATCTTGCTTTTCTTCTTTTTGTTTTCTCAAAGATACGAAATAAAACAGGGAAAGTCAAGAGTTTGGCTGCTATTAAACGAGATTCTCTCCTTTACTTGTTTCATCCACGAAACAAAAAAGAGATATTTATTGATTTTCTTACTTATAAGAGATAAAACAAGGAGCTGTGTTACGTAAAGAAGAACTGATACGATAGGTGTCGCTGGGTGCATCTGCTTTTCGGAGAAACGATTCGATAGTTGCGCTGAACAGTAACCAGTTGCTGTCTAAAGGCATCCATAATGCATCGTATCCTCTTAAAAAACTCTCTGCGATATACGCTACATCAACTAAAGTCTGTCCCGTTGTGCAAATGGGAATACTACTTGGTGGACATCTGCCGATGGAAAATATGGTGTAAATATACTGACGACTGTCGAGGTGAAATAAATATCAGAGTTTAATTGGCTAGTGGGAATAAAAGGCTTCCGGTGTTTCTGCCGGGAGCCTTTTATTATTTTCAGGTATTATAAATCAATACCACCGTATATGCCACATAACAAAGTATCATAATTCCTCCTTCAATTCTTGTAATGGTCCTTTTTGCAAAGAACAGCCCGAATAACCAAAGCAGAATACCGGAACCTACTAACGTAAACAGGTCGAAATTGGTGATTCCGCTAAGACGGAGAGGCGTGATGCTCGCGCTACACCCTAGTACAAAGAAAATATTGAAGAGGTTACTACCGATCACATTTCCGATGGCAATCTCCGGATTTTTCTTTAATGCGGCAACGATAGACGTAGCCAGTTCCGGAAGAGAAGTACCTCCCGCCACCAAAGTCAGTCCGATAATCGATTCGCTGACACCCAGGTTGCGGGCGATGCCCGTGGCACCGTCGACAAACAACTGACCTCCAAAAATAAGTGCAGCCAGACCTCCGATGATATAAAGAATGGATTTCCACCAAGGGAGTGATTTGATTTCTGTCTCCTCTTCTATGGCCGGATGTCCGGCATCTCCCGTTGTGGCAGGCTTGGAAGCGATGGCAAAGGTGTAGCCCATGAAAATGATAAAGAAGCAAAGCAACAGCAAACCGTCTACCCTGTTCAGGATATTTTCTGAGGCTTTATCCAGAAAGACGTCATTGGCACAGATCAGCAGGACAATAGAAGAAAGTACGCAGAGTGGTATCTCTTTTCTAAGTGTATTGCGGGTGATGACAATCGGGGCAAATAATGCCGTGCAGCCCACAATCATCAATGTATTGAAAATGTTGCTTCCCACTACGTTGCCTATGGCAATATCCGCACTGCCTTTGAGAGCAGAAGATACACTGACCGTCAGTTCAGGGGCGGAAGTGCCGAATGCGACAATGGTAAGACCGATCACGATGGGAGGAATGCGGAAACGTTTGGCTACCGAGGCGGCACCGTCTGTTAATCCGTTAGCTCCTAGAAGAATGAGGATTAATCCCCCGATGAGTAGCAATATATTCATGGTTTTTCTCTTTTAGTGGCAAAGATAATCAATTTGGAAATGGTAATGTCAAAAACAATCCGTATGTTTGCTCTGTTTTTAATGAAAAGTTTGATTAACCTTAATTATAATCAAGGAATATAAGGTATGGAAAAAAATAAAATAAAGCGGTCGTTACTGGTGTTGTTCCTTTCTTTCCTGGCAATCGGGGCGCAAGCACAGCTGGAACAGGCTGTCAAGAAGATATTTGCCGGAGATACAATAACGAACGGACATGTTCCTTTGAGACGGGATTCGGATTCTATCCATCTGGCGAATATGCGGAAATCATTGGAAGAAGCCCGGCTCAACGAGGCGAATATGCGGATGGAAATGGAACAGATGAAGCTACAGATGGCTTCCGCCGACTCCGTAAAATATGCCCAGCAGAGACAGCGTATCGACTCTTTACGCCAGTTCACTAAAGGAGTGCCGGTAGTGGCGGACGGCGATACCTTATTTTACCTTTTTACCAAACGTGGAGGATATACTCCCCAACAACGTGCTCAAATGACCGGTGCGGCGATTGAAGAAATAGGAAGACGCTTTAATCTACGCCCCGATTCTGTTTCTATCGATCATTCGGACATTGTTTCCGATTTGATGTACGGCAGCAAAGTGCTGCTTTCTCTTACCGATCAGGATGCTTTGTGGGAAGGCATCTCACGTGATTCGCTGGCTAAAGAAAGACAGCAGAATGTCATTACCAAACTGCATGAGATGAAAGCGGAGCACGGACTTTGGCGAATGGCAAAGCGTGTGCTCTATTTTGTGTTGGTGATTGTGGGACAGTATTTCCTGTTCCGCCTGACCAACTGGTTATTCCGTAAACTGAAAGCGCGTATCCTACGTCTGAAAGATACGAAGATAAAACCGGTATCTATTCAGGGATATGAATTGCTGGATGCGCAGAAACAGGCGAATCTGTTAGTATTCCTGTCCAGTATCGGGCGGTATATACTGATGGGATTGCAGCTACTGTTTAGCGTACCGTTAATTTTCATCATCTTCCCGCAGACAGAAGGACTGGCATATCAACTGTTAGGGTATATATGGAATCCGATTCGCGGTATTTTTGTGGGGATTATCGACTATGTTCCCAAGTTGTTCACCATTATCGTTATCTGGTATGCCGTGAAGTATCTGGTGCGTCTCGTTCTGTATCTGGCGCGTGAAGTGGAAGCAGGACGGCTCAAAATCAACGGATTCTACCCGGACTGGGCGATGCCGACTTTCCATATCGCCCGTTTCCTGCTCTATGCATTTATGATTGCGATGATTTATCCTTATCTGCCGGGCTCCGATTCCGGTGTGTTCCAAGGCATTTCGGTATTCGTCGGATTGATCGTTTCATTGGGATCAAGTACGGTGATCGGTAATATTATAGCCGGACTGGTGATTACTTATATGCGTCCGTTCAAGATGGGCGACCGGATCAAGTTGAATGATACCACGGGAGATATTATCGAAAAGACTCCTCTTGTTACCCGTATCCGGACACCCAAGAATGAGGTGGTGACCGTACCTAACTCATTTATCATGTCGTCTCATACGGTAAATTATAGTACTTCGGCACGTGAATATGGACTGATTATTCACTCGGAAGTATCTATCGGTTATGATATTCCTTGGCGACAGGTTAATCAGATTCTGATTGATGCTGCATTGAACACTCCCGGAGTGGTAGATGATCCGCGTCCGTTTGTGTTGGAAACCTCTTTAAGCGACTGGTATCCGGTCTATCAGATCAATGCATATATCAGGGAGGCAGATAAAATGGCACAGATTTATTCGGATTTGCATCAGAATATTCAGGATAAATTTAATGAAGCCGGCATTGAAATTATGTCGCCGCACTATATGGCTGTACGGGATGGAAATGAAACAACCACTCCCAAAGAGTATCAGAAAAGTAACAATCCTTCCAATAAAGCGGGGGAAGAAAATAAACCTGAATAGTTATTACTGTCGCCGCCGTTATTGCTGTTGTGTTGTATAATGAATATCAAAACGTCCGTTAGTCAGACGTTTGCTGTTGCCGAAGGTTGCACTGATAATATTCAATTCTGTGTCGAAATGGCTTATAAAAGCTGTTCCGTCTTCCAGTTCTTCTCCTCTGAACCGTATATCGGTGAGAGTTGCTTCTTTGCCTTCCTGAGGAGATAAAATGGTGAAGTGTATGTTGATGTCAGGCTTGACGGAAACATTGACGGATAGTTTGTCCTCCTCTGGATAGTAGTGGAATGAATCATACGTCCATACATACGAGTGTCCCCAATTCAGGTATCGTCCTCCCACATAAATCCATCCGTCCATCAGACAGCCAAAGGTGTTGGCACCTGTAGTGGTGGCAGGAGGTAAAACTGTGATGTCGATCGATTCGTCTTCCGTACAGCTCCAAAAGCTGATGATGGAGAAAAGAATAAGTATATATTTCTTCATAGTGCTTTTTTTAGTGAATGTTAGAAATAATAGGATAATCCCGAAGTGATATTTATTCGTGTGAGGTTAGCATCAGCATTGCCATCGAGTTTTACAATGACCTTTTCTCCATGATAGTGGGTTCTCATTCTGAGTAGTTCGCTATACATATATTGTACTCCTAAACTGACTCCCAGATTGGGATTCAGCTTATAGGTAAGATTGGCATTGGTCAGGAGACCAATAGTAAAGGCTCTCACTTTTCGTGCTTTGCCGAATACCTCACTGTTGTTTCGTAGAATGACTCCACCGGGACCGGTTGTTACCCGGATTTGCCAATGCTTGGTGTTGGCATTACACATTCCGATTTGAGTGCCGATGAAATGAACCCATAAATGATCCTTCCCTTCCGGATGACTTCCTTTGGAAGAAAATCCGGAGTAGATTCCTCCAAAGACAAAACGTTTGAGAGGGCGGAAATTATATTGTCCATCCCAGCTTACGCCTTGTGCGAGTGTACGTTGGTAACTGTGGGTACTCAACGTGAGTGTGGGAGGGTGATGGAACATAACGCCATAGCCCGCGTGAAAAGAGAACTCGTGTCGCTCAAAATCTCTCTGTGAGAAAAGTGGAGTGTGGCAGGACAGGGTGAGTGCGATTAGTAATAGAATCGCTTTTACGGGTGTTTGATTCATCTGGATTAGTTTAGATTGTGTTTGTTATGTAGGTCGGCGGCATTGCTGCCGCTTTCCCCATTAAGAACTGTACGTGCGACTTTCACCGCATACAGCTCCGATAATTCTAAATTTAATTCTCATAAAATTAAATCGGCTCATAATCATCTTGCGATGACTTGTTTCCGATAAAGTTTTCTTCACGCACGTTGACGGGCACTTTTGAGTTTCCGCCTTTCGAAGTATTCGTCCCATGATGGGTCGAACGGATTGGCCTCGCATCTTATCTTTGTGTGTCGCTTGATTGGAATTTCTGTCAGTTGCTGTAATGTGAACTTATCCTTTATTTCTCCACATACATATTCAAAACCGAAAATCCAATTTCTGCCACCTTTTCGGATAAAATACTTCTTCCTTATCCATTTCCTTGACTTGTCGGTATGTCTGCGATATGACCATCTTTTAAGTTGATTTATTAAGATATGGTCACATCGGCAGAACACCTCCTTTGATACCACATGGCTGTAGTAGTTACCCCATCCCTTTATTATAGGATTGAGTTTCTCTATCAGCTCCTGCTGGGATGATGCCTTACCTTTGGTCAGCACAACCTCATGCAGCTTGTCAGTGAAACGTTTCTGACTTTTCTTTGACGGCTTTATTAACAATGTGCCGTTGTACTTCCGGACATTGAAACCTAAAAAGTCAAATCCGTCACTGATATGTGTTATCAGTGTCTTCTCATCGGATAGGGTAAGTCCTCTTTCCTTTAGAAAAACTGTCAACATTTCCTTTATTTCAAGTAACGTTTTCCTTTTGTCAGCAGTGACAATGAAGTCATCCGCATATCTTACGAGATTGACTTTGGGGCAGTAAAGTTTTCCATTGACATAACTTGCCTTGTACTTCTCTTTGAGCATCCTTTCCATGCCGTCAAGAGTTGCATTTGCAAGTGTCGGTGAAATAATGTCGCCCTGTGGTGTCCCTTCAATAGTCGGTTGAAGCAGTCTGTTGAATACAACTCCACTTTTCAGCCATTTTCTTAATATCTGCCTGTCGATTCGTACGTTATCGAGAAGCCATTCATGGCTGATATGGTCGAAGCAGCCTTTTATGTCTCCCTCCAATATCCATTCGGGAGAGCAATCCCTGCTTAGCCATCTGTGAAGCGCATCTATCGCATCTGCCGTACTTCTGAACTTTCTGAATCCGTAAGAGTTTGCATCCGCTTCACTTTCCGTTATGGGTTCCAATGCCATAAGATACAGTGCCTGCATGGCTCTGTCTTTCATGGTCGGTATTCCCAACGGTCTTGTCTTGCCGTTTGCCTTAGGTATGTTAACTCTTTTCAATGGGAGGGCTTTATATCCTCTCCGTGTCAAAGAACGTATAGCTTCTATTTTATTGGCATCGGTATCCCACTTTATGTGGTCAACCCCTGCCGTGCGTTTACCTTTATTGGAGGTCACTTTCCTTACTGCCAATGCCTTGGCTTCGAACGAAGTGACAAGCAGGTGCTGCAAGGCTTTAACCTTGTTGTACCTCTTTTCTTTATGAGCCTTTGCTATTCGGACTTGCAGCTTTCTGACCTTTCGTTCACATTTGGAGAAGTCAATGCTTTTCCATGTTGTGTTACGCTCGGCTGAAGATGCACACTCGGCTTTCGCCTTGCTCCTTTGCTGTTTCTTCATTTCGTTAAAGTTCTACAATCATTTCACAAAGAATTACCCTGCGGAAGTCTGCCTGCTTTCGCATGAGGTGACGTTTAAACCTCTATCTTCCGCATTACACGGAAGCGTTCGCTTTCTCCGCAATCCTTTACCCGCACATCATTCGGCTTCTCTTGCGATTGGCTTACCTGCCCGATAAAGGACAGGAGAGATACGGGCTTACCAAGTTCCGTACAAGTAACTTACGACCGACTTAAAGTCCGCCCATCCACCGGCAGTGCTGCATCCGTGTAGTCCTGAAAAAGAGAGAACTATCCTGACTGCCCGCCATTTTGGCTATAGCTTGTAAATATCCGTAAGCTATTCTTTTGTTACGATGGTGCAGCGGTTCACATACGTTACTCATATCGGTCAGCCTAACAGCCTATACATTGGATATTTCTGCATAGAACCATATTGTCAAGAGGGCTTCGCACCAAACAATTACTCGTAAAGCACGCCTCTTTAGGCTACTGTTGACGGAACAACAGGTTCAGACATTATGCTGAACAATTACTTGTACGACTTCTTGTCGCACCTTTTTTGCAAAAATAGAAAATAGTTCAGACTTTCTCACAGCGAATCAGAACTTTTTGCCCATTGTTTAATGTACTGGCAAATAAGTAGGTATCTCCTCCTTCAGCCAAATGGATTCGTTTGCGGAGTTCGGCTACTGTGGCGGGGAAGTTACGGACAGTCACATTTGCTTTTTTCAGGTCTGCCAGATTCTCCTTTACTTCTTTTTTATTGAAACTGCACTGGTTGACAATACGGAATATTCTTCCGGGGAAGTTTTCAATGAAAGCGTCGGAAGTATAAAGATGGCTGTTGGGATGCAGTTTGCGGACGGGGTAGGCTGCGGCAATGCTGCGGAAAGCACCGGCTTTCAGAAGGGAGGTGTTCGGTTCGTAAAGATAGGTTCCTAAAGAATCCGTATACGTACACTCGCTGCATTGCTCCTGTTCGCGGGTGAATACAAAGTGTTGTTCTTCTTGAGCCCCTTTCGTGGAGAGGTTCACACAATGAATGGAGATTTCTGACGGTGATGTTTGTCCGAGTAAGATTAGTAATTCCTTACATTCGTTGTTGACGGACAGAATGTGAACTTCTTGTGTATGTTTCAGCTCTTTCAGTGCCAACGAAAGATCGAGCATGGGGGAAAGTTTGATCATTACCCGGTTGGCTTTATGAAGTAAAAGCTCTTCAAGTTCGGCTACATTCGGTTCGCAGTCGGAGATGGCAACCGTTTTTCCGCCGTGCTCATTGCGGCGCGCGGGGTCGAGGAAGAGGCAGTCTACGGGGGACATTGCTTGCAGGTAGGCTACTCCGTCTTCGTTTCTTATGTTGATATGGTTTAGATTCAGTACGGGAAAGTTATGTGCCGCTATTTCGCAGAGCTCCTCCTGACGTTCTACGTAAGTGGCGGACTTGAATCCGGTGGCAAGAAAAGAACAGTCAATGCCGAATCCGCCGGTGAGGTCGGTCAGAGAATCTCCCTGCAAAAGACGTGCTTTGTAGCGGGCGGTGATTTCTGAAGAGCATTGCTCCAGCGACAGATGTTTCGGATACCATATCTTTTCCATCTCCCACCATGAGGGAATCTTTTCAGCCGCTACCTTCCTTCCTGCAATTTGGGTGATGGCAGTCGGCATATCTATATCCGGGTACTTTTTAGCTTGTAAAGCCAGTGCACGTACATCGTCCGATGAATGTTCTCGAATAAAAAGTTGGGTTTCAGGGGAGATTTGCATCATGGTGTTATTGTGTTATAGGATATTACAATGAATCGTCGAGCTCTGATTATGGGGTTGTTGAATGTCGGTTATGGTATTAACTTATACTTCTGTTTGGCTACGTCCCGGCTGCAAAAATTGAAATGCCACCATTCGCTGGGTAATGCACGGAATCCGGCCTCTTTCATCACCTTTCGTAGCAGTAACCGGTTCTGACGCTCCGTTTCACTTATTTTTCCATTATGTACCAATCCGATCTCGTCTGTGATGTGTGCTTCCACGCCTAAATGGTCTACTTTGGTTCCCATAGGCAGGGGCTGTCCCAGAGAGTCTTGGATACTGATGTCTACTGCCAGTCCGTAGTTGTGTAATCCGCCTCCACGGTTGGGGTTGGAGACATATTTATATTTGGACGTTCCTTTCACTACGTTCCACATCTTTTTCTGTACTGACATTGGACGTGCCGCATCGTAAATGATAAGACTGTAAGACGGGTGTAGTCTCTTCAATACTTTTTGTGCTTCTATCAGAGCGTATGCCGCATCCGGATGCAGGTAGGCTTCCGTTAAGTTGTCGTAAAGCACTTCACCCGTGAAATTATCAGCCTGTGTATACATTAGTTTTACGACGAGGCTGCTGTCCAGATCAGCTATATTGATGAGTCCTAATGAGTCCATGTAGAGAGCCATTTCGCTTCGCTCCGGTGGCGAGACGGTGGAACATTCTTCGCACGGTTGTATATTCTCCGGCGTATGTTCGTATTCTACGAGGGGGATGCTTTCCTTTTCTTCTTTATGACTCGAAAGGAAAGAGCATCCTGTCAGTAGCAGACAGAGGATGGGTAAACTATACTTCAGAATGATCATTCAGCCTTTTGTATTTAGTGTGCCAAAGATACTTCTTTTAGGCTTTAGCTCCAATAAGCTGCCTTTAAATTCTGGTTGTTTAAGTGATCGGGTAGTACCATCTTACTGTCACAATTGTACTAATACTGTGGCATAAAGTAAGGGATTAAGTCTTTTCAATCCATTATAGATTGCTGAGTGAAGTTGCCACCTTCTTCAGGTTGCTGTTCGTTGCCCATTCTTGCAGATGTTGTAAGAGTTGTTCGTCTGTAACTTTGCTATGGTTGATAGTCAGTAGTTCCAGATAGAGTTCGAGCAGCTGTTTGAGTCCGGTGACGGGTTTGTCAGGCAATCCGCTGATAAAGACTGTGAGTAGCTCTTCCAATTGACGGTTGTGGAAAGTACTTCGTTTGTACATGCTTTCGTATACCTGGGTGGTGAAGCGCTTTAGCGGAGCAAGCTCCATCGTGATGAGGCGAGCCAGGATTTCTCCTACCTGGCGGTTGTTTATTCTTCTTGCGGCAAGTCCCTCTACCCATAATTCCGCTGCATAGGAACGGACTGTCTTGTCTACGAAAAGTAGTGAACCGCCTAATAAGAGCAGGCTCATCTCCCGAAGCGGGCAGTGGAAAGAAAGGAGCATCCGCAAAGCACAGGTGAGGGTGCGTTTGCTGTCTTCCTGCGGAGTGCCGAAAGCCATGTAGCAGGTGATGATCTGGGCTATCAACGGTTCCGGCCGGTTAGGGAAGTAACATAGCAGAGGTTCCATGTAGCGGGAGTCGTCTATATTATATTTACTGTTGATAATCAGATGTTCCTGCCATAGCTGATGGCTGTTGAATTCGACGTATTTGTGCCATTTGTAGGAATCGAGTTCAAGCAGACGCCTGTCCGTTTCGTATGATTTCTCTTTTGGTTTCAATTTGTTCCACCCATAGTCTCCTGCCAGATAGTTGTGTGGCAACGTGCAGCAGGCGAAGGACTTGAATACTTCGAATTCAGTTTCCGGTGCTTTTACCAGTCCGGCAGCTACCCAGCCGGTCGGATGGTTGTAGGGCGGTTCGGGTTGTGTGTTCTCATCCAACAAGAACAGGCAGAGATGGAGGTATTCATCTTGCAATAGTTGCCGGGCGGTGGTGACGGCTTCTTCTTTGCCTTCCATGGCACAGCGGGCAATCGCTAGTTGGAAATCCCATGGACAGGGCTTTGTGCCTGCTTCCTGATATGCGGCGAGGCGGCGTATCAGTTCGGTGGCCTGTATGTATGCCGGAGTATGGGTAGGAGTGGAAAGTAAGGGCAATGTATTATTCTCCTTTAGTTGACGGATTACATTCAGCCATAACTGTTGGACGGGTGTGAAACAGGTTGCGTCGCTGTAGCCGGGTTTCCAGTCGGCAAGTCGTTTGAAAGAACGCTCGTCATAAGCTCCCCTGTTTTGATCTCTTCCTTTCAGTCTTTCTTCCAGTCGGGTGAACATATTTCTCAAGAATCCTGTGCGGGAGGTGTCTGTCGTCTGTGTCCATAGACGTTGATATTCCAACAGGAAGGTAGCCAGAAGCTCCTCGTATGGTTCCCAACTGTTGGCTACGATATTGGTTGCCCGTTGGAAAACAGGTCCCATCCGGTCGAAATCTTCTTTGTTCAGTTGAGGATGGAAGGCGATAATAGCGGCAACTGTTGTTTCTATCTCCCAGCTTTCCTCCATATCGAACAGGCGGCTAAGTTGGAACAGAAAATCTTCTTTGCTGGCAGGAAAGGGAATATGGTTGTCTTCCCTGCAAATGCGGACGGTTGCCGAAGACGGCTCCTCGTTAAAGGAGGTTTCGTCTGTAATATTTCCTCCGGTATGAATGATTTCTTCAAGATTCATGTCTGTCGCATTTGATACTCCGGCAGACTGTACTCTGAAAGATATGAGTATTGCTTGTACGCTTTGAAACATCTCCGGCTGATAGGATTGTAATGTCTCTTGGAGACTGGACGAAGAAGCGTCTCCATATTTTATGATGAAGTCGGCGGCTTTCTTTTGTAGGTTCTCGTCCTTCTTCAGGAACAGTTGGCAGAGAGTGATGCAGCAGACTTCTCTCATTTCGGGATGCCGTGCAACGATCTTCTCAAAGATAGTATGGATGGTAAGTAGCGAGTTTTTGGGGCTGGAGAAGAAAAGGGGAGCTGCACGTTCGATGAATTCCTGATAACGGAATCCTTCTTCGGATGCGATACTTTTCAGTTGTTGCAACATCACATTCACCGGTTTTGTATAAGAAGAGGTGAATATTTGCATCATCTCTTCTTGCAAGGATAACAGTTCTCCGGTAGTTGGTTGTAGAGTTTCAAAGAATCCGGCAAACCATCCTGCCATGTCTTTTTTGAAGCTCCGGTGAAAAGTGGCGAGTGTGGCTTTTAATAGTCGTTCTCTATCCAGATGGCCATCCAAAGAGAAGCGGTAAAGAGCGGCACTGATACTTTCATCCCGTGCGGTAACTCCTTTTTTATAAGCCTCTTTGGCACAATCATCCTGATAGCTGATGCTCGATTCGTACTCGAAAATCGTCCAGATGTGCTCTTTCAGGGTGATATCCCGCTTGAGTAATAACTCACTGTTGAAAGTATCGTTTCCTTTGGGCTCTTTATTTCTGATACGGGTAATCCAGGGGAATACATGTGCAATGCGGCTTGGAGCAATATCTTTGAGGTATCCCATATCCATGAGCTGCGTCAGCTGTTCGTAATTGAGATCGAAATTAAACCAAGTTTTGTCATCGTTGATGAAATCTGTCAGCCAGGTGGGGTAGTAAAGCGGGAGCAGTTTGCAAAGCGTATCAAACTTCATATGATAGGCCATATCCATTTCCCGTTTGTTGGCGCAGACAAACTGGACAGCGGATAGAAAATGTGCCCGTGCCGCACTGCAGGTTGTCTCACTGCTGAAACCTGCAAACTTGCTTTTTATCCATTGTAAATCCCGGATAACCGGCAGCAGTTTCCGCCTTTCTTTCATTGGTAACTCCAGTAATCTCTTGACAAAAGGGATTAATATCTTCTCTTCGTTCTCCGGAGTATCCACATAAGCTTTGGATAATTTCTCCAGTTCTTTTTTTAATTCTTCCATTGTACTAGTTTCTTTACTGCCAGAATATGTTTGCAAGCTCCCCGTTCTCCCTGATTGCTACTGAACCAGGTGCAAGTGCAACGCTCTTTCTCACTTTCTCTGTCGAGAATGACCGTATGCCTGACACCTCCGCTTCCTGCCACGCGTGCTTCTGTCCGTTTCTCGTCATTCGATATGATTTCTACTTTCTCTTCTTCCAGTAGCTTTTCTGCTGCTATCATTCGAGGATTGAGACTTAAAATACGTTCGGTTTTGAAAGGCAGGCGGCGGTAGAAGAAGCTGTTTTCATCCAAATCGAATCCCAATAATCCCATTGCTGCCAATCGTGCCGAGAGAGAATCCACCTTATCCAGGTCAATATGTTCTTCTATGGCAAAAAGAGTGGGGTTGAACTGTTGGTTGGCATAACTGTATTTGTCCATTGCCTCTATCCATCTTTCGGGGACGTCTTCGAGCAGGGATTCCAGTGCGGTGCCTTCTCCGGAAAATCCTCTCCAACATTCGCGGGAAAGAGAAAGGCTGAAGCGTACCGGACCGAAATAAAGTTGCCAAATGGTAGATTGCATGGTGGGATGCGCAAAGACTTTCAGCTCATCGGCAAACGGAAGCAAGGGCTCGAGCAGACGTAAGCGATGAAGTCCTCCAATGCAGACGGCATTCATGCTTTTCACCGGTGAAAAGGCGGTTTTTTGACCGCGCATCACTAAATAATAGTCGCATTTCACGCTACTTTTCGGAAGAGTCTGGAAGAGTTGCAAGGTTTGTATGCGATTGAAGGAGTAGAGCTGTTCCGCAGCGGATTGATAAATCTGTACCGTAGTCAGTCCTTTTATCCATTTCACGGGAAGAGGTACTTTCCGTTCTATCACTTTCTCCCCTTTATGATAAAGCCCCACCTCTTTGGGACCGACTGACATTACCACCTTCTCCTGTCTGCCTATTCCTCCTAAAGCGGAAATCATTCCGGGATTAAAATCTACGTTTGTTGTCCCGTTTTCCGGAAATTCTCCGTCGTGTCCGTCAGGAAGTACGTCGACCCTGGCATATACACCTGCACAATTAGAAAATCCTTCAAAGCGCAGGCGGTCATTTCCTGCGGTTACAATCGGATCTTTCAGCATGGCAAGCTGTGCCGGTGTCAGATTGAAACTGGATTGCACAACGTTGGATAATGCGATGAGGCAGCGTGCTGTCATGTAGGGTTGTGTCAACTTTCCCCAAAAGAAACAAGGTGCTTCTTTCTTTTCTATTTCGCTGTATTTGGCAAGAAACAGTTCGTCCTGATTGGCCGACCGTTGCAGGGCGGAAGGAGCTGCATATTGGTAAGAGATGGTATCAGTCATAGATAATAAATCGGAATTTGGTTGTATATTCTCCAAATATAGAAATTAATTCTTAGTGAAAAAAAGAAGTAGGAGAATTTACATCGCTTTGGAATTCTGATATTATAAAATATCATCAAATGAAGCATTTATGTCTCTTTTGATGGCAAATATCAAATACAATTCTTAATAGTCAGACACAATTTTTTATACATAAAACAATTATTCTTTATAACTATTCTTAAATCCTACGTTTCTTTTTGCCAGAAAATAATATTTTTGTGCCCACAATTAGAATGTTCTAGCAACAGATTCTAAATTAAGTCTTATGAATTTTTAAAGATGAAAAAGACAGCTGTTTGTGAAAATCGCTAATATTGTTTGTTTTGTTTGTGTTATCCCATTTTGAGTCAGGTGTGGCTTCAAAATGGGATTTTCGCTATAAAGACAGTCTCAAAACCACCTGAATACTATCAGAAATGACCTAAATTCTATCAGCCGATAGATTTTCCCCTAAACAATGTCTGTTCTTCACCTGTCACATTTGTTGAAAACCCGTAAACTTGCAGCATCAAAATAATGATAACGAATACTCACAATTAAAAAAATAACGTATATGAAAAGTTTAAGCTTCAAGAAAGATCTGATAGGAGTACAGGATGAATTACTCCGTTTTGCATATAAACTGACGACCGATCGTGAAGAAGCAAACGATTTGTTGCAGGAAACCTCATTAAAAGCATTGGATAACGAAGATAAATATACTCCCGACACAAATTTCAAAGGATGGATGTATACGATAATGCGGAACATCTTTATTAATAATTACCGCAAAGTAGTGCGCGACCAGACATTTGTCGATCAGACTGAGAACCTTTATCACCTAAACCTGCCGCAGGATTCAGGTTTTGAAAGTACGGAAAGAGCTTACGATTTAAAGGAAATGCGCCGTGTAGTCAATGCTCTGCCGAAAGAATACAGAGTTCCGTTTGCTATGCACGTTTCAGGATTCAAGTACCGTGAGATTGCAGAAAAGTTGAATCTTCCGTTAGGTACTGTAAAGAGCCGCATATTCTTTACCCGTCAGAAATTGCAGGAAGAGTTGAAGGACTTCCGCTAACGTTTACTATCAATTTTCAGTTGGTATCAATAGGTATAGGGCAAAAGGAAACGAGATCCTTTTGCCTTTTTTATTTTATGTGTTGGAGGTCTGTATTTGTTATGGGAATTTTTTCAGTAACTTTGTCACTGGTTAATTGACTGCTCTGATTATCTGTCGAGGATAGTCGATTTGCTTCCCTTGATTTGTCGAAGAATGAATAAAGATATAAATGTTATGATAAAAGCGATCATGCTCGATGTGGATGGAACATTGGTAAGTTTTGAAACTCATAAAGTGTTGCCATCCTCTGTTGATGCTCTTAGGAAGATTCATGACGGTGGAATTCGAATAACCATTGCTACCGGTAGAGCGGCGGGCGACCTTCATGAAATAGCTGATGTTCCGTATGACGGAATTATCGCGTTGAATGGAGCCGACTGTGTTTTGCGGGATGGCACTGTGATAAGAAAGCACCTTATTCCGAAAGATGATTTTAAGAAGGCCATGGAAATAGCAAAGGCCTTTGATTTTGCAGTCGCTATTGAATTGGATGAAGGTGTGTTTGTCAATCGTCTGACTCCGACTGTCGAACAGATTGCTAAAATCGTGGAACACCCTATCCCGGCCGTTGTAGACATTGAAGATCTGTTTGAAAAGAAAGAGTGCTGTCAGCTTTGTTTTTATATCGATGATGAGATGGAACAAAAAGTGATGCCGTTTCTGCCTAATCTTTCCTTGTCACGCTGGCATCCTTTATTTGCTGACGTGAATGTGGCAGGAATAAGTAAGGCAACCGGGCTTTCGGTATTTGCTGATTATTATGGGATCGGAATGACGGAAATAATGGCTTGCGGTGATGGTGGTAATGATATTCCTATGTTGAAAGCTGCCGGAATCGGAGTGGCGATGGGAAATGCATCGGAGATAGTCAAGGCTTCAGCCAATTTTGTTACTGATACGGTGGAGAATGACGGGCTTTGTAAGGCGCTGAAACACTTTGGAATTATTTAATATTGGGTACTCTAAAGCTTAATATTATAGGCGTTATTCCCCTATTGTTTATTCTTCTGTATTTCTGCCTCTGTTGTTTTTACCTGTTTAGGAACAATTAAAGAACAACAATGCAGCAATATCGGGTAGATATTGTATGATTTCAGTTATCTTTCCTCTAGTTGGAGGATAGCTATAAAAGGAAAAATTCCTGCAAGTGTTTCACTTACAGGAATTTTTCAGTGGACCAGCCTGGGCTTGAACCAGGGACCTCCAGATTATGAGAACGATAAAGTGATATTCTGCGATAGTTCATTGGGGTAATTTTAACTGTATATCAGTTGGTTGTGGATTTTACTATCCCTTATGAAACTCATTAAATCCCCCTAACTGAAACCGTTTGTTTACGCATTGTTTACGCAGAATTTGGGAGACTACATATTACCGTTAAACTCATTAGGCTTACGGTACTATCACTTTTATTAGTAATCAATGTTAAATATCGCCTCATATTCTATGCAATCTTCGAATTTGTCGCAAATAATTTGTAATTTTGCGACAAACCTAATACAATGGCAAGTATAGAAGACAGCATTTTGACAGCGATTAAAGCCAAAGGAAGAGGAAGCATCTTCTTTCCGTCCGATTTTACGTCATACGGAGAAGTCAAGGCGGTTGGAAAAAGTCTTGAACGGCTGACCGCAAAAGGTGACATCATCCGTTTGGCAAGAGGCATATACTCATATCCTGAGATTGATACAGTCTTAGGACTTGGCATATTGATGCCATCTATAGAACAGATTGCTGAAACCATAGCCCGTAGGGACAAGGCTCGTATCGTACCAACGGGCATTTATGCTATGAACAAATTGGGTATATCTACCCAAGTGCCTATGAATGTGGTTTATCTGACAGACGGTGCACCCCGTAAGGTAAGCCTAGGGAGTGGTCGCTCAATACAGTTTAAATACACAACTCCCAAAAATCTCTCATTCACAAATCCACTTGCAATGCTAGTTACGTTTGCCCTGAAAGAAGTAGGGAAAGATAATGTAACGGACGATATTGCTAAGCAAATTAAGAACGTGCTTCAGAAAGAACAAAAGGAAAATGTACTGGCAGATGAAGCACTTATGCCAGCATGGATAAGAACCTTCACAAGACAAGCGTATGAATAATTACTTTCAATTATCCAAGGAACAACAGCAAATGGTGCTTACCCAAGCTGCCAGCAAGACTGGTTTGCCAGTACAAGCTGTCGAGAAAGACTTATGGGTAACTGTGGCTCTACAAATGGTGTTCACATTGCCTGTAGCTAACCATCTTGTGTTCAAGGGTGGCACATCCCTTAGTAAGGTATGGAAAGTGATACATCGCTTTTCTGAAGACATAGACTTGGCTATAGACCCTTCCATTTGGGGATTTGAGGGAGACTTGACAAAGAAACAAATCAAACGGCTTCGTAAGGCTTCATCCCTCTTTGTGCGTGACGAACTTTGTCAGTCACTAAAAGAGGCTGTTACTGAAGCAGGCATGGAGAAATGGCTTCAAGTGGAAGCCGATCCTGACGGTGAGGATGATGAAACATACCCAGAGCCAAGAGTGATACACATTCGTTACAAATCCCTTTTCGATGAAGACTTACCTTATTTGCATTCAGAGGTAAAACTAGAGGTTGGTGCTCGCTCATTACTCGAACCCACAGCAGATGCTGCGGTAACAAGCGTTTTAGAAGATGCGTTACCTATTAGCACAACAGTTAGGCAAGTTATGATACCTACAGCTTTAGCAGAGAAGACATTTCTTGAAAAGGCATTCTTATTACATGAGCTGTTTTCATCTCAAACATCAAGAGAAGCCAATCGCAAATCCCGCCATCTATATGACTTGGCACAAATGATGAGTACCGACATTGCGGCACGGGCGATTGCCAATGATGAACTCTGGAATACAATACACCATCATCGTGAATTATTCACAAGCATGAGTGGGGTAGATTATACTCCCGACATTCGCAAACAGATAAGGTTACTACCTCCCGATGATGTCATTGACGATTGGCGCAATGATTACAAGGATATGCAGTCATCTATGATATATGGAGAAAAGCCTATATTCGAAGAATTGATGAGAAAGATGGAGGAACTTGAAAACAGATTTCATAAGCAATAGTCAGAATAAAAATTTTGTAAATTATAAGTATCAAAAAAACATCAATGTAGGATATAAAGTTGTTTCACCTGAAGGATTATTCTTTAAACTAAAGAATTATGGCAATACGATTAAATAAGGCTTCAAGAGAACTAAATATAGGTATTAGCATAGCTGCCGAATTCCTATCGAAGAAAGGACAACCCTTGCAAGATGTCAGTCCTATAACAAAGATTACTGACGAACAATATCTATTATTGCAGGAAGAATTTAGCCATCCTCAAATACAACATTCTTTTATGAGTAATAATGAAATCAAAAAAGTTGTTCCATTAGAAGATTTTGATTGGAAAGAATTTGAAAGTTCACTTAAAGAATCGGCTGAAGAGGATGAAACCTCAGAGAGGCCGAATCTTCTAGATAATTCTATAGTTTCTGGTACCGTTATTGCCATGAACAAGCGAGAGGTTGTCGTAAATATTGGGTACAAAACTGACGGTGTAATTCCAGCAAGCGAATTTAGATACAATCCAGATCTCAAAGTTGGGGATGATGTCGATGTCTATATTGTGAGCCAAGAAAATAGATCTGGTCAACTTGTGTTGTCTCATAGAAAGGCACGTGTGTCAAAGTCATGGGAAGCAGTGAATAAATCTCTTGAATCAGGTGAAGTAGTACAAGCCTTTGTCAAATGCCTGACAAAGGGCGGCATGATTGTAGACGTATTTGGCATTGAGGCATTCCTTCCTGCTTCTCAGATGGATATTGTTAGGGTACAGAACCTTGATAGTTTTGTAGGCAAAACTATTGATGTTAAAATAGCTAAAATCAACGAAGAATACAAAAGTGTTGTTGTCAGTAGAAGGGCTGTAGTAGAAGAAAATTTACAGAAAAAAGCTGCAGACAAGAGCCTATTAAAAGACATATGGAAAAAACATACAGAAGTCCAAGAGCAAATACTTCGTCAGCGTACTGCGCCCATAGCGATAATGCCGGAAGCGACATCAATTATTAACGAAAAGCTTCACGTCAGAATCGACACATCAGATAATACAGAGTCCTTAAAAGAGAGAATTGTTGGGAGCCTTAATTTGGATGATAATGATTGTCACTTTGAAGAAGGCTATGTGTTTGCTCCTATATCAACATGGCAGAAACTTGACGAAAGAGAAAAGTCAAAAATCAGTTCAATGGCAAATAGGGAGTATGTTACATTCTCATATTACCCCGTTGTCGACGGTATGATTGTTGATAGAAGGGCTCAATTTACAGGTGTAAAGCAACTCCTTGACAAACTCGAAGTAGAATATGATTTTGACAAGAAGAACAGACTGCAGATCGCTGTAGAAGAACTGAATAAACTGAAAGACAATGAAGAATTTAATAATCTTCAAGTTGCTATGCCAGACATGGCATCGGCTATTGTGCCAACTTACCCCAGCATACTTCTGTTTTTAGACAAACTATGTCCAAACCATAAGTTTGAAAACATTGAAACTTTCAAAGACATAAAGCGTGCATCATCTGGAATCGCAATTGATAAACGCATTTCAGTAGAAGGTGGATATTTTAAGGACGAAATACTTAAGCAACTCAATAAATTGTTTGATTTGAGAATGTGTAGGGTCGAATTTACTTTTATCATCAATGATGATGCAATAAGCAAATATGACTGGAAGGCCAACAGACTGGGTTTTCCTAAGTTAGTTGATAATACTATTACATTCATCAAGAACATAAAAGAAAAAAAAGTTGATGTAGAGATTGAAGAAGTTGAAGATGAAGTAATCGATGACTCAGTAAAAGGAACTGTAGAATTCTCTTACATGAATGACTCTGGGTTCTTCAATTCAAAGAATACTTCAGATTTCAGCTTTGAGTTTTTTCTTTGGAATCGTTCTATAAAGAAATTATTCGGAGAAGGTAATTATAGATACACAGAGAAGTATTTCTATAAGTATCACGAAAATAAAGCATGGGCAAGTGCTGAAGAATTGGACAAATTTAATGATATGCTTCATGCCCAAATAAAAACGATGCAAGGTTTTTCTATTGCCAGCAATGGTTCTTCCATTGGAATAGATTTTAATTGGAAGAAAGAAAGTCTTGCTGACATTCTGAACAGATTGAATAGAGAGTATCCTTTTATAGACTTCGGACTTTACAAGAAAGGTCATAAGTGCAACTTCGATGTTCAATATAAGAAATCAGATATGACAGAGGTCATGAATCAACTTCATGACTTCTCAGACGAATTACAAATAGAACTCCGCAAAAAAGGTGCTGAGTTATATTTCTCACGTGAGTTTGAAAACATAGATGATTACCTTTCATTCAAGTCACAGCTAACATTTAAATTACAATCGTTTGATCAATCAAGATATTTGTGCTCTATATTCGATGTTCCGTCTGATAAAGTCAAACTTATATACTATAATGACATAGAAAGCAGGAATGAAGACAGGCTTGAAGCGGTTCGCGAGTTAAAAGGTGCGGACTTCACCATCGGGGAATTGCAGATGGGCAAGTTAATCCAAACTTCAGGTTATCCAGAACTGATATTTGACATTTCAGGGGATAATTATGAGATAACAAAAAAACTCTTCGAGGAAACAGATGTAACAAATGTTGTTCCTGACTTATCTGGTGATTTGGAGAAAATGGTTAGATTGAAGGAGTCGTTAACCCGAATTGTCGAAGGACGTGATGTGGAAAATCCTTCTTTGGGAACCTTCATATTTGATGCATCAAAAGCAGCAGGTATTAAAGACTATGATGAGAATATCAAGTTGGAGATTCAAGAAGTCGGGAAACATTTGCTCAATAAGAAAATTGACTCAAATCATCCGCAGAAAGAAGCCATAGCGAAAGCAATCTTGGCTCCTGACCTTGCGCTCATTCAAGGTCCTCCTGGCACTGGTAAGTCCACTGCAATTGCAGAACTTATTTGGCAGCACGTTAGAGAGAATCCTGAAACACGCATCCTTCTCACATCAGAAACTAATCTTGCAGTAGATAACGCTATTGACAGGATTGTTAATCCGTGTCATAATCTTGTCAAACCTATACGAATTGGAGATGAATCTCGTCTTGAAACAGAGGGACTCCAATTCTCTTATTCTGCTATGTATCGCTGGGCTAAGGGCGAAGATATTTCTGTTAAGAAGAAATCGTATGACGAAGAAGATGATGATGAAGAAGACAATGTAACCGTTGGCGAAGATAACGTATATGAATCTCCAGAAAAACTGATTCTTTTGAATTGGATGGAAAATATTGGCCGGCGCTTAGATGAAGATAAAATGCCAGAGGAGGCACAAAGTCTATGGAGAGGTTTGTTGACAGATCCTTCTAACAATTTAAAAGTGCTCTTCTTTGACAACTATATTGCAAACTGCAATGTTATAGGTGCGACCTGTAGTTCAATCGGTCAGAAAAATATTATATTCACAGAATCAATAGAAAACGCAAAAAAGCGTAACAAGTTTGTTCCTACAGCGTTTTATAAAACTTACAGAAGCATTTTCTCTGAAAGGGAGAAAGAATATAATCCTAAAATAAAATTTGATGTAGTTATACAAGATGAGTCTAGTAAAGCAACTCCTGCCGAGCTGTCATTGCCTCTTATATACGGCAAAAAGAATATTATAATAGGCGACCATCGTCAGCTTCCGCCAATGCTATCCCGCGAATCATTCACAAATTCCTTCGATTATCTTATTAAGAGGGAGAAGAACAATGAGGAACTTCAGCGTATAAAGGAATTGAAAAGCTTTGTCATTAAGAATTTCAATGTGCTCGAAGTGTCTCATTTTGAGCGCCTGTATAATCAAATTGACAAAAAGCTGAAAGGAGTATTTAATTATCAATTTAGAATGCATCCCGCTATAAACGAGGTCATAAAACAGTTCTACAAAGATGAAGGTGGACTTGAATGCGCTCTTGTTAAACCAATTGATTTGGGAATTGATGACCCAGACTTCATTCATAATGGAGCTTCAAGATATCATGGCATTATAGCTGGACCTATAACTCCAGATAAACACGTTATTTGGATTGACACATCAACGCCTGAAATGCTTGATGGTACATCGCGAGTGAACTATGGAGAAGTTCAAGTTATAAAACAACTGCTGACAGACATTAACAACTCAGAATCATTCCATGATTATAACAACAAATGGCCAAATAACGAAGATAAACAGATTGGCTTGATTTCTTTCTACGGAAAGCAATTGCGTCTATTGCGTGATATGGCTAGAGAATTTAATCGAGAGGAATTACCTATCCGAATCAGTACAGTTGATAGATTCCAAGGAATGGAAAGAAACATTATCATTGTCTCTATGGTTCGAAGTCATTGCATCCAAACAGAACGCAACCAGAAACCAAACTATGACAAGTATGGTACAGATGGTTATCCTGAACAAAAAGATTTGGGATTTGCACAGTCTCCGAATCGACTAAACGTCGCACTTTCGCGTGCAAAACGATTGCTGATTATTGTTGGGGATAGCAAATTGTTCAGAACAAAAGAGATATACGATAATGTATATAACACAGTGCTTAATCACAAGAATGGTAAAATCATAGATGCTAACGAATATGGATTATAAGAATATAACTGAAAGAGGAAATCTTATCTATGCTTCATGTTCGCAAGATCAGGAGTTCAGATGCTGGAAACTAAACAAGTCTGCTTGCTATATAGTATATTATCAAACTTTGGAATTGACGAAGCTTGATAAGGTTATTTTGTTGACTCTGGATTTCAATGGGAAAAAACTATATAGTAATCAGTTAGCAAAAATTCTTGGATTCAATATTCAGGATGACTTTGATTCTGTCCCCAAAAGATATAAGGATAATGGTGAAGAATCCATCTTTAATGGCATACTGAAAGAACTTCAGGACTATGGTTTAATTCAAAATATAGAGAATCAAATATCCATTACTCACTTAGGAGCATTAGCACTTAGGAAGGATGTAAAGTATGAATTTTATTCAGCAGCACTTCCCTTGAATGAGAGTTTTTATATTGCTCAAAAAACAGCGCGCGAATATCTATTTTTCCCTTTCAGGGACGCCTTAGGCATTATTTCTAAAGTCCAAGGAGATAAGAAATTACCATATGATAAATTTAACGTAAGTGACATAGAGAACAAACTCTATGGAGCTCCAGACGAACTCGTAGCTAGATTGCTTTTACAAGTTGATGCTGACATCAATATATTTAATGCGACCCAATTTAATGATGCCAGAATGGGAGAAGCGTATGTTGATTTTCGTTTATATGAATATAACGACAATAAGTATCCGCTTGTTTTTTATAACGAGGAAGTCTCCCAAGTTACGAATGACCTCCTATTCCAGCAATGTAACTCTGATTACGTTGCTCACAAAATCCATATTGGCGAATACTTGTACCTCGTGAGAAAGAGTGGAAAAGAATTAACTTATTCTACTCTCTCTCCGTATATGGATATATGGAATCTAAATGATTTCTTAGATAGTAAATATTTACAATGGAATGATTCTCTTTTGTTTGATTATATAGCAAAAGATGCAAACGGTTCACAATGGTCGCGGATTTCTGAGATTTGTCCTCTGGAATCATTAAAGCCACAATTAAAAAGGTACGAAACATCTCTTGACTGGATTGTTTTGTCGGATAGATATGACGATGATTTCATTATAGAAACCGCGCTTTTGCATCCATGGGATTTTGAGTCGTTGTCTGCAAACAGGAGTTTGGAATTTGTCAAGCGTCTGATTGTAATACCAGAGCTACATCAAGATTCCATTGATTGGGATTGGGAAGTTATTATGCCTCAATTAGATAACAAATTCGTTTTAGAGCATATTGGCGACATTCCTTTTGTGATGTTTTCCGTTACGGATAGATTCTTGTCGGAATGCCCTGAGATTATATATAAATTTACTGATAGAAAGTGGGATTGGAAATTAATATCTAATCAAGCCGAATTAGGCTACATTCTAGAGAATATATCAGCTCTTGGAAATTATATCTATTTAGATGATGTGATGCCGCGTGCTTTTTCTGATGACGCATGGCAGAATCCATATTGCGAATCAAGTGCGTTTGCATTTGCTGTCATTGAAAATAAAGACCGCCTAACCTCCAATTATAATGCTAATTCTGCTAACTACAGGTGGACGATTTCTTTGGTTGACTGGCACAAGAAAATGGGATTCGTTACATGGAAATCGCCTGTATATGTAGGCGGCCTAGAATGTAACAAAAATATAATTTGGACATACGAATTCTTTGACTACTTCAAATCTGAAGAATTCAGTGTAAAAGGATTAAATCACATTTCTGAAAGTATTGTAGATAATAGGTCAATTGTAGAAAATAATGACTTCAAATGGTCATGGCCGATATTATCAAGCAGAGACATTGTTATTCAAGATTTTGAATTCATTAAAACTCATTTATATCAGCTTTCTTTAGAAATCTTACTACCTCTTGTCTCTCAAGATATCGTCGATAGATTATATCAAGAGAAGACATTCAAGGAGTTCGTCTCTGCTAAGAATTTGTGGGCAATAGTTACTGAGACTGTTTCTGAAAATGCTATTAGAAGGAATTTTGGTAACTCTAACTGGGACTGGAAAGTTCTTAGTAAACGCTTCTGTTCAACTATGAACATCACTCAACTTGGTGATGCATGTTGGGTAGATAAGTTGGATTGGGATTATCTTTCTGAGAATCTTGATATAACTAAAATTCAAGAGAATATCGATTTATACTTAGACAGATGGAATTGGGACAGCTTAACACGCAGAGTAGACCACGAATTCCTCTTATCTAATCTTCCTGAATATTACAACAATTGGAATTGGTGCGAATTGCTGGAATCCATCTTGACAGATGAAGATTTGGCAGAAGAATCTATATGCATTCAAGTTGCTATAATTCTATCACAATTAGACGACGATATAACAGAATCTCTTTGGGCTATATTCACAACAAGATATAGTACTGAGGATATCCTCTCCATTCAAAATAATGCCACCTTGAATGCTGTAGGATTCAAATGGAATTTTAAAGATTTATACAATCGTACAGATTTTGACATACAGCCTTATCTTGAATCATATACTTCTTCGGGCATAGACGTTGATTGGGACGCTCTTTCGTCCTCAAAGGCATTGGATAGAATTCTGCGTTGGGACAAGAAAATCGCCAAGGATTTCAAGAATTGGGAAGATCTTGTTCTCTCAATTCTTGAAAATGAAGAATTTGAATGGAACTTTGCTTATCTTTCAACGTTGACATCAATTAATTGGTGTGACAATATCCTGAAAGTTAGAAGTGACGAATGGGACTGGGATTATTTGTCAGAACATAGTTCTTGCTTTAGTTATAATCCAAAGAAACCGAAAGAACTTATAAAGCATATTGAAAAGTTCTCGGATTTCTTGAATTTCAAAATTTTATCAGGACGGAAGGATGCCAAGTTAGATATAGAAGCAATTAGCAGTCATATCAATTATGATTGGGATTGGATGGCTATCTCTGCCAATAAATCAATAGAACTTTCTACTGATTTAGTCCAGAGCCACATGTCATTCCCATGGGATTGGCAAGCTCTATCAGCACGTTGTGACTGCGCCTTTACGCTGGACTTTATTAAAGAGAACAAGAATCTCAACTGGGATTGGAGTACATTATCAAAAAGAAAGGATATCAACTTCAATTCTGAATTTCTTATCACACTGTCAGATAAAGATTGGAATTGGTCTGAGTTGCTGCATCGCAAAGACATTGAATTTTCAGCGGAACTTCTGCGTTTAATTGTGGGGAAGGATCTTAAATGGTTTTCTTTCTCGCAACGTAACGATTTCTATCCATCGATGGAAATACTCGGCATTCTTAAGGATAAGGACTTAGACTGGAAAGGAATTTCACGAAGGGAAGAACTTGCTTATAATGTTATTCTTGTGTACAAGGATAAACTTGACTGGAAAATATTATCACATAATTCTCATATAGATGTTTCCAGCTCAAAGGTACTTGATACATTCAAAGATTATCTTGATTGGAATTTTGTGTCTAACAATCCAAGTTTTTCTTTGAAAAAAGAATCATTGTGTAAGTTTAAAGATTATGTAAATTGGACCGTAATATGCAGACGACAAGACTTTAAACTTGATGAGGACATTCTGGAAGAGTTTGAATCATATATAGACTGGTCTATAATTTCACGAAGTGGTGTAATCGCGTTTACTCAGGAAATAGTTGATAAATATAAGGACAGATGGGATTGGGTGGCTTTGTCAGAGAATCCATCCTTTAGAGCTTTAGGAATAGAAAGTTCATTTAAGAAAGAGCTCAATCTAATGGAATTCTATAATGAGCTTAATAGTTGCAGAAGATGTCCATACATTTATCATTTTACGCACTTTTTTAATGCGATAGAAATAATTAAGACAAGAAAGATCTTAAGTAGAAATAAGGCTATAGAATTAGGACTTTTGAAATATGATGCTGCTGGTTCTGTTGTAAATAGGTCGGCAAAAGCCCACCCATTCGCACGTTTTTATTATAGAACAGGTACCCAGACACAATTCTATAATGAATGTTTGGGAAAAGACAGAACTATGAAATATTATAACCGTGCGATAAACAACGGATTACCAATGTGTCCTATGCCAGTATTCTTTAAATTTGATTTACAAGAAGTATTGGCGAAAAAATCATCATCATGTTATTATAGCACAGGAAATATGCAAACTGGTTGGGCTCGAGTTTATCAAGTTATAGATGATCCTTCTAATATTGATGCTCAGAACCTTTATAGTTCTGGGAATTCTAAGACTGTACAAGAAAAGAAGCAGCAAGAGTTTCTTGTTAAAAACGAATTCGATTTCACTGATTTATCAAAATATCAAATTATCTGCTATGATAGAGAACAGGCAGATATGTTTATGACTTTATTCAAAGGTAATCCAATCTGCGAGCATATATATGCTGTTTATGATGCTGATGAAGATGTCTTTGATGGAAAGAACCCACCACTGAGATTTGAGAAGAATTCAAATTCTCTGAGTATCACAACAAGATATAATGGTGAGTATATTTTCCAAATTGAGAGTAACAATGTGACTAAGGTTAATGTTCTCAATTTTAAAGATATTAAGGCAGGAAAGAAGAACATTATACAGTTATATAGCTCTGTTTCTGTTGAACTTGGAGATACACCATTTGATATCTTTTATGTCAACATGAGTCCTGTCGCAAGGTCACCAAGATGGCTTATTTATCAGCATACTCCAGAAAAGCGAGAAGTTCGTTATACTAAAACTGATGATATTGAGAAGTTTTTAGGTATCAGTTTTGATGATGAGGAATTCTCTCCAGAAGAACTCATAACATCTATTGAAATAGCTATGCCTAAATTAGAAAAGCTCTATAATAAGCGTGTAAGACATTACGTCGTTAAGCAACACACACTTCTTGTATGCGAACAATTTGAAAAGTATGCATTTGACTTTAACCAAAAGGTGATGAATCTTGATTTGATGCGATTGATACTGGCAATGCATGACGTAGGCAAAGCTATAGACAGGGCCACTCAACATGAACATACTCTATCTTTAGTTCGAGAATTTTGGCTGGAGTCTCCTTTCACAGAGTATGAATTACAGATGACTGAAATTCTATTAAAGAACGACAACCTTGGTAATTATTTCCAGCGAAAGTTTGACCTTTTAACTCTTAAAGATGAAATTCTTGCTGACGCGGATATGCTCCAAATAGATGCCTCGTCTCTGCTCCAGTTAAAGATGATACTTTATCAGTGTGACATTGCATCCTACACAAAGGATGCAGGCGGTCTAAAATATTTAGAGCTAATGTTCGTGTATGTCAATGGTGAAAAATCATTTAATGAGGAAGAGGGCTTACTTAATATGTCCTCTAATTATTGGAATCTCTATTTACAATTAAAAGCTGCAATATATGAGTAATATAACGTTTAAAAAAGGCAATATTTTTCAATCAGACAAGCAAACTATTGTAAACACGATAAATTGTGTCGGCGTGATGGGGAAAGGTATTGCCTTGGGATTCAGATTACGTTATCCCGAGATGTATGAGAAATACAAAGAATTTTGTTCAAATAAGCAAATTGCGATAGGAAAGTTGTGGCTTTATAAGCCTGACAATTCAGGCCAATGGATTCTCAATTTCCCCACTAAAATTCATTGGAAGTACCCAAGTAAGATTGAATACATTGAAGCAGGACTTCAAAAATTTGTTGACAGCTATGATGAAAAGGGCATAGCATCAATAGCATTCCCTCTTCTCGGAACATATAATGGTGGACTAGATAAAATAGAAGTGCTTAATCTCATGCATTCATATTTAGAAAAGTGTAATATTCCTATAGATATATATGAATATGCCCCCGATGCACCTGATGAATTATTCGAAACCTTTAAAAACAAATGGAATCTTATTTCATCATCAGAAAAGAAGCAAATGGGTATTCGAGCTAATCAAATAGAAGTATTAGACAAAGCAATAAACGAAACTTCAATTTGTTCGATGAATTCACTGTCAGAGTATAACGGCATCGGCCTCTTGACGTTACGGAAATGTTTTGACATAGTACTTGATTATAAGCAACAGTCTACACTTAATCTGAAAGGAACTAAATAGAAAGTTTGCTGTGCATATTTTAATTATCTTGTCCTACTAAGATGCTGCACATTCTATTGCTTCTATAGCAAATAATACAGATGGAACCATGCTCCTTTGATATTTGATTTAGAATCGAAAAATGCAATGCCATCCCAACGCCATGTCTATTTCTTAATTAATGAATAGTGTTGTAGCATTGTCGTTCGTACAAGTATTTCTATGTGCTTTAAATTCAGCTATCATTATGCACGAAGGCATACTCTGAAATAATGTTCAGAAGGTTTGCCTTCGGAGGACATTACTCCCATGAACGTAGTGGAAATGGAGGATTAGGCATAGAACAAACTATAACGGTTAAATAATTGATAGAGGGCGGACGAAAAGTTTCATCCCTTTTCTGTTGCAATGTATTATTCAATGCCTATGACAATTTATATAGGCGTATGTATTTTTCAACCATTGCATCATAAAACTTGCAGAAATCATCTGCCATACAAAAAAAAATTGTAACTTTGCTCTCGGTGATTATAGCGATTTTTGTTTGTAATTCTTTGTGTTTTGACACTATGAAGTTATAATAGAGCTTTCTAATTGCCAAATTTACAGATAATTACAATCCATTAAACTCACGTTAAGTTAGGAGAATTTCCTAGTAACATATGGATAGGAACCGTTTAACATATAGGAAGACAACGTTTGACATACCATCAAACCGTAATCTCTGGCTGACATTGGGTCAGTATGATGCACTGGTCGAGTACCAAGAGGTGGCCAGTAGATATTATCTTGGTACTTTCGATGCCAAGAAAGAGTCTTTCGATGCCTTTCTTAGCCGCACTTCTACTGCTACTAGGGTGAGGTTAAATAGCATAAGTCTTGCGAACTTCAGGAAGAAACAATATCAGGGTTATCTTGTGTTCCCGAATGCGAGTTTCGATGATTTCATTACAGATTTCGTTGATGATGTGAGGTTCTTAATAGACCCTACTTTTGCATTAAGCAAAATAGATGGTTCAAAGTTTGATAAGCTTTTGGACGCACTTTTGCAAAATGGGATTATCCTTTCGATTGAGAAGTTTAAGAAAGACCTGTATGACTATTACAGGTTGTTGCGTAATGATGTGGCTCATTGCTTGAATCAAGACTACAAGAAAGAATACAAAGCTCTAGATAAGAAAGCCATTGCTGCTTTTTACACGACTCTCAACGAACCAAAGGAAAAATCACAGTTGTCGTTTGACGACTTTATTCTATGCACAGCAAATATTAAAAATATTGCAGACCTTTTGACTGTTAGCCTATTGCCTCACATTGATTGGGAGCAGTTAGTGCTTAGTAACAAGGATAAACTGATTCCACGATATGTAAGGTTCCTTCGCGAAGGTAGGACAAAAAGACTTTATACCTATGTGTTAAACTGTGTGAGGATTCTTTATGGATATACTCTTGATGAATTGACGATAAACAATATAATTGACTCATTAGAATAGTGGTAGTTCATCCCCCTTCAGGATAGGCACAGGATCGTGGCTATGCTGAAGGGGAAGGCAGAAGTTCGAATCTTCTATGAGTCACTTACAGCTCGATTAATGGAAGAACCTATAGTTAACAATACATTGGATCTTGAAGATAATCTGGTAACGGCGCAGCAGGATATTTTCTCATATTATCGGCGTCTGAGAAGTAATCTTTTCTCAGACACGGAGGTCGTGTACGAGACTAAGCTCACTCCTGAACTTTTTGACCTGAAATTGCAACAGCTCTCGCAGGATAAGAAACAGTCGGAGTTTGAGAACTTTGTTTTAGTGCTGGCAGCACGACTAGTGACACCCAACATAAAACCGCAGGCCGGTCCCGATGGTGGAGGCGATGGTAAGGTGGATGGTGAGACATATCCTGTCGACAAGGCAATATCTGACAGATGGTGGGTGTCTGAAGGCAGTACTGGCGACCATAAATGGGCGATAGCCATCAGTGTACAGAAGAGCTGGAAGAGTAAGATAGAGGGTGATGTCAAGAAAGCTGTAGAGACAGGTCGTGGCTATACGAAGGTGATATTCTTCTCTAATCAGAAAATCAAGTCAAGTAAACGTCAAGAGGTCGAGGATGAACTATCGAAACAATACGGTGTGACCGTGAGTATCTTCGATGGTAAGTGGTGTTCGTTTGCTGTGTTTGAACAAGGCTGTTATGATGTTGCCACTGAGAAACTGAACTTTTCTGAAGAATATAGGAGAAAGATTGTCAAAGAAGGATCCAACGATAAGCGCAGGAAAGAAGAACTGGAGAAGTTAGAGAATGACTTGCTGTCACGGCAAGTGGAAAGCCTCGATACAGACTATGTTGATGACTTGCTCCAGTCCTGTCTACTAAGTAGAGGACTGGAACGCCCTCGGATGGAGACGGAAGGTCGCTTCAACCGTGCGCTGCGAGAAGCAGAAGCACACGGTTCTTCCGTGCAACGATTCAATATAACGTATAATCATGCTTGGACATCGTTTTTCTGGTTTCACGATGTGAATGCAATGTATGCAGATTATCTGAAGCTAAAGGAGTATGCTAATATGCATACAACTGTGCATACGATAGAGCTGATGACCAATATCCTCACCAATTTGGAAAATGCGGCAAGAGTAGGTTTGTTTGATTCCGAAAGGTTCAGGAAGGAAGTACAAGATCTAAAGACAATAAAGGAGCGCAAAGATTTGTCGCGGGCGAGCCGTCTGTTCCTCGAACTCTTCTTTTCAGAGCATCGGTTGCTCCAAATGGTACACTGTGCACAAGACCCGACGCCAGAGTTAAAGAAACTGGCAGAACTAATAGAGACAAGTGCCAACTATCCAGACATCAGTTTTGATGCTCAGACAACCATCGTTGAGATGATTGGACGCGTGATAGATGACAACGAGGACTATGAGAAACTTATTGATAAAATTTCGAGAATTTCGTCTCTGCGTAAGTCTGAGGTTGAGGGTGCCATAATACATTTCAATCGTGCACAGACCTTGATAGACAAGCAGCAATACAAGCCTGTGGTGAAGCATTTGGGGCACTGCGTACAGGCATTCCTGAAAGAAGGCTATGAGACCGAACTGGTGAAAACATACGGCTATATGGGCATAGCTTTTTATAATCTTGAACTGCCTTACAGTGCAAAGGCATATTTGGTAAAGGCTGCGTCGATACTTGTCAAGGAGTTCTTCACGAAGGGGACTATCAGCCATCTGTTGATTACCGTGCTATGGAAATTGTGCGAAATAGAGCTGATGACAGGCCGACTTGTGATGTATCTCAACTGGCGAGAGCTGTTGTTTGTCATTGCCCATAATGGTCAAGAAATAGAGAGTAAAGAATTTGTTGAAAAAGATGTATTGTTCGATGGAGGCTGGGCTTGCCATTTTGCAACAGTAGATCTCACGAGAGAAACTATTTCCATTTTGCCAGACATTTTTGCACGTTGTGACATGCCCATTTCAGAAAACTATCTAAAATATGCATTAGGATACCAAGAGTCTGTAGATGAGAAGTTCGTAAATCTTTTCACTGATGATTGGGGCAAATTGTTCAGACAGCAACCTATACACAAGCAGTTCCTTAACCCTCTGAATATAGCAGAAGAAGGTCAGACCACTATCAGTACACTGGCAAAGGGTTGTCGATTCACTGTCAGGTATGAGAACTCAGTCAGAAGTCAACTGGTGGCAGAGACATTTTTGGCAACTGTTGAAACACTGCTTGCCACTTTTGACACGCTGGAACTTGTGGTGATGAGTCCGGAAATTCAAGTGGAAATTGTCCCAACTGATGAACAATCAGAACTGGAAAGAGGAGAAAACGGAACCCAATATGTATTTAAAGTGAACTACGACACTCTTGATGGAGAAACGTATTGGCACTGTTTTGCTTTCTTTATGGCATATTTTATGTCGCTTAACACAGTATCGAGCGAAGATGTAAAAGATTTGGTAGCCCAGCGACACGAGAAAGAAAAAATCATGGACAGAATTATTGCCTTGCTAGAGTTGAACAACGCGGTTTATAATGTACTTGGCGATAAGTTCAAGTATTCAATCCGTCAATGGGAAAACGCAAATGACAAGACCTATGTATGTAAGGCAGATACAAAGGGAGAAACGTTGGCAGATCAGAACCTACATACAGATCAGCGGAGCGTACAAACATTCAGTATCTCCAGCACTATGGAATGGTGGGAAAAGGCTGGATGGACGGGGGTGTGCTTCATGTACGACCGATGGTTCGCGACACCACCTATAGTAGGCCTGACTTTCAAGAACTTGGAGGCAGGCAAAAGAATCATCCATGAATGGAAAGAAAAAATAGCAAAAGGCGAATCAAGTGTAGAACTGCATCTGATAAGAGGCATTGACAAGCAGCATCCCTCATGGTATAGAGCATGTGTGGCACCAGAGATACCCTTGAACCATATCACGGAGGGGCAATATATAGTTGTAATGTGCCGGAAGCACACAATGACTCCAAACGATACGTCGAATCTTGATAACTTTGAACGGGTATATTCTCGGTTTGGCAATTGCCAGCTTGTGGCAGTAGCAATTGACGACCAGATGCATGTAAATATGAACATCGATTTTAGCGAGGCCATCGAACTTAAAAAGGTTATCATTACCGATGCATGGAAAGTTTCTGCTCATGAACCAACGAGAAATGCATTGGAGTGGGACGATGACCCTATCATTCCTGAGTCAGAGAGCACCACTGCCCCCGTCATTGAATTAATTAAGAACTTGCGTGAAGTTCATGATAAGATGGAGAAAAGAAATTTAAAAACCGTTTAAGAATTAATTCTCTGAAAATAGACAAACATGTAACTATTCTCTAAGTAATGCGTGACACAGTTCATTTTACACTACCACAGTCTGCTACATCGCACTTGATGCTTCATGTGACACAATACGCAACCAGCCCCAATACCACTGTATAAACGAACAAAAATATCACCAAAACTTTCATCCAAAAGTCAGAGAACCAAATGCCTTTATTCCGTCTGAGGATTTTGCGCATATTGGACTCATGTTCCGTTAGCATCCTCATCTGTTCGGAACGGTGATTCTCCAACACGACCTTCCATGTCTCGATAGCTTTGTCTATGAGTTGTTGAAGCTGGGCAAGGCATTCGGATTCTATCGTTGCCTTGAACTGTGTGTTTCGTTCTGTTTTTACAATCGCATTGCAAATGCCGTTGATGATATTGTCGGAACTACCAATAGCAGCCTTTAATACGACCGCAGCATCATTCTCTGTTTTGATAGCCTCCTGAAGTTCCTGATGGATTTTCAGTAATACCTCTTTTGCTTCGCGAACTTTTGCAAGTTGCTTGTCGACATCCTGCTTCTCTGCTTCTATTTCTTGGCTGATTTCAGCCATCTTAAACATATCATCAAAGTTTATTGATGAAGTGATTTTTGATTTTCCTATACCCATATTTTAAGATAAAAGGTGAATTATCTATGAAGTCCTTTCCTGCGCTTGCACATACTATTTGCCATTCTCGCACATCGGCGTGCCCATTTAAGGTCATCCTCGTCCTTGTCTCTTCCCCAACTACCTGTATCAGAACCGCCTCCTCCGCTTGAAACCGCCATGCTTGTGGCTGCATCCAAATATCCTGCAAAGAGTAATAGAGCTGTGTGTTGTATCTCCTCAATCTTTGCTAACGGATGGGCTTCCTCCAAAGAACAATCTTGCCGGATGATATCCTCCGAAGCTTTAGGTATATCCACACGGTAACAGTGATATTCGTCTGTCGCTATATTGTAATGCCTCATGACAGGCTGCGATACAGGAATAGTGTCTGTTGCCTGTGTTTGTCGGGAAACAAGTTTAATCGACTCGGATTTTCCTTCTTGCGGATGCAGTTTTGCCCAAGTAGTTTCTATCCTTGATGGAGTAAGATTTCGCCTGATACCCAATACGGATGATTTATAAGTGGAGTTGCCCCGCTTGATGGAATATCCGTAAACACCGCCACCGTCTTTTTCTTGTAGGTGTACTTTGTAGCCTCGCTTCACCAGTTCCGTTTTATACTGTTTCCAACTGAATTTACCCATTGTGCGAAGTGTCTTCATGCAACAGTCAGAGATTTCCTGTTTGTGGCGTATGCTGATTTCTTCTGACTGTACCCAGCCCCGTCTTTGGTTGATGATATTCGCAGCCATGACTGCCCTCTCACCAATCTTATGGCTATCGTTGATTTTGCCGTCCATGTCCACACGATTGGCATCAATGTGCAGATGAAGAATGCCGCTTTTGGAATCACGATGTAGGGCAGCTATGTATTGCGAACCTTTGAGATTGGTCTGCTTTGAGGAAGCCCGTTTGGTCTTTTGGGAAAGGTCTATGGAATCGAATACCCGGATGAACTCTTCTGCCAAATGCACCCAGTCGTTCATCGTCCAGTTCTGGCTCTCTTCTTCGGATGGGGAAATTTCAATTCTTATCACATTTCTGCCAAGAGGTCTTCCCTTGTTGATTTTCTCGGCAAACATCTTCTGTACGAGCATCATTCGCCCATACATTGCTTCCGGTGAAATATCATCGGGCAAAAGGTTGGCTTTGACAATATCCGCCTTGTCCTTATTGACAGAGTATCGTATGGCATTTGCGCCATGTGATATGGTACTGGCTTTTGCTATCATAACAGGTAAGGAAATTTATTCGGTAAGATAATTCTCTATCTGGTTCCAACGGTTGATAAGTTGTGTGGCCGCTATCATCCATTGTTCCACAAACCGGGTATCGCTGAAATACATTGCCCGTCTATCCGCTTGAATGGATTTCACGGCTGCTGCAACACGAATAAGGTCACCCCTTGCATCCGTCAGACTGCACAAGGCTTCCACCTCACGCTCAGACAGCCGTTGCCGTGGGTGCTGTCCCAAAGCGGTACGCCGCACGTAGTCGCTCATAGACAAACCGCAGGTCTTGGCAAGTTCTTTCGCTTGGGCATATTCCTGTTTTGTCACCCTAGCTTCAAGCCGCAGGGTACGCTTTGTAACTTTTTTGCCGTTTTCTTCATCTACTTCTTTATTGGTATTCTTTTTCCTCTTCATACTCTATTATGCTATGGGTGAAACATCAATCTAAAAAAAAGGACAGCACGGTGGGAGCTTGCGACTGCCGGAATACGCCTATGTGGTACGAATAAGCAAAGCGAATTTGTGCGACATAGGAACTTCTTGCAATACTACATACAACTGTTTCGGGTACACTGTCTCTCTGCTAGTGGTTATGTCGGACTATTCTCTGAAATATCCTTGTCGGATTCTTCCTCTGCCACAAGCTGTGGAGAAACCGAAACAAGAGGGAAAGAGGAAGAGGGTGAAAGCAATTCTCCATCGTCTGATATAACAGGCGATTTGCCTACGAAGGACAAATCTGTATCAGAAACGCAGACCTTCTCCATCGTGTTCGTTTGCCGACCATCTTTTGAGTTGAGGAAGTTTTCCTCCATACAACTATCCGAATCCTTCTGTGGAGTCATTGGCAAAACGGGTACGGTATCATCGGACATTGCGTAAGCATTCTTTCCTTTTTCCTGTCGGCCTTTCAGCCGGACATAAAAAGGGTTGTCTATTCGATTACCATCCAGCATCCAGGCCGATATACATTTCAGCGTGTGAACGCTCGTTCGGTTGCTTTGTGTGGATGCGACAATTCCCAACCGGTTCATCTTGTCAAGCACACGGGATATGGTTTTCTTGTCATAGCCCAGTTTGCTGGACAAATTCACTTCCGAAAGGATGGCTTGCCCCACTTGCAGGGTTGTGGAGAACCCCTTTATGGCATATTCGGTTTTTTCCAGCACTGCCGCTTCAACGAGCCGGTGCAGAATCTTCATACGGTCAATGCCGTACTTGCTTCCTGCCAGATATGCAAGTTGCTCTGACGAAAGCACTATACAATAATTCAAGTTTGTTTTCATCGTCTGTAAAATTTGAGATGGATTATAATTGGTGCAGCCAAAAGAAAAAGTCAGCGGTGCATGCCGCATCCTCTCTCCGGCAAATAATACTCCTTGTCGTATGCAATACGGTCAAGTACGGCTTGCAGTCTGTTCAACTGCTGGCTGTCAAGCACACGAATGGCAGCAATGGTGATCTTCTGTGAAGCGATACGGCGGTGTTCACAGTTTCTTTCCGATATACTGCCGTCCCCATCAGCATGAACGCTCCGCAAGTAGTCGTTCACGGCTTCGGTCTGTTCTTTGCTCGGATATGCGGCAGAGCAAAGGTCTTGAATATACTCTACCATGTGGCTAACCGCATTTGCCAGCAGTGACTCACGTTCTTGTAGTTGTTTGATAAGTTCTTCCTTTTTCATGTTTTCAATTATTTTGTCCCATGTCCCAAGCATATTCTGTAACTTTCTCTTTTCTCTGCTTTTTGTTTTTATTCTTTTTTCAAGGGAAATAGGGACAAAGGGACAGAAGTTTTTTCTTTTCCTTTATTTTAAAATTAGAATGGCAAATCCGGTTCACTGGGCAATGCCGTGGTGAAACTTTCGCTTGGCGTACCTACCCTCACCCACGGATGCTTCGCCCGCCCTGTCTTGTCACAATAGGCAGGATGCAGCCCCTTGACCTTCTCTTGTTCACTCCGTTTCCAATTAGGAATCATGGACATCAGACGGTTGATGTATTGCGAAGTGTATTTGGACGGATTTCGCCTGACCAAGTCATTGGGCAGTTCCTCTATAATTTGCCGGGCACAAACCATGTTGAGTGAGTTCATTGTGGAATTTGGCTCTGAGTATGCTCCTTTCTGATAAGCCAGTCGTGTCGGAATCATCCAGCTTGCATACTGCATGGGAACTTCACGCTCCAGATACATTTCGATATCTTCCATAATGGGGTCAACGAGGATGTTGGAATGTTGCATTTGTATTTCATTGGCCTCGGTTTCCATGTCCGGTGACAAGTAGAGCTTCATTCCTTGCCGATAATATGAGTATGCTTCCGCCCAGAGTTGAGGAACGGAATGTCGCAAACAATCTAACCAATCCGATACATGTCCATTACCTTTGACCGGGATTATCCACCAACGGCGGTTTCCGTTGTCTCCTTGCAGGAAGTTTGTCTCATTAGTCGTAGCCGCAAAAACATTGTGCCGCATAAATTCCACCACTTTATGCCCGTATGCAGGACGCATATAGTCACTGCAACGGCTCAGAAATGCCTTGGCTGCCTCTGCGTCATTCGCACGTTTCAAACCGTTCAACTCACTGATTTCAATAATCCAGCCATTGGTTATGGTTTCTACTTTCTCCTTATCGCCACTGGCGAAAGAGAACGAATCATTGAACCATTTTCCGCCGATGGTCTTGAAAAAAGTACTTTTCCCGATACCCTGCGGACCAGGTAAAGTCAGTACGTTATCAAACTTACAACCGGGACAGAACACTCTGGCTACAGCCGCTACGAACCATAGTTTTGTCTGTTCCTTGACAAGTGGCGTGTCTTCCGCTCCCAAATAATCAATGATGGTTGTGGCTATACGAGGCCGTCCGTCCCATGTTTCTTGCGTGATGAATTCCTGCACAGGATTGAAACTTCGTTCGGAAGAAGTGGTTTTCAGTATCTCAAAAACCTTATTCTGTGTCAGGCGCAATCTATATATCCTTTCCAGATAGTCTTGTATCTTTCCTGCTGATTCTTCATCAATTTTGTTGCCATTAACATTACGAAACAAAGGGCAAAAGCATACGTCATCTTGACAGAATGTATCGTACCTTATCTGACTGAGATTCTCATCCAATGTGAAAATAAGTCGGAGGTTTGCGATAGAACGAACAGGATTCCCGTAGCTATCTGTTGCCAAGTCTTTTTTCCAGTTATCATCCATACCATCATTCTTTAATGTGGATCCCACCTGATTCCTTTGCCAAAGACAGCGCAAGGTCTGCGTCCACCACAATCTTTCGCCCTATTTGTGTGATAGCCTTGTCTATGATGCCGCTCTTCTTAATACGGTTGGCCGTAGGTACACTGCACCCGAACACGCGGGCGATACCCTCTATACCATAGTAATTACCTTTGGGTGCCACTTGGGGAGTGACCACTCCTGTATTCTCCACACTCTTGGTGATGAGAAAACAAAGCTCCTCGCCAGTCATCATGGCGATGGGCTTTTGAAGTAGTTGAGTAAAATTGTGTTTTTCTTCCATGCCTTTACTTGTTTGATTGTTAAATACTTTAAGCCTCGGTTCAACTCTGTGAAACTGATTTCGCAAGCAAAGGTATTGTATGAAACTCAACATATCGGTCGGTTTATTTACACTTTAATTTTACCAACCGTTTTTCAACAGGTGTTTGCAGAAAAAAACACGGATAGCTGGATTTCCCAACTACCCGTTCTTGAGAAAATAGTCCGTCCATCGGTCTATTATTCGTTTAGCTTTGGTATAACTGTTTCCCCTCTGAGGCGAGTTCAATGACATATCCTTGATTTCACCATACCGTTTCTGTGGTATGTCGTGTCCGTAATGTCGTTGAGAGAATTGTTCAATGGCACGGTGGAACGTCATGTATCTTGTAGATGCTTTTATTCTGCCTACCTTTACCAATGCTTTCAACAGGTAGGCAAGGCTTATGTCTTCTGTGTTTTCTTCAAGGAACAAGCGGATGCCTTGCTTGGTGTGTTCCTTATCCCCCATAAGGACATCATCCAATGATTGTGTAACCTTTCTATTCCCCCGTTTGCCTTTTACTTTCCGCAAGGCAAACATCACTTCTTTCCAGATTTCTGAATTACAGGCTTCTGCCGTATCTTCCCACCCGGCTTTGTTTTCAGTCCCTATTTCGATGCTTTGAGTTACAAGAGTAGCAACACATGATTTTATTAGAACCATGTCGCCATGATCAACTTCTTCGCTGTTTAATAGACGGTCAAGTAATTTGGCCATACGTGAAAGGCCGTGGTCAAATATCACGAAATAGTACATGCAATAAGCCAATGTCTCCCTTTTCTCTATCACATAATCATACAAGTTAGCCATAAACTCACCAACAAACACGGCATGGGACAGGAAAATGATTTGGGAGATGTACGTCAGGAACTGGTACATCATCTTTCTTTCCAGCTTGCTCAATAGATAACATCCTTTGCTGTTTTTCATAAGTGCATCCAACTGTCCAGTCAAATAGACTCTTATTTCCTGTGGCAGATGATTCCAAATTTCAATCGGTGTTTCGGAACGAACCATCAGTAATTCCGATTTTGGGGATGTGAGTAGCTCTACCGTACCTGTTTTTACATTGATACCCATCCACAGCCGTTTGTTGGTGATACATTGTGCTATAATGTCTGTGTATTTGCCAGCCCATTGTTGATTGGTCATATTCTGTACATCTTGACCATTCATGAAATCAGAGAGCCAGTTATACAGCATTAGTGCTTCTGGTGGAGTGCAATTCCGCATCATCTGGTACATATCCATCAAAACGGATAATTTACCTTTGCCTACATCATCTATGCGTTTACAGAAATTGGCATACAACTCTTCATTGGCTGATTTCCAAGTACGAATAGCCATATCAGTGCAATCCTTTCTTTGCAAATAGTCTTTTATTTTCTCTATGAAATTTATCATCCTCAAAGTCGTATTATGTTCGTGTAAACAACTTGGTTAATTCTTCAGTGGACATACTCGCCAGTTTCTCCAATAACAAATCTCTTTCTGAGGTCTTTGCCAAATTCAACAGTTTCGAGTTGTTCTTCATCTGAATCTCAAGAGGGTAATGCTCAATGTAGATTTGTGTGATGGCATGGTCAGAAGACGAATGCCCCATGCTTTCAGAGATATAATCCATATCTACTCCGGCATTATGCAGATTAGTAGCAAACGAGTGTCGGCACCATGTGCCAGACGGACAGATGGACTTGTCCCATTGCAGAGCTTCATGGCATATTCTGATGATACGGTCTTTTACATTTGAGTTTTCCTGCATGGTGTATTTGCGGCGTAGCTCTTCTGTTTCCGCACCTTTTAATATATTGGGGAATACCACACCGCCACGAGTCGGAGGTGCTGCTACTTCATCTAAAACATATTGTAAAGGAGGGATAATGGGAACTATTACCTCAGAACCGTCAGCACTTCTTCGGGAAGTTTTCTTTCGGTTGAAGCGGAAAGCCTTGCCATCTGTCTGATAATAATAGTTGTCGTAAGTCAATCGACCTGCATCAGCCATGTTGAAGCCATTGCACAGGTATTGGGCAAGAAACAATCCCAATGAGTAGTGGGCACGTTGAGTATATTCTTCCGACCAATGTTCAGGATATTTCTTTGAGACAAAAAGATTATAGAGTTCCGTCATCTGACTGACATTCAAGAAACTTTGTTTGCGCTTCGCACTCTTGGGAATACTCACAAGCCCTTTCTCTTTCTTGTTAGAGAAAGGATAAGGAACATCTTTAAGGAAGCCTTCGTGTACGCACCGATTCCATACAGCACGGCAACAACGTAGATAGATTCCTGCTGTAGTATCGCTGATTTTACCTACAATTGCGCCATTCTCATCTTTTACTCCATTGTGCATCCCCTCTTTCCATTTCTGAATTTCTGCGGCACTGATACAAAATCCTTTGATTGTATTTGTCCCAAGTATCTTCTTGAATGATTTGAGCGCACACTCGTAGCTTTCAGCTGTAGTAAAACGTGCTCCGCCATCATCAGTTTTGAAACCTTTGATGACTTGCTCCCATATACTGATAAACGATTGTGACATGGTTATTTCCTTTTCTGATAGTGCCACATCCTCACCCATAATACGTTGGCGCACCATCTCAAATGTTAGGATACCTCCTTTGTTCAGGTTACTCAAAACTTCTTTGTATTTGGGAACAAAGGTGTCTTTCCATTCTTTTTGAAGTTTGTAGTTCTCACTCTTGTATTTAGTCGCATTGCAGATGTCTGAGAACTTTTTCTCAGTATAAGAGCTTCCTACCGTAAAATAAAAGAATTTGCGGTCTATCGTGAAGCGAAGAGATAGTGGAAACTCATACGCATTTTTTCTGCGAGTACGTGAATCCAACACGATAGAAACAGAGCAATTCCGCTCTTTGAAAAGAGGCAGGGACTTTGTCAATTTTTCCATTGCATTCATTGTTTATGTTTAACATAACCTCTGAATACAGCCGCTTTGCAATGTGAGGCGTACATATACAAAACGCTGCATATAACTACTGAGTCCCTATCCTTTGACGGATAAAAACATTGTCGTTATATGCAGCGGTGCAATCTCGTTGTTTTCTGTCGCTGACTGGTAACCGGGCTTATGCTAATCGGTCTCAACCCCTGAAGCAACTCTCGCGTATTGTTTGAAATAGAGTATTCTCCGACTAATACTCCCTCTACGCTTCGATTCATCGGAATGGGATTACCCTCTCACGATAGTTAGGCAAACTCACTTTTCTTTATCAAGAAAGAGCACCATAATGGTCATGGCTTGCCACAAATGCATTACGCAATACAAAATTACAATATTATTTCATAAGTAAGGAGGCGAATGGAATGTATTTGAGTTTATTTAACCGTCAAGTATAGTCAATTTAGCAACACATCTTAATGAGTATGTTATAGAATAGTATGGAGTTTCACAGAAGCCCTATGTATAAACACTACCAACTCAAACAGTTTGTTTACGCAAAGGCATTAAAAAAGGAGCTGCGAAATTCGTAACTCCTTGATTATTAATGTGGACCAGCCTGGGCTTGAACCAGGGACCTCCAGATTATGAGTCTGTTGCTCTAACCAACTGAGCTACAAGTCCAGTGTATCCTTTGTTGGATGCGGTGACAAAAGTAGTATTTTCCCTCGAATTATGCAAATCCTTTTGATAAAAAACTACGATACTTTATTTTTAGAACTTATATTTGCGCTTCGGGTTCTTGGGGAACCATCCTTTTTGTACCCGTTCTTCCTGTTCGAAAACCTCTTTAATCGTCCAGAAGGAAGAAAACGCAAACACGCCAAGCAAAGAAGATAAAATCACATTATCGATGCTTAATGAGGCGACCACACCGGCTATGCCGAGTATCAGGAATATCCACCAGCATTTTGTACCCCAATAGTATTCGGCCTTTACCACGACGGGGTGAAAAAGGCCGATAATCAAAAAGGTACATATTCCGATGAATAACCCTGCGAGGTGATATTCATTTAGAAACTCCATCACAATTATTTTTCAACGCGGATGGGGATTTCTTTCTTGATACTCTGTTCCAGAGAAATCAATGTCTCGGTAGCTACCACACCCGGTATTTCTTGCATTTTGTTATTCAGCAAATCCATCAGATGTTCGTTGTCGCATGCATAAAGCTTTGTCAGCATTGTGTACGGGCCTGTAGTGAAATGGCATTCCACAATTTCGGGAATCTTTTGTAGTTCCGCTACGACAGATTTGTACATGGAGCCTTTTTCCAGTTTGATACCCACGTAGGTACAAGTTCTGTATCCCAGCGATTTCGGGTTAACATGGTAACCAGAGCCTACAATGACACCTAGGTCAATCAGTCTTTGCACACGCTGATGAATAGCTGCGCGTGACACTCCACATTCGGCTGCTACGTCTTTAAAAGGGATGCGGGCATTCTGGGAGATAATCTCTAAGATCTGCCTGTCGAGGTTGTCTATTCTTTCCATAATAATAAATTGTAATTTCCTGTTGTTATCAAATAGTAAGCAAATATAGAGATTTATTTTAATTATTCTTCTTTTCCGAGAAAAAAAATAGGAAAAAGCAAAAAAAGAGGCGCAAATGTTTTGCGCCTTTTTCCTTTTTCTATTTAGAAAGAACTTCCTTATTTTTCGATGCTTACCAGTTCAACTTCGAAAATCAAAGTAGAGAACGGTTTAATCTGGTTGCCGGATTCTCTTGCACCGTAAGCAAGGTCTTGAGGGATGTAAAGTTCCCATTTAGAACCTACAGGCATCATAGTCAATGCTTCTGTCCAACCTTTGATTACTTGGTTAGCACGGAAAGTAGCCGGTTCGTTACGTTTGTAAGAGCTGTCGAATTCTGTTCCGTCGATCAAAGTACCTTTGTAGTTTACTTTCACTTTGCAAGTGTCAGCAGGAATTTCACCCTTACCTTCAGTGATTACTTTGTATTGCAGACCGCTCGGAGTTGTTTTTACACCATCTTTAGTCTTGTTCTCAGCAAGGAATTTTTCGTTTTCAGCTTTGTAGTCAGCATATTTTTCTGCCAAAGCTTTTGCTTTGATAGTTTCCATAGCTGTACGAGTGTATTCTTGAGCTGCTTCCATGGTCATTACGCCGCCTTTTTCCAAAGTACCTGCGATGAAACCTGCCAGGAAGTTTTCTTTGCTGATAGTTTTAGTAGAGTCAGTGCCAAATAATTCCTGGTTGATACCTTTCATCATCTGGTTGCTGATTTGCTGACCGATTTGCAGACCTGCCATGTAAGCGATGTCTTTTTTGCTAGTCTTGTTTGCGCCTTCGTTCAAACCTTTGATGAAATCTGCCATGTAGGTAGTATCAACGTCCAGACGACCTGTCAGATAGCCTTTCAGACCTTGAGTCTGAGCCATACCGATAGAATAAGACAGTGAGTCGATGTCTGATTTCAGATTTGCTTTAGGAGCTTGAGCTGTACAAGAAGCAAGGCTTGCAGCAGCGGCGATTGCCATAAAAATACTAACTTTTTTCATTTTGCTTTGAAATTTTTTATTTATAATACTTCGAGTAATTCTACTTCAAAAATGAGTGTGCTATGAGGAGGGATCATTTCCCCGGCACCTCTTGCGCCATAGCCGAGTTCTGACGGAATATACAGTTTCCATTTAGAACCTTCCGGCATCAGCTGCAACGCTTCCACCCATCCCGGGATTACTTGGTTGACACCGAATACAGCCGGTTCTCCGCGTTGGATAGAACTGTCGAACAGCGTACCGTCGATCAATGTTCCTTCATAGTGGCATCTTACCTGGTCGGTAGCTTTCGGCTTTTTGCCTGTACCTTCTTTGATAATTTCATATTGTAGTCCGCTGGGAAGAACAACTACCCCCGGTCCTTTTTTGTTTTCTTCGAGGAAAGCCTGTCCTTGCTCGATAGCAACGGCACCCATTTTAGCTTCCAGTTCTTCGAAATACTTGTTTACTATTTCGCGGGCTTCATTGTGGCTGATAGCCGTCTGATTGCCTTCCAATACGTCTTTGATTGCTTGTGCGAAATCATCTACCGCAAGGTTTCCGATTCCCATACTTGATAAGTTTTGACCAATTCCGAGGCCAATAGCGTAACTGAATTTATCCATATAATGTTTTTTGTTGGCGATTGAAATGCATCACCATCATGGTTTTAGCTTTCAATCAATTGCAAATTTATGAATCGCAAAAGTACGTGTTTTATTTGAATGATTTAGCATTTGCTATTTAAAAATTCTTATATCTGTGAAAGTTAATTGCTTTTCTTTTAAGAATTAGTCCTTTTATTCGTAGGATTTAATCGGCTTATTCTTATTATTTAGGTTGGTTTATGTAGATAATTAATCGTCTGACAACTGTTGAACTTGCGTCTGACAATTGTTGTTTTTTCGTCTGACAACTGTCAGACGAAAGAATAACAGTAGTCAGACGAATAGTTGTTGCCATAAATAATGCTAACTATCTGTATCTTTCATCTTAAAGTTCTGCATAAACCGGATTATATTAAGCGTAAGAAAGTGTTCTTTTATTCGATGATTCTGATTACATTTGTGTGGCTATTAAAAAAAGAAGGAGGAATAGTAATGAAGAATCTGGTAGTTTTGACGGGTGCGGGTATGAGTGCCGAGAGTGGGATTAGTACATTTCGCGATGCAGGCGGTTTGTGGGATAAATATCCTGTAGAGCAGGTGGCTACTCCTGAAGGTTATCAGCGTGACCCGGCTTTGGTGATTAATTTCTATAATGAACGTCGGAAACAGTTGTTGGAAGTAAAGCCGAACCGTGGACATGAATTGTTGGCAGAACTGGAGAAAAACTTCCATGTAACGGTGGTGACACAGAATATCGATAACTTGCACGAACGTGCCGGGAGCAGCCACATCATTCATCTGCATGGCGAACTGACGAAGGTGTGTTCCAGTAGAGATCCTCATAATCCCCATTACATAAAAGAACTGAAACCGGAAGAATATGAAGTGAAGATGGGAGACAAGGCCGGCGACGGCACTCAATTGCGACCTTTTATCGTATGGTTTGGAGAAGCTGTGCCGGAAATTGAAACAGCCATCCAATATGTGGAGAAAGCGGATATTTTCGTTATTATCGGTACGTCGCTTAATGTATATCCTGCAGCGGGGTTGCTTCATTATGTACCGAGAGGAGCAGAGGTGTATCTGATTGATCCGAAACCGGTAGATACGCATACTTCCCGTTCGATACATGTAATTCAGAAGGGAGCTTCTGAAGGAGTGGCTGAATTGAAACAATTGTTGGGAGTTTGAGAGGTTTTCTCTTCCCGGTTTTATTCCAGTTCGGTGGCAAAAATATGATTGTTCCGGAGTACTTCCGATATTTCGAGTGCAGAGATATCCCTGCACTCGATTCTTAATATTTTCTCCCAGTCCTCAAAGTCCACATTCCATTTGTCTATTTGGGGGAACTCTGCCAAAAGCTCTCCTATGCGCTTGATGTCACGCCTTTGGGTGATAGAAGTTCGAAAAATCAGAATCTTATTTTCTTTTTCCATATTCTTTAGAGTTTTATTTTAATGAACGGAACTCCCGGATCGTCATACTGAAATGTAACCTGAAATTGCGACTTAAAAGTGAAAGGCTGCTAAAGCCGCAAAGGCGGGCGATTTCGGTGGCGGAAAGTTCCTTGTTTCGTTTTAATAATAGGGCTGCTTTTTCAATCCGGGTGCGTTTGATATAATCCGTAGGCGTTTCGCCCGTCAGGATTGTAAATACGCGATGGAAGTGGAAAGGAGAAAAGCAGGCGATACCTGCCATTTTCTGTAATGATAACGGCTGGTCTATGTGATTGTGAATATAGTCGGTCACTTTATTGATCCGTAACTGATATTCCTGTTTATTGATATCTTTCGTCTCCATGTTTTCTGCAAAGTAAAGGATAATAAATGCCGGAGAGTTGTCCTATCTTGCTAACTTCTCCGGCAGATAATCAATCTCTTTTTTGTCCTATATAGAATACGTAGCCGTAGTATTCTTTATACTTATTATATAGGCTCTCTTCATACCGTTGCCCGGTGATGAGGTCTGCGGCTGCGTCATTTCCTGCATATTCCTTTAAGAAAGCTTCCTGAACCGGGAATTGGGGAGCATAGAAATGCTCGGTCCAGCAATTTTCCGGTAAAATGAAATGGGCTGTCGGGATATATCCTGCTTTTTCCATTTGCATTATCTTTCTTGGGATCGTATCGATTTCCGGGTAATTGGCCATCCAGAAGTCTTCTATTTCGGAGGGACGTTCCGGGGTGAACCACGAGGCTTCCGTTACAGCGATAAATCCGTTCTTTTTCAGGAATTTGTTCCATTCGTTTATGCCGCGTTCGAATCCTATATTATAGATAGCGCCTTCGGACCAGATCAGATCGAGCTCTTCCTCTTGAAACGGCAGAGCGTCCATGGAGCCGACGATACCCTTTACTCTGTCTTCACAATGGGCTTCTATTGCATTTTTGTTGAATAGCTCGATAAAGTCGGGGAAAAGGTCGATACCTGTAATTTGTCCTTTCGTATAGTTGGCTAATGCCATTGTCTGACCGCCCGTGCCACAGCCAATGTCGGCTATTCGTGCCTTGTCGGACAGTTCGTTGATGAAGCTTACGGCTTTTTGTGTGACTTCAGGACTTCCGGGACCTTGACGTTTTAATGCCTTGAAGTAATTACATATCAGTGTAAAATCGAATTCGTGGATTGATTTAAAATCGTTACTCATTGTTTTAATGTTTTAGTTGTATGGCGAATGGAGGCATATGATGATGCTTGCAACCATTTGACCATACAAATAGTTTGAAAATTTAGATATAGAAAATAACTCTGACAAGAGTATGTCAGAAAACATAAGGGATAATCTGTAATGAGAGGAGGTTTACAGATTATTTACAGAACGGAATCCTTATGGAATGAAAATGAGTTAAACATCCAATTTTTCTTTTAGTTTGTGGCAAAGATAGGGTTTTAGCTGTAAAACTCAATGATAACTTGATTGAAAAAAGACTGTATACCTGCATTTTAGCAAGAATAGTCAAATAGGAATATGTTTATATATCCGGTTGTATGGATGAGATTGATCGCCCAAATTGATTGAAACTACATTTTTTTGAGTTATTTTTGTCGAATATTGAATACAAATCTCTCATTTAATGTATGATACCGATGAAAAGCAAATTATTACTCACATGTACCATCCTGTTTTTCTGTTCCTCTTTTCTGTGCGGACAGAATCAATCTTCTAAAGTGGCAAACTCTGTTGAAACGAATAATGGATGCATCCGGCACCCGTGGCAAGGAAAAAGAGTGGGATATTTGGGAGACTCTATTACAGATCCCAACTGTTATGGCGACAAGATAAAGAAATACTGGGATTTTCTGCAGGAATGGCTGGGAATTACTCCTTATGTATATGGTATCAGTGGCAGGCAATGGAATGATGTGCCCCGGCAAGCCGAGCTGTTGAAGAAAGAACACGGTGGAGAAGTAGATGCTATCGTGATTTTGATGGGTACGAATGATTTTAATGACGGTGTACCTATTGGAGAATGGTTTACGGAAACAGAAGAACAAGTGATGGCAGCCCGTGGACAAACCCAAAAGCTGGAAACCCGTAAGAAACGCACTCCTATAATGGATGGAAGCACGTATAAGGGACGTATCAACATAGGAATCAATAGACTGAAACAACTCTTCCCGGACAAGCAGATTGTGTTGCTGACCCCGTTGCACCGCTCATTGGCCAATTTTGGAGAAACGAACGTGCAACCGGATGAAAACTACCAGAACAGTTGTGGCGAATATGTGGATGCCTACGTGCAGGCTGTTAAAGAAGCCGGCAATGTGTGGGGAGTCCCCGTGATTGATTTTAATGCGGTAACCGGATTGAATCCGATGGTGGAAGAACAACTGATTTATTTCTACGATGCGGGATATGACCGTTTGCATCCCAGCACGAAAGGACAGATACGCATGGCACGAACGCTGATGTATCAGTTGCTTGCGTTGCCTGCTACATTTTAAATAGGCCGGACAGAATTCTATGAAATTGTACGCTATTCTATAGTACATTTTCTGCAAACCTGTAATTTTGTCTTCTATAAATAATAGAACCTATGAGACATAAACTTCTGTTTTCTTTTTTCATCTTTTTGATCGTTGCTTTACCGATTCGTAGTAAGGATTTTGTTTTGACTTCCGGTCAAACAGTTGTCATCGCTTGCAGCCCTTCTGAAGAACTGGTTGTACGAACTGCATTGGAAATGCTGGGGCGTGATATTCAGACAGTATTGTCGTCGACTACCCAAACGAATGAGAAAACAGGTGAAATTGTGATAGGAACGGTGGGACAGAGTGAGCTTATCAGCCGGACCGGTGTAGATGTTTCTGCGTTAAAAGGCAAGAAGCAGGCTTTTCTATTATCTGTTTCTCCGGAGAGTAAATTGGTAGTAGCCGGCAGTGACAAACATGGAACGGCTTATGGAATACTCGAAATATCCCGCTTGCTGGGTGTCTCTCCCTGGGAATGGTGGGCGGACGTGACTCCGGAAAAGAAGAAACTTTTTAAATTACCTTCCAAATTCCAAAGCCTTCAGGCTCCTTCAGTGGAATATCGTGGTATCTTTATTAATGATGAAGATTGGGGCTTGATGCCGTGGAGTAACCGGACTTATGAACCTTCAAAAGTGAAAGGGGAAATCGGTCCGCGTACCAATGAGCGTATCTTCGAACTGCTGCTTCGTCTGCGTGCCAATACCTATTGGCCTGCAATGCACGAATGTACACTTCCTTTCTTCCTGACCGAAGGCAACCGGGAAGCTGCCAAGAAATATGGAATCTTTATCGGTGCTTCCCACTGCGAACCGATGGCTTGCAATGCTGCCGGTGAGTGGAAACGAAGAGGGGAAGGGGCTTATGATTATGTGAATAATGCTCCGGCTGTTTATAAATTCTGGGAAAACCGTGTAAAAGAAGTGGCAGATCAGGAAATACTCTATACGCTGGGAATGCGTGGCGTACATGATGGCAAGATGCAAGGAGCGAAGACGGTGGAAGAACAGAAGGCGGTAATAGACCGTGTGTTTGCAGATCAACGCGGGTTGATTGAAAAATACGTAGATAAAGATGTAACTAAAGTACCGCAGGTTTTTATCCCTTATAAAGAAGTACTCGACATTTATCATGCCGGATTACAGGTGCCTGATGATGTAACATTGATGTGGTGTGACGATAACTATGGCTATATCCGCCATTTTCCTACGGCCGAAGAATGTGCACGTAAAGGAGGGAATGGAGTCTATTATCATGTTTCTTATTGGGGACGTCCGCACGACCATCTCTGGTTGGGTACGATGAGCCCGTATCTAGTTTTTCAGCAAATGAAACTGGCTTACGATCAAGGCATACAGAAGATGTGGATACTGAACGTCGGAGATATCAAGCCTGCCGAGTATCAGATAGAGTTGTTTATGGATATGGCCTGGAATATAGGAGCTGTGGCCTCGGAAGGAGTGACCTCTCATCTGAAACACTGGCTGGAGCGGGAATTGGGAGTTTCGTGCGCAAAGGCGGTATTGCCTGTGATGCAGGAACACTATCGTCTGGCCCATATTCGTAAACCTGAATTTATGGGAAATACGAGGGAAGAGGAGAAAGATCCTGTTTATCGTGTTGTCAAAGATCTCCCATGGAGTGAAAAAGAAATCAACGGACGTTTGCAGGCTTATGATAAATTGTCGGAGGCAGTGGAACGGGTAGCTTCGAAAATCCCATCCGGCAGACAAAGTGCTTATTTTGAATTGGTGAAATACCCGGTGCAAGCTGCTACACAGATGAACCGGAAATTGCTATATGCCCAATTAGCCCGCCACGGAAAAGCGGATTGGGAGAAAAGTGATCTTGCCTATGACAGCATTGTGGTATTGACAAAACAGTATAACTCACTGGAAGATGGAAAGTGGAATCGCATGATGGATTTCCAACCCCGAAAACTTCCTGTATTCAATCGCGTGGAAAGAAAAACGGCTACTTCTCCGATGATGAAAGAGCGTGTAGCCATCTATAAATGGAACGGCTTGGATGGGAAGAATATCTCGAATGGAAGGAATACCTTGAATGCGCGGAAAGGAACTTCTGCTATTTGTGAGGGTCTGGGATATGAAAGCAAAGCGACAGGCATTGACAAGGGAGATGCACTGATGTTCTTTTTTGACAACTGGAAAACAGACTCGGTAGAGGTTGACATCCGCTTATTGCCTAATCATCCAGTGAGGGGAGATCAACTACGTTTTTCAATATCGTTGGACGATGCAGCGCCTGAAGTGATCTCTTATGAAACGAAAGGACGGAGTGAAGAATGGAAAGAGAACGTGCTGCGCAATCAAGCTATCCGAACGGTTCGACTCCCGATATCCGGAAAGAAGTCCCACAAATTGGTAATCAAGGCATTGGACGAAGGGGTGATATTAGACCAGGTGATGCTTTATATGCCGGATAAACCCTAATCAGTTTGTATGATAGATTAGAAGATGAATGCTGTAAAAGAGAATATACGATGGTATTCATGATAAAAAAACAGCCCTGCTGCCAGTTAAAGGTAACAGGGCTTTCTCAATCATGCAATTATTTGTAGGGTATTGGGGATTGTGTCATGATTGAGTACCTTATGAATGTGCGAAAAGTTCGTCTATCTTTTTCTTGAGTTCTTCTCCGCGTAAATCTTTTGCTATAATTTTTCCCTCCTGGTCTATGATATATAATTTAGGGATGGCATATACCTGATAAAGTTGTGCAATCGGGCACTTTTTCATGCCCTTGAGGGATGATACATGAGCCCATGGAATCTGTACTTTATCAATGGATTTTATCCATGCTGTTTTTGAATTATCCATGGAGATACCCACTACCTTTAGTCCTTTATCCTTGTATTTTGCATAGATTTCTTTTACAGTAGGCATTTCTGCTATACAAGGAGCGCACCAGGAAGCCCAGAAATCGAGAATAACAATGTGCCCCTGCAAGCTTTTGAGCGAAAGTTCTTCTCCGCTGACAGTCGGTAATGTGAATTCGGGCGCTTTTGTTCCCGGAGCTAAAGCTTTCATCTTGGCGATACTTTCTTTTAGTTCGATTCCTTTCGGAGAGTTTCTGGCCTTTTCTCCCATACGGTTGTAGAATGCCTCCGTCTCTTCTATAGGAATACCTTTCAGTAGATTCATGGTAATGAAGTAGGGGGCAGCGAGGCAGTTTCCGTATTGGTTTAGAAAATCATTCTTCTCTTTATCACGTGTGTCAATACATTCCTGCAGTTTTATTCTTTGGGCTTGTTCATTCTCGGAGTCACCGTTTGCTTTCGCACGTTCGGCCTCTCCCTCCAGACCGCCCATCGATATCTTTCGGATAAAGTCATTCCCCCAAAAAGATAGAATATTAGCGACAGCAGCATGCTCTATAGTGTCACCTACTATTGTGAAAGCTGCATCGGGATGTTTGTAGTAATATTTAATGTCCTTGATATTGACCGTTGCCGGGCGACCGTCTCCCATGAGAGTACGGAATCCTTTATCTCCTTCAATGGTAATCGAGAGAGGTTGCATTTCATTTAGATTTCCCGCTAGCCGATATGTTCCGTTCGAAGCTACAATGGCGGAATCGATACAGGTGCTTTCCGGTGTTCCGGATGGAAAAGCATTCAAGTATACCTTTTTGCCTTCAGCTCCTGTCCATGTTCCGGAGATTTGGTAGGGAACCTGTGCAAATATGGTGCTTATCCCCGATATATAGAGGAAGAAAGCTGTTATTAATGAAGATTTTATCATATAGTCTTATTGGATTATTTAGTCGTTAAAGTAATCTGACGGATACGGGTCGTCCGGACACGCTTCATTCTGCATTGCTATGGGGTCCATCATAAGTCCGTTTTTGATGAAATTCGCCACGAGTAAAGCACGCTGCTTGAGGATTTCAAAATCTGCTCTCGCAAATATTTTATCCATTTTTGATTTGGGAGTGGTAAGGATGAACGAAATATATTGTCCCAGATCGTTGGCTATGTTGTTATAAGGGGGAATAATCAGATCATTGTCCAGGTATATTTCTCCATCTACATAGGTATTTGCATATAAAGAATATTCTATGTTCGAGAATTCTCCTTGCGGGTCATCTTCTATATCCAGCATATAAGACCATGGTTGCTGTAAACTTCCGAATTGCTTGATGGTATAATTCTCCTTAAATGGTTGGTATATGGAGTTCAGGACAAATCCAAGCACATTGGTTTGTAATGTATTCCAATCTCCCTCTGTCCATGTATCCATTTCTTTTCCCAAATGGGCTATGGCAACTCCATGAGTCTCTACCTGCATTACATCTTGCAACCGGCTTTTATCATAAGTCACCGTGTTGCAGATAGAGTCAACGAAGAATATGCGGAAAGGCAGATATTTCTCAATGAATGTATCCGGATATTTTTGAAATGCCTTATCTTTCAGGAAAAGGGTAACGTCACTAATATAGTGCTTGTATTCTGCTTTTACGGGAGCATACCAGTAATTTCTTGAACTCGACCATCCGAAAGCCAGATCCGATCTGTTAAAATCATATAATATTCTACTCCCATATTTTTCATAGAAAGCATTGATATTCGCATCTTCCGGTGCATCAGACGGATCATAAATTGTTTTTCCCAATTCATCTATGGGCGATAAAGAGTCTTCGGAACAAGCAAATAGCGTCATTAGTGAGATGACGGTGCTGCAAAGTAAGGTGTTGTATATGAATCTCCTAATCATAATCCTTATTTATTTTAGTCGTTATTATTCAAGGCTTCCAGATGAAGAAGCTCCAATGGTTTCGCGGAAATTATTAATAATAGCTGTATTATACGAGGTCTCATCTTTCGGAATTGACAATACATAGTTCGGGCTATTATTCTTTAGTTTGTATACTTCATAATTCTTCTTGGTACTGAAAAGCCAATGTTCCTGTGCCGGCATTCCTTGACGGCGCATATCCCAGAAACGCATAATCTCTTCAAAGCATAGTTCTCTTCGGCGTTCCTGCCAGATGAACTTAATCAGATCTTCTTTGCCGGAAAAATCGGCTGCAGTTTTCTCTGCATTCGGGCTGCCGGACTTATATTTCTTTACCCGCAGTTGGTTCAGAATCCTGATAGCATCTTCACTGACTCCGTTTGCTTTCTGTGCATAGGCTTCTGCCAGATTCAGATACAGTTCGGGAGTTCTCCATGCCTGGCTGGTATAGTTATTACCCGAACGGGCATCGTATTTCAGAGTGAAATATTGACCAACGTAATATGACGGTTTTTTGGCCGTACCATATTTGTAGTATCTTCTTATGAAGTATGCCAACTTACGCAAGTCATCTTCATCATACAGGTTTATTAGTGCATTGTCTCCTGTCCATGATGTATGGAACCCGAATTCATAGTACCTTAGATTAGTGTCAGTGGAAGATAGATAATCCAGTATCTTATTATCATTCCGACCGAAAGCGAATATGACTTCATTCAGGTTGGTATTATTGGCACAATAAGAAGGACCTTCGAGTCCAATATCCTTAACTCCTGTACTATTAAATCCAAGGAGTGCCTCTTTTTCGTCATTAAGATTGTAAATCGACTCATTCAGATTCAGGAACTTTTGGGCAGCCTTGATAACTCCATCCCAATCATTCTGAAACAATGCAATGCGTGCTGCCAGGAAATAGACAGCTTCGGGAGTGATCTCCATTTTGGAAGCTTGGGTATCGGCACCTTCCAGATGTTCCTGCGCTTTCTTGATGTCATCGTTGATTAGAGCATATACCTGCCCTATGGTAGCGCGTTCATGAGAAGTCACTTCGATTTCTGAAGATGTCTTGAGCACTACACCCGGTTGATTCAGGTTCTCCGTAGCATAAGGTAAAGCGTAAGTGTTGACTAGACAGAAATAATGGTAGGCTCTAAGAGTATATGCTTGAACGGCAAGTTTGTGATAGAGTCCCGTTTGCGTTTTTTCAGCATAAGTCATAGTAGGCAGGGCTTCTATGATAGTATTACATGCCAGGATATTGCTGTATCTTCCGCTCCAGAATAAGTCGGAAAGATTCTCCTGATAATCCTTTTGCCAAATGAATGCATTCTGACCATAGCCGGCTTTGGGGTCGATGCCCTCTTCCCAGTTGGTCACTTTGCTGTCTCCTACCATTTCCGTATCATAATCCAAAGGCCCCATTTCCACATCATCCGTCATTAGGTTGACGAAGGAGATTTGGGAATTGAATTTATCGGGATAACCCTCTCCAAGCAGGATGGGAGCATAATCGTCTACTGATTTAGGGATCAACAGGTCCGAGGAGTCCTCTTTCAACAGATTATCACAGGAGAAAAAAGATATTGCGATAATGCATGGTAAAGTGTATTTCGATATTTTAAGCATTGTTCTTTGTTTTAGTAGTTAGAATGAGATATTTACTCCTAAGCTGTAAGTGGGAAGCTGGGGAATTCCGGTTCCATTAGTTTCCGGGTCCAGACCATTCCACTTCTTATCTGCAATGGTAAAGAGATTGGTTACCTGCATTCTCAACATCAGGCTGCTGATATTAAGATGGCTGATAAGATGCTTTGGAAAAGTATAGCTTAAAGCAACCATTTTAAGTTTCAGGAAGTCGGCTTTAGCCACACGGATATCACTGTAATTATACATTTGATAGGCCGGGATAGCTACCCCTTTTGTCGAGTCGAATGTATCGTATACCTTACCTTGTTCGGTGGAAAAATAATTATCCTGGGCATTACTGTTGAATGCAGTCGGAAAGACGGTCTGGTCGCCCGCCTGTTTCCATGATGCCAGCCAGTCGGTGCTTAGGTTGGATAGCGGATCAATATAATAATTATTTCCGGTGAAATAATCAGGAATACGTGCCACACTTCCTATACTATAAGTAAAATTCATCGAAAGCGAGAAGTTCTTATAGTTGACTTGTGTATCAAATCCTCCTGTTAATTTAGGGAAGATAGAGCCGCAACGCACTAATGACATATCACTCTTATTCCCTTTGATGGAAACTTTTCCATCCTTGGTATAGAACATCGGATAACCGATATCTTGATTCAAACCTGCAAATTCGTAGGCATATAGTGAGCCGATAGGTGCTCCCTCGACTGCTAACGTACCTGCCAGCATCTTATTCACTACTTCTACGTCGCTCATATTTTCGGGATTGGCGTAGGTGATCTCATTGACATTGCGACTGAAGTTGACTCCCAACCGCCATTCCCAATCTTTGGTTTTCAGCAGTCCGGCATTGATAAAGCCCTCGAAACCTTTGTTGGTCATTTTACCCGCATTGTAATATAAGAGACTTCTTCCGTTGGAAGAGGCAACAGCTTTGCTCATGATAAGGTCGGATGTCTTTTTGCCGTATATATCGAGCCCTCCGCGGATTCGTCCCTTGAGGAGAGCGAAGTCGACAGCGACGTTCCATGAGTGTGTTTTCTCCCACCGCAAATCAGGGTTGGGCAATTTACTGATTTTGGATATGGGAAGTCCCAGGATATTATCTCTGTCACCTGTGGTTACAATCAGATAGGGAGTAGAGTCTTCATGGATATTTCCCTGAATACCGTATGAGGCTCGTAAAGACAACACGTTCAATAATGAGATATCTTCCATGAAAGCTTCGTTCATCAGGTTCCATTTTACGGCGAACGAGTAGGTAGGCAACCAGCGGTATTTCGGGTTACTTCCGAATTTATTGGAGCCATCCGAGCGGAAATTGGCGTTCAAGATATAACGTTCATCGTAAGAATAGGAGCCCACCCCATAAAAAGAGGCCACCTGTGTAAAAGAGTTTGTGTTGGACGGATCAGTTGCGTTCTTTTCGGCATAATCTGCAATGTATTTGTCTGTCATTACCGGGTTGAACTGCTCCCCGAAGTCCGGAATCCATCCATATCCTGTGGAAGAGAATCCTTTATAAGCAACTCTTCGTGTCTCGATACCTCCCATCAGAGTCACGTGATGAGCATTTTGGAGAAGTTGGTTATAGGTAATCTGGTTTCGGATGGTATAACCTGTCTTCCGGATATTGCTTTGTGCCAGCCTGCCACCGTAGGGGAGTGCGGAGGTCCAATAAGCGTCATCGTATGCAGTATACCTGCCATAGTCATATTCCCTGATTTTTCCTATTTCGTAAGATTCTGCGGTAGCCCAGTCCCGGGTATACGTATTTCCATTCTGCCAGGAGAAAGTACCCTCATAGGTCAGCCCGCGGATCAGTTTGACATTCAACTGTAACAGAGCGTTGAAGTCATCCATCTTGGATGATTTACCGGTGTTTTCCAACTCTTTGAGTATGTTGTAACCCACAGATTCCGTTCCAAGTGCTCCCGATTTCTCATAAGTCATGTAATAAGAATCATCTGTATTGTAGGCAGGGATGGTACGTGATTTGGTATAAGCGTAATCGAACGGATTCACTCCTGTGGCATAACCGCTGTTGGAAGTCGTGGTGAAATCAATTTTAGTCATAAAACTGATATGTTTGTTGATTTCTGCCGAGAACTTAGCCAATGTCGTGAATTTCCGCGAGTCGGACTGCTTGGATGAACCCTGAATGTCCTGATAGCTTGCGGACACATAATAAGTGACTTGATCTGTTCCGCCCGATACATTGACATTATGAGTTTGGGTAATACTGTTGCGGAACAGATGGTCGAACCAATCGGTATTCCTTACCTGCATGTCGGATACTTGCGTTTTGAATTCATCCAATGTGATATCTTTATTCATAAGTGCTTCATAAGAAGCCTCATACGTAGGGCCATAAGGCACGCGGCCGAAAGTATAGCCCGCATCTACCAGTTGTTTGGAGAATGCTACACGCTCTTGTGAATTCATCAGATGGTAGTTGGAGTAGGACGGGCGGGTGTTGACCGTCATATTGCCGTTGTAGGTAATGATTGGTCTGCCTGCTTTTCCTTTTTTGGTCGTAACTACGATTACTCCATTGGCTGCTTTCACACCATAGATTGCGGTTGCGGATGCATCTTTCAATACAGTAATGCTTTCAATATCCTGTGGGTTTACTCCGGAGATGGCGTTACCGATTAGATACTCTGCATCCTCACTGTTGATGTCGGAAGCAGTGAAAGGAACATCCTGCTCCAGAATCACTCCATCCACTACCCATACCGGTGATTTATTACCATTGATTGTTGCATTACCACGAATACGAATCCTGGGTGTGGCGCTCGGCTCCCCCGAAGTATTCATCACTGCCATGCCCGGTATGGTTCCCTGAAGCATCTGGTCGATTGAACCGACTCCCTGTACCATGATGTCTGCCGCTTTTATCGATGAAACAGCACTTGCAGACTCCCGGCGATTCATCACCTGATATCCTGTAATGACCACCTCATTCAAGGTGGCATCACTTTCTTTCAGCATGATGGGAGATACTTTCTTGTTAGCAATTCCTTTTTCAACGGTAACTTTCACTTGCTTCATTTCCATTCCCAGATAAGAAATCCGGATGGTGTAGCTTGCATCATTTTCTATTAAAAAGCTATATGCCCCGTTTATGTCGGTAGTTGTCACCCACTTTGTTCCCTCAATGATGACGTGTGCTCCGGGAAGCGGCTGCTTGTTTTCGTCAATAACAACACCGTCCAATTGGCACAATCTGGCTTTTGCCGCGGCTTCCGGACTTCCGGGTTTTAAGGCAATCGTGATAAATTTGCCGTTTATCTTATACACCAGAGGTTTCTTACCGATCACTTCGTCCAGCGTTTCCGTAACCGTTTTATTCTTGATAATCCCTGTGACACCATAAACAAAAATGTCTTCATAGTTAAAGATAAACTTGTATCCACTTGCTGCTTCAATTTTTTTGAAAGCATCGGCCAGCCGTTCATTCTTGAACTCAAGTGAGATTCTCTTTTCACTTTGTTGCCCCTGCATAGTGGCGCTGAATGTTATTAAGGTTATAAATAACCATAACATTTTCGCCGCAAAGTGATTCCTTTTGTTCCTTTTGAAAGAATTAGTCCAAATTTTCACCATGATTGTGCGTTTAGTGTTTGATAAACTTTGTTCTTTTATTCCGATAAAACTCTCTCGAAAGCTTTTTTAAGGCTTCTATGTTTTTATTACGTTTCAAGAATCGGAATGGGTGACAGAAAAGATACTTTTTTTGAGAAAATATGTGCAATAGGTTTTAATATCTCTTTTTTGAATGGTTTTGTTGTGCCTGAAAGAATCACTATTCTAACAAAATGTAAAGTGTTAATGGATAAAAAACTGCCATATGACTCCGTTGATGGTAGCTATATGGCAGTTTTTTAGTGCGGGATAATTGAAAAATTATTTTGTGAAAAGTTCGTCCATTTTTTCAGCAAGTTTTTCTCCGCGCAAGTCTTGTGCTATGATTTTTCCTTGTGCGTCAATGATGTACATACGCGGAATTCCTGTCACCTTGAACCGTTGTGCTACGGGACATTTCCATCCTTTTAGCGAAGAGACATGTTGCCAGGTCAGCCCTTTTCTTTCGATGGCACCTTTCCAGGCCGCTTCTTTCTCGTCCAGTGATACGCCGAGTATTTCCAGACCTTTGCCGTGATATTTCTCGTAGATTGCTTTCAGATTGGGCACTTCTGCCAGGCAGGGGCCACACCAGGAAGCCCAAAAGTCGAGCAACACAATATGTCCGCGGAGATCGTACAAGGAAAGCTTTTTTCCGTCGGGGGTAGTCAATTCAAAGTTGGGGGCCATACCGCCTATATTCACCTGTTGCATATCTTCCATTTTCTGCTTTAGGGCTACTCCGGGAGCTGATTTCTTTACCCGGTCTGTTAGGTTATCATAGAAAGCCTGTACCTCATCCAGCGTCTGGTTAGTCATCAGATAACGCTCAAAGAAATAGGTTGAGGTGATATCATTGCGTGTTGAGTCCATATAGTTTTGCACTGATCTTGTAATCAGGCTGTCTATCATGGCTACTTTGTATTTGGCAGAGTCGATAGCGGTAGTGTCTTTCGAGTCCAACGCCCGCGACAGGGTTATCATTTTTCCCAGCTGGAAGAAAGAAGCGGTGGTAGAAAGAGTTTCACCCGATTTCAGAACTTCCTGTTCGCGATCCCCTTTGACTGCTATCTGACAGGTATTTCGTGTTCTTCCTTTCTTATCGGTGACTGTTTTTTCTTGGATGGTGACTTGAAGCGGGGTGGTGTTGACAAAGATTTCGGCTTTGTTTCTGGGACTGCAACTGATGGCCATACGTTGTTCTTCTTTTACCTGTCCTTTCAGTGAAAAAGAGAAATCTTGGGCAACCTTTACCGAATCAACGGTTTGCAGGCTGTCGGCTGTAATATATTTCTGTAGATAAACCGTTTTTCCAGCTCCGTTGTTCCAGGTTCCTTTGATCTGATAGGGCACTTGTGCCACAGTCATTGAAACGGCTGGCAGGAGAATACAAAGTCCATAAAATCTTTTCATTTTCATCATTCTCGTTTTTATAGTTTACTTATGGTAATCCGGCTACCCTCGAGAGTAGCCTTTACTTTTCCTACCTGATTGAGAAGTTGAAGAACCTGTTCCGGTTGGTTGGTGCGTTCCGCCCAGAAGTTGAAATGATAGCGCATGGAAGCTTCGTCCGTGAAAACAATAGTTAGGTTGTACCACCGTCCGATAGCTTTCATTATTTCTGCCAGTTCTGCTTCCCTGAAACAGAATAAATCATCTTTCCAGACTACGTATTCATTGATGTCCACTTTGCGCGGGATTAGCAACAAATCGTTTTCATCCAGAGGTACATCTTCGCCGGGAGTGAGCTGTAACTCATTTTCTTTCTGGGTGTCGGATACGATGACACTGCCTGATACGAGTGTCACGTGCCGGTTTTCATGCGGATAGGCCCGGAAGTTGAATTCCGTTCCCAATACCCGAGTTTCCGCAGTTCCGCTTTTCACAATGAAAGGGCGGCTGGCATCTTTGGCTACATGGAAAAAGGCTTCACCCTCCAGTGTCACTTTTCGTTCCTTACCGGTGAAACGGTTCGGGTAGTGGAGCTTACTTTCCGCATTCAGCCAGACTTCGGTTCCGTCTTCCAGTACGAGTTTGAAATTCTTTCCCCGTGGCGTGCTTAATGTATGCGTAACCACTTCTTCCTGCACTTCTGTGTCGTTCTGGTAAATAAGGGACTCGGCTTCCAGCAGAGCCCCTGTCTCTGCTAATAATTGTTTGTTTGCCCGATCGGTTATCGATACAATATGTCCGTCACCGGTCTGTAGTTCTATATCTTGTACTCCATCAGAAGCAGGAAAAACAATGGCTGTTTCTGCATACGGATTTTCTTCTTCTGTAGTGGAAAAGATGGAATAACCTATTACAAGCAAGGCGATGGCTGCCGCACTTGCCACCCATACATAATATTTCCGGATGGATGAGACTTTGGGATGCGGGTCTATCCGTTTCCAGGCTTTCTCTATGTCCGGTGCCATTTGCGGGTTCAGGTTCATCAAGGCTTCCCGGTTATCCATCATTTCCTGGAACAGGGCGTGATGGGCTTCCTCTTCGAGCCAAGCAATGAATTCTACCGACTGGCGGAATTTCCAATCGTCCAATGCCCGTAAGGCATATTCATAATCTTGCTCCAGTATGGGTTGCTCTTCAGTTTTCATATTCTATATATTATTACGTTATACCATCAGAAAAGGGTGACAAGAGAAACTTTTTTTTGTTCCTCCATGCTGTTTTTATTCCCCAGTCTTACTCCTGATAAAGGATAAAGCTCTGGATATGTGCGTTTTTACGGTGTTGATCGTAATATCCATTTCTTCTGCTACTTCTTTATATTTTTTTCCGTGGAGAAAACAGGCTTCGAAAACTTTACGGGTTTGCGGGGGAAGCTGGTTGATGGCGGACATCACCCTGGAGATGCGCTCCTGATGATCTTCGTCATCATTGTTTTCTTCCCAATGCTCGGCAGTTTGAGAAATATTAGATGCGTATCTGCTTTTTACATCACAGTGGCGCAGATAGTCGATACAGCTGTTGCGGACGAGTGAATATAATAAAGGTAGTGGTGAAACATCTCCCACTACCGTGTCGTAGTTTTCCCATAAATAACTGAAAGTGTCTTCAACGATATCGTCGGCACATTCCTGATCGTTGACGAGATTAAGGGCGTAGAAATATAACCGTGAATAGTTTGCCCGGAACAAAGCTTCAAAGTCTTTATACTTCTTCTCTTTTGAATAAGTCATATCAGTGTCGGGTTGCTAACCGCAGAACGAACCATGCATGATGCGCCACGGTTCCAATCAGCCCGTAGTGCTTTGCCATGATCCTAAATCTTTCTTTGAGGGATGCTTTCTGATTCCGGGTAGTCATTCCCTCCTCCAGATAGTCGATGATTGTCAGGTGAGTATTGTGCAAAATACGTGCTTTCTTCATGATGCGGATGCACCAGTCGAAATCTGCAGAAAAGCGATATTGCAGATTGTATGGCTCTACGAGCGTGTGGCGGGGGAAGAATGCCTGATGGCAGACTAACATTCCCTGTTTGAAACTTTTCCAGGTGAGCGTTTCAGGGGCGGACAATCTGCGCATCCGCAGGAAATGCCTGTCCTTGTCTACGATAGCGGTTTCCCCGTAAAGTATATCAGGTAGTTCGTTGCCGTTAATGGTGTGCACCATTTGTTGCAGAGTGTCGTCTTCATGAAAACAGTCGCCTGCATTCAGGAAACAGAGATAATCACCGCTGGCAAGGGCGATTCCTTTGTTCATGGCGTCATACAGTCCTTTGTCGGGTTCACTGACGACGGTGTGTATGTGTGAGCGGTACCGGTTGATAATAGAGAGGGTTCCATCCTTGGAAGCTCCATCCACGATAATATATTCTATATGATGATAGGTTTGTGCGATAACACTTTGAATTGTGTCTTCCAATACCTTTTCAGCATTGTACGTTACCGTAATGATAGAGAACTTAGGAGTAGGATGGACACTATGCATATTTCCCCGTTATTTTATTGTAGACATCTGTGTATTTTTTGGCAACGATGCTCTCCGAATAATTACCCAGCACCTTGCGCCAGGCCTGTGCGGAGAGTTCGTTATATCCCGGTTCCGTCAATATCCAATGTATGCCGTTGGCAAAATCTTCCGAAGATTTGTATTGTGCCACATAGCCGTTGTGCAGATGATCGATCATTTCGGGGATACCTCCCACATTAAAACCGACACAGGGAACTCCGCAGGCCATTGCTTCCATAATCATATTGGGAAGATTCTCTTCCAAAGACGGGATGGCGAAAAGGTCTACGGCATTGTAGATATTCACCACTTCATGCTCATTCTTGATATAAGGGAGCGGGTATACATGGAAAGGAAGTTGTTCTTGTAACTGCTGCGATTGGTTGCCGAATACGACTACACCCAATGAGTCTTTCCATTCCGGATGTTTTTCTGCCAACAGTTTGCAGGCTTCGATTAAATAGTCGACTCCTTTGCGTTTGTCGGTGATCTTTAGCGAACCAAATAGAACCAGTTTCTTACCTTCCGGCAGCATGAACTTGGCACGCGCTTCCTTCTTGTTCATAGGTTTAAACAGGTTGGTGTTGATGGCGTTCGGTATATTGGTGACGCTTTTTCCTTCGAACAATGCACTGGTCTGTGCTTGTTCCTTCAGCCAATGGCTGCACGTGACGAAATGAATGGGAGCGTAGCTGTATAACTTCTGTTTTTTGTGGAACGTGCGATAGGATAAATCTTTTCGTCCCCCGCCTTTGTAGATGTACGGACAGTCATGACATTCCTGCTGATAGTTGTTGCACTCCCGCGCGTAATGGCAGATGCCGGTGCATGGCCACATATCATGCATGGTCCAGACTACGGGTTTGCCGGAGGTCAGTATCTTTTGTATATCGTTCAGTGAGAGCATTCCCTGGTTGATCCAATGCAGATGGATCACGTCGGCCTGGCGGAATTCCGGGAGTGAGGTGATGTCTGTACCTGTGTTGGCGATGTCTACGTCGAACAAATGGTAGCGCCGGAAACGGTTGGCGCTCCAGATCACGATACGTTCCCACATGAACTTCCACACTTGCAGCCAGTTGCTTTTCAAACGGACGACGCTGATCTGGTCGGTCTGCTTGTCGCGCACCAGCATTTTGGCTTTGATACCGTTGTTTTTCAGTGATTCCAACAATCGGCTTGCTGCGATGGCTGCTCCTCCTATTCGTTCAGATGTATTTATAATCAGGACTCTCATGGGCAAAAGTTTATGCAAATGTACGGTTTTTAGAGGAAATGTTTGATATTTCCAGCAAGCTTTCTGCTATTTCGCGTGAAAAGATTTCGAGGTTGAAACGTTCTTCCGCCAGTTTGCGGGCATTCTCTCCCATGCGCCGTGCCTCTTCGGGGTGGTCGGCGATGTAGCGGATAGCGTCTATCCAGCCTTGTACGTCGTTATATTCTACGGTGATGCCTATTCCTTCCTTGTCGATGTCTATTTCGAAGTTGGGGTTGCGCGAACAGATGACGGGGATGCCGAGGGCGAATGCTTCCACGAGCGTGGTCAGTCCTACGGTATAGGGGAAGTCCAGACAGCAGATTACGATGCAACTTTTGCGTGCCACCAGTTTCCCCAGTTCATAGGGAATCACTCCGTCGGTATAATGGATGTGAATGGAGTCGGGCAATGCATACGGGTCGATGATCTTTTTATAGTTGATGTTACCGCATGAGACGGCAATGTACAAATCCAGTTTCTCGTTCGTTGCGGCAAATGCTTGGAGCAAGGTATCTACGTCCCGGTTTTCTTTGCCGGTGGAGATAAATCCTTCGGGCTTCCGGTCGGGCATTTCTGCAAGCAGGTGGTCGTAGAAAGGAAGATCCGGTCCCCAATGGATGAGTTTCAGTTTGTGGGACGGTGCTTTCCGGGTTTTCTGCGAGTCCTGAATCAGTTTCCGGCTGAATAGGAACATTTGGTCTATGCCTTTGTAGAAAAGGCGGGAGATTTGTTCGCGCCACGGTTTGGGATTGGTCACGACTGCCGTATGATGCCAGATCACGATAGGTTTGCGATACAGTCCCAGGGCACGGAGGAAGATGACGGGTTCTATGCCCCGGAAAGAGGTGGCGTAGAGGACGTCGTATTTCTCCGTGCAGAAGAGAATTTCTTTGGTGGCGTAAAGCATGAGTTTCAGACGACCGGAGAAATATTTGCATTTGTGCATCACGGAGTGTATTCCGTAATTCTCCAGTAAAGGAAGTCCGTATAGGATATGTCCGGGGAATTTATATTCTTTCCATTCCTCGTAGCTTTCCCGCGTGAGGCGGGTATGGTAAAAATAAATAGTAAGCAACTTATTTAGTGGTGCTTGTTTCTTTTCAGCCATTTGTTGATTCGGTTTTTGACAGCTTTCGTAATGAGGGAGAAATTACCGTATTTCAGGTTGAGGAACAGTTCTTCGAACGAACGTCCGATCTTGATCCACGGATGATCCCAGCCCATGATGCGGTAAACGCTCTCTTTGTAGGCAACGTTTTCGATGACGTAGCGGGGATGTTTCAGTGGAAAGTCCATCTCATAGCGCTTCATCGTGAAGATGCGGCGGTAACCTTTGGGCAGGGTATGAATCGAGCCGGCGAAGTGGGTGGAATCTGCCGTTGCTCCGAGGTTGTTGATCATGTTGCGGGTAGGCACGATGCTTAGTCCGGAGTTGAACAGTATGGAGGCGTGGAAGATTGTTTCATAAAAGGCTTTCTGCTGTTCCCGGTGACGCTGGCACATGTAGATAAAGTCGCTCCGGAATTTGCGTTCCTTGATAAGCTGTTCCAGTTGTTGCATGTTGAAGGAATCGTCCAGGAAGCTGTAGAACTCATCCCATTGGTCGACTACCCGTTTCCAGCTTGCCCATCCCCAGATAGAGAAGGTGGTGGTAAAGAAATAGTCGTAGGGCATGTCTTGGGTGATTTCTTCGGGGTTAAATCCGGCAATCATGCTGATGCGGGTGTCATGTTCGTATTTATCCAGCATCTCCTTGCAGAATTGGAAAAAGGAGACGGCGGGCACATCGTCGTCTTCCAATACGATGCACTTGTCGACTTTCGAAAAGGCCCATTTCTGCGAAATGTATTCCGAAGGGTCGCAGCCGAAATTCTTTTCCTGATAAAGCCGTTCTACTTCACATTCCCAGTCTATCTGTGATACGATTTCACGGCAGGCTTCTATTCCGGGCAGGTCACGTTCGTTTCGTGCTCCGTCCTGATAGAGGAAGAGTCGGGACGGACGCGCTTTCTTCACTTGCTCGAACACTTGCGATAGTTGTTGCGGGCGGTTGAAGAACAGGATAAGTACCGGGACGTCTACTAAAGCGGATTTCATATTCATAGTTCTTGTTTTGAGGTTGTACTGAACGACAGGGCGGCAGGATAGTGGTTGTTCACTTTTTCCTGCTCTTCTTCTGTAAATCGATGCAGGGTTGGATAGTTGTAACGCAAAAATCCTTCCAGGTCGTCGGGGGCGGTCACTGTGAGAGGGCCGAATTTCACCGGTTGCAGGTGGCGGATGCTTTCTACGGTTACGTGGTCGGCAGTGGCCATTACGTTGTTGTAGTAACGGGTGTTTCGTGAGTTGAAACAGCTTTGAACTGACACCAGCATGCGGTAGATTGCTTTTTTAGAGAAAAGCAGGTCGACTACCCTGTTCAGGAAACAGGAGAAGGCTCCCCGGTTCGTGGGGTTCTCTATTTCACATGTACCGAAGTGTTTCCACATCCATATCTCTTTTCCCATCAGGCAGCATTTGAGGAAGCCGAGTGCTTCGGATTGTATTCTTCGCAGCAGCTTGTTGTCGGGAATTTTGTCGAATGGGAATATATCGACAAAAATACCCGGATGCATCGGGACATTCTTGAACATTTCTTCTACAAAAAGGGTGTCGTTTTTCTTGACTTTGGCAAAATAATACGGGGTATGAGGGTCTGTTTCTATCCATGAAAGGAAGTAGGAAGGACCTAGTTCTCCGGGAGCCACTTTCAGAAATTTGTTGTAGTTCTCCCGCGTCATGCCTATGTCAATATCATCATCCCAGGGGAGGATCGCCTGGTCGTAGAGTGCACCGATGGCCGTGCCGCCAATCACAAAATAGGGAATGTTGTGTTTCTGACACACCCGGATGGTTTCTCCCAATATGTCGTAGAGTTCGGCATGTAATAAATCAAGCTCTTCGGCTGTATATTTCTTGTTCATCGGAAATGGTTAATGCACGTTGTGCTACAAAAGTAGTAATTATATTGCTAAGTTACTATAACTTTGAGTTACTATCATTTTAAGTTTCCTTGCATGTTGGGTTTCCTTGTATAAATTCGGTGGCCACTTGTCCGCGTCCCGGGATGGGGAGGACGGATGCTTGTGGGAAATCTTTGAGCAGACAGTCTGCCGGATGGATGTCCGGATAGAATTTCTTCAATAGGAACAGGCTGGGACCGGTGGTGATGCTTCCTATAAAGACGGAGGCGTCCATCAATATCTGTATTGAGGAAAGGAAACGTGTCATTTGTTTCTGTTTCAGCTCTTTGGTGGTTTGTGTGAAGGTGCTGTTGACATAGCCTTTTTCGTCGGGGCTGCAAAGGGTGTACCAGTGTATGTCCGGGGCAAGGGTTTTCACTTGTTCGAAAAGGCGGTAATCGTCCGTTAATACAAAGACGTCGCGTATGGCGGTCTTTTCTTTAATAAGCCGTATGTAGTGTTCCGGTGGAAGCAGGTTGGTTTCGGTGATCTTGTCTCCTCCCCGTATCTGGCATCCTGCGTATTGGGGCGGAAGTTGCAGGTCGGCGGCACATTGGCAACATTCCTGTGCGGTGGTGTCGTTGAGTTTCCAGGTGATTTCTGTCAGTTTTTGGAAGGTGTGGAGATAGTCACCGTCTATTCCCAGTTCGGGAATATGGAAGTGCTGATTGGGGTTGAATGTCAGTTGAAAGTTGAGCAAGACCGGTTTGCCGTATGTGAAAAAGGCAATCGTTTTTCCGATGATGTTCTTACAGGTTACTTTCAGTTTCCATTTCAGTAACTTCGTCTTAGGCAGCTTTTTGTCTTTCATCAATGCCTGCCAGGAGGGGAGGCGATGGGTGTTATAGGTGTGATGAAACGGTTCGTGCACTTGCTCGCAGAAGGGGGCGAAACAATCTTCCCAACCTTTTTCCCATCCGAAGTTGGCGTCGTCGGAGTAGAGCTTGAACTGTATTTTGTGTTGCAGGCAATAAAGCATTGCGTGAAGCATATAGGTATATTCGGTGAAGAAACCGGCATCTATGCCTATGTGATAAATCATCGTCTTTTTGAAAGAACTATTCAGAAGGAGGTATCGGGTGGCAAGGTCATTTGGGTTCATGTGTCTTCTTTTTGATGAAATATTGGATGCTTTCTTTAAAAGTAACCGATCGGCTGCCCCACATGGCTGCTATGTAGAGTGCTGCAGCAAGCACTATCTTGCTTGCCAGGCGGAGATAAATATTCTCGATGGAGCGGGTGGTGTAATAGGTGATTACCATAACCGTAGCCGCAATGGCAGCATAAGGAAGTATGTCCATCAGGGCATGGCGAAGCTTTAATCCTATTTCCAAGTGTACGAAGTAGTGCCATGTCAGTAGCCACAATATATTGATGGATACATAGACGGTGAGCATGGTAAAGATCCCATAAGAGTGGGCTAATAGAACGCTTGACAGTAAGATGATGCCGAGCGCTATGGTGTTCCACATATAGATGCGGGATTTTCCTTTACTGATAATCAGCTGCTGATAGAGGTATGCGATGGGAGCAAAGGCTCCGCTGATACACAGTATCTGCATGATTAATATGCTGGAATACCACTTGTCGGTGATGGTGATGATAATCAGCTCTTCCGATACGATTCCCAATCCCAACATGGCGGGAAACGAGACAAAAGCGGTGAAACGCAGCATTTTGCGGAATACCCGTTTTTGCCGTTCAAGGTCGTCGGACACTTTGGTGAGTACCGGTTGCGCCACTCCGTTTATCATGCCGGAGATGAAGAGTTGTCCCATGCCGCACCATTTATTGGCTTGGTTGTAATATCCTACTTCTTTTTCGCTGTAGAATTTACCCAGTATCACGGAAAACAGATTGTTGTTGATGTGATTGAATACATTGGTAACCAGTAGTTTCCCACTGAATCCGAACATTTCCTTAATCGGGGTGAAGTTGAATTGCAAGCTCGGTCGCCAACGGGTGAAATGCCAGTAACAGGCTGTGTTGATGGTTACGTAAACGATGCTTTGCGTAGCAATACCCCAATAAGAGAAACCAAAGTAGGCGAGAGTGACTCCGGTGATTCCGGACACGGTGAGTCCGATAACCGAAGATAATGCCCGCTGTTTGACCATCAGGTTACGCAGGAGATAGGCGCTGTGGGATATTCCCAGACTGGCAATGAAGAAGCCGATAAAAGAATAACGTGCCAATGGTGTCAGTTCGGGAGTATCGTAAAAGTCAGCGATAAGCGGTGCACAGAGGAATAACAGCAGGTACAGCGACAGACTGATGGCCGCGTTGAACCAGAATACGGCATTGTAATCATTGTGCGTCACTTCTTTCTTATTAACAAGGGCAGCTGTGAAACCACTTTCCTGTATCGAACTGGCAATGAGGGAGAAGATGGCCAACATTCCCACCATTCCATAATCTGACGGAGTGAGCAATCGCGCGAGGAATATTCCGAAAAGCAGATTTAGCAATTGCTGTATGCCGTTGCTGAATCCTCCCCAAAATAGTCCTTTGGCTGTCTTTTCTTTTAGTGACTGATTCTCGCTCATATTATTTGCAAAGAATACATGAAAAGCTATCATCACGCATAGCCTTTTCATGTATTCCCTATTCTAATTTTATTATTTTACTTCGCTACCCGGCTTCACTTCACGTCCCGGCATGATAACTGCCAGACTGCCGTCGTTGTTTTCGGCACTAAGAATCATGCCTTCGCTGACGATACCTTTCAGTTTGCGCGGAGCAAGGTTGGCGATGAAGCAAACCTGTTTGCCTACCAGTTCTTCCGGTTGATAATGCTTGGCAATACCTGATACGATGGTACGTGTTTCCAGTCCGTCGTCGATTTTGAATTGCAGCAATTTATCCGCTTTCGGCACTTTCTGACATTCAAGAATGGTACCTACGCGGATATCCAGTTTCTCAAAATCCTCGAAGGCAACGTTTGCCCGGATAGGATTGGCTTTGTAGTTGGCTTCCTCGTTTGCTTTCTTTGTATCGAGCAATTTTTGTACCTGTGCTTCGATAGTAGCGTCTTCAATCTTCTCGAACAATAATTCCGGTTTGTTCAACTGGTGGCCTACGGGAAGAAGGTCGTCACGTCCAAGTTCAGACCATTCGAAAGTATCCATGTTCAGCATTTTGCGGAGTTTTTCCGAGCTGAACGGCAGGAACGGGTCGAAGGCGATGGCAAGGTTGGCAACCAGTTGCAGGGAAATGTTGAGGATGGTTCCTACACGTTCCATATCTGTCTTAGCCAGTTTCCACGGTTCGGTGTCGGCCAGGTATTTGTTTCCGATACGTGCCAGATTCATGGCCTCTTTCTGTGCATCGCGGAATTTGAATACGTCGAGCAGTTTTTCTACTTCTGCTTTCACGTCTGCGAATTCTTTCAGCGTTTCCTTGTCGTAGTCGGTTAAGCTGCCCTGTGCGGGTACGCGACCGTCGAAGTATTTTTGAGTCAGCACCATTGCACGGTTTACGAAGTTGCCGTATACGGCTACCAGTTCATTGTTATTGCGTGCTTGGAAGTCTTTCCAAGTGAAGTCGTTGTCTTTCGTTTCCGGTGCGTTGGCGGTCAGTACGTAGCGGAGTACGTCTTGCTTTCCGGGGAAATCAGCCAGATATTCGTGCAACCATACGGCCCAGTTGCGGGAAGTAGAGATCTTATCTCCTTCGAGGTTGAGGAATTCGTTGCTCGGCACGTTGTCCGGCAGGATATAGCTGCCTTCTGCTTTCAGCATGGCAGGGAATACGATGCAATGGAATACGATATTATCTTTTCCGATGAAGTGAATCAGACGTGTTTCAGGGTCTTTCCACCATGTTTCCCAGCTGTCGGGAAGAAGTTCTTTGGTGTTGGAGATGTATCCGATCGGAGCGTCAAACCATACATAGAGCACTTTTCCTTCTGCTCCTTCTACGGGAACAGGGATACCCCAATCAAGGTCACGGCTCACGGCACGTGGTTGCAGACCCATGTCGAGCCAGCTTTTGCATTGACCGTATACGTTCGGACGCCATTCTTTGTGATCTTCCAGAATCCATTTGCGCAGCCATGCTTCATGCTTGTCGAGAGGAAGATACCAGTGTTTGGTTTCTTTCATCACCGGCTTGCTACCGCTGATAGCACTTTTCGGGTTGATAAGATCTGTAGGAGAAAGCGAGGTTCCGCACTTTTCGCATTGGTCGCCGTAAGCGCCTTCCGAATGGCAGTGAGGACATTCTCCGGTGATATAACGGTCGGCAAGGAATGTTTTTGCTTCCTCGTCGTAATATTGTTCGGACGTTTTTTCGATAAATTCGCCTTTGTTGTATAATGTTTTGAAGAAATCCGAAGCCAGTTGGTGATGCGTCGGTGAAGTGGTGCGGCTATACACGTCGAATGAGATACCGAATTCTTCGAATGATTTTTTAATCAGCGAATGGTAGCGGTCTACTACATCCTGTGGAGTAATTCCTTCTTTCTTGGCACGGATGGTGATAGGCACTCCGTGTTCGTCCGAACCTCCGATGAATAATACATCTTCTTTTTTCAGACGCAGATAGCGCACATAGATATCTGCCGGCACGTATACACCCGCTAGGTGACCGATATGGACAGGACCGTTCGCATACGGCAGTGCCGATGTGACGGTGGTTCTTTTGAATTTCTTTTCCATTATATAGTGTGATTTTTGTTGTTTTCAGCTTTGCAATGTGCAAAGATAGTGACTTTTCACCACAGATTACACGGATTAACACAGATTTTTCATTCTCATAGCCGTGGTTGTCTCATAAGAATGATGTAAACTTGATAGCTATTCTAACATAAAGCTATTTGCTGATATGTTGGATTTATTTTCGCATGTTCTGTTTTTAAGATTGAAACAATATATGAGGATCTAAACTTCGTCCTAATAAAATAAATGATGTATAAGATATTGTAAGAATATGCAGAGATAATTATGTGGATTTGAATATAAATAAGCAAATATGTATAATTATTGGCAGAATTGAACACTGTTTCTTTTAAAGGAAGCTTCTGTTGCTTTTAAAGGAACGATTCATTGGTTAGAAAGAAACATGTCTTTGCTTTTAAACAAAGAGGTAAAAGAGTCTTTTAGGCACAAATTTTCTTCTGGTTGTTCCTGAAATAGTGAGATGCTAATGGTGTTAATTTGAAATGTAAAATTGAGATAATTGATTCTTTTTTATATATAATCTCTTTGAACTATTAATATAATTTGTTTTAATCCCTATTTCGTGTGAATTTGAAATTTGCAAATGGTCTCTCTTTCCCTTTTTTGATACATATTGATCTTTGTAGCGTATATTCCAGATTCTCCATCAGTTTTATATCCGTTTTTTCTGCATAAAAATAATTTCATCTCTGATGATCAGAATTTCATGAAGAGATGACGGCTTCATTTTTCAAAAAGTTAGTATAATCTATTTGTAATCTTAATCTTTTTCTTTTTTACAGTCTGTTTTTATATACAATTCTTCCCTTTTTCTTTCTTTTTTCTCATAAGAAAGAATATATTTGTATTTAAGTTAAACGAAAACCAAAGCATGATATGATAACAACCCAGTTGCTTCGTCCTGAAAGCATTGTTGTAGTAGGGGCATCGAATAATGTACATAAGCCGGGTGGCGCAATATTAAAGAATTTGATAAACGGAGGTTATCAGGGAGAACTTCGGGCGGTGAATCCGAAGGAGAAGGAGGTGCAGGGAGTTCCCGCTTTTGCGGATGTGAATGATCTGCCGGATACAGATCTAGCGGTGTTGGCTGTGCCTGCCTCGATGTGTCCTGATATAGTAGAAACATTGGCTAGTAAGAAACAGACCAGAGCATTTATCATACTTTCGGCAGGTTTTGGTGAAGAGACTCACGAAGGGGCATTGTTGGAAGAACGCATTCTGGAAACAGTCAATAAATACGGGGCCTCATTGATTGGACCTAATTGTATCGGATTGATGAATACATGGCATCATAGTGTGTTCAGCCAGCCAATTCCTAATTTGAATCCGAAAGGGGTGGATTTGATTTCCAGTTCCGGTGCTACGGCGGTATTTATTCTGGAAAGTGCTGTGACAAAAGGTTTGCAATTTAATTCTGTCTGGTCGGTGGGAAATGCCAAGCAGATCGGGGTAGAAGATGTATTGCAATTTATGGATGAAAACTTTGATCCTGAAAAAGATTCCCGTCTGAAACTACTTTATATTGAAAGTATTCAGAATCCGGACCGGTTGTTATTTCATGCCTCCTCTTTGATTCGAAAAGGATGCAAGATTGCAGCAATCAAAGCTGGCAGTTCGGAGAGCGGAAGCCGGGCGGCATCTTCTCATACAGGCGCAATTGCCAGTTCCGATTCGGCAGTGGAGGCTTTGTTCCGTAAAGCGGGGATTGTGCGGTGCTTCTCTCGTGAGGAATTGACTACCGTAGGTTGCGTGTTTACTTTGCCCGAATTGAAAGGAAAGAATTTTGCCATTATCACCCATGCCGGAGGGCCGGGAGTGATGCTGACAGATGCGTTGAGTAAAGGCGGGCTGAATGTTCCTAAACTGGAAGGAGAAATAGCCGAAGAACTAAAAGCTCAACTGTTCCCCGGTGCTGCCGTCGGGAATCCTATTGATATTCTGGCTACCGGAACACCGGAGCATCTGCGTCTTTGCATTGACTACTGCGAGGAGAAACTCGACAATATAGACGCCATGATGGCCATCTTCGGAACTCCGGGACTGGTTACCATGTTTGAAATGTATGATGTGCTTCATGAGAAGATGCAGACTTGCAAGAAACCAATTTTTCCCATCCTTCCTTCTATTAATACAGCCGGGGCAGAGGTTGCCGCCTTCCTGGCAAAAGGACACGTGAATTTTGCAGATGAGGTGACCTTGGGCACTGCTCTTTCCCGTATTGTCAATGTTCCTAAACCGGCAGTTCCTGAAATTGAACTGTTCGGAGTAGATGTACCGAGGATTCGTCGCATTATCGATTCTATTCCGGAGAATGGCTATATTGCTCCCAATTACGTACAAGCATTACTGCATGCTGCCGGTATTCCGCTGGTAGATGAGTTTGTTTCCGATAATAAAGAGGAGATAGTAGCCTTTGCCCGTCGGTGCGGATTCCCGGTAGTTGCCAAAGTCGTTGGTCCTGTGCATAAATCGGATGTCGGTGGTGTAGTTCTGAACATCAAAAGCGAGCAACATTTGGCACTGGAATTCGACCGTATGATGCAGATTCCTGATGCAAAGGCGATTATGGTACAGCCGATGCTGAAAGGTACGGAACTGTTTATCGGTGCAAAGTATGAAGAGAAGTTCGGTCATGTGGTACTTTGCGGTTTGGGAGGTATTTTTGTGGAGGTGCTGAAGGATGTGTCTTCCGGTCTGGCTCCGCTTTCCTACGAAGAAGCCTACTCAATGATTCATTCGCTGCGTGCCTATAAAATCATTCAGGGAACACGGGGACAAAAAGGAGTCAACGAAGATAAGTTTGCTGAAATTATTGTTCGTTTGTCCACTTTGTTACGCTTCGCTACAGAAATCAAAGAAATGGATATAAATCCGCTTTTAGCTACGCAAAAGGCAGTTATAGCAGTTGACGCGCGTATCAGGATAGAAAAATAGGACTATTCTTTCATTCATTGAGACATATTTACTATCTTTCCGCTGTGATTTTGCCTACATTTGGTAACTCAAACGGAAAGATAGAAAACACGTATGTTTATGAAGAAAGTTCTAATACTTTTGATCTGTTTAATAGGCTATCAGATAGGCTGCCATGCACAAATGGCGGACGAACATTACTATTTTAAAAATCTTAGTGTACAAAACGGATTATCCCAGAATACGGTCAATGCAATTTTGCAGGACAGACAAGGTTTTATGTGGTTCGGTACAAAAGATGGCTTGAATAGATATGACGGTTTGTCATTCCGTAGATTCAAACATGATGACCGTACGCGGCGGAGCATCGGTAATAATTTTATCACAGCACTTTATGAAGATGCGAAAGGAGATATCTGGGTAGGTACCGATGTAGGACTTTATATCTATCATCCTGAAAAAGATTCTTTCCGGCACTTTGCCGAATTGAGTGAGGAAAACACTAAAATAGAACATACTGTAACTGCAATTTCCGGAGACAACAAAGGATGTGTCTGGGTGGCGGTAGAATCACAGGGGTTATTTTGTTATGACCTGGAGGAAGGAAAACTCCGGAACTATACATTAAAGAATTTTTCTTTTCTTACCACCAATATCCAGTCTTTTGTCTTCGATAATAGCGGAACTCTCTGGATCGGTTGCTATGGTGACGGGCTTTTTTATTCGAAAGACCGTTTAAAAACTCTTCAGCCTTATGTTTCGCCCGTAGATAATCGGGAAATCTATGCCAATGATGTCGTGACATCTCTGGTGAGAGGAGCATATAATTGTCTATATGTAGGTTCTTTAAAAGGAGGAGTGAAAGAGTTGAACCTGACTTCCAACAAACTGCATGACTTGCTTTCGGAGGATGAAAGTGGAGAGTCTGTTTTTTGTCGTGAACTGCTGGTTGCTTCTGACAATGAATTGTGGATTGGTGCAGAATCGGGACTTTATATTTATAATCTCCGGACGGCCAAATATGTTCATTTGCGCAGCTCGATTAACGATCCTTATTCTTTGTCCGATAATGCTATCTATTCATTGTGCAAGGATCGTGAGGGCGGCATTTGGATCGGTTCTTATTTTGGCGGTGTGAACTACTATCCGCGTTTTTATACGTATTTCGAAAAATATTATCCGAAAGGAACAGATAATGGTTTGCATGGAAAACGGGTACGTGAGTTCTGCCTGGATAATCAGGGTATTCTGTGGATTGGTACGGAAGACGGTGGTTTGAACCGTTTCAATCCGAGGACCAAGACTTTCTCCTTTTTTACACCTAGCAGTGCTTTTACAAATGTGCATGGGTTGTGTTTGATTGATAATTATCTTTGGGTAGGAACCTTCTCAAAAGGAGTGAAAGTGGTGGATACGCATACAGGGGCTATTGTGAAAACCTATCAGAAAACAGATTCTCCCCGTTCATTGATAGACAATAGTGTGTTCTCTATTTGCCGTACAACGACAGGTGATATTTATCTGGGAACTTTATTCGGCTTGCTCCGATATAATAAACAGTCTGATGATTTCGACCGGATACCGGAACTGAACGGCAGGTTTGTATATGATATAAAGGAAGATTCCGGCGGTAATCTATGGCTGGCAACTTATGCAAATGGAGCTTATTGCTACAATGTGAGCGAAAAGAAATGGAAGAACTATTTGCACGATGAAAATAATCCGAAGAGCCTTCCGTATGACAAAGTATTGAGCATCTTTGAAGACTCTCACCGGCAAATCTGGCTGACTACCCAAGGAGGAGGGTTCTGTCGTTTTCAGCCGGAAACAGAAACATTCGTCAATTATAATTTGTCTGCCGGATTGCCGAACGATGTTGTATACCAGATTGTGGAGGACAAAGATGGATTTTTGTGGTTGACAACTAACAACGGTCTGGTTTGCTTCCGACCTACCACTGGAGTGATGAAAGTATATACCACCTCCAATGGTTTGTTGGGCGATCAGTTTAATTATCGTTCAAGCTTTGAGACCGAGGATGGTACGATCTATTTGGGTAGCATTGATGGTTTTATCGCTTTTAATCCTAAGAATTTCTCGGAGAATAAGTTCATTCCGTCTGTTGCCATTACTGATTTCTTCCTGTTTGGTAAGGAGGTATATGCCGGCGAACCGGGATCTCCGTTGGAGCAGAGTATAACTTTCTCCGACCAGCTTGTGCTTCAATCCAATCAGAACTCTTTTTCTTTCCGTGTAGCAGCATTGGATTTCCAGGCTCCGAAAACGAGCCGGATTATGTATAAACTGGAGGGCTTTGATACGGATTGGCTGACGGTTGGCGAAAGCCCTATCGTTACTTATTCCAATCTTCGTTATGGTGATTATACTTTCCGGGTGAAGATTGCTAACAGTGATGGTATATGGAGTGACAACGAAGTGTCATTAGGGGTACATATTCTTCCTCCTTTCTATCTCTCTATATGGGCGTATTGTGTGTATGCTTTGCTGATTATCGGCTGTTCCCTGTATACGGTTATGTACTTCAAGAGACGTAGTAACAGCAAGCACCGCAGGCAGATGGAGAAATTCGAGCAGGAGAAAGAGCGTGAAGTCTACCATGCAAAGATTGATTTCTTTACGAATGTGGCCCATGAGATACGTACACCGTTGACGCTGATTAAAGGTCCATTGGAAAACATTATATTGAAGAAACAGGTCGATGCGGAAACGCGGGAAGACTTGAATGTAATGAAGCAGAATACGGAACGGCTGTTGAACTTGACTAATCAGTTGCTTGACTTCCGTAAAACGGAAAGTCAGGGATTCCGTTTGAATTTTGCGAAATGCAATGTAACGGAGGTATTGAAAGAGACTCATGTGCGTTTTACTTCTCTTGCCAAACAGAAAGGCCTGGAGTTCACCTTGCAAGTGCCTGAAAAGGACTTCTATGCACATGTGAACCGGGAAGCGTTTACGAAGATTATCAGTAATCTGTTGAATAATGGGGTGAAGTATGCTGAAAGCTATGTACACATATCTTTGGAAGTGCCGGAAACGGATGATAACAATTCATTCTGTATTCGTACGGAAAATGATGGAGTGATTATTCCCAATGAGATGAAGGAGGAAATATTCAAGCCTTTCGTTCGTTTCAATGAAAAAGAAGACGGAAAGGTGACTACCGGAACTGGAATCGGCCTGGCTCTTTCCCGTTCATTGGCCGAGTTGCATCAAGGGACACTGGCTATGGGAGAAGGAGAGAAAAACAATACTTTCTGTCTGACCTTACCGATTGTTCAGGATATGACAATTACCTTGACTCCGGAACCGGAAGGTGAAGTAGACAAGATGAGTGAGATTCCTGCCGGGGAGCCGGAAAAGAAAGATAACCGACCTACAGTGCTGGTTGTGGAAGACAATCCGGATATGCTTGCCTTTGTAGTGCGCCAGCTGTCGAAAGAATATACAGTATTGACTGCTACCAATGGTGCGGAAGCGTTGCAAGTGTTGGACGGCAATTATGTGAACTTGGTGGTTAGTGATGTTGTGATGCCTGTGATGGATGGTTTTGAATTGTGTAAGACGATTAAGTCGGATTTGAATTATAGCCATATCCCCGTCATCCTGTTGACTGCGAAGACAAATATCCAGTCTAAGATAGAAGGAATGGAGTTGGGGGCCGATGCTTATCTGGAGAAGCCTTTCTCTGTGGAATACTTGCAGGCTTGTGCTTCCAGCCTTATCCAGAACAGGGAGAAATTGCGTAAGGCTTTTGCACAGTCTCCTTTTGTGGCAGCCAATACGATGGCGTTGACGAAGGCCGATGAAGATTTTATAAAGAAGCTGAACGAGGTGATTCAAATGAATTATAGTAATCCGGAATTTAGTATGGATGATATGGCGGATAGCTTGAATATGAGCCGTTCCAATTTCTATCGGAAGATAAAAGGAGTGCTGGATTTGAGCCCGAATGAATATCTTCGTCTGGAACGTCTGAAAAGAGCTGCCCAATTATTGAAAGAGGGAAAAAACCGGGTGAATGAGATTTGCTACATGGTAGGATTCAATTCTCCGTCTTATTTTGCCAAGTGTTTCCAAAAACAATTTGGAGTGCTACCAAAAGATTTTGTAAGTTAATATTGATTTAGAGCTATAAAGATAAGGTAAAAAGGAACTTTTAAAAGAATGATTTGATGAAAAAGTATGTAAATTTGTTCGTTTTCGTTTTCATGGTGGGTACTTGTTTTTCGCAGAGCAAAGCACAGACGAAATCTGCAGTGAGCTATAAGAATCCGGTTGTAGATATTGCTATGCCTGATCCTACAGTGATTAAGGCTGCGGATGGTTATTTTTATGTGTATGCTACCGAGTCTACCAGAAACGTTCCGATCATGAAGTCGAAAGACTTGGTGCAATGGACTTTTTGTAACACGGCATTCACAAATAAAACTCGTCCCAGATTTGAACCTAAAGCTGGGATTTGGGCACCGGACATCAATTATATCAACAATAAATATGTACTTTATTATGCGATGTCGGTGTGGGGAGGAGAACAGACGTGTGGAATTGGAGTAGCTACGGCCGACTCTCCACAGGGACCTTTTACGGATCATGGTAAGATGTTCCGTAGTAATGAGATCGGTGTACAGAACTCGATTGATCCCAGCTTCCTGCAATATGAAGGGAGAAACTATCTGGTATGGGGAAGCTTCCGGGGAATATATGTTATTGAGCTGACTGAAGATGGTCTGTCATTGAAGCCGGGAGCGGAAAAAAAGAGAATAGCAGGAACTGCTTTTGAAGCTGCCTATATTCATAAGCACGGCGATTATTATTATATGTTTGCCTCTATCGGAAGTTGTTGCGAGGGGATTAGGAGTACTTATAAAGTTATAGTGGGCCGCTCTAAAAAAGTCTGGGGACCATATAAAGATAAGTCGGGCAAACCGATGTTGAAGAATGGTTATTCTTTGGTGATAGGTGCGAATGACCATTTTGTAGGCAATGGACATGGCTCACAGATTATCCGGGATGATGCGGGGCAAGACTGGCTTTTGTATCATGGCTTTTCAAGATCGGCTCCGGAGAATGGACGTATCCTGTTGCTGGACCAGATCAAGTGGGATAAAGAAGGATGGCCTTATGTGGAAGGTGAAGCTCCTTCTTACGAAACACAAAAAGCACCTGTATTTAATAACTGATTTTCAGATAAACTAATTATAATCTTAAATACCACAAGCATGAAACATACCCCTATTAGCAGGCGGGATTTTCTAAAGAATTTAGGCATGGCCGGGGCTGGCACTCTTCTTGCAGCGAGCCCTTGGCTTTCTGCTTTTTCGGAGGTGACGAACACCTCAAACGAAAAGTGTCGTCTGGCAATTATCGGTCCTGGTTCCCGAGGACGTTTTTTAATGGGATTTTTGGCTAAGAATCCCAAAGTCGAGATCGTAGCATTGTGTGACATTTATAAACCATCTATCGAAAAAGCGTTGGAGCTTGTCCCTAATGCCAAAGTATATGGTGACTACCGGGAAGTGCTGGAAGATAAGTCGATAGATGCCATACTCGTAGCTACTCCTCTTAGCTCGCATTGTAAAATCGTATTGGATGCTTTCGACGCAGGAAAGCATGTGTTCTGTGAGAAGTCGATAGGCTTTACGATGGAAGAGTGTTACCGTATGTATCAGAAGCACCGTAGCACAGGGAAGATTTTCTTCACAGGGCAACAACGTTTGTTCGATCCTCGTTACATCAAAGCGATGGAGATGATTCATGCGGGTACCTTTGGTGAAATAAATGCAATCCGTACTTTCTGGAACCGGAATGGCGATTGGAGACGCTCGGTGCCTTCACCTAATCTGGAACGTCTGATAAACTGGCGTCTTTATAAGGAATTTTCGAAAGGACTGATGACGGAACTTGCTTGCCACCAGCTTCAGATTGGAAGTTGGGCTTTGCGTAAGATTCCCGAGAAGGTAATGGGGCATGGTGCCATTACTTATTGGAAGGATGGTAGAGATGTGTATGACAATGTGAGTTGTATATATGTCTTTGATGATGGGGTGAAGATGACATTTGACTCCGTTATTTCCAATAAGTTCTATGGACTGGAAGAACAGATCATGGGTAACCTCGGCACGGTAGAACCGGAAAAAGGAAAATATTATTTTGAGAATGTGGCTCCTGCACCGGCTTTCTTGCAGATGGTGAATGATTGGGAAAACAAAGTTTTCGATTCTCTTCCTTTTGCAGGAACGAGCTGGGCTCCGGAAACAGCAAACGAGAATAAAGGAGAATTTATTATTGGAGAACGTCCCAAGAGTGACGGTACATCCTTATTGCTGGAAGCGTTCGTTGAAGCCGTCATAACACAGAAACAACCGGAAAAAATAGCGGAAGAAGGATACTATGCAAGTATGCTTTGTTTGCTGGGACATCAGGCATTGGAGGAAGAGCGGACGCTCTATTTCCCCGATGAATATAAAATAGATTATCTGAACCATCAATCTGTAAAAACACCCGAAGCAGTATGAAAGACACGATTGTAACCGCACGACGAAAGAAAATAGAGTTAATCACTTTACTTATTTGTTTCGTAGTATCCAATTTGATACACCTCTATGCAATTATTGCTTATCATGCGCCATTTACGGAGATGATAACCTCTATTTTCTATATCATCATATTTGCTTTTGTGCTTTATGCTTTTTGGGGGATTTTGCGTCTCTTGTTTTATGGGCTACGGGCATTGTTTACTCGTTCACGAACTTAATCAATATCAATGAAAATAAATAACTTATGGTAACACGAAGAGATTTTCTGAAAACGATGTCAATGGCTTCTGCCGGATTGGCGTTGGGAGCAGGTGACTTGCTGCATGCTCAAACGATTTCACCCAAGAAAGGAAGGGGTGACAAGGTAAAGATAGCTTATATCGGTATTGGTAACCGCGGGGAGCAGATTATTGAAGATTTTGCGCGGACAGGTATGGTAGAAGTGGTAGCGTTATGTGATGTGGACATGGGTGCCAAACATACGCAAAAGATAATGGCTAAATATCCGAAAGCAAAACAGTTCAGGGATTTCCGCCAGATGTTTGATAAAGCAGGTAATGAGTTTGATGCTGTAGCGATTGCTACTCCCGACCATTCACATTTCCCGATCAGCATGCTGGCATTGGCATCCGGAAAACACGTATATGTAGAAAAACCACTGGCGCGTACTTTCTACGAAGCCGAGTTGTTGATGCAGGCTGCGCTTAAACGTCCTAACTTAGTTACCCAGGTCGGAAATCAGGGACATTCTGAAGCAAACTATTTCCAGTTTAAAGCTTGGATGGATGCGGGAATTATCAAAGATGTTACCGCTATCACTGCCCATATGAATAACCCGCGGCGTTGGCATAAATGGGATACTAATATCTATAAACTTCCTTCGGGACAGCAACTGCCGAAAGATATGGACTGGGACACCTGGCTTGGAGTTACCCCTTATCACGAGTACAATAAAGACTATCATTTAGGACAATGGCGTTGCTGGTATGATTTTGGTATGGGTGCATTGGGCGACTGGGGGGCACATATCCTCGATACGGCTCACGAATTCCTGGAACTGGGATTGCCTTATGAAGTCACCATGCAATACGCAAATGGTCATAATGATTATTTCTTCCCTTATTCTTCCACGATTCTCTTCCGTTTCCCGCAACGTAAAGGAATGCCACCGGTAGACATTACCTGGTATGACGGTCTGGATAATCTTCCTCCTATTCCTGCCGGTTATGGAGTTTCGGGATTGGATCCGAACATTCCTGTGACGAATCAGGGAGATACTCCTGCGGCTAAATTGAATCCGGGAAAGATTATTTATACGAAAGATTTAATTTTCAAAGGGGGTACTCATGGAAGTACTTTGTCTATTATTCCGGAAGAGAAAGCGAAAGAGATGGCTGGCAAATTACCGGAGGTTCCTAAAAGTCCTTCCAATCACTTCGAGAACTTCTTATTGGCATGTAATGGCATTGAAAAGACGCGCTCACCGTTCGAAATCAACGGTGTTTTGAGTCAGGTGTTCTCACTGGGTGTAATGGCTCAACGTCTTAATACACAGCTGTTCTTTGATAGCCGCACGAAGCAGATTACAAATAATGAATTTGCTAATGCCATGTTGGCGGGACTTCCGCCGCGTAAGGGTTGGGATGAATTTTATAAATTATAAATAAAAACAGCTTTTTCCATTCCTTTCTCCAGGAGAAGGGGATGGAGAAGGACCAATAAATAATCATGAAAAATATTGTATTAACTTTACTTTTATTTTGTGCCGCTTCGTTGGGTGCACAAAACTGGGAACCTCTTTTCAACGGGAAAAACCTGAAAGGATGGAAGAAATTGAATGGCAAAGCCGAGTATAAAATTGTAGATGATGCCATTGTCGGTGTATCTAAGATGGGAACTCCCAACACTTTCTTGGCAACTACAAAGAATTATGGTGACTTTATTCTTGAATTTGACTTCAAGATAGATGATGGTTTAAATTCCGGTGTACAGCTTCGCAGTGAAAGTAAGAAAGACTATAAGAAAGGTCGCGTACACGGTTATCAGTTTGAGATTGATCCTTCTAAGCGTGCTTGGTCGGGTGGCATTTATGATGAGGCACGTAGAAACTGGCTTTATCCTTTGACGCTGAATCCGTCGGCAAAAACTGCTTTTAAGAATAACGCATGGAATAAAGCCCGTATTGAAGCTGTTGGTAATTCGATCCGTACCTGGATAAACGGAGTACCTTGTGCTAATATCTGGGATGACATGACTCCTGTAGGTTTCATCGCTTTGCAAGTACATGCTATTGGAAATGCAGCAGATGAAGGAAAAACAGTTAGCTGGAAGAATATCCGCATTTGTACGACGGACGTAGAGCGCTATCAGACATCGGAAGCGCAAGCTGCACCGGAAGTGAATCTGATTGCCAACACGATTTCTCCTAGCGAAGCAAAAGAAGGCTGGGCTCTATTATGGGATGGCAAGACTACTGACGGATGGAGAGGTGCTAAACTTTCTACTTTCCCTGCAAAAGGCTGGAAGATAGAAAATGGTATTCTGAAAGTAATGAAGAGTGGTGGAGCTGAATCTGCTAATGGTGGTGATATTGTGACTACCCGTAAATACAAGAATTTTATTCTGAAAGTAGATTTCAAGATTACTGAAGGTGCAAATAGCGGAGTTAAATATTTCGTAAATCCGGGGCTGAATAAGGGTGAAGGTTCTGCTATCGGCTGCGAATTCCAGATTCTTGATGATGACAAGCATCCTGATGCAAAACTGGGTGTGAAAGGCAACAGAAAGTTGGGGTCTTTGTATGACTTGATTCCGGCTCCAAAAGATAAACCTTTCAATAAGAAAGAATTCAATACTGCTACTATCATTGTAAAAGGTAATCATGTAGAACATTGGTTGAACGGAGTTAAGCTGATTGAATATGATCGTAACAATGATATGTGGAATGCATTGGTAGCATACAGTAAATATAAAAACTGGCCTAATTTCGGAAATTCGGAGGAGGGTAATATACTTCTTCAAGACCATGGAGATGAAGTATGGTTTAAGAATGTAAAGATTAAAGAACTGAAATAGTTCCGTTTTCTAGTTATTAGGAGATACGTTAAAACTCTTTTATGATTTTTCAGGCACGGATTACACGGGTTTCACGGTTACGCTAATGAAATAAAAAACGTGTAATCTGTGTAATCCGTGCCTAATTTGTATTTTATACGATGCAGACCACTATTCAACATCTATACAAACCGTCAAATGATGATAATTCCTTGTTTTATGCCTGGTTTCTTGCCATGCATACGCGGGTGGATATTATCCTATGCAGCCGGAAGTCGGAAGGAGAATTACTGCTTGTGGTCAATCGTATTTATGATGCATTGTGCCGGTTGGAAAAGATGGCAAACTTTTATAATCCGGCCAGTGAATTGTCTGTTGTTAACCGGACAGCCTTTGTCTCTCCGGTCGTTCTTAGCGAAGAACTTTATTCAATGATCGATTTATGTTTGGAATATAACAGCAAGACTTTGGGATGCTTTGATGTCACAGTTCATTCGGAAAATTATAACCAGAACACAATACATTCAGTACATTTATCAGCCGGAGATCATAGTATCTGTTTTTCACAGCCGGGAGTAACTATCAATTTGTCCGGCTTTCTCAAGGGATATGCTTTGGAAACAATCAGAGGTATATTGAATGAGGCTCTGATAGAGAATGCATTGATAAATATGGGAAACAGTTCCATTCTTGCTTTGGGTAATCATCCGGTAGGTTCGGGATGGAAAATTAATGATATACTTCTTCACAACGAATGCCTTACAACCTCCGGCAATGACTCTCCCAATCGTCGGCACATCGTTTCTCCCCGAAATGGGAAATTGGTGGAAGGCGTTAAACAAATTGCTGTAGTAACGACTGACGGATCAATAGGGGAAATCTTGTCTACCGGCTTATTTGCCGCTGATAGCGAACAGCGTAAGGTTTTGCTGGCTGAATTCTCTTCTGTATTAAGTCAGTTTTTCTTGATTGGTTGTTAAGTGTTAGGTATTCAATAGTTGAGATGGTCACTATTAATATCTGACAGGGCTTTTTGGGTATATTCTTTCATTTATAGGTCGGTTTCTTTTATCCGTTTTGCTGCTTTTTGCCTTATTTTGCGATATTAATTGTCAATCTAACGTTTATATGAAAAATAAGATTTTATTGTTGGGCTTATTTTGTTGTAGCCTGATTTCGGCAGAAGCACAAGTTTTACTCGACAAAGGAACCGGAAAGAATAGTTTTCCTATTGTTTCTTCATCAACGAATGCAGTTGTTTGTTTTGATGGAAAAGATGCGACTGTAGTACGTAAGAGTGCATCTCTTTTGGTAGATGATGTTTGCCGTGTGACGGGGCAAGAGTTGAAGATGGATGAAAGTAAGCCCGGGAAAGTATCAGCGCGTTATGCGATTATCGCTGGGACTATAGGAGAAAGCGGATGGATTGACGCTTTGGCATCCGGAAACAAAATAGATACGACGGCTATTGCCGGAGGTTGGGAACGCTATATGATAGAGTTAGTCAACAATCCTGTTCCGGGTATAAAGAAGGCAATTGTCGTTGCTGGAAGCGACAGGCGCGGTACTGCCTACGGACTTCTCTCTATTTCAAAAGCAATCGGAGTATCTCCCTGGTATTGGTGGGCAGATGCTCCAATCAAGCAGCAGAAACAAGTAAGTGTGAAAGTCGATAAGTATATCTCCAAAACACCATCAGTCAAGTTCAGAGGTGTCTTTATCAATGATGAAGACTGGGGACTTTATCGTTGGTCCAAACGTAATTTTGAAAAGGAACGTGGAAACTTCGGGCCGAGAACGTATGCAAAAGTATGCGAATTATTGCTTCGTCTTCAGGCCAATTATCTTTGTCCGGCTATGCATGATGCATCTATGGCTTTCCACCGTATTCCAGAAAATCGTTTGGTAGCGGATAGTTTTGCTATCGTCATGGGTTCCTCTCATTGCGAACCATTATTGTTTAATACAGCAAGCGAATGGAAACGTGATAAAATGGGCGAATGGGATTATATCAATAATAAGGATGGTGTCGACAAAGTCTTGAAATCGCGCGTAGAAGAATGTGCTCCGTTTGAAAATGTATATACTCTGGCTTTGCGTGGATTGCACGATCGGGCAATGAATGCAAGCAATAATATGTCCGATAGAAAAGATATGCTTCAGGAAGCGTTGATGGCACAAAGGCAAATGCTGGTAGATGCCATCGGTAAGCGTGCGGAAGACATTCCTCAAGCCTTTACTCCATATAAAGAAGTGCTCGATGTATACGATCAGGGGTTGGAACTTCCGGATGATGTGACCATTATCTGGCCGGATGATAATTATGGATATATGAAACGCTTGAGTAGTCCGAAAGAGCAGAAACGTTCCGGACGTTCGGGAGTATATTATCATTCATCTTATCTGGGTAAACCTCACGATCATCTTTGGATGAACACAACTTCCCCTACATTGATGTATGAAGAACTCCGTAAGGCATACGACATGACGGCCGATCGCATTTGGCTACTCAACGCCGGAGATATCAAGTCCTGTGAATTTGCTGTAGATTATTTTCTGACAATGGCTTTCGATATTGACTCGTTCAATTTTGAAAGAGCGGCAAACTATCGTACCGAATGGTTGTGTGGTATGTTGGGCGATGACTACCGAGTTGAATATCAGGATGTGATAGATTCTTTCTATAAATTGGCTTTCGCCCGTAAACCTGAATTTATGGGATGGGGTTATCAGTGGGCTACCGATAAACACGGAAGAGAGCGAAATACGGATACTGATTTTTCGCTTGCCAATTATCGTGAAGTGGATACTCGTCTGGCTGAATATCAACGGATAGGAAATATGGCAGAGAAGATTCTGAAAGCTTTGCCTGAAGACAAGAAAGCATGTTATTATCAATCATTGTATTATCCGGTCAAAGGATGTGAACTGTTGAACCGTATGATTCTTAACGGGCAGAGAAATCGTTGGTATTCTATTCAACAGAGGGCGACTACTGCAGAACTGGAGAAAATGACCAAAGCTTGTTATGACAGTCTGGAAGTAATAACAAAAGGATATAACTTATTACTTGGAGGTAAATGGGATCACGTAATGACCATGAAACAAGGATTTGCCGCAGCCTATTTTGAACTCCCGGCTCTGCGGAAGGTCAATCTGGCACCTACAGCCTCTTTGGGCATATTAGCAGAAGGAGAAGATGTTTTGAAAGGACAGAAGAGTTTCCATTCACTGCCATCTTTCAACACATACTTCCGTCAATCCTATTACGTAGACGTTTTCAATAAAGGAGCGACTCCTCTGAAATGGAAAGCATCGGTTTCAGATAGTTGGATTCTGTTAAGTCAGAAAGCCGGAGAAACTGCTACGGAAAATCGTATAGAAGTCTCAATCGACTGGGCTAAGGTCCCGACTGGTGAGAAAGTATTCGGAATATTGGAAATCGCATCTGATCGTGGTGAGAAGGAGAATGTCTATATTTCAGTCTTCAACCCTTCTTCTCCGTCATTAGCCGAAATGGACACTTTATTTGTAGAGCACAATGGATATGTTTCTATGGATGCTGCCGGTTTCCACCGGAAGGTAGAGAACAAAGCAATTCAAATGAGAACGATTCCTAACTTGGGAATAGAAAATACAGCTATTCAACTAGGTGATCCGACAGCCGCTCCACAGCGGACTGCAGGTCGCAGTGCCCCTCGTCTGGAATATGATTTCTATACATTCGAACAAGGTTCGGTTGATGTTTACACATACGTATTGCCTACATTTACCTTAAGTAAGGACCGTGGGTACGCCGGACATGAAGCAACGAATGTGGAAACGAAATATGGAGTATGTATTGACGAAGGTCCTGTGATGAATCCTTCCACTTCTTCTTTTGAGTATGCACAAATCTGGTACGAAAGTGTGTTGAAGAACTGTAGAATAAACAAAACCACTTTGCATATCGACAAACCGGGTAAACACACTGTGAAAATTATATGTGGCGATGCCGGAACTGTTCTGCAAAAGATTGTTTTGGATTTTGGAGGAATGAAGCGTTCTTATTTAGGTCCGCAACCGACGAGACAAGGAAAATAGTAAGCTGAATAAAATATAGTAGAGCTATGAAAAACACTTTCTTTATGTTATTTTTCTCCATAGCTATTTCATTTATAGCGTGTGGGGGCAGTGAGGAAAATGATGAGAATCTATCTGCTGGTGACGGGAATACAGAGAAACCAAAGGATGACGAACCTCAAGATCCTGTGGTCTGTAGCATCACACCTATTGGGGAGTTAAATCAGGGGGCCTCAATTATAAATTCTCATGCAGATGTTACGAAACGTTCTTCATTGATGATGAATTATCGGATGTTTGTGACTACGGAATCTTCTTATCCCCGCTATCCTCGTATAAAAAAGATGAAGAATGGCGACTATATTTTGTTCTATCACAATGGTAGTGCTAATAATAATATTGGTCGGCGTTGTGTTTATGCACTTAGTAAGGATATGAAAACGTGGATCAATAAAGGAGAGATATTTAACAGTTATGACATTATCGATAGCAAAGGCAATAAGAATATACATTGCTATGCTAATTGCGATGGACTGGTGCTTTCTAATGGAGATATATTGGCTGTTGCATCTTGCAGGGCTAATTCCGGCTATCGCGATTTACCGGAAGATGCAGGAATTGAATTAAGGCGCAGTACGGATAATGGTGTCACCTGGAGTGAACCTGTCAAGATATATCAGGGAGTTAATTGGGAACCTTTCTTGTTGGAGTTGCCTACAGGCGAATTACACTGCTACTTTACAGATAGCAGTCGTACTGGTTTGGAAGGACATGGCACAGATACAGGTACAGCAATGGTTGTTTCTACTGACGGCGGAAAGACATGGAGACCGGACTTTAGCTCTTTTCCTTATTATGTATTGCGAATGAGATGGGAGAAAAATGGAATTGTCGGCTATAATCATCAGATGCCTTCTGTTGTGAAACTCAATGATAATAAAGGATTAGCTGCAGCTGTGGAAACCAATAATTCAGGATATCATATTTCGCTTTGTTATTCAGATAAAAACGAATGGGAATACTTGGCTGCCGACCAGGAAGGACCTGCCGATAGTAATAATTGTGTTTTCTCTGGTATGGGACCATATTTGGGACAGTTTCCTTCGGGAGAAACCGTCCTTTCGTATGAATCGTCAAGTAAATATACTCTTAAAATAGGAGATGCCACTGCTCGTAATTTCGGTAGCGCTTATCAACCTTTTTCTGGTGGTTATTGGGGATCATTCTGTATAATTGATTCACATACTCTGGTTGGAACTAATGTTAAAGCGAAAGAAGGACCGGTTCAGATGGCACAGTTTGTACTTAATCATCGTATTGATGCCGTGAAAAGAAAGGTAACGGTAGATGGTAACAATAAAGAGTGGGCAAATACAGATCATGCACTCTTTGTGGGCAGTCAGTCACAAGCGCAAGGGACATTACGCTGTTCGCATGATGATGATAATATTTATTTTCTGTTAGAAGTACTTGATCGAAACTTGCTAGCTTCTGATTACGCTTCCTTATACATATCTCCTGTGGGTAATAATAAACTGTCAAAAGGGGCTTGTTGCATACAAGTAACAATGAATGGACTGAAAAATTGTGAAATATATGATGCATCATGGAAAGAAGCGCAATTGGATACCCAGGTCAAAACTTATGTCTGCGATGAAACAAACGAGAGGCGTATTGATAATTATGGATATATTGCTGAAGTTGCTATTCCACGTTCTAAATTAACTATAACTTCCGGGCAAATACTTGTCAATTTTTCTGTTACAAAGCGCAATTCGGTAGATGCTATTTGTGATGTTGCATCTACAAGTACGGCCCGTTGGATACCGGTGGCTGGGTTATGATTTGGAGAATTTAATATTGAATAATTAATTATATAGAACACTACGATTATGAAAAGAAATTATTTGATTTATGCTTTATTGATGGTTGTTTTTTTGAGCTCAGATGTGATTTCTGCTCAAAATTATTTTGGAAATTTTCCTGTGAAGGCAGATCCAAAGATGGTTGGAAATAGATTGAGCAGACGTTTGATGGAAACTAAACACCAACTGTATTTTGATAGAGGAATACATTATGCAGAGGTGTGTACATGGTACGGAGCTCTTCGTTTTGCAGAATTGACAAATAATAAAGATCTGATAAAGTTGTTGAGAAATCGTTTCGAATTATTGTTTCATCTGGAAAAAGAACTTCTACCTCCGCCGATTCACGTAGACCAAAATATGTTTGGTTGCTTACCTCTGAGGTTTTATAATATAACGAAAGATAAACGTTATTTGGATCTAGGACTGCCCTATGCTGACACTCAATGGCAACTTCCTGCCAATGCAAACGAAGAGGAGCGTAAATGGGATAAAAAGGGATACTCATGGCAAACTCGTCTTTGGATTGATGATATGTATATGATTACTATTGTGCAATCTGAGGCTTATAAAGCTACAGGTGATCCTAAGTACATCAATAGGGCTGCCAAAGAAATGGTTCTGTATTTGGACGAATTGCAACATCCTAACGGTCTTTTCTATCATGCACCGGATGTACCTTATTATTGGGGACGTGGTGATGGTTGGATGGCTGTCGGTATGACGGAGTTACTTTATAACTTACCGGAAAAGGATCCTAATCGTGCACGTATCATGAAAGGTTACTTGTTGATGATGGATAACTTGAAGAAATACGTGAACAAGGATGGTCTTTGGAATCAGCTGATTACCGAACCTGACTTTTGGACAGAGACATCTGGTTCGGCAATGTTTGCTTATGCCATGATTGTGGGGGTCAATAACGGCTGGTTGAATAAAGAGGAATATGCTCCAGTGGCACGCCGTGCATGGCTTGGCTTATGTAATTATATTAATGACAAGAATGATCTTACTGAGGTTTGTGTTGGAACCGGAAAGAAAAACAGTAAACAATATTATATGGATCGTCCCCGCATCGTTGGTGATTATCATGGACAGGCACCGATAATATGGTGTGCTTATGCATTATTGAATAAATAAAACAATAAAAGACCGGATACAGATCTAGGAGTTTTTTTATTCATAGTGTATTGTTGCTTTTAACATAACATATATTTATTTTTGAAGGGTCTGAAATTATAATGCTTGAATATGAAAAGAGAATTTTGTATTTTTATTGTACTTTTTTTAGTGTTTCATATACATGCTCAATTAGTATACCACGATGCATCGAATTTTCCACTATTAGGAAGGGCGACAGAGAGTGCTGGGGCACGATATGGAAGGTTCCCGGATTCGTTAAAGAATATTTCTCGTGCTCCATTATGGAATTTAAGCCGTAACTCTGCGGGAATGGCAATACGTTTCCGTAGTAATTCCACTACGATAGCAGCTAAATGGGTGGCTCTTTTTAATACCCACATGAATCATATGACTGATACTGGTGCAAAAGGTTTAGATCTTTACTGTCTTCAGAAGAATGGTGACTGGCGTTTTGTCAATAGTGCCCGTCCGAAAGGAAAAACAAATCAGGCCACCATTATAAAAAATATGCATCCTGAAGAAAGAGAATACATGCTTTATTTGCCATTGTATGATGGTCTTGTTTCTCTGTCTATAGGAGTTGATTCTCTGGCTACTATCAGTCAGCCGTTAATGGATTATCCAATCCGTAAGAATCCTGTTATTTTTTATGGAACCAGCATTCTTCAAGGAGGTTGTGCTTCACGTCCAGGAATGGCACATACCAATATTATATCGAGGAGATTGAACCGTGAATGTATCAATTTAGGATTCAGTGGAAATGCATTTCTAGATTTGGAAGTAGCTAAAGTAATAGCTGAAGTAGAAGCTAGTGTTTTCGTTTTGGACTTTGTGCCTAATGCTTCTGTTGCAAAGATGAAAGAACGGATGGAAACATTCTATCGTATCATTCGTGGTAAACATCCGGATACACCAATTATTTTTATAGAGGATCCTATTTTCCCTCATACATTTTATGATGAAAAGGTTGCTAAAGAAGTACGACGAAAGAATGATACGTTGAAAGAGATATTCAATCATTTAAAGAAAAGAAATGAGAAAAATATCATTCTTATTTCATCAAAGAATATGCTGGGAGAGGATGGAGAAGCTACTGTAGATGGTATCCATTTTACAGACTTAGGTATGATGAGATATGCTGATTTAGTTTGTCCGGTTATAAAGAAAGCAATTAGATGAAATGGTGTTGCTATTAGTTTTAAGTATAGCAACTATAAAATATTCTAGTTCTCAAATAATGTTTGAGTAGTAGTGGATTGTTGAAGAAGAAATTATCCAATAAAAGAAAGATATTGTTCAGATGGGTGCTAATAAAAACTCCTCTGTATAATCTTTGAATACTTTAGATTAGTTTGGGACTAATTTTTCATTTATTGACCTATATTTAATATCTTAAATAATCCCGATTCTCTACTTTTGTATCAGATGATAGGGGCGCTAGTACCTTTATAGAGAGATAATGATCATTATTATATAATACGGAATTTAGTTTTTAGATGTAGTTAAAAAGATAGTTCAAGGGATAACGTTTTGATAAAACACAGGGTATTACTTAAATCTATATGTAATGAATTACAAATCAATTAAAAAAAATATTCGAGAAATTGGGTTAATGTTTCTTAGCGCGGGACTTTTGCTTTTTTTGTCATGTGGTTCTGATGATACTAAGGATGTTTCAGGTGAAGATGGAGATATAAATTCAAACCAATATTTACAAGTACAGCCTAATGGATTAAATGTAATTAAAGTTTCCAGTAGTGATGTGACACAAGTTGTGTACCCTTTCTCTGTAGAATTGAAGGGGGGCAGTGCGAGTGTTGCTCTTACTGCACAGTTGGAAGCATGGAATGAAAAAGATCTGGAGGCATATAATAAAGAGGAAGAAACGGCTTATAAATTGTTGCCCTCTTCGTTATATTCGATAAGTGCGCCACAGATTACTCTCGAACAGGGTGTTACTTCAAAGAAAGTAGAGGTGAAATTTGCTCCGGATAAAGTGTTCACTGAATTCAAAAAAAATGGAACAGAATATGTCATTGCATTGAGACTTACTTCATCTGTTGCCAAGGTTCGTAAAAGTCAAAGCGATTTTCTTTTGCATATATCGTTTGATTATCCAACGGTTAGTTTGGTTATGCCATCACAGGAAATTAGTGTTAGTAAAATGTCAATGCCAGTTTCGGTTGATGCTACTTTTAATTGTAAGACAGACGGAGAAATAAAGACTAATCCTTGGAACTTTACATGCACATTAGCAGTGCCTTCTAATGCGGAGGAACTGGTTACTAAGTATAATGAGGACTATAAGACTTCTTATCGTCTTCTTCCTTCGGCTAACTATGATTTAGAAGAAGGGATATCTTTTAAAGCTGGAGAGAATGAAGCTACTGGAGGAATTACAGTGAAGCGTGAAGGAATGGAAGCTGTAAAATATCTGTTGCCTGTACAGTTGGGGGGATGTTCTCATGAAAGCGTGGCTCTTCATAATGAAATCTGTTATTTCAAAATAGGTATGACTTATACAAATCCGATAATTACTTTTTCTAGCGCAGCCGATCCTACGGTTATTCGTACTGAAGAGGGTTTTTACTTGTATGCTACTCAAACTAATGCCTATTGGATTCCTATTTATTTTTCTAAGGACTTGGTTAATTGGGAGTTTAAAAGAAGTGCTTTCAGAAATGCAACCAAACCTAAACCAGATGTACTTCCTGGTGGAGGTGCATTTTGGGCACCGGAAATTCGCTACATCAATGGAAAGTATGTGCTTTATTTTTCATGGGCAAAATGGGGGGATGGAAGTATCAGCTATACGGCGGTTGCTACCTCAGATAGTCCGGTAGGTGATTTCTTAAATGCTAAACCTTTGCTGATAACAGATGATTTTGGTTCCAATTGTATCGACCAGTTCTATTATGAAGAAGATAAAAAGAAATATATGTTTGTCGGAAGTTTCAATGGTATTTATGTGACGGAACTTACGGATGATGGTCTTTCTGTGAAACGGGGGGGAGATGGTAAGCCTGTGCTGAAGAAACAGGTTTGCGGCAGGGCATTTGAAGGCACCAATATTTATAAGAAAGGTAAGTACTACTATTTGTTTGCATCTATAAATAATTGCTGTCCGAATAATGGAATGGATAGTAAGTATAAAGTCGTGGTAGGCCGTTCGGAAAATCTCCTTGGTCCGTATGTCGATAGAAAAGGAAAAGATATGCTGGACAACTCTTGGGAGTTAGTGTTGGAAGGTGACGGTGAAACATTCTTTGGTCCTGGTCATAATTCCATAATAATTCCAGATGATGCAGGTACAGATTGGATGATATATCATAGTTATGTAAAAGAGAATGGTGCGGTTGGAGGACGTCTGGGTATGCTCGACCGTATTGTGTGGTCGGCAGACGGCTGGCCGACCATTAAAAAATGTGTGCCTTCAAAGGGAGATTTACTGCCAGTATTTAATAACTGATATGTTGAAAATATTGTAAATATATAGACTTCTAAGTAAAACTAAAATTTAATGTATGAAAAAGAAAAGTGATTGGAGAACTCGGTTTATCCGATTATGCGCAGTGGTATTGCCATTGATAGTGCTTTGCTTTACAGCTTGTAAGGATGAAGACAAAGAAGAGAATCTTCCTTTCGATCCTACTAAGCCAGTGGTAATTACAGATTTTGCCCCAAAATCGGGTGGTATTGGTAACAATATTATATTGTATGGAGAAAACTTTGGGAACGACCCCAAAAAATTGAAAGTGATAGTTGGTGGTAAAGAGGCTAATATCATTTCTGTTAAGAACAATATGTTGTATTGTGTAGTACCACGTATGGCTACTGAAGGTGATGTGGAAATTAGTGTGTATGATGACAATGGTGAAGAAGTAGCTTTTGCTGAAGCGGAAGAAAAGTTTGCTTATGTAAAGCAGTGGTTAGTTTCTACATTAGCCGGTCAACGCTTTGAGAATGAGAAAGATGCCTTCCAGGGTGAAGGAGCGTTTGATGCATGTGGATGTATAAAAGGAGCTACTTGGTTTTCGTTTGACCCGAAATCCAATTTTGATCATTTGTATTTGACTTGCTATGGAGCAGGTGCTATCCGTTTGATTGATTTGGAAGAGAAAACGGTGACTATGGTTCCTTTTTTAGCGAATACAGCGGACAGACCTGCTATTATTAATTGGACTGCAGATGAAAATCGAGATATGATTATTTCTCGCGATTTGAATAAGGACGGAAATGTAAATGTGTTGAAAACTCGTATATCAGAGTTTAAAGCGGAAGTAAAGTTAGGTGAATCAAAGCAAAAAGGGGTTACTGGTGCATTTGTTCATCCTAAGACTGGCAAACTTTATTATACAGTTTATCCAGATCAAGAGATTTATGAATATAATTTTGAAAATAAGACAACAACGAAAATAGCTAGACATCCGCGTGTAAAGGAAACATTGCGTTCGGTAGTTCATCCAACAGGAAAATATGCGTATCTGCTTCGCCAATATAATGAAAGGGGAAATGGGTATATCTCTCGTATGGACTATAATTCAACTACTGATCAGTTTTCGACACCTTATATCGTGGCGGGAAGTGCGAGTGGCAGTGGTTATCGTGACGGAGTAGGTAGTAAGGTGCAAATGAACGGTCCGACTCAGGGAGTATTTGTTAAGAACCCAGAATATGCAGGTGAGGAAGATGAGTATGATTTTTATTTCTGTGATGAGTATAATCATTGTATTCGTATCCTGACTCCGACAGGTAGGGTGGTTACATTTGCTGGACGTGGAAATGATTCAAGTGATCCTGGCTTTGCAAACGGTTCCCTGCGTTCTGAAGCTCGGTTTGCTCATCCGTGGGCACTTGCATACGATGAAAAGAGAAAATGCTTTTATGTAGGTGAAAGAGGTATGAAACATAACGGGGATGAGCAAGCGGTGATACGTAAAATTGCTATGGAAGAATAATAAATGATAAACACGTATATTTTATGAGGAGTAAAAAATTAATTGCATGTATGTTATTGCTGCTCTTTTCCATAACCGTATGGGCGCAGGAAAGTGCAATGATAACTGGAGTGGTGACCGATGAGAATAAGGAACCTTTGATTGGTGTGAATATTGCAATACAGAATATGCCTGGATTGGGTGTCATCACTGATATAAATGGTCGATACAAAATAAAAGCATCTGCTTATGACAGACTTGTATTCTCATATATAGGATATGAAACTGTGGTGGTACTGGTAAAAGAACAGAAAACCATCAACGTAAAAATGAAAGAAGCAGCTAGTACAATTATTGATGAAGTCGTAATTACAGGTACGGGAGCACAAAAGAAAATAGCAGTGACTGGTGCCATTACTAATGTGGATGTAGATGCGTTGAAATCGGTTCCTTCCACTTCTGTGGTGGATGGATTGGCAGGTGTTGTTCCGGGTGTAATGGCTATGCAAACTTCTGGACGACCGGGTAGTGTATCTGAGTTCTGGATTCGTAGTATATCTACTTTTGGTGCTAATACGGCTGCACTGGTACTTGTTGATGGATTTGAACGTGATATTGATGAAGTGAGCGTGGAAGATATTGAATCATTTACAGTATTGAAAGATGCTTCCGCAACGGCTATTTATGGTAGTAAGGGAGCCAATGGTGTAGTCTTGATTAATACAAAACGTGGTAAGGAAGGTAAAATCAATATTGATGCAAAGGTTGAGGGGTTCTATAGCACTTTTACAAAGGCACCGGAATTTGTAGACGGTTATACATATGCTTCTATGGCTAATGAAGCTCGTTTGACAAGAAATCAAGAGGCTTTATATTCGCCATCAGAATTGGAACTGTTTCGTACGCAACTTGATCCAGACCGTTTTCCGGATGTAGATTGGATGGATATGGTATTGCGTGACGGTGCTTGGAGTTCACGTGCAACGTTGAATATGCGTGGTGGTGGTAAAACTGCACGTTACTTTGTTTCCGGAAGTTATCAGGACCAACAAGGTATGTATAAGACTGACAAAAGTCTTAAGGATTATAATACAAACGCACATTTCAGAAAATGGACATACCGTATGAATGTGGATATTGATATTACGAAAACTACTTTGCTTAAAGTCGGTGTGTCCGGTTCTTTGCGTAAACAGAATGATACGGGTAGTGGTACAGATAATTTGTGGACTGTATTGATGGGATATAATTCTATCATGATGCCAGCAGAATATTCAGATGGAAAAATCCCGGGATGGGCAGATAAGGATGATAATATGAATCCTTGGGTAATGACTACACAATCCGGATATAATGAAAGTTGGAAGAATAATATTCAAACCAGTCTTACACTGGAACAGAAACTGGATTTTGTAACCAAGGGATTGCGTTTTGTAGGTAGATTCGGATATGATACGTATAACTCCAATTGGATTAAACGTTATAAATCTCCGGCTGCTTACAAGGCCGACCGCTATCGTCAGCCGGATGGAACATTGAATTTCACGAAAATCAGAGACGAGAAAGTGATGTCGCAGTCTTCCAATTCGGAAGGAGAAAAGAGAGAGTTCTTTGAATGGGAACTGCACTATAGTCGTGCTTTCAAAACTCATCACGTCGGAGGTGTCCTGAAGTATACACAGGCTTCTAAGATTTTTACTCAAAATATAGGTACAGACTTGAAGAATGGTATTCCTTATCGTAATCAGGGAATAGCCGGACGTTTCAACTATAACTGGAATTATCGTTATTTTATTGATTTCAATTTTGGATACAACGGTTCGGAGAACTTTCACAAAGACCATCGTTTCGGATTCTTCCCGGCTATCTCCGGTGCATGGAACTTGGCTGAGGAACCATTCATGAAAAAGATTGCTGGAAAGTGGCTGAATATGTTGAAAATCCGTTATTCTTATGGAAAGACTGGAAATGATGCTTTGTACGAAGGCAATAAAAGGGTACGTTTCCCCTATTTGTATTCGATAGCAACCGATAATAATGTTTATCATTTTGAAGATATTGGAACTGGAGAGAAATTGTGGAATGGAAAATATTACTCAACAGTGGCTTCTCCTGCTATTTCGTGGGAAGTTGCTACTAAACAAGATTTGGGTATTGACTTTTCTTTCTTTAATGACAAACTGACTGGAGAGATTGACTACTTTAAAGAACGTCGCGATGGTATCTATATGACTCGTTCTTATATTCCTTACGAGGTGGGAATTGACAATGCTTCAAAAGCAAATGTTGGTATTGTAGAAGCCAAAGGATTTGATGGTCATTTTGCATTCAAACAAAAACTCGGTAAGGTGAATTTTACATTACGCGGTAATATTACTTTCAGTAAGAACGAAGTGATAGAAAAAGATGAAGAGAATACCATTTACGAATATAAATTGGCGCAAGGACATCGTGTTAATCAGGCAAGAGGGCTTATTGCTTTAGGGTTGTTCAAAGATTATGAAGAAATCAGAAATAGTCCGAAGCAAACCTTTGGTGAGGTGATGCCCGGTGATATTAAATATAAAGATGTTAATGGTGATGGTATAATTGACTCGAATGACCGGGTAGCTATTGGTGCTACTACTCGTCCTAACTTGGTGTATGGCTTTGGTTTTTCGGCCAAATGGAAAGGATTGGATTTCAATGCTCATTTCCAAGGAGCTGGTAAGTCGTCTTTCTTTGTCAAAGGTACAACTATCTTTATGTTCCAAGGTGGTGATGGCTGGGGAAATGTTTTGAAGGAAATGGCAGAAAGCAACCGTTGGATTTTGGGTGAAAATGAAGACCCAAATGCGGAATTCCCCCGTCTGACTTATGGTGATAATAAAAATAACTATCAAGAATCTAATTATTGGTTGAGAGATGGTTCTTATCTTCGTCTAAAGACTTTGGATATCGGTTATACCTTTCCGAAAGCTTGGGTTAATAAGATTCATTTGAATCAAGTACGTGTTTTCTTTATCGGAACCAATTTGTTGACATTCTCTCCGTTTAAATATTGGGATCCGGAATTGGGAAGTTCGGACGGAAAGAAATACCCGTTGAGCAAGACGCTTTCGTTAGGCGTATCAGTTAATCTATAAACAAGAACAGAATATGAAGAAACTTATAATAAATTTAGGTTTTATATTAGGAGTGAGTACCATGGTTGTCGGATGCACCGATTATTTGGACTCAGACTACCTTTTTGAGGAACGTGTTAACATTGAGAATGTGTTTCAAAGTAAGGACTATACCAATGAATGGTTGGCAAAAGGATACGCTTATATGAAGCACGATTATCTGCAACAAGTGAACAGTAAAAAGAACACTAGTTTCAACTTTGCAGATGATATGTACTACATAGATTTGAATTATGTAGACTGGAAAGGTGGGAACTATACGGAAAAAGGATTAGGTAGTGGAAACAGTTTGTATATATGGCAGGCTGCCTATCAAGCGATTCGTCACGTCTCCATTTTCATTCATAACGTGGATGGTAATAAAGAGCTTACTGAAGCTGAGATTACAGATATGAAAGGGCAAGCTCATTTTTTGCGTGCATATTTCTACTGGATGCTGATTCGTTCGTTTGGTCCGGTGCCCATTGTACCGGATGAAGGTGTCGATTATACGAAAGAGTATGATGATATCGCTTATCCTCGAAATACATATGATGAGTGTGCGGATTACATTGCTGAGGAATTGGTGAAGGCGGCTACAATGTTGGACGATACACGCGATGTACAAAATATTGTTCGTCCTACACGTGGTGCGGCATTGGCACTTCGTTCACGTGTGCTTTTATATGCGGCAAGTCCTTTATATAACGGACAAGCACCGTCAGAGGTGATCGATGCATTGGTTGATAAGAGCGGTCGCAAGTTGCTGTCTGATACATACGACAACCGGAAGTGGGCAAGAGCTGCTGCAGCAGCTAAAGATGTAATGGACTTGAAACGGTATCAGTTGTATGTAGCTTATAAAAGAGAAAGTGATGATATGGCTTACCCGACAACTATTACTCCGCCAGACGATAATGGAACTTTCCATTCGCAGGATTGGCCCTACGGTTGGAAGAATATTGATCCGTTCGAATCATACCGTTCTTTGTTTGATGGAGAAGTGGGGGCATACAATAATGAAGAAATTATATTTACCAGAGGTGTCAATCAGGGTGCTGAGAATATCAGAGTAATGGTTATCCATCAGTTACCTCGTTCACAAGGTGGTGGGTATAACTGCCATGGTATGACGCAGAAGCAATGTGATGCTTATTATATGAAAGATGGTAGAGATTGTCCGGGTATGAATTCTATGTATAAGGGTATGGACGGATATACCGATCCGAGCCGTTACAATGAACAACCGCGTGTTTCAGGCGTGGTTGAAACGTCCGAATTGTCTAAACATCCTGAATTAGGTCCAAAGGGAACTGGCGTTTCCAAGCAGTATGCGGATCGTGAACCTCGTTTCTATGCATCAGTAGCCTACAATGGTAGTGTATGGCATATGTTGAATGCAAGTGCAGAGGATAAAGAGGAAACGAATGTTCCCATTTTCTACTACAGAGATGCTCAAGATGGTTACAAAGCAGGTACTAACTATTTGAGTACTGGCATCGGTATTAAGAAGTTTGTACATCCGAAGGATTTAGCTGATTCTGAAAAATCGTATGATGTGAGTCGTGTAGTGCAAAAATATGCTCCGGACATTCGATATGCGGAAATCCTGTTGAATTATGCGGAAGCATTGAACGAAGTCGAAGGCTCTTATGAAATACCTTCTTGGAATGGTGAGACTATGTATACAATCACACGTTCGGCAACAGCTTTGAAGGAAGGTATTCAGCCTATTCGCATTCGTGCCGGCTTGCCAGACTATGAGGTGTACGATGATGTAAAGAAGTTCCGTATTAAAGTAAAACGTGAACGTCAGATTGAGCTGTTTGCGGAGGGGCATCGTTTCTTTGATATTCGTCGTTGGTGTGATGCTCCCATTGAAGAGGCTCTTCCCATTTACGGTTGTAATATCTATTTAACTTCGGAAAATCCGGATGGTTTTCATACACCGATAGAGGTCACTTCGTTGCCTACTATGTTTACTACGAAGATGTGGTTTTGGCCGATCCATCACAATATAATGAAACGAAATATGTGGATGATTCAGAATCCGGGCTGGAAAGATCCGGAATAAACCTACTAAATTTGGATAGAAAAGATGAATAATATATATAAATTATTGATTGGCATGATGGCGGCAGTATGTTGCACTTCATGTAACAATGAGTGGGAAGATGAACAATTCAAACAGTTGGCATCTTTCAAGGCGGAGATTAATAATGAAGGAGTAACTTCTACTTATGTACGCTACAAACCAGGAGGGGTGGTGACTTATCAGCTTCCGGTTTTGTTGAGTGGTTCTACAATGAACACACAGGCAAGAACTATCCATGTAGCACTCGACAAAGATACATTGGATGTGTTGAATCATGAACGTTTCGGTGAACGTCGTCAGGAACTTTTTTACCATTTGTTGGATCAACAGTATTATTCCATACCGGAAACAGTAGAAATGCCTGCGGGTGAATCTGAAGCACTGTTACCTATTGATTTCACACTAGGAGGGCAGAACAATGCTAAACCGTTGGATATGTCGGATAAATATATTCTACCATTGACAATTCAGGATGATCCGTCTTATAACTATCAGGTGAATAACCGTCTGCACTATCGGAAAGCATTGTTGAATATTATTCCGTTCAATGATTATTCAGGCTCATATGATGGCAGCTTGTTGAAGATATTCTTGGAGAATCAGAAGGATAACTTCATGTTAGCTACTCATAAAGCTTATGTGTATGACGAAAAGACCATTATGCTTTACATGGGGGTTCGTGATGTGAATTACTTAGATCGTAAAAAGTATAAGCTGTATGTGGAGTTTACGGATGAACCGCTTAATGAAGGAAGTGAGTTGAAGAAGAAACTAAGGTTGTGGACCGATAACGGGGGTGAGGATGGTAATAACTTTAAAGTTGTGTTACTGGGCGAAGGAGATGATGACAAATTTAAGGAAGCTCCTTATTATACGATTGTCGAAGAGAACGATCCTGTGAAGCCTTACTTGAAGCATATCTATATCACTTTGTCTATGGGATACTCATTTGAGGACTATACGCTTAGTCCGGGCAACCGTATGAAATATAGAGTAGAAGGTACATTAAGTATGCAACGTGACTTGAATACATTGATTCCGGACGAAGACCAACAAATCGAATGGAATTGATGGGGTGTTGATTGATGAATATAATATTGAGAGGCAGTGCTAAAGTTGGGATTGGGCACAGCCTCTCAAGTTTTTTAGAACTATAAAACAATTTATTAATGGTTTAAACAGCTCTTTTGGGATAAGGAGCGTAATTAATTTGTTTACATATGAAAAACTACAAGATTCTAAAGAATATTTATATATGTCTAGCTTTATTCTTAACTGTTTTATTAGTTGGTTGTTCGAAAAGTGATGAAACCCCAACTCCCGATGAACAGCCTTCTGGCAAAAGTAAAATAACATTTAACTTGCATACTCCGGGGGCATTCCTTACAAGGGCAGTAGGTGTAGGTGACGAAAATGGAGGCACTAATGACAAAATAGCCTTTTATCAATTTAGCAAAGAAGGTAAGTATGAACAAAGATATGTCTTAAATTATGCGGCTGCTTCCGTGGGTACAAACGGTGATACAAGGTCATATACTGTTGAATTAACTTCTTCGACTGGAGGAGAAAAGAGATTCATCATTGTGGAGAGTGAGGATGAGAACAACTTCCCTAATATGAGTGGAGCAAATACAGTCGATGAATTACTAAATAGTAAAACTGTTGCGGAGAGTGGTAAGTTGAATCCTCCATTTGTTATGTCTAATGTTAAAACAGATGGTAAGGAGTATGTAACAGTTGCCGATGTAGAATCTTCCAATAATCAGGTTGATGTAAAACTTAAAAGACGTGTAGCTAGATTTGATTTGTTGAATGATCCAACAGAATCGGGATTAGTGATCGATAAGGTATATATTAAGAATAGATACACTCAAGGATTCATAGGTGATGTAAGTGGTAATGCAGGCAATATATCTGCTGATGTTCTGGAAATACCAGCAACTGATTTAGCTAATGATGGGAAAAGTTTCTATCTTTATCCGACTCGGTTGACTTCAACTCTTGAGCAAAATGAAAAAACAGTAGTATGGGCTACCACTAAACTTGCCAATACCAATACAGAAGGTCCGACTCTTTATCTGAATCTTACTGCTGATATTAATGTGGAGGCCAACTATCTCTATCAGCTTAATACGAAAAAGATAGCCGGTTCTACAGGCTTTGATATTTCAGTAGAAGAATGGAAAGACGGAACTTCAATTGATTGGGTAACGATTGAAGACGGAATCTCCGTAATGGATAATAAAGCTACTATCATTGCTGGTACAGATATTAAAGGGACTTATGTAAAAATTGCAGCTGATGCTGCAATGCCATATACTATAAAACGTGTTGTTACAGATTATAGCTCAGCAGCATTGGACGCTGCGTATGACGGAAGTTTGCCTGCATGGCTTACTATTTCTTCATCTACTAAAGATGCAGGTAGTGGTCTTTATCGTCATGAGATTGTTTATACGGTGACTGCACATCCTGCGAAGACAAGCCAGTTTGCTATCACACATCTTAGTGGGGCTGTTACAGACGAAAATCTGCTGGCCATCGGGTTTGTCGATCCGTATCCGGGCACTCCGCTGCCTTGTTTGTCAAAAGGGGAGAAACTTTATTCGCCAGTACATTGTCGTCAGTCTACGTATCTTGTGCATAACACTGTGGATAAGGCGTATTTCTGTGGAACTGAGGGATTTACGTTTGATACTCCTATGAAAGGTAAGACGGGTAATGAAGGGGCGAAGAATCTTTGTCCCGAGGGCTGGACAGCATTGAACAATGTAGAGGCCAAAGAGTATATTTTGTGGGTAGGAGAGCATCTCAAGTCACAAGTAATGGAGTCTGTATATACTTACTGTTGGTCCGAGGCAGACGGTGAGGCTACCGATTTGCGTATATTGGCGGGATACCCATACAATAAAGCTACTCCCAATGTGAAAGATTTAGCTTGTTATGGCACTTGGCCAAGCGTGGCTTGGTTGAATATCAATGAGAAAGATCTCTCTATAAAAGACAAGACATTCTATGATTATAATAATTGGGATGTGAAGAAGGATTACGGAATCCCTTATAGGTGTATACGTGATAAAGCCGGTTGGGAATAATTATATGGATTCTCGAAAGGATATATATTCAATGATTAAATTGTAAGATAATGCTAAAGAATACTTTATTTGTGATTCTTCTAATGATTTCTAGCTTATTCACGGCTTGTGCTGAAGGATATGTAAGTGATGTACAAAAGGAGGATGACACAAAAGAAATACGTTTCAGTCTGAACATGGAGGGAGGGTTAACGATGTCCCCCACTAGGTCTTCTGTGTCTTTGGACGGAATGAAATGGAAGATATTCTGTTTTGACGATCAATATAACTATCTGTTTGACAAAACAGGAAGTATAGGGGATGCAGTAAATGAAATAAAGGTTTCTGTAACTAAAGGAATCGTTTATCGATTCTTGTTTTTGTGTACCACAGCCGATAAATTTCCAGAATTGACTTCTGGTAAAACTTATTGGGATTTAGAAGCGTATGCTCCTCAATTGCCGTTAGCTGATCCGATGGCGATGCTTGTCAGTAGAGGTAATGAAAAAGATGGTACACTTCGTGTAGCAGCTGCGTCTGCATCGGTGCAGGTTACTCTTGCTCCGCGTGCATCTAAGATCGTTTTGCAAAAGGATCTGGATACTGCTTCGGATATTACAGTGAATTCCGTGACTTTTGCGGATGCCGCCTCTTCTGTTCCTTATGCTCATATCGAACCTCAACATTACAGTGAATATGAGAATCTTCCGGTAGCAACCCGAAAGACCTATCAGTATGTGCCCCAAGAGGATGTATGTTATATGCTTCCAGATATGTGTGCCGGAACCTTTGGAGTGAATGCTACACTGCATATCACTCATCCGATTTCTGGAGAACAGGACGTACGGGTAACGGTACCGGTGGGGCTTGCGCTGAATGTAGGCAGTGGAAAGGCTTACTATATTGAAATGTCTGCTGATGCAAATGGAAAAGTTGCTGCTACTTGGACAACACGTGTAGCACCCAAAACGCTGAAACTTGCTACGCAAAATTTATGGGGTAAATCGACTTCCGTTGTGTTGGATTACTTCAATAGAATTGATGTGGATGTGCTTTGTGCGCAGGAATGCAGTGGGCTCTCTGAATCTGATATACAAGCACAGGGGCTTTACGTGCATACTCACTCCAACAATGGACAGGGGAAATGCAGTATTATATCGCGCTATCCTTTCTCAGGGATTACACCGAACAAATATGGTGTCTATATCAACTTAGGCGAAGGTGTTGTCGTATTGGTGATGAACTGTCATGGCGCTTACTTCCCTTACGGTCCTTATCAGTTGAATGGTATCGAATATAAAGGATATGAGGGTACGGACGATGTCGACTATGTAGTGAAAGTCAATAAAGAAGCCCGTCAAGGCATGGTGGACAAACTGCTGGAGGACTTTAATTCGTCTACCACTCCTTTTGTTTGTCTCTCGGGTGATTTCAATGAACCGTCATGGCTTGACTGGACGGAAGGTGCCTTGTCAGCAGGCCTTGTTTCTTACGTTGTTCAGTGGCCTACCACCCATTCTTTGTGGGAAGGCGGTATAAAAGGTGATGCTTACCGAACGATACATCCGGATCCTGTGACGCATCCGGGATTCACGTGGACACCGCGTCCGAGCGAGAAGGACACTAAAGACCGATTAGATCTCACTCTTTATACCTTGTCTCCCAACACGGAAGTAAAAAGTTCTCAGGTAATAGGCGAGAACACAGAAACATCGGATATTGTTCTTCCTAATTGGGGGCCTTTCGAAGAAGTGTTCGATCACCGGGGATTACGGACAGAATTTGTCTTTACTAAATGACGGAACGGTGTAACGGAATTAGAGAGTCGCCAGGCTGTTAATTATTGAGGTCTCGGATATTAATACCTGTCGTGTAAGGTATTAATATCCGAGAATTCAGCTATTAATAGCTAATATGCTAACTATTTGTAATGGATAAACCAATGATTAACTAATGTCTTTTTGTCTGTTGCTAGATAACCTTCAAATAGGCAATATATGGCAGTTTGGGACTCAAATTTCATTTATTGACTTGTTTTTAGCATGCCGGACAGGTAGAAAACACTATTTTTGTCCTCATCCGTTTTAGACTTTTAAGATTATATAAACCAATAAATTGTAACGTACGAATATGCACAACATTGCTAAAACCTTTTTCCCGATTTTATTATTACTTTTTGCTGCAGTAGTGACAGCACAGAATGGGAAGAACAATGTCGGAAATGCGCAACGCATCTGGCTTGATTCTGAAATTGGTCATCAGGGCGACTACCAGTGGAAAATGATAAAAGCTGGAGATGCAACAGATCCCGGAGAAAAGATTTCTTTATCCAATTATGCAACTGCAAATTGGATGCCGGCCATCGTTCCCGGAACAGTTTTGAATTCTTTGGTGTATAACCAAAAATACCCGGAGCCTTACTATGGAATCAATAATAAGATTGAATCTAAATTGATACCGGATATTTCTGAAACCGGACGTGACTTTTACACATACTGGTTTCGTACAGATTTTACTGTTCCTCAATCATTCAAGGGAAAGACTGTCTGGTTACAGTTGGATGGTATCAACTACCGGGCAGAAGTATGGGTGAATGGCAACCTGTTGAGCACAATGAACGGTATGTTTATTCAGGATTACATTGATGTTACGGATTTTGTGAAAGTCGGGGAAAAGAACGGACTGGCTATAAAGGTCTATCCGGTAGATGTTCCCGGAAGTGCGAAGCCGAAATCCTGGGGAGCAGCCGGTGAATTCCATAACGGTGGAAACGGAAACATTGGTTTAAATACTACCATGTTGATGACGGTAGGTTGGGACTTTACCTTTATGGACGGTATCCGTGACCGTAACACAGGTATATGGAAAAATATTTCTCTCTATGCTACAGGCAGAGTAGCATTGCGCCATCCTTTTGTTAAGTCTGAATTAAGAAAGCCCGGTTATGATCAGGCTTGTGAGACTGTATCAGTTGAAATTATCAATCCATCAACCAATAATCGGGTAATCAGTTGCAAGGTAAAGGGTGAAATTGTGGGCGAGAATATCACTTTCGAAAAGACTTTCCGGCTGATACGCGGAGAAGAAAAAATAGCTACCTTCACTCCTGAAGAGTTTCCGCAACTTATCATCAACTCGCCAAAACTTTGGTGGCCTGTCAATAAAGGACCACAAAACTTATATGACCTGAAGCTGACAGTGTCAGTTGATGGTAAAGAATGTGATTCAGTGAAAACAAGATTTGGTATTCGAGAAATTGTTTCGGATAGAAAGACTCCGGACAAATCACGTGTCTTTTATGTGAATGGTAAACGATTGTTTATCCGTGGCACTAACTGGATACCGGAAGCCATGTTGAGAACTTCGGATGAGCGTACTTATGCTGAATTACGTTATTCTCGTCAGTCGGGCGTCAACCTTTTGAGAATGTGGGGAGGTGGTATCGCAGAATCCGATTACTTCTTCCAGTTATGTGATGAACTGGGACTGTTGGTATGGCAAGAATTCTGGATGACCGGTGACACTCGTCATCCACATGATAAGGCTCTCTATATGAGTAATGTGGAATCTACCGTAAAACGTATTCGTAATCATCCATCTTTGGCTTATTATGTTGCTTCTAATGAGAGTACAGAAGTTACCGGTACTCCTGAATTACTGAATAAACTGGATGGTACACGTGGATTCCAGATGCAGTCCGAATGTGAAGGGGTGCATGATGGCAGTCCTTACAAACAGGTAAATCCGATGCAGCATTATGAAAATACGGCCTCTCCCAGAGGAAGCCGTGTAGACGGATTTAATCCGGAATACGGTGCACCTACTCTTCCGACTGTGGAAATCCTCCGGGAAATGATGGATGAAAAAGACCTTTGGCCTATCAATAAGGAAGTATGGGATTATCTGGATGGAAATGGTTTCCATCTGATGAGTACTATGTATACAGACTTGGTGAATAACTACGGAAAATCATCATCCATCGATGAGTTTGCACAGAAAGGGCAATTGTTGGGAGCTATTAATTCGAAGAGTATCTGGGAAGTATGGAACTACAATAAACTGGATTATGGTGATCGTTTCTGTTCCGGACTTTTGTTTTGGTATCATAACTGCTCTATGCCTCAAGTGGCTTCCCGTATGTGGGACTGGTCTCTGGAACCGACAGCATCGCTTTATCACACAGCTAACTCACTGGAACCACTGCATGCGCAGTTTGACTATCTTAAAAATACAGTGTCTGTAGTGAATGACTATTATCGTGAATTTAAGAATTACAAAGTAATAGCACAGGTGTATGATATTGACAGTAAGAAAGTTTTTGAAGAATCAGCAACAATTAATTTGCCTTCGGACGGAGTGGTTAACGATGCATTGACTATTCGTTTCCCGGAAAATATATCTCAAGTTCATTTTATCAAGCTGATTTTGAAAGATGAAAAAGGAAAAGATGTTTCTTCTAACTTCTATTGGCGTTCTAATGATAAATATGAAGGTAGTAAGACTTTGACCGGTCCAGCTGCTTCGGGTTTCGAAGACTTGAGCAAGTTGAAGCAGGCAAAGGTGAAACTGACCTATAAAATGAGAGAAGATAATAATAACTATTTTGTAGATATTACTTTGAGAAATACATCCAGTCAGATTGCTTTCTTTAATCAGTTGCAATTCTTGAATTCAATGATGAGTCCGATACGTCCGTCGTTTTATACAGACAATTTTTTCTCCCTGATGCCGGGTGAAAAGAAAACAGTAACCATTGAAACTGCAAAAGGAAAGTTGAAAAACGGAGCTGTATTGGTACTGAAGGGTTGGAATATAAAAAGACAAGAGTATAAATTGAAGTAATAAAAGAACTAAGATGAAACTAGAACTGAAATTTATCATTGGTGTGGTTGGTATATTGACCGCATGCGGATTTACTGATGCGCCATCTTTAGATACTCCTCCAGAAGAACAAGATAATAATTGGATGCTGGGTCCATTTCTGCGTCCTGAAGGAGTCAATCCTGTCATATCACCGTTGCCTACAGAGTTTTACTGCCCGATGCGGAGAGAGCAAGTGAAATGGGAGGAAAGTGATACTTTTAACCCGGCAGCCACTGTAAAAGACGGAAAAATTGTGGTGCTTTATCGTGCGGAAGACAACTCTGCTCAAGGTATAGGCAAAAGAACTTCACGTATTGGTTATGCCGAAAGCAAAGATGGCATTGAAATGAAGAGGTTGGGCAATCCAGTGCTTTTCCCTGCTGAGGATAACTTTAAAGACTTAGATTGGTCGGGTGGTTGTGAGGACCCTCGTGTGACAATGACCGAAGACGGATTGTATGTGATGTTATATACGGCATGGAACCGGAAAAAAGCGCGCCTTTCCGTGGCAACTTCGCGAGATTTGAAAAACTGGACCAAACATGGGCTTGCTTTCGGGAAAGCATACAACGGTCGCTTTAATAACCTATTTTGTAAATCGGCTTCTATTGTGACTAGGTTGAAAGGCAGTCAACTTGTAATTGATAAAGTCAATGGTAAATATTTTATGTATTGGGGAGAGTATGCGGTATATGCCGCTACTTCCGATAATTTGATTGATTGGTATCCGGTTCTGGACGAAAAAGGAGAATTGAAGAAATTGGCGCAGCCGCGTAAAGGGCACTTTGATTGTCAAATGACGGAGTGTGGACCACCGGCTATTCGTACCAAACATGGCATTGTGCTCTTGTATAATGGAAAAAATGCAGGAAAAGACAGGGATATGGACTATCCGTCGGGAGCTTATTGCGCGGGACAGATGCTGTTTGACAATAATGATCCTTATAAAGTTTTAGATCGTCTTGATAAGCCTTTCTTTGCTCCTGAAGCTCCTTTTGAGAAGAGCGGGCAATATAAGGATGGGACAGTCTTTATAGAAGGGCTTGTCTATCACAAAAAGAAACTGTACCTTTATTATGGTTGTGCAGATTCACGTGTAGCGGTAGCTGTATGTGATGATGTGAAGAAACTGCGAATTAAATAATCGATGATAAGATGATGAGAATTAAACTGAATATATACATTATTTGCATTATTGTTTTTCTATTTTCTTCAGCAGAATGTATTTATTCACAGAAACTAAAATGGAATTTCGGTTTACCTCAGGAGCAAAGTTCCGAAGTGATACCTCATTCAAAACATTCATTTCAGACAGCTAAGCCTAAAAAGAAGGTGGTAGAACCCGGAGAATTGAGTCCGCTTTCTGATTGGGAATATCAACTTTCCAAAGGTTGGGAGATGATAGAAGGATATAAAGCTCGGGCAGCTGAAAAATCGGTATTTGCACAAGATTTAGATACAAGCGAATGGTATTCGGCAACAGTTCCCGGTACGGTATTAACTACATTGGTGGATCAGGGAGTATACCCTGATCCCTATTGGGGGCTTAATAATCTGTTGATTCCCGATACACTTTGCCGGATGGATTGGTGGTATCGAAATTCATTTAATATTCCCCGTAATAGCAAGGGAGAAAAAGTAAAATTGATTCTGAATGGAATTAATTATAAAGCGGAGGTATGGTTTAATCATCAGTTATTAGGGACCATGACGGGTGCTTTTGAAAGAGGAATCTTTGATATAACTCGTTGGGTAGATTATGACAAAAAGAATCTGTTAGCCATCCGTATTCTTCCGCCTAATAATCCCGGCATTCCTCATGAGGCAAATAAGAAAGAAGGAATTGGTCCCAATGGTGGGGCATTATGTTTAGACGGTCCTACTTTTATCTCTTCGGAGGGGTGGGATTGGATTCCTGGTATACGCGACCGAAATATGGGGATTTGGCAGGATGTCAGAATAAAATTTGGCAATGAACTCGAAATTGTTGATACGCACGTGATTACGGATCTGCCTTTGCCTGACACTACTTCTGTTAATTTTATTGTTAATACGGAGATTTATAATTCTTCTAAAACTGCGTGTACTGCTGATTTGCATTTTAATATTGGAGGAGTATCTGCTATTTATCCGGTTTCTTTGAATGCTAATGAAAAGAGGATGATTAAACTGACTCCTCGTGAGTGTAAGGAATTGCAAATGAAGAATCCACGTCTTTGGTGGCCCAATGGATATGGAGAACAGTATTTATATGATGCATCTTTAAGTCTGGTCTCGTCAGGTAAGGACACACTTGATGTTAAGAAGATGCGCATCGGTATCCGTGAGCTGGAGTATGAATTGTCTGCATATGAGGATAATTCTCCTGTAGTGCGGTTAAACTATAATCCGACTGCTGCTTTGCAGGATGGAAAACCAGTTTTTGATGCTGTGAAACGCAAAAGAACGGATAGTAAGGTTCGCTATACGAATTATGATGGAGAATTTGTACCGAACTTATTGAAACCGGTATCTTCACAGGGAATAGAGTTAATAAAGGATTCGCTGATGAAAGAATATATGGTGATAAAGGTGAACGGTCAACGAATCTATTGCAAAGGAGGTAACTGGGGTATGGATGACGGTATGAAGCGTGTTTCCCGGGAGCGATTGGAACCAGCTTTGAAGTTGCATAAGAATATGAATTACAATATGATTCGTAATTGGACGGGTGAGAGCACGGAAGAAGTGTTCTATGAACTTTGTGATGAATATGGCATGTTGGTGATGAATGACTTTTGGCTTTCAACAGACGGATTTAATCTTAATCCATTAGATTATCGTCTGTTCATAAGGAATGTGACAGAGACAGTACGTCGTTTCCGTAATCATCCTTCCATTGCTTTATGGTGTGCACGTAATGAGGGGTTTGCTCCGAATGAACTTGAATACATGTTGGCTGCTACTTTGGCTAAAGAAGACCGTAGCCGGCACTATACAGGAAATTCTCGTTCATTAAATAGTTCAGGAAGTGGGCCTTGGCGTTATCAATATGATGCCGGATGGTATTATCGTTCTTTGGCTGGTGGTTTCCGTTCAGAAGTGGGTACTCCTTCGTTACCAACGGCTGAAACCATTCGTGAATTTATGGCGGAAGAGGATACTTGGCCTATCAGTGATGTTTGGTATTACCATGACTGGCATAACCATAGATATGGTGACAAGACTTTTAGTGAACTTTATAAGGAAGGGATGGATCGTAAACTGGGACCTTCCGATAACTTGGATGATTTTTGCCGGAAAGCACAATTGATTAATTACGAAAGTCATCGGGCTATTTTTGAAGCATGGAATAGCAAGATGTGGAATGATGCTTCTGGAGTGCTACTTTGGATGAGTCATCCCGCATGGCCTAGTATGGTTTGGCAGAACTACAGTTCGAATGGGGAAACAGCCGGTGCTTATTATGGCACGCAAAAAGCGTGCCGTCCTCTTCATATTCAGATGAGTCTTAATCATCATAAAGTAGATATTATTAATACTACGCTGAAGGAATATCGGAATTTGAAAGTGGAAGTTGTGGTTTACGATAAAGTAGGAAAAAAGATACGCTCCTCACAACAGAAGGTAGCTCATGTGAAAGCTAATGTACTGACTCCTGTAATACAATTAGAGGATATAAAAGGACTTCCTGATTTCTGCTGGGTAAAGTTGGTGTTGACAACTAATAGCGGAAAGTTGCTTGATGATAATGTTTATTGGCTCAATCAGAAGGAATGGGACGGAAAAGTCTTGGCTAATTTGCCGGTTTCTTCGGTGAATGTTTCGGTGAAGAACTTCACGAAAAAGGCTAACCATTATGAGGGCAGGCTTATTGTGAAAAATCCGGGGCAATACTTGGCTGCTGCAATAGCATTGACATTAAGAGATGCGAAAACTGATGCGCCTATTCGTCCGGCTTATTTTGATGACGGATACTTTTATTTGATGCCTGGCGAATCTAAAGAGGTCCGTTTCCAAGTAGACTGTAAAGAAGGTATTGATAAGATGCTTTTACGGGTAGATGGATATAATGTTGAATTGAAAGATATATTGTTGAATAATTAAAGACTAGGTGTTATGTATAAGAAGGTATTAATATTATTGTTTTTTGTTCCTTTTCAGTTGTTGTTTGCTCAAACAAGTATGTTGAAGGACTTTCCGGAAGGTTCTACTCCGGAAGAAATTGGTAAACGATTGGCATATCGCTTTCTAACCGAGAAGCATGCACTCCATATTGGAAAATGGATTGGTTATCCGGAAACATTTTATTGGAACGGGGCTTTGCGATATGCTTATCTTGCAAAAGATAAGGAACTTCTCAATCGTTTGCAAGATAAGTTTGAGCCTTTATTTACTGAAGAGAAGGCGTTGCAACCTATTATGAATCACGTTGATGTAAATATGTTCGGTAGCTTACCTCTTGAGTTGTATCTTGTGACAAAAGATAAGAAATATTGGTATTTAGGGTTGCCTTATGCCGATTCTCAATGGAAAGTGCCAGCAAACGCAAAACCGGAGGAAAAAGAATGGGCTGAAAAAGGATATTCTTGGCAAACACGTTTATGGATTGATGATATGTATATGATTACCATTGTACAGACACGTGCTTATAAAGTGACGAAGGATAAGAAATATATCGATCGTGCAGCTAAAGAGATGGTGATGTATCTGGATGAACTACAACGTCCGAATGGCCTTTTCTATCATGCACCAGATGTTCCTTATTATTGGGGACGTGGAAATGGTTGGATGGCTGCAGGTATGACGGAGTTGCTTCAATGTTTGCCTAAGAATCATAAAGACCGTCCGCGTATTTTAGAAGGTTATCGGACAATGATGGAAAGTCTGAAGAAATATCAGAATCCGGAAGGTCTGTGGAATCAGTTGATCGACCAGTCTGATTGTTGGACTGAAACTTCAGGTTCGGCTATGTTTACTTTCGCATTTATCAAAGGGGTTAAGAATGGCTGGCTAGATGCAGAAGAATATGCTCCTGCGGCTCGTAAAGCATGGATGGCTTTAGTTTCATATCTTAATGATAAAAATCAGGTGAGAGAAATTTGTGTGGGAACGAATAAGAAGAACAGTAAACAGTACTATTATGATCGTCCGCGCCGTACGGGTGATTATCACGGACAGGGTCCTTATTTGTGGTGTGCTGCCGCTCTTATGGAAAAATAATCGTTTGGGTATGGGATCATAGTTGAGGCTTTGGAGAATTTCTGCCGATTTGGATAATTATTTCTATTTATAGCTCAATTTGTTTTATTCAATGTGGAGGATGTTCCCTAATTTTGCCTTAACAATTTAGTACAAATAGAATCAGGCAGGCTGATTCACATTAATATTTTATATGAGTCTGAAATATTTACTTTGTGGGATAGCTTTTGTAGCATGTGCTACTATTGCTAAAGCTTTTAATAATGTGCCGGAATCGATTTCGGCATCTATTTCCTTGAAAGTCCCGGGAAATAGCGCGAAATGTTATCCATTGACTTTTCAGAAGTCGCAGAATAATAACGGCACTTATTATTTGGAGAATTCGGAAAAAATACCGTTGACTGTGTCTCAAAACATAGTGGATGGTAACGATGGGATATGTATTAGTGTGTCTATCACTGCATTGGAAGATATTTACTTTAATTACAATCAGCAGGTGGCAACAGACTTCCGCCATAACGATTGCCTGTTCTATATGCCGGGATTCTGGTATCGGCGTAATCTGCGTTCGCCCAAAGAAGCCCCTTCATTCCATACTTCAGACAGTTGGATTGTAAGTGAGGACAGGTTAAGCGCACCTCTCACCGGGATTTTCTGTGAGAAGAAACAACGTTTTATGACTGTCAACAGATTGGATAAATTCGTAAATAACACGTTGGCTACTCATCGCGAAGGGGAGGTTATTCTTTCGGATAAGACTTCTTTGGGGTATACCGGATTTGAAAATAAGGATGGGGTTGCTACTCTTTCTTTCGGCTTTCCTTATCGGGAGGCCCCTAAAAGTTATATCCGTAAATTGACATTAGCTCCGGCTGTAACGGCTTATCAGCATCTTAGAAAAGGAGAGACGATTTTGTTGACTTGGCAAATTACTGAAGGTGAAGCAAAAGATTATTCTGATTTTGTGCGCCATACTTGGGAATATTGTTATGATACATATTTGCCCAAGCCTGTAGATGCTCCCTATTCAATTGAATATATGAAGCAGACTCTTAGCCAATTCTTTGTAAGTAGTTTTGTGGATAAATATCCGTTGGTATATAATTCGGGCATACATCTTAGAACAGATGCATGTACAAGTAATGGGCAGGCAGAAGTTGGTTTTATAGGACGTGTTCTTCTGAATGCATTCAATGCCTGGGAATATGGTTGGGAATGTAACCGGGAAGATTTGAAAGTTAACAGTACCAAAATATTCGATAGTTATTTGAAGAACGGCTTCACGGTAGCAGGCTTTTTTAAGGAATCGGTAAACTTTGATAAGAACTTTGAGGATCCTGTTCATAGTATCCGTCGTCAATCGGAAGGGCTTTATGCAATCTTCCATTTCCTGGCTTATGAAAAAGAAAAAGGGCGCAAGCATCCGGAATGGGAACAGCGATTGAAAAAAATGTTGGATATGTTTCTGCAATTGCAAAATGCTGATGGTAGTTTTCCACGAAAGTTCCGTGATGACTTTTCCGTTGTAGATAAAAGCGGGGGAAGTACTCCTTCGGCTACATTACCTTTAGTCATGGGATATAAATACTTTAAGGATAAACGTTACTTGGATAGTGCCAAGCGGACTGCGGGTTATCTGGAGAAAGAATTGATTTCTAAGGCAGATTATTTTTCATCTACCCTTGATGCAAATTGTGAGGATAAAGAAGCGTCACTTTATGCTGCAACTGCTACCTATTATCTTTCATTAGTTACTAAAGGGGAGGAACACAAGCATTATGCTGATCTGACGAAGCAAGCCGCTTATTTTGCATTATCGTGGTATTATTTGTGGGATGTTCCTTTTGCTCCCGGACAGATGCTGGGTGATATTGGTTTGAAAACACGTGGTTGGGGAAATGTTTCGGTAGAAAATAATCATATCGATGTGTTTGTATTTGAATTTGCCGATGTACTTCGTTGGTTATCGAACGAATATAAAGAATCCCGTTTCTCGGACTTCGCAGAAGTGATTTCAACCTCTATGCGGCAGTTATTGCCTTATGAAGGACACATGTGTGGCATTGCCAAAGTGGGTTACTATCCGGAAGTTGTCCAACACACCAGTTGGGATTACGGGAAGAATGGCAAAGGATATTATAATGACATTTTCGCACCCGGATGGACTGTTGCTTCTTTATGGGAACTGTTTACGCCAGGGCGTGCAGAGACTTTTATGGAAAAGTAATTATAATAAATTAATTTGTAATGACGTCTAGAAGAGATTTTCTTAAAAAAGCCGGGTTGATTACTGCTGCTTTTGCAGTTCCCGCTCTTAATGTGAATGGAAATACCACACAATCCAAAATGCGTCTGAAGAACACCAAGATTGCAGTGGACGATCAATGGGATGTTATTGTAATTGGTGGAGGACCTGCCGGGTGTACTGCTGCAATTTCTGCAGCCCGGGAGGGAGCTAAGACTTTGCTGATTGAGGCAATGGGACAACTTGGCGGTATGGGAACAGCAGGTATGGTTCCCGCATGGTGTCCATTCTCTGATGGTGAAAAGATTATTTATCGAGGCTTGGCTGAGAAGGTATTCGAAGCGTCAAGGAAAGGAGTGCCTCATGAGAGAAAGCAAAAACTGAATTGGGTGAACATAAATCCTGAATATTTGATGCTGGTTTATGACCGGATGGTAGCTGAATCGGGGGCAAAAGTCCTTTTCTTTTCGAGGGTTGCTGCTGTAGAGATGTCAGCTGATGATACGGTAGATGCTATCATTGTAGCAAATAAATCCGGGCTTGTTGCATTCAAAGCAAAAGTTTTTATTGATGCGACGGGAGATGGAGATGTAGCTACCTGGGCAGGTGCTTCATTTAAAAAGGGAGGTGAGGATGGTATACTGCAAAGTTCTACTTTGTGTTTCTCGTTTGCCAATGTTGATAGCTATAACTACAATCTCATAGGCCCTTCATTGCATACGAGTAACAAAAATAGCCCTATCTTTGACGCGATTAAGTCCGGGAAATATCCATTGATAGGCAGACATTTCAATAGTAATCTGATCGGTCCGGATGTGGTACAATTCAATGCAGGACACATTGATAATGTTGATTCGACCGACCCGTGGGCTACTACGCGGGCGATGGCTACCGGTAGGCAAATCGCTGAACAATACTTGGAGGCACTGAAAGAACTTCAGCCTAAAACTTTTGGTAGTGCTTTTGTCGTAAAGACTGCCTCTTTGTTGGGAGTTAGAGATAGTCGTCGGATTGAAGGGGATTATACGTTTACTTTCCAAGATTGGCTGGAACGTAAAACATTTGAGGATGAAATCGGACGTAATTGTTACTATATTGATGTTCATAAACCGGGACATAAAGAGACTCGTTACAAAAAAGGTGAATCTCATGGAATTCCTTATCGTTGCTTGACTCCTAAAGGTATGAAGAATCTATTGACCGCCGGACGCTGTATTTCTACTGATGAAGAAGCTTTTGGAAGCTTACGAGTGATGCCACCTTGTCTGGTGACTGGTGAAGCTGCCGGAATGGCGGCAGTACATGCTATTAAACAGACAAAGAATGATGTTCATAAGATTGATGTCGGTTTTCTACGCAAAAGATTAAAAGAAGAGGGACAATACTTTTTATAAATATGTTAAGGACAATTTTTATAGGATATTCGTCTTGACAAATGCTTTTTAATGTTGTATCTTTGTAGTACGAGCGTGAATATCCACTTTAATAAATAACAGATAAAAGAAGATGAAATTAATAACTTGAATGATATAATATTCTAACAAATTCGGACATGTTCCTTGATTAGTATCAGAAATGGTGTATCGGATATAGGCAAAAAGGCTGCAAATTTTATGAAATTTGCAGCCTTTTTGTTGTAAAAGATGGATTTGAAAACTCGGAAATCCGATCGTAGAGTTTCTAATAAACTCAGATACCGTTTTTAATAAACTACTCAAAAGTTTATTAAAAACGTGAGATCCGTTTATATAGAAAGTTGTTCATATTTTTATATATTCTCAAGTTTGCGTTTAGAACCTTCTTGGTCGAAGGTAACTATACTTAACAAGTCAGAAAGTAATCAAATGAGACAATAGCTTTCTTGTTGGCTAAATTTATACGTGAAGCTCCAGAACAAACCGCGCTCCTTTCGTGTAATTCGTATCCAGTGTCAGGCTTCCGTTCATCTTGGCAGCAATCAGTGAACAGATCGGTAATCCTAGTCCATCCCCTGTAGTCAGGTCTTTTACTTCTGTGAAAGGCTTAAAGAGATTTTCCTGTTGCTCTGCCGGAATTCCTGTCCCTGTATCCGTAACGATGAATTGGTGCGTGTGTGCTCCCCGTTTCTTGAATTCAAGACTGATACGACCCTGTTCGGTGTAGAAAGCGGCATTTTTCAGTAAATAGAGAAGAATGCGTTCCAACTGTTCCTTGTTTGTCTTTACCTGAAGTTTTGGTGCATTGACTGAAGATGTGACATCCGGTTTTATGTGTTCTTTGGCTCTATCCATCACATTTTCACAGAAAGTTCCCACATTGGTTTCACTTAGTTCATAGAACTCGGTTAGTGAGTTTTCCAAAGATGACAGTTCTTGAATATCATCACTGAATTTCTTCAAAGCTGCAACTTGTCCCTGCATTTGGGCAGCTTCTTGAGGAGCCCTCTGTGACAGTTCTTCGGCTGAAGTAGCCAGCGTATTCAGGGTAGGTTCCATTTGCGAAGATATATTCTGTATGAATTTGGTTTTTAGTTCATTGTGTTCATTGGCAATTTTCACGCTTTTCTTTAATTTACGATTGCCGGCGATGAATCGCAGCAATATCACAGCCAGTATTGCCAGGCCGGCTACCAATATAGCCACTAGCACACAGAGACTTATGATAATATACTGCTTGGCAGATAGTGAGTCGTCTTCCTCCTGTATGGTCAGTTGGCTTTCGTCATATTTTCTCTTCAGTACATTTAGCTCATCCTGTGCGGTTAACGTTTTTACAGAGTCTGTCCAGACAATGAAGCTTTCGTAAGTGCGTTCCATCAGTGGAGCATTGTTGCCTTTCCGTGCAATACTGATAAGGTTCTTGTAGCAATCGCTCACTTTGGCATAGGCTTTCTTTTCTTTATATTGGTTGATAAGTTTGCGGAAACAGGCATCGCCTTGTGTGTTCTGGTTGAAAGTATAATAATAGTTGGCTTTTGTATACAGCAGTGCCTCCGTTAGGGAGTCGTTCTTTGCAAGATTAGCTGTTTCTTCCAGTTTATCCAACTGTGTCTTTGCCTGTGCGGGGTTTTTCAGTGCGGTGTACATCTGCAATCGTTCCTTATTGATAAGGAAACGCAGGTCATAAAAGACTTTCTTTTTATTCTGTTCTCCGGTCCATAGAAGCTGCTCCATGTCACGGCAAAGCTCGAATCCTTCTTTATAGAAATTCTCTCTGACATATAAAGCATTGGCCTGAACACCACATTCTATTGCCTGTGGGTAGTTTTCGCGGGCGGCAAATGCTTCGTATGCTTTTTTGAATAAATAGCGCGCTTTGATATAATCTTTCTGTTTAAGGCTGCTCTGCGCTTGTTCCTTTAGCTCTGTAGCTCTGTCTTGGGGAGTTTGCGCAGAAGTCAGTATGGTGAAACAAAATATTATCAGGAGGCTTGTTATGGATGCTTTCATATTATTGCTTATTTGTTTGTCACAAATGTAAAACAAATATATGAAAAAAGGTAGCGTTCACGGTGAAATAATTTTTATCTGTTTATATTTACTGTGATTACCCTGCCCAGTTCTCTCTGTCGAGATTCCGATAACTGATGGCTTCTGCCAGGTGGCTGGGAAGTATTTGCTCTGTTTCTTCCAAATCGGCAATGGTGCGGGCTACTTTTAAAATCCGGTCATAGGCACGGGCGGATAAATTGAACCGTTCCATGGCGTTTTTTAATAACACAAGCCCTTTATCATCCGGTTGGGCATATGTTGCCAGCAATCTGCTGTTCATCTGTGCATTGCAATAAATACCCGTACATTCGGCATACCGTTTCTCCTGTATCTGACGCGCTTTTATTACTCGCTGCCGGATGATACTGCTCGACTCTCCCTGTCTTTGATCGGATATCTTGTCAAAGGGTACGGGAACTATCTCTATTTGAATGTCTATACGGTCTAATAACGGACCGGATATCTTATTCAGGTATTTTTGTACTTGTCCGGGACTGCATACGCATGCTTTTGTCGGATGATTGTAATATCCACATGGGCATGGGTTCATAGATGCGACAAGCATCAGGTTAGCCGGATAACTAATGGTGCTTTTGATACGGGAAATGGTGATGTGTCGATCTTCCAGCGGTTGGCGCAATACTTCCAACACGCCCCTGTTGAACTCTGGTAACTCGTCCAGAAATAAAACCCCATTATGTGCCAGACTGATTTCTCCCGGCTGCGGGAAACTTCCGCCACCAACCATTGCTACTTGCGAAATCGTATGGTGTGGATCGCGGAACGGGCGTTGGGTAATCAATGAGGACCCGCGTTGCAGTTTTCCGGCAACCGAGTGTATCTTGGTCGTTTCCAGACTTTCCCCTAATGAAAGAGGGGGAAGAATGGACGGGAGTCGTTTAGCCATCATTGATTTGCCACTGCCTGGAGCACCTATCATGATTAAATTGTGTCCTCCGGCTGCTGCAACTTCCAAGGCTCTTTTCACGTTCTCTTGTCCTTTTACATCTGCAAAATCCAGGTCACTATGATTCTGTTGTTGATAGAATTCTTCCCGGGTATTGACAATAGTTGGCTCCAGTTCGCGTTCGTTGTTGAAAAACTCGATGACTTCTTTGATATTACTGACTCCGTATACTTTTAACTGGTTGACAACGGCGGCTTCCCGTGCATTTTGTTGGGGAATGATAAGTCCCTCGAACCCGTCTTCGCGGGCTTTGATGGCGATAGGGAGTGCTCCCTTGATAGGCTGGATACTTCCGTCCAGACTTAGTTCGCCCATCAGTAAATAGCGGGAGAATTTCTCGGAAGAGATTGTTTCACTGGCACCCAGCAGTCCGATGGCAAGCGGTAAATCATAGGCTGAACCTTCTTTGCGGATGTCAGCCGGTGCCATATTGACTACTATATTGCTTGTGGGCATTTTATAGCCATTCACTTGCAATGCGGAGATAATGCGTTGATGGCTTTCTTTGACCGCAGAGTCCGGAAGGCCGACGAGATAAAACATACAGCCGCGCGAGCTGTTGACTTCGATTGTGATGAGTGTTGCATCAATCCCTTGAACAGCCGCTCCGAAAACTTTGATTAACACGTTTGCTTACAGGTTATTTTTTCTTTTTATTGTCTTGTTTTTCCTTTTCTTCAGCTGCTGTGACTACTTCTTCAATTTTCTTTTTCAGCTGCTCTCCTTTGAGGTTTTTTGCCAGAATCTTGCCGTCTGCTGCCAAAAGAATGTTGCTGGGAACTTGTTTGATAGCATATTGTTTGGCAACCTCGGAATTCAATCCACCAAAATCACAAACTTGTTCCCAATTTAGCGTATCGCGTTTAATAGCATCCTGCCATTCCTTCTTGTCCATATCAAAGGAGACTCCGAGCATAGCGATGTGTTTGTTCTTTTTGTACTTCTTATAAAGTTCTTTTAACTCGCTGTTGCTTTGATGATTGGAGATACTATCTGCCCATGAGGCCCAGAAGTTGATTAACAGATTCTTCTTTTTGAAATCTTCGGATGAACGGGTAATTTTCTCTCCTTTTATATTGGGCAGGCTGAAAAACGGAGCATATTTGCCTATCTCTGTTTTTTCGGACAAGGAGATAGCTTCGTTCAATTTCTCGATATATAGCTTGTCTTGCAGTATTCCTGTCATGACTTCAATTAATTTCTTTATCTTGTTGAAATCAGGAGAGTCTTTCTGCACAAAGTATTTATCCAACAGGTAAAGACTGACAAAAGAAGAATGATGTGTCCTGATGAATTCTTCCGCCTTTTGCTCTAAATCTTTTTCGGAAGGGTTGTTTAAACTACTCAGCTCTTTCTGAAAGGCTGTGAACTCTTCATTATATCTATTCCCGTTGATGTCCAGAAATTCGGGGTGGTCTATATTTCCTTTTATCTTGATTTGGTTTCCTTTATCGAGGAAGATCGGATATTCTATTTGGTTGTCAATCAGCAGATAGGCCGAAGTTATGGTATCTATGGAGGTGGTGTAAGAGAATTTGTCTCCTTTCGCGAAAATAGTATCTATCCGGTCAAAGGATTCGTCCATTCCGTACAAGTAGAGCGTATCTGTACCCAGTCCCTTGATTTCTCCGGTTATGCTTGTTTTCTTAGACGATTTGCCACAACCGCACAGACAGATGATTATGAGGATTAAAATGCTGCTCTTTTTCATTGCTTTGAATTCTTTTCTGCGAAAGTACGGTTTTTATGGATAAAAAAAAAGAATTGCCCGTCATTTATAATGACAGGCAATTCCTAATATTTAAAATAGAGTGGTAATTCTCTTATTTAATGATGCTCATGAAATCTGCATTTGTGAAGTATTTTGCAAATTCCAGGTCAGTAGCTGCTTTCTTAGCTAATGAAGAATCTTTAGCAACTGCGCTCTTCAAGCTGCTTGTTACCATAGAAGAATTGTTAGTTCTAGCACCTAAAACTGCCATCAGGTAGTCAGTGTAAGCATCCGGTCTTGTTACGTTAGCCAATGTATTTTTAGCTTTGTTGTAGTCCTTAGCAAGGATTTGAGCCAAAGCAGCACTGTTAGTCTTAGAGTCACCGAATGAGTTAACTGCTCTTTCATATTGACCTTGAGCGATGTACAGGTTACCCATAGATTCGCCAAGTTCTTTTGTTCCGGCAGCTTTACCGAAGTATGCTTCTGCAGCGGTTTTGTCACCCTTCATCAAAGAGATCAAACCTAAGTTCATGTTAACTTCAGGAGTAGCATTAACGCTGGCAGCTTTCTTGAAGTAAGATTCAGCTTTGTCAATGTTACCAGCTTGGTAAGCTAATTTACCCAAGTTGTTGTAACCACGGTAATCGTTCGGGAATTGTTTGGTAGCTTGAGTATAGATAGCTTCTTGTTTAGCAGGATCGCTAGTCAGTGTAGCAGCATACAGCAATTCTTCTACATTCAGTTCAGAAGGATTAGAAGAAGCCAGTTTAGTGATTTCTTCGTCAGACTTACCGATGATTTCATAGTTCAAAGTCAAACGAGAACGACGCAACTGAGGAAGAATAGTGTTAGCCAATTCTTTGTATACAGCAGAGATGTTTTTGATTTCGCTTTCTCTTTGAGCAGGATCTTGGTACATTGCAATAACGCGGAGGATCAACTCTTTGTCTTGGATGTTAGATTTAGAAACTAATTCTTGGAAACCTTCCCAGTCCTGTGCAGTATATTTAGCATCGATCGGAGCGTCGATTTTTGCTTTCTTCAGGTCTTTGCTCAACAGCTTAGTTGTGTTGTCTTCGCGGTTTTCAGCAAGAGTTGTATTCAAGCTTACACCACCATCAGGAGAAGCGTATGCAGAAACTTCGATGTTGCTGATCTTCTTGTTAGCAGCTTCGTTTACGTTAGCTACTTCTTTGTTGAATTCCTTAGCAGTCTTCAATTCGCTGGAACGAATGTTAGCCTGTTGGATCAAGAACATGATGTTAGCATCGTGTTTTTCTTTAATGATACGTTGGAAAGCGTCTTCGCCCAATGCAGGGTTAGCGTTACCTAATGTATTGTTTACTAATTCAGAAGTAGAAATTACACCATCAGCAATTTTCACAGCAGGAATAGTAACTACTTTCTTACCGATAGTAGCTTTGAATTCCAGGTACAATTCAGACTTAGCCATTTCCGGAACATAGTCGAAAGAAGTTTTCATAGTGTAGCTACCGCCCATCTTGTAAGAGATAGTCTGGTCGTTACCTTCCACTTTTTCACCTTGGAAAGTAGCTGGTTGGCCTTTAGCTTCGCCGCCATTCCATTTCAAAACCGGAGTAACTTCTACAACCGCTTTCTTGTTGAAATACTTTTCAGGAAATTTACCATTGATGGTCGCAGGAACTTTACCACCTACTGCCTCCAGCACTTGCGGAGTAACAGTGAAGTAATCAGCTGATAATTCACCCATTTTTTTGCTGCAAGAAGAGAATAATGCAACAACCATTGCCATGAGTAAAGGCAAGTACAACTTCTTAGTCATTTTAGGTATAAATTAAATGTTTGTAATTGAAATATCGTCTATTTGTCAACCTCCTTCTGCTCGCACAGAAAAAGTAACGCAAAGATATTAATTCTTAATATAAATATATAGATAAGGGGCTGATTTTATCATAATTTAATGAAATAACTCCTCTTTTTCTTTCCGGTACTTGATATTTCGCGGGTGATGCTCAATAATCTCACTACGAAGCATGTTGCGGTCGATATGTGTATAGATTTCCGTTGTCGCAATAGATTCATGTCCGAGCATGCATTGAATAGCTCGCAAATTGGCTCCACCTTCCAGTAAATGAGTGGCGAAGGAATGCCGGAAAGTGTGCGGACTGATGTTTTTGGTAATACCTGCTTTTTCCGCTAATTCTTTTATCATGTGAAAGATCATAATCCGGGAAAGTCCTTTGCCTCTCCGTTGGCTGACGAAAACGAAATCCTCATGCCCTTTTTTAACTTCAATTTGATTGCGGTCTGGTATGTAAAGTTTTATTTCATTAATGGCTCGCGGAGAGATGGGGACGAGGCGCTGTTTGCTTCCTTTTCCTTCTACTTTGATAAAACCTTCATCAAAATAAAGGTCGGACAGCTTGAGAGTGACAAGCTCCGATACGCGAAGTCCGCAACTGTATAATGTCTCTAAAATAGCTCTGTTTCGCTGTCCTTCGGTTTTGCTGCGGTCAACGGCAGAGATGATCCGGTCAATTTCCTCCACAGTCAGTACTTCAGGAAGTTTAAAGCCTATTTTAGGTCCTTCTAACAACTCACTGGGGTCTGCTTCCAAGTAGTCTTCAATGATGAGAAAACGGAAGAATGATTTGATTCCTGATAAGATGCGGGCCTGTGAACGAGGGTGAATGCCAATGTCGTGTAATCCGGCTGCAAAATGTTGAAGATCAGATAAACATACGTCTAATATATCTATCTTTTCCTGCTCTAAAAAGTTTATCAGTTTGTCCAAATCCGTAAGATAGGCATCCAGCGTATTAGGAGATAAAGACTTTTCCAGTTTGAGATACTGCTGATACTTCCTGATTATCACGTCTTGTTGTTCCTTCTTCCTCTTTTTTTCGTTGATTTCCATTTCTTTTTTCTACCTTTGCACCTTGAAATATTGTTCTTTGGATACAAAGGTATATAAAAAACAGGATTGCGCGATGAAGATACAAATTATTAATGGCCCGAATATTAATCTGTTGGGTAAGCGTGAACCTTCCATTTACGGAAGCGTTACATTTGAAGATTACTTGGCTGATCTTCGCAAAAGATACGTTGACGTGGAGATCGACTATTTTCAATCGAATATTGAGGGTGAAATGATAGACTGCATACAGCAGGTGGGATTTGATGTGGATGGCATTATTCTGAATGCAGGTGCGTATACACATACTTCCATAGCCTTGCAGGATGCTATTCGCTCTGTGACGTCTCCGGTGATTGAGGTACATATTTCCAATGTGCATAGTCGGGAGTCTTTCCGACACGTATCGATGATTGCTTGTGCCTGCAAGGGAGTGATTTGTGGCTTTGGGTTGAATTCGTACCGTTTGGCCTTGGAAGCTTTGTTAGATAGATAATAAATAAGGTAATATAATATATAATAGGTAGAAAGACTATGTTATTGAAACAGACTAAAATTGTGGCTTCCATCTCGGATAGACGTTGCGATGTGGATTTTATAAAACAGTTGTTTGAAGCTGGGATGAATGTGGTGCGTATGAATACAGCGCACGCTAGCCGTGAAGGTTTTGAAGCTTTGATTGCAAATGTACGTGCTGTGTCCAACCGTATTGCGATCTTGATGGATACAAAAGGTCCGGAAGTTCGTACGACGGCTAATGCAGAACCAATTCCATATAAGACAGGTGATAAAGTAAAGATTGTAGGTAATCCGGATTTGGAGACAACCCGTGAATGTATTGCTGTTTCATACCCGAACTTTGTGTCCGATCTGAATATCGGTGGTACGATCCTGATTGATGATGGTGATCTGGAACTGGAAGTTATTGATAAGACTAACGATTATTTGTTGTGTGAAGTCAAGAACGATGCTACTTTGGGAAGCCGTAAGAGCGTAAATGTTCCGGGTGTTCGCATTAATCTTCCTTCATTAACGGAAAAAGACCGTAACAATATCCTTTACGCTATTGAAAAGGATATTGATTTTATCGCTCATTCTTTTGTACGCAATCGTCAGGATGTGCTTGATATACGTGAAATTCTGGATGCTCATAATAGTGATATCAAGATTATTGCTAAGATTGAGAATCAGGAAGGAGTAGATAATATCGATGAAATTCTGGAAGTGGCAGATGGTGTAATGGTGGCCCGTGGTGACTTGGGTATCGAAGTGCCTCAGGAACGTATTCCGGGGATCCAGCGTGTACTGATTCGCAAATGTATTTTGGCAAAGAAGCCGGTAATCGTTGCTACTCAGATGCTCCATACGATGATAAATAACCCTCGTCCGACTCGTGCGGAAGTGACTGATATTGCTAATGCAATCTACTATCGTACAGATGCATTGATGTTGAGTGGGGAAACTGCTTATGGTAAGTATCCGGTAGAGGCTGTGAGAACAATGACTAAGATTGCTGCCCAGGCTGAAAAAGATAAATTGGAGGAAAATGATATCCGTATTCCATTGGATGAGAATAGTAATGATGTTACGGCATTCCTTGCTAAACAGGCAGTGAAAGCTACCTCTAAACTAAAAATACGTGCCATTATTACTGATAGCTATAGCGGACGCACTGCCCGTAACCTGGCAGCTTTCCGTGGAAAGTATCCGGTGTTGGCTATCTGTTATAAAGAAAAGACGATGCGTCATTTGGCTTTGTCTTATGGTGTGGAAGCTATCTATATGCCGGAATTGGCTAACGGACAGCAATATTACTTTGCGGCATTGCGCCGTCTGTTGAAAGAAGGCCGTTTGCAGCCTTCCGATATGGTAGGTTATTTAAGTAGTGGTAAGGCAGGAACAAAGACCTCATTCCTCGAAATCAATGTAGTGGAAGATGCTTTGAAGCATGCAGAGGAGACTGTATTACCTAACAACAACCGTTATCTTTAATTTTTAAAGAGGTAAGTTTTATGCAGGAAACCGAATCGATAGACGAATATATTTTGCAGCATATTGATCCCGAGAGCGATTACTTGAAATCGCTCTATCGGGATACGCATGTAAAGCTCCTTCGTCCTCGTATGGCTTCCGGGCATTTGCAGGGACGGATGCTGAAGATGTTTGTAGCAATGATTCAGCCTCGTCAGATATTGGAAATCGGAACGTATAGCGGCTACTCCGCCCTTTGTTTGGCGGAAGGTCTGCCGGAAGGTGGACTGTTGCATACGTTTGAGATCAATGATGAACAAGAGGACTTTACCCGTCCATGGTTGGAAAAATCACCATTTGCCGATAAAATTCGTTTTTATATCGGTGATGCTTTAGAACTTGTTCCGCGTTTAGGTGTTACCTTTGATATGGCTTTTATTGATGGTGATAAGCGTAAGTACATTGAATATTACGAGATGACGTTAGCGCATCTATCTGCAGGCGGATATATCATTGCTGATAATACTTTGTGGGACGGTCATGTTCTCGAACAGCCTCGCAACACGGATGCACAGACGATTGGTATTAAAGCCTTCAATGATTTGGTAGCGGAAGATGTGCGAGTGGAAAAAGTGATATTGCCTTTACGTGACGGATTAACGATCATAAGGAAGAAAATAGTAAGTAGTAAATCGTAAAATAGTAAATAACTTTATGGAAACAACCAGACAGAATAAGATATCTCGCCTATTGCAAAAAGAACTAAGTGAGATATTCCTGCTTCAAACAAAGTCCATGCCGGGTACACTGGTCTCTGTTAGCGCAGTTCGCATTAGTCCTGATATGAGTATTGCCCGTGTCTACCTCAGTGTTTTCCCTTCAGAGAAAGCAGAAGAGATGGTGAAGAATATCAATAACAATATGAAATCCATTCGTTATGAGCTTGGGACTCGTGTACGTCACCAGCTACGTATCATTCCTGAACTGAAATTCTTCGTGGATGATTCATTGGATTATATTGAGAAAATAGATTCATTGCTGAAGTGAAATAACTCATTGCAGAGGTGAACTTTCCTTTTTATATAGCCAGGCGTTATCTTTTTTCAAAGAAAAAGCATAATGCTATTAATATCATATCCGGCATTTCCGTATGTGGGGTGGCTCTTGCTACACTTGCTTTGGTTTGCACTCTTTCTGTTTTTAATGGTTTTCAGGATATGGTGGCCAGCTTTTTTACGGCTTTTGATCCGCAGTTGAAAATTACGGTCCGTGAAGGAAAGGTTTTTGATGCACAAGATGAACGGATTCGTGCCGTTTGTGCGCTTCCTGAAGTGGAGGTGTTTACAGAGACGCTCGAAGAGAATGCAATGGTGCAATACAAGGACCGTCAGGCTATGGTTGTACTAAAAGGGGTGGAGGATAATTTTGAAGAACTGACAGCCATAGACAGCATACTTTATGGCGCGGGAGAATTTGTTCTTCATGATTCGATCGTGAATTATGGCGTCATGGGAGTGGAATTGGTTGCGACCTTGGGAACTGGTTTGGAGTTTGTCGATCCTCTTCAGGTATATCTTCCCAAGCGAAATGCCAAAGTGAACATGGCAAATCCCGGCGCTTCTTTTAACCGTGATTATCTGTATTCTCCAGGTGTCGTATTTGTGGTGAATCAGCAAGAATATGATGGAAAATATATTCTGACTTCTCTTGATTTTCTTCGTCAGCTTCTGGATTATACAACAGAAGTCTCTGCGATGGAATTGAAATTGAAACCTAATGTAAATACTTCATCGGTACAATCTAAAATAGAAAACATACTAGGTGATGATTTTGTTGTTCAGAATCGTTATCAGCAACAGGCAGATGTTTTCCGTATTATGGAGATAGAGAAACTAATCTCTTATTTGTTCCTCACTTTTATTTTAATGATAGCCTGTTTCAATGTAATTGGTTCCCTTTCTATGCTAATTCTGGATAAGAAGGATGATGTGGTGACTTTGCGAAGTCTTGGAGCTAGCGATAAACTTATTTCCCGGATATTCCTTTTTGAAGGTCGTTTAATTTCTCTTTTCGGTGCTATTTCTGGTATTGTTTTAGGATTAATCCTATGTTTTATCCAACAGAAATTCGGCATAATTTCATTGGGAGGCGGTGGTGGTACTTTTGTTGTAGATGCTTATCCTGTCAGTGTTCATGTATGGGATGTAGTACTAATCTTTGTGACAGTCTTAGCTGTCGGTTTCCTTTCTGTATGGTATCCAGTGCGTTATTTAAGTAAAAGGCTTTTGTAGTATTTGTTGTATAAAATTTTCTATAATTGATAACTTTTAATTCGTCTTTTATTTTTATATTTCCTAATATACCATTATATTTGGCTCAATTTTGTTAATTAAGAATAATCTGTAAAACACTTCCGTGAAACCTGAAAGTAACGACATAGACAGAATAGTAAACGGTGATGAAACGGCTTTTTGCCGTTTTATGGAGCATTATTCTTCGCGTTTATATCATTATGTATATGCTTTGATTGGCCAAAAGGAACCAGCTGAAGAAATTGTGAGTGATGTTTTTTATGAAGTTTGGAAAAATAGAAAAACTTTGGCTGATATAGAAAATATGAATGCTTGGATACAGACTATAACTTATAGAAAAGCTATTTCTTATTTGAGGAAAGGAACGGCTAAAACAGATTTGTTGCTTGATGATATAGGGGATTTTATATTTGATCCAATTCAATCACCAGATGAGGAGATGATTAGTAAAGAGGAAATGGAGAAAATAAACGATGCTATTCAACAACTACCACCTAAATGTAAACATGTTTTTTTTCTGGCAAAAATAGAAGGCTTACCTTATAAAGATATTGCGGCGTTATTAGATATATCTGTGAAGACTATAAATAATCATATAGCTTTTGCATTGGAAGAAATTGCTAAAAAACTAAATATCCACTTTCGAAAATAATCTTTTTATTTCTTCTCTATTTCTCTGTATATCATTTGCTAATCCAAAAAAGACTTTGTTTTTAAGTGCTTTTTGGGGAGGACATGAAAAAAAGTTCATTTTAACTAGGAGATTCTTTTTTAAATTGCGTCTTTAATTATAGAACAACACTAAAAAGATTATGAACTTGAAAGAATACTTTCGCCTTGCAAATTTATTTGGTAAATTGAATTCTCAGGAGGAACTTGAGGATGATTTTACTACTATACCTGAAGGTGAGAAGTTGAGATTCTTTTGGGAAAGCTGCAAACAAGAGAAAATTGATGCTTCTTCCATAATAGAAAGAACGTGCATAAGAATGCGAAAAGACGCAATGAAGCGCAGACGGAACTATTTCTTGATAACTTCTGCTTCTATTGCTGCTTCAGTTTTGATTTGTATATCAACCATTTATTTTCTGAATCAAACAACAACTGCTGATGTTGATTTGCAGGCTATTGCAACAGAGATGGATAGTCAGACTGTTGATGAGGTAACTCTTATAACTGCTAAAGAACAATTAAATTTAGATGAAGATGCCTTTATCAAATATTCAAAAGAAGGGAAAGTTGCAGTCAATTCTCAAATTATCAAAGAGGAAGAGGAAAAAGTTAAGGATGAACAGGAATATAATCAATTGCTTGTTCCGCCGGGTAAGAGAGCACGAATCGAATTATCGGATGGTACCCACCTGATTGTAAATTCTCAATCAAAAGTAATTTATCCTCGTCGTTTCAAAGGTGATATTCGTAAAATATATGCTCAGGGAGAGGTGTTTTTAGAGGTTGCTCATGATAAAAAACATCCTTTTGTTGTTGAATCTGAAGACTTTAGCTTGCGAGTGTTAGGCACCAAATTTAATATTTCCAATTATAAAGGAGGAACAACTAATATCGTGCTAGTAGAAGGTGCTGTGGAAGTAACTGATAAAAATGAGAGAAAGGCACAGCTGACTCCTAATGACTTGTTGAATATAGCTAATGGTACAATAACTTCTCAAAAGAAAGTAGATGTAGCAGAATATATAAGTTGGGTAGATGGTATTATGCTATTGAATGGAAATGATTTGTCTCAAATTATTCAAAGATTGAGTATTTATTATGGTCTGTCTATTCAATGTGATCCTCTTGTTGGTAAAGAGAAGGTCTACGGAAAACTTGACTTGAAAGATGATATAGATGAAGTGATTGAATGTATTCAACAAACACTTCCATTTAAAGTAGAAAAGAGTAGTACTAGTATATACTTGAATAAATAATATTTTTTTAATTAATCTTTTAAATACGCTTGCCTATGAGAAACAAATGAATATTATGACGCACAAAAAAAATCGGATAAATATTGGCGTATTTACCCGATATTAATTCCTTAGTTAAATCAATAAATCCAAAATTGTTAACCTAAAAAGAAATTTTTATGGTAAAGAAAACTATTTTTTTACATCTAAAGAAAAGGCTTAAGCTTTTTTGCATAATAAATGTCTTTTTTATGATTCCAACATCTTCATTCGGAGTAAGCTTTATTAGTTGGAACTCTGAAGAAGATTTATTCTCAGTCCAATATGAGAATACTACAGTTAAAGAGATCTTAGATTATATCGAAAAACACAGTAAATATATTTTTATATATTCAGAAGTTGTTCAGAAGAATCTGAATAATAAAGTCTCCATTTCAGTTTCCAATAAGAAAATAGATGCTATACTCAATGAGTTGTTTTCAAAGACAGGACTAAATTATAAAATGTCGGGAAGACAGATTACAATTTCAGTGCCAGAACAAGCTCCTGCGATAAAGCAGGTTAAAGGTTTTAAGGTTGTAGGTAACGTTACTGATGAGAAGGGTGAACCCTTAATTGGTGTTTCAATTTTCATGAAAACAGATTCTACGGTAAATGCGATAACAGATATGAATGGTGCATATAGTATTGCTGTGCCGGATAAATATGCTGAACTTTCTTTCCGTTATATAGGCTTTGTGCCGAAGAACGAAAAGGTCGATAATCGTAGGGTGTTGAATGTAATAATGGTAGAAGATGTCGGTCAGTTGGACGAAGTTGTTGTTGTAGCTTACGGTGCGCAGAAGAAAGAATCTGTAGTCGGTTCTATTACGACTATTGAGCCTGCAAAGTTGAATGTTTCTACTTCACGATCATTGAGTAATAATTTGGCTGGTACAGTGACTGGTGTAATTGGTGTACAACGTTCTGGAGAACCGGGATACGATAACTCTTCATTCTGGATTCGTGGTATCAGTACCTTTCAGGATGTAGGTAAGGACCCGTTGGTGCTGGTAGATGGCATCGAACGTAGTTTGGATAACATTGACGTGGAAGAAATCGAATCTTTCTCCGTATTGAAAGATGCAGCTGCCAGCGCAGTGTACGGTGTACGTGGTGCCAATGGCGTAATTTTGATTAATACTAAGCGCGGACATGTAGGTAAACCTCGTGTGGTGGTGAAGTCGGAGTTTGCATTCACACAGCCGATAAAGCTACCTAATTATATTGGTGCTGCCGATTATATGCAGTTGCTGGATGATGTACTAGTGGATACCGGACAGTCTCCGATGTATGCCGATCGGATTGCCAAAACCCGTGCAGGATATGATCCTGACTTGTACCCGGACGTTAATTGGATTGACGCTATTTCTAGAGATCACGCTGCCAACCAGCGTGTTACAGTAGACGTATCCGGTGGTTCGGAGAATTTACGCTATTCGTTTGTGGCCGCAGTTTATAACGAACGTGGTATTCTGACACGTGACAAGAGTCTGGACTGGGACCCTACTATCAAGCTACAACGTTACAACGTACGTTCCAATGTAGATTTGAAACTTTCTCCCACTACTCAAGTTCGTTTTAACATCGGTGGTTATCTTCAGGACCGTAATTCCTCGCCTGAAAGTACAGATCAAATTTTCAGTCGGGCGTTCCGTTTTACTCCGTTTATGTTCCCCACTCGCTATTCATCTGGTGAAATTCCTGCATGGCAAGAAGAAGGTAATCCTTGGGCAATGGCTACTCAGAGAGGCTTCGCACGTTCTAGTGCTAGTAAAATTGAGACACTGTTTTCTTTAGAGCAGGATTTGAAGTTTTTAACTCCTGGCTTGAAACTGAGAGGAACATTCTCGTTCGATCGTTATTCTACAGGTAAAGTGACTCGCTCTAAAACTATAGAATATTGGAATGCCGCTAGCGGTAGAAATGAAGAGGGAGAATTGATTCTAGCCCTAAAACAACAAGGAAGTAACTTCTTGGGTACCTCTACATCGGCAGAGTATGGTAACAAGAGTATCTATATGGAAGCAAGCTTAAATTACGATCGTACATTTGTCAATAAGCATGCGGTTTCGGCTATGTTGTTGTTTAATCGCCGTCATTATGATGATGGGGCTGCATTGCCTTATCGCAATCAGGGGTTGGCAGGACGTACTTCCTATACGTATAATGGTAGGTATGTAGCCGAATTCAATTTTGGATATAACGGTACTGAAAATTTTGCCAAAGGAAAACGCTACGGATTCTTCCCCTCAGCTGCTGTTGGTTGGATTGTTTCAGAAGAATCATTTATGCAACCGCTTCGCAATACGATATCTAAATTGAAGTTACGTGCTTCTTACGGTCAGGTAGGTAACGCTAATCTGCAAGGGCGTCGTTTTGCTTACATTTCCACAATTCTTGATCAATGGGATGATGTTCCTTATTTGTACCGTTGGGGATTGGATGGGGATTACGGACGCAATGGTATGGTAGAAGGCGATTTCGGAATTCCTGATTTAACTTGGGAAATTGTGAACAAGGCTAACGTTGGTTTGGAATTGGGATTGTTTAATGGTATGGTAGATTTGCAGGTCGATTTGTTTGATGAGCGCCGTAATAACATTCTTGTAGAGTTGAATTCAATTCCTGCTACATCAGGTTTTTATAGAAAACCGTGGAGTAATCGTGGTAAGGTGAAAAATCAAGGAGCGGAAGTGACGCTGAACTTCAACAAGCAAATTGGCAAAGATTTCTTCCTCGGTTTGATGGGAAGTTTCACTTATGCTCACAATGAAATTATTGATAAAGACGAACCTTTGGGTACAATCGGAACGACACGTGCTGAAACTGGTCATCCGGTGGGACAGCTCTTTGGGTATGTACACGACCGTCTGTTTACGGAAGATGATTTTACTACCAATGCTGCGGGAGAACAGGTGCTAAAAGAGGGTATCCCTACACAGACCTTTACGGCAAAAGTCCGTCCGGGCGATATTAAGTATGTGGATTTGGATCAGAACGGAGTTATCGACACTTATGACCAAATGGCTATCGGAGGTACTGAAAATCCGGAAATTGTTTATGGATTCGGAGTGAATTTACGTTGGAAAGATCTTGATTTTGGAGCTATGTTTCAAGGTATCGGACGTACTTGGCGTATTCTTTCTTCGAATATTATGCCAGCATCCAATAAGGGATCTATGTATAATATCTTTGACAACTATCAGGATCGTTGGACAGTGGATAACCAAAGTCAGGATGTATTTTATCCGCGTGCCGATTACGGGCCGAATGCCAATAATAGTCAGAAATCTACCTGGTGGCTGCGTAATATGAGTTTCCTGCGCCTGAAAAATGTGGAATTGGGATATTCTTGTCCGAAGAAATGGTTACAGGGATTTGTGATTTCCAATGCTCGTGTTTTCGTGCGTGGAACGAATTTGCTGACTTTTTCCAAGTTTGATTTGTGGGATCCGGAGCTCGCAACCGGTGACGGTGCTAAATATCCAGCCATGAAATCTGTGTCGGTAGGTTTTGATATTACTTTCTAAAATTAATATGATATGAAAAATAGAATTATTGCATATATTTTATTGGGTGTTTTGGGGATATTACCTTTAGCGTCCTGTTCTGATTATTTGGATAAGCAACCGGACGATCAACTGACGTTGGAGAATGTATTTGCTAATAAAACTAATTTGGAACGTTGGTTATCCTATCTCTACGTTGTAATGCCTGAATTTTATATTTACGACGGACCGGATGCTATTGGTGATGAATTGGCTCCTTCTACAGGATGGGAATCACAGGGTTTTAAGGCAATTCAGTATCAGAATGGAAACTGGACACCTATTAATCCGGGTGTGGTGACTTATTGGTCAACGTACCCACAGGCTATTCGTCAGGCGTATACTCTCATTAAATATGCACATCCTTTGCCTGATGTATCTGAAAAGGAAATTAATTACATGAAGGCAGAGTGCCGTTTCTTTATCGCTTACTATCACGCTATGATGGCGATGACCTATGGTGGAGTGCCTATTATCCGTGAGGCAGCAGAAGAGATATCCGGTGAATCTTTGTTGTTGAAGCAAGAGCCTTTTTATGATGTGGTGGACTGGGCTGCCAATGAGTTATTGGAAGCTTCCCGCCAGTTGCCTGCTTCTTATGATGAAGCCAATAAATACGGTCGTATCACCTCGTTGATTTGCCTGGCTATTCGTGCCCGCCTGCTGACGTTTGCCGCCAGCGATTTGGTGAATGGTAATCCTGATCCGGAAATGCAAGCGATGACCAATGTGGATGGTGTGAAAATCTTTAGTGCAACTCCCGAATCGAATCATTGGAAAAGGGCGAAAGATGCTAATAAATTGCTGATAGAAGAGGCAGAGAAAGCAGGGCACACTCTATATAAAGAATATCTGTCTGATGGGGTCACCATAGATCCGTTTCTTTCGTATCAGAACATGATGATGAAAACTTACAAAGAAGGCAATACGGAAATTATCTTTCCGCGTACCAAAGATAACGCAGGTTGGTTTGATGATTGTGCTCTTCCTCGTGGTGCTGGTGGTTTAGGTTCGCTAGGTGTTACTCAGTTACTGGTGGATGACTTTTTTATGAAGGATGGTAAAATGCCTATTTTAGGATACAACAATAGTGGCAATACACAAACAGCTGTCATTAATGCAGAAACTGAATACAGTGAAACTGGTTACTCTACCGAAGATGATGTACGTGCCACCAACTGGCATTATGCTGTGGCAGGTGCCAGTGCTAGTGGTGATTCTCATGTGGTTGCCCCGAAGAATACATTTAATATGTACTGCAATCGTGAACCTCGTTTTTATATATCGGTAGTCTACAACGAACAATACCATTGGGGAAAAGGGAAAGCGACAAATTTTTTCTTTAATGGGGAAGACGGACAGCCGTCACATGATAATCCGTCGGCTGGTTATTTGATTCGTAAGCACGTGGACCCAACTTTTGTTCACTCAACAAATACGGGTACTTATAAGTCACGCCAGGGAATCCTTTACCGCCTCGCCGAGGCTTATTTGAGTTATGCGGAATCAGCACTCGAGTATAGTATTGCCAAAGGTACTTACAATTCGGAGAAAGAAGATATTGTAAAATACGTCAACAAGATTCGTGAAAGGGCCGGTATTCCTCAGTATGGGACATCTGGTCTTGGAATTCCTGCCGACGAGGAGGAGATGCGGAAACTGATTCGTCGCGAGAGAAGAGTTGAGATGAATTGTGAGGGAGGTTTGCGTTGGTTCGATTTACGTCGTTGGAAAGAGGCGGAGAATGTGCTGAATGGCAACTTCTATGGTATGAATATGTTGGCAGAAAAGGACAATAGAGATGACTTTTATAAACGGGTATCTTATCAGACTCGTAAGTTTATCAGCTATTGGTGGCCAATACCCCAAGATGAGATAGACAAGAATCCGAATCTAAAACAGATGCCGGGCTGGATGAATTGATTAACACTATAAAATCAATAAGAAATATGAGAAACAAATTATTTTATAAATATCTGTCATTGGTAGTACTGTTTATCCTTGGCGGATGTAAGGAGGAGAAGGAAGCAGACTTGACGTGGCTCATCAACCCTGGTGAGAAAATGGAACTGACTGTTTCGGCTACGGATATAGAACTGGACAGAGACAAGCCGAATAATGTGGCACTGAGTTTTGAGTGGACGCCTGCTCGTGAGATGCCCGAAGAATATGTTCTCTCTTATGTGACCAAGATAGATATCGAAGGACATGAGTTTGAGAGTTGTGTGCGTGTTGATGAGGACTATGGGGTGTTCAATAAGAGTTATACCACTGAAGAACTGCAAATGTTGCTGGTGGATAAGTGGGGGCAGAATTACTCCAAAGTAGTGCCTGTGCAGTTCCGTGTCATTGCAAAGTGGGAGGGTGGTCCTCGTTATGCAATGCCCGAAGTGCGTACTGTTACTGTAAATGTACGTCCTTATCGTCCGTTGGTGTGGGAAGCTGATCGTATTGTTCTCTCCGGTACTTCTACCGACAATGACAAGTTGGTAATGAGTAAGACAGTAGAGAATGAATTCCAGTATGCATTTGTACAAGATTTGGTACAAGGTGAGATAGGGATCACTTTAGAAACTGAGCAAGGTGATACTTATATTCAGTTGGCAGAAGGTGTTGATAATTGGGTAGACGGTGAAGAGGTAGATGTTGTATTGGGAGATGAGCCTGCGATGTTGAACTTGCCTAAGGATGGAGAATATCGTGTAATATTGAATACAGAAACCCGGAAACTGAAAATCTACTCACCGGATAAGAAGCTGGAACCATATAAGGCGCACTTTGTGGATAAACTGGATGGATGGCATGATGTGGAGGTTACTAATCTTTGGGCATATGGTGACATTACTATGTGGGGTAATGACCTAAAGGGCGGCGGCTTCAAACCGAGTTTGGCCGATCCGCAACTGCTTGTCGGCAAGATTTCATGGACTTCTGCCTGGGGAGGCGGTTCGGATAAAAAAGAAAACGGTAAGTTCGTTCTTGATGTCCCGCATTTCGAAGGCGGTTACCCCGGTGGTCCTCATTTCTCATGGTGTCTTGTTCCTGTAATTCCTGATGATATACTTGCATTGGATCAGAGTGATAGCCGATGGAAATACAAGCAAGAACTGAAGCTGAACACTTGGACACCTATCCATGCGGAAAGTGAGGCCCGTGAGCAGTATCGTGAGGCTATGTTCACATGGTATATGAGACCATTGCTGACTATCGTCGACTTAAGAAATATGCGAATATACATGAGCGAATATTAAAGTCATTTATTGAAGAGGGTGTGCTTGCCCTGTTTTTAGGGCGGCATATCCTCCTTTTTAAAGAATAACTATATGAGAATGAACTGTAAACGAATAATGATGCCTTTGGGCGTGTTGCTTTTCGGGGCTATGGTAGCAATTGCTTGCTCGAATAGCGAAAGTGAGACGGAAAATACTGGTGATGGAGATTTGCTTGCTGAGAATGTCACGGTGCGGATTAACCCTAATAAGACACGTGTTCTTCGGAATCCTTTGAATGGCTGGGTGCTGTATTTGGCTCGTGAGAAAAACGAGACATTTTGGGAAGAAAGAGGCTACGACCATATGTATGTGCCCGATTTGGCAAAATACGTGAAGGTCTCTGATTACGCCTCCTCCTGCTACTTGCGTACGAATTGGAAGACACTGGAACCCCAAAAGGGAAAATATGCCTGGGACGATCCTAACTCTGATATCTCACGCATCATTAAAAGTGTACATGATAGGGGGGTACGTATTGCTTTTCGTGTACTGGTAGATGGACGTGACCAGACGCAGAACACACCAGAATTTGTGTTCGACGATGGTTGCAAATGGTATAATAACGAAAATAATAAGTGTCCGTATCCTGATGATAAAGTATTTCAGAAACACTATGAAGATTTTGTCGAAGCTTTTGGACGCCAATATGATGACCCCGATAAGGTGGACTTTATTGATGGTTACGGATTGGGTAAATGGGGAGAGTCGCATGCTATGGTTTATGCCAACAATGAGAACAAGTTTCCGGTAATGGAATGGATTACTGCATTGTATGCACGTTGTTTCACGAAAGTGCCCTTGGTGATTAACTATCATCGTATGCTGGGGGATACCTACCAGGATTCATGGCAAGAGACAGTGCCGCCTGATGCAGAACCGTTACTGAATATAGCCATCAATAACGGATACATCCTGCGTCACGACGCTTTTGGAATGAGCGGTTATTACAAGGATTGGGAGAAAAGCATTGCTCGAAAATGGAGATATAAGCTTCCTATCATTATGGAAGGTGGATGGGTTACCGACACGCATCGTTATTGGTATTTTGATGATGCCTATCGTTATCGGGAAGGTCATCCTGAAGATGTCCGCAAAGGAGAGTTTGAAGATTCCATGCTGGAATGTGTCAATACGATGGACTTCCGTTTGGGAGAAACAGAATCATGGTTTGAAAAAGCTTTCTCTTATGTGCAGCGCTTTATAGCGGAAGGGGGATATCGCCTCTATCCGGATATGGTTTCTTTGCCTGTCTCGGTAAATGGTGGTCAGGATGTCACTATTGTTCATCGCTGGCGCAACATGGGCTGGGGATATTGTCCTACTAATATCAAGGCTTGGAATCAGAAGTATAAAGTGGCTTTTGCATTGCTGAATGATAATAATGAAGTGAAAAAGATATTTGTGGACGAGCAAAGCGACTTGTCTACTTGGCTGAAGGAAGCTCCGACCACCTATACTACCAAATTGAGTATGAAAGGCGTTTCCGTAGGTGCTTATTCATGGGCTGTAGGTCTGGTAGACGTAACCAAGGACAATGAGATCGGACTTGAAATGGCAGTGAATCAGGATGATAATCTGTTGAATTCCGGCTGGTTGAAGTTGAAGACCATTACGGTGAATTAAGTAAAACATGTAGAAGAAAAGTATGATGAAAGGTAAAATGAAAGTTGGATTTCTTGTATCTATATTTCTTGGCTCGATGGCGCTTCAAGCCGCCAATTTGGGTGATGGGAAGCCTGCCAGTGCTTTGAAAGAAAACTTAGCGAGGGATAACAAGATCATAAGAATAGAACCTGATAGGCAACGCCTGTTGCGCAATCCGCAGACCGGATGGGTGCTCTATGCTACCCCCGGTGTGAAAGAAGACTTCTGGGAGAAGTGCGACCATATGCAGGTGCCCGGTGTGGGAACGGTAAAGGTGTCCGATTATGCCCATACCCTTTATATCCGTACCAGTTGGAAGAAATTGAATCCTAAAGAGAATGTTTACGGATGGAATACGGATCCCATGTTGAAAATGTTGATTGAGGGAGCACGTGCAAGAAATATGCGTCTTGCTTTCCGGGTAGTTGTAGACAGTCGTGACAAAGGTTACGATTTTACTCCCGATTTCGTACGGAAAGCCGGTACAAAGGGTTTTGTGTGGAGAGGAAGATGGTCACCTTATCCCGATGATCCTATCTTCCAGAAATATTATGAAAAGTTTGTCTGGGCACTGGCTAAAGATTTCGGCAATCCGGAGGAAGTAGACTTCATTGATGGAACGGGTTTAGGTAAATGGGGCGAATATCACACTACACTTTATTCTACGGGAGATGAAATGCCCCGGAAACCTGTACTCGACTGGTTGTCGGATCTGTATCTGAAAGCATTCAAGAATGTTCCGGTTGTCATCAATTACCACCGCTTTGTAGGTGCCGGTAAGGACTGGGATGATAACAAGTATGACCTTGACAGTGAGTTTCTGCTTGATGATGTAGTTGAAAAAGGATATTCTTTGCGTCATGACGCTTTCGGTATGGGGTTGTATTATGGTGAATGGGAACGTGACTTTGCCAAGAAATATTTTGGTGTTCGCCCCATACTAATGGAAGGCGGATGGATTACAGGCAAAATCCACAGTTTTTGGGTTGACCCCCGCAATTATCGGAAAGGACACCCTGAAGATGTGCGTCAGGGAGAATTTGATGATAGTAAAGAGGCGCGTGTCAATATGATGGACTTCCGTGTAGGTGAAACGGAATCATGGTTTCACAATACATTCCCGCTTGTGCAGCAGTTTATTTCGGAAGGTGGTTATCGCCTCTATCCGGATATGATTTCCGTACCTACAGATGTAGTGAAGAATCAGAAACTTCGGATTATACATCGCTGGAACAACCTTGGCTGGGGATATTGCCCTACCAATATCCCGCAGTGGAACCAGAAATATAAAGTGGCTTTTGCACTGATGGACAGTCAAAACAGAGTGCAGAAAGTGTTTGTTGACAAACAGACAGACCTGTCTAAATGGATGCAGGGCATTCCTGCGGTATACACTTTTGACTTGTGTCTCAAGGGGGTAGTCCCAGGAAACTATTATTGGGCAGTGGGACTTGTCGATACGACCAAGGATAATACGATTGGCTTGGAAATGGCTGTGCCGGAAAACTTATTAAGTGCCGGGTGGGCTAAGTTGCAAGAAGTTACCGTGAGGTAATTCATCCGTATAGTCAATCTTACATCTTTAATTTTTAAGAAGTCAATGGAAGAAAGTTACACTTTCTATAAGTGTATCTTTTCTTCGGCTTCTTCAGTTCAAACACAATAACAACGAATGATATCATGAAGAAACTAATGACTATTCTGTTATTGGTTATACCTCACTATATATGTTACTGATCTATTTAATGAGGCACATGAGCACTTGTCCGTCCCGCGTGCCTTAAAGAAATACTAATAACTTAATGAACCATGAAAAGACTATTTGCAACTTTGGTTGTTGCCTCTACTATATATTCGCTCTACGCACGGGAGACTTGTTATAGCGAGTTGAAGGGAGATACATTAGCGATTGGAAATGAGTGTATCGAACGAAAATTTATTTGGAATGACGGTAATCTTATCACCTATAGTTTGAGCGATAAGGTAAACCGGAAAACAACTTTTACAGTAAAGCAAGCACCGGACTTTTTTATTTCCAGGGATATCCGGAAAGTTTCCAACGGGGCTTATTGTGTAGAAAAGGTTGCTGCGACCGATATTCATCCGGCTTACTTGAAGACGACAGTAACATTTTCTTTGGGAGGATTGGATATACAAAGGATTTATCGCATATATGACGGTTGTCCGGCTATAGCATGCGACACTTATCTGCGAGGGACTGTTAACAGTCTTTTGGGCGGACGGGAAGAAAATGCGGCTGACCGGAAAAACATTGAGTTCGTTGAAGACATGAAATCCAAATCCGTTACGGCTATTCTCGACCAATTGTATCTCAAAGGACAGCACTGGCATGCTAAAGCTGTTGAGTTTTGGGATGTGACGGACTGGAATAATAATCTGTTGGCTGAAAGAGATATTATTGCTTATCGTAAGAATAATTACCGTGGAAATTTGCTTTTTGTGCGAAACGGAGAAGACGGTAACGGCTTTTTCTTTCTGAAGGAATCTCCTTGTTCGAGTGTTCAGTTGGCCTATAAAAACGTTGATTTTATAGCAGAATTTGGAAAGTTCATGGTTACAGGACTAGGAATTACCGAAAAGGATATTCAGAAAGAGGAATGGACAAAAACATACAGTTGTGTTACAGGGGTATATGGTGAAGGTGAATTGCAGGCACTGACAGCTCTTCGCAATTATCAGAAGAATATTCGCCGTCACTTTCGGGATCGTGATGAAATGATTATGATGAATACTTGGGGAGACCGTAGTCAGGATACTAAAGTCAATGAGGCGTTTTGTCTGCAAGAGTTAGAGCGTGCAGCTAAATTGGGAATCACTCATTTTCAGATAGATGATGGATGGCAGGTGGGCAAAAGTCCGAACTCTGCGGTGGCCAAAGGTTCCTTTAATAATATTTGGGATAACAAGGACTATTGGAAACCAGACCCTGTGAAGTATCCTCACGGGCTGGTTCCTATCGTAAAGAAAGGAAAAAAACTAGGTATTGAGATTGGCTTGTGGTTTAACCCAAGTGTGCAGAATGACTTTGCTGATTGGGAGAAAGATGCTGAAACATTGATAGGTTTGTATCATGAATATGGTATTCGTATTTTTAAGATTGACGGATTGACTATTCCTACCAAAAAGGCAGAGATTAATCTCCGCAACCTGTTCGATAAAGTCTTGGCACAAACCGATAATAAAGTCATGTTCAATCTGGATGTAACGGCCAGTCGGCGGGGAGGTTATCATATGTTCAATGAATATGGAAATATCTTTTTGGAGAACCGTTATACGGATTGGCAGAATTACTATCCTTACTGGACGCTTCGTAATCTGTGGATGCTGTCTAAATATGTTCCGGCAGAGAAACTTCAAATTGAGTTTTTGAACAACTGGAGAAATATCAAAAAATACGGAGATGATCCATTTGCTCCTGGTCGATATTCTTTCGAATATTTGTTTGCAACCACTATGGCAGGGCAACCATTGGCTTGGTTTGAGGCTTCAAACTTGCCGGAAGAAGCATTGGGCATTAAAGATTTAATCGAGAAGTACAAAACTGTGCAATATGATTTCCATCAAGGAACCATTTTGCCAATTGGCGATGAACCTTCAGGTCGATCTTGGACTGGATTTCAATCTATTTGTCAGCCAAAGAATGGTTATCTTCTTATTTACAGGGAAAATAATGACCGGGAGGAGACATGGATAGAAACCTGGTTGCCTGAAGGTGCTGAAGTGGTATGCACTCCGGTGTTGGGGAATGGGAAGAGGATAGCAACTACTGTGGATAGGAAAGGAGCCATCAAAGTCTCTCTACCAGAGAGTAATGACTTTATGATGTATCGGTATGAGATAAGATAGTTATCCTGTTCGCTGTATCTATAGATCTAGCGTATTGGGCATATATATTCAACACGTTGGATCTATATATCCAACACGCTGGGCATATAGATCCAATAAGTCGGGTACAAATAGCTAATAGCTACGAAAATAAATGTTAACTTCATAAACAGATAAATTAATGCAAATCAGTAAAAAGACAATCGTATGTATGTTGCTATTTATTCTTTTTGCAGGGAATATGGTAGCTCAAAATTTGATGACTAATGTATATGGCCGGGATATTCGTTCCTTAAATGGTAAATGGAATGCCATCATTGATTTATATGACCAGGGGCGGGGAATGAAGGTATATAGGAATCAAAGGCCTAAGGGTGCCACTGATTTCTATGAATATTCTTTTAAAGGAGGATTGCGGTTGAATGTTCCCGGAGATTGGAATTCACAAATGCCGGAACTTAAATACTACGAAGGAACCGTGTGGTATGCACGCCATTTTGATGCTAAACGGTTGGTGGATAAGCGTCAGTTCCTTTATTTTGGAGCTGTCAGCTATCGTTGCCGCGTTTATCTGAATGGAACGGAAATCGGTAGTCATGAAGGGGGATTTACACCTTTTCAGATAGAAGTGACAGACCTGCTGAATGAAGGCGATAATTTCATTGTGGTTGAGGTGAATAATCGTCGTACAAAAGATGCCATTCCCGCCATGTCATTTGACTGGTGGAACTATGGTGGTGTCACACGTGATGTATTATTGGTTACTACTCCACAAACATATCTGGAAGATTATTTCATCCAATTGGATAAGGAATCTCCCAATCAGATTATTGCTAAAGTACATCTTTCAGATAAGAAGCCGGGTGAGAAGATTACCATTGCTATTCCAGAACTGAAAACAAGCATTGATATGCAGACTGATGCAGAAGGAAAGGCAGAAGGAAAGTTCAACGTGAAGAAGTTACAACGTTGGTCACCGGAGAATCCCAAACTCTATGAAGTAATAATTTCCTCTGCTGGTGATTGTGTAAAAGAGCAGATCGGTTTTCGCAATATCACGGTGAAAGGAACAGATATTTATTTGAATGGTAAGCCGGCATTCATGTGCAGCATTTCTTTTCATGAAGAAATCCCCCAACGTATGGGACGTGCATTTTCCGAAGCTGATGCAGCTATGCTGCTTGATGAGGCGAAAGCACTTGGTGTGAATATGATCCGTCTTGCACACTACCCGCAGAATGAATACACGGTTCGGTTGGCCGAAAAAATGGGTTTTATCCTCTGGCAAGAAATACCTATTTGGCAAGGAATTGATTTTATTGATAATAATACTCGCAAGAAAGCTCAAAGGATGCTGACGGAAATGATTAAACGCGATCAGAACAGGTGTGCTGTCGGATATTGGGGGATTGCAAATGAGACACAGCCATCTAAAGAAAGGAATGAATTCCTTACCTCACTTTTGGAGACAGGTAAGAAATTGGATACAACCCGTTTGTATGTAGCAGCTTTCGACTTGGTGCGCTTTAACCGTGAAAAAAAATGTTTCGTGATGGAAGATTCATTTACTTCACAGTTGGATGTTGTGGCAGTCAATAAATATATGGGTTGGTATCATCCTTGGCCAATTGAGCCGGAAAATGCTGCCTGGAAAGTGATACCGGACAAACCGCTGATTATATCCGAATTTGGTGGCGAAGCATTATACGGGCAGTCGGGAGATGAGAATGTGGCAAGTTCATGGAGTGAAGAATATCAGGCCCGGCTTTATAGAGACAACATCCGTATGTTTGATAATATACCAAATCTTCGAGGCGTATCACCCTGGATTTTATTTGATTTCCGCTCTCCGTTCCGTTTCCATCCGACCAATCAGGATGGTTGGAATCGGAAAGGCTTAATCTCGGATCAGGGGATGCGCAAGAAAGCGTGGTACTTGATGAAGGATTATTATAAAACAAAAGCTGGTGAGTAGAAAACTAGTTATGATGTCGGCTGGTAACTAGTCGTGTTATCAGGTACTGGCTATCATATTGCTCACCAACATTTGGAAAAAGACCATTAATAGATATTTATATGAGAAACAAGTTGATAGAATTAGCTTTTATTGCATTTGCGATGGTAGTTCAATTATTACCGATGAAGGCGCAGACGCAAGAGATAGACTTATCCGGTAAGTGGGGATTTCAGACAGATGTGATGGATTTCCGGCGTGGCTCGCTGGATGTTCGTTATATGCATCGTTTGCAAGAATCAATTGTATTGCCGGGGATCACGGATGATTATAAGATAGGTTACAAATCTCCTTATCGCCATATCGATCGTTTGACACGTGTGTATGAGTATATGGGGCCGGCTTGGTATCAACGTGAAATCATTATTCCGGAAGAATGGAAAGGGAAACGTATTTTCATGTACTTTGAACGGACACATTGGTTAAGTTCCATTTATGTAGACACGAAGGAAGTTAGTAAGATTGATTATGTCAGTGTACCTCACAATCATGAATTGACGGATTTTGTGAAACCGGGTAAGGCGCACCTTTTTACAGTATGTATTGATAATCGTTATCAGTACGATACGCACAAATGGGATCATGCCCATTCCGAATTTACGCAAATTAACTGGAATGGCATACTGGGTGAAATGAAGTTGATGGCTATAGACCCTGTATATATTGAAGATATGCAGTTATATCCGAATGTAGCAGACTGTTCGGTGAAAGTAAAAATGAAGATATTGAATCATACTCATAAACCGGTTACCGGGAAAGCTACTTTTACAATCTCCGGCAATCAGTATGATTTGAATAAAGAGATGGCAGTCAGTGGTAATGATTCTGTTTTTTATGTGGAAGATGTGATTGCATTAGGGAAAAATATTCAGTTGTGGGATGAATTTACCCCCAATCTTTATACCTTGCAGTGCAAGTTGGCTACGACTGCCGATAATGAAAACTATCAGCATTGTAAATCCACCATTTTTGGTATGCGTGAGATAGCGGTGGATAAAGATAAAATTTATCTCAACGGTCACCGGATACATTTACGCGGTACGGTAGAGAACGCTGTATTTCCTAAAACTGGGTATGCCCCGGTAGATGATGCTTCCTGGGAACGTGTATTGACTATTTTGAAGGACTATGGAATGAACCACATGCGTTTTCATTCCTGGTGTCCGCCTGCGGCTGCCTTCAGGGTAGCTGATAAATTGGGAGTTTACCTGGAAGTAGAAATGCCGATGTGGGGAAAAGATGCTGAACCGGATGAGGCCCGTTACAATTTCTTTCGTCGTGAGCAGAAAGCCATACTGAAGGAGTATGGCAATCACCCTTCTTTTGTACTTTATTGTAATGGTAATGAGATTACCGGAAACTTTGACTTTATTGAGGAACTTACTCATTATGGACGGACAAATGACAGCCGCAGATTATACAGCGGTTCGACAGCCCGTACCCGCGTCAAGTCCGACCAATTCTATATTACTCATCAGACAACTAAAGGGCATATGGCTATTTATGAAGGAAGACCATATACTGATTGGGACAAAAATAAAGAATTAGGTATTGATGTACCTGTGATTTCCCATGAGTCGGGACAACGTTGCATCTATCCTAATTTTAAAGAAATACCTAATTTTACAGGTCCTGTGCAGGCGCGTAATTTTGAAGTGTATCGTGACTCGTTGGAGGCACATGGGATGCTGGATCAGGCTGATGATTTCTATCAGGTTTCCGGTGCGCAAACCGTACTTGAATATAAAGATGTGATTGAAGCCCAGCTACGTACCTGGTTGAAGTCAGGTTTCCAACTTTTGTCAATTAATGATTTTACAGGGCAGGGGTATGCTCCTGTTGGTATTCTCGATCCTTTCTGGAATTCCAAAGGATTAATTACGCCAGAGAAATTCAGGGAATTCTGTGCGCCGACTGTTGCTTTGCTACGTTTTCCGCAACGTTCGTATTACAATGACGAAGTGTTCACGGGAAAAGCGGAAATCTATAATTATAGCCTTTCTACTCTAAAAAATGCCAAGTTTAAATGGTGGGTGACAGATAAAGATGGAAAAGTATTGAAAAGCGGAAAACTAAAGACACAGAATATCGGTAATAATGGTGTTTTTCCTGCAGGAGAATTTCGTTATGCACTAAATGGCATCGCTGCTCCTCAAAAGTTGACTGTCCATTTGTCAGTTAATCATACAATAAATAATAGCTGGGACATTTGGGTATATCCTCGCCGGGACCTGAAAGAATTGATGCAATCTACAGCAGATGTTCTCTATACAACGGTTTTTGATGCCAAGGCTAAACGGTTCCTTGAAGAAGGGAAGAAAGTTGTTTTATGTCCGATGCCGGCCAAAGTGAAAGGGCGTAGTTCTAATTTTCATAATCATTTCTGGAATCCTATCATGTTCAAGTGGAAACCGATGACATTGGGTTGTCTGATTCATACAGACAAGGGCATGTTTGATGATTTCGTCACGGAAAAACATCTCGATTGGCAGTGGTGGGATATCCTGGCACATGCTAAAGTAATTGAGATGGACGAGGCACCACGCCAGTTACGTCCGTTTATTCAAGTGATAGATAGTTATGAGACCAACCACAAATTGGGAATTGGTTTTGAGGCTAAAGTAGGAAACGGAAAGCTAGTGGTATTGGCGTTAGATACGAAGAAAGAAATGGAGAAACGTCCCGCTACTCAACAGCTGTTGGTTAGTATCGATCGTTATGTAAAGAGTGATCGCTTCAGCCCGCAGGTGAAGGTAGAGGAATCATTTATAGAATCATTCTTAAGAAAATAGAGAAAGGATGAAAAGTTTTAGTTTAATTCTAGGTCTGTTATTTATGACATCTGTATCAGCACAGGAAATACAGATGTCGGAGACGGCTTCTTTGGAACAAATTTACGGAGAAGTGCAGGAAGCACAGGAATTGTTGCCAATGAATGAATTGGGGATAGAGTTTGGATACGCTCTTTATGAAACAACGGTCACGGCAGGAGAGAAGAATCCCGTGTTAGCATTGGAAAATGTAAGGGACTATGCTTCTGTGTATGTAGACGGAAGGTTGCAGGGATGGATAACCGAAGAGAAAAAAACAATCGCCCTACAAATGTCTGCAGGTGAACACACCTTGCAGTTGTATGCGGAAAATATCGGTCGTATTACCTATGGACCGGAGATACTGGATAACTCCAAAGGGCTTTTTGGCAGCATAACTTTGTCAGGCACGGAAATCGAGAATTGGAAAATGATTCCTTTGGCGGTACGTGAATGTTCGGTCGGTGAACTGACTTTCACTCCACAGGCGAACGGTGGTATCCCTTGTTTCTATAAAGGATTATTTACGGTAGAGACGCCTGCAGAAACATATTTGGATGTTTCTGGCTGGGGAATGGGGGAAGTATGGGTGAATGGGCATTATGCGGGTTCTTACTGGGAACAGAATGCGCAGCAATCCATACAACTACCGGCAGATATATTGCAAAAGGGAACAAACTCTTTGATCGTTTTTGAACTGAAAAGTAACGGCAAACGCATTATGCGCTTGTCTGATAAAGCCATATTTAATTAAATGAAAGAAGTAATGATGACAAAAAGGTTTGTAGTGTGCGGGTTGTGCCTTTGTATAATGCTTTGTACACTTGAAGCAAAGAAAGAAAAGTCTCCTGTATATAAGAATGCAAATGCTCCGACAGAGAAGCGTGTGGAGGATTTACTCTTGCGCATGACAATGGAGGAGAAGGTACTTCAACTAAGTCAGTACGTTGCGGGACGGAATACGAATGCGAACAACATTGGTGAAGAAGTGAAGAATATTCCGGCGGAAATCGGTGCACTTCTTTATTATAGTACCAGCCCCCGTCTGCGTAACGATATACAGAAAAAGGCGATGGAAGAATCTCGATTAGGTATACCTGTCCTGTTTGGGCATGATGTGATTCATGGATTCCGTACGGTTTATCCGATTTCCATTGCACAGGCTTGTTCGTGGAATCCGGCTTTGGTGGAGAAGGCTTGTGCTATGGCTGCCAAAGAAGCACGCCTGGCTGGATTGGATTGGACGTTTTCACCGATGATTGATGTGGCACGTGATCCTCGTTGGGGACGTGTTTCCGAGGGATATGGGGAAGATCCGTATACGAACGGGGTCTTTGCTGTAGCTTCCGTGAAAGGGTATCAGGGCGATGACTTGGCAGATGGAGAGCATATTGCTGCTTGCCTGAAGCACTATATCGGTTATGGAGCTTCGGAGGCGGGGCGTGACTATGTGTACACGGAAATCTCTTCGCAGACTCTTTGGGATACCTACATGCTTCCCTATGAAATGGGAGTAAAGGCGGGGGCTGCTACCCTGATGAGTGGCTTCCACGATATCAGTGGTGTACCTGCCTCTGCCAATCATTATACGATGCGAGAGGTGTTGAAAGGTCGTTGGAATTATGACGGATTTGTAGTTTCAGACTGGGGATCCGTTGTTCAGCTGATTTCTCAAGGAGCTGCCGCTAATCTGAAAGAAGCTAGTGAAAAAGCAATAATGGCAGGTGTGGATATGGACATGATGTCTCGTGGATATGACAAATACCTGATTGAATTGGTGAAGGAAGGCAAGGTGCCGGTAGAGGTGGTGAATGATGCCGTTCGCCGTATACTCCGTCTGAAGTTCAGATTGGGTTTGTTTGAAAACCCTTATATCAGAGAGACTACAGAGAAAGAGCGCTTTTTACAGCCGGAAGACATAAGGTTGGCGGAGAAACTGGCAGAAGAGTCTTTTGTATTGCTCAAGAATAGGGAGAATCGGTTGCCATTGCCGGTGGATACGAGGGTTGCGGTGATTGGCCCCTTGGGTAAAAATCGCTGGAACTTATTGGGGTCTTGGACGGCTCACGGTAAAGATGGTGATGTGATAGGAATTTATGATGGACTAGAATTAGAATTAAAGGATAAATCGCAATTGCTGTATGCCAAAGGATGTGAATTTGAAGGCAATGATGAATCCGGCTTTGCCGAAGCTGTCGCTACGGCAAAGGAGGCGGATGTAATCCTGCTCTGTTTAGGTGAAAAGCGGAACTGGAGCGGAGAGAATGCTTCGCGTGCCTCTATTGCCTTGCCGAAAATACAGGAAAAGTTGGCCATGGAGTTGAAGAAGACAGGCAAACCGATTGTACTGCTTCTGTCGAGCGGACGTCCTTTGGAACTCTGCCGTCTGGATCCGGTTTGCGATGCTATTATCGAAATCTGGCAACCGGGCATTGCTGGCGGTAGACCGCTTGCGGGTATTCTTATGGGGAGAATCAATCCTTCCGGTAAGTTGCCTATTACTTTCCCTTATACTGCTGGGCAGATTCCTATTTATTATAATCGGCGTCAGAGTGCCCGTCCTCACCAAGGCAAATATCAGGATGTTACAATTGAACCGCTTTATGAGTTTGGGCATGGATTGAGTTACACTACCTTTGAGTATGGTGATCTCAAAGCCTCTGCTACTCAACTATGTCCGGGAGATAAGCTAACTGTAGAAGTACTAGTGACCAATACTGGTGATAGAGACGGTATGGAGACTGTTCATTGGTTCATTACGGATCCTTATTCTACAATTACTCGTCCGGTGAAAGAATTGAAATACTTTGAGAAGCGAATGCTGAAGGCAGGTGAGACTGGAATATTCAAGTTCGAAGTGGATTTGTTGCACGATCTGGGTTTTGTGGATGGAGATGGCAGACGTTTTTTTGAATCGGGTACATATTACATACAAGTGAAGGATAAGAAAGTAAAGGTAGAAGTAGCTACTGAATCATAAACTAATGAATATATAATGAAGAAATTTTTTTTATTGGGAACTTCTCTGATATGTGTTGCTTTGATAATGGCAGCAGAAGTTCCTTTTCAAAAAGCAGAGATCAAATCTATCATGCGAAAGGTTGCAGATTGGCAGATTGCCAATCCACATCCTGCCCCTGAGCATGAAGACCTGAACTGGCCGCAAGGTGCTCTTTATGTCGGCATGATCGATTGGGCTGAATTGGCCGAAAAAGAAGACAATGATGACAGTTATTATAAATGGCTGACTCATATTGGCCGCCGGAATTGCTGGCAGCCGGATAAACGGTTTTATCATGCTGATGACGTTGCTGTATCACAGTCTTTTTTGGATCTATATCGCAAATACAAAAATGAATCAATGATTATCCCTACGCTGGCTCGCACGGAATGGATTATTGATCATCCATCTAATGGTAGTTTCAAATTGGTGGATGGCGACTTGAAGACTTTGGAACGCTGGACTTGGTGCGATGCCCTCTTTATGGCTCCTCCTGTATATGCCAAGCTGTATATGTTGACTGGTGATAAGAAGTATATCAAGTTTATGAATCGCGAGTATAAAGCGACTTATGATTATCTGTTCGACAAAGAGGAAAAACTGTTTTATCGTGACTGGCGGTATTTTGAGAAACGCGAGGCCAATGGGAAGAAAGTCTTTTGGGGGCGTGGTAACGGCTGGGTACTTGGTGGTTTAGTTGAAATACTGAAAGAGCTTCCTAAGAAGGATAAGAACCGTAAATTTTATGAGGAATTGTTTGTGAAACTGGCTACACGAGTTGGGGGGCTGCAACATCCTGATGGCTTTTGGCATGCAAGTTTGTTAGATCCTGCTTCTTATCCTTCACCGGAGACAAGTTGTACAACATTTATAGTTTATGCTATTGCTTATGGTATTAATGAAGGGCTATTGGATAGAGAAACTTATCTTCCAGTGATGATAAAAGGATGGAAAGCTCTTATTTCAGCAGTGGAACCCAATGGAAAGTTAGGTTATGTGCAGCAAATTGGTGCTGATCCAAAGAAAGTAACCCGTGACATGACGGAGGTTTATGGAGTAGGTGCTTTCTTGATGGCAGGTAATGAAATTTACAAGATGGCGAAATGATTTATTTCTATATAAAAAGGAAATTGTATCAAAACTGAAAATACCCACTCTATAAAGTTCAGATTGTAATTATTGAGTATAGAAGAACCATATCAAACCCTGTTTTTGAGTGTTGATATGGTTCTTCTTATTGTTGGAAAAGAATAATCTCATAGAAAACATACTAAAATTAGAAATAATCAGTAAAACGAATATTTTCGTGGCATAAATATTTCTGTGTTTCCTTATTTTCAATACATTTGCGGCATGCATGAATTTGTTTCATCATACCTGTGTAATTGAAAAAATATCGCGATAGCTTAATGGATAGAATCTTGATGAAATAAGCTTTTTAGGGAATGGTCAGGTAACTCCACATTAATTTTAATATTTGTTGAAAGATAAGTCGTTTTAAAATGTGCATTAATCGATTGAAAATGTTAATTTAGTATAACGATACCTATATAATACATGAAGTTTAGGTGTCAATATATAAAGTAGTAATCTAATATATCTTAAATGGAAGACCTGGAAAGAGAACTTTTGTTGATATCGAAAGGGGATGAACTGGCCTTTAATAGTTTCATGAATCGATACTCGAGAAGACTATACTATCATGCCTTTGGTATTCTTAGTAAGAAAGAAATGGCTGAAGAGGTGGTGAGTGATGTCTTCCTTGAAGTGTGGAGACTACGTAGGACACTTTTGGAAATTGTTAGCATGTCGAGCTGGTTGAATACGATTGTTTATCGAAAATCAATTTCTTATTTACGGAAAGAGATCAAAAGTAATCAAGAAATATCTTTTGAGGAACTCCAAGATTTCTCTTTTCCTGATATGCAGAGTCCAATGGACGACATGCTTTCACGTGAAGAAATGCAATGTTTGAATGAAGCGATTAAAAGTTTACCGCCTAAATGTAAGCACGTATTCTTTTTGGCAAAACTAGAACAAATACCTTATGCAGAGATTGCGCATATGTTGCAAATTTCGCTTCCTACTGTGAATTATCATATAGGATATGCTATGAATGCTTTGAAAAAGAAACTTGTGAATGGGTGATTTGAAAAAAAAGAGCCCTGAAAGAAAAAAGTTGAATTTAAACCTATAGATAAATCTAACCTCTGCGTCTTTATAAGTAGAAAGGAACTTCTAAGGTAAAGATTGTAAAAGGGAAAAGATTTTGAAAGGATAAAAAGAATTGAAAATGGATAAAGATATTAATGATTATACATATGGGGATTTGCCGGGTGACCTCAAGTTGAAGTCGTTTATGGAGCATAGTACTCCGGTAGAGATAGATATTTCTGCTATTAAGAAAAAGGCTTTCCTGAAAATACATCAACAAGAACGTAAACGCAAACGGCGACGCATTTTGATGTATGTTGCCTCGACGGCTGCTATGTTGCTTCTTTTAATAGGTGTTAGATATATAGTTGCAGAGGATGCAATGGACGGTTTACCCCGTGCGGAAGTTATGGAATTAATGGCTGATGTATACGATGAGGAGGTGGAAGTGCCTACTGGTGAAAAAATGACGTTGATGTTAGCTGACGGCACTAAGATTATAGCCAATTCCCGTACTATTGTTCGTTATCCCAAACGTTTTGAGGGCGATTGCCGTGAGATATACGTGAAGGGTGAAGCCTACTTTGATGTGGCACACGATGCAGAACATCCATTTTTGGTTTATTCGGATAATTTTAGGGTGAAGGTACTCGGAACAAAGTTTAATGTGAACAATTACGATGCTTCGGATTCGCAAGTGGTATTGGTTCAAGGATCGGTAGAATTGAAAACGGCAAACAATGATCGGGTTCGTATGAAACCAAATGAATTGGTGAATTTGCAAGAGGGGAGTTTCGCCGAAAAACGAACAGTGAATACTGATGAATACACTTGCTGGATGCAGGGTATGATTAACCTTGATGGTGAAAGTGTAGAGTCCGTGGCTCAACGACTCAGCCATTATTATGGGGTGACAATTATGTTTGACGACGGGATGTCGGCAGATAGATTTTACGGCAGGTTAGTGCTTAGTGATCATGTGAATGAAACCTTACATGCCATTGAAACCATGACCCAAACTCGTATGGAAATTCATGGTGATACGATCTACTTAGTGAAGGAATAACTGCTTTTTTTATCGGTTTTTCCCGGATTAAATAATTACATAGGAACTTATTATTAACCAATTTATAATGCCTTCATAGCAAGGCAGAGGAGATTTACACCCCTTTTTCGAAAGGAGATGTTGTACCTCATTAATACTATTGAGAAAGATGAGAAGATACACTTTGTTATGCACATTTATGCTTTTTATATCGGTTCCAGCACTCTGCAGATGGACTTCTGTACATACAAAATCAGCTATAACTAAAGGTGTGAAGATGCTTGATCAAACAGTCTGTTTCGAGCCTGATACTACTTCTGTACTCAAAAATCCCCTAACAGGTTGGGTGATGTATTTGGGACGTGCATGGGATGAAAACTTTTGGCAAACTCACCATTATGATGCTATGCCCGTAAATGGTGGGGATTCCACTGTTCGCGTGAGCGATTACGCCGGTACATGTTACATTCGCATCAATTGGAATATGCTTGAGAGTAAAGAGGGAGATTATGTATGGAACGATCCGGACTCACGTATCTATAAATTGCTTGCTTCGGTGCGTGAACGTGGTATGCGACTGGCTTTCCGTATCAATGTAGACAGCCGCGACCAAGGACAGAACACACCTCTTTATGTAAAGGAAGCCGGTGCGAAAGGTTTTCAAGCTCCTAATAATCCCCAAATATGGTCGCCTTATCCTGACGATGCTGTGTTTCAACAGAAATACGAAAAGTTCCTTCAAGCCTTTGCTGTTGCTTTTGACGATCCCGATAAAGTAGATTTTATTGATGCTTATGGGCTTGGTAAATGGGGAGAAGCACATGGCGTGAAGTATAATAACTACTCAAATAAAGTAGAAGTATTCGAGTGGATTACCGATACCTATGCAAAAGCTTTCAAACGTGTGCCATTGGTGATAAACTACCATCGTTTGGTGGGGGATACCATCAGCTGGGCAGAACCACACCCTGATAGTAAAAGATTGCTCGAAAGAGCCATTGCCAAAGGATACACCATTCGTCACGACGCTTTTGGCATGACTGGTTACTACGAACAGTGGGAAAAAGATTTTGCCCGTGCTTACCGCTTTCGCTTGCCCATCATTATGGAGGGAGGATGGATTACCGGAGCGCACCACCGTTACTGGATTGATCCTAGTGGCAAGTATCGCCAGGGGCATTCGGAAGATGTGCGCTGGGGCGAGTACGAAGAAAGCCGTAATGCCCATGTCAATATGATGGATCTTCGCATTGGTGATGAAGTAGCCTCGTGGTTTAATAGCTCTTTCGATTTGGTGAAGCGTTTCGAACGTGAGGGAGGATACCGGCTCTATCCCACTGAGGTAAGTTTTGTAAATAAAGCCCGTTCAGGCGAGCGTGTGAGCGTGCAACACAATTGGCGCAATCTAGGTTGGGGATACTGTCCTACCAATATTCCTCAATGGAAAGGAAAATATAAAGTCTGCATCGCTTTGATGGATGACAATCATAACATTGTGAAAAAACAGCTTGCAGATGAGGCTGATCTCTCAACTTGGGTACAAGGGCGTGATGGTCATTATACCACAACTGTCAATTTGGATGGACTTCAAAAGGGAAACTACACTTGGCTTATTGGTTTGGTTGATACAACCAAAGCATGCCAGCCGGGCTTGAAAATGGCGGTCGACAAGAATCTTCTATTTGAGGGATGGTGCAAAGTCGGTAAACTTAAAATCAACGACTAACTGGTAGATCACTCATAAATCGTTATGCAATAAATATTAATTATTAATCTTATATTATGAATCGAAAAACAATCACAACTACGGTGGTAAGCTTAGCAAAAGCTTTCTGTTTGGCTGGACTACTGTCTGTGCCCGCTTATTCTAGCGCGTCGACTGTTTCGTTCGAAAAGGTAAATGGGATGTATATCCTTAAAGCCGAAGATTCGACAGTGAAACAAGTGTTCGACTACATTGAAAAACATAGCCAATATGTTTTTGTCTATGATCAACCTGTAAAAGATCGTCTCAACAACAAAGTGAACATCGAGTTGAAAGGAAAGTCGATCGATGCTATTTTGACGGAAGTATGTCGGCTAGCCGATTTGAAATATACCATTCAGAACCGTCAAGTAACCATCACTGCTAATCCTTCTAAAAAGGCTACCACTCAAGTGAAAAAGGCGAAGCGCATCTCTGGTCAGGTAGTCGATGCAACTGATCTTCCGATGATTGGTGCTACGGTTCGTGTGAAAGGTAGTGATGCAGCTACTATCACCGACCTTGATGGTAAGTTTCAGATAGACGTTCCCGAGGGTAGCGAATTACTCATTAGCTATGTGGGCTTTGTGGACAAAATCGTGCGGATAGATAGCAAAAATATGTATGCCATAGTAATGGAAGAAGCTAGCAGAGCGCTCAACGAAGTGGTTGTTATCGGTTACGGTGTGGTAAAGAAGAAAGACCTTACTGGTGCGGTGGCAGCCGTGAAGGGAGAAGAGCTGGTAAACAAGCGTACAGCCATGCTTTCCAATGCATTGCAAGGTTCACTCTCGGGTGTGATGGTGACGCGTAATAGCTCTGCTCCCGGTGCAGGAGCCGCCTCTATTCGTGTGCGTGGTATTACCACTATGGGTGAATCGAGCCCGTTAGTGATTGTAGACGGTGTGCAGAGTTCGCTCGACTATGTGAATTCTAATGATGTAGAGAGCATATCAGTATTGAAAGATGCTGCGGCTGCCAGTATCTATGGCTCGAAAGCTGCTGCTGGTGTTATCTTAGTTACTACCAAGCGTGGTAACGATACCGGTAAAATCAATCTGAAATATAATGCTGAATTTGGTTGGGAAATTCCTACCAAACAACCTAGTATGGTGGGAGTCACTCGCTACTTGGAGATGAGCAACGAGTTGAAATACAACGATAACCCTACTGGTGGTTTTTTCCAAGAATATACGGCTGACAAAACCAAGAATTGGGTGAAGTATAATGCTACTGATCCGAACAACTACCCCATTACCGATTGGACTGATCTGATTTTGAAGTCAAGTGCTCCCCGTATGACTCATACTCTCTCTGTATCAGGCGGTAACAAAGCGGTAAAGTCGGTAGCTACCCTTTCGTATGACGAAGTAGACGGTCTTTATGACGGTCGTGGTTTCCAACGCTACATGTTCCGTTCGAACAACGACTTTAATATCAATGATAAACTTAGTGCTCAAATAGACGTAAATATCCGTCATGCTAAGAGTACTGCCACAAACTATGACCCTTTTGATACCATGCGTAAAATGCCCGCCATTTACCCCGCAACCTGGGATGATGGTCGTTTAGCTTCGGGTAAGAGTGGTGCAAATCCTTATGGATTGCTTGTAGCCGGTGGTAATTCGGTAGCTCACAGTACGCAGGTGGCAGGTAAAGGTTCGCTAACCTTCAAGCCTATCAAGGGACTAAGCATCTCGGGTATCGTATCTCCTTTTATCAACTATCAAAAGAAGAAAGCGTTTAAAAACTCATGTGGATACACCTTGCCCGATGATCCCGAAACCTTTGGTGGTTATTTCGACTCCGGGAGCACTTGGACTACCAATTCGCTCACAGAAACTCGTAACGATGATTATAATGTCACTAGCCAGGCAATTGCTAACTATATGGGAACCTTTGGCAGTCATAATCTCACAGTAATGGCCGGTTTCGAAAACTACTATATGAAGAGCGAAAGTCTCGGTGCTGCGCGCGATAAATATGAACTGACCGGTTATCCTTACCTCAATATCGGTTCGGAAGATTTCCAAACCAATAGCGGTACAGGTTCAGAGTATACTTCAAACTCTGTTTTTGGCCGTGTTATTTATTCGTATGCCGATCGTTACCTGTTCCAGGCTAACGTGCGTCACGATGGTAGTTCACGTTTTGCCAAAGGTTATCGTTGGGGGACTTTCCCCTCATTTTCAGCTGGTTGGGTAGCGAGTGAAGAGAAGTTCATGAAGAACCTCAAATGGGATTGGCTTTCATTCTTGAAGTTGCGTGGTTCATGGGGTATGTTAGGTAACGAACGTATCGGCAGCAACTACTTCCCTTACATTGCTTTGATGAGTTTTGGTAATTCACTTTTCTATATGGCTGATGGAAGTGTAGTTTCTGATAAAACTGCTCGTCCTGCTGTGTTGGCTGTAGAAGATATTACTTGGGAAACGACTACCAGTACTGACTTAGGTCTGGATGTCAATTTTTTGAACAACCGTCTGCAGTTTCATTTCGATTACTATTGGAAAGAGACCAAGGACATGTTGCTGAATATTGAAATCCCTTACTTCATGGGATATAACAACCCTAGTACGAATGCAGGTAAGATGTCTACTCATGGTTATGATATTGAAGTGGCATGGAACGATCAAATAGGAGATTTTAAGTATGGTATAAATGTGAATTTCTCCGACTTCCTTTCGAAGATTGATTATATGAATGATGGTGAGCAAATCAGCGGTGGTAAGATTAAACGTGCCGGCGTGCTCTTCAATGAATTCTATGGTTATGTGTGCGAGGGCATCTATCAAACTCAAGAAGAAGTGAACAACTCGGCTCGCACTAGTACTACCGTTACAGTAGGTGACTTGAAGTATCGCGACATCAGTGGTCCCGATGGTGTGCCCGATGGCGTAATCAGTCCCGAATACGACCGTGTACCTTTGGGTAACTCACTGCCTCGTTTCCAGTATGGTGGTAGCCTTAACGCTTCGTACAAAGGCATTGATTTCAGTCTTGCTTTTCAAGGCATCGGCAAGCAAAATTCTTACCTCTCTACTTCTATGGTGCAACCTTTGCGTGATAACTATGGTAACGTACCAGCCATTCTCGAGGGTAAATATTGGAGTCCTTTCAATACTACTGAAGAGAATTTAGCAGCCAAGTATCCCCGCCTTTCAAATGTGTCGAAGAGCAATAACTATGCTACCTCTAGCTTCTGGATGTTCAACGGTTCATACTTCCGTTTGAAGAATATCACATTAGGCTATACCCTGCCTAAGAGTTGGACACAAAAAGCCGGTATAAACCGTGCCCGCTTCTATGTGAGCGGTAGTGACCTTTTCTGTTTGAGCAATTTCCCTAGTGGTTGGGATCCTGAAATGGGTACATCGGATTATCCTATTACCACTTCTTTAGTAATGGGCATACAAGTTAACTTTTAAATAAATAGGAATAGAATATGAAAACAAAGATATTATTAGCCGGAATGTGCCTGAGTCTTGCTGCTTGCGAGAGCATGGACTTGGTACCCAAATCGCAAGGTAATACAGAATCTTGGTACACATCCGAAACAGAATTGCGTTTGGCTTCCAATGATTTCTACATTTTAGGTTATTGGCAAGAACCTCTTAGCTCATCCGAACAGTGGTCGGACAACACAACCTATCGTCAGACGAATCGTAACCCTGGAAGTGGTGGAACTGTGCTTGATGGAACCCTGAACGGCCAGCAGTATGAAGTATATGCTTTGTGGCAGCAATCATTCAAACTTATTGCCCGCACCAACACAATGCTCGAAAATATTCATAAGTCAAAGGGTGCTGTGACAGAGGAAGTTTACAATCGTTATGCCGGTGAGGCTTATTTCTGTCGTGCCTGTAAATATGCTGAACTGATCTTCTTTTATGGTGATGTGCCCTATCAGGAAGAGACTATAACCATTTCCGAAGCTTTGCAACGTGGTCGCAGACCTAAAGCGGAAGTGATTCCTTTGGTGTATGCTGATTTCGATAAAGCCATTGCCGGTTTGCCTGAAAGCTATGGAAAAGACGAAAATATCCATCCTACCAAAGGAGCAGCCCTGGCTATGAAAGCGCGTTTTGCCCTCTATATGGGTGATTATGAGATAGCTGCACAAGCCGCCAAAGCTTGTATGGATCTTAAACTCTATTCTTTGGAACCTGACTATGCTAAACTTTTCAAGCAGAGCACCAAACTAAACGACGAGAAAGTGTTCGTGATACCTCGCTCTATTGAAAACGAAGTGATGCTCGATTCCTGGATTGTGAAGAACGGCCTTCCCCGTAATGCCGGAGGATATGGCTCATACAATCCCTCATGGGACCTCTTGGCTTCATATCTCTGTACTGACGGGCTACCTATTGACGAATCACCGTTGTTTGATCCTCGCAAGCCTTTCAAGAACCGTGACCCGCGTTGTACAATGACCATCGTTGAATTCAATACCGAGCACTGTGGTTTCGAATACGACCCCAGTCCTGCAGCTAAAACTGTAATGAACTATACCACAGGTAAGACACAAAGCAACCAAGATACCCGTATCGTGAATCAATATAGTTCATATACAGGATTGTTGTGGAAGAAAGGTATTGATGCTACGTGGACAGTAGACCAAAAGGTAGAACAAGACTATATCATAATGCGCTATGCTGACGTACTGTTGATTTATGCTGAAGCCATGATAGAACAGAACCTGATTGACGACAGCGTGCTGAAAGCCATTAATATGGTACGTGCTCGTGCTTATGGTGTGAATGTAACAGCTACTGATAGTTATCCTGCCGTGACCACTACCAACCAAACCGAACTGCGACGTGCCCTGCGTATAGAGCGCCGCATGGAGTTTGCCATGGAGAACCAACGCCTGCAAGACTTGATGCGCTGGAAATTGGCAGGAAAAGCATTGAATGGTTACAATTACATCATGCTTATCGACCCCACAGAATTGCTGAACAATATCGTGAACAAGAACCTCTGGTTCTGGGGAATGACTCCGCAAATCGACGAAGATGGTTTAGCAGACTTTGCAGCTCTCTTTAATGCCGGTTATTGTTCGCAGGGTGCTAAACGCATCTTCCCCGAACGCGAATATTTGTGGCCGCTGCCTACACATGATGTGGAGTTGTGTCCCAACTTGTTACCCAACAATCCGGGTTATTAATCCTATAAACTATTACGAACATGAAAACAATGCATTTATATAGAAACCTTGGAATGGTGGCTGTGGGAATGATGAGCATGCTTGCCACCTCGTGCGAAGAGGAGATAGACAATACTGCCTCACGCAACCAGTCGGAGATTGAGTTGACTCCTTCGGGCGAATATATTAAGCTCGATGAAAGTAAACCCAACGAGACAGCTTTTACGCTGAAGTGGAGCACCGCTCACAATTTTGGTGAAGATTATATCACAACTTATAAATACGAGATGCAGCTTATCGGTAGCGATGTTGCAAATATCAAGGAATTTGATGATGATGGTGAATTTCTTCGCTCGTACACCAACAAAGAGATGCAAGATATATTGGTCGATTACTTCGGTCTAACCACCAGTACCATTGGCGAAGTCCTTTTTACTGTTACAGCCAACTTTGAAGGTCCCCGTCTTATGGTGCCCGATATTGCTACTGCAACGGTGAAGTTCAAAACTTATGGCCCCAAACAGTATAAAGCTGATAACCTTTATGTGGGAGGTACTGCCGTAGGCGATGATAATATTAAGATGACGCTGAAAGACGAGACAAACAGAATTTATAGTTACGAAGGAGCTTTGGTTACCGGTAAGATAAACTTTCCCGTTGACTATGCCGACGAATTGAATGCCATTGGCCCGGAAACCGCCGATGCCCCCATCACCACAGGTGAAATGGCAGGCGTCATATCCGATCGCGCTGAAGCCAATTCGTGGTTAATTCCATCTGCAGCTACCTATCGTATCACTGTGAATATGAGTAAACAGACGGTGAAGATAGTAGAAGCTGGTGCTGTAGTTGAAGCCGACCAGATATTCCTGGCTGGTAGTGCCGTAGGTGGGGAACAGATTGAGATGGCTCAAGCCCTCGAAAATGACCAGATTTATGCTTGGCGTGGTGCACTGAAAGCTGGTAACCTTTACATCCCGCTCACCTTCGAAGGTGAACAAGCGATGGCCATTGTACCGGAAATAGCTGATAGTCATGACATCGAAGATGGTCAATTGTCAACATTCGGACAAGTACTCATTAGCAAAGTGGATAAACAATATTGGACAATTCCGGCCGATGGAACTTACCGCATTGTATTGAATAAGGAGGAGAAATCTATTACCATCTATTCGACCGCTACCGATCTGAAACCACTCACCGTATCGTTCAACAATACCGAACTGGGGAAAAACCCATGGAGTCAGGAAGTCAATGTACTGCACATGTATGGTGGTTTCAATAGTTTTGCTTACGATTCGGGTATTGATGAAGAAACCGGAAAAAGCTTCAAGTACTGTCAAGTGAAGTATAACCTTATTCAGAGTGTTGCCAATCCGAAAGTATTCGTTTATAAAGGTGATGTATTGCCACGTAATGAATATAAGGATAATTATGGGAAGACAAATGCCGGTTGGGTGAACTTCAGCACGCTGCGATATGCTAATAACGGATGGTTCGTTGGTTCTACTGCTGATGCTGTTCGTAATAGCTACAATGGATACACTACAGTAACAGCAGGTAAGATAGAAGGAACCGTAACAGGTCAGGGCAATAACCGCTATGCTTATTTCCTCATCCCGGAGGGCTGTAACTATGTGGTAGTGGACCTAGAGAACAACACTGTACTCTTTGATATTAAATAAATCCAAAATGAAAGAATAAGAGGTGGAGCTTTTATCACTTCACTTCTTATTCTACCTTTAAATGATAACAATAAACGAGATATATTTTATGAACAAAATAATAAAAAACAGCATCAAGACCTTGTCGATGTGTCTGCTAGCTACTACGCCTTTCATTGGCACTGCTTGTTCAGACGATGATGCCCCTATAACCGATTATAATTGGAACATTGAAGGCAACACGACCGTCAATATCATGCCCGAACGCTACAAACTGCAGCGTAACCCTATGAGTGGATGGGTCATTTACTCGGGTATTGGAAGTGGTATGATGATGGATTTCTGGGATCTTTATGATAACTTCGAGTCGTCAGAAGGTACTGTGAAGGTATCTGACTATGGTAATACGCTCTACGTTCGTGGTCTTTGGAGCCATTTTAATCCTGAAAAAGGCAAATATGTATGGGATGAGAGTGTACAGACTGAACCTGCCAAGCGTTTTCGTATGCTGGTGGAAGGAGCTAAAGAACGAAACTTGAAGCTCGCCTTTACCTTTGTGTGTGATAGTCGTGACAAACATGAAGATGCCTGTCCCGATTATGTAAAAGATGCCGGTGCCGAAGGGTTTACCACTACTACCGGTAGTGTAAACGTATGGACACCTTATCCGGACGATCCCATTTTCCAGAGGGAGTATGAAGGGTTCCTTACTGCTTTTGCTGCCAAATACAATGATCCTGATGTCACTCAATTTGTGAGCGGTTTTGGATTAGGCAAATGGGGTGAGACTCACACCCTGAAATACTCTACAGGTGATGAAGCTCCTAGACAAGCAGTATTTGAATGGATTACGGATGTAATGTCACGCCTTTTCACTAAAGTGCCTATCATGATTAATTATCATCGCTGTTTGCTTAGTGGCAAAGAGTTTAGTGATACCGATACCGAGGTAGCTGCCGATATGGTGAAACGTGCCGTAGCCAAAGGCTTCTGTTTGCGTCACGATGCTTTCGGCATGAAGCAATATTATAAGGATTGGGAGCGTGGCATCAGTACTACCTATCATGGTATCGTACCTATCACTATGGAAGGTGGTTGGGTAGAATCATCACACGGTGGTTCTATTGCCGGCGATGGTTACAAGAATTTTGCCGAGGTGCGCCAGGGAGAATATGATGAAGCCAAGGGTGGTTATGTCAACATGATGGACCTCCGCTTTGATACCAACGTGAACAAAGGTGAAACTCATTCTTGGTTCAATACAGCTTTCCATTTGGTGAAGGAGTTTATTGCTGAAGGTGGTTACCGTCTCTATCCCGACCGTCTGTCTATTCCTACTATAGCCCGTAGTGGCAGTAGTGTATCGCTTACTCACCGCTGGTCGAACTTGGGTTGGGGTTACTGTCCTACCAATTTGCCGCAGTATGGTGACAAGTACAAACTAGCTATCGCTCTGCTCGATAAGAATACAGAGGATCCCGTCCGCATCTATATAGAAGACAAAGCAAATATTGCCACTTGGATGAAGGGAGCTCCCAAGACTTACACTACTAATATCAAACTCACTGATGTAGCCGCAGGGAATTACATTTGGGCAGTAGGATTGGTAGATACTACCAAAGAGAATGCCATTGGTATCTTAATTTCAGCCCGCGATGAGTATCAAACCTCCAAAGGTTGGGTGAAAGTGGGTGATATAACTATTCAATAATTAAAAAACGCTGTGCTATGATGAAAAAAATCTTACTGACATGCATAGCCGTAGCCTGTAGCCTTGTGGCTGTAGCCGGAGAACTGCTCATCGAAGCAGAAAGCTTCAGCCAGCGAGGCGGCTGGGTGCTCGACCAGCAGTTCATGGATCAAATGGGTTCACCCTATCTCATGGCACATGGCATGGGTATTCCTGTGGCCGATGCTACGGCAGAAATCAATATTCCCCAGGCGGGCACTTACTATGTATATGCCCGCACCTACAACTGGACTTCACCTTGGACCGATGCCGAAGGGCCCGGAAAGTTTCGTCTGGCTTTAGGTGGTAAGTTACTGAAAACTACATTGGGACACACTGGTAATTCCTGGCAATGGCAGTCCGCCGGCAAGGTCGTATTGAAAGCAGGTACTATCACCCTTGCTTTGAAAGACCTTACAGGTTTTAATGGTCGTTGTGATGCCATCTATCTCACGACTGATATGAATGTGCAACCCACTGCATGGGGCGAGGCAGAGACAGCTGCACTTCGTGCCCGCTTGCAACAACAACAAACGGTGCCCACCCATCAGTACGACTTTGTGGTAGTGGGAGGAGGCGTAGCCGGCATGTGTGCCGCTACGGCTGCTGCCCGGTTAGGTTGTAGGGTGGCATTAGTGAACGATCGTCCTGTACTGGGCGGTAATAACTCGTCGGAGATACGTGTACACCTGGGTGGTATCATCGAAAAGGGACCCAACGAGGGGTTAGGTCGTATGATACGCGAATTCGGTCATGAACGTTCCGGTAATGCCCAACCGGGTGACTATTATGAAGATCAGAAAAAGGAAGACTTTATAGCTGCCGAAAAGAATATCACCCTTTATGCTTCACAACGTGCTGTGGCTGTAAAGATGCAGGGTGATCGCATAGCATCAGTCACTATTCAACATATTGAGACGGGTGAACAAACCGAACTTACCGCTCTTCTCTTTAGTGACTGCACTGGCGATGCTACCATAGGCTACTTAGCCGGTGCCGATTGGACTATGGGACGTGAAGGCCGCGATGAATATGGCGAAAGTCTCGCTCCCGAGCAGCCCGACTCGCTAGTGATGGGCGCATCGGTACAATGGTATAGCAAGGACATGAAGAAGAAGACCTCTTTCCCCCGCTTCGAATATGGTATGCGCTTTGGCACTGATAATTGCGAGCCTGTAACTATGGGCGAATGGAAATGGGAAACAGGAATGAACCGTAATCAAATCACCGAGGCTGAACGCATACGCGACTATGGACTTTTGGTGGTATATTCCAATTGGAGCTATCTGAAGAATCACTATGCGGATCGTAAAAAGTATGCCAACCGTTCACTCGATTGGGTGGCGTATGTTTCCGGTAAACGTGAATCTCGCCGTCTTCTGGGCGACTATGTGTTAGCACAAGACGATATAGACAAAAATGTGGCACACGAGGATGCTTCGTTTACTACCACTTGGAGTATCGATCTCCACTTCCCTGATAGCGTGAACAGTGTGCGTTTTCCTGATAATGAATTCAAGTCGGCAACGGTGCATCGTTGGATTCATCCTTATGCTGTCCCTTATCGTTGTCTTTATTCGCGCAATGTGGATAACCTCTTTATGGCAGGTCGTAATATGAGCTGCACACACGTAGCCTTGGGTACGGTACGTGTGATGCGTACTACTGGTATGATGGGTGAAGTAGTAGGTATGGCAGCCGGACTCTGTCATAAGCATGGCGTAGAACCGCGTGATATCTATCATCATCATCTGCCCGAATTAAAGCAGCTTATGCAGGCAGGCTTGGGCAAACACAATGTACCCGATAACCAACGTTTCAACGAACCCAACAAGTTGTTGGAGGCTCCGGCTTACATCAAACCGCAGACAAACTATGAGTAAAAAAAGTATTATCACGATATTTCTCTCAACCATATTGGGATTGCCGCTTTGGGGAGGACAGCACTATTATGCTTTCCTGAAAGGTGATACACTACGTATGGGCAATAACTACATGGAGCGTACCATGCTGTGGAATAATGGTACACCTGTCACCATTAGCCTCACCGATAAGCTATGTGGAAAAGTAATCCCGGCTCAAGGCAAAGAGCCCGACTTCTCGATTGTGAAAGGCATCCCTACAGCTGCTACTTTCACTGTGAATGAGATTCTAACGAATGGTATACATGCCAGCTATCTGCAAGCCACTGTGGCTTGCACCATCGGTTCTCTAAGTATAGAACGTCGCTATCGCATTTATGCAGACTGTCCCGCCATTGCCTGCGATACCTATCTGAAAGGACAAGTAGAACTTTACCAGAATAAAGATGACAATCGTTCTAATGCTGATCGTAAAAATATAGAGCACACAGTCGATATGACTACGGGGGTGAAAACTCCGACGATCGACAGATTGCAACTCTCCGGTAATCATTGGCGTGCCCGTACGGTAGAGTTCTTCGACTATACTGATTGGAATGACAATCTGGTGACAGAACGTACCTGGCTTCCTTACCGTCGCAACACCTATCGTGGTAATCTGCTTTTTGCTCACGATGTGGCTACCCGGCAAGGTTTCTTTTTCTTGAAAGAGGCTCCTTGCAGCAGTACCCAATTACATTATAATGGTTCCGACTTCGTGGCCGACTTTAGCGATTTTATGGTAGTGGGTCTGGGCATTGCATCTGATGATGTGAAACCGGATAGCTGGACTCGTGTTTATGGATGCGTTACCGGTGTCTATACCGGAGATGAACAAGAAGCACTAACAGCATTGCGCCTTTATCAAAAACAACTGCGCCACCACACCGCCGCACAGGATGAGATGATTATGCTCAATACCTGGGGTGACCGTAGTCAGGATGCCAAAATAGATGAGGCTTTCTGTCTGGCCGAGCTGGACCGTGCCGCACGTCTGGGTGTCACCCTCTTTCAACTGGACGATGGTTGGCAGAGCGGAAAAAGCCCCAACTCAAAGACAGCCGGAGGCAGCTTTAAAGATATCTGGAAAAATGCCGATTACTGGACGCCCAACCCCACGAAATTCCCTCATGGACTGAAACGCATTGTAGAGAAAGGAAAGAAATTGGGTATTCGTATCGGATTATGGTTCAATCCTAGTATACAGAATGATTTTGCCGATTGGCAAAAAGACGCGCAAGTCATTATCGGGCTTTACAAGGAGTATGGTATCTGCTGTTTCAAGATAGATGGCTTACAAATACCTACTAAAACAGCCGAACAGAATTTACGCCGGTTGTTTGATACCGTGTTAGCACAAACCAACCATGAGGTGATTTTCAACCTCGATGCCACTGCCGGTCGTCGCGGTGGATATCATTATATGAATGAGTATGGCAATATCTTCCTGGAAAACCGTTATACCGATTGGGGCAACTATTATCCCTATCGCACCTTGCGTAATCTTTGGATGCTGTCTCGCTATGTACCAGCCGAGAAGATGCAGATAGAATTCCTGAATAAATGGCGTAATGCCGATAAGTATAGCACTACCGATCCATTTGCTCCCTCTCGTTATAGTTTCGACTACCTCTTCGCCATCACCCTGGCGGCACAGCCATTGGCTTGGATGGAGGCTTCGAACCTGCCCGAAGAGGCTTATGCTACGTCAACTCTGCTCAAGGAATATCAACCCTTGCAACTTCAATTTCATCAAGGCATCATATTGCCCATTGGTGAAGAACCTTCGGGACGCTCGTGGACAGGATTTCAATCAATAGTCTCTGACACGCAAGGTTATCTCATTATTTACCGCGAAGACAATGACATAGCCAAAAGAACCATTGATACTTGGCTTCCGGAGGGCAAGAAGGTAACTTTTACTCCTTTGATGGGAAATGGCAAAAAGTTTGTTGCTGAAGTTGGTGTACAGGGTAAAGTAAGTTTCGAGTTGAATGATAAGAATTCTTTCACTCTTTATCAATACCAGGTAAAACCATGAAAAGACTATAAACAATAATGGAATTATGATAAAAAGTTTGCGTTCTGTTTTTCTTGCTTTGTTTGTTGCCGTGCAATTCGTTGTGTACGGGCAACCGGCGGAAAGGCTGATTCAAGTGCTGGTCACTCCCGACCACACCAATTGGTTGTATCAACCGGGAGAAAAAGTGAAATTCAAAGTAGCTGTACTGAAATGCAATATTCCACAGGATCATCTGGAAGTGCGTTATGAGATTTCGGAAGATATGATGAAACCTCATCAGACAGGTAAACAACCTTTGAAGAATGAAAAGCTCGAAATTAATGCAGGTACAATGAAAAAAGAGGGTTTCCTGCGTTGCCGTGCTTTTGTCAGTTATCAAGGGCGTGAATATGAAGGTGTAGCTACCGTCGGCTTTGATCCGGAGAAGCTACAACCGACTACTCCGTTGCCTGCCGATTTTCTTGAATTCTGGAAGAGCACCAAAGAAGCCGCTGAAAAGTGGGCGCTGGAACCTATAATGACTTTATTGCCGGAAAAGTGTACGGACAAAGTGAATGTATATCATGTTTCTTTTGCGAATAATGACTATGCATCCCGTATGTATGGCATCCTTTGTGTGCCGAAAGCTCCCGGAAAATATCCGGCCATCTTGAAAGTGCCGGGTGCAGGTATCCGCGCATATAACGGGGAGTCCGAACGTGCCGGAAATGGTTTTATCATTTTGGAAATCGGCATTCACGGTATTCCGGTCAACCTGACGGGAGATGTATATCACCGACTTTATAACGGGGCCTTGAAGAATTACCATTCATTCAATACGGACGATCGGGATAAGTATTATTATAAACGGGTTTATACAGGCTGTGTAAGAGCCATTGATTTCATTTACACACTCCCCGAATTTAATGGTAATCTGGCAACTTTCGGTGGAAGCCAGGGCGGAGCACTTTCCATAGTGATTGCCGGACTGGATAACCGTGTCAAAGGATTAGTTTCTTTCTATCCGGCTTTGTGTGATATTGCAGGCTATGCTCATGGTCGCGCAGGAGGTTGGCCGCACATGTTTAAGGATGAAAGGAACCGGACACCGGAGAAGATTAAAACCATTCAGTATTTTGATGTAGTCAACTTTGCCCGGCAGGTTAAAGTGCCGGGATTTTATACTTTTGGTTATAATGATATGGTCTGTCCGCCTACCACCACTTATTCGGCTTACAACATGATTAATGCTCCGAAAGAGTTGTTTGTGGCCGAAACGACTGCCCATTATGCCTATGCAGAGCAGTGGAGTGCTGCCTGGAACTGGGTGATGAATTTCCTGAAGAATGAATCGAGAAACGAATAATGTATAAATACCACAAACTAATAGATAAATGAAAATAGGTAAGAAATTAAATCTATGTCTGTTGTTGCTGATCGCTTTTGCAGGAAGCGTTGCAGCACAAGAACTGATAACGAATGTCTACGGTCGTGACATTCATTCACTGAATGGTAAATGGAATGCCATTATTGACCTGTACGATCAGGGACAACGAATGAAAATCTATGAAAATCAGCAACCGAAAGGAAATACTGATTTCTACGAATATGCATTCGAAGGCGGCTTGCGTCTTAATGTCCCGGGAGACTGGAACTCGCAGTCGCCCGAACTGAAATATTATGAGGGTACTGTATGGTATGCGCGTCATTTTGATGCCAAACGTCTGGCAGACAAGCGTCAGTTTCTTTATTTTGGTGCTGTCAGCTATCGTTGCAAAGTCTACCTGAACGGAAAAGAAATAGCAGAACATGAAGGTGGGTTCACCCCTTTCCAAGTAGAAGTGACGGACCTGTTGAAAGACGGCGATAACTTCTTGGCAATAGAAGTGAACAATCGTCGTACCAAGGACGCCATTCCTGCTATGGCGTTCGATTGGTGGAATTATGGCGGCATCACAAGAGATGTGTTGCTGGTGAAAACTCCCCGCACATTTATAGAAGATTACTTCATCCAACTGGATAAAAACGCTCCCGACCGGATCATTGCCCGTGTACGTCTTTCTGATAAAAAGGCGGGTGAAAAGGTGACAGTCGCCATTCCCGAACTTAAAATCAATGCGGAACTTACTACTGATGCGGAAGGAAAAGCGGAAACCGTATTGAATGCAAAGAAACTGCAACGCTGGTCGCCCGAAGAACCGAAACTCTATGGCGTGGTCATTTCTTCAAGTACCGATCGCGTGGAGGAACAAATAGGCTTCCGTAACATCACAGTGAAAGGAACGGATATTTACCTGAACGGGAAACCGACATTTATGTGTTGCATCTCTTTCCATGAAGAGATTCCGCAGCGCATGGGACGTGCTTTCTCGGAAGCCGATGCATCCATGTTGCTGAATGAAGCTAAGGCGCTTGGTGTGAACATGATTCGTCTGGCACATTATCCGCAGAATGAATACACGGTACGCTTGGCAGAAAAGATGGGTTTCCTTCTCTGGCAGGAAATTCCTATTTGGCAAGGCATTGACTTTACAGACAAAGATACCCGTAAGAAAGCACAGAAGATGCTTTCTGAAATGATAAAGCGCGATCAGAATCGTTGTGCAGTAGGTTACTGGGGTGTTGCCAATGAAACACAGCCTTCCAAAGAACGGAATGATTTTTTGACTTCCCTGCTTGAAACAGGCAAACAGCTGGATACTACCCGTCTGTATGTCGCCGCTTTTGACCTTGTGCGCTTTAACAGTGAGAAACAGCGTTTTGTAATGGAAGATTCCTTTACTTCCCAATTAGATGTCGTAGCAATCAATAAATATATGGGCTGGTATCATCCATGGCCTGTTGAACCGAAAGATGCAATTTGGGAAGTAGTGACGCACAAACCGTTGATTATTTCTGAATTTGGTGGTGAAGCATTGTACGGTCAGTCTGGCGATGAGAATGTAGTCAGCTCCTGGAGTGAAGAGTATCAGGCACGTCTGTATAGAGACAATATTCGTATGTTCGACAATATCCCTAACCTGCGTGGAGTATCTCCCTGGATTCTGTTCGACTTCCGTTCTCCGTTCCGTTTCCACCCCACTAATCAGGATGGCTGGAACCGCAAAGGGTTAATATCCGATCAGGGAATGCGCAAGAAGGCATGGTATCTTATGAGAGATTATTACATGAAAAAAAGAAATAACTAATAGGTTTAGCTATATTTGATTGTGATGAAGAGATATAGAATTGTTGCGATTTGTATGTTCATATTGCTCCTTCTGACGGAGGGGGTATATGGACAACAAAAGGTAGTTAAGATATTGGCTATCGGCAATAGCTTTTCCCAAGATGCCGTGGAGCAATATCTGCATGAACTTGCGGAAGCCGAAGGTATTTCAACCATAATCGGCAATATGTTTATTGGTGGCTGTTCCTTAGAACGCCATGTGAAGAATGCCCGTGAAAATGCTCCTGCCTATGCCTACCGGAAAATCGGTACAGATGGAAAGAAACGGGAAAAAGGCAAGATGTCTTTGGAAATGGTACTGGCGGATGAAGACTGGGATTATGTCAGCCTGCAACAAGCAAGTACTTTTTCGGGAATGTATGAGACGTATGAAGCCTCTCTTCCCGAGCTCATAGAGTATGTAAAAGCACGTATTCCCAAGAAAACAAAGTTGATGCTGCACCAGACTTGGGCCTATGCATCCACTTCCAATCACGGTGGATTTAAAAACTACAACCGCGATCAGCTGACGATGTATCACGCAATTGTAGATGCAGTGAAAAAAGCAGGTAAGGCATATAAGATTAAGATGATTATCTCTACGGGCACTGCCATACAGAATGCCCGTACCTCTTTCATCGGCGATCATATGAACCGTGACGGATATCATCTGGATGTGAAAGTCGGACGTTATACTGCTGCCTGCACTTGGTTCGAACGTATCTTCAAACGCAATGTAATCGGAAATCCTTATGGCCCGGAGAGCCTGGATGAGGCTCGAAAAGCTGTTGCCCAGAAAGCTGCTCATGCAGCAGTGAAGCATCCGTATAGGGTGACTGATTTATCTGAAAGACAATAAAAAGAAGCCATGTTGTGGCTGTCTGATAAAGCTATATTTATATACTAATTAACCGACGAAAACATCGATGAGAAAGAAAGTATTGGTTTACGGATTATGTTTGCTAGGTTCTATATGCACCCTTTCGGCAAAAGATAAAAAAGATGTTGCACTATATAAAGACGCAAAGGCTCCGATTGAGAAACGCGTAGATGATCTCCTATCCCGCATGACTTTGGAAGAGAAAGTGATGCAGCTTAATCAATATACCCTGGGACGGAATAACAATGTGAATAATGTAGGTGAAGAAGTGAAGAAAGTGCCCGCAGAAATCGGTTCTCTGATTTACTTCGAAACAAATCCCGCACTGCGTAATAGTATGCAGAAAAAAGCAATGGAAGAGTCTCGTCTGGGTATTCCTATTATTTTCGGCTACGATGCAATTCATGGTTTCCGTACCGTGTATCCTATTTCGTTGGCACAGGCTTGTTCCTGGAATCCGGATTTGGTAGAGCAGGCGTGTGCTGTATCTGCACAGGAAGCGCGTATGTCGGGAGTGGACTGGACTTTCTCACCGATGATTGACGTGGCTCGTGATCCTCGCTGGGGACGTGTGGCAGAGGGTTATGGTGAAGATCCTTATACAAACGGGGTATTCGGTGCAGCTTCCGTCAAAGGTTATCAAGGAGATGACTTGTCAGCAGAAAACCGTATGGCAGCTTGTCTGAAACATTATGTAGGTTACGGGGCATCCGAAGCCGGGCGTGACTATGTCTATACCGAGATCTCCAAACAAACTCTTTGGGATACTTATCTGCTCCCTTACGAGATGGGTGTGAAAGCAGGTGCGGCAACACTGATGAGTTCCTTTAATGATATCAGCGGTGTGCCGGGTTCGGCCAATCCTTACATAATGACCGAGATATTAAAGAAACGTTGGGGGCATGATGGATTTATTGTTTCCGATTGGGGAGCCATCGAACAGTTGAAAAATCAGGGATTGGCAGCGACCAAAAAAGAAGCAGCCTGGCATGCGTTTACTGCCGGTCTTGAAATGGATATGATGTCTCATGCTTACGACCGCCATTTGCAAGAGTTGGTAGAAGAGGGCAGAGTATCGGTAGCTCAAGTAGATGAAGCTGTACGTCGTGTTTTACTTTTGAAATTCCGTCTCGGCCTTTTCGAACGTCCTTATACTCCCGCAACAAGTGAGAAAGAACGTTTCTTCCGTCCGCAAAGTATGGATATTGCAGCCCGGCTTGCGGCGGAATCCATGGTCTTGCTGAAAAATGAAAACAAAACATTACCGCTGACTGATAAAAAGAAGATTGCCGTGATAGGACCAATGGCAAAAAATGGTTGGGACTTGTTGGGTTCCTGGTGTGGTCATGGAAAAGATACGGATGTTGCCATGCTCTATAATGGACTGGCTACTGAATTTGCAGGAAAAGCTGAATTGCGTTATGCAGCAGGCTGTGCTACGAAAGGAGATAACAGAGAAGGATTTGCAGAAGCATTGGAAGCTGCACGCTGGTCTGATGTAGTTGTTCTTTGTTTGGGTGAGATGATGACCTGGAGTGGTGAGAATGCTTCCCGTTCTTCTATCGCATTGCCGCAGATTCAGGAAGAGCTGGCCGCAGAACTGAAGAAAGCCGGAAAGCCTATTGTACTGGTATTGGTGAATGGACGTCCGTTGGAATTGAATCGTCTGGAACCGATTTCCGATGCTATACTGGAAATCTGGCAACCGGGTGTGAATGGAGCGTTGCCGATGGCCGGTATATTATCAGGACGTATCACCCCATCCGGTAAACTTGCCATGACGTTCCCTTATTCCACAGGACAAATTCCTATTTATTACAATCGCCGCAAGAGCGGACGTGGGCATCAAGGATTCTATAAAGATATAACAAGCGATCCGTTGTATCCGTTCGGGCATGGATTAAGTTATACCGAATTTAAGTATGGCACCGTTACCCCTTCTGCTACTAAAGTGAAGCGCGGCGATCGATTGTCTGCAGAAGTGACTGTCACCAATGTCGGTGCTCGCGATGGAGCAGAGACTGTTCATTGGTTTATATCCGATCCGTATTGCTCGATTACCCGCCCGGTGAAAGAACTGAAGCATTTTGAAAAACAGTTGATTAAAGCCGGAGAAACGAAGACTTTCCGTTTTGACATAGACCTGGAACGTGATTTCGGTTTTGTCAATGAGGATGGTAAACGATTCCTTGAAGCCGGAGAATATCATATTTTGGTACAGGGACAGACCGTTAAAATAGAACTGATAGACTAAAAATGTAAAGAACAAAAGTGTGTCAAGAGCTGATAGCCAAGTTGGTTTTTGACATATGCTATATTAATACAAAATCACCATGAAAAAGAAAATAGGAGGCATAGGTTTATGTATGCTTGCATGGAGCATATTAACCTGTGCGCAGACAATCACTCCCCAAGCCGAACAACGTGCCAGGGAAATTGTATCTAAAATGACTTTGCAAGAGAAAATAGAGTATATCTCCGGATATACCAGCTTCTCGCTTCGTGCAATCCCCCGTTTGGGAATTCCTGAAATAAAACTGGCGGACGGACCGCAGGGAATTCGTAATCATGCCCCCAAGAGCACTCTCTATCCTTCTGGAATACTTTCCGCTTCTACCTGGAACCGGAGTCTGCTTTATCAACTGGGGCAAGGATTGGGACAGGATGCCAAAGCTAGAGGAGTGAATATACTGCTCGGGCCGGGAGTAAATATCTACCGCGCTCCTATGTGTGGACGTAACTTTGAATACTTTGGCGAAGACCCTTATTTAACGGGTGAAACGGCTAAACAATATATCCTGGGCGTGCAATCGGAAGGAGTTATTGCCACCATCAAGCACTTTGCAGCTAATAATCAGGAATGGAGCCGTCATCATGCCAGTTCGGACATAGACGAACGTACTTTGCACGAGATTTATTTTCCGGCCTTTCGGAAAGCTGTACAGGAAGCGAATGTGAGTGCTGTTATGAACAGCTATAATCTTCTGAACGGTGTCCATGCTACCGAACATAAATGGTTGAATATTGATATCTTGCGTAATCTCTGGGGATTTAAAGGTATCTTAATGTCGGACTGGACTTCCGTATATTCTGCCGTAGGAGCCGCTAATGCCGGACTTGATCTTGAAATGCCGAAAGGACGTTTTATGAATGTCGACAATCTTATACCTGCTATCAAAAACGGTACGGTGACAGAAGAAACCATCAATCTGAAAGTGCAGCATATCTTGCAGACCTTGATTGCTTACGGCATGCTGGATAAGGAACAGAAAGACAGTAACATCGCGCAGGATAATCCTTTTTCCCGCCAGGCTGCTTTAGAACTGGCACGCGAAGGTGTAGTCTTACTGAAGAATGAAGGAAATCTACTCCCCTTAAAAGGAAAGACTGCTGTGATGGGACCCAATGCCGACCGCATTCCTACAGGTGGTGGAAGTGGTTTTGTAACTCCATTTTCTACGGTATCTGTTAGTGAGGGACTGGGAAAACTGAAAAAAAAGAACCTCGTTCAGTTGACGGACGATGTGATTTATGAGGATATTCTTCATGAATTTTATGCGGATGCCGCTCGGCAGACGAAAGGATTTAAAGCCGAATATTTTAAGAATAAAACGCTTTCGGGACAACCGGAGGTCACTCGTACAGAAGCATCAGTTGATTATGACTGGCAATATGGAGCACCACTGGAAGGTTTTCCGGAAGATGGATTTTCTGTCCGTTGGACAGCCAGTTATATGTCTCAAAAGGATGGATTATTAAAACTATCCATTGGTGGCGATGATGGTTATCGCCTGTTTGTGAATGATAAGCATATTACAGGCGATTGGGGTAATCATTCATATTCAAGCCGTGAAGTGGAACTGCCGGTTGAGGCAGGTAAAGAATACAGTTTCCGAATCGAGTTTTTTGATAATATCTCTTCAGCAATTATCCGTTTTAAAGCATCCAGGCTGAATGAAGAGAAACTTCGTCAAGGATTGGCAAAGGTGGATAACGTTGTATTCTGTACCGGTTTCAATAGCAATACAGAAGGAGAGGGGTTCGATCGCCCGTTTGGCTTGTTACATTATCAGGAATTATTCATTCAGAAAGTAGCTTCTCTGCATCCGAATCTGGTAGTAGTGTTAAATGCTGGCGGTGGAGTTGACTTTACCTCTTGGCATGAGGCTGCAAAAGCGATTTTGATGGCATGGTATCCCGGACAGGAGGGTGGACAGGCAATAGCCGAAATATTGACTGGAAAGATTTCTCCGAGTGGTAAGTTGCCGATTTCTATCGAAAAGAAATGGGAAGATAATCCGGTGCATGACAGCTATTATGAGAATCTGAAAGCGGAAATTAAGCGTGTCGATTATTCAGAGGGTGTTTTTGTTGGCTATCGGGGATATGACCGTTCGGGCAAAGAACCTTTTTATCCATTTGGCTATGGGTTGTCTTATTCTACTTTCGCTTATAGTAATTTAGCTGTGGAGAAAACCGGTGAACATCAGGTGACGGTTAGCTTTGATATAAAGAATACAGGAAAAATGGATGCTTCGGAAATAGCCCAGGTATATGTGCATGATGTAGAATCTTCCGTTCCCCGTCCTTTGAAAGAACTGAAAGGCTATGATAAGGTGTTCTTGAAGAAAGGAGAGACACAACGCCTTTCTATTGTATTGAATGAAGACGCATTTTCTTATTACGATATGAATCAACATCGCTTTGTAGTGGAAAAGGGTGTATTTGAGATTCTTGTCGGTCCGGCTTCCAATCAATTACCTTTAAAGGCTGCGATTGAATTATAATTACCGATGCATCAAAAGCCTTGTTCATGCCGGTAAACAATCTGTTTCGAGGCATGAAACAAACTGTTCGCAGGTTTAAAACAAATAAAACTGCCGTCAACCGGAAATTAGCACCTAAGTAATCAGGCACTAATACTCTATCCCTAGGATATTAATACCTGATTTGTAGAGTATATATACGCAATGTGTTGGATATATATATCCAACACATTGCGTATATATGCCCTGTATATTGGATCTATATGTCCTTAATCTATATGAAAGACCCTAATGGTGAAAGATGATATCTTCTGTATTTTGTGCTTTATGTCACTGTAAAACGTTGATTCATAGTTGTTAAACTGAAAATGAAACCTGTGAACCTTCTAAATGCTTCTTAATAGTTGTATATTCGTTTTCAGAAATCTAGTGTTGAGTTTATAACTATGAACCAGGTTCCAGTTTTCTACCCTTTTCTCCACTCTTCTCCATTTTTTATTTATAAATAAGTACCTGTTAAAATAGCTTCTTATCATCAGTTCTCTATCCATAAAGTTAATGATATTGATAGATAGGTGTTATTTAGTCAAAGGAAATGGGTAGTGTATATTGCAATATCGATTAGAGAAAGAGAGAAATGAAAACCGAGTTCTTGACGAACTTGGTTTTATTTTGATATGAAAACGAATGCCTTATTATTTTTAATTCTTAATAACAACAAAATAATCGTTCAGAATATCATTATAGTAAAACAAAAGTAGAATAAAATAAAGTATTACGCAAGTGAATCTACTAAAATATTTTAAAATAAAATAGTTGGATCGTTGTGCTTTCTGGCAACAAAAATGTGATAACAGTTTTATCAACTTGCCTTCGGTACCAAAATAAGTATTTATTATATAGCAATTTACATACAAATAGTATCGAACTCAAAACTGTGCGAGTGTATGGATGATTGTTTTATCTAAAATGTCCTTCCAAGTTGTATTTCCAAGCATAGGTAAAACCAAGTTCGTCAAGAACTCTGGCAAATATTAACCTAAGATAAAAATAGAAAAGCCTATGGAAAACTAAACACACAAATTGCCTGAAACATGGTGTCAAATAATATATGAAGGCACCACAAAACCTTAGAAATTCTAACTTACTAATGTCTAACTGAATAAATTAAAGTATGACAAGAAAAACTAACCGATGCCCGGCCTTTATGGAAGGACGGGGAACACGTTGCCTGAAAATGGCAGCAGTTGCTACTTTATTGTTATGGTGCACACAACCTATGCAAGCAGTAGCTAATACTAATGAAACACAGGAAACTGCTGATATACAGCAGCAAAAAGTAAAGACCACAGGTGTTGTAGTGGATGAAAACGGAGAACCTCTTATTGGAGTCTCTGTAAAGGTGCAAGGTACTGCCACAGGTACTGTTACTGATCTCAACGGACGCTTCTCTATCGATTCCCCCAAAGGAGCAGTTCTCTCACTTTCGTTTATTGGTTATAAAACTATTACCGTGAAAGCTGATGGGACACCCCTTAATATCGTTATGAAAGAAGATTCGGAACAGCTCGACGAAGTAGTCGTTGTAGGCTACGGAACACAAAAAAAAGTAAATGTAACCGGTGCGGTAGGTATGGTCGATGCGAAAGTGTTGGCTGCACGTCCTGTAACCAATGTGGCGCAGGCCCTACAGGGTACAGTGCCAGGCTTGAACTTCACGGTAGGAAGTGAAGGTGGAGCCTTGGATGGTTCGATGAGTTTTAATATTCGTGGTGCAGGAACAATCGGTGATGGTTCCGGGTCGTCTCCACTTGTGTTGATTGACGGTATCGAAGGTAATCTTAATTCGTTGAATCCGAATGATATAGAAACGGTTTCTGTTTTGAAAGACGCTGCTTCTGCCTCTATTTATGGAGCGCGTGCTGCTTTTGGTGTTATTCTGATTCAGACCAAGAAAGGGAAAGCGGGTAAAGCCAGAGTCAGTTATAATGGAAATGTCCGTTTCAGCGACGCGGTATCAGTGCCTGAAATGATGGACTCATATACTTTTGCACAGTACTTTAATCGTGCCGCAGAGAATGCGGGCAGATCCGGTGAGGCTCCGTTCTCATCCGAGCAGTTACAGAAAATAAAAGATTATCAGGAGGGAAAGATAACATCCGTCACAACACTGAATACGAATAATAACCGTTGGAACAATTATGGCGGAGCGAATGCCAATACGGATTGGTTTAAAGAATTCTACAATGACTGGGTGCCATCTCAAGAACATAATCTAAGTATTTCGGGAGGTAATGAGAAAATCCAATTTTCATTGAGCGGTAGTTTTATGGACCAGAACGGTCTGTTGCGGCATGGTGAAGATAATTTGCAACGTTATACAATGAACAGCACCATTACAGCGCAGATCACAGATTGGTTCCGAGTGAACTATTCTACCAAATGGACACGTGAGGACTTTGACCGACCCTCTTATCTGACCGGGCTATTCTTCCATAATATCGCTCGCCGCTGGCCCACCTGTCCGGCTTACGATCCTAATGGCTATCCCATGAATGGTGTGGAAATTACAGAATTGGAGGATGGTGGCCGACAAACCAACCAGAAAGACTTGAATACTCAACAGTTGCAGTTTGTGTTTGAACCGGTCAAGAACTGGACAATTAATATCGAGGGTGCTCTAAGAACGGAAAACAAAAATGAACATTGGGAAGTATTACCTATCTTCTCTCATGACGGTGACGGTAATCCGTATTCTATACCATGGGGAAGTTATGGAGCCGGCAGTTCCGTTGTGAACGAATATAATTATAAAGAGAACTATTACAGCACGAATATCTATTCCGATTATTTTAAACAATATGAAAGCGGTCATTACTTTAAAGTGATGGCAGGTTTTAATGCGGAGTTGTATAAGACAAGAAGTTTGTCGGGGCAGAAGAATACGCTGATCTCCAATTCTGTGCCTACACTGAATACAGCAACGGAATCTCCTACTACTTCCGGTGGATATGCACACAATGGGGTAGCCGGATTCTTCGGGCGTATCAACTATAATTATAAAGAACGCTATCTGATAGAGTTGAACGGTCGTTATGACGGTTCGTCCCGTTTCATTAATGACAAGCGTTGGGGATTTTTCCCGTCATTGTCAGTCGGATGGAATATAGCACGTGAAGATTTCTTCAGGAATATAGCCGATAAAGCTCATATTGATGTATTGAAATTAAGAGGTTCATGGGGGCAGTTGGGTAATACGGATACTAAGGATGCATGGTATCCTTTCTATCAGACGATGCCACAAGGCACTGATTATAACTGGTTGGTGAATGGAAAAAGACCGAATTATGCAAGCCTACCCGGTATCGTCTCCAGCTTGAAGACTTGGGAAACGATTGAAACCTGGGATATCGGTTTGGACTGGGGGCTGTTTAATAATCGCTTGACCGGTTCGTTCGACTACTTTGTGCGTTGGACGTATGATATGATTGGCCCGGCTCCGGAATTGTCTTCGGTACTGGGTGCTACTCCTCCGAAAATCAACAATTCCGATATGAAATCCTATGGTTTTGAGCTGGAACTGGGGTGGAGAGATATGATTGGTGATTTCTCTTATGGTGCCAAATTTACGTTAGCCGATGACCAACAGAAAATCACTCGCTATCCGAATGAAAACAACAAACTTTCCGAAGCATATTATCCGGGAATGATGAAAGGAGAAATCTGGGGATATGAAACGGTAGGTATCGCACAATCACAGGAAGAGATGGATGCTCACTTGGCCAAAGTGGATCAGTCTTCTTTGGGAAGCAAGTGGGGAGCAGGTGATATCATGTATAAGGATGTAGACGGCGATGGAGTGATCTCGACAGGTGATAATACCACAGAGAAACCCGGTGACCGTGTGATTTTGGGCAATAATACACCTCGATTTAAATATGGTATCACGTTGGATGCAGCATGGAAAGGTGTGGATTTCCGTATATTTCTGCAAGGAGTGGCCAAGCGCGATTATGTGTTGAGCGGTCCCTATTTCTGGGGAGCCAATGGAGTGGACGAATGGCAGGCTACCGGATTTAAGGAACATTGGGACTTCTGGCGCCCGGAGGGTGACCCGTTGGGTGCTAATACAAATGCCTATTATCCACGCGTGTTGAAAAGTGATTCGAGAAATATGGCGGTGCAGAGCCGTTATATTCAGAATGCAGCTTACTGCCGTATTAAGAATGTTCAGATTGGCTACACGTTGCCTAAGAGCTGGACGAATAAAGCTGGAATGTCTTCAGTTCGCGTATATGTGTCGGGTGACAATCTGTTGACATTCTCTCATATGTCCAAGATTTTCGACCCGGAGGCTTTGGAAAGCACTTATGATGCGAATAATGGTAAACTCTATCCGTTGCAGCGCACCATCTCGGTAGGTTTAAATGTTAACTTCTAATTTTAAGGCTTATGAAACTGAAACATATTATATTACAAACAATCTTGATGGCAGGAGCTACGTGGTCGCTTACATCTTGTAATGATTTTCTGGATATGGCGCCTCTGGATCAGGTGACTCCGCAAGAGTATTTCAATACGACGGACCACTTGGCTGCATATAGTATCTCGCAGTACAACAGTATCTTTTCAACGCATGGTGGATATGGAGTCGGTACAGTGAACAATGACCAGAATACAGATAATATGGTAGCCGGAGGATATTCTTCTACCTATTTTGAGAAAGACCAGTGGCGTGTTCCTAATACTGGAGGTGGCTGGGATTTTACTCAAATCCGCTATTGCAATTATTTCTTCGAAAATGTGCTTCCTAAATTCGAGGCGGGCAAGATTGAGGGCAATCGTGAACAGATTCTTCACTATGTCGGCGAAATGTACTTTATCCGTGCATGGATTTATTACAGTAAGCTGAAATCATTCGGAGATTTTCCAATTATAACCGAAGTCTTGCCGGATGATCAGTCTGTTTTGATAGAGAAATCTGTTCGTCAGCCGCGTAATCTCGTAGCTCGTTTTATCATCAATCAGCTCGATTCCGCCGCCAAATATATGGTGGATGATATTTCAGGAAACAAAACACGATTAACAAAGAATTGTGCGTTATTAATAAAGTCGCGTGTTGCTTTGTATGAGGCTACATTTGAAAAGTATCATAAAGGGACAGGGCGTGTGCCAGGGGATGCGACCTGGCCGGGTAAGAGAATACATACCGATTTCTCCACGAACATGGATAATGAAATCAATTTCTTTCTGGATGAGGCTATGAAAGCAGCGGAACAGGTGGCTGATGATATTACTTTGACCAATAATACCGGTCTGACCAATCCGAAAAACATATCGGGGATTGTTGGCTGGAATCCGTATTTCGAGATGTTTGCGGAAGAAGATATGAGCAGTTATTCCGAAGTTCTTTTCTGGAAGCAATATATGAATGGTAGTGGCGTGTCAATCACGCATGGTACACCGGCTTATATTTTTAGTGGAGGCAATAATGGTATGCTGAAGAGTTTTGTAGATTGTTTTGTCATGGAAGACGGACTTCCCTATTATGCAGCAGGAAATGAATATAAAGGTGACAAAACTATCATGGATGTGAAAGAGAATCGTGATCTGCGTCTGCAAATGTTTGTTTTGGGCGAGAAGGATTTGCTTCCATCCAGTTCGACAGAAGAGCCTGCACTTGAAGAATTCAAACAGCCTAATATTATATCATTGGAAGCCCAAACATCTGATAATACAGGGTATCGGATTCGGAAATGCTTGACATATAATAATAAGCAGATTATTTCCGGTCAGTCGCAATCGACTACAGGGTGCATTATCTTTCGTGGTGTCGAAGCTTATCTGAATTATCTGGAAGCCTACTATTTGCGTAATAATAAGGTAGATGGCAAAGCGAAAAGCTATTGGGATGCAGTACGCAATCGGGCAGGCATTACAGGCAGTTTCCAGACAACCATTGACAATACCGATATGAATAAGGAGACAGATTTGGCCGCTCATCCCGGTTCGTATGAAGTGGATGCTACCTTATATAATATCCGTCGAGAACGTCGTTGCGAGTTTATAGGTGAAGGAATGCGTTGGGATGACCTGGTGCGTTGGAGAGCTTGGGATGGCATACTTACTAATAAGTTTATTCCTGAAGGGTATAACTTTTGGGAAGAGGCTTATAAAACTTATGAACTTCCGGAAGACGTTACTTTAAAAGATGATCCGGATGATGCTACTTCTAATATTTCCTCCAGAGAATTCAAGTATGTTCGTCCTTTTAGCAAGGTGAGAATCAATAATCAGGTATATGATGGATATTCTTGGGCTAAAGCCAACTATTTGAGTCCGGTTGCTATTAATGAAATGAGACTTGCGTCTCCTGATAATAGTACAGATAATTCTGTTATTTATCAGAATCCGTATTGGCCGGAAAAAGTGGGTGGCACTGCTCTCGAATAGGTTGATATAACTATAGGTTACACGATAGAAAGAATGAAAGGCGTAGACAAGAGAATCAATTCTCTTTCTACGCCTTTCATTCTTTTATGGATTGAAGTGGTGAATTACTTCACTTCCCAAGTATCATTAGTCATTAGCAATTCCTGGAAATTATGATATTTCTTCTTGCCTTTGATTTCTTCAATCTGTCCAATTACAGCATCATTGTAGGTTGGAGCATCTACATCGCGGATCACACCGAGTGCAATCGGGAAATCAGGACCTTCCATTAACGCTAGTTTCAACTGAAGCGTATTATCTTGGCAGTGGGCATCGTGAATAAGAATATCTTTTTCTGTGATACCATTTTCACCAAGTTTCACCACTTTCAGTCCGAAACCTTCCTGCATCAATCCGAATTCCTTGTTTTCACCAAACAACATGGGTTTGCCATGTTCCAGATAGATAGCGTTCTTGGCACGTCCTTCTTTGGTGGCTACAGAAGCATGAGTGCCATCGTTGAAGATCACGCAGTTTTGCAGAACTTCTATAACAGAGGCGCCTTTGTGATTAGCAGCAGCTTTCAATACCTCTACAGAAGCGGCACCGTCTACTGCAATACAACGTGCAAAGAAATGTCCACGGGCACCAAAAGCAAGTTCTGCCGGATGGAATGGATCTTCTACGGTACCGTAAGGAGATGATTTCGTAACAAGTCCACGTTCCGAAGTCGGTGAATATTGTCCCTTTGTCAAACCGTAGATACGGTTGTTCAGCAGGATCATATTCAAATCGATGTTACGGCGTAATGCGTGGATGAAGTGGTTACCACCAATTGCCAGACCGTCACCGTCACCGGAAATTTGCCAGATTGTCAAATCAGGGTTGGCCACTTTTGCACCTGTTGCAACAGCAGCGGCACGTCCGTGAATCGTGTGGAAGCCATACGTATTTACATAGTAGGGCAGGCGGGAAGAACAACCGATACCGGAAATGACGGCAATATTGTGCGGAGCTACTCCCAATTCGGCCATAGCTTTGTGCAGTGAGTTCAGGAAAGCGTGGTCACCGCATCCCGGACACCAGCGAGGTTGGCCTGATTTATAATCTTGTACGGTATATACTTTATCGCTCATCTTTTATTCCTCCAATAATTTAGTGAATGCATCTATCAATTCTCTCGTAACGAAAGGTTGTCCTTTCACTTGGTTGAACTGGCTGATGTTCAATCCGGGTATCTTCATCCGTAAAAAACCTGCGAATTGTCCCAAATTCTGTTCAGCTACTACGATCTTCTTGTATTTACGCAATACATCGGCTGTATTCTTTGGCAGCGGGTTGATGTACTGGAAGTGTGCGAAAGCCACTTTCTTTCCATGATCGCGCATAAAGTCCATAGCCAGACGGAGATGACCATACGTGCCGCCCCAACCAACAATCAGTAAATCTGCATCTTCATCACCCAGTACTTCGAGTTCGGGGATATAGTCTGCAATCTTATCCACTTTAGCTTGGCGGAGATGAACCATCTTATTATGGTTTTCAGGTTCGGTAGAGATCGCACCTGTTTCATTGCTCTTTTCAAGACCACCGATGCGGTGCATGAATCCTTCAGTTCCCGGAATCGCCCAGTAGCGTGCACCGGTTTCTTCATTGCGTTGGTATGGAGTCCAGTTACCAGCCATGTCCGGAGTCACGTATGGAGGATTGATGGCAGGATATTCGTTTAAGTTAGGAAGTTTCCAGGCAGCCGAGCCGTTAGCAACGAAAGCATCTGTCAGCAGTACAACCGGAGTCATGTGTTCCAGAGCAATCTTACATGCCATGTATGCGGCATCGAAACAGTTTGTCGGTGAAGTTGCGGCAATCACCGGCATTGGACTTTCACCATTGCGTCCGTAAAGTGCCTGCAATAAGTCTGTCTGTTCTGATTTAGTAGGCAAACCTGTTGACGGACCGCCACGTTGCACATTCACAATCACCAATGGAAGTTCGCCAATTACAGCAAGGTTCATAGCCTCACTTTTCAAACAAATACCGGGGCCGGAAGTAGTCGTTACAGCCAAAGCACCGGCAAAAGCGGCACCAACGGCAGAAGCACAACCTGCGATTTCATCTTCGCACTGTACGGTTTTTACTCCCAGTGATTTATGTTTAGCTAATTCGTGCAGAATATCAGTGGCCGGAGTGATAGGATAAGAACCCAGGTAGAGTTCCAGACCTGCTTTCTCGGCAGCAGCAATCAAGCCATAAGCCGTTGCTTTATTTCCGTTGATATCTGTATAAAGTCCTTTTGATTTCGGAGCTTTACTTTCAATTTTATAAGTAGAGACAGAAGCATGTGTGTTGGCACCATAGTTGAAACCATCGTTCAATACCTTAATATTAGCTTCTGCAATTTCGGGTTTCTTGGCGAATTTCTCACGCAACATTTTTTCAGCAGCGGCAAGGTTGCGGTTGAACAACCAGCAAACCAGTCCGAGTGCGAACATGTTCTTACAACGGAGTGCTGATTTATTGTCTAGTCCGGAGTCTTTCAGGCTCTCTTTACACATGGAAGAGATGGGAACTTCCAGCACTTCCTGTTTTATGCCTAATTCCTCAAAAGGATTGTCAGTCTTGAATTGTGCTTTTTCCAAATCTCTGGCTTCGAATGAGTCGGAGTCGGTAATGATAAGTCCTTGCGGTTTACAGAATTTGATTTGTGTTTTCAGTGCGGAAGGATTCATAGCCACTAATACGTGGCAACGGTCTCCGGGAGTGTAAACCTGTCCGGCACCGATGTGGACCTGAAAACCGGAAACACCGGTCAGTGAACCTTGCGGGGCGCGGATGTCTGCCGGGTAGTCGGGGAATGTACAGATGTCATTTCCTACCGTAGCCGACACGTTCGAGAAGATGTTGCCGGCCAGCTGCATACCGTCGCCGGAGTCGCCGGAGAAACGTACTACTACTTCCTCCAATTCTTTAACCATCATTTCGTCTGCCATAACTTTAATTACTATATTTAATTTAAAAACTGATTTTACTTTCAATTTGTGAGCGCAAAGGTCGGAAAGTTAATCGAATTATCAAAATAAATCGAACTTTATTGTCCTATTGACGCCAATTATTTGAAATATCTGAAAGGAACCTGTATTTTTATTCTTGTTAAATCGACAGAAACCGTTATCTTTGCAAGCAAATTTGAAGCGGCCTTGTAGTTCAACGGATAGAATAGAAGTTTCCTAAACTTTAGATAGGGGTTCGATTCCCCTCGGGGCTACTACGGAGAATCTGTGAGAAGTTGTTTTGGTTTGCTTTCATGCTGTATCTGGTTTTAAGTTTAACAATGGCTTCTTTTAAGATGAACGTCTTATAGCTTCTATTTGTTTTAATAATCAATAGAAAAAGCCTCTACCGAATTGTTCGGAAGAGGCTTTTTCTATTTCTGGAATTTATTATTCTTCCGTAGTTACTGGTACAACTTTTTTGTTCTTCATCATGTTGTATGCAATCGGAGATGCAATGAACAGTGATGACAATGTACCGATAACAACACCCAAGATCATTGCGAATGCAAAGCTGCGGATTGAATCACCGCCAAGGATGAAGATACACAGCAATACGATCAATGTACTTAATGATGTATTGATAGTACGTGCAAGTGTAGTGTTCAATGAATCGTTGAACAACTGACGTTTGTCACGTTTCGGATACAGGCCGAAGAACTCACGCACACGGTCGAAGATTACCACCTTGTCATTGATAGAGTAACCGATAGCTGTCAGGATAGCCCCAATGAATGTTTGATCGATTTCCAGTGAGAATGGAACGATGCCCCATAACAATGAGTAAGCACCGATAATCATGATGGTATCGCACGATAGAGCTACGATAGAGCCAATACTATATGCGATGTTGCGGAAACGGATTAAGATATACAGACCGATAGCGATCAATGCCAATACTACAGAATAAATAGCACCTGTCTTGATATCGTCTGCGATACTTGGACCCACTTTTTGAGAACTTACAATACTACCACCTGTGTGATTATCACGGTCGATAAAGGTAGCTAGAGTGATGTTTTGAGTCAGCACAGGTTTCAAAGTCTCATATAAGTATGCTTCGATTTGAGAGTCAACATCGTTTCCTGCATCTTCAATACGGTAGTTGGTACTGATACGTACAGTTTTCTTGTCTGTACCGATAGCGATAACACTAACGTTAGCATCACCGAACTTGCTGGAGATCAATTCACGAATCTGTTCGGGTTCTACCGGATTCTCGAATTGTACTTTGAAATTACGTCCACCGGTAAAGTCGATACTCTGACTTAAACCACGCATGGCAAATGAACCGATACAAACGAGGATGATGGCTACAGTGATGATAAGGGATTTTTTGTTTGTTCCCATAAAATCAAAACGTGTGTTGGTCATCAAATTTCTTGAAACAGGGGTTGTGAATGTAAGGTTCAACAGTTTGTCCTTGTTCATGAAGTGTTCGTAAACTATACGAGTCATGAACACAGCGGTGAAGAAGGATACCAGAATACCGATAATCAATGTCGTGGCAAAACCACGGATCGGACCGGTACCGAAGTTAAACAGAATGATACCTGTGATGATGGATGTCAGGTTCGAGTCGAAGATAGCGGAGAATGCGTTGGAATAACCGTCAGCAAGTGCTTTCTTCACACCTTTACCCGCACGAAGTTCTTCTTTTGTACGTTCGTAGATAAGTACGTTCGCATCCACTGCCATACCTAGTGACAACACCATACCGGCAATACCGGACATTGTCAATGCTGCCTGGAAGGAGGAGAGGACACCTAATACGAAGAAGAAGTTCAGGAACAATGCACCATTGGCAATCATACCCGGTATGAAGCCGTACATCATACACATATAGATCATCAACAGAATCAGAGCCACTACGAATGAGAATACACCTGCATTGATAGATTCTTGACCCAATGACGGACCAACGATATCTTCCTGTACGATGTGAGCCGGAGCCGGCATCTTACCTGATTTCAATACGTTTGCCAAGTCTTTTGCTTGTTCAGGGGTAAAATGACCTGTAATCTGTGAACGTCCACCTGTGATTTCAGAGTTTACGTTTGGTGCAGAATATACATAGTTATCAAGAACGATAGCAATAGAACGACCGATGTTCTGTTTGGTCAACTGTGCCCAACGACGTGCACCGTCAGAGTTCATTGTCATGCTGACAGCCGGTTTGCTGTATTGGTCGAATTCGTCTTTCGCATCTGTTACTACATCGCCTTCCAACGGAGCTTTGCCGTTACGTTCGGTAGACTTGATAGCATATAATTCGAAAGTCTGTCCTTTCTTGTCAAATTCAGAAGGAGAAACACCCCATTTCAGACGAAGGTCTTTCGGGAGTTCTGCTTTAACTTCCGGCATAGCCAGATATTTGTTGATATCAGCAGTATCTTTGTAGTTAGCGTAACCGATGACAGGACCTTGTCCGCTAGAGTTCAATTGCAGGATAGCCAGCAGAGGATATTGCTTTTTAATTTCTGCCAGGTTGGCTGTTGAATTCTCTTCAGCAACTGCATCTCCTTTCAGGGCAGCAGCAAGACTGTCGGCAGCACTTACGCTTTTCTTGGCCGGAGTAGCTTCTGCAAGCGGAGCTTCTTTGGAAGAATCTACAGCGGCAGAGTCTACATCTGTCTCCTGTGCCAATATAGCGCGCAATTTAGCGTCTGCAGATTGCATGGCAGGAAGAACTTCTTTAGCTGTATAAGTTTCCCAGAATTCCAGGTTAGCAGAACCTTGGAGAAGTTTTCTCACACGTTCCGGCTCTTTGATACCCGGCAATTCCACCATGATACGCCCCATTTTGTCTTCCAGGCTCTGGATATTCGGCTGAACAACACCGAAACGGTCGATACGGGTACGAAGTACGTTATATGAGTTCTCAACAGCAGCTTTTACTTCTGTTCTCAATACTTTTTCAACTTCTGCATCCGATGATTTTTGGTTAACTTTGTCTTTCAACTGTTGTGTTGCGAAGAGTTCGGAAAGTTTTGCGTTAGGAGCAGCTTTGTGATATTCTCTAACAAACAGGGTGATGATATCGTCCTGGCTGTTGACAGCCTGTTTTGCAGCTTCTGCCAATGCATTGTTGAAAGCTTCATCCGGCTTGTTGTCAGCCAGTGCTTTGATAACATCAGGTACAGATACTTCAAGGATAACGTTCATACCACCCTTTAGGTCCAAACCTAAACTAATCTCCATCTCACGACATTGTTTCAGCGTCCAGTTACCCAACCATACTTTCTCATTGGAGAGAGAGTCGAGGTAGTCTTGTTCCACTTTCGGGTCACCGTTCGCAACTTCTTTCGCCTTGTTGGTATAATGGCGTGTTACGAAGGAGAAGGAAAGGTAGAACAAACATACCAATGTGAGTAGTACCGCAAAAACCTTTACAAATCCTTTGTTTTGCATTTTACTTTTAATTTATGATGATTACTTTTTTAATTTAATTTTCAGTTAAATTCTGTCGTACACAAGTTCTTTTTGCCGTATACAAGGCTGCAAATATAGTTTTTTTTTCACATTTATATGTAAGAAGCCCTCAAATATTTGATGTTTAAGGGCTTTTTTGCTGAATTATTTCATTCCTCTGTTTTTCAGTAGTGGTTCCAGGCTTGGTTCCGTTCCACGGAAATTTTTATAAAGCACCATCGGGTCTTCGCTGTCTCCCTTCTCCAATACGTTATGGCGGAACAGGTCGGCGGTGTTTTTATCAAAGATTCCGTGTTCTTTGAAAGCTTCGAAAGCATCATTGTCCAATACGTTGGCCCATAGGTAGCTATAGTATCCGGCCGCGTATCCGCCAATGATATGGTTGAAGTAAGTCACACGATAACGCGGTGCTATTTCGGGAATCAAATTAAGCTTGTCCATCGCTTCTTTTTCGAATGCAAGCATATCCAGATTCTTTACATCTGTCATCGTGTGCAGGTTCATGTCGAGGATGGCGGCAGCCAGTAATTCGGTGGTCATGAAGCCCTGGTTGAAAGTTTTCTGTTGCAGTATCTTCTCGATGATTTCGTCGGGTATCACTTCTCCTGTCTGATAATGTTTGGCATACATTTTCAGCACTTCCGGTTCAGTCGCCCAGTGCTCGTTGATTTGAGAAGGAAGTTCTACAAAGTCACGTACCACATTGGTTCCTGATGTTCCTTTGTATTCACATTTGGTCAGCAGTCCGTGCAGGGCGTGACCAAATTCGTGGAACAAGGTTTCCACTTCATCCATGGTCAATAAAGAAGGAGTGTCGCCTACCGGCTTGGTAAAACTACAAACATTGCATACCAACGGACGGGTTGTTCCACATTGCTCACGGTAGTTGCTCATCCATGCACCCCCGCTTTTCCCGGAACGTGGGAAATAGTCTACATAGAAGATACCGAGCTGGGATCCGTCTGCATCTTTCACCTCAAAGACTTCTACATCCGGGTGATAAGTCGGTATGCCTTCCAGTTTGCTTAGGGTGATGCCATATAATTTGTTGGCTACGGCGAAAGCACCATCGCGTACATTTTCCAGTTTGAAGTAAGGTTTTGTATCTTCTTCTGACAGATTGTATTTTTCTTTCCGCAATTTTTCGGTGTAATACCACCAGTCCCATGCTTCCAACTTTTCTCCTTTTCCTTCCTTGTCCATTAACTTTTGGAGTTCGCCAGCTTCTGCTTTCGCTTTGGGGAGTGCATAGCTCCATAGATTGTTCAGAAGGTTCATTACGTTGCTGGCGTTCTTTGCCATGGTTTCATCCAGGACGAAGTTTGCGTAACAGTCGAAACCTAATAAGTTCGCTTTTTCCAGGCGGAGAGAAACGATTTTGCGGATATTTTCCTTGTTGTCATTTCCATCGTTGTTGTTGCCGCGGTTGATATAGGCTTTGTATATTTGCTCCCGGAGAGGGCGATTTTCTGAATATTGCAGGAAAGGCAGACGGCTGGCGTTGTGCAAGGTGAACAGCCATTTTCCCGGTTGTCCGGCTGCTTTCGCTTCTTCAGCGGCACTTTGGCGGAACCATTCAGGCAATCCTGCCAGATCTTCTTCCTTGTCAACGAAAAGTTGGAAAGCATTATTCTCATTCAACACATTGTTGCTGAAAGTGATACCAAGTGTAGAAAGCTCCTTGTTGATTTCGCGGAGGCGAGCTTGATCTTTTTCGCTAAGGTTTGCTCCGGAACGGACAAATCTTTTATAAGTCTTGTCCAGCAGACGTTCTTGCTCCGACGTCAGATTCAATGAATCTTTCTTTTGGTAGACATCGTTCACCCGTTTGAATAGTTTCCCATTCAGGGAGATATTATCATTATGTTCCGAAAGAACCGGTGCCAGTTTGATGGAAAGTGCGGTCAGCGAATCAGTAGTTTCCGCATCTGTCATATTGAAGAAAATGGCGCTTACCCGGTCTAAGATAGGTGCGCTGTTATCTAAAGCTACAATCGTATTTTCGAATGTCGGAATTTCCGGACTTTCGATGATGGCTTCGATGTTTTGATTTTGTTCTTCTATACCTTTTAAAAAGGCAGGTTCATAGTGCTCTAATTCAATCTTGTCAAAAGAAGGAACACCATACTCGGTTTGAAACTCTGTAAAGAAAGGATTGCTTTCTGTTTTCGTAGCACAGGAGTACATCATACAACTTACTGCTAAAATGGTTAGTGTCTTTTTAATCATCATAAGTGTTTTTTTATTAGAGTTTTCAGTTCTCATCGTTTACTGATATAGCACCAGATCGGGTAATGGTCTGATGCCTTGATAGACCGGTCTACGGTGCAATTGTAGGCCTTCAGGTTGGGACTGATCAAGATGTTGTCTATGCGGAAATAGAACTTGTTCAGATTGTAGGAGATCCCCAGACCTTTGCCGGATTGTGTGAATGCGTCGTCCAGCTCTTGAGTTAGGATGCGGTGTGTGTACGAAATGGAACCATCGTTGAAATCACCGCATACGATGGTTGTCGGGTATTTACTTTCGGCAATGACTCTCGCCACGGAATCTGCTTGTGAAGCCCGAATGGCCGATGCTTCCGCTAGTTTTCTTATTAACTGTCTGAGTCCGGTTTTTACTTTCCTGGCATTCGGGTCTTTAATCATATCTTCATAAATCCCTCTGTCTTCTTTGGTGAGTTTGTTAGATTCCAGATGATTGTTGATTAATGTAAGAGTGTCGTTATTCACATTCAGTACATATCTCATGGAACCGTTATAATTGCTTTTATATTCGATAGGATGTGTCGAAAGTATAGGGAATTTGGAGAAACAGGCAAGCTGAACATCTCCTTTTCCTTGCTGGTGGATGGATTGGTAAGGATAGGCCTTCAATGCTTTTTTTACATCCTGTTCTGTCAGATACTTTTTGTTGGTAGCAGTGTTATATTCTTGCAGACAGATAATATCGGCATTGCTATCTGCAAGATAAGACAATATCGGGTTCTTTCCGCCTTTCTTCTCCAGATTGCTGAAACTCATTACATTGTACGACAGGATTTTGATGCTTCCTTCCGGAATAGTTTTAGTGGTGGAGTTGAAAGGGATATAAGTCCGTATCTGTGGAATACAAATGAGAAGGCCAATGGCGGGCAAAAGAGCATAGCGGTAATTGACGAATGCCCAGAAACCGATAAAAATTAGATTAATAGTCAGGAATATCGGAAATGCAAGTCCCAGACTGGAGGCAAGTGGATTTATTTTCGGGTTAAGGTAAGGGCTATAAGCACTTAATATCAACGTTCCCACAAAGAGAGCGTTGACAGCAAGTATCAAATATGTGACAAATTTGCCAATATGTTCCATTCTTTTATCTTTTGCTTGCGTCGAACAAGCTTTTCTTTTCTTCTGTTGTCAGACTGTCGTAACCGGATTTTTTTAGTTTTTCCAGGATACGGTCTACTTCATCAGACTGTGCTTTCTTTTGAGCGTTGTAATCATAATCCTTCTCACGACCGGTAGCACTGTTGCCATAGTGTACTTTCATTTTCGGTTTCCGTTTCCATGTTTTTTTCTGAAACAGGGAGATGAAACCATCCAGAATCCAGTTGATCCAGGAAGTTAAATCAGTTCCTTTGCTTAGGCTGGCGGCAAACCAAAGTCCTGCAAGGGCACCGCCTAAGTGGGCGATATGTCCTCCGGCATTGCTTGAGGTAATGGACAATACATCAATTCCGATAACGATCAGTGCCAGGTATTTGAGACGGATGGCACCGAAAAGAAAAAGTTGTACCCTGTAATTAGGCTCACGATAAGCTGTGGCAGCTACGATGGCTAACACGGAGGCCGATGCTCCTACTAATGTTGCCCCCGCTACTTGCGAGCTGAATAAAGGAAATACATTGTAGGCAACCATATACAGCAACCCTCCACAAATACCTCCCAGTACGTATAAACCTCTTAAATGTTTTGCCGAGAAAAAGTAGAGAAACAAACTTCCGAACCAATACAGCCAAAGCATATTGAATAGAATATGCAGGATGCCGGCATGCATAAACATATAAGTAAATAACGACCACGGCTGATGAATAAATCCGATAAAGGATGCCGGCAGGGCAAATATACCGAATATATCGGGGGTGCTTACTTCAAACAGTCGCAAGAAAACGTTGATCAACGTGCCGATTACAAAGATGCCTACGTTGATATAAATCAGTTGGATAAAAATATTTCCTCTTCTGAATGTCTCCTTTAAATCAGCTATGATATGTCCCATTGTTATTGCTTTTTTTTCTCCAGTACAAAATCAGGATCAATCCGAACAGCATTCCTCCCAAATGTGCAAAGTGAGCGACATTGTCTCCGGCACTATTGGCAAGTCCTGACCATAATTCAATTGCGGCATATCCTATAACGAAGAACTTCGCTTTGATAGGAAAAGGCAGCGGGAAGATAAACAACCGGTTATTGGGAAATAACATACCGAATGCCAGCAATATGGCGTAAACGGCTCCCGAAGCACCTACGGTAGTCATCATGTTCAGATACTCTTCCATTGGGATAACGCCTGTACCTATATTCACTTGTGCGTAGTGACTAAGTTCCGTTACATATTGAATATACTGTACTCCTTCTTGAATAAGTCCCGCACCGATACCGCATAGAATATAGTAGAAGAGGAAACGTTTGGGGCCCCAGGTTTGTTCGAGAATCGGTCCGAACATAAAAACGGCAAACATATTAAAGAAAATGTGGCTGAATCCGCCGTGCATGAACATATAAGTGATTAGCTGCGCCGGATTAAAGTCACTTGCAAGGAAAAAATGTAATCCCAGATAATTCGTTAAATCCAGACCGTAACGTTGGGCTACGATTGTTCCGAAAAATACTAGTACATTGATAATTATCAGGTTTTTAGTTACAGTTGGCATCATTTTAATTTCTGAATATTTAGATAATAGACGCAAAAGTACGAATAAATTCTGTTTTAAAGCATGAAAAATGCTTCCTATTAGCTCTTTTTCAATAATTTGCTGCGTTTTTTTTATGTTTTTATTTGATATGTTGTTTTGTTCGGCTATATTTGTGAAATCAATCCATTGTGGGATAATCTTTTGTGTAACATATATATTAATTAATCATTTTACGTATTATGAATAAGTCTGATCTTATTAGTGCAATGGCTGCCGAAGCTCAAATGAGCAAAGCCGATGCAAAAAAAGCACTTGATGCTTTCATCACTTCAGTTACTAACGCTATGAAAGCTGGTGACAAAGTATCTCTCGTAGGTTTTGGTACTTTCTCAGTAAGCGAAAGAGCTGAAAGAACTGGTATTAACCCTTCTACAAAGGCAACTATTACTATTCCTGCTAAGAAAGTAGCTAAATTTAAAGCTGGTGCTGAATTATCTGCAGCTGTTGAATAAGATAGATAGTTGAAAGAAATTAAGAGAGGAGACGTGATGCGTCTCCTTTTTTTGTATCTTTGCGCGCAAGAAATAACTTGATTATGAAGATAGAAGATAAACTTGTAGCGTCCGTTATCAGCGGACTCAAAGCACTTTACGGTCAGGAAGTCCCTGAAAAGATGGTGCAGTTGCAGAAAACGAAGAAAGAATTTGAAGGACATTTGACGTTGGTGGTATTTCCTTTCCTGAAGATGTCAAAAAAAGGACCGGAACAAACGGCACAGGAAATTGGTGAATATCTGAAGGTAAACGATCCGGCTGTAGCAGCGTTTAATGTGATAAAAGGCTTCTTGAACCTGACTATTGCATCGGCTACATGGATTGAGTTGCTGAACGAAATCCAGGCAGATGAACAGTACGGCTTGGTGCAGGTTACTGATGCTTCTCCATTGGTGATGATTGAGTATTCTTCTCCGAATACAAACAAACCGCTTCACTTGGGACACGTGCGTAATAACCTTTTAGGCAACGCATTGGCTAACATTGTAGCGGCAAACGGCAATAAGGTAGTCAAAACAAATATTGTAAACGACCGTGGTATCCACATCTGTAAGTCCATGCTGGCATGGAAGAAATACGGAAACGGTGAAACTCCTGAAACTTCGGGTAAGAAGGGTGACCATCTGGTAGGCGATTATTATGTATCTTTCGATAAGCATTATAAAGCGGAAGTAAAGGAGCTGATGGCTAAATTTACAGCGCAGGGAATGAGTGATGATGAGGCGAAGGCAAAGGCTGAAGCTGAATCTCCGTTGATGCAGGAAGCCCGCGAAATGCTGGTGAAGTGGGAAGCCGGTGATCCGGAAGTACGCGGATTGTGGGAAATGATGAACAATTGGGTATATGCCGGATTCGACGAAACCTACAAGAAGATGGGTGTCAGCTTCGATAAGATCTATTATGAATCCAATACTTACCTCGAAGGAAAAGAAAAGGTTATGGAAGGTCTGGAAAAAGGTTTCTTCTACAAGAAAGAAGACGGTTCCGTATGGGCCGACCTGACTGCCGAAGGACTGGATCATAAACTCCTTCTCCGTGGTGACGGTACTTCTGTTTATATGACACAGGATATCGGTACGGCTAAACTTCGTTTTGCCGATTACCCGATTAATAAGATGATTTATGTAGTAGGTAACGAACAGAACTATCACTTCCAGGTGCTTTCTATCTTGCTCGATAAACTTGGTTTCGAATGGGGTAAGAGTCTGGTACACTTCTCTTACGGAATGGTGGAACTGCCGGAAGGTAAGATGAAATCCCGTGAGGGTACGGTAGTTGATGCTGACGACTTGATGGAGGAAATGATTGCCACTGCTAAAGAAACTTCACAAGAACTTGGAAAACTGGATGGTTTGACGCAGGAAGAAGCTGATGATATTGCCCGTATTGTGGGGCTGGGAGCATTGAAATATTTCATTCTGAAAGTCGATGCCCGTAAGAATATGACATTCAATCCGAAAGAATCTATCGACTTCAATGGTAATACAGGTCCGTTTATCCAATACACCTACGCACGTATCCAGTCTGTACTTCGGAAAGCTGCCGAATCAGGTATCACAATTCCTGAACAGATTCCGGCTGGTATTGAATTGAGTGAGAAGGAAGAAGGGTTGATTCAGATGGTTGCCGACTTTGCTGCTGTTGTAAAACAAGCCGGTGAAGATTACAGCCCGTCTATTATTGCCAATTATACTTATGACTTGGTGAAAGAATACAATCAGTTCTATCATGACTATAGTATTCTGCGCGAAGAGAATGAAGCGGTGAAAGTATTCCGTATCGCTCTGTCTGCTAATGTGGCTAAAGTCATTCGCTTAGGAATGAATTTACTGGGTATCGAGGTTCCTTCCAGGATGTAAGACTTTCTCTGAATAAAATATACTTTTGCGGGGTTTCTTTTATATAAAAGGAACCCCGCATGTTTTATTCTCCCCATCCAATATCCGGCCTGCTCTTATTTAAATCGTATTAATCTTTATTTGTACCAATCTTTATTTTGTTTTCCATTCGATGATACCCATCCTGCGAACTTAGGATATGATTGATCGATTCGTTTCCCTTCCTCCGGAACCGGGAGATTACTTACCGGCATATTGATAGCAAACGGCATCAAGTCTGCTGAAACATAATACATCCCTTCTTCCGGTCTGTAGATGTCTTTTCCGGTTCCCAGTATTGATAAGTCGGCTTTGTCAGTCGGGGGGTAATTTATCAGATGTAATTCTTTGCCTCTACCCTCATTGGAACTGATGAAGATAAACGGATTGTAAGGAGGTACCACATCTTTCTCACTGGCTCCATCAAGCGTGATGGTTACAGTATATTCTTTCTTTGATTCATCAGTGACGTTTTTGAATTTGGTCATGTCGTCATACAACAAAATGGTTGGGTGAGACTGTCCAGGCTCTGTTTCTTTTCCTTCCATGTATATAGAACTTGATAAACCATTGGCATCAGGCCCCGTTATTTTTACACTCTTGACATTGCTGTTTGAGAGCTTGTGGAATTGATATCCAAATCCGTTTTGCAGATAACCTCCACAGTGCTGTGAGATAAACTTGTCTTCTATTTCGTAAATGCGATTGTCGAGAGCGTTTCGGGTCATGGTACTGGTGTACTTTACCATTACGTCATTCATATCGTAATCACCTAACTTAGGCCATAAATCTTCAAAAGCCAGTGTGCCGGAATAAGAAATTTTATATTGCTCAGGGATTGCTTCGGGGTTCTCAGGCAGTGAAGGCAATGTCGGGTCAATCGCATTCTTTTCTGACGTATGAATATAGAATATGGCATCTGCATAATCAAAGTCAGTATTATCTTCAAATCCTACCGCTACAATCTGCCCGGACTTGGAATCACGGAGAGATACGGTTCTTTGTGTATTATTCGTGTTTAGATTCCTGGTGGAGTAGCGTGCTCCCATACCTTTTATAATATCACCCACTTTGTCTTTATCTGTTTCTGAGGTGAGTTTGCTCTTGAATCCCATACCTTGCAGGCACCAGCCAATTGTGACTCCGGCGGGAAATTTGTCCTCGTATTCTTGTGTAGCTTCATTCCAATATTTGAGTTTTATTTCTTCGCCACACACTAATGCTCCTGCTCCTAAAGTCTTGTAAATAGGAGAGGTGTTTGGAAATGCGATTATTTGTTTTATATCACTTGCGCTCTGGGGCGGATTATCGGTCGGATAGGTATAATATCCAACTGTATTGTACCATGCAGCAGAGCTGGTTATAAATACGAGGCTCACTTCGGTCGGGTTAACAATTGGAATATCTGAAGTCATTTTAATGGTACCATCAAAAAACTCCGTATAATTCTGACTGATGTTCATAACCTTGTTTTTACCGTTTTCATCTTTGACTGTAACCTTTCGGAAAACATACTTGATGTTGTATAGTACGTCTGCCGGCGGTATATTTATTTTAGGTTCCAGGTTGGTTGGTCTTCCTCTGTCATCCCAGTCTGCATCGGGAAGAACATTCCATTCTTTTAGATAGGTATGTTGGTTCGTGGTTACTCCTCTGGTTTTTGATGCCGTTTGTGAACGTAAGGCAGCGATATATGCATCTTGATTAAATAAAAGCCGATGACTCTCGTCAATCGTTAGTTTAAGAGGAGATACGGTAGCTAAATAATCCGATGATAACCATACTTCCGAGATGTCCGCCGAGATATTATTCATCTCCCCGCTGAATTTGCCATCTTCATCTGTAACTGCGCGGTAGATAGGCTCTATGTCTTTTTTGGACGCGGTGCCGTCAGTTGAGTATTCAATGGGATCTTGATCGTAAACATCAAAAAGGACACGATAATTTTCGCTTTTAAAACAATAATCAATATCCAAAGCAACAGCTTGGGTCATGTTGAAGTCGAAGTATGCTTCTTTTGGCATATGTCTTCTCTCCCAGGATAAGTCACGCTCTTTGTCCATGCAACTGATGGAAGATATGATAAGTGCTCCTATCATTAAATACTTTAAATTTGTTTGCTTCATAAGTTTGTGTATTAAATAGATAAAGAGCAAATATATACATTTAATTATATAATTTGCTCTTTTTCTGTTTTTTTTTATTTCTTTTTTGCGAATCGTCCTTTTTTTGTGGTCGCTGGTCCTTTTTCATCTTGCAATTTGATGAGTTCCAAACAGCTAGCCAAACTCAAATCCTGCGGGACGATATCTTTAGGTATTTTATAATTGGAACCCTTATAGGTAATATAAGGTCCGTAACGTCCATTCAGAATCTCAAGTTCCGGCTCCTCTTCAAACGTCTTGATGTGGCGTTCCGCTTCCTTCTGGCGTTTCTCCAGAATCAACTGTTCTGCCTCTTCCAAAGTAATTTCCATCGGGTCAAGTGTTTTCGGGAGCGATACATATACCTTATTATGCAGGACATACGGACCGAAACGGCCTACGCCTACACTGACTGATTTTCCTTCATATTCGCCCAGTGTACGAGGTAATTTGAATAATTCCAGTGCATCTTCCAAAGTGATGGTTTCCATGGATTGACCTTTTTTCATTTGTGCAAAGCGTGGTTTTTCTTCATCTTCTACAGTACCAATCTGTACAACAGGACCGAAGCGACCAATCTTAACAGAAACAGTCTTACCTGTTCCCGGTTCTTCTCCCAGAATACGTTCGCCTACTTTATGTTCCGTCTTGATAGCCAATGTGTTTTCTACAGACGGATGGAACTTATCATAGAAATTCTTCATGATAGAAGTCCATTTCACTTCTCCTTCTGCAATCTCGTCAAATTCCTTTTCTACGCTGGCGGTAAAGTTGAAATCCAGAATGTCCGGGAAATATTCGGTAAGGAAATCATTTACCACAGTGCCGGTGTCTGTCGGGAATAACTTCGCCTTTTCTGCACCGGTAATTTCAGTATGGTTTTCATCCTTAATCTGACGATCTTTCAATGTCATGACATTAAACTGCCGTTCTTCCCCGTCTTTATTACCTTTTTCCACATATTCGCGTTGCTGGATGGTAGAGATAGTAGGTGCATACGTAGACGGACGTCCGATACCCAGTTCTTCCAACTTGCGTACAAGACTTGCTTCCGTATAGCGTGGAGGACGTTGGGTGAAACGTTCTGTTGCGGTGATAGGGCCGTGTTCCAACTTCTGGCCTTTTTTCAGAGGAGGAAGCAGGTGGCTCTCATCTTCCTGTTCGTTGTCATCGTCATAAGATTCACGGTATACACGCAGGAATCCGTCAAACTTAATCACTTCACCGATGGCTGTAAATACATCGCTGCTGCCACTTATTGTTATGGTAGCAGTTGTTTTTTCCAGTTCCGCATCTGCCATTTGTGAGGCAATGGTACGTTTCCATATCAAGTCGTACAGTTTCTTTTCCTGTGCTGTTCCTTCAATGGACTGGTTTTCCATATAGGTAGGACGGATGGCCTCATGCGCTTCTTGTGCACCCTTAGTCTTTGTTTCGAAATGGCGGGGATGTACGTAACGGTCGCCCATCATTTTAATGATAGCGTCTTTACTGCCTGCTGTCGCAAATTCCGAGAGGTTGACAGAGTCCGTACGCATATAAGTGATGAATCCCGATTCGTATAAGCGTTGCGCGAGCATCATGGTCTGCGCTACGGTATATCCCAGTTTACGTGCGGCTTCCTGTTGCAACGTAGATGTTGTGAACGGAGCAGGAGGTGTTTTCTTGACCGGGCGGGTAGTGATATCGTCGATGGCAAAGCTTGCTCCCTGACATGCGTTGAGGAAAGCTTTTGCTTCTTCTTTTGTTTTGATACGGCGAGCCAGTTCAGCTTTCATTTCCACCAGTTTTCCGTCCGTGTCCGGAACGAGGAATACGGCAGTGATACGATAAGCAGCTTCCGTTTGGAAAGCATGTATTTCACGTTCACGTTCAACGATCAGGCGGACAGCAACTGACTGAACACGTCCGGCAGAAAGTGCCGGTTTCACTTTTCTCCAAAGCACGGGAGAGAGTTCGAAACCTACGATACGGTCCAGAATCCGTCGTGCTTGCTGTGCATTTACGAGATTGAGGTCTATGTCTCGTGGTTGTTCAATCGCTTTTAAGATAGCGCTTTTCGTAATTTCATGAAATACGATTCGTTTTGTGTTTTCCGGTTTTAGTTTTAAGACCTCATAAAGATGCCAGGCAATCGCTTCTCCTTCGCGGTCCTCATCGGATGCGAGCCATACGGTTTCTGCGTCTTTAGCTTCTGTCTTCAGCGTGTTAACCAGAGCCTTTTTGTCTGCCGGAATTTCGTAGCTGGGTGTAAAATTCTTCTCTACGTCGATGCTGAATTCTTTTTTCTTCAGATCACGTATATGTCCGTAACTAGAAAGGACTTTAAAATCTTTCCCAAGAAACTTTTCAATCGTTTTTGCTTTTGCCGGAGACTCGACAATGACAAGGTTTTTCTGCATAATTCTTTCTTTTATAATGGCTTGTACCACAATATTCGGGGACAAAAGTAAAAAAAAAGATTCTCCCTACCTTATAATATAAGGAGAATTTAATAAAATCTTAAGATTTACATTTTATTGCAGGAAATAAAATATCAATTGGTATAGGTTAGTTTCTCTATATTCTACGTACATTTGTCTCATTAGTAAGTTGGTTTTCGTTTGACTTAAGTTGAACTATCGCTTGACTTAACTAAAACTATCGCTTGACTTAAGTCGAACGAAGATTCAATAGCATGATAAATAATTAATAATAGGGAAGTGGAGTTTAATCTTTCCTAATGAAATACTAATAGATAATGAGTGTAAATTATGATCTTTATGAGACTCCCGATCTCACAAAAAGTGGGGAAGAACAACCTTTGCATGCACGTGTCGTTTTGAAGGGAAGTTATACAGCCGAAGAATTTGTAGAACAAGTGACTGCATTTCAGCATATGCCTCATGCACAAGTGGTGGGTGTCATAGAAGCTATTTCGAAAGAATTGAGACATTTGCTTTTGAAGGGATTTTCCGTTGAATTGGGTGATATTGGCTATTTTACTCTTTCTTTGAGTGTGAACAAAGAAGTGACTGATTCAAAAGACTTGCGTTCACCGTCAGTATCTCTTAAAGATATTAATTTGAGAATCAACCGTCAGTTTAAGAAGGATATTGAGACTGAATTGGTATTACAACGTTATCATTCGCCTTTTCGTGTGAAGAATCTATTGGCAGAAGAAAAGTGCTTGCAGCGACTTAATAAATTCTTGGAAAAGAATCCATGTATTAACCGGCAGGATTATGCCTTACTTGTTGGAAAGACAAAAACACAGGCATTGCAGGATATTAATGCATTTATTGAAAAAGGAATTTTGAAAAAATATGGTTCAGGACGTTCGGTCGTATATATTAAGGCTGGATGAACCATTTTATCGGATATATATACTTGATATTAAACATTTTCTGCTTACCTTTGTTTGCATGAAAAAAGAAAATGGGAAAGGAGACGAACCTATGGCCAGTAATTATATTCGTTTCGATTGGGCTATGAAACGCTTATTGCGTAATAAAGCCAATTTTGCAGTTCTTGAAGGCTTTCTGACTACTCTTCTCAATGAAAAGATTGTCATTCAGAAATTGTTGGAAAGTGAGGGTAATCAAGAAGATGAGTTTGATAAGTATAATCGTGTTGATATGCTTGCGGAGAACTCTAAAGGAGAACTTATTCTGATTGAAGTTCAGAATAACAATGAGTATGCTTATTTCCAACGTATGTTGTTTGGTACTTCTAAATTGGTGACCGAGTACATCAATCGTGGAGAAGGTTATGATAAAGTACGTAAAGTGTATAGCGTCAATATTGTCTATTTTTCATTAGGCAATGGAAAGGATATAGTATATCATGGTAAAACGGAATTCAGAGGGATTCATCAGAATGATGTACTGGAGTTGACTCCGTTCCAAAAACAGACGTTTAAGGTCGATGCTGTCAGCCAGCTTTATCCTGAATATTATATACTAAAGGTGAATGACTTTAATCAGGTTGCCAAGAGCCCGTTGGAAGAATGGATTGGCTATCTGAATACAGGTGATATTCCTGATAGTGCTACTGCTCCCGGTTTGACGGAGGCTCGTGAACGATTGAAACTTGATAAAATGACGAAAACCGAACTTGAAGCATATTATCGTCATTTGGATAATATTGTAATATTGAAAGATAATATATTAACAGAACGTGCGGAAGGTCGTGCGGAAGGTCGTGCAGAAGGTCGTGCGGAAGAAAAAAAAGAAACAGCACGTAATATGAAGATTTTGAATATTCCTATTAATACTATTTCACAGATAACAGGTCTGTCGGTAGAAGAAATACAAGGCTTATAAATCTATTGGTGGCGGATTTGTGGTGGAGACAACGGAATAATTGAAGTTTAAGTTTTTGAGAAGGGGCGTTATCCGGAAATGGAAACGCCCCTTTCATTAATTTAGAACCGGAAACTCAATCCTCCTAAGAAGTTGAATCCTTCTGTAGGATAACCCAAATAATATTGATATTTCTTATTCAGCAGGTTATGTACTTGCGCATAAACGGATACTCCTTTGAATACATTATAGCTGGCTCCGATATGCAAATCATTAATTGCGGTCATTTTTGCATATTCTTTCACTTCTTTCCGGCTGATGTAATCATAGCCCAGATTTATGTTAAGAGCAGAGATCGGATGAATACGTACATTGAAAGACATTTCACTGACGGGTTTCACAGCCAACAGATATTCCTCTGTTTTGCTGTCCCAATTATGATAAGTGTATTTAGCTGATATTCCGAGGATATCTTTGTAATCGTAACTGATTTCACCGCCAAGGTAGAGATTATCTGTATTATCTTGAGCAAAAGTAAGATAAGAGCCTGAATGAATATTACTCGGGTCAAAACCTAAATAAGATAAGTCGTTCTTTAGATTTTGATAACCACCGAACACGTTGAACCAAAGTCCCGGATAAGGGCTTGCTTTGAATCCGATACTACCGTTGATTTGCTCGTAAGTATCATAAGGACGTTGTACATATCCCAAAGTAGCAGTGGTATTTGCCTCCGGCAGTTCACCGTAAGGACAGATGTTTTCTAATCTGCGGAAATCATTCAGTTGCTTACCGCCAGTTGCTTTTGCATAAACAATGTAGCTGTCAGAAAAAATATACTGTGCAGTGATATCGGGTGAGATACGGAAAGACTTGTCAAATCCGAAAGATAAATCTACATTGGCTCCGATATGCAGTTTCCAGTCATCATTATCCAGTTCATAATATGGATTTAAAAGAAGCGTTGTGTAGTTCTTGAAATATTCATCTCCGGTGGAAACATTCTTTGTATATCCGCTGTAGAGAAGATTGTTCATTTCCAAAGCGATAGTTATTGATTGTTGGTCGCCGATAGCTCCCGTGACATCGCCTTTGGTACGTATGATTGTCTCCTTGATACCTGTATTGGCTTCAGATTCATTGAACATATTATGCTGACGTTCATACATCAACAGATTTGTTTCTGCATTGAAATGCAGTGGTGCAGTCTCATCAATGAAATGAATGCCTGCATGAAAGTCACCGGATGTGAATTTCTGCTTGCTGTTTACGCTTTCCGGTTGGAAGTTGAAGTTGCTCAATCCGAAGTTTCCGGCAATATTTAAATCCAATTGATCGAATTGATGCGTATAATCCACATTAGCACGTGTGCGGTAGTAGAAAGCGTTCCATTTCTCTCCATCTGTGAAAGGAAGAGTTAACTTACCATCCATCCCATCCATTTGGAAACGTACATTCAGCTTATCTTTCTTCGACAGGCGGAATAGATAATTGGCAAGAACATCCAAATTGCCATAATTGCCATATCCGGCACGTACATATCCGGGAGTAGTGCCTGGCTGAATTTCTTTTCCGGTATAGGGACGCATCAGACCTGCCGGAACAGAAGTAGCCGGAAAGAATGTCGTAGCATATTCCACCTCTTTCTTACTCACTGTCGGTTCTTCTACTTTAGGCAGGACGTTCACTTTCGAAGCATCCATAATGTCCGGGTTATATTCTTGTTCCACAACGACCGTGCGGTTCATTGTCGTATCCTTCGGTTGGGTAGTTTGGGCTTGAAGGCAGGATGGCATTGAGATTGCCAATGCGAGTCCTCCTATTATATAATAAGATCGTTTCATACTTTTCTATTTTTTAATTCTCAATTCTCAACTTTCAATTTATGAAGTCTGCTTTCAATCATACTTTGAATATCGTCATTACCCTGGTAATTCTGTTGCAAACTTAACAGATACTGACGTGCATCCAGATCTTTACCCGTAGCGTGGTAAACATCAGACAGAAGGACAAAACTACGTGCCAGCCAATAAGCATGAGGTGTGCTCTGTTCTATATAGTTGAGCAACTCTTTCTCTGCAGCGGCATATTCTTTTGCATCGTAAAGTGATTGTGCAACCTGATATTTTGCTTCGGCACCATAAGAGTTACGCGTATCTTTAGCCAGTTCACGGTAGTCTTCCAGTGCTTTTTTGTCAGCCTTTTGCTTGGCGTAGGCTTTAGCACGGTAATAAAGAGCTTCGTTCCTTAACTCCGGACTTAGTTTGGCTTCTGCAAGTAGGTCAGTAGCTGCATGGATGGTTTCTATATCATCTCTCAACAGGAAGGCGCAACGCAAAATACCTGTTTCGGCAAGTTGGCGACGTTCTACGCTAGTTGCTTTTTCTTTCAGCATTTTATAGCTAGCCAATGCTTCAGCCATGTTTTGTTGGTTGAACTGCACTTCGGCACGCAAGATTAGCGCTTCTTCTGCAAATGGGTTGTTAGGATATTCCAATAACTTATCGGAATGGAGAAGTACCATATCGTAATTCTTCTGTTCGTTACCAATCAGGCAGAGGTAATAATGCGCATTCAGACTGAAAGCACCTTCCGGGAAAGTCTGCAAGTATTTGTTGAAACTTGTTTTGGCTTCTTCCATCCGGCCTTTTATATAAATCTTTTCTGCAGCGGCATACGTAAGTGAGTCTTGTTCATTGGCATCGAAACGGATATGTCCCGGCATGGCATTTGCTAAAGCTGCAAATTCGTCGATGCGGTTCAGGTCTACATAAATAGATTTCAAGTCACGCATGGCAAGGCGGGCTTCTTCGCTGCCCGGATATTTCTCGATCACTTCCTTGTAAGCTCCGATAGCCTGATTGTAGTCTCCTTTCTGATAGTACAATAATCCGATTTCTGCAGCGGCTTTCCGGCTGACAGGGCTTTCGGGGTATTTGTTCAGTAATTCTTTAAAAGAGGTAATGGCTTGATTGTTGTTATCCATCAGGACATAAGAACGTCCTTTCTCATAAATGGCATTTACTGCATAAGGAGAAGAAGGATATTTACCCACCAGTCGGTTTAATAAAGTGATTTTGCCGGAATAGTCTTTCTGTAATCCCGATACGAGAGCGAGTTGATAGAAAGAATAGTCGCCGGAAGAAGTATTCATTTGTTCCGCTTGTGAGTAGTAATGTTTGGCCTCTTCGAAGCTGCGTACATGCAGGTAGCAGTCGCCGATACGGTTATAGGCATCGGCAAGTGCGGTTGTATTTTCACCTTTTTCCAGTTGAATATATTTCTGAAAGTAGTTACTTGCCTGTGTATAGTCTTTGCGGTGGAAAGCGATATACCCTAAGTTGTAGTTGGCAAGTGCGTACATTTCGTTATTGGGCTGGGTGGTGAGTTGCAGGTAAGCGTTGAAGTCACGGGTTGCTTCCGTCATTCGGTTAAGGCGATAGTAAGATTCGCCGCACCAGTAGTAAGCGTCTGCTTTGGTCTGCCGGTTGTATTGTCCGATGGCGATGGATTGATTCAGATATTTAATAGCCTGTGTGAAATCAGCATTGGCAAATGCTTGTGTACCTAGTTGGAACAGGATTTTTTGTTTGGCTTCCAATATTTGTGCACTTGGTTTGGCAATCCGGTCGATGGATTTCAGGGCTGCATCATAACTGCGGGTATTCATGTAAACTTCTACCAAATAGCTGCTGACTTTTTCAGCGTAAGGAGAAGTCGGAAATTCATTCAGGAACTTTTCGAAGGCAGTGACGGATTCGCCGAAAGCGGAGAAGGAAGTTTCATGCAGGCAAAGAGCGTAATTGTAAGCTGCCTGTTCCTTGATTTGCATATTGGCACTGGAGGCGGCTGCCTGTTCGAAAGCCATGCGGGCTTTGCTTTTTTCCGCCAGTTGCAGATAAGAGAGCCCCATGTGGAGGTATGCGTTTTGAGTAAGGGCATCATTGGCAGTTGTAACCTTGCCTAATGTTTCGGCTGCTTTGGAATAGACTTTCGTCTGATAGTAGGAGAGCCCTAACATATAAAGAGCATCGCGACGTGGAGCCGAATGATCTTTGTTCAGGTAATTGTTGAATGCTTCTACAGCTTGGTGATATTGTCCGAAGTGGTAGTAGGCATCTCCCAGAATGCGATACATTTCTGCGGCATGTTCATTATTTGGATAGGCCGACAGATAGTTTTGTGCTACAATCTGTGCCTTATCATAGTTTTGGAGCTGTGCATAAATTTCGGCAATGTAATAGGGGACAAGTGCCTTGTATTTTGAATCGTCCTGCAACGGCAAGAAACCTTTCAGTGCTTCGTTATAGCGTTTTTGCGTATAGCGGATATAAGAGAGATAATAATCACAGTCTTTAGCATATTTGGGACTGTTGGCGCGCAATGTTTCAAACCAAATTGCGGCTTCTCGTAGATTATCGGTTTTCAGATAACAGGTAGCCAATTGGTAAGTGCAGTCATCCCGTTCCTCATTACCCAGTAGACCGAGGTCGGCAGAGTTGAAGAGTGCCAGTGCTTCGTCGTATTTTCCTTCATAGAAATAGCAGGAGGCTAATAGTGCATAAATACGGTTGGCGTAAGGAGTGTCAGGATAGCGGTCGAGATACTTGCGCAGGATTTCGATCCGGTTCTTGTCTTTCAGTTCATAAGCGGAACTGGCCAGCATGTATTCAGCGTCTTGAAGAAGGCTGGCGGCAGGCTTTTGTTTTACAAATGCTTTCAGTGCCGGTAGGGCGGCTGCATAATTTTTTTCCTGGAAAAGTTCTTTCCCTTCTTTATAAAGGTTGTCGGTCGAAGTGAACTTATCACTTGTCTGGGCAAATCCTATCATAGGAGTGCAGCAGATAGCCGCACAAATGAGTCTAGTAATTTCTTTTTTCATAATCGGGTGTTTATGCAAAAGTACAGAATGAAAGGGGATATGTTTCTGTAGTTTGTTATATTTTAACGAATTATCTGCCAGATAAGAACTTTTTAAGTCCTCGCCGGATAGAATCCAGCCCAAAATCTTCCGGTTGAATCTCGGAGAGAGGTAGGAAGAGAGAATCTGCTACATCATCCATGGCGGAGAAATGGCTCATGTCTTCTACGGTACAGAGGAAAAACATATCAAGTGTGTGTACAGGAAAACCTGAATAAACATAAATATTGGGAAGTGTGAACTGGTAAACGGCTTTTTTAACTTTCAGCCCTGTTTCTTCCAGTACTTCGCGGGTAACACCTTCTTCGCCTGTTTCATTCATGTCGATGAATCCGCCGGGTAGGTCGAGAGTTCCTTTGGCCGGCTCTTTGGCACGTCGGCAGACAAGCAGTTCATTTTTCTCATTCAAGATAAGTGCTACTGTGGCGGCAGAAGGATTGAAGTAATAGACAAAGCCGCAATCTGCACATTTTTTAGATTTCTCGTTGTTGACCTCAAAATGAGGGGAACCGCATTCAGGGCAATATAGGAATTGGGCAAGAGGATGTTCCATGATCGTATATATTTTCAGGTTTTTGTTTATGCTTGCAAAGTTATAAAATGCTTTTATTAATTTCATCTATCATGGCATAGAAATATTCGATTGGACTTTTTTTGCAAAGGCGGGGGGGCTGCCTTTATCTTTGCATCAGAAACAAAAAACAAAACGTTGTTTCTGATGTTATAAGTCAAATCAATTAATAACAATAAAAGCAATAAAGATTATGGAACCAATTTTAAATTCTCAACTTCCTGAATTCAGCGTTCAGGCTTTTCACAACGGAGCTTTCAAAACTGTAACCAACAATGACCTGAAAGGTAAATGGGCGATTCTTTTCTTCTATCCTGCTGACTTTACTTTCGTATGTCCTACTGAATTGGTGGATATGGCTGAAAAGTACGATCAGTTCAAAGCGATGGGGGTAGAAATCTACTCGGTAAGTACTGACTCTCATTTCGTGCACAAAGCTTGGCATGATGCTTCTGAAAGTATTCGCAAGATTCAATATCCGATGTTGGCAGACCCGACTGGCGCTTTGAGCCGTGCACTGGGTGTATATATCGAAGAAGAGGGTATGGCTTATCGCGGTACATTCGTTGTCAATCCGGAAGGAAAGATTAAAGTGGTGGAATTGAATGATAACAATATTGGCCGTGATGCAAGTGAATTGCTTCGTAAAGTGGAAGCTGCACAGTTTGTAGCCAGCCATGACGGAGAAGTTTGCCCGGCTAAATGGAAGAAGGGTGAGTCTACCCTGAAACCAAGCATCGACCTGGTAGGTAAGATTTGATAGATCTTGATAATGGTGATTATGGGAGGTCGGTAACGGAAGACGCTGCCGGCCTTTTTTCTCAAAAAACGAAAGGAAAAAGATATGTTAGAATCTGCATTAAAAGAACAACTAAGGGGTATTTTTGCTGGGCTGGAGGCAAACTTTACTTTTGATATATCCGTATCATCCGGCCACGAAAACAAAACCGAACTGGTGGAACTGCTGGGAGATGTAGCGGATTGTTCCGATCACATCACTTGTGTAGTGAATGAGGGAGACGCGTTGAAGTTTACTTTACTGAAGAATGGCAACCGTACCGGAATCACATTCCGTGGTATTCCTAACGGACATGAGTTCACATCGTTGCTTCTGGCTATCCTGAATCTGGATGGCAAAGGAAAGAACTTTCCCGATGAGGCCGTTTGCAACCGTGTGAAAGCACTGAAAGGCCCTATACATCTGACCACTTATGTTTCGTTGACTTGTACGAACTGTCCTGACGTAGTGCAAGCTCTGAATGCAATGACTACTTTGAATCCGGCTATTACGCATGAAATGATAGACGGTGCGCTTTATCAGGATGAAGTAGATGCACTGAAGATACAAGGAGTGCCCTCTGTCTTTGCAGACGGAAAATTACTTCATGTAGGCCGTGGTGAATTTGGCGAATTGCTTGCCAAGTTGGAAGAACAATATGGTATTGACGAAACCAAAGCGAATGCAGAGGTGAAAGAATATGATGTGATTGTGGCCGGTGGAGGACCTGCAGGAGTATCGGCAGCTATTTATTCTGCCCGTAAAGGACTCCGTGTAGCTATCGTGGCCGAGCGTGTCGGCGGACAGGTGAAAGAAACGGTAGGTATTGAAAATCTAATCTCTGTTCCGGAAACGACAGGAAATGAACTTGCCGATAATCTGAAAACACATCTCTTACGCTATCCGGTGGATTTACTGGAGCATCGTAAAGTAGAAAAAGTAGAAGTGGTTGGAAAACAGAAGCAGATCACTACCTCTGTTGGTGAGAAATTCCTGGCTCCGGCACTGATTATTGCAACTGGTGCAAGCTGGCGTAAACTGAATGTTCCGGGAGAAGCCGAATATATAGGTCGTGGTGTCGCTTTCTGTCCTCATTGCGATGGTCCGTTTTATAAAGGAAAGCATGTAGCAGTAGTAGGTGGAGGAAATTCCGGCATTGAGGCAGCCATTGACTTGGCCGGTATCTGCTCCAAAGTGACTGTTTTTGAATTTATGGATGAGTTGAAAGCAGACAGTGTACTTCAAGAGCGACTTAAATCATTGCCGAATGTGGAAGTGTTTGTAAGTTCACAGACTACAGAAGTGATAGGAAATGGTGATAAGCTGACTGCCCTGCGCATCAAAGACCGCAAAACGGAAGAAGAACGTTTGGTTGAATTGGATGGTGTATTTGTACAGATCGGGCTTTCTGCGAATAGCAGTGTGTTCCGCGACATAGTGGAAACTAACCGTCCGGGCGAAATCATGATTGATGCACATTGCCGTACGAATGTGACGGGTATCTATGCAGCCGGAGATGTTTCTACGGTTCCTTATAAGCAAATTATTATCTCTATGGGCGAAGGGGCGAAAGCTGCGCTTTCTGCATTTGACGATAGAGTGAGAGGGATTATTTAAAATGTACAGATAGAACTGGACACACACAAACAATTCATGGTAAAGGCAATAAAGGTATGAATACATATTTTTGTTGCCCTTTATTTTTTTTCTTACCTTTGGGGCACTTAACATTAACCCCCAAAAATGAGAAACATGAAAAAGATCTTTTTACTAATTTTCGTTATCCTATTTATTTTTCCGGTACAGGCCCAGCATACATTGAGACTGATGACTTATAATATTAAAAATGCGAACGGCATGGATGATATTTGTAATTTTCAACGGGTAGCCAATGTGATAAATAATGCTTCTCCTGATGTTGTGGCTATACAAGAGGTAGACAGTATGACCCGTCGGAGCGGACAGAAATATGTGCTGGGTGAGATAGCTGAACGTACACAGATGCATGCTTGTTTTGCACCTGCCATAGAGTTTGATGGAGGTAAATATGGAATCGGACTGCTGACAAAGCAAGTTCCGCTACGTTTACAAGCTATCCCTTTACCTGGTAGAGAAGAGGCTCGCACCTTGATTCTGGCAGAATTTGAGGATTATATTTATTGTTGTACTCATCTGTCATTAACGGAAGAAGATCGCATGAAGTCCCTGGAAATAGTGAAGTCATTTACTGCTTCCTATAAAAAGCCTCTTTTTCTGGCTGGGGACATGAATGCTGAACCGGAATCCGATTTTATAAAGGAGTTACAGAAAGACTTCCAGATACTCTCCAATCCTAAACAATCTACTTATCCGGCTCCTGATCCCAAGGAGACTATAGATTATATTACCGCATTGAAGTCAAATGCTAATGGCTTCGCTCTTATATCCTCTCAAGTGTTGGATGAACCGATGGCCTCCGATCATCGCCCTATCCTTGTAGAGCTGCGTACCGCTGAAAAGGCAGATAAAATATTCCGTACTAAACCTTATTTACAGAATCCCATAGGTAATGGTATGACAGTTATGTGGGAAACTACCGTTCCGGCATATTGCTGGGTGGAATATGGAACAGACACTACTCAACTGAAACGCGCTCGTACAATTGTTGACGGGCAGGTAGTCTGCAATAATAAACTACATAAAATACGTATCAACGATCTAATACCGGGACAGAAATATTATTATCGCGTATGTTCGCAAGAAATATTGCTTTATCAAGCATATAAGAAAGTATTTGGAAATACTGCCCAGTCAGATTTCTCAGAATTTACGCTTCCGGAAACGGATACAGATTCTTTCACTGCTATTGTTTTCAATGATTTGCATCAGCATACAAAAACCTTTCGTGCTTTATGCAAACAGATACAGAATATCAACTATGACTTTGTAGTTTTCAATGGTGATTGTGTAGACGATCCTGTCGACCACGAACAGGCAACGACTTTTATTAGTGAACTTACCGAAGGTGTACGCAGTGATCGCATTCCAACTTTTTTTATGCGTGGCAATCATGAGATTCGCAATGCTTATTCTATCGGTCTGCGCGACCATTATGACTATGTAGGGGATAAGACCTATGGTTCTTTTAATTGGGGCGATACCCGTATTGTCATGCTTGATTGTGGAGAGGATAAGCTAGACTCTCACTGGGTGTATTACGATTTGAATGATTTCACACAGTTACGTAATGAACAAGTCGATTTTCTGAAAGAGGAGTTATCTGCCAAAGACTTCAAGAAAGCGAAGAAACGTGTTCTTATTCATCATATTCCGCTTTATGGTAATGATGGAAAAAATCTCTGCGCTGACCTATGGACTAAATTATTGGAAAAAGCACCTTTTAATGTGAGCCTGAATGCTCATACTCATACGTATGCCTATCATCCGAAAGGTGAGTTGGGAAACAATTACCCGGTCATTATTGGTGGAGGATATAAGATGGATAGCGCTACGGTGATGATTCTGGAAAAGAAGAAAGATGAATTGAGGGTTAAGGTGTTGAATGTGAAAGGGGAGGTATTACTGGATATTACAGTTTAGAGAATGCTGTATAAAAATGATATAGAAATGAAGGCCACAGGATTATAAATGATTCCTGTGGCCTTTATTTTATAATCAGAGATATAGCTCGCACCGGCTTTGATTATACTCTTGTTTTTTATATATGAATAAAATTATGAGCTTCTTCGGGACTTAGAACTTTTGGAAACCACTCGCTTTTTCATAAGCTTTTTTCCCTTCCGTATCTTTATTGCTTGTATATCCGGGGCCGCCACCGGCAACATATCCATTACTTTCACCATTGGTACTTGGACTTACCCAAAATGCATACAAATCACCATTTTTGAGTTTGAATCTGAATCTGACTTCTTGTCCTGCCAGAGAGGATAAGTCACTGGCTCCATTCCATTCTACCTGTTGAATAGTAGAATCAATAGTAACTGCTTTACATTTGTCAGCCGAGAAGCCATCAATAACTTTATTATTTTTATCCAGGATCTCCACCTTGAGTTCTCCTGCCGGACAGTTGACATTGACAAACATATATTTTCCGCTGAATTTGACAGGGCGGGTTGTCAAGCTACCTTCTCCTGTTGTCGACATAGAAGCAAATCCGTCTCTGCGAAGAGTAGCCATACCAGTAGCACCGTTTGAATGCATATAGCTGGAGCTATCTCCACCTTTAAAACCGATGTAGTAGAATCTTAACTGGTCTCCTACAACAGTACAGATACCACCTACGGATTGTACATATCCACGATCCCAGCTACCGGGCACACGGGTAGCAGGAATAAATGCGTCCCTATAAGGTCTGTCCCAATGAAAACCATCACGGCTGAAAGAAACTTTCAACTCTGTGATTTTTGGTCTGTTGGCTGCTTTGGCAATTTCATTTTCATCCAATAGAATTTGGTGGAGTCCCAACATGATGCTTTCGTAACCTACAGCATTCAGATTATAAAGTTCCGGTGGCAGATTGAATTCCGGATCCGGGGTATCTTTATTATCTGCATTACACCAGAATACTACATCTGATTTTGACCAAACGGCTCCGGCCAGAAAGTCAGAGTGTTCCCGGTAATATCTGGCTCTTCCATGTGGAGAATTACCTAGTACACCCAGAGTACGTATGCTGAATACCCATTTCTTACGGAAAGGATTGTAGAACATAGTGCTTCTGTCACCGCAAGGACCAGTTTTGGTAAACCAGCTCCACTGCTTTCCATTCGAAGAAATCATACAATAGCCGGCATTGTCTGTTGCGTCAGCGTTCGGCGAGCGTAAAAACATTTTGTATCTCTCGTTGTCGGATGCCTCGTAATCCAGTACGACGGCGCATGAGTTTGCAGGAAATCTGGATAATGTCAGAAGTTCGTTCGAACCATTATTCAAATCCGGGCGTACCCAATTTACACCATCATTACTGGTCGCATAGGCCATTTTATTAAGCCATCCGGCCTCATACCACATTTTGAATATTTGTTCTCTGGGTTCCCACCACACACCACCGTCTTTGGCAGAAGCACCGGGAATGTTCGATGTTTCCAAAGCTGTTTCAGGTTTTAATATAGGGTTTTGTGCATACTTTTTAGGCTTATAGAATTTACGTTCCAGATCTGTGTTAGCAATCAGAAAATTGTCAAAGAACAATTGACGGCCTACATCAATGGGAACCACTTCCGGCGGAGTCTGCAAATAAGGGACATTCATCGGTTCATACGAACTGATATTGATGTTTTTGGGCGGCCATACGGAAGGTAGGATAATACCGTTGTATAAAGTTCTCCAGTCGTCCGATGGATCATCGGGATCTGGGGCAGGATCTGTTCCGGAATTTCCCGGAGGTTCGGATATTCCATCGTCTGATCCGCCACAACTATAAGATACTAAACATAACAAGAACATGCTAATGCATGCGTGCAGTTTTATTGATCTGCAAAGTGAGTACATATATTTCATAATCGTTCAGTTTATGTTTCTATTTATTCTTTGATTCGGCCATTAATTCGTCTGTCATATCTGTAGTTTTAGGGTTCAGCACTTTCAACTGCAGGAATATGGACAGACATACAGAGAAGATCATTATCAAAAAGACAAGATCTTTATAATTAGCTTCGAATGCTTTACCCAATTCATTGGTAATGATGGCTCCGGCAGCAATTCCGACAAAATTCATGAGACCGTAACCAGTGGCGCGGTAGCGTGAAGGGATAAACTGGCAAAGAATTGGCATATTATTGGTATCATACATTCCGAAGCCAAGTCCGAAGAGTATAGCTCCTGCTACAATAAACACAATGTTATTTCCGTAAACCATTAGCAAAAGAGCAGGAACGATCAGGGATAGTCCTGTGGCACTGGTGTAAACCCTTCCTTTGATATTCTTTTGCACCCACTTGTCGGAGATAAAGCCGCCAAGAAATACACCGACAAATGAAGAAAGGGCAAGGGTGGTGGTAGAAAGTGGCCCTGCGAATTCCATATCCATATTTAATGTATCGGAAACCATGGTCGGAAGCCAGTTTTTGGTAGTCCATCCAGGAAGATTAAGTGCGGCAAAATAATATAGCATTACCCAGAAGGCGATATTGCTGAACAATACAGCCAGTCCCTTGAAGGTCATAGAAAGATTTTCCTTAATGCTTTTCTTTTGTTCGGTTTGTACTGTATATGTTTTTTTCTCATGCAGCAATGCGATGAGTACCAGGCTATAAATAATACCTATCATACCAAAAGAATGAAAGGTAAATTGCCAAGAAGTATGTGCGGCTACTGTTGCTCCGAAGCCACCGATAGCTTGTCCCAGATAAATCCCCGAGGTCAGTACACCAATGGCGATTGACCTTGTTTTCCCCTGGTGATAATCGGCTGTGAGAGACAGAGCGGCAGGAATATAAAATGCTTCGCTGACACCCATTAAAGCTCTTAATATATACAAGTGGCTGATGTCATCAACGTATCCCATCATAAGAGTGACAGTAGACCATACGAACAAGCTGATGACAATTAGCCATTTACGGTTCAAACGGTCTGCAATCATTCCCGATATAGGGCTCATAATGGCATATATCCAGAGGAATATAGCCATCAACCGCCCGAAATTGGTGATAGACTCCAGCTCTTTGATGTCCACCATGATAAATGGACGCATCGTAGCCAGCATCTGTCTATCTAAATAGTTGAGTAGAGACACTACGACGAGCATCCCTACTACCATCCATGGATAAAATTTCTTATCTTTCAGCATATTTACATTTTGATTTTAATGACTATTTTCTTCACAGTCACCCCGTCTTCGTCTTTTATGCTGGGACGATGTGGATCCTTAGGGAAGAAAACATAGAAAAGATCGGGTGTTGCCACTTCATATATAGCCGATGCATCGGGTTTGAAGAAGACAATATCCTTTTCTTCATCATATTCACAAATAGGGACCACTTTGTCCAGTGTTGTTACCCCCATCTTCTCTTTTCCGCTAATCAGATATTGGAAGTCGATATATTTGCGATGTGCTTCAAAGTTGCATTCTGTTGCTTCTTTAGGGGTATATTCGCTGACAATAGCATATACTTCACGTCCTATGATTTCGTGTTCACCGGGAGACAGCCTGCCTAGATCTGTATTCTTCAGATACTCGAACGTGGCTTTCCATCTTTCCGGGTATTGGACCTGGTGCTTTTTCAGAGCATCCATATCGAGTATCGGACTGGCAGCTACTGTCCAACCGTATTTCCAATCTACTTCTGTAGAGTCGGTTGCGGATGTGGCAATGCTATTATTCTTTTTAATGTTTCCACAGGAACAAGTCATGGTAATAATTATTAGTAGAGTGATTAATTGGTTGGTTGTTCTCATAATACTTGAATGATTTGCTGTTTCAATTCTGCTACATTCTTTCTGATTGTTTCCAGATCGGCATTATTCACTTTTTGCAAAGGTTCGCAGATATAGTCGGTTATCAAGCCTTCTGTAAACAATGCCGCTTTCAGACCTTTGAGAAAGGATACACTTGACTTATCTACGGAATAAACTCCGGTGGAAACCTTCATTACCAGTTTCTGTAGTTTAAGTATTCTTTCTGTATCTTTCGCTTTGCAGGCTTTGAACAAGTTGACGTATAGTTTTGGAAACAGATTAGACCCGGAGTTCACGCCGCCATTGCCACCCAGTGCCATGGTAGAAGCCAACATTTCATCCGGCCCTACGAGAATGGTGAAATTGGGATATTCTGCTTTTATTTCTGCGAGTAGCGTGTTGAAGTAAGTACCATTACCGGAACTGTCTTTCATGCCGATGATGTTCGGATGCTTAGCCAATGTCTTGACTGCTTCAACGGAAATCATTAATTTGGTTTGCGCCGGGATATTATATAAGAACAAAGGCAGAGGTATATTATCGGCAATGGTAGTATAATAGTCGATAATTTCTTTTTGCGTCAGCCCTAGATAGAACGGAAGTGCGGATACTAAATAAGTAACTCCACATTCTTTTGCGTAACGGGCCATATTTAGGCTTTCTTCGATGCAGCAGTCGGCAATACTGACAAATACAGGAACACGTTCCTTTACGTATTCTACCGAATATTTGATTAAATCCTTTCTCATCCGGGGAGAAATACTTGTTCCTTCACCTGTAGTACCCATGAGAAACACACCGCTGACTCCGCCATTAATCAGATGATCCAGCAATTTTTCCAAGCCTTTGAAATCTATGTTTTCTCTGTCGATAAGGGGGGTAACCATTGGGGTTATCACACCTTCAAATAATTCTTTATTCATCATTCTTTATATTGTTATTACTGATTATTATCTTAACATCTTTCTAATAAGTTGGGAAAATCTTGTGCCTTTTTGTAAGCCCTCATCCCTTCTTTGTCTATACCACCGCTGAACCCCGGTCCTCCTGCTGCATTATATCCGTTGCTGGCACCTTCCGTATCGGGACTTACCCAGAATGAATACAAATCTCCATTGGTAAGATAGAATTTGAATCGGACCGGTTGGCTTTTTAAGGTAGACAGGTCTTTTTTATTCTTCCACCTGATCTGTGCAATCGTACTGTCTACTGTCAACGGTTTACAGTCATTGGCAGAGAATCCCTGAATGACTTTATTGTCTGCATCCAATACCTCGACCTTTAGTTCTCCGTTCAGACAGTTTACGTTTACAAACAGGTATTCCCCGGTAAATGTAACAGGACGTGTCACTAATGTTCCTTTCTCCTTTTGGGCGGAGTAAGATACAAAACCATCTCTGCGCAACACTGCTACACCGGTGCTTCCATTGGCATGCATCCCATTTTTCTCGTAGACAGTGCTTCTCTTTTTCTTGTTCCCTTCGAAGCCTATGTAGTAAAACCAAAGCTGATCTCCTACAATGGTGCACAGTCCACCCACAGATTGTACATATCCTCTGTCCCATGAGCCTTCTTTCCGTTCGGCCGGAATGAAAGTATGCCGGTCGGTACGATCCCAATAGAAACCATCGCGACTGTAAGCCACTTTCAGTTCGGTTATTTTAGGAACTCCGGCTTCTCTGCATCTCTCATTAGATGGTCCCAGGTGTATCTGGGGTAGTGATAGCATGATACTTTCGTAAGGAACTGCTGATAGATTGTATAATTGTGCCTTATCGCCAATATATGGATCCGGGTCATCCAGGTAATCGGCTCCTAGCCAGAAGATAAGGTCTTCTTTTGTCCATTTTGCCCCCTCCAGAAAGTTTGAATGCTCGTGGTAATAACGGAATCGTCCGATAGGAACCCGGTTTATGTTCTCCGGATTCCGAAGACTGTATACCCATTTCTGGCGGAAAGGATTGTAGAACATCGTACTTCGGTCTCCACATGGCCCAGTTTTGACTGGATTTCCCCAATGAATCCCATCCGGAGAAACCATACTAAACCCATAGTTGAAACGTTCCGTAGAGCCGGGTATGGAATTCGGAGAACGTAGGAACATCTTAAAACGTTCTTCCGGATTCTTAGTAAAATGATCCAGCCAAACCGTGGAAGAGTCTGCTACAATTTCCGGTACAATCTGGTTGGTTCCCGCTACTACATCCAGATTTGGGCGTTCCCAATGTATTCCGTCTTTACTTGTAGCGTAAGCCATTCTGTGCAACCAACCGGCTTCATACCACATTTTAAAAATATTATCTTTCGGATCCCACCATACTCCACCATCTTTGGCGCTCGCTCCGGGAATGCCATACGTTCCTTGTTCCAGTTCAGTTTCGGGTTTTAATACGGGATTAAAACTCATTTTGCGCGGTGTGTAAGATCTGCGTTCCATATCCGTTTGCTCAATCAGGAAATTATCGACAAAGAGTTGTCGGCCTAAATCGATGGGGACGATTGCCGGACGATTGATCAGATAGGGTAATGGCATAGGATCATAATTCATTCCAATATTTCTTGGAGGCCAGACGTCGGGAAGTGTGACGCCATTATACAGGGTGCTGTTTTGGGGAGCACCCCCTCTTAAAAAAGAGGGGAATGCTATATTAGGTACCAATGCAGCGGACAATGTTAAACCTGCGTTTCTTATAAAATCACGTCGTTTCATCTATATGCTTTTTATGATAGATTAGTTAATTGGAGGGGCTGTCCCAATGCGGATTTTGTTTCAGATTCGGATTGATGACGAGTGCGGAACTTGGCAACGGAGCCAGATAATCACGGTCTTCATTCCATGTTTTCACCTTGTCCGTATTAACTACTTTATTGCCGGAGTTTCCGTTGCTAAGGAAGATGCCAACATTTAGTCCGATTGAGTTTTTCTCTGTCAGATTACTGGGACGTTCGCCTATATATATGTAGAAATTGGCATTTCTGACTGTATACGCTGGTTTGTCCAGGTCATATTTGGTTGAAGGAGCTGATACTGTTGAAAAATAAACTCCCTTGAACTGCTCTTTGAAGAGATGCCCCGCTTTCCAACGCATGATATCGTCATAACGCAGATCCTCCATAACCATTTCAACTCTCCGTTCTCTCCGGATCTCGAGAATCACTCCTTTATTGCTACCGGATACCAACGGATATTGTGCTGCCAGTACTGGGTCCGGATTAGCATTTGCTGCTGCCATATTCATATTAGGCATTCCTACACGGTCGCGTATCAGTTTGATACTCTGTTCCAGATCAGTTTGGGTGAGCGTTCCCAATTCGGCCTTTGCTTCAGCGTAATTCAGCAGGACTTCGGCGTAACGATACAGGATGATGTCGTTCTCATTACTGGTTTGCTTATCATAATCTCCGGATTGTATGTATTTTATCGGCATATATCCGGTGGTAGAAATAATCATGGCTTCATACAATCTATTGACATCATGATCCTTACCGATACGGGCGTAACCGGGACATCTGACTGTTTGGAACATACGAGGATCTCTATTTTCAAACTCCTCGCCAAAAATCATAGTTGCGTATCCCGGTTTGTCGGTAAAGCGCGTACCGTCATTCATCAGATAAGAGTCCATGAATGCTTTACTAAGTCCAATCTGGTTTCCGCTGGCGTTAATGATCGAATAATTGGTGTTATGTTTTACGCCCAATGAAATGCTATAAGCATAGGCTGTGATTACCTCTACGTCACTCGCACTATTCGTCGCTGGCTGTGCAAACAGGTTGCGATAGGCTACGCTTGTTCCTTCCCCTTTATCAATGGTGTATTTGCCCGAAATCATCATTGCTTCAGAAGCTGCCACACATTCTTTCAGGAATTTCTCTGATCCCTCTATGTTATGGTATTTTCTGAATGTACCTTCGAACAGGCAGAAACGACTCTTCAGTGCTAATGCAGTCCATTTGGTTATCTCATTCAGGCTTTTAGTTTCCACTCCATTTTTAATGGCTTTATCCAGGTCTTCCAAAATTTTATCTGCAATTAGTTCTCGAGAGTCACGTGGTTTGTATAACTCCGGACTGTTATCTTCAAGTACGGTGTCATACCAAGGTACTCCGCCAAATGTTTTCAATTTGTCATAGTAGAACTGTGCCCTCAAATAATAAGCCATTGCATTATATTTCTCGCGTATAGTCTCATCCGGACAATTTACAGAGTATTTCAGAAAGATATTAATCTTTCGTAGATTATCCCAGTCCCAACTTCCAGCCGATTGTGTCGAGCTTCTTTTGCCAGTCATATAATCGGGGAGCGTAGGCCATATCACATCGTCAGTCTTTTCCATCATTTTCCCGGCGGCTACACTGGCGCCATTATCTACATTGGATGCTCCTGACAACATGGGGAGAAGTCCGTTGATGTATAACTTCAGTTCCGTTTCATTCTTTAGAGAGTTTTCCGGAGTCATCTGGTCCTGTGGTAACTGATCCAGTTCGCAGGCACAAAACGAAAGCGATAGTGAACTTATCAAAAAGGCTTTCTTTAGTATCGTTGTTGTTTTCATACTTATAGATGTTTAGTTTTGAAAAAATTAGAACGTCAGATTCACGCCGACAGACACCGTTTTAGAGAATGGATAAATACGTGCGTCATTGGCAGACATAGCTTGTTCCGGATCTATATAGTCTGTCTTGAAGGGTGACCAATAGCATAAATTTTCACCGGCAAAATAGATTCTCAATCGCTCGATTCCTGCTTTCGATGTAAGCTTAGCAGGTAATGTATAACCTACCGATAGATTTTTCAGACGCAGGTATGCCAGGTTCTGCAAATATCTGTCATTCACAACTTGCATCTGTCCGTCATCGTTATATGCGGCGCTACCACGTTCGAGGCGAGGGAAATATGCGCCCTTGTTCTCTTCCGACCATGCTTCTTCGGCTAGTCCTTTGGGGAGGAAAGCACTGTTGACACGTCCCCATGATCCCCAGAATTTTTCCATTTCTTTGTTCGGATATAAATCTCTTTTTCCAATACCTTGGAATGAGATGGCAAAATCAAATCCATTCCAGTTTATATTTGCTCCGAATCCATAGTTGTAACGCGGCGTTTCATTACCGATCACTTCGAGATCTCCATGATCGTCTAATGTATTTGCTCCATTGTTGATAATGTTATTACCATCCTTATCGAGGTATTTCATATCTCCACCACGGGCAACAGACCATTTACCCTGACTTTTCAAAATGTCTCTGTTTACTGCCGACTGGTCTATCTTACTAGTCCATTCCGTAGCTTCTTCATCCGATTGGAATAATCCGCCAGTTCTGTAACCCCAGATTTCACCGATTTTCTTTCCTACATAATAATCAGTCAGAATGTTCGTGTCATTTCCTTGGTATTTAGTGATTTCAGAGGTTGCGTCACCTATAGAACCGAAGATTTCATAATTCAGCGATCTTCCGGCCAGTTTGAAATTATCACGCCAGGTTACAGTGATTTCATATCCTTTTGTCTTCATTTCTCCAGCGTTTTGGCGGGGAGGGTTTGCACCGTAAACAGCAGGAAGAGTCACTCCGTCGACAAACATATCAGAAGTCTTTCGGATAAAGTAATCTCCGCTGAAGTTAAGTCTGTTGTCCAATACACTGATATCTATACCCATGTTGAGGGTACCTACCTTTTCCCAGGTATAATCGCCTGCTACAGGAGCGGGAGTCGTCAGATAATAGGCAAGCGAATTGCCAACAATATAAGAAGACTGTTTCTGGATAATGGTAGAATATGGATACATACTTACTCCCAACTGATTTCCCAGAACACCATAAGAGGCTCTTACTTTCAGATTATCGAAGATATTCAATCCTTTCATGAATTGTTCCTCGCTAATTCTCCATCCGGCTGATACGGAGGGAAAGAAACCATATCTATTTCCCGAAAGGAATCTGGAAGAACCGTCATATCTTCCGTTGACTTCCAACAAGTAACGTTCTTTATAATTATAATTGGCCCTAAAGAAAAGACCGAACAATTCGTAAGCAGATGCGCCTCCTGTGGCTTTGAGGTCTGAAGCTCCTGTTCCTGTTGCCAGATTCAAGTCGTTCAGTGTTTCAGATAGTACATCCGTGCGATAACCAAGTAGATCGTGGTTTTGTTGTTTCTCATAGTTCATACCTACTGTAGCCGATACATTATGTACTTTAGCAAAAGTATTGCCATAGGTAGCGTATGCATTGAATACGTGAGACGGATCGTAAGACATTGATTTCTGTATATAGTCTTTTTTGTGAGTGGAAGTTGTGCTCAACTGTGTCTCATCGGCATATCCGTTAGAAATATATACTAATCCCTGTCGTTTCCAATTATCATCCATAGTGAAACCGAATGTGTAATCAGCATTTACAGATAAATTCTTGATAGGAGTGATTTCAACAGAGAATGTATTCCGGAAACGCCTTTTTCCTACATTTCCTTTAGATACACCTCCGTAAATATCTGCTACACGTCCTTCATTGATGACTTTACCGTTTTTCATCAAACCAGTGTAGTTGCCATCCGGTCCGATGGGTACGTAATAAGGTGCACAGTTAATCATAGTTCTGGCAAAAGCTGCATTAGCTGCGTTCTCACCTGGATACGTGTGCGAACTATCAAAATAGTTTGTCTGGTTTCCGATTTTCAACCATGATTTTATTTCCGCATTGAATTTGGAAGTCAGGGTATACTGTGTGTATTTCTCATCAGCACGCTTCATCATACCATCTTTCGAATAGAAATTTGCAGATACGTAATATTGAATCTTGTCCGTACCACCGGAGATACTTACATTGTGAGATTGTGACGGCATTCTTTCTTTATACATCCAGTTCCACCAATCAAAGTTGGCATAATAATTGTATTTTTGTCTGCCATTACTTTCTGTGGTGGTAACTACCCATGGGCGATCCAGATTCTCTGTAGTGTCATACCGGCGTGCTTCCAATTCTTTATAATCTTCTTCCGTATATCCGGTGGCAGCTCCCATAAATCCTTTCTGTCCCATGTATGAAGTATCATAAATATAGGCATGGTCATAACCGGAGGTGACGAAATCGGTGGATACGGTCGGTTTCGACCACGAAAAATAACCGTCGTAAGAAACTTTGGCTTTGCCGGATTTAGCTTTTTTGGTAGTGACTAAAACGACACCAAAAGCAGCCCGTGCACCATAGATGGCTGCCGAAGAAGCATCCTTGAGTACGGAGATAGATTCGATATCATTCGGATTCAGTTGGTCTATGCTACCGGGAATACCATCTACCAGAATAAGAGGCGAACTGGAATTCACAGAACCCATTCCGCGAATGGAGATTGTTCCGCCTGCTCCGGGACTTCCCGTGTTTACCTGAATATTAACGTTGGGCATAGCTCCCTGTAGCATTTGTGTAACAGACGATGTAGACCTGTTTTCCAGTACTTCGGCTGTGACTTGGCTGACTGCGCCTGTCAGGTTCACCTTTTTCTGGGTACCGTAACCAACAACGACCACTTCGTCCAGCAATTGGTTGTCGTCATGCAGGGTTACATTGATCACTTTTTGGTTGGCTGGTACTATTACTGATTTGAATCCGATGAAACTGAATTCAATAGTAGCACTCGGATCTGCTTTTACCTGATAGTGACCGTTGAGGTCTGTGACAGTTCCGGTAGTCGTTTTCCCATGTTTGACGATGACGGAAACTCCTAACAAAGGTTCTCCGTTACCGTCTCTAACGGTACCAGATACAGAGTTTTGAGCATACATATTCATAGAGAAGATGAATAGGCAGCTTAATAACAGTATAAGTTTATGTCTTATACCGTCAGTTACTAACTGAAGATTTCTACCTGATAGAATAAATCGTCGGTTCGAGTAGGTTTTCATGTTCATTAAATTTAGAAGTTGAGCGATAAGGTAATTCGTTTTCTAGGATGAAGTGGTTCACTTCTTCGAGAGTAGGGATAGATGGTTGAGCACCTGAGCGGGTAACGGCAATTGCGGCCGCTGCATTCGCAAAATTGATGGCTTCCATATCTATCTCCTTTTGAGCACACATGACAGCCAATGCACCGCAGAATGTATCGCCGGCCGCAATTGTGTCAATGGCATTCACTTTGTAACTGGGAAGTCGGACGCTTGTATGAGCATTTTTCATATATACGCCATGGCTTCCCAGTGTTATCACAACATTTTGTGCACCTGCCGCCATCAAAGCTTCGGCTATCTTTTCCAGGTTATCCCCTGTATGTTTGATACCTGAAACAAATGCTGCTTCTACTTCGTTGACTACCAGAATATCGATAGCTTTCATCAACTCTGCATCAATCAGACAGGCAGGTGCAGGATTAAACAAAACCTTTTTACCTTTTTGTTGTGCTAATAGTGCAATACTCTTAATCGTATTGTAAGGAATCTCGGCTTGCATAACTACCATTTCCGTCTCATCGATCACTTTGGAAAAATGATTGATAGAGTCGGGAGATAAAGAGTAGTTTGCTCCCGGAGCTACGGCTATGCAATTCTCTCCGCTGTCTGCCACGAAAATTAGTGCGGTTCCCGTGGGGTGTTGGGTGTCATTGATAATATAATCCGTAGTGATTCCCTCTTTTTCAAAATTCTTTTTGAGTATGTCGGCATACATATCATTCCCTAGGGAAGTGACAAAGGTGACCGAACCTCCCAACCGTGCTGCAGCCACGGCCTGGTTTGCACCTTTTCCTCCAAGAGATTGCATAAAAGAGGCATCACCGACAGTTTCGCCGGGTGCCGGGAGATGGTTGACTTGGGCAACCATGTCGATGTTTGAGCTTCCAATAACTACTATTTTCATGTGAATCAGATTTATATTTAACCTAGGTCTATTTCTATTTATAAAGTGACTTCCATTTTATAAGGAATGGCACTTTGGGCACCGATACGGGTAACGGCAATTGCCGCTGCTGCATTGGCAAATTCAACAGCTTCTGTCAATGAGTGTTTTTCGGACAGACAAACGCTGAATGCTCCGCAGAACACATCTCCGGCTCCGGTTGTATCAATCGTTTCTACTTCTTTAGCAGGAATCATGGTATATTCTTCTTTCTCTTTCACGTAGGCTCCGTCTTTCCCTAAGGTGATGACGACATTTTCTATCCCTTTGTCTCCGATGGTTTTGGCGGCCCGGTGAGCACTTTTTATATCCATGACTTTAATCCCGGATAGCATTTCCGCTTCAATCCGGTTAGGAAGTATAGTGTGTACATTTCTTAGAAACGTATCACTAAGGGTAGATGCAGGTGCCGGATTGAGTATTACCTTTTTACCGTATTTGTTGGCAATAGTAGCTGCATATTCGGCAGTCTCTATTGGAACTTCAAGTTGCATTAATATAATATCAGCTTCCTTGATTTTTTCTTCAGCTTTGTTGATATCTTCAATGGAAAGGGAGCGGCTTGCACCCGGTGCAACAATAATGCTGTTTTCTCCGAAAGAATCGACAGAGATAAGTGCCACGCCTGATGGACTTTTCTGGTCAGTGAAGATAAATTCGGTATTAATTTTTTCTGATTTATATATTTCCAATGCCTGTAAACCGAACAAGTCATATCCGATTTTGGAAATGAAGGTGACTTCGGCTCCCAATCGGGATGCCGCAATTGCTTGATTGGCTCCTTTGCCGCCGGGATTCATATAAAATGTTCCGCCCAAGACGGTTTCTCCCGGTACTGGTAGTCTGTTGGCTTTTACAACCATGTCGGTGTTGCAACTTCCAATTACTACTACTTTGGGTTTATGAATAGATATAGTTTCCATAGTATTTAAAATTAGGATAATGCAAATGAAAGGAATAATAATGCATCGTTTTCTACATTAATAATTGATTTATATAATTTCAAAGATGATGTAATGAGACAAATTTTCCTTGATAATAAGGATGTATAGAATGAATATATAAAGTCTGTTTATATAATTACAAAGAGAAAAAGTGAACTTGAAAGATGCTTTTTTATAATAGGGAAAGGCTGCAATAACCTTCCTCTTTAAGGTTCTTTAGCATTTGCGCGTATTCTCAATACCTCGGAAAGCTTTTCTTTCCGGATTTTCGATTCTATCCATGCTGTGAAATCAAAGATGCGTAAAAGCTGGTTCTCGTATTTATCATTATATAGCTCCTGGATTTCCGGAGACAGCTTTTCCCAAAAGGCTTCCCGGTCTTTGCGCAGGATAGGGAGGTTCCTTTTATTCAGGAACCATAGAATAATTCGTTCAGTCTTAAATGTCTGTTCTTTCGGTGAAGAAAGACTTCGGGTAATGGAACGTGATTCGTGCCGGATCAGTTCGTATTCTTGTGTTTCGTAATAAGCGATGAGGCGAACCAGACGAATGGTTCTCATCAGTGGGAGGTATTTAATATTATGGTCGACAATAGCGTTACTTATATATTTTTTGGCTGCTTTATAGTTCTGATTACCAATATGCACAATCGTTGTATAAAGCAATAGTTCACTTTTACGTATAGGACTTAGCCATGCTTCTTTGTCGTAGAGCGTCTCCTGATAACGATTCATGACCTCTGTACAGTCTAAGAAATCTCCTTTGTCCAAATAAGGAAACAGTTCGTACTGAAAGAGCAGGCAGGTGGCATTCACTTTAAATTCAAGAGAAGAATCTTCAGCTATGAGTCTTTTTAATTTTTCCAAGAAATACGGCATCTCGTTGTAGTTGCCTACTGAACGTAAACTTCCGAGCACTCCTTCGAGCACTGACAAATAATAAATGGGTGGATTCGACCAAAACTGTTGGTTCTGTTCAAACAGAGAATTCAGTTCTTTGTATGAGTTTAGGGCGGCTCTGTAATCTCCCGCTCCCATTAAATAGTTTGCTTGAAAAAGTTTATGGTTTCGTGTCAATTCAAAATTCCCCTCCGCATCTGAAGAAGCGGCTATATAAAGTTCGTTGACCATGAGGTCATTCATATCCTGTTTCTGTTTTGAAGTCCGTATCGCCCCGATATGAGAGAGACGATATTTCAGTAAATTATGTAGTGAGGATTGCTCCGTTATCTTTCGGATTTTCTTTAAAGATTCATTCTGAATAAAATGCTTGTGAAAAAGTTCCTGTTCTGTCATGTTAGGGAAATTCAGCCGTAGCAGATATTCCAGTTCCTGTTTCAGGGCAATCGTCAGTATTTCGTTATTTTCATAGAATTGTGCTTGCTCTATTGTATTGGATAGAATCTCGAAACACTCTTCGAACAGAGAGCGCTCATAAAGCATACGGGCTTTGCATAGATCGTTTAGCAAATCATAGTAGATGTCTTTCTTCTTTCTTAATGTGAGTAGTGTGTCTACCAGTTTCTCATATAAATATTGAATGGATACTTCGAAAGAACCTTTAGGTCTGCGTTTATAAAATTCTTCTTTTACCGCATTTCCATTGGGCTGTTTACTCTTTGTGATAATATCATAAATGACCAGATAGTCTTTCTCCTCCTTATCTTTGACGACTTGCAAAGAGAAGTGTTTCTTTTCAGATTTCGATAGTGAATATATTAAGGAGATAACGGAATCGACTCTTTTCATGAAGCCCTTTCGATTAGTATTAGGCTGCAATAATCGGGAATTTCTGTGAGAAAAACAAGTTATTTGAGAAATTAACAAATCCGGCTTAAATGAGCTTAAGCCGGATTTGTCTTTAAATATTAATCATTAATACGGTTTCTTATGCTGCCGGATCCGGTGCTTCACCACCGCCTTCGTTTCCACCTTCTCCGCTGCCTCCATTTCCATTGTCAGGCGTACCGGAACTGTTGGTTTTAGAACTATCCAACTTTTGGATACTTATTGATTTTATCATACCTTTAAACATACTTCCGGGAGTGAAAATAATTTTACGGTTCTTCAGAGTTTCCGTAGTAACCTCTTTTTCATCATCCTGACTTTTACACCCGAAAGAAGGGCGGAAAGTTCCGAATTCTCCAAGGCTGACTGACGCCCCGATTTCCATATACGTTATCAGTGAATCAATCAATCCGTCTAGTACGGATTTTACAGTACCACGTGGAACGAATCCTACTTTTGTTACTTGATCGCATAGCATTTTAAAATCAACAGTAACCACGTTGAATGGTCTTGCTACATATTTTTCGGCTTTATCCTTATCAAAGCCAAAGGTTGTTTTCTTGACTACATATTTCAGTGCCATAATTCTTAATAGTTTTAATCGTTAGTAAATCTAGTTATTATTTTGTGATCACATTGCAAAGATATGGTGTCTGAATTTGCTGGGCAAGCGATTTTGAAGAAGTGCGTTCACAAAATAATTAATATTGAATCAATGGTTTGATTAGTAAGCGATTGTGTGTTTTATAATATTTACATGTGCTTATCCTTCTATCTTATGAGGATAGTTTAAGGGGGCTTATTCTATTTTTGTGTCTGTATACTGCTTTCCTCTAGTAAAATATATATTTGGTTAGTTATATTGTGACTGATAACTATTCAATAGGCGTATTTCTTTCCCGGTTATTTTTGAACTCGTTCGGTGTCATTCCTGTAAAGCGTTTGAACGTTTTACTGAAATAGCTCGGGTTGTTGAAGCCCAGTTGCCATGAGATTTCTGCGAAAGAAAGATTTGTCTCAATAATTTTGAGCTTGGCAACATCTATTTTTATTTTGTTGATAAACTCTGTAATACTTAAGTTGAGCAGTTTTTTGAGCTTATTGTATAAATGTGTTCTACTGATTTGCATATGATCTACTAAATGGTTGACATTTAAATCGGATTCTTGTATGTGTTCCAGGATATATTGGGTCAGAGTATTGATGAATTCCTCATCTTTATTATTCAATTTTTCATTGAGCTCGAATATTTTCATATCCTGATAATGCGCACGGATATTATTTTTAGCTTTTAGCAGATTGGTAATTCTCAAGTTCAGTTCGTCGAAAGTGAAAGGCTTTTCGATATATGCGTCCGCGCCAGCTGATAAACCTTGCAATTCATTTTCTTTAGAAGGTTGTGACGTGATTAGAATAACTGGTATGTGTGAATATTCATGTGATGTTTTTATATATTTACTTAAATCATATCCATCCATAAAAGGCATCATAATATCGCTAATAACTATATCGATAATGTGATTTTTGAGAATTTCGACTGCTTCACGTCCATTATAGGCGCTTTTAACTTTATATATTTTACAAAGTTTGCTTTTTAGAATTTTGTTAATATCTGGGTTGTCCTCAACTAGAAGTATCGATAGCTTTTTTTCTTTTTCCTGATAATTAATGTTTTCTTCCTGTATAGAGTTATCCAGTAAATATACTGTGTCGGCAACAATATCAGGTGAATTCACTATATTCGGCATTTTGTCCGGCACAATCATATCTTTTGTATCTTTTACTAACGGTAGTTGAATAATGAAAGTTGTTCCGGTTTCCTGTTTGCTTTCTATATCGATAGTACCCGATAATAATTGTACTAATCCGTTTACCAGTGCCAATCCGATTCCGGTATTAGAATATTTCGTATCTTTTGAACCTGTTTTATGGAACGGTTGCAAAACAGCTTCACGTTGTTCAGGATGAATATAAGAGCTCGTGTTTTGGCATGAAAGAATGAGCCGTTCCGTGTTTTTATCCACCTCAATACTAAAGTTTATTTCACTTTGGGCATCAGAGTGTTTGAAAGCATTGCTTAATAAGTTACTGATAATCTTTTCTATTTTGTCCTGGTCAAAAATCGTATAGAAAGTTTCCGGGCTCGATTTGTATAGATACCGTATTTGTTTTTGTTTGAAAACGGGAGTAAACAAATCAAATATAACCTTTCCATAACCCATGATGTCAGCTTTTACATACTTTATACTAGCATGGTCTGTTTCCACAGAACGGAAATCTAGTAACTGATTGATGAGGAACTGAAGTCGTTGGATATTTCGTTTGATGATATTGATTTCTTCTTTTTCCAATTGTTTTTCTTTTCCTATGGATATGTCTTCAAATATAGCCATAAGAATGGATAAGGGAGTTTTGAATTCATGGGTTATAAAAGTGAAAAAATTAAGTTTATGTTTATTCAGTTCTCGTAAGTTATTCTTTTCCATTCGTTCTATCTTGATATCCATTTTGTCTTTCATACGTGTCCTGTAGAAACGGATGATAATATATGCTATGCAGATACCTATAATGAAATAAACAGATATCATAAATTTGCTTGCGAGAAAATGAGGCTGGATATGAACATTTATTTCACGTTGTTCAATAATCGAACCATTCTTATGAATAACCCGTACATGGAATTTATATTTTCCCGGAGGAAGTGTATAAGTAATGGACTGTGGCATTTGTTGTGCAATATTCCAATTCTCTTCTATACCTTCCAGACGATATTCGCAGATATATTGTGATTGATAATTATCATTATAGTTAATGATTAGAAAATCAAAAGTAAGTGTATTCATGTCATGTTTTAAATCAATATTCGAGGTGTTGTCGATGTTGTTTTCTATTATTCCGTTTTTATCCGGTTGTATATGCTTGTTGAAAATTTTAAATTCGGAAAAAGTGATATGAATATTTTGTGTAGCGTTAGCTTGGTGTAATTCTTCCGGATGGAAAAAGCAGACTCCATTGATACTCCCAAAGTAAATAGTACCATCAGTGTCTTTATATCCTGAACATGCGTTAAATTGGTTTGAGATAAGATTGTCGGCTACCAAATAGTGAGTAAAGCTTTGGTTGTCGGGATTGAAACAGTAAATGCCATTATCTGTACTCATCCATAACAGCCCTGACAAATCTTCTTGTATGGAGTAGATATCTCTTTGTTTCAGTTCATTATCCTTGCCGTATATCTTCATATTGTTGCTGGAGTGATTGTATAACATAAGCCCTCCGTTGCTTGTGCCAAACCATATTCTTTTTCTGGAATCCATAAAGCTGCAATAAATATTATCACTGATTATTTCTTCGCATCCTTTCTTTCCTTTCCGGTATTGAGTAATCTTTCGATTGTCCGGATTATACATGAAAACTCCATCAAAGTGTGTTGCGAACCATAGACAGTTATGAGTATCCCGAAGAATATCATCTACGCGTATTGTTTTAAAAATATGGGGGAGAAAGCGAGTAAACCTGTCATCTTTGAAATGGTAAATATCTATGCCGGAACTAGTCCCTATGAACATTGAGTCGTTATTATGAATATATAGTTTGTATATTGAATTATCTGACAACCCGATACTGTCTCCTGTTATGTTCTTGTAGGACTGGACATGCCGGTTGCCATCTATTTTATGCAGTCCGTCTACGAAATTTCCTGCCCAGATATTTCCTGAAGGATCTTCAATTAATGCATGTACATTGTTTCCATTCAATTTAGGAGAAGTTGATTTATTGAGGTGCTGTATGCTTTGGTCGGGATATATGATAGAGATACCGTTATCTTCAGATGCGAACCATAAAGCACCTTTACCATCTCTTATGATATTGCTGATTGCTTTTCCTTTCAATGTTTGTTTCCCATTGTCAGGCAGTATATAGCTGAATTTATTATCAATGAGGCTTGTGTAGTTCACTCCGCCAAAGAAAGAACCGATCCACATCATTTCCTCCCGGCTTTTATAGATGGAATATATGGCATTGTCAGACAATCCGGTTTGTGATAGATTGGAATCTTGCAGATAGTGTTTGTAACTATCATCCGTATAGTCATAAATGAAGAGTCCATTTTCTGTCCCAATCCATAAATTTCCGCGCATGTCTTCTTTCAGACAGCGTATATAACGGATTTTTTTTCTATCTTGAGATGAGAGAGTAACAGGGAGAAAGGTTTCCCGGCTTTTATTATAACGGTATAGTCCATCTTCGGTAGTTCCCAGCCATATAGTTCCTTGTGAATCCCTGTAAATAGCTGAAAATTGGATGGAATATTGTGGCGATACTTCTGTTACCGCATACTTCCTTATAATATATCCACTATTGCGAAAACAATAAATTGTATCTGGAGTTATTCCCCATATATTGCTATTGATGTCAAGGGAAATCTTTAGGAGCCTGCCTTTAAATAAGCGGTTTATATTTTGTGAACGTTTGTCGTAGATATGTAATCCTGCCGTTGAAGCTACAAAAACCTTTGTTCCGTTTTCGGCCATGTCTGACACGTAAAAATTGCTATTGTCTGGGGAAGGAATCGATGAGAACTTTTCTTTTTGTGCATCATACAAACATAATCCTTCATTAGTTCCCAGCAATAAAGAGTCTTTGCCGATGAGGAGTATGCGTTCAATGCAATTAGATGATAATCCGTCTTCTGATTTATAAAATTGTTTGATATTATAGCCGTCATATCGGTTAAGCCCTTTTAAAGTAGCGATCCAGATATATCCATTGTTGTCTTGCACAATATCCCTGACTGCGCTATAGGTCAACCCGTGTTTACTTCCCAAATTATGGAAAATGAACTCATTCTGCTGTGCATAAGTAATAGTCGAGAATAATAGTATCAGGGTTAATGTAAATGTTTTCATGCGTATAAGAATTGTGTACGTCACAAATGTCTGAAATAAAAATGAATTAGGCTGTAACTATTGGTTATAAAGTGGTACTCATGTTCACTTCGCGTATTGGTAGTGTAAATGTGAACATAAGTATAAGTGAATAATTTATAGTTTTATGGTTTAGATGCTTTTTTCTCTACATTTGCCATCGAAACCAACTAATTATAATGCCTATGAACAGACCTTCTTTATTTCATGTCAGCGGGATATCCTTCCTTTTAAAGTTGACACTTTCTCTAAAAAAAGAATAATATAATCTTAATGACTAAATTACTAATATTATGAATCAAAGTTATCTACCAAAACTCAAGACAGGTATGGGGAATATGGCGAGGTTCTTTCTGCTGTTATGCCTGTTTTTATCTCTATCGATCGGGAGCTTTGCACAGGAAAAGAAAAGTATTTATGGCTACGTCAAAGAAACAGATGAGCAGCCTTTAGTGGGAGTAAATGTAAAAGTGAAAGGCACACAAAATGGAACTATCACTGATATAGATGGGAAGTATACTCTGAATAATGTGACTTCGGGTCAGGTTATCGTATATTCAATGATTGGAATGACAACAGTTGAAAAAACTGTGGGAAATCAGCAACAGATCAATGTCGTGATGAAATCAGGTATCGAGATTGATGAAGTTATTGTTACAGGATATCAGACACAACGTAAAATTGATTTGACAGGTTCTGTGTCCAGTTTGAATTCCGAACAATTTATGAAAACCAATCCATTAAGTATGGAACAGGCGTTGAAGGGAAAAATTGCAGGAGTTCAGGTGATGAACAATGATGGAGCCCCTGGCGGGGGAATTACCATCAAGGTGCGTGGAGCCAGTTCTATTACAGCGGGAAGTTCTCCTCTTTATGTGGTCGACGGTTTTCCCATCCCGATCTCGGATGATCCGCTTGACAATCCTCTGGCTACCATCTCTCCTGATGCTATTGAAAGCATTTCTATATTGAAAGATGTATCTTCCACCGCAGTTTATGGTGCACAAGGTGCCAACGGAGTAGTGCTGATAACTACCAAAAAAGGTTCTGCGGGGATGAGTGAGATTTCGGTAAAAGCCTCCTATGGAATTAGTAAACTGGCAAACTCTATCTCTATGTTGGGTGCAGAGGACTATATGCGAGCTTATATGCGGGATATGGTAATGAATGGTCAATGGCAGAATGCAGATTTCTATCAGGAATATAAAGACCAGATATGGAATACAGATCCTTCCCGTTTTCAATTCTATCCGGATCTTTGTCTTCAGAATGGAACCAAACAAAACTATGAGGTTTCTTATAGGGGAGGAACGGAGAAAATACAAAATTCTACGGTTCTATCCTTTATGAATGAAGACGGAATTGCAGTGAATACAGGGTTTAAGCGTTTTTATTTCCAAACGAATAACAGCATAAAACTCCTTCCGCAGTTGACATTGAATACAAATATATCTTATGAACATAATATACGCAGCGGTGCTTTTTGGACAGAAGACAATATCTTCAATGAAATACAGACATTCTCTCCGTTAGTTCCCAAAGAATGGACTTTTCAGGAAATAGATGATAATTTATATTACACAGGTAAAATGGATAATCCTTATCGAAAACTCAAGGATATTGATTATTCTAATAAGAATCATACTTTTTTCGGTCAGGCGGAACTTGTCTATAACATCACAGATAATTGGTTTGTGAAAGCGGGAATGGGTGTACGCACTCCTAAAGGGGAAATAAAAGAATTTGTTCCTAAAACTATTCAGCGAGGTTATGACAATAATGGATGGGCATCTTATGGGACGCAAAATGCACTGAATTTAAGAGGGGTAGTACAAGCAGGCTTCAATAAAGTATTTAACGAAGTGCACAATTTGTCTGTAAACGCTGTATATGAAGCCAATACGAATAAATATGAAACCTTTGGTCAGGAATATTCCCAGTTTAATACAGATTTGGGTTGGGAAGGAATATATGATGCAAAGAGTGGAAATCACGTGAAGTCTCCAACGATTGGTTATGAAAAGGTAGCCATGCTTTCCGGGGTGTTTATGGCAAACTATTCTTATAAAGGCCGTTATCTTCTCAAAGCCTCTATGCGTGCGGACGGTTCTTCCAAGTTCTCTCCGGATAATCGGTGGGGATTTTTCCCTTCAGGTGCTATTGGTTGGAGAGTTTCGGATGAGAGTTTCTTCAAGAATGTGTCATGGTTGAAAAAGAATGTTGATAATCTGAAGTTGCGTTTCAGCTATGGTCAGGTTGGTAATGACCAGATTGCGTCTTATGCTTATGCACAGACGTTGGCGTCAAGTAGTCGGCAAGCTGTCTTTGGTGATGGTACAATCTCTGCATTATACACCAATCGCATGGCGAACCCTGATATAAGTTGGGAAGTGACAGAAGAGTTTAATGGTGGTCTGGATTTGGATATGTTTAATAATCGTCTCAATATTTCTGTAGACTTATATACTAAAAAGACCAAAGACATGCTTCTGGAACAAAATTTACCGCGTATGTCCGGATTTAGTAAAGTGACGAGAAATATCGGTTCTGTTCGTAACCGTGGATTTGAGATCAGTGTAGGTGGACTAATCATCGATAAAAAAGATTTTAGTTGGAATGCTACGATTAATTTTAGTGCCAATCAGTCCAAAGTGTTAAGCTTGGGTACAGAGAACCAAATGCTTGAAAGCCGTCCTGTCGGTTCTGCTTCGGGTACGGAGAATGTACTTATCAAAGAGGGTTATCCGTTAGGACTGTTTTACGGATTACAAATGGAGGGTATCCGTAGTAACTGGTATTCCGATAGTAATGGTGTGGGTAGTGCCGATTCTCCTTGGTGGTATGCAACAGAGAGAGAAATGCCCTACGGATTCCCTTCCTTTGCCGATATAAACGGGGATGGTAAAATTAATATGGAAGACCGCGTTGTGATAGGAGATGTGAATCCGGTATTTATCGGAGGTTTGAATACACATTTCCGCTGGAAGTTTATTGAGTTGGCTATGGATTTCAGCTGGTCATATGGAAATGACATTATTAATGGTAACATATACAACCTGATGAATAACGGTGATATTCGTAATAAGTCATCTGTCTATTATAAAAATGCTTGGTTTGCTAACAACCCGACAGGTACGTTTACCGGTCCCGGTCCTATTTCCTGGTCAGGATATATGTGGACAGCTTCCAATTCCGAGATGGTGGAAGATGGTTCATTCCTGAAGATGAACAATCTGGCTATTACTTGCCATTTACCTAAAAAACTACTGAATGCCTGGAAAATAAAAGATATGTCTTTTACCTATTCTATTAATAATGTGTTCTGTTTGACAAAATATTCAGGATACGATCCGGAAGTACGTAGTGGGAACTCTGTAAATAATCGGATTTTGCCGGGAGTTGATATTTCATCCTATCCGTATGCAAGATCACACATATTTTCATTTAATTTTAAATACTAATCTGGTACTGTCATGAAAAAAATATTATTTATCCTTTTATCATCTCTTGTACTGGTATCGTGCGAGGGTTACTTCGATCAGTTGCCGAAAACGGAACTTCCGGCGGAGACATTCTATACTTCTTATGATGCTGCTTTACGTAACGTGGCTATTTTATATGCAAATGCGGGTAACACCAATGATGGAATTATGACGGACGACCGCTTTATGATGCCATCCCTGATAAACGAGGGTCCTTTTGACCTGACGGCAAGTTCGGGTAGTGTATTGAATTTATGGTCCAAACTGTATGCTTACATTGCCCAGGCCAATCAGATCTTGGAGAATCTGGAGGCACATCAGGATGCCATTGATTCCAGTATAGGCAGTTCCTCATTGGAGAAAGCTGCTATACAAGGATCCGCAACTGAAATGCTGATAGGTGAAGTCCGTTTTTTGCGTGCATACGCTTATTTTACGCTTTATCGTTATTATGGTGGCGTTCCTTTAATAATCAGACCGACGGGACCCAAGCCTGCTTACGTGCCCCGTGCTACCCGACAAGAAGTGTTTAAATTCTTATATGACGAAATGGAGTATGCTTTGAGTAAGTGTGCCGATAATAATTCGGGAATTGCTTATGGGCGTGTAACCAGGGGAGCAGTAGCTGGTATGCTGGCAAAGACGAAAATCTTTCATGCGTCTTATATTCGTCGTGCCGAAAAGTATGGAGATAAAATTGCCGAAAATACAACAGGAGACTTGTCTACTGTTTCTCTTTATACAGATGCAGTTAAATTATGCAATGATATTATATCCGGGGTTTATGGCAGTTATGAGTTGGAAGATTATTATCCTGCCGTATTTACGAAACGCAATAAAGAAATCATGTTCAGCGTACTTGCAGAAGAGGGCAATGGCACCGGTAATAAGATACCGATGGGATTTGCGGGAGAAGCCAAGTATGGGGCGACCAATGGTGTGCACCTGACTTCCTGGCTGACGCTATTATATGATATTCCGATGTGGGATCATAATTATAGTTTCAAGGAGGTATGTCGTGATTATGGGCAGATAGATCGATTTAATGCGGAATCTCCTAAAGCCGGAACCACTCCTAATGATTTGCAGAATCTGTATGAAAGTACAGGGAGATATACAATTACGGGAGATTTCACTCGTCGTATGTGGAGTTCTGTGAAAGGATGGGTCACCGGTCCCAGCAGTGGAAGCGCCCCGGTCGGACTCTGGGTATTTGAACCTGCCGGACGTGAACTGGGTACGAATTTCTATATTGAGCCGGGTAGAGGAAATAATTATTCTGATGATCAACTGAAAGTAATGGAAGTGGCACTGGAAACACACGAAAGGAACTGGTGGCAAAATGAAGCCAATGGAGCAAACAGACCTAATTTGTGGAATTGCAATTGGTGGCAACTTGGTAAATTCCGTAATTTGAATCCGAGTGAGATCGCTTCGACTTTTGATATAAATTATGCAGGAGTTGATTATCCGGTTTTGCGATTGGCCGAGATTTATTTGCTTAAAGCGGAAGCCCTGATTATGCAAGGGGAAATATCGCAAGGAGTGAAAGCTATGAACATTGTCCGAGACAGAGCTTGTAATCAAAGTACTGCGAAAGATATGTTTACCAGCCAGGGTGATGCTTCTTATACCTATCAGGAAAATTCTGTCATGATGATTCCGGAAGATATAAGTGCAGATAATGCGTTGAAAGAATTAATGTATGAACGTTTGAGGGAACTTGCGGCTGAAGATGATTGTGGCTGGCTCGATGTATCCCGTTTCCCGGATATTGCCATGAAAGATTTGGAAGATATTTGCCGTTATCGTGATCCTTTACAGTTCTATGCACCTTATGGTGATCCTGCACGCGGAGAATATTTGTGGCATCTTTTCAATGATGAAAAGGTATATCGTGTATTGATGCCTATACCATTTACAGAGTTGTCATTCTTCCCGGAAATGAAGCAAAACCCGGGTTATTAATTTAATTGCCAGAAGAATATGAAAACATATCAATCAATTTTAATTATAATAATGATGATGTCTGTTATGACATCATGCGAAAAGTATGGTTCGGATGTGGAAGCTCCGTCTGTTCATGTAACCGTATCTCCGGAGAATCCTAAAGTAGGAGATGAAGTGACGATTACCATTTCTACGGATGGTCAATATCTTTCTCTTTTTACGGGAGATGAGGGGAAAATGTTCGAGCGTTCACGCATCAAGGCAATCATGGAAAATGACTGGAATAGTTTTTATGAGAAAGGCTATCGGGTGTCTTATGCAAAGAATGGAGAGAAGACATTGTTCTATAAGTATTTCAAAAATTATCAGACGGTTGAAGATGTAAAAAAGGATTTTGAATTTTTTGGTGCGATAGAAAATATCCAATTGGTTCCTTATAAGAAAGGCGATTTTCCGGAAGCATTGATGGAAATGAGTTATATCGGGACCAATCAATTGAAGTTCACGGTATCAGATCGCAGAATCCCTTCGGGCATACGCATGAAGCCGGATATCCATATTCTGGGAGGTCTTGACAATCAACCCGGCAATACGGTAATTGAGAGTCGTTTTGTTGCTTGTGATGCGGACCGTGCGATCCGAAAATATTCCAATGATCCCTGGGTCGCTGCCTATTTTGGATTACATACGGAGCAACTGGCGGATTTTGCCGGACATGCTGCCGGTTATAAATACAACACTCTTATGGACGAACGTTCTTATGGAGCATTTCAAACGAACGATCCTATCTCCGGCAGACCGACAGAAGGCTTTTATAAACTCGGAGAGATGTATAATCGTGATTCGTATTTGCAGCAGTTTTTGAATGATGGAGAAAAGATAGTGCTTCGTCAAGTCGATATGTATGTGAATGGACGTTCTACTTATGCGGCGGCTGATGATTCACCTTATAAATATGATTTGGATGGAGATGGAATAGATGAGGCTTACGAATGTGAACTTAATCCTGCAACCGGTCTGCCTGTTCATGAAGCCGATTATGCTAAGTACAGAGGTTTTCAGGGCGATGTATACCTCTCGTTCATTGAGATGGGGACAGACGAATATGAGCCGTGGCATACGGGCGTCTCTCTGGGTTCTGTATATTCGACAGGGGGAATTCAGAAAACTTATAAGTATATTTACACCGAACCAGGTGAATTTACCATTACGGCTGTAGCTACCAACGTAGGTGATAAAAATTATAGTGGTATAGACTATAGCGAACAGAGAAGTAATTCACTGGACGATTATGCTCACAAAAGAACGTTGAGTACATTCAAAATAACAGTGAAAAATTAAACTTATGAGAATGAAGTTTTGTATGGCCGTTTGTTTGGCGTGGCTAGGTTTTTATGGGACTGCAGTGGCAACTGTGGTCCCTCGAATAGAGGTGAATCCGGATGGTAAGGGATTGAAATTGCTTGTTTTCGAAGGAAGCGACCATCACAGAAACTATATCGATCAGGGAAAGTTTCTGGGAGATTTATACTTTAATTACCTTGCAGACAATAAGACTTACGCAGTTAATCTTGCCGATCTACAACCTGAAATACTGGAAAATACGGCGAGAAAAGCACAGATCTTCTGGCAACTTCCTGCCGGAGTCCGGCTTTATCAGACTTTCTCTGTGAATGGAGAAGAGGTTGAGTGGGATCTTGAATTCTTCAACCGTAGCCGTCATGTGGTTCATATTACGGATATGTGCCTGACAGTGCCGATTGGAGCAATTGACGAATCCGTACAGGCTTGTCAGAACCTGAATAAACATTTCTCTTTAAATGGAAATTCGTCTTTTCTCTATTGGATACCATATACCGGTCAAGGAGATATTTTGTTGATGTCTATGAAGAAAGGAACTTCGTTGGAATATGCAACTTGGGACGGTAAGTATTATTTGCATGCAACGAATACTGTCGACCGGGTGAACGATACCTGGAGAATCCCCTCTACCTCAAAAACGGTAGCCCCTTATCAGCGTTATTCCGCAGGCTTTAATTTTGCTATTGCGAAGGACCATGCTGATTTAAGGAAAAGTTTATATGACAAAGAAAACGTTCTTGTGAAAATTGCTCCGGGAATGGTAGTAACGCCGGAAATGGAAGTGTATTGTGCTTTACAGACACATTTGCCCGTTGAACAGTTGACTGTTGAACATCCGGAGCAAATCAAAATAGCCAATATAGGCAAGACGAAAGATAATAAGTATATTTATAAGTTTCGTTTTTCTCGTTTAGGAGAGAATCTGATTACGGTAAATTATGGAAACGGACGAATGTGTTATCTGGATTTTTTTGTAACAGAACCTTTAGAAACGCTCATAAAGAAACGAGCCCGTTTTATTGTAGACAAACAGCAACACCGGGATTCCACGAAGTGGTACAATGGCTTGTATAGCTTGTGGGATATGCAAAAAGCCGAATTGCTTTCACCTGATTATTTGGGAGAACTTCGGGAAGAATTTATGGTGGGAGGTTCTGATGATCCTTCGAATAGTAAGCCTATTTATGTAAGCGAGAAGAATGTGATATATCCGGATAAGGACGAAATAGCTTCGTTGGAATATTATCAGAAGAATTTTGTTTGGGGTAAACTGCAGCGTACAGATAAGGAATTTCCCTATCCCTATGGTATCTATGGAAGTGAAAACTGGTATCAGAACCGTAGCGGAAAATCCGGAGGATATGAGGATGGAGGTTCGGGTAAAGGCCGTATGTGGAGAACCTTTGACTATACCACTCACTTTGCTATTTATTATAATTTGTACCGGATTGCGAAAGATCATCCGGATATGGTAACTTACCTCGATTCGGATGGATATTTAGAACGGGCTTACCGTACGGCAATGGCGTATTTTGAAGTGCCATATAATATATTGATGGGAAAACAATGGGCTTTCCACGGGTGGACTGACTGGGCTTATAAGCAAGGAAATTTTCATGAAAGGTATTTGTTATATATTATTTCAGCTTTAGAAAATGCAGGCAGGAAAGAAGCTGCAGCAAAATTACGCCGTGAATGGGAAAAGAAAGTGACATATATGATTTATGAAGATCCCTGGCCGTTTGGTTCCGAGATGTTTGTAGACCGTACTGCTTTTGAATCTTCCTATTACATTGCCGAATATGCGAAATTGAATCCGATGCAACCGGAGGAACAATTCTGGTATGATAAGAATAAGAAAAAATGGTATTCGTATACCTCCTTTGACACTGTTTCCATAGAGCGTTTCATGCAAAATCAGCTGGATGGGAATCTTGCTTTACGCGGAATTTTTGAACCGGGATATGCCAATCTGGGCACGGCATGGAGCGGGCATTACGTAAATCTTGATTATATGACGCAGATGGGTGGTGTGGCATTATTGGATTATGCGTATAGATTTTCCAATGAACCGGAGAAGTACATTAATTATGGCTATAATTCTCTGTTGGCTTCATGGGCGTTGATGAATACAGGTACGCAACAGACTGGCTTTGGGTATTGGTATCAAGGAAAAGAAAATGACGGCGCTGTGGGCTGGGCGTTTTCTCCTTATCAGAACTCCCGTACCTACATGGGTTATATAAAAACCGGACGTGCGCCGTGGCGGTATGACGGCGAAATAGATCATGGACTCACGGGTGGTATTCATGGAGCCGGAGTTTATTTAATAGATGATTCCGATTTCGGGCTGATAGCTTATGGAGGCAATGTGACGGTGGACAAAGATGGAACAATAAGCATGATTCCGTATGACGGGGTACGCAGACAGATACGGTTTCTTACGCCTGTTCAATTTTCGGTAGAATTGGGGCAGGATGGTTTCAGAAAGGATTATCCTGTTACGTTGAAAAAAACAAATGAGCTTGCTTTTGTTATCGAAAATCGTTCTGGGAAACCTCATCGTACAAGGATGACTCTTGAAGGTAAACTCCCTGAAGGAAAGTATACTGTTATAGCTGGACAAAAAGAAGTGAAAGATTTTGAAATAATGGATCAGGCGCATCCGTTTTGTCGGCTGGAAATACCGGTCATGGATAAATATACGCAAGTAATAATTAAAAAGAAATAGTAATGAGACATCTATTAGTAGGATTTAGTTTGTGCATCTTGTCGACGGCTTGTATGGAGGAAGAACAGCAGATCATCCCCATCCCCTTTAATCAGGTAACGTTGACTGATGGTTTTTGGAAAGAAAGAATGAAGACAGAGATAAGCGTTACAGTCCCTTTTTCTGTTTATCAGAGTGCACCGGCTGTTGAACGCTTCAGGCGTTGTGCTGCTTTTCGTGCAGGTAAACCCACCGAACTGCCGGAAACACATCGCTTCATCAGTTCAGATTTATATAAGGTAATGGAGGGAGTTGCCTACTCACTTATGATACAGCCGGATGAGAAACTGGAAAAGTTCATGGATGATGTGACAGAGTTGATTGCTGCTTCGCAACAAGAAGACGGGTATCTGTACATTTCTCATATTTGTGGTAATCCTGATCCTCGTGAGATGGGAGAGAAACCTTATTCTTGGTTGGTACATAGCCATGAACTCTATAATGTAGGGCATCTGTATGAGGCCGCTGTTGCTTATTATCAGGCAACGGGTAAAGATAAACTGTTAAATGTTGCTATTAAGAGTGCCAAGCATGTGAATAAGGTTTTCTTTGAAGGAGGAGACCCTCATTATAATAATGGAAAACCAATTAATCAAGCTCCCGGACATGAGGAAATAGAACTGGCTCTTTGTAAATTGTATCGGGTGACGAATGATCCATTATATCTTGATATGGCTAAAAAGTTTTTAGAGATTCGTGGAGTTACTTACCGTCCGGAAGGAGAAGGTGTGATGGCAGCTACTTATGCGCAGCAGCATGCACCGGTAAGCCAACAGACGGAAGCGGTGGGACATGCCGTGCGAGCAGCTTATCTTTATACAGCTATGGCACAGGTGGATGCACTGACCGGACGCCATGATTATGACAGGGCACTTCAGGCTATATGGAATAATTTGGTTACAACACGTATGCATATAACTGGAGGATTAGGTGCGGTAGAAGGTATGGAGGGGTTCGGTGCTCCTTACGAGTTACCTAATCTGACAGCCTATAATGAGACATGTGCTGCTGTAGCAAACGTGTTTTTTAATCAAGGATTATTTTGGGGTAGCGGTGATGCAAAATTCTGGGATATTGCCGAGTTGTCTTTATTTAATAATGCTTTGGCTGGAATTAACTTGAAAGGGGATCGTTTCTTCTATGTGAATCCTTTGGAGGCTGATGGGGAAAGACGTTTTAATCATGGTAATGGTGGTCGAGCCGAATGGTTTGGATGTGCATGTTGTCCTCCTAATATCTCTCGTCTCATCTTGCAAGTTCCGGGATATATGTATGCTTATAGTAAAGATAATATTTATCTTACTCTTTATGGTGGAAGCAGGACTAAGATTCCTTTAAAGGGAGGAAAAGTTGCTTTGGAACAAGAGTCTGGGTATCCATTTGACGGAAAAGTGCGCCTTGTTGTTAATCCGGAGAGGAAAGAACGTTTTTCAATCAGTATGCGTATTCCTACTTGGGCAGCGAAAGATGAATTTGTACCGGGTGGACTTTATCCTTACAAAGAACAACGGCATCTGCCAGTTGAGTTACGTGTAAACGGAGAAAAAGTGAAGTATGCGACAAAGAAAGGTTTTGCAGTAATAGAACGGGATTGGGTGAGTGGTGATATAGTAGAACTTGAATTGCCAATGCCTATTCGTTTTGTCGACTGTATTCCGGAAGTGAAGGATAATGTGGGGAAAATAGCTGTGACACGTGGCCCATTGGTTTATTGTGCGGAAGAAATAGATAATGGAAGACCTGTTCAGCAATTATTTCTGGGTGATGTGACAGAAAAAAAGGCGCAGGTTACGACTGAAGAAACTGGTGAACTAAAGGGACTTGATTTTATTAAAGTGGGCGGAATTTCTTTAGTGCCTTATTATGCTTGGTGTAACAGAGGAGATAATCGTACAATGCTTGTCTGGCTAAATAAGGAAGTTTCGACTGTAGGGATGCAATTAGAAAAAATGAAGTATATGGATTCGATTGAGAAAATAGCGGCTTCGTCTGTTGCAAGTGGGGATGCGATATCAGAGCAGGCGGTTTGTGATGGGAAAGTGGCTACTTCTTCTTCTGATTTTAGCCTGGAGAGATGGGTTTCTATTCCTGCAGAGAATGGAAAAGAGCAACAATTGACATTCGATTTTAAAACTCCCTATACTTTAAATTCTCTTTCTGTATATTGGCTGGAGAATCCTCAAGAAAACATTCTGCTACCTGTAAACTGGAAGGTAGAATATAAATCGAAAGGAATTTGGAAAGTGCTTGAATTATATGTTACAGATTCTTATCAGTTGGGTAAGGACAGGTTCAATGTTATCCATCCGAGTAGTAGTGTTGAGGTAGAGGCTATACGTTTGAATATAGATGCCCAACAGGGAAAATCCGTAGGCATTTCTGAAGTTCGCTTTGAATAGTAAATAATGAATGTGTCAAAAGTCTGAAGTATTTTTATAGCTTCACTTTTGACACATTTTTTTGGTCGCTTTATTTCTTTAAATATACCACCGTCTTGCCTCCTCCATATTTTCGTATCACCCCCTCTTCTATATATTTATTCAATAATCCAATCGCCTTATCCCGATTTATCCCGGCCAGTCTCATAAAATCGGCTCGGGTGATGCAACCTTGTTCTTCTAAATGTTGTATAAGGACGATACGGCAATTGTCTTCATTAAGACTGCCATCGTTGCGATAGGGAGATTCCATACGTTCCAACTGTAACGGTTCCATGCTTTCGCGGAATTTTTTGTTGACGCGAAGGTTTATCTTGTTCAAATGGATAGAAGGAGATCGGATTTCTTTCTTTTCCATTACCGGCCGACCGCATTTCAGCGATAAAGAGAAATGCCCTAATTCTCCGACTTCTACAATCCAACCTTGTTTTAACCAATGTTGTAATTCATCAGTAACAGCTTGCAGGCATCCTTCAATGGTAGCTTGACTGAAGCCATTACTTTTAGATACCAACTCTATGAATTTTTTGGCATCAAGAGTTCCTGACGGAATTATTCGTGCGTGAAGTGGCTGCTGCTCATCCTTTTTTTGTGGGTTGCCACTGGCATAAAGATCATAATAAATACTCATGTTTTATTTTGTTTTTAGTTATTCAGTAAATATTGCCTCCGATTGCATGATTTTATTCGTCGGACTATAGTCCGACGCAACATAAACTATAGTGCTTCTTTCGATGGACTATAGTTCTTCGAAAGAAGCACTACAGTCCGACGAATTGATTTGTGCACTCAAAGTTATTACTTTTTTCAGGTAAAGACACTAATTTGTGCATTAAATGAGGGAATACTATATGCCATATATATCCAATTAAGATTCATTAACTTATTTGCCGTAATACTTTTTAATATCTCTTGTGTATTAGCTAATAGATATCGAACTATAAACTTTAAAGACTAATATTATGGAAAAAGATTCTCCTTTTTCATCCACCGGCAGAAGGTGTATTGTAGCCCTAATGTGCATATTTGTCACAGCTCTTGTTTATGCACAGCAGCAAAAAATATCAGTTAGTATCAAAGAGCTTCCTCTTAAAGAAGCTATCAGTCAGATAGCAGAGAAGGCATCGATGAATGTAGCCTATAGCAAAGAATTTGTAGATACGAGTAGGAAAGTGTCATTGGAGGTGAAAAACACAGATGTAAACAAAGCATTAACTCTTTTGCTAAAAGGGACTAACATTGGGTTCCGTTTCTTGGATGACAGCATTTTATTTTATAATAAAGAATATCAAAATAAAAACACGTCCGAACCTGTTGATTCGCAAGAGAGTAAGAGAGAACTGTATGTGAAAGGTAAAGTTACTGATGAGAATGCGGAACCGATAATCGGAGCCACCGTGTCTGTAAAAGGATCGACTACGGGTACAATAACCGATATCAATGGTCAGTATTCCATCAAAGTACCCTATGGAAGTACACTTCGGTACTCATACGTCGGTTATCGTGAAGAAAGCATCATAGCGAAAGAAACGACAGTAAACGTAGTGATGAAAGAGAATGCTGTCAGCTTGGAAGACGTAGTAGTTGTGGGCTATGGCGTACAAAAGAAAGTAAACGTAACAGGTGCTGTATCTATGGTTAAAGCGGAGGCTATTGAGAACAGACCTATTACTAACGTAACTACGGGGTTACAAGGGTTGTTGCCCGGAGTTAGCATCGTTTCTTCTTCGGGACAGCCGGGTGCTGTGCCCAGTATCAATATTCGTGGTACGGGAACCATCAACAGTAGTACAGCACCTTTGATCTTGATTGATGGGGTAGCTGGGGGAGACATCAATTTATTGAATCCTTCGGACATTGAAAGTGTATCAGTGCTGAAAGATGCCGCCTCATCAGCCATTTATGGAGCACGTGCCGCCAATGGTGTTATTCTTGTAACTACTAAAAAGGGAGAAAAGAAAGAACGGGTAGTATTCCAATATAACGGATATGCCGGATTTCAGACTCCCACAGCATTACCGGAGCTTGTTAACGGAAGGGAATACATGGAACTCTCCAACGAAGCCATGAGTGCTGCCGGATTTTCCAAACCTTATACACAAGAGGCTTTCGATAAATATGATTCGGGACTGTACCCCAATGAATATTCCAATACTGACTGGATTGACGAAATATACAAAAGCCGGGCTTTTCAGACGGGGCATAATGTGAGTGCACGGGGTGGAAGCGAGAAAACCGGATTTTTTATGTCGTATGGTTTCTTGGATCAGGATGGGCTGATTGTAGGTGACGGATATAGTTCCAAAAGACATAATGCGCGTATCAGTGTAAACACAGAAGTGTACAATCGTTTGAAACTGAATGGGCAGATGAGCTATGTCGATTTCTACAAGAAGGACTTAGGTTATAGCGGCACATCAGGGGTATTTCGCCTGTCACAGCGTATGTCTCCGCTACTTCCTGTCAAGTGGCAAATTCCTGATGAAAACGGCCGGATGGTAGATAGCGAGAATTGGTCGTACGGTTCGGTGCGTAACCCCTTGCAGGTAGCCTATGAGTCGGGAATGGAAGAACGGAAAACTCGTGTGCTCAATGGAATATTCAATGCAGATCTCAAAATTATAGACGGATTGAATGTCGGTATGCAGTATTCTGCTAATATATACACCCGCCAGGTGGATGAGTTTAACCCGAAGATGTTGTCTTATTACTCGGACGGTAGCCCGTTGAAAGCAAATGAAGATGCCAAGGACTATATTTCCCAAAGCCATCTCGACGTTATGACCCAAACGTTGCAATTCACCCTGAACTTTAATAAAACCATAGGACGCCACGAGTTGGGAGCGTTGTTGGGATTTTCGCAAGAGTGGGAAAACCGAAGCACATTGGGTGCTACGCGTGATAATGTGATGGTTGAAGATATTCACGTTATCAGCGCCGGAATGATTAATTTCATGAATAGCGGAACAAAAGATGAGTGGGCTTTGCGCTCTTACTTTGGTCGTGTCAACTATGCTTTTGACGGTAAATATCTGTTTGAAGCCAACCTGCGTGCTGACGGAACTTCAAGATTTGCCAAGGGCAATCGTTGGGGATATTTTCCATCGTTCTCGGCAGGATGGAACTTTTCACGTGAAAAATTCATGGAGTTTGCTACTTCGGTATTGAACTCGGGTAAGCTGCGTGCTTCCTGGGGTGAATTGGGAAATCAAAATATTCCCGGTAATTACTACCCCTACTTGTCACCTATCATTACCGAGGAGTCCTATCCTATCGGAGCTTCTAATACACCTGTTATGGGACTTTGGCAGAACAAAATAGGTAATCCCGATATCAAGTGGGAAACCATTCGCATGATTAATTTTGGAGTAGACCTTAGTTTTTTGAGTAATAGACTGAATGTGGACTTTGATTGGTATAAGAAAGAAAATATTGACGCGTTGGTTCGTCCCGATGTTCCGGCTATTGTCGGGGTCTCCAGCAGTAACGTAGGCTATGTCAATCTTGGTAAGATTGATGTCAAAGGATGGGAACTCAATTTGTCATGGCGTGATAAGATCGGAAATGTAAATTACAATCTCGGATTCAATTTGTCGGATGCCCGTAATAAGATCACCGATTTGGGCGGAACTCCGGAGTCCCTGACCAGTACGGCTTCCGGTTCGTATCGTCGGGTAGGTGATCCGATAGGTGCTTTCTATGGTTATCTTACGGATGGGTTGGCACAAGTGTATGATTTCGAATCGGTGAATACAACTACAGGTAAGTATCAGAAACCAAAGTTCCCTCTTGTTGCCTCACAAAATGGCATTGTACAGCCCGGAGATATTAAGTATCGGGACATCAGTGGTCCTGACGGTGCTCCCGACGGGGTGATTGATGACTACGACAAAGTGGTATTTGGCGAGAAAGAGCCCCATTACACCTATGCAATCAAGGGTGGTTTGGAATGGAAAGGTATAGACTTCAGTTTCTATTTGCAAGGTGTAGGTAAAGTTGCCGGTTACCTTGAGGATGAGGCGCGGCATGCGTTTATCAATGACTACTCGATCCCTAAAAAAGAACATCTTGACAGATGGACGCCTATGAATCCAAATGCTTCTTATCCCAGACTTTATCAGTCGCAGGAGCACAACAGGCTCTTCAGTGACTATTGGAAAGAAGATGCATCGTACTTGCGTCTGAAGAATATTCAGATAGGTTATCGTTTTCCTGTCCGGATGGTGGCACCTCTTGGCATTAATAGTCTTAGAGTATATGCTTCGGCAGATAACTTGTTTACTAAAACCAATTACTTCGGGGCTTATGATCCTGAAGTGAGGACCACCAGCGGAGATGTCTATCCGCAAGTAAAAACCTATGTTTTTGGATTATCAATAACATTCTAACCTATTAAACGACTATAAAGATGAAATACTCAAAATACTTTTTAATCATTGCTTTATTTGGTATAGTTACCTCATGTAGTGATTTCCTGGATAGAACGAACCCTAACGAGCCGGACAATGTGACATTCTGGGTAAATGAAGAGCAGCTTAAAAATGCTTTGCCACCCTGCTATGAAGCTTTACAAAAGGACTATCTTGTGAATTGGAGCGAATCGACGGCCGAAACAGTTATGTGGGGGAATATTACCAGTGGACTAAGTAAGGTTTCGGGAGGCAAGCACTCTTATACTGACGGCTTTCCTTTTACTACCTATTGGACAGGAGCGTATAGCTATATTTATCGCTGCAATAATTTTTTAGACAATTATAATAAAGCTCAAGTGGCTCAAAACAAAAAAGACGTTTATGCTGCAGAAGTAAAAACTATCCGGGCGCTTATGTATTTTTACCTCACGACATTTTGGGGAGATGTACCTTGGGTAGGAGAAGTCATCCAGCCCGAAGATGCATATATCGAACGTACTTCCAGAGAGAAAGTCATTGACCAACTCGTCGAGGATTTGAAATGGGCGGCAGAGCGCATGCCTGAAGAAAGGTATACAGGCGATAAACTGGGAAGACTTGACCGCTGGGGCGCTTTAGCCATATTGGCACGTATCGCCTTGCAGAACGAAAGGTGGGAACTGGCTGCAAAAACGAGTGAATATATCATCGAAAACAGTCCCTATGGCCTGTATGAATACGAAAAACTATTTCATCACGAAGGGGATGTCGAGAATGATCCGAAGAATATCGAAGCCATCGTATATAGCCTTTTTGTACCCGAAGTCCGTACACAAAGTCTGCCCAATGAAACTTGTAGCCCGACAGACTATATACGTCTCAATCCAACGAAGTCGTTGGTAGATGCTTATCTGTGTACAGACGGTAAACCGGCAAAAACCGGATTGGAATATTATAAAAAGATTGGTGTGCAGACCTCATCATTATACAAGTCGCCTGAAGAGCATTATGCTGATTATTTCCAAAACCGGGATCCTAGAATGAAGATGACTTTATATGCTCCGGGTGACAAATGGCCGGGAGGAGATGACGGTGACCCTGATACAGATAAGGCCAACGAGATATTTAATCTACCTCGTTTTGCTTCATTACAAGATAATAATCGTGTGGGGGCAAATAGCCGTACAGGTTTCTATCTGAAAAAGTATAACGATATTGATTTGGCCGGCTCAAGTGTAGGTGGGCACGGTAATCTCAATGTCATCCGTTTTGCCGAAGTCTTGCTGATTTATGCGGAAGCCACTTTCGAACTACAAGGTAAGAAACTGACACAGACACAGGTTGATTACTCCATCAACAGACTTAGAGATCGTGTGAATATGCATCGTATGAACCTTGACGAACTTAGTGCATGGGGGATGGATCTCGAAACTGAATTGAGAAGAGAACGTCGTATTGAGTTGGCAGGTGAAGGTACAAGATATGCCGATGTGATGCGCTGGCGTGAAGGTGAACTTCGTTTTGGACGTGCCATCACCGGTCCCAGCCTGAAAGTATGTATGAACGATTTGGGTGCCAACCCATATCCCGATACCGGTGTAGATGAATTTGGCGATGTAATCTACGAAAAGTCTACCGCAGAAGGTGGAGCACGCTACTTCGACGCAACGAAACATTATTTGTGGCCTGTGCCTAATCCCGAACGTCAGAAAAATCCTCTGTTGGGACAAAATCCAGGATGGGAAAAGTAATCATTAAAAAATAGAAACCATGTATTCAATGAAGAAATATTTATTATTGTTTTTATGCCTGACTTTGGGCGTTGCCTATGCACAAGACACTCTACGAGTGCGGGTAATGACATATAATTTGAGATTTGGCGAACTGGCATCTTTAGAAGAACTTGCTCATCACATCAAATCCTTCAAACCTGATTTTGTGGCGCTTCAGGAAGTGGATAGCAAAACAGACCGTAAGCGTACCCCGCATCAGAAGGGGAAGGATTTTATATCCGAACTCGCCTATTATACGGGAATGTTTGGGCTTTACGGAAAAACGATTGATTATTCTACCGGTTATTACGGTATTGGAATGTTAAGTAAATATCCATATATTTCTGTTCAAAAGACAATGCTGCCCCATCCGGTCAAAGAACATGAGAGACGGGCTATGCTAGAGGGATTATTCGAAATGGGTAATGATACTATTGTTTTCACCTCTACGCATCTGGACGTTAACTCTCAAGAAACACGGGCGGAGCAAATAAAATTTATTACCGGGCATTTCAAAAATTATAAATATCCTGTAATTTTGGGAGGCGATTTCAATGCGCGTCACTACTCCGAGGCCATACGTGGTATGGATAGTTGGTTTGCCGCGAGTAACGATGATTTTGGAATGCCGGCATGGAAACCTGTGATTAAGATAGATTACTTGTTTGCTTACCCGCAAAAAGGATGGCGTGTGATTAGTACACAAACTGTCCGGTCGCTTTTGTCAGATCATTTACCGATTATTACGGAACTGGAATATGTGAAAGAAGCATCGAAAAAGAAATATTGATACTCACTTATAACATTTTGATTTTTTATGATACATACGATAATCAAGTATTTATTAATTTCAACAACGCTTTTTTTCTGCTCATGCCACAAGCCTAAGACGGATATTATCACCCCCGCCAAGCAGTTAATAGAACGTCAGATTGGGGAAAGAGCAAAGTCTATCCACTTTGAATATATCGAACCATCCGAAGGTAAAGATATATTTGAAGTGATAGCAAGCGACGGCAGGCTTACTTTAAGGGGAAGTAGCTCCGTTGCTATTTGTTACGCTTTTCATACGTACATGAAAGAAGCTTGTAAGAGCATGAAAACATGGAGCGGTGAACATCTAACATCAGTGATGCCGTGGCCCGATTATGAATTGTATGAACAAGTGTCCCCTTATGAGTTGCGTTACTTCCTGAATGTTTGTACATTCGGCTATACTACTCCTTACTGGGACTGGGAGCGTTGGGAAAAGGAAATTGACAGGATGGCTCTTTATGGTGTAAATATGCCCTTGGCTACAGTGGCCAGCGAAGCTATTGCTGAACGGGTGTGGCTGCGTATGGGATTGACCAAAGAAGAAATCCGTGAATTTTTCACAGCTCCTGCACATCTTCCTTGGCATCGCATGGGTAATCTGAACAAGTGGGACGGTCCCTTATCTGATGCTTGGCAACGTAACCAAATCGGCTTGCAGCACCAAATCCTGACCCGTATGCGCGAGTTGGGAATGCAGCCCATAGCACCTGCGTTTGCCGGTTTCGTGCCGGAAGGATTCGTACGGAAACATCCCGATACACAATTCCGGCATATGCGGTGGGGTGGTTTTGATGAACAGTATAATGCCTATGTACTGCCACCGGATTCGCCTTTCTTCCAAGAAATAGGTAAACTGTTTGTCGAAGAGTGGGAAAAAGAGTTTGGAGAAAATACTTATTACCTGTCGGACAGTTTTAACGAAATGGAACTACCTATAGATAAGGAAGATAAAGAAGCGAAATACAAGTTATTGGCCGAGTATGGAGAAACGATTTATAAATCAATTACAGCCGGAAACCCTGATGCCGTTTGGGTTACACAAGGATGGACATTTGGATATCAACATTCATTCTGGGATAAAGAATCGCTTAAAGCCTTGTTAAGCAATGTACCTGATGATAAAATGATTATCATTGATTTGGGCAATGATTATCCCAAATGGGTATGGAACACCGAACAGACATGGAAAGTACACGATGGGTTTTACGGAAAGAAATGGGTATTCAGCTATGTACCCAACTTCGGTGGGAAAAATACAATGACAGGAGATCTGGGCATGTATGCTAGTTCCTCGGTCAAAGCGTTACGTGCTGCAAATAAAGGTAACTTGATTGGGTTCGGTTCTGCCCCTGAAGGCCTCGAAAACAATGAGGTTGTTTACGAACTGTTAGCCGATATGGGGTGGACTTCAGACAGCATTGATCTGGACGATTGGATGAAGATATACTGTGAGGCCCGCTATGGGGGATATCCCGATGCTATGAAAGAAGCTTGGAAACTTTTTCGGAAAACAGCATATAGTTCTCTCTATTCATACCCCCGTTTTACCTGGCAAACCGTAGTACCCGATCAACGGCGGATCAGTAAAATCGACCTTAGTGATGATTACTTGCAGGCTATACTTTTGTATGCCAGTTGCGCTGACGAACTGAAAAACTCTGAATTATACAGAAACGACCTCATTGAGTTTGTTTCGTATTATGTAGCGGCTAAAGCTGAGAATTTTTATAAGCAGGCGCTGAAAGATGATTCGGAGAATCGTGTTCTCGCAGCGCAGCGTAATCTGCAACAAACTGTTGATTTGTTGATTGACGTTGACAGGCTGTTGGCTTCTCATCCTTTATATCGATTGGAAGAATGGGTGGAACTTGCACGTAATAGCGGAACAACTCTTCAGGAAAAAGATGCTTATGAAGCAAATGCCAAACGCTTGATTACAAGTTGGGGTGGTATTCAGGAAGATTATGCTGCTCGTTTCTGGAGCGGGTTGATTAAAGATTACTATATTCCTCGTATACAGCTCTATTTCACAAAAGACCGGAATAAAATTCGAGAATGGGAGGAACAATGGATTACATCTCCCTGGAGCAACAGTACAACTCCGTTTGATGACCCGGTCAAGGCTGCATTGGGTTTAATAGAGAAAACAAATAAGTGATAGCTTTTTATGAAAAAGATTGTATTGGCATTCGATTCGTTTAAAGGTTCGGTCAGCTCTTTTGAAATAGCGAAAGCTGCCGAAAAAGCGATTCAGGAGGAATTACCTGACTGTCAGATTATACGTTTTCCCATAGCTGATGGTGGCGAAGGGACTACAGAAGCCTTATGTTCTGCTCTTAGTGCTCAAACGGTGTCATGTCGGGTGCATGATCCATTCATGAAGCCAATCGATGTATCGTATGGTATCGCGAACAATGGTGCGATGGCTATTATCGAAATGGCTTCAGCCTGTGGTCTTCCATTGATTGATTCAAACCGGAGAAATCCAATGAAGACTACGACTTATGGAGTTGGAGAAATGGTTGCTGACGCATTAAAACGAGGGTGTCGGGAATTCATTATCGGGATTGGCGGAAGTGCAACAAATGATGCGGGAATGGGTATGCTGAAGGCTTTAGGGGCACGTTTTCTGGATAGAGAGAACAGTGAACTGGAACCTGTCGGCGAAAGTCTGATAAAAGTCCATCAAATAGATATTTCTCAATTAAATCCGGCATTGAAGGAGAGTAATTTTACGATCGCCTGTGATGTTAGTAATCCATTTTATGGAAAAGAAGGTGCGGCCTATGTATATGCTCCTCAAAAAGGGGCAACTATGCTGCAAGTGATAGAGTTGGATAATGGGTTGCGGCACTATGCACAGGTGATAAAGGAATATACAGATATGGATATATCGCAACTTCCCGGTGCCGGAGCAGCCGGAGGAATGGGAGGCGGTCTGCTTCCGTTTCTGAATGCAAAATTGCAATCCGGAATAGAAGTTATATTGAAAACTCTTCGTTTCGAAGAAGTCGTTCAACAGGCAGACCTGATACTGACTGGAGAGGGGAAACTGGATTGCCAGACTTGTATGGGAAAGGCGCTGGACGGAATCTTACGTGTCGGTGACAGATGTCAGGTTCCGGTGATAGCATTAGGAGGAGCGGTCGAAGCCACCGAAGCACTTAATAGGATGGGTTTTACAGCCGTACTTCCTATCCAGCCTTTCCCGGTAACACTTGAAGAGGCGATGCAACCGGAGTTTACGAAAGAAAACATAGAGAGAACGGTGCGACAGGTGGTGAGAATCATCAAACAATTTACTAAATAATACTCAATGACAGCGATAGGCGCATTAATCGGGCTTTCATTATCCATACTGTTAATCATAAGAAAGCTTTCTCCGACATACAGTCTGATTATCGGAGCGATAGTTGGAGGATTGTTGGGAGGACTATCTTTAAATGAGACTGTAACGGTGATGACCGAAGGGGTGAAAGAGATCACTCCGGCGGTATTGCGGATTCTGACGGCCGGAGTCTTATCAGGTATATTAATACAAACCGGAGCTACCACTGTCATTTCCAATGCAATTATACATAAAATGGGTGAGAAGCGGGTATTTATGGCATTGGCACTCGCAACTATGTTACTTTGTACTGTAGGTGTATTTATTGATGTGGCTGTGATAACTGTTGCACCGGTGGCTCTTTCGATAGGTAAGCGTTTAAACCTGTCTCCATCCGTGTTACTTATTGCTATGATCGGGGGAGGTAAGTGTGGAAATATCATATCACCTAACCCGAATACCATTATAGCAGCCGGAAATTTTAATGCAGATCTATCGGCTGTAATGTTTGCCAATATTTTACCGGCAGTGATCGGTTTGTTTTTCACCGTTTTCGTTATTGTCCGTCTAATGCCTCAAACAGTAAAAAACAAAAAAGAGGTGATACAAACTGTGAATAAAGAGGAAGAGAGAAATCTGCCGTCGCTAAGAGCCAGTCTGATTGCTCCTGTTGTTACTGTTGTTTTATTGGCATTACGCCCTATAGCAGGAATCAATATTGATCCTTTGATAGCTTTGCCGGTAGGTGGTTTGTGTGGCGCTATCTGTATGAGACAATGGAAAAATATTCTTCCAAGTATAGAGTATGGACTGCAGAAGATGTCTGTGGTAGCTATTCTGTTGATAGGAACCGGAACTATTGCCGGTATCATAAAGAACTCTTCTTTGAAAGACTGGATTCTTACAGGATTGGATCATGCTCATATTAGTGATGTGTTGATTGCTCCTATATCAGGCGCATTGATGTCAGCGGCTACGGCATCGACAACAGCCGGAGCGACATTGGCTTCTTCTTCGTTTGCTGAAACGATATTGGCTATAGGGATTTCTGCGGTTTGGGGGGCAGCTATGATTAATTCGGGGGCTACAGTTCTTGACCATTTGCCACATGGTTCGTTCTTTCATGCAACAGGAGGCGTATGCGAACTCAACTTTAAGGAACGTCTGAAGTTGATACCTTATGAATCGCTTATAGGGATAGTGTTAACTGCCGGAACGACTATTTTATATATAATAAGTAATTAAAAGAATAAAATATATGAATCCGAACAAACGGTTACTTTCACTTGATGTACTTCGGGGTATTACTGTTGCCGGGATGATCTTGGTCAATAACACAGGAAAGTGTGGGTATAACTTTGCTGTTTTTACACACGCCAAGTGGGATGGCTTTTCGCCAGCCGATCTGGTATTTCCGATGTTTATGTTCCTGATGGGTATTTCGACCTACATCTCTTTGTGTAAGTATAACTTCCAGTGTCGACCGGCTATTGCGAAAATCATAAAAAGAAGTCTCTTGTTAATATTTATTGGTCTGGTTATGGAGTGGTTCATTACATCAGTAGATGGTGGTAACTATTCTGATTTGAGTCAGCTCCGGTTAATGGGAGTGATGCAACGGCTTGGTATTTGTTATGGCATTACAGCCCTGTTGGCTGTAACAATACCGCATAAGCGGTTTATGCCATTAGCCATCATCTTGTTGGCTGTCTACTTTATTTTTCAGTTATTTGGAAACGGATTTGAGAAAAGTGCGGATAATATCGTCGGGATTGTTGACTCGGCTATTTTAGGGTCTAATCACATGTATCTTCAAGGCCGGCAGTTTGTCGATCCCGAGGGGATACTTAGCACGATTCCCGCTGTATCTCAAGTGATGATAGGTTTTGTTTGCGGAAAAATAATCATCGACATTAAAGACAATGACCGCCGGATGCTGAATCTATTTCTTATAGGTACCACTCTGTTGTTTGTCGGCTATTTGTTAAGTTATGCCTGTCCTTTGAATAAACGTTTGTGGTCTCCTTCGTTCGTTTTGGTCACTTGTGGGATCGCAGCATTGTCATTGGCTTTGCTGCTCTATATCATTGATGTGAAGCAGAATAAAAAGTGGTTTTCATTTTTCGAAGCATTTGGAGCGAATCCGCTTGTAATCTATGTGTTTAGTTGCATAGCCGGAGGATTGCTTGTGCATTGGCATATCCATACGGCTGTATTCAGTAATTTGCTTAACCCATTATTCGGAAATTACTTTGGTTCATTTATGTATGGTGTGTTTTTTCTGTTGTTCAATGGGCTGTTGGGGTATGTTTTATTAAAAAGAAAAATCTATATAAAATTATAAATCAGAATGAAGAGAAAAAGTGTATACATGTGTCTGGTTATGTTTTTTATGTCGTTGGCTCTTCAGGCTAAAGACAAAGACGTAGCTGTTGCCGAAGCATTAGTGAAACGTTTGCTGCCGTCATACATCGAGAGTTTTCAGTTTCAAAAGTTAAAAGGGGAGAAAGACTGTTTTACGGTAGAGTCCGTCAAAGATAAGATTGTAATCGGTGGAAACAACGCCAATTCAATGGCGATGGGACTGAACCATTACCTGAAATACTACTGTTTAACTACGGTATCGTGGTATGCGGATATAGCCGTTGAAATTCCTGATGAATTGCCAATGGTTGGCGAGAAGGTCGTTTCGGAAGCGAGAGTGGATACTCGCTTTTTCCTGAATTATTGCACGTATGGTTACACGATGCCTTGGTGGCAATGGAAAGAATGGGAACGCTTTATTGACTGGATGGCCCTTAATGGCATAAATATGCCTTTGGCAATCACCGGACAAGAAGCTGTGTGGTATAAAGTCTGGTCGAAAATGGGAATGTCGGACATCGAAATACGCTCTTACTTCACGGGACCGCCGTATCTGCCCTGGCATCGGATGGCTAACATAGATGGTTGGAACGGTCCGTTGCCGATGGAATGGCTGGAACATCAGGTAAGTTTGCAGAAAAAAATACTCGCACGTGAGCGTGAATTGAATATGAAGCCCGTATTGCCAGCCTTTGCCGGACATGTCCCTGCCGATTTAAAGCGGATTTACCCCGAGGCCGATATTCAGCATTTGGGCAAATGGGCAGGTTTTACTGATACATACCGTTGTAACTTTCTGAATCCTAACGACGCTTTGTTTGCGAAAATTCAGAAACTATTTCTTGATGAACAAAAAAAACTTTTCGGAACCGATCATATTTATGGCTTAGATCCTTTCAATGAGGTTGACCCGCCAAGTTTCGAACCCGAATATTTGCGGAAGATAGCTTCGGATATGTACGCCACGTTGACGGCTGCCGATCCCAAAGCCCAATGGATGCAAATGACATGGATGTTTTATCATGACAAAGAGAAGTGGACATCTCCGCGAATAGAAGCTTTACTGACGGGTGTTCCGCAGAATAAGACGTATCTGCTCGATTATCATTGTGAAAATATTGAACTTTGGAAAACGACTGATAAATTTCATGGACAGCCTTATATCTGGTGTTATCTGGGCAATTTCGGAGGAAACACAACTTTGACAGGTAACGTCAAAGAAAGTGGCGCACGACTTGAGAATGCTCTCATTAACGGTGGAGACAACCTTAAGGGAATCGGCTCTACGCTGGAAGGATTGGATGTTGTACAGTTCCCTTACGAATACATCCTTGAGAAAGCATGGAACTTGAATGTAGATGATAACAAATGGATAGAATGTCTGGCTGACAGACACGTAGGATGTGTATCGCAACCTGTGCGCGATGCTTGGAAAATATTATTCAATGATATTTATGTACAGGTGCCGCGTACATTGGGCACTTTACCCGGATATCACCCCGTATTGAATAAGAATAGTGAAAAACGGACTAGTAATGTGTACAGTAATGTTGAACTATTAGAGGTTTGGAGAAAACTGAACGAAGCGCCTTCTGACCGGAGGGATGCTTTTCGTCTGGATTTGATTACTGTAGGCAGGCAGGTGCTTGGAAACTATTTTCTTGATGTGAAAATGGAGTTTGACAGGATGGTTGAAGCTAAAGATTATCAGGCTTTGAAAGCTTGTGGCGAAAAAATGAAGGAAATATTGAATGATTTGGATAAACTGAATGCCTTTCATCCTTACTGTTCTCTGGATAAATGGATGGATGATGCGCGGAAGATGGGGGATTCTCCCCGGTTGAAAGACTATTATGAAAAGAACGCTCGCAACTTGATTACTACTTGGGGAGGAAGCCTGAACGATTATGCCAGCCGTTCATGGGCAGGACTGATAAGTGATTATTATGCAAAACGTTGGGAGGTGTATATCAATACATTTATCAATGCGGCTGAGAAAGGTGTGGAAGTGGATCAGCAACAACTTGAAGATGAGTTAAAAGAAATAGAAGCTGGTTGGGTAAATGCAACTGATAGGAAAGATATTCGGAAAGATGTTCCTTCAACAACTGACGGATTGCTATCATTCTCCACCTTTTTATTCAGCAAATATCAAAGACTGGTGAAATAAACAAGAGGCCTGTTTCATTTATTGTTCGCGATTTATGCTATATCAGAAAGAATTAATATATTTGAAAATAAGGGCTTGATATCATAAGCTTTTTGTTTTCATATTTAAAATGATTAAGATGTCCCAGAAATACTCACAGGATGAAGCCCAAGCTTTGGTTAAGGCTCTGAAAGAGGGGAACCAGCTGGCATTTAGTATTGTATACAAGACATATGCGGCGCAGACCTTTTCTTTGGCATTTAAATATTTGCTGAATAAGGAATTGGCTGAAGATGCTGTGCAGAACTTATTCTTAAAACTCTGGCTGAAAAAAGAAGAGATCGACGAAACAAAACCTATAAACAGATACCTTTTTACGATGTTGAAGAACGATCTGCTCAATACGTTGAGAGATTCAAAGAAAAATATCTATTTACTTGAGGATTGCCTTTCAATGGTTTTGGAATTGGAAGACAATTCTCAAAACGAAAACCTTAAGCAAGAACAAATGAACATTATACAACAAGCTCTTGAGCAACTTTCGCCGCAACGTCGTAAGGTTTTTGAAATGAAAGTTTCAGGAAAATACTCCAATCAGGAAATAGCTGATAAACTTAATCTTTCGATAAATACAATTAAATTCCAATATAGCCAATCTTTAAAGCAGATTCGCTCGATAGTGGGAGAGCTTAGCCTACTGTTACTTTATTGTATGATGTAGTTCTATCACTTTTACGGATATGGAACGTTCTTTTGAATTAACACGGTTTAACGTAGTCTGTATAATACTTTTTTGTAACAGTGTGTATTACTAATAGATATTGAAATATGAAATCAAAAAAGAAACATACAAGTCAGGACTTTGAAGTGGTTGACGGCATCGGAAAATATATTGATGACGACATTCAGAGGATAGTAGAAGGCAAACAGCTCGAACTGGGTGGCAGAGAACTGCCTCCTTTTGATGAATATCGCATTTATAAGAATATTCAGGAAGCCGTAATGCAGGAAGAAAAACGAAAGAACAGGAGAATCAGAATGCCATTGTTATTTAAGTGGACGGTGGCTTGTGCTATTGTTTTGCTTGTGATAAGTGCGGGATATAATTATTATCAAAGCCACAGTGAGGCAAATCTTGTTTATCGTGAAGTCTGTGCTGTAAGAGGTGAAAAGCTGCTTGTATTACTTCCTGATGGTAGCCGGGTGTGGTTAAATGCCGATTCTAAATTGACTTATCCGGAACAGTTTGCGAAATACAACAGGAATGTTATGCTGGAGGGAGAGGCTTATTTTGAAATAGCAGAAAATAAAAAATCACCATTTCAGGTACTTGCCGAGAATGTAAAAATACAGGTGACAGGAACGTGCTTCAATGTAAAAGCGTACGCTTCGGATAAGGTAGTAAAAACTACACTCGACGAAGGAAGTATCAATATCGGACATGTGCAAAGCCGTAGACCTATGCAGCAAATGCTTCCCGGGCAAACGGCCGTTTATGAAAAAAGGAGTAATGTAATAAAAATAAAAACTGATAGATATCACGATGATGCTTCGAGTTGGAAGAGCAACCGGCTTATTTTCAGAAATGCATCACTGAAAGAAGTGCTTACAACACTTTCGCGGCATTTTGATATAGAGATTACAGTTAAAAACGAAAAGATTGCTTCGTTTACATACAACTTCGTTTGTAAAGGGAACGACTTGAACTATGTGTTGGAGGTGATGCAATCAATAACACCGGTTAGCTTTAAAAAAATATCAGAATATGCATATACGGTTGAATAAGTAAACTTAATCTAATAACAAAAACAAATTTATGAAAGCACTTTTAAAGCCCATTGTATGGGTATGCCTTTTCTTCTTTGCGTATCAAAGTACGTATGCGCAGGCTCTTAAAATAATGAGCTATAATTGCCGGATGTCCGGTGAGATGACTGGTTACTCGGTGAAGGAGTATGCTGTATTTATCAGGAAATACAATCCGGATGTTGTAATGTTGCAAGAGATAGATTACAACACAAAAAGGAATAAAAATCAAGATTTCACCACTCAACTGGCCGCGGAGTTAGGGTTGTTTTCCGTATTCGGGAAAGCGATGGAGACTGGTGGTGGAGAATATGGAGTAGCCATACTTTCAAAATATCCTTTTGTTTATATCAACAACAAGCCTTTCGAAGGTATAGACGGAGCCAAAGAACCCCGGACGCTATTATATGTAGATATTCAGCAACCCGGCACTTCAAATGTAATCAGGATAGGAACGACTCATTTGGATCATTCGACGGACCTGATAAGGAGCGCAATGGCCGAACAAATTAATGAGCGGATTGGTACGGGAGATACACCGACGTTGCTGGGAGGAGATTTTAATGCCAGAACAGACTCTAATGTGATTTGTGAAGTAATGAAAAGCTGGCAGAGAATCTGCGATGATACATTCACCTATCCGGCAGATCAGCCGACAATCAAGATTGATTATCTATTCGGGCTTCCACAGAATAAGTGGAAGGTGAAGTCGTTTGAAGTTTTATCTAATCCGGCGGTATCTGACCACAGAGCTTTGTTTGCCGAAGTTGAATTTGTAAAATAAGTGAAATATGAAATCAAACTATCTATATCTGCTATTTATATGTATTACCTCTTGCCTGTTCGTTTCATGTAGTGATGAGGATAACAAGAGAGAAGAAATCCCTGAATGGAATCGGTTCAGAACAACTAACGTGTTGGTTTATGCACACTTGTCAGAGCAAAATTTATTTAGTTCTTGTAGTTATAAAGAGGTGGCGGCGTCTATCAGGAACACTGTTCATGCAGTGGCATTGTTGGATAGAACGAACGCTATTTATGGGCAAACTGCAATCATAAATACGGGTACGGAGACTGCTAGAGAGAGTAAAAGAGTGCCGGTGTTTGTACCTGTCAGCTATAGTAGCGGAGAAAAAAAGATAATCGGTAGTACTGTGCTTTTTCCTTCTACTATTTCCGAGATGACACAATATGTGGTAAAAAACGATTGCAGATATCTTGAAACAAAAACAGAAGCAGTGAACGGAATAGATATGCTCTTCTGTTCTATGTCACTAAATAGTGAAGATCTGATAGCTCCGGCCGTTGATGTATTCAAGAAAAGAGTAAACGAACAGACAGTTCTGGTGGGCACTGTTAAACGTGCGTTGTTGTCTAATCTTGAGTCGGCAATTACTTCTAACTTAACTTCTGATACTTATTTTTTCTCGGAAGTGGAAAATAGAAATAGAGACTCCGAGTATTGTATATTTGTCCTGACTTCACACAAATGGGCTTTTAGGGGGGTAACCGAAACAAGTGTAAGCGGGGATTTACATTGTTTTCAATTACAAATCGAATCTTTAAAATAAAAAATGAACAGTCATGAAGCAATATATCAAAAACACAATGATCCTGATGCTTGCCCTGTCATGGGGCTTGCTATTGACAAATTGTAGTGATAGTGAAGCCGATTATTCGGATGACAACGCATATCCGCCACCTACTGTAGAACTAACTTCTCCTTCCGAGATAGATGTGGTGGAGTATAATTCTACGGTGACTGTATCTGCCAGAAGCTTCTCTGCTGTGGGGATACATAGTATATATGCTACCTTGTTGAAGGTGGATGAAAATGGAGGATATGAAGAGATAAATGCGAATGAACGCCAACGTTTAAAGATAGATACTCTGGAAACTGATATGACACTTGAATTTGATTTGAATGTCAAGGTCAACACGCGTGAAGCAGCCGGAATACTAGTGACATCGACAGATGTTTTGACAAAAACGGCACAAAAGGTAATACCGATTAAAAAGATAACCAAACTTCCGTCCCAGATATTTACAGAACCATCAGATTTACCAGTTTTAGTACCCGATGAAGAGGTTTCTCTGTCTGTGGTGATCCGTTCTGCAGTGGGCATTAAGTCCGTAAAACATACTTTGTGCAATAAGGTACTGGGTGATCTGAAGGATTATACAACTATTCCGGTATCAGGTAATCCATTGGAAATGGAATTTATCTTGAAAACTGTCGTAGACAATAAGGATACTGATGGAATCAAGATTGTGGTGGAAGATATAGAAGGGTTGAGAGAGGAGAAGATTATCAATATCGAGGGCATTGAGGGTGTTGACAATAATGTCGCGCTTGTTTTCAACGATATTGAAATGGCACCCGAATGGGAACATTCAATAGAACCGGATCAACCTTATATTTTCTCCATAGAGGGAATAATGATACGCGGTGTGCAGAAGCATGTGTTAAGCTTGAAGGAAATTAAAGGATATGGCTCAAAGGCAAACGGCGTAGACTTTGCTTTCATTAATATATGGAGAAATCCAAGCTTTGTTGCCGTTAAAAACAGAGGTTTCTCTTATGTCAGTGCGTCAAGAATTAGTGGAGGACCAATAGGGAGAGCTTACGATGTGAATGACTGGATTAAACCGGCCGGTGTGGCCACCAACAAAACGCTGTTTACTCTTATACCTGATGATAAGGTTGCTGACCTTGGTATTGATGTGATGATGGCGAACGCGGCTCCGGACGTCAAGACTTTTGAGGCGTTGAATGTGTTGGAAAGTATAGCTAAAGGAGGTGCTGATATGTTAATGCAAAGAGTCAATGCGTCTGACGGGTATCCGGATGATCCTTGTAGCTTGCAGATAAAAGACAATACTTATATTGCTTTTGTTACCGCAATGGGTAAGTATGGTGTGATTCATGTTATTGAAGCCGCAAACGATATGGATGCATTAGTTGCCGGAGGATGTAAAATTGCTACTCCTACAGGAGTGGTGGGAAGCCAGGGGCCAGCCTACTCGGGAGCTGGCATAACCGGACTCACTTATGATGGCGTAGCATTACTCTATGGGCGTACATGCAAGTTGAAAATTGTGGTTCAGAAGTAAAGTTGTTATAATTTAAAGAATAAAGAACTATACATTTATATTTAGATGTAAAAGTTAAGAAAGGTCGGTTCAAAAAAAGAAAATGAACCGGCCTTGTTTTTTAGATGTTTCCTCAATATTGATTATGGTAGTTTGGGTGTTACTTCACTAATTAGTGTGTCAAACATGAAAATATTATTTTCTTCTATGCTTTTTGCAGGAAAAGTTATAACTTCGGAGCACTTTTTAATTTGAATAATAAATGTTGGATTTAAAGCAACTTACCACTGATGTATGCCGGATTGCTACAGAGGTTGGACATTTTTTGAAAGAAGAACGGAAGAACTTCCGTCGTGAGCGTGTGGAGGAAAAACATGCACATGATTATGTGTCTTATGTAGATAAAGAGTCAGAGGTGCGAGTGGTGAAAGCACTTGCTGCTCTACTGCCCGAAGCGGGATTCATAACAGAAGAAGGCTCTGCCACTTATCAGGACGAACCCTACTGTTGGGTCATTGATCCGTTGGATGGAACTACAAATTATATTCATGATGAGGCTCCTTATTGTGTATCTATTGCTTTACGCAATCGCACTGAACTTCTTTTAGGTGTCGTTTATGAAGTTTGCCGGGATGAATGTTTCTATGCCTGGAAAGGTGGAAAGGCTTTCATGAATGGTGAAGAAATTCATGTATCGAGTGTTGAGGATATCCAAGATGCCTTTGTTATTACAGAATTACCTTATAATCATCTGCAATATAAACAGACCGCTCTTCATCTCATCGATCAACTTTATGGAGTAGTGGGAGGTATTCGTATGAATGGTTCGGCTGCCGCTGCAATTTGCTATGTAGCTATTGGGCGTTTCGATGCGTGGATGGAAGCGTTTCTCGGAAAATGGGATTACTCCGCAGCGGCATTGATCGTCCAGCAAGCGGGAGGAAAGGTTACTAACTTCTATGGCGAAGATAACTTCATAGAAGGACATCATATTATTGCAACGAACGGAACTCTGCATTCTTTCTTTCAGAAACTTCTGGCAGAAGTCCCTCCATTGAATATGTAAGTGGTATTGCAACTTTGAAATCTCTATTATTATGAAACACACACTTCTTGTAAAAGACTGGCTTAGTTCTTTTTTATCTTTACTGTTTCCCCGTTGCTGTGTTGTTTGCGGCCGACCGTTAGCAAAGGGTGAGGAATGTATTTGTACAGTATGCAATATCAAACTACCTCGTACGAACTATCATCTTCGAAAAGATAATCCGGTAGAGCGACTTTTCTGGGGACAAATTCCTTTGGAACGGGCTACTTCTTTTTTCTTTTATGAGAAAGGAAGTGACTTCCGGCTGATTCTTCACCGTTTGAAATATGGTGGACAGAAGGAAATAGGTGCAATTATGGGACGGTATATGGCAGCAGAACTTTTATCTTCTCATTTCTTTCAAGGAATTGATGTTATAATCCCTATACCGCTTCACAAAAAAAACAGCAAATTCGCGGTTATAACCAGAGTGAATGGATTGCCCGTGGAATCACTGCTGTAACAGGAATTCCTATAGATACAGAATCCATATTGCGTAAGAAAAATACGGAAACGCAAACACACAAATCCATACTTGAACGTCGGGATAATGTGGAAGGTATCTTTGAGCTTCAACGTCCCGAAACACTTGTAAGGAAACACATACTGATCGTTGACGATGTATTGACCACCGGTTCTACTACGCTGGCATGTGCTTCTTGTCTGGTGAATGTGGAGGGAATACGGATTAGTATATTGACGTTGGCAACGGTGGAGTGATTATATACGAATAAATGATATTAAATAAGAAAGCCACCCATTCAGGTGGCTTCTTTTTTGCTCTTCCTCTTGGACTTGAACCAAGGACCCTCTGATTAACAGTCAGATGCTCTAACCGACTGAGCTAAGGAAGAATGTTTGCAATCAAGATTTTCAACTTTGCTCTTCCTCTTGGACTTGAACCAAGGACCCTCTGATTAACAGTCAGATGCTCTAACCGACTGAGCTAAGGAAGAATGTTTTTCTCAATTGCGATGCAAAAGTACTAGGTTTTTTTGAAATATGCAATATCTTTGCAAAAAAAATATTAGGAATGGACAAAATAATAGGATTGGGCAACGCCCTGGTAGACGTACTCGCAACCCTGAAGGATGACACTCTTTTGGATGAAATGGGTTTACCCAAAGGAAGCATGCAGCTCATCGATGACGCTAAGTTACAGCAGATTAACACAAAATTTTCACAGATGAAAACCCATCTGGCAACAGGCGGATCGGCAGGAAATGCCATCCTCGGACTGGCTTGTCTGGGTGCCGGAACAGGGTTTATCGGAAAAGTGGGAAATGATCATTATGGAGAATTTTTTCGTGAAAATCTGCGGAAAAATAAGATTGAAGACAAATTATTGACGTCAGATCGACTGCCTTCCGGTGTGGCATCCACTTTTATTTCACCGGATGGGGAGCGTACTTTCGGAACCTATCTGGGAGCAGCGGCTTCTTTGAGAGCAGAGGAACTGACCTTGGATATGTTTAAAGGTTACGCGTACCTATTTATAGAAGGCTATCTTGTTCAGGACCACGAAATGATTCTTCATGCCATTGAACTGGCTAAAGAAGCCGGTTTGCAGATTTGTCTCGATATGGCTAGTTATAACATTGTGGCTAATGATCTGGAATTCTTCACCTTGCTAATCAACAAATATGTCGACATTGTCTTTGCAAACGAAGAGGAAGCGAAAGCCTTTACCGGCAAGGAGCCGGAGGAAGCTTTGAGAGTGATTGCCAAGAAATGCAGTATTGCTATCGTAAAAGTCGGGGCAAATGGTTCTTATATCCGTAAAGGGACAGAAGAAATAAAGGCTTCAGCCATTTCGGTTCAAAAGGTGGTAGATACTACTGGTGCCGGTGACTATTTTGCTTCCGGATTCTTATACGGATTGACTTGCGGATATTCGTTGGATAAATGTGCAAAAATAGGTTCTATTCTCTCGGGAAATGTTATTCAGGTAATCGGAACAACGATATCACAGGAACGCTGGGATGAAATTAAGTTAAATATTAACAGGATTCTGGCGGAATAACAAAGGATTGAGCTACTTTTACGACTCATTTAGATTGAAAGAGGTATGAAAAAATTGCTGAACAGGCAGATAGCTATTGTTGCAGTAGCGGTGATAGCCACAGTTGCTTTCTTTAGTTTCAAGAGTGGAGACGACCGTAATTTCCAGATTGCAAAGAATCTGGATATATTTAATGCGATTGTGAAAGAACTGGATATGTTCTATGTAGATACCATTGATCCGAATAAAACGATTCGGGAAGGAATCGATAATATGCTTTATACGCTGGATCCTTATACGGAATATTTCCCGGAAGAGGATCAGAGTGAACTGGAGCAGATGATTAAAGGATCATTTGGTGGGATGGGTTCTTACATTGCTTATAATACGAAACTAAAGCGTTCGATGATTTCTGAACCTTTCGAGGGAACGCCTGCTGCAAAAGCCGGTCTGAAAGCGGGAGATATCCTGATGGAGATTGACGGACAGGATCTTGCCGGTAAGAATAACGCGGAAGTCAGCCAGATGTTACGCGGACAGGCAGGTACCAGTTTTAAGTTAAAGATTGAGCGCCCGAATGAGAAAGGCGGACGTACACCGATGGAATTCACGATTGTGCGTGAGTCTATTCAGAATCCGGCAATTCCTTATACTGCCGTGTTGGATAACAAGGTAGGTTACATCAGCCTTAGCACTTTCTCCGGCAACCCTTCCAAAGAGTTTAAGAAAGCATTTCTGGATTTGAAGAAACAGGGCGCTACTTCGTTGGTGATAGACCTTCGTAGTAATGGCGGCGGATTGCTGGATGAAGCAGTGGAAATTGCGAATTATTTCTTACCGCGTGGAAAGGTGATTGTGACGACAAAAGGAAAAATCAAACAGGCTAGTAACACTTACAAGACATTGCGCGAACCGTTGGATTTGGACATTCCGATTGTGGTACTGGTAAATAGCGGAACCGCTTCTGCTTCCGAAATCTTATCAGGTTCTTTGCAGGATCTCGACCGTGCCGTTATCGTTGGTAACCGTACCTTCGGAAAAGGACTGGTACAGGTTCCCCGCTCTTTGCCTTATGGCGGAACGATGAAAGTGACTACCTCCAAATATTATATTCCGAGTGGCCGTTGTGTACAGGCTATTGATTACAAGCATCGTAATGAAGATGGAAGTGTAGGAACCATTCCTGATAGTTTGACTAAGGTATTCCATACGGCTGCCGGACGTGAAGTACGCGACGGAGGTGGTGTAATGCCGGATATTGTTATCAAACAGGAGAAATTACCGAATATCCTCTTCTATCTGGTACGCGATAATCTGATTTTCGATTATGCAACACAGTATTGTTTGAAGCATCCTACCATCGTTGCTCCGGAGAAGTTTGAGGTGACAGATGCCGATTATAATGATTTTAAAGCGTTGGTGAAGAAAGCCGACTTCAAATATGACCAGCAAAGCGAGAAGATTCTGAAAACGTTGAAAGAAGCTGCCGAGTTTGAAGGATATATGGATGATGCTTCAGAGGAGTTCAAAGCACTTGAAAAGAAGTTGAATCATGATCTTGACCGCGACTTGGATTATTTCTCATCTGATATAAAGAAGATGATTGCTACTGAAATTATCAAGCGTTACTATTACCAACGTGGTAATATCATCCAGCAGTTGAAGGATGATGACGGTTTGAAGGAAGCAATGAAAATTCTGAATGATCCGGTGAAATATAAAGAAATGCTTAGTGCTCCGGCTGCTAAGGAATAAATGAATATATTTCGAACATAGATATATGCGGAAAACGCGGCTTTGTTACTAACAAGCCGCGTTTTCTGTATCTCTATATCTAATTGTAAAAGTCCTGTAAGGTCATGCCCGGACACTGATATTTGTGTCCTTAACCGATCTTTATTGGCGAATCAAAGGCAGGGTAAAATAGAATCTGCTTCCTTGTCCTTCCTGAGAGCGCAACCAGATACGTCCGCCCATCTTCTCTACTAACATTCTGCAAAGAGTTAATCCCAATCCTGTTCCCTGAACAAAATCGTTGACCTTTCCAAAGCGCCGGAAAATAGTGGCAATTCTTGCTGCCGGAATGCCGATGCCGCTATCTTTAATATAGAACTCTACAAAATCCTCCTTTTCCCGATAGCCGAAATGGATTTCTCCTTTCGGGGTAAACTTCGTAGCGTTACTAAGCAAGTTACTTATAATTTGTATGATGCGATTCCAGTCTCCCGAAGCATACATGTCCGTATCTACGTCGTCCAAAATGAGCCTGACACCGTTTTGCGTCTTATGGCAGAATTGTTGTTCCAGTTGCAGGCAGATATCTATTAATTTGATCGGGCGGATATTGAATTTTAGAGAATCAGCTTCAAGAGATGCCAAATCCAGAATATCATTGAATAGATTCAGCAGCATTTCCGAATTTCGTTCGATGATTTCCGAATATTGGTTCTTCTCTTCCGCAGATGCTGCGGAAGTGATTAGTTTGGAGAACCCTACAATGGCATTGAGCGGGGTACGTATTTCATGACTCATATTTGCCAGAAAAGCAGATTTCAGCCGGTCCGACTCTTCCGCCTTGATTCTGGCGGCCTTTAGCTCTTTCTGTTGTTGGGCATTCGTCTGTTCCGCCTCCCATTGTTGGGATATATCACGGCACATACACAATAGATATTCCTTATCCAAAGGAAAGATACGGTTTTCGTAGTGATGTAAAACACCGTCCAACATAAGATCATGTCTGGCTGTTGAACTTTCTCCTGTGAGAATCACCTTATCCATATTTTTGCGGACACTTTCATAAGCCTCTTTGGGTAGAATGTCTTTTACGTTAGTAGTGGTGATATTGTTGGCGCTGATACCTTCAACGTGATTAGTTGCCGGAGAAGAAGCAAGCTCTATGATGTTGGCGTCATGGTCGAAGACGGTGAGCATGTCAGGAAGAGCATCCAGTATCCGGGTGCTATATTTATCACGAAAACGTTCTTTGGAGGGAGAGGAAGAATCAGAAGAAGAATGAGAGGAAAGAAAATCTATTTTCTCCTCTAATTGTTCGATTATTTCTAAAAGGTCTTCCTTTGTTTTGTTTTTGTAATTCCTCATAGAAGATTTATTGTTATTCATTAGAATGTTGTAGAATTTGTTTTATCTGTTGCAAATATAAGACAATATTCCGAGATGCTGACTGCCTCTCTAGTTATTATAATATAAAAAAAACGGATAGCTTTTGCCCTACTAATCAGAATGTTCTATCTTTGCGTCCATTATATATAAATGATTTACAATATGTCTACAGAATTATTCTCTACTCTGCCCTATAAGGTGGCAGATATTACACTTGCTGATTTCGGACGCAAGGAAATCGATTTGGCAGAAAAAGAAATGCCCGGCCTGATGGCTCTTCGCGAAAAGTATGGAGAATCCAAACCGTTAAAAGGCGCCCGCATTATGGGCTCGTTGCACATGACCATTCAAACGGCTGTGCTGATTGAAACATTAGTGGCTTTAGGAGCTGAAGTACGTTGGTGCTCTTGTAATATATATTCAACACAGGATCATGCTGCTGCTGCAATAGCTGCTGCCGGCGTGCCGGTGTTTGCATGGAAAGGCGAGACTCTTGCCGATTATTGGTGGTGCACGTTGCAGGCATTGAGCTTTGACGGCGGCAAGGGACCGAATGTGATTGTAGATGATGGCGGTGACGCGACAATGATGATCCACGTGGGTTATGATGCAGAAAATAATGCTGCCGTATTGGATAAGGAAGTACACGCAGAGGATGAAATAGAACTGAATGCCATTTTGAAAAAAGTGTTGGCAGAAGACAGCACCCGCTGGCATCGTGTAGCGGAAGAAGTGCGTGGCGTATCTGAAGAGACAACGACAGGCGTACACCGTTTGTATCAGATGCAGGAAGAAGGCAAATTGCTGTTCCCGGCATTCAATGTGAACGACTCGGTAACGAAATCTAAGTTTGATAATCTGTACGGTTGCCGCGAATCGTTGGCTGACGGAATCAAGCGCGCAACAGATGTGATGATTGCCGGAAAAGTAGTAGTGGTATGCGGTTATGGTGATGTGGGTAAAGGCTGTTCTCATTCCATGCGTTCTTACGGAGCGCGGGTGCTCGTGACGGAGGTAGACCCGATCTGTGCACTGCAGGCTGCAATGGAGGGTTTCGAAGTAGTGACGATGGAAGAAGCTTGCATGGAAGGTAACATCTTCGTGACTACGACAGGAAATATCGATATTATCCGTATCGACCACATGGAGAAAATGAAAGATCAGGCTATCGTTTGCAACATCGGCCATTTCGATAATGAAATTCAGGTAGATGCTTTGAAACATTATCCGGGCATCAAATGTGTGAATATCAAACCGCAGGTAGACCGTTATTATTTCCCGGATGGACATAGCATCATCTTGTTGGCCGACGGTCGTCTGGTAAATCTGGGATGTGCAACAGGACACCCGTCATTCGTGATGAGTAATTCATTTACCAATCAGACATTGGCACAGATAGAACTGTTCAACAAGAAATATGATATCAATGTATATCGCCTGCCGAAGCATCTGGACGAGGAAGTGGCCCGCCTGCATCTTGAGAAGATCGGTGTGAAACTGACTAAGCTGACTCCCGAACAGGCCGCTTATATCGGTGTGTCGGTGGATGGTCCTTATAAAGCAGATCATTATAGATACTAATTAGATTTACGATTAGACGATTTACCATTTACGATTGATAAATGCAGGAGATTGATATCCCACCGTTATCAATTGTAAATGTTAGATTGCCAATCGTATTTATTTTTATATTCAAACTTCAATCGTAAATAGTAAATCGTCTAATCGTAAATGAAAAAGTTTCTTCCCGACTTAATAGCCATTCTGGCTTTTATCATTCTTTCTTTTGCCTATTTTTTCCCGGCTGATATCGAAGGTCGTATCTTGTTTCAGCATGACACGGCTGCCGGAGTCGGTGCAGGACAAGAATCGAAAGAGTACCTCGAACGTACTGGAGAACGTACACGTTGGACGAATTCGATTTTTGGAGGTATGCCTACCTATCAGATGTCTCCGAGTTACGACTCGACAACGTCTCTGAAAGGAGTGGAGAGGGTTTATCGCCTCTTTCTTCCGGATTATGTAGTGCTGACTTTTATCATGATGCTGGGATTTTATATCCTCTTGCGGGCATTCGGAATATCGGCCTGGCTGGCAGGATTAGGCGGAGTGATATGGGCATTCTCTTCCTATTTCTTCATTCTGATACCGGCAGGGCATATCTGGAAGTTTGTGACATTGGCTTATATACCACCTACGATTGCAGGTGTCGTCTTGGCTTACCGGAAGAAATATCTGTTGGGCGGAATCATTACGGCCCTGTTCATCGCCCTTCAGATTCAGTCGAATCACATTCAGATGAGTTATTATTTCATGTTTGTGATCCTGTTTTTTGTAGGAGCTTACTTTGAAGATGCTTATAAAAAGAAAGAATTGCCTCATTTCTTCAAGGCCAGCGGGGTTTTGGCACTGGCTGCCGTGGTAGGAGTCTGTATCAATATTTCCAATCTGTATCATACGTATGAATATAGTAAGGAGACGATGCGCGGCAAGAGCGAATTGAAGCAGGAGGGAGCTGCTGCCAGTCAGACGAGTAGTGGGTTGGATCGTGATTATATAACCAACTGGAGTTATGGTATCGGTGAAACGTTGACGTTGCTGGTTCCGAATGTAAAAGGGGGAGGATCAGGATCTACGATGTCGCAGAGCGAAGCTGCTATGGCAAAGGCTAATCCAATGTATAACGGTATCTACTCACAGTTACCTCAATATTTCGGCGAGCAGCCGTGGACAGCCGGTCCGGTATATGTGGGGGCATTTGTGATGTTCCTTTTTGTATTGGGGTGCTTCATTGTGAAAGGTCCTCTTAAATGGGCGCTGCTGGGAGCTACTATCTTCTCGATTCTGCTTTCATGGGGAAAGAATTTCATGGGACTGACGGACTTCTTTATCGATTATGTCCCGATGTATAATAAGTTCCGCGCTGTATCTTCTATTCTGGTAATAGCTGAATTTACAATACCTTTGTTGGCGATTTTTGCCTTGAAAGAGATTTTGAGTAAACCGGATATGCTGAAACAGGAAAAGAACTGCAGAGGCGTGATTGCTGCGTTGGTACTAACTGCCGGTGTTGCACTCGTTTTAGCTGTCGCCCCGGGCGTTTTCTTCTCCAGCTTTATAACGACGCAGGAGATGGCTGCGTTGCAACAAGCACTTCCTGCCGAACATTTGGCTCCGTTTGTGGCTAATCTGACTGAAATGCGCGAAGCCATTATTGCTTCGGATGCATGGCGCAGCTTCTTTATTATAGTGATCGGTTGCCTGTTCTTATTCTTGTATCAGCTGCGGAAGTTGAAAGCCTCTTTCACGCTGGCGGGTATTGCGCTTTTGTGTCTGATAGATATGTGGAGCGTCAATAAACGCTACTTGAATGACGAACAGTTCGTACCGAAGTCGAAGCAGTCAGAAGCATTCGTGAAGACACAGGCGGATGAGATTATTCTTCAGGATACGACTCCGAATTATCGTGTACTGAACTTCATCGGTTTCCCCGGTAATACATTTAACGAAAACAATACAGCATATTGGCATAAGAGTGTCGGCGGCTATCATGCAGCAAAGCTTCGCCGCTATCAGGAAATGATAGACCATCACATCGTGCCCGAAATGAAGGAAACTTATCAGGCTGTGGCTACTGCCGGTGGACAGATGGACAGTGTGGATGCTTCCAAATTCCGTGTATTGAATATGCTGAATACCAAATACTTCATTTTCCCTGCCGGAGAGCAAGGGCAGGCTGTTCCTGTTATGAATCCTTATGCATACGGTAATGCATGGTTCGTAGATAAGGTGCAGTATGTAAATAATGCAAATGAAGAAATAGATGCTTTGAACGATATTCTCCCAACGGAAACAGCCGTAGTGGATGTGAAGTTTAAAGAACAGCTGAAGGGTGTGACAGAAGGATATAAAGATTCATTATCTACCATCCAGTTAACCAGTTACGAGCCAAATCGTTTGGTTTATAAGGCTTCCACTCCTAAAGACGGAGTTGTTGTTTTCTCTGAAATATATTATCCGGGATGGCAGGTGACTATCGATGGTCAGCTGGTGGATATTGCCCGTGCAGACTATATCTTGCGTGCAATAAATATGCCGGCAGGAGAACATACCATCGAGATGTGGTTTGATCCGCAAAGCATACACGTCACGGAAAGTATTGCTTATGCAGCATTGGCTTTATTGTTAATCGGAGTTATGCTTCTTGCGTGGACACAGCGGAGCAAGATAGCGAAGAAGCCTTAAAATGTAATAGTCGTCAACCTTATAATGTATTGTAAGGCTGTAAAATAAAGGCGGCTCTCTTCCTCACGAAGAGAGCCGCTACTTTGCATTCACTAAAAAAATTATGAAAAACAAACGCTGTTCATAGAAATATATTAAGTGTGATGTTTTAGAGATTTTTCTGTTCAAAATCCGGTCTTTCGCCAGAGTGATTATCTTTGTGCATTCTTCTTTGAGCAGCCTTTTTCCGTGCGGCATTTTGTTCTGCCTGCCACTTTTCGTACTGCTCTTTTGTCAGAATCTTTTTTATCTTCTTTTCTTTGGCTTCTGCAGCTTTCTTTTGTGAATCGGCAGAATTGTTATCTTTGCTCATCATCGGTCCACCTCCCATTCTACCGGGAAAACCACCTTCTCTCATCATAGGCGGTTGGCCTCCACCCATTGGTGGGCGTCCTCCCCGCATCCCATGACCTTCTCCCATTGGCGGACGTTGACCATCCGAATTTTGCATAGCCTTGAAGAATGCTTTCTGCTCTTTCAGGTTCAGCTTGTATATTTTTTTATATTGTTTATCTGTCAACTGGAGTAACTTGTTCATTTGGTCTGTCATCTGCGTGGCTACCTTTTCCGGATTCAACACCTCACGTGGAAGACGCTTTTCTTGTTGCCTTTCTTGCGGCTCATTGGCTTCTTGTGCATTTATAAAACCTGCACAGCACGTTAAGCAGACTGCCAATCCTATCAATTTCATGTTTTTTCTCATCTCTCTTATGCTTTTATTTGTTTTAATACTTCAAAGCTAAGCAGATATCGGAACAGATAAAAATAAAATCGACTAAGTGCGGAGATTTGTCTATCAAAAGCTCAACTCTACTCTCCTGTGGCTTATATTATCTATGCCTTGGGATGGAAAGGAGTTACGAGGTGGTAAACAAGTAGTTTCAAGCGTTGAAACTGTTGTTTCTCCGGCGTGAAACTATTGTTTCCCCAGCGTGAAACTTTTGTTTCCCCGCCTTGAAACTATTGTTTCTCCAGCGTGAAACTATTGTTTCTCCACCTTGAAACTTTTGTTTCTAACGCTTGAAACTGATAGTTCCACGGCTTGAAACAAGTCGTTTCAATACGGGAAAGACTATTAAGAACGCGTTGATGTTCTCTTTAGCAATAACTATTATTTAATTTAGGTGGTGATAGGTGATAGATGCGGTGATAGGTTACTGACAACCTATCACCGCTCTGAAAACACTATGGATAAAGGGTTTGATAATGCTGGTGATAGGTTGAAAGAGGATTTCTGTTTTTATATATGAGAGAGAACCGGATATACACAGATTTCTATATCTATTCCTGTGTCGGCTGAATCAGCTGATGGTGTATCGGGTTGAATCATTTATTCTTTTTCGCCATAAGCAAGATCACCTGCATCACCCAATCCCGGAACAATATAAGAATGTTCGTTGATTTCCGGATCAATGGCAGCGCACCAAATGGTTGTCTTGTCTTCAGGAAATACATTCTTTATATGGTCAATGGCCTTTTGGCTGGCAATAATGGAAGCAACGTGGATTTCAGCAGGATGACCTTTCGTCAGCATTGCCTGGTAACTCAGTTCCATACTGCCTCCTGTTGCCAACATAGGATCGGTGATAATCAGTGTTTTATCGTCAATACGGGGGGATGCGATATATTCTATATGTATATCGAATTTCAGCGTATCTTTATATTTGCGGTAAGCAGAAACAAATGCATTTTCCGCCCCGTCGAAATAACTAAGGAAACCTTGGTGGAAAGGCAGACCTGCACGTAGAATAGTGCTGATTACTAAATTGTTGTCCGGCGTACTGACCGGAGCAATTCCCAGTGGTGTCTGGATATTCTTTACCGAGTATTTAAACTCTTTACTCATTTCATAAGCCATGATTTCTCCAATCCGTTCAATGTTACGGCGGAAACGCAGGCGGTCGTTCTGAACTTCTACATTTCTAATTTCGGATATGTACTGGTTTAGAATCGAATTAGTTTGGCCAAAATCAATTACTTTCATATTATATTTTAATCAAATTTTAATCTCATTTTCATAGTATTGTCAGCATACTGGCTTGCAAAGTAAATGATAATCTTTCAAATTGCAATATTCAGTTTGCAGATATTGTTAGGAATTTATAAAAGAGTTTCAATTAAGGAAAAATTTCTTCAATACCTTCTTCCTTTCCAAAGAAAGTATTACTTTTGTAGCCGGATTTACAAGGGGGTATTCAAAGCTCCCCATGTTAAGGTGAAAAGAGATAGAAAACAAAATACCAATTTTAATTAATTCAAAGAAAATGGCAAATTTAGATTTAAGCAAGTACGGCATCACAGGTGTGACCGAGATTTTGCACAATCCGTCTTATGATGTTTTGTTCGCTGAAGAAACAAAACCGAGTCTGGAAGGCTTTGAAAAAGGTCAAGTAACTGAATTAGGCGCTGTGAACGTGATGACAGGTATCTATACCGGTCGTTCTCCTAAAGATAAATTCTTCGTTAAGAATGAAGCTTCTGCTGATTCTGTATGGTGGACTTCTGAAGATTACAAAAACGACAACAAACCATGTACTGAAGAAGCTTGGGCTGACTTGAAAGCTAAAGCTGTAAAACAACTTTCCGGCAAACGTTTGTTCGTTGTTGATACTTTCTGTGGTGCTAACGAAGCTACTCGTATGAAAGTACGTTTCATTATGGAAGTAGCTTGGCAGGCTCACTTCGTAACTAACATGTTCATCCGCCCGACTGCTGAAGAACTTGCTAACTACGGAGAACCTGATTTCGTATGTTTCAACGCTTCTAAAGCAAAAGTTGACAACTACAAAGAACTGGGCTTGAACTCTGAAACTGCTACTGTATTCAACCTGAAGACTAAAGAACAAGTAATCCTGAATACTTGGTACGGTGGTGAAATGAAGAAAGGTATGTTCTCTATCATGAACTACATGAACCCGCTTCGTGGTATCGCTTCTATGCACTGTTCTGCTAACACTGATATGGAAGGAACTAGCTCTGCTATCTTCTTCGGATTGTCTGGTACAGGTAAGACAACTTTGTCTACTGACCCGAAACGTAAATTGATCGGTGACGACGAACACGGATGGGATAACGAAGGTGTATTCAACTACGAAGGTGGTTGCTACGCTAAGGTTATCAACCTGGATAAAGAAAGCGAACCGGATATCTACAATGCTATCACACGTGATGCTTTGCTTGAAAACGTAACAGTTGACGCTAACGGTAAGATTGATTTCACAGATAAGAGCGTGACTGAAAACACTCGCGTTTCGTATCCTATTTATCACATCGAAAACATTGTTAAACCGGTTTCTAAAGGTCCTCACGCTAAACAAGTTATCTTCTTGTCTGCTGATGCATTCGGTGTATTGCCTCCGGTATCTATCTTGAACCCGGAACAGGCTCAATACTACTTCTTGTCTGGATTTACAGCTAAATTGGCTGGTACAGAACGTGGTATCACTGAACCGACTCCGACATTCTCTGCTTGCTTCGGTGCTGCTTTCTTGTCATTGCACCCGACTAAATATGCAGAAGAATTGGTTAAGAAGATGGAAATGACTGGTGCTAAAGCATACTTGGTTAACACAGGATGGAATGGTTCTGGCAAACGTATCTCTATCAAAGATACTCGTGGTATCATCGATGCTATCCTTGATGGTTCTATTGACAAAGCTCCTACTAAGGTTATTCCTTTCTTCGACTTTGTTGTTCCTACAGAACTTCCGGGTGTTGATCCGAAGATCCTTGATCCACGCGACACTTACGAATGTGCTTGCAAATGGGAAGAAAAAGCAAAAGATTTGGCTGGACGTTTCATCAAGAACTTCGCTAAATTTACTGGTAACGAAGCTGGTAAGGCTTTGGTTGCTGCTGGTCCGAAACTCTAATTGGAGAATCAGATATAATATGGAAGGCGGTTCGATTTCGAACCGCCTTTTTTTGTTTATGCCTGTGCCTTTCTATGGGAATGAATGCTGCCTGTTTAAAACTTTTCCCTATATTTGCCAAAACAGGAGTACTAACCTTTAAAGGCAGTTATGGTATATTTTGATTACTTTTGTGCAAATTATATATAAGTGGATAATCTTGAATAATAATACGACGACCATGAAGAAATTTTATTTCCTTCTTATCAGTTCCTTATTCCTTACCTCCGGGCTTTATGCCGGAGAAACCGATTATACTCAAGGACTTTCCATCTGGTTTGACACTCCCAATACTTTGCAGGGGTATGCTGCCTGGTATGGCGGAAGACCGGATTTGTGGAAAGGTGAAAATAAACCGATAACAGCAGGAAGCGGACGTAATCTGGATGCCAGTTGGGAGTCACAGTCATTGCCTATTGGTAACGGCAGCCTCGGCGCAAATATTATGGGATCGGTGGAAGCCGAGCGTATCACTTTCAATGAAAAAACGCTTTGGCGCGGTGGTCCGAACACAGCGAAAGGTGCGGACTATTATTGGAATGTCAATAAGCAATCGGCCCATCTTTTAGATGAAATACGCAAAGCATTTACAGAAGGAGATCAGAAAAAGGCTGAAATGCTGACGCGGCAGAACTTCAATAGTGAAGTATCGTATGAAGCTGACGGAGAAAATCCTTTCCGTTTCGGCAGCTTTACTACAATGGGAGAGTTTTATGTAGAAACCGGACTGAATATGATAGGAATGAGCGATTATAAGCGCATTCTGTCTTTGGATTCGGCTATGGCAGTCGTGCAATTCAAAAAGGATCGTGTGGCTTATCAACGTAACTTTTTTATCTCTTACCCTGCCAATGTAATGGTGGTACGTTTTAGCGCGGATCAACCGGGGAAACAAAATCTGGTTTTCAGTTATGCGCCCAATCCCCTGTCTACCGGCAGCATGGCTTCTGATGGAAATAAAGGATTGGTTTACACAGCTTCTTTGGATAATAATGGAATGGAATATGTTGTTCGCATCCGGGCAGAAGCGAAAGGAGGAACACTGTCTAATGCAGATGGAAAGTTGACGGTGAAGGATGCAGACGAAGTTGTATTTTATGTCACAGCGGACACTGACTATAAGATTAACTTTGATCCGGATTTCAAAGATCCGAAAACATATATAGGTGTTAATCCCGAAGAAACGACAAAGCAGTGGATGAATAACGCAGTGGCGCAGGGATATACTGCTTTATTCAATCAGCATTATAATGATTATGCTACTCTGTTCAACCGGGTTCGGCTGAATCTGAATCCAGCGGTGAAAGGAGTGAACCTGCCTACTTCTCAACGTCTGAAAAATTATCGGAAAGGGCAGCCGGATTATTATCTGGAAGAGTTGTATTATCAATTTGGACGTTATCTTCTGATTGCCAGTTCCCGTCCGGGCAATATGCCTGCCAATCTGCAGGGGATCTGGCACAATAATGTTGATGGGCCGTGGCGTGTGGATTATCATAATAACATCAATATCCAGATGAATTATTGGCCTGCTTGTTCTACCAACTTGAATGAGTGCGTGCTTCCGTTGATTGACTTTATCCGTACGCTCGTGAAACCGGGCGAGAAGACTGCACAGGCTTATTTCGGTGCTAGAGGATGGACGGCATCTATCTCAGGCAATATTTTTGGCTTTACCACTCCGTTGGAAAGTCAGGATATGTCGTGGAACTTCAATCCGATGGCAGGTCCTTGGCTGGCTACCCATATCTGGGAGTATTACGACTATACAAGAAACTTGAAATTTCTGAAAGAAATCGGTTATGAACTGATTAAGAGTAGTGCCGATTTTGCAGTCGATTACCTGTGGCATAAGCCGGATGGAACCTATACGGCTGCTCCGTCCACTTCGCCCGAACATGGTCCTATCGATCAGGGAGCTACTTTTGTGCATGCCGTGGTGCGTGAAATTCTGATGGATGCGATTGAGGCAAGCAAAGTGTTGGGTGTAGATAAGAAAGAACGTAAGCAGTGGGAGCATGTGCTTGCCAATCTCGTTCCCTATCAAATAGGTCGTTATGGTCAGTTGATGGAATGGTCGGTGGATATTGATGATCCGAAAGATGAACATCGTCATGTGAATCATTTGTTCGGCCTGCATCCGGGGCATACGGTTTCTCCGGTCACTACTCCCGAACTGGCGAAAGCTGCTAAAGTAGTATTGGTGCATCGTGGTGATGGTGCTACCGGTTGGAGTATGGGTTGGAAGTTGAATCAGTGGGCGCGTTTGCAGGATGGTAATCATGCTTATACTTTATTCGGCAATTTATTGAAGAACGGAACCATGGATAATTTGTGGGATACGCATCCGCCTTTCCAGATTGATGGAAACTTTGGCGGGACAGCGGGAATTACCGAAATGTTGCTCCAAAGTCATATGGGCTTTATTCAATTATTACCGGCTTTGCCGGATGCATGGAAAGATGGTTCTATCAGTGGTATCTGTGCGAAAGGAAATTTTGAGGTGGATATGATTTGGGAGAATCATCTGTTGAAGGAAGCTGTTGTGCGCTCTAATGCAGGAGGCAACTGTGTTATAAAGTATGCGGATCAGACTATCTCCTTTAAAACAGTGAAAGGACACAGTTATCAGATTAGATATGATGCAGCCAAAGGGCTCATTAAAAATTAAACGCAAAATATCGGAAAGTTAGAAAGAGAGGATGGTACTGGAGTATTTAAAATTATTCGTGACATTTGCGAAGATTGGAATGTTTACTATTGGTGGTGGTTATGCCATGATTCCGTTGATTGAACGGGAGATTGTTGCCAAACAATGGATGGGTAAGGAAGAATTTATGGAGATGTTTGCTTTGACACAGTCACTTCCGGGGGTGTTTGCGGTGAATATTTCTATCTTCGTAGGATATAAGTTGTATAAGGTGGGTGGGAGTCTGGTGTGTGCATTGGCTACGATTCTTCCTTCTTTCGTTATCATGATGCTGATAGCCATGTTTTTTGCACGGTTTCAGGATAATGAAGTGATGATTCGCATCTTTAATGGAATACGTCCTGCCGTAGTAGCATTGATTCTGTTTCCTTGTATTTCTGCTGCAAGAGCTTTGAAACTGAAGTATTTTCAGTTGGTTGCTCCTGCCATAGCTACCGTGTTGATCTGGCAGTTCGGCTTATCACCTATTTATATTGTATTGGCCGGAATTATAGGGGGATTGGTATATACATTATGGTTGAAAGAAAAAATAGCGAATAAACAGGTATGATATATTGGCAATTACTTTGGGTGTATCTTAAAATAGGTATGTTCGGTTTTGGGGGTGGATATGCGATGCTTTCCCTGATTCAACATGAGATAGTGGATCTCCATCATTGGCTGACTCCTCAACAGTTTACGGATGTGGTCGCAATTTCGCAGATGACTCCGGGACCGATTGGTATAAATAGTGCTACGTACGTAGGCTATGCGGTAACACAAAGTGTTTGGGGAGCTGTGTTGGCCACTCTAGCCGTTTGTTTGCCTTCTTTTATTTTGGTATTGCTCATTTCTTATTTCTTTGCGAAGTGTAAGGATAATAAGTATATTAAAGCGGCTATGTCCGGACTGCTTCCTATGTCGGTCGCCCTGATTGCTTCTGCTGCATTGCTTATGATGAATAGAGAGAATTTTATGGACTATAAAAGCATCGGTATTTTCGCAGTCGCCTTTGGGGTTACATGGAAATGGAATCTTCATCCTATTCTATTGATTTGTCTGGCGGGTGTGGTAGGATTGTTGCTGTATTAGTAATGCTTATAGGAAAAAGAAAATCCCGGTTAAACACTGCGTTTAACCGGGATTTCTATTATAATATTATGAAAGAATGGTTAGTTCTTGTTTGCACGTTTACGTTCAATTTCGTCCAAAATCACTTTACGCATACGCATTGCTTTAGGGGTAACTTCTACATACTCGTCTTCCTTGATATACTCCAGTGCTTCTTCGAGTGAGAACTGGATAGGTGGAATCAGACGTACTTTATCATCCGAACCGGAAGCACGCATATTCGTCAACTTCTTCGATTTGGTAACATTGATAACCAGGTCGTTGTCGTGAGAATGCTCACCTACTACTTGTCCTGCATAAACATCATCCTGCGGGAAGATAAAGAACTTACCGCGATCCTGCAATTTGTCGATGGCATAAGCGAAAGCTGTTCCACTTTCCATAGCAATCATAGAACCGTTCGTACGACGTTCGATTTCTCCTTTGTGCGGCTGATATTCTTTGAAGCGGTGTGCCATGATGGCTTCACCGGCAGAAGCAGTCAGTACATTGGTACGCAATCCGATGATACCACGAGAAGGCATATCGAATTCGAGATTGATACGTTCGCCCGTGTTTTCCATCTTTACCATCTCGCCTTTACGACGGGTAACCATATCAATAATCTTGCTGGAATATTCTTCCGGTACATTGATGGTCAACTCTTCAATCGGCTCGCATTTCACACCGTCGATTTCTTTGAAGATAACCTGCGGCTGACCCACCTGTAATTCGTAACCCTCACGACGCATTGTTTCGATCAATACAGAGAGGTGGAGTACGCCACGACCGGAAACAATCCATTTACCGTCTTCCTCACTCTTTCTTACACGGAGAGCCAAGTTCTTATCGAGTTCTTTCATCAGGCGGTCATGGATGTGGCGTGAAGTCACAAACTTACCATCCTTGCCGAAGAAAGGAGAATCGTTGATCGCAAACAACATACTCATGGTCGGCTCATCAATAGCGATTGGCGGCAATGCTTCCGGATTCTCGAAATCACAAACTGTATCTCCAATCTCGAATCCGTCGATACCTACCAGTGCGCAGATGTCACCGGAAGAGACTTCGCTTGTTTTCACGCGGCCTAAACCTTCGAAAACATGGAGTTCTTTGATTTTGCTCTTGAACATATCGCCGTTGCGTTTCGCAAGCGTTATATTCATACCTTCTTTTAATGTACCGCGATGTACGCGACCTACGGCGATACGACCGGTATAAGAAGAATAATCCAGAGAAGTAATCAACATCTGGGGAGTGCCTTCCAGTTGTTTGGGTGCCGGAATATTTTCGATGATACAATCCAATAGCGGAGTAATACTGTCAGTCTGTTGCTTCCAGTCGGTGCTCATCCAGTTGTTTTTGGCGGAACCGTAGATTACGGGGAAGTCCAGCTGGTCTTCCGTTGCGTTCAGGCTGAACATCAAATCGAAAACCATTTCGTAAACCTCTTCCGGACGGCAGTTAGGCTTATCTACCTTATTAACTACCACGATAGGTTTCAAACCGATTTCCAGCGCCTTTTGCAGTACGAAACGAGTCTGGGGCATCGGACCTTCGAAGGCGTCTACCAACAGAATACAACCGTCGGCCATATTCAATACGCGTTCTACCTCACCACCGAAGTCGCTGTGTCCCGGAGTATCAATAATATTAATTTTTGTACCGTTGTAATTGATGGATACGTTTTTGGAGAGAATCGTTATACCACGTTCACGTTCCAAATCGTTGTTATCCAGGATAAGTTCACCACTATTTTGGTTGCTGCGGAATAAATTTCCGGCCAATAGCATTTTGTCAACCAGCGTTGTTTTCCCATGGTCAACATGGGCAATGATTGCAATGTTTCGAATATTTTGCATATAATACCTATTATTTGGCTGCAAAGGTACGAAAATAGGATTAGAAATATATGCAATGATAGCAATTTTTTCTTGTAAATCGTTGTGTGATATAAAGATAATGCCTATCTTTGCACGCTCAAAAGAATAATTTATCAATTAAAATTCTAAGAATTATGTATTTAGACGCTGCTAAAAAGCAAGAAATCTTCGGAAAGTACGGAAAGTCTAACACTGATACCGGCTCAGCTGAGGCCCAGGTGGCTTTGTTTTCCTACCGTATTTCTCACCTGACTGAGCACATGAAGCTCAACAGAAAAGATTATAGTACTGAAAGAGCGTTAACAATGTTGGTAGGTAAGCGTCGTCGCTTGCTCGATTACCTGAAGGCAAGAGATATCGAAAGATATCGTGCTATTGTTAAAGAGCTCGGTTTGCGTAAGTAATCTACTTGTCGCGAAAAGATTAAGAGCCGTTCCTCATTATAGAGGAGCGGCTTTTTTAGTTTCTTCTTTTTCTTCCTGACAGTCGTATTTTCTTCAGTTATAATTGTGTCCATCTAAAGATTTTGCTATTTTTGCAACTTAATTATTATAATTTATCACCTTTGATAACTAAAATGCTTTCAAAATGGATACAAGTAAGATTGTTGGCGAAAAGATTAAAGCCCTCCGCGAAGATAAATCAATAAGCATAGAAGAGTTGGCACAACGTTCGGGTTTGGCTATCGAACAAGTTGAACGTATTGAGAATAATATTGATATACCTTCTCTTGCACCGCTAATTAAAATAGCGCGTGTGTTGGGAGTACGTCTGGGGACTTTTCTTGATGACCAGGATGAAGTCGGACCGGTGGTATGTCGTAAGAAAGAAGCCAAAGATGCGATTAGTTTTTCCAATAACGCGATTCATTCTCGCAAACACATGGAATATCACTCGTTGTCCAAGTCAAAGGCAGATCGTCATATGGAACCGTTTATTATCGATGTGATGCCAACGGAGGATACCGACTTCGTGCTTTCTTCTCATGAAGGGGAGGAGTTTATCATGGTTATGGAAGGTATCATGGAAATCAGCTACGGTAAGAATACCTATTTGTTGGAAGAGGGTGATAGCATTTATTATGATTCCATTGTTCCTCATCATGTACATGCTTACGAGGGGCAGGCTGCAAAAATCCTGGCAGTAGTTTACACGCCGATTTGAGTTGAGTATAAAGTATTAAGTATTAAGTATAGAAAGAATCCCATGCAATTATTTGATCGTACTTTGGGACAGTGGCTCGAGCACTGGGCTGAAGAGACTCCCGATAAGGAATATATCGTTTATTCCGACCGCAATCTCCGTTTTACCTGGAGCCAGTTAAACCGTCGTGTGGATGATATGGCGAAAGGGCTTATCGCCATTGGTGTGGAACGTGGTACCCATGTGGGTATCTGGGCGGCTAATGTTCCCGATTGGTTGACATTGTTGTATGCTTGTGCGAAGATCGGTGCGGTATATGTTGCTGTGAATACGAACTATAAACAATCGGAGTTGGAGTATCTTTGCCAGGATTCGGATATGCATACGCTTTGTATCGTGAATGGCGAGAAGGACAGTGACTTTGTGCAGATGACCTATACAATGCTTCCCGAATTGAAAACCTGTGAACGCGGACATTTGAAGAGTGAACGTTTTCCGTACATGAGAAATGTAGTGTATGTAGGGCAGGAGAAACATCGGGGTATGTATAATACAGCGGAGATTCTGTTATTGGGAAATAATGTGAAAGATGATTGTTTGAGCGAACTCAAAAGCAAGGTGGATTGTCACGATGTGGTGAATATGCAATATACGTCGGGAACTACCGGTTTTCCGAAGGGAGTAATGCTGACACATTATAATATTGCCAATAATGGATTTCTGACTGGTGAACACATGAAGTTCACGGCAGATGATAAACTTTGCTGCTGTGTTCCGTTATTCCATTGTTTCGGAGTGGTGTTGGCTACCATGAACTGTCTGACTCATGGTTGTACGCAGGTAATGGTGGAACGTTTCGATCCGCTGATTGTATTGGCTTCCATTCATAAAGAACGTTGCACGGCTCTTTATGGAGTACCGACTATGTTTATTGCCGAGTTGCATCATCCGATGTTTGATCTCTTTGATATGTCTTGTCTTCGTACAGGTATTATGGCAGGTTCTCTGTGTCCTGTCGAACTGATGAAGCAGGTAGAAGAGAAAATGTATATGAAGGTGACTAGTGTGTATGGACTGACAGAGGCTGCACCGGGTATGACAGCTTCTCGTATTGATGATCCGTTTGATGTACGTTGTAATACGGTAGGGCGTGATTTTGAATTTACGGAAGTAAAAGTGATCGACCCGGAAACTGGTGAAGAATGTCCGGTTGGCGTACAAGGTGAGATGTGCAACCGTGGATATAACACCATGAAAGGATATTATAAAAATCCGGAAGCAACGGCAGAAGTGATCGATGAAAACAACTTCCTGCATTCCGGTGACTTGGGTATCAAGGATGAAGATGGAAATTACCGGATTACCGGACGCATTAAGGATATGATTATCCGGGGTGGTGAGAATATTTATCCGCGCGAAATAGAGGAGTTTCTTTATAAACTTGATGGAGTGAAAGATGTTCAGGTGGCAGGTATTCCTTCTAAGAAATACGGTGAGGCAGTCGGAGCATTTATTATCTTGCAGAAAGGTGTGAAAATGCAGGAAGCCGATGTTCGTGATTTTTGCAGAAATAAAATATCCCGTTATAAGATTCCGAAATATATATTCTTTGTGAATGAGTTCCCGATGACAGGTAGTGGAAAGATTCAGAAGTTCAGATTGAAAGATCTGGGATTGCAACTTTGTAAAGAGCAGGGAATAGAAATTATCTAGGACCTGTGATTGCTTAAAGACACACAAAGTTTTTCAATATAATAAACGGTGAACGGTGAACGAACTGCATGATTGTTTGCAGAGAGTTCACCGTTCATTATTTGTATTATTGTCTTATCCGGTTTTTGCTGTGGCGGGTTAAGTGCTGCGCGCTGCTAAATGAAATCATCACCCAGTTGCATTTGGGCGTCATTCACATATTTACGGATGGCATGTTCTTCATCTTTGCGGCAGATTAAAAGAACGTTGTCTGATTCTGCTATTAGAAATCCTTCCAATCCATCAATTACGGCCAGTTTTCCTTTTGGAAGTACTACCATGTTATCTTTACTATTATAAATAAGCGAATGGCATTTCAGAGTAACATTGCCTTCTGAATCCCTTTCCGATAAATCATAAAGTGATCCCCAGGTTCCAAGATCAGACCAGCCAAAATCTCCTAACGATACATACACGTTGTCCGCTTTTTCCATAATACCGAAATCGATGGATACATTAGGACATGCGGGGAAATTTTCTTCAATAAATGCTTTTTCCTTATCGGTGGCATAAATATCTTTTCCCGGTGCCAGTTTGGAAGCTAATTCAGGCAACAAATCTTCATTTGCTTTGATGATTGTATTTACATTCCACATAAACAGTCCGGAATTCCAGTAAAATTCTCCGCTTTCTACGAATACTTTAGCTAATTCCAGTTCCGGTTTTTCAGTGAATGTTTTTACTTTGTAGAAGTTTTCACCTGCGGGTTCATCTATTTGTATATATCCATATCCTGTTTCCGGACGATTGGGTTTAATACCTAATGTTAGTAGTTTTTCAGAGCGTGAAACAAATTCAAGTCCTTTTTCAATAGCGGCAAGAAACTCATCTTCTTTTAAAATTAAATGGTCTGAAGGTGCAACTACGATATTGGCGTTTGGATTCAGTGCCCGGATGTGGTAAGAGGCCCATGCTATACATGGAGCCGTATTTCGTCTTGCAGGTTCCAGCAGAATTTGGCTTTCGCTTACTTTTGGCAATTGTTCCTTCACTAAGTCTGCATACATTGCATTGGTAACGATGAAAATGTTTTCTGTTGGAATAACCTTTTGGAACCGGTCAAAAGTCTGCTGTAAAAGTGAACGACCCGTTCCGAAGAAATCTAAGAATTGTTTAGGCAATGTTTTGCGGCTAAACGGCCAGAAGCGGCTTCCAATGCCGCCACCCATAATCACGCAATAATTATCCTGGTTTGTCATGATAGTGACTCTATTTTAAAGTTTCTGCTAATGTACGGTTTATTCTCTGAATAGAGAAGTGTTTAAGATATGTTTTATTATTTTTTTCTCCTTTTTTTTGCCAAACTATTGTGGATTCAAAATAATGTCGTATCTTTGCACCGCAATTGAGAAATCAAGTATGCGCCCAGATGGCGGAATCGGTAGACGCGCTGGTCTCAAACACCAGTGGATTCACTTCCATCCCGGTTCGACCCCGGGTCTGGGTACTGAAGCGGAGAAAGTTGAAAAACTCTCTCCGTTTTTCTTTTCTACTCCTCGTAACTCGTTGGTTTGCTGATAGATTAAATCTGGTACTTTGTTATAAGAATTGGTTCGATATTACGGGCTTTGATGTCACTTTCGTGGATAATCTGATAAAACAGGATGAAATGTACATCCCCGCATTAAAGAAAAAAGTGCCGGTATTTTATTATTATGATTAGTGGTTTTTCGGATTTTTCGTTAGAATTTCCGGATTATTACTTCTATAGGTTGTAGTTGTGTAGTGTGTTGTTGTACTATGTACTGCCAGTGTTTGCAGGGTGTCCTGATCTTTCGGTATGACACCCCAGCAAATCTTGATTATAGAGCTAGTCAGTCGTTATCTGTCCAGCCATTTCTTGAATGTGGCAGCTTTCTCCCGGCTTATCAGAATTTCCTCCTGCGGATATCCGTTCATTTCTACCTTTAATTTATAGTTGAACCAGTTGCTGACTTTCTTAATGTGCCCCACCTGTATCATATGCTGGCGGTTTGCACGGAAGAAAGAAGTAGGGTTCATTTCCTTTTCCAGTTGGTCCAATGTGGAAGGAATGGTGGCAGAGGTGCCATCCGTCAGATAAAGGCGGGTTATGTTCTGTTGAGAGTGGATGAAACAGACGTTTTGGACTTCGATAGTGATATATTCGTCTCTGCGGGATACCAGAAATCTTTCCCGATAATGAGGGGTGGGAATAGCCCCACTCAGGTATTCCAACAGCTGTTCCAGATTCGGGGCAGTGGTAGTAGGAGATGAGGGGGATATTCTTTCTATCGCTTTTTGTATAGCTGCTTCCAATTCATCCGAGTCGATAGGCTTCAGCAAATAGTCGATACTATTGAATTTAAATGCCTGTATAGCATACTGGTCATAGGCAGTGGTGAAAATGATGGGCGAGACTATCTCCACTTGACGGAAAATGTCGAAACTTAATCCATCCTGTAGGCGGATGTCGGAGAATATCAGGTCCGGCTGCTCCCGTTGGAGGAAATCTATGCTTTGGACAATACTTTTGGTGATGCCGGAAATTTCGTAATCAGGGTGCAGTGCACAGATGTAACGTTGCAGGCGTTCGGCACTGTGGTTTTCGTCTTCTATAATCAGAACTTTCATGGAATTTATCATTTCGTTTAAAGCGTTGAAAGGGTGACACGATAGATGTGTTCATCCTGATAGATTTCAGGGGCGGGAGCACCAGTGAGCTGATACCGCTCTTTGATATTTCGCAGCCCGATGTGGTGGGTGGAAGAGTTCGGAGTAAGAGGTTTGCAGTTGTTTTCCACTACCAATTTGTTCCCATCAGAATATACACGGATGAATAGCGGTGTTTCTTCCGACACTTGATTGTGCTTGATAGCATTCTCCAGTAACATCTGCAATACAATGGGAGGGATCTGTCTCTCGCGGATAGCGTCCTGAACTTGTACTTCTACCTGTATGGCATCCTCAAACCGTATTTTGAGTAGGAAGATATAAGCCTCCAGACTGGATAATTCATCGGCAACGGATGAAAGATTCTTATCTACATTAGCTACGATATGCCGGTAAACTTTGGAGAGACATTTGATGTAGATGGGAGCTGTGGCATCTCCCGTCTCTACCAGGTCGAGCAGGATGCTGAGATTATTGAATATAAAATGCGGGTCTATCTGCATCTTCAGTGCGTCAAGGCGTGATTGCTGACGTTTCAGTTGTAGGTTTTTTTTCTTCTTTTGCAGAATGATGGAGATAGACATTAGAATGAGGATGACGGTAAAAGCAATGACAATAATCCAGCAATAGAAGACCCAGTAGCGGTAGTATTCTGCCTCTGCGACTTCGGAGTCACGGATCGTTTTTCGAAGTTTATCCACATTCTCTATTTGAGCAAGGTCCTCGTTATAAGCGATGCTGTCTATCTGTGCTTGATAGTGCGTCAGTCTTTCCAAGCAGTCTGATACACCATTGAGAGAACCGGTACGTATATTCAGATCTGTCAACTGGCGATAGGTTTTCAGGCAGATAAAGGGGTTATTACTCTGACTGCTTCGGTTTAGGTAAAAACGAGCGGAATCGATTTGTTGAAGATCGGAATGTATCTTGCCGAGCAGATAGTCGACCGAGTCCTGATATAAATGCGGGATTTGCAGAGCATAGATACGAGCGGAGTCGGACATGTGCTTGTCGGCATATTTTTCGCTAAGGAGGAATAATAACCGGGCTTGCAAGGAGCCGGAGTAGCCTTTCATAGAAGCTGTTTTGAGCAGAGGAATACTCTCATCACCGTCATTTGTCCGGGCGTAATAGTGGGTGAGTTCAGAGTAGGCTTCGGCAATGAGAGAGGGATTGTTTAGTTCCCTGGCTAGAGAGAGGGCGGCGAGTTTGGCCTCTTTCTCTTCTTTCATCATGTGCTTAGTGTGGTAAACCTGCCCTTTGAAGTTGTTGAGGTAGAAGTTTAGTTCGCGAAGATCGTACACATCGTTGTTGTATTGTGTGCAGAGGGTGAAATATTCTACGGCTTCGAGCAGGAAATTAGAGTGGCGGGCTATCTCGCCCCGGTAGTAATATATTTCCGTCAGGTGTAATGAGTCCGCTTTATATTTGAAGTAAGGACTGACGATGTTAAGTAGCGAATCCGGCACAAGATATTCCTGTATGCCGATGAGAGCACCGGCTTTTACTAAATCGCACATCATGTAGTTCCTTTCGCTCAAGAAAGTACGGTTTATCTGTTCCACATCTTCCAGTGCTTTTCGTGGATTCACTTCAATGAGTCCGTTGGCATACTCCAGACGGCTGCGTGCGGAGCGGTTCACACGATAGAGGTAGTAAGCGGAAAAGCTTACCACAAGCAGGAATATTGCGGCTGTGAGATAAATACGTTTTCTTATCATAACTGCGTAATCAAGTCTGAAATGCAAGTCTATTTATTAGGATGGACTCTTATCTTTGTTTGGGCAAAAGTAGTAAATAATACCAAATAGCATTACATCTTCATCACAACTTTATATGAAGAGGATAGGTCTTTGGCTTCATTCATTCCGTTTCACCACTTATCTCTGCGGTTTCGTCCCCCAAAAATCCGGCTTTGACCAGAATTACATTGCGGGAGCGGGCGCTGACACCTACTTTTGCACCGCTCTTGTGAGAACTAATCAATCACTATAATACATTGAATTTTATGAAAATGGAAACAAACAAAATGTGGCAAATCTTCATGCTGACAACACTCCTTACTCTTGCCGGATGCAAGAACGGAGGAGGAGAATATTCGCAGTCTGTATCGGAATATGCGACGATGCAGGTGGCACCAGTCAATAAAACTCTTTCTACCCAATACCCGGCGGCTATCCAGGGTAAGCAGGATATTGCTATCTTTCCGCAGGTGACGGGAACCATCACCCGATTGTGTGTAAACGAGGGACAGGCGGTGAAACGTGGACAAGTGCTTTTCATCATCGACCAGGTTCCCTATCAGGCAGCTTTGGCCACAGCCCGGGCGAATATGGAAGCAGCCGATGCTACATTGGCTACGGCACAACTGACTTACGATAGCAAGAAAGAACTCTTTGCTCAAAACGTCATTTCGGCTTATGAATTGAAAACGGCCGAGAATAATCTGTTGATGGCGAAAGCCGGACGCGCACAAGCCAAAGCGCAGGAGCTGAGTGCTGCCAATGACCTTTCCTACACCGAAGTGAAAAGTCCCTCGGATGGAGTGATCGGTACACTTCCTTATCGCGTTGGTACACTTGTTAGTGCCGGAATGGTACAGCCACTAACTACTGTATCAGACAACTCGGACATGTATGTTTACTTCTCAATGACGGAAAATCAACTCTTAGGACTCATTCGCCAATATGGTTCTAAAGAGAAGGCTTTGCAGTCGATGCCTGCTATCGAACTGGTGCTGAATGACCGGACTACCTACGAAGAAAAAGGTACCATAGCAACTATCAGCGGAGTAGTGGATGCTTCGACAGGAACTGTCAGTGTACGGGCTGCATTCCCCAACAAGAACGGACTGCTGCATAGTGGAAGCTCGGGAAATGTGGTGGTGCCGGCGGTCTACAAAGACGGTATCATCATTCCTCGTGCAGCAACTTACGAAGTGCAGGACAAGGTCTTTGTCTATAAGGTAGTGGATGGCAAAACGCATTCTACCCAAATAAGTGTGGAGCGTGTGGACGGTGGACAGGATTACATCGTGACGAACGGACTTGCCGTAGGGGATGAAATCGTGACAGAAGGTGTCGGACTACTACAGGATGGAATGCCGATAACAAAGAAGAAGTAACTAACTCAAAATTGAAAAAACAATGAACTTACGAATATTTATAGAACGCCCCGTGCTCTCCGCCGTCCTTTCCATTGTGATTGTAGTGGTGGGGATTATCGGGTTATTCACCCTACCCGTGGAGCAATATCCTGATATTGCCCCGCCTACTGTCCAGGTGTACACTGCATACGACGGTGCCAGTGCTGAAACGGTGCAGAAGAGTGTCATCGCTCCGTTGGAGGAAGCCATCAATGGTGTGGAAGACATGACTTATATGACTTCCAGTGCTTCCAATGCCGGTTCAGCCGAAATAACCATTTACTTTAAGCAAGGTACCAATCCGGACATGGCCGCTGTCAATGTACAGAACCGTGTGTCAAAAGCTGCCGGACAACTTCCTGCGGAAGTGACCCGTGTGGGTGTCAGTGTCAACAAGCGACAGAACGGTATGCTCCAGATATTTACCTTGCATAGTCCCGATAGCTCATTAGACGAGAACTTTCTCTCGAACTATATCAATATTAACTTGAAACCTGCCATCTTGCGTATTTCCGGAGTGGGAGATGTGCAGGTGATGGGTGGTGTCTATTCCATGCGCGTATGGCTTAAACCTGACGTCATGGCACAGTACAAGCTGATTCCTTCCGACGTGACTGCTGCACTGGCCTCACAAAACATTGAAGCTGCAACAGGCTCCATTGGTGAGAATTCCAAGGAAGCTAAAGCGTATACCATGAAATACCGAGGTCGATTGATGACTCCCGAAGAATTTGGAGAGATCGTGATCCGCAGCACTAAGAATGGTGAGGTACTTCGTTTAAAAGAGATTGCCAACATCAGTCTCGGACAAGAATCGTATTCTTATCAAGGTAGTTTCAATGGTAAACCCGGTGTGTCATGTATGGTTTATCAGACTGCCGGTTCTAATGCCACAGAGATTAATCGTGAGATTGACGCTTTTCTGGCAGACGCTTCCAAACGTCTCCCCAAAGGGGCGGAAATAACCCAGCTGATGAGTACTAACGAATTTCTCTTCGCCTCTATCCATGAGGTATTGAAGACACTGATTGAAGCAATTCTGCTGGTAATCCTTGTGGTATATGTTTTCTTACAGGATATTCGTTCTACACTGATTCCGCTGGTGGGTATTTTTGTTTCTCTTATCGGAACTTTCGCTTTCATGGCGTTGGTAGGATTCAGTATCAATTTGATTACGCTTTTCGCATTAGTGCTGGTCATCGGTACAGTGGTGGATGATGCCATTATTGTGGTCGAGGCAGTGCAATCCAAGTTCGATTCCGGCTACCGTTCGCCCTATATGGCCAGTGTGGATGCAATGAAAGGACTGTCGGGTGCTATCGTTACCACTTCACTGGTGTTTATGGCGGTATTTATTCCGGTGTCTTTCATGAGTGGGACTTCGGGTACATTTTATACGCAGTTCGGTCTGACAATGGCTGTGGCGGTAGGTATTTCCACCATCAATGCATTGACACTAAGTCCTGCCCTCTGCGCCTTGATTCTGCGACCCTATACCAATGAGGACGGCACACAGAAGCAAAACTTCGCAGCCCGTTTCCGCCGTGCGTTCAACACTGCGTTCGAATCATTGTCAGAGCGGTATAAAAAAGGAGTTCTCTTCTTTATCCGTCGCAAATGGTTGACAGGCGCCTTTGTTGCCGGGACAGTCGTAATCCTTGCCTTGTTGATGAACAGCACCAAAACAGGCCTTGTGCCCGATGAAGATCAGGGACTGGTGTTTGTTGCCGTATCCACTGCGCCGGGAAACTCACTTTATGCTACCGATGGCATTATGAACCGTGTAGAAGAACGTATTCAGCAAATCCCACAGGTGAAACAGGTACTCAAAGTGACCGGTTGGTCAATGGGTGGTGCGGGTAATTCTTCCGGTATTTTCTTTGTTCGCCTTACTCCGTGGGATGAACGACCGGAGGAAGAAGATCACGTGCAGGCAGTAATCGGACAGATTTATGCCCGTACCGGAGATATCAAGGATGCCACAGTTTTTGCCATGGCTCCGGGTATGATACCTGGTTATGATATGGGTAATGCGCTCGATATCCAAATGCAGGACAAGGCTGGAGGTGATCTCACAGAGTTTTTCAGCATCACTCGCCAGTTTATCGACTCGTTGAATCAGCGGCCTGAACTGGCAATGGCTTTTTCATCTTTCGAAATCAACTATCCCCAGTGGCAGGTCGATGTGGATGCTGCTAAGTGTCTGCGTGCCGGAATCATGCCTGATGAGGTGCTTTCTACCTTGGGGGGATATTATGGAGGTAGCTATGTCAGCAACTTTAACCGCTTTTCGCGCGTCTATCGTGTGATGGTGCAAGCTGATCCGAATTATCGTCTGGATGAGGCTTCGCTCAACCGTCATTTTGTTCGCTTGAGCAATGGAGAGATGGCACCGTTGAGTCAGTTCGTCACACTGACCAAAGTATATGGAGCCGAGAGCCTGAACCGTTTTAATATGTATAACTCCATTGCACTCAATGCCATGCCTGCCGAAGGGTACAGTTCGGGTGAAGCCATCCGTGCCGTACAGGAAACTGCTGCCCGTGTGCTTCCCGCCAACTATGATTTCGATTTTGGCGGACTGGCGCGAGAGGAGAGCAATCAGAGTAATACCACCATCGTGATTTTTGCTATCTGCCTATTGATGGTTTATCTGCTATTGAGTGCGCTTTATGAGAGTTTCTTCGTTCCGTTTGCCGTCCTGCTTAGTGTTCCGGCCGGATTGATGGGTAGCTTCCTCTTTGCCAAATTGCTTGGATTGGAGAATAATATTTATCTGCAAACAGGACTTATCATGCTTATCGGTCTGTTGGCAAAAACTGCTATTCTTCTCACCGAATATGCTACCGAGCGCCGTCGTGCCGGTATGAGTCTGACGTCTGCTGCGCTTATTGCTGCTAAAGATCGTTTGCGTCCTATTCTTATGACGGCACTGACGATGATTTTCGGTATGGTACCTTTGATGTTAGCATCTGGCGTAGGAGCCAACGGAAACAGTTCACTCGGTACGGGTGTGGTAGGCGGTATGCTGGTGGGTACATTGGCACTGTTATTCATTGTGCCGGCTATGTTTATTGTCTTCCAGGCAATACAGGAGAAAGTGCGACCGATTCAGTTTGATGCCACTGTTGCCGACTGGCAGATAAAGGAAGAGGTGGAGAAAGCCGATGAAGAAAGAAAACAATATTTGGAGAATAAGAAGAAATGAAAAGAAATATCATCACCCTTGCCATAACGACGCTCATGCTGAGTAGTTGCGGCATCTATACAAAATATCAACCGGCAACGACCGTCCCCGAAGATCTTTTTGGGGCGGCGGAAACGGTTTCTGATACAATTCATAATATTGCCAAGTTGAATTGGCGTCAATTGTTCGTCGATCCTCATCTGCAATCCCTCATTGAGCAGGGGTTGCGGAATAACACCGATCTACAGTCCGCTCACTGGCGAGTGGAAGAAGCCCGTGCTTCACTTAGTGCGGCCCGCCTGGCTTATCTGCCCTCATTCGCTTTTTCACCGCAGGGCACTGTGAGCAGTTTCGATAAGGGGAAAGCTGGACAGAGCTATTCCCTGCCTATTACTTCCTCTTGGGAAATTGATATCTTCGGTCGGCTGACGAATGCCAACCGTCGTGCTAAAGCTCTTTATATTCAAAGTCAGGAATATGAACTCGCTGTTAAGACACAATTGATAGCCAATCTAGCGAATACCTATTATACACTTTTAATGCTGGATGCTCAATTGGCCATCTCCGAGGAAACAGAAGTAAAATGGAAAGAAAGTGTACGCGTTATGCAAGCTTTGAAGAATGCCGGTCAAGGTAACGAAGCAGGTTTGGCACAAACCGAAGCCACCTACTATTCCATCTGTACCACTGTTTTGGATCTAAAGGAACAAATCAGGCAGGCGGAAAACAGTCTTTGCCTGATGCTGGGAGAAACTCCGCAATTTATCCGTCGTGGCACACTGGACGGACAGGTTTTGCCACAGGATTTATCCGTAGGTATCCCTTTACAACTTCTTGCTAATCGTCCTGATGTCAGATCATCAGAATTGGCTTTGGCGCAAGCCTTTTACACGACTAATGAGGCACGCTCTGCCTTTTATCCATCCATCACCCTCAGCGGTTCTGCCGGGTGGACAAATGGAGTAGGTGAGGTGGTTATGAATCCGAGTAAGTTGTTGCTGTCAGCTGTTGGCTCCCTTACGCAGCCCTTATTTAATAAGGGGCAGAATATAGCCCGTCTAAAAATAGCTAAAGCGCAACAGGAAGAAGCGAAGTTGTCTTTCACGCAAACCCTACTCAATGCCGGTGCTGAAGTGAACAACGCTTTGAAGCAAAATCAAACGGCCCGGGATAAATCCGATCTTTACCGGCGCCAGATCTCTTCTCTACAAACGGCTGTTACCAGCACACAGCTGCTTATGCAACATGGAAATTCCACTTATCTTGAAGTCCTCACCGCCCAGCAAACTCTACTGACAGCACAGTTGACACAGGTGAGTAACCGGTTTCAGGAGATACAAGGAATAATCAATCTGTATCAAGCACTAGGAGGAGGTAGGGAAGAGTAATGGAAATAATTGAATGACACTCATATCCGGCTGAATATTTATAATGTGGAGAAACAATAAATAATGTAAAAAAGCAGATTTTCTTTTCATCGTAGAATTAACTTTCAAACTTTAGTGAGGTCTAACATACATTACTCACTTAATATGATATTTAGAATTATGAGAAAGCAAATTTTAAGTTTGGCAGTTGCACTATTGATTGGCTCAACTGTATGTATGGCTCAAAATCGTCAGAAAGGAAAAGCTGATAGAGAGAAACGCATAGAACAAATGGTTACTGATTTGGGACTGAATGAAAAGCAGGCCAAAGATTTTAAAGCTGCAATGGAAGAGATGAGACCTGCAAAAAATAAATCGGATGAAAAACCTTCACGAGAAGAAATGCAAAAGAAAAAGAAGGAAGTCGATGCTAAAATAAAAAGCATTCTGACCGATGAACAATATAAGAAGTATCAGGATATGCGTAAGAAGGATAACGCGAAGAAAAAGAAAAAAGCACAATAAGTACTGTGAATTTAAGCTAAACCTATCATATGGATGATTATAAAAGATTGTCTGTTATGAGGCTATGTTTATTTCCTGTCCTTTCATAAATATTTATTTAATCTACATTTTAGTTTTCGTTCTACTAAAGTTGGATGTATGTTCTCCATTTAAGGTGAAAACATATATTCAACTTAGGTGGAGCGATTTTTTATGAGATAATGAAGAATATGAAGTTAAAGAGGAACTACAAGCAAAAAAGTAGCGGTAGTTATATCTATCTAATTGTGGGCTATTTTTTTATAATTAATGCATATTGAGAAATGCTTTGTCAACACATATATATAAAAGCATGAGATAGATAAAGCCTGCCAGTTTGGTAAGTCAAGATTGATAATCAAATTCGGAGATATTACTTCGGCAGTGACGGATGTTATTGTTAGTGCTGACGACGCTTATCTTTCAATGGGTGGAGGAGTTTCTGCATCTATCCTATGCAATTACGATAGACTGGTCTCAAAAGGACGAATTTACAGTAGAGAAATCCATTAACAGTATTATTAAAAAGAGCTTGAATGTATTGTCCGTTCTGGGATTGAAGAGCATTGCTTTTCCTGTAATAGCTACCAGAACTGCGCGATACAGCCTCATCGAACATACTTGCTTCAGAATACCATAAAAGCAACCCTGCTGGACTTCAATGTATTTGTCCGAATCCTGATAACCTCAAATGAATTATTCATAAATTTTATCCAAAAGAAGAGAAAAGAATAAAATAAACAAGAGACGTCGTAACAACCTATCCATAAAAAGATTATATTTATTGCAGCGAGAGAGCACTTTAAGTAATGCTTAAGAGGAAAAACGAAAAGTAGTATATATACTATATATTTTCTATTATTAATTACTTAAACACATTTTTTATGGAAGCCAAGAAATCAAAAAAGGCTGCAATTGAGAATCAACGGGGTTCTTGGTTGTTGATGGGTTTGGTTGTTGCGCTAGCCTTCATGTTCGTTTCGTTCGAATGGACACAACATGATGTCAGAGTTGCAGCACTATCACCAGATGATGAATCCATCTTTGTAACAGAGCTAGTTCCAATCACATTCCCAGACGAGAAACTGGAACCGCCTCCTCCTCCCGAAACTAAGGTAACAGAATTGTTCGAAATAGTGGAAAACAATATGGAGGTGACGGATGACGTTTCTACAGTGTCAGAGGATATGAATGCAGTTCGTGACGTTATTTGGATACCCCCAGTGGTAGAAACAGAAACGGTAGTTGAAGACATTATTCACGTAAGTGTTGAAGTCATGCCGGAGTTTATTGGAGGTACAGCTGCTTTAATGAAATATTTAAGTAGTAATATCAAATATCCAACGATTTCGCAGGAAACAGGTTCACAAGGAAAAGTCATTGTTCAGTTTGTTGTAGACAAAGACGGAACGATTTCCAATCCTGAAGTTGTGCGAGGGGTTGATCCTTATTTGGATAAAGAAGCTATCCGCGTGATAAGTTCTATGCCGAAATGGACTCCCGGAGTGCAAAATGGTAAGAAAGTTCGAGTGAAATTTACTGTACCGGTATCATTCAGACTACAGTAGTAACTTGGAATAAATGAGTATGAGGGTCGGTTCTTGATGGGAACCGACCCTTTTTCAATAAAAAAATATATCTTTGTCGGGAGAATAAAAATACGAATGATTGTTTTATGAATCTTCTACTCTGTATAAAAAGACCTTTTATCTGGCTTTCCCGCTTTCGTTATCGTTGCGGATATGGCGTACATTCCCCTTTTGCTTTTAGTCTGATTACCGATGTGATTTATGAGAAGATGCCTTACTATGCCTATTCTTCTTTGAAAAAAGAACAGCAAAAGATGATGAGAGAGCGTGGGTGGACGAAAGGTTCTCAAAAAGTGAACCGTTTCCTGTTCCGGTTGGTGAACAGAGTACAGCCTGATACAATCATAGAAGTTGGGCGTCCGTCCTCTACAACCCTCTACTTACAATCCGCTAAACCGTCGGCTTCCTACCTTTTTGCATCCGACTTGTCGGAACTGTTTCTGGATGCAGACACTTCAGTTGACTTTCTGTATCTGAATGATTACCGGAATCCCGACTTACTGGAAGAAGTCTTCCGGATCTGCGCACATCGCACTACTTCTAAAAGTGTATTTGTTGTTCATGGCATTTGTTATTCCAAAGAGATGAAAACACTTTGGAAAAAGCTGCAGACCGATGAAAGAGTAGGCATCACTTTTGACCTCTACGACCTCGGTTTATTATTTTTTGATAAAACGAAGATAAAACAGCAGTATATTGTCAACTTCTAAGAACCTTTGTACGTTTACCTTATAGTAACTGTAAAAAAGAAGATCATGAAAAAGAGTCTTGTATATACAAAGACCGGAGATAAAGGAACTACCAGTCTTGTTGGTGGAAGCCGCGTCCCGAAGACCCATATCCGTTTGGAAGCTTACGGAACTGTAGATGAATTAAATTCTCATCTGGGATGGTTGAACACCTATCTGCAGGATGAATCAGACCGTGGTTTCATCTTAAGTATCCAGCATAAGCTATTTGCTATCGGTTCACACCTCGCCACCGATCAGGAGAAAACACAGCTGAAACCTGCTAGCATCATAACTCCCGAAAACGTGGAGAATATTGAGCGGGAGATTGATAAGCTGGACGAACAACTTCCGGAGCTTTGTGCTTTTATTATTCCCGGAGGAAGTCGTGGAGCAGCTGTTTGTCATGTTTGCCGTACTATTTGCCGGAGAGCCGAAAGACGTATTCTGGCTTTGTCCGAAACTTGTACAATTTCTCCTGAAGTATTAGCATTTGTCAACAGATTATCAGATTATTTGTTTGTATTATCCCGAAAAATTAATTTTGATGAACAAAATAATGAAATATTTTGGGATAATAGTTGGAAATGATAGATTTTGTTATACTTTTGCCGAAAAATAGAAAACGAGACAAATTTAGTATTCATTTTAAATACTCAAGATTATGTATTGGACATTGGAACTAGCATCAAAACTTGAAGATGCTCCCTGGCCGGCAACCAAGGATGAATTGATTGATTATGCCATGCGTTCGGGTGCTCCTCTTGAAGTTATTGAGAATCTCCAAGAGATGGAAGATGAGGGCGAAATCTATGAGAGTATCGAAGATATTTGGCCGGATTATCCTAGTAAGGAGGATTTTTTCTTTAACGAGGAAGAGTATTGATTTAAGACCGAACATATAAAAATACCCGATAACCTTTGCAAGAAGGCTATCGGGTATTCTTATATTGTCAGCTACGGTTTCTGGCTTTAGAACTAGAATACAGGCATCTGCCAGATAAATCCCACAGAAATACGGTTAGTACTGTAATTCTCCTGTCCCAGCACTTTGGCGCGGGAAGTAAAATCATACGAACGTCCCACGTAGGTAACAAAGAAGTGCAGATTAGTTTCCATCGGGTAATATTCGATACCGCCCAGATATCCCCAGGAAGTACGGTAATTGCCCTTTTCTATACCTTCGGATGCCTTGCCTACGGAAGCCGTTTCGTACATACCCTTCACAAAAACATTCCATTTCGGAAGAAAGCGGTAATTACATTTGGCAACAACCGAAAGATAGTTCGCATCAAAAGCATTATGTCCGCCCGGACGACCTACGATACTGGTAATGATTCCTTTGCGGTCAATATCCTCTTTTGAATACATGAAATCGACAAAAGCATTCCATTTTCCAAGATTCAACTCATTACCTAAAGCATAATAATACATATTGTGACTTTTGGCCTCGTTCATGACAGAAGCCGACCAACGGGTTTTAAATACATTATTGAAATTACCGTTCCAGTTCAATGTGTAGACTAGTGGCATTTTGCCCGATTTCAGATCGGGGAGATTGCCTTCGGCATCCTCTGTAATCCCGTAAGTGCTGTCGAAAGAACTGTTACGGCTGTTCAATATCTGCAGGTTAAGCTGCTGTTCGGGAGTAATGTTATAACCCACATTCAATCCGGTCATGAAGTTGCTCATGTAATCAATCATATCGCTGTATTGATAGATGTCGATCGGATTCAGGTCGAACTCGATACCACCGTATGCGGCACATTGCTTTCCTGCAAAAAGACTAAACTGGTCATTCAGCTTGATACCGATTCCGGCATAGTCGATAGAAGTCGGGAGATTATCAATCATGCCGTTTGCATCGTTCGAGCGGTTGAGGCGCTGACGATAGCGGTAAGACAACCAGTTGTTGATATTTCCTTTCGCTTCGATACGGAGTTGGTGCATATTAAAGTCACCCTCCTGAAAACCATTCTGGAAATGAGCGTCAAAGCTCCCTTGCATATTCAGATAAAGATTGAATTTATCTGTTTTCTTTTTCACGTCTGTCAGCTCTTCAAACAGGGGAGTGTTCGGATTGAATTTCTCCTTTTTCTCTGTTTTTTGAGCATATACTCCCTGTATGCTGCCCGCCAGAAGCAGCATGAATATCCATTTTTTCATAAGTAAGTCCGGTTTTTAGTATTCGTTGAAATATTGCTGAATCTGTTTCCAGTCTGTCGTTTTTGTTAGTGCAAGCATTAACAAAACACGAGATTTCTGCGGGTTCAGTTCCTGCGAAGCCACAAACTGATATTTGGCGTCGTCCACCTCTGCATCCAGTGTGGTAGGTCCGGTCGGGACACGGGAAGAACGAACGACAAGAATACCTTTTTGGCGGGCATCCGTCAATACCGGGAAGATGTTCTGGTGAATATTTCCGTTTCCTACTCCTGCGTGGATAATTCCTTTGTAACCGTTGCTAAGCATCGGAGTCACCATATCGGCTTCAATGTTGGAATAGCTGTACACGATACCTACTTTGGGAAGCGCGTTCAGATGCGTGACATCAAAAACGGACTGGGTAGTATGTTTCTTTAGCGTTACTTGATTATAGAACACTTTTCCGTTCAGTACATAACCCAGTGCGCCGGAGTTGGGGGCTTGGAAAGTTTGCACATCGACAGTGTTCATTTTAACCGTACTTTGCGCTCCGAGGATAAGGCCGTTCATGGCAACCAATACCCCTTTGTCTTTCGATTCTTTTGCGGCTGCGGTAACAACGGCATTGTAAAGGTTCAACGGGCCGTCGGCACTTAGAGCGGTAGACGGACGCATGGCACCTACTAATACCACCGGTTTGTTGCTCTTGACAGTCAGATTCAAGAAGTAAGCAGTTTCCTCCATGGTGTCTGTTCCGTGAGTAATCACGATGCCGTCAATGTCCGGGCGTTTCAGTAGTTCGTTGATTTTCTTGGCAAGCGTCAGCCAAACCTGGTCGTTCATGTCCTGCGAGCCGATTTTAACGATCTGCTCTCCCGTTACGTTGGCGATGTCTTTAATTTCGGGCACAGCATCGAGCAGCGCACCGATGGCAACCTGTCCTGCCGTATAACTGGTTCCGGTAGCCGAGCTTCCCGTACCTGCGATGGTTCCTCCCGTAGCAAGAATATGAATATTCGGTTTTGCGGCGAATGCCATAGTTACGGAAAACAGTAGTGTGACTACTACCAGTCCAAAGCTTTTGAATTGTTTCATAACTGAATGATGTTTAGGTTAATAATATGAATCTATTAGAATATTTGTATAAAAAGCAAACCTAGTGCGATTGCCACAACGGTCGATATCAGACCGGGCATCATAAATGAATGGTTCAACACATATTTGCCGATTTTTGTTGTCCCGGTACGGTCGAAATTAATCGCAGCCACCACAGTAGGATAATTCGGAATAAAGAAATATCCGTTCACGGCAGGGAATAAAGCGATCAGCATATAAGGAGAAATTCCCAACGCGATACCCAGAGGAACGAGTGCCCGTACGGTGGCGGCCTGACTATACAGCAGAATAGACATCACAAACAGGGCGACACCGAACAGCCACGGCATTTGTTGTACGATCCCCTGGATAGAGAGCGTCAGTTGTCCCATATTTCCCTGAAGAAAAGTATCTCCCATCCAAGCAATACCGAAGATGGCAATCACCGCCTGCATACCTGCCGGGAATACGGAACCTTGCGTTGCCTTAATCCCGTCCGTCTTCGTTACTAACAGGATAATTGCGGCAGCCGACAACATCACGATTTCGATGATGGAAGACATTCCCAAGGTGACTATTTCCCCGTCAATCAGGAAACTGGGGCGCATTCCTTCAAAAGAACCGAAAAGCACGATAAAAGCAGTTGCCAATATAAAGATGATGACGGAAATCATTGCCGAACGTTTGTTCTTGACATCTTTAATCTCCACCTTTTTATTGTTGAATAAACCTTCTTTCAATCTTTTCTGATATTCGGGATCTTCCACCAGTTCCTTGCCGACTCTCATGGAAAACAAGGCGCCTACCAAAACTCCGACGATGGTAGCGGGAATCGTAATCTTGAGAATGTCGAACAGGGTAATGTCGAATCCGGCTAAGAGTCCGAGAAGTGCCACGGTAGCGGCAGAGATCGGACTTGCCGTAATGGCCTGCTGGGAAGCGATGACGGCAATCCCCAACGGACGTTCCGGGCGTATCTTTGTTTCGGTGGCAACCTCTGCGATCACCGGCAGTACGGAATAGGCCACGTGCCCGGTTCCGGCTACAAAAGTAAAGAGGTAAGTCACCAGTGGACTAAGCAGAGTGACGTGTGAAGGATTTTTACGAAGCAAATGTTCTGCCAGTTTCACCATATAGTCCAGACCTCCGGCTGCCTGCATACAGGAAGCGGCCGAAATTACAGCGGCAATCATTAACATAACGTCGATAGGAGGCGCAGTGGGTTGTAAACCAAAAACGAACGTAAGTATAGCCAACCCTACGCCTCCCATTACGCCAAGTCCGATACCTCCCAGGCGCGCGCCAATAATAATGGCTGTCAGAACAAATGCTAATTGTAATATCATAGATTGCTGTTTTAAGTTCCAAACAAAGATAAGTGATTTCTCTCTTTGTATTTTCTTTTTCTTGTATTTACAACAAAAAAGTCTTTGAATAGTTTTTGCATATTTATTAAAACAATAACAAAGTTCATTGGTTATTATAAGAACTAACGAAAACGTTATTACTATAAAACAACCGATATGGAACAGAATTTATCAAAAAAAACTCGTACAGAGAGTGACCTGATAGGTAGTCGTGAAGTGCCGGAAAGTGCACTCTATGGAGTACAGACACTCCGTGGTATCGAAAACTTTCGCATCAGCAAGTTTCATTTGAATGAATATCCTTTGTTCATTCAGGCATTGGCTATTACCAAGATGGGAGCCGCCGTTGCCAACCGTGAACTGGACTTATTAACAGAAGAACAAGCGGATGCTATCTTGAGAGCCTGTAAAGAAATACTTGAAGGAAAGCATCACGAGCAATTCCCCGTAGACATGATTCAGGGAGGAGCCGGTACGACCACTAACATGAATGCCAATGAAGTGATTGCCAACCGGGCATTGGAACTGATGGGACATCAGCGGGGAGAGTATCAATACTGTTCACCCAACGATCATGTCAACCGTTCGCAATCGACCAACGATGCTTATCCTACTGCCATCCACATTGGACTGTATTATACTCATTTGAAGTTGGTTAAGCATTTGGAGGTTCTGATCGAGTCTTTCCGGAAGAAAGCGAATGAGTTTGCGCATATCATCAAAATGGGGCGTACCCAACTGGAAGATGCCGTACCGATGACGCTTGGGCAAACCTTTAATGGCTTTGCAAGTATTCTGTCGCATGAAGTGAAGAATCTCGATTTCGCCGCACAGGATTTTCTGGCAGTCAATATGGGAGCAACGGCCATCGGAACAGGAATTACCGCCGAACCGGAATATGCGGAGAAGTGCATTGCCGCTTTGCGCAAGATTACGGGATTGGATATCAAACTTGCAGACGATTTGGTAGGAGCCACTTCGGATACTTCCTGCATGGTAGGCTATTCGGGAGCGATGAGGCGTGTTGCTGTTAAAATGAATAAAATATGTAATGACTTGCGGTTGCTGGCTTCCGGTCCGCGTTGCGGATTGGGGGAAATCAATCTGCCGGCAATGCAGCCGGGCTCTTCCATCATGCCGGGAAAAGTGAATCCGGTTATTCCCGAAGTCATGAATCAGATAGCCTATAAAGTAATAGGAAACGACCTCTGCGTAGCCATGAGCGGTGAAGCGGCTCAAATGGAACTGAATGCAATGGAGCCGGTAATGGCACAATGCTGTTTCGAGTCTGCCGATCTGTTGATGAATGGTTTCGACACTTTGCGCACGTTATGCATCGACGGCATTACGGCTAATGAAGAAAAATGCAGGAGAGATGTGCATAACAGTATCGGAGTAGTGACAGCCCTGAATCCGGTGATCGGATATAAGAACTCTACCAAAATAGCCAAAGAAGCATTGGAAACCGGGAAGGGAGTTTATGAACTTGTTTTGGAGCATAACATTCTTTCCAAAGAAGACTTGGATACTATCTTAAAACCGGAGAATATGATTAAACCGGTGAAGTTGGACATTCACCCGAATCGTTGATTGATATATAGTAAGTGGAGATTGGTTTAAGATGAGAAATCGCCGGGCAGATCATTGATCTGTTCCGGCGATTTTTGATTATTTATTACTTTGACCTTATATGGGAATAATTGCTAATTTATCCGGCGAAATGGTTATTGTTTATTACTTCGAAAGCGACGAACTTTGCAATATCATTCGTTGTTAACCTGATAAGCAAGTCTTGAACCCATTAAAAGTTATATAGATATGAATGCATTTGATGTTATTATTATCGGTTTCGGTAAGGGAGGAAAGACCCTTGCGGCAGAGTTTGCAAAACGTGGGCGGAAAGTCGCCATTGTTGAACGTTCTGATAAAATGTATGGAGGAACGTGTATCAATATCGGCTGTATTCCGACAAAGACGTTGGTTCATCAGGCTAAAATTGCTTCCGGTATGGAAGACTCCACATTTGAAGAAAGAAGTGCGTTTTATCGCAATGCTATTGCTGTGAAGGAGTCTGTGACAAGTGCGTTGAGAGGCAAGAATTACCATAATCTGGCGGATCATCCTAATGTAACAGTTTATACAGGTGTAGGTTCTTTTGTATCTGCCGATGTGGTTTCTGTCCGTACATCTACTGAAGAAATATGGTTGACATCAAAGCAAATAATTATCAACACCGGAGCGGAAACAATAATTCCGCCTATTGAAGGAGTTGCGGACAATTCTTTGGTTTATACCAGTACTTCAATCATGGAATTGACCGATCTTCCCCGTCGGCTGGTTATTGTTGGCGGCGGTTATATTGGTTTGGAGTTTGCGTCTATGTATGCTTCGTTCGGTTCACAAGTGACGGTACTCGAAAGTTATCCGGAGCTGATTGCCCGTGAGGATCGGGATATTGCTGCAAGTGTAAAAGAAACATTGGAGAAAAAAGGCATTGTTTTTCGGATGAACGCGAAGGTACAATCTGTGAAGCATGTTGAAAATAGGGCTGTCGTTGTTTTCTCTGACTCACAAACTGATGAGGTGTTCGAACTTGAAGCTGATGCCGTATTGTTGGCTACAGGACGCAGGCCGAACACGAAAGATCTGAATCTGAAAGTTGCCGGAGTGGAGACGGACGCACGTGGAGCGATCATTGTGGATGAATATCTGAAGACAACTAATCCGAATATACGTGCCGTGGGTGATGTGAAAGGTGGTTTGCAGTTCACTTATATTTCATTGGATGATTATCGGATTATCCGCGAAGATTTGTTTGGAGATAAGGAGCGGAAAACAAGTGACCGTAATCCGGTTGCTTATTCCGTATTTATTGATCCTCCATTGGCACGTATCGGATTGAATGAGGATGAGGCTCGTAAGCAGAATTTGGATGTGATTATCAAGAAATTGCCTGTTATGGCGATACCGAGAGCAAAGACATTGGGAGAGACGGACGGTCTGCTGAAAGCTGTCATTGATAAGAATACGGGAAAAATAGTAGGTTGTATGCTGTTTGCGCCTGATGCCAGCGAGGTCATTAATATAGTTGCCATGGCAATGAAAACAGGTCAGGATTATACTTTCCTGCGTGATTTCATCTTTACTCATCCCAGCATGAGCGAAGCGTTGAATGATTTGTTCTCATAGAGTAGTAAGAATACGTCTTTCTAGTCGCATACGCTGTGTGGGGCTCATCCTGATTTCAGTTGTCGGGTAAGTTGTGTTTTTCCCGTGATTACTGGTTGGCTAATTTCCGGTCAGTGGCAGCTTGAATTTGTTTAGAGGCTTGAAACAATCTGTTTAGAGGTGTGAAACAATCTGTTCGCAGGCTTGAAACTAAAGTTTCCCCTATGGGGGAACAATGGTTTCCCTACGGGGAAAATGTAGTTTCCTTACGGGGAAACTATAGTCTCTCACCGGGAAACTATTAGTATCATTACATGAAACTTTTATTCGTACTATTGGAAACTGGAACTTTCCTAATGGATAAGCCATTTGCAACGTGAGGGTAGTGTGAGGGTAACTTCTACCCTCACCTTTACTCTCACACCTGTAATGCCGATGAATAAAGGGATTGAACCAATGGGTGAGGGTGTGAGAGTAAAAACAGCTACAACTTTTATTTGTGAGAAAGTTCCATAATCAAGAACGAGAAGTAGAGTCGTCTTTTGTCAGATTCATTTTAATACATAACTTCCAGTATTTATTTCCATATTTCGACTGCATTTCAAAAAAAACATATATCTTTGCCGTACGCTTTCAGCCCATCAGCGTGATGGAATAGGCAGAAAGCGGTTTTATTTCCTTATTGGAGTAAAAGCGTATTATCTCTCGATCTTAGAAATAGCCAATCCAAACAAAGAGAGATGATACGGCAGATACTCCACGTGAACGGATGTATATCAACATATTCGTAAGAGATGTGTTATATATAAACGATTGACGTGGGTGTCTGCTGTTATCATTATCTTTTGTGAGGGTGTTGCTAGCCTTAAGATCAGATAATGGTACAGCAGCATCTGCGTCTTTCTTGTATTCGGCCGGTTATAAATTGCCCCAATTTTAACCTAGCCAATCCCCACCCGGCGGACTGCAAAAAAGCGTGGATGCTCGTTGTACTAATATATATGAATAAAATATTATTCATCCCTTATTTGTATCACACATGAAAAAACAAACGCTATGGCACAATGGATTAGTATAGAAGAGGCAGCTGCAAAGTACGGATTCGAGACAGAATATCTCTGGGTCTTGGTAGAAATGCGAGAAATCACTGTGGACTACGAAAGGCCGGGCATTGACATCATCAGTGATGACAGTGTTCAGGAGTTTATGAGTCGAAATGAAAAAGGAGCTACCTTGATGTATATCGAAAAACTGGAACGATATTGCATAGATAAGTCAAAACTTTGTTCAATATACCTATCACTCTTAGGCAAACAAGATAAAGAAATCACAAGATATAAAGCAGCCGGAATCCTCTATGATACCTTACAAGTCAAATGGCTGAAACAATGCGACCGGTTGCGGAAGTTGGAAAAAGAACTCGTCTTGGGGCAGACTACTTGCTGTACCTGTTGGCTGAAAAGAATCTGTATGAAAATCAGGAAGTAAAATCGGATTAATTTAATACTTATTTGCTAAAATATCAATTGCTTCATAACCGTACCAATTGGATAAAATCGAACTTATAAGAAATTCTTATTAGTTCGTCAGGAGGGGAAACGACGTCTTTAAATGAACAAACAACCAAGAATTTGTGTTTATTTAATCTAAATATATATCTTTGTCCCGAATTATAAACACGTAAATTTATGAAAAAGATTTTTGGTGCTTTAATGATTGCTATGTGTATAGCTATGGCAATGCCTGCTCAGGCGCAGATACACTTTGGTGTAAAGGGAGGTTTGAACTTGTCAAAGGCGAGTTTCTCTAATGTGAGCGAAAACTTTAAAAAGGATAATTTCACAGGCTTCTTTATCGGTCCGATGGCCGAGTTTAATATTCCAATCGTAGGGTTGGGAGTAGATGCATCTTTGCTTTTTGCTCAACGGGGTATCAAAGTTTCAGAAGGAAATGAAGATTTTACTGTTAAGCAAAACGGTATTGATATTCCTGTGAACCTGAAATATACCATTGGCTTGGGAAGTCTGGCAGGCATTTATCTGGCTGCAGGTCCTGATTTTTATTTCGATTTTGAAAAGAAATCGGGAATTGATAAGAAGAAAGCAGAAGTAGGTATCAATGTGGGTGCGGGTGTGAAATTGCTGAACCATTTGCAGGTGGGGGCTAATTACAATATCCCATTGGGCGATACTGCTGATATTGAAGGTACAAATGCTTCTTATAAGACTAAGACTTGGCAAGTATCTGTAGCCTATATTTTTTAAGTAGTCTGTCGCTTTACATAGTATATGAAAAAGAGTTTCCGATAACCGGAAACTCTTTTTTTGTTTGAGATGATCTTGTTACACTCTCGAATATATTTTCTTCTATTCTCGTATAAAGTAGAGTTTTCTTTTTAAGTGTTCTCCCTTCCTTCTTTTAAATCCCCGTTTTTTTATTGTATTTTTGTGGCTGCAATGAAAAAGTATGTAGATGTCATATTACCGCTTCCGCTTCCGAAGAGTTTTACTTACTCTTTGCCGGATGAATGTGCGGAAGATGTGAAGATAGGCTGCCGTGTGGTAGTTCCTTTCGGGCGGAAGAAGTTTTATACGGCTATCGTCCTCAACGTTCATTATTGTGCTCCAACGGAATACGAAGTGAAAGATATATCTGCATTACTGGATGCTTCTCCCATCTTGTTACCCGCTCAATTCAAATTTTGGGAGTGGATAGCCGACTATTATCTCTGTACACAAGGCGATGTTTATAAAGCGGCACTTCCCTCCGGACTGAAACTGGAGAGTGAAACGATTGTTGAATATAATCCTGATTTTGAAGCGGATGCGCCATTGCCGGAACGTGAACAACGTATTTTGGACTTACTTGCCATAGATTCGCAGCAGTGCGTCACTAAACTGGAGAAAGACAGCGGCATCAAAAATATCCTTGCTGTCATCAAGTCTCTGCTCGATAAAGAAGCGATTTTCGTCAAGGAGGAATTGAGACGTACTTATAAACCGAAAACAGAGGCACGGGTCCGGCTTGCGGGTGCAGCGGATGAGAAACGGCTTCATATCCTGTTTGATATCCTGTCTCGTGCTCCGAAGCAGTTGGCGTTGCTTATGAAATATGTGGAGTGTTCCGGTGTTTTAGGAGCGGGAACTCCGAAAGAAGTCTCTAAGAAAGAACTGTTGCAGCGGGCTAATGTGGCTCCTTCTGTATTGAATGGATTGGTGGATAAGAAGATTTTTGAAATCTACTACCATGAAATCGGCCGGTTGGACAAGCAGGAGAAGGAGATTGTCGAATTAAATCCTTTAAATGAGTTTCAACAACGTGCATTTGATGAAGTCGTACAGTCTTTTCAGGAGAAAAACGTTTGTTTGCTTCATGGGGTAACGTCCAGCGGTAAGACTGAAATTTATATCCATCTGATAGAAGAAGCGATTCGCCAGGGAAAGCAGGTGTTATATTTGTTGCCGGAAATTGCATTGACCACTCAAATTACGGAGCGTTTGCAACGGGTTTTCGGTGCTCGTCTGGGTATCTATCATTCTAAATTCCCCGATGCCGAACGGGTTGAAATATGGAGGAAGCAACTGGGAGAGAAGGGATATGATATTATTCTGGGCGTTCGTTCTTCTATTTTCCTGCCTTTTCGGAATCTGGGATTGGTGATTGTGGACGAAGAGCACGAAAATACATATAAACAACAAGATCCCGCTCCCCGCTATCATGCGCGTAGCGCAGCTATTGTACTGGCTGCCATGTACGGAGCTAAGACTCTGTTGGGTACGGCTACTCCTTCTATCGAGTCGTGGCAGAATGCAAGAGAGGGAAAATATGGTTTCGTACAACTGAAAGAACGATATAAAGAAATCCAGTTGCCGGAGATTATTCCGGTGGATATTAAGGAATTGCATCGCAAAAAACGGATGGTCGGACAATTCTCACCGCTCCTGATACAATATATGAAAGAGGCTTTGGAACAGAAAGAACAGGTGATTCTCTTTCAGAACCGTCGTGGGTTTGCCCCGATGGTGGAGTGTCGTACCTGCGGCTGGGTGCCCAAGTGTAAGAATTGTGACGTAAGTCTTACTTATCATAAAGGAATCAATCAGTTAACTTGTCACTATTGCGGTTATACCTATCAACTGCCGAAATCCTGCCCTGCCTGCGAGGGGACAGAACTGGTGAACCGTGGTTTCGGTACGGAAAAGATTGAAGATGACATCAAAATTCTTTTCCCGGAAGCTGCCGTAGCCCGGATGGATTTGGATACTACACGTACCCGCTCGGCTTATGAGAAGATTATTGCAGACTTTGAGCAGGGAAAGACGGACATATTGATTGGTACGCAAATGGTATCAAAAGGGTTGGATTTCGATCATGTCAGTATAGTAGGTATATTGAATGCCGATACCATGTTGAATTATCCCGATTTCCGTTCCTATGAACGTGCTTTTCAGTTGATGGCGCAAGTAGCGGGACGTGCCGGACGTAAGAACAAACGCGGACGGGTGGTATTGCAAACCAAGAGCATCGATCATCCTATCATTCATCAGGTCATTGCCAATGATTATGAAGATATGGTAGGCGGACAATTGGCGGAACGCCAGATGTTCCATTATCCTCCTTATTATCGGCTGGTATATGTTTATCTGAAAAATCATAATGAAGCGTTACTGGATCAGATGGCGGCAGTGATGGCGGATAAGTTGCGGTCAGTATTTGGCAATCGGGTATTAGGTCCGGACAAACCTCCTGTTGCCCGTATCCAGACTTTGTTTATCAAAAAGATCGTCGTCAAGATTGAGCAGAATGCCCCGATGGGACGTGCGCGGGAATTGCTGTTACGCATCCAGCGCGAGATGTTGGCGGACGAACGCTATAAATCTTTGATTGTTTATTATGATGTAGACCCTATGTGATTTAATATTTTTCCCCCATATAATAACCTTTATTAATTTAATTAACTAACCATGAAACGACTTACTATTTTTTCTCTGACTTGTCTTTTTAGCATGGGTGCAGTTTTTGCCCAGCAAGGAGTAACTCAATGCGGTGTTCCGACAGGACAACCGAAGTTCCCTTTACTGACTTATCAGGAGTTGCCTGATCCTACTGCACCTTCTGATAAAGAGTGGGCAGCGGTGACTTCCACTCAAGTCTCTTGGGGTACAACAGATGTCCGGTATGCAAAACATCAACTCCCGCAGTTGAAGAAACAACAGACTGTTTCCCTGAAAGGCTGGCGTGGCGAACGGGTGAACGCGCAAGCTGTTGTGTGGACAGGCGTAGAACTGAAGGATCTGAATTTCAGCTTTGGTGATTTCAAGGATAAAAAGGGAAATGTTCTTCCCAAAGATGCATTTACAGGTGGTTTTGTCCGTTATGTGATGACGGATGAATTGAACAAAGATGGGAGAGGGGCGTGCGGACACCGGAAATCTGTGGATTATGATTCATTATTGGTGGCCGACCCTATTGATACCAACCTGAAAACGATGGCTTTGCCTGCTCGTACTGTTCAACCGGTTTGGGTACAGTGCTGGATTCCGCAATCGGCTACTCCCGGAACTTACCGAGGGGAGTTATTAATCAATGACGGCTCGCGTTTATTGCAACGCCTGAATCTGGAAATTACCGTTTCTCCCCGTGAGCTTCCTCAACCTTCGGAATGGGCTTACCACTTGGATTTATGGCAAAGTCCTTATGCAGTGGCACGTTATTATCAGGTTCCTTTATGGAGTCAGGAGCATTTCGACGCCATGCGTCCTTTAATGAAAATGTTGGCAGATGCCGGACAGAAGATTATCACGGCGACTTTGACGTACAAACCCTGGAATGGTCAGACAGAAGATTATTTTGATACAATGGTCACCTGGATGAAACGGGCAGATGGAACATGGGCTTTTGATTATACCATCTTCGACCGTTGGGTGGAATTTATGATGAGTGTAGGCATTGATAAACAGATTAATTGTTACTCAATGGTTCCCTGGGAGTTGTCATTCCAATATTACGATCAGGCAACCAACTCTTTGCAATTCGTGAAAACTGCACCGGGTGAAGCGGCTTATGAAGAAATGTGGGGAGCGATGCTTGCCTCTTTCTCCAAGCATCTGAAAGAAAAAGGATGGTTTGATATTTGTGCCATTGCGATGGACGAACGTCCGATGGAAGTGATGCAGAAGACGTTGAAAGTGATTCGTAAAGCTGATCCGGATTTTAAAGTTTCATTGGCTGGAAACTATCATGCGGAGATTGAGCCGGAACTGTATGATTACTGTATTGTCATCGGACAGGATTTTCCGGAAGAGGTGCGTCTTCGTCGTGTTGCCGAGAACAAACGTACTAATTACTATACTTGCTGTACGGAAGCCCATCCTAACACGTTTACTTTCTCTGAGCCTGCAGAAGCAGCTTGGATGAGTTATTATTCATCTAAGAAACAGCTGGATGGCTATCTGCGTTGGGCATATAACAGCTGGCCGTTGGAACCGTTGCTCGATTCCCGTTTCCGTAGCTGGGCAGGTGGAGATACTTATCTTGTATATCCGGGAGCTCGCAGTTGTATCCGTTTCGAACGTCTGATTGAAGGAATACAGGCGCATGAGAAGATCCATATTCTTCGTCAGGAATTTGAGAAAAAAGGAAATAAGGCCGGATTAAAGAAAATTGAGAAAATGCTTGCTCCGTTCCATTTGGGTAGTATGCCGGAAATCCCGGCCGCAGTAACCGTGAACCGGGCTAATCAGATATTAAATTCGTTCTAGTACTGTGGTGAACTATCATATTTAGGCACGGATTACACGGATAACACGGTTTTTAATTGGTTAATCTTTTAAAACCGCGAAATCCGTGTAATCCGTGCCTAAAAATATATAAGTATTCTATATCATTTCTGTATCGTTAAAAGTAAATTATGAAGAAAATATTATTTGTCTGTTTAGGAAATATCTGCCGTAGCTCTACGGCTGAAGGCGTAATGCTTCATTTAATTGAAGAGGCGGGACTGGAAAAAGAATTTGTGATAGATTCTGCCGGAATCCTGTCTTATCATCAGGGCGAATTGCCGGATAGCCGGATGCGTGCTCATGCTGCTCGTCGCGGTTATCAATTAGTGCATCGTTCTCGCCCCGTCCGTACGGAAGATTTCTATCATTTTGATCTGATCATCGGTATGGACGACCGGAACATAGATGATTTGAAAGACAAAGCCCCTTCTCCTGAAGAATGGAAGAAGATTCATCGCATGACGGAGTATTGCACCCGTATTCCTGCAGATCATGTCCCTGACCCCTATTATGGAGGGGCCGAGGGTTTTGAATATGTACTCGATGTTCTTGAAGACGCTTGCGCAGGTTTGCTTACTTCTTTAACTCAGGATAACTGATCCGGGTATGATAAGCAATCTTTAGTTTTTCTTTGAACACAGTTTTCACAGTCGCTATGTCCTTGAAAGTGATAGGACATTCCTTAAAGTAACCTTCAGTGACCTGGGAATCGATAATCTTGTCGACCAGGTTGCTGATTGTTTCTTCCGTATATTCCGGGAGACTGCGTGATGCGGCTTCCACGGCATCCGCCATCATCAGGATAGCCTGCTCTTTGGTGAACGGATTCGGACCGGGATAGGTGAACTGTTCTTCATTCGGTTCTTCGTCCGGATGCTCGTTCTTCCAGGAAATATAGAAATATTTTGTTTTTCCCCGTCCGTGATGCGTGCTGATAAAGTCCTTGACAGCTTTAGGCAGATTGTGTTTATCAGCTAATTTCAATCCATCCGTCACATGACTGATGACGACCTGTGCACTTTGTTCGTAATTCAGGTTCTTATGCGGGTTTATTCCTCCTGACTGATTTTCTGTGAAGAAAGCAGGGTTTTCCATCTTGCCAATGTCATGATACAAAGCTCCTGTACGTACTAACTGGCTTTTGGCTCCAATACGGATGGCTGCTTCCGCAGCAAGATTGGCCACCTGCATGGAATGTTGGAATGTGCCCGGAACCGTTTCGGACATTTGCCGTAAAAGGTCATTATTGATATTCGAAAGTTCTACCAACGTTACATTGGAAGTAAATCCGAAAGTCTTTTCCAATAAAAAGAGTAAAGGATAGGTGAATAATAACAAGATTCCATTGATGATGAAGTAGGTGTACATTCGTATGTTTAACTTCGAAAAGTCGGTGGAAAGGCCGTTCTCTGTCATCAATTCGAAGGCGAAATAAATGGCTGCATAAGTCAGTATGACCAATAAAGCTGTCCGGAAAAGTTGGGACCTTTGCGATAGCTCTCTTAGACTGAATATTGCCACCAATCCTGCTGCCAACTGTGTCAGAATGAATTCATGCGGAAAGCGTAGGGATATGGAGCATATCAGTATGGTAATGACATGCGTCAGGAAAGCAGTCCTCGAATCAAGGAAGACGCGGATGATAATGGGCAGCATCGCGTACGGGATGATATACACATTAAATAGATTATGTGTTACCATGAAAGCGGTTATGACACTGTAAAATACAATCAACGTGAATAGCAATGACAGACTGCCTTTCCGTTGATAGTAGTCTTTCCGGAACAGGTCGAGATAAAGCATAAAACAAAGCATCAGCATTCCTACAAACAGAATCTGTCCGCCGAGAATCAGACGGTTCTGTCCCATGGACTCATTCCGTTTGATGGATTCTTTGCGTAATGACTCCAGGATATTATAGGTATGCGGGCTGATGATTTCCCCCCGGTCAATAATCTTTTGCCCGCTGACTACCAATCCGTTTGCCCAGGAATAGTTGTTCAGAATCTCTTCTTTGGCAGCCTGGGTACGTTCCTCGTCAAAGGTAAGGTTGGGAGTGATGTATTCGTTCAGTGAGCATTGCCTTAAAATTTCCCGGTTGAAATGAGTGGAATCTGCCGACAGCAAGTGCTCATAGGCTTTTTTTACTGTGTAAAGATTCTCGGTAGCCTGTGGATTAGCCAGTTTATCATCAATCACCATGACGGATGAAGTGCTGTCTTTGTGAAGCTGCTGTATATTCTCTGTCGAAACGATACCTGCCTGATAGATTTCTTTTAAAGTGCGTTCGATGTACCGTAAATAATCAATGGAAGGGAGAATACCTTTCAGATTCGTGTGGTAATTCTCCTTCAGTTTGGCGATTGCGTCTTTCTCTATATTCTTATCCAGTTGATAATAAGGTTGGAAGAAAGCCATCAGGCTATCTTGTTCCCTTTTTACTACTGCATCTTCTTTATAAATAGGAAAGTCGAAAGTAGCGATCAACTGTCCGTACTTCCAGGGCTTGTTGATGTCGAACTGGTAATTGAATTTTCCGTCACGTGGCAGGAAATAGACAATCAGTGTTACAGTGCCCACAAATAGCAGTGATTTATATAGTAAATCTCTCCATGAAAATCTTTTTTTCTTCTTCAAATGTTCCATATCCACTGAAATTTTTGCGAAAAGTACAAAAAAAAACAATAGTGTGGAAAAAAAGGTTTAATTTTGCCACGATTTACCTATACTAACCCAAATTATGGCAGAAAGAAAAGTAAGAGTTCGTTTTGCTCCAAGTCCTACGGGAGCATTGCACATCGGTGGTGTGCGTACAGCTTTGTATAATTATCTATTTGCGCGTCAACACGGCGGAGACTTGATATTTCGTATTGAAGACACTGACTCTAACCGGTTCGTTCCGGGAGCGGAAGAGTATATACTCGAATCTTTTAAGTGGTTGGGTATCCACTTTGACGAGGGAGTGAGCTTCGGTGGTGAACACGGTCCGTACCGTCAGTCGGAACGCCGCGAAATCTACAAGAAATATGTGCAGATTTTGCTGGAAAATGGAAAAGCATACATCGCTTTTGATACTCCGGAGGAACTGGACGCTAAGCGTGCTGAAATTGCTAACTTCCAATATGATGCATCTACCCGTGGTATGATGCGCAACTCATTAACTATGCCGAAGGAAGAAGTGGATGCACTGATTGCTGAAGGCAAACAATATGTTGTTCGTTTCAAAATCGAACCGAATGAAGATATTCATGTAAATGACCTGATTCGTGGTGAAGTAGTAATAAACTCATCTATTCTGGATGATAAAGTGCTTTATAAATCGGCTGACGAACTGCCTACTTACCATTTGGCAAATATCGTGGATGACCATTTGATGGAAGTTTCCCACGTGATTCGTGGTGAGGAATGGTTGCCTTCCGCTCCTTTGCATGTGTTGTTGTACCGTGCTTTCGGCTGGGAAGATACGATGCCGGAGTTTGCTCACCTGCCTTTGTTGTTGAAACCGGAAGGTAATGGAAAATTAAGCAAGCGTGACGGTGACCGTCTCGGATTCCCTGTATTCCCATTGGAATGGCACGATCCGAAATCCGGAGAAATCTCTTCTGGTTATCGTGAATCCGGTTATTTGCCCGAAGCTGTGATTAATTTCCTGGCTTTATTGGGATGGAATCCGGGTAATGATCAGGAAGTGATGTCGATGGACGAATTGATTAAATTGTTTGATCTTCACCGTTGCAGCAAGTCGGGAGCTAAGTTCGACTATAAAAAAGGAATATGGTTCAATCATCAATATATACAGCAGAAACCTAACGAAGAAATTGCGGAACTGTTCTTGCCTTTCTTGAAAGAACAAGGCGTAGAGGCTCCTTTCGAAAAGGTAGTGACTGTGGTTGGCATGATGAAAGACCGGGTAAGTTTCATTAAAGAACTGTGGGATGTATGTAGCTTCTTCTTTGTGGCTCCTACCGAATATGACGAAAAGACGGTGAAGAAACGTTGGAAAGAAGATTCTGCCAAATGTATGACCGAATTGGCGGAAGTGATTGCCGGTATTGAAGATTTTAGCATTGAAGGACAGGAAAAAGTCGTTATGGACTGGATTGCAGAGAAAGGTTACCATACCGGTAATATCATGAATGCTTTCCGTCTGACATTGGTGGGTGAAGGAAAAGGCCCGCACATGTTCGATATTTCCTGGGTATTGGGCAAAGAGGAGACGATAGCTCGTATGAAACGGGCGGTAGAGGTTTTGAAGTAATCGACACAGTACTATGCTTTACGACCTGGCAATAGTCATTTATGACTTTATCGTCCATTTGGCTGCTCCGTTTAGCCGCAAGCCCCGGAAGATGATGAAGGGGCATTGGGTGGTGTATGAACTTTTACGCCAACAAGTGGAAAAAGGGGAACAGTATATTTGGTTTCACGCTGCTTCACTGGGGGAGTTTGAACAAGGACGCCCTCTGATAGAAATGATTCGTGAGAAATATCCTAACTATAAGATATTGCTGACATTTTTCTCTCCTTCCGGTTATGAAGTGCGTAAGCATTACCGGGGGGCGGATATTGTTTGCTATCTGCCGTTTGATAAGCCGAGGAATGTGAAGAAGTTCCTGGATATTGCAAATCCTTGCATGGCGTTCTTTATCAAATATGAGTTTTGGAAGAATTATCTGGATGAGCTGCACAAGCGCCGTATTCCGGTATATAGTGTGTCGTCCATCTTCCGTCGCGAACAGATATTCTTTAAATGGTACGGTGGCACTTATCGCAATGTCTTGAAAGATTTCGATCATCTGTTTGTTCAGAATGAGGCATCCAAACGTTATTTGTCGAAAATCGGCATCAGTCGTGTGACAGTGGTGGGGGATACCCGTTTTGACCGTGTACTGCAAATCCGCGAAGAGGCTAAAGAACTCCCGTTGGTGGAGAAATTTAAAGGAAACAATTCTTTTACTTTTGTTGCCGGAAGCTCATGGGGACCTGATGAGGATTTATTCCTCGAATATTTCAATAATCATCCGGAAATGAAGTTGATTATTGCTCCGCATGTGATCGATGAGAATCACCTGGTTGAGATCATCGGTAAACTGAAACGTCCGTATGTGCGCTATACCCGTGCTGACGAAAGAAATGTATTGAAAGCGGATTGCCTTATAATAGATTGCTTCGGCCTATTGTCCTCTATTTACCGTTATGGTGAAATAGCTTATATCGGCGGTGGTTTCGGAGTAGGAATTCACAACACATTGGAAGCGGCTGTATATGGTATTCCGGTGATTTTCGGACCGAAGTATCAGAAATTCATGGAGGCTGTTCAATTGCTGGAAGCAAAAGGTGCTTATTCTATCAAAGATTACGATGAGCTGAAAACTTTGTTGGATCGTTTCCTGACAGATGAGGTCTTTTTGCGCGAAACCGGAACGAATGCCGGTTATTATGTGACTAGCAATGCCGGTGCGACGGAGAAGATTATGCACATGATTAATTTCTAAATATATTGTATCGATTAACGTAAGCCCTGATATAAGAGGGCAGTGCAAAAAACTTATAAATAAATGGAGAATCACCTTTAACACAATTTCTGTGCTAAAGGTGATTCTTCATTTATAAGGTAGTTTAGGTACACTCCTCATTGTTTCTCTATGTTGGTAGCCAAGCATTTTATTTGTTGACTTCTAACTTTCTCATAGTAGTTCTTTTATTGCATTTATTATTTCTTTATCAGTATTCTCTTTACTATAACCTCTGATTACTTTTCGTATGATTCGCTCTTGGTCCATAATGAAAAAGTAAGGAGCAGCACCACCTGTCTGATATTCTTTGATAACCTCATTGGTTGCATTTAGAATGGTATAATTCAGTTCCTTTCGGTTTGCATAGTTCCGGATAGCAGATGTTTTTCGACTCCAGGATTCTATGGCAATGAGATCAAACTCTTCACTATTGAATGAATCTTTTAACTGTTTTAAAAAAGGAATAGCTGCCTGACAAGCACCACAACCGATACCGGTGAAGTTGATGAGTATGATTCTGCTTTTGCAGTCGGCTAATGATACGGGTTGTGCTTCTATGTTTTCTAATATCCAAGTGGGAGCTTTTTTACCGATAAGTTTGGAGGCTGATGAATCTCCGTCTTTCTTGTGGAGGTCGCTGTATTTTACTATTTCATAATCTTCCGGGAAATAATGAGCTGTATTGAAGTCGTTGATTGTTAAGTTATTAATCTGAAGATCCGAACACGTTGAAACGCTAATGTCATGGGACATCTCTCTTCGTTTCTTATAAGGTAGATCATTCGATTTATCAATCCATAGTTCGTATATGGAAGTCGTATTGCCAATGTCGAATGGAGGAAGAGGCAGGTGATAAGCTTTTCCAAAGAATTCAACCTGCTGATTTTCATCAATTACTAATTTGAAATAGTAATTATTGCCTTCGTCTTTTAGTTCTAGTGTAGTATGATCTTTGGTAGTAAGTGCATATTGGATGATGTTCTTTGCGTGGTTGAAGAATGGAGGGCTCACTGGTCTGAAAGGAAGTGGCCTGAATGTAAAATCATCAATTACTAATTTCTTGTTATCATGATAGGTCAATGCTCTTATGTTGCCGTCATAATAAAAATCCATCTTTGTTGTATCATTGGCATCCAGTGAAACATAACTTGCACCTATGGTCGAGTCCATGGGATTATTGTATTCTTTAACGAATCCATGCAGGATGGACAATGCTGTTGAATCGCCATGCTGCCAGCTTTCATTAGTGATGTTATATGTGGCGGATTCAATCTTTTCCAGTTTGGTAAGTACCTTCTTTAAATATTCTTTTCCAGAGTTTTGGGCATGGATGGTGGGTAGTGCCGTAAGAAAGAAGATGATAAGTAGTTGTTTGATTCTCATAAATGATGTAGGGTTATATGTTTCTATATTATGTGTGTTACTTTGACCGATTTACAAAGCTACGAATAATTCGTATTTTGTCTATATCCAATAGGTTAAATAACTTGAATGTGGACAATTTACGAATAGTTCAACAGAATGGATTGATTGGAATTAAATAATATGGTGGGAGAATGATGGGAGACAGCTAAAAATAGAATGAGAAATAATTATATGAATGTTATTAGGTGGATAAAAAGATGAGAGATACTTGTTTTGAAATGTATCTCTCATCTTATATCTGTTTAGTTATCTGATGTTTATCTTCTACTTATACCATTGAGAATACATCAGATAGTTGTGAGCGATCTTCTGATTAAGCTCTTTGGCTTGCTCAGGGTCTACGTTTTTGATAAACTTGGCAGGTACTCCTCCCCAGATGCTTCCGGGTTCAATAATGGTATTGCTTAATACCAATGAACCGGCGGCAACAATTGCACCTTCTCCTACTACGGCATGGTCCAGGATGGTTGATCCCATTCCAACTAGAGCATAGTCTTTGATGGTTGCCCCATGGATCGTAACATTGTGTCCTACAGATACATGGTCGCCTATTTCAATAGTCGATTTCTGGTATAATGTATGCAAGACACTTCCGTCTTGGATGTTAACGCCATTGCCGATTCGTATAGAGTTGACATCTCCTCTTAATACGGTACTAAACCAGATGCTACAATCATTTCCTATTTTTACATCTCCTATAATAGTTGCGTTATCTGCGAGAAAACAGTTTTCTCCGATTTCGGGGGTGAATCCGCGTACTGATTTTATTAAAGCCATGAGATTTGTTTGATTTAATAATGTTTTTTAGTTGATACTATGTTATGTTGTCCGACACCCGGGTGTCGGTCGTCCTGACACCCGGGTCTTGGTAAGCTTGACATCCGGGTGTTGGGTATGCTGACACCCGGGTGTCAGACATCTTATTTCTTAAATAGAAGTGGTAGCTTCCTGTAACCAGACTTTTTCTTCCTCGTTAAGATCTGGAGATAGCTTTTCGTAAACAGTCTGATGGTAATTATTCAGCCATTCGATTTCCTCCTTTGTCAACATCTCCTTGATGATCCCCTTTTTGCAGATAGGACATAAAGTGATAGTCTCAAATTTAAGATATTCTCCAAACATTCCTTCTCCATCTTTGCAGACTAACGTCAGATTCTCCGTACGTATCCCGTGACTGCCTGCCTTATAAACACCAGGTTCGTTGGATGTAATCATACCGGGTTGGAGAATTACAGGGTTCTCATTCATACGAATGCTTTGTGGACCTTCGTGTACACTCAAGAAATGCCCGACGCCGTGCCCTGTGCCATGGAGAAAGTTCATTCTGTGGTTCCAGATAGGCATACGCGCCAGTACATCGAGTTGCGCACCACGGGTTCCGGCTGGGAATTTGGCCATAGCCAATGCTATGTGTCCCTTTAATATTAAGGTATAATCCGTCTTTTCCTCTTCCGTCAGTTCGCCTAATGCGATGGTACGAGTGATGTCAGTGGTTCCGTCCAAGTATTGTGCCCCTGAATCTAAGAGTAGGAACCCTTTAGGCTGAAGGGGGACATCGCTTTCCGGCGTTGCCGAATAATGCACGATTGCTCCATGCTCTTTATATCCTGCAATGGTGTCGAAGCTTTCTCCCATGTAGAGAGGCTGTGCTGCTCTGAACTCATGCAGCTTTTTATCTATACTTAATTCAGTTTCTTTTCCGGTGGATACAGATTCTTCCAGCCACTTGAGAAATCTGACAAGTGCCACTCCATCCCGTTGCATGGCAGCATGGATGCCGGCTATTTCCTGCTCATTACGAATGGCTTTCAATAATGTGACGGGAGACTCGCCGCGAATAATGGAACATTTCGGATGGATGGCCGAGTAAATCGCATAATTCGTTTTCCGTGGATCAATAAGAATATTTTCTCCGGAGAAAGAATTCAGGAATGTCTCTACCTCATCATATTTCTGTATTCCTATTTGTTGTTTCTTTAGATAAGTCTCGACCTCCGGCGTCACTTTTTCCGGAGAAATAAAGTAAGTCACCTCATCCTGTGTAATTAACAGGTAGCTCACTATGACTGGATTGCAATGTACATCGTTTCCTCGTAGATTGAGAGTCCATGCTATTTCGTCCAGTGCAGATATGAATAAAGCATAGACGCCTTTCTTCTTCAACTCCGAACGGATGGCGGATATTTTTTCTTCGCAGCTTTTTCCTGCATATTTGATATCATAAATAAAAGCTGGAGAGTCAGGGATGGAGGGACGGTCTTTCCAGATGTTTTTTAATGGATCTCCAAATATATCTACCTGTAACTGATGTACCGCTAGTTCTTCTTTCATTTGTTCTACCTGTTGCACGGAGAACATTTTCCCGTCAATGCTTACAGATTCTCCGGGTTTTAAGTGCTGGCAGAGAAACTCTGTTATGCTTGGAGTTTCCGGCAACATCTCTTTGTAGAGTGTGATGCCGCTGCCTTCCAGCTCTTTCTCTGCCTGAAGGAAGTAACGTGAGTCGGTCCATAATCCCGCTTTGTCCATCAGGATGACCGCTGTTCCTGCGGAACCTGTGAAACCGGAAATCCATTCGCGTGACATCCAGTGGGGAGCCACATACTCACTAAGATGAGGGTCGGTGCTGGGGATAATGAATGCTTTGATGTAATTGGGATGGAAGGTCATGCGCAAAGCATGCACTCGTTCTTTTATGTTCTGTTTCATACCTTATTATATTATTATAGACATGTAAGTGTTTCAAAGGTACTAACTTTCTGCATTTAATGACTTGTTTATGAATAGTTTTTGAGAAATATTTGCCGAAAGTTTTGTGAATAAAGAAAGTATGTGTAATTTTGCGGCGCAATTTGACTGCGGAATTTTTTTAATCATAACATATTAATAGTAACAAAATGATTGTAGTACCTGTAAAAGAAGGCGAAAACATTGAAAAAGCGCTGAAGAAGTTCAAAAGAAAATTTGAGAAAACTGGCATCGTAAAAGAATTGAGAAGCAGACAGCAGTTTGATAAACCGTCTGTAACTAAAAGACTTAAGAAAGAACGCGCAGTTTACGTACAACAACTTCAGCAAGTAGAAGATTAATAATTCGTAATTTCCTTTGAATTATTGAATTCTTTTCATACATTCGTTGCACGATTTTAGATGTAGCGATATTATGTTGATAGAATCTTTTCTTGATTATCTCCAGTATGAGCGGAACTATTCTGAAAAAACCGTTCTTGCGTACGGTGAAGATATAAAGCAACTGCAGGAGTTTGCTCAGGAAGAGTATGGAAAGTTTAATCCGTTAGAGGTCGAGGCGGAACTGATTCGTGAATGGATTGTTTCATTGATGGATAAAGGGTATACCTCAACTTCTGTAAATCGTAAGCTAAGTTCGCTCCGAACGTTTTACAAGTATCTCATAAGACAGGGAGAAACGACTATGGATCCTTTGCGTAAAATAAAAGGACCTAAAAACAAAAAGCCGTTGCCTGTGTTCTTAAAAGAGAACGAAATGAATCGGTTGTTGGATGATACGGATTTTGGCGAAGGATTTAAAGGTTGTCGGGACCGGTTGGTGATTGAAGTGTTTTATGCTACTGGCATGAGACTTTCGGAATTAATAGGTTTGGATGATAAGGATGTGGATTTTTCGGCTTCTCTTCTGAAAGTGACCGGGAAAAGAAATAAGCAACGACTGATACCGTTCGGTGATGAACTGCGGGAGTTGATGCTTGAATATATTAATGTAAGAAACGAAACGATTCCGGAAAGGTCGGAGGCTTTCTTTATTAGAGAGAATGGCGAACGGCTTTATAAGAATCTGGTCTATAATTTAGTGAAACGGAACCTGTCAAAGGTGGCAACGCTGAAGAAAAGGAGTCCTCACGTGTTGAGGCATACTTTTGCTACCACAATGCTGAATAATGAAGCGGAGTTGGGTGCGGTAAAAGAACTTTTAGGTCACGAGAGCATTACGACTACCGAGATCTATACGCATGCCACATTTGAAGAACTTAAAAAAGTGTATAAACAAGCTCATCCAAGAGCTTAAAAAAAGGAGGTAAGTATGGATGTTAGAATTCAATCAATTCACTTTGATGCGTCAGAGCAATTGCAGGCATTTATTCAGAAGAAAGTGTCTAAGTTGGAAAAATATTACGAAGATATAAAGAAAGTAGAGGTGTCATTAAAGGTAGTAAAACCAGAAGTTGCTGAAAATAAAGAAGCAGGCATTAAAATATTAATCCCTAATGGAGAGTTTTATGCAAGCAAAGTGTGTGATACATTTGAAGAGGCAATTGATTTAGATGTGGAAGCGCTCGGAAAACAGCTGGTTAAATACAAGGAAAAGCAACGTAGCAAATAAAAAAATCCCAAATATTTTGCGGGAAAGAAATAAATAACTAAATTTGCAGCCGTTTCGCTCGCGTTAGAACGTGACGGTTGCATTTTTTAGTAAGTTTGCCTCTTTAGCTCAGTTGGCCAGAGCACGTGATTTGTAATCTCGGGGTCGTTGGTTCGAATCCGACAAGAGGCTCAAAAAGAAACTGAAGAACAAAGAAAGAACATCTGTCTTTATCATATTGTTTGAAAAGAGTTCTTTTATTTCTTGATTTTGAAAAGGGCAAATACCAGAGTGGCCAAATGGGGCAGACTGTAAATCTGCTGGCTTACGCCTTCGGTGGTTCGAATCCATCTTTGCCCACAATCAGAGTGACAACTTTGGCAAGAATGCGGAAGTAGCTCAGTTGATAGAGCATTAGCCTTCCAAGCTGAGGGTCGCGGGTTTGAGCCCCGTCTTCCGCTCTCTTTTCTTGCTGTTATAGCTCAGTGGTAGAGCACTTCCTTGGTAAGGAAGAGGTCCCGGGTTCAAATCCCGGTAACAGCTCATAAAGGATGTAAATGCTGATTATTAATCAAATAAATAACAAGTAAAGCTATGGCTAAAGAGAAATTTGAACGTACCAAACCGCATGTGAACATTGGTACAATCGGTCACGTAGACCACGGTAAGACAACGTTGACAGCTGCTATCACTACAGTGTTGGCAAAAAAAGGTCTTTCAGAATTGCGTTCTTTCGATTCTATCGACAACGCTCCTGAAGAAAAAGAAAGAGGTATTACTATCAATACTTCTCACGTTGAATATCAAACAGCTAACCGTCACTATGCACACGTAGACTGCCCGGGTCACGCTGACTACGTAAAGAACATGGTAACTGGTGCTGCTCAGATGGACGGTGCTATCATCGTTTGTGCTGCAACTGATGGTCCGATGCCTCAAACTCGCGAACACATTCTGTTGGCTCGTCAGGTAAACGTACCTCGTCTGGTTGTATTCTTGAACAAATGCGATATGGTAGACGACGAAGAAATGTTGGAACTCGTTGAAATGGAAATGAGAGAACTTCTTTCATTCTATGATTTCGACGGTGACAATACTCCTATCATCCGTGGTTCTGCTCTTGGCGCATTGAACGGTGTTGAAAAATGGGAAGACAAAGTTATGGAGCTGATGGATGCTGTTGATACTTGGATTCCACTGCCTCCGCGCGATGTTGATAAACCATTCTTGATGCCGGTTGAAGACGTATTCTCTATCACAGGTCGTGGTACTGTAGCAACAGGACGTATCGAAACAGGTATTATTCACGTTGGTGATGAAATTGAAATCCTTGGTTTAGGTGAAGATAAGAAATCAGTTGTAACTGGTGTTGAAATGTTCCGTAAACTGTTGGATCAAGGTGAAGCTGGTGATAACGTGGGTCTTTTGCTTCGTGGTGTTGACAAGAACGAAATCAAACGTGGTATGGTTCTTTGTAAACCGGGTCAGATTAAACCGCACTCTAAATTCAAAGCTGAGGTCTATATCCTGAAGAAAGAAGAAGGTGGTCGTCACACTCCGTTCCACAACAAATATCGTCCTCAGTTCTACTTGCGTACTATGGACTGTACAGGTGAAATCACTTTGCCGGAAGGAACAGAAATGGTAATGCCGGGTGATAACGTAACTATTACAGTTGAGTTGATCTACCCAGTAGCATTGAACCCGGGTCTTCGTTTCGCTATCCGCGAAGGTGGACGTACGGTAGGTGCTGGTCAGATTACTGAAATTATCGACTAATACACAATAATTAATCAGTTCCCGGTTTTTCATCGGGAACTGATTATGTACACACGGGAGTAGCTCAGTTGGTAGAGCACCGGTCTCCAAAACCGGGTGTCGGGAGTTCGAGCCTCTCCTCCCGTGCTAATATTATTGAAATGAAAAAGGTAATAGCTTATATTAAAGAATCTTACGACGAACTTGTACATAAAGTATCGTGGCCTACGTATTCTGAACTTGCTAACAGTGCAGTAGTTGTTTTATATGCTTCCCTGCTTATTGCATTGGTAGTATGGGGTATGGATGTCTGTTTCCAGAACTTCATGGAAAAAATCGTTTATCCACATTAAAAAAATAGGAATTGAAAATGGCTGAGATTGAAAAGAAATGGTACGTTCTGCGTGCTATTAGTGGAAAAGAAGCTAAGGTAAAGGAATATCTTGAAGCTGATCTTAAGAACAGCGACCTTGGTGAATATGTATCTCAGGTATTGATTCCTACTGAAAAAGTTTACCAGGTTCGCAATGGCAAAAAAATTGTGAAGGAAAGAAGTTATCTTCCTGGTTACGTTTTGGTGGAGGCTGCTTTGGTTGGTGAGGTCGCTCATCACTTGCGCAACACTCCGAATGTGATAGGCTTTTTAGGTGGCTCCGAGAAACCGGTGCCTCTCAGACAATCAGAAGTGAATCGTATACTTGGTACAGTGGACGAACTGCAGGAAACGGGTGAAGAACTCAATATTCCGTACGTAGTGGGTGAAACTGTAAAAGTTACTTTTGGACCTTTTAGCGGATTCAGTGGCATCATTGAAGAAGTGAATAGTGAAAAAAAGAAACTAAAGGTCATGGTAAAGATATTCGGGCGCAAAACACCGCTTGAATTGGGCTTTATGCAAGTGGAAAAGGAATAACACGGAATTGTTACGCTGTTGTTGTTCTTCGTTTAATGTTTATATATAAATCAATAAAAAAATGGCTAAAGAAGTTGCTGGACTAATCAAGTTACAGATTAAAGGAGGCGCTGCAAATCCATCACCTCCCGTTGGACCTGCTTTGGGTTCTAAGGGTATCAATATCATGGAATTTTGCAAGCAATTCAATGCCAGAACCCAAGACAAAGCAGGTAAAATTTTACCTGTTATCATTACTTACTACGCAGATAAGTCTTTCGATTTTGTAATCAAGACTCCTCCCGTTGCTATTCAATTACTTGAAGTAGCTAAGGTAAAGAGTGGTTCTGCTGAGCCTAACCGTAAGAAAGTTGCCGAGCTTACTTGGGAACAGATTCGTACGATTGCTCAGGACAAAATGGTTGACTTGAACTGTTTTACTGTGGAAGCTGCCATGAGAATGGTTGCAGGTACAGCTAGAAGTATGGGTATCGCTGTAAAAGGGGAGTTCCCGGTTAATAATTAATAAACTTCAATTGTAATGGGTAAACTGACAAAAAATCAAAAGTTAGCTGCAGAAAAGATTGAAGCAGGGAAAGCATACTCACTGAAAGAAGCTGCATCTTTGGTAAAAGAAATCACTTTTTCCAAATTCGATGCTTCACTGGATATTGATGTACGTTTAGGGGTTGACCCGCGTAAAGCTAACCAGATGGTGAGAGGTGTTGTTTCACTTCCTCATGGTACTGGTAAAGAAGTGCGTGTGTTGGTACTTTGTACACCGGATGCTGAAGCTGCTGCAAAAGAAGCAGGTGCTGACTATGTTGGTCTTGACGAATATATTGAAAAGATCAAAGGTGGATGGACTGATATTGATGTAATCATCACTATGCCATCTATCATGGGTAAAATTGGTGCACTCGGTCGTGTACTCGGTCCTCGTGGATTGATGCCGAACCCTAAGAGTGGTACTGTAACTATGGATGTTGCTAAGGCTGTAAAAGAAGTAAAACAAGGTAAAATTGACTTTAAGGTTGATAAGAGCGGTATTGTTCACACTTCTATCGGTAAGGTATCATTCAGTCCTGATCAGATTCGCGACAATGCGAAAGAGTTCATCTCTACTCTGAACAAACTGAAACCGACCGCAGCAAAGGGTACATATATTAAGAGTATTTATCTTTCTAGTACAATGAGTGCGGGTATTAAGATCGACCCGAAATCAGTGGATGAAATCTAATAAAACAGAGAAATAATGAGAAAGGAAGATAAAAGTACGATTATAGAGCAAATTGCTGCTACAGTAAAGGAATATGGTCACTTCTACTTGGTGGACGTTACAGCTATGGATGCTGCCGCTACCAGCGCATTGAGAAGAGATTGCTTTAAATCAGACATCAAATTGATGGTGGTTAAAAACACTCTGCTTCACAAGGCACTCGAAAGTTTGGAAGAAGACTTTTCACCTCTTTACGGTTCTTTGAAAGGTACTACTGCTGTTATGTTTAGCAATACTGCAAACGTTCCTGCTAAGCTGATCAAAGACAAAGCAAAAGACGGTATTCCCGGACTGAAAGCTGCATATGCAGAGGAAAGCTTCTACATTGGTGCTGACCAATTGGATGCTCTCGTTTCAATCAAGAGTAAGAATGAAGTTATCGCCGATATCGTTGCCTTGCTGCAATCTCCGGCCAAGAATGTTATTTCTGCTCTTCAATCAGGTGGTAACACCCTACACGGAGTTCTCAAGACTCTTGGTGAACGTACCGAAGCGTAAAAATGGAAAAAGGTGTTATAGCCTTGGGAATAACATCCCGAATAATTTTCAAAAATCAACAAAGTATTTAAACAATTAAAATCATACAAAAAATGGCAGATTTGAAAGCTTTTGCAGAACAATTAGTTAACTTGACAGTAAAAGAAGTTAATGAACTTGCAACTATCCTTAAAGAAGAATATGGTATTGAACCTGCTGCTGCAGCTGTAGCTGTTGCTGCTGGTCCTGCAGCTGGTGCTGCTGCCGCAGAAGAAAAAACTTCTTTCGACGTAGTATTGAAGAGCGCTGGTGCAGCTAAACTTCAGGTAGTTAAGGCCGTTAAGGAAGCTTGTGGTCTAGGTTTGAAAGAAGCTAAAGACTTGGTAGACGGTGCTCCTAGCACAGTTAAAGAAGGTTTGGCTAAAGACGAAGCAGAATCATTGAAGAAAACATTGGAAGAAGCTGGAGCTGAAGTTGAACTTAAATAACATTGGCCTGGTAATCAGGTAATTCGGTTAAGAATCCTTCACAAGAGGGTTCTTAACCTTTTTGTGTATATATTTCAAATTAAGTTCTCCAAATTCATTAATAGATGTCTTCAAATACTGTAAATCAAAGAGTTAATTTTGCTTCGACTAAGAATCCGCTCGAATACCCGGATTTCCTGGAAGTACAATTGAAGTCATTCCAAGACTTTCTACAATTAGATACCCCACCTGAAAAGCGCAAGAATGAGGGATTGTATAAAGTATTTGCTGAAAACTTCCCTATTGCCGATACAAGAAACAATTTTGTTCTTGAGTTTCTGGACTATTATATTGATCCGCCGCGTTATACCATCGATGATTGTATAGAGCGTGGGCTTACTTATAGTGTTCCCTTAAAAGCGAAACTTAAGCTTTACTGTACGGACCCCGATCATGAGGATTTTGATACAGTGATTCAGGACGTATTCCTCGGCCCGATTCCTTATATGACTGATAAGGCTACTTTCGTCATTAACGGTGCCGAACGCGTAGTTGTGTCACAGCTTCACCGTTCTCCGGGTGTGTTCTTCGGTCAGAGTGTACATGCCAATGGTACGAAACTTTATTCGGCTCGTATTATTCCGTTTAAAGGTTCGTGGATTGAGTTTGCTACTGACATCAATAATGTGATGTACGCATACATCGACCGTAAGAAGAAATTGCCGGTAACGACTTTGTTGCGTGCAATTGGCTTCGAGAATGACAAAGATATTCTTGAGATTTTCAACCTTGCAGAAGATGTAAAGGTGAACAAGACAAATCTGAAGAAAGTGCTAGGTCGTAAATTGGCTGCACGTGTCTTGAAAACATGGATTGAAGATTTCGTTGATGAAGATACCGGTGAAGTGGTTTCTATTGAGCGTAACGAAGTTATTATCGACCGTGAAACCGTACTGGAAGAGGTGCATATTGATGAAATTTTGGAGTCGGGAGTTCAGAACATCCTTTTACATAAAGATGAACCGAACCAGTCCGATTTCTCTATCATATATAATACGCTGCAGAAGGACCCGAGTAACTCGGAAAAAGAAGCTGTGTTGTATATCTACCGTCAGTTGCGTAATGCCGATCCGGCTGATGACGCAAGTGCAAGGGAGGTTATCAACAACTTGTTCTTCTCTGAAAAACGATATGACCTTGGTGATGTAGGTCGTTACAGAATCAACAAAAAGTTGAATCTGACGACTGATATGGACGTGCGTGTCCTCACGAAGGAAGATATCATTGAAATCATCAAATATCTGATTGAGTTGATCAACTCAAAAGCAGATGTGGATGATATTGACCACTTGAGTAACCGTCGTGTACGTACGGTAGGTGAGCAGCTTTCTAATCAGTTTGCTGTTGGTCTGGCTCGTATGTCTCGTACGATTCGCGAACGTATGAACGTTCGTGACAATGAAGTGTTTACTCCGATTGATTTGATTAATGCGAAGACAATCTCTTCTGTAATCAACTCATTCTTTGGAACGAACGCATTGTCTCAGTTCATGGACCAGACAAACCCCTTGGCTGAAATTACGCACAAGCGTCGTATGTCTGCCCTTGGTCCTGGTGGTCTTTCCCGTGAACGTGCCGGATTTGAGGTTCGTGACGTTCACTACACACACTATGGTCGTCTTTGTCCGATTGAAACTCCTGAAGGTCCGAACATCGGTTTGATTTCTTCATTGTGTGTATTTGCTAAGATTAATGATCTGGGATTCATTGAAACTCCGTATCGTAAGGTCGAAAACGGGAAAGTGGATCTTTCTGATAACGGTCTGATTTATCTGACTGCTGAAGAAGAGGAAGAAAAGGTTATTGCACAGGGAAATGCTCCGTTGAATGATGACGGTACATTTGTGCGTAACAAAGTTAAATCTCGTCAGGATGCTGATTTCCCGGTTGTTGAACCGACAGAGGTTGATTTGATGGACGTTTCTCCTCAGCAGATTGCATCAATTGCTGCTTCATTGATTCCGTTCCTGGAACATGATGATGCTAACCGTGCATTGATGGGATCAAACATGATGCGTCAGGCGGTTCCTTTGTTGAGAAGTGAAGCGCCGATCGTAGGTACAGGTATCGAACGTCAGTTGGTAAGAGACTCTCGTACGCAGATTACTGCAGAAGGAGATGGTGTTGTTGACTACGTTGATGCTACTACTATCCGTATTTTGTATGACCGTACAGAAGACGAAGAGTTCGTAAGTTTCGAACCTGCTTTGAAAGAATATAGAATACCTAAGTTCCGTAAGACTAACCAGAACATGACGATTGACCTGCGTCCGATTTGTGACAGAGGCCAGCGTGTGAAGAAAGGTGACATCTTGACCGAAGGTTATTCTACAGAAAAGGGTGAATTGGCATTGGGTAAGAACTTGTTGGTTGCTTACATGCCTTGGAAAGGTTACAACTATGAGGATGCTATCGTATTGAACGAACGTGTGGTGCGCGAAGACTTGTTGACTTCGGTTCACGTAGAGGAATATTCTCTGGAAGTTCGTGAAACAAAACGTGGTATGGAAGAGTTGACTTCTGATATCCCGAATGTAAGTGAAGAAGCTACAAAAGACCTCGACGAAAATGGTATCGTAAGAATCGGTGCTCGTATCGAGCCGGGTGATATAATGATTGGTAAGATTACACCGAAGGGTGAATCTGATCCTTCTCCAGAAGAAAAATTGCTTCGTGCCATCTTTGGTGATAAGGCAGGTGACGTGAAAGATGCTTCCTTGAAAGCTTCTCCTTCTTTGAAAGGTGTTGTGATCGATAAGAAACTTTTCTCACGTGTGATTAAGAATCGTAGCTCTAAACTGGCCGATAAAGCATTATTGCCTAAGATTGATGATGAATTTGAAGCTAAGGTAGCTGACCTGAAACGTATCCTGGTTAAGAAACTGATGACTTTGACTGAAGGCAAGGTTTCTCAAGGTGTGAAGGATTATCTGGGTGCGGAAGTAATTGCGAAAGGTTCTAAGTTCAGTGTTTCTGATTTTGATTCACTCGACTTTACTTCTATTCAATTGAGCAACTGGACTAGTGATGATCATATTAACGGTATGATTCGTGATCTGGTAATGAATTTCATTAAGAAATACAAAGAGCTGGATGCAGAATTGAAACGTAAGAAGTTTGCTATTACAATTGGTGATGAACTTCCAGCTGGTATTATCCAGATGGCAAAAGTATATATTGCTAAGAAGCGTAAGATTGGTGTGGGTGATAAGATGGCAGGTCGCCACGGTAACAAGGGTATTGTATCCCGTGTTGTTCGTCAGGAAGATATGCCGTTCTTGTCCGATGGTACTCCGGTTGACATCGTATTGAATCCGTTGGGTGTGCCTTCTCGTATGAACATTGGTCAGATTTTCGAAGCTGTATTAGGGCGTGCCGGAAAAACATTGGGTGTGAAATTTGCAACTCCTATTTTTGACGGTGCTACAATGGAAGATCTGGATCAGTGGACAGACAAGGCAGGATTGCCTCGTTACTGTAAAACTTATCTTTGTGATGGTGGTACAGGTGAGCAATTTGACCAGGCAGCTACTGTGGGTGTGACTTACATGTTGAAGTTGGGCCACATGGTTGAAGACAAGATGCATGCTCGTTCTATCGGTCCGTACTCATTGATTACTCAGCAACCTCTTGGTGGTAAAGCACAGTTCGGTGGTCAGCGTTTCGGAGAAATGGAGGTTTGGGCACTCGAAGGTTTTGGTGCTGCTCATATCCTGCAGGAAATCCTTACTATCAAGTCTGATGACGTGGTAGGACGTTCGAAAGCTTATGAAGCAATTGTGAAAGGTGAACCGATGCCGCAACCTGGTATTCCGGAATCCTTGAACGTATTGTTGCACGAGTTGAGAGGATTAGGTTTGAGTATCAACCTAGAATAAAATAATAAAGAATATGTGGTGTCAACAAGCCGATGACGGTCTGTTGACATCCGTGTCTTTTCAATTTCCAATGATTCAATTATCAAATCTCAATTATATAGAGTATGGCTTTTAGAAAAGAAAATAAGACGAAAAGTAATTTCTCGAAGATCTCAATTGGTCTGGCTTCTCCGGAAGAAATCCTTGAGAATTCGAGTGGTGAAGTTTTGAAGCCTGAAACCATTAATTACCGTACGTACAAACCCGAACGTGATGGTTTGTTCTGCGAGCGCATTTTTGGTCCTATCAAGGATTATGAATGTCATTGCGGTAAATACAAGCGTATCCGTTATAAAGGTATCGTCTGCGACCGTTGTGGTGTGGAAGTTACTGAAAAGAAAGTACGCCGTGAACGTATGGGACATATCCAGTTGGTTGTGCCGGTGGCTCACATCTGGTATTTCCGTTCGCTCCCTAATAAAATCGGTTATTTGCTCGGACTGCCGACGAAGAAACTGGATTCGATTATATACTACGAACGTTACGTTGTTATTCAGCCGGGTGTAAAAGCTGAAGACGGTGTAGCTGAATATGATTTGCTCTCTGAAGAAGAATATCTGGATATTTTGGATACACTTCCAAAAGACAATCAATATCTTGAAGATAATGATCCGAACAAATTTGTTGCAAAGATGGGGGCTGAAGCTATCTATGATTTGCTGGCTCGTCTGGATCTGGATGCTTTGTCTTACGAATTGCGTCACCGTGCAGGTAACGATGCTTCACAGCAACGTAAGAATGAAGCTTTGAAACGTCTTCAGGTAGTAGAGTCGTTCCGTGCATCACGTGGACGCAACAAACCGGAATGGATGATTGTACGTATCGTACCGGTTATCCCGCCCGAACTTCGTCCGTTGGTTCCGTTGGATGGTGGCCGTTTTGCTACATCTGACTTGAACGACCTTTATCGTCGTGTAATTATCCGTAATAACCGTCTGAAACGACTGATTGAAATCAAGGCTCCGGAAGTGATCTTGCGTAATGAAAAACGTATGCTTCAGGAATCTGTCGATTCTTTGTTTGATAACTCACGTAAGTCAAGTGCTGTGAAGACAGACGCCAACCGCCCGTTGAAGTCATTGTCTGATAGCTTGAAAGGTAAGCAAGGACGTTTCCGTCAGAACTTGCTGGGTAAACGTGTTGACTACTCTGCTCGTTCGGTAATCGTCGTGGGGCCGGAATTGAAGATGGGTGAATGCGGTATTCCTAAATTGATGGCTGCCGAATTGTACAAGCCGTTTATTATTCGTAAGCTTATCGAACGTGGTATCGTTAAGACTGTAAAGTCTGCCAAGAAGATCGTTGACCGCAAGGAACCGGTGATCTGGGATATTCTGGAACATGTAATGAAAGGACATCCGGTACTGTTGAACCGTGCTCCGACATTGCACCGTTTGGGTATTCAGGCTTTCCAGCCTAAGATGATCGAAGGTAAAGCTATCCAGTTGCACCCGTTGGCATGTACGGCATTCAACGCCGACTTTGACGGTGACCAGATGGCTGTTCACTTGCCTTTGAGTAATGAAGCAATTCTGGAAGCACAAATGTTGATGCTTCAATCACATAATATATTGAACCCGGCAAACGGTGCGCCTATTACTGTGCCTGCACAGGATATGGTTCTTGGTTTGTACTATATTACTAAGTTGCGTGCTGGTGCGAAAGGTGAAGGTTTGACGTTCTACGGACCGGAAGAGGCGTTGATCGCTTACAATGAAGGTAAGGTCGATATTCATGCTCCGGTGAAAGTTATCGTGAAAGACGTTGATGAAAATGGTAACATTGTAGACGTAATGCGCGAAACTTCGGTAGGACGTGTGATTGTTAATGAAATCGTTCCGCCTGAAGCTGGTTATATCAATACAATTATCTCTAAGAAATCTCTTCGTGATATTATTAGTGATGTAATTAAGGTATGTGGTGTGGCTAAGGCTGCCGACTTCCTGGATGGAATCAAGAACTTAGGTTATCAGATGGCGTTCAAGGGTGGTTTGTCATTCAACTTGGGTGATATTATCATTCCGAAGGAGAAAGAAACGTTGGTACAGAAAGGTTACGACGAAGTAGAACAAGTCGTAAACAACTATAACATGGGTTTCATTACCAACAACGAACGTTACAACCAGGTGATCGATATCTGGACACATGTAAACTCGGAGTTGTCTAATATCCTGATGAAGACAATTTCTTCGGATGATCAGGGATTCAACTCTGTATATATGATGCTTGACTCTGGTGCCCGTGGTTCTAAAGAACAGATTCGTCAGTTATCAGGTATGCGTGGTTTGATGGCAAAACCGCAGAAAGCAGGTGCTGAAGGTGGTCAGATCATTGAGAACCCGATTTTGTCAAACTTTAAAGAGGGACTTTCCGTGTTGGAGTACTTTATCTCTACCCACGGTGCTCGTAAAGGTTTGGCGGATACCGCTTTGAAGACTGCCGATGCCGGTTATCTGACTCGTCGTCTGGTGGACGTATCACACGATGTGATTATTACAGAAGAAGACTGCGGTACACTTCGTGGATTGGTTTGTACAGACCTTAAGAATAACGATGAAGTTATTGCTACTCTGTATGAACGTATCTTAGGACGTGTTTCCGTACATGATATAATCCATCCTACAACAGGTGAATTGCTTGTTGCCGGTGGTGAAGAAATCACTGAAGAAGTTGGTAAGAAGATTCAGGATTCTCCGATTGAGAGTGTTGAAATCCGCTCGGTATTAACTTGTGAAGCGAAGAAAGGTGTTTGTGCTAAATGTTACGGACGTAATCTGGCAACGAGCCGTATGGTTCAGAGAGGAGAAGCTGTCGGTGTAATTGCAGCTCAGTCTATTGGTGAGCCGGGTACACAGTTGACATTGCGTACATTCCACGCCGGTGGTACTGCTGCGAATATTGCTGCTAATGCAAGTATCGTTGCTAAAAACAATGCACGTCTTGAATTTGAAGAGTTGCGTACGGTAGATATCGTTGATGAGATGGGTGAATCTGCTAAAGTGGTAGTGGGTCGTTTGGCCGAAGTACGCTTTGTGGATGTGAACACTGGTATCGTTCTTTCTACTCATAACGTTCCTTATGGTTCAACACTGTATGTAGGTGACGGTGATTTGGTAGAAAAAGGCAAGCTGATTGCTAAGTGGGACCCGTTCAACGCTGTAATTATCACAGAAGCAACTGGTAAGATCGAATTTGAGGGCGTAATTGAAAACGTTACTTATAAGGTTGAATCGGATGAAGCAACAGGTCTTCGTGAAATTATTATTATTGAATCCAAGGATAAAACCAAAGTTCCTACAGCTCATATCTTGACAGAGGACGGTGATTTGATCCGTACTTATAACTTACCGGTAGGTGGTCACGTAATCATCGAGAACGGTCAGAAGGTAAAAGCTGGTGAAGTAATCGTGAAGATTCCGCGTGCCGTAGGTAAAGCGGGTGATATCACGGGTGGTCTTCCTCGTGTTACTGAATTGTTTGAAGCTCGTAACCCGTCAAATCCGGCTGTCGTTTCTGAAATCGACGGTGAGGTAACAATGGGTAAGATCAAGCGTGGTAACCGTGAGATCATTGTAACTTCTAAGACTGGTGAGGTTAAGAAATATCTGGTTGCATTGTCTAAGCAGATTCTGGTACAGGAAAATGACTATGTACGTGCAGGTACTCCGTTGTCTGACGGTGCTACTACTCCAGCAGATATCTTGGCTATTAAAGGTCCTACAGCTGTACAAGAATATATCGTGAATGAAGTTCAGGATGTATACCGTTTGCAGGGTGTGAAGATCAATGATAAGCACTTCGAGATTATTGTTCGTCAGATGATGCGCAAGGTGCAGATTGATGAACCGGGAGATACTCGTTTCCTCGAACAGCAAGTTGTAGATAAACTGGAATTCATGGAAGAAAATGATCGTATCTGGGGTAAGAAAGTCGTAGTGGATGCTGGTGATTCTCAAAATATGCAAGCAGGTCAGATTGTAACTGCCCGCAAGTTGCGTGATGAGAACAGTATGTTGAAACGTCGTGACTTGAAACCGGTTGAGGTTCGTGACGCTGTTGCTGCTACCTCTACTCAGATCCTTCAGGGTATTACACGTGCTGCTTTACAGACTTCAAGCTTCATGTCAGCGGCTTCCTTCCAGGAAACAACGAAAGTCTTGAATGAGGCTGCTATCAACGGTAAGGTCGATAAGTTGGAAGGTATGAAGGAAAATGTGATTTGTGGTCACTTGATTCCTGCAGGTACCGGTCAGCGCGAATTCGAAAAACTCATCGTTGGATCAAAAGAAGAGTATGACCGTATCTTGGCTAACAAGAAAACGGTACTTGACTACAATGAAGTAGAATAAATACAATTCAATTGACTATATGAGAAGGAGCGATTACCAGATTGGGCAATTGCTCCTTTTTTTATTTCTTTTTTACTTGTGTGTATTGCTATTAGTCTCAGGAAAAATGTGTTATTTTGCAGGATAACTTTTTAATCATATAAAATATGGAAGAACAAAATAACAACGGACAATTACAGATTGAATTGAGAGAAGAGGTAGCGCAGGGCACTTATGCAAATCTAGCTATTATTACTCATTCTAGTTCTGAATTCATTCTTGACTTCGTGCGCGTAATGCCGGGTATACCAAAGGCTGGGGTGCAATCTCGCATTATTGTGGCTCCAGAACACGCAAAACGTCTGCTGCGGGCACTGGAAGACAATATAGCAAAGTATGAACGGGTATTCGGGCCGATTCGTACTTCAGATGAACCTTCTCTTCCTCCCTTGACAGGTGTAAAAGGCGAAGCGTGAGGATGATATAAAAACATTAAAAAAGAAAAAAAAGTTGTAGCGCATTGAATATTCAAATATTATTCGTATTTTTGCAGCCCAAAATGTATAGTTACGAAATTAATATAACAATAATATAAATCAAAAAACAATTAAAATGCCTACAATTCAGCAATTAGTAAGAAAAGGACGCGAAGTGCTGGTGGAGAAAAGTAAATCTCCAGCCTTGGATTCATGTCCTCAAAGACGTGGCGTTTGCGTGAGAGTATATACTACTACTCCGAAGAAGCCGAACTCTGCAATGCGTAAAGTAGCTCGTGTACGTTTGACTAACCAAAAAGAGGTGAACTCATACATTCCGGGAGAAGGTCACAACTTGCAGGAACACTCAATCGTTTTGGTACGTGGCGGTCGTGTAAAAGACCTTCCGGGTGTACGTTATCACATCGTTCGTGGTACACTTGATACAGCAGGTGTTGCTGGTCGTACTCAGAGACGTTCTAAGTATGGTGCTAAGCGTCCGAAACCGGGACAAGCTGCCGCTCCAGCTAAAGGTAAGAAAAAATAAGGATTAAGACCTAATTAAAATTAAAGTAATAACTTACGTTTTAGTTTGTTGGAAATGCTAAAGGTTGAGTAAATTCTCCGGAGGGAGAGTTGAAGAAGTCAAGAAGTAGACAACCAAGAACAAAAACATTATTTTTCAAACAAATGAGAAAAGCAAAACCAAAAAAACGCGTAATCCTTCCGGATCCCGTGTTTAATGATCAAAAGGTTTCTAAGTTCGTGAACCACTTGATGTATGATGGAAAGAAAAATACATCTTATGAAATCTTTTATGCCGCTCTGGAAACAGTGAAAGTAAAACTTCCTAACGAAGAAAAATCTGCTCTCGAAATCTGGAAAAAGGCTTTGGATAATGTAACTCCGCAAGTGGAAGTAAAGTCTCGCCGTGTAGGTGGTGCTACTTTCCAAGTTCCTACCGAAATCCGTCCGGACCGTAAAGAATCAATTTCAATGAAGAACCTGATTCTGTATGCTCGTAAAAGAGGTGGTAAATCAATGGCTGACAAGTTGGCTGCTGAAATTATGGATGCCTTCAATGAACAAGGCGGTGCATACAAACGTAAAGAAGATATGCATAGAATGGCAGAAGCTAACCGTGCATTTGCTCATTTTAGATTCTAATACTGTAAGAAACCAAATATAAACTTAAAGTAAAGGAATTGAAGATGGCTAAACATGATTTACATTTAACTCGTAATATCGGTATCATGGCTCACATTGATGCCGGAAAAACAACTACTTCTGAACGTATCTTGTTCTACACTGGATTGACTCACAAAATTGGTGAAGTTCATGACGGTGCTGCTACTATGGACTGGATGGAACAGGAGCAAGAACGTGGTATCACTATTACATCTGCTGCTACAACAACTAGATGGAAGTATGCTGGTGATACTTATAAAATTAACTTGATTGACACTCCGGGGCACGTTGACTTTACCGCAGAGGTAGAACGTTCATTGCGTATTCTTGATGGAGCTGTGGCTGCTTACTGTGCTGTTGGTGGTGTTGAGCCTCAATCGGAAACAGTATGGCGTCAAGCTGATAAATATAACGTTCCTCGTATTGCTTATGTAAATAAGATGGACCGCTCTGGTGCTGACTTCTTTGAAGTAGTTCGTCAGATGAAGGATGTTCTTGGAGCTAATCCATGTCCTATTGTTGTTCCCATCGGTGCTGAAGAATCTTTCAGAGGTCTTGTTGATCTTATCAAAATGAAAGCTATTTATTGGCATGATGAAACAATGGGAGCGGATTATACTGTAGAAGAAATTCCGGCAAATCTTGTTGACGAAGCGAATGAATGGAGAGATAAGATGCTTGAAAAAGTAGCTGAATTTGATGATGCTTTGATGGAGAAGTATTTCGATGATCCTTCTACTATTACTGAAGAGGAAGTGTTGAGAGCTCTTCGCAATGCAACAGTTCAAATGGCTGTAGTTCCTATGTTATGTGGATCTTCTTTCAAGAATAAAGGTGTTCAGACTTTGCTTGACTACGTTTGTGCTTTCTTGCCTTCTCCGCTGGATACAGAGAATGTTATCGGTACAAATCCTAATACAGGAGCTGAAGAAGATCGTAAGCCAAGTGATGATGAAAAAACATCGGCTTTGGCATTTAAGATTGCAACTGACCCATATGTGGGTCGTTTGACTTTCTTCCGTGTTTATTCAGGTAAAATTGAAGCAGGTTCTTATATTTACAACTCTCGCTCTGGTAAGAAAGAACGCGTTTCTCGTCTGTTCCAGATGCACTCTAACAAACAGAATCCGGTTGAAGTAATCGGTGCTGGTGATATTGGTGCAGGTGTAGGATTCAAAGATATTCGTACAGGGGATACTTTGTGTGATGAAACTGCTCCGATAGTACTTGAATCTATGGACTTCCCGGAACCGGTTATTGGTATCGCTGTAGAACCTAAGACTCAGAAAGATATGGATAAGCTGTCTAACGGTTTGGCTAAATTGGCTGAAGAAGATCCGACGTTTACAGTGAAAACTGATGAACAAACAGGACAGACTGTGATTTCTGGTATGGGCGAGTTGCACTTGGATATTATCATCGATCGTCTGAAGCGTGAGTTTAAAGTAGAGTGTAATCAAGGTAAACCACAGGTTAATTATAAAGAAGCTATCACTAAGACAGTTGATCTTCGTGAAGTGTATAAGAAACAGTCTGGTGGTCGTGGTAAATTTGCTGATATCATCGTTAAGATTGGTCCGGTTGATGAAGACTTCAAAGAAGGAGGTCTGCAGTTTATCGATGAAGTAAAGGGTGGTAATATTCCTAAGGAATTCATCCCTGCAGTTCAGAAAGGCTTTACGAATGCCATGAAGAGTGGCGTTTTGGCAGGTTATCCGCTGGATTCATTGAAAGTAACTTTGGTTGATGGTTCATTCCACCCAGTTGACTCTGACCAGTTGTCATTCGAAATCTGTGCAATGCAAGCCTATAAGAATGCATGCGCTAAGGCAGGTCCTGTTTTGATGGAACCTATCATGAAACTGGAAGTTGTAACTCCGGAAGAAAACATGGGTGATGTTATCGGTGACTTGAATAAACGTCGTGGACAGGTTGAAGGAATGGAATCTAGTCGTTCTGGTGCTCGTATCGTGAAGGCAATGGTTCCGCTGGCAGAAATGTTTGGTTATGTAACAGCTTTACGTACTATCACTTCTGGACGTGCAACTTCATCAATGACTTACTCTCATCACGCTCAACTTTCTTCTTCTATTGCCAAAGCTGTATTGGAAGAAGTAAAAGGACGTGCTGATTTACTCTAAAATATCTAAAGCAGCAGGCTAGCGAATGACTCTTAGCCTGCCGCTTTATCTTATTATAAATGTATTAATTAAAAAAAATAATGAGTCAGAAAATTAGAATTAAATTGAAATCTTACGACCACAACTTGGTTGACAAGTCAGCTGAGAAAATTGTAAGAACTGTAAAAGCTACAGGTGCTATTGTTAGCGGTCCGATACCTCTGCCTACGCACAAGCGTATCTTTACTGTGAACCGTTCGACTTTCGTAAACAAAAAGTCTCGTGAGCAATTTGAACTCTCTTCTTATAAGAGATTGATCGACATCTATAGCTCAACAGCTAAGACAGTAGATGCTCTGATGAAGTTGGAATTGCCAAGTGGTGTGGAAGTAGAAATTAAAGTTTGATAATTAAAAATTAGTGAAATGCCAGGATTATTAGGAAAAAAAATCGGAATGACATCCGTTTTCAGTGCCGATGGTAAAAATGTACCATGCACTGTTATCGAAGCAGGTCCTTGTGTTGTTACTCAAGTTAAAACTGTAGAAAAAGATGGCTATGCAGCTGTTCAGTTGGGTTTCCAAGACAAAAAGGAAAAACATACAACTAAACCGTTGATGGGACATTTTAAAAGAGCAGGAGTAACACCGAAGAGACACTTGGCTGAGTTCAAAGAATTTGAGACAGAATTGAATCTGGGTGATACTGTTACCGTAGAGATGTTTAACGATGCTAACTTTGTTGACGTTGTTGGAACTTCTAAAGGTAAGGGTTTCCAGGGTGTAGTAAAAAGACATGGTTTTGGTGGTGTGGGTCAGGCTACTCACGGACAGCACAACCGCGCTCGTAAACCGGGTTCTATTGGTGCTTGTTCTTACCCTGCAAAAGTATTCAAGGGAATGCGCATGGGTGGACAACTTGGTGGTGACAGAGTCACTGTACAAAACTTGCAGGTATTAAAAGTAATCGCGGATCATAACCTTCTTTTGATCAAAGGTTCTATCCCGGGTTGCAAAGGTTCAATCGTATTAATTGAGAAATAATGGAAGTTAACGTATATAACATTAAAGGTGAAGACACTGGGAGAAAGGTTACGTTAAACGAATCTATCTTCGGAATTGAGCCCAACGACCACGCTATCTATTTGGATGTAAAACAATTTATGGCCAATCAGCGTCAGGGTACTCATAAGTCAAAAGAAAGAAGTGAAATCAGTGGTTCAACTCGTAAGATCGGTCGCCAGAAAGGTGGTGGCGGAGCTCGTCGTGGTGATATGAACTCACCGGTTCTTGTAGGTGGTGCCCGCGTTTTCGGTCCGAAGCCAAGAGACTACTTCTTTAAGTTGAATAAAAAAGTTAAGACATTGGCTCGTAAGTCAGCTTTGTCTTATAAAGCTCAAAACGATGCAATCGTTGTCGTTGAGGATTTCACATTTGAAGCTCCTAAGACAAAAGATTTCGTTGCAATGACAAAAAATCTTAAAGTTTCCGATAAAAAGCTACTTGTAATTTTACCGGAAGCAAATAAAAACGTATATTTGTCAGCTCGTAACATTGAGGGTGCTAATGTGCAGACTATCTCGGGATTAAATACTTACAGAGTATTGAATGCTGGGGTTGTTGTGCTTACAGAAAACTCTCTGAAGGCTATTGACAATATCTTAATTTAAAAAGGAGGCTTAAATAATGGGAATTATTATTAAACCGTTGGTAACAGAGAAAATGACTGCAATCACAGATAAGCTGAATCGTTTCGGCTTTGTTGTACGTCCTGAAGCTAACAAACTGGAAATTAAGAAGGAAATTGAAGCTCTTTATAATGTTACAGTAGTTGATGTGAATACTGTGAAGTATGCTGGCAAAAATAAGAGCCGTTATACCAAAGCAGGTATCATCAATGGTCGTACGAATGCTTTCAAAAAAGCAATCGTGACATTGAAAGAAGGAGATACTATTGATTTTTATAGCAATATTTAATAAAAATGGCAGTACGTAAATTTAAGCCCACAACACCGGGGCAAAGACATAAAATTATTGGTACTTTCGAAGAAATTACTGCATCAGTACCAGAAAAGTCTCTTGTATATGGTAAGAAATCATCTGGTGGTCGTAACAGCGAAGGTAAGATGACTATGCGCTACATTGGTGGCGGTCATAGAAAGGTGATTAGAATTGTTGATTTCAAGAGAAATAAGGACGGTGTTCCAGCAGTAGTTAAAACAATTGAATACGATCCGAATCGTTCGGCTCGTATCGCTCTGTTATTTTATGCTGATGGAGAAAAAAGATATATTATTGCTCCCAATGGATTGCAAGTTGGTGCGACTCTAATGTCAGGTGAAACAGCAGCGCCAGAGATTGGTAATGCTCTTCCTCTTCAAAACATTCCGGTGGGTACTGTGATTCACAATATCGAATTACGTCCGGGACAGGGTGCTGCTCTGGTTCGTTCAGCTGGTAACTTTGCTCAGTTGACTTCTCGCGAGGGTAAGTATTGTGTAATTAAGTTGCCTTCAGGTGAAGTTAGACAGATTCTTAGCACTTGTAAAGCTACTGTCGGTAGTGTAGGTAACTCTGATCATGGATTGGAAAGTTCAGGTAAAGCCGGACGTTCTCGTTGGCAAGGACGTCGTCCTCGTAACCGTGGTGTTGTAATGAACCCGGTTGATCACCCGATGGGTGGTGGTGAAGGACGCGCTTCCGGAGGTCATCCAAGATCACGTAAGGGATTGTACGCTAAGGGACTTAAGACTAGAGCTCCTAAGAAACAGTCGTCTAAGTACATTATTGAGAGAAGAAAAAAGTAATCTGATTAATTGAGTAAACTATGAGTCGTTCATTAAAAAAAGGTCCATATATTAACGTTAAGCTTGAAAAGAGAATTCTTGCCATGAATGAATCTGGTAAGAAAGTCGTAGTAAAGACTTGGGCCAGAGCTTCAATGATTTCGCCTGATTTTGTAGGCCATACAGTTGCAGTTCACAATGGAAATAAATTTATTCCTGTTTATGTTACCGAGAATATGGTAGGACACAAGTTGGGCGAATTTGCTCCAACTCGTACATTCAGAGGACATGCTGGTAACAAGAAAAGATAACAGGATTTATTTGAAATAATAAAGTAATAAATAATAATGGGAGCAAGAAAAAAAATATCGGCTGAAAAGAGAAAAGAAGCCCTTAAGACCATGTATTTTGCAAAATTGCAAAATGTTCCTACTTCTCCGCGTAAGATGCGTCTGGTTGCAGATATGATCCGTGGTATGGAAGTGAACAGAGCACTTGGTGTTTTGAAATTTTCTTCAAAAGAAGCTGCTGCAAGAGTGGAAAAATTGCTTCGCTCTGCAATTGCTAACTGGGAACAGAAAAACGAACGTAAAGCGGAAAGTGGCGAGTTGTTCGTAACACAGATTTTTGTTGATGGTGGAGCTACACTCAAAAGAATGAGACCGGCACCACAGGGTAGAGGTTATAGAATTCGCAAACGTTCAAATCACGTAACATTGTTCGTTGGTGCTAAAAGTAATAACGAAGATCAAAATTAAGGTAGATGGGACAAAAAGTTAATCCAATAAGCAACCGTTTAGGAATTATCAGAGGATGGGATTCTAACTGGTATGGTGGAAATGATTACGGTGATTCTTTGCTGGAAGATAGCAAAATCCGTAAATATCTTAATGCAAGACTTGCAAAAGCAAGTGTATCAAGAATCGTAATTGAACGTACGCTGAAGCTCGTTACTATTACTGTTTGCACTGCTCGCCCGGGTATTATTATCGGTAAAGGTGGCCAAGAAGTTGATAAGTTAAAAGAGGAGTTGAAGAAGGTTACCGACAAAGATATTCAAATCAATATCTTTGAAGTGAAGAGACCGGAACTGGATGCCGTGATTGTTGCTAACAACATCGCTCGCCAGGTTGAAGGTAAAATTGCCTATCGCCGTGCCATCAAAATGGCTATCGCAAACACAATGCGTATGGGTGCTGAAGGTATCAAAATTCAGATTTCAGGACGTTTGAATGGAGCTGAAATGGCACGTTCTGAAATGTATAAAGAAGGAAGAACTCCGTTGCACACTTTCAGAGCTGATATCGACTACTGTCATGCAGAAGCATTGACTAAAGTAGGTCTTTTAGGTATCAAAGTTTGGATTTGTAGAGGTGAAGTGTTTGGTAAGAAAGAATTGGCTCCGAACTTTACACAAAGCAAAGAAAGTGGTCGTGGAAACAATAGTGGAAACAACGGCGGAAAGAACTTCAAAAGAAAGAAAAATAATCGCTAAACGAATTTGAATTTTAGGAAACTATGTTACAACCGAAAAAGACAAAATTCAGAAGACAACAAAAAGGCCGTCAGAAAGGTAATGCCCAGAGAGGCAACCAGCTGGCCTTTGGTTCTTTTGGCATAAAGGCTTTGGAGACTAAGTGGATTACAGGCCGTCAGATCGAAGCTGCTCGTATTGCAGTAACAAGATATATGCAACGTCAAGGACAGATCTGGATCCGTATATTCCCGGATAAACCGATCACTAGAAAACCTGCCGATGTACGTATGGGTAAAGGTAAAGGTGCTCCAGAGGGATTTGTGGCTCCTGTGACTCCAGGTAGAATCATTATTGAAGCTGAAGGAGTATCTTACGAAATCGCGAAAGAAGCATTGCGCTTAGCTGCTCAAAAGCTTCCTATTACAACGAAGTTTGTCGTAAGACGTGATTATGATATTCAAAATCAAAATGCGTAAGTGTTATGAAAATTGCAGAAATAAAAGAAATGACTACTAATGATTTAGTAGAAAGAGTAGAGGCGGAAACAGCTAATTATAACCAAATGGTTATCAATCATTCTATTTCTCCTTTGGAAAATCCTGCTCAAATCAAACAATTACGCAGGACTATTGCGCGTATGAAAACAGAATTGCGCGAAAGAGAACTTAACAATAAATGATCAGCTTGATGGAAGCAAGAAATTTAAGAAAAGAAAGAACAGGGGTTGTGTTGAGCAATAAGATGGATAAGACCATCACAGTTGCTGCCAAATTTAAGGAAAAACACCCTATATATGGTAAGTTCGTTAGTAAAACGAAGAAGTACCATGCTCACGATGAAAAGAATGAATGCAATATCGGTGATACTGTAAGCATCATGGAAACTCGTCCTTTGAGCAAGACTAAAAGATGGAGATTAGTAGAAATAATTGAAAGAGCTAAGTAATTATGATACAAGTAGAATCCAGACTTACAGTATGTGATAACAGTGGAGCGAAAGAGGCGTTGTGTATCCGCGTTTTGGGTGGTACAGGCCGTCGTTATGCTTCAGTGGGGGATGTCATTGTAGTTTCAGTGAAGAGTGTTATCCCTTCTAGTGATGTTAAAAAAGGTGCAGTATCAAAGGCTTTGATTGTACGTACAAAGAAAGAAATCCGTCGTCCTGATGGTTCTTATATACGTTTTGATGATAATGCTTGCGTGTTGTTGAATAATGCAGGTGAAATTAGAGGTAGTCGTATTTTCGGTCCTGTAGCAAGAGAGCTTCGTGCTACAAACATGAAAGTTGTGTCACTTGCGCCTGAGGTACTTTAATTTGTAAAAGATTTAAGTAATGAGTAAATTACATATTAAAAAAGGCGATACAGTTTACGTAAATGCTGGCGAAGATAAGGGCAAAACTGGTCGTGTATTGAAGGTTCTTGTTAAAGAAGGACGTGCATTTGTAGAAGGTATCAATATGGTATCTAAAAGCACAAAACCGAATGCTAAGAATCCGCAAGGTGGTATCGTGAAGCAGGAAGCTTCTATCCACATTTCAAACTTGAATCCGGTTGATCCAAAAACTGGTAAAGCAACGCGTATTGGGAGAAAAAAGAGTTCGGAAGGAACTTTAGTGCGTTATTCTAAAAAATCAGGAGAGGAGATTAAGTAATGAGTAATACTGCTAGTCTTAAGAAAGAATATGCAGAGCGTATAGCACCTGCATTGAAATCACAGTTCCAGTATTCTTCTACAATGCAGGTACCCGTACTTAAGAAGATTGTTATCAATCAAGGGTTAGGTATGGCTGTTGCTGATAAGAAGATTATCGAAGTTGCAATCAATGAAATGACAGCTATCACAGGTCAGAAAGCTGTAGCTACCATTTCTCGTAAAGATATTGCAAACTTTAAGTTGCGTAAAAAAATGCCGATTGGTGTTATGGTAACTTTGCGTCGTGAAAGAATGTACGAATTCCTTGAAAAATTGGTTCGTGTAGCTCTTCCTCGTATTCGTGACTTTAAAGGTATCGAAAGTAAGTTTGATGGTAAAGGTAACTATACCCTTGGTATTCAGGAACAAATCATTTTCCCTGAAATAAATATCGATAGTATTACAAGAATTCTCGGAATGAATATTACCTTTGTAACCTCTGCGGAAACAGATGAAGAAGGTTATGCTTTGCTGAAGGAATTCGGTTTACCTTTTAAAAACGCTAAAAAAGACTAATAGATATGGCAAAGGAATCAATGAAAGCACGTGAAGTAAAACGTGCTAAATTAGTAGCCAAATACGCCGAAAGAAGAGCTGCTTTGAAGCAAATCGTAAGAACAGGTGATCCTGCTGATGCTTTTGAAGCTGCACAGAAGTTGCAAGAGTTGCCAAAGAATTCTAATCCGATTCGTATGCACAACCGTTGCAAACTGACTGGACGTCCTAAAGGTTATATTCGTCAATTCGGAATTTCGAGAATTCAGTTCCGTGAGATGGCATCTAACGGACTGATCCCAGGCGTAAAAAAAGCAAGCTGGTAATTATTGTTTAAATATTGTCAGGGTAGTCCTGATTAATTTAATTTATTTTTATATGACTGATCCAATAGCAGATTATTTAACGAGGTTGCGGAACGCGATTGGTGCAAAGCACAGAGTTGTTGAAGTTCCCGCTTCGAACTTGAAAAAAGAAATCACTAAGATTCTTTTTGAAAAAGGCTACATTCTTAATTATAAGTTTGTAGAAGATGGTCCTCAAGGAACTATTAAGGTTGCCTTGAAGTATGATTCTGTTAACAAAGTTAACGCAATCAAAAAGTTAGAAAGAATATCTTCTCCGGGTATGCGTAAGTATACTGGTTACAAAGATATGCCGCGTGTTATTAATGGGCTGGGTATTGCTATAATATCTACTTCCAAAGGTGTAATGACTAACAAAGAGGCTGCAGAACTGAAGATCGGTGGTGAAGTCTTGTGTTATGTATATTAATTAGGAGGAATTAGAATGTCAAGAATAGGAAAATTACCCATTAGTATCCCTGCTGGAGTGACAGTCACTCTGAAGGATAATGTGGTTACCGTAAAGGGACCCAAAGGCGAAATGAGCCAATATGTGAATCCTGCTATCAATGTTGCCATTGAAGACGGACACGTAACTTTAACAGAAAACGATAAAGAAATGCTTGATAACCCGAAGCAAAAACATGCTTTCCACGGTTTGTATCGCTCTTTGGTTCACAACATGGTTGTGGGCGTATCTGAAGGATACAAGAAGGAACTGGAACTTGTAGGTGTAGGTTATCGTGCTTCTAACCAAGGTAACATCATTGAGCTTGCTTTAGGTTATACACACAATATTTTCATTCAATTACCTGCTGAGGTAAAAGTTGAAACTAAGTCTGAAAGAAATAAGAATCCTCTTATTATATTGGAATCGTGTGACAAACAATTGCTTGGTCAAGTTTGCTCTAAAATACGTTCTTTCCGTAAGCCTGAACCATACAAGGGTAAAGGTATTAAGTTTGTTGGCGAAGTAATTCGTAGAAAGTCTGGTAAATCAGCCGGCGCTAAGTAATTCATATAAAATTAGATTATTATGACAACAAAAATAGAAAGACGAGTTAAGATCAAATATAGAGTACGCAACAAAATTTCAGGTACTACTGAATGTCCGCGTATGAGTGTATTTAGAAGTAACAAGCAAATTTATGTCCAGATTATCGATGATCTTTCTGGTAAGACACTGGCTGCCGCTTCTTCTTTAGGTTTGACTGATAAAGTTGCTAAAAAAGAACAAGCTGCTAAAGTGGGTGAAATGATTGCTAAAAAGGCTCAGGAAGCAGGTATAACTACTGTTGTTTTCGACCGTAATGGTTACTTGTATCATGGGAGAGTAAAAGAAGTAGCTGATGCTGCTCGTAACGGTGGACTTAAATTTTAATCATTATGGCAGGAGTTAATAATAGAGTTAAGATTACTAACGATATAGAACTGAAAGATAGATTGGTTGCTATTAATCGTGTTACTAAAGTTACCAAAGGTGGTAGAACTTTTAGTTTCTCTGCAATCGTTGTTGTAGGTAACGAAGAAGGTATCATTGGTTGGGGACTTGGTAAAGCAGGTGAAGTAACAGCTGCTATCGCTAAAGGTGTTGAATCAGCTAAAAAGAACTTGGTGAAAGTGCCTATTTTGAAAGGTACTGTTCCTCATGAACAATCAGCTAGATTTGGTGGTGCTGAAGTATTCATCAAACCTGCATCTCACGGAACTGGTGTTGTAGCTGGTGGTGCTATGCGTGCTGTTTTGGAAAGTGTTGGTGTTACTGATGTTTTGGCTAAATCTAAAGGTTCTTCCAATCCGCACAACCTTGTTAAAGCTACAATCGAAGCTTTGAGTGAAATGCGTGATGCAAGAATGGTTGCTCAGAACAGAGGTATTAGTGTTGAAAAAGTATTTAGAGGATAAGGAGGAGATATGTCAACTATAAAGATTAAACAAGTTAAAAGTAGAATTGGTGCTCCAGCTGATCAGAAAAGAACTCTTGATGCACTGGGACTTCGTAAACTGAACCGTGTGGTTGAACACGAAAGCACTCCTTCAATTCTTGGGATGGTAGATAAAGTAAAACACTTGGTTGCCATTGTTAAGTAATTATTTGTTGAATAATAAAACGAAATTACAATATGAACTTAAGTAATTTAAAACCTGCAGAGGGATCTACTAAGACAAGAAAAAGAATTGGACGTGGAACTGGTTCTGGCTTAGGCGGTACTTCTACAAGAGGTCATAAGGGAGCTAAATCAAGATCTGGATACTCTAAGAAGATCGGTTTTGAAGGTGGTCAGATGCCTCTTCAACGTCGAGTTCCTAAATTTGGTTTCAAGAATATTAATCGTGTAGAATATAAAGCCATCAATCTGGATACTATCCAGAAACTTGCTGAAGCTAAGAGCTTGGCAAAAGTTGGTGTAAACGACTTTATCGAAGCAGGATTTATATCTTCAAATCAGTTGGTAAAAGTATTGGGTAACGGAACTCTGACTAATAAGCTGGAAGTAGAAGCTCATGCATTCTCTAAGACTGCAACTGCTGCTATTGAAGCTGCTGGTGGAACTGTAGTAAAACTCTGATTCAATGAGAAAAGCTATTGAAACATTAAAGAATATATGGAAGATTGAGGATCTGAGACAGCGGATCCTCATCACCATATTGTTTGTGGCAATTTACCGTTTCGGATCATATGTCGTATTACCGGGTATCAATCCGGCGATGCTGGCTAAATTGCACGAACAAACAAGTGAAGGCCTTTTAGCCTTGTTAAATATGTTCTCTGGAGGAGCATTTTCTAATGCCTCTATTTTTGCATTAGGAATCATGCCTTATATCTCTGCATCTATCGTAATCCAGTTGTTGGGAATCGCTGTGCCGTATTTCCAGAAGCTGCAACGCGAAGGTGAGAGCGGCAGAAGAAAAATGAATCAATATACTCGTTATTTGACGATTGCTATATTGTTAGTTCAGGCCCCTTCTTATTTGCTCAATCTTAAAATGCAGGCTGGCCCTTCCTTAAATGCTTCATTAGATTGGACTCTGTTTATGGTTACCTCTACCATTATTTTGGCAGCAGGTAGTATGTTTATTTTGTGGCTTGGTGAAAGAATTACTGATAAAGGTATTGGTAACGGTATTTCATTTATCATCTTGATTGGTATTATCGCTCGTTTCCCTGATGCTTTGTTGCAAGAAGTTGTATCCAGAGTAGCAAATAAGAGTGGTGGTTTGATCATGTTTATAATTGAAATCGTATTCTTGTTATTAGTGATTGGTGCTGCTATTCTTTTGGTACAAGGTACAAGAAAGATTCCTGTACAGTATGCAAAAAGAATTGTTGGTAACAAGCAATATGGTGGTGCTAGACAGTACATTCCTTTGAAAGTGAATGCGGCTGGTGTTATGCCTATCATCTTTGCTCAGGCAATCATGTTTATTCCAATTACGTTTATCGGTTTTTCAAATGTAAATGATGCGGGCGGTTTCTTGCATGCGTTTACAGATCATACAAGTTTCTGGTATAATTTTGTTTTTGCGGTAATGATTATATTATTTACATATTTCTATACTGCAATTACAATTAATCCGACTCAGATGGCTGAGGATATGAAGAGAAATAATGGTTTCATCCCTGGTATTAAACCGGGAAAGAAAACTGCAGAGTATATTGATGATATAATGTCTCGTATTACTTTGCCGGGTTCTTTCTTCTTGGCTTTAGTTGCTATTATGCCTGCTTTTGCCGGTATATTCGGAGTGCAAGCAGGATTTGCTCAATTCTTCGGCGGTACATCTTTGTTAATTCTTGTAGGTGTTGTTCTTGATACACTGCAACAGGTTGAAAGTCATTTGTTGATGAGACACTATGATGGTCTGTTGAAATCTGGTCGTATTAAAGGACGCGCTGGTGTAGCGGCATATTAATTCTTTAGATTAGAAATGATATTTCTTAAAACAGAAGATGAAATAGAATTGCTCCGTCAGAGTAACCTGCTTGTTGGTAAAACTCTTGCAGAGGTTGCCAAACTGGTGAAGCCTGGTGTAACTACACGTGAGTTGGATAAAGTTGCTGAAGAGTTCATTAGAGATCATGGGGCAACTCCAACTTTCAAGGGATTCCCGAATCAATATGGAGAACCATTTCCCGCATCTCTTTGTACTTCTGTTAATGAACAGGTTGTACATGGAATCCCAGGGGATATTGTACTGAAAGATGGCGATATCGTATCAGTGGATTGTGGGACTTACATGAATGGTTTTTGTGGTGATTCTGCTTATACTTTTTGTGTAGGAGAGGTGGACGAAGAAGTTCGTAACTTGTTGAAGGTGACTAAAGAAGCGTTATATATTGGCATTCAGAACGCAGTGCAAGGCAAAAGAATCGGAGACATCGGGTATGCTATTCAGCAATATTGTGAGTCTCACTCTTATGGTGTAGTGCGTGAGTTTGTTGGTCATGGCATCGGTAAAGAGATGCACGAAGATCCTCAAGTGCCTAATTATGGTAAAAGAGGATATGGACCTTTGATGAAAAGAGGCCTTTGCATAGCGATAGAGCCGATGATAACATTGGGAGACCGGCAAGTGATTATGGAACGTGACGGATGGACTGTGAGGACCAGAGATCGTAAATGTGCTGCACATTTTGAACATACGATAGCTGTTGGAGCTGGTGAAGCTGATATTTTGTCTTCATTCAAATTCATAGAAGAAGTTTTAGGAGATAAAGCAATATAATATGGCAAAGCAATCTGCAATAGAACAAGATGGAGTTATAGTTGAAGCATTGTCAAATGCAATGTTTCGTGTTGAATTAGAAAACGGACATGAGATTACTGCACATATTTCAGGTAAGATGCGGATGCATTACATCAAGATCTTGCCGGGAGATAAAGTGAGAGTCGAAATGTCTCCTTACGACTTATCGAAAGGAAGAATTGTGTTTAGATATAAATAAAATAAGATATGAAAGTAAGAGCATCATTAAAGAAACGCACGCCAGAATGTAAGATCGTTAGACGTAATGGCCGTTTGTATGTTATTAACAAGAAAAATCCTAAGTATAAACAACGTCAAGGATAATTTGTTATTTTTGCAAAAAAAATAATTAAGTATATGGCTATAAGAATAGTTGGTGTAGATTTACCTCAGAACAAAAGAGGTGAAATTGCGTTGACCTATGTATATGGAATAGGTCGCAGTAGTTCAGCAAAAATTTTAGATAAAGCTGGTGTAGATAAAGATCTGAAGGTTAAAGACTGGACAGATGATCAAGCTGCTAAGATTCGTGAGATTATCGGTGCAGAGTATAAAGTGGAAGGTGATCTTCGTTCTGAAATCCAATTGAACATTAAGCGATTAATGGATATTGGTTGCTATCGTGGTGTACGTCACCGTATTGGTCTGCCTGTTAGAGGTCAGAGCACAAAGAACAATGCACGTACTCGTAAAGGTAGAAAGAAAACCGTTGCTAATAAGAAAAAAGCTACTAAATAATAATTGTTGATATGGCAAAAAAAACAGTTGCAGCTAAAAAGAGAAATGTGAAAGTAGACGCTAATGGACAGTTGCATGTTCATTCATCTTTCAACAATATTATTGTTTCTCTTGCAAACAGTGAAGGGCAGATTATCTCTTGGTCATCTGCTGGTAAAATGGGATTTAGAGGTTCTAAAAAGAATACTCCTTATGCAGCTCAGATGGCTGCCCAGGATTGTGCAAAGATTGCATTTGATCTTGGCCTGAGAAAGGTAAAAGCATATGTGAAAGGTCCAGGTAACGGACGTGAGTCTGCTATTAGAACTATCCACGGTGCTGGTATCGAAGTTACTGAAATCATTGACGTAACTCCGCTTCCACATAATGGTTGTCGTCCTCCAAAAAGACGTAGAGTTTAATTTACCTTTAACTTACAATGATCTTGATTTTGTTTTTGGATTACATTTAATTTCTCTCTGTAATCGCGGCTGCAACAAATTAAGTTCATGAATAAACAATTAAATATTTAAAAAGAAATGGCTAGATATACTGGACCAAAATCGAGAATCGCCCGTAAATTCGGTGAGGGAATCTTTGGAGCTGATAAAGTTTTGTCAAAGAAGAACTATCCTCCCGGACAACATGGTAATTCAAGAAAAAGAAAAACTTCTGAATACGGTGTGCAACTTCGTGAAAAGCAGAAAGCTAAATACACCTATGGAGTACTAGAAAAACAATTCCGCAATTTGTTTGAAAAAGCAGCTACTGCTAAAGGTATTACCGGTGAGGTACTTCTTCAATTGTTGGAAGGCCGTCTTGACAACGTAGTATTCCGTTTGGGTATTGCTCCTACACGTGCTGCTGCTCGTCAGTTGGTTAGTCACAAGCATATTACTGTAGATGGTGAAGTGGTAAACATCCCTTCATTTGCAGTAAAACCAGGACAATTGATTGGTGTTCGTGAAAGATCTAAATCTTTGGAAGTAATTGCTAATTCTCTTGCAGGTTTCAATCACAGCAAGTATGCTTGGTTGGAATGGGACGAAGCTTCTAAGGTTGGTAAAATGTTGCACATACCTGAAAGAGCAGACATTCCTGAGAACATTAAAGAACATTTGATCGTTGAATTGTATTCTAAATAATAATTAATTTCATGGCGATATTAGCATTTCAAAAACCTGATAAAGTATTAATGTTGGAGGCGGACTCCAGATTCGGTAAATTCGAATTCCGTCCGTTGGAACCGGGTTTTGGTATTACTGTAGGTAATGCATTACGCCGAATCCTTCTTTCTTCATTAGAGGGTTTTGCTATCACTACTATCAGAATTGATGGTGTGGAGCATGAATTTTCTAGTGTACCTGGAGTAAAAGAGGATGTTACCAACATTATCTTGAATCTGAAACAAGTGAGATTCAAGCAAGTAGTTGAAGAGTTCGAGAGCGAAAAAGTGAGCATCACTGTCGAGAATTCCAGTGAATTTAAAGCAGGTGACATAGGTAAGTATTTGACTGGATTTGAAGTGTTAAATCCGGAATTAGTTATTTGTCATTTAGATTCTAAGTCAACTATGCAGATTGATATTACAATTAACAAAGGCCGTGGTTATGTACCTGCTGATGAGAATCGCGAGTATTGCACGGATGTTAATGTAATTCCAATCGACTCTATTTATACACCGATACGTAATGTCAAGTATGCTGTAGAAAACTTCCGTGTAGAACAGAAGACTGACTACGAAAAGCTAGTACTTGAAATTAGTACCGACGGTTCTATACATCCGAAAGAAGCGCTGAAAGAAGCTGCAAAAATTCTGATTTATCACTTCATGTTGTTCTCTGACGAGAAGATCACGCTTGAAAGTAATGATACTGATGGCAATGAAGAGTTTGATGAAGAAGTACTGCACATGCGTCAGCTGTTGAAAACCAAACTCGTTGATATGGACTTGTCAGTTCGTGCCCTCAATTGCTTGAAGGCTGCTGACGTAGAAACTCTCGGTGACTTGGTACAATTCAACAAAACTGACCTGCTGAAATTCAGAAACTTCGGAAAGAAATCGCTTACCGAGCTTGATGATTTGCTGGAAAGTCTGAATCTGTCGTTTGGAACCGACATTTCTAAATATAAATTAGATAAAGAATAAAAAATGAGACATAATAAAAAATTCAATCATTTAGGTCGTACTGCTTCTCATAGAAGCGCTATGTTATCTAACATGGCTTGCTCTTTGATCAAGCACAAAAGAATCACTACGACTGTTGCAAAGGCGAAAGCTTTGAAAAAGTTTGTTGAGCCTTTGATTACTAAGTCTAAAGAAGATACTACGAACTCTCGTCGTGTTGTATTTAGCAATTTGCAAGATAAGATTGCAGTAACAGAGTTGTTCAAAGAAATCTCTGTTAAGATTGCTGATCGTCCGGGTGGTTATACTCGTATTATCAAGACTGGTAACCGTTTGGGTGACAATGCAGAAATGTGCTTCATCGAGTTGGTTGACTACAATGAAAATATGGCTAAGGAAAAAGTGGCTAAGAAAGCTACTCGTACTCGTCGTTCGAAGAAATCTGCTGAAGCTGCTCCTGCTGCTGTTGAAGCTCCTGCAACTGAAGCTCCTAAGGCTGAAGAACCAAAAGCTGAATCAGCTGAATAATTTTACAGTTATTCTTATAGATATAAAAAGGGCTACCCTCATAGGTAGCCTTTTTTGTTTGTCTGCCGTTTACTAATACTAAGATACATTAAAATATATCTTAATAGAACTTTTCATAGAGAGAATCTGTTATATTTGCAAGTGAATATGGCAAAATTTGTAAAGGTAATATTGTTTCTGTTGCTGACAGTTGCTTTTCATAGCATAGCAGGCAATATTTCTACCGCGAAAGTGGTGGATGAACAGGAGCGTGCTATTACATATGCAATGAGACAACATGGGGAAATCAGCGCACCGGATCTTCCAGGTAAGCCTGTGGCTGAATTGAACAACTCGCAAAGCCATCAAATATCTGTAACACGTATTCAACGTGTGCAACTTGGAGAATATTTCTTTTCTTTGAAGAATGCGCTACAATGTTGTGCTGATCGTGAGAACTCACTTTCACAACACTTGGGGCGGATTTATGGTACAACAACTTCCTATTACTGCCAGCCATCAAGTGAATACTATGTATATACTTTGAGGCGCATAATTATTTAGTAGTAACTTATTAGTTTTGTTTATTTTGTGGTTACTGGTATCTTCTGTAATACCGGTGACTATATCTTTTTATCTTTATATTTTCACTAATAATTTAAACTTTAAATATTATGGCAACTACTCAAATGATTGATGCTACTATCTTCACATCTTCACACCCCGATATCGCAAAACGTACAAGTATTTCAGGAGTTTTAATTTCTTCTGTAATGTTATTGGTCGGTATTTTAGCTTTTGCTTCGACTTTCGAATTGGATGATAAGTCTTCTACGGTTAGTATGGCTTTGATGGTTCTGGGAACAGGTTTATTCCTTATGGGGATTTTCCGTCTCTTCTGGAAATCAAAAGAAGTTATTTATTTGCCAACCAAAAGTGTGGCTAAAGAGCATAGTATATTTTTTGATTTGAAACACATGGATGCTTTGAGGGATCTTGTGAATTCGGGGGCATTCTCTGCAGGTTCGAATATAAAGAGTGAGGCTAGTGGTAATATACGTATGGATGTGATACTCTCTGCTGATAAAAAATTTGCAGCTGTACAGTTATTCCAGTTTATACCTTATACATATCAACCAATAACATCAGTGCAGTATTTCACTAATGAACAAGCTTCAGCGGTCATAGCATTTCTGGCAAAAAGTAAAATGCAGTAAAAGTATATCTCCAGAAACTGTTTAACTTTGTTTTCCGGCAGATTAAAACAGGTAGCTTGAAATTTTATATTCAGTTTGCTGCTGCTAAATAAAGCAGGTTTTGGATGTTACCGCAATAGAAAACTTTGATTTTCATATAAGGAATGGGGATTAGTCGTTAATGACGGCGATTCCCATTTTCTTCATTAAGAAGCAGGCATTCATATTTTGTGCAACTCCATTTCTCATTTGGTAAGAGAAGGTAAGTTCGTTGTTCGTAATGTCAGCTTCGAAACAGTAATTCCGGATATTTTGTGGGAAGGAGTCCACTAAAGTCCCTAGCAACAAGTCATGGGTGGCGATGATGCCATTGGTGTTCATGTGCATGAATTGTTTGATGAGGGCGAAAGAACCTTTCTGTTTATCCATGGAGTTTGTACCTTTCAATATTTCATCAAGGATGATGAAAAGTTCTTCTCCTGCTTCAAGCTTGTCTATGATTAATTTAAGTCGCTTGAGTTCGGCAAAGAAATAAGATTCGTTGTCGGCTAAGGAGTCACTGGTCCGAAGACTGGTAACGAGGCGAGCCGGATATATTTTCATCTGCTTTGCCCAAACGGGAGCCCCTATACATGCTAGTAGATAGTTCACTCCTACAGTACGTAAATACGTGCTTTTTCCTGCCATATTGGCTCCTGTGATAATAATAAAGAAAGGACGTTTTTCAATGTCTATTCCGTTGCGTACACATTTGTTGCGATCCATTAAAGGATGCCCCAAAGCTTCAGCCTGCAGATGGAAAGATTGAGCAGCAATGGTAGGATAGATATAATCCGGATGATTATATGCGAATGTTGCCAGAGAACAATAAGCATCAATTTCTCCGATGGTTTCTATCCAGCGGGGGAGATCGGATGCATGGATTTCTTTCCACTTCTCGATTCGCATTACTTGGCGCAGCTCCCAGAATATCAGTCCGTTGAGTATCGTGCTTATTAGCAGATTACTTCGTTGATCGAGCGCGTTCATCAGTTTTGAAAGTTGGCGTACTGCTTGAGAAGCGGTTTGATTCTGGCTTGTAAGCTCCGCTTTTAACTTTTGCAGTATATGGCTTTGCATTTCTTTCTGTTCAGTGAGAAGAATCTGGTCGGCGTATGTCGAAAGAATTTGTAGCTTTTCCCCGTAGGTCGTTTGCAATTTAGTGATTCCTTTAGAGAAAATAGTGCTGAATAATACAAAGCTAACAAATACTCCTCCAGCTATATTAGCCGAGATAATACCTAAAATGGCTAAACCTATACATAAGAAATTAATGATCGTTACCGCTGTCGGGAGGATACGTAGAAGCGTTCGCTTCCGATAATAACTTGGACTGTTTGCCCATTCCTTGATTTCGGTGGTATCGGCAGGTTTTCCTTTATAGAGTAAGCCGAGTAAGCGGATTTGTTGACGATATTCTAAGTCTGTGGACAATTCATGTATAGCTTCCTGGCGATGTTCAATAGCTTCTTTGTTTTCGAGATGTGCATTGAACCAGTTTGCAAGATGCTGTTTGCCAATAGGCGTTGCAGTGCGGTTGATGTATTGGAAAAGAGAATGTTCACCAAATACGTCTAAATCAAGAGTGTAGAGATGAGATGGATTAACAAATTCTTTTCCGTCATCAAAATCAGAAAAGTCATATTGCATGGCACGTAGCTCCTGCTCATTGATTTCTATTTTCTTTTTCAGAAAATCTTTCCGGTAGAACCAGAAATTATGGCGTTTTACCAGCCAGATGAATAAGATAAAAGGCAGGATAGCAAAAACAAAGAGACATAACCACCCATCAGGCCAAAAGATTATAGCATTTGCTACAGCTCCTACGAATAAGATCAGACGGAGGAGACTGATATAATAGATACGTTTCCGGGCATTCTGTAACTCCAGTTCTGTTTTCTGAATGATTTGCTGATATGTAGTAATGATCTGCTCTTGTTTTTCCATGACAAATTTAATTCTTTTCCACAAAGGTAATATAATTCATAACGGTCGGGATAAGAGCTTGTTTTTGTCGAGAGCAGATTTACTGTTTATTAACGGAAGATAGAAAGGAATAACAAGCTCATATTGCGACTTGCCTGGATAACGCCTTTGCTAGCTGTAAGGAATGGGTATATAAGTTCTGTTTCCGTTTAACGAAAGTAGGGGGTATTTCCTGATAGTAGTTTTTTTTCAATATTTCTTTTCTCATTCTTGCATTTATCCGCTAAAATTTATAACTTTCCACTCGAAAAGGCGTTAGACAGGAAAGGAGGATGCTTATGAAGAAAGGATGTATCTTATGTTTGCTGATAAGCGTGATTAGCCTTCCGTTAATTGCGCAGAATGTTATTTATTCCAACCTGAAAGAGTTGTTGGCTCAACATGGCGATACGACAGCCGTGTTGCGTATAGAAAAACGCTCCAGAAATCAGATTGTATTGACAGGAGGGGCTGATTACCGGATAACAGCCGGTGATGACGAGTCGATGTGCCGACGTTTGAAGAAGCGTTGTTTTGCCGTGCGTGACGAAAAAGGAGATTTATATTTGAATTGTCGTAAGTTGCGCTATAAAAAGTTACGCTTCGGAGCATGGTATGCCCCTGCCGTTCAGTTGGGGAAAAATATCTATTTTTGTGCCATGCCTTTAGGCTCGGTTATCGGAGGAAACTTTGTGGAAGAAGATGACGTAAAACTGGGAGGGAATATCGGTGATGCTCTTGCCGCTTCAAGCTTGGTTACGAAACGTGTCTGTTATGAGCTAAATGGTGAAACAGGAAAAGTCGATTTTCTGGGGAAAGATAAAATGCTTCAATTATTGAAGAATGATCCGGAACTGAGACAGGCATATTTGAACGATGATAGCCAGGAGGCGAAGCATACCTTTAAATATTTGTTGGAGTTGCGGAATAAGCAAAAAAAGTAACCTTGTCGATCTTTGTTGGTATAGCAGGGAAGGAGTGTATTCATATACAACCATGGTCATAGTGATATGATTAGGGGTGCGGATTATGTCAATAGCATAGAACTCATAGCTCTGATTTAATGGAAAAATCCGCTATCCATTTTAATAAAAGACCTATTAATCCGTTTGGATAAAAGGCCTGCATTTGTATCTGTATAAAAGTATAAGCGACTCTTGAGATGGCTTATATCTTATCATTCTATTAAATTGTAAACCTAATAATGCCTTTCTGATAATAAAACCGTCTTTTTTCTTGCCTTTTATCTTCTTTTTTTCTATATTGCGAAGAGTTATAAGACTGTATTGCTTACAGTTTGTAATCCTTAATTCTGTTTATTATGAGAATAACTCTTGGCAACACACTACCTCCTTATCCGGATTTTGTAGAAGGTATCCGGAGAGCTCCCGACCGTGGTTATACACTTACCCCGGCGCAGACAATCACAGCATTAAAAAACGCTTTGCGTTATATTCCCTCCGAGTGGCACGAGCAACTGGCTCCTGAATTTATGGAAGAACTACGCACTCGCGGGCGGATTTACGGATACCGTTTCCGTCCTGCCGGAGACTTGAAAGCAAAGCCGATTGATGAATATCAAGGACAATGTATTGAGGGCAAAGCCTTTCAGGTAATGATTGATAATAACCTTTGCTTCGATATCGCCTTATATCCCTATGAGCTTGTTACTTACGGTGAAACCGGGCAAGTCTGCCAAAATTGGATGCAATATCGACTGATCAAGCAATATCTGGAAGAACTTACCCAGGAACAGACACTGGTTATTGAATCCGGACATCCATTAGGGCTTTTCCGCTCCCGTCCCGATGCTCCCCGCGTTATAATTACCAATTCGATGATGATCGGGCAATTCGACAATCAACATGATTGGCATATTGCCGCCCAGATGGGAGTTGCCAATTACGGACAGATGACAGCCGGAGGCTGGATGTATATCGGCCCTCAAGGGATTGTTCATGGCACTTTCAACACCCTCCTGAATGCCGGACGATTGAAACTCGGTATTCCACAAGACCAAGATTTGCGGGGACACTTATTTATTTCTTCCGGTTTGGGAGGAATGAGTGGTGCACAACCTAAAGCAGCCGAAATAGCAGGAGCAGTCTCCATCATAGCCGAAGTAGATCGTTCACGCATTGAAACACGCTATCGCCAAGGATGGGTGGGGCATGTGACTGCAGATATAACAGAAGCATACCGGATGGCAGCTGAAGCAATGCGACGCCGTGAACCTTGTTCCATTGCCTATCATGGAAATATAGTAGACCTACTCGAATATGCCGAGCGAGAAAAGATTCTGATCGAACTATTATCCGATCAAACCTCCTGTCACGCCGTTTACGAAGGTGGATACTGCCCTGCTGGACTGACTTTCGAGGAACGCACACGACTTCTTCACGAATCGCCGGAGCAATTCCGTCACTTGGTAGACATATCTCTACGCCGTCATTTCGAAGTTATCAAGAAACTGGTAGCCCGCGGAACTTATTTCTTTGATTATGGAAACTCCTTCATGAAAGCCATGTACGATGCCGGAGTAAAAGAAATCTCCCGTAATGGCGTTGATGAAAAAGACGGATTTATCTGGCCGAGCTATGTCGAAGATATTATGGGGCCCCAACTCTTTGATTACGGCTACGGTCCGTTCAGGTGGGTCTGTTTGAGCGGCAAACACGAAGATCTGATAAAAACAGACCGCGCGGCTATGGAATGTATCGACGTCCATCGACGCGGTCAGGATCTGGACAACTACAATTGGATACGGGATGCAGAAAAGAATCAACTCGTGGTGGGTACACAGGCACGTATTCTTTATCAGGATGCAGTTGGAAGAATGAAGATAGCCCTCCGTTTCAATGAGATGGTTCGCCGGGGTGAAGTAGGACCTATTATGCTGGGACGAGACCACCACGATGTAAGCGGTACGGATTCTCCTTTCCGGGAGACGTCGAATATCAAAGACGGAAGTAATGTGATGGCAGATATGGCTGTGCAATGCTTTGCCGGAAATTGTGCCCGTGGAATGAGTCTGGTAGCCTTACACAATGGAGGCGGCGTCGGCATTGGCAAAGCAATCAATGGCGGTTTTGGTATGGTATGCGACGGTAGCGAACGGGTAGATGAAATACTCCGTTCGGCAATGCTTTGGGACGTGATGGGAGGAGTAGCCCGCCGTTCATGGGCGCGTAATCCGCATGCGATGGAAACGAGTGAAGCATTTAATGAGTCCCATGTAGGAGATTATCAGATAACAATGCCTTATGTGGCGGACGAAGAATTAATAAAGAAGATAGTTCCATATATTGTGGGAAAGTAGTCTCACAATATAAGAGAAAACATTCCCATAAAATGAGGGAATAAATTCCCATAATATATGGAACAGTTTAAACATGCAGTTATTTTGGATAAACCAAGTAGTTATTTGATGTAAAACATATAGTTATTCAGTAAAGTATAACCTCTATAATAATAGATATTTGATATGAGTTGGAATAAGATTATTGAGTGCGTCCCCAATTTTAGTGAGGGACGTGATTTAGAGAAAATAGATCAGATAGTAGCCCCTTTCCGTGGTAAAGCTGGAGTAAAACTGCTTGATTATAGTAATGATGAAGACCATAACCGTCTGGTTGTCACACTTGTGGGAGAGCCGGAAGCACTGTGTGAAGCAGTAGTTGAAGCCGTTGGTGTAGCTGTCCGTTTGATCGACCTGAATCAGCACACCGGGCAACATCCTCGTATGGGAGCGGTAGATGTAATTCCTTTCATCCCGATTAAGAACACCAGTATGGAAGAAGCCATCGAGCTTTCTAAAAAAGTGGCTGCGAAAGTTGCGGAGCTATCTAATCTTCCCGTCTTTCTGTATGAAAAGTCCGCTACTGCACCACACCGGGAAAATCTCGCTTCCGTTCGTAAAGGCGAATTTGAAGGAATGGCCGAAAAGATCAAACTGCCCGAATGGCAACCTGACTTCGGACCTGCTGAACGACATCCGACCGCAGGTACCGTAGCAATCGGAGCCCGTATGCCACTCGTAGCCTACAATGTCAATCTAAGTACAGATAATCTGGAGATAGCCACTAAGATAGCGAAAAATATCCGCCATATCAATGGAGGCCTCCGTTATGTAAAAGCAATGGGAGTGGAGCTGAAAGAGCGAAACATCACCCAAGTGTCCATTAACATGACCGACTATACCCGTACCGCACTTTACCGTGCCTTCGAACTGGTACGTATCGAGGCCCGTCGTTACGGTGTTACGATTGTAGGTAGCGAAATAATCGGCCTTGTACCGATGGAAGCTCTGATTGATACCGCTTCCTACTATCTCGGACTCGAAAACTTTTCCATGCAGCAAGTTCTCGAAGCTCGTATCATGGAATAGACAATAAGAAAATAGAATGAATCACAATTGCTTTATGGCAAACATCATTCTAAAAGAACGTCCCATTCATATCTCCATTTATTATATGAACTAATTATGATGAACTATTTATGAGTGAAAACCTAATCATATTTAACGCCCGTATCGTAACCCCCATCGGCTTTTCCGCCCGTAAAGGAGAGGAAATGTCCCAACTGCAAATCATAGAAAACGGAACCGTGGAAGTGACCAAAGGAATCATTACCTACGTTGGTGAAAACCGTGGCGAAGACCGGGATGGTTACTACCAGCACTACTGGCATTATAACGCTCGCGGACATTGCCTTTTGCCCGGTTTCGTCGATTCCCATACCCATTTTGTATTTGGTGGAGAACGTTCCGAAGAATTTTCCTGGCGTCTGAAAGGCGAAAGCTATATGTCAATCATGGAGCGGGGAGGGGGAATTACAAGTACCGTAAAAGCCACCCGGCAAATGAACTACCTGCAACTTCGTTCAGCCGCCGAAAGCTTCCTGAAGAAGATGAGCACTATGGGAGTAACCACCGTAGAAGGTAAAAGTGGCTACGGTCTGGATCGGGACACAGAATTACTACAACTAAAAGTAATGCGCAGCCTGGATAACGCCGAGCATAAACGCGTCGATATAGTCTCCACTTTCCTCGGCGCCCACGCCCTTCCCGAAGAATACGCAGGAAGAAGCGACGAATACATCGACTTCCTGATTCGTGAAATGCTTCCCCTTATCCATTCCGGTAAGTGGGCAGAATGTTGTGATGTCTTTTGCGAACAAGGCGTTTTCTCTGTCGAACAATCCCGTCGCCTGCTTCAGGCGGCCAAAGAGCACGGTTTCTTGTTGAAACTTCATGCCGACGAAATCGTCTCTCTCGGCGGTGCCGAACTGGCCGCCGAACTCGGAGCACTATCTGCCGACCATCTCCTGCACGCTTCCGATGCCGGCATCCGTGCAATGGCCGATGCCGGAGTAGTAGCTACGCTGTTACCTCTGACAGCTTTCGCCTTGAAAGAACCCTATGCGCGAGGTCGTGAAATGATTGACGCCGGTTGTGCTGTGGCACTTGCCACCGACCTGAATCCCGGTAGTTGTTTCTCCGGTTCCATCCCGCTGACCATTGCTCTGGCCTGTATCTATATGCAAATGAGCATCGAAGAAACCATCACCGCTCTCACCCTGAACGGAGCCGCCGCTCTTCAACGAGCCGACCGGATTGGAAGCATTGAAGTAGGCAAACAAGGCGATTTCATCATCCTCAATTCCGACAACTATCATATTCTACCTTACTATATAGGCATGAATTGCGTAATCATGACTATTAAAGGCGGCATGCTTTATCCCGTCACTTAATAGTTGAAAAACTCTCATTCATTAATCACTTAAAAAAATAGAATACCATGTTAGCAGATTTAACCGTAAAAGATTTCTTAGATAAAGTAGCTTGCAGTGACCCTGTGCCCGGCGGTGGTAGTATTGCCGCTTTGAATGGAGCGCTGGCTTCCTCCCTTTCCACGATGGTGGCACGGCTGACCGTAGGAAAAAAAGGATACGAAGTCAGTGAAGAAGTAATGCAGCACGCACAAACCATCACCCTCCGTTTGCTGGACGAATTTATGGCACTTATTGACAAAGATTCGGCTGCCTACAACGAAGTATTTGCCTGTTTTAAACTACCAAAAACAACCGACGAAGAGAAAGCCGCCCGAAGTACCGCTATCCAGAAGGCAACCAAACAAGCCGCCCTCGTTCCGTTGGAAGTAGCCCGCAAAGCACTGGATATGATGTCCATTATAGCCGATGTTGCCCGCCTCGGCAACCGGAATGCCGTCACAGATGCCTGTGTAGCAATGATGTCCGCCCGTACCGCCGTATTGGGAGCCTTGCTGAATGTCCGTATCAACCTCGGTTCGCTCAAAGACAGAGATTTTGTCCTCCAACTGCAAACCGAAGCCGATGCCATCGAGCAAACCGCTTGCCAGAAAGAAAAAGAATTGTTGGATGCCGTAAATCAAGACCTGCGCGTATGAGTAAGAATGTATACCATATCGGTTCCGGAGCACTGACCTTCGAAATCATCGAACGGATTATAAACGAAAACCTGAAACTCGAACTAGCTCCCGAAGCCAAGTTGCGCATCCAGAAATGTCGCGACTACCTCGACCAAAAAATAGCTTCTTCCGAAGAACCGTTATACGGCATAACAACAGGTTTCGGCTCTCTATGCACTAAAAATATATCTCCCGATGAACTGGGGACCCTTCAAGAAAACCTGATAAAAAGCCATGCTTGCAGCGTAGGCGAAGAAATTCGCCCTGTCATCATCAAACTGATGATGCTTCTCAAAGCCCATGCCCTTTCATTAGGACATAGCGGCGTACAAGTTATCACCGTGCAGCGCATCCTCGATTTCTTCAATAATGACGTCATGCCTATCGTCTACGACCGCGGTTCCCTTGGAGCCTCCGGCGACCTGGCACCGCTCGCCAATCTTTTCCTTCCTCTGATAGGTGTCGGTGATGTCTACTATAAAGGAAAAAAGTGCGAAGCCATCAGCGTACTCGACGAATTTGGCTGGGAACCGGTCAAACTAATGAGCAAAGAAGGACTAGCCCTGCTGAACGGTACCCAATTTATGAGTGCCAACGGTGTGTTCGCTATGCTCAAAGCCTTTCGCCTCTCGAAAAAAGCCGACCTGATAGCCGCACTTTCCCTCGAAGCCTTTGACGGCCGTATCGACCCGTTTATGGACTGCATCCAGCAAATCCGCCCCCATCAGGGACAGATTGAGACAGGCGAAGCCTTCCGCAAACTACTGTCAGGCAGCGAACTAATCGAACGCCACAAGGAACACGTGCAAGATCCCTATTCTTTCCGTTGTATCCCGCAAGTACATGGCGCTACCAAAGATGCCATCCGCTACGTTGCCTCCGTACTGCTGACCGAAATCAATTCCGTCACGGACAACCCCACCATCTTCCCCGATGAAGACAGGATCATCTCCGGCGGAAACTTTCACGGGCAACCGCTTGCCATCTCTTATGATTTCCTTGCCATCGCTCTGGCCGAATTGGGAAATATCTCCGAACGCCGTGTCTCCCAACTGATTATGGGTCTCCGTGGGCTACCTGAATTTCTCGTAGCCAACCCCGGTTTGAACTCCGGCTTCATGATTCCGCAGTATGCCGCCGCCTCCATGGTCAGCCAGAATAAAATGTACTGCTATGCAGCTTCGAGCGATTCCATCGTCTCTTCCAACGGACAGGAAGACCATGTAAGCATGGGTGCCAATGCCGCAACCAAACTCTATAAAGTGATGGACAACCTGGAACATATCCTTGCCATCGAACTGATGAACGCCGCACAAGGCATCGACTTCCGCCGCCCGCAGAAAACCTCTCCCGTTCTTGAGCGTTTCCTCCATGCCTATCGGAAAGAAGTACCTTTTGTAAAAGATGACATCGTGATGTACAAGGAAATACATAAAACAGTCGCCTTCCTGAAGAGGACACAGATTGAATACTGACAATAAATTGATCCTTTTTCGCTTTTCGTTAATAATGGTGACTGTTATTGCCGGGTAAGTGTCGATTCTTATCGATATTTATCCGGCATTTATTGCCGGCCATCTCTTCTATTAGCGATAAAACTTTACTTCCTATATTCCTCCCTTTTACCTTTCCTCTGTGTTTGTTCCAAATTTCCTATTAACACTTGTTTTCATTTTACTCTATTGAATGATAATAAATCCCAAATGGACTATAAATAGATGGAAACTTGATTTGTTAATTGAGTTTTCTATATATCTTTGTTCCGTTTTTCCTTTGGAAATGAAGAGAAAACGAAAACTGCATTTTAATAAAATAGAAAAACGGATGATGACAGAGCATGGAAAAGACGCTTCCCAACGGGTAGAGTTAAGAGAACGGATCATAACGGCAGCAACAGAAGCTTTTACTTCAAAAGGCATCAAGAGTATTACGATGGATGACATTGCGGCAGCATTAGGAATTTCCAAACGTACGCTCTACGAAGTCTTTTCGGATAAAGAATCGTTGTTGAAAGAATGCATACTGAAGGCACAGGCAGACAGAGACAAGTATTTGCAGAAAGTCTTTGAACAGTCGCACAATGTGTTGGAAGTGATACTTGCAGTTTTTCAGAAAAGCATTGAGATGTTTCATCAGACGAACAAACGCTTTTTTGAAGACATTAAGAAATATCCCAAAGTATATGAGATGATGAAGAACCGGCAGGACAGCGATTCGATGAAAACCATGTCCTTCTTCAAAACAGGAGTAGAGCAGGGCATCTTTCGTCCGGATGTAAACTTCTCCATCGTCAATTTGCTGGTACGTGAGCAATTTGACGTGCTTTTGAATACAGACATCTGCAACGAATATCCTTTCATTGAAGTGTACGAGTCCATCATGTTTACTTATATACGCGGTATCTCCACCGAAAAAGGAGCAAGGGTACTGGAAGACTTTATACAAGAATATCGCAAGAACCGCATCGAATACTAGAGCAAAAGTGAGGTTCTATTGACAAACAAGTAAGATTAAATTAGAAATTTAGTTTATGAACAAAATGAAAAGATTGACAGGTCGGAAGATTCTTCTGGTAGCTGTGGCACTCTGCGCATTTGGTTTTGCAAAGGCACAGGACACGCAGATGGAGAAGAATACACTAACCTTAACCTTAGACAAAGCCTTGGAAATTGCATTGGATGAGAATCCGACAATGAAAGTGGCAGCAGAAGAGATCGCCTTAAAAAAAGTTGCCAGTAAGGAAGCCTGGCAGAGTCTGTTGCCGGAGGCTAGCATTGCCGGTTCCTTAGACCATACGATTAAAGCGGCTGAAATGAAATTGAACGATATGTCGTTCAAGATGGGGCAAGACGGAACGAATACCGCCAATGCCGGGTTGAGCATTAACCTGCCACTTTTTGTGCCGGGTGTTTACCGGGCTATGTCGATGACAAAGACGGATATTGAACTGGCAGTAGAGAAGTCACGTGCTTCCAAACTGGATCTGGTGAATCAGGTAAGCAAGGCTTATTATCAGTTGATGCTTGCGCAGGATAGCTATGAAGTGCTTCAGGGCAGCTATAAACTGGCAGAAGATAATTACAATGTAGTGAATGCCAAATATCAGCAGGGAACTGTGAGCGAATATGACAAGATCAGTGCGGAAGTACAGATGCGCAGCATTAAACCGAACCTGATCGCGGCAGCCAATGCGGTGACTTTGGCTAAGTTGCAGTTAAAAGTTCTGATGGGCATCACTGCCGATGTGGAGATAAAGATTAATGATAATCTGACCAACTATGAGACAACCATGTTTGTCAATCAGTTGAAAGAAGAGAATGTAAATCTGAACAACAATACCACCATGAAGCAGTTGGACTTGAACATGAAGTTGCTTGAAAAGAATGTAAAGTCTTTAAAGACGAACTTTATGCCGACTCTTTCCATGAGCTTCTCCTATCAGTATCAGTCATTGTATAATCCGAATATCAATTTCTTCGATTATAACTGGAGCAACAGTTCCAGCCTGATGTTCAATATCAGCATACCTTTATATAAGGCAAGCAACTTTACGAAAGTAAAATCTGCCCGTATACAGATGCGCCAGCTCGATTGGAACCGTATCGATACGGAAAGACAGTTGAATATGCAGATTGTCAGTTGTCGCAATAATATGAGTGCCAGCACAGAGCAGGTAGTCAGCAACAAGGAAAATGTGATGCAGGCAAAGAAAGCGGTGGTGATTGCCGAAAAACGTTATGATGTGGGTAAGGGCACGGTGCTCGAACTGAACAGTTCGCAAGTGTCACTGACACAGGCGCAACTCACCTACAATCAGTCCATATACGATTACCTGGTTGCTAAGGCAGACCTCGATCAGGTGCTGGGAAAAGAATAAAGATAGACAACTAAAAAATTACAAGTAAGGAATATGAAAAGAAGTATCCAATTGGTAGCCCTGCTGTTAACTGTGTTTATGGGCTCATGTACAGGTGGAAAAGACAAAGCTGCTGCGGAACATGCCGACGCAAAGCCCATTGTGAAGCTGGCAGACGTAAAAGCTCGTCCCGTAGATCAGATACAGGATTACACAGCAACGGTGGAAGCAGAAGTAAAGAATAATATTGCACCTTCGTCTCCCGTGCGTATCGACCAGATTTTTGTGGAAGTGGGCGACCGTGTGTCCAAAGGACAGAAACTTGTGCAGATGGATGCGGCCAACCTGAAACAGGCGAAGCTGCAACTTGACAATCAGGAAATAGAATTCAACCGTATCGACGAACTATATAAAGTGGGCGGTGCGTCCAAATCTGAATGGGATGCTTCGAAGATGCAACTCGATGTGAAGAAAACCGCTTATAAGAATTTGCAGGAGAATACCTCTTTGCTAAGCCCCATCAATGGTGTGGTAACTGCACGCAACTATGATAACGGCGATATGTACAGCGGTGGAGAACCGGTCTTGGTAGTAGAACAGATCACTCCCGTGAAACTCCTGATCAATGTGTCCGAAACCTACTTTACGAAAGTGAAGAAAGGTACCCCCGTCGACGTGAAACTCGATGTATATGGAGATGAAGTATTTACAGGAACCATCAATCTGGTTTATCCGACTATAGATGCCACTACCCGTACATTTCAGGTAGAGATCAGACTGGACAATAAAGACCAGCGCGTACGTCCGGGAATGTTTGCCCGTGCCACATTAAATTTCGGAACGGCAGAAAATGTAGTTGTTCCTGATTTGGCAATTGTTAAACAGGCAGGTTCAGGCGACCGTTATGTATTCGTTTATCAAGACGGCAAGGTGTCTTATAATAAAGTCGAATTGGGTAGACGCATGGGTGCGGAGTATGAGTTGAAATCCGGTGTGCCTGATAATTCGCAGGTTGTAGTTGCCGGACAGTCACGTTTGGTGAACGGTATGGAAGTAGAGGTGGAAGCCTCTTCCAAATAGAAGGTGTAAAATTCCTTTCGCCTAATGCTTTTATTAATTAACCAGATTTATAAAACAACATGAGTTTATACGAAGGTGCGGTTAAGAAACCGATTATGACCTCCCTCTGCTTTCTGGCAGTCGTGATTTTTGGTCTTTTCTCTTTGTCCAAGTTGCCTATTGACTTGTATCCGGACATTGACACGAATACAATCATGGTGATGACCGCTTATCCCGGCGCAAGTGCCTCGGATATAGAAAATAATGTGACTCGCCCACTCGAAAATACGTTGAACGCGGTGAGCAACCTGAAACATATTACCTCCCGTTCTTCCGAGAATATGTCACTGATTACATTGGAGTTCGAGTTTGGTAACGATATTGACGTGCTGACCAATGATGTGCGCGATAAACTCGACATGGTAAGTTCGCAGCTTCCCGATGATGTCGAGAATCCGATCATCTTTAAGTTTAGTACGGACATGATTCCGATCGTGTTGCTTTCCGTACAGGCTAATGAAAGCCAGTCGGCACTTTATAAGATATTGGACGACCGTGTGGTAAATCCGCTGGCACGTATTCCGGGAGTCGGAACGGTGTCTATCAGCGGTGCGCCGCAGCGTGAGATTCAGGTATATTGCGACCCTAACAAACTGGAAGCCTATCATCTGACTATCGAAACAATCAGTTCCATTATCGGAGCCGAGAACAAGAATATTCCCGGTGGTAACTTCGATATTGGTAGTGAAACCTATGCGCTGCGTGTAGAAGGTGAGTTTGATGATTCCCGCCAGCTGGAAGATGTAGTGGTGGGTACATACAATGGGGCGAATGTCTTTCTGCGTGATGTAGCCCGTATTGTTGATACCGTGGAAGAACGTGCACAGGAAACCTATAATAATGGGGTGCAAGGTGCTATGATTGTAGTTCAGAAACAGTCGGGAGCCAATTCGGTAGAAATCTCCAAGAAAGTGGCCGACGCGCTGCCGAGGCTTCAGAAGAACCTGCCGAGCGATGTGAAGATTGGTGTCATTGTCGATACTTCGGACAACATTTTGAACACCATCGACAGTTTGACGGAGACCGTTGCTTATGCCTTGCTCTTCGTTGTCATCGTCGTGTTCCTCTTTCTGGGACGTTGGCGTGCGACGCTGATTATCTGTATCACCATTCCGCTTTCATTGATTGCCTCGTTCATCTATCTGGCGGTTAGTGGAAATACAATTAATATCATTTCGCTTTCGTCACTTTCTATCGCTATCGGTATGGTGGTGGATGATGCGATTGTGGTACTTGAAAATGTAACGACCCATATCGAGCGTGGTTCCGATCCGAAACAGGCAGCCGTGCACGGAACGAATGAGGTGGCAATCTCTGTAATCGCTTCTACACTGACCATGATTGCCGTGTTCTTCCCGTTGACGATGGTAAGCGGTATGTCCGGTGTACTTTTCAAACAGTTGGGTTGGATGATGTGTGCTATCATGTTTATTTCTACGGTCGCCGCACTATCCTTGACTCCGATGCTCTGTTCCCAGTTGCTTCGTTTGCAGAAGAAGCCGTCGAAGATGTTCAAGCTCTTCTTTACTCCGATTGAGAAAGCGCTCGACGGACTCGATACCTGGTACGCGAAAATGTTGAACTGGGCTGTACGTCACCGTCCGATTGTGATTGTGGGATGTATCGTTTTCTTCGTTATCAGTTTGTTGTGTGCAAAGGGGATTGGTACAGAGTTTTTCCCGGCACAGGATAATGCCCGTATTGCCGTACAGTTGGAACTCCCGATCGGTACACGAAAAGAGATAGCGCAGGAACTTTCAGAAAAGTTGACTAACCAATGGCTGACGAAGTATAAGGACATTATGAAAGTTTGTAACTATACGGTTGGTCAGGCTGACTCCGACAACACTTGGGCATCCATGCAGGACAACGGTTCGCATATTATCTCTTTCAACATCAGTTTGGTAGACCCGGGCGATCGTAACATTTCTTTGGAAACAGTCTGTGATGAGATGCGTGAAGATTTGAAAGCCTACCCTGAATTCAGTAAGGCGCAAGTAATCCTTGGAGGTAGTAACACAGGTATGTCCGCTCAGGCAAGTGCTGACTTTGAGGTTTACGGATACGATATGACAATGACCGATAGCGTGGCAGCCCGCCTGAAACGTGAACTGCTGAAAGTGAAAGGAGTGACTGAGGTAAATATCAGCCGTAGTGACTATCAGCCTGAATATCAGGTAGACTTCGACCGTGAGAAACTGGCGATGCATGGCTTGAATCTTTCGACTGCCGGTAACTACCTGCGTAATCGTGTCAATGGTGCGGTAGCATCTAAATATCGTGAAGACGGAGATGAATATGATATTAAAGTGCGTTACGCACCCGAATTCCGTACAAGTCTGGAAAGTCTGGAAAATATCCTCATTTATAATGCGCAAGGACAATCCGTTCGTGTGAAAGATGTCGGAAAGGTAGTCGAACGTTTTGCACCTCCTACCATCGAACGTAAAGACCGTGAACGTATCGTGACCGTTTCCGCCGTAATCTCCGGAGCTCCGCTGGGCGACGTGGTGGCTGCCGGAAATAAGGTGATAGATAAAATGGATCTTCCGGGAGAAGTCACTATCCAGATTTCCGGTTCGTACGAAGACCAGCAGGATTCGTTCCGCGATTTGGGAACACTTGCCATCCTGATTGTCATTCTCGTATTTATCGTGATGGCAGCACAGTTCGAGTCACTGACTTATCCGTTCATTATCATGTTCTCACTGCCGTTTGCGTTTAGTGGTGTTTTGATGGCATTGTTCTTTACGAACAGCACATTGAGCGTCATGAGTTTGTTGGGAGGTATCATGTTGATTGGTATTGTGGTGAAGAACGGTATTGTGCTTATCGACTACATCACCCTTTGCCGGGAACGTGGACTTGCAGTGTTGAACTCTGTGGTAACAGCTGGTAAGAGCCGTCTTCGTCCGGTATTAATGACTACTGCCACTACTGTGCTCGGTATGATTCCGATGGCTATCGGTGGCGGTCAGGGTTCTGAAATGTGGAGTCCGATGGCGATTGCCGTCATCGGTGGTCTGACAGTATCTACTGTGTTGACATTGATTTTGATTCCTACTTTATATTGCGTATTTGCAGGAACGGGTATCAAGAACCAGCGTCGCAAACTTCGCCGTAAACGTGATTTGGATGTTTACTTCCAGGAGAATAAAGACAGCATTATTAAGAAATAACAAAAAAAGAAATATGAAATCAGTATTGATAACATTCGACCAGGCTTATTACGAACGAATCATGGCGTTACTCGACCGTTTGGGATGTCGTGGTTTTACCTACCTCGAAAAAGTACAGGGGCGTGGTTCGAAGACAGGTGATCCGCATTTCGGAAGCCATGCCTGGCCAAGTATGTGTTCGGCTATCCTGACGGTAGTAGATGATAGCAAAGTCGATCCGTTGCTGGACACCTTGCATAAGATGGACTTACAGACGGAGCAATTAGGCCTGCGCGCATTTGTGTGGAACATTGAACGGACCATTTAAGAACGATCCGGTAGATAGATAAAAAGGAAAGGGGAATCTAATAAATAATGTAGATTCTCCTTTCTTTTTGTGGCTTTTATCTATCTTTGCGGTCGTTTTGGATTTTAGGAACATGATGGAGATAATAAAGAATTATTTGAAATATTCGTTGTGGTTTGTACTGATTGTATTTGCAGCCTTACTCGGGCTTCATTGGCTTCCGGTATTGACTATTGACGGACACACGATGAGGCGTGTAGACCTTTTGAGCGATCTTCGTTACCCCGAATCGGAGACTGCCGCAGCTGATTCGGACAGCATCCCTTTGCCTCCTGTTGTAAAACCGGCTTTTGTGGATACCTGCCGTGCGGGCATGACTTGCATAGAAGATTACAGTGATTCCACCTTCCGGGGAATGGCTCCTTTCTATGAAGCACTCGACCGTGTCTCTTCCGCTGACTCCGCTGACAAACAGGTACGCATTGCCGTATTCGGAGACTCTTTTATCGAAGCGGATATATTTACGGCCGACTTGCGCGAAATGCTTCAGAAACAATTCGGCGGTTGCGGTGTAGGTTTTGTCACCATCACTTCCATGACCAGCGGTTATCGTCCTACGGTGCGGCATACATTTGGCGGATGGTCCAGCCATGCGGTAACAGACAGCGTGTATTTCGACAAGAAGAAACAAGGAATTTCCGGACACTATTTCGTCCCCCGAAACGGAGCTTATGTAGAACTGCGCGGACAAAATAAATATGCCTCCCTGCTCGATACTTGTCAGCGTGCCTCCATCTTCTTTTATAATAAAGATTCTGTTCTTCTTTCTGCCCGTGTGAACAAAGGAGAAAACAAGAATTACTCTTTAGCTCCTTCCGATGGATTGCAGCAAATTCAGGTGGACGGACGTATCGGTTCTATCCGTTGGACAGTAGATCGTGCGGACTCTACCCTGTTCTATGGCTTGGCAATGGATGGAAAGAAAGGAATCATTCTCGATAACTTCTCGTTGCGTGGCAGTTCCGGTCTTTCCCTGCGTGGTATTCCGGTACAAATGCTGAAGCAGTTTAACCGCCAACGTCCTTATGATCTGATTATCCTCGAATATGGCTTGAATGTAGCTACCGAACGGGGGCGCAATTATGATAATTACCAGAAAGGATTGATTACTGCTATCGAGCATCTGAAAGAATGTTTCCCACAAGCGGGAATCCTGTTGTTGAGTGTCGGTGACCGTGATTATAAAAACGAAAACGGTGAACTCCGCACTATGCCCGGTGTCAAGAATCTGATTCGTTATCAGCAGAACATAGCTGCCGAAAGCGGCATTGCATTCTGGAATATGTTTGATGCAATGGGTGGAGACGGCAGTATGGCAAAACTCGTCCACGCCAAACCTTCTATGGCAAACTATGATTATACGCATATAAACTTCCGTGGCGGTAAACATTTGGCAGGATTACTTTATGAAACCATGATCTATGGTAAGGAACAATACGACAGGAGGCGTGCTTATGAGAAGGAGTAATCTGCTGTTCATCTTTGTTCTTATTTTCTCCGGTCTGTTAAGTAGCCCTTGTTTTCTTACAGAAACAATTGCGCAAGACCGTATGCCTGTATGCCCTCCATTGGGAAAGACTGCAAAGCGGATAAAGCCTTTACGGGAAATGAATTGGGCGAATGATACGATCAACGTACAAATAGCCTTCCCTGCAGCTTTTCGCGAAACCGGACGGAATGAGATTATTGACAGCATTGCTCTGTTGGCTCCCGTCTTTGAACATCTCCGCCAGGTACGTGCCGGACTCTCCGAAGATACAGTCCGCATCGTTCATATTGGCGATAGCCACGTGCGTGGACATATCTATCCTCAAACCACCGGTGCCCGTTTGACAGAAACCTTTGGCGCCATTTCTTATATTGATAAAGGCGTCAACGGAGCTACTTGCCTAACATTTACCCATCCGGATCGTATTGCCGAAATTGTTGCTTTGAAACCCGAATTGCTGATTCTCTCTTTCGGAACCAATGAAAGCCATAACCGGCGTTATAATATAAATGTGCACTACAATCAGATGGATGAACTTGTGAAACTGTTGCGCGACAGTCTTCCTAATATCCCTATTCTTCTGACTACCCCTCCCGGTTCCTATGAAAGTTTCCGGCAACGGAGGCGTAGACGCACGTATGCCATCAATCCCCGTACGGCAACAGCAGCGGAAACCATCCGCCGTTATGCAAAAGACCATCGCCTGCTCGTGTGGGATATGTACGATGTAGTCGGAGGGAAGCGTCGTGCCTGCACCAACTGGACAGAGGCAAACCTGATGCGTCCCGATCATGTACATTATTTACCTGAAGGATACATCCTGCAAGGAAATTTATTATACCAAGCACTTATACAAGCATATAATGACTATGTTTCCCATTGATATAGATTTCAGTAGACTAAAAGAGGTACTTACCTACGATCCGCAAGCCCCGATGATATTCAGCAGCGGTATCTTCCTTTGGCTGTTCGCTGCTTTCATGGTGGTGTATGTGTTGTTACAACGTAAATACACTGCCCGTATCTTGTTTGTCACCCTCTTTTCCTATTATTTCTACTACAAGAGTAGCGGCACATATTTCTTTCTGCTTGCTATAGTCACCGTTGCCGACTTCTTTCTTGCACAGCTAATGGACCGTGCAGAGGGGTATTGGAAACGTAAAGGATTAGTCGCTTTGAGTCTGAGTGTCAATCTGGGACTTCTTGTCTATTTCAAATATACCAATTTCCTCGGTGGAGTGATAGCGTCATTGATGGGAGGAGAGTTTACCGCTCTTGATATATTCCTGCCGGTCGGTATCTCCTTCTTCACTTTCCAGTCGTTAAGCTACACCATCGACGTTTACCGGAGAGATATAAAGCCTTTGACTAATCTTCTGGATTATGCTTTTTACGTATCTTTCTTTCCCCAGTTGGTAGCGGGACCTATCGTGCGTGCCCGCGACTTTATCCCGCAAATCCGGAAACCTCTCTTTGTTTCGCAGGAGATGTTCGGCCGCGGAATCTTTCTGATCGTATCCGGTCTTTTCAAGAAAGCCATTATCTCCGATTATATCAGCATCAACTTTGTAGAACGTATTTTTGATAATCCTACTCTCTATTCGGGGGTTGAGAATCTGATGGGAGTGTATGGTTATGCTTTACAGATTTACTGCGACTTTTCCGGATATAGTGACATGGCTATCGGTATCGCTTTATTGTTGGGCTTTCATTTCAATCTCAACTTTAATTCTCCTTATAAGTCTGCCTCCATTACCGAATTCTGGCGTCGTTGGCACATCTCTTTGTCCAGTTGGCTGCGGGATTATCTGTATATCTCTTTAGGAGGAAACCGGAAAGGCAAGTTCCGGCAATATCTGAATCTTATCATTACCATGTTTCTGGGTGGATTGTGGCATGGTGCATCTTGGAACTTCGTTCTTTGGGGAACTTTCCACGGTGTTGCTTTAGCATTGCATAAAATGTGGATGACTATCACCGGGCGTAAGAAAGGAGAACAAAGTTATGGTTGGCGGCGTGTGTTCGGAGTGATTATTACTTTTCATTTTGTCTGCTTCTGCTGGATTTTCTTCCGTAATGCCGATTTTCAGAACTCAATGGATATGCTGGGACAGATATTCACTACTTTCCGTCCGCAACTGTTCCCACAGTTACTTGAAGGATATTGGAAAGTATTCGCATTAATGTTGCTCGGCTTCCTGCTTCATTTTGCTCCCGATAGTTGGGAAAATGCAGCTTGCCGGGGAGTGATCCGTTTACCGTTCGTAGGAAAAGCAGTATTGATGGTAGCTTTGATTTACCTTGTTATTCAGATGAAGAGTTCGGAGATTCAGCCGTTTATTTATTTCCAGTTCTGATCCGCCTTCTTTTTAATATCCGGTTGAAGCCGTAATTGGAATATTTTTCCTTTCTTTGTGAAAGGAAAATATAAACATTCTGCTTTATGGAAAACTCTTTCAGTTATCAGCCGGCAGCCGGTCGCTACGAACAGATGCCATATAAATATTGTGGCAAGAGTGGCTTGCAGTTACCCCTAATCTCTTTGGGATTGTGGCATAATTTCGGTAGTGTGGACAATTTCAATGTAGCAACCGACATGATTAAGTATGCTTTCGATCACGGTGTTACTCATTTCGACTTGGCAAATAATTACGGCCCCGCTCCCGGAAGTGCCGAAGTAAATTTCGGGCGAATCTTGAAAGAGAACTTTCAAGGCTACCGGGATGAAATGATTATCTCTTCCAAAGCCGGTCATGAGATGTGGGCAGGTCCTTATGGCGGAAATAGCTCTCGAAAAAATCTGATGGCGAGCATTGACCAAAGTCTCTGCCGGACAGGTTTGGAGTATTTTGATATCTTTTATAGTCATCGTTATGACGGAGTCACTCCGGTCGAAGAAACCATTCAGACATTGATTGATATTGTGAAGCAAGGTAAAGCATTGTATATCGGAATTTCTAAATATCCTCCCGAACAAGCCCGTGTTGCCTATGAGATGATGGCAAAAGCCGGTGTTCCTTGTCTTATCAGCCAATATCGATATAGTATGTTCGATCGTGCGGTTGAGGCTGAATCACTTCCTTTAGCAGCGGAGTACGGTTCCGGCTTCATAGCTTTCTCTCCTTTGGCACAAGGATTATTGACCGATAAATATCTGAACGGCATTCCGGAAGGTTCCCGTGCTGCCCGTTCTTCGGGTTTTCTTCAACAATCTCAAGTGACGCATGAAAAGGTAGAAGCTGCCCGTCAATTAAATGAAATAGCCCGCCGCCGTGGGCAAACGCTGGCTGAAATGGCTTTGGCATGGGTGCTGAAAGACGAAAGAATGACATCAGTGATTGTAGGTGCAAGTTCTGTGAATCAGTTAGCCGACAATTTGAAAGCGCTGGAACATTTGGAGTTCACGGCAGACGAGTTGAAAGAAATAGAGCAAATTTTACCCGGATAAATTCAGGCGCATCGGCAGATGTCCGTGGCAAGCTAACCAAAGATACGACTCACACGAAACAAGAAGAAAGTGTAGTCTGACACTCCATGTAGCTTCGCCCTGAATCTCTTCAATTTTGAATTGAGTGATTCGGCAGCAGCATTTGTAGATCGGTTAATGAAGTAATTCAATACCTGCTCCTCTCTGGACTTGATCAAGTCACGTGCGGCTTTCACTTCTCTCATAGTACATTCTGCCACTTTTTGATACCACCCGTGCAGTCTCTTTGTTGCTTCTTCCCTTGACAGCTTTGAACGGAAGACAGCCCGAAGCGAATCTACCAGTTCATAGGCTTCCTTAATTTTAGGGTATAACCCAAACAAAAGTGCAGCCCTTGTCTTTTGGCTGTCACTCCATTTGTCTCTGCTCATTGAGAGAAGATGCTTGCTTTTAGTGATTAGCTCCACCTTGGTCTCTCCATTGTCGAGCGTTGTAGGACGAAATGCAGAGTTGCCTCTTATAGGTTTACGGCCACGTTTCTTCCCCTTATATTTCTTCGGATGTCTCTTTCTGTAATACTTTCGCTGTTTGCGGTTGCGCTCCTGTTTCTTCTTAAAATCGGCACGCTCTTTGTTTTGCTCCGTAATGGCCAGACGTTTTTTCCGAAGACGGATTTCCTCCGTCGCGTCACGAGTGCGCTTGATGATATGGAAACAGTCTATCACTATGGTTGCATTTGGAAATGCTTTCTCTGCTCTTTCAGCTCTTTCAATTAAAGTATGATTGTGTAAGATTGATTCGTATATCTGATTCCCATATAAAAATGTTCCACCATGTACGCTAATCTTACGGGAAGCGGGCGGGATTTGGAGACACAATGCTCGTATTTCATTTTAGAGCTATCAAGAAATCTTTCTACTATTCTTTATGGGCAGTGATAATTGTATAGCTAGTCGCATTTACGGTCAAACATAAGGGGGCAGGGGGGGAAGCCTCACCCGCTATATATAAGCAATGGATTCAGCGGTGGACCGAAAGCATTTTTCAGTATCATCTCCCTATGCTGTTTATCTCACAGGGCTTCCGTACATTCACCGCAGGGCTTTCGTTCATATTCCGAATCCCTTTCGCTCGCGTGCGGAAAGAATGAAAGATAGATAATATATTAATCAGCTGTATAGCAAACACTTATCAAACATAAACAATATATTATCTAACAAGAAGGCTCTAAGAAAAAACGCAAATGCCGAGACATACGCTTGAATTAAGTTCAAGACATACATCCCGACACAATGATTTTACCAACAAAATCACTCGGTCAACAGAATCCTAACAGGACCCAAGATGCCCGATTCAAGAGAACCACAATAGCGGGAAGGAGTCGAGCTATAGTGATTGCCTGAAGTATTTATCACAAAGACCTCGATCAAATTATCACCTTGATTCACTTTATCTGAAATGTCGAATACGTAGGGAGCTGCCAATCGCAAGCCCACTTCTTGTCCATTTACCTTCAGCCGAGCAGTAGAAACCACCTTACCCAAATCCAACATCATCTGTCCTTGTACAGGTTTGTCTACCTTAAGGTGGTATCGATACCATGCACCACCGGAATACTTCGTCAATCCTTCTATTTGCGACCAATCACCTATTCTGATGATTCCTTCCGAGCAAACCTGTTCGATCGGTCCATCAATAACACTACCATCGGCATATCCCCATGGCTCGTCTACCTTGATTATCACTCGTGAAGGTTCGAGTTGTTTCTCTGGCAAATCGGCTCGAATCATCATTAAGCCATCTGTATATGTTTTCAACACATTCATTTTGGCCTCAACTCCATTGACCGTAACTTTTGCTTTTCCATACGAAGAGAACAGCAGAGATTCCAGTCCTGGAGCAGAAAGGAAGGTAAAACGTCCTTTTGTATCAGCCTGCTTACGCGTATCAAATAATAACAGAGACCTATCACCACGGAACTTCATCCGAAGAGGAGTCTCAGCAAGTGTACGTGCTTCAATGTCCGGTTCTGCTTTCCGAAGAGCAAAGCGTGAAACTCCGTAGCTGCTGAAATGCAACAAGATTTCATTAACTCCTTTTTTCAATTTCAAAGCAGAAACATCTGAAGTCTTTTCTCCATTCAGATAAATCGAGGCTGGGCGCATTTCTCCATATTCGGCCATATACATACCTTCCTCCGGTGCCATCACACGTGTAAAGAAATAATAGTTTTGTTCACCATTATCCTCCTTCATACGTTGTATTTCATTGGCATTCCACGTGGGCACTTTCTTTCCGACACGGATAAAATCATCATACATTTTAGCCTTCAGGCCATGCCATCCCTGGTGTCCGTAATCATGCTCCACACCCCATCTCCAAGAGAATTCATAGGGTTGCCATGTGTACTGGACTCCATTGACATTGACCATAAATTCATCTTTTGTCAACGATGTAAGAAGTTTCTCCGGCTCTATTTCCGGGACTGCACCCAGCATAAGCATCTTTGTACCAAATGTAAATGTACGCATGACGGGCTCTCGGCCTAAATCATTCGTGTAGTTAGCCTGGTATATCATAGCCCCCACTTTTCCATTATAAGCTGGCAATAAGAAGTCACCGTAGGTATTATCAAGGGTAGGAACAATCTCAAAATTCCACTCATCATTCAATAACCGTCGTTCTTTCATCTGCTTCTCGGCCATAGGCTCTGCGACCTGAGCTTTTCCTTTCGGATCGAAACAAATGACATAAACGTCACTTGACTCTTGCGACACGTAGAGCACTGTACCTTCTTTTGTCACACGCTGAGCAGAAATGGAGCGAATCGTGCCATCCCACGGATTCCACAAAGTGACTGCACCGTGTGCGCGGAAGAAACACTCTCCACCTTTCGATACATTGTATACAAAATAGAAGTCCTTGCCGTCAATATAACGATGTTGGAAATAGGGAATATCCTTGACCGGATAGCCGGATAGCACTCGGAAGTCGCGAGGCATACTTCGGTCAATAATTTCAGTTACCTGCTGATAATTGTCAACTTGATATATATTATTCTTGCTATCATCATTAAAAATGGCTTCCAACAATTTCTCCACAGGTTGAGTCATACGTCCTTTTTCTGTCGCTTCCGGACGTTCACCAATGTTAATAATAATTCCACCATTGCGCTTAAACTCCAGTATTTTCTCTAATGACGAATGACGAATGGCCTTCATCGAAGGAATGACAAGCACCTTAAAATGCTCGCCTGCAATGTTCAGGCACTGATTCTTCACTTTACAGCGAGCCAATGACTCATAGTCCATGAAATCGAAATCAAATCCATTTCGATACAAATAATCACCTGCATCAAAGGCCGTCTTCACACAATCATCGCCATAGCCTGCCACTACCGGCTCCACAGGATAGAGCACAGCTACGTCAGCCCGATGATACCCTTGAGAAAGAATATAGCTCAATCGCTCCGTACAAGTGAGCAATGGTTGCATTTCTTCCCAATAAGCCTCATGGATATGATTACATGGAGGTGCCCACTCCCACCAGCCGCCCATTGTGCTGTAATAGAAACCATGCAGACTCAGAATATTTTGCCCCAATGCGTAGTTAGCAAATATAGCATCATACAGTTGGTCGGTATTGGTTGACCATCCACTGCTATGGAATCCTTCTAACCAAACCCGTTGACGTTCGTACAAATGCGAGATAGAGGCTGCCACTTTATCCTTGACTATATCTTTCTGAATGTAGGGTTGGTCACATCCCGGAGCCTGATTCCAACGTTGAGTCCGGAAATAATCACCAAATTCCCCCACATCCTTTCCTCGACCGCCATGGTCACAACCAAACAATAATCCCCTTTCATTATGCCAATTGTATAACGGAATAAAGAAATTCTCTTCACTCAGGCTGACAAGCACATCATTGAAATCAAGACGAACGGCAGGAGTTTTTTCGCCTATATCCATGTATAAAGCATCCAGCAAAGGAGCTACGTCATAACCTTTCCGCTTCTGAAATTCTGCTCTAAACGTATCGTTCCACAAGAATCCGGAAAGGTTAAAGCTCAACTCATCAGAAAAAAAGAAGTTCAATCCCGATTGAGCAGAATTGGGAACATGATCCTCAAACTTCTGGAAGAAATGGCGCACATAACTCTTTCCCGAGCGAGGATTCATCGGATCTAATGAGGGAATTACCCGCTCGGCACGAACTTCGGATACAATCATCTTGTCCCAACCGGAGTTCCATTCCACCTTTCCATTCTTGGCACATGACAACAGTTCCTTTCCCGGCAACTCAAGTTCTCCATTTTCCTTCAGCTTATAGGCTGTTAAAGAGAGAGGGAGCTGTTCGTATTCATGAGAGAATTTTCCACCGACAATCGTATCACGGCTAAATTGAAGTTTGGAACCGTGCAAAGACGGGTCTTCGTTCAACATATCATCTACGTAAGACCCCTGCCCCACGCCCAATGTGTAATCGCTCAAGCTGACGCTCATATTCCGCTTCTTTGCTTCCTCAAGAAACCACTTGAAGAGTTCCCACCATTCATCTGTAAAAATGGCAGGCTGAGAAGGAAGAGTCTTACCATAGGTAATACCTCCCCTGTCACTGTGAGCATAATTGATTTGCAAGCTACTAATATGCATATCTTTCAGCTTGTCCAAATGCCACGAGAGGTGCTCGCGAGTGATTGTATCTCCCATCCACCAATAGAAAGGAACTTCTCCATATCCCTTGGGAGGAGTCTGGAACTTTCCTTTAAGGTTGGTTATTTTGTCTCGCTCGGGATATCCCGGTGGAGTCGACTGCGCAATAGCGCAGTCGACAGCTGTCATTCCCAGGAAATAAAGGCCGATAATGGATTGTATAACTTTCTTCATTCCTTATACCTAATATTAGTTACGTATTTTACCGTCTCTTTGATAAAGTGCAATAGATGCAAATGCTTCCAGATACACACTTTGATTAATCAAGTAGCTGATGTTACCGGGATTGTTTGCATCGCCTTGAATGTTCTGATAGAAGAAACCTTCAGCCGTCCGTTTATTCTTGTATACCCAAGTAACATAACTAGTGTATGCGTTAATGTATTGTTTAGCACGTGAATAATAAGGAGCTAAAGCCAAATAAGCACGGAACAACTTTATGTTAGATCCTGTGAATTCCCCAGGGAAGAGCAAAACACCGTCTCCATATACTACGAAATGATTGAAAGAAGCATCTGCACTCAGAATGGCATTGTCCAAATACATACGGTCGCCAGTCAGTTCGTAAAGCAACACGCCACACTGCATCACCATTCCTGTAATTGCAGGGTCCTTTGCCTTATTGATCGTTCCGTTGTCTTGAATATCACCCCAATAGAGATAATCTTTATCTTGCAACACATCGGTCATCCAATTATATACACTTGTTGCTGTGCCCAATATGCTTTCATCTTTCATCCCATCCGGACATGCCTTATAATATTTCAGCAGAGCCACGGTAAACGGACCATTCGTACAAATGGGTTTGTATTTTTTGCCATTGGTCGGGTCGCGACGTGCTTCATTCCACCAAACTCCTCCGCCCAGTTCGTCATCCAAACCTGTATAAATGAAATCTATAGTAGCCTTTGCCTGTTGCAAATACTTCTCATCCTTGGTCTTTTCGTAAGCATCAACCAAATTAATTGCTACCCAAGCGTTGTCATCATAATAGCGGTCGCCCGTTTTATTTCCACTATTCACTTCACCAGCTGTTCCAGATGAGTAGCCAGGTGTTTTATACTCCACTCCAGTGAAATAATGGATACCATTTCCATCGGGTTGCCAATAACGTTGGTAGTTTTCCACTCCATACACATAGTTGACATCGTAACCTAAATCATCCATTAGTGTCACAGCCGACATATACCAGTCGTACGGCCAAATGAAAGAACAAGCAGGGTCATTGGATTTTTTTGGCGCATTCTCCTGCATAAGCCCCTTATGCGTTCCGTCCGTAATCCGATAGTTCTTTTCGATTATATCAAACACTTCCTTAGCGATTGCGCTATAATCCATCTTTGTTTTACCGCCGGAGACAACTTCATCATCCGTATCTTCGCACGAACAAAACATAAGTGGCAGCGTGCACATCAGTAACAATATTCTTTTCATAATGATAATCTATTAATCGTTTCTTTTAAAGTTTTCGTCTTACTCAGCAAGTTCAATAGAGTGGTACATTTTACCATCTTCTCCTGCGAAAATATTAATATGGCACAACTTGTCACGAAACACATCGCGCATCATCCAGAACACATCACGATAGTAGTTCCACAGTTCCTTATCGTTTATCAAGAAATAAGAAAGCGGAGTGGAATTAGTAGGTGCATTTGCCTGCTCGTTGTTACGCCAATGATATTCTGTTCCGTTCACCTTAGCTACAAAATAGTAGCGTCCGTCATCGTGGTATTCGCCAGCGCCCCACCAAGGATTACGATGTATAAAGTTCGGAGTAACAGTCAGCGTAAACACTCCGCCTTCGGTGTAATAGAAAGGTGAAGGTGCGTTGTAGCCGTTCGATTCGTCAGCTCCAAAGACTTGGTCTGTATCACGCCAAATAGCCCTCAGCTCCGTTACAGTTCCAAAACTCAAAGAGTTGTTATTCAAATCTACGATGATTCGAGTAGCATACTCGTCCGTAGACGTCACCTGTATAGAGCCTTCTCCTTCTTGATAGATATTCTGAACATTGTTGAAATAAATTTGAGTGGCTGTTTCGTTGGTTCCATCTTTCAGATAGATTTCTCCATCTGTCAACTTGGTATAGATGACAAACACACCTTCTTCTCTCTTACCGAATATACGTCCACCTTGTCCTCCATTCTCCGTGGCACTTCCATAAAGGTAAAGTTTTTCAGGCATCTCTGATAATCCGTTATAACGAGTTATTTTAATCTCCTTTCCCGGTTTATACAATTCACTTTTGTCTCCTTTTGACGTTCTTACTGTCCAGATTACACCGACCGTTTCACCCGGCTTAGCTCCTGCCAACTTAGCAATATTATTCAGTTGAGCATGTTGCATCGTCACTCGTTTAACACCACCCAAATCGCCTACTTGGGTATAGAGCGGAGAAGAGAAATCTCCCCCTTTTTTGTCGAACAGGACTTCATACTGTACATACATTCCGTCATCGGCACCACCGCCTTCCCAACTGAACAACACTTTCTTAGTCGACCCGGATACAAGTGTAACCTCTTCGGGTGAGAAGATTTCGTCCGGCAAGGAGAAATTGATATTCAGTTCACCATAATCTTCCGCACATGAACACAGTATGGAAGTTATAAATAGAAATATCGCTATCTTTTTCATTATTGTTTCGTTTAAACAGATGAATATAAAATTGAAATTCTCTTAGGTTTACCAATTGGAGTTCTGTCCCAAATTCTTGTTAAGTAGTCTTTCAGCTTCGGGAACAGGCCACAAATAGTGTTTGTTCTTATCAAACTTTCTTTTCTCTATGATACGATATCCGTTCATCATGATAGAGCCAGATTCTCCGGTATATTTGCCCAAAGCATTTCCGTTGAGCACATCTTCTGCAATCCTCCAACGAATGATGTCGGTGTAGCGCAGTCCCTCCAAAGCCAATTCGCATCTTCTTTCACGACGCACAATATCAATCAATTCTTCTTTCGACTTGGATGACGGGAAATCCAATGCTCCAGCTTCTGTAAATCCTGCTCTTACTCGCAACGGACGGATGGTCTTGTTCCAAACTTCCTCAGTGAGTTTGTTTTGCTCGGCCATAGCCTCTGCGTACATCAGCAGAATATCAGCGTAACGCAGGTAGATGATATTCAGTCCTGAGCCATTACCTCCAGCCACTAAATTGTAGTCATAATACTTCCGTGTGTAATATCCCGTAGGAGTGGCTCCACCATTGGTAAAGGCTTGGTCTCTTCCGGATTCCGTGTCAATCGGTGATCCTCCGGGATAGCTGTGTCCATGATAAACAATCGTTGAAGCCAAACGCGGGTCACGATTTTCAAACTCATGTGCAAGAGTCCATCCCGAACCGTCATCTGTACGCTGCTTTCCGTTCAGCATAATATAATCATCTACCAAAGACTGGAGAGGAGCTACCACGCAGTAACCACCCATAGTGGGAGGCATCATATCCAGGACATTGCTATGTTCTCTGACTGATCTTGCATATTGCACATCGATGATTACCTCCTTGCTGTTTTCATTATCGGGGCTAAAGATCTCCTCGTAAGTGGAACACAATTCACATCCCGAATCCTGCATGAATTGCTTCGTAACCTTTTCCAGTTCCGTCCAATTGTTTTGGCTCAGATGGATACGAGCAATCATACCCATAGCTCCCCACTTCGTAATGCGTCCGAGGTTGTTTGCATCATACGATTCCGGCAACATATCGTTATCCAGCACTTCTTGCAACTCAGCCAATATATTGTTGATTACCGTTTCCTTGGGAGTACGTCCGATAGACTGTGATTCTGGAATGGTCAGTGTATGCGTAAAGTAAGGTATATCCCCAAAACGTATCACCAACTCATAGTAAGATATAGCCCTCAGCACCTTGGCTTCGCCGATGTATTGTTTCTTCAGCGTTTCGCTCAATCCCGGGACTTTATCAATATTGTCCAATACTTTGTTACAAAGTCTAATACCTCCATATCTTCCACTCCAAACACCGCGCACAAATCCATCTTCCACCGTAAAAGTACCGTTTCCGATAAATGCCGGATAGCTGGCATCGCTCTTGTTGGAATAGGCATTATCACTCATGGCATCCCTATAGAATATCTCATGAGGATTTGTCAGCCAAGGATAACAGGTATTTATTGCTATTTCAGCCGCATTGGGTTTGCCCCAGAATGTTAGGTCTGTATCTGTATCATAGGGAGTAGTATCTATGTCTACACATGATGTTGTCATGATTAAAGAGCACAATGATGCTATTTTGAATATATTATTCTTCATATTGTTTCTATTTAAGTATTTAGTTCTTTAGTCCTTCTTCTGTAAGTTCTTGCAACGCTACAGCTCTGAAGTTAGCGACTCGCGAACTCATCATCTTACAAACTTATAATTAAAACTTAAGATCGACTCCTATCGCGAAAGTCTTAGTCACAGGATAAGTACGTCCTGAACCTTCTCCAAACTCAGGGTCCCATCCAGTATCCAACATTTTAGAGAATGTGAACGGATTCTGAACACTGGCGAAGACGCGCAAATGCTGTGCAAAGAATTTCTTCACGATGTGGTGCGGGAATGTGTATCCCAACTGAATGTTCTTCACGCGGAGATAGGCTGCATTCTGAAGCCAGAACGTAGAGTTCTGATAGTTATTGGCTGCTTCGGCAATGGTCGCTGTCAGACGCGGATAGCTGGCGTTCGGATTGGTTGGTGTCCAACGGTCAATGTGTCTGTTCAACACTGGACCAGTGTTATTGTTGTGGAAGGCTTCTACTGCTTCACCTCTCAGCCATGCTGTACGTTTTGCTACACCCTGCAAGAAAATGGCAAAATCAAGTCCTTTCCACTCTACGTTGTAATTGAATCCGAAAGTATAGCGCGGATCACGCGTGCCCAGCACAAACTTATCGTTTTCGGGAGTTATCGAACCGTCACCATTTTTATCAACAAACTTGATGTCACCCGGTTTCACATTAAATGAAGGAGTGGCGCTTTCGAAGATTTCCTCTTCATTCTGGAACAGGCCGTCTGCTTTGTATGCATAGTATGCCCATATCGGAGAGCCTTCGCGCAAGATGTTAATGTTACTGATTTTTTCCTCACCACGCAAGCTAACCACTTTGTTTCTACTATCAGAAACATTGGCAGCCAATTTGTGATGAACTTCGCCTGTATTGAAGCGGTAATTCACGTTCAATTCCCATCCCTTAGTGCTTACGATACCGGCATTTTGATTGGGGTCTCCACCTCCGTATGTTGTAGGAGTGGGAAGTTGGAGAAGTATATCTTTAGTCCTATTGAAGAAGTAGTCAAATGTCACATTCAAGCGATTATCCAAGAATCCCAAATCGACACCGACATTAATCATACGGGTGATTTCCCATTTTAGCATTTCGTTTGCTGTTCCGTAGCCCAACGTCATAACCGGTCTGTCACCGAACATATATCCGCTGGGAGAAGTTGAAATAACCGATTGATAACTGTATCGGCCGATACGGTCGTTACCCAGCATACCGATAGAAGCTCTCAATTTAGCAGAAGGAAGGATGCTGCTCAATTGGCTATCTTGATAGAATTTCTCTTCAGACATTCTCCATCCCAATAGCAAAGAAGGGAATACTCCGCTACGTCTGCCTTTTTTAAATTTAGAAGAATGGTCGTTACGGATGTTGAAGTCTACCAAATAACGGTCATCATAGTTGTAAGTAGCTCGTCCAACAACTGAGTACAGCGCATCGTCTCCGGCTCCTCCAGAGTTAGTCATACGCAAGGTTTCTGAACCTACCACTTCACCTCCGAGCACATCGTATCCGGCTTCCGGAATTTTAGTACCATCTGCTCCACGGTCAGTATAAATACTAGAATCATGATTACCCTCATAAGCAAATCCAGCCATCACATCAAAAGAATGTTTGCCAAACTGACGCTGATAATCCAAGAATACGTTGGTGGTCAATCTGTATGTACGACCTGCCGATTCACACATCTGCCAAGAGATATCGGTAGAGCTTTCTTCGATAATGGCATGACGATTAGTGTGAGAACGAGTATTGTTGATATTGGTTCCGGCAGATGCTTTCAAGGTCAACTTATCAAAGATATTCCATTCACCATTGATAACGCCACCGACTTCATCGTAAGAACTGAGGTTATATCCACCTTTTTCCAATCGACCCAACGGGTTGTGTGCGTACGACTGCGGATATTGAATTTCATCTCCTATCTTAATCTCATAGATAGGCGGAGTACGGACAGACTGCTCAATAATCCACTCTTCCCAATAAGCAGTGCTTCGCGTTTCTCTACGATTATAGAACGTATTTACACTAAATTTCAGTCGTTTATTGAACTCATGTGACAGATTCAAACGAACATTGAAGCGTTTTGCGCCGAAATTGTCATTGTTGACAAACAAGCTCTCTTGGTTGCCGTAAGCAGCAGACAGGTAATAGGTGGTTTTATTCTCTCCACCCGTCAGGCTGATACTGTGAGTCTGCATGGGAGCATTGTTCTTATAGATATGATCTATCCACTTACAGTTAGGAGCAGTTCCATTCTTAAAAGCGGCAATCTGATCAGCCGTAAATTCCGGAGCAAGTCCAGAGTTAATCAAGGCTTCGTTACGCAACTCTGCATACACCCATGAATCCGCTAAATCTGGCAATCCGGTAGGGGTATTCCATCCGTAACGGAATTCATAGTTAATGCTTGACTTTTTCGGTGCTCCTTTTTTAGTTGTAATCAGGATAACACCGTTTGCTCCACGTGAACCGTAGATAGAAGCTGAAGCATCTTTCAATATTGATATCTGTTCAATATCACTGGTGTTAAGAAGGTGCATATCTCCTTCAACTCCATCAATCAGCACCAACGGATTGTTATCGTTCAGTGTATTGAGTCCTCGAATGTTGACATTCAGCGTCGAGCCCGGTTTAGAGGTAGGCTGCGTGATAATCAGGCCCGGTGTGGTTCCCTGCAAGGCTTCAGTTACCGAGAACACCGGTTTACCTTCCAGTTGTTCTATATCAACCGTAGCTACTGCACCTGTCAGGTTAATCTTTTTCTGAGCAGAATAACCAATGGTCACCACTTCGTCCAATTTATTCACATCTTCTGCCAGTCCGATTCTGAGATGCGAATTGTTTCCCACTGTTTTCTTAACGGTTCTGTAACCTACGTAAGAGACTTGAATTACATCTTGCGATTGAGCCTTTAGCGAGAATGTTCCATCCATTCCGGTAATCACTCCGTTGGAAGTACCCTGAACGGATACCGAAGCTCCGATTAACGGTTCATTGCTGTTTTCATCAAAAACAAGACCCGTAATCACTCTTGTCTGTGCCAGACCTATGGAAGGCAGGCAAAATAGCATCATGACGGCGTAGAAGATTTTCCAAGTATATTTGTATCTTTCTACCCCATTACTGTTGATTTCTTTTAACTTCATAAGGCTTTTAAATTAGGTATTAGCATAATATGTTTTGGTATTCTCTGTATCAGCAAACCCTCACCACAGGGATATTCAGCAAGAAGGCCACTTTTTCCAGTTTGTCTGCCACATGGGCGACTCCGATGGCGCAATGATGAGAGGGACCCGCCTTGCTCCATTTATCCATAAAGACCCGCGCGCCGCAGCTGAAGCGGTAGCGGCTGTTGGTGTTTCCTATCTGAAGTGTGGAACCTTCCACCGATTCGCCCTCGGCGACGAGCAGGAACACACCGTCTTTTCCTTCACAAACAGACAGGAAGGTGACGTCTCCATGCTTGACACTCATCTGTATGGAAAGGCCTTTTCCCGGCTTTCCGTGGTAGATAGGGAGGGGAACCAGTTTCACCCGACCTTCGGCTATGGCAAAATGTGCCGGACCATCGTGTCCCCACATGACCACATCGTCGTTGAAATCCATGGCATAGGGCTCTGAGAACGAACCACCTGCACCCAGCAGCGACATGATTTTCATCGCTTGCACATTCTTCACTTCGCATTCACCGGCCACAGGAATTCCCTTTCCGGTAAGCAATGTGTTTCCTGCAATAACAGAGGTCACGATGTTCTCATATTCATTGCCGGAATAGCCTTCATAGTAGTAGGCCATAGATCCAAGATTGTGTGCAGCTATCAGTTTGTCCAAAGCAACGGATGTACGCGCAGCGCGTTCCAACTCATAAGCCTCACACTCTGCCACGACATCAAACTTATCGTTGAATTCCTGCAACTTATCCTTCAACTCGTCCTCTGTCACTGCATCACGATAAGCTTTCAGTTCGCACATCTCCACCTGTTCGATATGGGTGCCAAACACGGCGGATTGCATCGTGGTGTCCGTATACACGTCCAGCATACCGCAATAATAATGTCCGAGAATGCCCATGCGGTTCTCACGCATGCCTTTGACAGCACGTGCTGCGTCAATCCATGCTTCGATTTCTTTCCACACTGCGTCTTCCTGCAAGTATCCGGTGATGATGTCATAACGGATGCCGGCCCGATTGAACACACAAGCAAACTCCGGTGTGGAACATGCCTGACAGTGGGCAAGCCATTCGTCGGTCATTTCGCCACGATCACCCATATTGTTAATATAAGTGTAGTCGATGGCAGGGACAGGTTGTACGTTCAACAATACGACCGGAACTTTGACGCGCTGTGCGATAGGTAGAAGTGTAGACGACAAGGCGTATGTCGAAATGAAGATGAAAGCAATCTCCACTCCATTGTTTTGCAAGAGGGCAGCGGCATCCACTGCCTTTTGAGGTGTATCTACCATTCCGGCATCTACCACATCGGCACGGAGTCCATTCATTTTCTCCTTGATTTCTTTCTGATAGCCCTGCAAACGGGGAAGGAGCCCTTTGAATTGTCCCCAATAGGTATCAAGACCCACTCCGATTAATCCAACTTTAACAGTCGATTGCGTTGTTTCCATACATATTTGCGTTTTTAAGTTCGTTTGTACGCGCAAAAGTAGGATGGAATTGGAATGTAGAACCTTGTTTTTTGATTTAAGACCCTTGTTTTTTGAGAAAGCTATTTTAAAACATACTATTCCCGAAAATCGCTCGGCTTCTTGCCCATTCTCTTTTTGAACAGTGTGGAGAAATAATCGGGTGATTCGAAGTTCAGCGAGTAGGCTATTTCTTTGATGGATAGCGAAGTGGTACAGAGCAACTCTTTGGCTCGTTGCAGTTTCAAGTCTTGGAAATAGTGGGCGGGCGACAATCCCGTGTATTCCTTGAACTGTTTCCGGAAGGTAGAATAGCTGAATCCCAGCCTATCGGCAATTTCTTGTATGGTGAGCGCGGTTTCCATCTCTTCACGCATGATGATACGCGCCTTGTCTATCTTTTCAGACGGCAATCGGTTCTTGTTCAGCTGGATATTCCTATCCAAGCTATACATCAGTCCCAAGAGATGATTGGTGATTCCGGCCAACATTTGCTGAAAGTAGGCTTTCTCATGTTCCGCTGCTTCGATGGCCTTCCGATAGAGATGAATGATTTCATCGTTCACCCCGACATCGAATATCGGCGATTTTTTCCGTAGGAATCCTTGCTGCACTCTATTGTCTATGTTTGTCCCCTTAAAGCCTATCCAATATTGCTTCCAGCCGACATTGACGTCCGGAGCATAAGTATGCCACTCATCGGGGAACAGCAGAAACATCGTCCCTGCCTTGACAGAGGTGGTCTCCACGCTTTGTGTTCTGAATGTGCCACTTCCTTCGGGGATATAAACCAACTGATAATCTTGTAACACTCGTCCTTTCTGAGGGTCGAAATAGTAGCCCTGCTGATGGTTGGCTGTGGGATATTTCATTCCTTTACCAATCGTTTCACATCCCACGGTAGTGATGGAGAGCCCCCACAGTAGATCGCGTTCATTCTCTACGATGTATTTTATTTCTTTCATGGTTCGTATTTTTAAGCCGACAAGGGAACTGCGTTTTCTGACTTATCAATCGGTTTCGCAAAGCTACAGAATTTCACCCAAAGAACCATAAATTTTGCTAAAAATTTGTTCCATCTGTGAACGATAAAAATAGGGGGAAAATAGGAAAGCCCTTCCACTCGCGTCCCGAAGCCCTGCGGCTGACGAGCGAAAGGGCTGCGGGGCAATTGCCTATTTAGAAACTGTTTTGATTTTATCGTCTAATGGTTTGAGATGCTTTTTCGAGGTATATTTTTCAACTTGATGAGGAAGATAGCGGGCTATCTGACGAAGAAAATTGGAAAATAGAACTAAAAAATTCAGCCTGATTCATATTTCAGTGGGATCTTAAAGTTTGAGTAATTTTTGTGTTTCTGGAAGATTATATATTATCTACATTTACTTGATACCCCTTGTCTATCAAGATGTAGTTATACCCTCTTGATATGCATTGCTCTAAATTGTGTCTATTAGTTTTACTCATTTCTTCAAAGGGAGTATCTGTTGACAGTCTTTTTTCTATGATACTCTCATATTTTAAAATGTCCTGAAAATTGTGTTTTATGTATTCTTGGCTAAATATGAGGCAGATGTATTTCATTTGTTGCGTGTATTCTTCTGTAAAGTCCTTTTCCCAGCCAAAAGGGATATAGCATCCTTCGATGATTATATTTTGAGAGTTCTCAATACAGTTTTTTATGATCTCCTTAATAATAGGCCATAGGTAATCTGTGAGTTCAGAGTCGCTACTTTCGGTAGAGAGTTTACATTGTCCGCTTCTGATAAGTCCCATTTTTAAGTGGTCTATTGATAAATAGGGATATTGGTATTTCTCCAGCAGCTTTTGTGCTAATAGAGTTTTCCCGGTGTGTGTATCTCCTGCAATTAGAATAACCATAATTTTATATAATGTATATCTTTCCAAATGTTTTTCGCTCTATTTGCAAATATGGGAAAAGTTCTGTTCATTACGGTGCATACTAGAAATGATTTTTCGTTTTCATTTCTCATGTTCTCATAATATACGTAATAATCATCTGTAAATCAGATATGTAATACTATGAGAAATAAAATAGGAAATGGTATTTCTCATAGTATTACCAGCATTTTGTCCACAAAACAAGGTGTTTCTCATAGCTTTTCAAGGCATTTCTCATAATCTTTCGTAGGGCAAAGAGGCTTTTGTAATAGATTCAATGCTACATATTCAGTTCTGTATTGATTAATAATATATTATAAAGCGTTTCTGGAAGTGTATGGAGTAGGTATTCGTATGTTTTCCTACCGGTATCTGAATCGTTCCACTAGAGTGGAAAGGTCTGTTCACTAGAGTGGATAGAACCGTTTACTCCAGTGCAATGATCTGTTCACTAGAGTGCAACGATACGAATAGTGGTAGGAAGAAATAACAATGATTAGGGAAAAACATAAAGGTATAAGGTGAATAACATACAGGAAAGCAGTAAATAGCAAGAAGTTGCTTAATAAAACCGAAGAAGGAAAGGAGTAATCGTAAATCCGACAAAAGTCCGGAAAAACTACAGTTATACTGTATGAGAAATGAGTAAAATGTATAGACGGAGTATGAGAATACTATGAGAAATGGTTTAAACCCTATGAGAAATGCTCTATTTTACGGACTAAATCATGAAACAGCTATGAGAAATGCCCTTTCGTGTTTTATTTCTCATAGTATTATCTATTTGATTTACAGTTGATTATTATGTATATTATGAGAACATGAGAAATGAAAAAGAAAAATCCTTTTCAGTAAACTGAAGATTCTACGTATCATTCTCATACCAGTATCATATTAAGGAATCAAACTAAGGAATGGAATCCACTATAAAACCACTATCTCTTATATTTGTCTTTCTTTCCTCTTATTTTAATGAACTGATTCTTTAATTGCTCCCTAACGCAAACTGATCCCCGGCGCACTTACGCGCCCGCGTGTGATATAATAATGTGTATTTCTCTTCTTGTTTCCGCGCACAATCTATCTGTAACTTAAAAATATGTTCTACAACATCGTTCTTCCTCAGCACTTTAGCAAATGTATTCAAAAATAATTAGAAAAAATAGTTTGATATATTTGGATTGTATACCAAAAGGGGCTACTTTTGCACCCGCTTTCCAAGAGAAGAAAGCCTTGAAAAATTGACTTAGTGAAAAAGCGGAATCCCACTTAAAGAAAAGAACAAAAAACTTCCGAAAAAGTTTGGATAGTACTAAATAAAGTTCTTATCTTTGCAGTCCGATTCGCAAAGAAAACCGGCGAGTTCTTCTTTCATACATTCTTTCCCTTTCGCATAGAGAGCCAGAGAAATTGAGTAAAAAGAAAAACTGAAAAAAAACTTCCGAAAAAGTTTGGTAGTTAAAAATAAAGCCCTTACCTTTGCACCCGCTTTTAAAACGAAAGCAACAAGTTCTTTGAAATATTGATAAACAATACAAGTAGTACAAGTAAAAAATAGAACCGTCAATACTTGTCTTATTCAGTAGCGATACAGTTAAGACTAACAGGTATTTGAATAAGGTCAATAAAATTACGGCGTCCTGAACAGAGCAAAAAGATCATCTTAACGGATGATAAAAAATACTTTTACAATGAAGAGTTTGATCCTGGCTCAGGATGAACGCTAGCTACAGGCTTAACACATGCAAGTCGAGGGGCAGCATTTCATTTTGCTTGCAAAGTGAAGATGGCGACCGGCGCACGGGTGAGTAACACGTATCCAACCTGCCGATAACTCGGGGATAGCCTTTCGAAAGAAAGATTAATATCCGATAGCATATCAATCCCGCATGAGATTGATATTAAAGAATTTCGGTTATCGATGGGGATGCGTTCCATTAGTTTGTTGGCGGGGTAACGGCCCACCAAGACTACGATGGATAGGGGTTCTGAGAGGAAGGTCCCCCACATTGGAACTGAGACACGGTCCAAACTCCTACGGGAGGCAGCAGTGAGGAATATTGGTCAATGGACGTAAGTCTGAACCAGCCAAGTAGCGTGAAGGATGACTGCCCTATGGGTTGTAAACTTCTTTTATATGGGAATAAAGTATTCCACGTGTGGGATTTTGTATGTACCATATGAATAAGGATCGGCTAACTCCGTGCCAGCAGCCGCGGTAATACGGAGGATCCGAGCGTTATCCGGATTTATTGGGTTTAAAGGGAGCGTAGGTGGATTGTTAAGTCAGTTGTGAAAGTTTGCGGCTCAACCGTAAAATTGCAGTTGAAACTGGCAGTCTTGAGTACAGTAGAGGTGGGCGGAATTCGTGGTGTAGCGGTGAAATGCTTAGATATCACGAAGAACTCCGATTGCGAAGGCAGCTCACTAGACTGTCACTGACACTGATGCTCGAAAGTGTGGGTATCAAACAGGATTAGATACCCTGGTAGTCCACACAGTAAACGATGAATACTCGCTGTTTGCGATATACAGTAAGCGGCCAAGCGAAAGCATTAAGTATTCCACCTGGGGAGTACGCCGGCAACGGTGAAACTCAAAGGAATTGACGGGGGCCCGCACAAGCGGAGGAACATGTGGTTTAATTCGATGATACGCGAGGAACCTTACCCGGGCTTAAATTGCATTTGAATATGTAGGAAACTATATAGCCGCAAGGCAAATGTGAAGGTGCTGCATGGTTGTCGTCAGCTCGTGCCGTGAGGTGTCGGCTTAAGTGCCATAACGAGCGCAACCCTTATCTTCAGTTACTAACAGGTCATGCTGAGGACTCTGGAGAGACTGCCGTCGTAAGATGTGAGGAAGGTGGGGATGACGTCAAATCAGCACGGCCCTTACGTCCGGGGCTACACACGTGTTACAATGGGGGGTACAGAAGGCAGCTACCTGGTGACAGGATGCTAATCCCAAAAACCTCTCTCAGTTCGGATCGAAGTCTGCAACCCGACTTCGTGAAGCTGGATTCGCTAGTAATCGCGCATCAGCCATGGCGCGGTGAATACGTTCCCGGGCCTTGTACACACCGCCCGTCAAGCCATGAAAGCCGGGGGTACCTGAAGTACGTAACCGCAAGGAGCGTCCTAGGGTAAAACTGGTAATTGGGGCTAAGTCGTAACAAGGTAGCCGTACCGGAAGGTGCGGCTGGAACACCTCCTTTCTGGAGTGATGCCGTAAACGATGTAATTCTGCATGAATAATGTAAAATACAACATCGTAAAAAAAAGTGACTTTAAAGGTTCTGTTTTTGTACTACTGGTACTTGTTTATTTATAATATATAGATCAACCATCTATAGAAGTATAGATAGAGATAAACAAGAGAAAAAAGAAGCCGAGTCTAACATACAGGTAGACAAGGTTGAACTAGTCCTATAGCTCAGTTGGTTAGAGCGCTACACTGATAATGTAGAGGTCGGCAGTTCAACTCTGCCTGGGACTACCAAGCTCAAGAACGAAGGAATGACGCGTCAGCGGAATGCAGCAATTCTTGATAACCTCTTGGGGGATTAGCTCAGCTGGCTAGAGCATCTGCCTTGCACGCAGAGGGTCAACGGTTCGAATCCGTTATTCTCCACCATCTCTGAAAAAGAGAAACGATCTTTGACATGATGTACAAAAAGTAAAATTTTAGTAAGAGCTAAAAGTATATATCAAACCGTACGTGTTCGAGTATGCAATATTGATAGAAGGAAGCAATTCCAATACCAATACCAGTACGAGAATAAAACGTTTGAAAGAAAGTAAGCAAGGGCGCATGGCGGATGCCTTGGCTCTCGGAGGCGATGAAGGACGTGATAAGCTGCGATAAGCTTCGGGAAGGTGCAAATAACCTTTGATCCGAAGATTTCCGAATGGGACAACCCGGCATTCTGAAGGAATGTCATCCAACCTAGTTGGAGGCTAACACAGGGAACTGAAACATCTTAGTACCTGTAGGAAAAGAAAATAATAATGATTCCCCTAGTAGTGGCGAGCGAACGGGGATTAGCCCAAACCAATGTTGTTACGGCAATATTGGGGTTGTAGGACCACGATATCGCAAGAACTTTAGTGAGAAGAACCCTTTGGAAAATGGGACCATAGACGGTGATAGTCCGGTATTCGAAGCTAAACGAAGCGTAGTGGTATCCTGAGTAGCGCGGGACACGAGGAATCTTGCGTGAATCTGCCGGGACCATCCGGTAAGGCTAAATACTCCCGAGAGACCGATAGCGAACCAGTACTGTGAAGGAAAGGTGAAAAGCACTTCGAATAGAAGAGTGAAATAGTCCCTGAAACCGTGCGCCTACAAGCGGTCGGAGCTTTGTAAGAAGTGACGGCGTGCCTTTTGCATAATGAACCTACGAGTTACTTTTTCCGGCAAGGTTAAGTGTCTTAAGACATGAAGCCGAAGCGAAAGCGAGTCTGAACAGGGCGATTAGTCGGAAGGAGTAGACGCGAAACCAAGTGATCTACCCTTGGTCAGGTTGAAGGTTAGGTAACACTAACTGGAGGACCGAACCGATAAGCGTTGAAAAGCTTCCGGATGAACTGAGGGTGGGGGTGAAAGGCTAATCAAACTTGGAGATAGCTCGTACTCCCCGAAATGCATTTAGGTGCAGCCTTGGGAATTACTACTGTGAGGTAGAGCGACTGATAAGATGCGAGGGCTTCACCGCCTATCAAGTCTTGATAAACTCCGAATGCGCAGTAGTTCGATCCCAGGAGTGAGGGCATGGGTGCTAAGGTCCATGTCCTAAAGGAGAAGAATCCAGACCATCAGCTAAGGTCCCCAAATAATTGCTAAGTTGAACTAACGAAGTCAGATTGCTAAGACAGCTAGGATGTTGGCTTGGAAGCAGCCATTCATTTAAAGAGTGCGTAACAGCTCACTAGTCGAGGAGTTTGGCGTGGATAATAATCGGGCATCAAGCAATTTACCGAAGCTATGGGATCCGTAAGGATCGGTAGGGGAGCATTCCACTCTGCGTCGAAGGTGAAGCGTGAGCTTTGCTGGAGCGTGTGGAAAAGCAAATGTAGGTATAAGTAACGATAAAGGGGGTGAGAAACCCCCTCGCCGAAAGACTAAGGTTTCCTGATCAACGCTAATCGGATCAGGGTTAGTCGGGTCCTAAGGCTCAGCCGAACGGTGAGGCCGATGGCAGAACAGGTTAATATTCCTGTACTACCTTAAAGAGTGACGTGGAGACGGAGGAGTGACAGCGCCGCGGACTGACGGAATAGTCCGTTGAAGGGTGTAGATGTTGATTGCGGCAGGCAAATCCACCGCAAGAGTCGAACCTGATAGTATACCGAATTCTTCGGAATGAGGTAATAGTGCGTGTAAACATACTCCCAAGAAAATCCGCTAAACTTAATCTTTAAGGTACCCGTACCGCAAACGGACACACGTAGTCGGGTTGAATATACTAAGGCG